>NZ_CP084271.1:0-2870354 GCF_022879615.1 Caballeronia grimmiae
GTCGCCGACAACCCCGGCATCTCGTACAACCCGCTCTTCCTGTACGGCGGCGTGGGCCTCGGCAAGACGCACCTGATCCACGCCATCGGCAATCAGTTGTTGATGGACAAGGCCGGCGCGCGCATCCGCTACATTCACGCGGAGCAGTACGTGTCCGACGTGGTGAAGGCGTACCAGCGCAAGGCGTTCGACGACTTCAAGCGTTACTACCACTCGCTCGATCTGCTGCTCATCGACGATATTCAGTTCTTCTCGGGCAAGTCGCGCACGCAGGAAGAGTTCTTCTACGCGTTCGAGGCGCTGGTCGCCAACAAGGCGCAGGTCATCATCACGAGCGATACGTATCCGAAGGAAATCTCCGGCATCGACGATCGCCTGATTTCCCGCTTCGACTCCGGGCTGACGGTCGCGATCGAGCCGCCGGAACTGGAAATGCGCGTCGCGATCCTGATGCGCAAGGCGTTCTCCGAAGGCGTGAGCCTGTCGGAAGACGTCGCGTTCTTCGTCGCCAAGCATCTGCGCTCGAACGTGCGCGAGCTCGAAGGCGCGCTGCGCAAGATCCTCGCGTATTCGAAGTTCCACGGCCGCGAAATCACCATCGAGCTGACGCGTGAAGCACTGAAAGACCTGCTGACGGTGCAGAACCGGCAGATTTCGGTGGAGAACATCCAGAAGACCGTCGCCGATTTCTACAACATCAAGGTCGCCGACATGTATTCGAAGAAGCGGCCGGCCAATATCGCGCGCCCGCGCCAGATCGCGATGTATCTGGCGAAGGAACTGACGCAGAAAAGCCTGCCGGAAATCGGCGAGCTGTTCGGCGGTCGCGATCACACGACGGTGCTGCACGCGGTGCGCAAGATCGCCGCCGAGCGCGGAAACGACGCCCAGCTGAATCACGAACTGCACGTGCTCGAGCAGACGCTCAAGGGCTGAGTCCGGGCGATGCCCGCCTGAAGAACGCACGCCTTCAAAAGCACGCGCCGCGGACCTGTTTATTGGCGAAAACGCCCCTATTTTTAGGGAGTGGTTCCGTTTTAAGGCACAATACAGGTTTGCCGTCCGTGGCCCGGGCGGTTCTCAAGCGCAAGCTCGCGAGTGACCGGCGGGGGGCCGGCAACGCGTGTTACGAGGTTGTCCGGCGGTGCAGTGAGAAGCAGCGGTGGCGAACCGCGGGACAGGCCGTCACATCAATGAAGGAACTCTATGCAACTGGTCAAGACCGAACGAGATAATCTTCTAAGGCCGCTGCAAACCGTGAGCGGTATCGTAGAACGCCGCCACACGTTGCCTATCCTCGCGAATCTGCTCATCACCAAGAACGGCGGGGATGTGTCGTTCCTCTCGACCGACCTCGAACTTCAGATCACCACCCGCGCGGATTTCGGCGTCGGCGGCGATCAGGTCGCGACCACCGTCGCCGCGCGCAAGCTGCTCGACATCCTGCGTGCGATGCCCCCGGGCGAAGTCGCGCTCGACCTGTCCGACAAGCGCCTCACGGTGCGCTCGGGCAAGAGCCGCTTTGCACTGCAGACGCTGGCCGCAGACGAATTTCCCACGGTCAACCAGGCTACTGACTTCGGCGCGAGCCTGTCGGTTCCCCAGAAGACGTTCCGCCAGTTGCTCGGCATGGTGTATTTCGCGATGGCCCAGCAGGACATCCGCTACTACCTGAACGGCATGCTGCTCGTGGTGGATGGCGACCAGCTCATGGCAGTCGCAACGGATGGCCACCGCCTCGCGTTCTCGTCGATGAAAATCGACGGCGGCGCGTTCCCGCGTCAGGAAGTCATCATCCCGCGCAAGACCATTCTGGAACTGCAGCGTTTGCTGGAAGACATCGACGACACGCTCAAGATCGATATCGCCGCGACGCAGGTGAAGTTCACCTTCGGTCAGGTGGAACTGGTGTCGAAGCTGGTCGAAGGCAAGTTCCCCGACTTCCAGCGCGTCATTCCGAAGTCGCACAAGAACACGTTTGAAATCGGCCGCGAAGAATTGCAGCGTTCGCTGCAGCGCGCGGCCATTCTGACCTCTGACAAGTTCAAGGGCGTGCGCTGCCTGATCGAGCCGGGCCAGCTCAAGATCATGTCGACCAACGCGGATCAGGAAGAGGCGCAGGAAGAACTCGAGATCGCCTATCAGGGCGATACCGTCGATATCGGATTCAACGTCACGTACCTGCTCGACGTGCTCGCGAATCTGAAGGTCGACACGCTGCAAGTCGCGCTTGGCGACGCCAATTCCAGTGCGCTCATCACGATTCCCGAGAACGAGGAATTCAAGTACGTGGTGATGCCGATGCGCATCTGACGCACGCGGATACCGAGGACACTCCAAGGGGCGGCGCGCCCCTTTGGCGTTTTTAAGGTGTTTTGAAAAGTTCGAGCAGTAACCGAAGCAGTGACGCAGAACCGGAAGAAATCCATGACTGAAAACACAAATTCGCAGCCCGACAACAGCTACGGCGCATCGTCCATTCAGATCCTCGAAGGTCTGGAAGCCGTGCGCAAGCGCCCTGGCATGTATATCGGCGATACGTCGGATGGCACCGGTCTGCATCACCTCGTCTTCGAAGTGCTGGACAACTCCATCGACGAGGCGCTCGCGGGCTATTGCGACGACATCCACGTGACGATTCACGCGGACAACTCCATCTCCGTGACGGACAACGGCCGCGGCGTGCCCACGGGCCTGAAGCGCGACGACAAGCACGATCCGAAGCGCAGTGCCGCTGAAATCGTGATGACGGAACTGCACGCCGGCGGCAAGTTCGACCAGAACAGCTACAAGGTGTCGGGCGGCCTGCATGGCGTGGGCGTGTCGTGCGTGAACGCGCTGTCCGAATGGCTGCGCCTCACGGTGCGCCGCGATGGCAAGAAGCATTTCATGGAGTTCTCGCGCGGCGTCGTGCAGAACCGTGAGATCGTCGAGGAAGACGGCGTGCAGTATTCGCCGATGCCCGTTGTCGGCGAAACCGAAAACCGCGGCACCGAAGTGCACTTTCTGGCGGACGCGACCATCTTCGGCAATGTCGAATTCCACTACGACATTCTTGCGAAGCGCATGCGCGAGCTGTCGTTCCTGAATAACGGCGTGCGTATCCGCCTGACGGATTTGCGTACGGGCAAGGAAGACGATTTCGCGTTCGCGGGCGGCGTGAAGGGCTTCGTCGAATACATCAACAAGCAGAAGCAGGTGCTGCATCCGAACGTATTCTATTCGACGGGCGAGCGCGACAACGTGTCGGTCGAAGTGGCGATGCAGTGGAACGACAGCTTCAACGAAAGCGTGCTCTGCTTCACGAACAACATTCCGCAGCGCGATGGCGGGACGCACCTGACCGGCCTGCGCGCCGCGATGACGCGCGTCATCAACAAGTACATCGTGGACAACGAGATCGCGAAGAAGGCGAAGGTCGAGACGACCGGCGACGACATGCGCGAGGGGTTGTCGTGCGTGCTGTCGGTGAAGGTGCCCGAGCCGAAGTTCAGCTCGCAGACGAAGGACAAGCTGGTGTCGTCGGAAGTGCGCGCGCCGGTGGAGGAGATCGTCGCGAAGGCGCTGGAAGATTACCTCCAGGAAACGCCGAACGACGCGAAGATCATCACGAGCAAGATCGTCGATGCCGCGCGAGCGCGCGATGCTGCCCGCAAGGCCCGCGAGATGACGCGACGCAAGGGCGTGCTGGATGGCATCGGTTTGCCGGGAAAGCTCGCGGATTGCCAGGAGAAGGACCCGGCGAAGTCGGAGATTTATATCGTCGAGGGTGACTCGGCGGGCGGATCGGCGAAGCAAGGCCGCGACCGCAAATTCCAGGCGATCTTGCCGTTGCGCGGCAAGGTGTTGAACGTGGAGAAGGCGCGCTTCGACAAGCTGATTTCGTCGGAGCAGATCGTGACGCTGGTGACGGCGCTGGGCTGTGGCATCGGCAAGGACGACTACAACCTCGACAAGCTGCGCTATCACCGCATCATCATCATGACGGATGCGGACGTGGACGGCGCGCACATCCGCACGCTGCTGCTGACATTCTTCTACCGGCAGATGCCGGAGATCGTCGAGCGCGGCTATATCTATATCGCGCAGCCGCCGCTGTACAAGATCAAGGCGGGCAAGGACGAGCGGTATATGAAGGACGCGCACGAGCTTAACCAGCATATGCTGAAGCTCGCGCTGAACGGATCGGAACTGATTCCGAGCGAAGGCGCGGAAGGCATCAGCGGCGATGCGCTCGGTGAACTCGCGCGCGCGTATTTGCTCGCGCAAGCGGTGGTGGATCGGTTGAGCCGTATCTACGATGCAGCCGCGCTCGAAGCGGTGATGGATGGTGTGGTGATCGATCTGTCGTCCCAGGAACAGGCGGAGGCATCGGCGAAGCGGCTGGAGGAACGGCTGCGTGCCGATCCGCTGAAGCCGGAAGTCAGCGTCGAAGCAGCTTACGATCAGGTGCGCGAGGTGCGCTCGCTGCATATCAAGCGGCGTCATCACGGCAACGTGAAGGTCTCTGTGCTCGATGAGGACCTTCAACTGACGGCGGATTACAAGCAACTCGTATCGACGGCGGATACGTTCAAGGGCTTGATCGGCGAAGGCGCGGTAATCAAGCGCGGCGAGCGGTCGATGGCGGTGTCCGATTTCAAGAGCGCGATGAAATGGCTGATCGCGGATGCGGAACGCAACGTCTCGAAGCAGCGGTATAAGGGCTTGGGCGAGATGAATCCCGAGCAGCTTTGGGAAACGACGATGGATCCGAATGTGCGGCGGTTGCTGCGCGTGCAGATCGAAGATGCGATTGCTGCGGATGGCATCTTTACTACGCTCATGGGCGATGATGTCGAGCCGCGTCGGGCGTTTATCGAGAGTAATGCGTTAAGGGCGGGGAATATTGATGTTTGAGGGGTAAATTCCTCCCTCGCCTCAAACGCGCCATGCAAGAAATCAGTCAGCCCAGCATCCTTCAACGCTTCCATGCGTTGAAGGTCTGGCAGCGTGGCGACGAACGTGCGCCTCATAAGCCTTTGCTCGCGCTCCTGGCGCTCGGCCTATACGGTCGCGGCGTGCGCGAAGTTCCGTTCGTTCAGTACGAAAGCAAGCTGAACGAACTACTCCGCGAGTTCGGCCCGTGGCTGCGCACGCTTTACCCCGAGATGCCATTCTTGCGCCTGCAGAGCGACGACGTCTGGCAGGTTCAGACGCAGGACGCGACCGACCGTATCGCGTCGAACGCAGCTCTCACCAAGACGCAATTGCGAAAACTGGATGCCGTCGGCCGCTTCGCCGACGACGTGCAACGTGCGTTCGACGCCGACCCGCGAGCAATCGGCGCCGTCGCGCACATGCTGCTCAACGCGCATTTCGCCGATAGCATCCACGACGACATCCTCGACGCCGTTGGCCTCGCGCCGGAATCGCTCACATCGCTGGACTCAAGAGAACCCGCCAGGACGCGCCGAAACGCCTACTTCCGCGACAACGTCCTGCGCGCCTATGAATATCGCTGCGCGCTGTGCGATCTGGACATGCGCATCTGCAACCGCACCGTCGGCCTCGAAGCAGCGCACATCAAGTGGTTCCAGTTCGAAGGCCCCGACACGGTCGAGAACGGCATCGCGCTGTGCTGCCTGCATCACAAGCTGTTCGATATGGGCGCGTTCACGCTCGCCGACGACCGGCGCGTGCTCGTCTCCGAGCAAGCCCACGGCAGCAGGCAATTCGAGCAGATACTGTTAAGACACCACGGCGGCCAACTGAACGCTCCGGTGCAACAGGAGCATCATCCGTCGCACTCGTTCGTCGCATGGCATCGCGACCAGGTCTTCAGAGGACGCCCGCGGCCGCTCTGATGACCGCCCCGCACCGCCACCCGCGTACACTCTCGCTTTAACCCACTCCATCGCGCCACGCGACCCCATCATGTTCACCTGCCGAAACCAGTCCTGCGGCGCAGACTGGAAGCTCTCTGACGTCAACGTCCACAACGAAGGCCAAGGCCTGCTCTTTCGCTGCCCGATGTGCGGCGCGCGCAACTACGTCACCCGCCGCCAGACAAAGGATGGCGAAACCACGTACGAGCAAGTCACCGAAATCCCGCCCAACGGCAAGCGTTGACACCATGACGACCGATACTTCCTTCGCCAGCCTGCCGCTCTCGCCCGCGATGCAGGCGAATCTCCAACAACTCGGCTACACGTCGATGACGCCGATTCAGGCCGCGAGCCTGCCGCACGCGCTCGCGGGTCACGACCTCATCGCGCAGGCCAAGACGGGCAGCGGCAAGACCGCCGCCTTCACGCTGCCGCTGCTGGCGCGGCTCGACGTCGGCCAGTTCGCGGTGCAAGCCATCGTGCTGTGCCCGACGCGTGAACTCGCCGATCAGGTCACGCAGGAAATCCGCCGCCTCGCGCGTGCAGAAGAAAACATCAAAGTGCTGACGCTGTGCGGCGGCACGCCGATGCGTCCACAAGTCGCGAGCCTCGAACACGGCGCGCATATCGTCGTGGGGACGCCCGGGCGCATCATGGACCATCTGCAGCGAGAGACGCTTTCGCTCGATGCAGTCCGAACGCTCGTCCTCGATGAAGCCGATCGCATGCTCGACATGGGCTTCTTCGACGATATCGCATCGGTGGCGCGGCAATGCCCGAAGGATCGGCAGACGCTGCTGTTCTCGGCGACGTATCCGGAAGGCATCGTCAAACTGAGTCAGCAGTTCCTGCGCAATCCGCGGGAGATCAAGCTCACCGAGCAACACAGCAACGCAAAAATCAAGCAGCGCTTCTATCAGGTCGAGGAAGACCAACGGTTGCACGCGGTCGGTTTGCTGCTCGATCACTATCGCCCGGTCAGCACGCTCGCGTTCTGCAACACGAAGCAGCAATGCCGCGATCTGCTCGACGTGCTGCTCGCGCAGGGCTTCGAGGCGCTCACGCTGCATGGCGAGCTCGACCAACGCGAACGCGATCAGGTGCTCGTGCAGTTCGCGAATCGCAGTTGCTCGGTGCTCGTCGCAACGGATGTCGCCGCGCGCGGGCTCGACATCGCGCAACTCGAGGCGGTCATCAACGTCGATGTGACGCCGGACCCCGAGGTACACGTGCATCGCATCGGCCGAACCGGGCGCGCGGGCGAGGAAGGCTGGGCGCTGTCGCTCGCGAGCATGGACGAGATGGGGCGCGTCGGGGCAATCGAAGAGGCGCAGCGGGCGGAGGTGGAGTGGCATCCGCTGGCGGAGCTGACATCGGCGGAACCCGGGCATCTGAAGCCGCCGATGGCGACGCTGCAGATTCTCGGCGGCCGCAAGGACAAGATCCGCCCCGGCGACGTGCTCGGCGCGCTCACCGGCGAAGCGGGTTTCAAAGGCGAGCAGATCGGCAAGATCAACGTGATGGATATGGTGACTTACGTCGCAGTGGAGCGCGGCGTCGCGGACGATGCGGTGCGTAAGCTGAGTGCCGGGAAACTCAAGGGGCGGAAGGTAAAGGTGCGGCGGATGTAACCCGGGCGGCAGCGTGGATTCGTTCTTGAAGAGCGACTTACGATTCGCGCTCGCCAGCTAAACCGCCCCTCAAGCCGCAATAGCCGGATTCATGTCGACGAGACGGTTGCTCATCACGTAGTACGTCAGTTCAGCGTTGTTCGCGAGCTTCATCTTGTCGAGGAGCCGCGCGCGATAAACGCTGACCGTCTTGACCGACAGCGAGAGCGCATGCGCGATGTCCGTCAGCCGCTTACCCGATGCAAGCATGCAAAGCGTCTGAAACTCGCGGTCGGAAAGCGTTTCGTGCGGCTGCCGCTCCGTATCGAGCGAGATGTAGTTGGCGAGCGCTTCCGCCATTTCCGGGCTGATGTACTTCCGCCCGGCGGCGACTTGCTGAACCGCGCGAACCATTTGCGCGGGATCGGCGGTTTTCGACAGATACCCCGACGCGCCGGCCTTCAGCGCACGCACCGCATACTGGTCTTCGCGATACATCGAGAACATGAGCACCGGAACCGCATGCTTCAGGCGCTTGAGGCGTTTGAGCACGTCGAGACCGGTGATGTCCGGCAGGGAGATGTCGAGCAGCACGACGTCGTAAGGCTCGCGCGCCGCCAGCGTGAGCGCGTCCGCGCCCGTTGCCGCTTCGCGGACTTCCGATGCAATCCCGCGCTCCAGCAGCAATTGTGCGACACCGCGCCGCACGATGGCGTGGTCGTCTGCGAGCAGGACTTTGAGCGTCATCGACAGGTTCAGGCGTTGACGGAGCGCGGCATGGAACGCGGCGCGACGGTCCACGGCACGCGCGCGCGTACGGACGTGCCACCGGCTTTCGACGAAGCGATCAACAAGGCGCCGCCCAGCGCCTCGCAGCGCTCCCGCATGCCCTCGATCCCAAAGCGCCCCGTCTTGCGACGCGCGGCGGGCTCCATGCCGACGCCATTGTCTTCGACGACGAGCGTCAGCGCGTCGATATCGGCGGTGAGCGTTACGCTTGCGTGCGTCGCTTTCGCGTGGCGTGCGACGTTCGAGAGCGCTTCCTGCGCGATGCGATAAAGCGCGAGGGCTGCGTCGGCGGGAACGCTCTTTTCAACTGAGCAAGATAAATCGACACGGAGCGAAGACGCCTTTCGAAAACCGTCGATCAATCGGCGAAGCGTAGCGCACAGCCCGTCGGCCAAGGCAGGTTCGTGCAAACGCTCCACGATGCGATGGCTCGTGTCCGCGGCCTGCATCAGGCATTCGCGCGCCTGACGAAGCGCTTCCGCGCAAACGGCGGGGGCATCGGTCGGGAGGAAATATTCGGCGCGGGAGATCGCCAGATTCGCGGCTGTCAGTATCGCGCCGGTTTCATCGTGCAGATCTCGGGCGATGCTGCGGCGGGCGTGCTCGTCGGCGGCAGCGAGTCTTGCACTCAGATCGCGGACGCGCTCGCTCAGCAATTGCAGTTCGCGATCGTTGCGCAACGTGGCTTCGAAAAGCGCGGAGAACGGCGAGTGCGCCGACGAAGCCCCGTGCAAACCCGCGCGTGGCGTTGGGCGCTCATCGTGCGTCGACGAAGCCAACGTGTTCATTCTTTTCCTCGCTTTGAGCGCAACTGGCGCTACGTCCTCGGCGAACTCACGAGCGGGCGTAACGAAGTTTACACTCTGTAACATCGAAGGCGGCGAAGCACATATTCGGCTTCGCTCAAGGTAATTGCATCATATCTCAAAATTATGATCAATCGCACGTGCGGCAAGGGTTGCGGCGATATACCTCATGTCGTTTCGCAGCATCAGCGAATGTAATGTTTAGGCACTTGCCCTACGCAACTTGTAACAAGCAGATGCCTGGGCGAAAAAAAAACCGGAGCGCGAAGCTCCGGTTTCTGTATTGCACTGAGACGTCGCAGCCGATCAGCCGACGAACGCCTTCTCCACGACGTAATGCCCCGGATGGTTGTTGCTGCCTTCCTGGAAACCCATCGAGTCGAGCAACTGGCGCGTGTCGCGCAGCATGTGCGGGCTGCCGCAAAGCATCACGCGGTCGTTTTCGATCGAGAACGGCTCCACGCCGATATCCGCGAACAGCTTCTTCGTTTCGATCAGATCCGTAATCCGGCCGCGGTTCGCGAACTCTTCGCGCGTCACCGTCGGGTAGTACACGAGCTTTTCCGAGACGATCTCGCCGATATGCTCGTGCGCCGGCAAGTGCTCGGTGATGAAGTCCTTGTACGCAAGCTCGTCGACGAAACGGCAGGTGTGCGTAAGCACGATCTTGTCGAAGCGGTCGTAGACGTCGGGGTCCTTGATGATCGACATGAACGGCGCGAGGCCCGTGCCGGTCGACAGCAGCCACAGCGTCTTGCCGGGCAGCAGGTTGTCCGCGACGAGCGTGCCCGTCGGCTTCTTGCCGATCAGCACGGAATCGCCCACTTTCAAATGCTGAAGGCGCGAAGTCAGCGGGCCGTCCGGCACCTTGATGCTCAAGAATTCCAGATGCTCTTCGTAGTTCGCGCTCGCGAGGCTGTAGGCGCGCAGAAGCGGCTTGCCGTCGACTTCGAGGCCCACCATCGTGAACTGGCCGTTCTCAAAGCGGAACGAGGCGTCGCGGGTGCAGGTGAAACTGAAAAGCGTGTCGGTCCAGTGATGGACGCTCAGAACGGTTTGAGAGTTAAGGTTGCTCATGGCTTCTTGGACTAGGCGAAAACGGTGACGCTCACGGGCTGGACGTCAGAAGGGCGCTACGCTCGATGCTGCGCGAAAGGACGAATCGAATGGCTCGACGGTCCGCGATTCCATGCTGTCTGCCTTCGACGGCCGCGCATTTGCAGAGGCGCAATCGGCTATTTTAACCTGATAGCCGATGCGCGTCCCGAGGCCGCTCGTGGCACGGCTGCAGCGATGAAGCACAACTCCGCCGGACCGGCCACCAGCCCATTCATTGCCGATCGGCAATAAACGGCCGGGAGCGCCCATCATAGCAACCGACGCCGCGCCTATCCCGAAATACCCTTCCGGCAGAAGGCGGCAGCGTCGCCGTTTAGACCCGCTGATCCGTCGACGGCTTTTCCCACAGGTTGATGCCGCCTTCCTGCGCGTGCTGATCGATTTCCGCCAGTTCTTCCGCGCTGAACTCGAGGTTCTTCAACGCGCCGACGTTCTCGACGACCTGTTCCGCGCGGCTCGCGCCGATCAGCACCGACGTCACGCGCCCGTCGCGCAACGCCCACGCGAGAGCCATCTGCGCAAGGCTCTGACCGCGCCGCTGCGCCAGTTCGTTGAGCTTGCGAACATGGGCGAGGTTCGCATCGCTCAGATGTTCCTGCTTCAGCGATCCGCCGCCCGGCTTGTTGACGCGCGCATCCTGCGGCACGCCGTTGAGATACTTGCTCGTCAGCAGTCCTTGCGCGAGCGGCGTGAACGCGATGCTGCCCGCGCCGACATCGTCGAGCGTGTCGAGCAGTTCGTGCTCGATCCAGCGATTGAGCATGTTGTACGACGGCTGATGGATCAGCAGCGGCACCTTGTGCTCGGCCAGCAGCTCCGCCATTTCGCGCGTTTTCGCGGCCGAATACGACGAAATCCCGACATACAGCGCCTTGCCCGAATGCACGGCCGTCGCCAGGGCGCCTGCGGTTTCTTCGAGCGGCGTGTCGGCATCGAAACGATGCGAATAGAAAATATCGACGTAATCGAGGCCCATGCGCTTCAGGCTCTGATCGAGGCTCGCGAGCACGTACTTGCGCGATCCGCCGCCCTGGCCGTACGGACCGGGCCACATGTCCCAGCCCGCTTTCGACGAAATCAGCAGTTCGTCGCGATACGGCCGGAAGTCGTCCTTGAACAGGCGGCCGAAGTTCGACTCCGCGCTGCCGTACGGCGGGCCGTAGTTATTCGCGAGATCGAAGTGCGTGATGCCGTGGTCGAACGCTGCGCGCAGGATTTCGCGCTGCGTCGAGAGCGGCGTCGTGTCGCCGAAGTTGTGCCAGAGACCCAGCGACAACGCCGGCAGTTTCAGTCCGCTCTTGCCGCATGTGCGGTATTGCATCTGCGTGTAGCGCTCTGAAGCTGCTTCGTAAGCCATGACGGATTTCCTTTGCGGGTTGCGGAATTGGACTAACTTTGACAAGCGTAAGTGGCCGATGCCCGGAACCTTGCGATACGCTCGCGGGTCCGGTCAAAACCGACAATGGTAAGCCAAACGGCGCGGGTGCGAGCGTGGCGCTGCGGCCGTCCCGCCATCCGGGAATCATTCACATGCAATTAAGGAGAGTCTCGTGGACCCAATCGACAAGCTGCGTCCCGCCTACGATTTCATGCTCACGCTCGGGCTGACTTACGGCGTCAATATCCTGATGGCGATTCTGATCGTCGCTATCGGCTGGTGGATTTCGAACGCCGTTTCGAACGCGCTGCGGCGCACGCTGAGTCGCACGAATGTCGACGCGACGCTTACGCCGGTGCTCGCGAGCCTCGCGATGTGGGCGATACGCGTCGTCGCGATCGTCGCCGCGCTCGGCAAGTTCGGCATCGCGGCGGCGAGCATTCTGACGGTGCTGGGCGCGGCGGGACTCGCCATCGGCCTGGCGCTGCAGGGCACGCTGCAAAACATCGCGGCGGGGCTGATGCTTCTGCTGCTGCGACCCTTCCGTGTGGGCGATTACATCGAGGGCATCGGCGTGACGGCGGGAACGGTCAACGAAATTGGCCTCTTCACGACGCGTCTCACGAAAGCCGACGGCATCGTCATGTATGTGCCCAACAGCATCATCTGGGCGAATCCGGTGACGAACTACAGCGCGAACGAACGCCGCCGCGTCGTGCTCAACTTCCTCGTGCAGCATGGACAGGACGTCGAGCGCGTGCTCGCCGAACTGCGCCGGATGGTGGCTCAGGATCCGCGCATCGTTCAGGAAGGCGCGTCGGCGCCGTGGATCGCCGTCACCGATTACACGGATACGGGCGTCAAGTTCAACGTGGGCGTATGGACGACCGCCGCCGATCATCCGGGCGTCCAGGCGGACCTGTTGCGTCAGATTCAACCGCTGACGCGCGTGCCCGTCGCCGCGTGACTGGACGCGTTCGGGCGCGCCTTGTAAGCTGGCGCGCCCCATCCCGAAAAGAACGAGGACACGTATGACCCGGACGATTTCTGTTGCGTTGCTGATCGGCGGCGTCGTGCTGCTTTACTTCGGCGGCCAGTCGTTCCATTCGCTGAGCAACGATGTATCGCGATTCTTCACCGGCTCGCCGACGAACAAGACGATCTGGCTGATCGCGGGCGGTATCGTCGCGTCGCTGGCGGGTCTGATCGGCCTCGCGTTGCCGTCGAAGCGCTGAAACCGGCGCGTCAGATCAGCGCGACTTCCGGCTTCGACGCTGAGCGCGTGCCCGGCAGCGGAGCGTTGCTGGCGCCGCGATACGTGTAGACGAGCGAGAACTTCACCTGCTCGGTCAGGTTCTTGCCCGCCGAATGCAGCGTGTTGCAGTGAAAGAACACGACATCGCCCTTTTTGAGCGCCGGTGAAAACGCCGTGCGAATCAGCGCGGTGTTCTCCGGCAGGTCCGCGCGGAAAAACTTCGCCTCGTCGAAACAATCCGACGTGAACGCCAGCCGATGCGATCGCGGCACGAACCAGAGCGCGCCGTTATCGACGGTTTCGTCGCCGAGCGCGACCCACGCGGACACCAGGTCGTCGCGCTCGAACGCCCAGTAACGCACATCGCGATGCCAGCCCGTCAGGCTGCCGTACGCGGGGTGCTTCGTCATCACGCAGTTGTGATGCGCGCGCGAAAGATACGGTGCCTCGCCGAAATAAAGCTCCATCCAGCCGCGCACTTCCGGCGACGTCGCGAATTCCGCGAAAAACGCGTGGCGCGCGTACGCGTCGAGCAGACGTCGCACGGTTTGCCCGCCCGGCGCATGCCTGGATTGCGGCGCGCCGGGATACCGAAGGTCGGCTTCGTATTCCAATGGCGCGGCGGCTTCGGCCAGTTGCCGTTGCGCAACTTCGCGCATCTGGTCGCAACGCGCGTCGGGCACGAGCCCGTTCACGATGACGAAGCCCGTCTCGCGCAACTCCTGCACTTGCTCTTTCTTCGATTTCAGCGACGTTTGTTCAAACATGTTCGTTCAGCCTAAGCGTGGCGAGCGCATCGCCTCATGCCGCCAGCGCAATACCCGAAATTGGGGCGAATACGAACATTGTAAGTCGGACGCAGCGCGACAGCCCGTGCAGTCGGGCCTTTCATTCGCCATTTGAAGCGTTCGCTTCACTATTCGGCAGGGAAAACGTGGACTTAACGCAGTAATAAAGCTCTTGTACATTGACTGCATCGATTCGGTGCAACTTCGCATCCAAGGTTGAATCGAAGCCTTGAACACTAATCTGAGACAACTATCGTCAAGTTTGCGATCGACCTCGACTACGCAAACGGACCTTCTGCCGACATGACCCAACGTATCGCTACTGGCCTTCGACGCGTCGCATCGAGCGCCGCGCGGCCCGCCCGGCGCGGCGTGATCCGCGCGTTGCGCCATCATTCCGCGCGCACGCAGGCGCTCGCGGAGCAAATCCGGACCGTGCATCCTGTCGACGGCATTCGCTCCTGGTTTCGCGGATTCTTCTTCAGCATCCGCGTGCGCGCGGCTTCGCGCAGCGTTTCACTGAAGACGCTGCTGCGGCGCCCGATGCAACTGCGCGCTCCGACGCCCAAGCCGAAAAGTACTACGCTGACGAGCCGGCGGCCGCGTCGCGTATCGGCGAGCAGCGCCGGCTGGTACGACTTCGCGGTGCGCTGAAAGCCGTACGCGGCTTTACGAACGGCAATAAAAAAACCGGCAGGCGCAACGCCTGCCGGTTTTTTATTGTCAGCCCCGCGCCAGCTTCACGCCACGCGCGCGACCGGTTCGGTGCCTGCTGCTTCAGCCAGCACGAGCGCCTTGTCCGTGGCTTCCCACGAGAACTCCGGCTCTTCGCGGCCAAAGTGGCCATAAGCCGCCGACTTTTCGTAGATCGGGCGCAGCAGGTCCAGCATCTGGATGATGCCCTTCGGACGCAGGTCGAAGTGTTCCAGCACGAGCTTGGTGATCTCCGCATCCGAGACACGGCCGGTGCCGAACGTGTTGACCATGACCGAAGTCGGGCGCGCGACGCCGATGGCATACGACACCTGAATCAGCGCACGCGAAGCCAGCCCCGCCGCGACGATGTTCTTTGCCACATAGCGGCCCGCGTAAGCTGCCGAGCGGTCGACCTTCGACGGGTCCTTGCCCGAGAACGCGCCGCCGCCGTGCGGAGCCGCGCCGCCGTACGTATCGACGATGATCTTGCGGCCCGTCAGACCGCAATCGCCTTGCGGACCGCCGATCACGAACCGGCCCGTCGGGTTCACCAGGAACTTGATGTCGCCCTTGATGAGTTCCTTCGGCAGCGTCGGCTTGATGACTTCTTCGATCACCGCCTCGCGCAGTTGCGTAAGGTCGATGTCCGGCGAGTGCTGCGTGGACAGCACGACGGTATCGATGGAGTGCGGCTTGCCGTCGACATAACGCACGGTGACTTGCGACTTCGCATCGGGACGCAGCCAGGGCAGACGGCCATCGCGGCGCAGGTTCGCCTGGCGCTCGACCAGACGGTGCGAAAGGTGGATCGGCAGCGGCATGAGTTCGGGCGTTTCGTCGCATGCGTAGCCGAACATCAGGCCCTGGTCGCCCGCGCCTTGATCGAGGTTGTCGTCGTGCGCCTTGTTCACGCCTTGCGCGATGTCCGGAGATTGCTTGTCATAAGCGACGAGCACCGCGCAGCCGCGATAGTCGATGCCGTAGTCGGTGTTGTCGTAGCCGATGCGCTTGATGGTGTCGCGCGCAATCTGGATGTAATCGACGTTGGCATTGGTCGTGATTTCGCCCGCGAGGACGACGAGACCCGTATTGCAGAGCGTTTCCGCTGCGACGCGCGAGTATTTGTCCTGCGACAGGATGGCGTCGAGGATGGCGTCGGAGATCTGGTCGGCGACCTTGTCCGGGTGGCCTTCGGAAACGGATTCGGAAGTAAAGAGATAGTCGTTCGACACGCTTCAGACTCCAATTGAGTACGGTTGAGATTCACGTAGCCGACTTCGTTTGGAGTCTGAAGCGGCGACGCTTTAGCGGATGTCCTTTCTCCGGCTTTTGCCCGATTTGATCAGGCTTCGGCCGGCTTCGCCCCGCAAGTTGTCCATTAACTCGGCGAAGGTCTTATTATACCGGTTTCCCGTGTTTTCACAGAGCCGAACGCTTGTTGTCATTCGCCCCGCGTCAATATTCCGCTCCACGCTGCCGCCCCTCTGTTCGCTGGGGCACGTCATGCTAGGGCGCATCGGTGTATCGCTTGCCATTGGCTTTCTCAAGTTTCTGGCGATCATTCCTTATGGCGTCACCGCCCGTTTCGGCGACGGCCTCGGCTGGCTGCTCTATCAGATTCCGAGCCGCCGCCGGCGCATCGTGCATACGAATCTGAAACTCTGCTTCCCCGAATGGACGCCCGAGCGCCGCGAGGAAGTCGCGCAGAAGCATTTCCGCCACGCGATCCGCAGCTACGTCGAGCGCAGCGTGCAATGGTTCGGCTCCGCGAAGAAGCTCGAAAAGCTGGTCGAAGTCGATAGCGCCATCGATCTCACCGATCCCGATCTGCCGCCGACGCTGTTCCTCGGCCTGCACTTCGTCGGCATCGAGGCGGGATCGATCTTTTTGAACTACTCGCTGCATCGGCGGTGCGGATCGCTTTATCAGCCATTTTCGAATTCGCAGATCGAAGCGGTAGCGAAAGCGCAGCGCGCGCGTTTCGGCGCCGACATGGCGAGCCGCGCGGATAGCGCGCGCGTCGTGCTGCGCTGGCTGCGCGACCGCAAGCCCGTGATGCTCGGCGCGGACATGGATTACGGCATGCGCAATTCGACGTTCGTGCCGTTCTTCGGCATACCGACGTGTACGCTCACCGCCGTCGGCCGTCTCGCGAAGACAGGGAAGGCGCAAGTCGTGCCGTTCATCGGCGAAGTGTTGCCGAACTACAAGGGTTATCGGCTGAAGGTATTCGAGCCGTGGCAGAACTACCCGACCGGCGACGACGTCGCCGACGCGCGCCGCATGAACGAATTCCTCGAAGAGCAGATTCCGCGCATTCCGGAGCAGTATTACTGGGTCCACAAGCGTTTCAAGACGCGGCCGCCCGGCGAGCCCGGCTTTTATTGAGCGCCGGCACGGCGTCGAACGGCGCTGCATCGCTCACATACAATAGCGGCCATGAAACTCAAGTTCACCAAGATGCAGGGCGCGGGCAACGACTTCGTCGTGCTCGACGGCTACTCGCAGACGCTCGATCCGAGCCCCGCGCAAGTGCGCGCGCTGGCCGACCGTCATTTCGGCGTGGGCGCGGACCAGTTGCTGCTCGTCGAAAAGCCGACTATCGACGGCGTCGATTTCAAATATCGCATCTTCAATTGCGATGGCGGCGAAGTCGAGCATTGCGGCAATGGCGCGCGCTGTTTCGTGAAGTTCGTGCGCGATCGCGGCCTTACCGATGCGTCGACCATTCGCGTGCAGGTTCAGAAAGGCGTCATCACGCTGACGATGCAGGAAGACGGCGAAGTCATCGTCGATATGAGCACGCCGGTATTCGATCCGCCCGACGTGCCGTTCGACGCGCACGGTCTCGAAGGCCGCCGCGAAGGCAAGGACACGCTCTGGCCGATCGACGTGGCCGGCGAAACGCGCTGGATCTCCGCCGTGTCGATGGGCAATCCGCACGCGGTGCAGGTCGTGGAGGATGTCGAAGCGTATCCCGTGCTGACGGAAGGCCCGCTCGTCGAGCGTCACGCGCGCTTTCCGAAGCGCGTCAACGCGGGCTTCATGCAGATCGTCGATCGCCATTCGGTCAAGCTGCGCGTCTACGAGCGCGGCGCGGGCGAAACGCTCGCGTGCGGTACCGGCGCGTGCGCGGCGGTGGCGGCAGGCATTCGCCGCGGTCTGCTCGATTCGCCGGTGCGCGTCGAAACGCACGGCGGCACGCTGACGATCCGCTGGGACGGCGCGCGCGACGAATCCGCCGCGCTCTTCATGGCCGGCCCCGCGACAACGGTGTTCGAAGGTGAAATCGAGCTTCCCGGCATCGGCTGAGCCGGACCACGCATCTATCTGTATCAGGCAAACATGAATCCACGCGAAGTCGCCGACTATCTGATCGAGAACCCCGATTTTTTCGTCGAGCACGCTGAACTGCTCGGCACCATCCGGCTGTCGAATCCGCATGGCAAGGCCGCTGTGTCGCTGCAGGAACGGCAGATGGAAATGCTGCGCGACAAGAACAAGCAACTGGAACGGCGTCTCGCCGAACTGCTGCGCTACGGCCACGAAAACGACAGCATTTCGACGAAGTTCAACCGCTGGACCACGCGCGTGATCGGTCAGCGCGATCCGTACGCGTTGCCCGCCACCATCAGCGGCGGCCTGTGCGAAGTCTTCGACGTGCCGCACGCCGCACTGCGCGTGTGGGATGTCGATGAAGCGTACCGCCAGGCCGATTTCGCGCGTCACGTCGGCGAGGAAGTGCGCATTTTCGCGCATAGTCTGGATGCGCCTTACTGCGGCGCGAACAGCGGTTTCGCGGCGGCGCAGTGGCTCGGCGCGGCGAATTCGGCATCGGCGACGAGCGGCGCGGCGGGCGGCGCATCCGCCGAGCGCGGCGTTCAGTCGGTTGCGCTGCTCGCGTTGCGCGACCCGCAAGCCGGTCCGGATGCGCCCGCGTTCGGCCTGCTCGTGATGGGATCGCCCGATGCGCGCCGTTTTCACGACGGCATGGCCACCGATTTCCTCACGCAGATCGGCGTGCTGGCCAGCGCGGCGCTGAGCCGTCTGCTGCCCAACTGAGCCATCCATGACCGACGCCGCCGACAACGCGCCAAGCGATCCGATCGCCGCCTATCTGGCGATGCTCGAACACGAGCGGCGTCTCTCCGAACACACGCTGCGCGGCTACACCTACGAACTCGGCGAACTTCGCGCGATCGCGAAAGGCCGCCCGCTCGAAACGCTGGTCGCGGCGGACATGCGCGGCGCGGTCGTTCGGGCGCACGCGGCGGGACTGTCGTCTCGCTCGATTGCGCATCGGTTGTCGGCCTGGCGCGCGTTCTATCGATGGCTGGCCGAGCGTGTCCCGATGCCCGCAAATCCGGTCGCGACCGTGCGCGCGCCCAAGCGTGAGAAGACGCTGCCGAAGGCGCTTTCCGTCGATGACGCCATGACGCTGATGGACGCGCCGCAAGCCGGCACGCCCGAAGCGCTGCGCGATCACGCGATCCTCGAACTCTTCTATTCGTCGGGATTGCGGCTCGCGGAGCTCGTCGGACTGGATGTTCAGTTCGTCGAGAAAGACGGTTATCGGTCGGCGGGCTGGCTCGATCTCGCGCACGAGGAAGTGACCGTGCTCGGCAAGGGCGGTCGCCGGCGTTCGGTGCCGGTCGGCCGCAAGGCGATCGACGCACTGCGCGCGTGGATCGAGGTCCGCGATCAGTTCATCAGGCTCGATCCGCATCCGCTCTTTCTGTCGGTGCGCGGCAATCGCATGTCGCCGGGCGTCGTGCGCGAGCGCGTCAAGCGCATGGCGTTGATGGCCGGCATCCCGACGAACGTTCATCCGCACGTGCTGCGCCATTCGTTCGCCACGCACGTGCTGCAGTCGAGCGGCGATCTGCGCGCGGTGCAGGAACTGCTCGGACATGCGAGCATCACCGCGACGCAGGTTTATACGTCGCTCGATTTCCAGCATCTCGCCCGCGTCTACGACTCGGCGCATCCGCGCGCAAAGAAGCGCGACTAACTTCGAGCGCGCCTCGCGCGCTCCTATCTACGCAATGAATACCATCACGCTCAAACCGGCGAAGGACAAGTCGCTTGTTCGCCGCCATCCGTGGATTTACGCGACCGCCATCGCGCGCGTCGACGGCAATCCCGCGCCTGGCGCGACCGTCACCGTGCGCGCCGCCGACGGCCGTTTTCTCGCGCGGGCATCGTACAGTCCGCATTCGCAGATTCGTGCGCGCGTCTGGACCTTCGACGAAGCCGAGCCCGTCGATCACGCTTTCTTCAAGCGGCGCGTGCAGCGTGCGGTCGCGCATCGGCAATCGATGATTCGCGATACCGGCGCGACGCGTCTCGTCTTCGGCGAAGCGGACGGCTTGCCGGGACTGATCGTCGATTACTACGTCGCGGATCAGGGCGCGCACTCGCAGCTCGTCTGCCAGTTCATGGCGACGGGCGTCGAAGCGTGGAAGGACGCGATCGTGCAGGCGCTCATCGCGGCGACCGGCTGCCCGAACGTCTACGAGCGCTCGGACGTATCGATCCGTCAAAAGGAAGGGCTCGAGCAAATCACGGGTGTGCTCGCCGGCGAGCCGCCGCCCGAGACGCTCATCACGAACGAATGCGGCGTGCGTTATCACGTCGACGTGCGCAACGGCCACAAGACAGGCTTCTACGTCGACCAGCGCGATAACCGCGTGCTCGTGCAGCAGAACGCGCAAGGCCGCGAAGTGCTCAACTGCTTCTGCTACACGGGCGGTTTCTCGCTCGCCGCGCTGAAGGGCGGGGCGACGCGCGTGGTCTCGGTCGATTCATCGGGCGAGGCGCTCGCGCTGGCGCGGGAGAACGTGAAGGCCAACGGCTTCGATGCGGACAAAGCCGAATGGCTCGACGCCGACGCCTTCAAGACGCTGCGCCGTCTCTACGACGAAGGCCAGCGCTTCGACCTGATCGTGCTCGATCCGCCGAAGTTCGCGCCGTCGCGCGAAACCGTCGATCGCGCCGCGCGGGCCTACAAGGACATCAACCTGAGCGGCTTCAAACTGCTGCGTCCGGGCGGCCTGCTCTTCACCTATTCGTGCTCCGGCGCGATCGATTCGGAGCTGTTTCAGAAGATCGTCGCGGGCGCCGCCGCCGATGCCCGCGTCGATGCCCGCATCCTCAAACGGTTGGGCGCGGGCGTCGATCATCCGCTGCTGACGGCATTTCCCGAAGGCGAATACCTGAAAGGGCTGCTGTTGCAAATCGCGTGAACGGCCTTATTTGAGCGCGATGGCAGGCGCAGCATCGGCTTGACGAATATGTTCCAATAGGCGATTCGACGCGATTCCCGAACACTGACAAGGAAACAGGCGACACCATGATTCCCGTAACCATCCTGACCGGCTTCCTCGGCAGCGGAAAGACGACGCTGCTCAAGCGCATTCTGAACGAGAAGCACGGCATGAAGATCGCCGTGATCGAGAACGAGTTCGGCGAAGAGAACATCGACAACGAAATTCTCGTGCAGGACACGAACGAGCAGATCATTCAGATGAGCAACGGCTGCATCTGCTGCACGATTCGCGGCGATCTGGCGCGTGCGCTCGAAGACCTGGCGAACCGCAAGAAGGCCGGCACGCTCGACTTTGATCGCGTGGTGATCGAAACCACCGGCCTCGCGAATCCGGGCCCGGTCGCGCAGACGTTCTTCATGGATAACACCGTCGCCGACGAATTCCTGCTCGACGCGATCATCACGCTCGTCGATGCCAAGCACGCGAACACGCAGCTCGATCAGCAGGAAGTGGTGCAGCGCCAGGTCGGCTTCGCGGATCGCCTCTTCATCACCAAATCCGATCTCGTCGACGTAGAGGCGCTCGAAGCGCTCAAGCATCGCCTGCTGCACATGAACCCGCGCGCCGCGATCAAGGTCGTCAATTTCGGCGAAGCGGACATCAAGGAAATCTTCGATCTGCGCGGCTTCAATCTGAACTCGAAGCTGGAAATCGATCCGGACTTCCTCGCGGAAGATGATCACGATCACGCGCATGACCACGATCACGACCATGAGACTTGCGGTCACGATCACAGCCACGATCACGAGCATCACCATCATCATCATCACGCGCATCACGATGACAAGATCAAGTCATTCGTGTATCGCAGCGACAAGCCGTTCGATCCGAACCGTCTCGAAGACTTTCTCGGCGGCATTCTGCAGATCTACGGCGAACGGCTGCTGCGCTACAAGGGCGTGCTGTATATGAAGGGCGTGGATCGCAAGGTCGTGTTTCAGGGCGTCCATCAGATGATGGGCAGCGACCTCGCGGGCAAGTGGCTGCCGGTCGAGAAGAAGAACAGCAAGATGGTGTTCATCGGTATCGAACTGCCGAAGGACCTCATCACCGACGGCCTCGACGCCTGTCTCGTGAAGTAATGCGCAATGGATGCGTGTCCGGCACGCATCTGGCTTGCACGTGCGACAGCGCCTCACGGCGCAACGTATGAAACGATGAAACGCCGCCGTGAATTTTCGCGTGCGGCGTTTTTCGTGATGCTTTTCTTACGCGATGTGTAATCACCCCCACGAACGGACATCGCTTTTTGCACGTTCAGGCGTTATATTTTTGAGATTCCGACAATTTTTGACAGGGTTTTCCGTAGGTTTAGTCGGAAATTGCGGTTCAGTTACAATACAGCCCCACTGGAGAAGGGCAGATCCGATCGGCGCGCGTCGCAAGCGCTTTACCGTCGGGTTTCAGAAGAAGGGATGTCCCGAGGGACGATGTCTCGACTGGCCGGGGAGGGCCGGTCAGGCGGAGCGCCAGGCGGGCCGCGAGTTGCCGGAGTGCAGCTACGGAGCAGCATCCAATATCGGTTTCCAGAGGAGTTCGGTCCCGCATCGAGTGTCGCGTGATGCCAAAACGCTGCAGGCATGCGGGTAACGCAAGTGCGGGCGTCGCGAAGACATCGCCCTACATTGAAGAAGCAAGCAGATGACAACGAAACTCTTGACCGAAGCCGAAATCCTGAAGATGAGCGAGAAGGACTACATGAACGAGGAACAACTCGCCTTCTTCAAGAACCGGCTCGAGCAGTTGCAAGCGGACATTCTCAAGAATGCCGGCCAGACGACGGAAAATCTGCGGGAAACGGTGATCGTGCCGGATCCGGCGGACCGCGCAACCATCGAGGAAGAGCATGCACTGGAACTGCGCACGCGCGACCGTGAGCGCAAGCTTCTGAAGAAGGTGCAGCAATCGCTCGCGCGCATCGAATCCGGCGATTACGGCTGGTGCGAGGAAACGGGCGAGCCGATCGGCATTCCGCGCCTGATCGCGCGTCCGACCGCCACGCTCTCGCTCGAAGCGCAAGAACGGCGCGAACTGCGCCAGAAGCTCTTCGGCGACTGAAGCGCGCGCCGCATGCGGCGAGATCGCGGGGTCGCCCCGCGACGGGGGAATCGCCGCCGCGAGAAATGGCTGTTCATCCCGCAGCCACTTGAAAAGGCACACGATCGACGTGTGCCTTTTTGCTTATCCGGCGCCGTCGTCACGCTGCGCTCGCACACTTGATAAATCGCGCCACGCCCTAAGATAAACAAAACGCGCCTGCTCAACACAAGGCGCGCGCGCGGCGCCGTACGCCTTTCGCCTCAACGGCCGGCGGAACCCCGCGCCGTGCACTCCATCGAATTCTCGACTGCGTGGCGGCTCGACAGTCTTCGCGAAGCCGCCCGCGTTCTTCTGTTTTCTTAAGGAACGCACATGGAACAATTTCACGGCACGACCATCGTCTCCGTGCGGCGCGGCGGCAAAGTCGCGTTGGGCGGCGATGGTCAGGTGACGCTCGGCAACATCGTCATGAAGGGCGGCGCCAGGAAAGTGCGCCGCATCTATGGCGGCAAGGTGCTGGTCGGATTCGCCGGCGGCACCGCCGACGCGTTCTCGCTGCTCGACCGCTTCGAAGCCAAGCTCGAAAAGCACCAAGGCAATCTCACGCGCGCCGCCGTCGAACTCGCCAAGGACTGGCGCACCGACCGCATGCTGCGCCGGCTCGAAGCCATGCTCATCACCGCGGACAAGGACGCGACGCTCGTCATCACCGGCAACGGCGACGTGCTCGATCCCGAAAACGGCATCTGCGCGATCGGTTCCGGCGGCGCATACGCCCAGGCCGCCGCGCAGGCGCTTGCGGAAAACACCGAACTCGCGCCGCGCGATATCGTCGAGAAAGCGCTGACGATCGCCGGCGATATGTGCATCTATACCAATCACAATCGCGTCATCGAGACGATCGAATAAAGGACCCCGCGATGACCACCATGACTCCCTCCGAAATCGTCTCCGAACTCGACAAACACATCATCGGGCAGGGACGCGCGAAGAAAGCCGTCGCCGTCGCGCTGCGCAACCGCTGGCGCCGTCAGCAGGTCGCGGAGCCGCTGCGTCAGGAAATCACGCCGAAGAACATTCTGATGATCGGGCCGACGGGCGTCGGCAAGACCGAAATCGCGCGGCGTCTCGCGAAACTCGCGGACGCGCCGTTCATCAAGATCGAAGCGACCAAGTTCACCGAAGTCGGCTACGTGGGCCGCGATGTCGACAGTATCGTGCGCGATCTGATTGAGATTTCCGTGAAGCAGACGCGTGAATCGGAAATGAAGAAGGTCCGCACGAAGGCCGAGGATCGCGCCGAAGACCGCATCCTCGACATTCTGCTGCCGACGGCGCGGCCGGTCGGTTTCGGCGCGGCGGAAACCACGAGCGAAGGCGACAACACGACGCGTCAGACCTTCCGCAAGCGCCTGCGCGAAGGCGCGCTGGACGACAAGGAAATCGAGCTCGACGTGGAAATGCCGCAAGCCGGCATGGACATCATGGGCCCGCCGGGCATGGAGGACATGACCGAACAGATTCGCTCGATGTTCGCGAACATCGGCGGCGGCAAGAAGACGCGTCGGAAGGTGAAGGTCAAGGAAGCGCTCAAGCTCCTGACCGACGAGGAAGCCGGCAAGATGCTCAACGACGAAGAGGTCAAGAGCCGGGCGGTTCAGAACGTCGAGCAGAACGGCATCGTGTTTCTGGATGAAATCGACAAGATCGCGTCGCGCAGCGAAGTCGGTGGGGCCGAAGTGTCGCGTGCGGGCGTGCAGCGGGATCTGCTGCCGCTCGTCGAAGGCACGACGATCAACACCAAGTACGGGATGATCAAGACGGATCACATTCTGTTCATCGCGAGCGGCGCGTTCCATCTCGCAAAGCCGAGCGACCTGATTCCCGAATTGCAGGGCCGTTTCCCGATCCGCGTCGAACTCGATTCGCTCTCGGTGCAGGACTTCGAATCGATCCTGAATTCGACCGATGCCAGCCTCGTCAAGCAGTACAAGGCGCTGCTCGCAACTGAAGAGGTCGAACTCGATTTCACCGACGACGGCATCCGCCGGCTTGCCGAAATCGCGTACTCGGTCAACGAAAAGACGGAGAACATCGGCGCGCGGCGGCTTTATACGGTCATCGAAAAGTTGCTGGAAGAAGTGTCGTTCGCGGCGGGCAATCACACGGGCCAGCCGGTGAAGATCGATGCGGCTTACGTCGATCGTGCGTTGGGTGAAGTGGCGCAGGACGAGGATTTGTCGCGGTACGTGCTGTAAGGCAAACCGCCGACGAGCAAACCGGGCCGCGCGCCCGGTTTTTTTACGCGGGCGCTGCACGGGCCGCAAAAGCGACAGGCGAAAAAAAACCCGCCTGGTCGGCGGGTTGAATCCATATCAGGAGGAGACATGGAGGAGACAGTTCCAATCATACACAGCGTGTTGATGCGACGCAATAGTTTTTCTAGTAAAAACCCCT
This sequence comes from Caballeronia grimmiae, assembly GCF_022879615.1. Lineage (NCBI taxonomy): Bacteria > Pseudomonadati > Pseudomonadota > Betaproteobacteria > Burkholderiales > Burkholderiaceae > Caballeronia > Caballeronia grimmiae. Next base: position 25,135 of record NZ_CP084271.1, read on the forward strand.
ATGGCGTCGATGTGTGGTATCTGTGCGTCACTTTTTGTGACGCGCTGGACGAATCGCACGATGACAGCGCAAGAAACGGCGCGTAACCTCGTCGGCGCGGCAATACAGTGGACGCGTACCCAAAAGCCGCCGAGGTTCTCATGAATACCGCCCGCATCGACCCTCCCTATCAGTCAGACGAAAGCCGCTGGCAAGCCGTCGCCGAGCGCGACGCCCGCGCCGACGGCGCATTCTTCTTCGCCGTGCGCACGACAGGCGTGTTTTGCCGGCCGTCGTGCGCGTCACGGGCGCCGCGTCGCGAGAACGTCTCGTTCTTCACGACGACCGACGAAGCCGCCGCCGCCGGATATCGTCCGTGCAAACGCTGTCAGCCGACGAGCCTGCCGCGGGAACTCGCGATCGTCGAACGCGCGTGCAAGGCGCTCGACACCGATCCGCAGCAGCGCATGACGCTCGCGCAGTTGAGCGAAGCCGTGCACGTCAGCCCGTTCCATTTGCAGAGACTGTTCACGCGGATCGTCGGCATTTCGCCGCGGCAGTATCAGGCGGCGCAGCGTGCCGGCGTGCTGCGCGACGCGCTGCAACGCGGCCGCGACGTGACTCACGCGACGCACGACGCGGGCTTCTCGCCTTCGCGGCTGTACGAAGCGGCGGCGACGGAACTCGGCATGACGCCATCGGCTTATCGGCGCAAGGGCGCGGGACTCACGGTGCGCTACGTCACCGCCGATACGCCGCTCGGCGTCGTGCTGATCGCGGCGACGGACAAGGGCGTCTGCGAGATCGCTTTCGGTGATGACCGTGACGCCCTCATCGGCCAGCTTGCGGCGGATTTCGCGCAGGCCGTGCGCATCGAGGACGCCGCGCGTCTCGCGCCGTTCGTCGCGCAGATCCGTGCGTATCTCCAAGGCACGCGCGAACGTTTCGATTTGCCGCTCGACATCGGCGCAACCGCGTTTCAACAGCGGGTGTGGGACGCGCTGATGCGCATTCCGTACGGGCAGACGCGCAGCTACACGGAGATCGCGGCGGCGGTCGGATCGCCGGGCGCGGTGCGGGCGGTGGCGAACGCATGTGCATCGAACCCGGTGGCGTTGGCGATTCCGTGTCATCGCGTGATCGGGAAGGACGGTGCGATCGCCGGCTATCGGTGGGGACTGGCGCGCAAGGAAACGCTGCTCGACACCGAGCGCACGCATAAGGAAACCGGCGAAATCGCCTGACGAGCCGTAGCGGATACGCGCCCGCCGTCGCCGAGACGCGCGGGCGTTTTCTTGTCGCGAAACGACTGCGAGACGGACGTGCAAACGGCGCACAGCCTGGCCTGTTGTCACCTCAAGCACGCGCAACATCGAAATGTTAAAGTGCCCGCTACCCGAAAATATGACCGGGCGCGAGCCGCTCGCGCTCCTCGCACAACGCTTCGATGGCAAATAAGAATTCCGCTCACCCCGCAGCCGGCGCGTATCAGCGCAGGCTTGCCGCGCTTGCGTCCGGCCCGCACGCCGATGCGCTGCGCCAAGGCTTGCGCGGCATCGAGAAAGAAAGCCTGCGCGTGACGCCCAAGGGCGAACTCGCCATGACGCCGCATCCGCGCGCGCTTGGATCGCCGCTTACGCATCCGCTCATCACGACCGACTACTCCGAGGCGCTCGTCGAGCTGATCACGCCCGCCGAAGCAGACGCTGCGCGCGCCATCGAGCGGCTCGATTCGATCCATCGCTTCGTCTACGCCCATCTCGGCGACGAGCTGCTGTGGAACAACTCGATGCCCAACGCGCTGCCGCCGGACGATCAGATTCCGGTCGGCCAGTACGGCACGTCGAACATCGGCAAGCTGAAGCACGTCTACCGGCAGGGGCTGTCGCTGCGCTACGGCCGCACGATGCAGTGCATCGCAGGCATCCACTACAACTATTCGCTCGACGATCAGGTCTGGCGCGCGTGGCAGGCGCTCGAACCGGCGATCACGCTGACGGAGCAGGACTACCGCTCGCAGCGTTACTTCGCGCTGATCCGCAACTTCCGGCGCACGAGCTGGCTGCTGATGTATCTGTTCGGAGCGTCGCCGGCGCTGGACAAGCGCTTCGTCGAAGGGAAACGCCATTCGCTCGAAGCGTTCGACGCCGACACGTTCTACTTGCCGCACGCGACCAGCCTGCGCATGAGCGACCTCGGCTACACGAACAATCCGGCGCAAGCGGATTTGCTGCCGAGCTACGACAACCTCGACGCCTATCTCGACGTGCTCGCCAAAGCCGTCAGCCAGCCCTACGCGCCATACGAGGCCATCGGCACGCAGCGAGACGGCGAGTGGGTGCAGATCAACACCAACGTGCTGCAGATCGAGAACGAGTTCTACTCGACGATCCGCCCGAAACGCATCACGCGATCCGGCGAGCGGCCGCTGCATGCGCTGGCCGAGCGCGGCGTGCAGTACATCGAAGTGCGTTGCCTCGACATCGATCCTTTCGCACCCGCCGGCATCTCGCTGGAAACGGCGCGTTTTCTGGACGCGTATCTGCTTTATTGCGCACTCGAAGACAGCCCGCTGATGCCGCGCGAGGAGAGTATCGAAGCGAACGACAACTTCAGCGCGATCACCAAGGAAGGACGCAAGCCCGGTCTCACGCTTCAACGCGACGGCGCACCGGTGTCGATGCAGCAATGGGCGAATGAACTGTTCGATGCCATTGAACCGGTCGCGGCGACGCTGGACAAGCTCATCGGCACGGGCGATCACGTGCGCGCGCTCCAGGCGCTTCGTCCGCGCATTGAAGATGCGTCACTCACGCCGTCTGCCCGCGTCCTCCAGACGATGCGCGACAAGCAGCAATCCTTCCACGCGTTCGCGCTCGACGTGAGCCTTCAGCACGCGGAGCACTATCGCCGCAATCCGCTGCCGGCGGACGAGGAGCGCGAGATGCAGGCGCTCGCGGCGAAGTCGCTGGAAGAGCAGGCCGCCATCGAGCGCAACGAAACCGAATCGTTCGATGCGTTCGTCGCCGCTTATCGCGACTACAAGCTCACACGCGCCGACGTCTGAAAAGCGCAGGTTTTCTTACCGCAACGCTTCGGGTGACCGGAAAGAAGTTCCCGATTTGAAACAGACGGCAACGCGCCGAACATGATCGTCGGTGGCTGGTCGAAAATCGGCTCTTTATCGATCAAACGGGGACGCGGGGGATATGCGATGAACCACAAACTGATAAGCGCGGCTGCGTCGCTCGTATTGCTTGCCGGCTGCGCCACCGATACGCACGTCAGCAGCCAGACGATGGAGCAGGCCACCGCGCCGCTCACCTGCATGAGCAAGCTCGAATGCGACGCCTGGTGGGCGCGCGCGCAGGTTTGGGTGACGAATCACTCGGAGTACAAGCTGCAGGCCATCACGGATGCCATCATCCAGACGGCCGGACCGTCGAGCGGCAAGCGCGCGCTCGCGTATCAGATCACCAAGACGCCGAGCAACGAAGGCACAGCGACGATCGGTTTCGCCGCGCACTGCGACAGCCCGCTCGGCTGCGAGCCGAATCCGTGGGCGGCGGGCGCGGACTTCAAGAACTTCGTGCGCAACGGCGCGCCGCGCCCCGCGATGTCGACGCCGCAGGCGGTGCAGACGCCGCCTGCGCCGCAGCCCGTGCCGCTCAATCTCGACAGCCAGCCGGGCCAGTCGGTCGCGCCGCTGACGCCGCAGTAAGCGCGCAGCGTCAGTGTCCCATCGACGCTGACGCGCCTTTCTTCGGACGCGTCAGCCACACCATCGCGGCCAGCACGATGAACGCATAGAAGGAAATGCGGAAGAAATCGTTCGTCGACATCATGTACGCCTGAGCCGTCACCACGCGATCCAGTTGCGCCGCCACCGCCGGCCCGGACAAGCCGAGGCCGGAGAGCGCGTTGGTGTATTCCGTCGTCGTGGATGAATACGCGGTGACGGATTCCGTCAGCACCGCGTGATGGCGGATCATGTCGTTTTCCCAGAACGTCGTGCTGACCGCCGTGCCGATCGCCCCCGACAACGTCCGCAGGAAATTAGACAGCCCCGCCGCGCCCGCGAGCCGGTCGTCGGACACGCTGGAGAGCGTGATGGTCGTCATCGGCACGAAGAAACACGCCACGCCGATGCCCTGCACCAGCCGGGGATAAATGATGTCGTGGAACGGCGTGTCGAGCGTGAACGTCGAGTTCCAGTACGACACGAGCGCGAACACGATGAACGCGAAGCTCGCCACCACGCGCAGATTCATGCGATGCATGTTCTGGCCGATCATCGGCGACAGCACGAGCGCCAGAATGCCGACGGGCGCGGTCGCCAGGCCGGCGAGCCACGGCGTGTAGCCGAGCACGGTCTGCAACCAGAGCGGCAGCACGACGACAGAACCAAAGAACGCGAGAAAGCCGAGCGACGTGATGAGCACGCCCATCGCGAAGTTGCGGTCGCGGAACAGCGACAGGTCGATGACCGGCTCCTTCTCGGTGATTTCCCACACGAACATGAACGCGAGCGACACGGCCGCGACGATCGCCAGCGTGACGATGAACGTCGAACTGAACCAGTCGCGGTCCTTGCCGAGGTCGAGCATCATCTGGAGACTGGCGACGCCGATCACGAGCAGCGTCAGCCCGACGCCGTCGATGCGCTGCTTCGTCGTCTTCGTCTCATGGCCGCGCAGCAGGAAATACGCGATGGCCGCCGAGAAGATGCCGATCGGCACGTTGATATAGAAGATCCACGGCCACGTGTAGTTGTCGGTGATGTAGCCGCCCATCACGGGGCCGAAGATCGGCGCGACGATGACGGTCATCGCCCATAAGCCGAGCGCGAGGCCGCGCTTCTCCGGCGGATAGCTGCGCATGAGGATGGTCTGCGACAGCGGGACCATCGGACCGGAGACGAGGCCTTGCAGCAGCCGGAATGCGATCAGCGACTCGAAGCTGTTCGCGAAGCCGCAGAGCGCCGAGGCGACCGAGAACAGCAGCACGGAAATGGTGAACAGCTTCACCTCGCCGACGCGGCGCGCGAGCCAGCCCGTCAGCGGCACCGCAATCGCCGATGCCACCGAGTACGATGAGATGACCCACGTGCCTTCGCTCGTGGCGACACCAAGGCTGCCTGAAATCGTCGGCACGGCGACGTTGGCGATGGACGTATCGAGCACTTCCATGAACGTGCCGAGCGCGAGGCCCATCGTCAGCAACGCGAGGATGCCGCCGGCGAGCGGCGTCGGGGCGGGCGGTCGGGCGTCGTTGGCCTGGTCGGTCGCTGCGGTCGTAGACATTCTTGTTCTTGCTCCGGCGTTTTGAAAGTAAGTGCCGCGTCATTCTCTGCTCAGACAGTGAAACAGGCAGCGTTAAAGCGTGGTGGCCGCGTTAGTCGAGCGTGCAGCCGGGGCTTGCATCGGTTGGAGAGTTATCGATCACGCGCGCCAGCATCGCGACGAGCGAATCGAGTTCCGCGCGGCTGAAGCCGTGCAACTGCTCGTTGAGCACCGCCGCGCCGATCGCCGGAAGCCGCGCCGCCGCTTCTTGCCCGCGCTCGCTCAGCTTCAGTTCGACGATGCGCCGGTCGGTGTCGCTACGTGTGCGCCGCACGAACCCTTTCTTTTCGAGCCGGTCGAGCATGCGGGTCATCGAACCGCTGTCGTACGACATCTCCCGCGACAGTTCCAGCGGCGTCCGTGCTCGTCCGGACGCCAGACAGAGAATCACGCCGATTTGCTGCGAGGTCAGGCCGAGCGGTTTCAACGCCTGATCGGTCCGCGCCATCAGCACGTTGCGCGCCTTGGCGAGGTAATAGCCGAGGCTGGTTTCAAGCTGAATCGTGGCGGGATCGTAGAGCGGTTCGCTGTCCATTCGGTGGTGACGTCGGGCGCGGCGTGCCGCGATACAACAGTCGTAAAAAGCAGACAGCAGTATCTTGAAAAGTAGTTGCTTAGTCAATATTATTTGATGCAACGCGTCACGCACTTTTTGCGCCGCCCGAAACCATGTTTTGATTCCAGCCGCGTCACTACCACGACGTCAGGACCATCCGATGACCCGCCTCGCCAACACCGCCCGCCGACGCTTCGGCCAAGTCAGCAGCACGATCGCCCGAGCTTCCCGTCAGTTCGTCCCGTCGAAACTGAATGCGTGGAAGCTCGCGCTGTATCTGATCGTGTTCTTGCTGCCGGGCGGCTCGTTCGCGGTGCTCGGGATGGGGTGGTTCGAGAATCGGCATCGACGGAAAAGCGCGGCTGCCGCTTCGGCCACCGTTTCCGAGCGCCGCTTGCTCGCGCCACCGGCCGCGCCGTGTCAGGGAAGCTGCGGCGCGACGGGCCGTTGAAGTAACGCGCTGTAACTCATACGTCTGTCCGCGTAACACCAGGCTTACGCTGAAGCCGTTAGGCTGATGTCTGCCCGACGCCCGCCGCGCCCGACCGCGCGGGCGTTCCGTTACCATCTCGGCTCACCGCGTTCGCCGCACCGGATGAAACGCCGCCGACAGGATTCCTGACAAGCAGATGCCGTATCGCCCCGCCGCTTCCGCCTCGTTTTTTCCTCGCACCGTCAATCGCACTGCGCGGCAACTGCGCGTCATTGCGGTTGCTGCCGCAGTCGCGATCGCCGTCGCCGGATGCGCCGTCGGTCCCGACTATCAGCGTCCGGCCACGCCGATGCCGGCCAGCTACAAGGAAGCGCCTCAAGGCTGGAAAGTCGCGCAGCCGTCCGATCAGTTCGACCGCGGCGAATGGTGGACCATCTATAACGACGCTTCCCTCAACGACCTCGAAGCGCGTCTGAACCAATCGAACCAGAGCATCGCGCAATTCGCGGCTGCGTATCGGCAGGCGCGGGCGCTCGTCGGCGAGGCGAGGGCATCGTATTTCCCGACAATCGGCGCGTCGGCGTCGGCATCGCGTGCGGGGACGGGCGCGGGCAACCGTTCGACCAACAGTTCCAGCTTCGGCCAGCAGGGATCGATCAACAACCAGTTCAGCCTCGCGCTCGACGCGACGTGGGAGCCGGACCTGTGGGGCAGCATCGGCCGGACGGTGAATGCGCAGAAGGCGGGACAGCAGGGCGCCGCCGCCGATCTCGCCAACGCGCGCCTCTCCGCACAGGCAACGCTCGCGCAGACGTACTTCCAGTTGCGCTCGCTCGACGCGCAGCAAAAGCTCCTCGACGAGACCGTCGGCGCTTATCAGCAGTCGCTCAAGCTCACACAGAACCAGTATGCGCAGGGCATCGTCGCGCGCTCGGATGTGATTCAGGCGCAAACGCAGTTGCAGTCGGCGCAGGCCGCCGCAATCGATAACGGCGTCGCCCGCGCGCAGTATGAGCACGCGATAGCCGTGCTGGTCGGCGAGCCGGCATCGACCTTCTCGCTTCCCGCCATGCCGCTCGACGCCACGCCGCCGACCGTGCCGGCGGAAATGCCGTCCGCGATCCTCGAGCGGCGGCCCGATATCGCATCCGCCGAGCGCAAGGCCGCGGCGGCGAACGAGCAGATCGGCATTGAGATCGCGGCGTATTTTCCGTCGCTGACGCTGTCGGCTCAGGGCGGCTTCGAGAGTTCAGTGCTGTCGCAATTGCTGCGCGCGCCGTCGCGTTTCTGGACGCTCGGGCCGGATATCGCCGCGACGATCTTCGACGGCGGCCTGCGCGCCGCCCGCACCGACGCAGCCCGCGCCGCCTACGATCAGAACGTCGCGACGTACCGGCAGACGGTGCTGACCGCGTTCCAGGACGTCGAGGACAACCTCGCGTCACTGCGGATTCTGGAGAAGGAGATCGTCGTGCAGCAGCAGGCGGTCGAATCCGCGCAGCAGGCGCTCGCGATCATCAACAATCAGTACAAGGCGGGCACCGTCGCGTTCATTAACGTGCTGACGGCTCAGACGACCGCGTTCACCGCCCAGCAAAAGCTCGCGAGCATCGCGGGGCAGCGAATGGTGTCGTCGGTCGGACTGGTGAAGGCGCTGGGCGGCGGCTGGGATGCCGGGCAGATGGACCGCGAGACGGGCGGCGTCGAAGCGCCTGTTGCGGTCTCGGCGGAGAAACGCGCGCCGGGCGGCTAGTAGCGCGCGAAGGTCAGCGCGACCGTATCCGGATCGGTATGGCGTCCCAGCAGGTTCAACAGGCCGGCGAGGTTCTCGCGCTGCTGCGGCTCGGCCTTCGCCGTGCCTTCGAACGAAGTCGCGCCCTCCGCGAGCATGCCTTTGCCTGTCAGCAAAAGCGGTCCCTTGGTCGTCGATAAATCGATCGCCGCCGATGCGCCCTGCGCCTGCAACGCAACCCGATACGATCCGAGCGGCCTGACGCGCGACACGCGCGAAGCCATGTCATCGAGCGTGACGACGAACTGGCCGTAAGCGTTTTTGCCGAGCACGCGGAATTCGGTCCACGAAAGCCGCACGGTTCCATCGAAGTTCAGCGTGTTGAACGGCGCACCGAGTCCGGCGAGCAGCGTCGCGGGCACCGCCATCGCGCCCGGCGAAAGCGACGCGCCCCGCATCGTGGCGTCAACGGTCACGGGGTCGGGCATCGCTTCGGTCTGCCGCATCGTCATGTGGATGCGGCCCGTGAAGAGCGGCCAGAACGCCGTGGTCCATTCGATGCGCCCCGGCAGCAACGTCGCGCCCGCGCCGTCGCCGCCCGCCGCGAGCATCAGTGTCGCGGAGCCGCGCCATAGGGAGCCAGCCGGGTCGACGAGATTCACATGGCCGCCCGTCGCGCGCGCGAACTGCGGCGTGATCCACGCAGCCGGCAGCATCACGAGCAGCGTTCCGGCAATCGACAACACCATCACGACGAGCGCCGGCAGCGCGAGCCGGATTCTGCGAGTCCAATAGCTCATTTGACCCCGGCCGGTTGCAGCGATGCGCTTAAGTCCACCTGGCCGTCCGGCTTGAGCGCCGTCACGTGCGCCTCCGACACCTGCACCTTGAACTGCTTGCGTGCGTCGTCGAGCCACATCGTCCAGTTCGGGAACGATGCGTTCTTCAACTGGATCTGCACCGCCGCGCCGATCACCTGAACCTGCGTCGGCTGCATGCCGTTGTCCGCCAGCGACTTGGCGAGCGCATCGCGCAGCGCGCCGCCCGTCGGCGTGACGCTTTCGGCGTTCCCTGCGAGGGCGCGCGCTTCGGTGGCTTGCGCGGTCATCGTCGCGAGCTGGCGCTGCATCGCCGGCAGCGTTTCGCGCAGGCGCTCGCGGCCTTCGAAAGCCGGTGCCCAAAGCACGAGATAAATCAGCGCGACGCCCAGCACGAGGCCGCCCCACAACAGCAAGGTCTTCTCGCGCGGCGTGCGCCCTTCCCAGAATTCGGAAAGCGTTCGTCCGAGTTCCGCTTTCATTGGCCGCTCCTGATTGTCCATTTGCCGGTATTGGTGTCGATCGCGCCGTTCAGTCCGTTCGCGGCGAGGCGCTTCGTCAGGTCGGGATCGACCTTCGTCTCCGGCTTGAAGGTGACTTCGAGATGCCGGTCGCGATAATCCAGCCCGGCGATGCCATTGACCGGCACCGGGCCGAGCGAACGCGCGAGGCCGTCGGCGAGGGAAAGAAAATCCGAAGGCGACAGCTCGCCCGACGCCACGCGCAAGCGGTCGAGATTCCGCGACATCTGATCGGGCGCATCGAGCACGACGGTCGTTTTCGGGAATGCGTTGAGCAGCAGTTCCGTCATCTGCGCGCTGATCGCGTCGCGCTGGCGCGCAAGCTGAAGCCACTGCACGTTGATCCCGACGATCGACACGATCACCGACGCCGCCACGAGCGCGATCGGCACGCGCAGACGCCGCATCGTCGCGCGATCGAGCCGCCACGGCTGCGCGGCGAATTCGAACTGGCAGAGGTCGAAGCGGCTCGCCAGCGCCTGCCGCGCGAACGCTTCGAACGCGAGCGGCTGCGCGTCCGCCAGCGCCACCGCGCTGCGCGACGACGCGAGGCGCGGCTCGTCGCCGGGCAGATCGGCGAGCGAGTACAGCGTGACCGGCTGATCGCCGGCGAGCGCCGCGAGCGTCGGCGCGATGGAATCGACGGGAAGCGCCAGCCCTTCACCGAGCGCCGCGCCTTCGCCGCGCGCAATGGCGATTTCGACGCGCGGAGCAGCCGGCGACGGCGCGCTCGCCTCGATCTCACCGAGCAGCGCGGGCGCAGTCGATACCACCTTGCCCAGCAATCCCGCGATGAACGGCGTGTGTGCGAACGCTTCGCCTTCGACCGCTTCGACCGCCGGGACGGGCAGGCAGCGCATCGCCGGCACGGCCTTCAGATTGCGATGCCCCGCGCTCGCGAACGCGTCGCACACGAAGCGGAACCATCCGCGATCGATGACCGCGACCACGCGACGGCCATCCGCGAGCGCGACGGGATCGACCGCGATGTGGCAGGTCTGCGGGTCCTGAATCAATTGATCTTCGACGACGTTCGGCAACGCCTGACGCAGACGCGGCCCCTTGAGCGGCGGTACGGCGGCGGCAAGCAGCAAGGTATCGCGAGCGGCGACGATCAGCACCGTCAAGCTGGCGCGCGGCAGCAATCCGACTGCGGCGCGGCCGGCGCGCTGCGTCTCGCCGCGCTTGTCGAGCAGCAGAAACGGCAGGTCCGGCAGGTCCCACTCCTGCGAGCGCACCGCGGGATCGCGCGGCGGCAATAGAACGATCAGTGTGCTCAAAGGCCACTTCCTCTTGTCAGAAACATCGTCATCACAGCGCGTCGCGCGTGTAGACGATGCGCGTGGTGTGCGTCGTCGGATCGCGGTAGACGAGCGTCGTGCGCTCGAGCTGCGCGCGCTCATGGTCGACGCGACCGTGAATTACGAAATAGCGCGTGGTGACGTCGAGCTCGCTCGGGTCGATCGACGTCGATTTCACGCCCGCGCCGGTCAGCGCGAGCTGCACGTTGCCGGCATCGTGGAAGAACACCGTCTCGCGGCGCGCGACGAACGCCTGCGCTTGCGACAGGCTCATGCCTTCCACCACCGCCGCGACCACTTCGGCGGGCGCGGTGTTCATGTTGACGGGCGTCGTCGTCGGCAGCACGTTCACGAACTTGCGCAGCTTCGCCACTGCTTCCGCCGAAAAGCCGGGCACGTCGAGGAGCGAATCCACGCTGATCATTTGCAGCGGCGCGACGGGCGCGTTGCTGTCGGCGTCCTTCAGGCCGGGATCGTCGGTGAAGTTGCCGCCGCCCGTCGCGCCGCCGCCCTGCGCGATCGCGGCCATCGTCTGTTCCGGCGATGTCGCGAGGCTCGCGCCGTTGCCGGTCTGCGTCTGAAAGCGCGTGGCGGACCGCGCGAGTCCCGCGCGCATCTGCAAGGCCACCGTCTTCGCCAGCGATCCGTTGATGCCGAGCAGCGTCAACAGCCGCTGGAACGACTGAATCTGCTGCACGTTGATGGTCAGCACGCCAGGCGCGGGCGTCGCGACCAGATTGCGCAGGTTGAACTTCGCCTGCGCATCCTCGATCGAGCCGGACAGAAACGTCTGCGCGCCTTCCTGCGCGCGCACTTCGCCGATCTGCCCGAGAAAATCGGAGAGCTTCGTCTTCGCGATCGGCACGCCCCACACGCCGCCGAGATACGTGACCGTCGGCGAGGTATCCGCTTCCGAACGAAGGATCAGCCTCGTCCAGTCGAGCGCGCTGCGCGAAATCCACTGCGCCTGCGCGAGCAGCCGCTGATTCTCGATGCGCCGCACCTGCACCTGCTGCCGCCACAACATGCCCGAAACCAGAATGGCGGACAGCGCGACGACCAGCAGCGCGCTGATGATCGCGACGCCACGTTGCTTTGCGCTTGCGCCCGCTGTCCGCATCGTCACTCTCCGACCAGAAACACGCGCTTGATCGGCACGCTGAGATTCGGCGCGCCGACCGCCACCTGAATGCCCGACACCGCCCGCGCGAGCGGCGCATTGCCAAGTTGCGGCACCTTCAGGTTGTTGTCGTTGTCGTTGATCTGCGAGAGCACGTCGGCCATTCGCGTCGTCCAGCCTTTCTGCGGAATGTAGACGCGCGCCGCCAGCGACCCGACGCCGCCCATCAGCGGCACGGCGCTCCAGCCATCGGCGGTATCGCCCGATGACAGCGCGCGCCGCACTTCGCCGACGTTTTCAAGCGGCGGCGACGCATACCGCACGATGCGCCCGCTCGACAGCCGATACCGCACCACCTGCAAGCGCGGCGCCGTGTTCGGCGCAAACACGCCGCGCACGATTTGCAGCGAGCCGTTGCCGAGCGACACGGCGGGCTGACCGGCTTCGTCGTCGGTCGCGGCCTGGCGCGCGTCGATGCGCATTTGGTCGAATAGCTGCGCGACCACGCGCTCGTCTTCCATCGAATTGGTGATGGTTGCACGCGAGCGGATGATCGAATCGAGTCCGCGCCACGACAGCACCGCGATGACCGCGAGAATCGCAATCGCGATCAGCATTTCGAGCAGCGTAAAACCGCGCTGCCGCTGGCCGCTGCGCCGGGCCTCAGAGCGAGCGATTCGTTTCATTCGCCACCACCGTGACCATTTGCGCGAGATTGCCCGAGCGGCCTGGCGTCGAGACGAACATTTCGACGCGCCGGAAAATCGGGTTCGGCGTCGCGGTGACTCGCTGCGTGCAGACGAGCTTCAGGTTGCCCTGGGAGCAATCGAACGAGCGCGAGCCGATATCCGGAAACACGTGCGACAGGCGAAGCTGCGCGAGTTCGTTGTCCGCGCTCCAGCCCGCGAGCAGCCGCCGATGCAAGTCCGCTTCACCCGTCGCGAGCGAGCCGACCGCGCGCAGCGACGCCGCGAGCGCCACCGCGATGATCGCCAGCGCGACGAGCACTTCGATCATCGTGAAGCCGGAGGTTTGGCGTCGCGTGTGCATCACCGCACCTGAAAGCGGCCATTGCCGCTGCCGATGATCGTCGCGCGGCCCGCCGCCGAGACGAGCGTGATCTCCATCGGCGTATCGATGGCTTCCGTGCCGAAGATCAGGCGGCTCACCGACTTGTCGGAATCGAGAAACTGGATGGTCACGCCGGTCACGCCGCCCTCCCAGCGCCGCGCGCGCAGCAGGTCGTCGCGCAGCGGACGCCAGCCGTCCTCGGTGCGGATGTCGAAGCGAAACCCGCCGTCGGTCGGCTGCCAGGCGATGGGACGCGCGCGCACTTGCGCTTCGTCGCCCGCCGATTCGAACAGCAGCGCAAGCCGCTGCGCCTCTTCGTTCAGATCGGTGCGCGGATTGCGCGTGAGCTGCAGCGACGCGAGCGACACGAGCAAGCCGGCGATCACCAGCACGACGAGCATTTCCAGCAGCGTGAAACCTGCCTGACGACGCGCTTTTCGATGCCCGTTCACGCTGATCTCTCAACTACGCAATGGCTATTGCCACGAGCCGACGTCGGCATCGTTGCCGTCGCCGCCCGCCTTGTTATCCGCGCCGTAGCTGAACACGTCGATTTCGCCGTGCACGCCCGGATTCAGATACTGATACTGGCCGCCCCACGGATCGGCCGGAAGACGCTCCAGATAACCGCCGTCCTTCCAGTTGTTCGGCACCGGCTCGGTCGACGGCTTCTCGACCAGCGCGCGCAAGCCTTGCTCTTGCGTCGGATAGCGGCCGTTGTCGAGCCGGTACAGTTTCATCGCCTGCATGACGGTGCCGATGTCCTGCTTCGCGGCGACGCGGCGCGCTTCGTCCGGACGGCTCATGATCTTCGGCACGATGAGCGCGGCGAGAATGCCGAGAATCGCGATCACGACCATGATTTCGATGAGCGTGAAACCGCGTTGACGACGCCCCTGGGCCTGCGCCCGGGTGATTTGCATGCGGCGTTGAGTCCACATTTGCATGAGTGCTACCTCGTGGTTGATTCTGGGCTTGCGCCCGCTTTGATTAAAGGACAAGCGGCTTACACATAATGGAAGCCGCCGGGCATTCTATCCATCCGCGCCCGCCGCGCCGTGACCGCAGTCAACGCGCGCATCAGCGCACGTAGATCGTCGGTCCGGGCGGCATCGGCGGCAGGAAGATTTCCGACTTCGCGCCGTTGCGTTCGATGATGATCGAGCGCGGCCGCACCTCCGACAGCTTCACGCCCTGCGTGAGCGCGCTGCCGAGCGACACCGCGCGCGCCGGTTCGCCGCCGTAGCTGACGATGGCCGCCGCGCCGCCCTGCAGCGCGAGGATGCCGAACAGATGCACGTCGGAATTCGCCTGACGCTCCAGTTGCCCGCCGAAGATGGTCGCGGCCTGCTCGACCGATGGCGTGCGCGTCGCGGCGGCGGCGGGCAGCGGCGCGGTCTGGCGCGAGGTCAGCGTGACGACCCAGTACGTCACCGTCACGCAAAAGAGCGCGAGGGCGGCAAGCGTGAGCAGACGGGTTTGCAGGGCGTTCATTACTGCACCAGATTATTCAGTTCGATGATCGGCAGCATCACCGCGAGCACGATGACCAGCACCACGCCGCCCATCGCCAGGATCAGCAAGGGTTCGAGCAGGCTCGTGAGGAACATCGTGCGGCGTTCGAGTTCGCGCGATTCGCCTTCGGAAGCGCGATCGAGCATCGTGGTGACGTCGCCGGTCGCTTCGCCCGAGCGGATCAGATGCACGAGCACGGGCGGAAACGTCTTCGTGTTGCCGAGCGCGCGCGATAGCGACGAGCCTTCGCGCACGCGCACGATGGCGTCGTCGACGTTATTGCGCATCGCCGTGTTGCTCAGTGTTTCGCCCGCGGCCTGCAACGCACGCAGGATCGGCACGCCGGCGGCGGTCAGAATGGCGAGCGTGCTGGCGAAGCGCACCGTGTTATAGCCGCGCACCAGCTTCCCGACGAGCGGCGCGGTCAGCAGCCAGCGGTCGAACGCGAGGCGCGGTCCGGGCCGCGACAGAATGCGCCGCACGAGCCACGCAAACACCGCGACGGCGATCAACACCGCCCACCAGTAACTGCGCACGAACGCGGACAGCGCCATCATCATCACGGTGAGGAAGGGCAGCGCCTGCTTCGTGCTGGCGAACACGTTCACCACTTGCGGCACGACATAGCTCAACAGGAACGTGACGATGCCGAACGCGATGATCGTCACGATGCCCGGATACGTGAACGCCAGAATGATCTTCTGCTTCAGCGCATTGCGCTGCTCGATGTAATCGGCGAGACGCGACAGCACGAGCCCGAGCTTGCCGGTATGCTCGCCCGCCGCCACCAGCGCGCGATAAATCTCCGGGAAGTCCTTCGGATGCTGCGCGAGCGCGTTGGCGAAAGAATGGCCGCCGAGCACTTCGGCGCGGATCGCGGCCATCAGTTCGCGGATGTAATCGCGCTCCGATTGCTCCGTCAGCACCGCGAGCGTTTCGCCGAGCGGCAGGCCGGCGATCAGCAGGCTCGCGAGCTGGCGCGTCAGGATGGCCTGCTCGCGCTGCGACAGCCGACGCCCCAGCGACAGGCGCTGCTGCCGCTCGCCGCGCGTGCGCGTGCCGGCGGCCTCGACGACCAGCGGCGTCAGTCCTTGCGTGCGCAACTGGCTGCGCGCGGCGCGGGCGCTGTCGGCATCGAGAACGCCGGTCTGCGTCTTGCCCGCGTGGTCGATCGCTTCGAAACGGAAAGCTGGCATACGTTACGCTCCGCCCTTAATCGCCACCGGTCACGCGCAGCACTTCTTCGAGCGATGTCACGCCCGCCGCCAGCCAGCGGTTGCCGTCCTCGCGCAGCGTGCGCATGCCTTGTGCGCGCCCGGCCGCGAGAATCTCGGCGTCGGCGGCGTTGCGATGGATCAGCGGGCGGATCTCGTCGTCGATCAGCAGCAGTTCGTACACGCCGCGACGGCCTACGTAACCGGACTGGCCGCATCGGTCGCAACCGACCGGATGCCAGTGCTTCACGCCGTTCTCGTCCTCGCGCTCTTCCTTGCAGACCGGACACAGCTGGCGCACGAGCCGCTGCGCGAGCACGCCGAGCAGCGACGACGCCAGCAGATACGGTTCGACGCCCATATCGGTGAGACGCGTGACGGCGGATGCCGCATCGTTCGTGTGCAGCGTCGCGAGCACCAGGTGACCGGTCAGCGACGCCTGCACCGCGATCTGCGCGGTTTCGAGGTCGCGAATTTCCCCGATCATGATGATGTCCGGGTCCTGACGAAGAATGGAGCGCAGCGCCCGCGCGAACGTCATGCCGATGCGCTCGTTCACCTGCGTCTGACCGATGCCCGACAAGTCGTATTCGATCGGGTCTTCCACCGTCATGATGTTGGTGGTCGTCGTCTCGAGCCGCGACATCGACGCGTACAGCGTGGTCGTCTTGCCGGAGCCGGTCGGACCGGTCACGAGCACGATGCCGTGCGGCTTGCCGATCAGTTTGTCGAAGTTGACGAGCGTGTCGCGCGCCATCCCGAGCGTTTCGAGATTCAGGCGTTGCGCGTCCTTTTCGAGCAGACGCAGCACCGCGCGTTCGCCGTGGCCGGTCGGCAGCGTGGACACGCGCACATCGACCGGACGGCCGCCGACGCGCAACGTGATGCGGCCATCCTGCGGCAAGCGTTTCTCGGCGATATCGAGCTGCGCCATGATCTTGATCCGCGAGATCAGCGCGCCGTGCAGCGCCTTCTTCGGACGCACGACATCGCGCAACGTGCCGTCGACGCGAAACCGCACCACCGACGCGTTCTCGAAAGGCTCGATATGAATATCCGACGCCTGTTCGCGGGCCGCCTGAGTCAACAGCGCGTTGATCATGCGGATGATCGGCGCGTCGTCTTCGGATTCCAGCAGGTCTTCGACTTCCGGAATGTCCTGCATCAGACGCGACAAATCGACTTCGCCTTCCACTTCGCCGACCACTTGCGCGGCGCTGCCGTCGTTGCGGGCGTAAGCCGAGTTGATCGCCGCGGCGAGTTCGTCGGCGGACTTGCGCACGATCGACAGCGCGCCGAAATTGCGCGCGACTTCCGCGAGGGCGGCGTCGCTCGTGCGCTCGCTGATCCACACTTCGATGTTGTCCGCGTGCTGATGCGCGAGCAGAATCTGCCCGCTTCGCGCGAAGCCGTAGGGCACGAGCCGCGCGGCAAGCGGCGACGCGGCCGTGGCGGCCCCGTGCGCTGCTGCATCGGCGATGGGGTTCGTGCTTTCGACTACCGCGTTCACCGTGTTCACGGTCGGGCTCCTGTCGGACTGCTGTCGAGCGGCCGCGCGCTCGGCGCATTGTTCGGCACCGCGTAGTTGTTCGTCGCCGCGTTGCCCGGCATGGCGTTGGTCGCCGCGTTGCCGGGCATCGCGTTCGTCGCGCCGTTGGCGGGCGCCGGATACGTGCTCTGCGGCGCCTGCTGATACGGCTGCGGCGCTGGGCCGGCGTTCGGGTCCTGCGGCAGCGTCGAACTCGGCACGCCGCGCGTCAGATTGTTCCAGTCGAGCAGATTCTGGGCCGGAGCGCCACCGCCTTCGCTCGGACCGAGCGGCTTCGGCGGCATCATCGGCACGTTCTGATCCTTGATGAGGCGGTTATCCGTGGTCGATCCGTATTGCTGCTGACGCAAATAGTCGTAGCGCGAGTTCGCGATCTGCGTGGCCGTGGACTGGTCGCGCACGATGACCGGACGCAGGAACACCATCAGGTTCGTTTTCGTGCGTGTCTTGCTTTCGCTGCGGAACAGGCTGCCGATGAAAGGAATGTCGCCGAGCAGCGGAATCTTGCTGTTGTTGTTGTTGTACTGGTCCTGCATCAGGCCGCCGAGCACGACGATTTCGCCGTCGTCGGCAAGAATGGTCGATTGCACCGAACGCGTGTTGATGGTCACGCCGCCCGGATCCGTCTTGGTCGAGGCATCGACGCTCGAGTCTTCCTGATAGATCTGCATCTTGAGCACGCCGCCGTCCGTGATCTGCGGCTTCACGTGCAGCGTCACGCCGACGTCGCGCCGGTCGAACGTGTTGAACGCCGTCACCGACGTGGCCGCGTTCGCAGTCGGCGTGGCATACGAGCCCGTGACCACCGGCACGTTCTGGCCGACGACGATCTTCGCTTCCTCGTTGTCGAGCGTGATCAGATTCGGCGTGGAGAGGATGTTCGCATCCGACGACGTCGACAGCGCCTGCAACAGCCCGCCCAGACCGAACAAATTGCCGAAACGATGCAGCAGGCCGATGTTCAGGCCGTTGGCGAGCAGGCCGGTCGTCGACGTGATGGCGGAGGGGTTTTGCGCGATCGCATTGCCCTGCACGGTCAGATCGAAGATGTTCGTGTTGCCGGAGCCGAAGCTCGAGCTGCCGTAGAGCGCGTTGTTGCCGCCGTTCGAGAGCAGCAGGCCTTGCCACTGGATGCCGAGATTCGCGCCCGTCGTCGCGGAAAGCTCGACGATCAGCGCTTCGATATAGACCTGCGCGCGGCGGGCGTCGAGCTGGTCGATGACCGAGCGCAAGTTGCGATAAACCGGGTCCGCTGCCGTGATGATCAGCGAATTCGTCGCGGAATCTGCCTGGATCATGCCGCCGCCGCTGCCGGTATCGTTGCCGCTCTCGCTGTCCTTGTTCGACGAGAAGCTGCTGTCGCGATTGCCGCCCGAGCCGGACATCGGATTGTTGCCCATGCCCGAACTGCTGCTGCTCATGCCGCCAGGCAGCGGCGGCATGCCGGCGGAGCCCGTCGAGGTGGACGAGTTGCCGAGGCCGCTTTGTCCGAACGAGTTCGACGTGTTCGAGCCCGAACTGCCGGAAGTGTTGTCCGACCCGCCGCCGCCCTTGCCGAGCATCGCGCGCAGCGTTTTGGCAAGACGCGTCGCGTCGGCGTTGCGCAGCGCGACGACGTGCATGTTGCCGGGCTCGGACGTGGGCGCATCCAGTTTCTTCGCCAGTGCCTTCGCAGCCGCGAGCCGCGCGCTGCTGGACGCGCGGAACATCAGCGAATTGGTGCGCGCGTCGGGCGTGACGGTGACTTTGAGCGTCGCGTCGGTGCTGCCGATCGTGCCGGGATCGAGCAGCTTGTTCATCTGCTCGGCGACGTCGATGGCGTTCGCGTTCTTCAGCGAGACGACATCGACTTCGCGGCCCGCCGCCGTATCGATGCCCGCGATGATGCCGGCGATGCGCCGCACGTTATCGGCGTAATCGGTCACGACGAGCGTGTTGTTCGCGGGATAGGCGGCGATCGTGTTGTTCGGCGAGATCAGCGGGCGCAGCACCGGCAGCAGGTTGTTCGCCGATTCATTGCGCAGCGTGAAGACCTGCGTGATGACCTGATCGCCGCGCGCGCCGGGCGCATTGCCGACGTACGTCGGCACGCCTTGCAGCTTGGCGTCGGCTTCGGGCACGACCTTCAACACGCCGTGATCCTGCACGAGCGAGAAGCCCTGCATGCGCAACGACGACTGCAGCGTCTTCAGCGCCTGCTCCTCGGGCACCGGATTCTCGGAGACGAGGTTGAGCTGCCCCTTCACACGGGGATCGACGATGATGGTTTTGCCGGTAGCGGCGCCGATCGCCTTCGCGACCTGGTCGATATCGGCGTTGACGAAATTCAACGTCACTTGCGCGTGCGCGGCTTGCGTGACGATAAGTCCCGCCGCCAGCAGTGCCGTCGCGTGGCGACGCAGTGCCATAGGTTGTCTTCTCATGGATGTGATGTCTGAGCCGGCCTACAAAAATTAACCGGCTAAGGCGGCGCCAATGATTCCGACGGCGCTGCCGACCGAGGTGCGAGCGTGTCCGCCCCACCACGATTATTTATAAAAATGTGACGATAGCAGCTTTGCGTAACGAATTTATTCCAATTCGCTGACGTAATGGCTGCAGCCGGCTGCGTGCCGAGTGATTCCCGCCGCCGTTGAAGCATTCCAGAAACTTGCCGATATACCGTCAGGCGGCTTCCGTCGACTCAGTCGAATTTGCGCGGGAGCCGAATTGTAACGCGTATACAACACTTTATTATTCATACGTTTAGCTGCGTATTGGCAACCGTCCATGGTCGCGGCCGATCCGCTTCGCGCATTGTGTCCGACCTATGTCGGCTAGCTAACTTATGGCCTCAAACGTCAGCCGGTATCATACGGGCGGTTCGGCTTGGCCGGCACGTGCCCGGCACACGGGTTTTCCCGACACCGGCCCGGCTCGAACATGGGTTTCTGGCGACGGCGCGCATGCGTCGCGTCGGCGGTATGACGTTCCGCATCGGCGGATGGAGTAGATAGACAATGAAGAGATTCCTGCGATTACCTGTGATGGCGTTCGGCGCGATGTTGGCGGCCGGCGCGGCGCATGCCGACTGCTTCGACGAAGCGGCGAAGTATCAAAAGGTGAATCCGCTCATACTGCGCGCCATCGCCTGGCAGGAATCGCACAACAAGCCCGACGCCATCAACAAGAACGCCAACGGCTCGACGGACTACGGGCTGATGCAGATCAACTCCATCCATCTGAACACGCTGTCCCAATACGGCATCTCGAGCGGCACACTGATGGAGCCGTGCAAGAGCGTCTACGTCGCCGCGTGGCATCTACGCCAGAAGATGAACAAGTATGGCAATTCGTGGCAGGCGGTCGGTGCTTACCATTCCGAAACACCTGCGCTGCGCGACAAGTACTCGGCGCAGATCATCGAGATTCTGCGGCGCTGGAAGCTGCTGCAAGCCGCCAAGTAAATCCGGGCGTCGACGGGCCGCGGCCGCAAGCGCCGCCTTCGCTGCATTTTTGATGCAGAATCGTCGCTTCCAGGCGTCTCGACGCCCCCGCAGCCCTTCCACTGATCGCCCGCAATGAACCAGACACCCCTGCCAGTCACCGTGCTTTCGGGCTTCATCGGCGCGGGCAAGTCCACGCTCGTCGACGCGTTGCTCGCCAATCAGCAGGACGTGCGCATCGGCACGATCGCCGGCCAGTCGCTGCACGACATGGAACAGGCAATCGTCGATCTCGCGGCGCAGCAGCGCTTCGATGCCATCGTGATCGAATCGGCGGGCGTCGATAACCCGATGGACATCGCCGAGCATCTCGCTTTCGCCGATGACGACGAGTCCGCGCTCGCCGGCCGCGCGCGTCTCGATACCTTCGTGACCGTCGTCGATGTGTCGAGCTTCATGCGCGATTACGCATCGGCAGGTTCGCTGGCGGAACGCGGCATCGCTATCGGCGACGAAGCGCATGACGAAGGCAAGACGGTCGTCGAAACGCTCGTCGAGCAGATCGAATT
Source organism: Caballeronia grimmiae (assembly GCF_022879615.1). Lineage (NCBI taxonomy): Bacteria > Pseudomonadati > Pseudomonadota > Betaproteobacteria > Burkholderiales > Burkholderiaceae > Caballeronia > Caballeronia grimmiae. The sequence goes on from NZ_CP084271.1 coordinate 46,280, forward strand.
CTGCGATGTCATCGTGTTGAACAAGACCGATCTCGTCGGCGAAGCAGAACTCGACAAAGTGGCGCGCGTGCTGCGCGGTCTCAATCCGCGCGCCGTGCAGATTCGCGCTGAGTTCGGCAATGCACCGCTCGATGAGCTGGTCGACACTGGCCGCTTCGACTTCGATGCGACGGCGAGCGCGCCCGGCTGGCTCTCGATTCTCAACGGCGACGAGACATCCGATGCCGGCGATTCAGGCGTCGGCCACTATGTGTATCGCGCGCGCCGGCCGTTTCATCCGGAACGGCTCTGGAATCTGCTGCATCAGGAATGGCCCGGCGTGCTGCGCGCGAAGGGTTTCTTCTGGCTCGCGACGCGCAGTGTCGTGGGCGGATCGTTGTCGCAGGCGGGCGGGACGCTGCGTCATGGCCCGGCGGGCGTGTGGTGGGCGGCGCAGGATCGCAGCGAATGGCCGACCGATGACCCCGAGCTGGAAGCGGAGATCGTCGCGGAATGGTTCGGCGATCCCGACGACAACAGCATCGGCGACAGGCGGCAGGAGCTGGTGCTCATCGGCCTGGATCTGGATGCCGATGCGTGGCAGCGCAGGTTCGACGCATGCCTGCTGACCGACGAAGAATGGGCGCTCGGAGCGGATGGCTGGCAACGCTTCAGCGATCCGTTCCCGGCGTGGGACGTGGAAGAACACGATCATGACCATGAGCACGGCGGCCACGATGACCACGACCACGGCCCCGGCTGCGATTGCGACGATCACCGGCACTGAGCAAATAAAAAAACCCGCCGAAGGCGGGTTTCTAAATTCTCATGGTCTCCAGCTTATCTCCGCACATGCGGAAGAACCTGACCAACAGGCGCTGCGAGGCGCTGCGCAACGGAGCGGGAAGCGCCACACGGCAGACAGCTTACTTCTTGTTGACTGCGTCTTTGAATGCCTTGCCAGCCGTGAACTTGACCGTCTTTGCCGCCGGAATCTTGATGGATTCGCCGGTCTTCGGGTTACGGCCGGTGCGCGCTGCGCGCTTTCCCGAACCGAAGCTGCCGAAACCGATCAACTGAACCGCGTCACCTTTCGAGACAGCCTTCTTGATCACTTCGAGCAACGTGTCGAGCGTTTCGCCGGTTTGAGCCTTGCTTGCGCCAGTTTGGGCGGCTACGGCGTCGATCAATTCCTGTTTGTTCATTAAGGTTCCTTTATCAGTTTAGGTTGACACGAACAGCGCGAACGCGCCGATTATACGTGCGCAAGCCCTGCAGTCGAGTAGGGGCGGCCTTGTGGCCTGCCCGTCCGGCGAAGCGGCGCGGTTTCGCACCGCTTCGTCTGCATTGCCTTACATCAAAGTCTCGCGCCGCCTTCGAACGCGGCGCTTCGTATGATAGCGCAGCGCAAACCCAATCAGGATAAGGGTTTCAAAGATTTACCCTTATGTAACCAGGGGTTGCCGACGGATTTTTGGCGCGCAATCTTCGCGCGCCGGCGCACGCCCGCGGAGTGCGCGTTCGAGTCGCGAACGCGCGTTGGTTTTTGCCAACGTTTAGCGTGAAAACGCTTGTCCGTATTGGGTTTGGCGCGCCCGGACGGGTCGCGAGCCATCGCGTGCGGCCCGCTCCGACTTCCGGCGATACAGTGTCATGTTTGCCCCAACACGCCGCTCGACGCATGACTCACTCTTCGCCGCTTCTCGCCTTTCACGATCTTCCTGCACGCTGGAAGAACAGGCGCATCTTCACCTTCCTCGCGGCCGATGCGCGTATCGGCAGTCACGACGCCTTGCTCGCCGTGTGGCGTCTGTGGCGCGAATCCAGCGCGCGAAGCGAGCGTCTGCATCTGGTGGCGATCGCGCCGCTCACCGTCCACGAATACGAAGACGCGCTTTCAGCCGAACTCGGCGAAGCCTTGCCGATGCGCACGCCAGGCGTGCATCGCCTGGAGTTCGATGCCGGGCGCGTCGTGCTGACGCTCGCCATCGGCGATGAAGACGACGCCGACCTGCTGTCGAAACTGTGGCTGCGCGCCGATGCCATCCACTTCGATGCATCGCAACACGACGATCCGCGCAAGCTGTGCAAAACGCTCGCGCGCTTCGCCGCCGATGCCGCGACGCTTTCGGCTTCGGCACCCGAGCCTGCGAAAGCGGCTTTACTCAAGACGCTGGCAAGTTCCGGATTCGATTGCCACGCGACGCCTGACGGCATAACGGGCCGCTTCGCACCGCGCTGGCGGGTGCGCCGTCACGATCCGCCGGTTGCATGCAACGCGCCGGCGCGCGACGCGATCGTGATCGGCGCGGGACTCGCGGGCTGCGCGATGACATCGGCGCTCACGTCTCGCGGATGGCGCGTCACGCTGATCGACCGCCATTCATCGCCCGCGCGGGATGCATCGGGGAATCCGGCTGGCGTCTTTCACCCGATTGTCTGGCGCGACGACAGCGTCGCCGCCCGCCTGACGCGCGCCGGTTTTCTTCACGCGCTTCGCCGATGGTCTGCGCTCGAGGCCGCCGGCCACGACTTGCAGCGCAGTCGCGCGGGCCTCCTGCAAATCGCCGATACGCCGGACGATGCGGACGCGCTCGCCGACGCCATCGAACGATTCGGCTATCCGCGCGATTACGTCACCGCGATGACGCGCGACGAAGCATCGCGGGTGGCGGGCGTCGATGTCGCACGCGGCGGATGGTTCTTTCCGCGCGGCGGCGCCATTTCGCCGGCCGCTGTCTGCGCGGCGCAACTGGCCGCCGCCGGCGATGCGCTCACCGCGCGCATGAACACGGAAGTGGCGCGCATCGGGCACGACGGACGGGACTGGCAGGCGTTCGATGCGAGCGGCGCACTGATCGCGAAAGCGCCGGTCGTCGTGCTGGCGAACGCGCACGATGCAGCACGCCTCGCCGGCCTCTACGGCGAGCCGACGCGCGGCGTGCGCGGCCAGCTTTCGCTGCTCGACGCGGGCTCGCTCGATGGGCTGCGCGTGCCGATTATCGGCGAGGGATACGCGGTGCCGTTGAGCGACGGCCGCACGTTGATCGGCGCGACCTACGACATCGACGACACCGACCCCGGCCTGCGCGACGCCGGACATCGGGAGAACGTGGAGCGCGTCGGCCGGATGCTGCCGGCGCTTCGGGACGTATCCGCGTCGCACGGACGCGTGGCGTTTCGCTGCGTGACGAGCGATCGCATGCCGATGATTGGTCAACTCGCCGACGAAACCGCCGCTCGCCGCGACGCGCAACGGCTGTCCGGCGCGTGGCCGCTCGACTTGCCGCGCGTCGAAGGGCTGTACGGCGCGTTCGCGTTCGGCTCGCGTGGCCTCGTGTGGGCGACGCTGGCGGCGGAACTCATCGCTTCGCAGATCGAAGGCGAGCCGTGGCCGATCGAACGCGAGCTGGCCGAAGCCATCGACCCGGCGCGATTCCTTCTGCGAGCGTTACGTCACGGAGCGATCTTCGCGCCGCAGTTATCCTCGTGACGCTGTGGATAACCCGGCGAATAGCGCCGAGAAGAGCTGTGAACGCGTTGTGCACGTAAACGGGACAAGCCGCTGGCACCGGTCGGACGGCTGAAAGTTGTTCCGTGTTAACGGCCCGGCGCGAACATGTTTACCGCGTGGTTCTCTGGTGCGCATCTCGTTGAACCGTATCGGTAAACAGGAGTTGTCCACAGAAGCGGCGGGGCCTTGTTAACTACTACTACGTATACATACAGTAAACCTGTAAACACCTGAAGACGACGCCATCGGCAGCGGAAAACCCGAAGCCCGACCGGTTGGAATTTCCACCGCGAATCGGGCAGCAGTCGCTTTTACTTCTTACGAATCATGGGATTGCAGTTCGGTCGCAGGGTCCGGCGTGTGGCACAATCGCGCTTCTTCCTGCGTCGCGCCGGTCAGCCGGCGAGCGCTTCAATGGAACGATGCTTGCGGAACGACAATCCGATCACCAAGCCGCAACGTCGTTTACCAAGTTCGGCCAGCGCTCGCGCGCGGCGCATCGCAGTGCTTTCGGAGAGCCAGGATGCGAGCAAGCCAGTCAGCTCGAGCCGGACGCGTCATCAAGTCGTACACGGCTGAACCGTGACGCCGTGTTCGGTCAAGTTCGTTTGGCCTGAATGAACTTACGCTCAGTCGTTATCGGGTAGCGCGTGTCGGCGTCTCCCGCGAGTCTCGCTGTGACGCGCGGCCCCGCGCGACCGAGCGTGTCCTCTGCTGAAGCAACGAAGGAGAAGCCCATAAGATGAATTCGGCATTTTCATTTCTTCCCGCGTGGCCGCTCGAACCCGACGCCATCCTGTGGGCCGGTCTCGCGCTGGTCACGGCGGGTCTCGCCGGAGAGTTGCTGTGGCGCGCATGGCGTCTGCCGCGCATCACGGGCTATGCGGTGATCGGCCTGATCGCGGGCAACGCCGGTCTCGGCGTCATCGACGCCAGCGCGGGCGGCCTGTCACGTCCGCTGCTCGATGTCGCGCTCGGATTGCTGCTTTTCGAACTCGGCGGACGGCTCGACCTTCGCTGGATCCGCCGCAATCCTTATCTGATTCTGTCGAGCATCGCGGAATCGACGCTGACGTTCATCCTCGTGCTGATCGCGCTGATGCTCGCCAACGTGCCCACGATGCCCTCGATCGTCATCGCCGCGATCGCGATGGCCACGTCGCCCGCGATGGTCATCCAGCTCAAAACCGAACTGCGCGCCGAAGGCCAGGTCACGCAGCGGCTCATGACGCTGACCGCGCTCAACAGCATGTACGCGGTGATCGTCGAAAAGCTCGCGGCGGGCGTGCTGCATCAGGAAATCTACGGCAACACGTTCGCGACGATTCTTCAGCCGCTGTATTTGCTGCTCGGCTCGCTCGTGCTGGCCTTCCTGCTGGCGCGCGCGTGCAACCTGCTTTACCGGCGTCTCAACGCGAACGACGAGCATTCGTTCGTCGCGCTGTTCGGCCTCGTGCTGCTGGCCATCGCGGTCGCGCACATCTTCAAGCTTTCGACGATCCTCGCGCTGCTCGCCGCGGGCATCATCGTGAAGAATGCCGACGAGCGGCCGCAGTTGTGGCCGTCGCATTTCGGCTCGGCGGGATGGCTTCTCACCGTCATTCTGTTCGCGCTGACACTGACTTCGTTCCACTGGCGCGATATCGCGCTGGGCGGAGTGGCCGCGCTGGGGCTGATCGTCGCGCGCGTGATCGGCAAGCTCGTCGGCGTGATGATCTTCGCGAAGCCGAGCGGACTGAACTGGAAGCAGGGGGCGGCGCTCGGCGTCGCGCTGACGCCGATGTCGGCGCTCGCGTACTTGCTCGTCGACGACATGTACGTGCTCTATCCCGACTACGACCCGACCTTGCGCGCGATCGTCATGTGCTCGATCGTCGTGCTGCAGATCGCGACGCCCTTCGTGGTTTACCGTAGTTTGTCGGCGGTTGGCGAGCGCCGCGAGTAAGCGCGCGCGGCCGCTCATGCATTGATCAACAAGAGGCGTCATGGCACTCGAACCATTCATCAACTCCGAGCCGTTCACGTTCGGCGTGGAACTGGAGATCCAGGTCGTCAATACGCACGACTATGATCTGACACGCGCCGCGTCCGACCTGATGCGGCTCATCAAGGACGAAAAGATTCCCGGCAACATCACGCCGGAAATCACCGAAAGCATGATCGAGCTTTCGACGGGCATCTGCACGACGCACGAGCAGGCCGTCACCGATCTGCGCAAGATTCGCGACACGCTTATCGCTGCCGCCGATCAACTGAACGTCGGGCTCGCGGGCGGCGGCACGCATGCGTTCCAGCAATGGAGCGATCGGCAGATCTACGACGCGCCGCGCTTTCAATACATCTCCGAGCTGTACGGCTATCTCGCCAAGCAGTTCACCGTGTTCGGACAGCACGTGCATATCGGTTGCCCGGACCCGAACAGCGCGTTGTTTCTGCTGCACGCGATGTCGCGCTACATCCCCCATTTCATCGCATTGTCGGCTTCGTCGCCGTACATTCAGGGCGTCGATACGGGCTTTCACTCGGCACGGCTGAATTCCGTGTTTGCGTTTCCGCTGTCGGGACGCGCGCCGTTCGTGCTTACGTGGGATAGCTTCGAAGAGTACTTTTCGAAGATGGTCAACACGGGCGTCGTCAACAGCATGAAGGACTTCTACTGGGACATTCGGCCCAAGCCCGGTTTCGGCACGATCGAAGTTCGAGTGATGGACACGCCGCTGTCGGTGGATCGCGCCGCGGCCATCGCTTGCTACATTCAGACCTTGTCGCGTTATCTGTTGCTCGACAAGCCGCTGACGCCCAGAGAAGACGATTACCTGGTCTACACGTTCAACCGCTTCGAGGCATGCCGCTTCGGACTGGAAGGCACGTGCATCCATCCGCAGACGGGCGAGCGGCACACCATCGCCGAGGACATCCTCGCGACGCTCGACGTGCTCGCGCCGCACGCCGAAGCGCTCGGTTCGCAAGCGGCGCTCGCGCAGGTCGCGGATATCGCGCGCGGCGGCGTCAACGATGCGTCGTGGCTGCGCGGCGTATTCGACAAGGAGAAGTCCTTGCACGAAGCCGTCCGCCAGCAATGCCTGCAATGGCGCGCTTGAGACCGTAGCCGCATTACCCGCTTTAGCGACAATCGAAGAAGGCTGCCCGAGTGATTCCGGGCAGCCTTTTTTGTTTGAGGCATCACTCTGTATGAAACGCGTGCATGTCGATGGCAATTCAATTGCTCGCCGCGCGATTTAGCGTAAAGCCGAATGGCATCCTTAAGGTTTGCATCCAGCGTCCGTATACCTGAGTAATAGTCGGTAACGAAACGAATGTGTTGCCGTCGGTTACTCAAATGATAGACCCAACATCGAGCGGTTTGCCGCAGCTTCCTTGCCGGGAGGCCTGCAACGGACTCCGAACGTGGTCTGCCGTACAGTACCGATGGTTACCGAAAATACACTCACGACGAAATAAGCCGCTTTTCCACGGGTTATCCACAGGTTTGCGTGGATAATTAAGGTGTACGTTTCGTCTCAGTCGCTTAGAATGGCGACTTTCCCGGCGGCGGGGTATAGTCGGCGAAAGAGCGCCACGGCTGGTAAAAGAAGGCGCAAAACGAAGAGGGTGGCAATGTCCCCTTTCAGGCAAAGCGAATTGGCTTGGTACGCCTGAATTTTGAGACGGCGGGGACCACGAACCGGGAGTTATCCCGACGAACGGGCAAAGTGAGTCGGGGCGGCTTTCGGGGCGAGGGGTTCGCAGTTGCAGGCGAACATGCCGTCGAAACCCATAAAGCGGAAAACAAGCGAAATATTATGAGTGAAGGCGTTTACGGAGAGCAGGCGACGGGGCGGGTGACCCACGGCCTGCTGAGGCTGAGCACCGCGATGCGCAGCCAGGCTTGGGAGTGGGCGGAAGGAGCGGGGCTCACGCCGACCCAAGGTGAGATTCTCGTGCTGCTGATGCAGCGTAAAGGGCCGATGCGCCTTGGCGAGATCGCGCGTGAAACCGCGTTGACCGCCGCGACGACGAGCGATGCCGTCAGCACGCTCGAAGGCAAGGGGCTCGTCGAAAAGCGCCGCGCCATCGACGACGGCCGCGCGCTGGCGGTTCGTCTGACCGCCCGCGGCCGCACTGCCGCGAAGAAGGCGCTGCAATGGCCGGACTTTCTCTCGAAAGCAGTCGGCACCTTGCGCGAGGACGAACAGGCGGCGTTCTATCGCTCGCTGCTGAAGACGATTCGTCAACTCGAAGCGGCGCAGCAGATTCCCGCGCACCGCATGTGTCTTTCGTGCTCGCACTTCGAGGTCAGCAAGAACCCGAAGAAGGTCCCGCATCACTGCGCGCTCCTTCAGATCGACATGGCCGACACCGACCTGCGTCTCGATTGTTCGGTATACGAAGAAGGCGATCTCGGTCAGCAGAAGAAAGTCTGGAAGGTCTTCGCGCAGATCGCCTGAGATTAGGCAGGTAATATCGGTGGCATTCCGCGCTGTGAGGCGTCGGCGAGTCGGTTAGACTGTGCCGTCGCGCCTCGCAGCGAGGCGCGGCTCGTCCCTGGCTCTCGTTCCAGGCCACGCAGTCGACTCCTGGAAGCGCCGATGAAACATGAAGTCCTGGCGATTCGCCACGTCCATTTCGAAGACCTCGGCAGTCTGGAGCTGGTGCTCGGCGACCGAGGCCATCTCGTGCGTTATCTCGACGTCGGGCGCGGGCGCATCGCGGCGCCGAATCCGCTCGACCCGTCGTTGCTCGTCGTGCTCGGCGGACCGATCGGCGCCTATGAAGACGCGCAGTATCCCCATCTCGCTCCGCTGCTGTCGATGCTCGAAAAGCGCATAGCAGCGGGGCTTCCCACTATCGGCATCTGTCTCGGCTCGCAACTGATCGCGCGGGCGCTCGGCGCACGCGTGTATTCGTCGGGGCGGCTGGAACTCGGCTGGTCGCCGCTTTCGCTGACGGAAGCGGGGCGCGCGTCGCCGTTGCGCCACCTCGATGCCGTGCCGGTCTTCCACTGGCACGGCGATACGTTCGAACTTCCCGAAGGCGCGACGCTGCTTGCATCGACAGAAGCGTGCGCTCATCAGGCGTTCTCGTGGGGCGAGCATGTGCTCGCGCTGCAGTGCCATGCAGAAGTGCTGACGGATCGATTCGAGAACTGGCTCATCACGTATCCCGGCGATATCGCGCATGGCGGTGCAACCGTCACCGGCTTGCGCGATGCAACCGCACGGCACGGCGCCGCCCTCGAGACTGCCGCCCGCGCGATGTTCGGCGAGTGGCTCGACCGCTTTCCCGGCGCTGCGCGATCGGGCTGACGTACCGGCGCTGCACGCATAAAAAGGCAGTGCTATGCTCGACCGCTCATCTTCGCGACGGGCTTACTACATGAGCGCGCTGTTCACTCCCCGGACCCTTCGCGGTCTGCAGCTTCCCAATCGCATCGTCGTGTCGCCGATGTGCCAGTATTCCGCCGAGCGCGGCGAAGCCAGTGCATGGCACATGATTCATCTCGGCCATCTGGCGCTGTCCGGCGCGGGGATGCTATGCATCGAGGCCACTGCTGTTGAGCCGGATGGACGCATCACGCCGGGCGACCTCGGCTTGTGGGACGACGTCACCGAAGCGGCGCTGCGGCCGGTGCTCGCGGCGATTCGCCAGTATTCGAACATCGCGGTGACGATGCAGCTCGCGCATGCGGGCCGCAAGGCATCGAGCCGCAAGCCGTGGGAAGGCGGCCAGCTCATTTCCGTCGCGGATGGCGGATGGATGACGCACGCGCCATCGGCGATTGCGCATAAGCCCGACGAAACCCCGCCGCTCGCGCTCGATACGGCGGGACTGCTGCGTGTCAAGGAAGCGTTCGCGGCATCGGCGAGGCGCGCCGCGCGGCTCGGCATCGACGCGCTCGAGGTTCACGCGGCGCACGGTTATCTGCTGCATCAGTTTCTATCGCCGATTGCGAATCAGCGCACCGACGAATACGGCGGATCGCGCGAAAACCGCATGCGTTATCCGCTCGAAATCTTCGATGCCGTGCGCGCCGCGTTTCCCGGCGACAAGCCCGTCGGCGTGCGCGTCTCGGCGACAGACTGGGTGGAAGGCGGATGGGGCATCGAAGATACGATCGCGTTCGCATCGGAACTGAAGAAGCGTGGCGTCGACTGGATCGATGTGTCGTCGGGCGGGGTATCGCCGCAACAGAAGATTCCGCTGGAACCCGGCTATCAGACGCCGTTCGCCAAGGCCGTCAAGGAAGCGACCGGCGTGACGACCATCGCGGTCGGTTTGATTACCGAGGCGAAGCACGCGGAAGAGATCATCGCGAGCGGCCAGGCCGACTTCGTTGCGATGGCGCGCGCCATGCTCTACGATCCGCGCTGGCCGTGGCACGCGGCGGCCGAACTCGGCGCGACCGTCAGCGCCCCGCCGCAGTACTGGCGCTCGCAACCGCGCGAGCAGAAGCATCTGTTCGGCGACATCTCGTTCGGCCAGCGTTGATACGACGGAGTTGAGAACCCGGCGCGCGGGAGTGTACGATACCGTCGTTACCGTTGAACGCGGCGCCTTCGAGGCCACCGCGTTTTTTTATGCCCCGGTCCGCGCAAGCGTTCATCGTGCGGAAAGAAGCGGGCATGAAGCCTCCACAGAAATTCGTTACTTGGGATTCGTTCGATGAGTTCACGCAGGGTCACCGTTCGCCGCTCGGGCGTGCATGGCAAGGGCGTGTTTGCCGTGAAGCCGATCGCCGCCGGCGAGAAGGTGATGGAATACAAAGGCGAGCGCATATCGTGGAAAGAGGCGCTGCGCCGTCATCCGCATAATCCGGACGAACCGAATCACACCTTCTATTTCGCACTCGACGATGGCCGCGTGATCGACGGCAAGATCGATGGCAACAGCGCGAAGTACATCAACCATTCGTGCGCGCCGAACTGCGAAGCCGAGGAAGTCGAAGGCCGCGTGTTCATCCACGCGCTGCGCGACATCGAGCCGGATGAAGAGCTCAATTACGACTACGGGCTCGTGATCGAAGGGCGCATCACCAAGAAGCTCAAGAAGGAATACGAGTGCCGCTGCGGCGCGAAGAAGTGCCGCGGCACCATGCTCGCGCTCAAGAAAAAAAAGTAAGCGCCTCGCTTATTTTTCCGCAGGGGCCGTTGCGGGCGCTTCGACGTGTTCCGCCTTCAGCGGCATCCGTACGATGAAGCGCGCGCCGCCTTCGGGCGCGTCTTCGTAATGCACGGTGCCGCCGTGCAGCGCGACGATGTCGTGCACGATCGCAAGCCCGAGTCCCGCGCCGCCTTCGACGCTCTGGCCATCGCCACGGAAGAAGCGCTTGAACAGATCGGGCTGCTGATCGGCCGGGACGCCGGGGCCGTTGTCCTCGATCACCACTTCGCCAAAACGCGCGCCGTCCGGGTTTTTCGGATCGCGCCAGTCGCCGACCGTCAGCGTGATGCGCGCGCCTTCGTACCGCGCGGGCGGCACGTACTTGAGCGCGTTGTCGATGAGATTGCCGAGCACTTCGCGCACGAGCACGACGTTGCCGCGCATCGTCATCGGATGCTCGTTTTCAGGATCGTCGATGCGCTGAAAGCCCAGATCGACCCGCGCCGCCAACGCGCGCGGCACCCATTCCGCGCCGGTTTCGAACGCGAGCGCGGCGAGATCGAAGTCCGTGAAGCGCGCGGCCTGTTCGCCCGGCTCCGCGCGCGCGAGCGACAACAACTGATTCGACAGCCGCACCGCCCGATCCGCCGATGCCCGCAGTTCCTTCACCGCTTCGATCGCCTTTGCGGGATCGCGTGAACTGAGCGCCTGCTCCGCGTGCAGCTTCACGGCTGTGAGCGGCGTGCGCAACTGATGCGCGGCATCGGCGATGAATTTGCGCTGCGCATCGAGCGCCGTCTGCAGGCGCACGAGCAGGCCGTTCATCGCGCTCGTGAGCGGACGGATTTCGCTCGGCACATGCGATTCGTCGACCGGTTCGAGCGAGACGTGCGTCTGCCGGTTCAGGGCGTCGGCGAGATCGGTGAGCGGGTTCAACTGCTGATTCACGACGCGCCACACGATCACCCAGCCGGCCAGCAGGAGAAGCAGCAGCGGCATCATGATCGCGAAGAGAAACTCCACCGCGATGCGATACCGCGATCCCACGCGCTGCGCCACTTCCACGACGATCGGATTGCCGGTTTGCTGCGGCACACGCACTTGCGCCGCGCGAACGCTGGTGCCCTGATAGTGCGTCTCGAAGACGTACGCGTAATGGATGCGCCGCACGGACGTGCCGGTGAGTGGAAGGTCGGGGTCGCCGGCGATTTCCTCGTCGCCCGTGCTGATGCGATAGACGAGCTGTTCGACGGGATCGGAGAACATCGCCTGGGCGAGCGGCGGGACGGTGACGGGCGCATCGACGCCCGCGAGCTGGATTTGCTTCGAGATGGCGGTGGCGAGATCGGCGAGCGAACGATCGACGACGTGCTGTGTGTACTGCCACGCGAGCCAGTACGCCATGAGGCCGGACATCAGCGCGAGCAGCGACAGCGGCGCGGCGAGACGGCGCAGCAGCGTGCGCCGCAGGCTCGGCGGGGCGGGAGGTCGGGTGGGCGTCGATCGCGCCAGATCGAGCCAGTCTTCGCGGGCGAAACGCTGATCGCCCGCGCGCCGGGTGGGAAGTCGCAAAGCGTTCTAGGGCGAGAGTGGCCGATGCATCACGCCGCCTGCCGGATCTCCTGAAGCAGATAACCGAAGCCGCGCACCGTCACGATTTCCACGCGCGTGTTCTCGAGCTTCTTGCGCACGCGGTGCACATAGACTTCGATAGCGGTATCGCCGAGATCGCCGCCGAAGTGCGTCAGATGATCCTGCAGTTGCGCCTTGCTGACGACACGGCCGTGACGCAGCAGCAGCATTTCAAGAACCGCGAATTCGCGCGGCGACAGTTCGAGCGGACGCTCGTCGTTGAAGATGCGGCGATCGACACCGGACAGGCGCAGGCCGCCCAGCGTGACTTCGGGACGCGGCACGTCGCCGTGGGGACCGCTGCGGCGCATCACGGCGCGAATGCGCGCTTCGAGTTCCTGCGGCTCGAACGGCTTGAGCATGTAGTCGTCGGCGCCGCTGTTAAGGCCTTGCACGCGGTCGTGCAGTTCGTCGCGGGCCGTGAGGATGATGACCGGCGTATGGCGATTGCCCTGGCGAAAGCGCGAGAGCAGCGTCATGCCGTCGATACCGGGCAAGCCCAGATCGAGAATGACGAGTTCGTGGCGGTTCTGCGCGAGCGCCTGCTCGGCGAAGATGCCGTCGTGAACCATGTCGACGGTGAAACCGGATTGCTCGAGGCTGCTTTGAATGCCGCGCGCGATGGGGCGGTCGTCTTCGATCAGGAGGATTCGCATGAAGTCGCTCAGTACAATGGGTTGAAGTCGATCCGGCGCTCTGGTCCGCGCAATGCGGCGGGATAGCGCGGGGTCGGCCGGATCAAAACCGTTACTTCTCATGCGGCGCCGCGCGGCTTGAGTTCGAGCGGCGCGGGCGATTGCCGTCTTCGGGCCTTGTGCGCTGCTGATTGTACCGCTTCGAACTCGCACGCCGACCCGCGTCCGAAAGGCGGTATCTTGCACCGTTCACGCAGTTTACGAGCGGTTCAAAATTGGCCTTCATCACTGAAAGATACGCCGGGATTCCGCTTACGTCTGCTTTCGGATCGCCTTGCAATGGGGCGATTCGGTCATGCATCGGACGTTCAACGGCTCGCGTCGATGTCACAGTTCGTAATACGCCTGTTACCTTGTCGGGCGCTGTAAGCCGGTATTAATCCGCGCCCGGAAGATCGTGCGGCGCGTCGCTCATCCGGGCGATGCGCTAAAGTCGCATCTCCTTCCGCTTTCGCGCACATTCGCATCATGCTGGAACTCGATCATTTCGACCTTGCCCTGCTCGATGTCCTTCAGCGCTTCGGGCGCGCCACGCATCAGCAGCTCGCGGAGCAAGTGCCGCTATCGCCGTCGCAGATCGGGCGGCGCTTGCAGCGGCTCGAAGCGACGGGCGTGATCGAGGGCTATCGCGTGATGTTGCGCCCCGAGAAACTCGGCCTCGGCGTGACGGCGTTCACGAGCCTGAAGCTCAAGCATCATGGCGACACCGTCATCGAACAGTTTCAGCAGGAGATCGACGCGTTGCCCGAGGTGCTCGAATGTCACGCGACCGTCGGCGACGCGGATTATCTGCTGCGCATCGTCGCGCCGGATCTGAACGCGCTGTCGGGCTTCGTGATGAAAAAGCTGATGCGCGTGCCGGGCGTGGACAGCGTGCGCTCGAACATCGTTCTGACGACGTTCAAGCGCAACGGCCCATTGCCGCTCGATCACCTTTCCGGCGACGCGGCCTGAGCGGGATTCAGCAAGTCCACGTACGCGAGCGGCACCAGGTCCGCTTGCGCCACACCCAGGCGCGCGAACATGTCGTGCGCTTCCTGATGGCCGCCGGCTCGTCGTCGTCCTGGCCTAGCACCACTTCCAGTTCGACGAAATCGCCGAGCCCGTCCACCCGGTCCAGATGAATGCGCGTGCGTCCGACCAAATAGACATGCCGCTCCTTTGAGACGATGCCGCGCGTCGTCAGTGCCTGCGCGAGCAGCGCGTGCATGGCTTCGGCGTTCGTCACCGGACTGCGGGAGTAATAGGAGACTTTTGGGCCATCGCGATCGTCGCGCTGATAGAAGATCAGCTCGGACGGCGTGCCGTCGTCGAACTGGCGCAGCTTGAGGCGGCCGGTCGGCACGTCGTAGAAGAAATCCTGCTGGCGAAAGACGAGCGGCGCATCGGGGGCAAGCGCGGATGCGCGCTCGCGCAGTTCGTCGAACCGATGCGCGCGTGCCTTGATTTCGATGTTGCGTGCCATGAAGGAACTCTCCGGTGGTGGGGCGTCGCTCAGCGTACCAGTCTTATCGTGAATCTGGCGTTACACGGACCACTGAGCGTCGATGAGTTTCAGCGCAGCGGCGATCGCCGGTTCCTCGCGACGTTCGGCAAGCGCGACGAACGATAGCTGCGTCGGCACGGTGACGCCATCGACGATGGTGAGTGCGTGCGCGTGTGCCTGCGCGAGCGCGATGGAATCGCGCGCCAGCGACAGCCCGACGCCTGACTTCACGAGATCGAGCATCGAGGGCTCCTGGTCGACTTCGGCGACTTTCACGGGCATCGCGCCGGCTTCGCGAAAGACGCGCGACAGCAGCCGGTTATGCGCGGATTCAGGCGGCGTCCAGATCCACGGCAGCCTCGCGAGGGCAGCCCAGCTGCGTTTGCCTTTATTGACGCGGTTATGCCATCCGGCGGGCGCGAGCACGTGATAGGAGAACGGCGTGAGACGCACGACATGAAAGCGTTCGCCGTCGCGCGTGCCGTCGATGGCCGGATCGCCGATGTAATAGCCGACATCGAGATCGCGAGTTCTTTTGCGTTCGAGCACCCATCCGGACATGCCGTGCCGAAGTGCTGTTTCGATACGCGGATACGTTTCGACGAACTGCCGCAAGAATCCGCCGAGCCGCAGGAATTCCGGATCGAGAATGGTCCCGATACGAAGGGTGCCGCTTACTTCATGACGCAGCGCGGCAGCGGCCCGCTGAACTTCGGACGCGGCGGCGATGGCGCGCTCGGCGTGGGGAAGAAGCGCTTCGCCGTCGCGTGTGAGGAGCAGTCCGTGCGACGTGCGTGTGAAGAGGACAACCCCGAGCATCTCCTGAAGGTTCTTGATCTGCAGGCTGACGGCCGGCTGCGTGAGGTGCAGCTGGGCGGCGGCCCGCGTGAGATTGCCTTCGCGGGCGACAGTGAGAAAAGCGCGCAGGAGGATGTAGTCCATGCGTGATATTAGCGCTACTTATATCGTAGTTGAACAGAACTCATTGGATTCGGAAGAAACCTCGCACTAGTCTTCGTAGACGATCGAGCGAATGAAGCGCGTGGAGAGTGATCGCTTATGCGGTCGACTACGCAGCGAGCCGGCGGAGCATTCGGCGCTAAGAAGTAACAGATGAACATCAAAAGCCGCATCGAAGACGGCAAAGCAAAGAAAGGAGACAACGCAATGAACGAGCGCAAGGAAGAAGGCAGCTACGACTACATCATCGTTGGCGCAGGCACAGCCGGCTGCGTGCTGGCAAACCGCCTGACGCAAGACCCGGCGATAAACGTGTTGCTGCTCGAAGCAGGCGGCAAGGACGATTACCACTGGATCCACATCCCGGTAGGCTACCTGTACTGCATAGGCAACCCGAGAACGGATTGGCTCTATAAGACGCAAAGCGAACCGGGCCTGAACGGCCGGGCGTTGTCATACCCGAGAGGAAAAGTTCTGGGCGGATGCTCGTCGATCAACGGCATGATCTACATGCGCGGTCAGCGCGAAGACTACGACGACTGGGCGCACATTACCGGCGATTCGAACTGGTCATGGGATTCCGTGCTCCCGATCTTCAAGCGCAGCGAGGACCACTACGGCGGCGCCAGCGAATGGCACGGCAAGGGCGGCGAATGGCGCGTGGAGAAGCAGCGCCTGAAGTGGAAGATTCTCGAAACGTTCTCACAGGCCGCGCAACAGACGGGCATCCCCGCCACCGATGACTTCAATCGCGGCGACAACACCGGCGTCGGCTACTTCGATGTGAACCAGCGCGGCGGCATCCGCTGGAACGCGGCAAAGGCATTTCTGCGCGAAGCGATGAAGCGTCCCAACCTGACGACGATCACCGGCGCGCACACGCAAAAGCTCGTGTTCGAAGGCGCACGTTGCGTCGGCGTAGCGTATCGCGGCGGCGATGTCGATTTCATCGCGCGGGCGCGTTGCGAAGTCATCCTGAGCGCGGGCGCGGTCAATTCACCGCAGATTCTCGAACTATCGGGTATCGGCAATGGCGCGCGCCTGCAGCGGCTCGGCATCGATGTCGTGCGTCATCTGCGCGGCGTCGGCGAAAACCTGCAGGATCACTTGCAATTGCGCATGGCGTACAAGGTGAACGGCGCACGCACGCTCAATACCTTGTCCGCGCGATGGTGGGGCAAGCTCTTCATCGGCATGCAATACGCGTTGATGCGAAGCGGCCCGATGTCGATGGCGCCATCGCAACTCGGCGCATTCGCGAAGTCGAATCCGGATGATGCTTCGATCAGGCGGCCCGATGTCGAATATCACGTGCAGCCCTTATCGCTCGAACGCTTCGGCGAACCGTTGCATCCGTTCAACGCATTCACGGCGTCGGTCTGCAATCTGCGGCCAACGTCACGCGGCAGCGTGCATATCGAATCGCCGGATGCGCATGCCGCGCCTTTGATCGCGCCGAATTATCTGTCGACAGAGCGCGATCGCGAAGTGGCCGTCAATTCGCTCCGGCTCACGCGACGTATCGTGAGCGCGCCGGCGTTATCGCGTCATGCGCCCGAAGAGATTCTGCCGGGCATTCAGTTTCAGACGCAGGAAGAACTCGTCGAAGCAGCGGGGCAGATCGGCACGACGATCTTTCATCCGGTCGGCACATGCCGCATGGGCGCGGACAACGATCCCGCCGCGGTCGTCGATAGCCGCTTGCGCGTGTTAGGCGTGCGTGGCTTGCGCGTGGTCGATGCATCGGTGATGCCGGTCATCACATCGGGCAACACCAATTCGCCCACGTTGATGATCGCGGAGCGTGCGAGCGAGATGATCCGCGAAGACCGCGGCGCGTTGCAGACGCAAGAAGTGATCGCGTCGGCGCTTGCATGATGTTCGCCGCAGCACGCAGCGTGCCCTGATTGCGTGCATCGGCGGCCACTTTGCGCGCCGCATGAGTTAGTGCAAATCCCAATGATTGCGCTGCATCATTGGCGCGACAATGGCCCCGGATCAGAGTGATGCTCGGCTTACCTCGTGCCCGCTTTGTGCAGCACGCAATATCGATGCAACGGCAGCACGAAGCGAACCGTACCGGAATCGAAGCAACGTTCGGGTGCGCGCGTAAAGAACAATAAGGCGCAGGCGAACCGATCGTTTAGCGCCTCACTTCCATGGAAGGGGACATGATTCTCGGCGATACCATTCTGGAAACGCGAGGGCTCACCAAGGAATTCAAAGGCTTCACCGCCGTGAATGGCGTGAACCTGCGCGTGCGCCGCGGCTCGATCCATGCGCTCATCGGACCGAACGGCGCAGGCAAGACCACCTGCTTCAATCTGCTCACCAAGTTCCTCGAACCCACGGCGGGCCAGATCGTCTTCAACGGCGCCGACATCACCCGCGAACGGCCGGCCCATATCGCGCGGCGCGGCATCATTCGTTCGTTTCAGATTTCCGCCGTGTTCCCGCATCTGACCGTGTTGCAGAACGTGCGTATCGGCTTGCAGCGGCAACTCGGCACGTCGTTTCAGTTCTGGCGCAGCGAACGTTCGCTCGATGCGCTGAACGATCGCGCCATGGACCTGCTCACGCAAGTGGGCCTCACCGATTTCGCCGATACGAAAACCGTCGAGCTTTCCTACGGACGCAAGCGCGCGCTCGAAATCGCGACGACGCTTTCGATGGAACCCGAACTCATGCTGCTGGACGAACCGACGCAAGGCATGGGACACGAAGACGTCGATCGCGTGACGGCGCTCATCAAGAAGGTATCGGCGGGGCGCACCATTCTGATGGTCGAGCACAACATGAACGTAATCGCCGGCATCTCCGACACCATCACCGTCTTGCAGCGCGGAGAAGTGCTCGCCGAAGGGAACTATGCGGAAGTATCGAAGAATCCGCTCGTGATGGAAGCCTACATGGGCAGCGCCGATGCGGCGCTCACCGGAGCGCACGCATGAGCACGATCGTGGAAGAGCGCCGCTCGCGCGAGGCGAACGGCGCGGCGGGCAATGCGCCTGCGCTGGAAATCGCGGGACTGCAGGCGTGGTACGGGGAATCGCACATCCTGCATGGCGTCGATCTCAAGGTGGATCGCGGCGAAGTGGTCACGCTGCTCGGGCGCAACGGCGCGGGCCGCACGACGACGCTTCGCGCGATCATGGGCCTGACTGGCCGGCGCACCGGATCGATCCGCGTCGGCGGACGCGAGACCATCGGGCTGCCGACGCACAAGATCGCGCATTACGGCATCGGCTATTGTCCGGAAGAGCGCGGCATCTTCTCCAGCTTGTCGTGCGAAGAGAATCTGCTGTTGCCGCCGCTCGTCGGCAATGCGAAAGAGGCAATGCCGCTCGACGAACTCTATTCGATGTTCCCGAATCTCAAGGAGCGGCGCGCGAGCCAGGGCACGCGCCTCTCGGGCGGCGAGCAACAGATGCTCGCCGTCGCACGCATTCTTCGCACCGGCGCGAATCTGCTTCTGCTCGACGAGATATCGGAGGGACTTGCGCCCGTCATCGTACAGACGCTCGCGCGCATGATCCTCATGCTGAAGTCGCGCGGGTACACGATCGTGATGGTCGAACAGAATTTTCGCTTCGCGGCGCCGCTCGCGGATCGCTTCTATGTGATGGAGCATGGAAACATCGTCGAGCATTTCGGCGCGGGGGAACTCGAAGCGAAGATGCCCGTGCTGCATGAACTGCTCGGGGTGTGACAGCAACACGCGTAACGCCAGCTTGACAGCAAGAACCAAAACTCACGGAGACTGGAATGAAAAAGAAGACCCTCGCGCGCCTCTCTTCTCTTTGCTTTGCGGCTGCGGCGGCGAGTGTGGCGCTGATGAGCAGCGGCGCGCAGGCTGCTGACGCCAACAGCGTCAAGATCGGCTTCGTCACGGACTTGTCGGGGCTTTACGCCGATATCGACGGACAAGGCGGCCTCGAAGCCATCCGCATGGCGATCGCCGATTTCGGCGGCAAGGTGAACGGCAAGCCGATCGAACTCGTCTATGCCGATCACCAGAACAAGGCGGATATCGCGGCATCGCGGGCACGCGAGTGGATCGACCGTGACGGCGTGAACGCGATCATCGGCGGGACCAATTCGGCCACCGCGCTGTCCACCGCGCAAGTCGCGGCCGAGAAGAAGGTGCCGTACATCAACATCGGCGCGGGCGCGGACAACCTCACGAACGAACAGTGCTCGCCGTACACCGTGCACTACGCCTACGACACGATGGCGCTCGCGAAGGGCACCGGCTCGGCCGTAACGAAGCAGGGCGGCAAGTCGTGGTACTTCCTGACCGCCGACTACGCGTTCGGCAAGGCGCTGGAAAAGAACACGTCGGATGTCGTGAAGGCCAACGGCGGGCAGGTGCTCGGGACCGTGCGGCATCCGCTGTCGGCGTCGGATTTCTCGTCGTTCCTGCTGCAGGCGCAGGGATCGAAGGCGCAAGTGCTCGGCCTTGCGAACGCGGGCGGCGACACGATCAATTCGATCAAGGCGGCGAAGGAATTCGGCATCACCAAGTCGATGAAGATCGCCGCGCTCCTCATCTTCCTGACGGACATTCACAGCCTCGGACTGGAAACGACGCAAGGTCTCGTCGCGACGGATAGCTGGTACTGGAACAAGGACGAGAAGACGCGCGAGTGGGCGAAGCGCTATTTCGCGAAGATGAAGAAGATGCCGACGAGCCTTCAGGCCGCCGACTATTCCGCCGTCACGACCTATCTGAAGGCGGTGCAGGCAGCAGGCGGCACCGACAGCGACAAGGTGATGGGCGAACTGAAGAAGGCGAAGATCGACGACTTCTATGCGAAGGGCTACATCCGCCAGGACGGTTCGATGATCCACGACATGTACCTGATGGAAGTGAAGAAACCTTCGGAATCCAAAGAACCGTGGGACTACTACAAGATCACGGCGACGATTCCGGGCGAGCAGGCGTTCGCCACCAAGGCTGAATCGCGCTGCGCGGCCTGGAAGTAAGCTCGCGGTGGAGAGACGTGGCGGGCGGCTCGCGGGCTGCCCGTCGCCACAACGATTCTGACGGCAGGTTCAATGGAAATATTCGGCATACCGCTCGCCGCCATGATGAGCCAGCTGCTGCTCGGACTGGTGAACGGATCGTTCTACGCGATCCTGAGTCTCGGGCTCGCGGTGATCTTCGGCTTGCTCAACGTCATCAACTTCGCGCATGGCGCGCTCTTCATGCTGGGCGCGATGCTCGCGTGGATGGGCTACTCGTACTTCAACGTTCCCTATTGGGCGATGCTCGTGCTCGCGCCCGTCATCGTCGGCGTGCTCGGCGTCTTCATCGAACGTTCTATGCTGCGCTGGCTCTACAAGCTCGACCATCTCTACGGCTTGCTGCTCACCTTCGGACTCACGCTCGTGATCGAAGGCGTGTTCCGCTCCATCTATGGTTCGTCGGGGCAGCCGTATGACGTGCCGTCGCTTTTGTCCGGTGCGACGAATCTCGGCTTCATGTTCCTGCCGAACTATCGCGCGTGGGTCGTGGTCGCGTCGCTGATCGTGTGCTTCGCGACGTGGTTCGTCATCGAGAAGACGCGCATCGGCGCCTACTTGCGCGCGGGCACGGAGAACCCGAAGCTCGTCGAGGCGTTCGGCGTCAACGTGCCGCTGATGATCACGCTGACGTACGGCTTCGGCGTCGCGCTGGCGGCATTCGCGGGCGTGCTTGCCGCGCCGGTCATCCAGGTATCGCCGCTGATGGGGCAGTCGATGATCATCACCGTGTTCGCCGTCGTCGTGATCGGCGGAATGGGATCGATCATGGGGTCGATTCTCACGGGTCTGCTGCTCGGCGTGATCGAAGGCTTCACGCGCGTGTTCTATCCGGAAGCGTCCGCGACGGTCGTCTTCGTCATCATGGCGCTCGTGCTGCTCGTGCGTCCGGCAGGGCTCTTCGGCAAGGAAAAATGATGCAGAGAAAAGCGCTATACGTCCTGTTGCTGATCGCCCTGGTCATCGCGCCGTTCGCGGGCGTGTATCCGGTCTTCATGATGAAAGTGCTGTGCTTCGCGCTGTTCGCGGCGGCGTTCAATCTGCTGATCGGCTATACGGGACTGCTCTCGTTCGGACACGCGATGTTCCTGGCGAGCGCAGGCTACACGGCCGGTTACGCGATCCAGACGCTCGGCTTCACGCCGGAGCTGGGCGTGCTTGCCGGCACGGCGGTCGCGACGCTGCTGGGTCTGGTCGTCGGCCTGCTGGCGATTCGCCGTCAGGGTATCTACTTCGCGATGGTCACGCTCGCGCTCGCGCAGATGGTTTACTTCGTGTTCCTGCAAGCGCCGTTCACGCACGGCGAAGACGGGCTGCAAGGCGTGCCGCGCGGCAAGCTGTTCGGCATCGTGAGCCTGAGCAACGACGTTACGCTCTACTACGTCGTGCTGCTGGTGATGCTGCTCGCGTTCGCGCTCATCGTGCGCATCGTGCATTCGCCGTTCGGGCAGGTGCTGATCGCGATCAAGGAGAACGAGCCGCGCGCCATATCGCTCGGCTACGACACCGCGCGCTACAAGCTGCTTGCGTTCGTGCTGTCGGCGGGGCTCGCGGGTCTCGCGGGCGCGACGAAGACGCTCGTGCTCGGCTTCGAAACACTCGGCGATGCTTACTGGACGATGTCCGGCCTCGTCGTGCTGATGACGCTCGTCGGCGGCATGAGCACGATGTTCGGGCCGCTGCTGGGCGCTGCGATCATCGTGGCGCTGGAAGACCGCCTCGGCGATATCGGCACGGGTATCGCGAATCTCACGGGCGTTGCGTGGTTCCAGTCGCTCGGCGAATCGGTGACGATCGTGACCGGCGTGATCTTCATTGCGTGTGTGCTGGCGTTTCGCCGCGGCATCGTGGGGGAGATCGTCGCGCGGATTCGGCCGTTGCAGGGCTGACGCAATTTAGTTGGAATTCCGAAGGGACCATGCGGAATGCCAATGCGAAGGCTTAATTAACGGCATTTAACGCGCCCCTTTGAGGTGCTTCCATGCACCACTAGGGTAAATGCTAGGTTGTCGCTAAACGGTCACGACATTACTATGCGTCTAGTTCTGTTGCACCCGAATTTTTGAGGTGGAGAACGAGGAGACATGAGGCACAAAGTGCCCAAATCGGAAGCGCTGTTGGATGACTCCAACAGCGCTTTTTTATTTGTCCGCCGATAATACGTATCGCGATCGCGCGATTCACCAGACAGATAATCCAGGCGGGACATCCAACAGCATGGCGGGGCGTGCGCTACGCCTCACGCAGCCTGCCGCAAGCCCTTCAAAACGCTTGCTGGGCGGCGCTTGCCTCCGCTAAACTGCATTTCCCGACCCGCTGGTCGGCGATTCGCGACATAAATAAATCCGCGGGCTTCGAAGCAAAGAATCATCCGGCAAGACTTCAATTCGAACTGACGATTTACGGGGTGCAAATCAATGAAGTGGGCATTGCGCGGTAAAGCGGTCGCTATGGCGATTGCGGGAATGGCAGCGGTTATAAGCACGCAAGTTTGGGCAGACGTGAAAATAGGCGTCACGGTATCGGCGACAGG
This sequence comes from Caballeronia grimmiae, assembly GCF_022879615.1. Lineage (NCBI taxonomy): Bacteria > Pseudomonadati > Pseudomonadota > Betaproteobacteria > Burkholderiales > Burkholderiaceae > Caballeronia > Caballeronia grimmiae. The sequence goes on from NZ_CP084271.1 coordinate 69,205, forward strand.
CCCGGCCGCATCGCTCGGTATTCCGGAGAAAAACACCTTCGCGTTATTGCCGAAGGAAGTCGCGGGACAAAAGGTGCAATACATCGTGCTCGACGACGCCACGGATTCCACGCAAGCCGTCAAGAACGCGCGCAAGCTCACGAGCGAAGATCATGTCGATGCGCTCATCGGTTCCACCGTCGTTCCTAATTCACTCGCGATGATCGACATCGCCGCCGAAACCAGCACCCCGATGATCTCGATGGCCGCCGCGGCCAGCATCGTCGAACCGATGGACAGCAAGCGCGCGTGGGTCTTCAAGACGCCGCAGAACGACATCCTCATGGCGACGGCCATCGCACAGCACATGGCCAATCATGGCGTGAAGACGGTCGCCTTCATCGGCTTCTCGGATGCGTATGGCGAGAGCTGGTTCAAGGAATTCTCGAAGGCGGCGGATCTGGCGAAGGTGAAGGTCGTCGCGAACGAGCGCTTTGCACGCAACGACGCTTCGGTGACCGGTCAGGTTCTGAAGATGATGTCGCAGAACGCTGACGCGGTGTTGATCGCCGGCGCGGGTACGCCGGCCGCGCTGCCGCAGAAGACCCTCAAGGAGCGCGGATACAAGGGCAAGCTCTATCAGACGCACGGCGTCGCCAATAACGACTTTCTTCGCGTATGCGGGAAGGACTGCGAGAACACGTTCTTGCCGGCGGGTCCGTTGCTCGTGGCCGAGCAGTTGCCTGACAGCAATCCGGTGAAGCAGGCCGCGCTCACTTATAAGAAGGCGTATGAAGGCGCGTACGGCGCGGGTTCGGTGTCGACGTTCGGCGGTCACGCATGGGACGCGGGCCTCATTCTTCAACGTGCGATACCCATCGCGCTGAAGAAGGGCCAACCGGGCACGCCGGCGTTCCGCGAGGCGTTGCGCGCGGCCATCGAAGAGACGAAGAATCTGCCTGCGTCGCATGGCATCTTCAACATGAGCGCGAACGATCACTCCGGGCTGGATCAGCGGGCGCGCGTAATGGTCGAGATCGTCGGCGGCAAGTGGAAGTTGTCGGCCAACTGAACAGCGATATGTGAATCGATTCTGACATCAAAGGCGCGTTGCAACGAACGCGCCTTTTTTGTTGTGCGGAAGTGGAAAGAAGAGGGCGCAAAGCCTCGCGGATGAACTGGGCGACTGTCGTCGACGGTCAGGGAAAACGAGCCTAGGCATGGTGTAACGCGGTAAATAGATTGAGTGCGCCTCTGGCAGACCGCATCGACAAATACTCGCAGCAGCACAGTCGCGTTTGGAGACGAGCAATGAAAACGAAGAAATCATGGGTTAGCAAAAGCATCGCGCTTGCCATCGCCGGCAGCGCGGTTTTCAGCACGAGTGCGGTACTCGCACAGGTGAAGATCGGCGTGACGTTATCGGCGACGGGGCCGGCGGCATCGCTTGGGATTCCCGAGAAAAATACCGTCGCGCTGTTACCGAAGGAAATCGGCGGGAAGTCGGTGCAATACATCGTGCTCGACGATGGCTCCGACACGAGCCGCGCCGTGCAGAACACGCGCAAGCTGATCGACGAGGATCACGTGGACGCGATCATCGGCTCGACCGTCACGCCGAATTCGCTCGCGATGATCGATGCGGCATCAAGCGCGAAGACACCGATGATCTCGATGGCCGCCTCCGCCGCGATCATCGCGCCGATGGACAGCAAGCGCGCGTGGGTGTTCAAGACGCCGCAAAACGACGCGCTCATGGCCGACGCGATCGCCGGCTACATGGAGAAGCACGGCGTGAAAACCGTGGGTTTCATCGGCTTCGCGGATGCGTACGGCGACGGCTGGTACAACGTCTTCAACGCGGCGGCCTCGGCGCACAAGCTGAAGATCGTCACGAACGAACGCTATAACCGCACGGATACGTCCGTCACGGGGCAAGTGCTGAAGACGATGGGCGCGAACCCGGATGCGGTGCTGATCGCGGGCGCGGGTACGCCGTCGGCGTTGCCGGCGAAGGCGTCGAAGGAGCGCGGTTACAAGGGCAAGGTCTATCAGACGCACGGCGTGGCGAACAACGACTTCCTGCGCGTGTGCGGCAAGGACTGCGAAGGTGAGATTCTGCCCGCCGGTCCTGTGCTCGTGACCGAGCAACTGCCGGACAGCAATCCGGTGAAGAAGTCGTCGGCGGCCTACAAGGACGCGTACGAGAAGGCCAATGGCGCGGGTTCGCTGTCGACCTTCGGCGGTCACGCATGGGATGCCGGTCAGATGCTCACACGCGCGATCCCCGAGGCGCTGAAGAAGGCGCAGCCCGGCACGCCCGAATTCCGCGAAGCGCTGCGGGCCGCGCTCGAGAGCCTAAAGGATCTGCCGGTCGCGCACGGCATCATGAACACGACGCCGAGCGATCACAACGGCTTCGACGATCGCGCGCGCGTGATGGTGCAGATCGTCGACGGCAAGTGGAAGCTGCTGAACGACTGACCGACGCGGGACGCAGCGATTCTTGAGCGTCCCCGTCTCCGATTTTCAAGATAGGGAAGCGGCGCGCCGATGGTGCGCCGCTTTTCCCATGTTCCACGGACTCTGACGGTCCGCAGATTTCAGGTAGCTCACAAGAGGAAGTATGGACTTATCGATTGCGGCGATTCTCGCGCAAGACGGCATCACGACGGGAGCGATCTACGCCTTGCTCGCGCTCGCCCTGGTGCTCGTGTTCTCCGTGACACGCGTCATTTTTATTCCGCAAGGCGAATTCGTCGCGTATGGCGCGCTCACGCTCGCCGCGCTTCAGACGCAGAAGCTGCCCGCGACGTGCTTTCTGCTGATCGCGATGGGCATGGGTTGTTTCATCGCCGAGAGCGTATCGATCGCGCGGCATCCCGGGCGCTATCACCAGATCGGCCGCCTGCTTGCCGTGCTCGCGGGCAAGTATCTGCTGTTTCCGGTCGCTGTGTGGGGCATCACGCAAGCGGTGTTCGCGCAGCCGCTGCCGATGATCGCGCAGATCGCGCTGACGCTGCTGATCGTCGTGCCGATGGGACCGTTCGTCTACCGGCTCGCGTATGAGCCGATCGCGGAGGCGAGCACGCTGCTGCTGCTGATCGTCGCGGTGGCGGTGCACTTCGCGATGGTCGGCCTCGGCCTCGTCATGTTCGGCGCGGAAGGCTCGCGCACGACGGCGTTTTCGGACGCCAACTTCAACATCGGCAGCGTGTCGATTTACGGGCAAAGCCTGTGGGTGGTCGGCACGGCTGTCGTGCTGATCGCGGCGCTGTACTTCTACTTCGATCGCTCGATCTCCGGCAAGGCGCTGCGGGCAACGTCGGTGAATCGGCTGGGAGCACGGCTTGTCGGCATCGGCACTACGCAGGCTGGGCGGCTGGCCTTCACGCTGGCGGCGGGCCTCGGCGCGCTGTGCGGCGTGCTCGTCGCGCCGATTACGACCATCTACTACGACTCGGGCTTCCTGATCGGTCTGAAGGGATTCGTCGGCGCGATCGTCGGCGGCCTGGTGAGTTATCCGCTCGCGGCGGCGGGGTCGCTTCTGGTCGGCTTGCTCGAGTCCTATTCGTCGTTCTGGGCGAGTGCTTACAAAGAGGTCATCGTCTTCACGCTGATCATTCCGGTGCTGCTGTGGCGAAGCCTGGCGAGCCCGCATTCGGACGAAGACGAGGAGTAATCGGATGACATTCCTACATCGATATGGATTTTTGTGGCTGTTTCTCGTCGTGGTCTTCGCTTTGCCCGTGCTGCCTGGCGCGGTCGCCGTGCCGGAGTACTGGATCACGCTGCTGAACTACATCGGGCTTTATTCGATCGTGGCGATCGGGCTGGTGCTGCTGACGGGCATCGGCGGCATGACGAGCTTCGGGCAGGCCGCATTCGTGGGCGTCGGCGCGTACGCCACTGCGTTCCTGACGACGCGATTCGGCGTCTCGCCCTGGATCGCGTTGATCGCGGGCGTGGTGCTCACGGCGTTCATCGCGCTGCTGCTCGGGCTTATCACGATGCGGCTATCCGGCCACTTCCTGCCGCTCGGGACCATCGCGTGGGGGCTGTCGCTGTTCTATCTGTTCGGCAACATGGAACTGCTGGGCAAATACGACGGCATCAACGGCATTCCGGTGCTCAATCTTTTCGGCTGGCAACTGGAATCGGGGCGAAGCATCTACTACCTGATCTGGGTCGTGGTGTTGCTCGCGGTGATATCTGTTCAGAATTTGCTTAATAGTCGGCCCGGCCGCGCGATTCGCGCGCTTCGCGGCGGCGGCATCATGGCTGAGGCGATGGGCGTTAACACGGCGTGGATGCGCGTCGTGATCTTCATCTACGCCGCGGTTCTTGCGGCGATTTCCGGCTTTCTTTATGCGCACCTCCAGCGCGCGGTCAACCCAACGCCGTTCGGGCTGAACCACGGCATCGAATTCCTGTTTATGGCCGTGGTAGGCGGCGTTTCGCATGTCTGGGGTGCGATTCTCGGTGCGACGATCCTTACCGTTTTGCAGGACTATCTGCAGACGCTGCTACCGAAGCTGCTTGGCGCAAACGGGAATTTTGAGATCATCGTCTTCGGCGTCGTGATGGTGCTGCTGCTCCAGTACGCGCGGCAGGGCGTTTGGCCCTTCGTCGCGCGGCTTTTCCCGCGCGGACCGCGAGCGCATGTACCGGAGCACGGCGAGGCGTTGCCGCAGCGCAGCAAACCTGTCGCAGGCGAGCCGCTGCTGACCGTCGATAAGGCGCGTAAGCAGTTTGGCGGCCTCGTTGCCGTGAACGACGTCAGTTTCGATGTCAAAGCGGGGGAGATTATCGGCCTGATCGGTCCGAACGGCGCGGGCAAGTCAACGACCTTCAATCTCGTGACGGGCGTTCTGCAGGCCACGAGCGGCGCGATCACTTTTCACGGCGAACGCATCGACAAGCTGACGTCGCGTCAGATCGTGAAGCGCGGCATCGGGCGGACGTTTCAGCACGTCAAGATGCTGCCGGGGATGACCGTGCTCGAGAACGTTGCCATCGGCGCGCATCTGCGTGGGAAGACCGGGGTGTGGCGAAGCATCGCTCGTCTCAATGCGGCGGAAGAAGCTCGGCTAATGGCCGAAGCCGCGAAGCAGATCGTGCGCGTCGGACTGGAGAAGCACCTATATAGCGAGGCGGGCAGCCTTGCGCTCGGACAGCAGCGCATTCTCGAAATCGCGCGCGCGCTCTGCTGTGATCCAACGCTGTTGCTTCTCGACGAACCGGCTGCCGGCCTGCGCTATCAGGAGAAGCAGCAACTCGCCGACTTGCTCCGTAAGCTGCGCGCCGAGGGTATGAGCATTCTGCTGGTCGAACACGACATGGATTTCGTGATGAACCTCACGGATCGGCTCGTCGTGATGGAGTTCGGGACGAAGATCGCTGAGGGCTTGCCTAAGGAAGTACAGAAAAATCCAGCGGTTCTCGAAGCGTATTTGGGCGGGGTGGAATGATGAACGGACCGATTCTGGAAGTCAGCGGCTTGTCCGTGCGTTACGGGAAAGTTGAAGCGTTGCACGGCGCCAAGCTCACAGTGGGGGCGGGGCAGATCGTATCGGTCATCGGCCCCAATGGGGCAGGGAAATCGACGCTGCTCAACGCCATCATGGGGGCGCTGCCGCAGACAGGGCACGCGAAAGGGAAGGTTCAGTACGTCGGTGAAGATGTGTCGGCGCTGGCTATCGAGCGTCGCGTCGCGCGTGGCATGTGCCTCGTGCCGGAGAAGCGCGAGCTTTTCTCGTCGATGGCGGTTGAGGACAATCTGGTGCTGGGCGCTTATCGACGGAAGCGGGCCGGGGAGCGTAACTTTCTCGACCAGCTCGATCACGTATACGAGTTATTTCCGCGTCTCAAGGAGCGTCGGAAGCAGGCGGCCGGCACGCTCTCCGGTGGTGAGCGGCAAATGTTGGCCGTCGCGCGTGCGCTGATGGGCAAGCCGCAACTGCTTATGCTCGATGAACCGAGCTTGGGTCTCGCACCGCTGATCGTTAAGGAGATATTTCACATCATCAGCGCGCTGCGGCAAACAGGTGTGGCGACGCTTCTGATCGAACAGAATGCCCGAGCCGCCCTGCAAATCTCTGATTATGGGTATGTGTTGGAAACGGGCGAAGTTGCGCTCGAAGGCAAGGCGGAAGAGCTTCAGCATAATCCGCAAGTCATCGAGACTTATCTGGGGCTAGCGAAAAAGGCAGTTTGAACAGTCTGATGGGCGGAACAGAGTGGCGTGTTTCACGTGAAACATGCCATTTTTTTCGCGCCGTCGAAGCGACGCGATTCGAGCCGTAGCGGAAACCGATATAATTCTGCGATATTCCATCTCCAGGTTCGTGTCGTTCGCACACGAAATCCCAATGCTTTATCCCACAGAATTTGATGTGATCGTCGTTGGCGGCGGTCACGCTGGCACCGAGGCGGCCCTTGCATCCGCACGAATGGGCTGCAAGACGCTTCTCTTGACGCACAATATCGAGACGCTCGGGCAGATGAGCTGCAATCCGTCGATTGGCGGCATCGGCAAAGGGCATCTCGTTAAGGAAGTCGACGCGCTCGGCGGCGCTATGGCTGCCGCAACGGACGAATCGGGCATCCAGTTTCGGATACTTAACTCGTCCAAGGGGCCGGCTGTGCGGGCCACGCGTGCGCAGGCCGACCGGCTGCTTTATAAGCAGGCGATTCGCCATCGACTCGAGAACCAGCCGAACCTCTGGCTGTTCCAGCAAGCGGTCGACGACCTGATGGTGGAGGGCGATCGCGTCGTCGGTGCGGTCACGCAGGTAGGCCTGCGCTTTCGTGGGCGTGCTGTGGTGCTGACAGCCGGTACTTTCCTCGACGGGAAGATTCACGTTGGCCTCAATAACTACGTTGGTGGACGCGCGGGCGATCCGGCTGCAGTGTCTTTATCAGCGCGTCTGAAGGAGTTGAAGCTTCCGCAAGGCCGCTTGAAGACCGGCACACCACCGAGATTTGACGGTCGTACCATCGATTTTTCGCAGCTGGAAGAGCAACCGGGCGATCTCGATCCGATTCCGGTGTTCTCTTTTCTCGGACGCGTCGAGCAGCATCCCCGACAAGTGCCGTGCTGGGTGACGCATACCAACGCGCAAACGCACGACATCATCCGTTCGGGGCTGGATCGTTCGCCGATGTACACGGGTGTCATCGAGGGCGTTGGGCCGCGCTACTGTCCGTCAATCGAGGACAAGATTCACCGATTCGCGTCGAAGGATGCGCATCAAATCTTCCTCGAGCCGGAAGGGCTGACAACGAATGAGTTCTACCCGAACGGTATCTCTACGAGTTTGCCGTTCGACGTTCAATTGGATCTGGTTCGCTCCATGCGCGGACTCGAGCACGCTCACATCCTGCGCCCGGGCTACGCGATCGAATACGATTATTTTGATCCCCGCGCGCTGAAGGCGTCGCTGGAAACGAAGGCGATCAGTGGACTGTTCTTCGCCGGGCAGATCAACGGGACAACCGGGTACGAGGAAGCGGCTGCGCAAGGATTGTTGGCAGGGATCAACGCGGGCTTGCAGGTTCTGGGCAAGGACGCGTGGTCGCCGCGTCGCGATCAGGCTTATCTCGGCGTTCTGGTGGATGACCTCGTGACGCGCGGCGTTTCCGAGCCGTATCGCATGTTCACCAGCCGCGCGGAATATCGACTCTCACTGCGCGAAGATAACGCTGACATGCGTCTGACTGAAGTCGGGCGCGAATTGGGCGTGATCGACGATCTTCGCTGGGACGAATTCAATCGCAAGCGCGACGCTGTTTCACGTGAAACAGAGCGACTGCGTTCGACTTGGGTGAACCCAAAGACGTTGGCTGCAGAAGAAGCGACAGCGTTGCTCGGCAAACCAATCGACCACGAATACAGTTTGGCCGATTTGCTGCGTCGTCCCGGCGTTTCGTACGACGGCATTTGCGCGCTGCGCGACGGGCAGTGCGGACCAGAAGCACCGCTAGCCGACGATCCTGTGCTGCTCGCGCAGATCAAGGAACAGATTGAAATTGGCGTGAAGTATCAGGGCTATATCGATCGCCAAGCCGACGAAATCGTTCGCAACGGCGCGCAGGAAAACACCCGCTTGCCCGAGGGCATCGACTACAGCGAGGTGCGCGGCCTTTCCTTCGAAGCGCGACAAAAGCTGTCGCAGCATCGGCCGGAGACGATCGGGCAGGCATCGCGGATATCGGGCATCACGCCAGCGGCGATTTCGCTTCTTATGGTGCACCTCAAGCGTGGCCTCGGACGGCGCGGCAAGCAAGCCGATGGTTCCTCAGCAACCACAACGGCGGCCCAATGACCGACCTGGCAACGATGTTGGACGATGGCGCTGCGCAACTGGGCGTCGCGCTGTCGGCAGGGCAGAAGCAGCAATTGCTCGATTACGTTGCGCTGCTTGGAAAGTGGAACGCCGTCTACAACCTGACGGCGATCCGCGATCCGAAGCAAATGCTGATTCAGCACATCCTGGATTCGCTGGCCATCGTCCCGGCGATTCAGACGCGCGGTGCTTCGACAGTATTGGATGTCGGCTCGGGCGGCGGATTGCCAGGCATCGTGGTCGCGATCGCGCTGCCGCACGTCCGCGTCACGCTGAACGATATCGTTCACAAGAAGACCGCGTTTCAATCGCAGGCGAAGGCGCATCTGGGACTGTCCAACATTTCCGTCGTCACTGGCCGTGTGGAGAGTCTGTCGCCGGGCGTCGAAGTACCGGAAAAATTCGACGCAATTGTGTCGCGCGCATTCGCAGAGCTCGCGGATTTCGTTACACTTGCGCGTCATCTAGTTGCCGAGAACGGTCGCATTCTCGCGATGAAAGGTATCCGGCCGGACGCGGAGATCTCACGCTTGCCCGCCGGTGCGAGCGTCGTGGGCGTCGAACGATTGATGGTGCCGATGCTCGACGCTGAACGGCACCTGATCGAAGTCGCCTTCGATGCCTGAGCCCCGCAACGACTCAGCCATGCTGATCTTCTGACAGCGAAGAAACGAGGACACTAACGATGGCAAAAATCTTCTGCGTCGCAAATCAGAAGGGCGGCGTTGGAAAGACGACGACTGCGGTCAATCTCGCGGCCAGTCTCGCCGGGCTCGGACAGCGCGTTTTGTTGATCGACCTCGACCCGCAGGGTAACGCGACGATGGGCAGCGGCGTCGACAAAGCAGCATGCGAGAGCACGGTGTACGAAGTGCTCGTCGATGGCGTCACTCTGCGCGAAGCGCGCGTGCGGCCGGATGCGGTCGGATACGACGTCCTCCCGGCGAACCGTGAACTGGCCGGCGCCGAAGTCGAATTGGTTTCGATGGAGAACCGTGAGCGCATTCTTCGCTCCGCCATTGTCGACATAGAAGACGACTATGACTTCGTGCTTATCGATTGCCCGCCGGCGCTCTCGCTGCTCACGCTGAACGCGCTGTGCGCCGCGCACGGCGTCGTCATCCCAATGCAATGCGAGTACTTTGCGCTGGAAGGCCTGTCGGACCTCGTCAACACAATTAAACAAATTCACGCCAACTTGAACCGCGACCTCAAGGTAATCGGTTTGCTGCGCGTGATGTTCGACCCGCGAATCACGCTGCAGCAACAAGTGTCCGATCAGTTGAAGTCGCATTTCGGCGACAAAGTCTTCGATGTCGTGATTCCGCGCAATGTGCGCCTTGCCGAGGCGCCGAGTTACGGGCTGCCGGGCGTCGTGTTCGACAAGTCTTCCCGCGGCGCCCAGGCGTATATCCAGTTCGGCACTGAGATGATCGAGCGCGTCCGCGCGCTGCAACCCCATTCGATGCGGCAGGAAACGCCGACGGAGGAACCGAAATGAGCGCTGTGATGAAGAAGAAGGGTCTTGGCCGCGGCCTGGACGCGTTGCTCGGCGGTAGCGTGGATATCACGGAAGCCGTGCGCGGTGAGGGCACGCCGACAGTTTTGTCGCTCGACAAGCTGCAAGCCGGCAAGTATCAGCCTCGCACGCGCATGGACGAAGGCGCGCTGCAGGAGCTAGCGGCCAGCATCCGCGCGCAGGGCCTGATGCAGCCGATTCTCGTGCGCTCGGTCGGCGATCAGCACTATGAAATCATTGCGGGCGAGCGGCGGTTTCGCGCCGCGCGCCTGGCCGGGCTCGAAGAAGTGCCCGTGCTTGTGAAGAACGTGCCGGATCAGGCCGCCGCCGCGATGGCGCTGATCGAGAACATTCAGCGAGAGGACCTGAACCCGCTGGAAGAGGCGCAGGGCATTCAGCGTCTGCTCGACGAGTTCACGTTCACGCACGAGCAGGCAGCGGAAGCTGTTGGCCGCTCGCGCAGCGCGGTATCGAATCTGCTGCGCTTGTTGAATCTCGCCACCCCTGTCCAAACGATGCTGCTCGCGGGCGATCTCGACATGGGCCACGCGCGCGCGCTGCTCGCCGTCGATGCCGCCACGCAGATTCAATTGGCGAATCACGTCGTGAACCGGCGTCTGTCGGTGCGTGAAACCGAGCGCCTCGTCGCGGCGACGTTGAAGCAGGCGCCTGCCACCAAGGCGCGTCCCGCCAACGACGGCGGCCGCGATACGCGACGCCTCGAAGAAGAACTGTCGGACCTGCTTGCGGCCAGCGTCAAGATCAAGCTGGGCGGCAGGGGCCGTGGGAAGGTCACGATCGACTTCGGCAATCTCGACGCGCTCGAAGGCATTCTGACGAAGCTGCGCGGCAGCAACGTCGAGACGCCGGCGCCGGCCGTCTGACCGCACAGCCGACCTTGTCCGAATATAACGCGAAGGGCGTTCAGCCTGATATGCTGACGCGCGTCTGGAGAGCCGTCTGCAAAGAGCCGGTTCTCGCGATCCTTGTTGCGGCGCTCGTGCTGTTGCAACTGGTGCGGCCTCGTCCGTGGATGTCGCTGCCGGGTCTCGTCGACTGGCAGACGGTGCTGACGCTGGCGGGCTTGCTCATCCTAACCAAGGCGATCGAATATTCAGGATTCCTGATGTGGGCCGCGCATCGGCTCGTGCATCACATCCACGGCGAGCGCGGGCTTGCGCTGTTTCTCGTCGCGCTGGCGGCTGCTTTGTCGACCGTGCTGACGAACGATGTCGCGCTATTCGCCGTCGTGCCGCTCGCGCTGTCGCTGAACAAGCTCGCGCCGTTGCCGATGAAACGGCTCGTGATCGTGATCGCGCTGGCAGTGAACGCCGGCTCGATTCTGACGCCGCTTGGGAATCCTCAGAATCTGTTCCTCTGGCAGACGAGCGGCGTTTCGTTCGGCGCGTTCGTCTGGACGCTGTTGCCGCTATGCGCGGCGCTGATGGCGCTGCTCGCAGCGGTCACGTTCGTGATGTTCCGCGCCACGCCGCTCGACCTGTCGGGCGATGTCGAAGCGCATTCCGTGGACCGCGTGCTATGCGGCGTGAGCGCAGTGGCGTTTGCGGCGTTCGTCGCGCTCGCGGATGCGCATCACGCGGGGCCAGGACTTGCGGCGGTCGCCGTCGGATTCCTGTTATGGCGGCGGGAAATCGTGCTCAAGATCGACTGGCTGCTGCTGCTCATCTTCGTGCTGATGTTCATCGTGCTGCGCAGCGCGGCGGCGTTGCCGTCGGTTCACGGCGCGATCGCGCAAATCGGCATTCAGTCACCTGTGCGCGCGTTTGCGGCCGGCGCGTTGCTGTCGCAAGGCATCAGCAACGTACCCGCTGCGATCGTGCTCGCCGAGTTCTCGAAGGATTGGCGGGCGCTTGCGTTCGGCGTGAGCGTCGGTGGATTCGGCGTGGCGATCGGCTCGCTTGCGAATCTCATCGCGGTTCGCCTGTCCGGCGAAAAGGCCATCTGGATGCGTTTCCACGCCGTCTCGATTCCATTCTGGATCGCCGCTGCAGTGATCGGATGGGCGCTTGTCTGATGCCTCGCGCGCATCGGCTGGATTCTGAAAATCTGCTTGCAGTCACAAGAAAAATCTCGCTTTCGAGACCGATTTTTAAGCTCCGTCTGCTTGGCTTTTGACACACCTAAACTATTGAATCCGTGACAACAATCGCTTACAATCGCCCGGATTTAACAGCTAGGCCACCTCGAAAGCGCGTCGAAAGCGCAGGGTGATTTTCCGGACTCTCGGTTCTCTCGGTTGAGGGCTCGGAGACGGCGCGAGAGCACACCGCGCGAGTCTCGAGCAAAACGCGAAGCAAATGCGCGAACGAAACATGCAAGTCAGCGCTCGCTCAACCGGCGACACCAACGCCACCGGGAACCAGCCACGCAGTTCGTCGGACGACTCGTGGGAGGCCGAAGCGCAAGATAACAATATCGTTCCGCTCACGCGGGATCAGGCAGAAGAGCTGTTTGGACCCGAAGTGAGTCGTCCATCGCGTGTCACGCCATTCAAGGTCGTGGCAGCGCAAATGGTTTTGTCCCTGGGTGCGACGCTACTGTGGTGGCTGTTTTACAAGCCGCCGGGAGATGCTGCGCTGTCCGCCTTTCTGGGAGGAGCGATCTGCTGGCTGCCCGCCGCCTTGTTTGCGGCGCGTCTGCAAGCGAAGACAGGCGCCGAGACGATCATGAGCTGGATGATCGGCGAAGCGGTCAAGATGGGAGCGACGATTGCTATGTTCGTCGCGGTCGCGTTCTGGTACAAGAGTGCGCTGTGGCTGCCGCTGCTCGTCACGTACATCGTCGCGTTGAAGGCGTACTGGATCGCAATGGCTCTGCGGTGACGCAGCAACGTGCGGCGATGACCTCCCAGGTAAGTGCGGGACGGCAGAGCTGCCACTAGCATACATATGTGCGGAGCGTGTTCCGCACACGGGCCTTCCGCCCTGGAGCCGCAACGCGAAGCGGCGGCTCGGAGCGGCAGGCGTCGAAAGATTTTTGACAATTTGGGTGGCTTTAACGATATGGCAGCTAGCGAAGGAACGCACGCTCTGGATCCGTCCGAGTACATTGCGCACCACTTGCAGAATCTTTCCACGGACCACCAGACGTCGATTTTCGACATCCACGTCTGGAATCTGGACACGCTGTTCTGGTCCATTCTGTGTGGCCTCTTGACCATCATCATCCTCGGCCTCGCGGCGCGTAAGGCAACGTCCGGTGTTCCCGGCCGCTTCCAGTGCGCCATCGAAATGCTGGTGGAAATGGTGGAAGACCAGTCGAAGTCGATGATCCACGGCAACCGCCGCTTCATCGCTCCGCTCGCACTGACCGTGTTCGTCTGGGTCGCCCTGATGAACTCGCTCGACTTCATCCCCGTGGACTTGCCTGGCCGCGTGATCGGCTGGCTGGGTCTCGAGAACGTCGTGCCCCATCACCGCATCGTTCCGACGGCCGACCTTAACGGCACCATCGGCATTGCGCTGGGCGTGTTCATTCTGATGATCTACTACAACTTCAAGATCAAGGGCGCCGGCGGCTTCGTGCACGAACTGCTGTCCGCTCCGTTCGGCGCGCATCCGGTCTTGTGGATTCCGAACCTTGCGCTGAACATCATCGAGTTCGTGGCCAAGACTGTGTCGCTCGGCATGCGGCTGTTCGGCAACATGTACGCGGGCGAACTGCTGTTCCTGCTTATCGCATTGCTCGGCAGCATGTGGCATTTCGGCGCGGACGCCTCTGTACTTGGCTTTATCGGCCACGTGGTCGCGGGTACGGTCTGGGCGATTTTCCACATCCTGATCGTGTTTCTGCAGGCTTTCATCTTCATGATGCTGACGCTGGTGTATATCGGCCAGGCTCATGACACGCATTAACGCGGCATTGCGGCAGTTCGGAATCGCCAACGGTTCTAAGTTTCAATTTTTATAAATCAAGTTCCAAAGTCTTTAATCAAAGGAGTGATCATGCAAGCTTTCATCGCCAACATCCAGGGTCTGACCGCCGTCGGTATCGGCATCATCATCGGCCTGGGTGCAATCGGCGCCTGTATCGGTATCGGTCTGATGGGCGGCAAGTACATCGAGGCTTGCGCTCGTCAGCCTGAACTGATGAACCCGCTGCAGACCAAGATGTTCCTGTTGGCTGGTCTGATCGACGCGGCGTTCCTGATCGGCGTTGGTGTGGCAATGCTGTTTGCGTTCGCGAACCCGCTGCTCGCACGTCTCGGCTGAGGTTACTCGGAAGTGTGCGTCTGATCTTTTGGACACGACGCAAAGCGGAACGGTGAGGCGCTGATCGAGCACAACAGCCGGTTAGCGCCTTTTAACCGTTTCACTCTCCCGAAAAGCAACGTTTAAGGAAACACCGTGAATCTCAACGCAACCCTGTTTGCGCAAATGGTCGTGTTTCTGATCCTCGCGTGGTTCACGATGAAGTTCGTGTGGCCGCCGTTGATCAACGCCCTCGACGAGCGCTCGAAAAAGATTGCCGACGGCCTCGCCGCCGCCGACAAGGGCAAGGCGGAACTCGAAGCTGCGCACAAGCGCGTCGACCAGGAACTCGCCCAGGCACGCAATGACGGTCAGCAACGTATCGCTGACGCCGAAAAGCGGGCGGCAGCCGTCGCCGACGAAATCAAGGCCAACGCTCACGCGGAAGCTGCGCGCATCGTCGCGCAAGCCAAGGCGGACGCCGACCAGCAAGTCGTCAAGGCTCGCGAAACACTGCGCGCCGAAGTCGCCGCGCTGGCCGTCAAGGGCGCCGAGCAAATTCTGAAGCGCGAAGTCGATCAGAAGGCTCACGCCGATCTGCTGAATCAACTCAAAACCGAGCTCTGATCATGGCCGAACTTGCAACCATCGCTCGTCCTTACGCAGAAGCGCTGTTCCGCGTGGCCGAAACCGGCGATCTCGCGGTCTGGTCCACCTTCGTCGAGGAGCTGGCACAGGTTGCGCGTCTGCCCGAAGTGGAAACGGTCGCCTCGAGCCCGAAGGTCAGCCGCGAGCAGATCACGGACTTGCTGCTCGCCGCGGTGAAGTCGCCGCTGGCTCAGAGCAGTGCTCAGGCGAAGAATTTCGTGCGCATGCTGGTGGAGAATCATCGTCTGCCGCTGCTGCCGGAAATCGCCGTCCAGTTCGACGAGCTGAAGAACGCCCGTGAAGGTGCGGCCGACGCGCATATCGTCAGCGCGTTCCCCCTCGAAGGCGCACAGTTGAACGACTTGGTCGCAAGCCTCGAACGCAAGTTCGAGCGCAAGCTGAAGCCGATCGTCGAAATCGATCAGTCGCTGATCGGCGGCGTTCGCGTGACGGTCGGCGACGAAGTGCTCGATACCTCGGTCCGCGCGCGCCTCGCCAGCATGCAGACGGCTCTGACCGCCTGACGCTTCCCGGAAGCGCCTTAGCTGGCACGCAACAGAATTGACTATCAGGAGCGAATAATGCAACTCAATCCCTCTGAGATCAGCGAGCTGATCAAGAGCCGGATCCAGGGCCTTGAAGCGAGCGCGGACGTTCGCAACCAGGGCACCGTGATCTCCGTGACCGACGGTATCGTTCGTATCCACGGCCTGTCGGACGTGATGCAGGGCGAAATGCTCGAATTCCCGGGCAACACCTTCGGCCTCGCGCTGAACCTCGAGCGCGACTCGGTCGGCGCCGTTATTCTCGGTCAGTACGAGCACATCACGGAAGGCGACATCGTCAAGACGACGGGCCGCATTCTCGAAGTGCCGGTGGGCCCGGAACTGATCGGCCGCGTGGTCGATGCACTGGGCAACCCCATCGACGGCAAGGGTCCGGTCAACGCGAAGATGACCGACGCGATCGAAAAGATCGCCCCGGGCGTGATCTGGCGTAAGTCGGTGTCGCAGCCGGTGCAGACGGGTCTCAAGTCGATCGACGCAATGGTGCCGATCGGCCGTGGCCAGCGCGAGCTGATCATCGGCGACCGTCAGTGCGGCAAGAGCGCCGTGGCTGTCGACGCGATCATCAACCAGAAGGGCAAGGACCTCATCTGTATCTACGTTGCGATCGGACAGAAGGCATCGTCGATCATGAACGTGGTGCGCAAGCTCGAAGAAACCGGCGCGATGGCGTACACCATCGTCGTGGCGGCTTCGGCTTCGGAATCGGCTGCGATGCAGTACCTCGCACCGTACGCCGGCTGCACGATGGGCGAGTACTTCCGCGACCGCGGCCAGGACGCGCTGATCGTCTATGACGACTTGACCAAGCAAGCGTGGGCGTATCGTCAGATTTCGCTGCTGCTGCGCCGTCCGCCGGGCCGTGAAGCGTATCCGGGTGACGTGTTCTATCTGCACTCGCGTCTGCTCGAGCGTGCTGCTCGCGTCTCGGAAGAGTACGTCGAGAAGTTCACCAACGGCGAAGTGAAGGGCAAGAGCGGTTCGCTGACGGCGCTGCCGGTCATCGAAACCCAGGCCGGCGACGTGACCGCGTTCGTTCCGACGAACGTGATTTCGATTACCGATGGCCAGATCTTCCTGGAAACCGACCTGTTCAACGCCGGTATCCGCCCTGCGATCAACGCGGGCGTGTCGGTGTCGCGCGTCGGCGGTGCGGCTCAGACCAAGGTCGTGAAGAAGCTGTCGGGCGGTATTCGTACCGACCTCGCGCAGTATCGTGAACTGGCGGCGTTCGCCCAGTTCGCGTCGGACCTCGACGAAGCCACCCGCAAGCAGCTGGAACGCGGCCGCCGCGTGACGGAACTGCTGAAGCAGCCGCAGTATCAGCCGCTGCAGGTGTGGGAACTGTCGGTGGCGCTGTTCGCGGCCAACAACGGCTATCTCGACGATCTGGAAGTCTCGCAAGTCCTGCCGTTCGAAAAGGGCCTGCGCGAATACCTGAAGACGAGCCATGCCGATCTGATTAAGCGCATCGAAGACAACAAAGACTTGTCGAAGGACGACGAAGGCGCACTGCATGCCGCGCTGAAGGACTTCAAGAAGTCGGGCGCTTATTGATCGGGACAGAGGAGCAACGCGCGGTGCGAAAGCGCCGCGCGGCTTCGATCAAGGAGTAAGCAATGGCTGGAATGAAGGAAATTCGCGGCAAGATCAAGAGCGTGCAAAACACGCGCAAGATCACGAAAGCGATGGAAATGGTCGCCGCATCGAAGATGCGCCGCGCCCAGGAGCGCATGCGTTCCGCCCGTCCGTATGCCGACAAGGTCCGCGCAATCGCCGCGCACATGAGCGCAGCGAACCCCGAGTATCGTCACCCGTTCATGGTGACGAACGAGGGCGCGAAGACGGCCGGCCTGATCCTCGTCACGACCGACAAGGGTCTGTGCGGCGGCATGAACACGAACATCCTGCGTGCGTCGCTGGCCAAGATCAAAGAGCTGGACCAGAGCGGCGTGTCCGTCGAGGCGTCGGCTATTGGCGGCAAGGGGCTCGGCTTCCTGAACCGGCTGCGCGCCAAGGTCGTGTCGCAAGTCACGCAACTGGGCGATACGCCGCATCTGGAAAAGCTGATCGGCGCGATCAAGGTGCAACTCGACCTGTATTCGGAAGGCAAGATCAACGCGGTGTACCTGGCGTACACGCGCTTCGTCAATACGATGAAGCAGGAAGCGGTGATCGAGCAGTTGCTGCCGCTGTCGGTTGACGACCTCAACCAGAAGAGCGCGGACGGCGAGACGCCGAAGACGTCGTGGGATTACATCTACGAGCCGGACGCTCAGACCGTGGTGGACGACCTGCTCGTGCGCTACGTCGAAGCGCTCGTGTATCAGGCGGTCGCGGAAAACATGGCGTCGGAACAGTCGGCGCGCATGGTCGCGATGAAGGCCGCGTCCGACAACGCGAAGACCGTGATCAACGAACTGCAGCTCGTCTACAACAAGAGCCGCCAGGCCGCGATTACGAAAGAATTGTCGGAAATCGTCGGCGGCGCCGCTGCGGTCTAAGCTTGACCGCGTGAAAGAACACAGTATCTAAAGGAAATGCGATGAGTACTACTGCTTTGGTAGAAGGCAAGATCGTACAGTGCATCGGCGCCGTTATCGACGTGGAATTCCCGCGTGCGCAAATGCCGAGAATCTACGACGCGCTCATTCTGGAAGGCACCGAGCTGACGCTCGAAGTCCAGCAGCAGCTGGGCGACGGCGTGGTTCGCACCATCTGTCTGGGTGCATCGGACGGCTTGCGCCGCGGCACGATGGTCAAGAACACCGGCAAGCCCATCAGCGTGCCGGTCGGCAAGCCGACGCTCGGCCGCATCATGGACGTGCTCGGCCGTCCGATCGACGAAGCAGGCCCGATCGAAAGCGCGAATCTGCGCTCGATTCACCAGGCTGCGCCGTCGTTCGACGAACTGTCGCCGTCGACCGAACTGCTCGAAACGGGCATCAAGGTTATCGACCTGATCTGCCCGTTCGCAAAGGGCGGCAAGGTGGGTCTGTTCGGCGGTGCAGGCGTGGGCAAGACCGTGAACATGATGGAACTCATCAACAACATCGCGAAGGAACACGGCGGTTACTCCGTGTTCGCGGGTGTGGGTGAGCGTACCCGTGAAGGGAACGACTTCTATCACGAAATGAAGGACTCGAACGTTCTGGACAAGGTCGCGCTGGTGTACGGCCAGATGAACGAGCCGCCGGGCAACCGTCTGCGCGTCGCGCTGACCGGCCTGACGATGGCCGAGCACTTCCGTGACGAAGGCCTCGACGTGCTGTTCTTCGTCGACAACATCTACCGTTTCACGCTGGCGGGTACGGAAGTGTCCGCACTGCTCGGCCGTATGCCTTCGGCAGTGGGCTATCAGCCGACGCTGGCTGAAGAAATGGGCAAGCTGCAAGAGCGCATTACGTCGACCAAGACGGGCTCGATCACGTCGGTTCAGGCCGTGTACGTCCCTGCGGACGACTTGACCGACCCGTCGCCGGCTACGACCTTCGGCCACTTGGACGCAACCGTCGTGTTGTCGCGTGACATCGCATCGCTCGGTATCTACCCCGCTGTGGATCCGCTCGATTCGACCTCGCGTCAAATCGACCCGAACGTGATCGGCGAAGAGCACTATTCGATCACGCGCGGCGTTCAGCAGACGCTGCAGCGCTACAAGGAACTGCGCGACATTATCGCGATTCTGGGCATGGACGAACTGTCGCCGGAAGACAAGCTGTCGGTCGCGCGCGCTCGTAAGATCCAGCGTTTCCTGTCGCAGCCGTTCCACGTTGCTGAAGTGTTCACGGGCTCGCCGGGCAAGTACGTGCCGCTGAAGGAAACCATTCGCGGCTTCAAGATGATCGTCGAAGGCGAGTGCGATCATCTGCCGGAGCAGGCGTTCTACATGGTCGGCACGATCGACGAAGCCTTCGAAAAGGCCAAGAAGATCCAGTAAGGTCGGGTTCTTCGGGCGGACGCCAGCCGCGTTTTCACACGCGCGCTGACGTCCACGGATGACACTGACCCTCGGCTTGGAGTCGACATAAATGGCAACCATCAAAGTAGACGTCGTTAGCGCGGAAGAGCAAATCTTCTCGGGCCAGGCGAAGTTCGTCGCGCTGCCGGGCGAATCGGGTGAGCTGGGCATTCTGCCGGGTCACACGCCGCTCATCACGCGCATTCGTCCGGGCGCGGTTCGCATCGAGGCGGAAGACGGCTCGGAAGAGTTCGTGTTCGTCGCCGGCGGGATTCTCGAAATTCAGCCGGGCATCGTGACCGTGCTCGCGGATACCGCTATCCGCGGCGCCGATCTCGACGAAGCGAAGGCCGAGCAAGCGAAAAAGCGCGCCGAGGAAGCGTTGCAGAACAACACTTCCGAGCTCGAATACGCCACCGCGCAAGCGGAACTGGCGTATGCGGCAGCTCAGATCGCAGCAATTCAGCGTCTGCGCAAGGCGCACGCGAAGCACTAAGCAGTCACGCTTCGCAAGCAGTCAGAGAAGGCAGCCTTCGGGCTGCTTTTTTTACGCCTGCCGTCAGCGCAGCATGGCCGGTCGCTATGCGCTGCGGGTAACACTGAATGCCGTCACGCGCGACCGCCGGGCACAATGGCCTTCCAATCAGCCTTCATTCGGGCGGAGACCATCGATGGCAACTGAACCGACGCAGGCCAGCGCGCAGATCGAACCGCGCGGCGGGCTTTCCTATGTCCGCGGCGCAACCGATATCCCCTTGAGCGACGCGACCGTATCGCGTTTTCTTCTGGACACAGTCGAGCGTTTCCCGGACCGGCCGGCTGTCGTCTTCCGCGAGCAGGGCATCCGCTGGACGTGGCGTGAGTTCGCGCATCAAGTCGACGTGCTCGCGAGCGGCCTGCTCGCGCTCGGACTGAAAGCGGGCGATCGCGTCGGCATCTGGTCGCCGAATCGCGTGGAGTGGCTGCTGACGCAATTTGCGACGGCGCGCATGGGCGCTGTCCTCGTCAATATCAATCCGGCTTATCGGCTGGCCGAACTCGAGTACGCGCTGAACAAGGTCGGCTGCAAAGCGATCGTGGCGGCGGAGCAGTTCAAGTCGTCGAAATATCTGGAGATGCTTCAGACGCTCGCGCCTGAACTCGCCGACGCCGAGCCCAACGCGCTGCATGCGGCGCGGTTGCCTGAACTGCGCGCCGTCATCCGCATGGGCGACGCCGTCACGCCCGGCATGCTGAACTTCAATGACGTGATGGCGAAAGGCCGTGCCGCCGTCGATACGGCGAACCTCGACGCGCTCGAAGCAAAGCTCGCCCCGGACGACGCGATCAACATCCAGTTCACGAGCGGCACGACCGGCAATCCGAAGGGCGCGACGCTGACGCATCGGAATATCGTCAACAACGCCCGATACATCGCGATGGCGATGCGGCTTACCGAGGAAGACTCCTTGTGCATTCCGGTGCCGCTGTATCACTGCTTCGGCATGGTGCTGGCGGTGCTGGCGTGCGTCTCGACCGGCGCGGCGATGATCTTCCCCGGCGAAGCGTTCGATCCCGCCGCGACGCTCGCCGCCGTCCACGAAGAACGCTGCACCGCGCTGCACGGCGTGCCGACGATGTTCATCGCGGAACTGGATCACCCGGACTTCGCGAAATACGATCTCAGCCGCCTGCGTACGGGCATCATGGCGGGTTCGCCGTGTCCGATCGAGACGATGAAGCGCGTCGTTTCAACGATGCATCTCGCCGAAATCACGATCGCGTACGGCATGACGGAGACGAGCCCCGTGTCGTTCCAAAGCTCGACCACCGACCCGCTCGACAAGCGCACGACGACCGTCGGGCGCATTCAGCCACATCTGGAAGTGAAGATCGTCGATCCGCTCGGAGAGATCGTGCCGGTCGGCGAGACGGGCGAGCTCTGCACGCGCGGCTATTCGGTGATGAAAGGCTACTGGGGCGAAGACGAAAAGACGCGCGAAGCAATCATCGACGGATGGATGCATACCGGCGACCTCGCGACCATCGACGCCGAAGGCTACTGCAACATCGTCGGCCGCCTGAAGGACATGGTCATACGCGGCGGCGAGAATGTGTATCCGCGCGAAATCGAAGAGTTTCTCTTCCGTCACCCGAAGATTCAGTCCGTGCAGGTCTTCGGCGTGCCCGACGAAAAATATGGCGAGGAAGTGTGCGCGTGGATCGTCGTGCGCCCCGGCGAACAGGCGAGCGAAGACGATATTCGCGCATTTTGCCAAGGACAAATCGCCCATTACAAGATCCCGCGATATATCCGCTTCGTCGATGAACTGCCGATGACCGTCACCGGGAAAGCGCAGAAGTTCGTGATGCGGGCACGCATGATCGACGAACTCAAGCTGGCGGAGTCCAGGACCGCATAAGCGGTTCGGCGTAGGACGGCGGAAAAGACAAAGGGAGCGCGTGGGCGCTCCCTTCTGTCATGGGACAAACGTCCGCGCGACAATCGCAAACGTTTGTTCAGGCGAAAAAAAAGCGGGCCTGGAGCCCGCTAAAAACCACACGCTACGGGGTTAGCGCGAGGAGACCAACTGTGGGAGACTTCGATTTTCAAATCGAAGAACGATCCCAACACCGATGTCCCTGGAAGAGCGTCGACCTTCGCCGACCACCCGAACGCACGGCATTTGCACTGCGCGTTCGAATCCATCCGTGTTGAAACCGTTTGAACAGATTGTGGGCGAATTGAATCTGGATCGGCGTAACAAAGTGTTTCAGGTTGTAACCCGCGCCGGACAAGGCGCCGATAAACAATCTCGCGCGAATCCACCTTTTGTCTTGCAAATATTCTCGCTTATTCCGCCGATTTATTCTGTCGCCGCACTTACACGTCAAAATACCGCTTTTTGACCCACGCGCTAAACTGCAAATCCTCAGAAAAATAGCACGTGTGCGCGGAAGAAATCGATTAGAAAAAGCCTACACACTCGTTCGATTCCCATAACCAATTCTATTGGAGACTCGCATGACCATTGACGCAGCTTTGCACCGCTATTACCGCGATGTCGCCGAGGCGTTTCCGGCGCTCGCACCGGGCGCCGGCGCAACCGCGATACGTGAGCGGTTCAAGGCCGTGGCGCAGGCGTACGCACGCGAACGTGACAACGCTGTGACCGTCGAGGACATTGACATTGTTTTACAAGAACGGACGCTTGCGGCGCGCATTTATAAGCCGCGTGCGACGAGTGGTCCGCTGCGGCTGCTCGTCTATTTTCATGGCGGAGGCTGGGTCGTCGGCGATATCGACACGCACGACGCGCTCGTCGCCCGCCTTGCGCTGGACGCACAGTGCGCGGTGGCGAGCGTCGATTACCGTCTCGCGCCCGAGCATCCGTTTCCCGCGCCTTGCGACGACGCACTCGATGCGCTGATCTGGTTCGCGGAGCATCGCTCGCGGCTGGGCTTCGCGACGGATCGGCTGGGCGTCGGCGGCGACAGCGCGGGCGCGCACCTGGCGGTCGTCGCGGCGCGCGGCGCGAACGAGCGCGTGGCGGGTCTCGTCGGCTTGCAACTGCTGCTTTATCCGGTCATGCGGCGGCAATTCGAGAGTCCGAGTTGCATCGCGAATGCAAACGGCCCCGGACTCACGAACGACGAGATGAAGTGGTACTGGACGCAGTTCCTGTCCGGCGTCACGCCCGGCGATCACGACGTCCGCGCCTTTCCTCTCGCCGAGCCGTTCGAGCGCACGCCGGCGCGCGCGTTGATCGTCGCGGCCGCCTACGATCCGCTCTACGACGACGCTTTCGAGCTCAAACGCTTCCTCGAAACGAACGGCGGTCCCGTCGAAGTCATCGACGCCAGGGACATGACGCACGGATTCGCGCGCCTGCATACGCAGTCCGACGCGGCGCTCGGCTGGCTGCAGAAGATTGGCGAACGCGCAGGCGCGTTGCTGCGCGCCGAGCGGTGAAAGGCTACTTCAGCCACTTGTCGACGACAGCCTGAAACTCGCCCGTCGACCGCGTCAGATGCAGCCACTGATCGACGTACTGCTGCCACGCGACATCCCCGCGCGGCAGCAGATACGCCTTCTCGCCGAACTGAAACGGCTTGTCGGGATGCACCGAGCACAGGCCGGGATTGAGCTTCTGTTGCAGCAGCGTTTCGGAGGCATCGGTGACCATCACGTCGGCGTGGCCGTCGAGGATCTGCTTGAAGATCGTCACGTTGTCCGGATACTCGATCAACTGCGAGTGTGAAAAGAACTGCTTCGCGAAGCGCTCGTTCGTGCCGCCGGGATTGACGATGGTCCGCACGCCCGGCTGGTCGATCGCCGCGACGGTCTGATACTTGTCGACGTCGGCGCAACGCACGATCGGCGTCTTCCCGTCCTCCATGTACGGCGCGGTAAAGAACGCGCGCTTCTGCCGGTCAAGCGTCGTCGACACGCCGCCGACGGCGATATCGCATTTCGCGATGAAATCGTTCATCAGGTTCGACCACGACGTCTTCACGTACTCGGCCTTCACGCCGAGCGACTTCGCGAGGCTGTCCGCCAGATCGATGTCGATGCCTTCGAACTGCCCATCCGGCTTGAGGAACGAGTACGGCTTGTAATCGCCGGTCGTGCAGACGCGCATCGTGTGGCGCGCGAGGACATCATCGAGTCGCGAGGCGACCGGTGCGGACGCGGGCGCGGCTTGCGCGACGCTGCCCGCCTGGACCGTCTGGGCGCACGCGACGCCCGATACGAAAACCGACCACGCGACTGCACCCGCGGCGAGACTGAAGGACGTGCGTTTCATCGATGCTCCTGATTGTTGTTGTGACGACGAGGCGGCCATCGATGATAGCGAGCACGCGGTCGTCTGAGAATCATCTCGAAAAGACGCCGGTCCGCGCGGATTTGCCGCCGCGCTGCTGCGGAAACGGGCAGCCGGTCCGGTAGAATGGGCGATTCTCTTCTGGCTTCAGCACCGAGCGACGTGGCACAGACTCTTCTCAACGACACCTTCCTGCGTGCGCTGCTGCGCCAGCCGACCGACTACACGCCGATATGGCTGATGCGCCAGGCTGGCCGCTACTTGCCCGAGTACAACGCGACGCGGGCGCGCGCCGGCAGTTTCCTCGGACTCGCGAAGAATCCTGATTTCGCCACCGAAGTGACGCTGCAACCGCTCGAACGCTTTCCGCTCGACGCCGCCATTCTGTTTTCGGACATCCTGACGGTCCCCGACGCGATGGGCCTCGGCTTGAACTTCGTTCAGGGCGAAGGCCCGCGCTTCGAGCGCACCGTGCGTACGGAAGACGACGTGAAGCGCCTCGCCGTGCCGGACATCGACGCCACGCTGCGCTACGTCACCGATGCCGTGAGCCAGATTCGCCGCGCGCTGACGGACGCGCAAGGCCGCCAGAAAGTGCCGTTGATCGGCTTCTCCGGCAGTCCGTGGACGCTCGCCTGCTATATGGTCGAAGGCGGCGGCTCGGACGATCATCGAACCGTGAAGTCGATGGCTTATGCCCGGCCCGACCTGATGCATCGCATTCTGGACGTGAACGCGCAAGCCGTGACCGCGTATCTGAACGCGCAGATCGAAGCGGGCGCGCAAGCGGTGATGATTTTCGACACGTGGGGCGGCGCCCTCGCCGATGGCGCTTACCAGCGCTTCTCGCTCGACTACATCGCGAAGGTCGTCGCGGGGCTGAAGCGCGAGCACGACGGCGAACGCGTGCCGGTCATCACGTTCACGAAGGGCGGCGGACTGTGGCTCGAAGAGATCGCCGCAACCGGCGTGGACGCAGTCGGCCTCGACTGGACGGTGAACCTCGGCGTCGCGCGCAAGCGTGTCGGCGGCCGCGTGGCGCTTCAGGGCAACATCGACCCGGCCGTGCTCTTCGCGCCGCCCGAGGCAATTCGCGCCGAAGCGCGCGGCGTGCTCGACAGTTTCGGGAATTTTCCGGGCCATGTTTTCAATCTCGGCCACGGCATCTCGCAGTTCACGCCGCCGGATCACGTCGCCGAACTGGTCGACGAAGTCCACAAGCACAGCCGCGCGATGCGCGCCGCGTGATTCCCGACCGGACGATGCTGCGGTGCAGCGTCATCCGTAACGCCCGCCCTTCGCGGCCTGCCGGGATGTCAAGATCGACTTATGCACATTTTGTTCGTTGCGTCGCGCCATCAGACATATGAGCCGGGGCCATCCATAAATCGGCTCTATTCGTGAAGCAAGCGGCTGATTTAAAACAACTTTACTGAGTTTTGTCCGAAATGTGGGCAGACGCACATAAGCGATCCGTGACATTGATTCCGGCGAAGCACAGCCCACTTCTCAACAAAGTTATCCACAGGCCTGTGGAAAGCACTGCAAAACCAAAAAAAATCGCTTACTTACGGGCGTTTCTGACGTTCCACTTTAACTTCGTCCCGTCCGGGCTTGCGCGGCCGTGGGACGGCCTCGCGGCGGCTGCCGACGAGCGCGCCACGCAATGACCGACGTATTCGTGCGCGTCGCCGTCGACCAGCCGATGCCCGTCCTGTTCGACTATCGATACGCGCTACCGCACGCACCGGCTCCCGGCATGCTCGTGCTCGTGCCGTTCGGAAGGCGCGAGGTCGTCGGGCTGATCTGCGAAATCGCGTCCACGACCGACGTACCCGCCAGCAAGCTGCGCAGCGTCAGCAGAATCTGCGTCGACTGCCCGCCACTCTCGATGCAATGGATCGCGCTGGCCGGCTTCGCGGCGGATTACTACCAGCGCGGCCTCGGCGAAGTCGCATTGCCCGCGCTGCCGCAAGCCTTGCGCGATGCATCGCGCTGGGAGCGGCTTCTGGCGGTGGAGCCGCGCTTCGTTCTGCTGGCGTCCGGCCGCGCCGAAATGCACGACGCGCTGCCCGCACGCGCAACGGCGCTTCGCCGCCTCGCCGACGCCCTGACAGCAGAAACGTCCGTCGGCTTATCGGATGCACGCGCGGTCCATCCGAAAGCAGCCGCGATTCTCGACGAGTGGCTCGCGCGCGGCTGGATCGACCGGGCAGCGCCTGAAATGCCGCCGCCGCAAGCGTCCCCGATGGGCGCAGCGCAGCTGCCCCAACTCACCGATGAACAACGCGAAGCGGTCCAAGCCATCGCTGGCGCGCAAGGCTTCGCGCCGTTCCTGCTGCACGGCGTAACGGGCAGCGGCAAGACGGAGGTGTATCTCCACGCGCTCGCCGAATTGCTCGCCGCGCGGCCCGACGCGCAAGCGCTCGTCCTCGTACCGGAAATCAACCTGACGCCGCAGTTCGAAGCCGCCTTCCGTTCGCGCTTCGCCGCGCTCGCCGAAGGTTCCATCGTGACGATGCACAGCGGCCTGGCCGAAGGCGAGCGCGCGCGGAACTGGCTCGCGGCGCATACCGGCAGCGCGCGCATCGTGCTCGGCACGCGGCTCGCGATTCTCACGTCGGCGCCGCAACTCGCGATGATCGTCGTCGATGAAGAACACGACCCCGCGTACAAGCAGCAGGAAGGGTTGCGGTACTCGGCGCGTGATCTCGCGGTCTATCGCGCGAAGCAACTGGATATTCCCGTGGTGCTCGGCTCCGCGACGCCATCGCTCGAAACCTGGTGGCAGGCCGAGCAGGGCCGCTACACGCGCCTGACGCTCACGCGCCGCGCCGTAGCGGAGGCCGTGCTGCCGGCGGTGCGGCTCGTCGATCTCGAAGAGGAACACCGGCGCGGGCGCGCTTCCGTCGATGGACTGTCGGGGCCGCTCATCAGCGCGTTGCAATCGCGGCTCGAGCGCGGCGAGCAAAGCCTCGTATTCCTGAATCGTCGCGGCTATGCGCCGATCCTGTCTTGCGAAGCGTGCGGCTGGGTTGCGGGCTGTCCGCGCTGCAGCGCGTACGCCGTGCTCCACAAGCCCGAGCGCGCGCTGCGTTGCCACCATTGCGGCTGGGAATCGCGCATTCCGAAGTCGTGTCCGGAATGCGGCAACGTCGATATCGCGCCGATGGGTCGCGGCACGCAGCGCGTCGAGGAAACGCTCGCGAGCGTGGTGCCGGGCGCGCGGGTGTTGCGTATCGACGCCGACAGTACGCGCCGCAAAGGCAGCGCGCAGGCGCTTTTCTCGGATGTCCACGCCGGCGAAGTCGATATCCTCGTCGGCACGCAGATGATCGCGAAGGGACACGACTTCCGCCGCGTGACGCTGGTCGGCGTGCTGAATGCGGACACCGCGCTGTTTTCCCACGACTTCCGCGCAAGCGAGCGGCTTTTCGCGCAGCTCACGCAGGTCAGCGGACGCGCGGGCCGTGCCGGTCTGCCGGGCGAAGTGCTGATTCAGACGCGCTATCCACGCCACGCGCTGTATCTGGCCTTATCGCGGCAAGACTATGTCGGCTTCGCCAACGCGACGCTCGCGGAGCGGCGCGACGCCCGCCTGCCGCCGTTCGTCTATCAGGCGATGCTGCGCGCCGAAGGCCGCACGCTCGAGGCGGCCATCGCTTTTCTCGAAGATGCCGCCGCGGCATTCGCCCCGTTGCCGGGCGCGGATCGCGTGACGGTCTACGATCCGGTGCCGCTCACGATTGTGAAGGTGTTCAACGTGCATCGCGCCCAGTTGCTGCTGGAAAGCGGATCGCGGGGCGCGCTGCAGTCCGCGTTGCGCGCGTGGCAACCCATCCTGCGCACGCTCAAAGGCGTGTTGCGCTGGAACGTCGAAGTCGATCCGCTCGACGTCTGAGCGCGATCACACTCCGTTCACGCGCGACCGGTCGTTCGGCGCGGGCGCCACCTCATCGCGCGATTCATCGACCGCATCCGTGCGCGGCGACGCGCCACGAATGAACAACACGACGCAGGCCGCGAAAACGATCCAGACGCCGACAATCCACATCCAAGTGCTCATGCTGCTCTTCTCCCCGTAGCCTCAAGCCGCGCCGGCGGCGGGCCTCGGTCGTTATATCGGCTGCGGAGATGCATTTACTTAGGGCTTTATCCCAAAAAACTTGAGTTAGGGAAAGTACTAGGCGGATTCCGCCTTTCGCCAGCGACGCGTTTCACCGCGCAAAGCCTTGCCGGTAAAGGGTTCGACAGTGGTGCAACCCTGCCTAAAACGCCGGTTGCACCTTTTAAATCAGCGGGGTACGATTCGCCAACTTTTTAGTCTTTCGCCGGGTAGGCCCGACCGGCAAACGAAGGAAATATGGCGAGCACAACCCTTGGCGTGAAAGTCGACGATTTGCTGCGGTCCCGGCTGAAAGACGCCGCGACCCGGCTGGAACGCACCCCGCACTGGCTCATCAAGCAGGCGATCTTCGCCTATCTCGAACGCATCGAGCACGGCCAGCTTCCGCCGGAATTGTCAGGCGTGAACGGCGCATCCGACATGACCGACGCAGCCACCGTCGACACCGATGAAGACGGCGCGCCGCATCCGTTCCTCGACTTCGCGCAGAACGTGCAGCCGCAATCGGTGCTGCGCGCGGCGATCACGGCGGCGTATCGGCGGCCGGAGCCGGAGTGCGTGCCGTTCCTGATCGGTCAGGCGCGCTTGCCTGCGAACGTCGCGGCAGAAACCGAAAAGCTCGCGACGAAGCTCGTCGAGGCGCTGCGTGCGAAGAGCACGGGCGGCGGCGTCGAAGGGCTGATCCACGAGTTCTCGCTGTCGAGTCAGGAAGGCGTGGCGCTGATGTGCCTTGCCGAAGCGCTGCTGCGCATTCCCGATCGCGCGACCCGCGACGCGCTCATCCGCGACAAGATCAGCAAGGGCGACTGGCGTTCGCACATGGGCCAGGCGCCGTCGCTGTTCGTGAACGCGGCGACGTGGGGCCTGATGATCACCGGCAAGCTCGTCACGACGAACAGCGAAGCGGGCCTGTCGTCGGCGCTGACGCGCATGATCGGCAAGGGCGGCGAGCCGCTGATCCGCAAGGGCGTCGACATGGCGATGCGCCTGATGGGCGAGCAGTTCGTCACCGGCGAGACCATCTCCGAAGCGCTCGCGAACAGCCGCAAATTCGAAGCGCGCGGTTTCCGCTACTCGTACGACATGCTCGGCGAAGCCGCGACGACCGAGGAAGACGCACAGCGCTACTACGCCTCCTACGAGCAGGCGATTCACGCCATCGGCAAGGCGGCGGGCGGGCGCGGCATCTACGAAGGCCCCGGCATCTCGATCAAGCTCTCTGCGCTGCACCCGCGTTACTCGCGCTCGCAGCAGGAACGTACGATGACCGAATTGCTGCCGCGCGTGCGCGCGCTGGCGCAGCTCGCGCGCCGCTATGACATCGGGCTGAACATCGACGCGGAAGAGGCGGATCGTCTCGAACTGTCTCTCGATCTGCTCGAAGCCCTGTGCTTCGACCCCGAACTCGCGGGCTGGAACGGCATCGGCTTCGTGGTGCAGGGTTATCAGAAGCGCTGCCCGTTCGTGATCGACTATCTGATCGATCTCGCGCGCCGCAGCCGTCATCGTTTGATGATTCGTCTCGTGAAGGGCGCGTACTGGGATACCGAAATCAAGCGCGCACAAGTGGACGGCCTCGAAGGCTATCCGGTCTATACGCGCAAGATCTACACGGACATCTCGTATCTCGCGTGCGCGAAGAAGCTTCTCGCCGCACCCGACGCGGTCTATCCGCAATTCGCGACGCACAACGCGTTCACGCTGTCGGCCATCTATCACCTGGCGGGCCAGAACTACTATCCCGGCCAGTACGAGTTCCAGTGCCTGCACGGCATGGGCGAGCCGCTCTACGAAGAAGTCGCAGGCCGCGACAAGCTGAACCGTCCGTGCCGCGTGTACGCGCCGGTCGGCACGCATGAAACGCTGCTCGCCTATCTCGTGCGGCGGCTGCTCGAAAATGGCGCGAACACGTCGTTCGTGAACCGGATCGCGGATGAATCGATTCCGGTGAAGGATCTCGTGCAGGACCCGATCGACGAAGCGCAGAAGATCGTGCCGCTCGGCGCGCCGCACGCGAAGATTCCGCTGCCGCGTCACCTTTACGGCAACGAGCGCCTCAACTCGATGGGCCTCGATCTGTCGAACGAGCATCGGCTGGCGTCGCTGTCGTCGGCGCTGCTGGCGAGCGGCAACCATCCGTGGCAGGCCGCGCCGATGCTCGAAGGCGGTTCGCCCGCCAACGGCGTCGCCCGCGATATCCGCAATCCGGCCGATCATCGCGATGTGGTCGGGACCGTGATCGAAGCGTCGCCGGAACAGGTGAGCGCCGCGCTCGCGAACGCGGTGGCTGCCGCGCCGATCTGGCAGGCGACGCCCGTCGAAGACCGCGCCGACTGCCTCTCGCGCGCCGCCGATCTGCTCGAAGCGCAGATGCACACGCTGATGGGCCTCATCATCCGCGAGGCCGGAAAGTCGCTGCCGAACGCGATTGCTGAAATTCGCGAAGCCGTCGATTTCCTCCGTTACTACGCTTCGCAAATTCGCGCGGAGTTCTCGAACGACACGCATCGTCCGCTCGGCCCGGTGGTCTGCATCAGCCCGTGGAACTTCCCGCTCGCAATCTTCATGGGTCAAGTGGCGGCGGCGCTCGCGGCGGGCAATCCGGTCCTCGCGAAGCCGGCAGAACAGACGCCGCTGATCGCCGCGCAAGCCGTGCGCCTTCTGCGCGAAGCCGGCGTGCCGGCGGGCGCGGTGCAACTGCTGCCGGGCGACGGCGAAACCGTCGGCGCGGCGCTCGTTTCCGATGCCCGTACGCGCGCCGTCATGTTCACCGGCTCGACCGAAGTGGCGCGCCTCATCAACAAGACGCTGTCGGAGCGGCTCGATCCGGAAGGCCGGCCGATCCCGCTGATCGCCGAAACGGGCGGCCAGAACGCGATGATCGTCGATTCGTCGGCGCTCGCGGAACAGGTCGTCGCGGACGTGATGCAGTCATCGTTCGATTCCGCCGGTCAACGCTGCTCCGCGCTGCGCGTGCTCTGCCTGCAGGACGATGTTGCCGATCGCACGCTCGAAATGCTGACCGGCGCGATGAAGCAACTCGCGGTGGGCAATCCGGACCGGCTGTCGGCGGATGTCGGCCCGGTCATCGATGCCGACGCGAAGCGCAGCATCGACGCGCACATCGCCTCCATGCGCGAGAAGGGCCGCAAGGTCGTGCAACTGCCGTTGCCGGAAGGCTGTGCGCAAGGCACCTTCGTGCCGCCGACGCTGATCGAACTGGAGAGCATCGACGAACTGAAGCGCGAAGTCTTCGGACCGGTGCTGCATGTCGTGCGTTATCGCCGCGCGTCTCTTGATAAACTGCTCGACCAAATTCGTACGACGGGTTACGGCCTGACGCTCGGCATCCATACGCGCATCGACGAAACCATCGCGCATGTGATCTCGCGGGCGCACGTGGGCAACATCTACGTGAACCGCAACGTGATCGGCGCGGTCGTCGGCGTGCAGCCGTTCGGCGGCGAAGGCTTGTCGGGCACGGGTCCGAAAGCGGGCGGCGCACTGTATCTGCAGCGCCTGCTGGCGAAGCGTCCGACCGGCCTGCCGAAGTCGCTGGCGAGCGCGCTCGTCGTCGATCAAGTCGCTTCCGCCGATACGCCTGCCGCCGCCCTGACCGCATTGCGCGACTGGGCCATCGGAGAGCGCGATCCGCAGACGGCCGCGCGTTGCGACGGCCATCTGCAGCACGTGCTGGCGGGCGCGACGGCGGTGCTGGCCGGCCCGACGGGCGAGCGCAACACGTACACGTTGAGCGCGCGCGGCACGGTGCTGTGCGTGGCGTCGACGGACAGCGGCGCACGCGCGCAGCTGGCTGCCGTGCTGGCGACGGGCAACAAGGCGCTCTTCGCGGGGCCGGCGGGCGAGCAGCTGGTGGCGTCGCTGCCGGCGTCGCTGAAGGGCCATGCAGCAGTGAGGAAAGATCCTGCAGCCGGCTTCGATGCCGTGCTGTTCGAGGGCGACAGCGATGAACTGCTGTCGCTCGTGAAGGAAATCGCCAAGCGTCCGGGACCGATCGTATCGGTGCAGGGCGTGGCGGCGGGTGCCTTCGCCGACGCGGGCCACGACGGCGAAGACTACGCGCTCGAACGTCTGCTGACGGAACGCTCGGTGAGCGTGAACACAGCGGCGGCGGGCGGCAATGCGAATTTGATGACGATCGGTTGAGACTTTCGCGGCGCTCGATTCAACAAATTCAAACAAACGGCAGCCAGCACGGCGATCCCGGCAGAAGCTGCCATCCACACTGGTACTAGGAGAAGCTATGAAGTACACGATGAACAAGCTGGCAGCAGCCCTGACGCTCGCTGGCCTGTCGCTGGCGGGGACGGCAGTTGCACAGCAAGTCGAAGACGTGAAGGTCGGTTTCGCGGGTCCGATGACCGGCGCGCAAGCGCACTACGGCAAGGACTTCCAGAACGGCATCACGCTGGCCGTCGAAGACTTCAACGCGACGAAGCCGGTGATCGGCGGCAAGCCGGTTCGCATCGTGCTGGATTCGGCGGACGATCAGGCCGACCCGCGCACGGGCACGACCGTCGCGCAGAAGCTGGTCGATGACGGCATCAAGGGCATGCTCGGTCACTTCAACTCGGGCACGACCATTCCGGCTTCGCGCATCTACGCGAACGCGGGCATTCCGCAAATCGCGATGGCCACCGCGCCGGAATACACGACGCAGGGCTTCAAGACCACGTTCCGCATGATGACGTCGGACACGCAGCAAGGTTCCGTCGCGGGCGAGTTCGCGGTGAAGAACCTGAAGGTCAAGAAGATCGCCATCGTCGATGACCGCACGGCCTACGGCCAGGGTCTCGCCGACCAGTTCGAGAAGGCGGCGAAGTCGGCGGGCGGCACGATCGTCGATCGCGAGTTCACGAACGACAAGGCTGTCGACTTCAAGGCGATTCTGACGAAGATCAAGGCGACGAACCCGGACCTCGTCTACTACGGCGGCGCCGATTCGCAAGCCGGCCCGATGGCCAAGCAGATGAAGACGCTGGGCTTCCGCGCTCCGCTGATGGCCGGCGAAATGGTCAAGACCGACACGTTCCTGAAGATCGCGGGTGACGCGGCCGACGGCACGGTGGCATCGCTGGCTGGCCTGCCGATGAACGAAATGCCGGGCGGCGCGGCATACGAAGCGAAGTACAAGAAGCGCTTCAACGAAGAAGTGCAGACGTACTCGCCGTACGCCTATGACGGCGCAATGGCCATGTTCACCGCAATGAAGGCGGCCAACTCGACGGACCCGGCAAAGTACCTGCCGATGCTCGCGAAGACCGACATGCAAGGCGTGACGGCGAAGCATCTGTCGTATGACGCCAAGGGCGATCTGAAGAACGGCGGCATCACGCTGTACAAGGTCGTCGGCGGCAAGTGGACGACGCTGCAGAGCGTGGGCGGCAAGTAAGGTTTAGGCTTTCGCCTTGAGTGTTGGAACGGCCCGGTTCGCGTAAGCGACCGGGCCGTTTTGCATTGAGGTGGCCGTTTGAATTTTGCAGGCAAACGGCTGACCGCGCCGCCAAACGGCTATTCCAACGGCTTATTGACCCGCTTATACCCCGTCACCATCGCGCGAATGAGTTCCTCACGCGTCCAGACGGTCATCAGCACGGCCGCGGCGATATGCACGCAAGCGAAGATCTCGATGACGAGCGAAAGCCACGTATGAATCTGCTGCGGCCAGTCTTCGCCCCAGAAGGTATCGAGCCGCATGAGCCATCCCGACACGCCGAGCGCGAGGATCAGAAGCCACAGGAAGAGCGCCATCAAGCCGCCGAGCGGATTGTGCGATTGATGATGCAGCGGCCGGCCCGCCGCGAGGGAGCGGAAGTATTCGCGCAGACGCGCCGGTGTCGGCCACCACGCCGAGAAGCGCGCATTCGTCGAGCCGATGAACCCCCACACGATGCGCGCGACCACGAGTCCCGCCGCGATGTACCCCAGCAGCCGATGCGTGGAATCCGTCGGCCCGAAAAGATTCCACACGACGATGCCCGCGACCGCCCAGTGCGTCAGCCGGACCCAGATGTCCCAGACCTTTACGCGCATCGACATGACGAACAGCGTGCTCAGTCGACTTCGGACTTCACGACATCGAGCGTTTTGGTGTCGTAGTAAATCTCGACTTTCTTGCCGTCCTTGTCGCGACCGTAGATTTCGTAGCAGTTGCCATCGACCTTGAACTTGCGGATCTTGTAGCCCTGCGACTCGATCTTGGCCTTCGCATCCGATTCCTTCATCCACTCGCCTTTCGGATGCGCCGTGCAGTCCGCTTTCGCGAACGCCGCACCGGAGAAGCCTAGCGCCAATGCAACCGCAAGAATTTTGAGCATCGCTAACCCCCAGTAATTTGGAGCGAATTACTCTACTGCCACCGGGGGTTAAGAGCAAGCAAATCGAAAGCTGGCGGTCAACGCTTGCCTTGCTGACGAACCTGCTCCAGCGTCGCCGCCGGCGTGCTCTGATCCTGTGGAATGCGGATTTCGATGAGCGCGGGCAGCCCGGACTCCACGGCGCGATCGAACGCGGGCATGAACTGGTCCGTCGTCTCGACGCGTTCCCCATGCGCCCCGAACGCGCGCGCATACGCGACGAAATCCGGATTGGTCAGCCCCGTCCCATGCACGCGATGCGGATAGTGCCGCTCCTGATGCATGCGGATCGTGCCGTACTGCGCGTTGTTCACGACGACGAAAATCACCGCCAGCCGATACTGCATCGCCGTGGCGATTTCGTGGCTCGCCATCATGAAGCAGCCGTCGCCGGCGAAGGCAATCACCGTGCGATCCGGATACAGCGACTTCGCGGCGATGGCGGCGGGCACGCCGTAGCCCATCGCGCCGCTCGTCGGTGCGACCTGCGAGCGGAAGTGCCGATACGAATAGTGTCGATGCAGCCACGTTGCGTAATTCCCCGCGCCGTTCGTGAGAATGGCATCGGCGGGCAGCCGTTCGGCGAGCGCGCGCATGATTTCGCCAAGCTGGACATCGCCCATCATCGGCCTGGGCTTGCGCCATTCAAGATACGCGGCGTGCGCGGCCTCGGCGGCTCCCGTCCATGCGATCGCGGCGGGCGGTTCGAGCGCCGCGAGCATCGACGCGATTTCCGGCATGCCCGACACGATCGGCAAATCCGCGCTATAGACGCGCCCGAGCTCTTCCGCGCCCTGATGCACGTGGATGAGCGTCTGCTTCGTCTTCGGGATATCGAGCAGCGTGTAGCCGCCCGTCGTCGATTCGCCCATGCGCGGGCCGAGCACGAAGAGGACATCGGCGTCGCGCACGCGGGCAGCGAGCGCCGGATTGATGCCGAGGCCGACATCGCCCGCATAGTTCGGATGCTCGTTGTTCAGCGTGTCCTGGAAGCGGAACGCGCAGCCGGCCGGCAACTGCCATCGCTCGATGAAGCGCGCGAAGTCCTGTGTGGCAGCTTCCGTCCAGCCGCTGCCGCCCGCGATCACGAAGGGCTTCTTCGCATTGGCGAGCATGTCGCGTAGCCGTTCCATCTGCGCCGGCGCGGGCGATGCCGCCACACGCTGATAGCGCGGCGCGGCCGGCGCGGCATCGCAGGCTTCGGTCAGCATGTCCTCGGGCAGCGCGAGCACGACCGGACCCGGACGCCCCGCCGTCGCGACGTGAAACGCATGACTCATGTATTCAGGCACGCGGCGCGGATCGTCGATCTGCGCGACCCACTTCGCCATCTGCCCGAACATGCGCCGATAGTCGATTTCCTGAAACGCCTCGCGATCCATGTGGTCGCGCGCGCATTGGCCGATGAGCAGGATCATCGGCGTCGAATCCTGATACGCGGTGTGCACGCCGATGGATGCGTGCGTCGCGCCCGGCCCGCGCGTGACGATCGCGACGCCGGGCCGGCCGGTCAGCTTGCCGACCGCTTCGGCCATGTTCGCCGCGCCCGCCTCGTGGCGGCACACGATGGTCTGGATCTGGTCCGTTTCGTCGTGCAGCGAATCGAGCACGGCAAGAAAGCTCTCGCCGGGCACGCAGAACACGCGCTCGACGCCGTGTTGCACGAGCGCATCGACGACGAGACGCGCGCCGGTGGTTTGAGTGGAAGCGGGGGAAACATCGGACGCCATGCGTAAAAGTCTCCTGTCGGTTCAGGTTGGCAGAAAAGCGCCCTATAGCTTACGCCGTGGTCGGCACGGCGAGCCGAATCTTTACCGCGATCTGCTCCATCAGCCGAAATACCCCTTTTTCACACCCCTTATCCAGCGATAGACGCAGGCGCTTCTTCGCAATAATGGCTTCACTGAAAAGCGGACACGTCGAAACATCCGGCGACGCCCGCCTCGCAAAGATCGCAGTCATTCCTCATCGGGGGCAAGTTTGAACATCCGTAAATTCATTGGCGCGAACAGCCGCGACGCACTGCGACAGGTTCGGGAAGCGCTTGGCCCCGATGCAATCGTGCTGTCGAACCGTACGCTGGACGATGGTTCCGTGGAGATCGCCGGTTGCGCGGATAGCGATATCGCGTCGATCTCGCCGAAATCGCAAGAGCTGGCCGCGCCCGCGACGTTCGCGAGCGCCACACCGCGCGCCGCGCTGGCGCAGGCAGCAGCCGCTGCGGCAAAGCACGCCGCACCGAATCCGTATGCGAGCGGCGATGTGTTCTCGTCCGTGTTCGGCGCGAAGCCCGACGCCGATGCCGACGCAGCCGACGAAGCACTCGCCGACGAAGCATCCCGCACGATGGCCGATTCGAATCCGTGGCTGATCGAGCATGCGCGACGCATCGCCGAGCAGGCCGCGACGCCGTCGAATCGTCCGCTGACGGCATCGTCGGCAATTGCACGCGGCATGGGCGTGCCGGTGGCGCCGAAAGCGCAAGCCGCCGACAAGCCGGAGACGGCGAACTACCCGCTGCGCCAGGCCGCGCAACCGAAGGTCGACACGCCCGAGTGGGCGCGCGAAGCCGCGCAAGTCGCCGCACGCCGCGCCGCGCAGAAGATCAACGCAAGCGCGCCGCAAGCGGAAGCATCGCCGGCATCGCCTGAAGGTGCGTTCGAAGGCTTGCCAGCGAATGCGGCGGCTGTCGTCACCGAGGCGATTCGTGCGCGCATGGAGCAGGTCGTCAACGATACGGTGATGAACGAGCTGTCGTCGATGCGCTCGATGATGGAAGAACAGTTCTCCGGCCTGCTGTGGGGCGATCGCCAGCGCCGCATGCCGAGCAACGCCGCGCTGACCAAGCACCTGTTCGCCGCGGGCTTCTCCGCGCAACTCGTGCGCATGGTCATCGACAACATGCCGGAAATGGAAAACGCCGAGCACGCGCTCGAATGGGTGCAGCAAGTGCTCGAATCGAACCTGCCGGTGATGGCGAGCGAAGACGCGCTGATGGAACGTGGCGGCGTGTTCGCGCTGATGGGCCCGACGGGCGTCGGCAAGACGACGACCACCGCGAAGCTCGCCGCGCGCTGCGTGATGCGCTTCGGCGCAAGCAAGGTCGCGCTGCTGACGACGGACAGCTACCGGATCGGCGCGCACGAGCAGTTGCGCATTTTCGGCAAGATTCTCGGCGTCTCGGTGCACGCGGTGAAGGACGCGGCCGATCTGCAACTCGCGCTTTCGGAGTTGCGCAACAAGCACATCGTGCTGATCGACACGATCGGCATGAGCCAGCGCGATCGCACCGTGTCCGATCAGATTTCGATGCTGTGCGGCGCGGGTCATCCGGTGCAGCGCCTGTTGCTGCTGAACGCGACGAGCCACGGCGACACGCTCAATGAAGTGGTGCAGGCCTACAAGAGCGCGGCCGATCAGCCGCCGCTCGCGGGCTGCATCCTGACCAAGCTCGATGAAGCGACGAACCTCGGCGGCGTGCTCGATACGGTCATCCGCTACAAGCTGCCGGTGCATTACGTATCGACCGGACAGAAGGTGCCGGAAAACCTTTACGTGGCGACCAAGCGTTTCCTGATCAAGAGCGCGTTCTGCATTCCGCGCGACGGTTCGCCGTTCGTGCCGCAGGACGAGGAAGTGCCGGCGCTGTTGTCCGCATTGTCCGCGCGTGCCGCGGCTGAACTCCATGAGGTTCGCTTTGGATAAGCTCGTCCTCGACCAGGCTGAAGGCCTGAGACGGCTCCTGACGCGTGCAGGCTCGCGCGTGGTGGCGGTCGCGGGCGGACCGGCGGGCATCGGTTGCACGTCGGCGGTGGTGAATCTCGGCGCGGCGCTGGCCGTGCATGGCAAGGATGTGCTCGTCATCGACGAGCGGCAGAACGGAACATCGGTGAGCCGCATGGCGGGGCTTTCCGGATCGCAGGCGATGAGTGCGGTGATGTCCGGCCGTCACGCGTTGCAGGAAGTCGTCACGCGCACGCCGCTCGGCTTTTCGCTGATCGCCGCGCCCCGCGAGGAGCGCGTGAGTCACGACGCCGCGCAGTGCCGCGCGCTGCTCGACGGACCGGCGGACATCGTGCTGATCGATACGCAACTGGATCGGCATGGCGCGCTGTCGTCGCTCGCGGCGCAGGCGCATGACTTCCTGATCGTCACGCGGGCGGCTGCGCCGGCGATCACCGAGGCGTATGCGTGCATGAAGCGTCTGCACTACGCGCATGCAATCGGCCAGTTCCGCGTGCTGATCAATCACGTGCAGAACCCGGCCGATGCGGCGGTCGCGTTCGACAACCTGTCGGGCGTGGCGAGCCGGTATCTGGCGGTGGCGCTCGTGCAGGCGGGGTATGTGTCCGAGGATGCGCGCATTACTCGGGCGAGGGAGCTGTCGCGTTCGGTGGTGGAGGCGTTTCCGGCTACGGCTGCGGCGCGCGACTATCGCCAGATTGCGGCCGAGCTTCTGCACTGGCCGATGCGTTCCACGCCGGCTGGGCGTGATGCTGAAGTTGAAAACGAAATGCAGTTTTTGGATGGCGAGTCTGACAAGGGCGGGCGGGAAGTGGCGCGAAGAGCGTCGATGTTTCCCGGCCATGCATTGAGCAGCACGGCGTCGATGTGATCAAGACAAAGGTGACCCAGATGTACAACGCCCAAGGCAAACTCTCGCAGTCCGACGTGTTGACGCGCTATGCGCCGCTCGTTCGCCGGCTGGGGCTGCAGCTCGTCGCCAAGATGCCGGCGAGCGTCGACCTCGACGATCTGATTCAGGCCGGCATGATCGGCCTGATGGATGCGGCGAGCCGTTACAAGGAAGATCAGGGTGCGCAGTTCGAGACGTATGCGAGCCAGCGCATTCGCGGCGCGATGCTCGATGAACTGCGCGCGAACGACTGGCTGCCGCGCAGCATGCGCAAGACGTCGCGCGAAGTGGAATCGGCGGTGCACAAGGTCGAGCAGAGCCTTGGCCGTTCGGCGAGCGAGACGGAGATCGCCGAGCATATGAAGCTGCCGCTCGACGAGTATCAGTCGATGCTGCAGGACTTGCACGGCAGCCAGTTGATCTATTACGAAGACTTCGACCGCTCGGCGGACGACGAACCGTTCCTGGATCGACATTGTGTGGATCGGTCGGACCCGCTTTCGGCGTTGCTCGATGACAGCCTGCGTGGCGCGTTGATCGAGGCTATCGATCGGCTGCCGGAGCGGGAGAAGCTGCTGATGAGCCTGTATTACGAGCGCGGGTTGAATCTGCGGGAGATCGGCGCGGTGATGGAAGTCAGCGAGTCGCGGGTTTGCCAGTTGCATAGCCAGGCGGTGGCGAGGCTGCGGGCGAAGTTGCGGGAGCAGGAGTGGACGGGGGTGGAGGCTTGAGGGGGCTGAACTGCGGGGACGGTGCAATGTCGCTTCGTTCCTGCGGCCCCGCGCACCGTTAGAGATGCCAACTTTTGGCGCTGGTTGGCTGACGCTTGGTCGTCGATGACGTGGTGTTTGGCGCGATTGGCTACGGGGGATGGCGCGGAGACTCGTCGTCTTCTGGGATGAGCCTGATATCTCGGTGGTCCGTAGCGGAAACGCACGTCAGCAACGCATATCGCGGAATGAATTCTTGCCGCGTGGGCTTGGCTGATCTGCGAGGAGTGAGCCTTAAGCTTTCATGGGCGATGACTGCGGTAGCGGCTGAGTATCGAGAGCCGCGCTTTTGCTCGCGAGATTGACCCAGACCCGGCTCAACGCGACAGATGATTCAGGCAGCAGACTG
This sequence comes from Caballeronia grimmiae, assembly GCF_022879615.1. NCBI lineage: Bacteria > Pseudomonadati > Pseudomonadota > Betaproteobacteria > Burkholderiales > Burkholderiaceae > Caballeronia > Caballeronia grimmiae. Next base: position 109,500 of record NZ_CP084271.1, read on the forward strand.
CTCTCAACGCCGCGATTGTCGAAGCTCAGGCAGCGTGAGCCCAGTCCGGGCTACTGTCGGTTGCGTAGCGGTAAGCAAGTTGCAAAAAGAGCCAGGGGAATGCGATGCACTTCCCGCCGCCAAGATGCCGTAGTCGGCAGTCGGCAGCAACCCTTGCTTCTCTCGTTTGAATGCGGTCTTGATTCTGCACGCCTTTTGGCGACATTGGCCAGGCAACGGCAAATAGGCGCATCCGCGTTGAGTCTCGGCCCGACTGTTTAAGCGGAGAAGCGAGCGGTAGCACGAAGCCTTGATTCAGGAAGCGCGCTTGAAGCGATCGACCTCTGCTTCAGCGATGATGATGGCGCGCCCGGCTGGGATCGAACCAGCAACCCCTGCCTTCGGAGGGCAGTACTCTATCCATTGAGCTACGGGCGCATCGGCGGGAGCCTTGCTTGCGGGATGCCGAAAGGCGACAGCAAGACTCATGCGAATCCGAGAGGATACCTGTTTTTCAAACATCCGTCCACGGCGAGCGCTTCAACGCAAAATCCAGCACCCTCGAACTGCGGGTAAACGCCCGTCACCCGCCTCGCCGCCCCGCCGCCTTCCGTTAAACGTTCCGTCTATAATCGACCGTGCCTTTGACGACGCAAGGGCGAAGCGGTAGCCGTCACGCTGTCTGAACCGACTCAATCAAAAAACGGGAGACGAGACAAGCATGAGCGAAGCACCCCACGGAGCTCCGATCAGGACACCCGGCCAACTCATCGCGGCGATCATCGCGGGGTTCGGCATCCCGGTCGCCATCATCATCCTGCTCGCCGTTTACGTCGATACCTCGACGCGCACCGGCGCGGGCACGAACATCGACGCTTCGGTGCAAGAGCGCGTCGCGCCCGCCGCGAAAGTCGATATCCGCGACGCCAACGCCCCCCGCGTCTACAAAACCGGCGAAGAAGTGTTCAAAGCCGTGTGCTCCGCCTGTCACGCGACAGGCACAGCCGGCGCACCCAAAGTCGGCGATGCCGGCGCATGGGCCCCGCGCATCAGCGAAGGCTACGACACACTGCTGCACAACGCGCTCAACGGTAAAGGCGCGATGCCTCCGCGCGGCGGCGCCAGTCCCGACGATTACAGTGACTTCGAGATCGCGCGCGCCGTCGTCTACATGGCGAACAACGCTGGCGCGAAGTTCGCGGAACCGGCGCAACCTGCATCGGGAGCGGCGGCAAGTGCATCGGCTGCGGCGTCTGCTCCGTCCGGCGCATCGGGCGCGACGGACAACGCACAGGCCGCAGCCGCACTCGCGGCGCTCGCATCGGTGCCGCAAACCGCATCCGCGCCGGCTGCGGGTGCGCAAAGCGCGGACGCCGCTCAGGCCGGCAAGGCCCTCTACGAACAGGTCTGTCAGGCGTGTCACGCGGCAGGCGTGCTGAACGCGCCCAAGTTCGGCGACAAAGCCGCCTGGGCGCCGCGCCTCAAGGAGCCGATGGAAACGGTCTACAACTACGCGCTCCACGGCAAGGGCGCGATGCCGCCGAAGGGCGGATCGAACGCACCGGACGCGGATGTGAAAGCGGCCGTCGATTACATGGTGAACGCGTCGAAGTAACGTCGCGGCTAGCGGTATCGTGAGCCGGCTGCTGTCGTCCGGTGTCGCAATGAAAAGCCCTGCGCACGCTTGAAGCGTCGCAGGGCTTTTTGTCAAATGCGGAAAGTTATCAGCTCTTCTGCAACATCGCCTTCAGCATCGCCATCCGGTCCTTCGGCGACAACGGCGCTTCTTCCGCCGTCGGCGGCGGCGCATCGTCGAGCAGCATCTCCGGAATGAAGCGCGATGGCTCGCACACCACCGTCTCCCGCGCGCGCTTGCGCTTCTTGCACCAGTTCAGATGCAGGCTTCGCTGCGCCCGCGTGATCGCCACGTACATCAGCCGGCGCTCTTCCTCGATGCGCGCATCGTCGACCGGACTGTCGTCGTCCGCGTTTCCGCGATGCGGCATGATGCCTTCCTCGACGCCCACCAGAAACACGTGCGGATACTCCAGCCCCTTCGACGCATGCACCGTCGAAAGCCGCACCGCGTCCGGGTCTTCGTCCTTGCCTTCGAGCATCGACATCAGCGCCACGGTCTGGATCAGCCCGAGCAGATTCTTGCCCTCGTCGGCGAGGCCATCGGCGGTGTCGTAGCCGGTCTGCTCGCTTTCCGGCGATGCCTCCGGCTTCGTGCCCTTGCGCTTCAGCCATTCGCAGAATTCGAGCACGTTCTGCCACTTCGATTGCGCCTGCCGCTCGTCGAAGGCATCGTAGAGATAGGCTTCGTAGTGGATGGCTTCCATCATGTCGTCGAGCACTTCGGTCGCCGGATCACGCGCGGCGCGGTCCGAGAGCCGGCGTATCCATTCGCAGAAGGTGCGCAGCGGTTCGACTTGCCGCGCCGACAGCCGCGCCTCGATGCCGCCCATGAACACCGCCTCGAACAGCGACACCTTCGCTGCGCCCGCGAACGCGCCGAGCGCTTCGAGCGTCGTGTTGCCGACGCCGCGCCGGGGTGTCGTGATGGCGCGGATGAAAGCGGGATCGTCGTCCGGATTCGCGATCAGCCGCAAATACGCGATGATGTCCTTGATCTCCGCGCGATCGAAGAACGACTGCCCGCCCGACAGCACATACGGGATGCGCTCGCGCCGGAGCACCTGCTCGAAGATGCGCGCCTGAAAATTTCCGCGATACAGAATGGCGTAGTCGCGGAACGCCGCGCGCCGCTCGAACTTGTGCGCCGAGAGCCGGAAGACGACGGATTCGGCCTCGTGCTCTTCGTCGTTGCAGCCGGTGACGGTGATCGTGTCGCCCATGCCGTGCTCGGACCACAGCTTCTTCTCGAAGAGCTTCGGATTGTTGGCGATGACGTTGTTCGCCGCCGTCAGAATGCGCACCGTCGAGCGATAGTTCTGTTCCAGCTTGACGATGTGCAGCTTCGGAAAGTCCGTGCTCAACTGCGCGAGGTTCTCGAGCGTGGCGCCGCGCCAGCCGTAGATAGCCTGATCGTCGTCGCCGACGGCGGTGAACGCCGCCCGCGGCCCGGCGAGCTGTTTCAGCAATTCGTACTGGCAGGCGTTGGTGTCCTGATACTCGTCGATCAGCAGATAGCGCAAGCGGTTCTGCCACTTGTCGCGCACCTGCTCGTTCTCCGCGAAAAGTTGCGCGGGGCGCAGGATCAGATCGTCGAAATCGAGCGCCTGATACGCGTGCAGCGTCGCGGCATAGCTGCGATACACGATCGCCGCCTGATGCTCGTCCTCGTTGTTCGCGAGCACGGCTGCCTGATCGGGCGAGACCATCGCGTTCTTCCACAGCGAGATGATCGACTGCACCTTGCGGATGAGTCCTTTGTCCGTGGTGCCGAGCTGTTCCTGAACCATGCCGAAGCAGTCGTCGGAATCCATGATCGAGAACTGCGGCTTCAGCCCGACGTGCTCCGCTTCCTGCCGCATGATCTGCACGCCAAGCGAGTGGAACGTGCAGATGGTCAACTGATTGACCGGCACCTTGCGGCCTTCCTTGCCGGGCGTCGTCAGCGTCTTGCCTTCGAGGAGCTTGGCGGTCCGCTCGCGCATTTCGAGCGCGGCCTTGTTCGTGAAGGTCAGCGCGGCGATGTGCTTCGGCTCGAAGCCACGGCCTTCGATCAGATGCGCGATCTTCTGCGTGATCACGCGCGTCTTGCCGCTGCCTGCGCCGGCGAGCACGAGACAGGGACCATCGAGATAGCGCACCGCTTCGCTTTGTGCGGCGTTGAGACCTGCGGACATCGTTCTGGACTTTGGAGAGTGAGGCGAGCGGCAACCGGTAAAAAACACCGCCGCTAATGGACTGCGAGCATTTGCCTGGCGGCACACTGTTCATGCGCGCGGGAAATTCGAGAGCGCGATGTTAACACGATAAAACGCGGCGGGTTTTGGCCCTCGTTCGCTTTACGGTTGCCGCCGTTTGGCCGCGTGCCACAATATCTGCTCGATACGAACAGGATGATGCCCACAATGAGTTCAGCACTGAAAGTCGGCCTGATGGGCTATGGCCTCGCTGGCGCGACGTTCCACGCTCCCGTCATCGAGCATTGCGGCCGCGCGAGCGTGACGGCCATCGCGACGAGCCAGGCGGAGCGCGCGCAGGCCGACTATCCCGACGCGCAGATCGTCGCCGAGTTCGATGCGCTCGTCGCCATCGACGACATCGCGTGCATCGTCATCGCCACGCCCAACGATACGCACTTCGACCTCGCGCGCCGCGCGCTGTCGTCGGGCAAGCACGTGGTCGTCGACAAGCCGGTGACGCTCAGCGCAGCGGATGCCCGCGCGCTCGCCGATCTTGCCGCCGAGCGCGGCTTGCTGTTCGCGCCGTTTCACAACCGTCGTTGGGACGGCGATTTCATGACGGCACGCGCGCTCATCGAGAGCGGGCGGCTCGGGCGCATCACGCATTACGAATCGCATTTCGATCGATTCCGTCCCAAAGTGCCGCAACGCTGGCGCGAGGAAGCGGCGCGCGGCGGCGGCTTGCTGTTCGATCTGGGGCCGCATCTGATCGATCAGGCGCTCGCGCTTTTCGGCGCGCCGCAGACGGTGACGGCTTTCGTGAAGGCGCATCGCGATCACGCGCACGCGCCGGATTACGTGCATCTCGTGCTCGGCTATGCGGACAAGGAAGTGGTCCTGCATGCGAGCGCGCTCGCTGCGCTGGAGCCGCCGCGTTTCACGATCCACGGCACGCGCGGCAGCTATGTGAAGACCGGCCTCGACGTACAGGAAGATCAGTTGCGCTCCGGACTGCGCCCCGGCGACGCGGGCTTCGGCAAGAATCCGCCGGGTTTGCTGCGCGAAGTGGATGGCGACCACGATCTGCGCCACGAATTCGCCACGCGCGATGGCGCGTATGTGGAGTTCTATCGTGCGCTGGCGGCGTCGGTGCTGGATGGCAAGCCGTTCCCGGTGACGCCACAGGATGCGGTGGATACGATGACGGTCATTGAACTCGCCGCGCAAAGCGCCGAAACGGGCATGCGGATGCCGTTCGCGCGGCTCGTCTAACGCGCAGCCGCCGCTTGAGAATCGCGCTTCGTCATTCACACAATGTTGCAAGACGCGGCCGGGCCGGCCATCTAAAATCCCGTCATTTAGCTGCGCGAACACGCCGTCGGGGTACGAATCATGGTTGTGAATTTCAGCCACTCCGGGCATCTCGGAGACATCGTCTATGCGCTTCCGGCGATGCAGGCGCTGGCCGGCCGCGTCGGCGCGACGAAAATCGCGGTCTATGTCCCGAGCGACAACGTGACGGCGTATCCGCCGGAGATGAAGCACACCGGCGGCGCGCAAATGGTGAGCCGCGCCCTGTTCGATTTCCTCGCGCCGCTGCTTTGCATCCAGCCGTACATCGACGGGTGCCATTTCGTGCCATCGCACGAGATTCCCGCCGGAGCGATTGACTTCGATGGCGTGCGTTGCGGCGCCATCGATTTGGTCAAGGGCAATATCAAGGACAATTACTTCAAGGCCTTTGCGGTATTCGCCGAGTCGCCGCGCCGCTGGCTCGCGCCGAGCGATGCGTCGGCGTCAGTTCAATACGACATTCTGATCAGCCGATCCGAGCGTTACGTGAACGTCGCCATCGACTATGGCGTGCTTGCGCAACTGGGCTTGCGCATCGGTTTTGTCGGACTGGAGCGCGAATTTGCCGCGTTTCGCGCGCGCTTTCCAGACTTGGCCGTCGATTACGCGCCTGTCCGTCATGCGCTCGATGTCTGCGACCAGATCGCGAAGGCGTCGCTTTACATCGGCAATCAGTCGTTCTTTTTCGCGATTGCGGAAGCGTTGCAGGCGAATCGTCTGCTGGAAACGTTCGAGCCCATACCGAACGTGATTCCCAGCGGCGGACGTTGTGGGCAGTTTCTGAACACGTACGGGCTGGGCGTGCTAACGGCCACGCACTTTTCGCGCAGCATCACTTTTCCGGATCTCCAAGCCTGCCTGCGAAGCGATTACCACATGTACGCGTGACGCCGAGCCATTTTGCCCAAATTGACATCGGTCAGCGTCTCGCGTAAATTCTGCCGCACGCGTCGGGAGAGCGCGTGGCCGTCGTCGTGCAAACGCACCGCGAGCGCCGCGCCGCCGAAGGGGCACACCCGCAAACTCTCAGGCAAAAGGACCGGCCGCGTCGGAGGATCGAATCCTCCGTACTCTGGAGAGCGGCAACGGCTTCGTCGAACGAAAAGCCAGTTGCCCACCGAAGGGGCGCGCGAGGGACCATCGGCACACGCCGAAGTCCGCGCAATCTCTCAGGTACCGAGGACAGAGGGGTCACGCATCGCAACTGCATCGTGGTTGCGCTTCGTATGCCGCATCGGGCGGCGAGCGAAGCCGCATTCCACAGGCAAACCGCGCTGCGTGGCCTTTCTTGTTTCGCGAACCGAGGCCCCGATGACTGCACTCCAACACACGCCCCTGCATGCCGCTCACCTCGCGCTCAACGCGCGCATGGTTGATTTCGGCGGCTGGGACATGCCCGTCAACTACGGTTCGCAGATCGACGAACACCGCGCCGTGCGCACCGACGCCGGCATGTTCGACGTCTCTCACATGCGCGTCGTCGATTTCCAGGGCGACGCCGTCCGCGATTTCTTCCGCTACGCGATCGCCAATAACGTCGACAAGCTGACGACGCCCGGCCGTGCACTCTACTCGTGCCTGCTCAAGAGCGACGGCGGCGTGATCGACGATCTCATCGTCTACTACTTCTCCGAAACGAACTTCCGCGTGGTCGTCAACGCGAGCACGGCGGACAAGGACATCGCGTGGTTCGGTCAGCTGAACGCCGAAGGCGGCTTCAACCTGTCGATCACGCCGCGCGGCGATCTCGGCATCATCGCCGTGCAAGGGCCGAACGCGCGCGAGAAGGTCTGGCAAATGCTGCCGGACACGCGCGCCGCGACCCAGGACATCAAGCCGTTCAACGCAGTCACGTTTCCATCCACCGAATACGGCGAACTGATGCTTGCGCGCACCGGCTATACCGGTGAGGACGGCTTCGAAATCGTCGTTCCCGCGACGCACGTCGAGGCGCTCTGGAACGCGCTGGTCGCAGCAGGCGTGAAGCCGGCCGGACTTGGCGCGCGCGACACGCTGCGGCTCGAAGCCGGCATGAACCTCTACGGTCAGGACATGGACGAAACCGTGTCGCCGCTCGACGCGGGCCTCGCCTGGACCGTCGATCTGAAAACGCCGCGTGACTTCGTCGGCCGCGCGGCGCTCGAGGCGAACGGCGCGAAGGCGAGTTTCATCGGGCTCGTGCTCATCAAAGAAAACGGCCGTGCGGGCGGCGTGCTGCGCGCACATCAAAAAGTCGTGACGCCGCACGGCGACGGAGAAATCACGAGCGGCACGTTCTCGCCGTCGATGCAGGAGTCGATTGCGTTCGCTCGCGTGCCGACGGCTGTCGCGCCCGGCGATACGGTGCAGGTTGTCATCCGCGACAAGCAAGTCCCCGCGCGCGTGGTAAAACTTCCGTTCGTGCGCAGCGGCAAGGTTCTCGTCGAACCCCAGTAAGCCGGACGCGCGCGTTTCTCCAGTCAAAACTTCACGAACGAACGAACCACGCAAGGAGCATCCAATGAGCATCCCGGCCGATCTGAAATACACCGAATCGCACGAATGGGTCCGCACGGAATCCGACGGCACGCTGACCGTCGGCATTACCGATCACGCGCAGGAAGCGCTCGGCGACATCGTGTTCGTCGAACTGCCGGCGGCGGGCAAGTCGGTGGCGGCGGGCGACGCCATCGCGGTCATCGAATCGGTGAAAGCGGCCTCCGATATCTACGCGCCGGTCTCGGGCGAAGTGGTCGCGGCCAACGACGCGCTGACGGCATCGCCCGATCAGGTGAACGGCGCGCCGTACGAAAGCTGGCTGTTCAAGATCAAGCCCGCGAGCGACGCGGGTCTCGACAAGCTGCTCGACGCCGAAGGCTACGGCAAGTCGATCGGCGAATAACCCTCTATCAGACGAGAGCGGTTTCACGAAAGAGGCCGCTTTCGCAGGAATTCACATGAAGCTCGAACACCCGGATCGCCTGATGAACCGCACCTCTTTGTCACTCGCCGCGCTCGAATGCCACGATGCATTCGCTAGCCGGCACATCGGCCCCGACGACGCCGACCAGCGCGCGATGCTCGACGCGCTCGGCTTCGCGTCGCGCGCGGCCTTCATCGACGCGGTGATTCCCGAAACGATCCGCCGCAAGGAGACGTTGCCGCTCGGCGCGTTCACGCAGCCGAAGAGCGAAGCGGAAGCGCTCGCGTCGCTGCGCAAACTCGCGGACGAGAATCTGGTGTTTCGAACCTTCATTGGCCAGGGTTACTACGGCACGCACACGCCGGCCGTGATCCTGCGCAACGTCCTCGAAAATCCGGCGTGGTACACCGCGTACACGCCGTATCAGCCCGAGATTTCGCAAGGCCGTCTCGAGGCGCTGCTCAATTTCCAGCAGATGGTGATGGACCTGACGGGCCTCGCGATGGCGAACGCATCGCTGCTGGATGAAGCCACCGCCGCCGCCGAAGCGATGACGCTGCTGCAACGCATCGGCAAGCCGAAGTCGAACGTGTTCTATGTCGCCGACGACGTGCTGCCGCAGACCATCGAAGTGGTGAAGACGCGCGCGAAGCCGGCGGGCATCGACGTTCTGGTCGGCCCTGCGGCCGACGCCGCGAGCGCCAACGCATTCGGCGTGCTGCTGCAGTATCCCGGCTCGAACGGCGACGTGCGCGACTACCGCGCGCTGGCCGAAGCGATTCACGCGGCGGGCGGGCATGTCGTCGCGTCGGCGGACCTGCTTGCGCTGACGCTCATCACGCCGCCGGGCGAGTGGGGCGCGGACGTGGCGATCGGCAATACGCAGCGTTTCGGCGTGCCGGTCGGCTTCGGCGGTCCGCACGCGGCGTACATGGCCGTGCGCGACGAGTTCAAGCGCCAGATGCCGGGGCGTCTCGTCGGCGTGACCGTCGACGCGCAAGGCAATTCCGCGCTGCGTCTCGCGCTGCAAACGCGCGAACAGCACATTCGCCGTGAGAAGGCGACGTCGAACGTCTGCACGGCGCAGGCGCTGCTCGCGATCATGGCGAGCATGTACGCGGTCTATCACGGCCCGCAAGGACTCAAGGCGATCGCGCTGCGCGTGAACCGCGTCGCGTCGATATTCGCGGCGGGCGTCGCGAAGCTCGGCTATGCGATCGCCAACGAGACGTTCTTCGATACGGTCACCATCGACAGCGGCGCGAACACCATCGCGCTGCATCAGGCCGCGCACGCCGCGCATATCAATCTGCGCCAAGTGAGCGCCACGCAAGTAGGCGTATCGCTCGATGAAACCACCACGCGCGACGACCTGCTGAAGCTCTTCGCCTTGTTCGCGGAAGTCGCGGGCAAGACCGAAACGTTCGACATCGACGCGCTCGACGCGGCGCTGAAGGACTCGCTCCCCGCCGAACTGAAGCGCACGAGCGATTACCTCACGCATCCGGTCTTCAACCGCCACCACTCCGAACACGAAATGCTGCGCTATTTGCGCAGCCTTGCCGACAAGGACCTCGCGCTCGACCGCACGATGATTCCGCTCGGCTCTTGCACGATGAAGCTCAACGCGACGTCCGAGATGCTGCCGGTGACGTGGCCCGAGTTCGCGCAGATTCATCCGTTCGCGCCCGCCGAACAGACGCTCGGTTATCGCACGATGATCGATCAGCTCGAACAGATGCTCGTCGCGTGTACGGGTTACGCGGCGGTGTCGCTGCAACCGAACGCGGGATCGCAGGGCGAGTACGCGGGCCTGCTCATCATTCATGCGTATCACGAGTCGCGCGGCGAAGGGCATCGCAATGTGTGCCTGATCCCGGCGTCCGCGCACGGCACGAATCCGGCGTCGGCGCAGATGGCGGGCATGCAGGTCGTCGTCGTCGCGTGCGATGCTAACGGCAACGTCGACATCGAAGACCTCAAGGCGAAGGCCGAGAAGCATTCGGCGAACCTCGCGGCGATCATGATCACGTATCCGTCGACGCACGGCGTGTTCGAGCGCAACGTGCGCGAAATCTGCGACATCGTGCATCAGCACGGCGGTCAGGTTTATGTCGACGGCGCGAACATGAACGCGATGGTTGGCCTCTGCGCGCCGGGCCAATTTGGCGGCGATGTTTCGCATCTGAACTTGCACAAGACGTTCTGCATTCCGCACGGCGGCGGCGGACCGGGCGTCGGTCCGGTCGCGGTCGGCGCGCATCTCGCGAAGTTCCTGCCGAATCAGACCTCCACGGGTTACAAGCGCGACGAAGCGGGCATCGGCGCGGTATCGTCGGCGCCGTATGGCTCGGCCGCCATTCTGCCGATCTCGTGGATGTACATCGCGATGATGGGCGCAACGGGCCTCACCGCCGCCACCGAGAGCGCGATCCTCGCGGCGAACTATGTCGCGAAGCGCCTCGCGCCGCATTATCCGGTGCTGTATAGCGGCCCCGGCGGGCTGGTCGCGCACGAGTGCATTCTCGATGTGCGGCCGATCAAGGAAGTGAGCGGCATCTCCGTGGAAGACGTGGCGAAGCGCCTGATCGACTATGGCTTCCACGCGCCGACGATGAGCTTCCCCGTCCCCGGCACCCTGATGGTCGAGCCGACGGAATCGGAGTCGAAGGAAGAGCTGGACCGCTTCATCGACGCGATGATCGCCATTCGCGAAGAGATCCGCGCGGTCGAGGAAGGCCGCGCCGATCGCGAAGACAACGTGCTGAAGAACGCGCCGCACACGGCCGCGGTCGTCACCGCCGACGAGTGGAATCATGCGTACACGCGTGAACAGGCTGCGTATCCGGTGAAGTCGCTCGTGACGCGCAAGTACTGGTCGCCGGTCGGCCGCGCGGACAACGCGTATGGCGATCGCAACCTGATGTGCTCGTGCGTGCCGATTTCGGAGTACGCGGACGCGTGAGCATGAAAGCCGCAAGTCGCCCGCAAGCGTAAAGCATTGTCGGGTGAACTTGCGGCGCGTTCGGGAACGGCTAACATCTCACCCCTGACCAAAGCAATCAGGGAGTGCATATGGCGCTGAAGGTGCGAAGGGTGAACGAGGCAAGCCGTTTCCGGACGACGCACGCAACGCTGGCGACGCTGGGCGTGCTCGCTGCGCTGATGATCGCGCCAGGCGCATACGCGGCGATGAACTTCTGCGCCGCGCCCGCCATGCAGACGAGCGAGCGCACGCACGCCGATCCGGGCGTGAAGGCGCTCGTGAAAGCGGTGCAATCCCACGTCGACGATCAGCCGAAGCCGCGCGCCACCCTGCACACCGAAGGCACGCTGCCGCACGAGGGCATTCACGATGAAAGCGTCGAGGCTGCCGGCGATCTCGGCCTCATGCGCGATGCGGCGCTCGCGTGGCGGGCCACGGGCAACGAACGGTATCTGCGTCTGGTCGATCGCTTCCTCTTCGCGTGGACGACGACTTACCAGCCGAGCTTCAATCCGATCGACGAGACCAACTTCGAATCGCTGATTCTCGCGTACGACCTGACGGCGAGCGCGCTGCCGGTCAAGACGCGCAACGCGGCGAACGCGTTCATCGCGAAGATGGTGACGGGCTATATCACCGATATCGACAAGCAGCCGCGTCCGCTCACCGGGACGTATCGGAACAACTGGCAGAGTCATCGCGTGAAGCTGGTGGCGATGGGTGCGTTCACCATCGACGATCGCAAGATGATCAACGAAGCGCAGCGGCTTTTTGTCGAGCATATCGGCGACAACATCGCGCCGGATGGATCGACGGTCGATTTCTCCGAACGCGATGCGCTGCACTACGTCACCTACGATTTACAGCCGCTCGTGACGGCGGCGCTTGCGGCGCGGCGTCACAACCGCAACTGGCTGCCGGAACGCGCGGCGACCGGCGCGACGCTCGCCGATGCGCTCAACTGGCTCACGCCGTACGCGATCGGCACTCGAACGCACGAGGAATTCGTGCGCTCCACCGTACCTTTCGATGCGAAGCGTCGCGAGGCCGGCCTGCCGGGTTCATCGGGCCAGTGGGACCCGAAGAACGCGGCGGAACTCTTTCATCTGGCGGCGCGTCTCGACGGCCGCTATGCGCCGGTGGCATTGCGGCTCGCGCCCACGCCTCCCGCGTGGCTCGCGGTCTGTTTGCCGCTGCCGGCGCGCTAATTTCTTTCGCAGGGGCAGTCATGGCAGTCAGCGTTTTCGATCTCTTCAAAATCGGCATCGGACCTTCGAGCTCACACACCGTCGGGCCGATGCGCGCCGCGCTGATGTTCGCGCAAGGGCTGGAACGCGACGGGCTGCTCGGCGCGGTGGCATCGGTGAAGTGCGAGTTGTACGGATCGCTCGGCGCGACGGGCAAGGGCCACGGCACGGATCGCGGCGTGATGCTCGGCCTGATGGGCGACGCCCCCGATACCGTCGATGCCAGCACCATCGTGCCGCGTCTCGAAGCGGTCCGCGCGTCGAAGACGCTCGCCTTGCTCGGCACGCACGACATTCCGTTCTCGTTGAAGGAGAACATCGCGTTCTATCGGCAGGCGTTGCCCGAGCATCCGAACGGCATGAAGCTGCATGCATTCGATGCAAACGGCCAGCCCTTGCGCGATGCGACGTATCTGTCGGTGGGCGGCGGCTTCGTGGTGACGGCGGGCGCGGCGAACACGGCGGTGCTGACGGCGCACGAGCAGTTGCCGTATCCGTTCCATACCGGCGACGAGCTCATGAAGATGTGCGCGGAATCCGGCAAGTCGATTGCGCAGCTGATGTGGGAGAACGAGCGCATCTGGCGCAGCGAGGACGAGATTCGCGCGGGCCTGCTGCGCATCTGGGACGTGATGCAGGATTGCGTCGCGCGTGGGTGCGGTATCGGCAATCCGGAAGCGGATGGCAACTTGCCGGGACCGTTCCAGGTGAAGCGCCGCGCGCCGCAGTTGTATCGCGCGCTGGCGGGCAAGCCGGAGCAGGCGTTGCGCGATCCGCTGTCGATGATCGACTGGATCAACCTCTACGCGATCGCCGTGAATGAGGAGAACGCGGTGGGCGGACGTGTCGTCACCGCGCCGACGAACGGTGCGGCGGGCATCATTCCGGCGGTGCTGCATTACTACGATCGCTTCGTGCCGGGCTCGAACGAGCAGGGCGTGATCGACTTCTTGCTGACGGCGGCGGCTATCGGCATTCTGTACAAGATGAACGCGTCGATCTCCGGCGCGGAAGTGGGATGCCAGGGCGAAGTGGGCGTCGCATGCTCGATGGCGGCGGGCGCGCTTGCGGCGGTGCTCGGCGGCACCCCGGCGCAAGTGGAGAACGCGGCGGAAATCGGCATGGAGCACAACCTCGGGCTGACTTGCGATCCGGTTGGCGGCATGGTGCAGATTCCGTGCATCGAACGCAACGCGATGGGGTCGGTGAAGGCCGTGAACGCGGCGCGCATGGCGATGCGCGGGGATGGGTCCCACTATGTTTCGCTCGATTCGGTGATCAAGACGATGCGTGAAACCGGCGCGGACATGAAGACGAAGTATAAGGAGACGTCGCGGGGTGGGTTGGCGGTGAATATCGTGGAGTGTTGAGGGGAACATGGGGTTTGATATCCCGTGTTCCACCGCCTGCTGACGCTCGAACAGGTTGGGCCGGGCGCTTCAAGCGCCCCTTCGGCGGTCCCGATACTGCCGAGAGACGAGCGCCGATATATCCGTCACCCCCCAATCAAATTAACCACCTTCACATTCCGCGTATCCGGCACTTCCGCATAAGAAATCACCTTCAACTGCGGCAGACTCCGGCGCAGGAAGCGCGCAAGCATCGCCCGCAACGAATGCTGCACCAGCAGCACCGGCGGCAGTCCCAAATTCTGCTGGCGCATCATCGCGTTCTGCGTCGATGTCATCAGCGTTTGCGCAAGCCCCGGCTCCAGGCCCGGATTCGGCCCCGTCGATAGCGCCTGCGACAACACCCGTTCCAGCGTCGGATCGAGGCCCATCACCTGCAAATCGTTGCTGCCCGGATACCACTGCTGCGTGATCGCACGGCCCAGCGCGAGACGCACCGCCGCCGTCAGTTCGTACGGGTCCGAAATGCGCGGCGCATGCTCCTGCAGCGCATCCAGAATCGTGCGCATGTCGCGTATCGGCACGCTCTCGTCGAGCAGGTTCTGCAACACCTTCTGCAGCGTCGTGAGCGACAGCGTCTTCGGCACGAGGTCGTCGGTGAGCGAAGGCGTGTCCTTGCCGATGCGTTCCAGCAGCGCCTGCACTTCCTGTCGCCCGAGCAGTTCCGCCGAATGCGTTACGACAAGGTGATTCAGATGCGTCGCGACCACCGTGCTCGCATCGACGACCGTATAGCCGAACACCTGCGCCTGCTCCCGCATCGCCGTGTCGATCCATACCGCCGGCAGGCCGAACGCCGGATCGGTGGTTTGCGTGCCCGGCAGCGTCGCCGATACCTGGCCCGGATTGATCGCGAGCCATTGACCCGGAAACGCCTCGCCGACGCCCACTTCCACGCCCTTCAACGCAATGCGATACCCATTCGGACGCAACTCGAGGTTGTCGCGAATATGAATGACGGGTGGCAGAAAGCCGATTTCCTGCGCAAACTTCTTGCGGATGCCCTTGATGCGCTTGAGCAGTTCGCCATCCGCGTTGCGATCGACGAGCGGAATCAGCCGATAGCCCACTTCCAGCCCCAGCGGATCGATGAGCGCGACATCCTCCCAGCTCGCCTCCGCGCCTTCGGCGGACGCGGCTGCGGCGGCGGCGATCGGCGTGACATCGGTGATGACGCCGGATTTCTTCTTCGCTTCCGCGCGCTTGTTCATCGAACGGGCGGCATAGACGAGGCCGCCGCCGAGCAGCAGAAACGCGAAGTGCGGCATGCCCGGAATCAGGCCCATGATGCCGATGATCACGCCGGTGATCATCAGCACGCGCGGGTTCTGGAACAACTGTCCGGTCAGCTGCGTGCCGATGTCCTCTTCCGTCGCGACGCGCGACACGATCACGCCGGCCGCCGTCGAGATGATGAGCGACGGAATCTGCGCGACGAGGCCGTCGCCGATGGTCAGCAGCGTGTAGTTCGTCGCCGCGTGCGCGAAGTCCATGTCGTGCTGAAGCATGCCGACGATCAGCCCGCCGACGATGTTGATCACCATGATCAGCAAGCCCGCGATCGCGTCGCCGCGCACGAACTTCGACGCACCGTCCATCGAACCGTAGAACTCGGACTCCTGCGCCACCGCCGTGCGGCGCTTCTTCGCGACTTCCTCGTTGATGAGGCCGGCGTTCAGGTCGGCGTCGATGGCCATCTGCTTGCCGGGCATCGCGTCCAGCGCAAAGCGCGCGCCGACTTCCGCGATACGTCCGGCGCCCTTCGTGATGACCATGAAGTTGATGATCATCAGGATCACGAACACGACGATACCGACCGCGAAGTTCCCGCCGACGAGGAAGTGCCCGAACGATTCGATCACCTGGCCCGCCGCGTCCGGGCCGGTGTGACCCTCCAGCAGCACGATGCGCGTCGACGCGACGTTGAGCGAAAGGCGCAGCAGCGTCGAGAACAGCAGCACGCTCGGGAACGCCGCGAAATCGAGCGGCTTCTGCGTGTACATGCTGACGAGCAGCACCATCACCGACAGCGCGATGTTGAAGGTGAACAGCAGATCCAACAGAAACGCCGGCAACGGCAGAATCATCATGCCGAGGATCATGCAGATCAGGATCGGGCCGGCCAGCGCCCGAAGGTTCTGCGTGCCGAGCGCGTCGGGGCGTTTCGCGAAAAATCCAGCGCGCGCGTTCATGCTGCGGCTCCTTGTGATGAGTTGTCGCCGGAAAGCGCTTCAGCGGCTTCCTGATCGGCGTCGGCGTCGGATACGCCGCCTTTGTCCAGTTCCTTCGGCACGTCGAGATCGGTGGGACGGTCCGGCTTCGTGCCGCCGTCTTCCTTGTAGCGCTTGAGCTGATACACCCACGCCAGCACTTGCGCGACCGCGCCGTACAGCGCGCCCGGAATCTCGCGGTTGATCTCGACGTTGTGATACAGCGCCCGCGCAAGCGGCGGCGCTTCGAGCAGCGGCACGTTATGCTCGCGGCCCAGTTCGCGGATGCGCGCCGCGACGAGATTCACGCCCTTCGCGACCACCTTCGGCGCGCGCATCTCGCCGTCGGCATACTTGAGCGCGACCGCGAAGTGCGTCGGGTTCGTGACGATGACATCGGCGGTCGGGATCGCCTGCATCATCCGGCGACGCGCAGCCGCACGCTGCTGCTGGCGAATCTTGCCCTTGATGTGCGGATCGCCTTCGTTTTCCTTGTGCTCGCGCTTCACTTCTTCCTTGCTCATGCGCAGCTTCTTCGCATGCGACCACATCTGATACGGCACGTCGACGACCGCGACGAGAAATAGCCCGCCGATCGCCATGCCGCAGCACACGAGGATCAGATGCATCACATCGGCGAGCGCGAGGCCGAGCGGCTTCGTGAGAAGGCCGAGCACTTCGGCCTTGCGGGTCCACATCGCCGAACCCGCCATGCCGCCGACGACGAGCGTCTTCAGAATCGACATGCCGAGCTGAATCGGACCCTGCGACGAGAACATCTTGCCGAGCCCGCTGATCGGGTTGAGGCGTCCGAAGTTCGGCGCGAGCGGCTTTGTCGTGATGAGCCAGCCGCCGAGGGCCATCGGCGCGGCGAGCGCGGCGACGGCCGTCAGCGCGAGCACCGGCAGCACGGCGAGCATGCCTTCCTTGCTGGCGTTGGCCGCGCCGATCATCATCTGGCGCGTGTCGAGCACGGTCTCGTGATTGAACGTGAACGCGCCGCGCAGAATCGACTGCAAGTGTCCGCTGATCGGGCCCGACAGGCCCCATACGCCGAAAAAGCCCGCCGCGAGCAACGCAAACGATGCGAGTTCCCGCGAGCGCGCAACCTGGCCTTCCTCCCGCGCCTTTTCCAGGCGCTTGGGAGTGGCTGATTCGGTTTTTTCGAGATCGCTTTCTTCCGCCACCGCTTGCTCCGCTTCGTGCTCGCTTTCTGTGATGGAAGCGATTATTGCGGAAGGCGTCGAGCGGCCATCGGCGGATTAGGCCGCGGAAAACCGGGTTAATCGATGGATAAGAGGCGGGGCAAGAAACGGCGCATGACCGGTGAAGTCATGCGCCGCGAAGAAAAGACAGAACGGCGGATTACGCGCCAGGCACGCGCCCGTCCGGACCATAGAACCCGCTTCTCGACGGTGCGACCTGCAACGCCGCGAGCGCCTTGCGGTTGTATTCCATGCGGGTGCGGATCAGCACGCCGTTGTTGTTGTTGCCCTGCTTCGCACGGCGGGCGGCGGCGCACAGCAGCGCCCATTGTTCGGCGAGCGGCGCATCGCCCTCGGCGGCGGCTTCCATGCCGATGAACCCGCCCGGCAGGCCGAGCGCGCCGAGCTGCGTGTCCCGCTGCTTCTCGAGTACGCCGATGCGTTCCGTGAGCGCGGTCTTTTGCTCGATGATCTCCGGCAGCGCGCCGAGCGGCTGCGCGGCGATCAGCGCTTTTTCCTCGTGGGCGAGGAGGGATTCAAACGCCTGAACGGCGGCGACTTCTTCGATGACAGTGGCAAGCAGGGCGTCTCTCATTGCAGCTCGCTAAAACGCGGGTTCGTCAAAGCCGCCCGGCGCCGTCCACGTCGTGCTCCGGGCGAGCCCGGGCCGTTGCGCTTCAGCCGCCGGTCGGCGGGGTTCTCGTTTGCAGCAGGTCGCGGGCGGTGCTCAAAATGCCGTCGGCGATCTTGCTGGTGTCGATCTTCAGGCTGCCGTCGCGGATCGCGGCCTTGATCGATTCGACTTTCGCCGTATCGATGTCCGAGCCGTTCGACGCGCGCAAATCCGACGACAGCGTCGACAGACTCACCGGCGATGCCGTGTCCGCCTTCACGCCGTTCGCCGGCGCGGTGACTGCGGCAGTCTTCGCATCGCTCTGCGATGCACGTTGTGAGCCTTCTTGCAGGCTCGCCAGAGTGGTGTTGCTTTTCGATTCGATTTTCACGATGTCCATTCCCGAACGTGTTGAGTCCTTTATCGGCGGTGGGTCTCGGAAACTTTACCCTGCCTCTGTGGCGCAGCACACGTTCGGCGGCATCATCGCCCGGAAAGCCTTATGGGGCGGGGCTCCTGCCTAAATGCAACAAAATGAAACATTCGGTAATCAATTCTTCAGGCGGTGATGGCCGGGTCGGGAATGGTCGGCCGCCGCCTGTCACATGCGGATCTCCACCGTCTGGGCATCCTTGACGACGCCGGTCACGACCTGGCCGCCGGCGGTTTTAACGCGAACCTGCTGGCCGGGGGCGGCGTTGCTCATGGCGCTGCCTTCGGCGGAAATCGAGAAGCCGGAGCCGGCGGTGACGACGCGAACCGTCTGCCCGATCGCGACCGCGCTTGCGGCGCGCAGCATGTCGGTGCGCAGCGGCAGTCCCGCCGGTACGCGCGACAGCGTCACCGCGCCGACCGCCTGCGACGGATCGGTGACGACGGCTTGCGGCATCGCGGTCAGATCGCCGTCGCGGGCGACGAGGTCGGCGTTGCCGAGCACTTCTCCCGGCGCAACGGCGCGGGCGGCGACGTAATACGTCGCATTGATCGACACCCGCGCCTGAACATATAGCGTCCACGGCCGCTCGCCGACGCAGCGCACGCCGACCGTCACGCGGCCCCAGAGGCGCGCGCCCGTCGGCATGAACGGATCGAGCGCCGTGCAGGCGGCGAGGCCGCGCGGAAAGACGGGCGTCACCGTGATGTCGATTTTGCCGGGCAAGCCAGCGGCTTGCTGCTGAAGGAACGCGAGCGCCGCGGCGCGGATGGATTCGCCGTCCTGCATCGTCGCGGGAGCGGTGGAGGCTGAGGAGGCGGCGGGCGACGGCGTGAAGCTCGCCCGCTTGAGGGCAGGAGCATCGGTGACGGACGGCGTGTAGTTCGCGCGCTTGACCGGCGATGCCACGCCCGCCGCGATCGGCCGTGCGCCGGCCGCGGGCGACGCGGCGGCGTCATCGCGCGTGACGACGACCGGAACGACATCGCGCGGCGCCGATGCAGACGCGGCAGCCGGCTTGACCGCAGCGGCAGCAGGCGCCGGCTTCGCAAGGCCCGCGCCGGGAATGACGATCAGTCCGCTGGCATCGTCCATTGCGTCGTCGGCAGCGTCGGCGCGGGCGTCGAGCGCGAGCGCGGCGTGACGCATGGCGGCATCGGCGGCTTTGGCTGCGGCGCGGTAGCCGGGCGCAGGCGCGAGATAAGGCGTGGGCGCAGCCGTGGAAACATTGGAAACAGCGGGAGCGCTGGAGACAGGGGAGACAGGGGAGACAGTGGAAACAGCGGCAGGCTTTGCGGCGGGAAGGCTCTTCGCCATCTCCGCGACCGCCGACGGATTCGTCTCCGCGTTGCCGGGAATCGCGATGAAGCCGTCGCTCTGCTGCGCAACCGCGCCCGCGACGACGCCCACGAGCAGCGACGCGCCGGTCACGCATCGCAACGCGCGGCGCGCAAAAGACGCGGCGCGCGGTGCGGCTGCTTTCGACGGATGCCCGGCGGACCTGCTCATCACTCTCTCCCTTGCTCGCCGCGCCAGGCGCAGACACGTTGTTCGGCTGGATTCGTGAGCGCGAAATTCATCCGCCTCTCACCACGACCCAGATTCTAGATAGCCCGCGTCACGCTCAAGCCTCGAATAGAGGCCGCGTTTCCCGGTTATTCATCGGATCAGTCATTGCGCGCCGCTCCTAAGATGCGTGTCATGCAAAAAGGCCCGCGCGGTGCGGCGGGCGTGTGCGACACCACGAACTTGGGGAACCCGGGGAATGCTAGACAAGCTCGATAAGGAATTCGCGTTCGGCCGCGAAGCGCTCGATGTGCGCGCGTACCGGCAGGAACTGCTGTCGTCGAATATCGCGAACGCCGACACGCCCGGCTACAAGTCGCGCGACGTGGACTTCTCGACCGCGCTCGCCGGCGCGCTCAAGCAAGGCCGCGGCGCAGCAGGAGCGTCGAACGCATCGACGCTGAAGATGGCGCAGCCGGTATCCGTCAGCAGCGGCGCGTCGATGGCGGTGACCGCGAAGGGACACCTGTCCGGCACATCGACGCTCACCGCATCGGGCGGTCCGAGCGACGACTATGGCCGCCTCGCGTATCGCGTGCCGAGCCAGCCATCGCTCGACGGCAACACCGTCGATCTCGACGCCGAGCGCGTGCAGTTCGCGGACAACGCGCTGCACTTCGAAGCCGGCATGACGGTGCTCAGCTCGCAGATCAAGTCGATGCTGTCCGCGATCACGTCCAACAGTTAAGCGCAGGTAAGAAAGGTCAAGGAATCATGCCTTCATTGATGAACATATTCAGCGTCGCCGGTTCGGCGATGTCGGCTCAGGCGCAGCGCCTGAACGTCACCGCGTCGAATCTCGCGAACGCGGACAGCACGACCGGACCGGACGGCCAGCCGTACAAGGCGAAGCAGGTCGTGTTCGCCGTCGATCCGCTCGGCGGCGCAAAGAGCGGCTCCGGCCAGCAGGTCGGCGGCGTCCAGGTGACGGGCGTCATCGACGATCCGAGTCCCATGAAAACCAGCTACGACCCGAGCAATCCGGCGGCTAACGCGGACGGCTACGTGACGCTGCCGAACGTCGATCCCGTGCAGGAGATGGTCAACATGATTTCCGCGTCGCGTTCCTATCAGGCGAACGTCGAAACGCTGAACACCGCCAAGCAATTGATGCTCAAGACACTGACCATCGGAACCTGAACCGGAACCTGAGGAATAACCCGTGACGACCAACACCACGATCGGCAGCAACGGCACCCCCGTGTCGCAGACGCTGCTCGACACCATGAACGGCGCATCGAGCGCGTCCAGCTCGACGGCCAGCACGAGCGGCACGTCCGCCTCCGATCTGCAGAACACGTTTCTCACGCTGCTCGTGACGCAGTTGAAGAACCAGGACCCGACCAATCCCGCCGACAGCTCGCAGATGACTTCGCAGCTCGCGCAGATCAACACGGTGTCGGGCATCGGCCAGTTGAATACCTCGTTGAGTTCCCTCGCGACGCAGCTGTCCGCCGGCCAGTCGACGCAGGCGGCGTTGCTGATCGGCTCCAACGTGCTCGCGCCGGGCAATGCGCTGACGGTATCGAGCGGGGCGTCGTCGAGCTTCGGCGTGCAACTCGCGAAAGATGTCAGCGACCTGCAGATCGTCGTGAAGGACAAGTCGGGGAACATCGTCAACACGCTGGATCTCGGTGCGCAAGGCGCGGGCGTGGTTCCGGTGTCGGGCTGGACGCCGGTCGATTCGAAGGGCGCGAAGCTCGCCGACGGCAGCTACACGATCACCGCGCAAGGCACGATCAACGGCCAGCAGGCTACCGCGGCGACGCTCTCCGCTTCCCAAGTGCAGAGCGTCGTGCAGATGTCGGGCGGCGCGCCGGGCCTCAAGCTCGCGAACGGCTCGACGGTTGCGCTGACCAGCGTCGCTTCGATTCTTTGATTCCAACTTCCTTTGCTGCCGGGATGCGCCCGGCTGAGAGATAAAACATGAGCTACCAACAAGCACTGAGCGGTCTGGGCGCCGCCTCGAGCGATCTCGATGTGATCGGCAACAACATCGCGAACGCGAATACCGTCGGCTTCAAGCAGGGCTCCGCGCAGTTCGCCGACATGTACGCCAGTTCGATGGCCACGGCCGTGTCGAACCAGATCGGCATCGGCACGCGCCTCTCGGAAGTGCAGCAGCAGTTCTCGCAAGGCACGATCACGACGACCAACCAGGCGCTCGACGTCGCGATCAACGGCAACGGTTTCTATCAGCTGTCGAACAACGGCTCGGTCGTCTACTCGCGTAACGGCGTATTCCATCTGGACAACAGCGGCAACATCGTCAATTCGGCGGGCCTGCAACTGATGGGCTACGCGGCCGATTCGGGCGGCGTCGTCAACAGCGCGAGCACGGTGCCGCTGACCGTGCCGACCGCGAACATCGCGCCGACCGCGACCAAGACCATCACCGCTGCGTTCAACCTGAACTCGCAGGACGCCGTGAAGGCCGCCGCCGACTTCGATCCGGCCAACGGCAACACGTACAACGCATCGACTTCGGTGGATGCGTACGACTCGCTCGGCGGCACGCAGAAGGTCTCCGTCTACTTCACGAAGACCGGCACGAACACGTGGGAAGCGTTCGCGGGCTATGGCGATCCGGTCTCGCAGAAAACGGATCTCGGCGCAGTGAGCTTCGATGCGTCGGGCAACATGACCAGCGGCAAGAGCTTCACTTTCACGATTCCGAACGGCGCGGACCCGACGCCCGGCGCGACGCAATCGTTGACGCTCAGCCTCGCCGGCACCACGCAATACGGCGCGGAGAGCGGCCTCACGAATCTGCATCAGGACGGCAACAGCACCGGCGAACTGACGGGCTTCACGGTCGGCACCGACGGCATGCTGACGGGTAACTACTCGAACGGCGAAACGAAGGCGCTCGGCCAGATCGCGATTGCCAACTTCAACAACCAGAACGGCCTGCAGAACATGGGCGGCAACGTGTACGCGCAGACAGCGGCTTCGGGCGCGGCGCAAGTCTCGGTGCCGGGCTCGACGAACCACGGCACGCTGCAAGGCGGCGCAGTGGAAAACTCGAACGTCGATCTGACGAGCGAGCTGGTGAATCTGATCACCGCGCAGCGCAACTATCAGGCGAACGCGCAGACGATCAAGACGCAGCAGACCGTCGACCAGACGCTGATCAATCTGTAAGCACCGTCCGCACGCACAGGAAGAGAAGGAAGCGATTCATGGACCGTCTGATCTATACCGCGATGACCGGCGCAAGCCAGTCGCTCGAGCAGCAAGCCGTCGTGGCGAACAACCTCGCGAACGCATCGACCACGGGTTTCAAGGCGCAGCTTGCGGCCTTCCGTCAGGTGCCGATGTCGTTCGAGAACCAGTCCGCCGATGGCACGACGCGCACCTTCGTGCTGTCGTCGACGCCGACGGCGGATTACTCCGCCGGCCCGATCCAGCAGACCGGCAATCCGCTCGACGTCGCCGTGCAGGGGCCGGGCTGGCTGTCCGTGCAAACGGCGGACGGCGGCGAGGCGTACACGCGCGCCGGCAATCTGCACGTGGATCAGAACGGCCAGCTCGTGACGGCGAACAACCTGCCGGTGCTCGGCAACGGCGGTCCGCTGTCGGTGCCGCCGGGCGCTGAAATCACCATCGGCAAGGACGGCACCATTTCCGCGCTGATTCCGGGCGATCCGCCGACCGCGATCGCGACCGTCGATCAGCTGAAGCTCGTCAATCCCGATGCGGCGACGCTCACACGCGGCGACGACGGCCTCTATCGCACGGCAAGCGGCGACCCCGCCGAGGCGGACCCGAACGTCGTCGTGGTCGGCGGCGCGCTGGAAGGCAGCAACGTGAACCCGGTCTCCGCGATGGTCTCGATGATCACCAACGCGCGCCAGTTCCAGATGCAAACGAAGCTGATGGAATCGGCGGACCAGAACGAACAGTCGGCTAACAAGCTGCTCAACTTCTCCTAAGCGGCAAAGTAAATCCAGGAATCGAACATGAATCGCTCTCTCTATATCGCCGCGACCGGCATGAATGCGCAACAAGCGCAAATGGATGTGATCTCGAACAACCTCGCGAACGTGGCCACCAACGGCTTCAAGGGTTCGCGCGCCGTGTTCGAAGACCTGCTGTATCAGACGACCCGCCAGCCGGGCGCGAATTCGACGCAGCAAACCGAACTCGCATCGGGCATTCAGCTCGGCACCGGCGTGCAGCAAGTCGCGACCGAGCGTCTTTATACGCAGGGCAATTTGCAGCAGACGGGCAACTCGAAGGACGTCGCCATCAACGGCCAGGGCTTCTTTCAGGTGACGATGCCCGACGGCACCACGTCCTACACGCGCGACGGCTCGTTCCAGACGAACGCGCAAGGCCAGCTCGTGACGTCGAGCGGCTATCAGTTGAACCCGGCGATCACGATTCCGCAGAACGCGACGTCGATCACCATCGGCTCGGACGGCACGGTGTCGATCACCCAGCCGGGCACGACCGCCGCGACGAACGTCGGCGCGATCCAGCTTGCCACGTTCATCAACCCGGCCGGTCTCGAAGCGCGCGGCGAAAACCTGTTCTCGGAAACGGGCAGCTCGGGCGCGCCGAACGTGTCGCAGCCGGGTTTGAACGGCGCGGGCTCGCTGCAGCAAGGGTATGTCGAAGCGTCGAACGTGAACGTCGTGCAGGAACTGGTCAACATGATCCAGACACAACGCGCGTACGAAATCAACAGCAAGGCCGTGACGACGTCCGACCAAATGCTGCAGACGCTCTCGCAAATGCAGGTTTAACCCTCTATTCGACGGATGGGATTTACGAAGATGGCGTCACACTGACACATCTTTCGCTTCAACCGAGTTATCAAGATGTCGCCTACTCCAATCCTCGCGCGTGCTTCGATCGCGGTGCTCACTGCGGCGCTTGCGTCGTGCGGCCTCGTGCCGAAAGAGCCGATCATCCAGCAACCGATGACCGCTCGTCCGCCGCAGCCTCCGGGCGGCACGCGCTCGCCCGGCGCGATCTACAACGCGGGCTACGCGGGCCGGCCGCTTTTCGAAGACCAGCGGCCGCGCAATGTCGGCGACATCCTGACGATCGTCATCTCGGAGAACGTGAACGCGACGAAGTCGTCGGCGGCGAACACCAACCGTGGCGGCTCCGGCTCCTTCGCGCTGCCGACGACGCCGGGCATCTTCGGCGGTCTCTTCAACAATACGACCTTGTCTGCCACCGGCGCGAACAAGTTCACCGCAGCGGGCGGCGCGAGTGCGGCCAACACGTTTAACGGCACGCTGACCGTCACCGTGACCGAAGTCCTGCCGAACGGCAACCTGATGGTCAGCGGCGAAAAGCAGATGCTCATCAATCAGGGCAACGAATTCGTGCGCTTCTCGGGCGTCGTCAATCCGACGACGATCTCGGGCAGCAACACCGTCTACTCCACGCAAATCGCCGACGCGAAAATCGAATATTCGGCGAAGGGCTATATCGACGAAGCGCAGAACATGAGCTGGCTGCAGCGCTTCTTCCTCAACGTCGCGCCGTTCTGATCATGACTCCGCTTCTTCGTTTTCTTTCGTTCTCGCTCGCGGCCGCGCTGGTCGCCATCGGCTCGGCGCAGCACGCGCACGCCGAGCGCCTCAAGGATCTCGTCTCGTTCCAGGGCGTGCGTGACAACCCGCTGATCGGCTACGGCCTCGTCGTCGGTCTCGACGGCACCGGCGACCAGACCATGCAGACGCCGTTCACGACGCAGAGTTTGACCAACATGCTTGGCAATCTCGGCATCACCGTGAATCCGGCGACGACGCAGAACATGCAGTTGAAGAACGTTGCCGCCGTGATGGTGACGGCGACGCTGCCGCCGTTCTCGCGTCCCGGCGAAGCGATCGACGTGACCGTGTCATCGCTCGGCAATGCGAAGAGCCTGCGCGGCGGCACGCTGCTGATGGCGCCGCTGAAGGGCGCGGACGGCCAGGTTTATGCGATGGCGCAGGGCAATCTCGTCGTCGGCGGCGCGGGCGCGAGCGCGAATGGCAGCAAGGTGCAGGTCAACCAGCTTGCGGTCGGCCGCATCTCGGGCGGCGCGATCGTCGAGCGCGCGGTGCCGACGGCGCTTCAGCAGCAGGGCGGCGTGATGCAGATGGAATTGCGCGAGATGGACTTCGACACGACGCAGCGCGTCGTTGCGGCGGTCAACAACCAGTTCGGCACGGGCACGGCGCTCGCGCTCGATGGCCGCACGATCCAGCTTCGCGCGCCGGCGGACGCCGCCGAACAGGTGTCGTTCATGGCGCAACTGCAGAACATCGACGTACGTCCGGCGCAGGCCGCCGCCAAGGTGATTCTCAACGCGCGCACCGGCTCCATCGTGATGAATCAGATGGTGACGCTGCAGAACTGCGCGGTCGCGCACGGCAACCTGTCGGTGGTCATCAATACGCAGACGGCGGTGAGTCAGCCGAACGCGCTGTCGAATGGGCAGACGGTGGCGGCGAAGCAATCGCAGATTCAGCTCAAGCAGGATAGCGGCGCGCTCAAGGTGCTGGCGGCGGGCGCCAATCTCGCGGATGTCGTGAAGGGGCTCAACGCACTCGGCGCGACGCCCGCAGACCTGATCTCGATCCTTCAGTCGATGAAGGCGGCGGGCGCGTTGCGCGCCGACCTCGAGATCATCTAAGGAGGACGGCACATGAACTCGAATACGAGCGGTATCGCCAGCACGGCGCTGGCATCGACCGATACGAGCGGATTGTCGAACCTGTCGAACCGCTTCGCGCTCGACACGCAGGGCTTCGACGCGCTGCGGGCGCAGGCAAATGCGGATCCGCAGAAAGGCCTGAAGGCGGCCGCGCAGCAATTCGACGCCGTCTTCACGCAGATGATGCTGAAGAGCATGCGCGACGCGACGCCATCGGACAGCCCGTTCGAATCGAACGATTCGAAGTCGTTCACCGCGATGCTGGATCAGCAGTTGTCGCAGCAGATGTCGTCGAAGGGCATTGGCGTGGCGGACATGATGCTCAAGCAGCTCATGCGCAACGCGGGCGGCAAGGCGGATGCGGGCGGCCTGGGCAGCGCCGGCGCGATGAATGCGATGAACGCGTTATCGGGCGGCGGCAGCGGCGGCGACATCGAAGCGAATGCGGGCAACATCGCCGCAATGAACGCGATGGCGAAGGCTTATGCGGCGGCGCAGGCGAACAAGAACGGCGCATCGCTCGGCGATGGACGCGGCTACACGGCGGCGAGTGCGCTGGAGCCGCCGGTGCGCGGCAACGGTTCGGACAAGGTGAACGCGTTCGTCGAGCGGCTGGCTGCCCCGGCGCAGGCGGCGAGCGCGGCGACGGGCATTCCGGCGCGGTTCATCATCGGGCAGGCGGCGCTGGAGTCCGGCTGGGGCAAGCGCGAGATCAGGCAGGCGAATGGCGCGACGAGCCACAATATTTTCGGCATCAAGGCGACGAGCAGCTGGACGGGCAAGACCGTCAGCGCGGTGACGACGGAATACGTCAACGGCCAGCCGAAGAAGGTCGTGGAGCGGTTCCGCGCTTATGACTCGTATGAAGAAGCGCTGACCGATTACGCGAGCTTCATCAAGAACAATCCGCGTTATGCGCCGGTCGTGGAAGCGTCGCGTGACGTGGCGGGCTTTGCGCATGGCATGCAGAAGGCGGGCTATGCGACGGATCCGCAGTACGCGAAGAAGCTGATTTCGATCATGAAGCAGATCGTTTGACGGCGCCCTGAATGGTGCAAACGTTTTACGTCTGAACGCACGCCTCCCCACACAAGATTTACGTGACGGCCCCTAAACTTTTCGTGAGGCATGCCGCTAACTCGTGGACGACAAGTACCGTAGCGAGGCGGGCGGCTCGCCGCGTGGCGTCGAGAGGCGGGCGATGCGGGGAGAAAACATGAACACGGCCAGCACCATGAACACCAATCACAAGCATGACTTTGCCGATGACGACTGCGACCACGAAGTGGATTTCGGGCGTCGAAATCCGCTGGAGATCGGCGTATCGCTGCGCAATCTGGCGAATCGCGGCGACTTTCTGACGGCGCAATATGGCGACGCGCAGATTGTCACGCGCCTGCTGGATGTCGATGTGACGTCACATCGATTCACTTTCGACTGGGGCGGCGTGGCGGAGCAGAATCGCGATCTGCTGCGTGCGCAGAAGCTGATTTTCCATGCTGCGCCTGAGGGCGTGCGGGTCGAATTCACGACGGCGACGCCGCGCGAGACGGTGTTCGATGGCCGGCCTGCGTTCGAAGCGGAGTTTCCGCCGGTGCTGTATTACATGCAGCGTCGCGAGTATTTCCGTGTGGAAGCGCCGGTGCTCGATCCGTATATTTGCAGCGGAACGTTGCCGGATGGGGATCGGTTTCGCTTCGAAGTGCATGATTTGTCGCTAGGCGGCGTTGCGTTGCGTACGTCGGATGAGCGGGTTGCGGATATGGAGATGGGTGTTGTGATTCAGGATGCTGAATTGCACTTCACCGCGACGGGGAAGGTGACGCTCGATATCATGCTCGTATCGCACCGGGAGTCGCTGACGCCCAAGGGCGATCGGCGGTTCACGCTCGGGTTCAAGTTCATTTCCATGCCCGGGTCGGCGGAGAATACGCTTCAGCGGCTTATTACGCAGTTGGAGATGAAGCGGCGGTCGCTTGCTAAGTGAGGGCGGTTGTTCTTGACAACCGCCGGTTGGGCCGCTTTTCGTTCTTGCGCGGCGGCGCGGGGTGTTCTTTTCTCGTTGAGCTTGTATTCGTGTCGGTCTATTAGCTCGCCCCTCCCCGGGGCGGGGGTCACTTTCTTTGCCGCTGCAAAGAAAGTAACCAAAGAAAGCAGCTTTTTTCTGAACCGCACGAAGCACTAACTTGTGTGGTCACTTCGTAGAACAGCAGTGGCCCTCAGCTTGAAAGAGCCTTGAATCACCTTCCGCGCCCACTGAGCGCCACGTCCTCCGAGCCCCTTGGCTCGTCAAAACCAACTGCGTGCTAGGCGCCACGCTACAACTCAAGAGCTGACGGATTTACTCGAAGCTGCTTACTGAGGCTGCCGCTCGAACTCCCCGCTTCGTTGCTATTGCACCGCTTCTGGCGCGCGACGCTCATGATGAGCCACTACAACGCGAGCGACGTTCAACCGTGCAAAGCTATCCCGCCTTTGAGACGCTGATTGCTGCGTGATCTTGCCGCTGTACCCGTGCCTGTTCTTCTCAGATGTCCGATCAACGTTAATTGTGCGTGGCGCGTGGTGCTCCACTGGTGTTGTCGAGCCAAGGGGCTCGGAGGACGTTAGTAGTCAGCGGGCGCGGAAGGTGATTCAAGGCTCTTTCAAGCTGAGTGCCACCGATGTTCTACGAAGTGAGCACACAAGTCTGTGCATCGTGCGGTTCGAAAAAAAGCTGCTTTCTTTGGTTACTTTCTTTGCAGCGGCAAAGAAAGTAACCCCCCGCCCCGGGGAGGGGCGCACCAATAGACCGACACGAATACAAGCTCACCAAAAAGAGCCCAAAACAACCGCCATTTCGGCAGATAAAAACAAAAACACAAACCCGATAATCAACAAAGCCAAGTTCCGGCTAAAGGAACGCAAACCATCCGCCGATATAAGGCACAACGGCAAGAGCGCGAGCGCAGCAGCAGCAAGCACGCCCCCGCGGGCAGCGAAAAAAGGAACCCTCGTCAATGTCCAACAACCTCTTCAACATCGGCCTGTCGGGCTTGAACGCGGCCCAGTGGGGCCTGACGACGACCGGTCAGAACATCAGCAACGCCGCGACACCGGGCTATACGCTCGAAAAGGTCGCGTACCAGGAATCGTCGGGGCAATACACCGGCTCGGGCTATCTCGGCAGCGGCGTGCAAACCGCCACCGTCACGCGCCAGTACAGCCAGTACCTCACGACGCAAGTCAACAACACGCAATCGTCGAGCAGCGCAGCGAACACGTACTACACGATGATCTCGCAGCTCAACAACCTCGTCGGCGATCCGACCGAAGGCATCGCTGCAGGCATCACCAGCTACTTCTCCGGCCTCCAGTCAGTCGCGAACGCCGCGAGCAGCTCCGCGTCGCGTCAATCGCTCGTCAGCAGCGCGCAAACGCTCGCCAATCAACTGACGTCGGCCGGCGAGCAATACGATCAACTGCGCCAAAGCGTCAACACGCAACTGACCAGCGCCGTATCGTCGATCAACAGCTACGCGCAGCAAATCGCCGATCTCAACAAGCAGATCAACATCGCCGGCGCATCCGGACAGCAGCCGAATCAGCTGCTCGACCAGCGCGATCAGGCAGTGTCGAATCTCAGCTCGATGATCGGCGTGCAAGTCGTGCAGCAGGACGGCAATTACAACGTGTTCATCGGCAACGGACAGCCGCTCGTCGTCGGCAATACGCAATATGGATTGCAAACCGTCGCGTCGCCGTCCGATCCGAGCGAACTCACCGTCGCATTCAAGAGCCGCGACGGTTCCACGCCGACCGCCGCGCAGACGCAATATATCGACGACTCGGCGCTCACCGGCGGCGTCGTCGGCGGACTGATCTCCTTCCGCAACGAAACGCTCGATCCGGCGCAGGCGCAACTCGGCGCCATCGCCACCAGTTTCGCCGCGCAACTCAACGGGCAGAACGCGCTCGGCCTCGACCTCAACGGCAAGCCGGGCGGCGCACTGTTCTCGACGGGCGATCCCGTCATTTACGCCGACGCTCGCAACAAGGGCACGGGCAGCGTCTCCGTTTCGTTCGCCGATCCGACCCAGCCGACGACCAGCGACTTCGACGTCACCTTCGACGGCACCGACTACCAGGTGACCGACAGCGCATCGGGCAAGGCGCTCGGCAGCTTCTCCGCCGCCGATGGCGGAGGCACGGTCGCGGGCCTGAAGATCACCGTGTCCGGCACGATGCAGAAGGGCGATTCCTTCTCGATCCAGCCGACGCGCGCCGCGCTCGACAACTTCGCACTCGCGACGACCAGCGCCGGCGCGATTGCGGCGGCATCGCCGGCGGTGTCGTCGGCGTCGACGAGCAATACGGGCACGGCGGCGATCACATCGGCGACGGCCGCGGCGGGCTATACCATGCCGACGGGATCGGGCATCACGCTGACGTACGACTCGGCGGCGAGCGGCTTCACGTCCAATGTCGATGTGACCGTGAACGGCACCACGTATGCCGCGAATTCGACGATTCCCTACGACTCGTCGAAGGGTTTGACGGTCACGTCGAACGGCATCACCGCGACGATCAGCGGCAAGCCCGCCGATAACGACGCGTTCACCATCGCCCCGAACAAGGGCGGCACGAGCGATGGCAGCAATGCGCTCGCGATGGCGAAACTCGTGTCGGCGAAATCGCTCGATGGCGGCAGCGAAACGCTGACGAACTCGTACGCGGCGTACGTGAACACCATCGGCAATCAGACGAACCAGCTCAAGGCGACGAGTTCGTCGCAGACCGCGCTGCTCAATCAGGCGACGACGGCGCAGCAATCCGTGCAGGGCGTGAACCTGAACGAGGAAGCGGCGAATCTGATTCAGTATCAGCAGCTTTACCAGGCGAACAGCAAGGTGATCCAGACGGCGTCGAGCCTGTTCCAGACGCTGCTCGGCATCTTCAATTAAGGCGAACCGCGATGCGTATTTCCAGTTCCCAGTACTTCAACATGAACGTCGCTTCGATGAGCGACCAGCAGAGCACGCTCGCGTCGATGTATCAGCAGATCTCGGCGGGCAAGCGCATTCTGACCGCATCGGACGATCCGCTCGGCGCCGCGCAGGCCGTGCAGCTGACGCTGCGTAGCGGCGCGCTTTCGCAATACAGCACGAATCAGACGACGGCGCTGTCCGCGTTGCAGCAGGAAGACTCGACGCTCAGCGAAGTGAGCAGCGTGATGCAGAGCATTCAGTCGAAGCTCGTTCAGGCGGGCGACGGCTCGCTCAACGATTCGAACCGTGCGGCGGTCGCCGATGCGATCAAGGGCTATCGCGACCAGTTGATGGGCCTGGCCAACACGACGGACGGCAGCGGCAACTACATCTTCTCGGGACTGAAGGGCGGCACGAAGCCGTTCTCGGACGATCCGTCGGGTGTGGGCACGACCTATTCGGGCGATTACGGCCAGCGCACGATGCAGATCAGCGAGGGCCGCTCGATTGCCGTGGGCGATACGGGCGCATCGATTTTCCGCAGCGTATCGGCGACGGAGAGCGATCCGGTATCGAGTGCGGCTTTGGGCAACACGGGCACGGGCACGATCAGTGCCGTGAGCGTGGAGGACACGAGCAATCCGAACAACGCGAGCACGTACACGATCAAGTTTTCGGTCGATGCGACTGCTGGCACGACGAGCTATCTGGTGACGGCGACGCCGCCGGATTCATCGCTGCCGACGACGCCGACTGCGTACACGGGCAAGACGGACATTACGCTTGGCGGACAGAAGGTGACGATCGGCGGCGTGCCTTCGAACAACGACACGTTCACGGTGCAGCCGGCGGCGACGGACAACAACGACATCTTTGCGACGCTGGATAACCTGGTTAATGCGCTGAAGCAGCCGACGGGTACGTCTGGCGCGCAGGCGGCGCTCGTCAATGCGCTGACGACGGCCGGGACCAAGATCACCAATACGTTCAATAACGTGCTGTCGGCGCAGACGGTTGTGGGCGGACGCGAGCAGGAAGTGCAGTCTACGCAGGCGGCGATGCAGACGACGCAGACGCAGACCGCGTCGGATCTGGCGAATCTCGCTAGCATCGATCTCGTGTCGGCGATTAGCTCTTATGAGTTGACACAGACTTCGCTTCAAGCCGCGCAGATGGCTTTTACTCAAATTCAGAAGATGTCGTTGTTTGATTATTTGGGTGGTTGAGGTTTGCCGCTTTTTCTTCGTTGAACTTGTATTCGTGTCGGTCTTTTAGCGCGCCCCTCCCCGGGGCGGGGGTCACTTTCTTTGCTGCTGCAAAGAAAGTAACCAAAGAAAGCAGCTTTTTTTCGAACCGCCCAAAGCACTAAGTTGTGTGGTCACTCCATAGAACATCGGTGGCCCTCAGCTTGAAAGAGCCTTGAATCACCTTCCGCGCCCGCTGACAACTAACGTCCTCCGAGCCCCTTGGCTCGACAACACCAGTGGAGCACCACGCGCCACGTGCCACACACCATCAACGCTGACTGAACCTTCGAAACACAGAGCAGGTATGGAGCACAGCGGCAAGTCATGCAGTAATCACCTTCCGAAGGCGGGAATACCTTTGCAGGATCGAACGCCACTCGGCGGCGCAGGCCGACTCATCACGAGCGGCGCGCGACAGAAGCGGTGCAATAGCAACGGAGCGCGGAGTTTGAGCGGCAGCCTCAGTAAGCAGCTTCGAGTCAGTCCGTCAGCACTTGAGTTGTAGCGTGGCGCCTAGCACGCAGTCGGTTTTGACGAGCCAAGGGGCTCGGAGGACGTTAGTAGTCAGTGGGCGCGGAAGGTCATTCAAGGCTCTGTCAAGCTGAGGGCCACCGATGTTCTACGAAGTGACCACGCGAGTTAGTGCTTTGGGCGGTTCGAAAAAAAGCTGCTTTCTTTGGTTACTTTCTTTGCAGCGGTGTATAGACCGGAGACATGGGTAACACCTGTTCCAGGACATAGGTAACACTCCAGACGAATGGTTCGTCCGGAGTCGAGCATGTCCTGGGATAGCAAAAACACCATGGAATTGCGGCTTGAATTCGCTCAGTTCGCGACGCAAGAAGGCGCCAATCGGCGCGCCTTGTGCCGCCAGTACGGCATCAGTGCGAAGACCGGTTACAAGTGGATCCGACGCTTCGAGCAGGGCGATACCGCGTTGGCCGATCAGTCCCGACGTCCCCGCAGCAGTCCGGCGCGCACGGCGACCGAGCTCGAAGCCAAGGTGGTCGGCATGCGTGAGGCGCATCCCGCGTGGGGCGCGGCCAAGATTGCCCGCCGCCTGAGCGATGTAGGGTGTGTCCAGACGCCTTCGCCCAGTACCGTGACGCGTATCCTGCATCGGCATGGCCTGATCACGGCCGAGGCCAGCGCCGAAGCCTCGTGCTGGCAGCGATTCGAACACGCGCATCCCAACGATCTATGGCAGATGGATTTCAAGGGCTGCATCGACCTCGACCATGGCAGGCGCTGCCTGCCGCTGACGGTGCTCGACGATCACTCGCGCTTCGATCTGGCGCTCGATGCCTGCGGGCGCACGCCCACGCGGGTGGTGCGCGAGCACTTGCGCGCGGTGTTTCGCCGCTACGGGCTACCGCTGCGCATCAATGCGGACAACGGGCCGCCGTGGGGAAGTCCATCGAAACCGGGCCAATTGACCGAGTTGGCGGTCTGGCTGATCCGGCTGGGCATCCGGATTTCGTACAGCCGGCCGAGGCACCCGCAGACGAACGGCAAGGACGAGCGGTTTCATCGGACGCTGAAAGCCGAACTGCTGGCGGGGCGGCACTTCAGGGATCTGAAGAGCGCGCAGCGGGCCTTCGATGCGTGGCGTCGCGTGTACAACCACGAGCGCCCGCACCAGGCGCTGGGCATGGCCACGCCGATTTCGCGTTATCGCCCGAGTGCGCGCGCGTATCCGGAACGGCTGGCACCAATCGAGTACGGCGAGGCCGACGCGGTCGTTCGGGTAGCGCCGACGGCGAGGTGCGCTTTGGCGGGCGACGCTTCAAGGTGTCGAATGCGCTGGCGAATCTGCACATCGCCTTCAGGGCGTGTGCAGAGATCGACGGTGGTTACGATATGTACTTCGCTCATCATCGAATCGATTCGATCAGCTTGAAGGGAAGCGGGGAAGGGAGTTGAATGTGTTACCCATGTCCTGACACAGGTGTTACCTATGTCTCCGGTCTATACACAGCAGCAAAGAAAGTGACCCCCGCCCCGGGGAGGGGCGCGCTAATAGACCGACACGAATACAAGCTCAACAACAGAAAAAAGCCCTTCAGAACATCCCTTGCGCAACACGCCCCACCTGTGCGATCCCCGAATCAAAGACCCTTAAAAAGAACGGCAAAAGATTCGGCACCATGAGCTGCAGGAGAAGCAACCCAACGAGCATAGTGACAGGAAATCCAACCTGGAAAATCCCAATCTGCGGCGCAGCCCGATTAAGAATCCCAAGCGCGAGATTGGCGATGAGCAACGCTGCAACAACCGGCAGCGCCAGCAAAAGCCCAGTGGCAAAGATGCTTCCGCCGTAGCCAACAAGCACCTTCCACCCCAGTGCATGAGAAGCCGCAGCAACGACATTCGCCCCGATGGGCACGTTCTGAAACGTAGTCACAAGCGCGCCGATCAACTGCAGATGCCCATCGAAGACGAGAAACGCGAGCATCGCCAGCGTGTTGAGGTATCGCGATATAACCACCGCATTCCCGCCGGCGCGCGGATCATAGAGCATCGCGAAGCCGAGGCCCATCTGCTGCCCGATGAACTCGCCAGCGGCATCGATGGCTGCAAACGCAATCTGCATCGTCATCCCGATAGCCGCGCCGATCAGAAACTGATTCACGATGATCCACACGCCCGCCGCCGAAAACACCGTCGCGTCCGGCATGGCCGGCAACGTCGGCGCAACGATCAGCGTCACGAAGGCGGCCAGCGCGATCTTCACCCGCATCGGAATGGCCATGTGGCTCAGGATCGGCGCGGTGGCCACGAGCGCGAGAATACGCACGAACGGCCAGAGGAACGCGGTCAGCCAGACATTGAGCTGCGCATAAGTGACGGAGAACATCGCGGCGAACTCAGCCCGTGATGCCGGGCGTGATGGTGAACACGTGCCGCATGTAGTCGAGCAACGTGGACAGCATCCACGGCCCGGCGATGACCAGCGTCACCGCAACGGCAATCAGCTTGGGAATGAACGATAGCGTCGACTCATTGATCTGCGTGGCCGCCTGAAACAGGCTCACCACCAGGCCCACGACGAGCGCCACCAGCAACAGCGGCGCAGCCAGCAACAGCGCGACATACATCGCCTGATGCGCCATCGTCATGACGGATTCGGGTGTCATCTCAAAGTCTCACGGAATCAGGAAACGAAGCTCTGCGCGAGCGAGCCGATCAGCAATTGCCAGCCATCGACGAGTACGAACAGCATCAGCTTGAACGGCAGCGCGATCGTCGACGGCGAAACCATCATCATGCCCATCGACATCAGCACGCTTGCTACCACCATGTCGATGATGAGAAACGGAATGAAGATCGTGAAGCCGATCTGAAAGCCCGTCTTCAGTTCGCTGGTGACGAACGACGGCACGAGCAGCGACAGCGGCACGTCCTCGGGGCCGTTCATCGGCGGAGCCTTGGAAATGCGGGCGAAAAGCGCAAGATCCGATTCGCGCGTCTGCTTCAGCATGAACTGCTTGAAGGGTGCGACGCCGCGCGTCATCGCCTGTTCCATCGCGATGGTGCCTTCAGAAAAGGGCTTGTACGCGTCGTTATACGCCTTGTCGAGAACGGGCGACATCACGAAGAACGAGAGAAAGAGCGCCAGGCCCACGATCACCTGATTCGGCGGCGTGCTCGACGTGCCGAGCGCCTGACGCAGCAGCGACAGCACGATGATGATGCGCGTGAAGCTCGTCATCATCAGGACCATCGCGGGGAGAAACGACAGCATCGTGAGCAGCAGCATCGTCTGCACACTGAGCGAATACGTCGTGCCGCCGTTAGGGCCGGGGCTCGTGTTGAAAGCGGGCAGACCCGCCGTGCTTTGCGCGAAGGCCGCGTACGGCATCAACGCGATGACAACGGGCAGCGCGAGTTTCATTCCGCGCACGATGTTCCGACTGAACTGCATTACTTGCTCCCGCCTACGAAAACGTAGTCATGTTCGACAGGCTGAATTGTTGACCACGCCGCTCGCAAACGATGGCGGGAAAAGAGGGGGGATTTGGGGCTAACTCGCTCCATTGCGAGCGACGTCTCAGCGCGTTTTCGAGCGATGAAACGCAAAGGCGCGCGATCCTCGCGGACCGCGCGCCCTGTACCGCTGCACTGCGAAGACTTACTTGCCGCCGACGAACTTCTGCATGCGCTTGTTCGCTTCGCCCGCGAGAGCATCGCGGAAGCGCTGACCGAACGAGCCTTGCAACGTTTGCGCGGACGACGGCGCTTGATCCGTGACGCCTTCCACTTCAGCCGATCCCGCGGGCATCGTATGCAAGAGCCGCACGTTGCCGGGCCCCGCGCCGAGCACGAGCCACGTACCGCCGACTTCGACGACCGCGACGCGCTCTTTGTTGCCGAGCGATGCGCCGCCGATCACTTTCACGAGTCCGCTCCGCTTGCCGCCCTGGTAGCCGAGCTTGCGCGCGAGCCACGCACAGCCGAACACGAAGCCGATCACGATGACGAGGCCGAGCAGCGTCTGCAACACGGCGCCGAAACCGAGCGACGGCACCGCGCTTCCCGCGCCGACGCTCGATGCGATCTGCGCGGCATGATTCACCGCGTTCATGTCGGCGGCGCGAGCGAGGAGGGGCGCGGCGAACAGCGCGCCAGCGGCAATGCGTTTCATCGATTCAGCTTCCGGATACGTTCGGACGGCGTGATGATGTCCGTCAGGCGAATACCGAACTTGTCGTTCACGACGACCACTTCACCTTGCGCGATGAGGCAGCCGTTCACGAGCACGTCCATCGGCTCGCCGGCGAGACCGTCGAGTTCCACGACCGAGCCTTGCGCGAGCTGCAACAGATTGCGAATGGCGATTTTCGTACGTCCCAGCTCCACCGTCATCTGCACGGGGATGTCGAGGATCATCTCGATGTCGTTGCGCGTCGACGG
Organism: Caballeronia grimmiae; assembly: GCF_022879615.1. Taxonomy (NCBI): domain Bacteria; kingdom Pseudomonadati; phylum Pseudomonadota; class Betaproteobacteria; order Burkholderiales; family Burkholderiaceae; genus Caballeronia; species Caballeronia grimmiae. Next base: position 147,007 of record NZ_CP084271.1, read on the forward strand.
CGTCGCGGCCTTCGACAGCGGCTGGAATACGCCGGCGGAGGCGACGGGCGTATCGTTGCCGTTCTGTTCGGCGAGCGCGGCGGCCCAATCGTCCATGGCCATTTCCTCGTTGTTCGAAACGGTCGCGCCGGGCTGCGTGTCTTCCTGCATCAAATCACTCATAACTACCTTCCTTCGGGGAATCGCTTGCGCTGATCATCTTCTGGACGCGCAGCGCGTATTGACCATTGAAAATTCCGTAGCCGCATTCCATGACGGGCACGCCATCCACTTTGGCGACGACGTGCTCGGGAATGTCGATCGGCAAGACATCGCCCACGCGCATGTTGAGCAGCTTTTCGAACGACGAGCGCACCTCCGCGAGTTCCACCGTCAGTTCCACTTCCGCCGATTGCACCTGTTGCGACAGCACGCGCACCCAGCGGCGGTCCACTTCGAGCGCTTCGCCTTGTATCGGCGATGAGAGCACGTCGCGGATCGGTTCGATCATCGAGTACGGGAAGCAGATGTGCAGCGTGCCGCCCGTCGAGCCGAATTCGATCGTGAACTGCGTGACGATGACGATTTCGTTCGGCGTCGCGACGTTCGCGAACTGCGTGTGCATCTCCGAGCGCATGTATTCGAACTGCAGCGGGCGCACGCTGCGCCACGACGCCGCGTAGTGTTCGAACACGAGGTTGAGCAGCTTGTGGATGATGCGCTGCTCGGTCTGCGTGAACTCGCGGCCCTCGACGCGCGTATGAAACCGCCCGTCGCCGCCGAAGAGGTTATCGACGACGAAGAACACGAGGTTCGGATCGAACACGAACAGCGACGTGCCGCGCAGGGGCTTCACATGGACGAGATTCAGGTTCGTCGGGATCGGCAGATTGCGGGTGAATTCGCTGTACTTCTGCACCTTCACGGGACCGACGGAGATTTCCGCCGAGCGCCGCATGAAGTTGAAGATGCCGACGCGCATGAGTCGCGCGAAGCGGTCGTTGATGATTTCGAGGCCGGGCATCCGGCCGCGGACGATGCGTTCCTGCGTCGCGATGTTGTAGGGACGCACGCCGGCGCCGGGCTTGTTCTCGTCCGAGACCTGGTCTATTTCGCCGGTGACGCCTTTGAGGAGGGCATCGACCTCCTCTTGCGACATGAATTCTTCGTGGCCCATGACTCTTTCCGTTTCTTAAGATTGATGCCGCGGGCTTACTGGACGACGAACTCGGTGAAGAGCACATCATCGACGTGGGCGGGCTGCTCGGGCGTGCTGCCGATGGTTTCGACTGCGCTGCGCAGTTCGGTTGCGAGCTTGCGTTTGCCGTCGATGGTCGCGAGTTCTTCCGGATGCTTGGCCGACAGGATGAGCAGCACGCGGCTGCGGATTTCCGGCATGCGTTCGGTGAGGGCGGCCTGGCCTTTTGCGTCCTTGAGCTTGAGCGTCAGGCCGACGCGCAGGTAGTGCATGATGCCGTCGTCGGCTTGCAGGTTGACGGTGAGCGAGTCGAGCGGGAAGAACACGGGCGGCGGCACCGGCGCGGGTTTCGCGGGGCCGTGGTTCGTCTTGCCGAGCAGGAAGTAGGCGCCGCCGGCGCCTGCGCCGAGCAGGACGATTGCGCCGATCGCGATGATCAGGATGCGCTTGAGTTTGCCGCTCTTCGCGGGAACGATGGGTTGCTGGTTTGCGGTCGTGGTAGCCATGAATGCGTGCCTCTTTCGATAGGATGCATTGTTCGCTATCGCGGGTGGTTGTGATGGGGGGAATAGAGGGGGGTTTCGGGGCTATCTCGTACGTTTGGGGTTTTCGGTTCTTTTGCGCAACCGCGCCGGTGTTCTTTCTGTTGTTGAGCTTGTATTCGTGTCGGTCTGTTTGCTCGCCCCTGCGCCTGCCCGGGGCGGGGATAACCAAAGAAAGCAGCTTTTTTCTTTGCCTTGCAACTGGCGTTCGTTTGTCGTTGAGCTTGTATTCGTGTCGGTCTATTGGCGCGCCCCTCCCCGGGGCGGGGGTCACTTTCTTTGCTGCTGTGTATAGACCGGAGACATAGGTAACACCTGTGTCAGGACATGGGTAACACATTCAACTCCCTTCACCGCTTCGCTTCAAGCTGATCGAATCGATTCGGTGATGAGCGAAGTACATATCGTAACCACCGTCGAACTCTGCGCACGGCCTGAAGGCGATGTGCAGATTCGCGAGCGCATTCGATACCTTGAAACGTCGCCCGCCAAAGCGCACCTCGCCGTCGGTGCCCACCCGAACGACCGCGTCGGCCTCGCCGTACTCGATTGGCGCCAGCCGTTCCGGATACGCGCGCGCACTCGGGCGATAGCGCGAAATCGGCGTGGCCATGCCCAGCGCCTGGTGCGGGCGCTCGTGGTTGTACACGCGACGCCACGCATCGAAGGCGCGCTGCGCGCTCTTCAGATCCCTGAAGTGCCGCCCCGCCAGCAGTTCGGCTTTCAGCGTCCGATGAAACCGCTCGTCCTTGCCGTTCGTCTGCGGGTGCCTCGGGCGGCTGTACGAAATCCGGATGCCCAGCCGGATCAGCCAAACCGCCAACTCGGTCAACTGGCCCGGTTTCGATGGACTCCCCCCACGGCGGCCCGTTGTCCGCGTTGATGCGCAGCGGCAGCCCGTAGCGGCGAAACACCGCGCGCAAGTGCTCGCGCACCACCCGCGTGGGCGTGCGCCCGCAGGCATCGAGCGCCAGATCGAAGCGCGAGTGATCGTCGAGCACCGTCAGCGGCAGGCAGCGCCGGCCATGGTCGAGCTCGATGCAGCCCTTGAAATCCATTTGCCACAGATCGTTGGGATGCGCGTGCTCGAATCGCTGCCAGCACGATGCATCGGCGCTGGCCTCGGCCGTGATCAGGCCATGCCGATGCAGGATACGCGTCACGGTGCTGGGCGACGGCGTCTGGACACACCCTACATCGCTCAGGCGGCGGGCAATCTTGGCCGCGCCCCACGCGGGATGCGCCTCACGCATGTCGACCACCTTCGCTTCGAGCTCGGTCGCCGTGCGCGCCGGACTGCTGCGGGGACGTCGGGACTGGTCGGCCAAGGCGGTATCGCCCTGCTCGAAGCGTCGGATCCACTTGTAACCGGTCTTCGCGCTGATGCCGTAATGGCGGCACAAGGCGCGCCGATTGGCGCCTTGCTGCGTCGCGAACTGCACGAATTCAAGCCGCAATTCCATGGTGTTTTTGCTATCCCAGGACATGCTCGACTCCGGACGAACCATTCGTCCGAAGTGTTACCTATGTCCTGGAACAGGTGTTACCTATGTCTCCGGTCTATACACTGCTGCAAAGAAAGTAACGGTAGTGTGCTGAACGATGTGCAAAAACGCTGAGGCGTCAGGAGCGCAGAGGCGGGGGTGGCCGTGGTGTAAGTTGATGAATGTCCAGTTCGTCAACCTGCCCTCGGGAGGGCTTGCACCATGGCCACGACCAAGCGTAGTACTAACCGGCCGTCAGCGGAAGCGCTGGTTGCCGGCGACCGGGATCTGATGAAGGCGCTTATGAAGGATGCGCTTCAGGAAGTGCTCGAAGCGGAAATGACAGAGCTGCTGGGCGCTGCGCCCAATGAGCGCAGCGAGACGCGAAGCGGCTATCGTGCGGGCTACTACGGCCGCGCTCTGGTGACGCGCATCGGCAAACTGGAGTTGCGCGTGCCACGTGATCGGCATGGCGAATTCTCAACGGCGCTGTTCGAGCGCTATGCGCGCAGCGAGAAGGCATTGGTGGCGGCGTTGGCCGAGATGTACGTGCAGGGTGTGTCGACGCGCAAGGTCAAGGCGATTACCGAAGAGCTGTGCGGTCACAGTTTTTCGGCCTCGGCGATTTCGGCGATCAACAAAGGGCTGGATGCGACGCTGGCAAAGTTTGCACACCGGCCGCTGGAGGAAGCGTATCCGTATCTGATCGTCGACGCGCGCTATGAGAAGGTGCGTGAGTCGGGCGTGATCCGGTCGCAGGCGGTGCTGATCGCCATCGGCATCAACTGGGAAGGCCACCGGCAGGTGCTGGCTGTGGAGCTGGCCAACCGCGAAAGCCATTCGAGCTGGAAAGAGTTCCTTCTGGCGCTAAAGAAGCGCGGCCTGTCAGGCGTCGAGTTCGTCGCCTCGGACGACCACGCGGGGCTCAAGAAGGCGATCGGCGAGGTGCTGCCGGAAGCCGCCTGGCAGCGCTGCTACGTCCACTTCCTGCGCAACGCGCTGGACTATCTGCCGCGCAAGGCCGATGACGACTGCCTGCAGGAGTTGCGCTGGATGTACGATCGTCGCGACCTGCAGGAAGCGCAACGGGATCTGGCTGCGTGGATCAGCAAGTGGCAGGGAAAATATCCGAAGCTGGTGGACTGGGTCGAAGGCAACATCGCTGAGACGTTGACGTTTTACCGATTGCCGCGCGCGCATCACAAGCACCTGAAGTCCACCAACATGCTGGAGCGACTGAATGAGGAAATCCGGCGGCGCACGCGTATCGTGCGCATCTTTCCCAACGAAGCGTCGTGCCTTCGGCTGATCAGGGCCCTGTGTAGCGAAACGCATGAAACGTGGCTGGAAGACAGCCGTTATCTGAACATGGCCTTGCTGGCCGAGCAGAAGAAGGAGTTCTTGCGCGCGGCTGCATAGCGGGCGCGCGGGTTCGGCGCTGCGGGCTACGCCCTCCGCGCCGCACTCAGCGCAGATGGATCAACTGAAACCACCGGCATCCGGTTTCTGCACAACTTGACGCACACAACTAAAGTAACCAAAGAAAGCAGCTTTTTTTCGAACCGCACGATGCACTAAGTTGTGTGGTCACTTCGTAGAACATCCGTGGCACTCAGCTTGAAAGAGCCTTGAATCACCTTCCGCGCCCGCTGACGACTAACGTCCTCCGAGCCCCTTGGCTCGACAACACCAGTGGAGCGCCGCGCGCCACGTGCCACACACCATCAACGCTGATCGAACGTTTTGAATACGGAACAGGTAAGGAGCACAGCGGCAAGGTCATGCAGTAATCACCTTCCAAAGGCGGGAATACCTTTGCAGGATCGAACGCGGCTCGGCGGCAGGCCGACTCATCACGAGCGTCGCGCGACAAAAGCGGTGCAATCAGTAAATGGAGGCAGAGCTTGAGCGGCAGAGGCCTTGGTAAGCATGTCTCGAGGGAATCCGGCCAGCCCTTAGTTTTTGCGTGGCGCCTAGCGCGCAGTCGGTGTTGACGAGCCAAGGGGCTCGGAGGACGTTAGTAGTCAGTGGGCGTGGAAGGTGATTCAAGGCTCTTTCAAGCTGAGTGCCACGGATGTTCTACGAAGTAACCACACAACTTAGTGCTTCGTGCGGTTCAGAAAAAAGCTGCTTTCTTTGGTTACTTTCTTTGCAGCGGCAAAGAAAGTGACCCCCGCCCCGGGGAGGGGCGAGCTAATAAACCGACACGAATACAAGCTCAACGAAAAAGAGCCGCCTGAAACCCTCAGGCAAACGTATCCACGAGTCCAACAACCCGCCGCTGAGGCAAAACAGAACCCGAACCGCCGGCAGCACCCACTCCACCCCCGCCAGAAGAACCCCCACGCCGCCCGCCGCCACTTTCCGACCGATCCCCGCCCGACTGCCCCTGACGAGCAAACGCAGACCCATCGGAAACCGAAGCGCTTCCGAGGCTGATGCCATTAGCCTCCATGGCCTCACGAAGCTTCGGCATGGCGGCTTCGACCGCCTCCCGGACCTGCGCATGCTGCGACACGAACAGCGCGTGCGCGTGGTTATCGGCGACTTGCAAAGTCACCTGCAAAGGCCCGAGATCCTTTGGATTGAGCGTGAGTTCAGCACTCTGCTGATCCGCATTCGACAAGAACACCACCTTCTGACTGAACGCATCGTCCCAGCCCGACGCTCCCACGTGCGGTGCAATCGCCGCGCTCGTGGCCGCCGTCATCGCGCCCTGCGGATTCGATACCGCCGAACTCGCCGATGCCGTCTGCATCGCCACCGCGTGCGCCGCCGCATCCGCGGCCTGCTTGTACGCGGCCGTCCCGCCATCGGCAGCAACCGGCGTCAGCGCCGCCTGTGCATTGGTCAATGCGGTCGCGTCGGCCTGCGCGCTCGCAGCGGCATTCTTGCCATCGCCCGCCGACGCATTCGCCAGCAGCGCGCCCCGCGCACCCTTCGCGCCACGCGGCATGTCGCCGTCGCCAGCCTTGCCGCCATCCGCGCCCGCATGACCAGCCGGCGCCGTCACGACCGCAGCCGCCGGCGGGTTGTTCATCGCCGCGAGCGCGGCTTGCAACGGGTCCGGCGCCGCTTTCGCATCGCCGGTTTTCTTCGTGTCGCCAGTAGCGGATGCATCGTCGTCCGTCGATGCCGTCGTCAAACCGCTCGCTGCCGCATCTGCAAGATCGGCGAGCGTGGCGTCGTCAGCCACCGCGTTCGTGTCCGCATTCGCTGCGTTCGCGGCATCCGCCCGCGCCTTCGCGTCGGCGGCAGCCTTGGCCGCTGCATCGGCGGATGCCGCCGGCTTGGTCGATGCAGCCGCCTTTGATGCGTCCGCGCTCTCGGTCTTGTCCGCGGGCTTCGATGCGTCCGCCGCAGCGTCCGTCCTGGCGCTCGCATCCGACGACGACGAAGCCTGCACGTCGTCATCCTGACTCGCGGCGCTGTCGTCGGGCTTCGGCGCGTCATGCACGCTCGACTGGTCGGACGATGTCTGCGCCTGCGCCGCTTGCGCCTCTGCATTGGCGCGATCGGTGATGCTCTGCAGCGTCAGCCCGAACGACGCGCCCGCGCTCGCCGCGCGCTTGGCCGCCGATGCGCCAGAAGACGATGACGATGACGATGACGAAACACCCGTCAGCGCGCCAGTGAATGAAACGGAGGACATATCAGTCTCTGAAATTCGATAAATGAACTACAAGCGGACAAACGCCGCTAAAAAACTCAGGCCCTCGCGGCACGCATCCGAAGCACCTTCGCCGCATGCTCATCGGCCTCGCGCTGTTCGACGCGCGCCGCCTGCTTCGCGAGCACCGCTTCGCCACGCGCCGCAAGCACCTCGTAACTGCCGACCTTCTGCTTCTTCAGCCGCCATTCGGGCTTCATCGCCTCGATGCGGTGATCCGCCATCACGATCGCCGCGCGTTGCTGCGCAATGGCCGCATCGAGCGTATCGACGAACGCCTGGAAGTTGCGCAGCGTCTGCGCCGTCGTGCCTTGCTGCGCGGATGCCGTGAACTTCGCGTGATACTCGTCGCGATACGTCACGAGCGATTGGAGCTGCGCCTCGGCTTCAGTTTTTTCCTGCTGCAACTTGCCCAGCTTTTTGGTGGCGGTGTCGAGCTCTTCTTGCGCGAGTTCGATGAGCGTGGTGATCGGCAGATTCTTGGACATGGACGTGCGGTCTCTGTGGTCGTGGTTCTACGCGTTCTTCTGAGGAATGGCCCGAATACTATTCGAAAAGCTGGTGCAACAAATCGAGGCTCGGTTCAAAATTTGCCTGCTCACGAAAGCCTTGCTGTAAAAACGACTCCATGCGCGGATATAACGCAATCGCGCGGTCCAGTAACGCGTCCCGTCCGTGCGAATACGCACCGACATTAATCAAATCCTTGTTGCGCTGATAGCGCGAAAGCATCTGTTTGAAGAGACGCACGCGCTCGAGATGCTTGTCGTCGATGATCGACGTCATCACGCGGCTGATCGACTGTTCGATATCGATCGCCGGATAATGCCCCGCCTCCGCGAGCGACCGGTTCAGCACGATATGGCCGTCGAGAATCGCGCGGGCGGAATCGGCAATCGGGTCCTGCTGGTCGTCGCCTTCGGTGAGCACCGTGTAGAACGCCGTGATCGAGCCGCCGCCTTCCGGGCCATTGCCGGTACGCTCGACGAGCGCGGGCAGCTTCGCGAACACCGACGGCGGATAACCCTTCGTCGCAGGCGGCTCGCCGATCGCGAGCGCAATCTCGCGCTGCGCCATCGCGTAGCGGGTGAGCGAGTCCATCAGCATCAGCACGTGCTTGCCCTGATCGCGGAAATACTCCGCGAGCGAGGTCGTGTACGCGGCGGCCTGCATCCGCAGCACCGGCGACACGTCCGCCGGCGCGGCCACGACGACCGAGCGCGCGAGTCCGTCCTCACCGAGAATCTGCTCGATGAACTCCTTCACTTCGCGGCCCCGCTCGCCGATCAGCCCGATCACGATGACTTCCGCGCTCGTATAGCGCGCCATCGTGCCGAGCAGCACGGATTTACCCACGCCCGAGCCCGCGAAAAGGCCCATGCGCTGACCGCGTCCGACCGTGAGCAGCGAATTGATCGCGCGCACGCCGACGTCGAGGACCTTGTGAATCGGCTCGCGGTTCAGCGGATTGATCACGGGCCCGGCCAGCGGCGCATCCATCTTCGCGCCGAGCGGGCCGAGGCCATCCAGCGGGCGGCCGGATGCGTCGACCACGCGGCCCAGCATCTCCCAGCCGACGGGCAGACGCTTGGCGCCCGCCATCGGATCGTTGATCGGCGCGCTTTCCAGCGGATACACCCGCGCGCCCGGCAAAAGGCCCGCGACTTCGGTCGTCGGCATCAGAAACAGCTTGTCGCCCGCGAAGCCGACGACTTCCGCTTCGGCGGTCGGGATCGCGCTGCCGGGCGGCAACTCGATCATGCATTCCGAACCCACGCCCATCTTCAGGCCGACGGCTTCGAGCACCAGGCCCGCGGCGCGCGTCAGGCGCCCGCAAGGACGCAGCGGCTTGGCGATCGCGTTGCGCGACTTCAGCGCATCGAGCTTGTCGCGCCACGTGTCGATATGCGGATTGCCCGCGAGCGCGGCGAGTTCGGCGATCGTGCGCGCGGCGTGGTCATCGGGCAGATCGCCGGCGATAGCGTCATCGCCTGCGAGCGGTCCAAACGACGCCCGCGCGAGTTCCTGTTCCAGCGCGCTCAGGCCATCCTGCGTGATTCGATTGTTCACCACGGCTTGTTCCTCCCGAGCGCCGCCACGACGCGCTCCCAGCGCGATACGTTGGTCGCGTCGATTTCGCCGGTCGCGGCGTGCGCCTTGCAGCCGCCGCGTTCGATGGCCGGATCGGGCCGCACCGTCCAGCCGGCGGCTTCGAGTTCTTCCTTCAGATACGAATCGACGACCGGCAAATCCGCCGGACTGACGACCAGCGTCGGCGCGCCCGAAAGCTCCGGCTCGGAGGCGATCACCTCACGCGCCACGGCGACGAGCGCGGTCGGATCGAGCGTCAGATGCTGACGCACGACCTGCTGCGCGATATCGATGGCAAGCGCGGCAAGCGATTCCGCGATGGCGGCATCGGCGGCCTGCAGCGCGGTCTTGAAGGTATCGGCGATCTGTGCGAGTTGCGCGGCCTGCGCAAGCGCTTCCTTGCGGCCTTCCTCGAAGCCGCGCGCCTCGCCCTGCTCGAAGCCCGCCTTGAAGCCGAGCGCCTGACCGGCGACGTGCCCCTTGGCCAGCCCCTGCGCGTGCGCATCTTCCTCGACGCGCCGCAGATGCGCTTCGAGCGCGGCCTGGTCGGCCGCACTGTTGTCGACGGTGACGGGATCGAACGACGCCATCTCCCAGCGTTGATACGCCGACACGTTGGTCTTCGCGGCAGCAGCGTTAGACATATGCGTCCTCCGCCTTGCCGCCTAGCTGAATCTGGCCGGCTTCGGCGAGATTGCGCACGATCTGCAGAATCTTGCGTTGCTGCTGTTCGACTTCCGACACACGCACCGGACCACGCGAATCGAGGTCTTCGGCGAGCAGTTCGGCCGCGCGTTGCGACATGTTCGACAGGAACTTCTGGCGCAAGCCGGGCTGTGCGCCCTTCAGCGACACGATCAGCGTTTCGGACTCGACTTCCTTCAGCAGCAACTGGATTGCGCGGTCTTCCAGATCCATCAGGTTCTCGAACACGAACATCTGGTCGATGATCTTCTGCGCGAGTTCGGCGTCGTAGTCGCGCACGTTCGACAGCACGCCTTCCTCGTGATTGCTCGACATGAAGTTGAGAATCTCCGCCGCCGTGCGGATGCCGCCCATCGGCGCGCGCTTCAGGTTGTCGCTGCCGGACAGGAGCGTGGTCAGCACGTCGTCGAGTTCGCGCAGCGCGGCGGGCTGGATGCCGTCGAGCGTTGCGATGCGCAGCAGCACGTCGTTGCGCAGCCGGTCGTTCAGCAGCGACACGATTTCCGAAGCCTGATCGCGGTCCAGGTGCACGAGGATCGTCGCGATGATCTGCGGATGCTCGTTCTTGATGAGTTCCGCAACCGCGCCCGAGTCCATCCACTTCAGGCCCTCGATACCGCTCGTATCGCTGCCTTGCAGAATGCGGTCGATCAGCGCGCCGGCCTTGTTCTCGCCGAGCGCCTTCGTCAGCACCGAGCGAATGTACTCGCTCGAATCGAGCGACAGCGCGGTGTGCTTTTCCGCTTCCAGCACGAATTCGGTCAGCACGTTGTCGAGCTGCTCGCGCGTCACGTTCTTGAGCGCCGCCATCGTCGCGCCGATTTTCTGGACCTCGCGCGGTGCGAGATATTTGAAAACGTCGGCGGCTTCTTCCTCACCGATCGACATCAGGAGGAGAGCGGCTTTATTCAGGCCTTCAGCGTTCATCGGACACCCAGTTCTTCACGACGGTCGCAACGATTCTCGGGTCCTGCCGCGCAACCATGCGGGCGTAGTCGAGATTGCGATCGAATTTGGCTTTGTTGCTTTCATGACCGAGGAGACTGACCTCGGCATCCTTTTCTTCTTCGTCCTTCTTCTCGCCGTCCATCGTCGGGCCGTCGAGCAGCGAGAGTTCATCCGGTGCGCCAGCTAGCGTCGGCGCGATTTCGGGCGGCGGCGGGAAGGCGCGCTTCATCGCCGGCTTCACCATGCTGAAGTACAGGAACAGCGCGACGATGCCGATGCCCACGTACTTCGCCAGCGAGATGCCGCGCGCAATCATGTCGGGCGTGCGCCACCAAGGCACGTCCGGCGTCAAGTTCAGGTCCGACGAGAACGCGCTGTTCACTACGTTGACCGAATCGCCGCGCTTCTCGTCGTAGCCCATCGCGTCCTTCACGAGCTGCTGCACTTGCGCGAGCTTGTCGGCGGCGAGCGGCGTCATCGTGACGTTGCCCTTCGCATCGACCTTCTTCTCGTAATTGACGACCACCGCCACCGAAAGGCGCTTGATGCCGCCCGTCGCCTGCTCGAAGTGGCGCACGGTGCGATCCACTTCGTAGTTCGTCGTCGTGTCCTTGCGCAGGTTTTGCGGCGTGGACTTCGTGGCGGCCGCGCCGGATGCGGCGGCGTCGATCGGTGCCGATGCCGCTTGCGGCGGCTGGTTCGACAGCGCGCCCGGCACGCCCGTCGCACCGCTGCCCGACGTTTCGCTCGATTCGCTCGATTGCTGGCTGCGGATCGCCGTGCTTTGCGGATTCGCGTTCGGGCCATAGCTTTCGGCAGTCTGTTCGAGCTTGGAGAAGTCGATATCCGCGCTGACTTGCGACCGCGCATTGCCGGCGCCGAACAGCGGCGCGAGGATCGCGTCGATGCGCTTCTGCGTGTTGTGCTCGATCTGCTGCATGTACTTGAGCTGCGATGCGTCGAGGCCGCTTGCGGCGCTCTGGCTCGTGAGCAGGTTGCCGTCCTGATCGACGATGTTCACGTTCTTCACCGGCATGTCCGGCACGCCCGACGACACCATGTGCGCGATCGCGAGCACTTGCCCTTCGTCGAGCACGCGGCCGGGATAGAGATTCACCATCACCGAGGCGGTCGGCAGTTCCTTGTCGCGCACGAAGACGCTCGGCTTCGGAATGGCGAGATGCACGCGCGCCGACTTCACCGACGAAATCGAACCGATGGTGCGCTCCAGTTCGCCTTCGAGCGCGCGCTGATAGTTGATCTGTTCCGCGAACTGGCTGATGCCGAACTTCTGGTTGTCCATCAGTTCGAAGCCGACCGAGCCGTTCTTCGGCAAGCCCTGGCTCGCGAGACGCAGGCGCGTTTCGTGAACCTGCTCGGCCGGAACGAGGATGGCGCCGCCGCCTTCGGACAGCTTGTAGGGAATGTTGCCCTGCTGGAGCGCGGTAACGATTGCGCCGCCGTCGCGGTCCGACAGATTGCTGAACAGCACGCGATAGTCCGGCTGGCGCGACCACAACAGCAGCCCGGCGACGACCATCGCGAGCACGGCGACCGCGATGATCAGCGGCACGCGCGGGTTCGAGCGGAATTGCGAAAGCATCGGCACGCGCTGTGCAAAGCCGCCGAAATTACCGCCCGGAAGGCCCGCGCCCGCAGCGGCGCTGCCGGCCGCGCCAGGCTGCGCGCCGGCCAGGCCCATCCTGGCGTCGGGCGTAATCAAAGAGTTGTTGGGCGTTTCCATTTGGCGTCGATGCTCCGAATCTTGGCGTCTTCCTGTCGCCGCTGTCCGTCAGCGGTTGAGGAGTCTTTTCACGATGGGGATTATCCGCACAAGATTGCAAGTCGATTCGATGAATAGAGCCGGGTTTCCCCCGTTCTTCGGACGGTTTGGAAACGCCCCCGCTGCTAATCTTTTTCAAACCTGGAAGAGGCTGCCGAGCGCCGCCCGGACACCCTTCTGTTCTTTGAGATAGCGTTGCAGTCACACGGAGTCAACATGAACTTTCCGATCAATCCGCTTTCCGCCGCGATGAGCGCCATCCAGTCGATGTCCGCGGAGGCGGCCGGCGGCGCGTCGGCGTCGGGCGCAGTCACCGGCGGGGTCTCCAAGGCACGCGGAAGCTCCGGCGCGGTCAGCGCGGGCAGCTTCGCGGATGCGCTGAAATCGTCGATCGACAAAATCAGCGACAACCAGACCAAGGCGCTCGGCGAAGCGCACGCGTTCGAAATCGGCGCGCCGAACGTCTCGCTCAACGACGTAATGGTCGACATGCAAAAGGCGAACGTCGGTCTCCAGTTCGGTCTGCAGGTCCGCAACAAGCTGGTGTCGGCGTACAACGACATCATGCAGATCTCCGTCTGACGCGTTCAGGCGCCGTCCGCGCGAGCCCGCCGTTTTGGCCCCGAAGCCTTGCGCCCTAAAGCTTTGCCGCGTTCCTCCGATAACCCCGATAACAGCACGGCGAACGATGGTTCGCTCGCGACAGCGGGCAGCGCCTTCGTGATTTCCGCCGGCACCGATTTATTGCCGGACACGCAACGGGCGTCCGGACGGGCGGCGAGGGCCGCGCGGGCATTGCATTCAGGGAGAGCCATCGATGTATTCGCAGGGACAGGCGGGAGCCAACGCATATGCGCGCGTCGGCGTTCAGACGGGCGTGATGGGAGCCAGCCCGCACCGGCTCATCGTGATGCTTTATCAGGGCGCGAGGCAGGCCATTGCGCAGGCGCGGATGCATCAGCAGCAGAACAACATCGGCGCACGCGGAGCGGCGATCGGCAAGGCGATCAACATCGTCGAAAGCGGCTTGCAGCAGGCGCTCAACAAGGAAGCGGGCGGCGAAATCGCGCAGCGGCTGGACGCGCTGTACTCGTACATGACGCGCCGGCTTCTGGAAGCGAACCTGAAGCAGGACGAGAAGATGCTCGTTGAAGTCGACGACTTGCTCGCGACGCTCGAGGAAGCGTGGGTTGGAATTGGACCGGAAGTGGCGCAGATGACCGCGGCAGCCGTCTGAACGGAAGTGGCGGGCGACTGCCAGAGAAGAATGAAAACCACACAAGAATACTTCGCTCACTACGAAGCCATCGCCGCGCTTTCCGCCCAGATGCTGGTGGCGGCGCGCGAAGGCGAATGGAGCGAACTAAAGGCGATGCAGGGCGTGTATCGCGGCTTGGTCGACCAGTTGCAGGAGACGGATGCCGGCTCGGAGCTCGACGAAAGCGCCCGGGCGCGCAAGCTGGACCTGGTGAAGAAGATTCTCGCCGACGACGCCGCCATTCGCGATCTGAGCTCGCCGAGTCTCGCGCGCCTGTCGGCGCTATTCACGGTCAACAGCACGGCGCGCGTTCTGAAGAAGATGGTCGGACTGCGTTGAACGACGCGCCGCGCGCTTGAGCGGACGCACTTGAGGATTTCGGCATGACAGGACTCGACTCCACGCTGGCGGCGCTGCTTGCGAGCCGCACCGACCTCGTCCTGTCCGCGATCCGCGCGGCCGATGGCGTCAACGGCGCGGCCGGCGCCGCCGCTGGCCGGACGACCACACAAGCGGACACATCGCATTCCGTCGATGCGCCCGTCACGCCCGCATCGGTCGCGGCGAACGCGGCGGCATCGGCGAAAACCGAACTTTCGGACGTCGCGCGCACGCTCGACGTGATTTCCCGGCTGGGCGGTGCAGCGCCCGCCGTCCTCGGCGATACGCCTCTATGGCCGACGCCTCCGCGCCCCGCGAGCGCCTTCGCCGCGCTCACGACCGGCCTTTTCGATACCGCTTTCTCTTCCAACGCAGCCGCCGTCGCCGCAGCGCGCGCCGCGAGCTTGAACTTGCCGCCGCTGCCGGCTTCGGTGCTCGCGGGCGAACTGGCGAAAACCGTCGGCGAGAGCGGGCTCTTCTACGAATCGCATCTCGCGCAGTGGCTGGCGGGGCAGCGCAGCGCGGCATCGCTCGGCAACGAGCCGCAGGCGCACGTCGATTCCCGCTCGGCGCCGCTCGACTTCGCCGACGATTTCCACTCCGCCCCCGATATTCCCGACACGCCCCCGCCGATGCCCGCGCGCCCCGTCGCGATGCCGCAGACGCCGCAGCAGGCGGCCGCGCTCGCGGCGTCGGTGCGGGATGCGCCGCCTTCGGTGCTGTCGAATTCGCAGACCGCGAGTCCTGCGCCGTCCCTGGCTGCGCAGCCGGGATCGCATGAATCGGCGGTGCAGGCGTCCGTGACCGCGGGCATTCATCCCGCGACGCTCGATGTCGTGCGTCAGCAACTCGACGTGCTCGCCAACGGACAGTTCCGCTGGCAGGGCGAGGCGTGGCCGGGGACGCGCCTCGAATGGGAAGTCAGCCGTGAGCCGCGCGACGCCCGCACGCCTGAATCGCCCGCCGACGATCGCGCCTGGCGCACCCGTGTGACGCTTTCGCTGCCCGCGCTCGGCACGGTGGACGCTGAACTGGTGCTGACCGGCGAGCAACTCGCGGTGCGCATTCGGACGAGCGATCGCGGCGCGAGCCGCCTGGCGTCGGAGGGCGCGGCGTTCGCGCGTCAGCTCGATGCGGCGGGCATCGCGCTGACGTCGTTTTCCGTGCGTGCGGCGGACGGTGCAGCCGACATCGATTTGGGCGAGCACGAGGCAAGCGCGAAGCCGGTGCGCTCGCCGCTCGAGCATTTATTCCGGAGCGACGGAGGTTCGGCATGAGCACGCCCTACAGCCGCAAGCAGGCGACGGCGCTGACCTACGATTCCGCGAATCGCGAGACGACGCCGCGTGTCGTCGCGAAGGGTTACGGGCTCGTCGCGGAAATGATCGTGCAGCGCGCGAAGGAAGCGGGCGTGTACGTCCACGACTCGCCGGAAATGGTGTCGCTGCTGATGCAGGTCGATCTGGACGCGCATATTCCACCCGCGCTTTATCAGGCGGTGGCGGAATTGCTGTCGTGGGTTTACCGGCTGGAGAACGAGGAGCCGATTCGGGAGGCGGGGCGGACGATCCGCTGACGGCGGCTGCACCGCTGCGCGCTACCCCGCAAACGCCCGCGCCATGATCCCCTCGTGATCGAACCGCGCCGGCAACGTCCCATACACCCGCCCGGTATCGCCGCGCGCATCGCCGAGCCGCGTGTCGATAAAAGCCTGCGCCACGTCCGCCGGCGCATGCCGCGCCATCAGCACGCCTTGCGCGCATAACGCCAGTCGCTGCGCGATGCCGCGCGCCGACGCTTCGCGGGACGCGGGGTCGCCCGTCAGCATCGCGACGAGTCCCTGCAACGCCGCGCCAAGCGCCGAATGCCGCGCCGCAGTCTCGCGCCAGTCGTCGAAAAGCGCGTGGGCGGCGTCCTGTTCGCGCTCGAACGCGCGCAGCACGTCGAGGCACATCACATTGCCGGAGCCTTCCCAGATCGAATTGACCGGCGCTTCGCGATAGAAACGCGCCATCGGCCCGGTTTCGACGTAGCCGTTGCCGCCCCAGACTTCCATCGCCTCGCCGGTGAATTCGAGCGCGCGCTTGCACACCCAGAATTTCGCCGCGGGCGTCACGATGCGCCGCCACGCGCGCTCGTGCGGCGCGCTGCCCGCCGCGCTCTGCTCGAACGCGCCCGCGAGCCGCATGAACAGCAGCGTCGCCGCTTCCGATTCGAGCGCGAGGTCCGCCAGCACATTGCGCATCAGCGGCTGATCGACGAGCCGCGCGCCGAACGCGCTTCGATGCCGCGCGTGATGAATGGCCTGCACGAGCGCCGCACGCATCAGCGCCGCGCTGCCGATCACGCAGTCGAGCCGCGTGAAGTTCGCCATCTCGATGATCGTCGGCACGCCGCGCCCTTCATCGCCGATCATCACACCGTAGGCATCGAAAAATTCGACTTCGCTGCTCGCATTCGAGCGATTGCCGAGCTTGTCCTTCAGCCGCTGCACGTGGACCGCGTTCTTGCGTCCGTCCGGCGCAAAGCGCGGCACGTAGAAACACGACAGCCCGCCTTCGTCGGCGGTGTGCGCGAGGACGAGATGCGCGTCGCATTGCGGCGCCGAGAAGAACCACTTGTGGCCGATCAGCCGATAGGCGCCGCCGCGCCCGCCGCCTCCATCGACGGCATGCGCACGCGTGCGATTGCTGCGCACGTCCGAGCCGCCTTGCTTCTCGGTCATGCCCATGCCGATCATCATCGAACGCTTGCCGGCTTCCAGCGGAATGTCGCGCGGATCGTGTTCGCGCGACAGCAACGGCCCCGCGAGCCGCGCATAAAGCGCCGGTTCGTTGCGCAAAACGGGAATGCTCGCGAAGGTCATCGTGATCGGACACAGCGACCCGGATTCGAGCTGGCCATGCAGGAAGTAGCCTGCGCAGCGCGCGGCCATCGAACCGGCGCGCGCCTGCGGTTCGAACGGAAGCGCCTGCAGGCCCTCGTGACGCAGCCGCCGCAGCAACTCGTGCCACGCCGGATGAAACTCGATTGCGTCGATGCGCTCGCCGCGCGAATCGTGCGTCGCGAGCTCCGGCGCGTGGCGGTTCGCGAGGTCCGCGAGCGTGAGCACATCGGGCTGCGTGAGCGCGCGGCCATCGCGGGACAGCGCGCCGGCATGCCACTGCGCGCCCTCGCGTTCGACGGCGGCGGCAAGCGCGCAATCGGCGGCGAAAGCGTCGTAATCGCAAAGCGGCGGCGCCTGGTTGGTCACGTGATGTGTCGCGCCGAAAGGGTGATCGTGTGAGCCAGCCAAGGGCGAATCCATGCGTCGGTCTCCGTCGTCGGTGACGCGGCAACGGCGCTGTCTTTTCCAAGCGACAGTCGCCCGGTCCATCGTCGCCATCTCGAATTCATCCATCATAGGCCGTGCTTTCGGCTGGAGTGTAGAGGCATCGCTCTCTTCAATCGGGCCGGGCGTGGCGGCGCGGTTGTCACAGATCGTCAACTTTTCTTGGGCGCAGTCTGAAAGCGTTGCGCGCTGAGAGAATTCCGATTGTTTAGGCGTCCACGCTGACTGGGTGTCGCGCGAACCTATAATCGGCTCGACTTGCCGGGCACGATCGCCCGCGCGACCACGCCTTTTCAGGAAGTAACCGCAATGAGCATGAACCTCAATCAATTGGTGCAGGGCGCTTTAAACGAAAGCGTGTTGCAGCAGCTCGCTTCACGCGTCGGCTGCACGCCGGAATCCGCCAAGCGCGTCATCTCGTTGTGCGGTCCTGCGCTCATCGGCTCGATGATGAACAAGGCGTCGTCGCTCGATGGCGCGCGCAACCTCTTCGCATCGGTCATGTCGCCGAGCGTGAACACGCATATCGCCGACGAACGCCGCGCTTCGTCGTCCATGACGAAGGCATGCAGTCGCTGCTGGCAACGGGTGCGTCGGTGGAAGGCGCGGTTGCGTCGCACGACAGCCTCGACTTGCTGAGTGAGCGCATCGCCGAGCACACCGGCGTCGCGGCGGGCGCGACCCGCACGCTGACGGGCGTGGTGGGGGCCACCATCCTCGGGCTGCTGAAACGCTACTTTACGCAGAACAACGGGCAGGTCGGCTCCTTGCCGACGCTGCTCGGGCATCAACTGCCCGTCGTGCGCGCAAACATGACGGACTCCTTCGCGCAGGCGCTCGGCCTCGGCTCCGTCGGCGCGTTTCTCGCGGGAGTGGCGTCACGGCTGAAGGCGGTGTCGTCGCATCTGGAGCATCCGGCGACGCATGAAGCGGCGGCGTTCCCGATTCATAGCGATCGCCCGGCCGCGCCCGAAGCGGACGACGAAGCGAAAGACACGTCGGGCAAGCGCAAATGGCTGTGGGTGGCGAATGCGGCGGCGCTCGCGCTGTTCGCGGCGCTCGTCGCGCGTGGCTGCTCGACCGACGACAAGCCGAAGGAACAGGCCGCCGATGCGCAAGCAGACGCTTCGGCCGCGTCGGATTCCACGGCTGATTCGACCGCCGCGATCGCCGTGGATGCGTCCGCATCCGCGCCGGTTCAGGCTTCGGTGCCGGCGCTGCCGGCCGGCAAGGACGCGGTGGCTTCTTTCACGGTCGACGCGTCCGGCGTGCCGACGCTCACCGCCAAGGTCGGCAGCGAGCAAGAGCGGCAACGCCTGATCGCTGCATTGTCGTCCGCGCTCGGTGCGGACAAGTTCCACGCAAACGTGACGGTCGATCCGGACACGAAGCCGTCCGCGTGGATCGGCAAGCTCGACAAGCTGCTTCCCGTGCTGAAGCTGCCGGGCGCACGCGTGCGCATCGCGGGCGACAACATCGAACTGGAAGGCCCCGCCGCCGACGCGAAGCTCGGCTGGGCGGCCAAGCTGACGTCGCTGTTGGGCTCGGGCTGGCACATCGGTGCTGCGAAGGGCAGCGTCGATGCGCCGGCATCGGCTGCATCGGCTGCCTCCGCCGTTTCCGTCGCGGCGAATTCCGAAGCGTGCACCGCGCCGGCGATCGCCCGGACGCTGAATCTGCAGCCGATCAACTTCCGCATCGGCTCGAACACGCCTCCCGCCGCCGCGATGGCCGCGCTCGCCAAATCCGCCAAGACGCTCAAGGCGTGCGACGAACGCGTGTCGCCGATCAAGCTGGAGATCGCCGGCTATTCGGACAACACCGGCAGTCCGGCGTTGAACGTGGCGCTGTCGAAGAAGCGCGCGGAAGCGGTGCGTGCCTACCTGGTCAAGCACGGCATTCCGGCAAGTTCGCTCACGGCGCAAGGCTTCGGCGAAGCCAGCCCGATCGCCAGCAACACGACGCGTGCCGGACGCATGGCAAATCGCCGGATCGAGTTCCACGAAGTGCGTTGATTCGGCTTCCTGTTCCGTTCCCGTGCTGATTCACGCGCCGGGCCGCCATTGGCGGTTCCGGCGCGTTTCGCTTTCAGGGCCGCGTTTCAGCGGCGTCCGCGGGCCAGGCCATCGGCCATGAAGTCCTGATCCAGATTCGCGGGCAAGGTTTCGCGCGCAACTTCGATCCAGGCGCGCGCCGCATGCGACAGATATCCGTTGCGCCGCCAGCCGACCGCCATGTCCCAGTGAATCTCGGGCGCGACCACCGGGCGGCAGGTGAACGCCTCCGTATCGAGGCGGCGGCAATACGGCGCGGGTAGCAGCGCGATGCCAACGCCCGCCTGCACCAGCGCCGCCATGAAATCCCAATGCCCGCTGCGGCCGACGATCGTCGGCGAAAAGCCCGCCTCGCGGCAGGCGTGCAGCACGACATCGCTGAGCGCGAGGCTTTCCCCGTAAAACACGAACGGTTCGGCGGCGAGATCGGCGAGCGGCACTTCGTGCATGTCCTCCCAGCGCGAACCTTTCTGCGCGACGAGCCACAGCAATTGGCGGCTGACGGGCAGCACGTCGAACATGTCGGTATCGACCGGCTGCAAGACGCCGCCCAGTTCGAGTTCACCTTCGATCAACGCGGCTTCGATCGCTTTCGATCCGCGCTCGAACAGTTTCAGCTCGACTTTCGGATACCGCTGCCGAAACGCCGCGATGGCGGGCGTGAAAAGCGAGCCGCCCATCGGTGGAATGCCGATGGTGAGCGCCCCGCGACCGAAGGTGCCAAGGTCGTTCAGTTCGGCTTCGAGCCGCGCATGAGCCGCGAGCACTTCGATGCCGCGCTGATACACGATCTGCCCCGCATCCGTCAGCACCATCTGCCGGCCCTCGCGCAGCAGCAGCGGCGAGCCGACCTCGTCTTCCAGCGCCTTCACCATTTTGCTGATCGTCGGCTGCGTGACGAACATGTGCTCGGCCGCCGTCGTGAAGCTCTTCTGCTTCACCACTTCGACGAAGTAACGCAGTGCACGCAATTCCATCGCAGCCTCCGGATTCCAGATCGGAATGATGCAAATAATTTTAAGTCATTTTTTTTATGGAAAGGCAGCCCATATACTCGGACTCAAGGTTAACCCTAGTCATTCTTCTACCGGAATACGCCATGTCCGCCGTCCTCTCGAATCAAACGCCCGTAATGAACACCCGCGCCAGCGCCGCGCGGTTCGTTCGCGTGGCGGTGCAATCGGCGGGCATTGCCGCAATCTGGTTCGCTGCGGACTTCGTCGCGCGCACGCTGGCGTTGCCGGTGCCGGGCAGTGTGGTCGGTTTGGTCGCGCTGCTGATCCTGCTGATGAGCGGCGGCATCGCACCGCGTTGGGTCAAGGCCGGCGCGGACTGGCTGCTCGCCGACATGCTGCTGTTCTTCATCCCGGCGGCGGTCGCCGTCGTGCAATACGGCGGGCTGTTCAAGGAAGACGGCTGGCGGCTCGCGCTGGTCGTCGTCGGCGGGACGCTGATGGTGATGGTCGCGGTCGCCTTCGCCGTCGACCGCGCGGCACGGCTCGAGCGGCGTCTTGCGCTGCGGCGCGCGCTTGTCGCCCGCCACGCGGCGCGTGCGTGATCGGCGACCAAGCGACGATGAGCCACTTCTACGCTTCCCTTTTCGGTGACGACGCCGGCCGGCTGATCGCGGCGGGGTGCTTCGTGCTGACCGTCGCGCTGTACTTCGCGTCGAAGCGCCTGTACGCGCGCTACAAAAGCCCGTGGCTCACGCCGCTTCTGGCGGTCCCGGCGGTGCTCGCGCTGATCGTCGTGACCGCGCGCATCCCGTATTCCGTCTATTTCGCCGACACGCGCTGGCTGATGTGGCTGCTCGGTCCCGCGACCGTTGCGTTCGCGGTGCCGATCTACGAGTATCGCGCGTTGCTCAAGCGTCACTGGATTTCGCTGACGGTCGGCGTGACGGTCGGGATTCTCGTGGGCGTCGGCGGATCGCTCGCGCTCGCGAAACTGCTGCATCTGTCGCCGGAATTGCAGCGCAGCCTCGCGACGCGCTCGGTTTCGACGCCGTTTGCGCTCGCCGTGTCCGACAAGATTCACGCTTCCAGGGATCTCACCGCGCTTTTCGTGATCGCGACGGGCGTATGCGGCATGCTGTTCGGCGAACTCGTGCTCGCGCTGGTGCCGCTGCGCACGCGGCTCGCACGTGGCGCATTGTTCGGCGCGGCGGCGCACGGCGTCGGCACCGCGAAAGCGCGCGAATTGGGGAGCGAAGAGGGCGTCGTCTCCAGTCTCACGATGATGATCGCGGGCGTCGTGATGGTGCTGCTCGCGCCCTTGCTGCAAGTGTTGCCGTTCTAAGCAAGCGCGCGACAAAATCGGCGCATCAAGAGCCAAACCATCTCACAAGACTTTGCTACAATCGACCTTCGCCCCCGAGGAGCGTTGCGACGGACGGTTCGCTGAAAAGCACCATCTGCCAGGCTCGGAGGCATTCAATCCGGACGGTTCGAAGGCGCTTCAGCACTGAACGCGCACGCAGAGCCACCGCATTCGAACGGCGCTCACGTCAACATTTCTAGTCTTTTTAGAAAAGGAGGGCGTGATGAACGCCGCAGTTCTCGATTCCCAAAACACCAAAGATTTCGTCGTCGCCGACATGTCGCTCGCCGCATGGGGCCGCAAAGAGCTCGACATCGCCGAGACGGAAATGCCGGGCCTCGTGCAGATCCGCGAAGAGTACAAGGTGCAGCAGCCGCTGAAAGGCGCGCGCGTCGCCGGGTCGCTGCACATGACCATTCAGACCGGCGTGCTGATCGAAACGCTGAAGGCGCTGGGCGCGGACGTGCGCTGGGCGTCGTGCAACATCTTCTCGACGCAGGATCACGCTGCCGCCGCGATCGCCAATGGCGGCACGCCGGTGTTCGCGTTCAAGGGCGAATCGCTCGACGAATACTGGGAATTCTCGCACCGCATTTTCGAATGGCCGAATGGCGAATTCGCCAACATGATTCTCGATGACGGCGGCGACGCAACGCTGCTGCTGATCCTTGGCTCGAAGGCGGAGAAGGATCGCTCGGTGATCGCCAAGCCGACGAACGAGGAAGAAGTCGCGCTGTACAAGTCGATCGAGCGCCACCTCGACGCCGATCCGACGTGGTACTCCACGCGCCTCGCGCACATCCAGGGCGTGACGGAAGAAACGACGACGGGCGTGCATCGCCTGTATCAGATGGAGAAGGAAGGCCGTCTGCCGTTCCCGGCCATCAACGTCAACGATTCGGTCACGAAGTCGAAGTTCGACAACCTGTATGGCTGCCGCGAATCGCTCGTGGACGGCATCAAGCGCGCAACCGACGTGATGATCGCGGGCAAGATCGCGGTCGTGGCCGGCTACGGCGACGTGGGCAAGGGCTGCGCGCAATCGCTGCGCGGTCTGGGCGCGACCGTGTGGATCACCGAAATCGATCCGATCTGCGCGCTGCAGGCAGCGATGGAAGGCTATCGCGTGGTCACGATGGAATATGCCGCCGACAAGGCCGACATCTTCGTGACGGCGACGGGCAACTACCACGTCATCAACCACGACCACATGAAGGCGATGCGCAACAACGCGATCGTCTGCAACATCGGCCACTTCGATTCCGAAATCGACGTTGCGTCCACGCGCCAGTACACGTGGGACAACATCAAGCCGCAGGTCGATCACATCATCTTCCCGGACGGCAAGCGCATCATTCTGCTGGCCGAAGGGCGTCTCGTGAATCTGGGCTGCGCGACGGGCCATCCGTCGTTCGTGATGTCGAACTCGTTCACGAACCAGACGCTCGCGCAGATCGAACTGTTTACGCGTGGCGACCACTACGAAAACAAGGTCTACGTGCTGCCGAAGCAACTCGACGAGAAGGTGGCGCGCCTGCACCTCGGCCGTATCGGCGCGGAACTGACCGTGCTGTCGGATGAGCAGGCCGGCTATATCGGCGTAGAAAAGAACGGTCCGTTCAAGCCGAACCACTACCGCTATTAATCGGACGCGGCGGCTGTCGCGCGCGGGCGCCTCGTGCATCCGCGCGCCGTTGCGCCTAACGACGACCATCCCGGAGAACCTCGATGACCGTGCTGCTGACATGGCTGATCAATGCGCTCGCGCTGTTGATCATCACATATCTGGTGCCGTCGATTCACATACGCAGTTTCGGCACGGCGCTCATCATCGCGGTCGTGCTGGGGCTGATCAATGCGGTGCTGCGCCCGATCCTCATCGTCCTTACGCTGCCGGTCACCGTCCTCACGCTCGGCCTCTTCATCCTCGTGGTGAATGCGCTGTGCTTCTGGCTGTGCTCGTCCTTGCTGAAGGGCTTCGAAGTATCGGGATTCTGGTCCGCGTTCTTCGGCTCGATTCTGTACAGCATCGTCTCGTGGCTGCTGTCGGCGCTCATCTTCGGGCAGCGCAACTTCGGGTAGCCGCCGCGCTTCCCGCGCACACACCAACATGAAACCGATCGAACTCTCATTCGAGTTTTTCCCGCCGAAGACGCAGGAAGGCGTGGACAAGTTGCGGGCTTCGCGCGCGCAACTGGCGAAGCTCTCGCCGAAGTTCGTCTCCGTGACCTTCGGCGCGGGCGGCTCCACGCAGCAAGGCACGCTCGACACCGTGCTCGAAATGGCGGCGGAAGGCTTCGAGGCGGCGCCGCATCTTTCGTGCATCGGCTCGTCGAAGGAAAGCCTGCGGGCGATTCTCGGCGCGTATCGCGAGCACGGCATTCGCCATATCGTCGCGCTGCGCGGCGATCTGCCTTCGGGCATGGGCGAAGTCGGCGAACTGCGCTATGCGTCGGAGCTCGTGGCGTTCATCCGCCAGGAGCACGGCGACTGGTTCCACATCGAAGTGGCCGCGTATCCGGAGTTTCATCCGCAAGCGCGTTCGCCGCGCGCCGATCTCGAGAACTTCGCGCGCAAGGTGAAAGCGGGCGCGAACGCCGCGATCACGCAGTACTTCTTCAACGCCGACGCGTACTTCGAGTTCATCGACGAAACGAAGAAGCTCGGCGTCGATGTGCCGATCACGCCGGGCATCATGCCGATCACGAACTTCTCGCAACTGATGCGCTTCTCCGACATGTGCGGCGCGGAAGTGCCGAAGTGGATCGCGCGCCGGCTGGAAAGCTATGGCGACGATCGCGAGTCGATTCGCGCGTTCGGTCTCGACGTGGTGACGGGCTTGTGCCGCCGTCTCGTCGATGAAGGCGCGCCGGGCCTGCATTTCTATACGTTGAACGGTGCGGCCGCGACGAAGACGATCTGCGAGCGGCTCGGCTTCGGCAAAGCCTGATTTTTCGTTGTTTGCATCACCCGCGCGGCGCTCGCCGCGCGGTTCTTCTTCTCTCCCGCATCAACGCATCCCGCCACACGCCTTTGCTCCTTCCGAAACTGGGGAAAACCGCGTATCGGCGTCATATTTGTTCGTGCTAGTGTTGCGCCCGGTTTTTTCGTCCGCTAACAAGGCGGAGGACGCGATCAAGTAAGATCGCGCTACGCTGGCCAGAAGCCGGCACTGACCTGGAGGAAACATGAAGAAAATTGGCCTGTTGCGAGCCGCCCGCTTGTCGGCGCTCATGGGCGCTGTCGCTACGGCAACGCTGTTCGCGGCGAGCGCTGCGAACGCGGCAATCCCGAACAAGACACTGATTTACTGCTCCGAAGGCAGCCCCGCCGGTTTCGATCCCGCGCAATACACCACAGGCACCGATTTCACCGCCAACACGTTCACCGTGTACAACCGCCTCGTCGAATTCGAGCGCGGCGGCACGAAGGTCGAACCGGGTCTCGCCGAAAAGTGGGAAGTCTCGTCCGATGGCCTGACTTACACATTCCATCTGCGCCACGGCGTGAAGTTTCAGACGACGTCGTACTTCAAGCCGACGCGCGAATTCAACGCGGACGACGTGCTCTTCACGTTCAACCGCATGCTCGATGCGAACCATCCGTTCCGCAAGGCGTACAACGCGCAGTTCCCGTACTTCACGGACCTCGGCCTCGACAAGCTGATCGCGAAGATCGACAAGGTCGATCCGTACACCGTCAAGTTCACGCTGAAGGAAGTGAGCGCACCGTTCATCCAGAACATGGCGATGGAATACGCGTCCATTCTCTCGGCGGAATACGCGGACAAGCTGCTGAAGGACGGCAAGGCCTCCGACATCAATCAGTATCCGCTCGGCACGGGTCCGTTTATTTTCCGCAGCTATACGAAGGACGCCACCATCCGCTTCGATGGCAATCCGGACTACTGGAAGCCGAACGCGGTGCAGATCTCGAAGCTGATCTTCTCGATCACGCCGGATGCCGCCGTGCGCGTGCAGAAGCTCAAGAGCAACGAATGCCAGGTGATGAGCTATCCGCGCCCGGGCGACATCTCCGCGCTGAAGTCGGCATCGAACGTGGACACGCCGTCGCAGGCCGGCTTCAACGAAGGTTACGTCGCGTATAACGTGACGAAGAAGGACCTCGGCAACGCCGACGTTCGCCGCGCGCTCGACATGGCCATCAACAAGAAGGCGATCATCGATTCCGTGTATCAGGGCGCGGGTCAAGCGGCCACCGCACCGATGCCGCCGACGCAGTGGTCCTACGTCAAGAACCTGAAGACGAACCCGTACGACACCGCCAAGGCCAAGGAACTGCTCTCGAAGGCAGGCTTCCCGAACGGTTTCGAGATCACGCTGTGGGCCATGCCCGTGCAACGCGCCTATAACCCGAATGCTCGCTTGATGGCCGAAATGATTCAGGCCGACTGGGCGAAGATCGGCGTGAAGGCGAATATCGTGTCCTACGAGTGGGGCGAGTATCTGAAGCGCGCGCACGCGGGCGAACACGATGCGCTGCTGATCGGCTGGACCGGCGACAACGGCGATCCCGACAACTGGCTCGGCACGCTGCTCGGCTGCGATGCCGTGAAGGGCAGCAACTTCTCGAAGTGGTGCTACAAGCCGTTCGACGATCTCGTCGTGAAGGGCCGCTCGACCACCGATGTCGCCGCGCGCACGAAGGCTTACACCGACGCGCAGCAGATCTTCGCGCAACAACTGCCGTTCTCGCCGATCGCGCATTCGACCGTCTATCAGCCGGTCAGCAAGAAGGTGACGAACATGAGGATCGAGCCGCTCGGCTACGTGCGCTTCGATGGCGTCGGCATGCAGTAATCTGCTGACGGAACGCTTTTTGCACTAGACGATAATCAGTCGCAACAGGGCCGGCGGCGCGGATCGAAACGATCCGGCCGCCGGTTACGTATTTACCCCACGAACGATATCAAAGGGCGATCATGTTCCGATTCGTTTTGCGACGCATAGGAATGGTGATACCGACGTTCATCGGCATTACGATTCTCGCGTTCGCGCTCATCCACCTGATCCCGGGCGATCCCATCGAAGTGATGATGGGCGAGCGGGGCGTGGACCCGGCGATGCACGCCGAAGCCATGAAGCGCCTGGGGCTGGACCAGCCGCTTCCGCTCCAATATCTCACTTACGTCGGCCATGCATTGAAGGGCGATCTGGGCACGTCCATCATCACGAATACGAGCGTGATGGGCGAGTTTCTGGCGCGCTTTCCGGCCACGGTCGAACTGTCCATTTGCGCGATGATCTTCGCGCTCGTCGTCGGCCTGCCGGCTGGCGTCGCGGCGGCGCTCAAACGCGGCACGGTCGTCGATCACAGCGTCATGGGCACCGCGCTCACCGGCTATTCCATGCCGATCTTCTGGTGGGGCTTGATCCTCATCATGTTCTTCTCCGCGAAGCTCGGATGGACGCCCGTGTCGGGACGCATCGCTGTGGAGTACGACATTCCGCACGTCACGGGCTTCATGCTGATCGACTCGCTCTTCTCGACCGATGAAGGCGCGTTCACGTCGGCGTTGTCGCATCTGATCCTGCCGACCATCGTGCTCGGCACGATTCCGCTTGCGGTCGTCGCGCGCATGACGCGCTCGTCGATGCTCGAAGTGCTGCGCGAGGACTACATCCGCACGGCGCGCGCGAAGGGCTTGTCGCCGTTGCGCGTGGTCGTCGTGCATGCGCTGCGCAACGCGCTCATTCCGGTCGTCACCGTGATCGGCTTGCAGGTCGGCACGCTGCTCGCGGGCGCGGTGCTGACCGAGACGCTGTTCTCGTGGCCGGGCGTCGGCAAGTGGCTGATCGACGCGATTTCGCGGCGCGACTATCCGGTCGTGCAAGGCGGCATTCTGATGATCGCATCGCTCGTGATCGTCGTGAATCTGGTCGTCGATCTGCTCTACGGCGTGTTGAATCCGCGCATTCGCCATACTCGCTGAGGACACACGAATGGCTGACGTTCAAAACAATCTCCCGCCCGGTGCGCTGACGCCGCCGTCCGGCCGCATGGTCGCGGCGCGCGAGTTCTGGGCGAACTTCTCGCGCAATCGCGGCGCCGTCGTGGCGGGCGTCATCGTCATTGCGCTCATGCTGGTCGCGATCTTTGCGCCGCTGATCGCGCCGCATAGCCCGATCGAACAATACCGCGACTATGTGAAGATCCCGCCCGCGTGGCTCGAAGGCGGCAATCGCATGTTCCTGCTCGGCACCGACGAAGCGGGCCGCGACATTCTCTCGCGCCTGATGTACGGCGCGCGGCTGTCGTTCTGGATCGGCTTCGTGTCGGTGGTGCTCGCGCTGATTCCGGGCGTCGTGCTCGGTCTGATGGCCGCGTTCTTCAACTGGCTGGATACGCCGATCATGCGCGTGATGGACGTGCTGCTCGCGCTGCCGTCGCTGCTGCTCGCGGTCGCTGTCGTGGCGATCATCGGGCCGGGGCTCGTCAACACGATGCTCGCCATCGCGATCGTCGCGCT
This sequence comes from Caballeronia grimmiae, assembly GCF_022879615.1. Classification (NCBI taxonomy): domain Bacteria; kingdom Pseudomonadati; phylum Pseudomonadota; class Betaproteobacteria; order Burkholderiales; family Burkholderiaceae; genus Caballeronia; species Caballeronia grimmiae. The sequence goes on from NZ_CP084271.1 coordinate 175,240, forward strand.
GCCGGGCTATGTGCGCCTCACGCGCGCATCGGCGCTCGGCGAATTGCAGAAGGAATACGTGACGGCATCGCGCGTCGCGGGTGCGGGCACCGTGCGGCTCATGTTCTCGCAAGTGCTGCCGAATTGCGCCGCGCCGCTCATCGTGCAGGCGACGCTCGGTTTCTCGTCCGCGATTCTCGATGCCGCCGCGCTCGGCTTCCTCGGCCTCGGCGTGCAGCCGCCGGCTGCGGAGTGGGGCGCGATGCTGGCATCGGCGCGCGATTACATCGAAAGCGCATGGTGGATCGTGACGATGCCCGGTCTTTCGATTCTGATCTCGGTGCTCGTCATCAACCTGCTCGGCGACGGGCTGCGCGATGCGCTCGATCCGAAACTGAAACGGATGGGATGACATGAACGATCTATTGACTATCCGTAACCTGCAGGTGACCTTCGGCGGCACGCAGGCCGTCGATCGCATCAGCCTGTCGGTGGCGCCGGGCGAAGTGGTCGGCGTCGTCGGCGAATCCGGCTCGGGCAAGAGCGTCACGATGATGGCGCTGATGGGCCTCATCGATGCGCCCGGCAAAGTCACCGCCGATCAGGTCACGTTCGACGGCAAGGACTTGCTGAAGGCGTCGGCGCGCGAGCGTCGAAGGATCATCGGCAAGGACATCGCCATGGTGTTTCAGGACGCGCTCACGAGCCTGAACCCGAGCTATACCGTCGGCTATCAGATCAAGGAAGTGCTCAAGCTGCACGAAGGTTTGCGCGGCGATGCGTTGCACAAGCGTGCGCTCGAGTTGCTCGATCAGGTCGGCATTCCGGATGCGAAAAGCCGCATCGATGCGTTCCCGCATCAGATGTCGGGCGGCATGAACCAGCGCGTGATGATCGCGATGGCGGTCGCGTGCAATCCGAAGCTGCTGATCGCCGACGAGCCGACCACCGCGCTCGACGTGACCATTCAGGCGCAGATCATGGAACTGCTCGTGCGCCTGCAGAAGGAACGCGGCATGGCGCTCGTGCTGATTTCGCACGATCTCGCGGTGGTGTCGGAAGTGGCGCAGCGCGTGGCGGTGATGTACGCGGGCGAGATCATCGAAACGAATCATGTGCCGGCGATTTTCAGCGAGCCGCATCATCCGTACACCGAAGCGCTGCTGGCCGCGATTCCCGAGCATAGCCGCGGCGCGGCGCGTCTCGCGGCGCTGCCGGGCATGGTGCCCGGGCGGGACGATCGGCCAAGCGGGTGTCTGTTTGCGCCGCGCTGCAAGTATGCCGTCGATGACTGTTGGAAGGGCCGGCCGCATCTGTATCAACTCGACTGGAACGATCCTGCGGTGCGTGCGCGCTGCATCAAGCCGCTCAATGTCGCAAGCGATGTGAAGCAGGCGGTGCGCGCGGAGCGCGAGGCACAGATCGTCGGGGAGGGCGCGCGATGAACGCGATACCGAAGGAACTCAATCAGGACATCGTGCTGGCCGCCGACAAGCTCACGAAGCATTACTCGGTCAAGCGCAGCATGTTCACGCAGGGCACGGTGAAGGCGCTGAACGGCGTGTCGTTCGAATTGCGGCGCGGGCGCACGCTCGCGGTCGTCGGCGAATCGGGATGCGGCAAGTCCACGCTTGCTCGCCAGCTGACGATGATCGAAGCGCCGACGTCGGGCCGCCTTTTGATCGACGGCGAAGACGTGGCCGGCGCGAGCAAGGCGAAGATCGCGGATTTGCGCCAACGCGTGCAGATGGTGTTTCAAAACCCGTTTGCCTCGCTGAATCCGCGCAAGACGGTGGAGCAGACGCTCGGCGAGCCGCTCGCGATCAACACGAAGCTCTCGTCGACGGAACGTGCGGAACGTATCGCGAAGATGATGCGCACCGTTGGCCTGCGGCCCGAACATGCGTCGCGTTATCCGCACATGTTCTCGGGCGGACAGCGTCAGCGCGTGGCAATTGCGCGGGCGATGATTCTCGATCCGCAGATTCTCGTGGCGGACGAACCGGTGTCGGCACTCGACGTGTCGATTCAGGCGCAGATTCTGAATCTCTTCATGGATCTGCAGCAGGAGTTCGGCACGAGCTACGTGTTCATCTCGCACAATCTGTCGGTGGTCGAGCATATCGCCGACGACGTGATGGTGATGTACTTCGGCGGCATTGCGGAGCTGGGCGACAAGAAGACGATCTTCGCGAATCCGCGACATCCGTACACGCGTTCTCTGATGTCCGCGACGCCTGCGTTGTTCGAGGAAGATCGGCGCATCAAGATCAAGCTGCAGGGCGAGATGCCGTCGCCGCTGAATCCGCCGTCGGGCTGCACGTTCCATCAGCGCTGCCCGTATGCGATCGAGCGATGCCGGGTGGAAGAACCGGCGCTGCGTGTCGTCGATGGCCGCCAGGTGTCGTGTCATCGCGCCGAGGAGGTCGGTGAAGCCGAAGCCTGAATCGCGGGCGGCGCGCCGGTTGATCGACCGGACGCGCCGCTTCGTGTCCTGTGGCATGGCGCTGCTCGCGCGGCGCGCTGGCGTCGTGGCGTACGCGCTGGCGCTGTTGTTCGCGTTGTCTACGGTGGCGTTCGCGGTCACGGGATCGCGCAGTCCGCCCGGCGGCACGCCTCAACCCGCGGGCGATGCAAGCGCGACGGAGGTTCCGGCATCGGCGGCACCGCCCGCGACGCCGGCTCGGGTCGTTCCAGTCGACCGCTCCGACGGCACGACGGCAAGCGGGCCCGTGCGCGCGGAACCGGCGCGCATGCCGTTCTATGTCGCCACGAAAGGCGCGACGACGATCTATCTGCTCGGCACGTTGCACGTCGGTTTCCCGACCGACTATCCGCCTGAACAGCCTTTTCGCAAGCCGATCCTCGCGGCGCTGTATGCATCGCCGACACTGGCGCTCGAAATTTCCCCCGACGAACTGCTGCTCTCCCAAGACGATGTGAACCGCTACGGCATGTGCCGAAGCGAATGTCTGATCGACTATTTGCCCGATTCGATGTGGAAGAAGGTCGAGGCGCGCATGCGCGGCAATCCTGTTGCGCTGAAGAATCTGCGTCATACGAGGCCGTGGCTCGCGTCGATGCTGATTCAAACCTATGACACGCTGAAGGCCGGGTTTCAGAGCGAGTACGGCACGGAGGCGCAGTTGCAGAATGTTTATTTGCGCGTGCGGGGGAGAATTGTTGGGCTTGAGACGCTGAACGAGCAGATATCGACGTTTACGCATCTATCGTCGGCGCAGCAGCGGGAGATGCTGGCGCAGGATCTCGTGCAAACCTCGGCGGAGAATATCGCCGATGTGAAGGAGTTGCATCGGCTGTGGCGTATCGGCGATGCGGATGCACTGAAGGCTTGGGACGATGCCAAGAGCTCGAAGCTGGCGCGGTCGAAGGCGCTGGCGGCGCAGGTGGATAACCGCGTGGTGTATGAGCGGAATCGGCGGTTCGTGCAACGGATCGTGGGGCTGGCGGCGCCCGATCGGCCGGTGTTCGTGGCGATCGGGGCGTTGCATCTTGGTGGCGAGCGCGGGGTGCTGGAGTTGTTGAGGAGGAGGGGGTTTGTGGTGGTGGGGGGGTGAATATCGTCGCTTCGGCTTCCGATTACTTGGCCGACGCTTCCCGATAGAAGTGCAAGACGTCCTGATCCTCTTTGAGCAGATACATTCCGGCAGCGTTGGCCACTTTCACCGACGCGTCATTCCCACTCTTGACTTCCGCGCGAATCGGACATTCGCAGGAAATATCATCTGCCACGAGCCGGACCATGCGTGTTGCAACTCCCCCGCCACGCGCGTCGGGAGCAACGGTCCAGGAGAGTTCGGCCGTTCCGTCGAGTCCGTGGTCAACGCGCACTGTTCCGACAGGACGCCCGCGTTCCTCGGCGATGAATATCAGCCGTCGGGGATTGGCGAGGCTCTGGGCCAACCAGCGCTCATGTCGATCGCGGGGAATTTCCGAGGTATCGTGACTCGCGTCTCGTGTGATCGGATCGTTTCTCCACTTGTAAAGCAGTTCCGAATCTTCGGCAGTGGCCTTTCGTAACGTCAACATGTAAGGATTCTCTTGTTCAATACACAGCATCGAGCCTGACATGTGCGTCTCAGCGGACCACGACGCGGCCGCTACCCGGAGGCGAGACGGATCCGCCCGCATTCGAATCGAAGCTGCAATTCTGTGCGACGACCGTTGCGCCGTATGCATTGACTCCATAGCGTCCCGACCCCGAAGCATGGCAACGAACGAGCATGGATTCGTCCGCGCCAGCGGAAGTGCTGAAACCATCTTTGAAGGCCCCCTTGGCTACACAGTCAACCAGCCGCACTCGTCGACTTCCATTGACGATGCTGAAGCCGTTGAAGTCAGCGCCTGCAGTACCTCTGGTTCCTGCGTTAGTCGAAAGAAGCCTTAGACCGGTTGTATCGTCGGCGGGCTGCCCCGCATGTCCGAAGTTGAATCCGTGGAAATATGCATTGGAATGGCTACTGCAGTCCACAACCAGCGACTGCCTCGAGTCGCAGCCGATGCCCGATGCGCCCGCGATGTAAGTCGCAACTTTGGAGATCAGGTTTCGCGCGGAGCTTGGGCCGCCCACCTGAACACCGCTCCAGCTTTCGGCCCCACCGTGCGTTTCGGTATCGCAGACCGTGCTGTCGCTCACATCCGAGAGCCAGATGCCCTCCCGGCCATAGTCCTCTAGCCGATCGATCGACACCAGGTGATTCCGCCCTCCGAGCACATGTACTGCAGCGCCCGATCGCTCACGTGTAGCAGGCGAGAAGCGGTTTCCACCTGCCCGCGCAAGATCTATCGCTACCGACGAGCAGTTGGTCAAGCGTATCAACTCATGTTCCGCTTGAGCTGCCTGAAGCGCCTTCGCACCGTTGATTCCGCCGTTGCCGACAAGCGAGATGTGCGAGTTTCCCCGTTCCGGATCGGCATTTGTGAATATCGCTGCGCGCATCGGTGCGCTGGGCGGCATCTCGACCGTGCCGTCGATGACCATCGTCGCGTTGGAAGGCAACGCAGCATCAATGACGGACGCACGTAACCCTGGAGGAATCCACGCGTAGACATCCGGTTCTTCTAATGCGCGCATAAGCAATGACGTGTAGTCATTGTCCTTGGCCGTGCCAAAACGCCTGACGTCTACCAATTTTCGACGATCGGCGAACCAGGTTCTTCCCAGCGCGTCCGTCAGGCCCGGCTCGGTGTGCTGACCGCCGTCATCGCGGTAAAGGAACCGCCCTTCCGGTGGCGTTGACGAAGCGGCGTATCGTACAAAGATACGACGAGCCTGCCCCGCGTAAGCCGAAAGGTCGGAACGCATACGAAGAACATCCAGGTTGTCCGCATCGTGGCGAACACCGGTGGACTGCAGCGAAGCGGCTTCGACCTCCAGCTCCGCTACGGCCGGTTCTCCGACCGGGTCACGTGACTGCGCAAGCGCATCTACGCCCGCTACGCACAACGGAAATGCGAACAGCGACTTAAGCATTAACCGTCTGCGACTCATGCGGAAGATCTCGAAAGTCTGCTCATCGCAAAGCCGACGCAATCTTTGATGACAAAAAAGACGGCTACCGGATAACCGAAGAAGTACCGTTTGAACAACGTCGGCTCGTCATAGATTCGATAGGCCCAGCGCAACTGGAGGCGATCGATCCAGGCAGGATAATAACGCGCGCCCTTCTTAGCCATTTGATGAAGAAAGCCGCCGCACGTATAGGCCGTTCCTCTCCAGCCAAGCTTGCGAAGCTCGTGAAGGAAACGTTCCTGGTACGGCGATCCCATGCCACAAATTAACACATTTGCTTTGGGATCCAAAACGTCGCGAAGCGCATCAATCCGATCGAGGTCGCACAGGAAATATCCGTTCCGGCTGCCGCAGACGTTGAGTGCAGGGAACCTCTCGACCAGCACCGAAATCGCGCGGTCGAGGTTTGCCTGCGTGGATCCGCTCGCAGTCGGTCGAGACCACGACGCGATCGAAGCAACTCGCGCGCAACGCCGCTTCGATTGCCCAGCCGATGATTGGCTTGCCGCCGAAGAGCTTCGTATTTTTGCCGGCGATCCGCTTACTGCCGCCACGCGCCGGAATGATGGCCACGGTCGTCATGACAGTGCCTCAGTGAGCGCATCGACAACCGTGTCCTGCTGTGCATCCGTCATGGCCGGATACAGGGGAAGGCTGATCGCTTCACGGTAATAGCGCTCCGCTTCCGGGAAGTCTCCCGCCCGAAACCCGAGCGACTGGTAGTACGGCTGCGTATGTACCGGAATATAGTGGACATTCACGCCGATTCCGGCAGCACGCAAAGCCTGCACGAGATCCGCTCGCGCGCGCGTCGTTTGATCGAGACGCAGGCGAATGACGTAGAGATGCCATGCCGACTCCGCATCGGTGATTTGCAACGGCGTCTGAACGGGCAGTGCTTCGAGGAGCCTGTCATAGCGAGCCGCGATAGCTTTGCGGCGGCTAACGTAAGTATCGAGTCGCGTCAGTTGCGAAAGCCCGAGCGCGGCTTGCAGGTCCATCATCCGGTAGTTAAACCCGAGATCGATCTGCTGGTAATACCAGGGACCATCCGGCTCCTGCGTCATCGAGCCTGCATCACGCGTGATGCCATGGCTCCTCAGCAACTCCATCCGGCTCGCGAGTTGCCGGTCATTCGTCATCGCCATTCCGCCTTCGCCGGTCGATGATCTTCACCGGATGAAAGCTGAAGACGGTGATATCCGAATATAGGCAGTTTCCAATCGGCGCGTTTTTATAGGAAGCGCCGATCGCATGTGAGGCATCTTCGATCACCCGGAATCCATACTGCCGGCTCAGGTCGTGAATGGCTTCGAGATCGCACGGCTGGCCGCAGAGGTGAACGACGACCAGAATCTTCGGCAGTTCGCCTAGCTTGCGCGCGTGTTGGAGCTTCAGTTCGAGCGCTCGGACATCGATGTTGTAGGTGACCGGGTGGATATCCACAAAGTCGACTTTCGCGCCGCAATATCGTGCACAGTTCGCAGAAGCGACGAAAGTAATAGGGGTCGTCCATAGACGATCACCCGCACCCAACTCGAGGGCCAGGCAAGCGATATGTAGTGCCGATGTCGCGCTGTTCACCGCTACGCCGAAGCGCGCTCCGACTCGCATGGCTATCGCTTTCTCGAAGCTCGGCACTGCCGGACCTTGTGTGAGAAAGTCCGAGCGCAAAACGTCGATTACTGCGTCGATATCGGCTTGCGTGATGTCCTGTCTGCCGTACGGAATCATGCTATGCCTGCGCCAGTTGGTCGAATTCGCCGATCTCTTCGATCGACAAGAAGTGACCGTTCGATCCCGAGTTGTATTCGAATCCTTGCTTGACCGGGCGCCCATTTTCACCGAGCGCGTTGCGACTGAAGTCGCGTGCGCCGGCACTGAACGTGATCGTCGGGCTCAGCACGTAGTGATCATCGAACTCGATCGTCAGATGCGAATCGTCTGCGGGGCACATGATTTCGTGCAGCTTCTCACCCGGACGAATCCCGACGATCTTCGTATCCATTTCCGGTGCGATGGCGCGAGCGAGATCGAGAATCCTGATCGACAGGATCTTCGGAACGAAAATCTCGCCGCCGTGCATCCGTTGGAAATTGGTGAGCACGAAATCAACGCCTTGCTGCAACGTTATCCAGAAGCGCGTCATATCGGGATGCGTAATTGGCAGCGCAGCCGCACCGGCCGTAACCAGTTGCTTGAAGAACGGTACGACGGAACCACGGGACCCGACCACATTCCCGTAGCGGACGACGGCGAACCGAGTCCGGTGACCGCCCGAGATGTTGTTGGCGGCAACGAAAAGCTTGTCAGAGGCGAGCTTTGTCGCGCCATAGAGGTTAATCGGATTCGCCGCCTTATCCGTTGACAAGGCGATCACCTTCTCGACGTTGTTCGCCAGTGCTGCGCGAATGACGTTCTCGGCACCGTGGATGTTCGTCTTGATGCATTCCATCGGGTTGTATTCCGCCGCGGGAACCTGCTTGAGGGCTGCGGCGTGAATGACGAAGTCCACGTTGTTCATTGCTTGCAAAAGACGGTCGAAGTCCCGCACATCGCCAATGAAATAGCGCATGCACGGAGCATTGAACTCTTGCTGCATCTCGAACTGCTTGAGTTCGTCTCGCGAAAAAATGATGAGACGCCGCGGCTTATAGCGCGCGAGGATCGTTTGGACGTATTTCTTGCCAAACGAGCCGGTACCGCCAGTGATGAGGATAGATTTATCGTTAAACATATTCTTCGAAATTTCAGAGTGATGCGGATTTATGCGAACTCACGGAAGTACCGGCAAAGCGCGAGCTTCGACGCGTACATGCTTCCGAATGCAGCGGTAAGAGCGATTGGGATCGCGAGGGACTCGAAATGCGGCGCGAGCAACGGTGCAGTTGCAATGAATACGACCATGCTGCTCAAATTCGCTGCGAGAATGGCCCGATCGCGCCGGGTCGCATACAGCACGTAATGTGGAATCATGCTCAATGAGAAGAGCACCACTGCCGAGAGGATCCAAAGGAACATTCCGAAATGCTCCGCATATATCGGCTTGTTCACTAACGCGAGAACTGGTTTGATTCCGATCAAGGCAATGAAACAGAGCCCGGTCATCGTGAACACTGTTGCGCGCGTCAACTGTCTGACCGCCGCGACGAACGCGGACTTGTCCTGACTTTGCGCGGCCTTGACGAGACACGGATACTGAAACGAGAAAACGGCGGAATCGAGAAACGCCTGTATGGCGCTGGCTACGGTCGCATAAAACGTGTACACGCCGAGCGTTTCCTCACCGGCGAAGTATCCCTGCAAATAGCGGTCGAACACGGACAGCCCGCGGATTGCCAGCGTTGCCAAGAGAAGAGGGATGCAGATCTTCATGCCTCGCCAAATCCACGGCCAGTCGACAGGCCGTCTTTGGGCTCCGGCCCATGGCAAGCCGCGAATGCATGTCAGGCCGAAGCAGACGGCGCAGAGATCTCCGCAAACCCAAGTGATAAGAACGGTGTCGACATTCCTGAGGGACGGCTCTGCGATCATCAATGCAATGCACACGAATACCCAAATTCCTCCTCTGAGAAATCCGAGAACCGTGGCGGCGACAGGGCGCGCTATCGCGACCAAAAGGCGACTCATTTCCTGCGCGACATGCTCGAGGACAACGAGCACGAGAAACCAGAGCGCCAGCCGTTCGGAGAATGCGTTCGACCACTTCAGTGTGAGATAGAACACCGGCAGCATCGTCACGTAACAGACCGCGAAGAACGCGGCCTGATTCCGCAATAAGGATGGCCAAACGGTCCGGTCGACGCGAAGCATCTCCCGGGTGCTGTAGGTGTAGAAATCCAGCCCGAGAATGAACAGCGCATAGCCAATCGTTGCAACGAGCACTCCGTACTGGCCGACCTCGATCAGCGTCAGAAACTTCGCCATGACGAGCAGCAGGACAAACTTGCTCGCCAGGGTCAGCACGCGCAGCGATACATTCGCGACTCTCATGAAACCGGGCGCGCGAAGCATCCCGTGGGCCGCTCGGGGTCCACTCGCCATGAGGCAATTGCGCAGATGCTCGACAGCACGCACCCTATTTAACCTCACGGGCTGCGTACTCCGAATACGCCCCATACGCCGTGCCGCTCGCCGGCGTAGCCACCACTTCCGGATGGTGCGCTGTATAGCGCTGCACGAGCTCAGCGCGCTTCTGCTCCAGTTCGACGATCTTCGACCGGTTTTCGACCACCGATTGTCGGGCGTGGAGCGCGACTAATTGGGAGGTTGCTGCATATCTTTCATTGCGGCTCGTTCAGCCTGTGAGTCCATTGCGAGATGCCGTGTCGAATCTGGGCGAAGGCGAGTTCGGACACGGTTCGATGGCGTCGATACGGGTCCATGACGTCCGCTTTGTCCTGTTCGCAAAGGCGAAATACCTTGCCGCGCGCCGATGGAAACGCGGCCTTCACCCAGTCGCACTGGGCCAGTGTCATGGTGAGGATCAGATCGGCGTCGCGCACGAGCGACGCGTCCAGTTGCCTCGCGACGTGCGAATCGAGCGCAATACCGTGTGCTTGCGCGAGTTCGCCGATGGCTGCGTCCACAGGCGCGCCAACGAGCGCAGCCGTCCCCGCCGACGTCAGCTCGACATCCGCAAGCTCATGCGCCAGCAACGCCGCCGCAACCGGACTCCGGCACACATTCCCTTCGCACACCATCAACACGGAGCGGATCATTTCGCGACCACTCCTGCCGTAAGCCCCGTGCTGATCAGCGGCATCAACAGGCTTATCACGCGGTTGAAGCGCACGAGCCCGTTGCCGTCGACATAAACGATGTCCTTCGGCTGCAGATCGAAATCCTTTGCGACGAGCATCGCGACCGGCGACCGGCTGTCGAGATGGAAGACTTCGGGCTTGCCGTCGCGCGAGCGGATAACGAACATCTGCGCGGTGTCCGCCGTGTTCGCGTTCACGCTGCCCACTTGCGACAGCGCATCTGCAAGCGACAGCGTGCCGTCGCGTCGCGGCACCGCCGAACCGGGCTTGCTGACTTCGCCCATCACGTAGACGCCCTTGTCCTCGCGCGAGGTCACGCGCAGCACGTCGCCCGCCTTGAGAAACAGTTTCGACGGATCGACGCCCTGCGCCAGCATCCGCGTCACATCGAGCCGATGCGGCACGCCATTGCGCACGAGCACGACATCGCTCTGATCGGCGCTATCGGAGAAGCCGCCCGCGTGCGCGATCGCGTCGTAAGAATTGAGCGGCACATCCGTCAACGAGAACGCACCGGGCGACCGCACTTCGCCATCGACATAAACCTGACGCGAACGGTACGACGCCATGCGAACCGTCACCTGCGGGTTCACGAAATAGCGGGACAGCGCGGAAGTCAGCCGCTCGCGGATTTGTTGCGTGCCGAGGCCCGCCACGTTGAGACTGCCCGCGTAAGGGAAAGCGAGCTTGCCGCTTTGATCGACGACGAAGCCCGCCGCCGGATCGCCTGGCTTCGATGGTCCCTGCGTCTGCGTGGAGCCGACGGCTTGCGCAAGCTCGGGGTGATCCCACACGACGATCTGCAAGACATCGCCCGGGCCGACCGTATAAGGTTGCGGCGCGGCGAACAACTGGCGCGTCTGCGCGTCCTGCCAGGCACTGCGCTTCTCCGCGAGGCTTCGCACGGTGGCGAGATCCAGCTCGGTGATCGGAATCTCGGGCGTCGCGGCCGTCGGCGCAACGGAGGACGCGCTGGGCTGCACGCCATCGTTTGTGTTCGGCCCGGTGAGCATCTGAAAGCCCGGTGCGGCCGCGCAAGCGCTCAGGATTGCTGCCAGCGCGATCGCAGCGCCAAGCCGCGGAGTGGAAGCGCGCCGCATTGCGTCGCAGGCGTGTTCAATCGAATACTTCATGGATGACCCTGCGCTTCAATAAGCGTTGTGATGAACGAAGCCCCGCACGATCCTCGCGAAGAGGATGCGTACATCGAAGGCCAACGACCAATTGCTGAGATAGAACAAATCGTGTTCGACGCGCTTTTGCATCTTCTCGATGGAATCCGTTTCGCCGCGCAGCCCGTTCACCTGTGCCCAGCCCGTGATGCCCGGCTTGATGCGATAGCGATGGATATCGCCGTCGACGATTTCCTGATACAGCGCGTCGTGCTCGATGGCATGCGGACGCGGCCCCACCACCGACATGTCGCCGCGCAGCACGTTGAGGAATTGCGGCAGTTCGTCGAGACTCGTGCGGCGCAACAGCGCGCCAAGGGGCGTGATTCGGGCATCGCCGCGCGTGGCCTGCTCGACCACGCCGTCGCCCGGCGCGTGAACGTGCATCGTGCGGAACTTGAAAATCTGAAAAGGCTCGCCCTTCGCTCCGTGGCGCCACTGCTTGAACATCACCGGACCCGGCGACGAGCACTTCACCGCAAGCGCAATGAGCAGGAACAGCGGCGAGATAGCGATCAGCGCGCACGTCGCGAAAGCACAGTCGAAGATCGCCTTGACGGCCAGCGCGCGATCCGTGAGCGGCGCTGCCACCAGATTGACGGCGAATGCCGTATCGACGTCGGCGGCGTCGTTGCGAAAGCGCGCGTGCTTGCCGACATCCGGAAGAAAGCGGATGTTCAGCAAGTCATTGCGGAAGATGTCGAGGAAGCGCAGAAGCGTCGCTTCATCGGTCAGCGGAAGCGCGAGCCATAGTTCGTCGATACGCTGCTCTCGCACGTAGGCGACGAACGGCTCCGTGTGGCAGAAGAGCCGGATGCCGTCGGTATTCGCCGCCGCTGCTTCGTTCAGATCGAACCGTGCGTCGATGCGATACACGGAATCGCGCCTGGCGAGAAAGCGCTGCAGGAACGCATCGCAGTGATCGCCGCGTCCGACGAGGGCAACCGAGCGCGTTCGAACACGTCGAGCGCGAATCATTCGGACAACGAAGCGGCATGACGTCACACCCGCGAACGTCGACGACGACCAGCAGGCGAACCATATGAGCGATGGCTGAAACTCGCGATGCATCGACATCGCGGCGAACGTCGCGAGGGCTTCGCAAAGCGTCCACGCGAGCGCCGGCCCGAGAATGCCGGCGACAGTCCCGCTGCACTGCTGACTGCGCACGGATTGGCCCGCCCAGGCGAGCAACACGGCGAACGCCGCGGCGGCGCTCACATAGCCGGCCTCGAAGGACGCGCCGAACACGCGATACGCAAAAAGCGCGCTTCCGAGAGCGACGAACGCTTCGCACAGACGCAGCGGCACGTCGCGGCCAGGAGGCCGCTCCAACAACAGAGAATATCTCGACAATCGCATGACCCGACCGACGGTGATACCGGGGCACCGAACCGCCGCCCGATAAAGGCAGCAGTCCACCGGACCATCGGCTATTTCGACCTGAATATAAGGTCGCCATACTCGTGCTGCGAGACTGTTGTGCTCGCATGCCGGTCAGCGACTCCCTTTTGTAAGGCGGCGCAGTTCAACTGCGTCACGACCCGAAAGGGGCGAAGTCTCCGTTAAGCACCGGCATGCAGGAATCGGATAGGTCTGAATTCAAGAGGCGCATAAAAGCGCGCGGACGACGAGAGGAGAGACGAGGCGGGAGGCGGCGTGTGCGGTCACACGAGGGCAGGGGTGACGCATCGCCATGTCGCGGTGGCGCGCGATGTAGGATAAATCGTGGAGGAACGGCGCGTGCAAACTTGTCGACACGCGCCGCTCGCTAATGCAGCTTTAGATGAACATCAGCCAGTTCAACAAGAAGATATTCACGACCAGCAACGTCAACGCAGTCGGCACCTGCACCTTGATGACCGCGTTCTTGTCGGGCAACTCCAGCAGCGCCGCCGGCACGATGTTGAAGTTCGCCGCCATCGGCGTCATCAGCGTGCCGCAATAGCCGGAGAACATGCCGATCGCGACCATCGTCGCCGGATTGCCGTGAAAGACGCCAACGAGAATCGGCACGCCAACGCCGCCCGTCATCACCGGGAACGCGGCGAAGCCGTTGCCCATCACCATCGTGAACAGCGCCATGCCGATGCAGTACACCGCCACCGCGACGAGCCTGTAATCGAGATTTACGTAAGCCGTCGTGACGTGCGCGACTGCCTTGCCGACGCCCGCGTCGGAGAACACGAGCCCGAGCATGCCGAGCATCTGCGGCAGCACGGCGGCCCACGACAGCGCATCGATCAGGCGGCGCGCTTCGCGCATCGACTGGCCGACGGTATCGCGCGTCATCACGCACGCGACCGCCAGCGCGATCACACAGCCGATGCCGAAGCCGATCAGCGTCACGTTCTTCAACTCGATGAGCGGCCTGCCACCGAACACGAGATGACTCGCTCCGAGCGTCAGGATGACGGTGACGACGGGAATCGTCAGCGCGGGCACGAAGAGCTTGTTGCCGAGACGCATGGCGCTCTGGCGGCGCGTTTCATCGGAGAGCATCTTCGGCTTCGCGCCGGTGACGCCGCCAAGACCCGCAATCAGCGCCATCGCCACGACCAGCACGCCGACGACCGATGGCGGCAGCCAGTCGCCGATGAGGAAAATCAGCGCATACACGAGCCAGAACACGCCCGTTGTCAGCCGGCGCGGATGCGACTTGTCGGTGAGGATCATGCCCGCGACGACCACGAGCACGATGCCGACCAGATAGAAGAGATAGTTGATCGTCAGCGTCATGCTTTTTCTCCGGCGACGTTGCGGGTGAGCGCATCGAGTTCGCGCGTCAGTTGACGGTCGAGCAGCCAGAGGCGAAAGCCATGAATCAGGAACGCGCAGATGGCGGTCGGGATGCCCCAGACGGCCACGTGCATGGGCTCGACGATGATGCCCGCTTCCTTCAGGAACGTGACCATCAGCACGATCGCGCCGAACGCCACGAAGATGTCCTCGCCGAAGAACAGGCCGACGTTATCGGTCGCGGCCGAGTACGCGCGCAACTTGTAGCGCACGGCATCGGACAGCTTGCCGTAGCGCGCTTCCGTCGCGCCTTCCGCCATCGGCGCGAGCAGCGGCCGGACCATCTGCGGATGACCGCCGAGGCCCGTCAGGCCGACCGCCGCCGTCAGTTCGCGCACCAGCAGATAGACGATCAGCAGACGTCCGGCCGTCGCCGCGCGAATGCCCGAGATCCAGATTTGCGCGCGTTCGCGCAGCCCGTGCCGCTCCAGCAAGCCGATCACCGCAAGCGGCAACAGGATGATGAGCGGGATGTTGCGCGTCTTCAGAAAGCCGGTGCCGATGGCGCTCAGAATGCGCTCCGGCGGGAAGTGCGCCGCGAATCCGGTGATGATCGCGGCGGCGGCGACGATCAGCATCGGATTGAAGCGCAGCACGAAGCCCACGATGATGACGGCCACGCCGATGAGCGGCCATAAACTGACTGGGGTTGCCATGAGATCTCCAAACGAACATGGATGAAAACACCGCGCCTCGAACCGGGCGCGTGGTGACTGCGCGGCTCTCCTGGCCGCTTGCTAAAACGCCCCGGCGGTGCGGGGCGTTCAGTGCTCGGTTACGTCGCTCAGGCGGCGCGGGCGGCGCGCACGCCAATGCCCGCGACAGCCAGTGCGCCGCGAATGCGCCGTGCGAACGCGAGCGCGTGTTCGCCATCGCCATGCAGGCAGATCGTCTGCGCATTCAACGGCACCCATTCGCCCGATACGGCCTGCACGCGCTGCTCGCGCACCATCGACAGCGTGCGGTCGAGCACGGCGTCTTCGTCGTCGAGCAATGCGCCCGGCTCCTTGCGCGGCACGAGCGAACCATCGGCGCGATAGCCGCGATCCGCGAACACTTCTTCGATTGCGCCGAGGCCCGCGCGCTTCGCGGCATCGACGAGACCGCTGTTCGCGAGGCCGAAGATCAGCAGCGTCGGATCGAAGTCGCGCACGGCGGCGACGATGGCATCGGCGATTTGCGGCGTTTTCGCCGCCTGGTTGTACAGCGCGCCGTGCGGCTTCACGTGCGCGATGCGCCCGCCTTCCGCTTTCGCGATCGCAGCCAGCGCGCCGAGCTGATACAGCACGCCCGCGTAGATCTCTTCGGGCGGCAGGTCCATTTCCTTGCGGCCGAAGTTCTCGGGATCGTTGAAGCTCGGGTGCGCGCCGATCGCCACGCCTTTCGCCACCGCCCAGCGCACGCAGTCGCGCATCGCGGTGGCGCCGCCCGCATGCCAGCCGCACGCGATGTTCGCGGAACTCACGAGGTCGAGCAGCGCTTCGTCCGAGCCGCAGCCTTCGCCGAGGTCGGCGTTGAGATCGATTTCCATGTTAGTCGTCGATGTAGTCGTTTGGTTTGTCTGTTATCGCGCGATGCGTTCTTCGTGCATCGCGATGGCTGTTTCCACCTGTTTTACATACTGCCGTTCTTCAGCCAGCGCGTGGCGCGCTTCCTCCACCGATGTCTCGATGAAGCGCACGCCTCCGTTCAGCCGCGCCTGCGCGAGCTTCCACAAGTCCGCGCGAATGACTGCGCCGATCTTCGGATAGCCGCCCGTGGTCTGGGCATCGCCCATCAGGATGATCGGCTGTCCGTTCGGCGGCACCTGAATCGTGCCGGGCAAGACCGCGTGTGACAGCAGTTCGGTCTTGTCGCGGCGCTCGAGCGCCGTGCCCGCGAGCCGGAAACCCATGCGGTTGCTGTTCGGCGTGATCGTCCATTCCTCGTTCCAGAAGTCGTCGTGAGCCTTGTCGCCGAAGCTCGCATATTCCGGACCGCGCAGCACGCGGATCGGCGCGGCCCACGCGAGGCCGGGCGCGTGGCGGCCGCGGCGCACGGGTTCATCGACGAGAACGAACTTGCACCACGCGGGCGCCTTGACGCCGAAGGCCGGTTCCTCCGGCGAAAACGCGATGCCCTTGTGCGGTTGCGGCACGCCTGCCGGCAAGCGGTCGCCGTCACGCAACGCGCGCCCGCCGAGCCCGCCGAAGCACGCGCCGAGGTCGGTGCTGCGCGAGCCGAGCATCGGCAGCACATCGATGCCGCCCGCGATGCACACGTAGCCGCGCATGCCGCGCTTCGCCGCGCGCAGCGTCAGTTCCTGGCCCGCGCGCACCGGAAGGCTCCACCACGAATAGACCGGCACGTCGTCGAGCGTCGCGCCGAAGTCGGTGCCCGTGATGGCGATGCGCGTCGCGCGCTTGAAGCGCAGCACCGTCGGCCCGAACGTCACCTCGATGCCCGCCGCATCTGGCCGGTTGCCGACGAGTCGATTGCCGATTTCGAGCGACAGCGCATCCAGCGCACCGCCCGAACTGACGCCGAGATGGCGGTATCCGTGGCGGCCGAGATCCTGCACCGTGGACAGCACGCCTGCGCGAATCACGTCGATCATGCGCGCACCTCCAGCGCCGTGAAGCGCACGCGGTCGCCGGGCTGCATCAGCGTCGGCGGATTGCGCGACGGATCGAAAAGCCTGAGTTCGGTGCGGCCGAGCAGTTGCCATCCTCCCGGCGATGCAGCCGGATAGATGCCCGTCTGCGCCCCGCCGATGCCCACCGATCCGGTCGGCACTTCGAGGCGCGGCTCGCGGCGGCGCGGCATGTGCAACGCGGGATCGAGCCCGCCGAGATACGCGAAGCCCGGCTGAAAGCCCAGGAAGAACACGATGTATTCCGCTTCGGTGTGACGCTTCACGACTTCATCGATGGACAAGCCCGCGTGCTTCGCCAGTTCCGCGAGATCGGGGCCGTCCTCGCCGCCGTAGCGCACCGGAATCTCGATCGTGCTGCCGGGCGCATCGGCGCTGCCGGCGGCGTCCCATCCGGCTTCGAGTTGCGCGGCGAGGCTTTCGTAGTCGGCGTCGAGCGGATCGAAGACGATCGTCAGATTGTTCATGCCGGGCACGACTTCGACGACATGCGGCATCAGGCGCGCACGCTCGGCGAGCGCCCAGATGCGTCGCTGGCAGTCGATCGTGGCGGGCGGCGCGGCTTCGCAAACAAGCGCGCAGTCGCCCAGCGGATGGATTCGTGGTGATGTCATGGCTTCCAGTCTTGCGTCGGCACGGAGGGCGGAGAACGCGTTTCTCTTCGCCGCACCGTGCATACGATGTTACATTGTCAATAAATTATCAAGAAGTTATCAATACGCGTTTGTCTGGAGTGTGGCGCAAGCGGGTTCCGCTAGACTCCGGTTCAACTCAAATGGTCATTGCCATGTCGCGTCATCCTGCCAAGATCGTGTCGTCTGAGCACCTCGTCTCCGAAACCAGCGCGGAACTTTCCGAGTTCGAATATGCGCTCATCATGGCGAGCAATGCGTTCAATCGATGGATGGTGCGCTGCATGTCCGCAGCCGGCGCGAAAGACATGACGGCGGTGGAAGTGTCGCTGCTGCATCATGTGAATCATCGGGATCGCAAGAAGAAGCTCGCGGATATCTGCTTCGTGCTGAATATAGAGGACACGCACGTCGCGACTTATGCGCTGAAAAAGCTCGTGGCGCGCGGCTACGTGGCGAGCGAAAAGGCCGGCAAGGAAGTGTTCTTCTCCGCGACGCCGGCGGGGCGTGAGCTGTGCGGGAAGTATCGCGAAGTGCGCGAGAGCTGCCTGATCTCGGCGCTGCGCGAAAGCGGATTGACGAACGAGCAGATCGGCGAGGCCGCGCAATTGATGCGCAACGCATCCGGCCTCTACGACACCGCCGCGCGCGCGGCGGCATCGCTTTGAACGAGGCCGGCCATCAGTAAAGCGCCGCTTCGGTGACGATTGCATCGAGCGGCATGTCGTGCATTTCGCGCGGCAACGCATCGAGCCTGCCCGCTTCGTACGCAATGCCGATCGTGACCGGCTTGCGCGCGGCCGGCCACGCGGCGAGCGTGCGGTCGTAATAGCCGCCGCCGTATCCCAGCCGATAACGGTCCGCATCGAAACCGACGCACGGCACCAGCAACAATTCCGGCACCACGACGCGCTCTTCCTCCGGCACGGGAATTCGATAACGGCCGGCCTTCATCGGCGAATCTGCGCGCCAGGCGTGAAAGGCCATCGGCGCGTGAGGCTGCACGACGACGGGCAACGCAGCCTCGCGTGCATCGCCGGCATTGCCCGATGCGAGCCAGTCGGTCAACACGACGCGGGCATCGAACTCACCGGCCACCGGCCAATAAAAGCCGATGCATCTGACCGGGCGTGCTTCGAGCAACGCGCGAAGCCGCTCGCCGAGCGCGGCATCGGCGAGCGCCCGCGACGGCTCTTCCTGCTGCGCTTCGCGCCTTGCCAGCAGCGTCGCGCGCAAGGTGCTTTTGGGTTCCGCGCAAACGTTGCGTGCTATGCTTTGGACCGATCTTTGGACCACCTCGCGCTCCAGTAATAACGATGTCAAAACGCCTCAACCGAGTATATCTTGCGGCCGGCTACGCCCTTGCCGCCGCTACGCTGGTCGCATGCGGAACGGCCACCGCCGTCCCGCCGGACGCGGACTTTTCTCCGTCCTCCGACGATCGCATTTTCATGCAATTGCGCGAGGCGTCACGTGCGAACGATGCGGGCCGCGCGGCTTTGCTCGCCTCGCAGATTCCGAACTATCCGGCGCCTGGCTATATCGACTATTTCACGATCAAGCCGCAGCTTTTCGATGCGCAAGGCCACGCGCGCCCCGACGCGCCGGACGCACCCGTGCTCTCGTTCCTGCAGCGTTACGACGGTCAGGCCATTGCCGACCGCATGCGCAACGACTATCTCGTCGTGCTCGGCGGCCGTCACGACTGGCGCAACTTCCAGGAGCAGTATTCCCGTTTCGTGCTCAACGACGACACGCAGGTCAAATGCTATGCGCTCGAAGCGCGCATGTCGCGCGGCGAGCATGTTGCGGATGCGGCGCGCGCACTGCTCGTCGATCCGAAATCGTACGGCGACGGCTGCGTCGATCTGATCGCTGCGCTCGCGGAGTCCGGCCAGTTCACGAGCGACGACATCTGGCAGCAAATCCGCCTCGCCTATGAGCAGAACTACACGACGACCGGCGCGAATATCGTCGATGCGCTCGGTCAGGAAAGGCCGAAGCCCGAACTGCTCGATAACGCCGTCAACAAGCCGCCGCTTTATCTGGCGCGCGGCGTCATGCCGAACACGCCGGCGCATCAGCTGACGCTGCTCGCCGTCACGCGCCTCGCCCGCAACGATCCGGCGATGGCCGCCGCCACGTTCAGTTCCGTCGCGCCGAGCCTGACGGCCGCCGAGCGCGCCGTGGGCTGGGGCACCATCGGCTATCAGGCGGCGCTGAAGCGCATGCCGGCGGCGGCGGACTGGTATCGGCTGTCGGCGAATGCGCAGTTGTCGAATCCGGCGTACGAATGGCGCACGCGCAGTGCGCTACTCGCCGGCGACTGGAACATGGTGCGCTGGTCGGTCGAGCAAATGCCGCCGACGCTGCGCAGCCAGCCTTCGTGGACCTACTGGCACGCGCGCGCCGTCAAGCAGGCCGGCGATACCGCCACGGCGAATCAGGAATTTCAGAGCATCGCGGATCAATACAACTTCTACGGCCAGCTCGCGCTCGAAGAGCTGGGGCAGAAGATCACGCTGCCGCCGCGCACGACCGTATCGGATGCGGAAATCGCGCAGATGCAGTCGGTGCCGGGCTTCGCGCTGTCGCAGCGTTTCTACGCGCTCAATCTGCGGCTCGAAGGCAATCGCGAATGGAACTGGCCGCTGCGCACGATGACCGACCGGCAACTGATCGCCGCCGCGCAGTACGCGAAGCGCATCGAACTGTTCGACCGCACCGTCAATACCGCCGACAAGACGAAGACCGAACACGATTTCTCGCTGCGCTATCTGTCGCCGTTCCGCGAGATCGTCGAGCGCGATGCACAGAACACCGGGCTCGATATCGAATGGGCGTACGGGCTGATTCGGCAGGAGTCGCGCTTCATCATCAACGCGCGGTCGGAAGTCGGCGCGGGCGGCTTGATGCAACTGATGCCCGGCACGGCGCAACTCGTCGCGAAGAAGATCGGTCTCGGGACGGTGTCGCGCGCGCAGATGAACGACATCAACACGAACATCCTGCTCGGCACGAATTACCTGTCGATGATCTACAATCAATTCGACAACTCGCCCGTGCTCGCCACCGCTGGCTATAACGCCGGTCCCGGACGGCCGAAGCAATGGCGGCAGGATTTGCGGGCGCCCGTCGAGGGCGCGGTTTTTGCTGAAACCATTCCGTTTTCCGAGACGCGCGATTACGTGAAGAACGTGCTGTCGAACACCGTGTATTACGCGGCGTTGTTCGAAGGCCGTCCGCAATCGCTGAAGGCGCGGTTAGGTTATATCGCGCCGTAAGCGCATTCACACGACGCCGCGCGTTCCGACACGCGCGGCGGCTCGTCTTCGTATCCGTCCGCGCATTCGTCAGCCGCAACCGGCAAGCCGTGATATCCAAGAGGCGAACATGCGACATCAAAACGTAGCGCTCATCGGCGGTTCCGGCTTTATCGGGAGCCATCTCGTCAACGCGCTCGTCGATCTCGGCAAGAACGTGCGCATCGCCACGCGGCGGCGCTCGAACGCCGCGCATCTGACGCTGCTTCACGTCGATGTCCTCGAAACCGACGTGCACGATCCCGTGAAACTCGCCGCGTTCGTTGCGGAAGCGGATGCGGTC
The DNA here is from genome assembly GCF_022879615.1 of Caballeronia grimmiae. NCBI lineage: Bacteria > Pseudomonadati > Pseudomonadota > Betaproteobacteria > Burkholderiales > Burkholderiaceae > Caballeronia > Caballeronia grimmiae. Next base: position 196,356 of record NZ_CP084271.1, read on the forward strand.
ATCAATCTCGTCGGCGTGCTGCATGGAAGACGCGGCGATCCCTACGGCCCGGAGTTCGCGCGTGCGCACGTGGAGTTGCCGCGCAAGATCGTCGCCGCGTGCGAGGCGAAGGGCGTGCGCAGATTGATCCACATGAGCGCTATCGGCGCGGATGCAGAAGGCCCGAGCATGTATCTGCGCTCGAAGGGCGACGGCGAGAAGCTGGTCCGCGAGTCGGGCCTCGACTGGACGATCTTCCGCAGTTCCGTCGTCTTCGGCCCCGAGGACAATCTGCTGAATCAGTTTGCGTTCCTTCAGCGCATCTTTCCGGTGATCCCGCTCGCTTGCGCCGATGCGCAGTTCCAGCCGGTGTTCGTCGGCGATGTCGCGAAGGCCATCGTGAACGTGCTCGATCTCGATGCCGCCAACCGCATGACCTACGAACTCGCGGGTCCGGGCGTGTACACGCTCGCCGAACTGGTCCGCTTCGCGGGCGCGACGATCGGACGGCGTGCGCGCATCATCAAGCTGCCCGACAGCCTTGGCCGCCTGCAGGCGATGACGCTCGAAATGGCGCCCGGCGAACCGCTGATGTCGCGCGACAATCTCGATTCGATGCGCACGCCGAGCATCGCGAGCGGACCGCTTGCGCCGGAACTGGGCATCGGCGAGCCGGCGAGCATCGAGGCGATCGCGCCGCTGTATCTCACGGGCAACTCGCCGCGCTCGCGCTTCAATACTTTCCGCGCCACGGCGCATCGTTGATTTCGGAGCCGCATGAAACTCGTTATCGGTGACAAGAACCTTTCTTCCTGGTCGATGCGTCCGTGGGTGCTGCTCAGGCATTTCGGCCTGGCGTTCGACGAGATGCTGATCCGCCTCGACCAGCCCGACACGAAGGCGAAGATTCTCGACGTCACGCCGTCGGGCAAGGTGCCGTGTCTCATCACCGATAACGGCGATGCCGTGTGGGAATCGCTCGCGATCATGGAGACGATTGCGGAGAACCATCCGCAGCACGCGATGTGGCCGCGCGACGCCGCTGCCCGCGCCCTTGCCCGCAGCATCAGCGCGGAGATGCACGGGGGCTTCGCGGACCTGCGTCAGAACATGCCGATGCAGATCGACATGCACGCGCCCGGCTTGGGCGCGACGCCGGCGACGCTCTTCGATATTGCGCGCATCGACGCGATGTGGAACGACTGTCTCGCGCGATCGGGCGGGCCGTTCCTGTTCGGCGAGTTCGGCATCGCGGATGCGATGTACGCGCCGGTCGCCATGCGCTTCAACTCTTACGAGCCTGCGTTGAGCGAGGGATCGCGCGCCTATGCGCGTCGCGTGACGGCACTGCCGGCGGTGGCTGCGTGGATCGACGATGCGCGCAAGGAAGCCGCGCGATGAATATCTACGCGGTAGGCGGCGCGATCCGCGATGCGCTGCTCGGCATGCCGGTGATGGATCGCGATTACGTGGTCGTCGGCGCGACGCCAGAGCAGATGGTGGCGCAGGGGTATCGACCGGTGGGGAAGGACTTTCCGGTGTTTTTGCATCCGCAGACGCACGAGGAGTACGCGCTGGCGCGCACGGAGCGCAAGACGGCGGCGGGCTATCACGGATTCCAGTTCTATTATTCGCCGGATGTCACGCTCGAGGAGGACCTGGCGCGCCGCGATCTTACGATCAACGCGATGGCGCGCGAAGTCACGCCGGCGGGCGAGCTGACGGGACCGGTGATCGATCCGTTCAATGGCCGGGCGGACCTCGAGAACAGGCTTTTCAGGCATGTGGGCGATGCGTTCATCGAGGACCCGGTGCGCATTCTGCGGCTTGCGCGTTTTGCTGCGCGCTTTGCGGATTTCACCGTCGCGCCGGAGACCGAGGCGTTGATGAAGAGGATGGTCGAGGCCGGCGAAGTGGATGCGCTCGTGCCGGAGCGCGTGTGGCAGGAAGTGTCGCGCGGTTTGATGGAGAAGAAGCCGTCGCGGATGTTTGAGGTGTTGCGCGGCAGCGGCGCGCTTGCGCGGATTCTTCCCGAGATCGATGCGCTCTGGGGCGTGCCGCAGCGTGCGGACTATCATCCGGAGGTCGATACGGGCGTTCACGTGATGATGGTGCTGGACTATGCGGCTTCGCAGGGCTTTACGTTACCGGTGCGCTTTGCCGCGCTGACACACGATCTCGGCAAGGCGACGACGCCGGAGGATGTGCTGCCGCGTCATATCGGACATGAGGGGCGCAGTGTCGATTTGCTGAAGCCTTTGTGCGAGCGTTTGCGTGTGCCGAACGAATGCCGCGACCTGGCGATGCTCGTTGCGCGCGAGCATGGGAATATCCATCGCGTGATGGATATGGGCGCGGCGGCGCTCGTGCGCTTGTTCGAGCGGTCGGATGCTTTGCGCAAACCTGCGCGGTTTGCGGAAGCGTTGCAGGCTTGTGTTGCGGATATTCGCGGGCGGTTGGGGCTCGAGGCGCAGCCTTATCCGCAGGCTGAGCGGTTGCGGGTTGCACTGGTCGCTGCTCGGGCTGTTGATGCTGGCGCTGTGGCTTTGCGGTTTGCTTCCGAGCCTTCGCGGATTAAGGATGCGGTGCATGAGGCACGGGTTGCGGCCGTGCAGGACGCTTTGGTTTCTTGATTGGTTTTTCTCGTTGAGCTTGTATTCGTGTCGGTCTATTAGCGCGCCCCTCCCCGGGGCGGGGGTCACTTTCTTTGCTGCTGCAAAGAAAGTAACCAAAGAAAGCAGCTTTTTTTCGAACCGCACGAAGCACAGACTTGTGTGCTCACTTCGTAGAACAGCAGTGGCACTCAGCTTGAAAGAGCCTTGAATCACCTTCCGCGCCCACTGACTACTAACGTCCTCCGAGCCCCTTGGCTCGACAACACCAGTTGGGCACCACGCGCATCGCATGTTAACGCTGAATCGCACGTTGAAACCAAGGGCAGATAACGGGCACGGCGGCACGGTCACGCAGAAATCTCCGAAAGCAGAAATAGGCTTACAGGATCCTGCAAGGTCGAGCGCAACTTAGCCGCTTAGCCGCTTAGCCGCGCAATAGCGCAGTAGCGCAATAGCGCAATAGCGCTCATCAGGAGCGTCGCAAGACAGAAGGGAATGAAATCAAAAATTAAGCGCGGAGCGCGGGCGACGGAAGCCTCAGTAAAGGGGCTTCGAGCGGGTTCGGCAGCCCTTGAGTTGTAGCGTGGCGCTGCACATACAGTCGGTGTTAACGAGCCAAGGGGCTCGGAGAACGTTAGTAGTCAGCGGGCGCGGAAGGTGATTCAAGGCTCTGTCAAGCTGAGTGCCACCGATGTTCTACGAAGTGATCACACAAGTTAGTGCTTCGTGCGGTTCGAAAAAAGCTGCTTTCTTTGGTTACTTTCTTTGCAGCGGCAAAGAAAGTGACCCCCGCCCCGGGGGGGCGAGCTAATAGACCGACACGAATACAAGCTCACCGCAAGAAAACCTCACAACGCCCGAGCAATCAAAGAAAGCAAAATAGAGAGCAACAGCGTCGACATGAAGGGAAACGAATACTCCCGCCCGAAGAGGCGCAAATTAAAATCCCCGGGCAACCGCCCGATGCCAAGCTTCCTGAGCCACGGCCAGCACCCGGAAAGCACGACCAGTGCGATAAAAGTAGTGAGTACCCAGCGAATCATGATCGCGTGCTCAGAGTGTATGAGACCGGTCGCCGGAAGAAAACGCATCCAGTCCGGAAGAAATCCCGCGTGAAAACGCGATCACCTTGAACAACTCGCCCATCTCAGCCTCCGACAACAGCTTCTGCACAGCATTAGCCGCAGGCAGAAACCGCTTCACATCCGAGGGATCGAGTTCGCCGAGCACATCCGTAATGCCAGCGTTCATCAGAAACCGCGCCTGCGATGTGAACCCGAGCAAATCCGCCCCCGTCTCCACACCCGCTTCCGCAATACTCGTAAACTCGACGTGCGCCGTCAAATCCTGCAGCCCCGGATATAAAAACGGATCGGTATGCGCGCGATGCCGGTAATGACACATCAACGTGCCGCCCGCGCGCTGCGCATGATAGAACTCGCGGCGCGGGAATCCATAGTCGATGAAAAACGCCGCGCCACGCACGAGCATCGTGCAAACCGTCTTCGTGAACGCGAGCGCCGCTTCATGCGTCTCGGTCAGATATTCAGCGAAAGGCTCGTCATTCGTTTCGTCGATGGCGTCATCGATCAGTGAAATCTGCGGGTCCACAGAGAGCGAACGATCCTCGAAGGCAAAGCCATCGCCCTGCACGACGACGCCGCGCTCGTGCCACGCGCCCAGCTTGCGCACCACCAAACGCACCGGCATCGCGTCGAGCACTTCGTTGCCGATCACCACGCCCTCGAACGCATCCGGCAACGCATCGAGCCATTCGACCTTCGCGGCAAGCGCAGGCGCTTGCGCCATCAACGTCGCGCGCTGCCGGTCGCGCAGTTCGCCCGACAAATCCACGATCGCGTAATGCTCGATATCCACGTCGAGTTCCGCGAGCGCCGTCAGCAGCCCCGCGGCGAGCTTGCCCGTGCCGGCGCCGAACTCCATCAGCCGCCGCGTGCCGCTCGCCCGCAACGCCTGCGCAACCGGCCGCGCCAGCGTCTTCGCAAACAAGGGCGACAGTTCCGGCGCCGTCACGAAATCGCTGCCGTCTTCCGCACGGCGGCCGAATTTCATCGCCCCGCCGCTGTAATAGCCAAGGCCGGGCGCGTAGAGCGCGAGGTCCATGTAGCGGTCGAACGGCAGCCAGCCGCCCGCCGCCGCGATGCGCTCGCGAATCAGTCGGGTCAGCGCCTCGGACTGCGCGAGCGCGTCGGCGCCCGGAGCAGGTAAACTATCGGATCGTTGAGCATTCGGATTCATCCCAGCATTGTAAATGAGCGCTTCCTCGCCGTTTTCCCCCGCAAATTCGCCCGATTCCCGCTCCGGGGAACCGCGAACCCGCGCCGTGCTCGTCACGGGCGCGGGCAAACGCATCGGACGGGGCATCGCGCTGGAATTCGCCCGCCAGGGATGGAACGTCGCCGTGCATTACGGAACGTCCGAACGCGAAGCGCGCGAAACCGTCGCGCAGATCGAGGCGCTGGGCCGCCGCGCGGTCGCGCTGCAAGCCGATCTCGCCGATGAAACCGCCGTCGCGCAGCTCGTGCCCGCGTGCGTCGAGTCGTTCGGCTCGCTGCAATGCGTGGTGAACTGCGCATCCCGCTTCGACGAAGACACCGCCGCGACTTTCGGCTACGCGAAGCTGATGCAGATGACCGCGGTGAATCTCGCCGCGCCGCTCACGCTCGCGCGCACGCTGCACGAAGCGACGCCCGACGACGCCGCAACCGACGACGCACGGCGCGCCGTCGTCATCAACGTGCTCGATCAGAAGCTGTACAACATGAACCCGGATTACCTCTCGTACACGCTGACGAAGGCCGCGCTCGACAACGCCACCGTCGCGCTGGCGCAGGCGCTCGCGCCGAAGCTGCGTGTCGTCGGGCTCGCGCCGGGGCTCACGCTCGTTTCGGCGTGGCAGACGCCCGCGTCGTTCGAGGCGGCGCATCGCGTGACGCCGCTCGGACGCGCATCGACCGTGGACGATCTCGCGCAGGCCGCGTGCTATCTGGCGAACGCGCATGGCGTGACCGGCACGACGCTCGTCGTCGATGGCGGTCAGCATCTCGTGCCGAGCCCGCGCGACGTGATGTACATGATCGACGCGCCAAAGCCTTAACCTTGGAACCTCACCCATGCTTGCCGCTCTTTCGCATCCCCGGCTGACCGATTGCCGGCGGCTTTTTCTGCGCAACTACGAAGTGCGCATCAACATCGGCGTGCATGACTTCGAGAAGCGCGGCGAGCAACGCGTCGTGATCAACGTCGAATTGTTCGTGCCGCTCGCGCTGTCGACGCCCGTCGCCGACAAGCTCGCCGAAGTGGTCGATTACGACTTCATGCGATCGACCATCGCCGAGCGCGTGAAGCGCGGCCACATCCACTTGCAGGAAACGCTCTGCGACGACGTCGCCGCCGCGCTTCTCGCGCATCCGAACGTTCGGGCCGTCGCCGTATCGACGGAAAAGCCCGATGTCTATCCGGACTGCGACGCGGTCGGCGTCGAAGTCTTTCGCATCAAAGAGGAACGAGCATGAACGCGCGTGAAGCCATCGACCAAGCAGAAGAAGCGAAGCCGGCGCGCGAAGCCATGACGAAGCGCCAGCAGAAGGAAGCCTACGAGAACAACAAGCTGTTCAAGCGCCTCGCGCGGCAGGTCGGCCAGGCGATCGGCGACTTCAACATGATCGAGCAGGGCGACAAGGTCATGGTCTGCCTGTCCGGCGGAAAAGACAGCTACGCGATGCTCGACGTGCTCTTGCGCCTGCGCGAACGCGCGCCGATCGACTTCGATATCGTTGCCGTCAATCTCGATCAGAAGCAGCCGGGCTTTCCGGAGCACGTGCTGCCGGAATACCTGGCGAAGCTCGACATTCCGTTCCATATCGAGAATCAGGACACGTACAGCATCGTCAAGCGGCTCGTGCCGGAAGGCAAGACGACGTGCTCGCTGTGCTCGCGCCTGCGGCGCGGCATTCTCTATCGCGTGGCGGGCGAGCTCGGCGCGACGAAAATCGCGCTGGGGCATCATCGCGACGACATCCTTCAGACGCTTCTGCTCAACATGTTCTACGGCGGCAAGCTGAAGGGCATGCCGCCCAAGCTGCAATCCGACGACGGCAAGAACGTCGTCATTCGTCCGCTCGCCTACGTGAAGGAAACGGACCTCGAGAAGTATGCCGAACTGCGCGAATTTCCGATCATTCCGTGCAATCTGTGCGGCAGCCAGCCGAACCTGAAGCGCGCGGAGATGAAGGCGCTGATTCGCGAATGGGACAAGCGTTTCCCCGGGCGCGTCGAGAACATGTTCAACGCGCTGTCGAACGTGGTGCCGTCGCATCTGATGGATAGCGCGCTGTTTCCGTTCGCCAGCCTGCGCGCGACCGGCGAGGCCGATCCGCAAGGCGATATCGCGTTCGACGAAGAACCGTGCGCGAGCGAACCGTCAGGATCGTCGAAGGCTATTTCAATTGTCCAGTTCGACGACCTGTGAACGCCTGTCCATCAAGGCCCGGCGTGCTCTCGCGCGCCTTTTCAGACAAGTTCGCGTGCTATATTGGCCCGACCTCAAACCCGGCTTGAACCCGCAATAAATTCGCGATGAACATCGTCATTCTGGCTGCCGGCATGGGCAAGCGCATGCGCTCCGCCTTGCCAAAAGTCCTTCATCCCCTGGCGGGCCGGCCGCTGCTGGCACATGTCATCGAGACGGCGCGCGCGCTGTCGCCTGAGCGTCTTGTCGTCGTCGTCGGACACGGCGCGGACAAGGTGCGCGAAGCCGTCGGCGCGCCCGACGTCCAGTTCGCCATTCAGGACAAGCAGCTCGGCACCGGACACGCCGTGCAGCAGGCGCTGCCGCTGCTCGATCCTTCCGTGCCGACCCTCGTGCTCTACGGCGACGTGCCGCTCACGCGCGCAAGCACGCTCGAGCGTTTGCTCGACGCCGCCGGAACCGAACGCTACGGCGTGCTCACGGTAACGGTAGACGACCCGACCGGCTACGGCCGCATCGTGCGTGATGCGAGCGGCGCGGTGCGCAAGATCGTCGAACAGAAGGATGCGAGCGACGAAGAACGGCGCATCGCGGAAATCAACACGGGCATCGTCGTATCGCCGACGCGCACGCTGGAAGCGTGGCTCGCGTCGCTGAAGAACGACAACGCGCAGGGCGAGTTCTATCTGACCGACGTCGTCGAGCGCGCGATCGAAGCGGGCGTCGAAGTCGTGACGGCGCAACCCGACGCCGAATGGGAAACGCTCGGCGTGAACAGCAAGGTGCAACTCGCGGAACTGGAGCGCATCCATCAGCGCAACGTCGCGCATGCGCTGCTCGAAGCCGGCGTGACGCTCGCCGATCCCGCGCGCATCGACGTGCGTGGCACGCTGGAATGCGGCGCGGATGTGTCGATCGACGTGAACTGTGTGTTCGAAGGCCGCGTGACGCTCGCGGACAACGTGAGCATCGGGCCGAACTGCGTCATTCGCGATGCATCGATCGGCGCGGGAACGCGCGTCGACGCGTACACGCATATCGAAGGCGGCACGACGGGCGCGAAGGTCGTGCTCGGGCCGTATGCGCGCTTGCGTCCGGGTGCGGTGCTCGGCGACGAGGCGCACGTCGGCAATTTCGTGGAAGTGAAGAACGCGGTGATGGGCCACGGCGCGAAAGCGAACCACCTGAGCTATATCGGCGATTCCGATATCGGCGCGCGCGTGAATGTCGGCGCGGGCACCATCACCTGTAATTACGACGGCGCGAACAAGCATCGCACGATCGTCGAAGATGACGTGTTCATCGGCTCGGATACGCAACTCGTCGCGCCGGTGCGCGTCGGGCGCGGCGTGACGATCGCAGCGGGCACGACGGTCTGGAAGGACGTGGGCGAAGGCGAACTGGTGCTGAACGAAAAGCGCCAGGTCAGCAAAACGGGCTACGTCCGCCCGGCCAAAAAGAAGGTTTGAAGCGCGCCAGGCCGTGCCGGAAGGCGCGGCCTTGTCATTGGTGCGTTCGGTTCAGATTTCAAAGGATATCGCCATGTGCGGAATTGTCGGCGCGGTTGCGCAACGTAATATCGTCCCAGTGCTCGTCGAAGGTTTGCGGCGGCTCGAATATCGCGGCTACGACTCCTGCGGCGTCGCCGTGCTGAGTCATGGCGAACCGCGCCGCGCTCGCAGCGTCGCGCGCGTGTCGGATCTCGATGCCCAAGTAAAGGAAACGAACCTTGCCGGCATGACCGGCATCGCGCACACCCGCTGGGCGACGCACGGCGCGCCCGTCACCGACAACGCGCACCCGATCTTTTCGCGCGATACCGTGGCGCTCGTGCATAACGGCATCATCGAGAATTACGAGTCGCTGCGCACGATGCTGCGCGACAAGGGCTACGAGTTCGTCTCGCAGACGGATACCGAAGTCATCGCGCATCTGATTCACAGCATGTATCGCGGCGATCTGTTCCAGACCGTGCGCGAGGCCGTCAAGCAGCTGCACGGCGCGTATGCAATCGCGGTGATTCACAAGGATCAGCCGCATACGGTGGTGGGCGCGCGCCAGGGTTCGCCGCTCGTCGTCGGCGTGGGCGAGGGCGAGAACTTCCTCGCCTCCGATGCCCTCGCGCTGGCCGGCAGCACGGATCGCTTCGCGTTCCTCGAAGAGGGCGATGTCGTCGAGATCGCGCTCGATGGCGTGAAGATCGTCGATCGTCAGGGCATGCCCGCCGAGCGCGAAGTGCGCGTGGTGGCCGCGTATGGCGGCGCGGTGGAGCTGGGGCCGTATCGCCATTTCATGCAGAAGGAAATCTTCGAGCAGCCGCGCGCGATCACCGACACGATTCCGCAAGGCGATGAATTCACCGCGAGCCTCTTCGGCGAGAACGCGAAGGACGTGTTCGCGGGCATCGACAGCCTGCTGATTCTCGCGTGCGGCACGAGTTATTACTCGGGGCTGACGGCGAAGTACTGGCTCGAATCGATCGCGAAGATTCCGACGCAGGTGGAGATTGCGAGCGAGTACCGGTATCGGGAGTCGGTGCCCAATCCGAAGGCGCTGGTCGTCGTGATCTCGCAGTCGGGCGAAACCGCCGATACACTCGCCGCGCTCAAGCACGCGCAATCGCTCGGACATGCGCACACGCTCGCCGTGTGCAACGTGAGCACGAGCGCGATGGTGCGCCAGACGGAACTCGCGTTCCTGACGCATGCGGGGACGGAGATCGGCGTGGCGTCGACGAAGGCGTTCACGACGCAGCTCGTCGGCCTGTTCGTGCTGGCTGTGACGCTGGCGAAACTGCGCGGCCGCGTGGATGCGAAGCAGGAAGCGGCGTATCTCGGTCAGTTGCGTCACTTGCCGGCCGCGTTGAATAGCGTGCTGGCGCTGGAGCCGCAGATCATCGCGTGGTCGGAAGAGTTCGCGCGCAAGGAGAATGCGCTGTTCCTCGGGCGCGGGCTGCATTACCCGATCGCGCTGGAAGGCGCGCTCAAGCTCAAGGAAATTTCGTATATCCACGCCGAGGCGTATCCGGCGGGCGAACTGAAGCACGGGCCGCTGGCGCTCGTGACCGAAGCGATGCCGGTCGTGACCGTGGCGCCGAACGACACGCTGCTCGAGAAGCTGAAGTCGAACATGCAGGAAGTGCGGGCGCGCGGCGGAGAGCTGTACGTGTTCGCAGATGCCGACACGCGCATCGTCAGCGAGGACGGCATTCATGTGATTCGCATGCCGGAGCACTACGGTGCGTTGTCGCCGATTCTGCATGTGGTGCCGCTTCAGTTGCTGGCGTATCACACGGCGTGTGCGCGTGGGACGGACGTCGACAAACCGCGGAATCTGGCTAAGTCGGTGACGGTGGAGTGATGTTGGTCGGGATGTAACCGGATGCTCGAAGCGCCTCATCCGAGGCGCTTTTTTTCGTCCCTCACCCGACCGCTCCCGCGTTTACCTGTGGACAAACCTGTCGACACCGCACCGGTTAACCGTTGACGCTTTCTGCATAACCCGCCGTCCCGCGAGAATCGCCGAAAGTTGTCCCGGCTTCCGCCCGCAATCCGCCAAACCATACCGAAGTTGTTTACTCGGCAAGTCATTGACGCAAAACGCTCGAAGCAGGTTATCCACTGAAACGGCGCGGGCTTGTTAACTACTACCACGTATACATACGAATCCTTTTGTTTACTTAGAGGCGCGTGCAGCGCTGCCCAAAACCAAAGCAGCGCAGTTCACTCAACAGCCGTCTCGTGAACCTGCCGCAGACGCTCTCGGCTGTTGCTCAAGTGCATGCGCATCGCGGCGCGGGCATCGTCGGCATCCTGGCGAACGATCGCCCGATAGATCGCCTTGTGTTCATTGAGCACGTTGCGCAACCGTTCGATCTGATCCAGTTCCGCAATCTCCGCTTTGCCAAGGCGCGTGCGAGGACTCACCGCGCGTCCCATCTGACTGAGCACATCGTAGAAATAGCGATTGCCGCTCGCCCGCGCGATCTGCAAGTGAAATTCGACGTCATGCTCCAGCACATCGGTGCTGCCATTGGCGATCTGTTCTTCGTAACGCTCCACCGCACCGGCAATCTGCTTGAGATGCTGCTCCGTCCGGCGTCCCGCTGCCAGCGCGGCGGCGGCGCCTTCGAGATCGATTCGAAATTCGATGATCGCCATGATGTCGAGCAGGTTCGACAAATCGGCATCGTGCAGCCGCACCGACTCGCGATCCGCCATCGCCCTGATGAACGTGCCGACGCCGTGCCGCGTCTCGACCACGTTTGCCGCCTGCAGCCGCGATACCGCCTCCCGCACCACCGAGCGACTCACGGCCATCTGTTTCATCAGCGCGGCTTCGGTCGGAATCTTGTCGCCGGGGCGAAGCACGCCGCGTTCGATCTCTTCGACGAGCGCGGCGACGACTTTATCGGTGAGGCTGGGCATTTTCGGTCTGGTTCTGATATTGATTGAAGTCGGATGACGCCAATGACGCCCCAGCGCGGGTTTCGCCGGGACGTCCGATGAACCATCATGGAGTGCGGCTAAGGCTCCGTCAATTCAGTGAACATCGAATTGATAAGACATCGTATATCTACATGGAACGAGCAACACGAAGCCGAGACGCATCGGGTAAGAGAATTAAGGGTTAACGCCTCGTTCCACGCTCAAGAAAACCCGGTATGTTCTGTTAAGACATCCTATGACTTAGCCGCATCCAAACGACCCACCCGCCACAGGGAGGCATCATGCCGTCTTCGACACCGTATCGACCGTTGCCCAATGCGTTCCGCACATCGCTGCTGGCGAGAAAGAAGCTGATCGGCTGCTGGTCGTCGCTGGCGAGTCCGATCGTCACCGAGTTGCTGGGCGTCGTCGGTTTCGACTGGATCCTGCTCGACGCCGAGCACGCGCCCAACGATGCGCTCACGCTGATCCCGCAACTCATGGCGCTTAAGGACAGCGTCAGCGCGCCCGTCGTGCGTCCGCCGGCGAACGAGCCGGTCGCGATCAAGCGGCTGCTCGATGCCGGTTTCGTCAACTTCCTCATCCCGTTCGTCGACAGTGCCGCCGATGCCCGCCGCGCCGTCGCCGCGACGCGGTATCCGCCGCACGGCATCCGCGGCGTGTCGGTCGGGCATCGTGGGAACCGTTACGGGACTGTCGCGGACTACTTCAAGGTGGCGAACGACAACATCAGCGTCGCGGTGCAGATCGAGAGCCGCGCGGCCGTCGATGCGATCGACGAAATCGCCGCCGTCGATGGCGTCGATGCGCTCTTCGTCGGACCATCCGATCTCGCCGCCGCGTACGGCCAGCTCGGCAACGCGAATCATCCGGACGTGCAGGCGGCCATCGCTCACGTATTCGGACGCGCGCACGCGGCGGGCAAGCCGAGCGGCATCCTCGCGCCCGTGCAGCAGGACGCGGAACGCTATCTGTCGATGGGCTGCACGCTCGTCGCCGTCGGCGCGGATCTCGGCATGCTTCGCAACACGGCGCAGGCCGTGAAGAAACACTTCATCGAAGAGTAAGCTGCGACAGATTCGCGCTTCTCTCGCAGCACCCGGACATCGACACCTGAACCAAGGAGCAATACATGGCGACAAAAGCAGGCTTCATCGGTCTCGGCATCATGGGCCTTCCCATGGCGGCGAATCTCGTCAAGAACGGCGTCGAACTGGCGGCGTTCACGCGCAGCGGCGTGCCTGCCGAACTGACGCAGGCGGGCGCCACGGCAAGTGACAGCCCCGCAGCCGTCGCGGAGAAAGCCGACGTCATCTTCCTGATGGTGCCGGATACGCCCGACGTCGAGCGCGTGCTGTTCGGCGAGAACGGCGTCGCGAATTCGCTGCGCGCGGGGCAGATCGTCGTCGATATGAGCTCGATCTCGCCGATCGCCACGCGCGAGTTCGCCGCGAAAGTGCGCGAGCGCGGCGCCGATTATCTCGATGCACCCGTTTCCGGCGGCGAAGTCGGGGCGAAGGCGGCGTCGCTCACGATCATGGTCGGCGGCGCGCAAGCCACCTTCGACAAGGTGAAGCCGCTCTTCGAGATGATGGGCAAGAATATCTCGCTGATCGGCGAGGTCGGTGCGGGGCAGGTGTGCAAGGTCGCAAACCAGGTGATCGTCGCGGCGACGATCGAAGCGGTCGGCGAGGCGCTGCTGCTCGCGTCCAAAGCGGGCGTCGATGCCGAAAAGGTCCGCACCGCGCTGATGGGCGGCTTCGCGTCGTCGCGGATTCTGGAAGTCCACGGCGAGCGGATGACCAAGCGCACGTTCAATCCGGGCTTCCGCATCGAACTGCATCAAAAGGATCTGAACCTGGCGCTCGCGACCGCGCAATCACTCGGCGTATCGCTGCCGAACACGGCGACGTGTCAGGCGCTCTTCAACGCGTGCGCCGCGCACGGCGGCAAGGCGTGGGACCACTCGGGCATGGTCCGCGCGCTCGAGATTCTGGCGAACCATGAGATCGGGCAGGACGTGAAGTAACCTTCGTTCGGGAGAAGGGCACACGAGAGCCGGCGCAAGCCGGCTTTTCCGTTGGCGCCACATAGAGTTGTCAGACGTCTACTGACTGCACTGCGACGGCACGGCGAAAAGGCGCTGCATGCCGAGCCAAAGGGTAAACACGCGATGCCATAGTCGTCCGATGACCATAGACTGTCGTCAGACAACCTACCACGTCAGGAGACAAGCTTGCGATCCGCTCCCGCCACGCGCGCCGACGACTTGCTCGAATCGGCCAGTTCCAAGGTCAAGCGCCACGTCCTGCCCTTGTTCCTCATCATGTTCATCGCGAATTACATCGATCGCGTGAACGTCGGTTTCGTCAACTCGCACATGCAGACGGACCTCGGCATCGGCGCGGCGGCTTACGGGCTCGGCAGCGGGCTGTTTTTCATCGGCTATGCGCTGTTCGAAGTGCCGTCCAACGTGCTGATGCAGAAGTACGGCGCGCGCGCGTGGCTCACGCGGATCATGGGGACGTGGGGCATCGTCGCCGCGGCGATGGCCTTCGTCTGGAACGACACGTCGTTCTACGTGTTGCGATTCCTGCTCGGCGTGGCCGAAGCGGGTTTCTTCCCCGGCGTCGTGTTCTATTTCACGCAATGGCTGCCGCAAAAGGAGCGCGGCAAGGCCATCGCCGTGTTCCTGGGCGGGTCCGCCATCGCGTCGGTGCTGTCGGGGCCGATCACGGGCGGCCTTCTGTCGATTCGCGGCCTCGGCCTGCACGGCTGGCAGTGGATGTTCCTGATCGAAGGCGGCTTCTCGGTGCTGCTGTGCGGCCTGAGCTGGATGCTGCTGAAGTCGCGCATCGCCGACGCGCACTGGCTCACCGCCGACGAACGTCAGGCGCTGCAAAGGGCAATCGCGAACGAGCAGGCCGAGCGCGAAGCCACGGGCGGCCGTCACGTGTCCGCGCTCCAGCTGCTCAAAGACCCGCAGATCGTGCTGTTCTGCTTCCTGTATTTCGCGATCCAGCTCACCATTTACGCCGCGACGTTCTGGCTGCCGACGATCATCCGCAAGATGGGCGGCCTCACCGATTTCCAGGTCGGCCTCTTCAACGCGGTGCCGTGGCTGATCGCGATGGTCGCGATGTACTGCTTCGCGCTGCTCTCCGCGCGCTGGCGCTTTCAGCAGGCGTGGCTCGCGACGGCGCTCGTCATCGCGGCGTGCGGGCTGTTCGCTTCGACGACGGGCAATGCGGTGCTGTCTTTCGTCGCTATCTGCTTCTCGGCGATCGGCTTCAAGGCGGCGGCGTCGCTGTTCTGGCCGATTCCGCAAGGCTATCTCGATGCGCGCGTCGCGGCCGGCGTGATCGCGCTGATCAACTCGGTCGGCAATCTCGGCGGTTTCTTCGCCCCCGCGACGTTCGGCTATCTTCAACAACATACGGGCTCTGTATCGGGCGGCCTGTATGCGCTCGGCGTCGCGTCGCTGATCGCGGCGGCGGCTGCCTTCCTTACGCGCAACCGGCGCTCGGACGGGACGCCCGTCGGCCACGCATCGCCCCGCAATGCACATTGAACGCGGCTTGACCATCCACTTCGGGACCACTCACATGTCGACCAACGCAATCCAACCGAACGCCACTCCGAAAGTCACCGAACTGCGCGTCGTGCCCGTCGCGGGCCGCGACAGCATGCTGATGAACCTCTCCGGCGCGCATGCGCCGTTCTTCACGCGCAACATCGTCATCCTCAAGGACAGCGCGGGGAATACCGGCGTCGGCGAAGTGCCGGGCGGCGAGAACATCCGCCGGACCATCGACGATGCCCGCGCGTTCGTCGTCGGGCAATCCATCGGCAACATGCAGGCGGTGCTGAACCGCGCGCGCACGCAATTCGCCGATCGCGATGCGGGCGGTCGCGGCCTGCAGACCTTCGACCTGCGCACGACGATCCACGCCGTGACCGCGCTCGAAGCCGCGCTGCTCGATCTGCTCGGCCAGCATCTCGGCGTGCCGGTTGCCGCGCTGCTCGGCGAAGGCCAGCAGCGCGACGGAGTGGAGATGCTCGGCTATCTGTTCTATATCGGCGATCGCAACAAGACCGATCTGCCCTATGCGTCCGGCGAGAACGGCAAGGACGACTGGGAGCGCCTGCGCACCGAAGTCGCGCTGACGCCGGAAGCGGTCGTGCGCCTCGCGGAAGCCGCACAGGCGCGCTACGGCTTCAACGACTTCAAGCTGAAAGGCGGCGTGCTCGCGGGCGATGCCGAAATCGAAGCGGTGACGGCGCTTGCCGAGCGTTTCCCGGACGCACGCGTGACGCTCGATCCGAACGGCGCGTGGTCGCTCGCGGAAGCGGTCCGCCTGTGCCGCGACCAGCACGACGTCCTCGCCTACGCGGAAGATCCGTGCGGCGCGGAGAACGGCTATTCGGGCCGCGAAGTGATGGCGGAGTTCCGCCGCGCGACCGGCCTGCCGACCGCGACGAACATGATCGCAACCGACTGGCGTCAGATGGGCCACGCCATGCAGTTGCAATCGGTCGATATCCCGCTCGCCGACCCGCATTTCTGGACGATGCAGGGCTCCGTGCGCGTCGCGCAGATGTGCAACGACTGGGGTCTCACGTGGGGATCGCATTCGAACAATCACTTCGATGTGTCGCTCGCGATGTTCACGCATGTCGCCGCGGCCGCGCCGGGCAAGATCACGGCCATCGATACGCACTGGATCTGGCAGGACGGCCAGCGTCTGACGCGCGATCCGCTGCAGATCGTCGGCGGCAAGGTGAAGGTGCCGGCGACGCCGGGGCTCGGCGTCGAACTCGATATGGACGAAATCGAGAAGGCGCACGCGCTTTACCTCGAGCACGGCCTCGGCGCGCGCGACGATGGCATCGCGATGCAATATCTGATTCCGAACTGGAAGTTCGACAACAAGCGTCCGTGTCTCGTGCGCTGAAGCCGAACGCTCGTCAGGAGTCGCGCTTCAGCCGCTCGATGAGCGCCATCGCGGCGGCGGGATTGGCAGGCTTGTTCCCGCTGATGACGTACAGATAAACGTCACGCGCCGATGCCTTCGCAGCCGGTTTCCTGGTCTCTCCGACCGTCTGCAGGTCGTCGGGCGCACCGCCTGCCGCCCACTCTTGGACGCGCTTCGCCCAGCGGTCGAGCGCGGCCTTCGTATAGCCGTTGGCCGGCTTTTCGGTCGTGCCCATGATGCGGGCGTAGACGAAAGGCGCGGTCACATCCGCGATTTGCGGATACTTCGAATCGCCCGCGACGACGGCCGCCACACCGTATTGCCGAAGCAGCGCGACGAACGCCGGATCGACGAAACTCGCGTGCCGCACTTCGACCGCGTGACGAATCGCGCGCCCTTCCACTTCTTGCGGCAGCAGCTTCAGGAAGTTTTCGAAATCTTCGGCATCGAATTGCTTGGTCGGCGCGAATTGCCAGTTGATCGGGCCGAGCTTGTCCTTCAGTTCGAGCACGCCGCTCGCGAAAAAGCGTTCGATGGATTCGCCCGCTTCCGCCAGCACCCGCCGATGCGTCGAATACCGCGATGCCTTCAGCGAGAACACGAAATCGTCGGGCGTTTCGTCGTGCCACTTGGCGAACGTCGCGGGCTTCTGCGAGCCGTAGAACGTGCCGTTCACTTCGATGCTCGTCAGCGCGCGGCTCGCGAATTCGAGTTCGCGCTTTTGCGCGAGCCCTTCGGGATAAAAGGTGCCGCGCCACGGCTCGAAATTCCATCCACCAACGCCGATACGAATGGTCGGCGTGCCGCTCGTTTTCTTTTTGGTCGCCATGGGGCGTCTCCTGTCCGAACCCGTCACGAGTGTAACGAACAAGGAAGGCGCGCGTGCGCGGCGTCATTTCCTCCCGACGAGATAGCTCACGCCCTGCGGGCCATACTGCTCAGAATGCGCGGCATTGGCCGGCAAATGAAAGATTTCGCCCACGCGATACAGCCGCGCTTCATCGCCGATGCGGATCGTCAGTTCGCCTTCGAGAATTAGCGCCTTCGCTTCGAACGGATGCGTGTGAATGTCGAGCGAGCCGTTCGGTTCGCGCGTGACGGTGACGACTTCATCGAAGCCCTCGGCGGAAAGAAGGGTGAGATAGGCGTCGCGTTGCATGAGGGAATCCGGACGAAAGAGGGAAGGGCGCGCCGGACGCGCCCCGGGCGCCGATGCGAAATCAGTTGCCGAAGAAGATATCGCACTGCGGTCCGCGGACGCAGGGCTTGGAGATCGGGCTGCCGCCCATGCTCATCGAGCCGGCGCCGCCGCGCGTCGATGGCATGCCGCCATACGATGTATCGCCGGTGCTATCCATGCTTGCGCCCTGCTGCATCGCGCCGGGCTGGGTCCATGTGTCCGGCGTGGCCTGCCCTGGCACTTGCGCGGTCCGATAATAAGTCTGCTGCGCCGATGCGATGCCCGCGACGGCGAGTACCGAGACGGCAAGCGCCGTCTTGATGAGCTTCGATTTCATGTCTTCGACTCCTTGAGTGGGATGCGCGACGATTCATGCGATGCTGTCGCGCATCCGTTCGTATCCGGTGAGCCGCAGGAAGCGCGCAGTGCGGACGTTCGTGCATCGCTTCGCGGGCGTTGCGCGTGTTCGCGGCAATTCCGTTATAGGCGGCGGCCTTCGCAATGAACAGGAAATACGCTTATACGTCGGCGATCCGGTCGCGCGCATGACACGATGCGGTCAACGACGACATGCGCTGCCAGCAATAGAATGCAAGTCATTCACGAACCCGGGAACCATCGAACCAAGGAGAGCGCGATGACCGTCACCATCTATCACAACCCCCAATGCGGCACTTCGCGCAACACGCTGGCGCTGATCCGCAATGCGGGCATCGAGCCGAACGTCGTCGAGTATCTGACGCATCCGCCGAGCCGCGAGACGCTCACCGCGCTGATTGCGCGCGCCGGTCTGACGGTGCGCGACGCCCTGCGCGAAAAGGGCACGCCCTACGCGGAGCTCGGCCTCGGCGATCCCGCGCTTACCGACGATCAGCTCATCGACGCGATGCTCGCGCATCCCATTCTCATCAATCGCCCGTTCGTCGATACGCCGGTCGGCGCGCGGCTGTGCCGTCCATCGGAACGGGTGATCGACATCCTGCCGTCGCCGCAGAGAGGACCGTTCACGAAGGAAGACGGCGAGGTGGTCATCGACGAGCAAGGCAAGCGCGTGCGCTGATGCTGCAAGCCGTTACTCCGCGTTACCTTTCTGGCATTGCTGTTGCACCTGTGTCAGACATCGCCTTCTAGACTGCACCTGACTCACACGGCACTCGGTGCAGGAGATAAGCGAGATGAAGAACAAACTTCTTGGTACGGTCGTCGGGCTCGCGGGACTGGCGGCGCTTGCGGTATCGGCATCGGCGTCTGCGCATGCCGATGTGGCGGTCGGCGTCGGCGTGCCGGCTTATTACGGCCCTGCGCAACCGGTGTACGTGCAGCCCGCCCCGGTCG
Source organism: Caballeronia grimmiae (assembly GCF_022879615.1). NCBI lineage: Bacteria > Pseudomonadati > Pseudomonadota > Betaproteobacteria > Burkholderiales > Burkholderiaceae > Caballeronia > Caballeronia grimmiae. The sequence continues at coordinate 215,381 of NZ_CP084271.1, forward strand.
CTTACGGCTATGGCTACGGATACGATGACGGCTGGCGGGAGCAACGCTGGCGCGAACATCAGTGGCGCGAGCGTCGTGAGCGTCACTGGCGGCACGAGATGCGCCGTGAAGACCGGTGGCACGACCGGCACGGCTGGTAACGCAATCGACTTCTGAGACGCGGCGGGCTTCTGCGGCCCGCCGCGTTCTCGTTGGCGCTGCGTCATCGTGTCCTGGCCGTACGCCTCAAGTCGCGTGCGTCCGCGCCGTTATTGCGTGGATAGCCGCATTCCAATTCCTTCACGATGTTCAGTCCGGTCAGCATCCTCGTCGTCACCGCATTGTCGAGCGTGCTCTCGATACTGGTGCTGATCTCGTTGTCATCCCACGCCATCGACGGCGTCCCGCGCTGGCTCTGGGCGAACGTGCTGGCGATCGCATCGCTTGCGCTGTTCGCGATGCAGAACGTCGTGCCCGCGTGGCTCGGCGTCGTCGTCGCGAATCAGCTCATCGCGGCAACGGCGCTTCTGATCTACGAAGGCTGCAACGACTTCTTCGGCGTGCGGCTCCGCACTCAGGCGCGCGCCGTCGGCTGGATGATGTGGCTGGGCGTGATGGCCGGCATCACGTACTACACCTATGTCGCGCCGGACATGCATGTGCGCGTGATGATCGTGTCGGCGTTCCATGCGGCGTGCGATCTCGCGATTGCGGGCCGCGTGCTGCTGTCGCGCCCGCCCGACCGGCCGCGCTACAACTATCTGTTCGTCGCCGGCGCCGCCTTGCTCGGGACGTTCGGCCACACCGCGCGCGGCGCGATCTACACGGTCGCGCCACCGCCGCAGACGGCGCTGCTTCAACCCGGCCCGATGCAGATCACGTTTCTCGCGCTCGGCATTCTCGTGTTGCCGTCGCTGTGCATCGGGCTCGTCATCATGGCGCATGACCGCCTCGCGATGCGCCTCGAAAGGCTCGCCCGCTTCGACGATCTCACCGGCGCGCTGTCACGCAAGGCGCTGCTCGAAGCCGCCGCGTCGCGGCTTGCCCGGTCTTCGCAGGACGGCCGGCGCGAGTATGTCGCGGTCATCGATCTCGATCACTTCAAGAGCGTGAACGACCGATACGGCCACGCGGGCGGCGACGAAGTGCTGCGCCATTTTTCAGCCATCGTGAACGCGCGCATTCGTGACGGCGATGCGTTCGGGCGCATCGGCGGCGAGGAGTTTTGCCTGCTCTGCACGGCGGCGCGCATCGGCGATGTGACCGCGCTGGTCGAGCGCCTGCGCGCGACGGTCGCGTCGACGCCTTGCGGCGTATCCGGCGGCGTGCTGCGTTACACGTTCAGCGCGGGCATCGCGGCGTGGGATGGGCGCGAATCGCTGGCCTCGCTGATGGCGCGCGCCGATGCGCGGCTGTACGCGGCCAAGCTCGCGGGACGGGATCGCGTGAACGGGCCGGTGGAGAATGCGGCCACGTAAGCCGTGCGGCGTTCAGTCATCGTCGACGCCGCCGCGCGCTGCGCGCTCGCCGGGCGGCTTGCGCATCCATCGCCGAAGCAGGCTTTTCTCGACGACGCGGCCCACGATCAGGAGCACGATCAGCATGACCGTCGCGATGATCGCAAGACTCCAGATGCCGAGCCCGCACAGGATGCCGACCGCCGCCGTGACCCAGATCGAAGCGGCCGTCGTCAGCCCGCGAATGCGATTCTCCGCCTGGTTCTGGATGATGACGCCCGCGCCCAGAAATCCGATTCCCGTCACGATGCCCTGCACGACGCGCGACACATCGGCGTCGTCATAAAGCGTGCGCGTGGAGAAGCCCATTGCGCACATCGTCGCGATGCACGCCCCGAGCGATACCAGCCCGAGCGTTTTCATGCCTGTCGGCTTGCCGTGCAAATCACGATCGATGCCGATGATGCAGCCCACGAGCACCGCGCACAGCATGCGCAGGACGGCATCGGCGAGAATGGGGTAGGGCAGCATCGCGGGCTCCGTTGTCGGTTTTCTTGTCGCGCGGAGAAGGCGCGGATCGGCGTAGTGCAACTGTAAGTCCGTCGATCTTCGCATTGAAGCGGTGCAAACGACAGTGGCCCGCACCGCGCGATTTTTTGTCGCGATAACGTGCTTTGCTCTGCATCAGCCTAGAGGCGACTGAAACGACATGACCCACCAGACCCGATTCTCGATGATCGACGCGGCCCCGACGCCGGTCGGCCCGTTCTCGCACGCGGCGGAAGCCGATGGCTGGGTTTTCCTGACCGGCCAGATGCCCACCCATCCCGACGACGACACCGCGCCGCTGCCCGACGGCATCGCGGCGCAGACGCGGCGCGTGATGGACAACCTCATCATCGTGCTGACGGGGCTGGGCCTCACGCTCGACCACGTCGTGAGCGTGCGCATCTTCCTGACCGAGTTCAAACGCGATTACGACGCGATGAACGCCGTCTATCGCTCGTACTTCGCGCCGAAGCCGCTGCCGGCGCGCACGTGTATCGGCGTGACCGCGCTCGCCCGCGATGCGCTCGTGGAAATCGACTTCGTCGCAAGGCGGCCGTAGATCACCGGCGCGCCTTCGACGCATCCACCCACCGGAACGTCAGGTTAATGCGCTCGCCACGCGCGCCCGGCTCCTTCGGCACGCGATGCACCCATTCGAGCTGCGTGCGTCCGCGCATCACCAGCAGACTGCCGTGCGTGAGCGAGAGCGTGTGCGTCGTGTGCGTGCGGACATGGCGGAACTCGAAGGTGCGCGCCGTGCCGAGGCTCACCGAAGCGATCACCGGCTCCGGTCCAAGCTCCCGCTCCTTGTCGGCGTGCCAGCCCATGCTGTCCTGCCCGCCGCGATAGCGATTGATCAGCACGCTGTTGAAGCGCGCGCCGGCCGTCTCTTGCGCGGCATCGCGAAGTTGCGCGACGGCGGGCGTCCACGGCTGCGGCACGTTGCGGATGCCCGAATAGACATAGACCGCATCCGGCTCGCCCTGCCACGCGGTCAGGCGAGGCAGCGGCACGCGCCCGCCCGGCGTGTTCATGTGGTCCTGTTGCCAGCGCACTTCATCGATCAGCGCGCCCATCAGGTCGCAGCCGGCGTCCGCGCCGATCCAGTCGGGATGCCACGCGATGTCGGGCTTGGGAATGTCGTCGAAGAGATCGAACATGGCGATGCGCGCCGATGCGGCCAAAAGATTCACGATAGCAGAGCCATCGCACGCCGGCGTTGCGCTTTTATCGCTTTGCCGCACGTTTGGGCGCGAGCGGGGCGTGTGCTACAGTCGGCTCGATCATCTCGAAAATAATGGAAATCGCATGACGACCACCGCCGAAGCACACGGCGGCGCGGAGAGCCGCCGCATTCTGCTTGTCGACGATAGCGCCGACGCCGCGTTCGCGATGTCGATGCTGCTCGAAGCCATGGGTCACGAAGTGCGGACGGCGCACGACGGCGCGTGCGCGCTTAACTCCGTCGACGATTTCCGGCCCGACGTGGTGCTGCTCGATATCGGCCTGCCGGGAATGAGCGGTTTCGACGTGGCCCGCGAGATGCGCAAACGCGATGCGACACGCGGCGCGCTGCTGCTCGCGCTCACCGGCTACGGCAGCGCCGCCGATCGTCAGACCGCGCTCGACGCCGGCTTCGATCATCACCTCACGAAGCCGGTCTCCATCGGCGATCTTCAGGCGTTGCTCTCGCGCGCCTGAGCGCGAGCACGTCTCATTCGATCCGCAGTCTCGCCATATAGGGCAGGTGATCGGAAAGCCACGCGGTATCCTGCGTCGGCACGATCCACTCGAGCGGCTTCAGTCCGCGCACGAACATCTTGTCGAGCGCGAGCGCCGGGGAGAACGCCGGAAACGTGCGGCCGGATTCGCCGAGCATCGTCGCCACTTCGTTCATGCCGAGCTCGCCGAAGAGCGCCACGGAGTCGTTGCGCCAGTCGTTGAAATCGCCCGCCAGCACGAGCGGGCCGTCCGGCGCTTCCTTCGCGATCCAGTGCGCGATCCAGTTCATCTGACGCAGCCGCGCCGCACGCGTCAGCGCGAGATGCGCGCAAAGCAGCGTAATCGCGTGACCTGCAAAAGTCGCACGCGCGACGAGCAGCCCGCGCTTTTCGAAGCGATGCGCGGAGATGTCCCATCGACCGGAAAGATCGAGCGGATGCGGCGAGAGGATCGCGTTGCCGTGCCGCCATGACGGCTTGAAGACGTTCGGGCCGAGCGCGATCTGCAATTCGAGCGCGGTGGCGATTTCGGTGGCCTGGCAATGCCAGACATCGTCGAGCGGAGCGGAGAGCGGCTTGCCGAAACCGCTTGCGAGCATCGGCTGCGGCATGCGCCGCGCCATGGCTTCCTGAAGGAAATAGACGTCCGCGTTGGTGGTCTGAACCCACCGCTGCATCGCGCTCCACGCGCGCAGGCCGAGCGGCGAGCGGCCCTTGTGCAGATTCCAACTCACCGCCGTGAAATCCGGCGTGACCGCGTTCGCGGACGGTGCTGGCGGAAGATGTTCGGGGTTTCGCATACTTTCGTTGTCTTTGTACGCGCCGGCAGCCGGTCACTCGGCCGGCGCGGATGGAGCGAGGCTGGCGCGCACCCGGTACGCCAGCGATGGATTGCTGTCGATGATCTGCCATTGCGCCCATTCTCCCGGCTTCACCACGAGGCCGGGATGTGAGCCGCTCACCTGACGCGGCGTCGGCGGCACCTTGCAGCCGGAAGCCGACGTGCGCGATGCATCGTCTTCGATCATCTCCTGCGCATCGATGGCGAGCGTGATGTCGTCGGCGCTCGCGTGCGTCGGGGACACGGTGACGGTGCGTTGCAGGTCGATATCGCCCGCCGGCTTGTCGGCGCAACCGACACGATTCTGCACGACATTGTGATGCGTGTCGGTGCGCGCCTGACCGACGTTCGTCGTCGCGGTGAACGAGTCGATCTGCTGACCGTCGCGCACGACTTGCAGTTCCCAGTTGACCGGCTGCGGCGTGGTCTGCGCGAAGCCGTGACTCGCGGCGAGGCAGGCGCTCAGGATGAGAGCGGATTGGACCCGATGCAAAAGTGCGGTGCGGTTTCTTTTCGTCATTGAAAGCTTCTCCGGCGCGCGGGCATGATCGGATGGCGGCCCGGCCGCGCCTGCGATGGCGTGCGGCGGCCGCCGAATCGGCGTTGCTCGGCCAGTTGGGGAGCACGTTCCGAACCCGCCCGCCGCATCGATCCCGACGATGATACTAGCGCGCGGCGTCATCGGCAGAAGCGGCCGCGATTGGCAGCAGACGCGGCGGACTGCTCGCTTGCGCGTCGTTTTGTCATCGATACACTGAAACCGTCGATCAATCAAAACGACGGGGTGTGACATGACGACGGCCGTGGTCAAACAGGAACTGGCGGTGGCATCCTTCAGCAAGGTCTACAGTCTCGACGACGTGGAGACCGCGCTCAACGAACTATCCGACGGCGCAAGCGACGCGCTGCGCGCCACCTACGAAAAGATGCTCAAGGTCGGCAATCTGCGCTTCTGCGTGAAGCCGAACCGCATGCCATCCATCGACGATCTCGCGGCTTCGCTGCCGAATTTCGACGAACCGCTCGACGACATCCGCAAGCAGATTGCGCTATGCCTCGAAACCGACGACCGCCTCGAACTCATGCCGATGCTGCTGCTCGGCGAGCCGGGCATCGGCAAGACGCATTTCGCGAAACAGCTTGCGCGGCTGCTCGGCACGTCGAGTCATTATGTTGCGATGAGTTCGCTCACGGCCGGATGGATTCTGTCGGGCGCGTCGTCGCAATGGCGCAATGCGAAGCCCGGCAAGGTATTCGATGCCCTCGTGAACGGCAGCTACGCGAACCCCGTCATCACCGTCGATGAAATCGACAAGGCCACCGGCGACGCGCAGTACGATCCGCTCGGCGCGCTCTACGCGCTGCTCGAACACGACACGGCGCAGGCGTTCATCGACGAATTCGCGGAAGTGCCGATCAACGCGGGCAACGTCGTGTGGATCGCGACGGCCAACGACGCCCGCGCGATCCCCGAGCCGCTTTTGAACCGCATGAACGTCTACGAGATTCCCGCGCCGGACCGCGACGGCGCGCGGCGTATCGGGCAGGCGATCTACGCGGAGATTCGCGAAGCGCACGCGTGGGGCGCCCGTTTCCCCGACACGCTCGGCGACGCCCCGCTCGATGTGCTCACGCAAGCGTCGCCGCGCGGCATGCGTCGCGCGATGCTCAACGCGTTCGGCAACGCGCGCATCGACGGAAGACACCACGTCGAGGCGCGCGATATCCAGCTCGACCGGCAGTCGCGCCGAAAATCGATCGGTTTCTGACGAGGCGAAACTCCCGAATTCGGCGAAAACTGCTCGATAACCTGTCTTTTTGGTCATCTGGCGGCCAGATCCTTGCCTTTTTCCGAATTGCACCGGAAAACAACGCTAACTGCGTGGCTTTGTTGTGCGACGCGCAATAGTCGCGCACGTAGAATAGTTAGATTGGGTTGCGCGGAAAGGGACATGGATCGGATCGAATGCGTGGTCATCGGGGCGGGCGTCGTCGGGCTCGCCATTGCGCGTGCGCTGGCGCTGCGCGGGCGCGAAGTCATGGTGCTGGAGGCGGGTGAAGCCATCGGCGTCGGCACGAGTTCGCGCAACAGCGAAGTGATTCACGCGGGCATCTACTATCCACGCGGCTCGCTCAAAGCCGAACTGTGCGTGCGCGGACGCGAGATGCTCTACGAATTCTGCGCCGCGCATGGCGTGCCGCATCGGCAATGCGGGAAGCTGCTCGTCGCGACCGCGCGCAACCAGCTTCCGCAACTGGCGGCCATCGAACAGAAGGGCATCGAGAATCGCGTCGAAGGGCTGGCACGCATCAGCGGCGCGCAGGCGATGGAAATGGAGCCGCAATTGCGATGCGTCGAAGCGGTGTATTCGCCGCGCACGGGCATCGTCGATAGCCATCAGTTCATGCTCGCGGTGCAGGGCGACGCGGAGAATCACGGCGCGGGCGTCGTGTTCCATACGCCGGTCGTCGGCATCGATGCGCGCGAAGGGTGCTTCATCGTCGAGACGGGCGGCGATGCGCCCGCGCGCTTCAGGGCGTCGTATCTGATCAACAGCGCCGGGCTGCACGCCAACGACATCGCGCGCCGCATTCGCGGCCTCGACGACCGTCACGTGCCGCCGCTCTACTTCGCGAAGGGCAATTACTTCAGCGTAAGCGGGCGCACGCCTTTCGACCGTCTCATCTATCCGATGCCGAACGAAGCGGGTCTCGGCGTCCACCTGACGATCGATATGGGCGGTCAGGCGAAGTTCGGCCCGGACGTGGAATGGGTGACGTCGCTGAACTACGACGTCGATCCGCGCCGCGCCGATTCCTTCTACGCGGCGATCCGCGCCTACTGGCCCGGCCTGCCCGACGACGCGCTGCAGCCGGCTTACGCGGGCATCCGGCCGAAGCTTTCCGGTCCCGGCCAGGCCGCCGCCGACTTCATGATCCAGGGCAAATCGGCGCATGGCGTGCCGGGACTCGTGAATCTCTTCGGCATCGAGTCGCCGGGGCTGACGGCATCGCTTGCAATTGGCGAACGCGTCGCCGACATGGCGCGCTAAGAATCGCTAGCGGGCCGCCAAGGAACCGTCCGCGCTTATTCCTGGCATTCGTGGTCAACCAATCGCTCGCGTGTTGATATGCTCGGGAAGTCGCCGTCGTCAGAACGGCGCTTTCCCCCCAATACAACATGGAGCGAGTCACCATGAAGACATCCCGTCGCACGTTTCTGATCACCAGCGTGGGCGTTGCATCGACGTTCGCGCTCGGCTCACGCGCCGCTTTCGCCGAAGCGCCGAAGGTCGAAGAAAGCGATCCCACCGCTCAGGCGCTCGGCTACAAGCTCGACGCAAGCAAGGTCGACAAGGCCAAATTCCCGAAATACGCGGCTGGCCAGGACTGCGGCAACTGCCAGTTCTATCAAGGCAAGGCCGAAGATCCATTCGCGCCGTGCCCGATGTTCGCGAACAAGCTCGTCGCATCGAAGGGATGGTGCAGCGCGTACGCGAAGAAGGCGTAACGCGGTAAAAACCGTATCCATCCAAGCGCGCCCGGCTGCAAAGCCCGGCGCGCTTTTTCTTGTGCGACTTCTTTCGCTTTTGTTCATTGCTTGATAACCCAACGCGCGGTCTTTACACTCGCCTAGGCTAAAAAAGCCTCCCGCTTCGTTTTCTCTCGCTTCAAGGGCGGCGGCGCGGCACACCGGATCATCGGACGCGCGAGTCCGGCGGCACATCCAACGACAAAGGGGTACGCATGGCAGGCAGACCATTGAACGCGCGCGCTGTAGTGGCCGCCGTGATAGGCAACGCGCTGGAGTGGTACGACTTCACCGTTTTCGGCTTCATGACCGTCGTGATCGCGCGGCTGTTTTTCCCCAGCGAAAGCGATTACTCGTCGATTCTCCTGACCACCGCGACCTTCGGCGTCGCGTTCGTGATGCGGCCTGTCGGCGGCATCGTGCTCGGGCTGTATGCCGACCGCGCCGGGCGCAAGGCCGCGCTGATGCTCGTCATCGCGATGATGACGCTCGGCATCCTGCTGCTCGCGATTGCGCCGCCGTACTCCGCGATCGGCATCGGCGCGCCGCTCATTATCGTTGCCGCGCGGCTCATTCAGGGCTTCTCGGCGGGCGGCGAGTTCGGCAGTTCGACCGCGCTTCTGATCGAAGCCGCGCCGTTCTCCAAGCGCGGCTTCTACGGCAGCTTCCAGATGGCGAGCCAGGCGGCGGCGCTGCTGCTCGGCGCCGTCGTCGGCGCGGCGATTTCGCGCGGGATGTCGCCGCAGGCGCTCGAGTCGTGGGGCTGGCGCGTGCCGTTCATTCTCGGGCTCGTGATCGGACCGGTCGGTCTCTACATCCGGCGCAACATGTCGGACACGGAAGCCTTCCTGCACGCGCGAAAGACGGCGCAACGCGCGACGCTCGGCGAAGTGTTCCGCGGGCATAGCCGCGAGATTCTGTGCGGGCTCGGCTCCGTCGTCGCGCTGACGGTCACGGTCTACGTGCTGATCGCCTATTTGCCGACGTTCGCCGTGAAGCAACTGAAGCTGCCGTTCGGGCAGTCGTTCACGGCGTTGATCGTCGGGAATCTGCTGCTGACCGTGCTGTGCCCGGTGGCGGGCGCGTGGTCCGATCGCATCGGCCGCAAGGGGCTGACGCTGTGGTCGCTGCTGATTACACTTGTTCTGATCTATCCGCTCTTCGCGTGGCTCGCGGCGGAGCCGAGCGTGATGCGGCTCGTCATCGTGCAGAGCGTGTTGTCGATTACGCTCTCCGGCTACTACGGCCCGTTTGGCGCGCTGCTCGCGGAGCTGTTCCCGGCGCACGTGCGATCGACCGGCTTGTCGCTCGCGTATAACATCGCGGTGATGATCTTTGGCGGCTTCGGGCAGTTTATCGTGACGTGGCTGATCCGCGTCACCGAATCGCAGCTCGCGCCGACCTTCTATGTGATGGGCGGACTCGTGATTTCGCTGGTCTCCGTCGCATGCATTCCCGCCGCGCGTCACGCCGACGTCGACGAATCGCGCAGCGTTACTCGCCAGGCAGCATCGAAATGAAAGTGATTGAAAGCAGCAAGTTCACTGCCGGGCGCGCGTGGGGCGCGCTCGATATCTGCGTGATGAACGGCACCTCGTGCCGTCTGCACTGGACCGATGCGCCATACAAATGGCACGTCAACGACGGCGAGGAAATCTTTGCCGTGATGGACGGCGTGGTGCGGATGCACGTACGCGATGCGGACGGCGAGCGCACCGTCACGCTCCATGCCGGCGATATCTTGCACGCCCAGGCCGGCGACGAGCACTACGCCGAGCCCGTCGGCGCGGCGCGCATTCTGGTGATCGAGAAAGAAGGAAGCGTTTAGGCGCTCAGCGTTGCAGGCCGGCTGCCACGAGCAGTTCGGCCAGCGCTTCGGTCATGCCGCCTTCGTTTGCTTCGGCGCGTTCCTTCAGTTGCTTGACGAGCTTTTCGTCGAGCTTGCATGCGAAGGGCACGAGGCCCTTTGCCTGATCGAGCTTGCGCTGCTCGCGCCGATCCATCTTCGGCGCGTTCGCGTCGCCGATGGCCGCGCGGCCGCCTTGCTTCAGTTCGTTGGCGAGCTTGAACGCCTTGGTCTGTTCCAGTTGAAATTTGTTCACGCGATGCTCCGATGCGGCAGTTTTGAATGTGCCGTATTGTACGTGGCCGCGCGCTCACGCCTGAGCGGCTTCGGCCAGCGCGTCGATGCGCGCGCGCATCCGCTTCCAGTGCGAGCCTTCCCAGAACACGCGATGACACACATCGCACGTGACAAAGCGCGTATGGCGCTGGCGCACGCCGTCGGGCACGCGATGGTCGATTTCGTCGGCAGCGGCGGGGCGCAGCGGCGCGTTGCACATCAGGCATAAGCGAAACGCGCGCAGATGCGGCGCCAGGTCGAGCCGTTCCGCGACTTCGCGCCATTGCTCGTCCGGTTGCAGCGCGCGCACATAGCAGCCGCGCAGCACGGCGCGACGCTTCAGCAACTCGCGATCGCGTGTCAGCACGATGCGCGATTCCTCCTGCGCGAGACGCTCGATTGCGTCGTCGGCGAAGTTGTTGTCGAAACGCGTATCGAAGCCGCCGAGCCGCAGCAGTTGCGCGAGGCCGCCGAGATGGGCATCCGCGATGAAGCGAAGATCCGCTGCCTTCATCGGCGCGCGCAGTAGCAGCGAGCCGTCGGCCATGCCGGGCGGCGCGCGATGCGGCGGATAAACCTCGATGAGATCGCCGGGCTGAATCTGCGCGTCGAAGCCGGTGGGGTGGCCGTTGCGCAGAATCAGATCGACTTCCGTGTGCGGCACGCCGAGCGCTTCGATCATGTGTTTGGTCGACGATGTCGGCGGACAGGCGCATTCGAACGTGCGCCCCCTCTGCGACCGGGCGACGAAATCGTTCAATTCGTGATGGAAATGAAAGCGCGCCGTGACCATGCAGCAGTATCGCATTGGCCGCCGCTGCGTGCTTCGGGGCGATGTGCTCTACTGGCGTGCGATGTTGCACGGATCATCGAACTCATAGCGGAGCACAGGCATGGATATCGGTTTTATCGGATTGGGAGAAATGGGCGGCGCGATGGCGAGCAACGCGCTGAAAGCGGGGCATTCGGTGCGCGTGTGGAACCGCTCGCGCGACAAGACGCGGTCGCTCGCGGATCAGGGCGCGTCCGTGGTCGATACGCCCGAGCAGGCCTTCGCCGGCGACGCAGCGTTTTCCATGCTCGCCGACGACCACGCGCTGCGCTCGGTGCTCATCGACGGCGGCTTGCTCAAGCATGCGCCCAAGGGGCTCGTGCACGTCAACATGGCGACGATCTCGGCGGCGCTGGCAGTCGAACTGACGGAACTTCACGCGCAGCATGGCGTCGCGTATGTCGCCGCGCCGGTGCTCGGCCGGCCGGATGTCGCCGCGGCGGGCAAGCTCAACATTCTCGCGGCGGGCGCGGATGCGGACATCGACCGCGTGCAGCCCGTGCTCGATGCGCTCGGGCAGAAGACGTGGCGCGTCGGTCAGCAGCCGCAGCACGCGAACGTGCTCAAGCTCGCGGCGAATTTCATGCTGGCCTCGGCGATCGAGACGGTCGGCGAAGCGGCGGCGCTCGTGACCGGGCACGGCATCGAGGCGCAGGCGTTTCTCGACGTCATCACCAATTCCTTGTTTCCGGGGCCGGTCTATGCGGGCTACGGCAAGATGATTGCGGAGCGCCGCTACGAGCCCGCGCTGTTCAAGGCGCGGCTCGGGCTAAAGGACGTGCGCCTCGCGATCGCCGCCGGCGATGCGGTCAACGTGCCGCTGCCGGTCGCGAGCGTGGTGCGCGACAACCTCGTCGACGCCCTCGCGCACGGCGACGGCGAGAAGGACTTCGCGGTGCTCGGACAGGTCGCGGCGCGGCGCGCGGGCCGATAAACAACACTCACGCTGGCCGGGGAGGGGCACACGGCATAATCCCTCCCTTTCTTTTCTTTCCCTGCCGCGATGAAGTTGCAAGTCTGGTGGCCGTTCGTCGCCTCCGCATTCGTCATATTCGCCATTCCCGGTCCCAGCCTGCTGCTCATGATGACGCACGCCGCGCGCTACGGCATGCGCCGCTGCGTCGCGACGATGGCCGGATCGCTCTGCGCGCTCGTCATCATGCTGTCCGGATCGGCGGCGGGGCTGCACGTCCTGCTCGATGCATGGCCGCGCGTCTTCGATGCGTTGCGCATCGCCGGCGGCGCCTATCTCGTCTGGCTGGGCGTCAGAAGCTGGCGGGCGAAGGCCGGCCCCGTCGAGGCGCGCGATCAGCGCGGCGTTGCCCAGGCGCCCGTGGTCAAGTCCGCGACGCTCTTTCGCAATGGCTTTCTCGTCGCCAGCAGCAATCCGAAAGCGATCGTCTTCGCCGCCGCGATACTGCCGCAATTCATCGATGCCGGTCAGCCGATACTCCCGCAGTTCGCCGTCATGTTGCCGACGTTCGCGGTCATCGTGGTCGGCTGGTACGCGGTGTATGCGGGCCTCGGCGCGCGCATCGGCGAGAAGCTGAGAAGCGAGGGCGTCGCGCGGGCGTTCAACCGGTTGACGGGCGGCGTATTCGTCGGCTTCGGCGCAATGATGGCGCTGCTGCGGCACTGATATTCCGGACCGCTAACGTCTGCACAAACGGGAGCACAGTTTGCTTTGATTTGCCACGCTTCATTCGCTTGCGAACAAACAGCTTGGGCTGCCCGGGCGATAGTAGCGGTCGAGGAGCACAGCGAGAAAGCAACTGTCGCGCGGCAGAACGCAGCGACACGTTGCATGGGATGAAGCCCGGCGCGCGAGTCGACACGCGAGCCGGCTGAAATCGACAGGAGACGCCCATGCATCCAGACAGACGAAGCGTCGTGCTTGCCGCGCTTCGTTGCGGCGTGGTGATCACGTTGTCATTCGCGATCGCCGCGCGCGCCGACGATACCCCGACTCTGTGCGATGCCCTGAAGCGCATCGTGGCCGCATCGCCGATATTTTCGTCGCTGACGGCGATCGACGGCCGTCCGGTAGCGCTGTCCTACGGCGACGACGCGCAGTGCGCGGCATCGCCGGCGAATTACCGATGCACGTGGACGCCGCACGGCGGCTCCGGTGCCGACGCGCTGCAAAGCGTGGCCGCCGACATCGCCGCTTGCCTGCCCGACGCCACCCACGACGAGAATTCACACGCGCGGCAGCACTTCACGATCGGGCCGCGCGGATCGCGCACCGACATCGCGGCGTCGCAGGCGGGCGCGAACACACTCAAGCTCGAAATCTACGCAACCCGGTGAGGCGGTCATGACGAAGCGCATCTTGATAGCCGATGACGACGATGACGCGTTGACCGGTCTCGCGCATCTGCTGAACGGCATGGGACACGAAGTCGCGCTGGCGGCCAACGGCGCGCAGGCGGTGAAAGTGGCGGCTCAGTTCGCGCCGGAAGTGGTGATTCTCGATCTGGGCATGCCCATCGTCGATGGCCTCGCCGCCGCGCGGGCGTTGCGCGACACGCCAAATGGCGCGGCGATGCTGCTGGTCGCGCTAACGGGTTGGGGACAGCCGCAGCATCGCGAGATGACGCAGGAGGCGGGCTTCGACATCCACCTCGTCAAGCCGATTTCCGGTGATCAATTGCAGTTCATCCTGTCGATGACGCAGCCATGAAACCCGAAAATGTTGCGATGCATCAAATTTCTTGGTATAGTCGTTCTTGTCTCCTCCATGTCTCCACTGATATGGATTCAGCCCGCCCACTTAGGCGGGCTTTTTTTCGCCTGTCCCACGCATGCTGCGGTGCATGAAAAAAGCCGACGCAGAGGTCGGCTTTCTGGTTCAGGACAGCGGCGGAATCAGCTTTGAAGGCCCGCGCGTTCGTCCGCGCCGATGGCCAGGTTCATACACTGGATGGCCGCGCCCGATGCGCCCTTGCCCAGGTTGTCCAGCCGCGCGACGGTGACGAAACGCTCGTCGTTACCGAACACGAAGATATCGACGCGGTTCGTGTCGTTGCAGGCCTGAACATCGAAGAAGCCGTTGTCCAGATTGCTTTCCGCGTCGAACGGCATCACCCGGATGAACGGCTCGTTCGCGTAGTACTCGGCGAGCATGGCGCGCACGTCTTGCGGCTTGGCCGGGCGCGCGAGCTGGTCGGGCGAGAAATAGGTCGTGACGGCCAGACCCTTCAGGAACGGCCCGACGATGGGCGTGAAAATCGGCGCACGCGCGAGGCCGCTGCGCACCGACATCTCCGGCAAGTGCTTGTGCGTCAGGCCGAGCGCGTACGGGCGCGGGCTCATCAGGCGTGCGTCGCCGCCCGCTTCGTATTCGGCGATCATCTTCTTGCCGCCGCCGCTGTAACCGGTAATGGAATACGCGTGCGCGGCAAAGTCCGCCGGCACGAGCCCGCCTGCGACTAGCGGCTGCATCGACAACACGAACGCCGACGCGTGGCAGCCCGGCACCGCAATGCGCTTCGCCGTGCGCAGGCGCTCGCGCTGCGCGCGCGACAGTTCGGGCAGGCCGTAGGCCCAGTTGTCATCGGTTCGGAAGGCGGTGCTTGCGTCGATCACGCAGGTTCTGTCGTTGCCCGGCTCGACGAGCGAAACCGATTCGCGCGACGCCACGTCCGGCAGGCACAGGAACGTCACGTCCGACGCGTTGATGAGCCGGCCCCGCTCGGCGACGTCCTTCCGCTTCGCCTCGTCGATGCGCAACACTTCGATGTCACGGCGCTGCGACAGATATTCGAAAATTTTCAGGCCGGTGGTGCCTTCCTGTCCGTCGACAAATACTTTCGTGGTCATCTCGATCTCGCTGGTTCGGGCGACGACGCACGCGCGCCTGCCGCAAAAGCGCCATTCTAAGTCGTTTCCGAGACTGGTTGATGTCGCGGCGCGCAGCAAACGCGATGCGCCCGCGTAACGCCGCGCGGCTTACCGGCCGGTCCAGCGCGCCGTGACGGCGGCGATGCGCGCGCCGAACGCTTTCGCCGTTTCCAGATCGCCAACGGGCGGCGCTTCTTCAGGCGATGCATCGGCGGGGGATTGCGCGAGCAGCCCGGTGAAGCCGCCGACGAAGTTCAGGTCGTTGCGCGTCGCGGCCTTGGTGTTCGACGGCATCATGCCGGTGCCGGCCCAGATCATCCCGTGTTGCATCGCGAGCGTGACGAGATAGGAGATCGTCGAGAACTTGTCGCCGTTCATAGTCGCCGAGTTGGTAAAGCCGGCCGCGATCTTGTCCTTCCACTTTTGCGCGAACCACGGTTTCGAACTCGCGTCGGCAAACTTCTTGAAGTCGGCGGACGGCCCGCCCATGTAGGTCGGCGCGCCGAAGATGATGGCGTCGGCGGCGTCGAGTTCGGCCCAGGCGGCGTCGTCGATTTCGCCGACAGGCAGCAGTTTCGCGTTCGCGCCGGCGTCGTTTGCACCCGTGAGCACGGCTTCGGCGACTTTCTTCGTGTGACCGTAACCGCTGTGATAAACGATGATGATGTTCGACATGTTTCCCTCTTGCCTGCCGGTCCGCGATAACGGCGCGGCGCGCCGGACGCGAATGGCCCGATGCCCGCGGCCAGTCTAGCAAGAAGAAATTCGCGGCTACTGGGGCGAACGCACGCAGGACGCGAAATAATCGCGACGGGCCTATCGCTTGAGGGTGAAGGTGATTTGCGCGCTGGCGATGGCCATCGTGCGGATTTCGTGCTCGAACATGAGTGCGGGCGTACCCTGCCGCAGCCGCATTTCGTTGCCATTGAGCGCATACACCGTCAAGACATAGCGATGCTCCTTGCCGGGTGGCGGGCACGGGCCGCCATAACCTTCGGTGTCCCAGTCGTTGCGCGCTTCGACCGCGCCGAGCTTGCGCAGCGCCCCGGACGCGCTCGCATTGGCCGGCAAACGCGTGACGTTCGCGGGAATGCCGGCGACGGCCCAGTGCCACCAGCCGCGCCCGGGCGCATCGGGGTCGAAGATGGTTATCGCAAAACCACGGGTCTGCGCCGGCGCGCCGCGCCATGCAATCTGCGGAGAGCGATTGCCGCCCTTACAGTCCGACTCGTTGAAAAGCAATTCCCGGCCGACGGGTTTGCCCGGCACGAGATCCGTGCTCGAAACGGTGAACGCCGGCTCTGCCGCCACGACGCGTGTGGAGGACAGAATCGCCAGCAAACTGATTGCACTCGAAGCAACTACGGCAGCATTTCTCCAACGCATGATCCGGCATGCGACGCGCATGGCTGACTCCAAGCAGAGGCTTTCGCGCGTATAGCAGCGTTTCGCCGACTGCAACGATGTTTTTTGTCTCAGTGATGCGCTTCATACGGAGATGCAGTTTAACATTGCAACAAAGCATTAAAAGGTTGATCCTTGGGACTCAAACTATAGCGCAAATTCAGTGGCGTTCTGTATGGCGCTTCTGAAGGCGGTCACCACACCAGACTCTGTTGGCCAAAATATGAGCTATTTGACATTGTTTCGCGTGGCAGTCAATGAACCGAATTTGGGGAAGAATAAATGAGCCAGCGAATACAGGTCATCATCGCAGACGACCACCCGGTGATTTTGTTCGGCGCCACTCAGGCACTCAGCAAATTTCCGGAAGTGGATGTCGTCGGGCAGGCGCGCCAGTCGACCGAACTCGTCCAGCTGCTCCAGAAAACGCATTGCGACGTTCTGGTCACGGACCTCGCCATGCCCGGCGGGTCTTACGGCGACGGCATGCCGCTGCTCGGCTACATCGGCCGCCAGTTCCCGAAGGTGCGGCTCGTCGTGCTGACGATGCTTGAAAATCCGGCCTTGCTCAAACGTTTGCGCGAGGTCGGCGTCATGTCGATCATCAACAAGGCCGACGACATGAACCACATCGGCTGGGCTATCCAGCACGTCATGCGGGGGCAGGAGTATCTCGGGCCATCGGTGAAGGCGGCGCTCGAAAGCATGGGCATCGGCGCGAGCGGGCAGCAGCGCGGCGTCATCCTGTCCAAGCGCGAACTTGAAGTGGTGCGCCTCTTCGTGTCCGGCATGACGATTACTGAAATTGCGGGCCAGTTGCGGCGCAGTATCAAGACCATCAGCACGCAAAAGAACACGGCGATGCGCAAACTCGGCATCGAGCGGGATTCCGAGTTGTTTCAGTATGCGCAGAGTAACGGGTTAATGAATCTCTCCGCGTATTCAGGCGACGGCTCGCTTGAAGATTCACCGTTGCCCAACCCAAACCCGCTATAGCAGTTAATTGGCGCGGGAATAAGAAAAGCCGCTGACTGAAATCAGCGGCTTTTCTTTTTTATGCATTAAAAACAGCAAATGGTTTATTGCGGCGCTGCGGTGGCGCCGCCGTGCGCGGCGGACCATTCTGCCGGCGCGTGCAGGAATTTCTCGACTTCATCGAGCGTCCTGGTTTCGAAGTAGCCCTGCTCCTTCGCGACGCGCAGCACGTCCCACCAGGTCGCGAGCGCGTGCAGATCGACGTCGATGTCTTTCAGCACGGACACGCTTTCCTTGAAAATGTTGTAGTGGAAAAGCACGAAGCAGTCATTCACCGTCGCGCCGGCCGTACGGAGCGCGTTGATGAAGTTGATCTTGCTGCGGCTGTCGGTGGTCAGGTCTTCGACGAGCAGCACGCGCTGGCCTTCGGTCAGCAGGCCTTCGATCTGCGCGTTGCGGCCGAAGCCCTTCGGCTTTTTGCGCACGTATTGCATCGGCACCATCAGGCGATCGGCGATCCACGCGGCGAACGGAATGCCGGCGGTCTCGCCACCCGCGACGGCATCGATCTGTTCGTAGCCGACATCGCGCAGGATCGTGGCTTCCGCCATTTCCATCAGGCCGCGGCGCACGCGCGGATACGAGATCAGCTTGCGGCAGTCGATATAAACCGGGCTCGCCCAGCCGGACGTGAAGATGAACGGTTTTTCCGCGTTGAAATGAACCGCCTGCACTTCGAGCAGCATCTTGGCGGTGGTGTCGGAGATCGTCTGGCGATCAAAGCCTGTCATGGGCGAATCCTTGGACTGATATGACGCTTCGAGAAGCGAGAAGGCGGCGCGAGGCCCGGGCGTATGGGCGGGACGCGAAACGAGCCGTCTTTCGAAGGACTGTTCCACTTGTCCCTGCGCGCGTGTCGACGGGACTTTCGACGCCCTGAAGCGCCGGTGTCCCATGCACGGCTAACCGGCGATTTTACCCGAGGCCGCGCGCCTCTTGTCACCGATGTTAACCGCTCGGTCAAACGCCGCATTATTCGCCACTTGCCCGCGGCTCCACGCGCGCCACACGCGGCGATTCGCGCGACGCTTCAACGCAGCCACGACATCCATTGCAATGCTGCTTCGCGTCATTGCAAGGGCGCGGTGTACACTGAACGTCCAAAAAAATCGAGCCTTCGTCCGCCCGCTTCACCCCCGCGGGACGCGACGCCGTGTCTATCCGACGCGCCGGGCGACTGAAAAACAAGGGTCCATTGATTCACACCCCCACTCATTGTTCGAGCGGTCGCAGGCTGTGAACCCTGTTCGAATAAATTTCCAAACGTCTCAGGATAATCAGGTCAATCATGGACGAACAACTGAAGCAAAGCGCTCTCGCGTACCACCAGAATCCCCGTCCCGGCAAGATTTCGGTCACGCCGACCAAACCGCTGTCGAATCAGCTCGACTTGTCGCTCGCGTATTCGCCGGGCGTCGCGGCCGCTTGCATGGCCATCTTCGATGAGCCGCTCGACGCGCAAAAGTACACGTCGCGTGCCAACCTCGTCGGCGTGGTGACGAATGGCACGGCCGTGCTGGGTCTCGGCAACATCGGCCCGCTCGCGGCCAAGCCGGTGATGGAAGGCAAGGGGTGTCTGTTCAAGAAGTTCGCGGGCATCGACGTGTTCGATATCGAACTGGACGAAACGGACCCGGACAAGCTCGTCGACGCGATCGCGATGCTCGAGCCGACGCTCGGCGGTATCAATCTGGAAGACATCAAGGCGCCGGAGTGCTTCTACATCGAAAAGAAGCTGCGCGAGCGCATGAAGATTCCGGTCTTCCATGACGATCAGCACGGCACGGCGATCATCGCTTCGGCGGCGATTCTCAACGGCCTGAAAGTGGTCGGCAAGAAGCTGGACGAAGTGAAGCTCGTGTGCTCGGGCGCGGGTGCGGCGGCGATCGCGTGTCTGGATCTGCTCGTGCATCTGGGCCTGAAGAAGTCGAATACGCTCGTCACCGATTCCAAGGGCGTAATCTACGAAGGCCGCGGCAGTCTCGATGCTTCGAAGGAGCGCTATCAGGCGAGCACCGACGCGCGCACGCTCGGCGATGCGATGCACGGCTGCGACGTGTTCCTCGGTTGTTCGAGCGCCGGCGTGCTGAAGCCGGAAATGGTCGCGACGATGGCCGACAAGCCGCTGATTCTCGCGCTGGCAAATCCGGAGCCGGAAATCCGTCCGGAGGAAGCGAAGAAGGTGCGGCCGGACTGCATCATCGCGACGGGCCGTTCGGACTATCCGAACCAGGTCAACAACGTGCTGTGCTTCCCGTTCATCTTCCGCGGCGCGCTGGATGTCGGCGCGACGACGATCACCGAAGAGATGAAGCTCGCGTGCGTGCGCGCGATCGCGGAACTGGCGGAAGAAACCGATCAGGGCGATGAAGTCGCGAAAGCCTACGAAGGCCATTCACTCGAATTCGGTCCCGAGTATCTGATTCCGAAGCCGTTCGATCCGCGTCTCATCATCAAGATTGCGCCGGCTGTCGCGCAGGCTGCGATGGATTCGGGCGTCGCGACGCGTCCGATTCAGGACATGGACGCGTATCGCGAGACGCTCGGGGCGACGGTGTATCGCACGGGCATGGTGATGCGCCCGGTGTTCGCGGCGGCGAAGGCGGCGCCTGCGCGCATCGCGTTTGCGGAAGGCGAGGACGAGCGCGTGCTGCGTGCCGCGCAATTCGTGCTGCTGGAGAAGATCGCGAAGCCGATCATCATCGGCCGTCCGGCGGTGGTCGAGATGCGTTTGCAGAAGATGGGCTCGAAGCTGAGGCCGGGCGTCGATTTCGAGGTCGTGAATCCGGAAGACGATCCGCGTTATCAGAAGAGCTGGCAGGCGTATCACGAGATCGCCGCGCGCGAGGGCGTGACGCCGGAAAGCGCGAAGGCCGCGCTGCGCAAGTTCAACACGCTGATCGGCGCGATCCTGATCCATACCGGCGATGCCGACGGCATGATCTGCGGGCTCATCGATACGTATCAGGATCACCTGAAGTTCGTTGAGCAGGTACTGGGCAAGGCGGAAGGCGCGAACAATTTTGCGGCGATGAATCTGCTGATGCTGCAAGGCCGGAACCTCTTCATCAGCGATACCTACGTCAACGAGACGCCGACGCCCGAACAACTCGCCGACATGACGATTCTCGCGGCGCGCGAGATCGAGCGATTCGGCATTCAGCCGAAGGTGGCGCTGGTGTCGAACTCGAACTTCGGCAGCGTGCCGAGCGCATCGAGCAAGCGCATGGCCGAAGCGCGCAAGCTGCTGGCGCAGCGTGCGCCGGATCTCGAGGTCGATGGCGAAATGCACGGCGATGCGGCGCTGTCGGAGAGCGTGCGCAAGGCGTCGTTCCCGGGGACGACGCTGCACGGCGAGGCGAATCTGCTGATCATGCCGAACGTCGAGGCGGCGAACATCACGTACAACCTGCTCAAGATGGTGAGCGGGGAAGGCGTGACGGTTGGGCCGTTCCTGTTGGGTGCTGCCAAGCCGGTGCATATTCTGACGCCTGCGGCGACGGTGCGGCGGATCATCAATATGACGGCGGTGGCGAGCGCCAATGCGAGCGTCGCGAAGTAAGCGTTAGCGAACTGCGTTAAGGACGGCGATCCGGGGAACCGGGTCGCCGTTTTTTTTCGCCGAGTCGATACGCGGTTGTGGGCGGCAGACGTTGAGTAGCCGGGCCGGTTGCGAAGCCGCTGGCGCTCTATCGTGTCTGGTGAAGGTCCATTGCTTCGGCTGTGCTGAAATACGGGTCCCGAAACTTCGGACGCCGTGGCATGGAAATCATCGTTGAAACTTTCCGCGCATTCGGCGAAGCCTCGGCTGCGGCGATCCGCGTGCGTCCGCTGGCGGGACAAGGCTTCAGCACCGCGTTGCGCGTCGAATGCAGTCGAAGCATGCGGCAGCAATATCCGGTCGGCACGCTCTTTAGACTGGCGGTCAAGCCAATCGAACGTGGCACGCCGTTGCTGTATGCACACCACGCAGCGCCCTTTGAGCGAGTGACGCGCGACGAAGCACAGCGCTCCATCGCTGAGAAATATCGAAGGACCGATGCGACCATGCTTTGACGCGGACACCAAAGAAAAGGCGGTCCGTGCGGACCGCCTTCATCAACGCAGACGCCACTCACGCCACCTGCCGCTTCTCCCCGCCTTCACGGTCGCGCCACCGCGCCAGCAGCTTTTCCCACTTCACCTTCGCCGCCTTGACGTTGTTGTCCTTGATGTGGCCGTACCCGCGCATCGAATCCGGCAGGCTCGCCAACTCGATGGCCAGCGGCAGCTTCGGCATGGTCAATCCGGCGATCAGCTCCCGAACGAGCGCCTCGTACTCGCCGATCAACGCCCGCTCCATCTTCCTTTCTTCCGTCCGCCCGAACGGATCGATCGCCGTGCCGCGCAGGAATTTGAGGCGAGCGAGAACGCGCATCGCCGGCATCATCCACGGGCCGTACTGCTTCTTGACGAGCCGCCCGTGTGCGTCCTTCTTCGAAAGCGCAGGCGGCGCGAGATGGAACTTGATCTTCCAGTCGCCTTGGAAGCTGCTCTTCACTTTCTCGAGGAAAGCCGGATCGGCATATAGACGCGCGACTTCGTACTCGTCCTTATAAGCCATCAGCTTGTGCAGATTCCTGGCGACCGCTTCCGTCAACAAAAAATCGCTGGCTCCAAGCGCCGCTTCCGCCGCACGCACCTCCGCGACGAGCCGTCCGTAGCGCGCGGCGTACGCGGTGTTCTGATACTTCGCCAGGTAGTCGAGCCGCTTGTCGATCAGCGTATCGAGCGCCTTCGGCGTGTGCAGCGTGATGATCTTGCCCGGCGCGGCGCCGTCCTGAGTTGCTGTGCCATGAGCAAGCCGCGTCACGGCTGCAAGATCATGCGCGGCGCGCCGTCCCCATTCGAACGCGGCAAGATTCTTCTCGACTTGCACCGCATTCAGCTCGATCGCCCGCACCAGCGATTCATGCAGCAGCGGCAGCCACCCCTTCTGCCACGCATATCCGAGGACGAACGGATTCGTGTAGATCGCATCGCCCATGAGCGCGACGGCGAAGCGGTTGGCATCGACGAGCGAGACATGCTCGCCCGCCGCCGCCCGGATATCGGCTTCCGCACTCGCGCCCGGAAAGCGCCAGTTCGGGTCTTTGATGAACGCGGCAGTCGGCGTTTGCGCACTGTTGACGACGACGCGCGTACGCCCCGGCTGCATCCGCGATCCGCACTCGTCGCTCGCGGTCACGATCGCATCGCAGCCGATGACGAGATCCGCCTCGCCCATCGCGATGCGCGTCGCGTGGATATCGGCGGGGCGGTTCGCGATCTGCACGTGGCTCATCACGGCGCCGCCTTTTTGCGCGAGGCCGGTGACATCGAGCACGGTCACGCCCTTTTGCTCCAGGTGCGCCGCCATGCCGAGCAGCGCGCCGATCGTCACGACGCCCGTACCGCCCACGCCCGTCACGAGCACGCCATACGGCCGCCCGATCGGAGGCAAGTCAGGCGTGGGAACGGGCGGCATTGCATCGCCGGCGACGCTCGTCGCCTTCGGCTTCTTCAACTGGCCGCCTTCGACCGTCACGAAGCTCGGGCAGAAACCGTTGAGGCACGAATAGTCCTTGTTGCACGTCGACTGGTTGATCTGCCGCTTCGTGCCGTATTCGGTATCGAGCGGCTCGACGGACAGGCAATTCGACTTCACCGAGCAATCGCCGCAACCTTCGCACACGGCCTCGTTGATGACCACGCGCTTCGCCGGATCGGGAAACGCGCCACGCTTGCGACGGCGACGCTTTTCCGTGGCGCAGGTCTGGTCATAGATCAGAATCGACGTGCCGGCAATCTCGCGCAACTGGCGCTGAATGTCGTCGAGTTCGTCGCGATGATGCACCTCGATGCCCGGCGCAAGCCCGACTTCCGGCGTGTACTTCTCGGGCTGATCGGTCACGACGACGATCTTCGTTGCGCCTTCCGCCGCCAGTTGATGCGTGATCTGCGGCACGGTCAGCACGCCGTCGACGGGCTGGCCGCCCGTCATCGCGACGGCGTCGTTATAGAGAATCTTATAGGTGATGTTCACCTTCGCCGCGATCGCCGCGCGGATCGCGAGCAGGCCGGAGTGGAAGTAGGTGCCGTCGCCGAGATTCGCGAACACGTGCTTGTCGCCGGAAAACGGCGCTTGTCCGACCCACGCGACGCCTTCGCCGCCCATCTGGCTGAACGTGCTCGTGTTGCGGTCCATCCAGACCGTCATGTAATGACAGCCGATGCCGGCCATCGCGCGCGATCCCTCCGGCACGTTCGTCGACGTGTTGTGCGGGCAGCCCGAGCAAAACCACGGTTTGCGCTCCGCTTCGACGCGCGGTCGCGCGAGGGCCTTTTCCTTCGCTTCGATCACCGCGATGCGCGCCGCGATACGCGCGCGGACATCGGCGGGGAGATCGAACTTGTCGAGCCGCGTAGCGATAGCCTTCGCGATGATCGCCGGCGATAGCTCGTAATGCGCTGGCAGCAGCCAGTTTCCCATCGGCACGGACCATTCGCCGCCCGCGCCGTCTTTTTCGTCGAACTTGCCGAAGACGCGCGGACGCTGCGCATCCGGCCAGTTGTACAGCTCTTCCTTGATCGCGTATTCGAGAATCTGGCGCTTCTCTTCGACCACGAGGATTTCGTCGAGACCGCGGGCGAATTCATGCGCGCCCTGCGCTTCGAGCGGCCATACGCAGCCGACCTTGTACAGCCGGATGCCGATTTGCGCGCAGGTCTGGTCGTCGAGGCCGAGGTCGGTCAACGCCTGACGCACGTCGAGATACGCCTTGCCAGCCGTCATGATGCCGAAGCGCGCACGCGGCGAATCGATCTCGATGCGGTCGAGCTTGTTCGCCCGCACATAGGCGAGCGCGGCGTACCACTTGTAGTCGAGCAGACGCGCTTCCTGCACGAGCGGCGGATCCGGCCAGCGGATGTTCAGGCCGCCTTCGGGCATCGCGAAATCGGTCGGAATCACGATTTCCGTGCGATGCGGGTCGATATCCACCGACGCCGACGATTCCACCACGTCCGTCACGCACTTCATCGCGACCCAAAGGCCCGAGTAGCGGCTCATCGCCCAGCCGTGCAGGCCGAAATCGAGATATTCCTGCACGTTGGACGGAAACAGCACCGGCAGCCCGCACGCCTTGAAGAGATGCTCGGACTGATGTGCGAGCGTCGATGACTTGGCGGCGTGATCATCGCCGGCGAGCACGAGCACGCCGCCATGCTTCGACGATCCGGCCGAATTGCCGTGCTTGAAGACATCGCCGGAACGATCGACGCCGGGGCCTTTGCCGTACCACATCGAGAAGACGCCGTCGTATTGCGCGCTCGGATAGAGGTTGACCTGCTGCGAGCCCCAGACGGCCGTTGCCGCGAGATCCTCGTTGACGCCGGGCTGAAACACGATCTGATGCGCGGCGAGATGCTTCTTCGCCTTCCAGAGCGACTGGTCCAGAGCACCGAGAGGAGAACCGCGATAGCCGGAAATGAAACCGGCGGTGTTGATGCCAGCGGCCTTGTCGCGTTCTTGCTGGAGCATCGGCAGGCGCACCAGGGCCTGGATGCCGCTCATGTAGGCGCGGCCGCGTTCGAGCGTGTATTTGTCGTCGAGTGTGACGGATTTCAGCGCGGCTTCTAGCGAAGCTCTTTGTTCTGCGTCTAGCGGGGCGTTCATTATGTGTCTTCCTCCACCCGAGTTTGGGATCACCAAAGCATATTTCGGGCCGTCGCGCCTTGTGGACGCGTTGGCCGGGACTTCAAGTGTGCCGACGCAGTCGTTCCTAAGACAGTGGGAGAAACCCGTTTTCGAGATAGGACAAGCTGCGCGGGCCTGAGCCGGCGGATGCGCTTTGTTACAGGTGTAAAAGTGACCGAAATGCGGAACCCTCGCTCAGGGCTGTGTCTAAACGGGCGCCTGGCGCGGTTTGCCAGGTGTCGCACACGCAGTTATAAGGAGAAATTAAATGAAGCAACGCCACATCCAGAGTTTCCTGATGGTCTCGGCGGCCTTTTTCGCGATCAGCGCGCCGATGAGCGGCGCTCGCGCGAGCTCGCCGTTCGGGGCAACGTCCGCTCCTCAAGTCGTGCAGGCGCGCGCGCAAGTTGCGCAGACGCGCACCGGCGAGCGCCGCGATTCGGAGCGCAGCAACGACGACACGGCGAACTGACCGGCGTCATAGCGGCCGGTTCTTTTCGAGAATCCGCCGCCCAAGACAAAAGGGACATGAGTGAATCATGTCCCTTTTTTGCATCTAATCCGCGTTTAACTGGCGCTCGTGTCCTTCAGCACGCCGCGCCGCATCTGATCCAGTTCGATCGATTCGAACAGCGCCTTGAAGTTGCCCTCGCCGAAGCCCTGATTGCCCTTGCGCTGAATGATTTCGAAGAAGATCGGCCCGATCTGGTTCTCGGTGAAAATCTGCAGCAGGATTTCGTCGCGCACGCCGTCGATCAGAATTTTGCGCTTGCGAAGCTCGGCGACAGTTTCGCCGTGATTCGGCACGCGGCGGTCGACGAGCTCGTAATACGTGTCGATGGTATCCAGCAGCGCAATTTTCGCGGTGCGCAGGCCGTCGACGGTTTCGTAGATATTGTTCGTCCCGAGCGCGATGTGCTGAATGCCTTCGCCGTGATAAGCGTCGAGATATTCCTGAATCTGACCGGCGTTATCGGAGCCTTCCTCGTTGATCGGAATGCGGATCTTGCCGCACGGTGAGGACATCGCCTTCGACTTGACGGCCGTCACTTTGCCTTCGATGTCGAAATAACGCGCTTCGCGGAAGTTGAACAGGCGCTCGTAGAACTCGGCCCATTCGATCATCCGCCCGCGATGCACGTTATGCGTCAGATGGTCGATATACGTCAGCCCGTGGCCGACCGGATTCGGGTCCGCGCCGGGAATCGGTTCGAAGTCGACGTCGTAGATGCTGATGTCGCCGATGCTGCCCGGCTGCGCGCCGTTCTTGCCGCGCCAGCGGTCGACGAAGTAAATCAGCGAATCGCCGATGCCCTTGATCGCCGGGATGTTCAGTTCCATCGGGCCGGTTTTGTTGTCGAAGCCCCACGCGCCGAGGTCAAGCGCGCGCTGATAAGCCTTGCCGGCATCCGCGACGCGAAAGGCGATCGCGCAGATCGACGGCCCGTGCAGGCGCGCGAACCGCTGTGCGAAGGAATCGGCTTCGGCGTTGATGATGAAGTTGATCTCGCCTTGCCGATACAGCGTCACGTTCTTGTGCCGATGCTTCGCAATGGCGGTGAAGCCCATTTGCTCGAACAGCCGTCCGAGCGCGACGGGATCGGGCGCGGTGTATTCGATGAATTCGAAACCGTCGGTGCCGACGGGATTTTCCCAGTTCGATGCGGTCATTGCGTGTCTCCTGATCTGTGCGGCGCTCGAGCGACGTGAAGACAAGTTTAGCGAGGAGGGCGCGCCAAAAACTTGCGAAACAAATCGCCGCTTTCTAAGATTGCGCACGAAGCTGCCAAGCAAGGCCGAACAGGAGACAGAAGATGGCTGAACCCGAAATCGACGCCATAGATCGCAAAATCCTGGCGATCTTGCAGGAGAATGGCCGGCTGTCGAATCAGGAAATCGCGGATCGCGTGAGCTTGTCGCCTAGTCCGTGCTTGCGGCGCATTCGGCGGCTGGAGGAGACGGGCGTGATTCGCGGATACGTCGCACTGCTCGACGCCAAAAAGCTCGGGCTCGGACTGCTCGCTTACGTCAACGTGCGGCTGGAAAAGCGCGGGGGCATGCCGGTCGCCGCCGGGACGCCGAAACCGCCGACACACGGCGATCTGTTTCGTGAAGCCGTGCGATCGTGGCCCGAAGTCGTCGCCTGCGATGCGATGACAGGAGAGATGGATTTTCTGTTGCGTGTGCAGGTACGCGACATGGAGCACTTTTCGCGCTTCGTGGACGGCCAGCTACTGCACCATCCATCGGTGATCGACGTCCGCTCGAGTTTTTCGCTGGAACGCATCAAGGAAACGACGGTGCTGCCGCTTCGTTAGCCGCGCAAAAGAAAAAGGGCGGTCTCGGCCGCCCTTTCGTAGTCCCGCTCGCAGCGCGAGCCCCGCGCTGTTCGGAGCGTCAGGCCGCGTCGGCCGTCGGCATGAATGCCTTGAACATTTGCGTTGCGCGATGCGCTTGGCGCTTTATCGCGTAATCGAACACGGCGGCTTGCTCCTGAAGCATTTCGGCCATGATGCTCGTCTGGTCAGCCGGCTGAAGCGACAGATACGCGTCTGCTTCGCCATAGGCGTACTCGATCTTCATGCCGGCCTTGCGCGCGATGTGCATCATCGTCTTGTTGCGGGACAGGCAGTGCACATACAGCTCGGAAACGTGAGTGTTGCGGCTGCGTATGGCGGCGCGCTCGAAGAGCTTGGTGCCGATGCCGCGTCCGCGCGCACTTTCCAGCACTGACACGCCGAACTCGGCGGTGCGCTTGTCGCCTTGGGCGGGCAGATAGGCCAGATGGCCGACGCCGACCAGTTCCAGCGACGCGCTGAACACGCCGAAGACCGTGTCGTTCGTGAAGTTCAGGTTGCGGACGTAATTCTCGATGACGTGATCCGGCACGATCTGCCCAAAGCGCAGCAGACGGTCCTCTTCGTCGAGCGAAAGAAAGTGGGCGAGCAGGCGCTCGCGATCAGCGGAAGACAGTTCACGGACGAGAACTGGCTTACGCGCGGCGTCCGACAGCGGACGGTCGCTCGCGACGATCTGCTCGGCGGTGCGGTTGAAGGTCAGTTCCACGGTGTTCTCCTGTCGTGATGCGAATTGCTGCAAAGCAAAACGCATTTTAGCCGGTTCGAGAGAATCGGATACGGGAAAACCCTTAAAAACCGTGGAGGGGCTGTTCTAAACGTTTGCTAAATCGCAACAATGTTGAGCGAAAACAATGACTTAGAAAACTTGGCGCGGAACAACACGTCATTCTGTCGCATCGCAACAAAAATCAGGTGTTCGCGTCGGCCAAGCCATGGTCGATCATCCCGACGACCTGCTCCGCAAATTCGCCGTAGCCCAGCTTGCCGCCCGGCTTCAACCAGGTGAACGTCCAATTGATCATGCCGAAGACCATCATCGTGAGGGCGGTCTGATTGTCCTTCGACACGCGCTGCGGATAGGCGCGGGCGAGTTGACGGGCGAACGCCGCGACGATGTCCCGCTGACGCCCGAGGACGATCTCGCGCTGCACTTCTTCGAGATATTTCACGTCGTTCAGCAGCGCAACGTGCCGGCTATGCGATGTCTCGTATTCCGCGAGAAACGCGCGCACCAGTTCGGCGAAGGCCTCTCGCTCGTCGAGGCCGCGCCGCTCGCTCGCGGCTTCCACCTCGGCGATGATCAGCATCAGCCGCTTCGTGTAGCGGTCGAGCAGATCGAAGAGAATCGCTTCCTTGCTCGCGTAATAGTGATAAAGCCGAGCTTTCGACGTCCCGCTTGCTGCGGCGAGGTCCGCCATCGACGTGCTGGGGTAACTCGTCTGCGCGAATTTGGCGGCGGCCAGTTCGAGAATCTGTTCGCGTTGTGTTTCGTGGTCAGGCGCTTTCGTACGGGCCATTGATGGACGTTGTTTTCGGCTTGGTGGCTGGTCGAGTCTACCGGCGCAGTTCGGCGTCGGCGATTTCCGACGGCGCGCCGCGTATTTTAAGCCGCCCCGCCGCGACGAGTTCGCGGCATCGCCAGAAGGCGACCGAGTCGCTCAGCAGGAAGTCGAAGCGCTGCGCCATCGCCTCGCCGCAGATGCGCCGGGCCGGACGCCATTCGGAAGTCGCGATGTCGAGCATTGCTTCATCGACATCCGTCCATGTGCCGGAGACGAGCATGTTGTCGCGCAGGCGGCGGTTTTCGGCGTTGGAGTGCTTTGCTTCCTGCCATTCGAGCGCGAGCCGGCTGATGCGCAGCACCGAAATAGGCGCGGCGCTCGGCAGTTTCGCAAGTAATTGCTGCGGCGAGAACATGCCGACGGCAGTCGCCTGATGCACGTCGCCGGCGGCGTCGCCCAGATCGGCGAGGTTCAGCTTCGCTTCGTTCAGACGCTGCGGCACGTTGCGCAGGTGATAAGCGACGCGGCGCAGCGTGAGCTGATCCGCCGCGCTCTGGCCGTGCCACACGACGACCTGCGCGTCGCCGCGCGCCAGACGGCCGAAAAGTGTCTGTTGCGTCTTGAGTTCGGCTTCGAAATCGACCGCACTGTTCCACACCTGACGCCAGAACGTCGCACGCGCGACCGGCGATTCATCAACATCGCGGATGGGACCGACGGCGAGATCGTCGCGCAGGGCGATCACCTGATCGTTGCGCCCGGCGAGCCGAAGCGCTTCGGTCAGCGACTGGGCGGCGTTGTCGCCATTCGTGACGTGAATCATGTTCATGGTGTCGGCATGCCGGAAGACGAAGGGACCGCTCGGAGTGCGATCCCCAGTTTAAGCCAATCGTCGCGCGTGCCGGTGTGGGCTTTCGCGCTCAGATCAACGCTCGTCAAAACTCACGACGACACGCTCGCTCACCGGATGACACTGGCAAGTCAGCACGAATCCGTCGTCGATTTCGTGTTGCTCCAGCGTGTAGTTCTTGTCCATCTTCACCGTTCCTTCGACGACCTTCGCGCGACACGTGCAGCAGACGCCGCCCTTGCACGCATAGGGCAGCGCGAGCCCCGCCTTGAGACCGACATCCAGCACGCTCGCGCCTTCGTACGGCAGGCGCAGCTTGCGCCTTTTCCCGTCGATGATCAGTTCCAGATCCGCCGCCGGCGTGCTTTCCGTAATCTCGATCTGCGGCACGCCCGCTTGCGGCAGCGGCGAGCCGAATCGCTCGACGTGGATGCGCTGCGGCGCCACGCCCGACTTCTTCAGCGCGGCTTCGGCGGCGTCCATCATCGGCGCGGGACCGCAGATGAACGCTTCGTCGATTTCATCCGGCGGCAGCAGCGTTTCGAGGAACGCCTTGCACTTCGCCTGGTTGAGCACGCCGTTGAACAGTTCGACGTCCTGCAGGTCGTCCGAGAGCACGTGGTACAGCGCGAGCCGGCTCATGTAGCGGTTCTTCAGGTCTTCGAGCTCTTCCGCGAACATGATCGCGTCGACGCTGCGGTTGCCGTACACGAGCGTAAAGCGGCTGGTCGGCTCCATATCCAGCGTCGTCTTGATGATCGCGAGCACCGGCGTGATGCCCGAGCCTCCGGAGAACGCGACGTAATGCTTCGCGTGATCGGCGTTCAGGTGCGTGAAGAAGCGCCCGTCGGGCGTCATCACCTCGATTTCATGGCCGGGCTTCAGTGTGTCGAACGCGAAGTTGGAGAAGCGTCCTCCGCGCACGCGCTTGATGCCGATGCGCAATTCGCCGTCGCGATCGTAATCGGTCACGCCGACGCAGATCGAGTACGAACGCCGCGTCTCTTCGCCGTCGATATGCGTCTTCAGCGTCACGAACTGGCCTTGCGTGAAGCGAAAAGCGTCGCGCAGTTCGGGCGGCACGTCGAACGAAACGGTGACGGCATCGGCGGTTTCGGGACGCACGTCGCGGATGCGCAGCGGATGGAATTGCGGAGTCGCCATGATGATCGTGTCTCGGAGCAGTCAATACGGCTTGAAGTAATCGAACGGCTCGCGGCAGTCCAGGCAGCGATACAGCGCCTTGCACGCCGTCGAGCCGAACTGCGCAAGCCTTTCCGTGTGCGCGGAGCCGCAGCGCGGACAGGCGATGACTTCCTTCTTGTACGGCACGAAGCGCAGCGGTTGTTCGGGGCTGCTGCAAGCGCCCGTCGGCGGCGCGATGCCGTAGCGGCGCAGCTTTTCGCGCGCGTCGTCGGTGATCCAGTCGGTCGTCCAGGCGGGCGCGAGCACCGTCTTCACGCGATGCGCGCCGAGTGCCGCGTTGTCGATCGCGTGCGCGATGTCTTCCGCAATCTGCGACATCGCCGGGCATCCCGAGTACGTCGGCGTGATGACGACTTCGAGCACGCCGTCGTCGCCGTGGCGGACGTCGCGCAAAATGCCGAGTTCGCGGATCGACACCACCGGGATTTCCGGATCGGGCACCGATTCGAGGACGGACCACGCGCGCTGCAGCGTGGCGTCGGTGTGGGCGTCGGCGGTCGTCATCACCAGGTCGCGCCCGGATGTTGCCGCGCGATGCTCTGCATTTCGGCGAGCAGATAGCCCATGTGCTCGGAATGTTCGCCGAGCTTGCCCGTGCTGACGTGCTTCGCTTCGGCGGGCGCGCGCAGCGTGGCTTCCTCGATCGCCGATGAAACCGCTTCGCGCCACACGGCCTCGAAATCGCTCGCGAGCGGCGCGATGCCCGCTTCGGCCACCGCGCGCTCGACGGCGTCGGGATGGAAGAACTCGCGCGTGTACGGCATCAGATAGTCGAGCGCCGCCTGCGCCCGCCGATGCGATTCGTCCGTGCCATCGCCCAGGCGCACGAACCAGTCGCGTGCGTGGTGCAGGTGGTAGCGCGTTTCCTTGATCGACTTTGCCGCGATCGCCGCGAGCTGCGTATCCGACGACGCCTGCAACGCCGTCCACAACTCGGCCATCAGCGCCGAATACAGAAAGTTGCGCACGATAGTGACCGCGTAGTCGCGTTCGGTGCGCGCCGTCCCCGCGAGCGGGCCGAAGTGCGGCAACTCGACGAGCGTGTAATTCGCGAATTCGCGCTCGGCGCGGAAATAGGCGTAATCGTCTTCGGTCTTCTTCTGACCGGTGAGTTCGGCTTCGAGCGTCGCCGCGTGCGAGTACAGCAGCCGCGCCTGACCGATCAGATCGAGACTAATGTTCGCCAGCGCGATGTCCTCTTCCAGCGCCGGGCCGTGGCTGCACCATTCGGCGTTGCGCTGACCGAGGATCAGCGCGTTATCGGCGAGACGCAGCACATAGGCGAGATGTTCGGTGCTCATGTCGCGCCCTTACATGTGGTTGATTTCGTCGGGCAGCACGAAGAACGTCGGATGCCGATAAATCTTGTCGCCGGCGGGCTCGAACAGCTCGCCCTTGTCGGCCGGATCGGACGCCGTGATCGCCGCGGACGGCACCACCCAGATGCTCACGCCTTCCTGACGCCGCGTGTAGACGTCGCGCGCCATGCGCAGCGCGGCGCTTGCGTCGGCAGCGTGGAGGCTGCCGCAATGTTTGTGATCGAGTCCCTGCTTGCTGCGCACGAAGACTTCCCAGATCGGCCATTCCTTGCTCATGTCGATATCTCCTCGATGCTCGCTTCAGGCCGCAAGCTTCTGCGCGCGCGCCTTCTGTTTTTCCGCGTAGGCGATCGCGGCCTCGCGCACCCATGCGCCGTCGTCGTGTGCCTTGACGCGGGTGGCGAGGCGCTCCTTGTTGCACGGGCCGTCGCCGTTGACGACGCGCCAGAATTCTTCCCAGTCGATCTCGCCGTAATCGTGCGCGCCACGCACCGCGTTCCACTTCAAGTCCGGATCGGGGAGCGTCACGCCGAGAATCTTTGCCTGCTCGACGGTCGCGTCGACGAACTTCTGGCGCAGGTCATCGTTCGAAATGCGCTTGATGCCCCACGCGAAAGACTGGCCGCTGTGGATCGAATCCTTGTCGCTCGGGCCGAACATCATCAGCACCGGCCACCACCAGCGGTTCACGGCCTGCTGCACGAGTTCCTTTTGCGCCTGCGTGCCTTTCATCATTGCGAGGAGGGCATCGAAACCCTGCCGCTGATGGAACGACTCTTCCTTGCAGATGCGGATCATTGCGCGCGCATACGGCCCATAGGTGCAGCGGCACAGCGGAATCTGGTTCATGATCGCCGCGCCATCGACGAGCCAGCCGATCACGCCGACGTCGGCCCACGTGGGCGTCGGATAATTGAAGATGCTCGAATATTTCGCCTTGCCGGCGTGCAGCGCATCGACCAGTTGATCGCGCGAGACGCCGAGCGTTTCCGCCGCGCTATATAGATAGAGGCCGTGGCCGCCTTCGTCCTGGACCTTGGCGAGCAGGATCGCCTTGCGCTTGAGGCTCGGCGCGCGGCTGATCCAGTTGCCCTCCGGCTGCATGCCGATGATTTCCGAATGCGCGTGCTGCGAAATCTGCCGCACTAGCGTCTTGCGATACGCCTCCGGCATCCAGTCTTGCGGCTCGATTTTGCCGTCGGCCTGCATCACGGCGTCGAAACGTTGCTGCTCGGAAGAGGCGTCGGCAGGGGCGTCTGAAGCGGGCTGCTGCCCGGGAACGTCGAGAGATTGGGTGTACATGGCGGACACTCGCTCATGGGAAGTCGCTGTCGGCCGATTATAAACCGACCGGACGGTCGGGTAATCGGTTTTTTCGAGATGACCGGGAATTCCCCTAGGCGATCCGGCAATGAAAAACGGCGCCGCTCCTTTCGGAGGCGGCGCCGCTTCTCGATGCAAGCGTGCGGATTAGCGCGCGGTCTGTTCGGTGAAGTCCTCTGCGTCGACGTCATAGCCCGACGGCTCCCAGCGCACCGCGAACAGCGCGACGAGCCCGGCGAGCGGCGCCACCGCGATGATCCAGAAAACCTTCGTCCCGAGCGCCGCCGACAACACCGGGAACAGGAACAGCGAAACGGTCGAACTGGCGCGCATCAGCGTCTGATTGAAGCCGACGCCCACGCCGCGCAGCGATGTCGGATAGCTCAGCGACGCGAACGTCATGCTGTGCGACCCCGGCCCGATGCCTTGCCCCAGCAGGAACGCGGCAAGCAGCGCAATCGCGATGACGACCTGCGCCCCCGTCGCTGGCTTGCCGACCAGCGCGAGTCCGACGAGCGCCACCAGCTGAAACGCGTAACCGACGACCGTCAGGTTCCACGCGCCGAATTTCGGCACGGTCCGCACGGCGAACAGCCCGCCGGCGAACGCGAAGCACAGGTTCAGCGCGAGCGACGCGAGAATCGTGGTGAGCATCGACTGCGCGAGAAAGCTGGAGATGATGACCGGCAGCCCGAACGCGACGGCGTTATACGCAAAGGACGACGCAATCGCGATGACCGTCGCCAGCACCGTCCGGCGCAGGTACACGCCGCGCAACAGCGCGCCATAGTTGGCGAACGACGCGCGGCGCGCTTTCGGCGCTTTCGATGCGGCGGGCGCGCTGTCATCGACGCGCGCATCGATGCCATAGGAACGCTTGAGGATCGCGGCGGCGCCGGCCAGATCGCCCTGATTGGCCGCCCACACGGGCGATTCGCTCATGTAGCGGCTGCGGATCGCGATGATCGCAATCGCGGGCACCGCGCCGAAGCCGAGAATCAGCCGCCACAGCCAGCCCGCGTTGTGCTCGGGCAGCACGGCGTACAGGCCGAGCACGAGCAGATAGGAAACGCTGATCGCGGCGTACCAGGTCGGGCACCACATCGCGACGCGGGCGGCCTTGTTGCCACGGCCTTGCAGGCGCGAGAATTCGGCGAGAAACGCCATCGCCACCGGCAAGTCGATGCCGACGCCCAGTCCCATCACGAAGCGCGCTCCGCCGAGCACCCACGCGTTCGGTGCGAGCGCGCAGGCGATCGCTGCGACGACGAAGAAGAACATGTCGGCCATGAACACGCGATAGCGGCCGATCTTGTCGGTCAGATAGCCGCCGAGAAATGCGCCGATGATCGCGCCGAACGTGATCGCGGACGCGACAAAACCGGTTCCGGTCGGCGTCAGCGAAAACTCGCGTGCAATGTCCTTGACGCCGAACGCGAGCGCGCCGAGGTCATAGGCATCCAGAAAGATCCCGCCGAGCGCAATCGCGACGACGATCCGCGCGTCGCTGCCGACGGCCGCGCCGCGATTGACGAGGTTGGACACATCCGCGGCGCTGCGGATGACGGGGCGCGCATCGGCGGCCCGGGTGGAAGCGCGATCGGGCGCGGTGGAGACTGACATGAGCTGGACCGGAAAGGTAAAAAGTTGTCGATGCAACGAATGGCGCGATCGTACTGGCCCGACTCCGCGCGACCAAATTCTTTTTCGTTATTTGATGACTTACGACGACCGGCGGCGTGCGCCGCGTCGCGCCGACCGTGCGATGCGACAATGACGCTCTCGATTTTTAGCGGCTTTCAGCATGGCGTCTGTCAACAACAAGGAATCGGCCGATGAGGTGGTCGAGGTCGCGATCGTCGGCGGCGGGCCGGCTGGCCTGATGGCCGCCGAAGCGCTTGCGGCAGGCGGCGCGCGTGTCGACGTGTTCGACGCGATGCCGTCGGTGGGTCGGAAGTTTCTGATGGCGGGCAAGGGCGGCATGAATCTCACCCACTCGGAACCGTCCGTTGCGTTTCTCGCCCGCTACGGCACGCGTCGCGCGAACATCGCGCCGCTGCTCGCCCGTTTCGATGCCGCCGCGTTGCGCGAATGGGTTCACGGCCTGGGCGTGGAGACGTTCGTCGGCAGTTCGGGACGCGTCTTTCCGACCGACATGAAGGCCGCGCCGATGCTGCGCGCGTGGCTGCATCGGCTGCGCGCGTCGGGGGTGAGGCTGCACATGCGGCATCGATGGCTCGGCTGGGCCGGCGAAGGCGTCTCGGTCTCGCGTTTCGCCACGCCGGAGGGCGAGAAACGTGTCCGTCACGATGCGCTCGTGCTTGCGCTCGGCGGCGCGAGCTGGCCGCAACTGGGCTCGGACGGCAGCGCCGTGGCGCATCTGGCGGCGCGCGGCGTCGACGTGCGGCCGTTTCTGCCGTCGAACTGCGGGTTCGACGTGGGATGGACGCCGCATTTCAGCAGCCGCTTCGCGGGCGAGCCGCTCAAGTCGGTCGCGATCGGCGTGCCGCGTGCGGATGGCGCGGTGGACTGGCGCATCGGCGAGTGCCTGATTACGGAGCAGGGCATCGAAGGAAGCCTGATTTACGCGCTTTCGGCACCGATTCGCGATCATTTGTTGGCAAACGGCGATGCCGGGACGACGCTTCTGCTCGATCTGACACCGCAGCTTTCCGCCGAGCGTGTGCGGGATGAGGTGCTGCATCCGCGCGGCGCACGTTCGCTGTCGAGTCATCTCCAGAGCCGGCTACATCTGGCGGGCGTCAAGGCGGGACTGCTGCGCGAATGCCTCAGCAAGGATGAATACGCCGATCTCGAGACGCTCGCTGCACGCATCAAGGCGCTGCCGCTGCGCGTGCTGCGCCCCCGGCCGATCGCGGAAGTGATCAGTAGCGCGGGCGGCGTCGCGTTCGAATCGCTCGATGAGCGTTCGATGCTCACCGCGCTGCCCGGCGTGTTCTGCGCGGGCGAGATGCTCGACTGGGAAGCGCCGACCGGCGGTTATCTGCTGACGGCGTGTTTTGCGAGTGGACTTGTCGCGGGGGAAGGGGCGCTTGCCTGGCTCAGGGCGCGGGCTCGCGAGATGGACTGAAGGCGATCGGGCGCGTGAGGAGGTACGGCTGAGCGAGCGGGCGGAGCAGGAAGTGCCGCGAGAGCACTAGCGCACGGACGGTTCGACAGCCGGAACAGGCGCGCGGCGCGGCACTTCGACATCCGGCGACCGCGCTTGCGATCGCCGGACATGGCAGTCTTGCTTACCGTGCAACCAGCCGCCAAAGCGACGTCACTTCCGCCGATCTTGCTGCGTAAAGCGGATCGGCCTTATCGGCTGCGCGCGGATGATGCGGCTTGACGTCGATGCGGCCGTCGACCTTGAGACCCGCCGCGTCGATCCATTCCTGCAACTGCGCACGCGTCCGCAGCCCGAGATGCTCCGCAAAGTCGGACAGAATGAGCCAGCCTTCGCCGCCGGGCGTCAGATGCGCGGCGAGCCCGTCGAGGAAGCCGCGCAGCATGCGGCTATCGGGATCGTAGATCGCGTGCTCAATCGCTGCGCTCGGCCGCGCCGGCAGCCACGGCGGATTGCACACGATCAGCGGAGCGCGTCCTTCGGGAAAAAGATTCGCCTCGACGATTTCGACCTGCTTGTCGAGGCCCAACTGCCCGATGTTCTCGCGCGCACACGCTAGCGCGCGCGGATCGAGGTCGGTGGCAACGATCCGCTCGACGCCACGCCGCGCGAGCACCGCCGCGAGCACGCCGGTCCCGGTTCCAACGTCGAAAGCAAGCGAACGGGACGGCAGCGGCTGATTCGCGACGAGATCGACATACTCGCCGCGCACAGGCGAGAACACGCCGTAATAGGGATGAATCCGGCCGCCCGTCGCCTTGATCTCGACGCCTTTCTTGCGCCACTCATGTGCGCCGACCAGACCGAGCACCTCGCGCAATGACACCACCGAGGCTTCGTCGGCCGGTCCGTACGCCTCTTCGCAGGCCTGACGCACGTCCGGCGCGCGGCGCAGCGGAATGACGTATTGATCGTCGAGGGGAAGGATCAGCATCGCCAGCGTCCGCGCCCGTTGCGATTGCGCGAGACGATGCAGATTGAAGGCATCGACGGGCGAGGCGGGCTTATCGGCCGGCGCCTTTTTCGACTTGCGCGGCTTGTTGTCGATACGGCGGGCCATCGCCTGCAACAACTGGCGCGCGTTCTGAAAGTCGCCGCGCCAAAGAATCGCGGTGCCTTCGCAGGCAAGGCGATACGCGTGATCGGCAGTCATTTGATCGTGACCGATCACAACACGCTTCGGCGGCTGGTTGCCGCTTTCCGACCGCCAGCGGGCAGAGCGGGCTTCGCCATCCTCTTCCCAGTGAAGTTGCGGCGGAACGTCT
This sequence comes from Caballeronia grimmiae, assembly GCF_022879615.1. Classification (NCBI taxonomy): domain Bacteria; kingdom Pseudomonadati; phylum Pseudomonadota; class Betaproteobacteria; order Burkholderiales; family Burkholderiaceae; genus Caballeronia; species Caballeronia grimmiae. Next base: position 253,368 of record NZ_CP084271.1, read on the forward strand.
GATGTGGTGCTTTTCAATTGCATGGCGTGATCGCGAGAAAGGATTTGGCTGCATTGTGAGGCCATTTGGCGCGCGCGGGCCGACGGACCGTTGAATCGATGCCATACGTGTGACGATCAGGCACAATTCTGCCTTTCTCCGAACGCACCGCCGAATGAAACTCCGAGTTCTCGCCGCGACTTGCGCGGCCGCGCTTGTGCTCCCGTTCGCTTGCGCATCGACCGCGATTGCCGCCGATCCGCCCGAGGCGCCCGTCAACGACCACTGGGTCAGCGCGTGGGCGACGGCCCTCCAGGCGATTCCGCAACTGGCAAAGACGCCGCCGCTTTATCGCGCCCCGGAAGTCGGCGGGCGGACCGTGCGTCAGGTGATTTATCCGCAGCTTGCCGGCAAGGAAATGCGGCTGCGAATCAGCAATGTGTATGGGACGGAGCCGCTCGTCGTCGAATCGATGAGCGCGGCGCGCGCCGTGAGCGGCAACGGCGCGGCGGTGCAGGCAGGAAGCGGCCGGCCTGTGCTCTTCGCCGGTCGCAAGAGCGTGACCGTTCCGCCGGGCGGGCAGATCACGAGCGATCCCGTGGCGTTCGATGTCGTCGCGAATCAGCCGCTCGCGGTCAGCATGTTCATGGGGAAGGATCAGAAACTCGTGGCGTGGCACCGGATCGCCAGTCAGGTCAATTATGTGTCGACGCCGGGCGATCGGACGAAGGACGCCTCCGCCGCCTCGTTCCGCACGCGCTTCACTCAATATGCGTGGCTGACGAACATGTCGGTGCAGAATCCGTCGGCGCGTACGGTGGTGGCCATCGGCGATTCGATCACCGACGGCATGCGCTCGACGCTCAACGCGAATCGCCGTTGGCCCGACGCGCTCACGCGACAGATCGCGCAGAAGGGCAACGGGCAAGTGGCGGTCGTCAACGCGGGAATCAGCGGCAACCGGCTGCTGAGCAATTCACCGTGCTACGGCGAGGCGGTTGTCAGCCGCTTCGACCGCGACGCGCTGCGCCACTCGGGCACGCGGGCGATCATCGTGCTCATCGGCATCAACGACATCAATTTCGCGGCGATGCCCGCGCGCGACGGCCTCGACTGCGACGCGCCTCACACCCAGGTCAACGCCGACGCGCTTTTGCGCGGGTACCAGCGGTTGATCGCGCAGGCGCATCAGCGCGGCATCAAGATATATGGCGCGACGCTGACGCCGGCTTCGCTGCCGCCCGAGCGCGAAGCGATTCGCACGGCGGTGAACGCGTCGCTTCGCTCGAGCCGGGCGTTCGACGGCGTCATCGATTTCGACGAGGCGTTGCGCGACCCGTCGCGCCCGAGCGTGCTCCAGCGTCAATACGATAGCGGCGATCACATCCATCCGAGCGACGCGGGGTATGCGGCAATGGCGGCTGCGGTGCCCGTCGAACTCGTGGCAGGCGCGGGCAAGGCGGTGTCGGCGGGCGTCGGAAAATAAATCTGCGTCATCCCCTTGTAATCGACGTCTGCTTGACCTAATATTCCGCTCCTCGTCGCAAGACGGGGAGACGCCAAAGAAACAGGCGCCCTCGAAGTCGGCAGATTTTGGAAGCGAAAGCGAAAAAAGCTGTTGACAAAGAGAAAAAGATTCTTCATAATCTCGTTTCTCTGCTGCTGATGCAGCGACGCAAGACGAAAGCAAGACGGTCTTAGCGGAAATGTTCTTTAAAAATTAACAGCCGATAAGTGTGGGCGCTTGATAGCGAGTGCGGCTTCGGTCTTCGGACTGGGGCAATAGCAAAAGTATCAAGAGTCTCACACGAAGTATTAAGAGGAAGGTTTTTCATCTTAGGATGAACAATCATCGTCAGTACGTTGAGTGAGCGACCGGTTTCTAACGGAACCGAAAAACAGTAACAGGTTTGAACTGAAGAGTTTGATCCTGGCTCAGATTGAACGCTGGCGGCATGCCTTACACATGCAAGTCGAACGGCAGCACGGGGGCAACCCTGGTGGCGAGTGGCGAACGGGTGAGTAATACATCGGAACGTGTCCTGTAGTGGGGGATAGCCCGGCGAAAGCCGGATTAATACCGCATACGATCTACGGAGGAAAGCGGGGGATCTTCGGACCTCGCGCTATAGGGGCGGCCGATGGCAGATTAGCTAGTTGGTGGGGTAAAGGCCTACCAAGGCGACGATCTGTAGCTGGTCTGAGAGGACGACCAGCCACACTGGGACTGAGACACGGCCCAGACTCCTACGGGAGGCAGCAGTGGGGAATTTTGGACAATGGGGGCAACCCTGATCCAGCAATGCCGCGTGTGTGAAGAAGGCCTTCGGGTTGTAAAGCACTTTTGTCCGGAAAGAAAACTTCGTCCCTAATATGGATGGAGGATGACGGTACCGGAAGAATAAGCACCGGCTAACTACGTGCCAGCAGCCGCGGTAATACGTAGGGTGCGAGCGTTAATCGGAATTACTGGGCGTAAAGCGTGCGCAGGCGGTCTGTTAAGACCGATGTGAAATCCCCGGGCTTAACCTGGGAACTGCATTGGTGACTGGCAGGCTTTGAGTGTGGCAGAGGGGGGTAGAATTCCACGTGTAGCAGTGAAATGCGTAGAGATGTGGAGGAATACCGATGGCGAAGGCAGCCCCCTGGGCCAACACTGACGCTCATGCACGAAAGCGTGGGGAGCAAACAGGATTAGATACCCTGGTAGTCCACGCCCTAAACGATGTCAACTAGTTGTTGGGGATTCATTTCCTTAGTAACGTAGCTAACGCGTGAAGTTGACCGCCTGGGGAGTACGGTCGCAAGATTAAAACTCAAAGGAATTGACGGGGACCCGCACAAGCGGTGGATGATGTGGATTAATTCGATGCAACGCGAAAAACCTTACCTACCCTTGACATGGTCGGAATCCTGCTGAGAGGCGGGAGTGCTCGAAAGAGAACCGGCGCACAGGTGCTGCATGGCTGTCGTCAGCTCGTGTCGTGAGATGTTGGGTTAAGTCCCGCAACGAGCGCAACCCTTGTCCTTAGTTGCTACGCAAGAGCACTCTAAGGAGACTGCCGGTGACAAACCGGAGGAAGGTGGGGATGACGTCAAGTCCTCATGGCCCTTATGGGTAGGGCTTCACACGTCATACAATGGTCGGAACAGAGGGTTGCCAAGCCGCGAGGTGGAGCCAATCCCAGAAAACCGATCGTAGTCCGGATCGCAGTCTGCAACTCGACTGCGTGAAGCTGGAATCGCTAGTAATCGCGGATCAGCATGCCGCGGTGAATACGTTCCCGGGTCTTGTACACACCGCCCGTCACACCATGGGAGTGGGTTTCACCAGAAGTAGGTAGCCTAACCGCAAGGAGGGCGCTTACCACGGTGGGATTCATGACTGGGGTGAAGTCGTAACAAGGTAGCCGTATCGGAAGGTGCGGCTGGATCACCTCCTTTCTCGAGCTTCGCACACTAAGTTAAGCGCTCACGCTTATCGGCTGTCAGAAAGACAGGCTAAGGGTCTGTAGCTCAGTCGGTTAGAGCACCGTCTTGATAAGGCGGGGGTCGTTGGTTCGAATCCAACCAGACCCACCAACGGTCGAGACGGGTTGAACAGGCCCTGCACACGGGGGATTAGCTCAGCTGGGAGAGCACCTGCTTTGCAAGCAGGGGGTCGTCGGTTCGATCCCGTCATCCTCCACCAAGTCCTCAATGCACAGCGCTCGGATGAGTGCTGCGCATTGGCGACTATAGCCAGTTGATGTCGCAAGTAGTGAATTACGCTTGTCGGCTAAACGTTCTTTAACAATCTGGAAGAAGTAGTAAAGAGAGTAGCGAAAGCGCTTAGAGATGGGCGTGAGTAGGTACTCAGGGTAGTGATTGTATCAAGTATGAAAAGTGATCTTAATGATGACTTGGAATACGGCACAACGCGAATACTCAGCCTATGGCGGGTGCGCTCGAGAGAGACACACTCGTTATAGGGTCAAGCGAACAAGTGCATGTGGTGGATGCCTTGGCGATCACAGGCGATGAAGGACGCGGTAGCCTGCGAAAAGCTCCGGGGAGCTGGCAAACAAGCTTTGATCCGGAGATGTCCGAATGGGGAAACCCGGCCCGTATGGGTCATCCGTGACTGAATACATAGGTCACGAGAAGCGAACGCGGTGAACTGAAACATCTAAGTAACCGCAGGAAAAGAAATCAACCGAGATTCCCAAAGTAGTGGCGAGCGAAATGGGAAGAGCCTGTACTCTTTATCTGCATTGTTAGCTGAACGCTCTGGAAAGTGCGGCCATAGCAGGTGATAGCCCTGTAAGCGAAAGCAGCGTGGAAGAACTAGGGGTACGACAAGTAGGGCGGGACACGTGAAATCCTGTCTGAAGATGGGGGGACCATCCTCCAAGGCTAAATACTCGTGATCGACCGATAGTGAACCAGTACCGTGAGGGAAAGGCGAAAAGAACCCCGGGAGGGGAGTGAAATAGATCCTGAAACCGCATGCATACAAACAGTCGGAGCCTCGCAAGGGGTGACGGCGTACCTTTTGTATAATGGGTCAGCGACTTACGTTCAGTAGCGAGCTTAACTGATTAAGGCAGGCGTAGCGAAAGCGAGTCCGAATAGGGCGATCAGTTGCTGGGCGTAGACCCGAAACCAAGTGATCTATCCATGGCCAGGTTGAAGGTGCGGTAACACGTACTGGAGGACCGAACCCACTAACGTTGAAAAGTTAGGGGATGAGCTGTGGATAGGGGTGAAAGGCTAAACAAACTTGGAAATAGCTGGTTCTCTCCGAAAACTATTTAGGTAGTGCCTCGTGTATCACCTTCGGGGGTAGAGCACTGTCATGGTTGTGGGGTCCATTGCGGATTACTACGCCATAGCAAACTCCGAATACCGAAGAGTGCAATCACGGGAGACAGACATCGGGTGCTAACGTCCGGTGTCAAGAGGGAAACAACCCAGACCGCCAGCTAAGGTCCCAAAGATTGGCTAAGTGGGAAACGAAGTGGGAAGGCTAAAACAGTCAGGAGGTTGGCTTAGAAGCAGCCACCCTTTAAAGAAAGCGTAATAGCTCACTGATCGAGTCGTCCTGCGCGGAAGATGTAACGGGGCTCAAGCCAGTCACCGAAGCTGCGGATACGTACGCAAGTACGTGTGGTAGGAGAGCGTTCCGTAAGCCTGCGAAGGTGCGTTGAAAAGCGTGCTGGAGGTATCGGAAGTGCGAATGCTGACATGAGTAGCGATAAAGGGGGTGAAAAGCCCCCTCGCCGTAAGCCCAAGGTTTCCTACGCAACGTTCATCGGCGTAGGGTGAGTCGGCCCCTAAGGCGAGGCAGAAATGCGTAGCTGATGGGAAGCAGGTCAATATTCCTGCACCATTGTTAGATGCGATGGGGGGACGGATCGCGGAAGGTTGTCCGGGTGTTGGAAGTCCCGGTCGCTGCGTTGGAGAAGGCACTTAGGCAAATCCGGGTGCGTAATTCAAGGGCGTGGCGCGAGCTTCTTCGGAAGCGAAGCAATTGGAAGTGGTTCCAAGAAAAGCCTCTAAGCTTCAGTCTAATAGTGACCGTACCGCAAACCGACACAGGTGGGCGAGATGAGTATTCTAAGGCGCTTGAGAGAACTCGGGAGAAGGAACTCGGCAAATTGGTACCGTAACTTCGGGATAAGGTACGCCTCTGTAGCTTGACTGGCCTGCGCCAGGAGGGTGAAGAGGTTGCAATAAACTGGTGGCTGCGACTGTTTAATAAAAACACAGCACTCTGCAAACACGAAAGTGGACGTATAGGGTGTGACGCCTGCCCGGTGCCGGAAGATTAAATGATGGGGTGCAAGCTCTTGATTGAAGTCCCGGTAAACGGCGGCCGTAACTATAACGGTCCTAAGGTAGCGAAATTCCTTGTCGGGTAAGTTCCGACCTGCACGAATGGCGTAACGATGGCCACACTGTCTCCTCCCGAGACTCAGCGAAGTTGAAGTGTTTGTGATGATGCAATCTCCCCGCGGCTAGACGGAAAGACCCCATGAACCTTTACTGTAGCTTTGCATTGGACTTTGAACCGATCTGTGTAGGATAGGTGGGAGGCTATGAAGCGGGAACGCCAGTTTCCGTGGAGCCGTCCTTGAAATACCACCCTGGTTTGTTTGAGGTTCTAACCTTGGTCCGTGATCCGGATCGGGGACAGTGCATGGTAGGCAGTTTGACTGGGGCGGTCTCCTCCCAAAGTGTAACGGAGGAGTACGAAGGTACGCTAGGTACGGTCGGAAATCGTGCTGATAGTGCAATGGCATAAGCGTGCTTAACTGCGAGACCGACAAGTCGAGCAGGTGCGAAAGCAGGTCATAGTGATCCGGTGGTTCTGTATGGAAGGGCCATCGCTCAACGGATAAAAGGTACTCTGGGGATAACAGGCTGATACCGCCCAAGAGTTCATATCGACGGCGGTGTTTGGCACCTCGATGTCGGCTCATCTCATCCTGGGGCTGTAGCCGGTCCCAAGGGTATGGCTGTTCGCCATTTAAAGAGGTACGTGAGCTGGGTTTAAAACGTCGTGAGACAGTTTGGTCCCTATCTGCCGTGGGCGTTGGATATTTGAAGGGGGCTGCTCCTAGTACGAGAGGACCGGAGTGGACGAACCTCTGGTGTACCGGTTGTCACGCCAGTGGCATCGCCGGGTAGCTATGTTCGGAAGAGATAACCGCTGAAAGCATCTAAGCGGGAAACTCGCCTTAAGATGAGATATCCCCGGGGCTTCGAGCCCCTTGAAGGGTCGTTCCAGACCAGGACGTTGATAGGTCAGGTGTGTAAGTGCAGTAATGCATTGAGCTAACTGATACTAATTGCCCGTAAGGCTTGATCCTATAACCAGTGTGTTTCCGATCCCCGCAAGGGATGCACCGCTGGTTGAGTAAGCGACTGTGCCACAGTCACCACCCGAATTCATTACTGCTTCTTCCCAGATTGGTTGTCCGCCCCAAAGGCGCGCAACAACAAGTCATGCCTGATGACCATAGCGAGTCGGTACCACCCCTTCCCATCCCGAACAGGACCGTGAAACGACTCCACGCCGATGATAGTGCGGATTGCCCGTGTGAAAGTAGGTAATCGTCAGGCTCCTCATGCCGCAAACAAAAACCCCACCCCACAAAGGTGGGGTTTTTGCGTTTCGTCTTCACTATAAGTGAGAGCCTCGTGTTCTGGGTCGCAAATAGCGCTTGACAAGAGCTTGTTGCTACCCCATAATCGATAGTTCTCTGCGGAGGGGTGCCCGAGTGGCTAAAGGGGGCAGACTGTAAATCTGTTGGCTTACGCCTACGTTGGTTCGAATCCAACCTCCTCCACCAGAATTCAAGCGGTAAGGGAATCCAACCCTCGCGGGTGTAGCTCAATGGTAGAGCAGAAGCCTTCCAAGCTTATGACGAGGGTTCGATTCCCTTCACCCGCTCCAGTGTCGGTTAGTCAGTGCCCATGTGGCTCAGTGGTAGAGCACTCCCTTGGTAAGGGAGAGGTCGGCAGTTCGATCCTGCCCATGGGCACCAGTCGTATAAGTCTAGTGAGTAGTAAGTTGCGCGCGGCGCAAGGTGCGAAAATCCTGTTAGGAGTCGAAAATGGCCAAAGGTAAATTCGAGCGGACCAAGCCGCACGTGAACGTGGGCACGATCGGTCACGTTGACCACGGCAAGACCACGCTGACGGCAGCGATCACGACGGTGCTGACCAAGAAGTTCGGCGGCGAAGCAAAGGCATACGACCAGATCGATGCAGCGCCGGAAGAAAAGGCACGTGGTATCACCATCAACACCGCGCACGTCGAGTACGAAACGGCTAACCGCCACTACGCACACGTCGACTGCCCGGGCCACGCCGACTACGTGAAGAACATGATCACGGGCGCGGCGCAGATGGACGGCGCAATCCTGGTGTGCTCGGCCGCCGACGGCCCGATGCCGCAAACGCGTGAGCACATCCTGCTGGCGCGTCAGGTCGGTGTGCCGTACATCATCGTGTTCCTGAACAAGTGCGACATGGTCGACGACGCCGAGCTGCTCGAGCTGGTCGAAATGGAAGTGCGCGAGCTTCTGTCGAAGTACGACTTCCCGGGCGACGACACGCCGATCATCAAGGGTTCGGCCAAGCTGGCGCTGGAAGGCGACACGGGCGAGCTGGGCGAAGTGGCGATCATGAACCTGGCCGACGCGCTGGACACGTACATCCCGACGCCGGAACGCGCAGTTGACGGTTCGTTCCTGATGCCGGTGGAAGACGTGTTCTCGATCTCGGGTCGCGGCACGGTGGTGACGGGTCGCGTCGAGCGCGGCGTGGTGAAGGTCGGCGAGGAAATCGAAATCGTCGGTATCAAGCCGACGGTGAAGACCACTTGCACGGGCGTGGAAATGTTCCGCAAGCTGCTCGACCAAGGTCAGGCAGGCGACAACGTCGGTATCCTGCTGCGCGGCACGAAGCGTGAAGACGTCGAGCGTGGCCAGGTGCTGGCCAAGCCGGGTTCGATCACCCCGCACACGCACTTCACCGCTGAAGTGTACGTGCTGAGCAAGGATGAAGGCGGCCGCCACACGCCGTTCTTCAACAACTACCGTCCGCAGTTCTACTTCCGTACGACGGACGTGACGGGCTCGATCGAGCTGCCGAAGGACAAGGAAATGGTGATGCCGGGCGACAACGTGTCGATCACGGTCAAGCTGATCGCCCCGATCGCCATGGAAGAAGGTCTGCGCTTCGCTATCCGTGAAGGCGGCCGTACCGTCGGCGCAGGTGTCGTTGCTAAGATTATCGAGTAAGAGCCAGAGATCTCTCGGTAGTCTGTAGTTTTCGGGGTCGGCGAAACCGTCGGCCCCAAATGGTTTAGGGGTATAGCTCAACTGGCAGAGCGTCGGTCTCCAAAACCGAAGGTTGGGGGTTCGATTCCCTCTGCCCCTGCCAAATTCTCGCGCCATGTGGCGCTGTTTAAGGTGTTATGGCGAATCCTTCCGTCGAAACTGTTAATACTTCCGGCGACAAGCTGATGTTGTCGGCTGGTGTATTGTTGGTCTTGGCCGGGTTCGTGGGTTTTTTTCTGCTCGACCGCCAAGAGTGGTATGTGCGCGGTGCGGCGCTTGCCGTCGGTCTGATCGCCGGTGTCGCTGTCGGTCTGGTTTCTGCGCCTGGTAAAAGCTTTATCGCGTTCGCCAAAGACTCCTACAAGGAAGTTCGCAAGGTTGTCTGGCCGACACGGAAAGAGGCAACGCAGACCACTCTTGTGGTGTTTGCATTTGTCCTCGTCATGGCCATTCTGCTTTGGCTTAGCGATAAGTCGATCGAATGGGTGATTTTCTCGGCGATTCTGGGTTGGAAATGATATGAGCGATACTCCGACATCCCCGAGTGGTAAGCGTTGGTATGTGGTGCACGCCTACTCCGGCATGGAGAAGAGCGTGCAACGTGCGCTTCAGGAGCGCATCGAGCGGGCCGGGATGCAAGACCAGTTTGGTCAGATTCTCGTCCCGACCGAAGAAGTGGTTGAAGTAAAGGGTGGTCACAAGTCGGTTACAGAGCGTCGTTTCTTCCCAGGATACGTCTTGGTTGAGATGGAAATGACGGACGAAACGTGGCATTTGGTCAAGAACACGGCCAAGGTCACCGGATTCATCGGCGGCACACGCAATCGGCCAAGCCCGATCTCACCGCGTGAAGTCGAAAAGATCATGTCGCAGATGCAGGAAGGTGTCGAGAAGCCGCGGCCGAAGACGCTTTTCGAGGTGGGCGAGATGGTTCGCGTGAAGGAAGGTCCTTTCACCGACTTCAACGGCAACGTCGAGGAAGTGAACTACGAGAAGTCCAAGGTTCGTGTCTCCGTCACGATCTTCGGCCGATCGACACCGGTCGAACTAGAGTTCGGCCAGGTCGAAAAGACTTGATTCGAATACATCGCGCGTAGCCTCGTGGCTGTCGCGCGATTCGCGCTTACGGTCCGCGTCATGACCGTTGAGGAGCGTCAGTAGGCGGCAACGTCGAACGCGCGCTATCACTCACCGAACGCTCACGCGTTCAGCAGAGGTTTTCAACATGGCAAAGAAAATCATCGGCTTTATCAAGCTGCAGATTCCTGCAGGTAAAGCCAACCCGTCGCCGCCGGTCGGTCCGGCACTGGGCCAGCGCGGCCTGAACATCATGGAGTTCTGCAAGGCGTTCAACGCGCAGACTCAGGGCATGGAGCCGGGTCTGCCGGTGCCGGTCGTCATTACGGCATTCGCGGACAAGAGTTTCACGTTCATCATGAAGACGCCGCCGGCTACCGTTCTGATCAAGAAGGCAGCCGCTGTGCAGAAGGGTTCGCCCAAGCCGCACACCGACAAGGTCGGCAACATCACCCGCGCTCAAGCGGAAGAAATCGCGAAGACCAAGATGCCGGATCTTACGGCAGCTGATCTGGACGCCGCTGTGCGCACCATCGCTGGTAGCGCGCGTTCGATGGGTATCACTGTGGAGGGCGTGTAAATGGCTAAGCTTTCGAAGCGCCTTCAGGCATTCGCGAACAAGGTTGATCGTCAGAAGCTGTACGCGATCGACGACGCACTGGCACTCGTGAAGGAATGCGCGAGCGCCAAGTTCGACGAGTCGATCGACGTTGCTGTGCAACTCGGCATCGATGCGAAGAAGTCGGACCAGGTCGTTCGTGGCTCGGTCGTTCTGCCGGCCGGTACCGGTAAGTCGGTGCGTGTCGCAGTGTTCGCGCAAGGCGAAAAGGCTGAGCAGGCTCGCGCCGCTGGTGCGGAAGTCGTCGGCATGGAAGACCTCGCTGAGCAAGTGAAGGCCGGTAACCTGGACTTCGACGTCGTGATCGCTTCGCCGGACACGATGCGCGTAGTCGGTACGCTGGGCCAGATCCTCGGTCCGCGCGGCCTGATGCCGAACCCGAAGGTTGGCACGGTTACGCCGGACGTCGCTCAGGCAGTTCGTAACGCCAAGGCAGGTCAGGTGCAGTTCCGCGTCGACAAGGCCGGTATCATCCACGGCACGATCGGTCGCGCATCGTTCGAACCGGCTTCGCTGCGTCAAAACCTGGCTGCGCTGATCGATGCGCTGCAAAAGGCCAAGCCGGCGACCAGCAAGGGCGTGTACCTGCGCAAGGTTGCACTGTCGAGCACGATGGGTGTCGGCGTTCGCGTGGATCAGTCCACGCTGGCGCAGTAAAAGAATTCCGGCGCGGTCGTCAGGCCGCGTCTAACAGGGCTTTGGGCGGTTGTGTAGCGGCAATAGCGTTGCGCAACCGGTTGTCAAAGACCGTTGGTGGTGGTGCGGAAGTCGAGCAACGCCTTAATTCAAGCCAACGCAGATGGCGAACCCGAAACAGTTTTGCAGTGGTTGAAGTCGTTTGTCGTGCGTCGTTAGACGGACACTAATCGATCGAAATACTCCTAACAGTCGGACGCCGTTGTTGAACGTGGTGCATGAGGGTTGGACACCCGAGTGCATCGAATCTGGAGGTTTAACCGTGCCACTGAACAAAGAAGATAAGCAGGCAGTCGTCGCTGAAGTCGCCGCGCAAGTCGCGAAGGCTCAGACGATGGTGCTCGCTGAGTATCGTGGGATCACGGTTGGCGATCTGACCAAGCTGCGCGCGAAAGCGCGTGAGCAACAGGTGTATCTGCGCGTGTTGAAAAACACGCTGGCGCGTCGCGCTGTCGAAGGTACCCCGTTCGCTTCGCTGGCTGAGCAGATGACCGGTCCTCTGATCTACGGCATCTCGGAAGATGCCATTGCCGCTGCCAAGGTCGTCAACGACTTCGGCAAGAGCAATGACAAGTTGATCATCAAGGCTGGTTCCTACGAAGGCAAGGTGATGGATCAGGCGGGCGTGCAAGCGCTGGCCAGCATCCCGAGCCGTGAAGAGCTGCTCTCCAAGCTGTTGTTCGTCATGCAAGCGCCTGTTTCCGGCTTTGCGCGCGCTTTGGCCGCGCTTGCTGAGAAGCAAGGCGAAGCTGCATAACGCAGCCGCTTGGGCGCTCGTCGCTCAGTCAGGTATTAGCTAGATCGCTAGCTCGATCCGAATTCAATTTAGGAGTATTTCAAATGGCAATCGCAAAAGAAGACATCCTGGAAGCCGTTGGCGCGATGTCGGTTCTGGAACTGAACGAGCTGGTCAAGGCGTTCGAAGAAAAGTTTGGCGTGTCGGCAGCTGCTGTTGCTGTCGCTGGCCCGGCTGGTGGTGGTGCTGCCGCTGCTGCTGAAGAGCAAACCGAGTTCACCGTGAACCTGCTCGAAACTGGCGCGAACAAGGTTTCCGTCATTAAGGCTGTTCGCGAACTGACGGGTCTCGGCCTGAAGGAAGCGAAGGACCTGGTCGACGGCGCACCGAAGCCCATCAAGGAAGCGGTGCCGAAGGCTGCTGCTGAAGAAGCGAAGAAGAAGCTGGAAGACGCTGGCGCGAAGGCTGAAATCAAGTAAGTTTCATTGCGCTGTGCGAAGGCTGGCGGTTTTTCACCGCCGGCCTTTTTGTGCTTTGTGGGGACATAGTTTTTATGCTTGCGGGCAAGCATAAACGTCCCTGCAGAAGCCAAAGAAAACGGTCGGATCGGCAGAAATTTCCGGCAGTTCTCTTTGTCTTCTGAAGCGACTGCAGAAGGCAAGTTTGGTCGGGTAGCGGGAAACACAGGCATCCGCTGCCGTCAGCCAGCGGTTGGTAGCGGCCAACCACCAAGCTTCTAGACTCGCGCGTCCTCCCCGGACAGCGGCGCGGGTCTCAGTCGGTGAACACCGGGCCGTGTCGTCGAGGTATCCCGCCTCGGTAACGCCCGCCGTGATTCGGAGATCGTATGCAATATTCCTTCACCGAGAAGAAGCGTATTCGCAAGAGTTTCGCGAAGCGCCCCATCGTTCACCAAGTTCCCTTTTTGCTGGCGACCCAGCTTGAATCATTCCAGACGTTTCTGCAAGCGGATACGTCTTCCTCGCAGCGCAAAGCGGAAGGCTTGCAGGCCGCGTTTACGTCTGTTTTCCCGATCGTTTCGCACAACGGTTTTGCGCGTCTCGAGTTCGTCAGCTACATGCTGTCGCCGCCCGCATTCAACATCAAGGAATGCCAGCAGCGCGGCCTGACGTACTGTTCCGCCCTGCGCGCGAAGGTCCGTCTCGTTCTCCTCGACAAAGAGTCGCCGAGCAAGCCCGTCGTCAAGGAAGTGAAGGAGCAGGAAGTGTACATGGGCGAAATTCCGCTCATGACGCCGACTGGCTCGTTCGTCATCAACGGTACTGAGCGCGTGATCGTGTCGCAGCTCCACCGTTCGCCTGGCGTGTTCTTCGAGCACGACAAAGGCAAGACGCATAGTTCCGGCAAGCTGCTGTTCTCGGCGCGGATCATTCCTTACCGCGGTTCGTGGCTCGACTTCGAATTCGACCCGAAGGACGTGCTGTACTTCCGCGTCGACCGTCGTCGCAAGATGCCGGTCACGATCCTGCTGAAGGCCATCGGTCTTTCGCCGGAACAGATCCTCGCGAACTTCTTCGTGTTCGACAACTTCGCGCTGATGAACGAAGGCGCGCAGATGGAGTTCGTGCCGGAGCGTCTGCGTGGTGAAGTCGCGCGCTTCGACATTCAGGATCGCGAAGGCAACGTCATCGTCACGAAGGACAAGCGGATCAACGCGAAGCACATTCGCGACCTCGAAAACGCCAAGACGAAGTTCATCTCGGTGCCCGAGGAGTATCTGCTCGGCCGCGTGCTGGCGAAGAACGTGATCGATCCCGACACCGGCGAAGTCATCGCGAACGCCAACGAGGAAATCACGGAATCCGTCCTCGAGAAGCTGCGCGAAGCCAAGGTCAAGGACATCCAGACGCTCTACACGAACGATCTGGACCAAGGCCCGTACATCTCGTCGACGCTGCGTATCGACGAAACCGCGGACAAGATGGCCGCGCGCATTGCGATCTATCGCATGATGCGCCCGGGCGAGCCGCCGACCGAAGAAGCGGTCGAGGCGCTGTTCAACCGTCTGTTCTATAGCGAAGACGCGTACGACCTGTCGAAGGTCGGCCGCATGAAGTTCAATCGCCGCGTTGGCCGCGATGAAATCATCGGGCCGATGACGCTGCAGGACGACGACATCCTCGCGACCATCAAGATCCTCGTCGAGCTGCGCAACGGCAAGGGCGAAGTGGACGACATCGACCACTTGGGCAACCGTCGCGTGCGTTGCGTGGGCGAACTGGCGGAAAACCAGTTCCGCGCGGGTCTCGTGCGTGTGGAGCGCGCGGTCAAGGAACGCCTCGGCCAGGCCGAAAGCGAAAACCTGATGCCGCACGACCTGATCAACTCGAAGCCGATTTCGTCGGCGATTCGCGAGTTCTTCGGTTCGTCGCAGCTCTCGCAGTTCATGGACCAGACCAATCCGCTGTCGGAAATCACGCACAAGCGCCGCGTTTCCGCACTCGGCCCGGGCGGTCTGACGCGCGAGCGCGCCGGCTTCGAAGTCCGCGACGTGCACCCGACGCACTATGGCCGCGTGTGCCCGATTGAAACGCCGGAAGGTCCGAACATCGGCCTGATCAACTCGCTCGCGCTGTACGCGCACCTGAACGAATATGGCTTCCTCGAAACGCCGTATCGCAAGGTCGTGGATAGCAAGGTGACGGATCAGATCGACTATCTGTCGGCGATCGAAGAAGGTCGTTACGTGATCGCTCAGGCGAACGCGGCAGTGGGCGAAGACGGCACGCTGACCGACGAACTCGTGTCGTCGCGTGAAGCCGGCGAAACGATGATGGTCACGCCGGACCGCATCCAGTACATGGACGTGGCGCCGTCGCAGATCGTGTCGGTGGCGGCGTCGCTGATTCCGTTCCTCGAGCACGACGACGCGAACCGCGCGTTGATGGGCTCGAACATGCAGCGTCAGGCCGTGCCGTGTCTGCGTCCGGAAAAGCCGGTCGTCGGTACGGGCATCGAGCGTACGGTGGCGGTCGACTCGGGTACGACGGTTCAGGCAATGCGTGGCGGCGTCGTGGACTATGTCGACGCGGGCCGTATCGTGATTCGCGTGAACGACGACGAAGCCGTAGCCGGCGATGTCGGCGTGGACATCTACAACCTGATCAAGTACACGCGTTCGAACCAGAACACGAACATCAACCAGCGTCCGATTGTGAAGATGGGCGACAAGGTTGCGCGCGGCGACGTGCTGGCTGACGGCGCCTCGACGGATCTGGGCGAGCTCGCGCTCGGCCAGAACATGCTGGTCGCGTTCATGCCGTGGAACGGCTACAACTTCGAAGACTCGATCCTGATCTCGGAAAAAGTCGTGGCCGACGACCGTTACACGTCGATCCACATCGAAGAACTGAACGTCGTCGCTCGCGACACGAAGCTTGGACCGGAAGAAATCACGCGCGACATTTCGAACCTCGCGGAAGTGCAGCTTGGCCGTCTCGACGAGTCGGGCATCGTGTACATCGGCGCGGAAGTCGAAGCGGGCGACGTGCTGGTCGGCAAGGTCACGCCGAAGGGCGAAACCCAGCTGACGCCGGAAGAAAAGCTGCTGCGCGCGATCTTCGGTGAGAAGGCGTCCGACGTGAAGGACACGTCGCTGCGCGTGCCGTCTGGCATGAGCGGCACGGTCATCGACGTGCAAGTGTTCACGCGCGAAGGCATCACGCGCGACAAGCGTGCACAACAGATCATCGACGATGAACTGAAGCGCTATCGCCTCGACTTGAACGACCAGCTGCGTATCGTGGAAGGCGATGCGTTCCAGCGTCTCGCGCGCATGCTGAACGGCAAGGTCGCGAACGGCGGTCCGAAGAAGCTCGCGAAGGGCACGAAGATCGACCTGGCTTACCTCGAAGACCTCGACCACTACCACTGGTTCGACATCCGCCTCGCGGACGAAGAAGCAGCAGCGCAGTTGGAAGCGATCAAGGACTCGATCGAGCAGAAGCGTCACCAGTTCGACCTCGCGTTCGAAGAGAAGCGCAAGAAGCTCACGCAAGGCGACGAACTGCCGCCGGGCGTGCTGAAGATGGTCAAGGTGTATCTCGCGGTCAAGCGTCGCCTGCAGCCTGGCGACAAGATGGCGGGCCGTCACGGTAACAAGGGTGTCGTGTCGAAGATCGTGCCGATCGAAGACATGCCGTACATGGCCGATGGCCGTCCGGCTGACGTCGTGCTCAACCCGCTCGGCGTTCCGTCGCGGATGAACGTGGGTCAGATTCTCGAAGTGCATCTGGGCTGGGCCGCGAAGGGTCTCGGCTGGCGCATCGGCGAGATGATGCAGCGTCAGGCGAAGATCGAAGAAATGCGTGTGTTCCTGACGCAGATCTATAACGAGTCGGGCCGCAAGGAAGAGCTGGAAAGCTTCTCCGACGACGAAATCCTCGAACTCGCGAAGAATCTGCGCGAAGGCGTGCCGTTCGCAACGCCGGTGTTCGACGGCGCCACGGAAGGCGAAATGGAGCGCGCGCTGGATCTGGCGTTCCCGGACGACATCGCTCAGAACCTGGGCATGAACTCGTCGAAAAATCAGGTCACGCTGCACGACGGCCGCACGGGTGAGCCGTTCGAGCGTAAGGTCACGGTCGGCTACATGCACTACCTGAAGCTGCACCACTTGGTCGACGACAAGATGCACGCGCGTTCGACCGGTCCGTACTCGCTCGTTACGCAGCAGCCGCTGGGTGGTAAGGCGCAGTTCGGTGGTCAGCGCTTCGGTGAAATGGAAGTGTGGGCGCTCGAGGCGTATGGCGCATCGTATGTGCTGCAGGAAATGCTGACGGTCAAGTCGGACGACGTGACGGGCCGGACCAAGGTTTATGAGAACCTGGTCAAGGGCGATCACGTGATCGACGCGGGCATGCCGGAATCCTTCAACGTGTTGGTGAAGGAAATCCGCTCGCTCGGTATCGATATCGATCTCGACCGCAACTAATCGGACTACGGAGAGAAAGCAATGAAAGCTCTGCTCGATCTATTCAAGCAAGTCCAACAAGAAGAAGTCTTTGATGCGATCAAGATCGGCCTCGCGTCGCCCGACAAGATCCGTTCGTGGTCGTTCGGCGAAGTGAAGAAGCCGGAGACCATCAACTACCGCACGTTCAAGCCGGAGCGGGATGGTCTGTTTTGCGCCAAGATTTTCGGGCCGATCAAGGACTACGAGTGCCTGTGCGGCAAGTACAAGCGCCTGAAGCACCGTGGCGTGATCTGTGAAAAGTGCGGCGTCGAAGTGACGCTGGCGAAGGTGCGCCGTGAGCGGATGGGCCACATCGAGCTGGCCTCGCCGGTCGCGCACATCTGGTTCCTGAAGTCGCTGCCGTCGCGTCTGGGCATGGTCCTCGACATGACGCTGCGCGACATCGAGCGCGTGCTGTACTTCGAAGCATACGTAGTCATCGATCCGGGCATGACGCCGCTGAAAGCGCGGCAGATCATGACCGAAGAGGATTACTACAACAAGGTCGAAGAGTACGGTGACGAGTTCCGTGCCGAGATGGGCGCGGAAGGCGTGCGCGAGTTGCTGCGCGCTATCAACATCGACGAACAGGTCGAAACGCTGCGCACGGAACTGAAGAACACCGGCTCCGAAGCGAAGATCAAGAAGTACGCGAAGCGCCTGAAGGTGCTCGAGGCCTTCCAGCGTTCGGGCATCAAGCCTGACTGGATGGTGCTCGAAGTGCTGCCGGTGCTGCCGCCGGAACTGCGTCCGCTCGTGCCGCTCGACGGCGGCCGTTTCGCGACGTCGGACCTGAACGACCTGTATCGCCGCGTGATCAACCGTAACAACCGGCTGAAGCGTCTGCTCGAACTGAAGGCGCCTGAAATCATCGTCCGCAACGAAAAGCGGATGCTGCAGGAAGCCGTCGATTCGCTGCTCGACAACGGTCGTCGCGGGAAGGCCATGACGGGTGCGAACAAGCGTCCGTTGAAGTCGCTCGCCGACATGATCAAGGGCAAGGGCGGTCGTTTCCGTCAGAACTTGCTCGGAAAGCGTGTCGACTACTCGGGCCGTTCGGTCATCGTTGTGGGTCCGACGCTCAAGCTGCATCAGTGCGGTCTGCCGAAGCTGATGGCGCTCGAACTGTTTAAGCCTTTCATCTTCAACAAGCTGGAAGTGATGGGCGTCGCGACGACCATCAAGGCCGCGAAGAAGGAAGTCGAGAACCAGACGCCGGTGGTGTGGGACATTCTCGAAGAAGTCATTCGCGAACATCCGGTCATGCTGAACCGCGCACCGACGCTGCACCGTCTCGGCATTCAGGCTTTCGAGCCGGTGCTGATCGAAGGTAAGGCAATCCAGCTGCACCCGCTCGTTTGCGCGGCGTTCAACGCCGACTTCGACGGTGACCAGATGGCCGTGCACGTGCCGCTGTCGCTTGAAGCGCAGATGGAAGCGCGCACGCTGATGCTGGCGTCGAACAACGTCCTGTTCCCGGCCAACGGCGATCCGTCGATCGTGCCGTCGCAGGATATCGTGCTCGGCCTGTATTACGCATCGCGTGAAGCGGTGAACGGCAAGGGCGAAGGCCTGACGTTCACGGGCGTGTCCGAAGTGATTCGTGCGTACGAGAACAAGGAAGTCGAGCTGGCTTCGCGCGTCAACGTCCGCATCACCGAAATGGTGGCGAACGAAGATCAGAGCGAAGGCGCGCCGAAGTTCGTGCCGAAGATCACGCTGTACGCGACGACCGTCGGCCGTTCGATCCTGTCGGAGATTCTGCCGCCGGGCCTGCCGTTCTCGGTGCTGAACAAGCCGCTGAAGAAGAAGGAAATCTCGCGCCTGATCAACACGGCGTTCCGCAAGTGCGGTCTGCGCGAGACGGTGATCTTCGCCGACCAGCTCATGCAGATGGGTTTCCGTCTTGCAACGCGCGCCGGCATCTCGATCTGCGTGGACGACATGCTCGTTCCGCCGCAGAAAGAGACGATCGTCGGCGACGCCGCGAAGAAGGTGAAGGAGTACGACCGTCAGTACATGTCGGGTCTCGTCACCGCGCAAGAGCGCTATAACAACGTGGTCGACATTTGGTCGGCGACGTCGGAAGCGGTCGGCAAGGCGATGATGGAGCAGCTCGCAACCGAGCCCGTGGTGGATCGCGAAGGCAAGGAAACGAAGCAGGAGTCGTTCAACTCCATCTACATGATGGCCGACTCGGGCGCCCGTGGTTCCGCTGTGCAGATTCGTCAGCTCGCCGGTATGCGCGGCCTGATGGCGAAGCCGGACGGCTCGATCATCGAAACGCCGATTACCGCGAACTTCCGCGAAGGCCTGAACGTGCTGCAGTACTTCATCTCGACGCACGGGGCACGTAAGGGTCTGGCGGATACGGCGCTGAAGACGGCGAACTCGGGTTACCTGACGCGTCGTCTCGTCGACGTGACGCAGGATCTGGTCGTGGTCGAAGAAGATTGCGGCACGTCGAACGGCGTGGCGATGAAGGCGCTGGTCGAAGGCGGTGAAGTCGTCGAAGCGCTGCGTGACCGCATTCTCGGTCGCGTCGCGGTGGCGGACGTGGTCAATCCGGAAACGCAAGAAACGATGTACGCGTCGGGCGAACTGCTCGACGAAGACGCGGTGGAAGAGATCGAGCGCCTCGGCATCGACGAAGTGCGCGTGCGTACGCCGCTGACCTGCGAAACGCGTTACGGCCTGTGCGCCTCGTGCTACGGCCGCGACCTGGGTCGTGGTTCGCGCGTGAACGTCGGCGAAGCGGTCGGCGTGATCGCGGCGCAGTCGATCGGCGAACCGGGCACGCAGCTCACGATGCGTACTTTCCACATCGGTGGTGCGGCGTCGCGTGCGGCGGTTGCATCGACGGTGGAAGCGAAGTCGAACGGTACGGTGCGTTTCACGGCCACGATGCGCTACGTCACTAACGCGAAGGGCGAGCAGGTTGTCATCTCGCGTTCGGGCGAGGCGATCATCGCGGACGACTTCGGTCGCGAGCGTGAGCGTCACAAAGTGCCGTACGGCGCGACGCTGCTGCAACTCGACGGCGCGCAAATTAAGGCCGGCGCGCAACTCGCGCAGTGGGATCCGCTGACGCGTCCGATCATCACCGAGTGGGGCGGTACGGTGAAGTTCGAGAACGTCGAAGAAGGCGTGACGGTTGCCAAGCAGATCGACGACGTGACCGGTCTTTCGACCCTCGTCGTGATCGATGCGAAGCGCCGCGGCTCGCAGGCTGGCAAGAGCGTGCGTCCGCAGGTCAAGCTGCTCGACGCGAACGGCGAGGAAGTGAAGATCCCGAACACCGAGCATTCGGTGCAGATCGGCTTCCAGGTCGGCGCACTGATCACCGTTAAGGATGGTCAGCAAGTGCAGGTCGGTGAAGTGCTGGCGCGTATCCCGGTTGAAGCGCAGAAGACACGTGACATTACCGGTGGTCTGCCGCGTGTGGCCGAACTGTTCGAAGCGCGCTCGCCGAAGGACGCCGGCATTCTGGCGGAAGTCACGGGCACGACGTCGTTCGGTAAGGACACGAAGGGCAAGCAGCGTCTCGTCATCACGGACCTCGAGGGCAATCAGCACGAGTTCCTGATCGCGAAGGAAAAGCAGGTGCTGGTGCACGATGGTCAGGTCGTCAACAAGGGCGAAATGATCGTCGACGGTCCGGCTGATCCGCACGACATCCTGCGTCTGCAGGGTATCGAGGCGCTGTCGCGTTACATCGTGGACGAAGTGCAGGACGTGTACCGTCTGCAGGGCGTGAAGATCAACGACAAGCACATCGAAGTGATCGTGCGTCAGATGCTGCGCCGTGTTCAGATCACCGACAACGGCGATACGCGCTTCATTCCGGGCGAACAAGTGGAGCGATCGGACATGCTCGACGAGAACGACCGCATGATCGCGGAAGACAAGCGTCCGGCGACCTACGAGAACGTGCTGCTGGGTATTACGAAGGCGTCGCTGTCGACGGATTCGTTCATCTCGGCGGCGTCGTTCCAGGAAACCACTCGCGTGCTGACCGAAGCTGCGATCATGGGCAAGCGCGACGACCTGCGGGGCCTGAAGGAAAACGTGATCGTCGGCCGTCTGATTCCGGCCGGTACGGGTCTCGCGTTCCACAAGGCGCGCAAGACGAAGGAGTCGGCGGATCGCGAACGCTTCGACCAGATCGCTGCCGAAGAGGCATTCGATTTCGGTACGCCGGAAACCCCGGCAGCGGAGCAGCAGCCGCATACCAACGAGTAAGCGAGCCGCGTTTCTCGTAGCACCCTCAAACCGCCCGGTACGCGCCGGGCGGTTTTTTTTTCACCTCGCGTTTTCGTAACGCACCTCGTCCGAACAGCCAACGTCACGATGACCGCGTGGCATTCGAGCGTGCGTTGATAAAATCCGATATTCCCCGTTGCCGCAGTTCGCGCCTCCGCTATGACCCGTTCGCTCCAGATCCTCAATGAAGTTTTCGGCTATCCGGCGTTTCGCGGACAGCAGGCGGAGATCGTCGAGCACGTTGCCAACGGCGGCGATTCGCTCGTGCTGATGCCGACGGGCGGCGGCAAATCGTTGTGCTATCAGATTCCGTCGCTGGTGCGGAAGGAAGCGGGTCTCGGCGCGGGAATCGTCGTGTCGCCGCTGATCGCGCTGATGCAGGATCAGGTCGCGGCGCTCACCGAAGTCGGCGTGCGCGCCGCATATCTCAATTCGACGCTATCGGGCGCTGAAGCCGCCGCCACCGAGCGCGCGCTGCGCAATGGGTCGATCGACTTGCTCTACGTGGCGCCCGAGCGCCTGATGACTCCGCGCTTCCTCGATCTGCTCGACAGTTCGCCGGTCGGCCTGTTCGCCATCGACGAGGCGCACTGCGTCTCGCAGTGGGGCCACGATTTCCGGCCCGAGTACATTCAGCTCTCCGTGCTGCATGAGCGGTTTCCGAACGTCCCGCGCATCGCGCTGACGGCGACCGCCGACGCGATCACGCGCGACGAAATCGTGCATCGGCTGGCGCTCGACGATGCACGCATTTTCGTGTCCAGCTTCGATCGGCCGAATATTCGTTATCGGATCGTCGAGAAGGACAACGCGCGCTCGCAGCTGCTCGATTTCATTCGCGCGGAGCACGCGAACGGCGACGGCACGACCGACGCGGGCGTGGTCTATTGCCTCTCGCGCCGGAAAGTAGAAGAGACCGCCGAATGGCTCAAAGGGCAGGGCCTCCGCGCGCTGCCGTATCACGCGGGCATGGAGTTCGAAACGCGGCAGAAGCATCAGGAGATGTTTCAGCGCGAGGAAGGCATCGTCATGTGCGCGACGATTGCGTTCGGCATGGGCATCGACAAACCGGACGTGCGCTTCGTCGCGCATCTGGACTTGCCAAAGAGCGTCGAGGGCTACTATCAGGAAACCGGCCGGGCGGGCCGCGACGGAATGCCCGCGAACGCATGGATGGCCTACGGTCTGGGCGACGTCGTGCAGCAACGCAGGATGATCGACGAGTCCGATGCAGACGACGCCCACAAGCGTGTCCAGGGCGGCAAGCTCGATGCGCTTTTGGGCCTCTGCGAAGCCGCGACGTGCCGGCGCGTGCGCCTGCTCGCGTACTTCGGCGAGACGAGCACGCCATGCGGAAACTGCGACACATGTCTGGAGCCGCCCGCATCCTTCGATGCCACGCGCGAAGCGCAGATGGCGCTGTCGTGTGTCTATCGCGCACACAAGGCGAGCGGCTTCCATTTCGGCGCGGGGCATCTGATTGACATCCTGCGCGGGACGCGTAGCGAAAAAGTGCTGCAACGTGGCCACGAGAAGATTTCGACTTTCGGCGTCGGCGCGGCGCTGTCCGAGCAGGAATGGCGCGCGGTGTTCCGGCAGCTCGTCGCGTTCGGCTATCTCGCCGTCGATCACGACGGCTTCGGCGCGCTCGTTCTCACCGACGCGAGCAAGCCGGTGCTCAAGGGCGAGGAACGCGTCACGCTGCGCAAGTACGTGAAGCCGGTGCGCAACCGGCAATCGTCGGGGCGCACCGGCGAACGCGCCGATCCGACGGCGGGCATGTCCGCGCGCGAGAAGGCGCGCTGGGAACGCTTGCGGACCTGGCGCTCGGAAACCGCGAAGAGCGACGGCGTGCCGGCCTACGTCATCTTTCACGACGCGACGCTCGCCGAAATCGCCCGCAGTGATCCTGACACCATCGACGACCTGCGGCATATCCCCGGCATCGGCGTGCGAAAACTGGAGCGTTTCGGCGACGAACTGCTCGACGTGGTCGGCGCGGATTGACGTTCTCGCGGCGCGTTGCGCATTAATTCACGCAACGTGTTGACCGCATTGGGATTTTCAGAATATCATGCTAGGTTCTCGTTCTTGGGGAAGTTTCGGACGCGGCCTAAAGCCGGTCAGTCCAGGCGAATCCATCCACGAGAAGGTCAGACGCGCGGTTCTTCACGCTTTGCCCGTTCGGAATCGCGCCGATTTTGTTCATTTTTAGGATTAGACAATGCCAACCATCAATCAACTGGTTCGCAAAGGCCGCACGTCGGAAACGACGAAGAGCAAGTCGCCGGCCCTGCAGGACTGCCCGCAGCGTCGCGGCGTGTGCACCCGCGTGTACACGACGACGCCGAAGAAGCCGAACTCGGCACTTCGTAAAGTTGCAAAAGTTCGCCTCACGAATGGCTTCGAAGTCATTTCGTACATCGGCGGTGAAGGCCACAACCTGCAGGAACACTCGGTCGTGCTGATTCGCGGCGGCCGTGTGAAGGACTTGCCGGGTGTGCGTTACCACATGGTTCGCGGCTCGCTGGATACCCAGGGCGTCAAGGATCGTAAGCAAGCTCGCTCGAAGTACGGTGCGAAGCGTGCCAAGGCTGGCAAGTAATAGCCAGCTGTTGCAGTCGTATGAGGTCGCCGCAAGGCGGTAAAGGCGGTGGTGCCGGAAGTGCCGGTGCTATCGAGTAAGTGGTCACCCGGCCAAGCTGGTTTAGTCGAGAGATGGATCGGGTTAGTTGGTGGCCGCGGAGCGAACAACGCTCCAACTGAAAAAAGTAAAGGAAGAATCATGCCGCGTCGTCGCGAAGTCCCCAAGCGGGAAGTGTTGCCGGATCCGAAGTTCGGCAACGTAGATGTAGCCAAGTTCATGAACGTGCTGATGCTCTCCGGCAAGAAGTCGGTTGCCGAGCGTATCGTGTACGGCGCTTTTGAACAGATCCAGACCAAGGGTGGCAAGGACCCGCTGGAAGTGTTCACGGTCGCGCTCAACAACGTGAAGCCGGTGGTCGAAGTGAAGAGCCGCCGCGTTGGTGGTGCGAACTATCAAGTTCCGGTCGAAGTGCGTCCCTCGCGTCGTATGGCATTGGCGATGCGTTGGTTGCGTGAAGCCGCGAAGAAGCGCAGCGAAAAGTCGATGGCCCTGCGCCTGGCAGGTGAGCTCTCCGAAGCGGCTGAAGGCCGCGGCGGCGCGATGAAGAAGCGCGACGAAGTTCACCGCATGGCCGAGGCCAACAAGGCATTCTCGCATTTCCGTTTCTAAGCTCCCGCTCGTAGAGCAAACGGAAAAATCAGGGCGGGTGCGCTGTTTCAGGCGCCTCGCCCGTTTGTGTTAGGGCGCTGCCGGTTCATAAGCAATGATCCGGCGCGTCGACCGAATAAAGGATCCAAAGTGGCTCGCAAGACACCTATCGAGCGCTACCGCAACATCGGTATTAGCGCTCACATCGACGCCGGCAAGACGACGACGACCGAGCGCATCCTGTTCTACACGGGCGTGAACCACAAGATCGGCGAAGTTCACGACGGCGCAGCAACGATGGACTGGATGGAGCAGGAGCAGGAGCGCGGCATCACCATCACGTCGGCTGCTACCACGGCCTTCTGGAAGGGCATGGGCGGCAACTATCCCGAGCACCGCATCAACATCATCGACACCCCGGGGCACGTCGACTTCACGATCGAAGTGGAGCGCTCGATGCGCGTCCTCGACGGCGCGTGCATGGTCTACTGCGCAGTGGGCGGCGTGCAGCCGCAGTCGGAAACCGTGTGGCGTCAGGCGAACAAGTACAAGGTTCCCCGTCTCGCGTTCGTCAACAAGATGGACCGTACCGGCGCGAACTTCTTCAAGGTCTACGACCAGCTGAAGACCCGCCTGAAGGCGAACCCGGTTCCCGTCGTGGTGCCGATCGGCTCGGAAGAGAGCTTCAAGGGCGTCGTCGATCTGCTGAAGATGAAAGCGATCATTTGGGACGAAGCGTCGCAAGGCACGAAGTTCGACTACGTCGACATCCCGGCTGAACTCGTTGACTCGTGCAACGAGTGGCGCGAGAAGATGATCGAGTCCGCTGCTGAAGCCAGCGAAGAGCTGATGGAAAAGTACCTCGGCGGCGAAGAGCTGAGCGAAGCGGAAATCGTCAAGGCGATCCGCGACCGGACCATCGCGTGCGAAATTCAGCCGATGCTGTGCGGCACCGCGTTCAAGAACAAGGGCGTGCAGCGCATGCTCGACGCGGTCATCGACTTCCTGCCGTCGCCGATCGACATTCCCCCGGTCACGGGCGAACTGGAAAGCGGCGAGCGGGGCGAGCGTCGCGCAGCCGACGACGAGAAGTTCTCGGCGCTGGCGTTCAAGATCATGACCGACCCGTTCGTTGGTCAATTGATCTTCTTCCGCGTGTACTCGGGTGTCGTGAATTCGGGCGATACCATCCTGAACGCGACCAAGGACAAGAAGGAACGTCTGGGCCGTATTCTGCAGATGCACGCGAATCAGCGTGAAGAAATCAAGGAAGTGCGCGCAGGCGACATCGCCGCGGCCGTCGGCCTGAAGGAAGCGACGACCGGCGATACGCTGTGCGACCCGGCAAGCCCGATCGTTCTGGAACGCATGATTTTCCCGGAACCGGTGATTTCGCAGGCAGTCGAGCCGAAGACGAAGGCTGACCAGGAAAAGATGGGCCTGGCGCTGAACCGTCTCGCGCAGGAAGACCCGTCGTTCCGCGTTCAAACGGACGAAGAATCGGGCCAGACCATCATTTCGGGCATGGGCGAGCTCCACCTCGAAATTCTGGTCGACCGTATGAAGCGCGAATTCAACGTGGAAGCAACCGTCGGCAAGCCGCAGGTTGCGTACCGCGAAACCATTCGCACGACGGCCGCCGATGTCGACGGCAAGTTCGTCAAGCAGTCGGGTGGTCGCGGCCAGTACGGTCACGCGGTCATCACGCTGGAGCCGAACGAGCAGGGCAAGGGCTACGAGTTCCTGGACGAGATCAAGGGCGGCGTGATCCCGCGCGAATACATCCCGGCCGTGGACAAGGGTATCCAGGAAACGCTGAAGTCGGGCGTGCTGGCTGGCTTCCCGGTTGTGGACGTGAAGGTTCACCTGACGTTCGGTTCGTACCACGACGTCGACTCGAACGAAAACGCGTTCCGCATGGCCGGCTCGATGGCCTTCAAGGAAGCAATGCGCAAGGCAAGCCCGGTCATCCTCGAACCGATGATGGCCGTGGAAGTCGAAACGCCGGAAGACTACATGGGCAACGTGATGGGCGATTTGTCCGGCCGTCGCGGTATCGTCCAGGGCATGGAAGACATGGTTGGCGGCGGCAAGATCGTGCGCGCCGAAGTGCCGCTGTCCGAAATGTTCGGCTATTCGACCTCGCTGCGTTCGCTGACGCAAGGCCGTGCAACGTACACGATGGAATTCAAGCACTATGCTGAAGCTCCGCGTAACGTCGCCGACGCGATCATCAACGCCAAGGGTAAGTAATACCCCAGAGTCATTCGGCGCAAGCCACAAGCTCTAACCGATAAACAATCTTTGAACGAAGGTAATCATGGCAAAAGGTAAATTCGAGCGGACCAAGCCGCACGTGAACGTGGGCACGATCGGTCACGTTGACCACGGCAAGACCACGCTGACGGCAGCGATCACGACGGTGCTGACCAAGAAGTTCGGCGGCGAAGCAAAGGCATACGACCAGATCGATGCAGCGCCGGAAGAAAAGGCACGTGGTATCACCATCAACACCGCGCACGTCGAGTACGAAACGGCTAACCGCCACTACGCACACGTCGACTGCCCGGGCCACGCCGACTACGTGAAGAACATGATCACGGGCGCGGCGCAGATGGACGGCGCAATCCTGGTGTGCTCGGCCGCCGACGGCCCGATGCCGCAAACGCGTGAGCACATCCTGCTGGCGCGTCAGGTCGGTGTGCCGTACATCATCGTGTTCCTGAACAAGTGCGACATGGTCGACGACGCCGAGCTGCTCGAGCTGGTCGAAATGGAAGTGCGCGAGCTTCTGTCGAAGTACGACTTCCCGGGCGACGACACGCCGATCATCAAGGGTTCGGCCAAGCTGGCGCTGGAAGGCGACACGGGCGAGCTGGGCGAAGTGGCGATCATGAACCTGGCCGACGCGCTGGACACGTACATCCCGACGCCGGAACGTGCAGTTGACGGTTCGTTCCTGATGCCGGTGGAAGACGTGTTCTCGATCTCGGGTCGCGGCACGGTGGTGACGGGTCGCGTCGAGCGCGGCGTGGTGAAGGTCGGCGAGGAAATCGAAATCGTCGGTATCAAGCCGACGGTCAAGACCACTTGCACGGGCGTGGAAATGTTCCGCAAGCTGCTCGACCAAGGTCAGGCGGGCGACAACGTCGGTATCCTGCTGCGCGGCACGAAGCGTGAAGACGTCGAGCGTGGCCAGGTGCTGGCCAAGCCGGGTTCGATCACGCCGCACACGCACTTCACCGCTGAAGTGTACGTGCTGAGCAAGGACGAAGGCGGCCGCCACACGCCGTTCTTCAACAACTACCGTCCGCAGTTCTACTTCCGTACGACGGACGTGACGGGCTCGATCGAGCTGCCGAAGGACAAGGAAATGGTGATGCCGGGCGACAACGTGTCGATCACGGTCAAGCTGATCGCCCCGATCGCCATGGAAGAAGGTCTGCGCTTCGCTATCCGTGAAGGCGGCCGTACCGTCGGCGCAGGTGTCGTTGCTAAGATTATCGAGTAAAATCTCGGTCTTACTCGAAGTCGTAGTACAGAAGTAATGTGACCGGGGCCGGGTGTTCGCCCTCAGCGAATATCCGGTCCCTCGCTCTTTTGCCAAATCGGCGGCGCAACACCGCCTCGCTCTTTTTAAGGAATTGTCATGCAGAACCAGAAAATCCGCATTCGTCTGAAGGCTTTCGACTATCGCCTGATCGATCAATCGGCAGCCGAGATCGTCGATACGGCGAAGCGGACTGGCGCGATCGTCCGTGGCCCGGTGCCGCTGCCGACGCGTATTCAGCGTTTTGACATCCTGCGTTCGCCGCACGTCAACAAGACGTCGCGCGACCAGCTCGAAATCCGTACGCACCAGCGCCTGATGGACATCGTCGATCCGACCGACAAGACGGTCGACGCGCTGATGAAGCTCGATCTGCCGGCCGGTGTGGACGTCGAAATCAAGCTGCAGTAAGCCTACAAAGCTCCGCCGGCATGCCGGACGGAGCTAAGTCTTTGATTGCTTGCAGAAAACGAAAAGCCTTGTTATACTCCAAGGCTTTTCGCGCATTTGCGCAAAAAAGTCTGTCGGGTTTCGGGCGCAAGTTCGTAAGCGCGGCGGGCATTTTGTAATCAGCCCCGACCAATCGCAGTCGGGAATGGAGAAAACGATGAGCCTTGGACTCGTAGGTCGCAAGGTTGGCATGACCCGTATCTTCACGCCTGAAGGGGATTCGATCCCCGTCACCGTGCTGGACGTGTCGGACAACCGCGTGACGCAGATCAAGACCGTTGAAACGGATGGCTATGCCGCCGTTCAGGTTGCATTCGGTACTCGCCGCGCATCGCGCGTGACGAAGCCGCTGGCGGGTCATCTCGCCAAAGCCGGTGTTCAAGCCGGTGAAATTCTCAAGGAATTCCATATCGACGCAGCCAAGGCAGGTGAACTGTCGAACGGCGCCGTTGTCGGTACGGACATTTTCGAAGTCGGCCAGAAGGTTGACGTGCAAGGCACGTCGATCGGTAAGGGCTACGCCGGTACCATCAAGCGCTACAACTTCGCCTCGGGCCGCGCAACGCACGGTAACTCGCGTTCGCACAACGTTCCGGGTTCGATCGGTATGGCACAGGATCCGGGTCGTGTGTTCCCCGGCAAGCGCATGACGGGTCACCTCGGTGACGAAACCGTCACGGTGCAAAATCTCGAAATCGCCCGCATCGACGCTGAGCGCAATCTGCTGCTCGTTCGCGGTGCTGTTCCGGGTGCGAAGGGCGGCAAGGTCTTCGTGACCCCGGCTGTCAAGACGCGTGCTGTGAAAGGAGCGAAATAATGGAACTTAAGCTCCTGAATGCCAATGGTCAGGAAGGCGCTGGCGTGACCGCATCGGACGTCGTGTTCGGTCGCGATTACAACGAAGCCCTGATTCACCAGGTCGTGGTGGCTTATCAAGCCAACGCACGCAGCGGCAACCGCGCTCAGAAGGACCGTGAGCAGGTCAAGCACACCACCAAGAAGCCGTGGCGTCAGAAGGGTACGGGCCGCGCTCGTGCCGGTATGTCGTCGAGCCCGCTGTGGCGTGGCGGTGGTCGCATTTTCCCGAACTCGCCGGAAGAAAACTTCTCGCACAAGGTCAACAAGAAGATGCATCGCGCAGGCCTCTGCTCGATCTTCTCGCAGTTGGCTCGCGAAGGCCGCATCTCGGTGGTCGAGGATCTCGCGCTCGAAGCGCCGAAGACCAAGCTGTTGGCCGAAAAATTCAAGGCGATGGGTCTCGACTCCGTGTTGGTCATTACCGATACGGTTGACGAAAACCTGTACCTCGCGTCGCGCAACCTGGCCCACGTGGCGGTTGTCGAGCCGCGTTACGCCGACCCGCTCTCGCTGATCTACTTCAAGAAGATTCTGATCACGAAGGCTGCGGTCGCTCAGATCGAGGAGTTGCTGTCATGAGCGAAGTTCGCAAAAACGATCATCGTTTGATGCAAGTTCTGCTCGCGCCGGTGATCTCCGAAAAGGCGACGCTGGTTGCCGACAAGAACGAACAAGTCGTGTTCGAAGTCGCGCCGGACGCCACGAAGCAGGAAGTCAAGGCTGCTGTCGAGCTGCTGTTCAAGGTCGAAGTCAATTCCGTCAACGTGCTCGTCACGAAAGGCAAAGCCAAGCGCTTCGGCCGTTTCAACGGCAAGCGCAAGGACGTGAAGAAGGCATACGTCTGCCTGAAGCCCGGCCAGGAAATCAACTTTGAAGCGGAGGCCAAGTAACCATGGCAATCGTGAAAGTTAAGCCGACCTCGCCGGGTCGCCGCGCGATGGTCAAGATCGTCAACAAGGATCTGCATAAGGGCAAGCCGCACGCAGCGCTGCTCGACTCGCAATCCAAGTCGGCGGGCCGTAACAACAACGGCCGCATCACCACGCGTCACCAGGGCGGTGGTCACAAGCAACACTATCGTATCGTCGATTTCCGTCGCAACAAGGACGGCATCGCGGCGAAGGTCGAGCGTCTCGAGTACGACCCGAACCGTAGCGCGAACATCGCGCTGGTTCTGTACGCAGACGGCGAGCGCCGCTACATCATCGCGCCGAAGGGCGTGACGGTTGGCACGCAGCTGATGTCGGGCTCGGAAGCGCCGATTCGCGCGGGTAACACCCTGCCGATCCGCAATATCCCGGTCGGTACGACGATCCACTGCATCGAAATGTTGCCGGGCAAGGGCGCGCAGATCGCACGTTCGGCCGGTACGTCGGCCATGCTGCTGGCTCGCGAAGGCGTCTACGCGCAGGTCCGTCTGCGTTCGGGCGAAATTCGCCGCGTGCACGTCGAGTGCCGCGCGACGATTGGTGAAGTTGGCAACGAAGAGCACAGCCTCCGTCAAATCGGTAAGGCAGGCGCGAACCGCTGGCGCGGTATCCGCCCGACGGTGCGCGGCGTTGCAATGAACCCGGTCGATCACCCGCACGGCGGTGGTGAAGGTAAGACGGCAGCAGGTCGCGATCCGGTGAGCCCGTGGGGCACGCCGACGAAGGGTTATCGCACCCGCAGCAACAAGCGCACGACGACGATGATCGTCCAGCGCCGTCACAAGCGTTAAGGAGTAGGCAATGACACGTTCTGCTAAAAAAGGTCCGTTCTGCGACGCTCATTTGCTGAAGAAAGTTGAGTCGGCCGCATCTACGCGTGACAAGAAACCAATCAAGACCTGGTCGCGTCGTTCGACGATTCTGCCGGACTTCATCGGTCTGACGATCGCCGTTCACAACGGCCGTCAGCATGTTCCGGTGTATGTGACGGAAAACATGGTCGGCCACAAGCTTGGCGAGTTCGCACTGACCCGTACGTTCAAGGGTCACGCGGCCGACAAGAAGGCCAAGAAATAAGGGGCTATCAAGATGGAAGTGAAAGCAATTCATCGCGGTGCCCGCATCTCGGCGCAGAAAACGCGCCTTGTGGCTGACCAGATTCGTGGTTTGCCGGTCGACAAGGCGCTGAACGTCCTGACGTTCTCGCCGAAGAAGGCGGCGGGTATCGTCAAGAAGGTCGTGCTGTCTGCGATCGCGAATGCGGAACACAACGAAGGCGCCGACATCGACGAGCTCAAGATCACGAGCATCTACGTCGACAAGGCCGCTTCGCTGAAGCGTTTTACCGCGCGCGCAAAGGGTCGTGGTAACCGCATCGAGAAGCAATCCTGTCACATCACTGTGACGGTCGGGAATTAAGGAGCCATACGATGGGACAGAAAATTCATCCGACTGGCTTCCGTTTGGCCGTCAGCCGCAATTGGGCGTCGCGCTGGTACGCGAACAACAACAATTTCGCGGCGATGTTGCAGGAAGACATCGGTGTTCGTGAATACCTGAAGAAGAAGCTGAAGAACGCGTCCGTCGGCCGCGTGGTGATCGAGCGTCCTGCAAAGAACGCACGCATCACGATTTTCAGCTCGCGTCCGGGTGTCGTGATCGGCAAGAAGGGCGAAGACATCGAACTGCTGAAGGCCGAGCTGCAAAAGCGCATGGGCGTTCCGGTTCACGTCAACATCGAAGAAATCCGCAAGCCGGAAACCGATGCTCAGCTGATCGCCGATTCCATCACGCAGCAGCTCGAGCGCCGGATCATGTTCCGCCGCGCGATGAAGCGTGCGATGCAAAACGCGATGCGTCTTGGCGCCCAAGGCATCAAGATCATGAGCGCGGGCCGTCTGAACGGTATCGAAATTGCACGTACCGAGTGGTATCGCGAAGGCCGCGTGCCCCTCCATACGCTGCGCGCCGATATCGACTACGCGACGTCGGAAGCGAAGACCACGTACGGCATCATCGGCGTGAAGGTGTGGGTCTACAAGGGCGACACCCTCGGCCGTAACGAAGCGCCGGTGGTGGAAGAAGTCGCGGAAGAGAAGCGTCCGCGTCGCAACGCACGTCCGGGTGGCGATCGCCGTCCGCGCCGTGACGGTGAAGGTGCGCCGGCTGGTGCACGCCGCGGCGGTCCCCGTCGTGGTGGCGCCGGCGGTGACGCGAAGAGTGGAGAATAACGATGCTGCAACCGAAACGCAGAAAGTATCGCAAAGAGCAGAAGGGTCGTAACACCGGCAAGGCGACGCGCGGCAACGCGGTGTCGTTCGGTGAGTACGGTCTGAAGGCTATCGGTCGCGGCCGTTTGACCGCGCGTCAGATCGAAGCGGCGCGTCGTGCCATGACGCGTCACATCAAGCGTGGCGGCCGGATCTGGATCCGCATTTTCCCGGACAAGCCGATTTCGCAAAAGCCGGCCGAAGTGCGTATGGGTAACGGTAAGGGTAACCCTGAGTACTACGTCGCGGAAATTCAACCGGGCAAGATGCTGTACGAAATGGACGGTGTCTCCGAAGAACTGGCGCGCGAAGCGTTCCGTCTGGCTGCAGCCAAGCTGCCGCTCAAGACGAACTTCGTGATTCGCCAGCTCGGCGCCTAAGGAGTAAACGATGAAGGCATCTGAACTTCACCAGAAGGACCAGGCCGCGCTCAACCAAGAGCTGTCGGACCTGCTGAAGGCGCAATTCGGCCTGCGCATGCAACTCGCGACCCAGCAGCTCACTAACACGAGCCAGCTGAAGAAGGTTCGTCGCGACATCGCACGTGTGCGGACTGTCCTGACTGAAAAGGCGAACCAGAAATGAACGATAGCGTAAAAACCTCGCTCAAGCGGACGCTGGTCGGCAAGGTCGTCAGCAACAAGATGGACAAGACGGTTACCGTGCTGGTCGAGCACCGCGTGAAGCATCCGATCTACGGCAAGTACGTCGTGCGCTCGAAGAAGTATCACGCGCATGATGACGCGAACACGTACAACGAAGGCGACCTCGTCGAAATCCAGGAAACCCGTCCGATCTCGAAGACGAAAGCCTGGGTTGTGTCGAAGTTGCTCGAAGCGGCTCGCGTGATCTGAAGTAGAAGTACGGCGACGCAGTAAGTCGTTAGTGTCGCAGTAAGTTTCGCTTGCAAGACCGAGATTGTTTGTTATAATCTCGGTCTTCCCTCTTTGTGGGAGCCCCGTCGCGGGCGAAACTGGTGGGGGAAGCCGGTTCAGGCGCCAGCCTGTATCGACAGATTCACCGGATTGCGATGGCGGGTTTCGTCTGCCCTCGCTGCCTGTTCTAACCCAAGCAGCCGATTGGCTGACGGGACCAAGACTGACCGGATGTGCCATGGTGGTGCGACCGGATTAAGTTGGGAAAGATAAACCATGATCCAGACCGAAACTCGGCTTGAAGTGGCCGACAACACGGGTGCACGTGAAGTCATGTGCATCAAGGTGCTCGGCGGCTCGAAGCGTCGTTACGCTAGCATTGGCGACATCATCAAGGTGACCGTCAAGGAAGCGACGCCGCGCGGACGCGTGAAGAAGGGCGAAATTTATAACGCCGTGGTCGTTCGCACGGCCAAGGGCGTGCGCCGCCAGGATGGCTCGCTGATCAAGTTCGACGGCAATGCCGCCGTTCTTTTGAATACGAAGCTCGAGCCGATCGGCACGCGTATCTTCGGGCCGGTCACGCGTGAACTGCGTAGCGAACGATTCATGAAGATCGTTTCGCTCGCGCCGGAAGTGCTGTAAGGAGTCGCGATGAACAAGATTCGCAAAGGTGACGAAGTCATCGTCATCACCGGCAAGGACAAGGGCAAGCGCGGCACCGTGCTGGTCGTTGCGGAAGACCGTGTGACGGTCGAGGGCATCAACCTCGTCAAGAAGCACGTGAAGCCGAACCCGATGAAGGGTACGACGGGCGGCGTGGAAGCCAAAACGATGCCGCTGCATATTTCGAACGTCGCATTGGTCGACGCGAACGGCAAGGCATCACGCGTTGGCATCAAGGTCGAAGACGGCAAGAAGGTTCGCTTCTTGAAGTCGACCGGCGCCACGTTGAACGCCTGACGCGGAGTTAAAAAATGGCTCGTCTGCAAGAGATTTATAAAGAAAAGGTTGTGCCGCAACTGGTTGAAAAGTTCGGTTACAAGTCGGTCATGGAAGTGCCGCGCCTCACCAAGATCACCCTGAACATGGGTCTTGGCGAAGCCGTCGCTGACAAGAAGGTCCTTGAGCACGCCGTTGGCGACCTCACGAAGATCGCCGGCCAGAAGCCGGTTATCACCAAGTCGCGTAAGGCAATCGCTGGTTTCAAGATCCGCGAAGGCTACCCGATTGGCACGATGGTTACCCTGCGTGGCAATGCCATGTACGAATTCCTGGACCGTTTCGTGACGGTTGCGCTCCCCCGTGTGCGCGACTTCCGTGGCGTGTCGGGCAAGGCGTTCGACGGCCGTGGTAACTACAACATCGGTGTGAAAGAGCAGATCATTTTCCCCGAAATCGACTACGACAAGATCGACGCGCTGCGTGGGCTGAACATCAGCATCACGACGACTGCGAAGACCGACGAAGAAGCAAAGGCATTGCTCGCCGGCTTCAAGTTCCCGTTCAGAAACTGAGGTTACCGTGGCTAAACTGGCACTGATCGAACGTGAAAAGAAGCGTGCGCGCCTGGCTGCTAAGTACGCTCCGAAGCGTGCTGAACTGAAGGCTGTGATCGACGACGCAAGCAAGTCGGACGAAGAGCGTTACCTCGCCCGCCTGTCGCTGCAACAACTGCCGCGTAACTCGAACCCGACTCGCAAGCGTAACCGCTGCGCGATCACGGGCCGTCCGCGTGGCACGTTCCGCAAGTTCGGACTCGCGCGTAACAAGATTCGTGAAATCGCGTTCCGCGGCGAAATCCCTGGCCTCACCAAGGCGAGCTGGTAATAGGAGAAACATAAATGAGCATGAGTGATCCTATCGCCGATATGCTGACTCGCATCCGCAATGCGCAGATGGTCGAGAAAGTTTCGGTGACTATGCCCTCGTCGAAAGTCAAGGTTGCGATTGCGCAGGTTTTGAAGGACGAAGGTTATATCGACGACTTCGCAGTGAAGGCTGAAGGTGCGAAGACGGAATTGAATATCGCGTTGAAGTACTACGCTGGCCGTCCGGTTATCGAGCGCCTCGAGCGCGTCTCGAAGCCTGGTCTGCGTGTGTACCGCGGTCGCAACGACATCCCGCAGGTCATGAATGGCCTCGGCGTTGCAATCGTATCGACGCCGAAGGGTGTGATGACCGACCGCAAGGCGCGCCAGAACGGCGTCGGCGGCGAAGTCATCTGCTACGTCGCTTAACGCCGAAGGGAGAGGAAACATGTCTCGAGTAGGTAAAAGCCCGATCGCGCTGCCGCAAGGCGCGGAAGTGGCCGTCAATGGCGACGTCATCACCGTGAAGGGTCCGCTCGGCACGATCTCGCAAGCGGCCAATCCGCTCGTGAACGTGGCGAACGAAAACGGCACGCTGAACTTCGCGCCGGCTAACGAAAGCCGTGAAGCAAACGCGATGTCCGGCACGATGCGCGCCCTGGTGGCGAACATGGTGTCAGGCGTCACCAAGGGTTTCGAGCGCAAGCTGACGCTGGTTGGCGTTGGTTATCGTGCGCAAGCGCAAGGCGACAAGCTGAACCTGTCGCTGGGTTTCTCGCACCCGGTGGTGCACCAGATGCCGGAAGGCGTCAAGGCTGAAACCCCGTCGCAGACCGAAATCGTGATCAAGGGGATCGACAAGCAGAAAGTCGGACAAGTCGCAGCAGAAGTGCGCGGCTATCGTCCGCCGGAGCCTTACAAGGGCAAAGGCGTGCGCTATTCCGACGAGGTCGTGATCCTCAAAGAAACGAAGAAGAAGTAAGGGTGCGCAATCATGGATAAGACTCAATCTCGCCTGCGCCGCGCTCGTCAGACGCGTATCAAGATCGCTGAGCTGCAGGTCGCGCGTCTCGCCGTGCATCGCACGAATACGCACATCTACGCGCAAGTGTTCTCGGCATGCGGCACGAAGGTGCTGGCAAGCGCATCGACGCTCGAAGCCGAAGTGCGTGCTGAGCTGGCCGACAAGTCGGGCAAGGGCGGCAACATCAACGCTGCAACCCTGATCGGCAAGCGTATTGCCGAGAAGGCCAAGGCTGCCGGCATCGAATCCGTCGCCTTTGACCGCTCGGGTTTCCGCTACCACGGCCGCGTGAAAGCGCTGGCTGACGCGGCGCGCGAAGCCGGGCTCAAGTTCTAAGGGAAGAATTCGTCATGGCAAAGATGCAAGCGAAAGTTCAGGCTGACGAACGCGACGACGGCCTGCGCGAAAAGATGATTTCGGTCAACCGCGTGACCAAGGTCGTGAAGGGTGGCCGGATTCTCGGTTTCGCCGCACTGACCGTGGTTGGCGACGGCGATGGCCGCGTCGGCATGGGCAAGGGCAAGGCGAAGGAAGTTCCGGTCGCCGTTCAGAAGGCAATGGAACAAGCCCGCCGCAACATGTTCAAGGTGCCGCTCAAGAACGGTACGTTGCAACACGAAGTGCACGGCAAGCATGGCGCTTCCGCAGTCCTCCTCGCTCCGGCGAAGGATGGTACTGGCGTGATCGCCGGCGGTCCGATGCGCGCAGTGTTCGACGTGATGGGCGTGCAGAACGTGGTGGCAAAGAGCCACGGCTCGACGAATCCGTATAACCTCGTTCGTGCAACGCTCGACGGTCTGCGCAAGCAGTCGACGCCGGGCGACATCGCGGCGAAGCGCGGCAAGTCCGTCGAAGATATTTTGGGCTAAGCCTCGAGGTCATCATGTCTGAGAAAACTGTCAAGGTTCAGCTCGTCAAGAGCCTGATCGGGACTCGCGAAACGCACCGCGCGACGGTGCGTGGCCTCGGCCTGCGCCGCCTCAACTCGGTTAGCGAGCTGCAGGACACGCCGGCTGTGCGCGGGATGATCAACAAGGTCGCGTACCTCGTTAAGGTCATCGGCTAAGCGCCCGACCCACGGATCCAAGGAGTTGAACATGGAATTGAATAACCTGAAGCCGGCGGAAGGCTCGAAGCACGCTAAGCGTCGCGTCGGTCGCGGCATCGGTTCGGGCCTCGGCAAGACCGCAGGCCGCGGCCACAAGGGTCAGAAATCGCGTTCGGGCGGCTTCCACAAGGTCGGCTTCGAAGGCGGTCAGATGCCGCTGCAGCGTCGCCTGCCGAAGCGTGGCTTCACGTCGCTGACGAAGGAATTCGTCGGTGAAGTGCGCCTCTCTGATCTGGAGAAGCTGCCGGTCGACGAAATCGATCTGTTGGCGCTGAAGCAAGCGGGTCTGGTCGGCGAGCTCATCAAGAGCGTGAAGATCATCAAGACCGGCGAGATCACCCGCAAGGTCACGGTGAAGGGTCTGACGGCAACGAAGGGCGCCCGTGAGGCAATCGAAGCCGCTGGCGGCTCGTTCGCCGAGTAACGCGCTTTCGCCGTTACTAGCACTAGCATCGGAGAAGGTTCTTGGCTAACAGCCCGAGTCTCGCAAAACCCGGTCGAAGCGCGGCGAAATTTGGCGATCTGCGTCGGCGTGCAGTGTTCCTGCTGCTGGCGCTGGTCGTCTACCGCATTGGTGCGCACATTCCGGTCCCCGGCATCGATCCGGATCAACTGGCCAAGCTGTTCCAAAGCCAGTCGGGCGGCATCCTTGGCATGTTCAACATGTTCTCGGGTGGCGCACTGTCACGATTCACGATCTTTGCGCTGGGCATCATGCCCTACATTTCGGCTTCGATCATCATGCAGTTGCTGTCGATCGTTTCGCCGCAAATGGAGGCATTGAAGAAGGAAGGGCAGGCGGGGCAACGGAAGGTTACGCAGTACACGCGTATCTTCACCGTGGTGCTCGCGACCTTTCAGGCGTTTGGTATCGCGGTAGCGCTGGAAAATCAGCCTGCTCTGGTGCTGGACCCCGGCATGGTGTTCCGGTTGACCACGGTCGTGACGCTCGTAACGGGCACGATGTTCCTGATGTGGCTGGGTGAGCAGATCACGGAGCGCGGTCTCGGCAACGGTATCTCGATCATCATCTTCGGTGGCATCGCGGCGGGCTTCCCGAACGCGATCGGCGGGCTCTTCGAGCTTGTCCGCACCGGTTCGATGAGCATCATCTCGGCGATCATCATCGTCGTGCTGATTGCGGCGGTCACGTATCTGGTCGTGTTCATCGAACGCGGTCAGCGCAAGATCCTCGTGAACTATGCGAAGCGCCAGGTCGGTAACAAGATTTACGGCGGACAGTCGTCTCATCTGCCGCTGAAGCTGAACATGTCGGGTGTGATTCCGCCGATCTTCGCGTCGTCGATCATCCTTTTCCCGGCAACCATCCTGAACTGGTTCAGTTCGGGTACGCGTACCGGTTGGGTCGCAAACACGTTGCATAGCGTGGCCGAGGCCATCAAGCCTGGTCAACCCGTGTACGTGCTGCTGTATGCGTTGGCGATTGTTTTCTTCTGCTTCTTCTACACCGCACTGGTGTTCAACAGCCGAGAGACCGCCGACAACTTGAAGAAGAGCGGTGCATTCGTTCCGGGTATCCGTCCGGGCGATCAGACTGCACGGTATATCGACCGCATCCTCACGCGTCTGACGCTGGCTGGTGCGATCTACATTGTGTTCGTCTGTCTGTTGCCTGAGTTTTTGGTGTTGCGCTGGAACGTGCCGTTTTATTTTGGTGGAACGTCGCTGCTGATCATTGTCGTCGTCACAATGGACTTCATGGCTCAGGTGCAGTCGTACGTCATGTCGCAACAATACGAATCGCTGCTCAAGAAGGCAAACTTCAAGGGCGGCAACGTCCCGATGCGTTAATTAGGACTATGGCCAAAGACGATGTAATCCAGATGCAGGGCGAGGTCATAGAAAACCTCCCCAACGCTACTTTCCGGGTGAAATTGGAAAATGGCCATGTCGTCCTGGGACACATTTCTGGAAAGATGCGGATGCACTACATCCGCATCCTGCCAGGCGACAAGGTTACGGTTGAATTGACGCCTTACGATCTGTCTCGTGCACGGATCGTGTTCCGGGCGAAGTGATTTGAAAAAAGGGTAATATCATGAAAGTGATGGCATCGGTTAAGCGCATTTGCCGCAATTGCAAGATCATCAAGCGCAAGGGCGTTGTGCGCGTGATTTGCAGCTCTGATCCGCGCCACAAACAGCGTCAAGGCTGAACGCCGCGCTTTTGCTTGCGCTTTTTGTTTGAGGAAAAACAATGGCTCGTATCGCAGGGGTTAACATCCCGAATCACCAGCATACCGAGATCGGCCTGACGGCAATCTTCGGCATCGGACGCACGCGTTCGCGCGGCATTTGCACCGCTGCTGGTGTGGAATTTTCGAAGAAGGTCAAGGACCTCACCGACGCAGACCTCGAAAAGCTGCGTGACGAAGTGGGCAAGTTCATCGTCGAAGGCGATCTGCGCCGTGAAGTGACGATGAACATCAAGCGCCTGATGGACTTGGGTTGCTACCGCGGCATGCGTCATCGCAAGGGCCTGCCCCTGCGTGGCCAGCGTACGCGCACCAACGCCCGTACTCGCAAGGGTCCGCGTCGTGCAGCGCAATCGCTGAAGAAGTAAGCGGAACTGACAGTTACAGGAAAACGTAATGGCTAAGGCTTCGAACAACTCCGCGGCGCAACGCGTTCGCAAGAAGGTCAAGAAGAACGTCGCCGAGGGCGTGGTTCACGTTCACGCGTCGTTCAACAACACCATCATCACGATCACGGACCGTCAAGGTAACGCGCTGGCATGGGCGACCTCCGGTGGTCAGGGTTTCAAGGGCTCGCGTAAGTCGACGCCGTTTGCAGCTCAGGTCGCAGCCGAATCGGCTGGCCGCGTGGCAATGGAATACGGCGTGAAGAACCTCGAAGTGCGGATCAAGGGCCCTGGCCCTGGCCGTGAATCGGCGGTGCGCGCGTTGCATGGTCTTGGCATCAAGATCACCGCGATCTCCGACGTGACGCCGGTCCCGCACAACGGTTGCCGTCCGCCGAAGCGTCGCCGCATCTAAGGCGACGACGCGAGCGCATGTTCCTGCTGATGCGTAAGTATCGGCGGGTTTCGTGCGTGATGAATTTGACTAAGCCCACCGTTCGGCCCAAAGGGTTCGGACTAGCGCGAACGAGAGTTCGCGTGATTAATTTTTAAGGATTCAACGTGGCACGCTATACCGGTCCTAAAGCCAAGCTGTCCCGCCGTGAAGGCACCGATCTGTTCCTGAAGAGCGCACGCCGCTCGCTCGCCGACAAGTGCAAGCTTGACAGCAAGCCCGGCCAACACGGCCGCACCTCGGGCGCACGTACGTCCGACTACGGCACCCAATTGCGCGAAAAGCAAAAGGTGAAGCGTATCTACGGTGTGCTGGAGCGTCAGTTCCGCCGCTACTTCGCCGAAGCCGACCGCCGCAAGGGCCCGACGGGCGAAAACCTGCTGCAATTGCTCGAGTCGCGTCTCGACAACGTCGTGTATCGCATGGGCTTCGGCTCGACGCGCGCTGAAGCGCGTCAGCTCGTCAGCCACAAGTCGATCATGGTGAACGGTCAAGTCGTGAACATCCCGTCGATGCAAGTCAAGTCGGGCGACGTCGTCGCCGTTCGCGAGCAGTCGCGCAAGCAGGCTCGTATCGTCGAGGCGCTGTCGCTGGCCGAGCAAGGCGGAATGGCGAGCTGGGTGTCGGTCGACGCGAAGAAGTTCGAAGGAACGTTCAAGTCGATGCCGGAACGCAGCGATATCGCTGGCGACATCAACGAAAGCCTGATCGTCGAATTGTATTCGCGTTAATCGCGCGGTAATCGGATTAGCAGCCGGGGAGCCTGATTGCTCATGGCAAATCGGCATCCTCGGCTGTTTAATTTTCAGGTTGTTACCGGTCAGCCTTATCGGTGTAACGAGCCGAGGGTATTGAAAAGGAAAACCTATGCAAACCAGTTTGTTGAAGCCCAAGATCATTGCAGTTGAATCGCTTGGCGAGAGCCATGCGAAAGTGGTTATGGAGCCGTTCGAACGCGGCTATGGCCACACCTTGGGTAACGCGCTTCGGCGCGTGCTGCTGTCGTCGATGGTGGGCTACGCGCCGACCGAAGTGACGATCGCGGGCGTCGTGCACGAATACTCGACGCTCGATGGTGTGCAAGAGGATGTGGTCAACCTGCTGTTGAACCTGAAGGGCGTCGTCTTCAAGCTGCACAACCGCGACGAAGTCACGGTGACGCTGCGCAAGGAAGGCGAAGGCGTGGTCACGGCCGGCGATATCGAACTCGCGCACGATTGCGAGGTCATCAATCCGGATCACGTGATTGCTCACCTGTCGAAGGGTGGCAAGCTCGACGTTCAAATCAAGATCGAGAAGGGCCGTGGGTATGTGCCTGGCAACGTTCGTCGCTATGGCGAAGAGTCGGGCAAGATCATTGGCCGCATCGTTCTGGATGCGTCGTTCTCGCCGGTGCGCCGCGTGAGCTATGCAGTGGAAAGCGCGCGTGTCGAACAGCGTACGGACCTCGACAAGCTCGTGATGAACATCGAAACCAACGGTGTGATTTCGCCGGAAGAAGCGATCCGTCAATCGGCCCGCATTCTGGTCGATCAACTGTCGGTGTTCGCAGCACTGGAAGGCACGGAAGCCGCAGCGGAAGCGCCGTCGCGCGCACCGCAGATCGATCCGATCCTTCTGCGTCCGGTGGACGATCTGGAACTCACGGTTCGTTCCGCGAACTGCCTGAAGGCCGAGAACATCTACTACATCGGCGATCTGATCCAGCGCACGGAAAACGAGCTGCTGAAGACGCCGAACCTCGGTCGCAAGTCGCTGAACGAGATCAAGGAAGTGTTGGCCTCGCGTGGCCTGACGCTCGGCATGAAGCTCGAAAACTGGCCGCCGGCTGGTCTCGACAAGTAAGAGCGTCGACACGCTGTAACTGGCATAGACGCGGATTTTGCTTTAGAATCCGCGTCTTGCTTTTTCTTCGACCGGCCCGTGCGCAGCCGTATTCCGGCAAAGCGCAATAGAAGAGCTGGATCAAAACTCGTTAAAGGAACTGAAAATGCGTCACAAGCATGGTTTGCGGAAACTGAACCGCACGAGCAGCCACCGTCTGGCAATGCTCCGTAACATGTC
Organism: Caballeronia grimmiae; assembly: GCF_022879615.1. Taxonomy (NCBI): domain Bacteria; kingdom Pseudomonadati; phylum Pseudomonadota; class Betaproteobacteria; order Burkholderiales; family Burkholderiaceae; genus Caballeronia; species Caballeronia grimmiae. The sequence continues at coordinate 295,773 of NZ_CP084271.1, forward strand.
GAATTCGCTGATCGAGCACGAAGTCATCAAGACGACGCTGCCGAAGGCCAAGGAACTGCGTAAGGTCGTCGAGCCGCTGATCACGCTCGGCAAGAAGCCGTCCCTGGCAAACCGCCGTCTGGCGTTCAACCGCCTGCGCGACCGTGATTCCGTCGCGAAGCTGTTCGACGTTCTCGGCCCGCGTTACGCGAACCGTCCGGGTGGCTATCTGAGCATTCTGAAGTTCGGTTTCCGTGTCGGCGACAACGCTCCGATGGCGCTGGTCCAACTGATGGATCGCCCGGAAGTCGAAGAAACCGAAGAAGTTCAGGAAGCTGAATAAGTTCGGTAAGTGGTTCAGCGAAAAGGCCAAGCTCTGCTTGGCCTTTTTGTTTTTGGCGACGGCGACGGCGTCAGTTCGTGCATGACGATGCGGGTCAGTCGCGAATGCTACGATATCAGGCGTGGTCCGAACTCTATGGAGCCGTAGGTGAATGTTCCTGTCGTTCTAATGCTGACGACACTGCCCGACGCCGAATCGGCGGGCGCGCTCGCGCAGGCGGTTCTCGAAGCACGGCTGGCCGCGTGCGTGACCAGGCTCGGCGCGGTGGAGTCGCACTACCACTGGAAGGGCGCGCTGGAATCGTCGGAGGAAGTGCAGGTGCTGCTCAAGACGAGCGTCGCGCGCAGCGAAGAATTGCAGCGCTTCGTCGAGGCGCGGCATCCCTATGAAACGCCCGAAATCCTCGTCTGGCAGGCGGATGCGTCGCCGGGTTACGGTCAATGGGTCAATGCAGAAACGCAGCGTCCTCTTCATGTTTGAGCTTTCTCGTAGCGCCGCGCGTCGCGTCTTCGGCGCGTTCGTCCTGTTGATGATGTTTTGCGCGGTCATCGGTGTGGCGCGCGCAGACGACGACTTCCTCGATCCCGCCGTCGCCTTCAAGTTCAGCGCCTCCGAGCAGCCGGGCGAAGTCGACGTGCGATACAAGATCGCCGACGGCTATTACATGTACCGCGAGCGGTTCGCGTTCGCGGTGAAGAACGGTGACGCCATCATCGGCGCGGCGCAACTGCCGGCCGGAAAAGTCCACTTCGACCGGACGTTCAACAAGGATGTCGAGACGTATCGCGGCGAACTGGTCATTCGCATCCCCGTTGCGCAGGCGAAGGGACCGTTCGAGCTCGCTGTGACGTCGCAGGGTTGCGCTGAAAAGGGCATCTGTTATCCGCCGATGGAGCGCACCTATCGCGTGAAGGGCGCGGCGCTTCAGGCCGCGGGCGCGTCACCGTCGACGCGCTCGGCGGCCGATGCATCGCAATCCTGGTTCGATCGCGCGACGAGCGCCGACTACGCGCAGTCGATGCTCGAAGGCGGGGGATTCTTCGCCGTCGTCGGGTTGTACTTCGTCGCCGGGATGGTGCTGAGTCTGCTGCCGTGCTCCTATCCGATGATCCCGATCTTGTCGGCGATCATCGTCGGTGAAGGCGCGCGGGTGACGCGCTCCCGTGGGTTCGCGCTCTCTGCGTGCTACGTGGTCGGGATGGCGCTCGTCTATACCGTGCTCGGCGTGGCGGCGGCGCTGATCGGCCAAAGCCTCGGGGCCTGGCTGCAGAACCCGTGGGTGCTGGGCACGTTCGGCGTGCTGCTCGCGAGCTTCGCGGTCGCGCTCATCTCAGGAGTCGATATCGCCTTGCCCGAGCGGTGGCAAAGCAGCGTGAACGAGGCGTCGCAGAAGCGCACAGGCGGCAAGTTCGCGGCGGTCGCCGTCATGGGTGCGTTGTCCGCGCTCGTCGTCGGCGCGTGCATGACGGCGCCGCTGTTCGCGGTGCTCGCGTTCATCGCGCATACCGGCGATGCGATGCTCGGCGGCGCGGCGCTATTCGCGATGGGCATCGGGCTCGGCGTGCCGTTGCTCGTCATCGGACTAGGCGCGGGTTCGATACTGCCGCGCGCCGGCGCCTGGATGGACAGCGTGAAAGTGTTCTTCGGCGTCGTGCTGCTTGCTGCGGCCTTGTGGATCGTCTGGCCGGTGGCCGGCGATGTCGCGCGGATGTTGCTGAGCGCGCTGTGGCTGCTGATCGCGGCTGCGTCGCTTGGTTTCTTCGCGCGCGGCGCGGCGACGCCGACGAATGTCTGGACGCGTCTGGGACGCGGAGTCGGAGCGGCGCTCGCTGTCTGGGCGGCGACGCTGCTTGTCGGCCTCGCGGCAGGCTCGACTGACCCACTGCGTCCGCTGGCGGTGCTGGCGTCGCGCAGTGGCGGAACAGCGACGAACGGTGCGCCGAACCAGGGGCCGATCTTCGCGCCGGTGCGAACGTCGGCGGAACTGGATTCTGCGGTGAAGGCGGCCGCGCGCCCCGCGATGCTCGACTTCTATGCCGACTGGTGCGTGTCCTGCAAGGAAATGGAGAGCCTGACGTTCTCGGATGCGCGGGTGCAGGCGCGCCTCGCGCAACTCAATCTGCTGCGCGCGGACGTAACCGCGAACAGCGCCGACGATCAATTCCTCCTCAAGCGCTTCAAGCTGTTCGGCCCGCCCGGCATCATTTTCTTCGATGACAAGGGCAACGAGGTGGCGCGGGTCGTCGGCTATGAATCGGCCGACAAGTTCCTGAAGAGCCTCGACAAGCTGGGTCCTTCCAATGGATAAAAAAAGGCGATGCCGCGAGGCATCGCCCTTTTCGCATCAGCAGCGCAGATTTACTTCGATGCCCGCAGGATGCGCGCCGCGTCGAGCGCGAAGTACGTCAGCACGCCGTCCGCGCCCGCGCGCTTGAAGGCGAGCAGCGATTCCATCATCGCCTTGTCGTGATCGAGCCAGCCGTTTTGCGTGGCGGCCTTGATCATCGCGTATTCGCCGCTGACCTGATACGCATACGTCGGGAAGCGGAACTCGTCTTTCACGCGCCGCACGATGTCGAGATACGGCATGCCCGGTTTGACCATCACCATGTCCGCGCCTTCTTCGATGTCCATGCGCACTTCGCGCATCGCTTCATCGGAGTTCGACGGGTCCATCTGATACGTCATCTTGTTGCCCTTGCCGAGATTCGCCGCCGAACCGACCGCGTCACGGAACGGGCCATAGAACGCCGATGCGTATTTCGCGGCATACGCCATGATGCGCGTGTGAATGTGCCCGTCGCTTTCGAGCATCTCGCGGATCGCGCCGATGCGGCCATCCATCATGTCCGATGGCGCGACGATATCGACGCCAGCTTCCGCCTGCGTGCGCGCCTGCTCGACGAGAATCTCGCTCGTTTCGTCGTTCTTCACGTAGCCGTCTTCATCCAGCACGCCGTCCTGGCCGTGGCTCGTATACGGATCGAGCGCGACGTCCGTCAGCACGCCGAGCGCCGGGAAGTTCTTCTTGAGTTCGCGCACGGCGCGCGGAATCAGGCCTTCCGGATTCGTCGCCTCGCGGCCGTCGGGCGTCTTGATGGACGGTTCGATCGCCGGGAACAGCGAGATCACCGGCACGCCGAGTTCGACGCATTGCTCGGCCACCTTCATCAGCAGATCGACGGACGTGCGCTCGACGCCGGGCATCGACGGAATCGACTGACGCTCATTCGTGCCTTCGACGATGAAAACCGGGTAGATCAGATCGTTCGTGGTGAGGATGTTCTCGCGCATCATCCGGCGCGAAAAGTCATCGCGACGCATGCGGCGCGGACGATGATGGGGATAGAAACTCATGACGTGACTCGATGTGATGTGCTTCGGAAGGAGATCGGAAACGTGGTTCCGGGGCGCTCGAGCCATATGGGACAAGCCCGCCCGCGTCGCGGAAACGTTTTGAGACAATGGTATATCATACCGATCGAGCAACGCGCTTGCGCCGCGCTCCCCGCTTCTCCTCCCTGAGCGGGCGCCAATCGTTATGCGATTAGGCTGTTGACCCGCCGTTACGCGGCGGGTTTTTTTATGTTTGCCTGCGCCGACGACCTGATCGGGCCGCTCGTGCCGTCACTCTGCCGCGTCGCCGGACGCCGCCTGTTCGGGAATCAGCCAGCTCTCGATCAGTTCATGCGCTTCGTCGAGACCGGTGCGCTTGAGCGCCGAGAAAAGCTGCACGCTCAACTCACCGCGATACCCCGCCGCCTTGTACTCGCCGAATGCTTTCTGCGTCGCCCGCAGTGCGTTGGTCATCTCCTGTCGCGTCAATTTGTCGCATTTTGTGAGAAGCGCGTGGATCGGCTTACCGGTCGGCGCGAACCAGTCGATCATGATCCGATCCAGTTCGGTCAACGGACGGCGCGAATCCATCATCAGGATCATGCCGCGCAACTGCGCACGGCTTTGCAAATAGGTGGACAGCAATTGCTGCCAATGCGCCTTGGCCGCGCCCGGCACTTCGGCGTAGCCGTAGCCCGGCAAGTCGACGAGATGCGCGACGGGCGCGTCCTTCGGACCGACCGCGAAATAGTTGATGTGCTGCGTGCGTCCGGGCGTCTTGCTGGCGAACGCAAGCCGCTTCTGATTGCAGAGGATGTTGATGGCGGTGGACTTGCCGGCATTCGACCGCCCGGCGAACGCGATTTCCGGCTGCGTAGTCGGCGGAAGGTCGCGCAGATGATTGACGGTGGTGAAGAAGCGAGCTTGATGGAGCAGAAATGACATTGGCGGGCGATCGAGAGAGAGGCGATGACTGAAGCCTTGAGAACCCCGGCAAATACTGGGCATGCCCCGACTGGCGTCTTTGCGTGTAGCGGGTTATTGTACAATACGACGGATTTTTAAAGACCCGCAGGGCGTAAGATCCAGGGCCGCAGGCGTTGCCCAACAAGGAGCGAGACAGTTTTCAGGGCATCTTTGGAGCCCTTTCGTTCGGGTATCTTGCGGCATGTTCGGTTGCCGTCGTTTTTTGCAGAACCTCACATTCTCACAAGACGAAAAACAGGGTACGCGAATGAACCGACTGTACAGGTCTCTGGTGGTGCTCAAGGCAGCGGCGGCTTTCGGTTTCGGTGCAAGTTTGAGTGGGTTTGCGGTATCGGCGAGCGCGGCGGAGTCCGCCCAGCCGGCCAAGCCCGATGTCACGAGAGGGCAGGCCATCGCCACCCAGGTTTGCGCGGCGTGTCATGCGGCGGACGGCAACAGCGCCGGCGCCGCATTTCCGAAGCTCGCGGGCCAGCACGCGGAATACATCGTCAAGCAGTTGAAGGATTACAAGACGCAGCCGGGCGCGAAAGCGCCGGCGCGCAACAATCCGATCATGACGGGCATTGCGAGCGCGCTGTCGGATCAGGACATGGTCAACGTCGCCGCGTACTTCGCTTCGCAAAAGGCCAAGCCTAACTATGCGCGCGACAAGAACACCGTCGCGCTCGGCCAGAAGATCTACCGTGGCGGCATCGCGGACAAGGGCGTGCCGGCGTGCGCCGCCTGTCACGGTGCAACGGGCCTGGGTATCCCGGTGCAATATCCGCGATTGTCGGGGCAGTGGGGCGATTACACCGCCGCGCAGTTGAACGCCTTCGCGCAGGGCACGCGCAACAATAGCGAGCCGATGCACGCCATCTCGTCCCGCCTCAACGATTCCGAGATGAAAGCGGTAGCGGATTACATCGCCGGATTGCATTAAACGCAGCACGCAGCGTCCAGCGGTTCCCGGCTGAAAAGCAAGAAAGCGCGGAATCGCCCATACTACGATACGAAGCCGGCCCACAGAGGCAGGCGCGAGAACAAGAAAAGGGTGGGACGTCGGTCGGTCAGACCGTTGGCGTCTCCACCCTTTTTTGCTGTCAGCCGGAGTTTGAATGAGCGTCACCACATCGGGTATGCAGTCGAAGTCTAGCCGCCGCGCCATCAGGCATTTCGTCGAACTCGTGAGTTCGATGCGTTTCGCCATCGCCTTGCTGGTCATATTGGCAATAGCGAGCATCATCGGGACGGTGCTTACGCAAGAAGACCCGTACCCGAATTACGTAAACCAGTTCGGCCCGTTCTGGGCGGACATTTTCCGCGGCCTGAGCCTCTACACCGTCTACAGCGCGTGGTGGTTCATGCTGATCCTGATCTTTCTGGTGATCTCCGTGTCCCTGTGCGTGGTGCGCAATGGCCCGAAGATGATCGCCGACATCAAGAGCTGGAAAGACCGCGTGCACGAAGGCAGCCTGCGCGCGTTTCATCACAAGGGCGAGTTCGTGACGCCGGCGAATCGCGCGCAGAGTGCGGCGACGCTCGAGCGCCTCGGCACGAAGATGGGCTACCGGTTCATCCGGCGCGAGACGGACACCGGTGCGACGCTCATCGCCGGCAAGCGCGGCGCGCTCACGAAGATTGGCTATATCTCGGCGCACTTGGCGATCGTCGTCATCTGTATTGGCGGGCTGCTCGACAGCAACCTGCCGATCAGGCTGCAAATGTGGCTGTTCGACAAAACGCCGATCAACTCCAACGCCGTCATCAACGACATTCCGGCCGAGCATCGCCTGTCCACGTCGAACCCGACTTTCCGCGGCTACGCGTGGGTGCCGGAAGGGCAGTACGTCGGCACCGCGATTTTGAATCAGCCGGGTGGCTCGATCATTCAGGATCTGCCGTTCTCGATACAGCTCGACAAGTTCATCGTCGATTACTACTCGACCGGCATGCCGAAGCTCTTCGCGAGCGATATCGTCGTGATCGATCACAAGACCGGCAAGCGCATTCCGGCGCGTATCGAAGTGAACAAGCCGTTCACGTATGAAGGCGTGTCGATTTATCAGTCGAGCTTTCAGGACGGCGGCTCGAAGCTCGAAATGACCGCCTGGCCGATGGCCGGCGGCAGCGCAAAGACGTCGCCCGTGAACGGGACCATCGGCGGCAGCGCGCCGATTGGCGCGCAGTTCGCGGGCGCGAAGGGCGAAACGGTCGAATTCACGGACTTCCGCGCGATCAACGTCGAAAACATGACGGACGGCAGCGGCACGCCGGACGCACGCGGCGTCGGCAAGAAGGAGACGCTGCGCAATGCGTTCGACGAGCGCCTCGGCTCCGGCGCGAAAACCTCGAAGCCGACCGATCTGCGCAACGTCGGCCCGTCGGTGCAATACAAGGTGCGCGGCACGGACGGCCAGGCGCGCGAGTACAGCAACTACATGCTGCCGGTCGATGTCGGCGGGCAGCGAATGTTTCTCGCCGGCATGCGCGTGAGCCCGAACGACCCGTTCCGCTATCTGCGCATTCCCGCCGACGAGCAAGGTTCGGTCAAGCAGTGGATGGAACTGCGCGCCGCACTCGCGACGCCCGCAACGCGCGCCGAAGCGGCGCATCGTTTTGCACTGCGTTCCGTGCCGCCGACGAACGTGGAGATGCAGAAGCATCTGGAGGAGAGCGCGACCCGTGTGCTTAACCTGTTCGCCGGAGCGGACGAAACCGGCGCGGCAGCCACGAATCCGCAGATGATTGGCGGCTTCCAGAGTATCGCGGGTTTTATCGATCGCTCTGTGCCGAAGGGCGAGCAGGAGAAAGCCGCGGGCCTTCTGATGCGCATGCTCGAAGGCGCGATGTGGGACGTCTGGCAGATTTCCCGCGAACAGAACGGCCTGCCCGCCGCGAAAATCGACGAGAAGAGCACCGCGTTCGTGCAGGCGTCGATCAACGCGCTTTCCGACAGCTTTCTGTACGGTTCTCCCGTCTTCCTGCAACTGGATACGTTCAAGCAGATCCAGGCTTCGGTATTCCAGTTGACGCGCGCGCCGGGTAAAAAAGTGGTGTATCTTGGCAGCCTCCTGCTGGTGGTCGGCATTTTCTCGATGTTCTACGTGCGCGAACGCCGGCTCTGGTTCTGGCTCAAAGATACAGGACAAGGCGGCGCAAGCGTGCTGATGACGATGTCCACCGCACGCCGCACGCTCGACTTCGAGAAGGAGTTCGAGCGCACCCGCGCCGCGGTGGCGGCGGCTCTCGGCGCATCGCCGGTCGATCCGGCTGCGGCGAACGCGCCCGTCGCCGCCTCGTCGCAATCGACATCCGAAGCTGCCAGCTCGGAAGTTTCATCACGGTAAGATCATGGACCTCACACAGAATTCCTCTCACGCCTCCGCCAAGACGGAACGTCCGGCATCCGGCCTTCCCGATGCCGGCGCGTTCGACGATCGTCCGTTCTTCCGCAAGCTCGGCGCGCTCGACTGGCTGTTCGCCCTCGCGATGGTCGCGGGGGCGGGCTTCGCGCTGAATCGGTATCACGCGTACATGGACGTGTACGACATGGCCGTGCTGGTCGGCGCGGTGCCAACGTTCGTCGTCCTCGGCTGGCGCTGGAAACCGGTGCGCTTGCTGATCGCGTTGATCGCGGTACTGGCTTTGTCATCGATTCAGCTTTATCAGCACGACCTCGCCCGCGCGGACACCAATTTCTTCCTCAAGTATTTTCTGTCGAGTCAATCTGCGATTCTGTGGATGAGCGCGCTCTTCATTCTTGCGACGCTGTTCTACTGGATCGGCTTGCTGACGCGCTCGCAGACGGGCGGCGCAATCGGGTCGCGCATGACGTGGGTCGCGGTGCTGATGGGCTTCACCGGTCTCATGGTGCGCTGGTACGAGTCGTACATGATCGGCAGCGACGTCGGCCATATTCCCATCTCGAACCTGTATGAAGTGTTCGTGCTGTTCTGCCTGATCACTTCGCTCTTTTATCTCTACTACGAACAGCATTACGCGACCCGCCAGATGGGCGCGTTCGTGCTGCTCGTGATCAGCGCGGCGGTCGGCTTCCTGATGTGGTATTCGATCGCCCGCGACGCGCAGCAGATTCAGCCGCTCGTGCCCGCGCTGCAAAGCTGGTGGATGAAGATCCACGTGCCGGCGAACTTCATCGGCTACGGCAGCTTCGCGCTCTCGGCGATGGTCTCGGTCGCGTATCTGGCGAAGCAGCGCGGCGTGCTGGCCGACCGCCTGCCGTCGCTCGAAGTGCTCGACGACGTCATGTACAAGTCGATCGCCGTCGGTTTCGCGTTCTTCACCATCGCGACGATTCTCGGCGCGCTGTGGGCGGCGGAAGCGTGGGGCGGCTACTGGAGCTGGGACCCGAAGGAAACCTGGGCGCTGATCGTCTGGCTGAACTACGCGGCGTGGCTGCACATGCGGCTGATGAAGGGCCTGCGCGGCGCGGCGGCGGCGTGGTGGGCGCTGACGGGCCTCATCGTGACGACGTTCGCGTTCCTCGGCGTCAACATGTTCCTGTCGGGCTTGCACAGCTACGGCAAGCTTTGATCCGGCCGCATCGAAAGGAAAAGACCGCCACGCATCACGCTGGCGGTTTTTTTTCGTTCTAACGTGGAATACGGGCACCGGCCGTGCTGTTTGCACCGGTAACGACGAATGCAAAGGGAGTCGTCTCATGTGGATCAAACGTAATGGCGCGCTTTACGGCGACGACATCGACAGCAGCGAAATCACGCCGCGGCACGTATTCGAAAATCGGCGGCGCGTGTTGCAGTCGATGGGCGCACTCGCCGCCACGGGTCTCGCCGGCGCGAGCGGTATCGCGCACGCGACGCTGACTTCACCGGATGCCAAAGGCCAGAAGCTCGCAGCGACGACGAACCCGAAATTCGTCGCGCTCGACAAGCCCACGTCGCTCAAGGACATCACGACGTACAACAACTTCTACGAGTTCGGTACCGACAAGAGCGATCCCGCGCAGCACGCGAGCACGCTGCGTCCGCGGCCGTGGAAAGTGTCGGTCGAAGGCGCGATCAAGAATCCGAAGGTGTATGACATCGACGAGATGCTCAAGATTGCGCCGCTGGAAGAGCGCGTCTATCGGCTGCGTTGCGTCGAAGGCTGGTCGATGGTGATTCCGTGGATCGGCGTCTCGCTCTCGGAACTGATCAAGCGCGCCGAGCCGACGGGCAACGCGAAATACGTGCAGTTCATCAGTCTGGCCGATTCGTCCCAGATGCCCGGGCTGTCGACGCCCATCCTCGATTGGCCGTACTCCGAAGGCCTGCGCATGGACGAGGCGATGAACCCGCTCACGCTGCTGACCGTCGGCCTATACGGCGAAGTGCTGCCGAACCAGAACGGCGCGCCGGTCCGGATCATCGTGCCGTGGAAGTACGGCTTCAAGAGCGCAAAGTCGCTGGCGAAAATCCGCTTCGTCGAAAAGCAGCCGCCGACGAGCTGGAACACTTACGCGCCGAGCGAGTATGGCTTCTATTCGAACGTGAATCCGTACGTCGATCATCCGCGCTGGAGCCAGGCGACGGAGCGGCGCATCGGCGAGGACGGCTTTTTCGCGCCGAAACGCAAGACGCTGATGTTCAACGGCTACGGCGATCAGGTCGCATCGTTGTATCAGGGCATGGACCTCAACAAAAACTTCTGAACCATGCCGACCGCATCTGAAATCAAACGCGCTACCGCCGCCGCGCCACAGGCTCGAAACTGGATCGCGCCTGCCAAGGTCGCCGTCTTCATCGCGATGCTTTACCCGTTGGCGCGCATCGTCGTGCTTGGCATCACGTCAGGGCTGGGCGCGAATCCGATCGAATTCATCACGCGCTCGACGGGGCTCTGGACGCTCGTCTACCTGTGCATCACGCTCGCCGTCACGCCGGTGCGACGCCTGACGGGCGTGACCGCGCTCGTGCGTTTTCGCCGCATGATCGGGCTATATGCATTCTTTTTCGCCGTGCTGCACTTCACGACGTACATCTGGTTCGACAAGTGGTTCGACGTGGCGGAGATGCTGAAGGACATCGGCAAGCGGCCATTCATCACGGTGGGCTTCGCGGCTTTCGTGTTGCTGATTCCGCTCGCGGTGACATCGCCCAAGGCGATGGTGAGGAAGCTCGGCCGCCGCTGGCAGACGCTGCATCGGACGATCTATCTCATCGCGGCGCTCGCCATCCTGCATTTCTGGTGGATGAAGGCAGGCAAGCACGATTTCGAATTGCCCAAGATTTACGGCGCAATCGTGATCGTGTTGCTGGGCTGGCGCCTGGTCGCGTGGCTTCGGGCGCGGAACGCACGCACGTAAAAAAAGCGACGCTCGTCGAGCGTCGCCTTCGTTCTTTCGTCGACCGCGTGAAGCGGCTCAGTCCGGCAGAATCGATTCCCCGGCGAACAACTGTTTGACCTCTTCGCGCGCTCGCACGACGCGCACGCTCTCGCCGTCCACCATCACTTCGGCGGCGCGCGGGCGGGTGTTGTAGTTCGAGCTCATCACGAAGCCGTACGCGCCCGCCGAGCAGACCGCGAGCAGATCGCCCGGTTCGACGGCCAGATCGCGATCGCGCCCGAGCCAGTCGCCGCTTTCGCAGACCGGACCGACCACGTCGTACTTGTGCGCCGGCGCATCGCGCTTCGCGACCGGGACGATGCGATGAAACGCCTCGTACATCGCGGGGCGCGCGAGATCGTTCATCGCGGCATCGACGATGGCGAAGTTCTTCTCCTCGCCCGGCTTCAGGAATTCGACACGCGTCAGCAAGATGCCCGCGTTGCCGACGAGCGAGCGCCCCGGCTCGAAATACACTTCGCGCTGTCCGTGGCCGCGCTTCTCGATGTGATCGAGCAACGTGCGCACGAAATCGCCGATATCGGGCGGAGTTTCGTCGTCGTACGTGATGCCGAGGCCGCCGCCGACATCGACGTGACGAATGCTCATGCCGTCCGCTTCGATCTGTTCGACGAGTTCGAGCAGCTTGTCGATGGCATCCAGATACGGGCTGATTTCCGTAATCTGCGAGCCGATGTGGCAGTCGATGCCGACCACGTCCAGGTTCGCCATCGCGTGTGCGGCGCGGTAGGTCGCGCGGGCGTCGCTGAAGGCTACGCCGAACTTGTTCGACTTCAGGCCCGTGGAGATATACGGATGCGTCTTCGCGTCGACGTCCGGATTCACGCGCAAGGAAACCGGCGCGCGCTTGCCGAGCGATTGCGCCACGTCGTTCAGCGCATGCAGCTCGGGAATCGATTCCACGTTGAAGCACTTAACGCCGGCTTCGAGCGCTTCGCGCATTTCCGCCGCCGTTTTGCCGACGCCCGAAAACACCGTGTTCCCGGCTTTCCCGCCGGCAGCGAGCACGCGCGCCAGTTCCCCCGACGACACGATGTCGAAGCCCGCGCCCAGACGCGCGAACACATTGAGGACGGCGAGGTTGCTGTTGGCCTTCACCGCGACGTGAACGCTCGCGCGGCGGCCGGCGCACGCATCGGCGTAAGCGCGATAGGCGCGCGTCAGCTCATCGCGGGAATAGACGTAGAGCGGCGTGCCGAACTGCTGCGCGAGCGACGCGGCGGAAACGCCTTCGGCGTGAAGTGCGCCGTCGACATAATGGAATGCGGAATCACTCATGCGTGTGCGCGGGTGGAATCGGGATCGGGTTCGGGATGCGCCGGAAGGCGCACAGGCTTGCTGTCAGTACGCGGACGAAGCCGCTTTCGGTGCGGCGGCGGGCGTCGATTTCAAATCCGTCTCGGGTGCGAGCGAGAGCGCGTCGCCGGACGTATCGGGAATGTCGCCGGATGCAGCGCGGGCCGGGTTGGCGCGCGAGGCGGTTTCGTCGTCGGGAGTCACGTCGGAAGGCGGCGTATCCTGCAGATTCTCAGGACGCTGCGGCATGGGAGGCACGACGGGAAGATAAAGCGGACCGCGTTGCCCACAACCGCCGAGCGTGATTGTGGCCGCGGCGCAAACGCTGACAGCCGCTACAATCGCGCTCATCCTGAAAACAACTCGCATGACCGTCCCTGTACATAGAATCGATGGAGTTTAGCATGACAGACCAGGAATACCTGACGTTGGCGGAGGCCGTGCTGACCGCGATCGAGCGCGATGTGGACACGGCCGAAGCCGACATCGAATTCGAGCGAAGCGGCAATGTGCTGACGCTGGAATTCGAGAATCGCACGAAGGTGATCGTCAACTTGCAGCCGCCGAAGCACGAAATCTGGCTCGCGGCGAAGTCGGGCGGATTCCACTACAAATACGTCGATGGTCAGTGGCGCGACACCCGGGACGACAGCGAGTTTTTCGCCGCGCTGAGCAAGTATTCGACCGAGCAGGCAGGCGAGCCGATCCGCTTTTCAGCGTGACCGGCTCGTGAGGTGAGGGAAAAGCAGACGGTGTGGAAAAGGGCTACTGGCCCTTGAACAGATTCATGATGTCCTGCTTTTCCTGCTCGCCGACATCCGGCGTCGGCGCGGTCACGCCCGACACGCCGCCTTCCTGCGGCGGCGCCTGACTCACCCCGATCGTCGCGATGAATCCGTGGCCCGGCGTCATGTCGTCGTAGTACAGCTCGCCGCCGAGCGACTTCACATCGGGCGGCATCATCGGCTTGTACTCGGGCACGCCTTGCAGCGCGCGGGTCATGTATTCCATCCACACGGGCAGCGCGAGACCGCCGCCGGTTTCGCGGTCGCCGAGACTGCGCGGATTGTCGTAGCCGATCCACGCGATCGCGACGAGCGAACGCTGATAGCCGGCGAACCACGCATCGCGCGAATCATTCGTCGTGCCGGTCTTGCCGGCAAGGTCGCCGCGCTTCATCTGATTCGTCTTCGCAGCCGTGCCGTGCTGCGCAACGCTTTGCAGCAGGCTGTTCATCACGAAGGCATTGCGCGGCGTGATGGCGAGCGGCGCGCTGCCCTGCGCGACGAGCGGTTGCGGATGCGACACCACCGCGCCACGCGGGTCGGTGATATCGGCGATCAGATACGGATTCACGCGATAGCCGCCGTTTGCGAACACCGCATAGCCCGACGCCATCTGCAGCGGCGTGACGAGGCCCGCGCCGAGCGCCATCGGCAGATACGCCGGATGACGGTCCGCATCGAAGCCGAAGCGCGTGATGTACTGCTGCGCGTACTTCGTGCCGATGTTGTTCAGGATGCGGATCGACACCATGTTCTTCGACTTCTGCAGCGCGGTGCGCATGGTCATCGGGCCGTCGAAGCCGCCGCCGTAGTTCTTCGGCTCCCACGCCTGGCCGCCCGTTTCGGCGGCGCTGAAGAAGAGCGGGCCGTCGTTGATGATCGTCGCCGGCGACAAACCCTTCTCCAGCGACGCCGAATAAATGAACGGCTTGAAGCTCGAGCCCGGCTGACGCCACGCCTGCGTGACGTGGTTGAACTTGTTCTTGTTGAAGTCGAACCCGCCGACGAGCGCGCGGATTGCGCCGTCCTGCGGCACGAGCGAGATCAACGCGCCTTCGACTTGCGGCAGTTGCGTGATGGACCAGTCGCCGTCGCTGCTTTTCGCGAGCCGCACGATCGCGCCCGGACGAATGCGCTGGTTCGGCTGCGCACGCGGCGAAAGCGCGTTCGCGACGAAGCGCAGATCGTTGCCGGTGATGGTGGCCACGTTGCCGTCGATGAAGCTCGCCTTCACTTCCTTCGGACTCGCCGACGTCACGACCGCCGCGACGATCTCGCCGTTGTCCGGATGCTCGGCGAGCGCATCGTCGATGGCCTGTTCACGGTCATCCGCGTCCGCCGGCAGATCGATGAAACCTTCCGGCCCGCGATACCCATGACGCCGTTCGTAGTCCATCAGCCCTCTGCGCAGCGCGTGATAGGCGGCGTCCTGATCGGCGGAATCGATCGTCGTCACGACGTTGAAGCCGCGCGTATAGGCTTCTTCGCGATATTGCGCGTACATCATCTGCCGGACCATTTCCGCGACGTATTCCGCGTGGACACTGAACTCGCGCCCTTGTCCCTTCACGATGAGCGGCTGTTTCACCGCCGTCGCGTACTCTTCCGGCGTGATGAAGTTCAGCTCGCGCATCCGCTGAAGGATGTACTCCTGCCGAACCTTCGCGCGCTTCGGATTCACGACCGGGTTGTACGCCGACGGCGCCTTGGGCAGACCCGCGAGCATCGCCGCTTCGGCGAGCGTGATCTCCTTCAGGTCCTTGCCGAAATAGACGCGCGCCGCGCTCGCAAACCCGTACGCACGCTGTCCGAGATAGATCTGATTCATGTACACCTCGAGAATCTGATCCTTCGCCAACGCACGCTCGATCTTGTAGGCGAGCAGCATCTCGTAAATCTTGCGGGTGTACGTTCTTTCGCTCGACAAGAAGAAGTTTCGCGCGACCTGCATCGTGATCGTGCTCGCGCCTTGCGATGCATGCCCATTCGACAATGCAACCGTTCCCGCGCGCACGATGCCCATGACATCGACGCCGCCGTGATCGTAAAAACGCGCGTCTTCGATTGCGAGCACGGCTTTCTTCAGGCGATCGGGCACTTCCTGAATGCGCACGACGCTGCGGCGTTCCTCGCCGAATTCGCCGATCAGCACGTGATCGGCGGTGTAGATGCGCAGCGGCACTTTCGGCCGATAGTCGGTGAGCGCATCGAGCGATGGCAGGTTCGGCATCGCCACGATGAGCGCATAGCCGAACACAAGCGCAATGGAGACGATCAGCGCGAAAACGCAGACGAGCGAGCCTAGAAGCAGCCGCGCAAACCACGAACGTCGAGGCTTTATCGGGCCTTCGGGCGGCGTGGCCGGCGGATTAGTCGGGGAAGAGGATTGCATAGCACCACCAAAAACAGTCCCGGGATTATAGCCGTCCGGGTTTCGGGAATTTCCTAGGCACTCGGGTAACAGTCCAATGCAATCCGCGTCGCTTTCCCTATTGCCAAGATACGCGCGATGTCCCGCGAAAACATCGTGTCATCGCTCGCGTTAGCCGTTCGGCCCAATGTTCGCCGTGTGCCGCCTTCACGAGAATTCGTGCATCGAAAGCGCGCGAATGTTTCGGCGCGCGAGTGACGGAAGGAGTGGACATGAAGAAGGAAAGCGCCTTGCGCGGCGCGGTGCTGACGGTCACGCGCCGGTTCGCGGCGGGTATCGACATAAGCGAGGACGCAGTGCGGCTCGCGGTTCTCAGCCGGCGGCTGAAGCGGGATTCGACCGTGTGCGTCGAGCATCTGGATGCGGTTCCAATCGCGGCGGGGGCGGTGGTGGGCGGCGATTTCGTCGATCGCGCGGCCGTCGCTGCGGCGTTGCGCGAAGCGGTCGAACGCATGCCGCAGAACGGCGCGTGGAGCGCGCTGCGCTGTTCGATGGGCCTCCCCGCATCGGCGACGCTGACCACGCGGGTGCCGCTCGCGCGGCTGATCGAGGCGCGTCAGCCGGACGTGCCGGACATCGGCAGCGATCCATGCGGCTTGCTCGAGCCGGCGGTGCTCGCCGAGGCGGAGCGCGCATCGGGCATGGAGCGCGGCGCGCTCGCAGTCGACTGGTCCGTCGAGGCTCGCGACGACGGGAACGCCCATGTGACGATCGCGGCGACGGCGAGGCGGCACGTCGAGGCGCGCGTGGAAACAGCGGCGGCAGCGGGCATCGCGTTGTGCGCCATCGACGGCGAACCGGCCGCGGCCCTGCGCGCGATGCGTCATTCGGGCCGCGTCGAACTGGACGCCGATGCGCGCTATCTCGCTTGCTGGCTCGAAAGCTCGGGGCTGCACGCGTGGGTCGTGAGCGCCGGCGAAGTGGAGAGCGAGGCGCGCTATCCGGCACCGGAATACGTGAGCATCGCCGACGCGCTGCGCCATCTGGCGGGCGAAACGACGCCGATCGACTGCGCGTACGTCGGCGGCCAGACGCAGTTGCTGACGAACGCGGGCCTTTCGCTGCCGGCGCTGGCGAAGATCGTCGGCTGCCCCGCGCTGCCGTTCGAGGCTGCGCCGTATTGCAACGGCGCGTCGGAAATCGATGCCGCGATGAAGCATTCGCCGCTTTTCGCCACCGCGTTCGGGCTCGCATTGCGCGAGGTACTGCAATGACGAGCGCCGCCACCATCGACGGCTTCAATCTGCTGCCGTACCGGTCGCGCAACCGTCGTGCGCTGCGACGGCAGCGGCTCGCGATCCTGGCCGTCGCCAGCCTCGCCGGATGCGCGGCTGTGGGAGGCGTCGCGGGCTGGGACGCATTCGAACGCACGCGTCTGGAAGAGCGGCGTATCGCACTGGAAGCGACGCTGCGCACATCGAACGCGGCTATCGACGAACACGCGCGCCTCCTTCGCACCGAGGCCGAGCGTCGCCGGGCGCGTGACGCGGCGCAACCGCTCGCCGGACCGCGCGACCGGTTTCTTGCGCTGCTGGAAGCGCTTGCGGATGCGCCGCCGCGCACGGACGTGGTTCTGCAACGCGTTTCCCAGCGGGCCGATGAAGTCGAGCTTGCCGCGCTTGCCCCGGATTCCCAGACGGCGGCGCGCTGGCTCAAACGGCTGGAGGACTTGCGCGGCGTGCAGTCGGTCGAGGTCGTGGAGATGAAGCGGCGCGTGGAGACGGGGCCATCCGCGAAGCGCGATGCCGTCGCGCCGGCGATCGATCGCTATGAATTCATCGCGCTGGTGCGCTATGCGTCGGCTGAAGCGAAAACCACGGCCGCACCGGTGAAAACATCAATGCAAAGGAAACCGCAATGAACACCCTGACGATGACTGTCCCCGGGGGCTTGCGCTCGCACTCGCACGGGCGCGCCCGCACTGCGCTGCTTCGCCCGCTGCACGCGTGGTCGACGCGCCGCACGGCTCTTACGGCGCTCGCGCTTTTCGTATGCGTGTTCGCGCTGGGCGTCGAAGGCTGGCTCGCTTCGGGTCTGAGCCAGCGCGATGCCGCCCGCACCGCGCTCGCCGCAACCCAACGCAAAGCGGACGATGCCCGCGGAATCGTCGCGGCATTGCCGGAACTACGGGCGCGCGTCGCGGCCACGAGCATGACGCCCGCCACCTGGACCGCTGCCGATGCGCTTCACGCAGTGGCCGCATTCGCTGCGCAGAGCGGACTGCGCGTGACGGAGATCGAGCCGCAATCGCCGGCGAAAAGCGGAGCCCGGACGTCGACGCAGCCCGCAACGGAACGCGCGCTCACCTTTCGGGCGGACGGCGCATTTCCCGAAGTTCGCCGCTTTCTGGAGGCGCTCGCCGGCCTGCCGCGCCTGATCGTGCCGGAGGCTGTGCAAATCAAGCGTCAGGCCGGCGCGGTGACGATCGATGCGACACTGCGCATCCACGAAACGCTGCCTGCCGTCCCGCTTTCGGAACCCGCGCGCACGAACGCCTTCATCGTCGATCCGTTCGGCAGGGACGGCGCAACCGGTCTCGCTCGTGATGCGGGCATGCTGCTCGTCGGCACGATGGTGACGCGCCACCGCGCGATGAGCGTCGCGGCGATCATCGTCGCGCGTGCAGCAATGGCGGCCGACGTCGGCGATGCGCCCGTCGCGCCGTTGCCGCCACTACCGGCATCGCTCGATACGCTGCCGACGGATCAGTTCGCAATCGATACGGCCATCCCGCTGGCGCCACCGCCGCCGCCCCAAACAACGGCCACGGCAAGCGCGGAAAAGCCCGCTGCCGAATCCGCCGAGCCGCTCGAAGGACCGCCCGTACCGCTGCGGCAACTGGAACGCCTCAGCGGAACGAAGACCGATGACGGCAAGCCGATCACGCTCGACCTGAAAAACGCCGACCTAAGCGCCGCGCTGCAAGGCTTCGCGCGCTTCACCGGCCTCAACATCATCGCGAGCGAAAAAGTGCGCGGGCTGGTGTCGATCAATCTCGTCGCGGTGCCGTGGCGGCGCGCGTTCGACACGCTTCTCGAGGTCAACGGGCTGGCGATGGAGCAGCACGGCAACGTGATCTGGGTCGCGCCGCTCGCCGAACTCGCGGCGCGCGAGAAGTTGCGCTATGAGGCGCACGCCCGCGCGGCGGAACTCGAGCCGCTCGCGAGCCGCACCTTCACGTTGCGCTATCCGCGTGCCGAAGACGTGCGCAAGCTGCTGACCGGCTCGGGCACGCAGCGCGTGCTGTCGAAGCGCGGCTCCGCCATGGCCGACGCGCGCACCAATCTGCTTTTCGTCACCGATCTCGACGCTCGCGTGCAGCAGATCGCCGAGCTGATCGCATCGATCGACAGGCCGACGCCGCAAGTGATGATCGAAGCGCGCATCGTCGAAGGCGAGACCGGGCTGTCGCGCAACCTCGGCGTCAAGCTGGGCGTCGCGCCGACGGGAGACTCGACGCGCGGCATCGCGGGCGGCAAGGACGGGGTGGTATACGATCTGTCGGCGCGGCCGCTCAACGGTCTCGACGCGGCGACCGCAGGGCTCACGCTCTTCGCCGCGCAGGCCACGCGGCTGCTCGACATCGAACTCAGCGCGCTCGAATCCGAGGGGCGGGGACAGATCGTGTCGCGACCGCGCGTCGTGACGGCGGATCGCGTGAAGGCGATCGTCGAACAGGGCACGGAGTTGCCGTATCAGGCAAAAGTCGGCAATGGCGTCTCGGGCGTGCAGTTTCGGCGCGCTGCGCTCAAACTGGAGGTCGAGCCGCAAATCACGCCGCACGGACACGTCATTCTCGATCTGGATGTCGCGAAAGACAGCGTCGGCGAGCAGACGGCGGCAGGGCCGGCCATCAACACGAAGCACGTGCAGACGCGCGTGGAAGTGGAGGATGGCGGGACCGTGGCAATCGGCGGCATCTCAGAAGACGAACGGGTCGATGTCACCGGCGTGCCGGGATTGTCGAAGCTGCCGCTGATCGGCTGGCTGTTTCGTCACGACGCGCGGCGCAAGTCGCAGAGCGAGCTGGTCATCCTGATCACGCCCCATGTGGTGGCGGCAAAGGGATGACGCCGGGCGCGCGACTCGACAAAGCGGGCGGTTTGCCCTTAAGCTGCCGCACGAACAAATTGCATATTGTCAAAGGATCAAGGTTGCAGGAAGGGCACGCGAACGCGAACATCTTCTTCGTCGGACTCATGGGGGCGGGTAAAACCACCGTGGGCCGTGCGGTTGCGCGCCGTTTGCAGCGCTCGTTCATCGATTCCGACCTGGAAATCGAAGCACGCACCGGCGCGCGCATACCCGTGATCTGGGAACTCGAAGGCGAGGCCGGATTCCGCCAGCGCGAAGCCAACGTCATCGACGAGTTGTCGCAGAAGAGCGGCATCGTGCTCGCGACAGGCGGCGGCGCGGTGCTGCGGCAGGAGAATCGCGAACATCTGAAGAATCGCGGCATCGTCATTTATCTGCGCGCGAATCCGCACGATCTCTGGCAGCGCACCCGCCGCGACAAGAACCGGCCGCTGCTTCAGACCGAAGATCCGCGCGGCAAGCTGGAAGCGCTGTTCAAGACGCGCGATCCGCTCTATCAGGAGTGTGCGCATCTCGTCGTGGAAACCGGGCGGCCGACGGTCAACGCGCTCGTCAACATGGTCCTGATGCAACTGGAGGTGGCCGGCGTCATCAAGTCGGCTGAGTCATAATGTCCGCCATGATTACAGTCAATGTCGAACTGGGCGAGCGCGCCTATCCCATTCATATCGGTGCGGGGCTGACCGGGCGCACGGAGCTTTTTGCGCCGCATATCAAGGGTTCGTCGGTGGCCATCGTCACCAATGCGACCGTCGATCCGCTCTATGGCGATGCGCTGCGCGCCGCGCTCGAACCGCTCGGCAAGAAAGTGATGACCGTCGTTCTGCCAGACGGCGAAGCGCACAAGAACTGGGAAACGCTCAACGCCATCTTCGACGCGCTCCTCACCGAACGTGCCGATCGGAAGACGACGCTCATCGCGCTCGGCGGCGGCGTCGTCGGCGACATGACCGGCTTCGCGGCGGCCTGCTACATGCGCGGCGTGCCGTTCATTCAGGTGCCGACCACGCTGCTTGCGCAGGTCGATTCGTCGGTCGGGGGCAAGACGGGCATCAATCACCCGCTCGGCAAGAACATGATCGGCGCGTTCTATCAGCCGCAGGCCGTCATCGCCGATATCGCCGCACTGCATACGCTGCCGGAACGCGAACTGGCCGCGGGCATCGCGGAAGTCATCAAGACGGGCGCGATCGCCGATGCCGGTTTCTTCGACTGGATCGAAGCGAACATCGGCGCATTGAACAGCCGTGACGAAAGCGCGCTCGCGCATGCGGTCAAACGTTCGTGCGAGATCAAGGCATCGGTCGTGGCGTCGGACGAACGCGAAGGCGGGCAGCGCGCCATCCTCAATTTCGGCCATACGTTCGGCCACGCCATCGAAGCCGGACTCGGCTATGGCGAATGGCTGCACGGCGAAGCGGTCGGTTGCGGCATGGTCATGGCGGCCGACTTGTCGGTGCGCCTCGGCAAGCTCGACGACGCCGCACGCAAGCGGCTGGTGCGCGTAATCGAGGCGGCGAAGCTGCCGGTCGTCGGCCCGAAGCTCGGCGATGACCGCTACGTCGACCTGATGAAGGTCGACAAGAAAGCCGAAGCCGGCGAAATCAAATTCATCCTGCTGACTCGTTTTGGCGCGACGGAGATCACGAGCGCGCCCGACCAGGCCGTGCGTGCGACGCTCGCAGCCAGCGTCTGAGCGCCACGCAGCAGCCGGAACCACGACGATGCGGAGGCAGCCGGTGAGCGAAACAGAAGCAGGATTCGGAGCGCCGTCGCAAGGGGCGCTCGAAGCCCATCTTGCGCCGTATGCGGCGCGTTCGTCCACGTCGCGCGGACGTCGCTATGCGGAGACGCCGCCCGCCGCGCGCACCGAGTTTCAGCGCGACCGCGATCGCATCGTGCATTCGACGGCCTTTCGCCGGCTCGAATACAAGACGCAGGTTTTCGTCAATCACGAAGGCGACCTGTTCCGCACGCGTCTGACGCACAGTCTGGAAGTGGCGCAAATCGCCCGTTCCGTCGCGCGCAATCTGCGGCTGAACGAAGACCTCGTCGAGGCGATATCGCTTGCGCATGATCTCGGTCACACGCCGTTTGGCCACGCCGGGCAGGACGCGCTGCACGAATGCATGCGCGATCAAGGCGGCTTCGAACACAATCTGCAAAGTCTCGCGGTCGTCGATCAGCTCGAAGAGCACTACGGCGCGTTCGACGGGCTCAACCTCTGCTTTGAAACGCGCGAAGGCATTCTCAAGCATTGCTCGCGCGAAAACGCACGCAAGCTGGGCGAACTCGGCGAACGCTTTCTCGCGGGCAGGCAGCCATCGCTCGAAGCGCAGATTGCCAACGTCGCGGACGAGATCGCCTACAACAATCACGACGTCGACGATGGCCTGCGTTCCGGCCTGCTCACGCTCGAGCAAATGTCCGAAGTGAGTCTCTGGCATACGCACTTCGATGCGGCGCGCGCGGAGTTTCCAGGCATCGAAGGCCGCAGGCTCATCCACGAGACCATACGCCGCATCATCAATACGCTGATCGTGGATCTGATCGAGACCACGAGCCGCAATCTGGCGCGCGTGAAGCCGGCATCCATCGAAGACGTGCGCAGTGCGCCGCTGCTCGTCGCGCATAGCGATGAAGTCGCCGCGCAAGCCGCCGCGCTCAAGCGCTTCCTGTTCAAGAACCTGTATCGCCATTACCGCGTGATGCGCATGGCCAACAAGGCGAAGCGCGTCGTCACCGGCCTGTTCGACGCCTTCACCGACGACCCGCGCTTGCTGCCGCCCGCGTATCAGGCGCGTCTCGCCGTGGCCGAAGAGTCCGCGAACGACGCCGCCGCGCCGTGCCACGAGAGCACGCAGGCGCGGCTGATCGCGCATTACATCGCGGGAATGACCGATCGATATGCACTGAAGGAATACCAACGTCTGTTTGTCATCGACAACAATTAAGATCGCGCGTTTTCAAGCGCGAATCTGCAAAAAAGGAGACTCATCGATGAAATGCACGCCCTCGTTCCGCTCGATCACGGCCGCTGCCGTTCTGGCCTTCGGCGCCAGCACCGCAGCGCACGCCGCGACGGAAATCCAGTTCTGGCACGCGATGGAGGCCGCCCTCGGCGAGCGCGTGAACGACATCGCCAAGGACTTCAACGCGTCGCAGAGCGACTACACGATCGTCCCGGTGTTCAAGGGCACCTACGACCAGACGCTTGCAGCGGGCATCGCGGCGTATCGCAGCGGCAATGCGCCCGCGATCCTGCAAGTCTACGAAGTCGGCACCGCAACGATGATGCAGGCGAAAAAGGCCGTGCTCCCGGTCTCCGACGTGTTCAAGCAAGCGGGCGTGCCGCTCGACGAGAAGGCGTTCGTGCCGACCATCGCCGGCTATTACAGCGACGCGAAGACCGGCCATCTCATCTCCATGCCGTTCAACAGTTCCACGCCCGTTCTGTACTACAACAAGGACGCGTTCAAGAAGGCGGGTCTCGATCCGAACCAGCCGCCGAAAACCTGGGCCGATGTCGAAGCCGACGCGAAGAAGCTGAAGGCGGCGGGCTATTCGTGCGGCTATTCGTCGGGCTGGCAGAGCTGGATTCAGTTGGAGAACTACAGTGCGTGGCACGCGGCGCCGTTTGCATCGAAGAACAATGGCTTCGACGGGCTCGATGCAAAGCTCGAGTTCAACAAGCCGCTGCAGGTCGCGCATATCCAGTTCCTGCAGAAGATGGCGAAGGAAGGCACGTTCACTTACGTCGGGCGCAAGGACGAGCCGGTATCCAAGTTCTATAGCGGCGACTGCGGGATCATCACGAACTCGTCGGGCTCGCGGGCGACCATCCAGAAGTATGCGAAGTTCGATTTCGGCGTCGGCATGATGCCTTACGACGCCAGCGTGAAGGGCGCGCCGCAGAACGCGATCATCGGCGGCGCGAGCCTTTGGGTGCTAGCGGGCAAGGACCCGGCGGTGTACAAGGGCGTCGCGAAGTTCCTCGCGTATCTGGCCACGCCGCCGGTCGCGGCGAAGTGGCATCAGGACACCGGCTATCTGCCCGTGACGACCGCCGCCTATGAACTCACGCAAAAACAGGGCTTCTACGACAAGAATCCCGGCGCGGACATCGCCATCAAGCAGATGCTGAACAAGCCGCCGCTTGCCTATACGAAGGGCTTGCGTCTCGGCAACATGCCGCAGATTCGCACCATCGTCGATGAAGAACTCGAGCAGGTGTGGGCGGAAAAGAAGACGCCGCAGCAGGCGCTCGATTCTTCCGTGCAGCGCGGCGACGAACTTCTGCGCCGCTTCGAAAAGAGCGGCGGCTAAGCGCCACGGTCAGGCATGCGCCCGCGCCAAACGCGGGCGCCGTTCAGGACATACCGATGGAAAAACGGTCTCGTTTCGATACGAGCGTGTTGCCGTATCTGCTCGTCGCGCCTCAACTCGCGATCACCGCGCTCTTCTTCCTCTGGCCCGCCGGCGAGGCGCTATGGCAAGCGACGCAAAGCCAGGACGCGTTCGGCACGTCCAGCGAATTCGTCGGCTTCGCGAACTTCCGGCAGCTCTTCGCGGACCCGCTGTACCTGTCATCGTTCAGTACGACGATGATCTTCTGCGCGCTCGTCACCGTGTCCGGACTCGTGATCTCGCTGCTGCTCGCCGCATGTGCGGATCGCGTGACGCGCGGGGCGAAGGCGTATCAGACGCTGCTCATCTGGCCGTATGCGGTCGCCCCGGCCATCGCGGCGGTGCTGTGGTCGTTTCTCTTCAATCCGAGCATCGGGCTGGTCACGTACGCGCTTGCGAAGCAGGGCATCGTATGGAACCACGCGCTCAACGGCACGCAGGCGATGTTTCTGGTCGTGCTCGCGTCGGTGTGGAAACAGGTCAGCTATAACTTCCTGTTCTTCTATGCCGGCCTGCAGGCGATACCGCAATCGCTGATCGAAGCCGCCGCGATCGACGGCGCCGGTCCCGTGCGGCGCTTCTTCGGCATCGCGCTGCCGCTGCTGTCGCCGACGAGTTTCTTCCTGCTCGTCGTCAACCTGGTCTACGCGTTCTTCGATACCTTCCCCGTCATCGATGCCGCCACTGGCGGCGGTCCTGCTCAATCGACCAAGACGCTCATCTACAAGATCTTCGCGGAAGGGTTTCAGGGGCTGGACATCGGCAGCTCGGGCGCGCAGTCGGTCGTGCTGATGGTGATCGTCGTCGCGCTGACTATCGTGCAGTTCCGCTTCGTCGAACGCAGGGTGCAATACTCATGATCGAGAATCGTCGCGGCTTCGATATCTTCTGTCACGCGGTGCTGATCCTCGGCGTCGCGCTGGTCGTGTTTCCGGTGTACGTCGCGTTCTGCGCGGCCACGATGAATTCGAGCGAAGTATTCAGCGTGCCGCTTTCGCTGATTCCGAGCACGCATCTCTTCGAAAACATTGCGCACATCTGGACGCACGGCAGCGGCAATGCGGCGGCGCCCTTCGGACGCATGCTCATCAATAGTCTCGTGATGGCGCTCGTCATCTCCACCGGCAAGATCGCGGTGTCGATCATCTCGGCGTATGCGATCGTCTTCTTTCGCTTCCCGATGAAGAACCTCGCGTTCTGGCTGATCTTCGTCACGCTGATGCTGCCCGTGGAAGTCCGCATCTTTCCGACGGTGCAGGTCGTGTCGTCGATGCATCTCGCCAACACGTACGCCGGTCTCACGCTGCCGCTGATCGCCTCCGCGACGGCGACCTTCCTGTTCCGGCAGTTCTTCATGACCCTGCCCGACGAACTGATGGAAGCGGCGCGCATCGACGGTGCGGGGCCGCTGCGCTTCTTCTGGGACGTGGTGCTGCCGCTGTCGAAGACGAACATCGCGGCGCTTTTCGTCATCACTTTTATCTACGGCTGGAACCAGTACCTCTGGCCGATTCTGATCACCAACCAGCAGTCGCTGCAAACGGCGGTGGTCGGCATCAAGAGCATGATCGCCTCGGGCGATACCGCGACCGAATGGCATCTCGTGATGAGCGCGACGTTGCTTGCGATGCTGCCGCCGCTCGCCGTCGTGCTGACGATGCAGCGCTGGTTCGTGCGCGGACTCGTGGACGCGGAAAAATAAAACTGGAGACCGGGTATCAATGGCTGCACTGAAACTCAAAGGCGTCAAGAAGACATACGACGGCACGCAATACGTGCTTCATGGCATCGATGTATCGATCGAAGATGGCGAGTTCGTCGTGATGGTTGGTCCATCCGGTTGCGGCAAGTCGACGCTACTGCGCATGGTCGCGGGACTCGAGAGCGTGTCGGAAGGCACGATCGAGATTGCGGGCAAGGTCGTGAACAAGCTGGAGCCGAAAGATCGCGACATCGCGATGGTCTTTCAGAATTACGCACTTTATCCGCACATGAGTGTCGCGCAGAATATGGCCTATGCGTTGAAGATCGGCGGCGTGGATCGCGGAACGATTGAAAGCCGCGTCGCGAACGCAGCGCGTATTCTGGAACTCGAGCATTTGCTGGCGCGCAAGCCGCGCGAGTTGTCCGGCGGTCAGCGGCAGCGAGTTGCAATGGGTCGTGCCATCGTGCGTGAGCCGGCGGTGTTTCTGTTCGACGAGCCGCTGTCCAATCTCGACGCCAAGTTGCGCGTGCAGATGCGCCTCGAAATTCAGCGGCTGCACGCGCGCCTCGCGACGACGAGCCTTTACGTCACGCATGACCAGATCGAAGCCATGACGCTCGCGCAGCGCGTCATCGTGATGAACAAGGGGCACGCGGAACAGATCGGCGCGCCGACTGAAGTGTACGAGCGGCCGGCTACGGTGTTCGTGGCGAGTTTCATCGGATCGCCGGCCATGAATCTGCTCGAAGGCAGCCTGTCCGACGATGGTTCGGTGTTCGAAGTAGCGGGCGGCGGTCCGAAGCTGACGGTTGCGGGCGCGAGCGGCGTGACGCGTGCCATGTTCGGGCGCGAGTGGATCGTCGGCATCCGTCCGGAACACATGACGCCGGGCAACCATGAGGCGGCGCAAGCGGTGCTCGACGTCGATTCGGCGGAATTGCTCGGCGCGGACAATCTTGCGCACGGTAAGTGGGGCAAGCATGACGTGGCGGCGCGCTTGCCGCATGTGCATCGGCCGGTGCGCGGGGAAAAGCTGGCGGTATCGGTGCCGGCGCGGCATCTGCATTTTTTCGATCCGGCTACCGGATTGCGCGCCAACTGAAGGAGGCTTTGCGATGAGAATCTGGCCGTACCCCGCCATCGTCGCGCATCGCGGCGGCGGCAAGCTCGCGCCCGAGAACACGGTCGAAGGCATCGATACAGGCGCGCGTCTCGGTCTCAAGATGATCGAGTTCGACGCGAAGCTATCGGCCGACGACGTCGTCTTCCTGTTGCATGACGACGATGTCGACCGCACGTCGAACGGCCACGGCCCGGCGAAGTCGATGACCTACGCGCAGTTGCGCGCGCTCGACGCCGGTTCGCGGTTCGGCGAGGAATTCGCGGGCGCGCATATGCCGACGCTCGCCGAAGTGCGCGAGCGATGCGCGTCGCTGAATCTGGCGGCTAACATCGAGATCAAGCCGTGTCCGGGGCGCGAAGTCGAAACCGGGGAACGGGTTGCACGCGAGGCAGCGCGCCTGTGGAACGATGCCGAACCGGAGCCGCTGTTGTCGTCGTTTTCTTATGCGGCATTGGAGGCGGCGCGCGATGCCGCGCCTGATCTCCCGCGCGGCATGCTGTACGAACGCGTGCCGGCGGAGTGGCGCGAGCAAACGGCGGCGCTCGCGTGCGTGTCGCTGCACGCGGACCATCGTTCGCTCGACGAAACACTCGTGCGCGAAATCAAGGACGCGGGTCTGCGCGTGCTGGCCTACACGGTGAACGATCCCGAGCGTGCGCGCCTGCTTGCACAGTGGGGCGTCGATGCGATCTGCACCGATCGCATCGATGTCATCGGCGCGAACTTTCTGGAAGACGCGCCGAAGTGAGGGCGCGCTAGCGGGCGCGCGAGAGCAGGATGCCCGCGAAGAGCGCCAGCCCGCCGACGATGGCAATGGTTTGCCAGGGCTTGTCGTGAAGATAGGCGTCGGCGTCGTCGAAGGCGGCGGCGGCGCGCTCGCGGACCACGGCGGGTGTGGCATTGAGGCGAGCGCGCGCAGAATCGATCTGATCGCCGATGCGGGCGCGAAGCGCGGCGGCGTCAGCGGACGCGCCGTCCGACAGCAATCCTTCGAGTTCGGAAAGAAGGACGCGCAGTTCGCCGCCGATATCCTGGGCTGCTTCGCGGCCATGACGCGCCATGCGGCGTGCGCGGCGGCCGGTGGCGTTCCATGAATCTCCGATGGCGTCTCGCGTGTTAGGCAGTGCGTTCATAGATCGCTCCGTCGATGGATGAATCGTGGATGGAGTCCGCTTGCATCGCGGGGAAGGTGCTTAGAGCAAGTAGGATGCCGGACCGTCGCGGCTCGCTGCTGGGCGCTCGCGATGCGTAATTACTGCGGCGTCTGCACGCCGGCGCAAGTCACATTTACAAGGAGCGTGTAAAAGCAAACGCCGCCATGCGGTATCGCATGACGGCGTGTGCCGAGAGCTTGAAACGGTGAGACATCGGCATACGGATCAGAAACGATAGCCGACGCGCAGATACGTCACGATCGGGTTGATCGTGATCTTCGCCTGCGATTGAACGTTGAGCGTGCCGACCGGCGTCTGGGCTTGCGTGCTCAGCTTGGCGGTCGCCTTCAGCGGAATGAAGGACACGGAGAAACCCGCGAACCAGTGTTCAGTGAAATTGTAGACAGCGCCGACATTGAAGACCGGCGCCCACGAACTATCCGTATCGACCGTGGTCGGACCATGCAGCACGGAGCCCTCGAAAGCCGCGTTGCTGATCTTCGCATCGGTGAACCAGGTGCGCGTCACGCCCAAGCCGACATACGGGCGGAACTTCGCTTGCGGTTCGTTGAAGAAGTATTTGAAGAGCAGCGTGGGACTCCATTGCTTCGCGCTGCCGATCTTGCCGAACGGTTCGAGCCTGCCGGTGCCGTTGAGGTCGAACGTTGGGGGAATGCCCATTTCGAATTCGGCGGCGATGTGGTCGGTCGCGAAGTAACCTACGGTGAAGCCGGCCGTATCGGAACTGCTGATACCCGCGCCCGTGCCCGGCGCGCTGATATTGACGGGAGATCCGCCTACACTTGTCTCTTTGAGCGGGCTGCTGCTGTCCTGTGGGGCGAGGTGAAACCAGCCTGCCGTTGCAAAAAAGGACCCAGCCGACTGTGCATGCGCCGCTGTGGACACGCACGCCAAAGCTGCAATCCCGGTTGCGACTTGTTTTATTTTCATTTGTGCTCCTCCAGAAAGCACGCCCATTATGAACACAACGTTTCAAACTAACCATAGCGGCGCCGTAGAGCATTTTCCCTAGGATGGCAGCGGCTTTGGAGTCCTGTTGCACGGCGCTTGCATGTGCCTGAAAGCCCCGTAGCACAGGCGTCTCCCGTCAGCCCCCGATCGGGGTAACACAAACGCGACCAACGGAATATCCAGAATGGCACGGCTTGCACGACTCTACGTTCCCGATCAGCCGCAGCATGTCATCCTGCGTGGTCTCGACCAGCAACCTGCCTTCGTCGACGACCAGGACTACGAGCTTTTTATCGACTGCTTGAGGACGGCTTCACGCGATCATCATCTTTCCATCCATGCCTATGCGTTGATGCCGCAGGCCGTGCATCTGCTCGTGACGCCTCGCGACGAGGCGAGCCTGCCCAAAGCGATGCAGGCAGTCGGACGCCGTTACGTCGCGCACTTCAATCGGCGTTACGTGCGGCGCGGCACGCTGTGGGAGGGGCGCTATCGCGCGACGGTTATCGAAGGCGAGCGTTATTTCCTGCTCGCGACGCGCGTCGTCGAAACGGCGCCGGTTCGCGCGCAACTCGCTGCGTCGCCGCATGACTACAAGTGGTCAAGCTACCGGCATCACATCGGCGTGACGCTCGATGCGCTCATCACCGACCATCCGCTCTTCTGGTCGCTCGGCAACACGCCGTTCGAGCGCCAGCATGCGTATAAGGAGCTTTCGGAGCAGCCGCTCGACGAGCGCGAGACCAACCGTCTCCTTCAAGCGACGCTGAAAGGCTGGGTGCTCGGCAGCGATGCGTATCGCGAATGGGCGTCGCGGGCGGCGAACCGGCGGGTATCGCCGTTGCCGCGCGGGCGTCCGCGCAAAGTGCGCGAAACGCCTCAAGCCCAGTAACGGCGGGCAGCCAGCGGCGAGTCTTTCAGAAAAACGGCGTCTCGAGTCGTGCGAGCGCCGTTTGTTTTGGCCGTCGAATGATGTGGCACTTATTTACTGGGGCGTACATGCACCATAACGATAATAGGTGCCGGAACATCACGTTTTATTTGCCAGCGCTTTGATTCGTCGCGTATATTTCGATTTCCGGCGGTTTTGCGGTGCAGTGCGTCAAAGCAGGTCGCCTCGCGGTACACGATCAGAGAATCGGCGCGGGCAACAAGAAAACGATTCAACGGCCGAGTCGGCCCCTCACAGTAGAGACGGTGTCCCCATGAACGATCATCAGCAGCCGGCAGCCGGTTCGCTTCCCGCCGCGCAGGGCATGTACGACCCTGCGAACGAACATGACGCTTGCGGCGTCGGCTTCGTCGCCCATATCAAGGGCAAGAAAAGCCACGAGATCATTCAGCAGGGTCTCAAGATTCTGGAGAATCTCGATCACCGTGGCGCAGTCGGCGCCGACCCGCTGATGGGCGACGGCGCCGGCATCCTGATCCAGGTGCCGGACGGCTTCTATCGCGAGGAGATGGCCAAGCAGGGCGTGACGCTGCCGCCGGCTGGCGAATACGGCGTCGGCATGATTTTCCTGCCGAAGGAACACGCGTCGCGTCTCGCGTGCGAGCAGGAACTGGAACGCACGGTGAAGGCCGAAGGCCAGGTCGTGCTCGGCTGGCGCGACGTGCCCGTCGACGGCAACATGCCGATTTCACCCGCCGTGAAGGCGAGCGAGCCGCTGATCCGCATGATCTTCATCGGCCGCGGCAAGGACATCGTCGTGACGGATGCGCTCGAGCGCAAGCTGTACATCATCCGCAAGACGGCGAGCCATCGCATCCAGGCGCTCAAGCTAAAGCACGGCAAGGAATATTTCGTGCCGTCGATGTCGTCGCGCACGGTCGTCTACAAGGGCCTGCTGCTGGCCGGCCAGGTCGGCGTGTATTACCGCGACCTGCAGGACGAGCGCGTCGTGTCGGCGTTGGCGCTCGTGCATCAGCGCTTCTCGACCAACACGTTCCCGGCGTGGGAACTCGCGCACCCGTATCGCATGATCGCCCACAACGGTGAAATCAACACCGTGAAGGGCAACGTCAACTGGCTGAACGCCCGCACCGGCGCGATCGCGTCCTACGTGCTCGGCGACGATCTGCCGAAGCTCTGGCCGCTGATCTACCCGGGCCAGTCGGACACGGCATCGTTCGACAACTGTCTCGAACTGCTGGTGATGGCCGGCTACCCGCTCGTCCACGCGATGATGATGATGATTCCCGAGGCATGGGAACAGCACACGCTGATGGACGAGAACCGCCGCGCCTTCTACGAATACCACGCCGCGATGATGGAGCCGTGGGACGGCCCCGCCGCCATCGCGTTCACGGACGGCCGTCAGATCGGCGCGACGCTCGACCGCAACGGCCTGCGCCCGGCGCGTTACATCGTGACCGACGACGATCTCGTGATCCTCGCGTCGGAATCCGGCGTGCTGCCGATTCCCGAATCGAAGATCGTCAAGAAGTGGCGTCTGCAGCCGGGCAAGATGTTCCTGATCGACATGGAGCAGGGCCGCATCATCGAGGACAAGGAGCTCAAGGACAACCTCGCGAACGCGAAGCCGTACAAGAGCTGGATCGACGCTGTGCGCATCAAGCTCGACGAAATCGAGCCGAAGGCCGAGGACGTCGAGACGCAGCGCCGCGAGGCCGCGGCGCTGCTCGACCGCCAGCAGGCGTTCGGCTATACGCAGGAAGACGTGAAGTTCCTGATGGCGCCGATGGCGCAAGCGGGCGAGGAAGCGATCGGCTCGATGGGCAACGACTCGCCGCTCGCCGTGATGTCCAGCAAGAACAAGACGCTGTATCACTACTTCAAGCAGTTGTTCGCGCAAGTGACGAACCCGCCGATCGACCCGATCCGCGAGAACATGGTGATGTCGCTCGTCTCGTTCATCGGGCCGAAGCCGAACCTGCTCGACACCATCAACATCAACCCGACGATGCGCCTTGAAGTGTCGCAGCCGGTGCTCGACTTCAAGGACATCGCGAAGATCCGCGCGATCGATACGTACACCGGCGGCAAGTTCCGCTCGTACGAGTTGAGCATCTGCTATCCGGCGGCGTGGGGCAAGGAAGGCGTGGAAGCGCGCATCGCGTCGCTGTGCGCCGAAGCCGTGGACGCCGTGAAGTCCGGCTACAACATCCTGATCGTGTCGGACCGCAAAATGGACCGCGACAACGTCGCGATTCCGGCGCTGCTCGCCACATCCGCGATTCACACGCATCTCGTGCAGCACGGCCTGCGCACGAGCACGGGTCTCGTCGTCGAAACGGGCTCCGCGCGTGAGACGCATCACTTCGCGCTGCTCGCGGGCTATGGCGCGGAAGCCGTTCATCCGTACCTCGCGCTCGAAACGCTCGCCAACATGGCCGAAGGGCTGAAGGGCGACCTGTCGGCCGACAAGGCGATCTACAACTTCACGAAGGCGGTCGGCAAGGGCCTGCACAAGGTCATGTCGAAGATGGGCATCTCGACGTACATGTCCTACACCGGCGCGCAGATTTTCGAGGCGGTCGGGCTGTCGTCGGACCTCGTGGAGAAGTACTTCAAGGGCACGGCGTCGAAGGTCGGCGGCATCGGCATCTTCGAAGTGGCGGAAGAAGCGATTCGCCTGCATCGCGATGCATTCGGCGACAACCCGGTTCTCTCGACCATGCTCGACGCGGGCGGCGAGTATGCGTACCGCGTGCGCGGCGAAGAGCACATGTGGACGCCGGATGCGATCGCCAAGCTGCAGCACTCGGCGCGCAGCAACTCGTATCAGACGTACAAGGAATATGCGCATCTGATCAACGACCAGACGAAGCGTCACATGACGTTCCGCGGCCTGTTCGAATTCAAGCTCGATCCGCAGAAGGCCATTCCGCTCGATGAAGTCGAATCGGCGAAGGACATCGTCAAGCGCTTCGCGACGGGCGCGATGTCGCTCGGCTCGATCAGCACCGAAGCGCACGCCACGCTGGCTGTCGCGATGAACCGTATCGGCGGCAAGTCGAACACCGGCGAAGGCGGCGAGGACGAAACGCGTTATCGCAACGAACTGCGCGGCATTCCGATCAAGAACGGCGACACGCTGCAATCGATCATCGGCAAGGAAGTCATCGCCGACATTCCGTTGAAGGACGGCGATTCGCTGCGCTCGAAGATCAAGCAGGTCGCATCGGGACGCTTCGGCGTGACGGCGGAGTATCTGTCGTCGGCGGACCAGATCCAGATCAAGATGGCGCAGGGCGCGAAGCCCGGCGAGGGCGGCCAGTTGCCGGGCCACAAGGTGTCGGACTACATCGGCAAGCTGCGTTATTCGGTGCCCGGCGTGGGTCTCATCTCGCCGCCGCCGCACCACGACATCTATTCGATCGAAGACCTCGCGCAGCTCATTCACGATCTCAAGAACGTGAACGCGTCATCGAGCATTTCGGTGAAGCTGGTGTCGGAAGTGGGCGTCGGCACCGTCGCGGCGGGCGTCGCGAAGGCGAAGGCGGATCACGTCGTGATCGCGGGCCATGACGGCGGCACGGGCGCGTCGCCACTGTCGTCGCTCAAGCACGCGGGCACGCCGTGGGAACTCGGTCTTGCCGAAACGCAACAGACGCTGGTGCTGAACCGCCTGCGCGGCCGCATCCGCGTGCAGGCCGACGGCCAGATGAAGACCGGCCGCGACGTCGTGATCGGCGCGCTGCTCGGGGCGGACGAATTCGGCTTCGCGACGGCGCCGCTCGTCGTCGAAGGCTGCATCATGATGCGCAAGTGCCATCTGAACACCTGCCCGGTCGGCGTCGCGACGCAAGACCCGGTGCTGCGCGCGAAGTTCACCGGCCAGCCGGAGCATGTCGTCAACTACTTCTTCTTCGTTGCCGAAGAAGTGCGCGAAATCATGGCGCAACTGGGCCTGCGCAAGTTCGACGACCTGATTGGCCGCGTCGATCTGCTCGACACGAAGAAGGGCGTCGAGCACTGGAAGGCGAAGGGTCTCGACTTCTCGCGCATCTTCTATCAGGTGCCGGTGGCGAGCGAAGTCGCACGCAAGCATGAGGATGTGCAAGACCACGGTCTCGACAAGGCGCTCGATCACGTGCTGATCGAGAAGTCGAAGGCGGCGATCGAGAAGGGCGAGCATGTCTCGTTCATCCAGCCGGTGCGCAACGTGAACCGCACGGTCGGCGCGATGCTGTCCGGCCTGATCGCGAAGAAGTACGGCCACGACGGCCTGCCCGACGACACCATCCACATTCAGCTGAAGGGTACGGCGGGCCAGAGCTTCGGTGCGTTCCTGGCGAAGGGCGTGACGCTCGATCTCGTCGGCGACGGCAACGACTACGTCGGCAAGGGCCTGTCGGGCGGGCGCATCATCATTCGCCCGACCAACGACTTCCGCGGCAAGTCCGAGGAAAACATCATCTGCGGCAACACGGTGATGTACGGCGCGATCGAAGGCGAATCGTACTTCCGCGGCGTCGCGGGCGAGCGCTTCTGCGTGCGCAACTCGGGCGCGACGGCGGTCGTCGAAGGCACGGGCGATCACGGCTGCGAATACATGACGGGCGGCACGGTCGTCGTGCTCGGCGAGACGGGCCGCAACTTCGCGGCGGGGATGTCGGGCGGTATCGCGTTCGTGTATGACCCGGACGGCACGTTCGCCGCCAAGTGCAACAAGTCGATGGTCGCGCTCGATCCGGTCCTGCAGCAGGCCGAACAGGAACGCACGGTGGATCGCGCGCTGTGGCACAGCGGCCAGACCGACGAAGCGCTGCTCAAGGGTCTCGTCGAGCGTCACTTCCAGTTCACCGGATCGCCGCGCGCCAAGGCGCTGCTCGAGAACTGGGATGCGTCGCGCCGTCAGTTCGTGAAGGTCTTCCCGACCGAATACAAGCGCGCGCTCGGTGAACTCGGCGCGAAGAAGGCGAAGGAAGCCCTGGCGGCCTGAAGTCCGAAACAAATAAAAGCATGGCTCTCCGATGCGCGGCATCGGAGAGCGCGATCCTCACCAAATACAGAGAAAGAAATGGGCAAGGCAACCGGTTTTCTCGAGTTCGAACGCCGCCATGAGGCATACGAAGCACCGCTGACCCGCGTCAAGCATTACAAGGAATTCGTCGCCGCACTGACCGATGACGACGCCAAGGTGCAGGGCGCACGCTGCATGGACTGTGGCATTCCGTTCTGCAACAACGGCTGTCCGGTCAATAACATCATTCCCGACTTCAACGATCTCGTCTTCCGGCAAGACTGGAAGACCGCGATCGAAGTGCTGCATTCGACCAACAATTTCCCCGAGTTCACGGGCCGCATTTGCCCGGCGCCGTGCGAGGCGGCGTGCACGCTCGGCATCAACGAAGATCCGGTCGGCATCAAGTCGATCGAACGGAAGATCATCGACAAGGCGTGGGAAGAAGGCTGGGTCGCGCCGCAGCCGCCGAAGCACAAGACGGGCAAGAAAGTGGCCGTCGTCGGTTCCGGTCCTGCGGGCCTGGCGGTCGCGCAACAACTGGCGCGCGCCGGACATGACGTCGTCGTGTTCGAGAAGAACGATCGCATCGGCGGATTGCTGCGTTACGGCATTCCCGACTTCAAGCTGGAAAAGTGGCTGATCGACCGTCGCATGCGCCAGATGGAAGCGGAAGGCGTGTCGTTCCGCACGAACGTGTTCGTCGGCAAGGACCCGCTGCCGGCGCACATCGGTAATACGGCGAAGGAAAGCATCACGCCGGACGAACTGAAGGAACAGTTCGATGCCGTGGTGATCACGGGCGGCTCCGAAACGCCGCGCGATTTGCCGGTGCCGGGGCGCGAGCTCGAAGGCATCCACTTCGCGATGGAATTTCTGCCGCAGCAAAACAAGGTCAATGCGGGCGACAAGGTCGTCGATCAACTGGTCGCGAAGGGTAAGCATGTCGTCGTGATCGGCGGCGGCGATACGGGTTCGGACTGTGTTGGCACGTCGAATCGTCATGGCGCGAAGGGCGTGACGCAGTTCGAATTGCTCGCGCAACCGCCCGAGGAAGAGAACAAGCCGCTCGTGTGGCCGTACTGGCCGATCAAGCTGCGCACATCGTCGTCGCATGAAGAGGGTTGCGAGCGCGACTGGTCGGTGGCGACGAAGCGCTTCGAAGGCAAGAACGGCAAGGTCGAGAAGCTGATCGCGGCGCGCGTCGAGTGGAAGAACGGGAAGATGCAGGAAGTGCCCGGCTCCGAGTTCGAAATGAAGGCCGACCTGGTGCTGCTCGCGATGGGGTTCACGCAGCCGCTGTCGCCGGTGCTGGAAGCGTTCGGCGTAGACAAGGATGCGCGCGGCAACGTGCGTGCCTCGACGGAAGGCGACAAGGCGTACTACACGTCGGCGGACAAGGTGTTCACGGCGGGCGATATGCGTCGCGGTCAGTCGCTCGTCGTGTGGGCGATCCGGGAAGGACGCCAATGCGCGCGGTCGGTCGATGCTTATTTGATGGGGAGCAGTGAGTTGCCGCGGTAAGGGCTAGCGGCAGCCTCAGTTGAAACAGAAAGGCCACGCGATTGCGTGGCCTTTGTGCTTTGCGTCACCGGTTTCCGAGGCTCAAGCCTCCACCATCGCCCGCTCGATCTCGATCCGGTAATCATGAAACAGCGCCACCGATTCCCGGTGCGCGACGCTCAGAATAGCCGCCTTCGGCAGCCGATCGACGAGCGTGTTGTAGATATGCAGTTCGTTGTCCGCATCGAGCGCGCTCGTGGCTTCGTCGAGGAACACGAAGTCCGGCTTGTGCAGCAGCACGCGCGCCGCGGCGAGCCGTTGCTGTTCCCCCGGCGACAAACTTCGCGCCCAGTGTCCGCTCTCCTCCAGCCGATCCCCGTACGCCTCCAGATTGCACGCGCGCAGCACTTCGCGCGATTCCTCGTCGGTGAACGTGCCGCCCGGCGACGGATACGACAGCGCCGCGCGCAACGTGCCGATCGGCAGATAGCTTTGCTGCGGGATGAACATCATCTTCGCGTCGACCGGCGCTTCGATCGTGCCGTCGCCGAACGGCCACAAGCCCGCGAGCGCGCGCATCAACGTGCTCTTGCCCGATCCCGACGGCCCCACGACGAGCCATCGCGATCCCGGCTCGACCGATACATCCGCCACACGCGACAGCGGCGTGCCGTTCGGCAACGCGAGCAGCAAGCCGGTTGTCGTCAGTGAGTCCGTGCTCGTGTAATGCAGATTGATGCCGCCGTGCTCCGTCGCGGGCGACGTCTCTTCGCGGATATGCGTCGAGCGCATCACGCGCTTGAATTCGCGCAGACGGTTGACAGTCGCGCGCCATTCGACCAGCGTCGAGTAACTGTTGATGAACCACGAAAACGAATCGCTGACCGTGCCGAACGCCGACGATATCTGCATCAGCACGCCAAAGGAAAACGCGCCGGCGAAGTAGCGCGGCGCGGCCACCATAATCGGGAAAATGATCGCGATCTGACCGTAGAAGCTCAGCACGAAGGTCATGCGCTTCGTGTACTTCATGATGAGCCACCAGTTATCGCGGATGCGCTGGAAGATGCTCTTCGCGTTCGCGGTTTCGGTGGCGATGCCGTCATAGAACGCGATCTGCTCGGCGTTCTCACGCACGCGAATCAGCCCGAAACGGAAGTCCGCTTCCACCTTCTGCTGCTGATAGTTGATCGACACCAGCGGATGCCCGACCTTCTGAATGATCAGCGAGCCGATAATCGCGTAGAGCGCGGCGGCCCAGACCATGTAGCCCGGGATGACGATCGGCGTGCCGCCGAGCGTGAGTGTCAGCGCGCCGGCGATGGTCCACAGAATCGTGATGAAGGTGACGAGCGTGACGAGCGTCGAAAGCAGATCGAGCGACAGCGTGAGCGTGGTCGTCGCGAAGGACTGCAGGTCGTCGCTGATACGCTGGTCGGGGTTGTCGGCGAGGCGGTCGCGCTCGATTCGATAGAACGCGCGGTCGCCGAGCCATTGCTCGAGAAACCGGTTCGTGAGCCATTGCCGCCAGCGGAAAGCGAGCATCTGACGCAGATATCGCCCGTAGACCGCGAGCAGAATGTAGGCGAACGCGAGACCGGTGAAGATTAGCAACAAATGCGGGAAGTCGCGGACGTTCTTGTTCTGCAGCGCGTTGTAGAAGTCCGCGTTCCAGCTGTTGAGCCGCACGTTGATCCACACGACGGTCATGTTGATCGCGATGATCGCGACGAGCAGCCCCCACGCGACGCCTCGTTCCTCGGATATCCAGTACGGTTTGATGAGGCTCCACGCCGAGACTTCGTCCGCCTTCTGCTGCGTGTTTTCGGGATTTGAGTTGGCCATGACCTTTCTGCTTGTGCGCCGGCTTGCCGGCGGGTTGACACGTGTCGCTGCGGGATAGGGTATGCGGCGAAGTCGCGCGCAGCCGCTTCCAGCCTCGCAGATTGTTGGGACGTTCCCTTAACTGCCGCTTAATACGGTGCGATCGTTCGATGAACCGCGTTCGGGGCATTGTGCCAGAGTGACGCAGCGGACGATCAACGCGGCGAGCGCGCGCGGGCATTCCCGGTTTGCAGCGGCTTCGGCTTTTATGCTCTAATGACTTTTGGCGAAACAGGGGTGCTTTGTGCGCGATCGGTATCGAATGAATCGAGCGCGGCGAGGCTGAGAGAGACCCTTTGCACCCGATCCGGGTAATACCGGCGAGGGAAGTTTCCGGAGAACGCGCGACACCTGCGCCTTTCCTCCAGGTTCTTCCAGTCTTCCTTTCCGTCCGGTGCGTCCTTCTCGCGCCGGGCCGGTCTCTCCGCTGTTTCGTCCTTGTTCGCGTGGGTTCGCCAATGGCCGCTTGTTGCGGTGCAAAGACGCGCCCGTCGCCAAAGGAGACATCGGATAGTGATTAGCATCGATCAGACCGCCGCAAAGCCCGACTTCGCCGTGATCGGCGGCGGGCTCGTCGGGCGGCTCGTCGCGTGGCAACTCGCGGGCGCGGGACACGGCGTCGCGCTGTACGAGCGCGGCGACGAATCTGGCGCGCAGTCGGCGGCGTGGGTCGCCGCCGCGATGCTCGCGCCGCTCGCCGAAGCGACGAGCGCCGAGCCGCTGGTCGTCGAACTCGGCGCGGCGTCGCTTGCGCGGTGGCCGGATCTGCTCGCCGCGCTGCCCGAGCCGGTCTTCTTCCAGCGCAACGGCACGCTCGTCGTCTGGCATGGCGCGGATCGCGCGGAAGCGCCGCTTTTCGAGCGGCGGTTGCGCGCGAATGCGCCCGCCGCCTTGTTCGATGGCGGTTTCCTGAAGCTCGCCGGCGCGCAACTCACGCAGGCGGAGCCCGCGCTCGGCTCGCGTTTCGCGCAAGGCTGGCTGCTGCCACACGAAGGCCAGCTCGACAACCGTCAGGCGCTCAAGGCGCTCGCGGCAGGGCTGGCGGCCCGCGGCGTGCAGACGCACTGGAACACGCCCGTCGATGCATTGCCCGATGCGCGATGGATCATCGATTGCCGTGGACTCGGCGGCAAGCCCGCGTGGCCCGCGCTGCGCGGCATCCGCGGCGAAGTGGCGCGTGTTCATGCGCCGGGCATCGGTCTTACGCGGCCGGTGCGGCTGCTGCATCCGCGCTATCCGCTCTATATCGCGCCGAAACAGAACGACCTCTACGTGATCGGCGCGACCGAAGTCGAAGGCGAGGACATGTCGCCCGTCAGCGTGCGATCTGCGCTGGAACTGCTGAGCGCGGCCTTCGCGGTGCATCCCGGATTCGGCGAGGCGCGCATCCTCGAACTCAACTCGCAATGCCGGCCGACGTTGCCGGATCATCGTCCGGCCATCGTATGGGATGGGGCGCGGATCATGCGCGTGAACGGGCTGTACCGGCATGGCTTCATGATCGCGCCCGAAGTCGCAGATTCCGCGTGCGCGCTCGCGGATGCGCTCGCCGGCGGAACGGTGCGCGACGCCGCTTCCTTCGACGACTTCCGCCGCCACGCACGATGGTCCGAACTGCTGCACGGCGCATTCGAGACGGCGACCGCATGACCGCGTGACCGACATCAGAGACAAAGCATGAACATCCACATCAATCAGCGCGAGTTCACGTTGCCCGACACGGCGACCGTCACCGACGCGCTCGCCGCCTTCGGCGCGAAGCCGCCGTTCGCGGTCGCGCTGAACGGCCAGTTCGTCGCGCGCGGCGAACACGGCACGAAGACGCTCAACACGGGCGACAAGCTCGACATCGTTTCGCCCGTCGCGGGCGGCTGAGTCCACTACCGAGGACGATCATGACCACACATCCCGCCGCCGATGCCCTGACGCTCTACGGCCAGTCGTTCCCGAGCCGCGTGCTGCTCGGAACGTCGCGCTATCCGTCGCTGCAGTCGCTATCGGATTCCATCGACGCCGCGCGTCCCGGCATGGTGACCGTCGCGCTGCGCCGGCAATCGGAGACCGGAGAGGCCGGCTTCTTCGACGTGCTCAAGCGCCACGGCGTCGCGCTCCTGCCGAACACCGCAGGCTGCCAGAGCGTGGACGAAGTGCTGACCACCGCTTACATGGCGCGCGAAGTGTTCGATACACCGTGGATCAAGCTCGAACTGATCGGCGACGACTACACGCTGCAGCCCGATCCGATCGGCCTCGTCGAAGCCGCAGCGAAGCTCGTGCGCGACGGCTTCAAGGTGCTGCCTTACTGCACCGAAGACCTCGTGATCGGCCGCCGTCTGCTCGATGCCGGCTGCGAAGCGTTGATGCCGTGGGGCGCGCCCATCGGCACGGGCAAGGGCGTGACGAATCCGTATGGCTTGCGCACGTTGCGCGAGCGCTTGCCGGACGTGCCGCTGATCGTCGATGCCGGTCTTGGCGTGCCGTCGCACGCGTGTCAGGTGATGGAGTGGGGCTTCGACGGGGTGCTGCTGAACACGGCGGTTTCGCAAGCGACTTTTCCGCCGCAGATGGCGCGCGCATTCGCGCTGGGCGTCGAGGCAGGACGCACGGCGTTCCTCGCCGGACCGATGGCGGAGCGCGACAGCGCGCAGGCGAGCACGCCGGTCGTCGGCATGCCGTTCTGGCATCAGGACGGACGTGCCGCATGAGCCTGCTCGGACGCGAAGTGTTCTGGCCGCCGGCGGACGAACTCATCGAAGTGGCGGAGCGCATTCGTGCGCGACTGGGCGACTGGCCCGCCGCCTCGACGCGCTGGCGCATCTGCCTGACGCCGCCCGAATCGCCGGGCGCACAGGACTTGGTCGTGTTCACGGAAGCGGACGACGTCGACGTCGAATCGATCGAGGCAGGCGGCGCGGCAGTCGTGGAAGCGCAGGGCGAACGCGTGACGCTCACGCGCGCCGGCGACCGCTTCGTGCTGGAAGGCTCGCGGTCCGACGACTGGCTTGCGGCGCTTGCCGCGTTTCTGGACTGCAACTTCGAGCCGCACGACGCGCTGGTGCTCGCACTCGCCTGGCGCAGCGGCGACGAGGCGAAGGAAGATGCATGGCCCGTCGATTTCGCGACGTTTCCGCGCGTCGGCGATCTGCCGCCCGCGCCGGAACCGGGCTTTCCGTCGTGCCCGGACAAACTGGGTTTGTATCCGGTGCTGCCGAGCGCCGAATGGACGGAGCGCGTGCTCGACCTCGGCGTCGTCACCGCGCAGTTGCGCCGCAAGAGCAACGACGCCGACGACCTCGAGCGCGAGATCGAGCGGTCGGTCGCAGCGGGGCGGCGGCATCAGGCGCGGCTTTTCATCAACGATCACTGGCGCGCGGCGATCGCGGCAGGCGCGTAC
Organism: Caballeronia grimmiae; assembly: GCF_022879615.1. Lineage (NCBI taxonomy): Bacteria > Pseudomonadati > Pseudomonadota > Betaproteobacteria > Burkholderiales > Burkholderiaceae > Caballeronia > Caballeronia grimmiae. The sequence continues at coordinate 337,446 of NZ_CP084271.1, forward strand.
GGCGTCCACCTCGGTCAGGAAGACGTGCAGACCGCCGATCTGCACGCGATCGCGCGGGCAGGACTGCGGCTCGGGCTGTCGACGCACGGCTATTACGAGATGCTGCGCGCGCTGCATTTCCAGCCGAGCTATCTCGCGCTGGGGGCAGTCTTCCCGACGACGACCAAAGTCATGCCGACGAAACCACAGGGCCTCGCGCGTCTTCGCCGCTACGTGCAGTTGCTCGGTGGCCGCGTGCCGCTGGTCGCGATCGGCGGTATCGACGGCAACGTGCTCGCCGACGTGCTCGCGACGGGCGTCGGCAGCGCGGCGGTCGTGCGCGCGGTCACGGAAGCGCCGGACACGGCTGCGGCCGTCTCGTCGCTGCAACAGAAGTTTGCAGGTCAATGCTGACAGTTCTTAAAAAGCAAGGTCGGGCAGCCTAGGGCGAAGCACCGATTGCACGCAGGCCCTATAATGCGGCGTTTTGCGTCAACGGAACTTCTTACCCAGTGCCAGCCTCTTCAGAGACTCTGCTAGAGCTTCGCGGCGTCGACTTCGGTTACGGCGACCGGCTCGTCCTGTCCAACCTGAACATGCGATTCCCGCGTGGTCAGGTGGTCGCGGTCATGGGCGGCTCCGGCTGCGGAAAGACCACGACGCTGCGGCTGGTCGGCGGTCTCGTCAAGGCGAGCCGTGGCCAGGTGCTGTACGGCGGCCAGGACGTCGGCGCACAGACGCGTGACGGCCTCTACGCGCTGCGCCGCAAGATGGGCATGCTGTTCCAGTTCGGCGCGCTCTTCACGGACCAGACCGTGTTCGAGAACGTCGCGTTCCCGCTGCGCGAGCATACCGACCTGCCGGAAGAGCTCATTCGCGATCTCGTGCTGATGAAGCTGAACGCGGTCGGCTTGCGCGGCGCGCGCGCGCTTGCGCCGTCGGAAATCTCGGGCGGCATGGCGCGTCGCGTGGCGCTTGCCCGCGCCATCGCGCTCGACCCCGAATTGATGATGTACGACGAGCCGTTCGCCGGTCTCGATCCCATCTCGCTCGGCATCACCGCGAAGCTAATCCGCACCATCAACGACGCGCTCGGTGCGACCTCCATCCTCGTTACGCACGACGTGCCCGAATCGTTCGCCATCGCGGACTACGTGTACTTCATCGCCAATGGCGGGATTCACGCGGAAGGCACGCCGGCCCAGTTGCGCGCGTCGCAAGACCCGACGGTGCGCCAGTTCATCGACGGCACGCCGGACGGTCCTTTCAAGTTCCACTACGCGAGCCAGCCGCTTGCCGCGGATTTCGGCATCGGAGGCAAGGCATGATCAGCGCACTCGGACGCTGGGTGCTCGACGGCTTCGGCACCGCCGGTTACGCGACGCGCATGCTCGCGCGCCTCGTGCTCGAATTCTTCCCGCTGCTGCGCCGTCCGCGCCTTGTCACGAAGCAGATCCACTTCGTCGGCAATTATTCGCTTGTGATCATCGCGGTGTCGGGCTTGTTCGTCGGCTTCGTGCTCGGGCTGCAGGGCTACTACACGCTCAATCGCTACGGCTCGGAGCAGGCGCTCGGGCTGCTCGTCGCGCTGTCGCTCGTGCGGGAGCTCGGGCCGGTCGTCACCGCGCTGCTGTTCGCGGGGCGCGCGGGCACGTCGCTGACGGCTGAAATCGGCTTGATGAAAGCAGGCGAGCAACTCACGGCGATGGAAATGATGGCCGTCGATCCCATGAAAGTGGTGGTCGCGCCGCGCATGTGGGCGGGCATCATCGCCATGCCGGTGCTTGCGGCCATTTTCAGCGCGGTCGGCGTGATCGGCGGTTACGTGGTCGGCGTGTTGCTGATCGGCGTGGATGCGGGCGCGTTCTGGTCGCAGATGCAAGGCGGCGTGGACGTCTGGCGCGACGTGGGCAACGGCGTCGTGAAAAGCGTCGTGTTCGGTTTCGCGGTGACGTTCATCGCGTTGTTCCAGGGCTACGAAGCCCGGCCGACGCCCGAAGGCGTCTCCCGTGCGACGACCAAGACGGTCGTGTATGCGTCGCTCGCGGTGCTCGGCCTCGATTTCCTGCTGACCGCGTTGATGTTCAGCTGATGGACCCGGCGCGGACGTCCGCCAGGGCGTGGGCGTTGTGAGGGGCACAGACCATCACGCGCGTTCCGCGACAAGATTCTCTTTGGAAAGACGATGAAAAAGACTGCTCTCGACTTTTGGGTCGGCCTCTTCGTGGTGCTCGGTTTCGTGGCGCTGCTGTTCCTCGCGCTGAAGGCGGGCAACATGAGTTCCCTGTCGTTCCAGCAAACCTATGCGGTGCGGCTCAAGTTCGACAACATCGGCGGACTCAAGCCGCGCGCGCCCGTCAAGAGCGCGGGCGTGACGGTCGGGCGCGTCGGCTCGATCGGCTTCGACGGGAATACGTACCAGGCGGTCGTGACCATCGATATCGACAAGCAGTATCAGTTTCCGAAGGACTCGTCCGCGAAGATCCTGACCTCCGGCCTGCTCGGCGAGCAGTACATCGGTCTGGAGCCGGGCGGCGACGACCAGATGCTCAAGAATGGCGACACGCTCACGATGACTCAATCGGCAGTCGTGCTCGAAAACCTGATCGGACAATTCCTCTACAACAAGGCTGCGGATTCGGGCGCCTCCAAGGCGGCAGCACCTGCTGCCCCTGCGCCCGCGTTCCCCGGAGCCGCAAGCGCGATGGGCGCAGCGCCCGCACCGGCGGCGTCGGACGCCGCCCAATAAGGAGAATCGTATGTACGCGATGGGGCTGCGGCGCGTGCTTGTCTCGGCGGCGGTGGTGACGCTCGCCGGCTGCGCAACGGTGACGACGCCGACCAAGGGCGATCCGTTCGAAAGCTACAACCGCACGATGTTCACGATCAACGACAAGGTCGATCAGGTTGCGTTGAAACCGGTTGCGAAGGCATACGTGTGGGCCGTTCCGGAGCCGGTGCGCAACAGCGTCACGAATTTCTTCTCGAATATCGGCGACGTCTACATCGCGGCGAACAACCTGCTGCAACTGAAGATCGCGGATGGCGTGTCGGACATCATGCGCGTCGCGATCAACACGGTATTCGGTGTCGGCGGCCTGTTCGACGTCGCCACCGTCGCGAAGCTGCCTAAGCATGCTGGCGACTTCGGCCTCACGCTCGGCCATTACGGCGTGCCGCCCGGACCGTTTGTCGTGCTGCCGCTGCTCGGGCCGAGCACCGTGCGCGACACGAGCGGGCTCGTCGTCGACTATTTCGGCAATCCGCTGAGCTACGTCAGTCCGGATTCGGTGAGCTGGGCGCTGTACGGCGTGAACCTCGTCAATGTGCGTGCGAACCTGCTTGGCGCGACCGACGTGCTCGCGGACGCCGCGCTCGACAAATACTCGTTCGTGCGTAACGCGTATCTGCAGCGACGTCAATATTTGATCGGCGAGAGCAGGGGCGCGGACAACGACACCGCACCGCCGGACTACGACGAAGCGCCGCTGCCGAGCTACGCGGAGCCGGAAGGCGCGGCTGGTGCTGCCGGTGCTGTCGGTGCGGTTGGCGCTTCCGCGACTGCGGTTCCGCCTGCGGCGGCGGAGGCGGCGTCGGGCGCGGCTCCTGCTTCGGATACCGCTGCGGCGCCGGGCGCGGCCAGTTCGACGGGCAGCACCACGGTGCCGGGCAATCAGTATGTCCCGCCGCGTGCCCCGCCAGGTTTTCCTTCGTTCCGCTTGCGCTAGGCTTATCGACGCTAACGCGCGGTAACACAACTGACAGCATTTTTTACAGCTTGAGCGGTGCGTTCACTGAACTACGGTCGAGTGAGCGCGCTCAAACCCAAGCCACCTTTTTGCAGGAACTGCGATGAAAAAATTCTTTTTGCTTCCCTTGTTCGCCATGTTCATGGCGCTGTGCGGCGCGGCCTCGGCGCAGACCGTGGACTCCAACTCGCCCGACGGCATGATCAAGACCGTCACGCAGCAGGTTCTCGATCAGATCAAGTCGGACCCGCAACTTCAGTCGGGCAACATTCAGCGCATCACCGAACTCGTCAACCAGAAGATCCTCCCGTACACGGACTTCACGCGCACGACGCGTCTCGTGATGGGCCGCAACTGGAACACGGCCACGCCGGAACAGCAGAAGCAGATCGTCGAGCAGTTCAAGATGCTGCTGATCCGCACGTACTCGGGCGCGCTCGGCCAGGTTCGCAACCAGACCATTCAGTACAAGCCGTTCCGCGCATCGCCGGAAGATACGGATGTCGTGGTCCGCTCGGTCGTGATGAACAACGGCTCGCCGGTCGAACTGGACTATCGCCTGTACAAGACGCCGCAAGGCTGGCGCGTGTATGACATCAACGTGCTCGGCGCATGGCTGATCCAGGCATACCAGCAGCAGTTCAGCGAGCAGATCTCGCAACACGGCGTCGACGGTCTGCTGCAGTTCCTGACGCAGCGTAACCAGCAACTCGCGAACGGCAAGGCCTCGTCGTGAGTTCAGCCGGCACCGGCGGCCGTTTTCAGACGGCCGCGACGCTGACCCACGAGAGCGCGAAGTCCGCGCTCGAGGCGGGTCTTTCGCGCATCGCCGCCGGCGCGACGGAAGTCGATTGCACGCCGCTGCGGCAGTTCGATTCGTCCGCGCTCGCCGTCCTGCTCGCATGGCAGCGGGCGGCCACGTCGCGCGGCGCTGCGCTCGGTATCGTCAACCTTCCCTCCGGGCTTGCCAGTCTCGCGCAAGCCTATGGCGTCGACACGCTCCTCACCTTCCGACATTGATCCTGTCCTGACTTCTTTCAGGCGTGGCGGCGCGCGCTTCGAGCGTGACTGCCGCCGCAAACAGGATCGTTCCGACGTCGGGTCAATCGGCTTTGCCCTATAATCAAACGTTTTTTCGGGCCCATTCTCGGCTCCTTTCGAGCGAGCCCCGGTCCCGTCAAGCGACAATCCGCCAATCGAGGCGCGGCCGCACGAGGCGCGCGCACTGTCAATGTCAGCCATAGAAATCCGAAACGTCAGGAAGCGCTACAAGGACCTTCAGGCGCTCAAAGGCGTGAGCCTCACGGTGGAAGACGGCGAATTCTTCGGCCTGCTCGGGCCGAACGGCGCGGGCAAAACCACGCTGATCAGCATCCTCGCCGGGCTCGCGCGAGCCGATAGCGGCAGCATCAGCGTGCGCGGCCATGATGTCGTCAGCGATTTCCGGGCGGCGCGGCGCGCGCTCGGCGTCGTTCCGCAAGAACTCGTGTTCGATCCGTTCTTCACCGTCCGCGAGTCGCTGCGCATCCAGTCCGGCTATTTCGGCTTGCGCAACAACGACGACTGGATCGATGAAGTCATGGCAAACCTCGATCTCACCGAGAAAGCCGACGTCAACACGCGCGCGCTGTCCGGCGGCATGAAGCGACGCGTGCTGGTCGCGCAGGCGCTGGTGCATCGGCCGCCCGTGATCGTGCTGGACGAGCCGACGGCCGGCGTCGATGTCGAACTTCGGCAAACGCTGTGGAAATTCATCTCGCGCTTGAATCGCGAAGGCCACACCATCGTGCTGACCACGCACTACCTCGAAGAAGCCGAGTCGCTGTGCGACCGGCTCGCGATGCTTCGCCGTGGCGAAGTCGTCGCGCTCGAACGCACGAGCACGCTGCTGCAGCGTTTCTCCGGCATGCAGCTTTACTTGCGGTTTTCGAGCGGCGTGCTGCCCGCCGAACTGCGTCAGCTCGAAGTCGATCCTCACGCGGTATCGGGCGCGCAGCATCTGTTGCGCTTGTCGAGCTACGACGAAGTCGAGCCGATCCTCGCGAAGTGCCGCGCAGCCGGCTGCAGTTTCGATGAAATCGAAGTGCGCAAAGCCGATCTCGAAGATGTCTTCGTGCAGGTGATGAACGAGCCTGAAGTCGTCGAGGGCCTGTCATGAGCGGCTTTCGCACATTGTTCTACAAGGAACTGCTGCGCTTCTGGAAGGTGTCGTTCCAGACGGTGCTCGCGCCCATCGTGACCGCGCTGCTTTACCTGACCATCTTCGGCCACGCGCTGTCGGGCCATGTCCAGGTCTATCCTGGCGTCGGCTATACGAGCTTTCTCGTGCCCGGTCTCGTGATGATGAGCGTGCTGCAAAACGCGTTTGCGAATAGCTCGTCGTCGCTGATCCAGTCCAAGATCACCGGCAATCTCGTGTTCGTGCTGCTGCCGCCCATCGCGCACTGGGAGATGTTCTTCGCCTACGTGCTGGCGTCGGTCGTGCGCGGCTTGTGCGTCGGGCTGGGCGTGTTCATCGTGACGATATGGTTCATCCCGATGTCTTTTTCTTCGCCGTTCTACATCATTGCGTTCGCGATGCTCGGTTCGGCGATCCTCGGCACGCTTGGCCTGATCGCCGGCATCTGGGCCGACAAGTTCGATCAACTGGCCGCGTTCCAGAACTTCCTGATCATGCCGCTCACGTTTCTTTCGGGCGTCTTCTATTCGACCCACACGCTGCCGCCGCTGTGGCGCGCGGTGTCGCATCTGAACCCGTTCTTCTACATGATCGACGGTTTCCGCTACGGCTTCTTCGGCCTTTCCGATGTCAACCCGCTGGTGAGTCTCGGCATCGTTGGCGGCTTTCTGGCCGTGCTGGCGCTGATCGCCGTGCGTCTGCTCGCGAGCGGCTACAAGCTGCGTCACTAACTCATCTCAAGGACACGTCATGTTGCCGACTCCGGAGCAAGTGAAGGATTACATCGCTGGCGGCTTGCAGTGCCAGCATCTCGAAGTGGAAGGCGACGGTCAGCACTTCTTCGCGACCATCGTGAGCGATGCGTTCGTCGGCAAGCGGCTGATCGCGCGTCATCAACTGGTGTACGCGGCGCTCGGCGAGCGCATGCGCGAGGAGATTCATGCGCTCAGCATGAAGACCCTCACCCCCGACGAATGGAAATCGGCCTGATCCATCCGGCGAAGCCAACAGGTCACAGTCACTCTCAGCAACACCGCAACACCCGGCATCACCGGCAGGAAACAGTGCGAATCATTCAAGATAACCGCGGCGCCGAATCTGGCTCCGCAGCAGGACGCTCGGTCGAAGGACAAGCAACCATGGACAAACTGGTCATCACAGGGGGCGCGAAGCTCTCCGGCGAAATCACCGTTTCGGGCGCGAAGAACGCGGCTTTGCCGATTCTGTGCGCGAGCCTTCTCACCGCCGAGGACGTCCAGCTGTCGAACGTTCCGAACCTGAAGGACGTGCGCACGACGCTCGAACTGCTGCGCCAGATGGGCGTCCAGTCGCAGGCGCTGCAGGACGGCTGCGTGACGCTGAACGCATCGAAGGTCGACAACCTCGTCGCGCCTTACGAGATGGTCAAGACCATGCGCGCGTCGATCCTCGTGCTCGGGCCGCTCGTCGCGCGTTTCGGCGAGGCGAAGGTGTCGCTGCCAGGCGGCTGCGCTATCGGCGCGCGTCCGGTCGATCAGCACATCAAGGGGCTGCAGGCGATGGGCGCGGAGATCAACATCGAGCACGGCTTCATCGAAGCGCGGGCGAAGCGGTTGAAGGGCGCGCGCATCGTCACCGACATGATCACCGTTACGGGCACCGAGAACCTGCTGATGGCGGCGGTTCTGGCCGATGGCGAGACGACCATCGAGAACGCGGCGCGCGAGCCGGAAGTCAGCGACCTGGCGAACCTGCTCGTCGCGATGGGCGCGAAGATCGACGGCATCGGCACGGACCGGCTGGTGATTCAGGGCGTCGAGAAGCTGCACGGCGCGAAGCACGCCGTGGTGCCGGATCGCATTGAAGCGGGCACGTTCCTGTGCGCGGTGGCGGCAGCCGGCGGCGATGTCACGCTGCGTCATGTCGCCCCGTCGCTGCTCGACGCGGTCACGGCGAAGCTGCGCGAAGCGGGCGTGTCCATCGAGGAAGGCGAGGACTGGATGCGCGTGCGCATGAGCAAGCGTCCCGACGCCGTCAACATTCGCACGTCCGAATATCCCGCGTTTCCGACCGACATGCAGGCGCAGTTCATGGCGCTCAACGCGATTGCGAACGGCACGTCGCAAGTCGTCGAGACCATCTTCGAGAATCGCTTCATGCACGTGCAGGAGCTGAATCGTCTCGGGGCGAGCATTACGATCGACGGGAAGACGGCGCTCGTCGCCGGCGTCGAGCAACTGTCGGGCGCAAAGGTGATGGCCACCGACCTGCGCGCGTCGGCGAGTCTCGTGATCGCGGCGATGTGCGCCGACGGCGAAACGCTGATCGACCGCATCTACCATCTGGATCGCGGCTACGACCGCATAGAGTCGAAACTGACGGCCGTGGGCGCGAACGTTCGCCGCATCAAGGGCACGGGGAGCGAGCAATGAGCTCGTTGCCGCAGACCTCATCGTCGGTCGGCGCGAGCGCGCCGCTCACACTCGCGTTGTCGAAAGGGCGTATCTTCGAGGAGACGGTGCCGCTGCTCGCGGCAGCCGGCGTGCAGGTGGCCGAAGATCCGGAAAGCTCGCGCAAGCTGATTCTGCCGACGACCAATCCGAACCTGCGCGTCATCATCGTGCGCGCGACCGATGTGCCCACGTACGTCGAATACGGCGCGGCGGACTTCGGCGTTGCGGGCAAGGACGTGCTGATCGAACACGGCGGCAGCGGCTTGTATCAGCCGATCGATCTCGACATCGCGCGCTGCCGGATGTCGGTCGCGGTCAAGGCCGGCTTCGACTATGCAAACGCGGTGCGTCAGGGCGCGCGTCTGCGCGTCGCGACGAAGTACACGCAGACGGCGCGCGAGCACTTCGCGGCGAAGGGCGTGCACGTCGATTTGATCAAGCTGTACGGCTCGATGGAACTCGCGCCGCTCGTCGGCCTGGCGGATGCGATCGTCGATCTGGTCAGTTCGGGCGGCACCCTGCGCGCCAACAATCTGGTCGAGGTCGAAGAAATCATGCAGATTTCGTCGCGTCTCGTCGTGAATCAGGCGGCGCTGAAGCTGAAACGCGCGGCGCTCAAGCCTTATCTCGACGCGTTTGAGCGCGCCTCGGCCGGCACGAACAACTAGGGCGGCCGCATCGCGCGGTGCGCCACAGCACACGGAAACCAGCATGTCTATCAAGATTCGTAAGCTCGATTCCAGCACCGTCGGTTTTCAGAAGGCGCTGCGCGCGGTTCTCGCGTTCGAAGCGAGCGAGGATGACGCCATCGAGCGCGCCGTCGCGCAGATTCTCGCGGACGTGAAATCGCGCGGCGATGCCGCCGTGCTCGAATACACGAACAAGTTCGATCGCCTGAAGGCGGAAAGCGTCGCGGCGCTGGAACTGCCTCTTTCGGAGATGGAAGCCGCGCTCGAAGGGCTCGAGCCGAAGCGCCGCGCGGCGCTCGAAGCAGCGGCGGCGCGTGTGCGCGGCTACCACGAGAAGCAGCGCATCGAATGCGGAAGCCATAGCTGGCAATACACCGAAGCCGACGGCACCGTGCTCGGCCAGAAAGTCACGCCGCTCGATCGCGCCGGTATCTACGTGCCGGGCGGCAAGGCGGCGTATCCGTCGTCGGTGCTGATGAATGCGATTCCGGCGCGCGTAGCGGGCGTCAAGGAAATCGTGATGGTCGTGCCGACCCCCGACGGCGTGAAGAATCCGCTCGTGCTCGCCGCGGCGCTGCTCGGCGGTGTGGACCGCGTGTTCACCATCGGCGGAGCGCAGGCGGTCGGCGCGCTGGCCTACGGCACGGAATCCGTGCCGGCGGTCGACAAGATTTGCGGGCCGGGCAACGCGTATGTCGCATCGGCGAAGCGGCGCGTGTTCGGCACCGTCGGCATCGACATGATCGCGGGGCCGTCGGAAATTCTCGTGATTTGCGACGCCACCACCGATCCGCGCTGGGTCGCGATGGACCTCTTTTCGCAAGCCGAGCACGACGAACTCGCGCAATCCATTCTGCTGTGCCCCGATGCGGCGTTCATTCAGCGCGTGGAAGATGCGATCGTCGAACTGCTGCCCGCCATGCCGCGCCGCGACGTGATTCAACGCTCACTCGAGGATCGCGGCGCGCTGATCAAGGTGAAGGACATGGCCGAAGCCTGTACGATCGCCAACGACATCGCGCCGGAGCATCTGGAAATCTCCGCGCTCGATCCGCATCAGTGGGCCGCGCAGATTCACAACGCAGGCGCCATGTTCCTCGGCCGGTACACCAGCGAAAGCCTCGGCGATTACTGCGCCGGACCGAATCACGTGCTGCCGACTTCGCGGACCGCGCGTTTCTCGTCGCCGCTCGGCGTGTACGACTTCATGAAGCGTTCGAGCGTGATTGAAGTGAGCGCCGACGGCGCGCAGACGCTCGGTGAAATCGCGGCCGAACTCGCCTATGGTGAAGGCTTGCAGGCGCATGCGAAGAGCGCCGAATACCGGATGAAAAACCTCGGCTGAAGCGGGCCGATCCCATTGACCAAGGCGGACTGAGAGCCGCCGGCGGCTCCATGACGACACCACAAGACATCATTCGCCCCGACATCCTCGCGATGACGAGCTACCCCGTGCCCGATTCCACGGGTCTCATCAAGCTCGACGCGATGGAAAATCCGTACACGCTTCCAGCCGATCTCGCCGAGCGCCTCGGCGCGCATCTCGCGGGCGTCGCGCTGAATCGCTATCCGGCGCCGCGTCCGGCGGACCTCATCGCGAAACTCAAGCGCGCGATGCACGTGCCGGACGCCTGCGACGTGCTGCTCGGCAACGGCTCGGACGAATTGATCAGCCTGATGTCGATCGCATGTGCGAAGCCGGGCGCGAAGGTCGTCGCACCGGTGCCGGGCTTCGTGATGTATCAGATGTCGGCGGCTTTCGCGGGGCTGGAGTTCGTCGGCGTGCCGCTCAACGCCGACTTCACGCTCAATGCCGACGCGCTCGTCGCGACCATCGAAGAGCACGCGCCGGCGCTCATTTATCTGGCGTATCCGAACAACCCGACCGGCACGCTTTACGACGACGCCGACATCGAACGCGTGATCGCGGCGGCGGGCAGGAGTCTCGTCGTGATCGACGAGGCGTACCAGCCGTTCGCGGAGAAAACGTGGATGCCGCGTGCGGCGGAGTTCGACAACGTCGTCGTGATGCGGACGGTATCGAAGCTCGGACTGGCGGGTATCCGCCTCGGTTACATGGCAGGCCGTCCCGCGTGGATCAACCAGTTCGACAAGGTGCGCCCGCCGTACAACATCAACGTGCTGACGCAAGCCACCGCCGATTTTTTGCTCGATCATCTCGACGTGCTCGACGCCCAGGCTGCCGCGCTGCGCGAAGAGCGCACGCAACTGGCCCGTGAAGTGGCCGCGCTACCGGGCATGACAGTCTATCCGAGCGCGGGCAACTTTCTGCTCGTGCGCGTGCCGGACGCCGCGCTGGCGTTCGAAACGCTGCTTACGTCGCGGGTTCTGATCAAAAACGTGGGTAAAATGCACCCGTTGCTTTCAAACTGCGTGCGGTTGACGGTCGGAACCGCCGACGAGAACGCGCAGATGATCGCCGCGCTCAAGAAACTCTCTACTTTTGATTAAGCCTCAAGGAAACACCATGCGCATTGCGGAAGTCGTTCGCAACACCAGCGAAACGCAGATCCGTGTGAAGCTCGATCTGGACGGCGCCGGCAAGCAAAAGCTCGCTACCGGCGTGCCGTTCCTCGATCACATGCTCGATCAGATCGCCCGTCACGGGCTGTTCGACCTCGAAATCGAAGCGCATGGCGACCTCCATATCGACGATCACCACACTGTCGAGGACACGGGCATCACGCTGGGGCAAGCGGTGGCGAAGGCCATCGGCGACCGCAAGGGGATCCGCCGTTACGGACACTCGTACGTGCCGCTGGACGAAGCGCTTTCGCGCGTGGTCATCGATTTTTCGGGGCGGCCGGGGCTCGAGTTCAACGTGCCGTTTACGCGGGCTCGCATCGGCAATTTCGACGTCGATCTCACGATTGAATTCTTCCGCGGCTTCGTGAACCACGCCGGCGTGACGCTGCATATCGACAACCTGCGCGGCATCAACGCGCATCATCAGGTCGAGACCGTGTTCAAGGCGTTCGGCCGCGCGCTGCGCATGGCCGTCGAACTGGACGAACGCGCGGCGGGGCAGATTCCATCGACCAAGGGCAGTCTCTAAAAGCTGCATGCCGATTCGGCGCGATCCTGCGCACAACCCGGCTGGCCATCCGCGATGGATCTCTTCAAGTCGTTTATATCCTTGCTCGCGCTGATCAACCCGATCGGCGCGATACCGTTTTTTCTCAGTCTCACCGCGCAGCAGTCCGATGTGGAGAAGCGCAACACCATCCGCGTCGCGTGCATTTCGGTGTTTTGCGTGATCGCCGTGACCGCGCTGCTCGGGCAGCAGATCATCGCGTTCTTCGGCATCTCGGTCGGATCGTTCGAAGTCGGCGGCGGCATCATCATGTTGCTGATGGCGATCAGCATGTTGAACGCGCAAATCGGCAACGCGCGCTCGACGCCGGAAGAGCGCATGGAAGCCGAGGAGCGCAACAGCGTCGCCGTCGTGCCGCTCGCGATTCCGCTGCTCACCGGGCCGGGATCGATCAGCACGGTGATCGTCTACGCCGCGAACGCGCAGCACTGGTACGACCGCTTCGGCCTCGTCGTGCTGGGCGCGATCATCGCGGCGCTGTGCTTCGGCGCGCTGAACCTCGCCGAGCCGATCGCGCGCTGGGTCGGGCGCACCGGCATCAACATCGGCACGCGTCTCATGGGATTGATGTTGTCGGCGCTAGCGGTGGAATTCATCGTCGACGGATTGAAGGCCCTGTTGCCTACTTTGAAATGAAAACTTCGATTGCGATTGTTGATTACGGAATGGGCAACCTGCGCTCGGTGTATCAGGCGCTGAAGAAGGCCGCGCCGGACGCCGACGTGGCGATCGTCGATCAGCCGCAAGCCATCCATGCGGCCGATCGCATCGTGCTGCCCGGTCAGGGTGCGATGCGCGACTGCATGGCGCATCTCGGCGAATCGGGGTTGCAGGAAGCGGTGATGCAGGCGTCGCGCGAAAAGCCGATGCTCGGCGTGTGCGTCGGCGAGCAAATGCTCTTCGACTGGAGCGAGGAGGGCGACACCAAAGGCCTCGGGCTCTTCCCCGGCAAGGTGCTGCGCTTCCATCTGGAAGGCCGCGTGCAGGACGACGGCTCGCGCTTCAAGGTGCCGCAAATGGGCTGGAACCGCGTGCATCAGATGCAGGCGCATCCGGTATGGGACGGCATTGCGGATGGCGCGTTCTTCTACTTCGTGCACAGCTATCACGTGGTGCCCGACAATCCCGCACATACTTCGGGCGAAACCGTCTATGGCGACGCATTCACCTCCGCGGTCGCTCGCGACAACATTTTCGCAACGCAGTTTCACCCTGAAAAAAGCGCGGACGCGGGCCTGCGCCTGTATCGGAACTTCGTGCACTGGAATCCGTGAGACGCACCGCACGTTAGCCGTTCGACGTATGCCGGCCGCCGGCAGAATGCTGCAAGACTTGTACTACACTAGCGAGACGGCCCGGGCGGCCGTTCTCATCAATTTCACCCAGACACTACGCGATACCTATGCTGCTCATTCCGGCCATCGATCTTAAAGACGGTCAGTGCGTGCGCCTCAAGCAGGGCGATATGGACCAGGCGACCATTTTCTCGGAGAATCCGGCGGCGATGGCCCGGCATTGGGTCGACAAAGGGGCGCGCAGGCTGCACCTCGTCGATCTGAACGGGGCATTCGCGGGCAAGCCGCGAAACGGCGACGCGATCCGCGCGATCATCGAAGAAGTGGGCAGCGAGATCCCGGTGCAACTGGGCGGCGGCATTCGCGATCTGAACACGATCGAACGCTATCTGGACGATGGTCTCTCGTACGTGATCATCGGCACGGCGGCGGTGAAGAATCCGGGCTTTCTGCAGGACGCGTGCACCGCGTTCGCCGGGCACATCATCGTCGGGCTGGACGCGAAAGACGGCAAAGTCGCCACCGACGGCTGGAGCAAGCTGACCGGCCACGAAGTCGTGGATCTCGGCCGCAAGTTCGAGGACTACGGCTGCGAGTCGATCATCTATACCGATATCGGCCGCGACGGCATGCTTCAGGGCATCAACATCGACGCCACCGTGCGGCTTGCGCAAGCGGTCAAGATTCCGGTTATCGCGAGCGGCGGTCTGTCGAGCATCGCGGACATCGAGTCGCTGTGCGAAGTCGAGAGCGAAGGCATCGAAGGCGTGATCTGCGGCCGCGCGATCTACTCCGGCGATCTTGACTTCAACGCCGCCCAGACGCGCGCCGACGCGCTGCGCGAAGCGGACGACGCTTGAATTCCGCTGCTTCGCCTCTCGCGCGAATTGCTTGGTAGCGCGCCGGGCGGCGCAGGCCGCCCTCACTTGTATCGAACCGGCAGTGGCAAGAACATGGCTCTCGCAAAACGCATCATCCCTTGTCTCGACGTGACCGCTGGCCGCGTCGTCAAAGGAGTCAACTTCGTCGAACTGCGCGACGCGGGCGATCCCGTCGAAATTGCGCGGCGCTATGACGATCAGGGCGCCGACGAACTCACGTTCCTCGACATCACCGCGACGTCCGATCAACGCGATCTCATTCTGCCGATCATCGAAGCGGTCGCGTCCCAGGTCTTCATTCCGTTGACGGTCGGCGGCGGCGTGCGCGCGGTCGAAGACGTCCGCCGGCTGCTCAACGCGGGCGCGGACAAGATCAGCATGAATTCGTCGGCGGTCGCGAATCCGCAACTCGTGCGCGATGCGTCGGACAAGCACGGTTCGCAGTGCATCGTCGTCGCGATCGACGCGAAGCGCGTATCGGCGGAAGGCGAGCCGGCGCGCTGGGAAGTGTTCACGCACGGCGGCCGCAAGGCCACGGGCATCGACGCGATCGAATGGGCGCGCAAGATGGCTGAACTCGGCGCGGGCGAAATCCTGCTGACGAGCATGGATCGCGATGGCACGAAGGCCGGCTTCGACCTCGCGCTGACACGCGCCGTCTCGGATGCCGTGCCGGTGCCCGTGATCGCTTCGGGCGGCGTCGGCAACTTGCAGCATTTGGCGGACGGCATCGTCGATGGTCGCGCCGACGCGGTGCTCGCGGCGAGCATCTTCCACTACGGCGAGCACACGGTCGGGGAAGCGAAGCGCTTCATGGCCGACCAGGGTATTTCGGTGAGGATCTGAACGTGACCGATCAAGCCAGCTGGCTCGACAAGGTGAAGTGGGACGCCAACGGCCTCGTCCCGGTCATCGCGCAGGAGGCGTCGACGAACGACGTCCTGATGTTCGCGTGGATGAATCGCGAGGCGCTTGCGAAGACCATCGAACTGAAGCGCGCCGTGTATTTTTCGCGCTCGCGTCAGCGGTTGTGGTTCAAGGGCGAGGAATCGGGGCACGTACAACACGTCCATGACGTTCGCCTGGATTGCGACGAGGACGTCGTGCTGCTCAAAGTCGAGCAGGTTTCGGGCATCGCCTGCCACACGGGCCGCCACTCCTGTTTCTTCCAGAAATTCGAAGGAACGGCTGACAACGGCGAGTGGATCGCCGTCGAGCCGGTCCTGAAAGACCCAGAAAGCATCTATAAATGACGCAAGCCAACACGCTGGACACGCTGCTGCGCCTCGCCGCGGTAATCGACAGCCGCAAGGGCGGAGATCCGGAACAATCCTACGTTTCGCGACTCTTTCATAAAGGTGACGACGCGATCCTGAAGAAAATCGGCGAGGAAGCGACGGAAGTCGTGCTCGCCGCAAAGGACGCGCGCCACGGCGGCGCTCCGCGTGCGCTCGTCGGCGAAGTCGCCGATTTGTGGTTCCACTGTCTCGTGATGCTGTCGCATTTCGACCTGAGCCCGGCCGACGTCGTCGCCGAACTTGAGCGGCGCGAAGGTTTGTCGGGCATCGAGGAAAAGGCGCTGCGCAAATCGCGCGAGCGCGAACAGAACGGCGGCTGACGAGAGTTTCGCTCACATTCTCGCGCACGCGTTGGAGGCAAGCATGAGAACGCCCGATCAGCCGTATCCGCCGACCGTATTCACGGACCCCGGCGAAGCGGACCGCCTGCGCCGGCTGCGCACGCTGACGCATATCGTCTACGCGCTTTACGCGCTCTATTGGCTGACGGGCGGCTTGACCGTGCTCGTCGCCATCATCATCAATTACCTGAAGCGCGGCGACACCGTCGGCACGCCGTACGAGGCTCATTTCACGTGGCAGATACGCACGTTCTGGTGGGCGGTGCTCGGGCATGTCATTGGCGTAGCGTTGCTGTTCGTCGGCATCGGCTTCGTTATCTTGTTTGCGGTCGGTATCTGGACCCTTTATCGCGTCATCAAGGGCTGGCTGTTTCTATACGAAAACAAAGCGATCGAGCCGCGCGCGTGGTTTTGATCGGCAACGCCGGTTCTCCGGGCATTGGATACTCATGAGCCAAGACAACTGCATCTTCTGCAAGATTGCCGCCGGGCAGATCCCGAGCACGAAGGTCTACGAGGACGACGAGTTCGTCGCCTTCAACGACATCAACCCGGCCGCGCCGGTTCACGTGCTGGTCATCCCCCGCAAGCATATTGAAACACTTTCGGACTGCTCCGAAAGCGATGCTCCGTTGCTTGGTAGAATGGTGCATCTCGTTGGCCGTTTGGCAAAAGACCTGGGCGTTTCCTACACAGGGGGCGACACCGGTTTCCGCACGGTCATCAACACCGGGCCGGGCGGCGGGCAGGAGGTGTATCACATTCATGCGCATCTTTTGGCCGGGGAGCGCCCTTGGCGGCGGATGGGCTGACACGGCTTTCATCGGCGTGTCGGCTGTTCAAGGCAATATTGGGCGCGGAAAATCGATATTCGTGAGCTGAAGCGCCACCGCTTCGGCCAGGGCCGCAAAGTCAGGCATCCGTCGCGGAAATGGCTTTTCGGTCGAACTAAGGAGAGTTTTCATTCATGGGTTCGTTGAGCATTTGGCATTGGTTGATCGTGTTGCTGATCGTGGCGCTCGTCTTCGGGACGAAGAAACTGCGCAATATCGGCGGCGATCTGGGCGGCGCGGTGAAGGGCTTCAAGGAAGGCATGCGCGAAGGCGATAACCCCGCCTCGCCGGAACAGCGCGAACTGCCGCGCAACGGCGCAGTCGACGTGGAAGCGAAGGACAAGACCCGTTCCGGCGACTACCGTTAATCGGGCCGCTGACCGCAACCACTCACTTCCTCGTCAATGCTCGATCTCGGTCTGACCAAAATGGCGCTCATCGGCGTCGTCGCGCTGGTGGTGCTCGGGCCGGAGCGTTTGCCCGGCGTGGCGCGCACGGCTGGCGCGCTCTTCGGCCGCGCGCAGCGGTACATCAACGACGTGAAGTCGGAGGTGGCGCGCGAGATGGAGCTCGATGAGCTCAAGAAGATGCGCACGCAGTTCGAGACGGCGGCGTCGAATGTCGAGACGACGATTCACGACAACCTGAAACGCCACGAGTCGGAACTGAACGACGCGTGGAATCAGGGGACATCGGTTTCAAGCAGCATCGCGGGCGGCGGGGAATCGTCGGGTGCGGACGATGGCGGTTCCGGCGAGCAATGGCCCGCCGCTACGTCAACGCCTGCCAAGCGCAAGAACTGGCGCGTCAAGCAGAGCGCGGTTCCGAACTGGTACAAGCGCACGACCGCGCGCCGCACGCGTGTGCAGTCGGGCGCGGCGCGTGTCGCGCGGCACACGCCCGCCACCCTGCGCCGTCCGACGAAATTCTTCTGATACGGCCGCATTCCTTCCATCGATGACCCATACCGAGGGCCGGCGTGAGCGACCCGCAACAAAATAAAGACGAGCCCGTCGAAGAGACGTTCATTTCGCATCTGGTCGAACTGCGCGATCGCATCATCCGCGCGGGCGCGGCGGTCATCGTCGTATTCATCTCGCTCGTGTACTGGGCGCCCGATATCTTCAAGCTGCTTGCACGGCCGCTGATGCAGAACCTGCCGCGCGACGGCAAGATGATCGTCACCGACGTGACCGGCTCGTTCTTCGTGCCGATGAAGGTGACGATGCTCGTGGCGTTTGTCATCGCGCTGCCGATCGTGCTGTATCAGATCTGGGCGTTTGTCGCGCCGGGGCTGTATCAACATGAGAAGAAGCTCGTCGGGCCGCTCGTTTTCAGCAGCTATACGCTCTTTCTGTGCGGCATGGCCTTCGCCTATTTCATTGTGTTTCCGACCATTTTCCGCGTGATGGCGCATTACAACGCGCCGCTGGGCGCGGAAATGACAACGGATATCGACAATTACCTGAGCTTCGTGCTGACGATGTTCATCGCGTTCGGCGTGACGTTCGAGGTGCCGATCGTCGTCGTGTTGCTGGCGCGCATGGGCGTGGTGTCGATTCCGAAGCTGAAGCAGATTCGGCCTTACGTGATCGTCGGCGCGTTCGTCATCTCGGCCGTGGTGACGCCGCCGGACGTATTCTCCCAACTGATTCTCGCGATCCCGCTCGTCATTCTGTATGAGGCGGGGATCATTGCGGCGAGGTTCGTGGTCGGCAAGGAAGCGGTCAAAAGCGAGGAAGCGGCGGCGGAATAAGTTGAGCGTGGTGCGGCAGATTGTCGCGGTTGCCGGTTTCTCGATCGCGGTCGCACAGACAAAAAAAGGCAGCTTCCGTTCTACGGAGCTGCCTTTTTGGCTTCCAGCCACCGACGCCTTATTCGTCGCCCTGATCCCCTTGCTCCTCATCGGGCATTTGCGGGGCGCGCGGCTGTGCGGGCCGCTTGCCGATGGTCACGCTGACGTCCATTTCCTTGTTCTTGCGCATCAGGTGAACCTTCACCGCCGTGCCCGGCTTGATCTGCGCGACGACGTTAAGCAGGCGCGTGGTATCGGTAATCGTGTCCTCGTTGATGCTGACGAGGATATCGCCCGGCTTGATGCCCGCGCGGTCCGCCGGCCCGCCTTGCAGTACGCCCGCGACGATCGCGCCCGATTTCTGGTCGAGCCCGAACGACTCGGCAATCTCCGGCGTGACGTCCTGCGGCTCGACGCCGATCCATCCGCGCGTGACCGTGCCCGTCGTGATGATGCTTTCCAGCACGCTGCGCGCGGTCGAAACGGGGATGGCGAAGCCGATGCCGAGCGAGCCGCCGCTTCGCGAGTAGATTGCGGTGTTGATGCCGAGCAGGTTGCCTTCCACATCGACGAGTGCACCGCCCGAATTACCGGGATTGATGGCCGCGTCGGTCTGGATGAAATTCTCGAACGTGTTGATGCCGAGGTGATTGCGGCCAAGCGCGCTGACGATGCCCATGGTCACCGTTTGACCGACGCCGAACGGGTTGCCGATCGCCAGCACCACGTCGCCGACGTGCGCCTGATCCATCCGGCCGAGCGTGATGGTCGGCAGATTGGTCATGTTGATCTTCAGCACCGCGAGATCGGTCTCCGGATCGACGCCGATCACTTTCGCGCTCGACGTGCGGCCGTCCGCCAGCGCGACTTCGATCTGGTCCGCACCGTCCACGACATGCTGGTTCGTTAGAATGTAGCCTTCCGAGCTGACGATGACGCCCGAGCCCAGATTCGACGCAGGCGGCTCGTCGCTCTTGCGCCGGTTCTTGTCGCCGAAGAAGTAGCGGAACAGCGGGTCCTTCGAACGCGCGCCCGGCGGCAGGCTGCCGTCCTTGCTGGAGAACACGTTGACGACCGCGGGCATCGCCTTCTGCGCGCCCTCGGCATATGAAGACTGAAGCGGGCGCGAACCGATGCTCGGCGCCACTTCCTGTAACGCGACGATCGGCTCGGCGAGTTGCTTGCCAAACTGGCCCTGACGTTGAAGCCACTGCGGTTTCAGGGTCGCGATGATAAACATCAGAGCCAAAAGCACGGTGACCGCTTGGGCAAAAAACAGCCAGAAGCGTCTAAGCATTTGAAGGGATAGAGGATTTCATGGATCGGATCGAACTCGAATTGTATCTGAACAATCTGCTGGAAATCGGCCGCTTCAAGGACTATTGCCCGAACGGCCTACAGGTGGAAGGCACTCGCCGCGTTCAGAAAATCGCGACCGGCGTGACGGCTTCGCTTGCATTCATCGAAGCCGCGCTGGACTGGGGCGCGGACACGGTGCTGGTCCATCACGGCTATTTCTGGCGTAACGAAGCGCCGCAGATTACAGGACGGAAGCATCGGCGCTTGCGCACGTTGATCGCCAACGACATGAATCTGTTCGCGTACCATCTTCCGCTGGATTCGCATCCGGAACTCGGCAACAACGCGCAGCTTGGCGCGCGGTTCGGGCTGATCGCGGATGGACGGTTTGCCGATCAGGATCTCGGCTGGATCGCGCCGCTCACGATGCCGCTTTCCCTCGAGCACTTCACAGCGACGGTGGAAAATGCGCTGGGCCGCAAGCCGCTCGTCTTCGGCGATTCCGACCGGGAGTTGCGGCGCGTGGCGTGGTGCACCGGCGGCGCGCAAGGCTATTTCGAGCAGGCCGTCGAGGCGGGCGCGGATGTCTACGTGAGCGGTGAGGTCTCGGAGCAGACGATGCATATCGCGGCGGAATCCGGCGTCGCGTACATCGCAGCGGGGCATCACGCGACCGAGCGATACGGCGTGCAAGCGCTCGGCGCGCATCTGTCGGAGGAATTTGATATCGAGCACTTGTTCATTGATATCGATAATCCGGTTTAATGGCGTGTCGCCGATTGTTTGGTTCACGGAGCGGCTGCGTCTGGCTTAAAACATTGCTTTACTAGAACGCGCGAAAACGTGGGGAAAACCCGGAAGGCCCGGTTAGTTCGAGTGATTTTTACTGCGCGGGCCTTGTAAATGGCAACTCCATTCGCGCACACTAGCGGCGGAACACTGATGTGACGGTATAAATCCAACTCAGAAGTGGGGCGTGTGATGCGAGACAAGGACGATAACCGCGTCGACGGCGGCCGCCGTACCTGGCTGATTGCGACGACCGTAGCAGGTGGTTTCGGAGGTGTGGCAACCGTAGTGCCTTTCGTCAGTTCGTTTGCACCATCGGAAAAGGCGAAGGCGGCGGGCGCGCCCGTCGAGGTCGATATCAGCGGACTGAAGCCTGGCGAAATGATGACGGTCGCGTGGCGCGGCCGGCCGGTGTGGATCGTCAATCGCACCGAAGAAATGCTGGCTGACATCAAAAAGGCTGACAGCGAAGTAGCGGACCCGAATTCCAAGATGGAATTCTCGATGCCGTTACCAGAGTACTGCAACAACGAATATCGATCGCGCGCCGATCACAAGAACATTCTCGTGACCGTCGCCGTGTGTACGCACCTTGGTTGCACGCCGACGCCGCGATTTACCGAGGGGCCTCAACCCAATCTCCCCGATAACTGGCCGGGCGGTTTTTTGTGCCCATGCCACGGCTCGACTTATGACCTGGCGGGCCGCGTCTTCAAGAACAAGCCAGCGCCGCAGAATCTGGACGTGCCTCCATACATGTTCACATCGGCGACGCAACTCGTGATCGGCAAGGACGAAAAGGGAGAGGCTTAAATGGCGACCGCAGACAAGGATGTCGAAACGACGGGCTTGACGGGCTGGATCGACCGCCGGTTTCCGCTAACCGCGAGCTGGAAAAAGCACGTCTCCGAATACTACGCGCCGAAAAACTTCAATTTCTGGTATTTCTTCGGCTCGCTTGCATTGCTCGTGCTCGTTATTCAGATCGTGACGGGCATTTTTCTCGTCATGAATTACAAGCCGGATGCGACGCTCGCTTTCGCATCGGTCGAATACATCATGCGCGAGGTGCCGTGGGGCTGGCTCATCCGGTATATGCATTCGACCGGCGCGTCGATGTTTTTCGTCGTCGTTTATCTGCACATGTTCCGCAGCCTGATTTACGGCTCATACAGGAAGCCGCGTGAACTGGTCTGGATCTTCGGCTGCGCTATTTTCCTGTGTCTGATGGCAGAGGCCTTTTTCGGCTATTTGTTGCCGTGGGGGCAAATGTCGTTTTGGGGCGCGCAGGTCATCGTGAATCTCTTTTCCGCGATTCCCTTCATCGGTCCGGATTTGTCGTTGTGGATTCGCGGGGATTACGTGGTATCGGACGTCACGCTGAATCGCTTCTTCGCGTTTCACGTGATTGCGATTCCGCTCGTGCTGATCGGACTCGTCGTTGCGCATCTGGTCGCCCTGCATGAAGTCGGATCGAATAATCCCGACGGCATCGAAATCAAGGCGAAGAAGGATGCGAATGGCATTCCGCTCGACGGCATTCCGTTCCATCCATACTATTCGGTTCACGACTTCTTCGGTGTGTGCGTCTTTCTGCTCATCTTCGCGGCGATTATCTTTTTCGCGCCGGAAATGGGCGGCTACTTCCTCGAAGCAAATAACTTCGTGCCGGCGAATCCGCTGCAAACGCCGCCGGAGATCGCGCCTGTCTGGTACTTCACCGCGTTTTACGCGATGCTCCGCGCGACCACCGATCCGTTCAAGATCGTTCTGATGATCGTGATTGCGCTGCTTGGTGTGCTTGCGTTGCTGCGAGCGCGCGGCAAGTGGCGTATCGCGCTGCCGGTGCTGGCGCTCGTCGTGATCGTGTTCATGGCGTTGACCGAGTCGAAATTCTGGGGCGTGGTGGTGATGGGCACCGCGGTCATTTCGCTGTTTTTCTTGCCCTGGCTCGATCGCAGTCCGGTGAAGTCGATCCGCTACCGGCCGATGTTTCATAAGGTTCTGTACGCCATCTTCGTGATCGCATTTCTCGTGCTGGGCTTTCTGGGGACGAGGCCGCCATCGCCGGCAGGGACGCTCATCGCTCAAATTTGCGCACTTATTTACTTCGCGTTTTTCCTGGGCATGCCTTTCTGGACGCCGCGCGGCAGATTCAAGACGCCGCCCGAGCGCGTGAACTACAAACAGCACTGAGCTCACGTCCGGAGACTACGCGATGAAAAAATGGCTCTCTATGATGGCGATGATCGCCGCCGCGATGTTCTCATTCGGCGGCGCGCCGGCCCACGCGGAAGAGGAAGCGGTGCTCGACCGCGCTCCGAATAACGCCGACAATCTTGCGTCGTTGCAGCACGGCGCCCAAATGTTTGTAAACTATTGCCTGAATTGTCACAGTGCGACGTTGATGCGCTACAACCGGCTGACCGATCTCGGCATCAGCCAGAAAGAGATTCAGGACAATCTGCTGTTCACGACGGACAAGATCGGCAACACGATGAGCATCGCGATGCGCCCGGACGACGCGAAAGCGTGGTTTGGCGCATCGCCGCCGGATCTGTCGGTGGAGGCGAGGGCGCGTGGACGGGACTGGCTCTACACGTACATGCGCAGCTTCTACCGCGATCCGACGCGGCCGACCGGCTGGAACAATCGCGTGTACGAGAACGTCGGCATGCCCCATGTGCTGTGGACGCTGCAAGGCATCCGCGACGCGCGGTTCACGACGGAAACGGACGAAAGAACCGGCGAAAAGGTAAAAAGATTCGTGGGTTACACTCAGGTGACGCCTGGTGCCTTGTCGAACGTGGATTATGATTCAGCTGTGGCCGATCTCGTGTCGTACCTTTCGTGGATGTCCGAACCCGCCCAGCAAACCCGCAAACGTCTCGGCGTCTGGGTTCTGCTGTTCCTGGCGCTCCTCAGCTTCCTCGCATGGCGTCTGAACGCGGCATACTGGAGAGATATTAAATAGCACGCCAATCGACGGCGTGGGTCGGTGCGACGGCGCTTCCGCAAGGAAGCCGCCTCGGCCGGCCCTTCGAGTTTACTGAAGGGACTTTAAAAACATGATGGTTCTGTATTCCGGCACAACTTGCCCGTTCTCCCAGCGCTGCCGGCTGGTGTTGTTCGAAAAGGGCATGGATTTTGAGATCCGCGACGTCGATCTGTTCAACAAGCCGGAAGACATCGCGGTGATGAACCCTTACGGGCAGGTGCCGATCCTCGTCGAGCGTGACCTGATCCTGTACGAGTCGAATATCATCAACGAATATATCGACGAGCGGTTCCCGCATCCGCAGCTCATGCCGGCAGACCCGGTGCAGCGTGCGCGTGCGCGCCTGTTCCTGCTGAACTTCGAGAAAGAGTTGTTCGTGCATGTAGGCACGCTCGAGAACGAAAAGGGCAAGGCTGCGGAAAAGAACCACGAGAAGGCGCGCAGCGCGATCCGCGATCGCCTCACCCAGCTCGCCCCGATCTTCCTGAAGAACAAGTACATGCTGGGCGAAGAGTTCTCGATGCTGGACGTGGCGATCGCTCCGCTGCTGTGGCGTCTGGATCACTATGGCATCGAGTTGTCGAAGAATGCTGCGCCGTTGATGAAGTACGCCGAGCGGATCTTCAGCCGTCCGGCCTATATTGAAGCGCTGACGCCTTCCGAAAAGGTGATGCGTCGATAGTTTGCGAGAGCGGAGCGCGGCGGCGTGGGTTTGCACGGCCGTGCTCCGGCAGAGGAAAGTTGATGCAAGAAATCTCCACCAAGCCTTATCTGCTGCGCGCCCTCTACGAGTGGTGCACGGATAACGGTTTTACTCCGCATATCGCCGTTCGGGTCGATGGAGCGACGCGCGTGCCGCGTCAGTTCGTGCGCAATGACGAGATCGTGTTGAACATCAGCTTCGAGGCGACGAGCCAGTTGCAGATGGGTAACGAATGGATCGAGTTCAGCGCGCGATTCTCGGGCAAGTCGCACAAGATCGAGGTCCAGGTCGCGAACGTGCTCGCAATCTACGCGCGCGAGAATGGGCAGGGCATGGCGTTCCCAGTCGAGCCATCGCAGCACCCTGCAGTGGAGCCTGCGCGACCGACCGAACGCGAGGCGCGCCCGGCCGAGTCGATGGCCGAGGAGCGATCGGAAGCTGAGGGTGCGTTGGATAGCGATGAGCCGACTCTGGGCTCCGCGGACGACGACGCAAAATCTCCCGCGAGATCGCACCTCAAAGTCGTCAAATGAAGTAGAATCTCGTCCTTCGCCGGCTTAGCTCATCTGGTAGAGCAGTTGATTTGTAATCATCAGGTGGCGGGTTCGAGTCCTGCAGCCGGCACCAAGAAGCATATCGGCGGGTCGTGCGATGTTTGCGCGACCCGTTTGATTTCTGCGAATCACGTGTGATGCGGGTCTTGGAAGAGGTGCCGAAAGGCGAGTCGATAAGGTGCTTCAAAAACTTGTTGACAGACTTCGAAGCGATGTTCATAATCTCGTTTCTCTGCTGCTGATGCAGCGACGCAAGACGAAACAAGACGGTCTTAGCGAAAATGTTCTTTAAAAACTAACAGCCGATAAGTGTGGGCGCTTGATAGCGAGTGCGGCTTCGGTCTTCGGACTGGGGCAATAGCAAAAGTATCAAGAGTCTCACACGAAGTATTAAGAGGAAGGTTTTTCATCTTAGGATGAACAATCATCGTCAGTACGTTGAGTGAGCGACCGGTTTCTAACGGAACCGAAAAACAGTAACAGGTTTGAACTGAAGAGTTTGATCCTGGCTCAGATTGAACGCTGGCGGCATGCCTTACACATGCAAGTCGAACGGCAGCACGGGGGCAACCCTGGTGGCGAGTGGCGAACGGGTGAGTAATACATCGGAACGTGTCCTGTAGTGGGGGATAGCCCGGCGAAAGCCGGATTAATACCGCATACGATCTACGGAGGAAAGCGGGGGATCTTCGGACCTCGCGCTATAGGGGCGGCCGATGGCAGATTAGCTAGTTGGTGGGGTAAAGGCCTACCAAGGCGACGATCTGTAGCTGGTCTGAGAGGACGACCAGCCACACTGGGACTGAGACACGGCCCAGACTCCTACGGGAGGCAGCAGTGGGGAATTTTGGACAATGGGGGCAACCCTGATCCAGCAATGCCGCGTGTGTGAAGAAGGCCTTCGGGTTGTAAAGCACTTTTGTCCGGAAAGAAAACTTCGTCCCTAATATGGATGGAGGATGACGGTACCGGAAGAATAAGCACCGGCTAACTACGTGCCAGCAGCCGCGGTAATACGTAGGGTGCGAGCGTTAATCGGAATTACTGGGCGTAAAGCGTGCGCAGGCGGTCTGTTAAGACCGATGTGAAATCCCCGGGCTTAACCTGGGAACTGCATTGGTGACTGGCAGGCTTTGAGTGTGGCAGAGGGGGGTAGAATTCCACGTGTAGCAGTGAAATGCGTAGAGATGTGGAGGAATACCGATGGCGAAGGCAGCCCCCTGGGCCAACACTGACGCTCATGCACGAAAGCGTGGGGAGCAAACAGGATTAGATACCCTGGTAGTCCACGCCCTAAACGATGTCAACTAGTTGTTGGGGATTCATTTCCTTAGTAACGTAGCTAACGCGTGAAGTTGACCGCCTGGGGAGTACGGTCGCAAGATTAAAACTCAAAGGAATTGACGGGGACCCGCACAAGCGGTGGATGATGTGGATTAATTCGATGCAACGCGAAAAACCTTACCTACCCTTGACATGGTCGGAATCCTGCTGAGAGGCGGGAGTGCTCGAAAGAGAACCGGCGCACAGGTGCTGCATGGCTGTCGTCAGCTCGTGTCGTGAGATGTTGGGTTAAGTCCCGCAACGAGCGCAACCCTTGTCCTTAGTTGCTACGCAAGAGCACTCTAAGGAGACTGCCGGTGACAAACCGGAGGAAGGTGGGGATGACGTCAAGTCCTCATGGCCCTTATGGGTAGGGCTTCACACGTCATACAATGGTCGGAACAGAGGGTTGCCAAGCCGCGAGGTGGAGCCAATCCCAGAAAACCGATCGTAGTCCGGATCGCAGTCTGCAACTCGACTGCGTGAAGCTGGAATCGCTAGTAATCGCGGATCAGCATGCCGCGGTGAATACGTTCCCGGGTCTTGTACACACCGCCCGTCACACCATGGGAGTGGGTTTCACCAGAAGTAGGTAGCCTAACCGCAAGGAGGGCGCTTACCACGGTGGGATTCATGACTGGGGTGAAGTCGTAACAAGGTAGCCGTATCGGAAGGTGCGGCTGGATCACCTCCTTTCTCGAGCTTCGCACACTAAGTTAAGCGCTCACGCTTATCGGCTGTCAGAAAGACAGGCTAAGGGTCTGTAGCTCAGTCGGTTAGAGCACCGTCTTGATAAGGCGGGGGTCGTTGGTTCGAATCCAACCAGACCCACCAACGGTCGAGACGGGTTGAACAGGCCCTGCACACGGGGGATTAGCTCAGCTGGGAGAGCACCTGCTTTGCAAGCAGGGGGTCGTCGGTTCGATCCCGTCATCCTCCACCAAGTCCTCAATGCACAGCGCTCGGATGAGTGCTGCGCATTGGCGACTATAGCCAGTTGATGTCGCAAGTAGTGAATTACGCTTGTCGGCTAAACGTTCTTTAACAATCTGGAAGAAGTAGTAAAGAGAGTAGCGAAAGCGCTTAGAGATGGGCGTGAGTAGGTACTCAGGGTAGTGATTGTATCAAGTATGAAAAGTGATCTTAATGATGACTTGGAATACGGCACAACGCGAATACTCAGCCTATGGCGGGTGCGCTCGAGAGAGACACACTCGTTATAGGGTCAAGCGAACAAGTGCATGTGGTGGATGCCTTGGCGATCACAGGCGATGAAGGACGCGGTAGCCTGCGAAAAGCTCCGGGGAGCTGGCAAACAAGCTTTGATCCGGAGATGTCCGAATGGGGAAACCCGGCCCGTATGGGTCATCCGTGACTGAATACATAGGTCACGAGAAGCGAACGCGGTGAACTGAAACATCTAAGTAACCGCAGGAAAAGAAATCAACCGAGATTCCCAAAGTAGTGGCGAGCGAAATGGGAAGAGCCTGTACTCTTTATCTGCATTGTTAGCTGAACGCTCTGGAAAGTGCGGCCATAGCAGGTGATAGCCCTGTAAGCGAAAGCAGCGTGGAAGAACTAGGGGTACGACAAGTAGGGCGGGACACGTGAAATCCTGTCTGAAGATGGGGGGACCATCCTCCAAGGCTAAATACTCGTGATCGACCGATAGTGAACCAGTACCGTGAGGGAAAGGCGAAAAGAACCCCGGGAGGGGAGTGAAATAGATCCTGAAACCGCATGCATACAAACAGTCGGAGCCTCGCAAGGGGTGACGGCGTACCTTTTGTATAATGGGTCAGCGACTTACGTTCAGTAGCGAGCTTAACTGATTAAGGCAGGCGTAGCGAAAGCGAGTCCGAATAGGGCGATCAGTTGCTGGGCGTAGACCCGAAACCAAGTGATCTATCCATGGCCAGGTTGAAGGTGCGGTAACACGTACTGGAGGACCGAACCCACTAACGTTGAAAAGTTAGGGGATGAGCTGTGGATAGGGGTGAAAGGCTAAACAAACTTGGAAATAGCTGGTTCTCTCCGAAAACTATTTAGGTAGTGCCTCGTGTATCACCTTCGGGGGTAGAGCACTGTCATGGTTGTGGGGTCCATTGCGGATTACTACGCCATAGCAAACTCCGAATACCGAAGAGTGCAATCACGGGAGACAGACATCGGGTGCTAACGTCCGGTGTCAAGAGGGAAACAACCCAGACCGCCAGCTAAGGTCCCAAAGATTGGCTAAGTGGGAAACGAAGTGGGAAGGCTAAAACAGTCAGGAGGTTGGCTTAGAAGCAGCCACCCTTTAAAGAAAGCGTAATAGCTCACTGATCGAGTCGTCCTGCGCGGAAGATGTAACGGGGCTCAAGCCAGTCACCGAAGCTGCGGATACGTACGCAAGTACGTGTGGTAGGAGAGCGTTCCGTAAGCCTGCGAAGGTGCGTTGAAAAGCGTGCTGGAGGTATCGGAAGTGCGAATGCTGACATGAGTAGCGATAAAGGGGGTGAAAAGCCCCCTCGCCGTAAGCCCAAGGTTTCCTACGCAACGTTCATCGGCGTAGGGTGAGTCGGCCCCTAAGGCGAGGCAGAAATGCGTAGCTGATGGGAAGCAGGTCAATATTCCTGCACCATTGTTAGATGCGATGGGGGGACGGATCGCGGAAGGTTGTCCGGGTGTTGGAAGTCCCGGTCGCTGCGTTGGAGAAGGCACTTAGGCAAATCCGGGTGCGTAATTCAAGGGCGTGGCGCGAGCTTCTTCGGAAGCGAAGCAATTGGAAGTGGTTCCAAGAAAAGCCTCTAAGCTTCAGTCTAATAGTGACCGTACCGCAAACCGACACAGGTGGGCGAGATGAGTATTCTAAGGCGCTTGAGAGAACTCGGGAGAAGGAACTCGGCAAATTGGTACCGTAACTTCGGGATAAGGTACGCCTCTGTAGCTTGACTGGCCTGCGCCAGGAGGGTGAAGAGGTTGCAATAAACTGGTGGCTGCGACTGTTTAATAAAAACACAGCACTCTGCAAACACGAAAGTGGACGTATAGGGTGTGACGCCTGCCCGGTGCCGGAAGATTAAATGATGGGGTGCAAGCTCTTGATTGAAGTCCCGGTAAACGGCGGCCGTAACTATAACGGTCCTAAGGTAGCGAAATTCCTTGTCGGGTAAGTTCCGACCTGCACGAATGGCGTAACGATGGCCACACTGTCTCCTCCCGAGACTCAGCGAAGTTGAAGTGTTTGTGATGATGCAATCTCCCCGCGGCTAGACGGAAAGACCCCATGAACCTTTACTGTAGCTTTGCATTGGACTTTGAACCGATCTGTGTAGGATAGGTGGGAGGCTATGAAGCGGGAACGCCAGTTTCCGTGGAGCCGTCCTTGAAATACCACCCTGGTTTGTTTGAGGTTCTAACCTTGGTCCGTGATCCGGATCGGGGACAGTGCATGGTAGGCAGTTTGACTGGGGCGGTCTCCTCCCAAAGTGTAACGGAGGAGTACGAAGGTACGCTAGGTACGGTCGGAAATCGTGCTGATAGTGCAATGGCATAAGCGTGCTTAACTGCGAGACCGACAAGTCGAGCAGGTGCGAAAGCAGGTCATAGTGATCCGGTGGTTCTGTATGGAAGGGCCATCGCTCAACGGATAAAAGGTACTCTGGGGATAACAGGCTGATACCGCCCAAGAGTTCATATCGACGGCGGTGTTTGGCACCTCGATGTCGGCTCATCTCATCCTGGGGCTGTAGCCGGTCCCAAGGGTATGGCTGTTCGCCATTTAAAGAGGTACGTGAGCTGGGTTTAAAACGTCGTGAGACAGTTTGGTCCCTATCTGCCGTGGGCGTTGGATATTTGAAGGGGGCTGCTCCTAGTACGAGAGGACCGGAGTGGACGAACCTCTGGTGTACCGGTTGTCACGCCAGTGGCATCGCCGGGTAGCTATGTTCGGAAGAGATAACCGCTGAAAGCATCTAAGCGGGAAACTCGCCTTAAGATGAGATATCCCCGGGGCTTCGAGCCCCTTGAAGGGTCGTTCCAGACCAGGACGTTGATAGGTCAGGTGTGTAAGTGCAGTAATGCATTGAGCTAACTGATACTAATTGCCCGTAAGGCTTGATCCTATAACCAGTGTGTTTCCGATCCCCGCAGGGGATGCACCGCTGGTTGAGTAAGCGACTGTGCCACAGTCACCACCCGAATTCATTACTGCTTCTTCCCAGATTGGTTGTGCGCCCCACAAGGCGCGCAACAACAAGTCATGCCTGATGACCATAGCGAGTCGGTACCACCCCTTCCCATCCCGAACAGGACCGTGAAACGACTCCACGCCGATGATAGTGCGGATTGCCCGTGTGAAAGTAGGTAATCGTCAGGCTCCTCATGCTAAAAACAAAAACCCCACCCCGCAAAGGTGGGGTTTTTGCGTTTCAATCACGCATCTTTCGCAGATTTCCGCGATATCAGCGCGCGATGACTGCGCGCTAAAATTCCCCTTCGTAATCCGAACGGCCGTTGCCATCGAGTCCTAATGCTACGTTTAAGCGAAATCAAGCTCCCGCTCGATCATCCTGAGTCGGCCATCGAGCCGGCCGTCGTGGCGCGTCTTGCGGAAATCGGTGTCTCGGCCGATGAACTCGTGAGTTTCCAAGTCTTCCGTCGCGCACACGATGCCCGCAAGCGGAGCGATATCAAGCTCACGTACATCATCGATGTCACTTTGCAAGACGAGGCGTCTGCTCTGCAGCGCTTGAAGAGCCATCCGCATCCGCATTGCGGCGTTACGCCGGACATGGCTTACCGCTTCGTGGCGAGAGCACCTGAACGCTCGAACATGCTTCGTCCCGTCGTGATCGGGATGGGGCCGTGCGGACTCTTCGCTGGGCTGATTCTGGCGCAAATGGGCTTTCGGCCCGTCATCCTCGAGCGCGGAAAGGCTGTGCGCGAACGGACGAAAGACACGTGGGGCCTTTGGCGACGAAACGAACTCAATCCCGAGTCGAATGTGCAGTTCGGCGAGGGCGGGGCAGGCACGTTCTCGGACGGCAAGCTCTATAGCCAGATCAAGGACCCAAAGCATTACGGTCGGAAGGTGCTCGACGAGTTCGTCAAAGCCGGCGCGCCGGACGATATCCTCTATCTGAGCCGGCCGCACATCGGCACGTTCCGGCTTGTGAGCATGGTCGAGAAGATGCGCGCGACCATTCACCAGCTTGGCGGCGAAGTGCGGTTCCAGCAACGCGTCGAAGATATCGATATCGACAATGGAAAGGTGCGCGGCCTGCGTCTGTCGACCGGCGAAGTTCTGCGCTGCGATCATGTCGTGCTGGCCGTCGGACACAGCGCACGCGATACCTTCGAGATGCTGCACAGCCGCGGCGTCTACATGGAAGCCAAGCCGTTCTCGCTTGGGTTTCGCATCGAGCATCCGCAGGGCGTGATCGACAGGGCGCGTTTCGGCAAATTTGCCGGTCACGAACGCCTTGGCGCGGCAGACTACAAGGTGGTCCACCACTGCAGTAACGGACGGGCGGTCTATAGCTTCTGCATGTGCCCGGGCGGAACGGTCGTGGCCGCTGCGTCGGAGCCAGGGCGCGTCGTCACGAACGGCATGAGCCAGTATTCGCGAGCCGAGCGGAATGCGAACGCGGGCATCGTCGTTGGCATCACGCCAGAGGATTTCCCCGGCGGCCCGCTGGCCGGCATCGCGTTCCAACGAAAGTGGGAAGAGCGCGCGTTCGAGCTTGGCGGCGGTGATTACAGCGCGCCAGGACAACTGGTCGGCGACTTCATCGCAGGGCGTGCATCGGCGTCGCTGGGCTCCGTCATGCCGTCGTACAAGCCGGGCGTCAAGCCGACCGACCTCA
The DNA here is from genome assembly GCF_022879615.1 of Caballeronia grimmiae. Classification (NCBI taxonomy): domain Bacteria; kingdom Pseudomonadati; phylum Pseudomonadota; class Betaproteobacteria; order Burkholderiales; family Burkholderiaceae; genus Caballeronia; species Caballeronia grimmiae. The sequence continues at coordinate 369,547 of NZ_CP084271.1, forward strand.
GCACTGCACTGCCCGACTACGTGATCGAAGCGATTCGCGAGGCGTTGCCGGAACTCGACAAGAAGATTCCTGGCTTCGCGATGCACGACGCTGTGCTGACGGGCGTCGAAACGCGGACATCATCGCCGATACGCGTGCGGCGCAAGGATGACTATCAGAGCGTCAATGTCGATGGGCTGTATCCGGCGGGTGAGGGGGCGGGCTACGCTGGCGGGATTTATTCGGCGGCGATCGACGGCATCGAAGTTGCCGAAGCTGTAGCGCTCAAGATGATGGCGGAAGATTCGGCGACCGTCTGAGGGAGTACGCCGTTCGAGGACGTTGGGGCGCCACCGCACTGCCGAACGAGTGCTTCAAACAGGTCGCAAACGCACGTTAGAAAACGTGCAAAGAACAGAATCGGAGCCGGCGACTGACGCTTTCCCCGGCGCCAATCAACGCCACGGTGCCGCCGCGCGATCGAATGCGTACGCACATCTGTGGCAGGCCATTGCGGAAAGCGGAGGAACGAACCGCGCGCTTTAGCCAGCGAATCGAAAGGATATAGCCGCCGCATCGCCCGCCTTAACCCGCGATCCGATGCGACGCCGACATCCCTTCAACGCAGCGAACCGGCCAATCAGGTCACCACGCCCACTTGCCACGGCACGAACTCGCTCTGCCCGTAGCCATTCAACTCGCTCTTCGACGCAACGCCCGACGCGCAATCCAGCATCATCTGAAAAATCTGCTCGCCGAGTTCGTCGATGGTCGCGGTGCCGTCAATCACACCGCCGCAGTTGATGTCCATGTCCTCTTCCTGACGCTCCCACAACGCGGTGTTCGTCGCCAGCTTCAGTGAAGGGGACGGCGCGCAGCCATAAGCCGAGCCGCGTCCGGTCGTGAAGCAGATAAGGTTCGCACCCGACGCCACCTGCCCGGTCGCGGACATCGGGTCGTAGCCGGGCGAATCCATGAAGACGAAGCCCTTCGCGTGGATGCGTTCCGCGTACTCGTAGACCTCGACCAGATTCGTCGTGCCGCCCTTGGCGACCGCGCCCAGCGACTTTTCGAGAATGGTCGTGAGTCCGCCGACCTTGTTGCCCGCCGACGGATTGTTGTCCATTGCCGCGCCGTTGCGGGCGCAGTACTCCTCCCACCACTTGATGCGCGCGAGCAGCTTTTCGCCGACTTCGCGGCTGACTGCGCGCCGCGTCAGCAGATGTTCCGCCCCGTACACTTCCGGCGTCTCCGAAAGAATGGCCGTGCCGCCATGACTGACGAGCTTGTCGACGGCTGCGCCCAACGCGGGGTTTGCCGAAATGCCCGAATAGCCATCCGATCCGCCGCACTGCAATCCGACGATCAAGTGCGATGCCGGCACCGGCTCACGCTGCACACGATTCGCGTCCGCGAGCATCTCCTTGACTATCGCGATGCCGTGTTCGATGGTCTTCTTCGTTCCGCCGCTGTCCTGAATCGTGAAGCTGCGCAGCCGTTCTCCGTCCTTGAGACCGCTCGATTCGAGCACGCCGGCAATCTGATTCGTCTCGCATCCCAGTCCGACGAAGAGCACCGAATGAAAATTCGGATGCACCGCATACCCGGCCAGCGTGCGCCGCAGAATACCCAGCCCTTCGCCCTGCATGTCGATGCCGCATCCGAGGCCATGCGTCAGCGCGATCACGCCGTCGACGTTTGGAAACTCCGCGAGCTCTTCCGGATGCACGTCGCGCCGGAAGTGGTCCGCAATCGCTCGAGCGACGGTCGCCGAGCAGTTCACGCTCGTCAGCACGCCGATGAAGTTGCGCGTCGCCACGCGGCCATCGTCGCGCCGGATGCCCATGAACGTCGCGGGCGTATCGACGGCAGGCGTCGGATGCTTGTCGACGCCGAATTCGTGCTCCCGCGCGAAATCGGCCATCGACAGATTCTGCGTATGCACGTGCTGGCCGCGTGCGATCGGCTCCCGCGCCACACCGATGATCTGGTTGTAGCGCTTGACGGGCTCGCCGGCGGCAATCGCCCGCGTCGCAATCTTGTGGCCCGGCGGGATCAGTCCCGCGACAACCAGATCCTCCGACGCGATGCGCGCGCCGGAGACGAGTTGCCGCGTCGCGATCACGACGTCGTCGTTGGGGTGCAGCCGGATGACCGCATGGTCGGTGGATGTGGTGGACATGATGGTTTCTTAGATCGTGGACGGTGCGCGCTTGTCGGACAGCGAGTCCTGCTCGGCTTTGTTGAGCGGCTCGATCTTGCCGACAATCACAAGATAGCTGAATGCGCCCAAAAAGCAGAAGCCGCCCGCCACGCACAGCGGAATGACAAACGAACCCTTGGTGATCGACAGCATGACGCCGGTGAACGTCGTGATGACGATGCCCGCCAGGTTCGACGCGAAGTTCTGAATCCCGCCGATCGAAGCGACGTGATCCGGCGTCGGGGCGACGTCGCTCGGCAGCGACCAGATGCTTGCAGCCGCGAAAGCCAGCGAACCGTAGGCGATGCCGAAGAACGCGAGCATCAGATACGTGTTCTCAGTGAACGCGCAGAGCGTGATGACCGAGGAGAGCAGCATGCCGCCGACCATGCAGGTCTTGCGTGCGGCGGTGAGGCTCCAGCCGCGCTTGAAGAGCGAGTCCGACACCCAGCCGCCGAGCCAGCCGCCGGGAATGGACATAAGCGCCGGAATCGTGCCGAGCGTGCCGAGCGATTTCAGCGAGAAGCCGTGCGCCTGAACGAGATAGCTCGGGAACCACGTGATGAAGAAGTAAATCACGAAGTTGAGGCAGAAGAAGCCGAGCATCATGCCCCACAGCGTGCGGTACTTGAACAGCGAGCCCCACGACACCTTGTTCTTCGGCGCGACGGGCACCGGATCGACATCGACTTCGCCGGTCAGATCGCCCTTCGACTTGTTGCGATAGATCAGGAACCAGCCAAGAATCCACACGAAGCCGATTGCGCCGGTGATGACGAACGACGCTTCCCAGCCGAACGAGCTGATGATTAGCGCGACGACCGGAATGGACAGTGCGGAGCCGACGCGCGAGCCGCTATCGAAAATACTCGTGGCGAACGCGCGCTGGGCCTTGGTGAACCATTGCGACACCAGTTTCGCGCACGAGGGATACGCGCCCGCCTCACCGATGCCGAGCATCAGGCGGCAGCCGAACATGCCGGTGACGCTCGTCGCGACGGCGGTGAGCGCCGTGAACACGGACCACCAGCCGACCGCCAGCGGCAACGCGATGCGCGCGCCGACGCGATCGACGAACCAGCCAAACGGCATCTGCATCAGCGCGTAGCTCCAGAAGAAGCCGCTCAGGATGAAGCCCATTTCCGCCGGGCCGATGTTGAGCGCCTTCTCGATCTGCGGCGCGGCGACCGCTAGGTTCGCCCGGTCGATGTAATTAATCGCAATGGCCAGAAAGGCCAAAAATATCACTACCCAACGCATCTTCCGCATCGTTCGTCTCCTCAGTGAAGCGGCACTTCGTTCATATGGCCCTTGCGCGCTTTTGGCGCGGTGGGGCCGTGATTGGAAAAAGGAATCTGTCGGGCACGTTCCGCTTTCTCGGGCGGGTTCGCGCGGCGGTTTAGCTGGCGTCCGCGTTCAGCGCGTCGCGCAGCCGTTTCTGTTCGATATCGAGTTTGAATTCACGAGCAAGATCGATGACAGGCTGAAAGCGCCGTACCTTCTTTTCTGCGTGATTACGCGCAATGTCCGAGAGCCGGTGCACGAGGAACGGATTCTCGAAGCGATCGCGCACGTTCGCCAGATATTCGGTCGCAACATCGTGCTGGCCGAGCGCCGTGAACACCGGCAGCACTTCGTCGCGCCAGACGGCTTCGAGCGGCTCGCGGAAGGCCGGATCGCGCATCGCGTCAAGGACGGTCATATCGGCGGCGCCGTCGCGGGTGCGCCAGATTTCGGCGAGCATCGTGTGGCCGAGATTCAGCAGCAGGAGTTTGAGGCGCTCATAGTGCGCAAGATCGTCGGTCACGACGATGTCTTCGTGCTCGCAAGGCAGCACCATGCCCGCCTGGCGCTCGATGGCCCACAGCGCGTAAGGCTCGGCAATCGCGCCGACCGGCAGAATCGGCTCCGACACGATGCGGTCGACGAGCGAATTGACCCAGATGCAGTCGGTCGTCAGATAGCGGATGAACGCGTCGTCCATCTGCCATTTACGAGCGATGCCGGCGACGAGATCGCGCAGCGTGTCGCCGTTGCGCGAAATCAGTTCGCACGGCAGCAGCGTGATCGGCGCCGCGCCGGCGCTAAACCGCGCGTGCAGCAGAACCGCGAGCTTGGCGGCGAAGCCGCGCGGGGTACGCTGGCCGTCGAGCAGACCGGCGGTGTCTTCGTCGAAGAGCGCGTAGCCCGCGTCGGCGGTGTTCGAGACGATCACTTTTACATCGCGCTGAATCCGTTCCATCAGCAGCGGCCAATCGTCGTTGGCGTGCAAAGCTTCGGTGATTGAATCGCATTCGACCGTCACGTCGATCGTTTCGTCGCGGCGGCGTCCCCGAATGCGCACCGGATAGCGGCCGGTCGCCTTCAGCGCGTCGGTGCGCGCGCGACTGTCGGCGCTCGACGTCGTCTGCACGACGGTGATCTTGCCGAGCGCGCTGGCCGGACTGCGCCGCGCCGCTTCAGTGACGAAGAAATCCACGTGCGCTTGCAAGAAACGGCTCGTGCCGAACTGAAGGATCGGATTGCTCATGAATGCGTCGCTCGGGGCCGCTCCGTGCATCGCGTGCAGACGGCGGCGAAGGTTGTATGGGGGCGTTTCTGTTTGGAAACGGTTCCAACGCGATACAAAAAAATTAGACCGCGTGGCCTTACCAGATTGCATACTAGTGGCTTGCATCGAAATTGGTCAAGCCACTTGTAAACGTAAAAAACGGTGGGAACGCCCGCCGCACGGTGCGTCAACCCTTCGCCTGATTACAATCCACGTTTTCCCCGAGCCCTGAGGAGCCTGCCCGTGAGTGTGAAACCAGCCGAAACGCGCCGTCTCTACCTCCAGATCGCCGACAAGCTGCGCGGAATGATCGGTCAGAGAGACTTCGCGCCGAACGGGCGGCTGCCATCCGAGCGGGAACTCGCGCAGACGCTCGGGGTATCGCGGCCATCGGTTCGGGAGGCGCTCGTCGCGCTCGAACTGGAAGGGCGCGTCGAGATTCGCATGGGTTCGGGCGTCTATATCTCCGCAACGCCGACGGCCAGGCCGCCGAGCACCGAGGCGGAACTGGGCGAAAGTCCGATCGAGATCATGAATGCGCGCAGCGTGATCGAAGGCGCGATTGCGGCGAGCGTCGCGCCGTTCGCCAAGCCGAAGGCGCTGAAGGCGCTGCGAGCGGTCTATGAAACGATGGCGCTCGAAGTCGAAAGCGGTCAGATACCGATGACCGCCGATCGTGCTTTTCACGTCGGCATCGCGCAGATGTCCGGTAACGACGTGCTGGTGCGCACCGTGGGCGCGCTCTACGACGAGCGTCACAGTCCGCTGTCATCGACGTTGCGGGGACATTTCGAGGGAGAAGAGACCTGGGCCGCGGCGCTGACGGAGCATCGCGACATTCTGGAAGCGCTCGAAGCCCGCGACGCCGTGCAGGCTCAGGCGGCGATGCAGCGGCACATGCGCAATTCCGCCGCGCGGCTGATGACGCGGCGCAAAGGCTGAAGCCGGCGCGTCCTCGGAAGACGGGCCGGCGCCGGACCTCCGGGCGTGTCAGCCCGGATAGGCTTCATCCACCTTCAGGCCCGCGAGCTTGAAGATCACGCGCAGAGTTTGCGGCGCGATCTCCCGGCGCGAAGCGAGCGTCGTCAGCACGAAGTCCATTACTTTGGCGTACTTGAGCATCGTGAGACACGTCTCGATGTCGGTAGAGCCATCGCGCATCGACTCGGCGATCCGCAACATCTCCACGGAGATCTCTCGCGCCATCTCGAGTTCGAGTTGCTGCTTTTCGCTCCACGCGGGCATCTGGGTCAGTGCCGCGAGCATCTCCTGAAACTGTTTCTCTGCTTTCTTGTCCGGGATCGCATCCATCGCCGTCCTCTCTTGATCATGGCGCCGGCGAGTCGCATCGCCGCGCTGTGCGTTAGTGTGTTACGTAACAGAACCGGACGCGGTGACGACGCTGACGTGTCGAGACGCGGCTCGTTACTGACTATGTGTTTCTGCGTGCTGCATCGGCGCGTGGCAGCCAGTGACCACACGTGTGTGCCGTCTGTCGCAATGGTCCCATTGTCAGACGATGCACGATCCGTTCCATGCGCTGGTTGTGACGCATAGGCCGATAATTCGATGGCCGGAACAGAGCGTCTCTGCGCTTTTCGGTAAACTTCCTCTTTTCAGACGCAAGAACCAGCGGTTAGCGCACATTCAGCGCGAACATGCTCCGCTTTTCATCAACCAGTCACTGATCACGATGGCCAAGAAGTCCCCCGCGTCGGTTCCCGGCACGTCCGAACCTTCCGACAAGCACGAAATTCGTCCCGGTCAATCGATCGAACTGCTGAAGGAATTGCACATCCTTACGCGCGACGGCAAGATGAACCAGGACAGCCGCCGCAAGCTGAAGCAGGTTTATCACCTGTTTCAGTTCATCGAACCACTTCTATCCGATGTGCATCAGCATCAAGGCTCCGTATCGCTCGTCGATCACGGTGCGGGGAAGTCATACCTCGGGTTCATTCTCTACGATCTCTTCTTCAAGTCTCTGCGCGATCGGTCACACATTTATGGCATAGAGACGCGAGAAGAGCTGGTCAAAAAGTCGGAGGAATTGGCGGCACGGCTGGAATTCGACGGCATGTCGTTCCTGAACCTGTCGGTGGCCGAATCGACCGGCTCGGATTTGTTGCCCGAAACGGTCGATATCGTCACCGCATTGCACGCGTGCAACACCGCGACCGACGACGCTATCCACTTCGCTCTGCAGAAGAAAGCGAAGTACATCGTCGTGGTGCCGTGCTGTCAGGCCGAAGTCGCTTCGGTGCTGCGCAAGCGCAAGGGGCACTCGCTGTCGAAGAACGTGCTGACCGAAATGTGGCGCCATCCGTTGCATACGCGCGAGTTCGGCAGCCAGATCACGAACGTTTTGCGATGCCTGCAACTCGAATCCCACGGTTATCAGGTCAGCGTGACGGAACTGGTCGGCTGGGAGCATTCGATGAAGAACGAGCTCATCATCGCCCAGTTCAAGGACTTGCCGCGCGGGCGTCCGGCGCAGCGGCTATCGGAAGTGCTGGAAACGCTCGGCCTCGAGGAACTGCGCGAGCGCTTCTTTGCGTAGTTCAGCGTTTGTCCATCCACGCCTTGAAGCCGTCGTGGCCGAGGCGGCGCAAGGTTTCGATGTTGCGCTCGTAGATGTCGGCCGCGTCGGGAAACGCGGCGGCCGCGCGATCGATGCTCGCCTCGCGCAGCAGATGAAAGATCGGATACGGCGCGCGATTCGTATAGTTGTCGATGTCGTCCGGCTGCGTGCCTTCGAACTGATAGTGCGGATGGAAACTCGCGATCTGCAATTCGCCCGCCATCCCCATGTCGTTCAGCAGGCGGTCGGCAAAAAATAACACGTCGTTGTACTCGCTAAAGTCCGCGAACGCGTGCGGTGTGACGAAAAGCGTCGTATCGATGGCTTCGGGATCGCTGTCACGCAAAAGACGCAATTCGTCCGCGAGTTCCACCACTGTGTCTTCCACGGTCCTCGCTTCAGTCACGACATAGCGAATCTGTCCCTTTACATGCACGCTTTTGGCGAACGGGCAGAGATTGAGGCCGATCACCGCGCGCGTCAGCCAATATTCGGTGGCTGCGATGACTTCGTCGCGGGTGCTTGCATCCATCATGAGTTTTCCTGATTACCTTGCTCGATGCGATTCGAACCGCACGCCGCATCGATCAGCGTGCGCGCAATGCGTGGGGCAGCGCACAGTGGCCCCGATCCGGGACCGTAAGTTTGACTCGTCGCGTAAACGCCGTCGACCAGCAGCGCCAGCGATTCTGCCAGTTCCTGCGGATTGTCCGCGCCCGCCGCCTGCGCAATTTCCAGGAAGCGTGACATTACATAACCTTTGTTCCGATCGACGAGTTGCCGCGCCGGATGCGCCGGATCGCCGAACTCACACGCGATGTTGACGAACGGGCACCCGCGATAATTCGGCGCCGACGCGCGTTTCACCAAATCTTCGAACGCCTGAACGAGTTGTTTCGCGGGCTCGCTCGGATGCTTCGCCATGCTCGCTTCGAAGCGCCTGCGAAAGCCGTCGTCCATGCGCTCCAGGTACGCGACCACGAGTTCGTCCTTCGACGCGAAGCGCCGATAAAGACTCATCTTGTTGACGCCCGCGCGCTCGACAACGGCATCCACGCCGACCGCGCGAATGCCTTCGCGGTAAAACAGCTCCTGCGCCGCGTCGAGCAGTTGTTCCTGCGCGGTCGCGCCATCGGTGCGAACCTGGCGGCGAACTGTTGATTTAGGCTGATCGGCGGATGATCGTGTCAAAGCAGTTCCTCGAAATATGCATCGGCCTTGACATGTTACCGATCGGTAACTAAGCTCGCAACTCTGATGTGACAGAGCGGTCACGAATATCAACGAAACATAACGAACCGGAGCGGCGATGAATTGGGTTGCGAGGCGGCTGAACGGCCGGATGCATTACGGGTGGGTGGCGGTAGGCGTCGTTTTTCTGGTTCTGCTTGCGGCGGCTGGCACGCGCGCGACGCCGAGCGTCATGATGCTCCCGCTCGAAAAGCAGTTCGGCTGGTCGCGCGGCACGATCTCGCTCGCCATTTCGATCAATCTCGCGCTGTACGGCCTGACCGGCCCGTTCGCCGCCGCCGCGATGCAGCGCTTCGGCGTGCGTCCGACGCTGCTCGCCGCGCTCGCGACGCTGGCTGCGGGCGTCGGTATTTCGTCGATGATGACCGCGCCGTGGCAGATGGTCATCGTGTGGGGCGTGATGGTCGGCGGCGCAACGGGCGTCGCGGCGCTCACGCTGTCGGCGACCGTGGTAAATCGCTGGTTCACGACGCATCGCGGTCTCGCGATGGGTATCCTCACCGCAAGCTCGGCAACCGGCCAGCTGGTGTTTCTGCCGTTCCTGGCGGCGCTGTCCGAACATCACGGCTGGCGGCCCGTGGTCTTCGTCGTGGCGGCAGCGACCGCGCTCGTGCTGCCGCTCGTCGCGTGGCTGCTGCCCGAGCGTCCCGCCGACCTCGCGCTGCGCCCCGTCGGCGAAACGGCCGAAGCGCCGGCCGGTCCCGCGCCCGCGCCCAGAAATCCGATCAAGGTGGCGTTCGGCGCGTTGTCGTCGGCGAGCCGGACGCGTGATTTTTGGCTGCTCTTCTTCAGCTTCTTCGTGTGCGGCGCAAGCACGAACGGCTATGTCGGCACGCACCTGATCGCCATGTGCTCGGACTACGGCATGACGCAAGTGCAGGGCGCGACGCTTCTCGCCGCGATGGGCATCTTCGATCTCTTCGGCACGACGCTCTCCGGCTGGCTCTCCGATCGCTTTAATGCGCGCTTTCTGCTGTTCTGGTACTACGGCTTGCGCGGCTTGTCGCTGATCTATCTGCCGTACGCGTTCGGCATCGATTTCTTCGGTCTGCCGCTCTTCGCGGTGTTCTACGGGCTCGACTGGATCGCCACCGTGCCGCCGACCGTGCGCCTCGCCACCGATGTCTACGGCAAGGAATCCGCGCCGATCGTCTTCGGCTGGATCGTCGCGGGGCATCAGCTTGGCGCGGCGTTCGCGGCGCTCGGCGGCGGCATGCTGCGATCGAGCCTCGGCAGCTACACCGTCGCGACGATGATCTCGGGCGGCCTGTGCCTCGTCGCCGCCGTCGCGGTGCTGCGCATCAACCGGGCGGGACGGCCGGTCGGCGTGGCGGCAACCTGACGCGCGCATCCTTGATCTATGCTTGTCGTCGGAGCGGCGCGCCTCTCATCGAAGCGCGCCGCACGCCTTCCAACGAACGAGGACTCACGCCATGAGTGCGAAACCCGCTCCGACCGATGTCGACATCCACGAACTGATCGCCGGCCGCTGGAGTCCGCGGGCGTACGACGACAAGCCCGTCGAACGCGCGCAGTTGCATCGGCTGCTGGAAGCGGCGCGCTGGGCGCCGTCGTCGAACAATCTCCAGCCGTGGCGGTTCATCGTCTTCGATCGTCATCGCGATGCAGCCGCGTTCCAGCGCGCATTCGATACGCTCGCGCCGTCCAACCAGACATGGAACGCGAACGTGCCGGTGCTGATCTGCGTCGCGGCGTCGACCCTCACGCCCAAAGGCGAGCCGAACCGCACCGCGACTTACGACACGGGCGCGGCGTCGATGGCGCTCGTCCTGCAGGCGCACGCGATGTCGCTCGCGACGCACCAGATGGGCGGCTTCGACCGCGACGCGTTCCGCGCGGCCTTCTCGATTCCCGAAGACGCGCAACTCATCGCGATGATCGCAATCGGCCATCACGGCGACGTAAGCCAGCTCGACGACGCATTGCGCGAACGTGAAGCCGCGCCGCGCGCGCGTCGTGCGATCGGCGAAACGGCGTACGACGGCGCGTGGGGCAAGGCGTTCGACTGAACGCGCGCCGGCGTCAGTGATCGTCGGCGGCGGAAAGCGGACGCGCCACGTCTTCGAGCGATTTGCGCTCCGCCGCCACGCCCCAGATTCCGGCGACGATCGCCGCCGCAAGCATCAGCGCCGAGCCGATCAGATAGCCGGCGAACACCGCGCCTCGTTCGTGCGTGTCGATCAGCCGCCCGAACAGCGTCGGCCCGATGATCCCGCCGAGCGCCGTGCCGAACGCATAGAAGACGGCGATCGCGAGCGCGCGGATTTCGAGCGGGAAGGTTTCGCTGACGGTCAGATACGCCGAGCTCGCTGCCGCCGATGCGAAAAAGAAAATCACCATCCAGGCGATGGTCTGGGTCGTGACAGTCAGCAGCCCTTGCGTGAACATCCAGCCGCTCAACGTCAGCAGCACGCCGGAGACGGCATACGTGAATGCGATCATGCGGCGCCGGCCCAGCACGTCGAACAATCGGCCGAGCAGCACCGGGCCGAGAAAGTTGCCGGCGGCGAACGGCAGCAAATACCAGCCGACGTGGTCGCCCGGCACGTGATAGAAGTCCGTCAGTACGAGCGCGTAGGTGAAAAAAATTGCGTTGTAGAAGAACGCCTGCGCGGTCATCAAGGTCAGTCCGACGAGCGAGCGCCGCCGATGCGCGTCGAACAGCGTATGCGCGACTTCAGCGAGCGGCGTGTGGTCGCGCGCATGCAGCCGCAGCAGCTTGCCGGGCGCACGCGCGATCTCGACGCCTCGCTCGTGAAACTGCGCTTCGATTGCTTCGACGATGCGCCGCGCTTCGTCCGCGCGGTTATGCGTGATGAGCCAGCGCGGGCTTTCCGGCACCCACATCCGCATGAACAGCACCGTCAGGCCGAGCAGCGCGCCGATCAGAAAGCATGCGCGCCAGCCCCAGTCGGGCGGCAGCATCGCGGGATCGAGCAGGACGATCGATCCCGCCGCACCGACGCCCGCGCCCACCCAGAAGGTCCCGTTGATCGCGAGATCGGTCCAGCCGCGCAGCCGGGCGGGCGTGAATTCCTGGATCGTCGAGTTGATGGCCGTGTATTCTCCGCCGATGCCCGCGCCGGTCAGAAAGCGAAACAGCACGAACGAGGCGAGATTCCACGAGAACGCCGTCGCGGCGGTCGCGGCGACATAGAGGAAAAGCGTGATAAAAAAGAGCTTGCGGCGTCCGAGGCGGTCGGTGAGCCAGCCGAAGCCGAGCGCGCCGAGCACCGCTCCCGCGATATACGCGCTCCCGGCAATGCCGACATCCGCGTTCGAGAACTGCAGTACGTGGCTGGTTTTGAGTGCGCTTGCCACCGCGCCCGCCAGCGTCACTTCGAGGCCATCCAGCAACCATGTGACGCCGAGCGCAAGAACGATCAACGTATGAAAGCGGCCCCACGGCAGGCGGTCGAGCCGTCCGGGAAGATCGGTCTCGATGATGCCGGGCTGGTCGCCGGACGCATCGGCCGAACGGTTCTCTTGCGGTGCGGTGGTCTCGTTCATGAAGTGGGGGCGTCCCGTAGTCGAAACTGCACGGCGAGCAAGGTGCATTCCGCTCTTGTGAGACGAATCGCACTGGTTGATATTTATCCCGACCGCGATTGATACGCTTCTCTGGACGTGTTAAAAACGCCGTCCATATTTTTTGATATGCGGTGTTGCAGGCTGACGCCGCCGCGACCTCCATGACCTACTGCGCGATCGATTTCGGCACGTCGAATTCCGCCGTTGCCCTGCCCGACGGGCTGCAGATGCGACTCGCGCCCGTCGAGGGCGACGCGACCACGCTGCCAACCGCCGTCTTCTTCAATACCGACGAGAACAACCAGTCGTACGGCCGCGCGGCGCTCGAGGCGTATATCGACGGGTTCGACGGCCGTCTGATGCGCTCGATGAAGAGCATTCTCGGTTCGCCGCTCGCCGACAACGTCACCGATCTGGGCGACGGCTCCGGCATCAAGTACACCGACGTCATCACGCTGTTCCTTCAGCATTTGAAGCAGAAGGCGCAGGCGGTGGCCGCCGAGCCGCTGACGCGGGCGGTGCTGGGCCGCCCGGTGTTCTTCGTCGACGACGACCCGCGCGCCGACCGCATGGCGCAGCAGCAGCTTGAAGCGTGCGCACACGCCGTCGGCTTCCGCGAAATCCACTTCCAGTATGAACCGATCGCGGCTGCGTTCGACTACGAGGCAAGTCTCACGCAGGAAGGGCTGGTGCTGGTTGCGGATATCGGCGGCGGCACGTCGGACTTTTCGCTCGTGCGCGTCGGCCCCGAGCGTGCGCGCCAACTGGAGCGCAAGAGCGATGTGCTCGCGCATCACGGCGTTCACGTCGCCGGCACGGATTTCGACCGGCGCGTGGAACTGGCGACCATTCTGCGCCAGCTCGGTTATCAGGCGCTCGACCCGCAGGGCCGCGAAGTGCCGAACCGCGTGTACTTCGATCTCGCGACCTGGCATCTGATCAACACGGTCTATGCGCCGAAGCGCGTCGGCGAATTGCAGCTGATGCGCCATCTCTATGTCGAGCCGCGTCATCACGACCGGCTGATGCGCGTCGTCGACCGGCGGCTCGGGCACGCGCTCACCGCGCACGCGGAGGAAGCGAAGATCGACGTATCGGCGGGCGGCGTGACCGAGATCGACATGGAGGAAGTCGAGGAGGCGCTGCGCGTGCCGTTCGACGAGCAGCAACTGATCGACGCGGGGCACGACGAGACTCGGCGGATCGTGGAAACAGCGCTGGAGACGGTCAAGCGGGCGGGTGTCGGCGCGGCGGACGTCGGCGCGATCTACTTCACCGGTGGCACCACCGGCCTGCGGTTCCTGTCCGACGCACTGTCGGCGGCGTTGCCGGGTGCGCAGCCCGTGTTCGGCGACCGGCTGGCGAGTGTCGCCAAGGGCCTCGGCATTTATGCACAACGCGTATTCGCCTGAAGATTCAGCACAGCGCGAAACCTGCGCTCCAATGAAAAAACCCCGCGTACGCGGGGTTTTTTCTGAACTCAGCAGCCTTAGGCCGGCTTGATGTTCGCAGCTTGCTTGCCCTTCGGGCCCGTCTTCACTTCATAGGTCACCTTCTGGTTTTCCTGAAGCGTCTTGAAGCCTTCGATGCGGATTTCCGAGAAGTGCGCGAACAGGTCTTCGCCGCCGCCATCCGGGGTGATGAAGCCAAAGCCCTTTGCGTCATTGAACCACTTGACGGTACCGGTTTCCATATTACTTATTCCAAAAAATTTGATGAGTAAGGCCGAAGCCAGGGGTGCATGAAAATCAAGGAAGGGGCAATGGGACCAACCGGAGTACCGTAATGGCGAACTACGAAAGAACCACTTCACTCGCCACTTGAAATCCTGCAAGAAGGTTTATACGGCTAAACCAATTCGCGGTCAAATAATATCCGACAACTCTGAGGGGGTTTTTTGAGACAGCCTGCGCCCCCGCAAACGTGCCCCGTTCTTCGCTGGACTTTCGTCAGATGGTCTACAAAAAGCGTGCTTTCCGGCAGTTTGCACTGCGTTAGAAAGGTGCAACCGTTAAACTACGCGCCTTCGTTGAGAAGGGTTGCACCAGCGTCGCTGGATCGCCGGAACGGTTGCCGGCATCCCGGCGGATGCGGCCGCTTAGCCGTGTTCGACTCGCGCGCGACGCGAGACATTGGAGAGGATAGTGAAGAGTTCGATTCAAAGAAATATTGGACCGTTGGCGCTGATGCTGACCGGTCTTGGATCCATCATCGGTTCCGGATGGTTGTTCGGAGCCTGGAAAGCCTCGCAGATTGCCGGCCCCGCTGCCATTTGCGCCTGGGTGATCGGCGCGGTCGTCATTCTGGCCATCGCGCTGACGTACGCGGAACTGGGCGCGATGTTCCCGGAATCGGGCGGCATGGTGCGTTACGCGCGCTACTCGCACGGCGCGCTCGTCGGTTTCATCGCGGCGTGGGCGAACTGGATCGCGATCGTTTCGGTCATTCCGATCGAAGCGGAAGCTTCCATCCAGTACATGAGCACGTGGCCGTACGAATGGACGCACGGCCTGTTCGTCAACGACACGCTCACCACGAGCGGCCTCGCACTGTCCGCGTTGCTCGTCATCATCTACTTCATGCTCAATTACTGGGGCGTGAAGGTCTTCGCACGCGCGAACACCGCAATCACGGTCTTCAAGTTCCTGATTCCGGGCGCGACCATCGCCGGCCTGATCTTCTCCGGCTTCCATTCCGAAAACTTCGGCACGGTGTCGAACTTCGCGCCTTACGGCTGGCCTGCCGTGCTGACGGCCGTCGCGACGAGCGGCATCGTGTTCAGCTTCAACGGCTTCCAAAGCCCGGTCAACCTGGCCGGGGAAGCGCGTAATCCGGCGCGCAGCGTGCCGTTCGCGGTGGTCGGATCGATTCTGATCGCGCTCGTGATCTACGTGCTGCTGCAAATCGCGTACATCGGCGCGGTGAATCCGAGCGACGTCGCGCTCGGCTGGAAGCACTTCCACTTCGCATCGCCGTTCGCGGAACTGGCGATCGCGCTGAACCTGAACTGGCTGGCCGTCCTGCTCTACATCGATGCCTTCGTCAGCCCGAGCGGCACCGGCACGACCTACATGGCGACGACCACCCGCATGATCTACGCGATGGAGCGCAACAACACGATGCCTAAGATGTTCGGCAACGTGCATCCGTTCTACGGCGTGCCGCGTCAGGCGATGTGGTTCAACCTGATCGTCTCGTTCATCTTCATGTTCTTCTTCCGCGGCTGGGGCACGCTCGCCGCAGTTATTTCGGTCGCCACGGTCATTTCCTATCTGACCGGCCCGATCAGCCTGATGGCGCTGCGCCGTTCCGCTCCGGATCTCGACCGCCCGCTCACGTTGCCGCTGATGGGCCTGATTGCGCCGTTCGCGTTCGTATGCGCATCGCTCGTGCTGTATTGGGCGAAGTGGCCGCTGACGGGCGAAATCATTCTGCTGATGGTCGTCGCGCTGCCGGTGTACTTCTACTTTCAGAGCAAGACGGGCTTTGCCGGCTGGGGCCGCGATCTGAAAGCCGCGTGGTGGCTGATCGGCTATTTGCCTTGCATGGCGGTAATGTCGCTCGTCGGCAGCAAGGAGTTCGGCGGCAGCGGGCTTCTGCCTTACGGCTGGGACATGGCCGGCGTGGCCGTACTTTCGCTGATCTTCTATTACTGGGGCGTGCACACCGGGTATCGCACGGATTACCTGGCTGAGCGTGAAAGCCGCGAGGACATTCTTCACGAAGTCGGCGCTTAACTTCCCGCTACGATGAAACGAAGCCCGCCTGAGCGATCCGGCGGGCTTCTTTGTTTTGCGAGCCGGATCAGGCGTCCGAAAAGACGTAGTTCGTCATCGCGAGCGCGCGCTGGAAGGTGCCGAGCGATTGAACCCCAAGCCGATAATCATCCGATGCCGCGCCGAGCGCGCCGAAGACCGGCAGCAGATGCTCGTCCGTCGGGTGCATCAGCGCGGCGTGCGGCGCGCGGGCGCGATAGTCGAGCAGGGCGTCCATATTGCGGGCGGCAAGTTGCGATTCGAACCAGTCGGTGAATTCGACGACGCGCGGGTCCGCATCTTCCGGACGCGCGCCGAAATCCGCCATGCGCAGGTTGTGCGTGATCTGCCCGGAACCGACGATCATTACGCCGTCGTCGCGCAACTCGCGCAGCGCCCGCCCGACGTTGAAGTGATGCGCGGCGTCGAGGCGCGGCTGAATCGACAATTGCGCGACGGGCACGTCGGCGTCGGGGAACATCAGCAGCAGCGGCACCCACGCGCCGTGGTCCAGCCCGTGGTCGGTTGTCGAACTGGCGATTCCGTGCTCGCCGAGCAGCGCGGCGGCGCGTTTCGCGATATCCGGTGCGCCCGGCGCGGGATAGCGCAGTTCGTAGAGCGCGCGCGGGAATCCGTAGAAATCGTGGATCGTGTCGGGGCGCTCCGCGACGCTCGCAACCGGCTCGGCAGTGTTCCAGTGCGCGGACAGCATCAGAATGGCGCGCGGACGCGGCAGCGTCGCGGCGAGCGAGGCAAAACCGGCGGACGGCATCGACGGGTCGATCGGCAGCGTCGGTGCGCCGTGGGAGATGAAGAGAGTAGGCAGTCGGGTCATCGCAGCGAATCCAGAAGTGGTTGCTACCAATGTACGACTTTCCGAATCGTCGATAAACGGCAGCGCGGGCAACGGATTGTGTCCGCGCTGTTTCCAATCAGTCGACTTCGCCGTGCATTCCCTGCCAAGCGGCCGCTACCGGCTCCGACACGCCGAACAGATCGATCACGCGGGCGACGGTGTGATCGACCAGTTCGTCGATAGTTGCGGGCTTGTGATAGAACGCCGGCAGGGGTGGAAAGATAACGCCGCCCATCTCGGTCACCGCCGTCATGTTGCGAAGATGCGCGAGGTTGAACGGCGTTTCGCGCACGAGCAGCACCAGCCGGCGACGCTCCTTGAGAACGACATCGGCGGCGCGGGTGATGAGGTTATCGGAGAGACCGTGCGCGATGCTCGCGAGCGTGCGCATCGAACACGGCGCGACGATCATGCCGTCCGTCGCAAAAGACCCGGACGCGATGCTCGCGCCGACATCGCGCACGTTGTGGACGACATCCGCGAGGGCGTGGACGGCGGTTTTATCGAGTTCGAGTTCGTGCTGAATGTTCAGCCAGCCCGCGGCGGAGACGACCAGATGTGTCTCGACCCCTGGCAATCGGCGCAGCGTCTCGAGCAGGCGCACGCCGTAGATGGCGCCCGTTGCGCCGGTGATCGCGACGATGAGCCGTCGCTTCACGGCAGCGGGCGCATTCACGTTCTGATAACTTGCAAGCGGCTCAGGCAGCGGCGAAAAGCTGCTGGAGTTCGCCCGATTGATACATCTCCATCATGATGTCCGATCCGCCGATGAACTCGCCCTTCACATAGAGCTGCGGAATCGTCGGCCAGTTGGAGAACTCCTTGATGCCCTGACGGATGCCTTCGTCTTCGAGGACGTTGACCGTCATGATCTGATCGACGCCGCACGCCTTCAGCACTTGAATGGCGCGGCCGGAAAAGCCGCACATCGGGAACTGCGCCGTGCCTTTCATGAAAAGGACGACCGGGTTTTGATCAACGATCTGCTTGATGCGTTCTTGCGTATCCATGGCGTTCCTGCGCTGTAATGTCGGTTGGACTCAGGTCTCGAAATGATAGCGGATTTCGCCCGCGCGGTTCTGCGCCGGACTCAGGCGGTGAACGCGCCGCCGCTCGTGCGCTCGATGCCCGCCAGATCGCGAATCGACCGGACACCGGTAAAGCCGCGCGCCGTGAGCAGGCGGCGCACGGCGTCGGCCTGATCGTAGCCGTGCTCGATCCACAGCACGCCGTTGGGCGCGAGCAGCAACGGCGCGGTTTCGACGATCACGCGTATCGCCGAGAGGCCGTCGGCGTCATCGGTGAGCGCGCCGCGCGGCTCGAAGCGCAAGTCGCCTTGCGTCAGATGCGGATCGTTGCTGGCGATATACGGCGGATTGCTGACAATGGCCTCGAAGCGCAGCGACGGATGGAGCTTGGCGGTCCAGTCGCTCTCGATAAACGTCACGGTGCGCGCCGGATCGAGCAGAGCGCGCGCATTGCGCCGCGCGACGTCGAGTGCGGCGGGCGAGCGGTCGACGGCCCAGACGCGGACATCGGGCCGGGCGTGGGCGATCGAAATCGCGATTGCGCCGGTTCCGGTGCCGAGATCGAGCACGCGCGCGTTCGGCGTGCCGGCGATGGCGTCCAGCGCCGTTTCCACCAGCAGTTCGGTTTCCGGGCGAGGAATCAGCACGTCCGGCGACACTTCGAACTCCAGACCGAAGAACTCGCGCTTCCCGGTCAGCTGCGCGATCGGCTCGCCGTTCAAGCGCCGCTGCGCCAGCGCCTCGAAACGCTGCACCGCGTGCGGATCGAGCGGCTCGTCGTCGCGCGTGATGAGTTCAGTGCGACGCCAGCCCAGCACGTGCGTCAACAGCACGCGCGTTTCCAGCGCGGGGAGCAACGAAGCGCGCTGCAATTGCGCGACCGTCGTCACTCGGCGTCCCCGAGCGCCGCGAGCAGTTCCGCCTGATGCTCGGAAACCAGCGCGCCGATCAGTTCGTCGAGATCGCCGTCCATGATGTATTCGAGCTTGTAGAGCGTCAGGTTGATGCGGTGATCCGTCATGCGCCCTTGCGGGAAGTTGTAGGTGCGAATGCGCTCGGAGCGATCGCCCGAACCGATCAGGCTCTTGCGCGTCGCGGCTTCCTTCGCGTGCTGCTCGTGATACTGCTTGTCCTTGATGCGCGCGGCGAGCACCTTCAGCGCGCGATCCTTGTTCTTGTGCTGCGAGCGGTCGTCCTGACATTCGACGACGATGCCCGTCGGCAAGTGCGTCACGCGCACGGCCGAGTCCGTCTTGTTGATGTGCTGTCCGCCCGCGCCCGATGCGCGGAACGTGTCGATGCGCAAATCCGCCGGATTGATCACGACTTCGCTGATCTCATCGGCTTCCGGCATCACGGCGACGGTGCACGCGGAGGTGTGGATGCGCCCCTGCGTTTCGGTCGCCGGCACCCGCTGCACGCGATGCCCGCCCGATTCGAACTTGAGCCGCGAATACGCGCCCTGACCTGCGAGCCGAACGATCACTTCTTTATAGCCGCCGAGGTCGGACACGCTTTCGGACATCGTCTCCGCGGTCCAGCGGTTGCGTTCCGCGTAACGCAGATACATGCGCAGCAAGTCGCCCGCGAACAGCGCGGATTCGTCGCCGCCTGTGCCCGCGCGGATTTCGATGAAGATGTTGCGTTCGTCGTTCGGATCTTTCGGCAGCAGCATCGTCTGCAAGTCGCCTTCGATCTTCGCCATGCGCTCGCGCGCCTCGCCGATTTCCTCTTCGGCGAAATCGCGCATCGACGGATCGGCGAGCAGTTCCTGAGCGGTGGCTTCGTCGTTGAGCGCCTGTCGCCAGAGCGCGTATTGATCGACGATAGGACTGATTTCCGCGTGTTCGCGCGTGAGCTTGCGATACTGGTCCATATCGGACGTTACGTCTTCGCGGCTCAGCAGTTCATTGAGATCGACCTGCCGTCTTGCAAGCTGGTCGAGCTTGCTTTGCATGCTCGTTTTCATCGGGCGGGGATGGAGCCTGCGCTCCAGGAAAGACTGCAATCGGAAAGCGCCGCGCGGGGCCGCGCGGAGCATTTGAGAATAGCAAAGAGGACGCCGCTAACGGTCCGACGATTCGGACGACGATCCGTGGCGGTAGAAGCCGCTCATCAGGTCGATGAGCTGGTCGCGCTCTTCACGGCTCGCACGGTTGAGCGCGTGCGTCGGGCCATGAATGAGCTTGTTCGTGAGCGATTGCGACAGCGCTTCGAGCACGGCGGAGGGATCGTCGCCGCGCGCAAGCAGCTTGCGCGCGCGTTCGACTTCCGCGCGGCGCAAGGCGTCCGCCTGCGTGTGCATGTGGCGGATGACCGGCACGATGCTGCGCGCATCAAGCCACTGCATGAAGTTCGCCACGCGCGTCTCGATGATCGCCTCGGCCTGCGCGACGGCGGCCTGTCGCGACGCGTTGCCTTCGCGGACGATCGCGCCGAGGTCATCGACGGTATAGAGGAACACGTCCTGCAGATTGCCGACTTCCGGCTCGATGTCGCGCGGCACGGCGAGGTCGACCATGAAGATCGGACGATGCCGCCGCGCCTTAACCGCGCGCTCGACCGCGCCGAGACCGATGATCGGCAGCGTCGACGCGGTGCACGACACGATGATGTCGAACTCGTGCATGCGCGCGGGGAGGTCGGACAGCGGAATGGCGCGGCCGTTGAAGCGTTCGGCGAGCTTTTCGCCGCGCTCGGCCGTGCGATTCGCGACGACCAGTTCGCGCGGATTTTGCGCGGCGAAGTGCGTCGCGCAAAGTTCGATCATTTCGCCCGCGCCGATGAACAGCACGCGCTGGCTCGACACGTTTTCGAAGATGCGTTGAGCGAGGCGCACGGCGGCGGCGGCCATCGACACTGACTGCGCGCCGATTTCCGTCGTCGAGCGCACTTCTTTCGCGACGGCGAAGGTGCGCTGGAACAACTGGTTCAGATACGTGCCGAGCGCGCCTGCTTCCGACGCGGTGCGAACGGCGTCCTTCATCTGGCCGACGATCTGCGTTTCACCGAGGACCATCGAATCCAGCCCGGACGCGACGCGGAAAGCATGGCGCACGGCTTCCGACTGCGGCAGCGCATAGACGTGCGGCGCGAGTTCGGAAACGGGCAGATTGTGGTACTGCGAGAGCCAGTGGACGGCGGCTTCGCGGGCGGCGATGTCGTCGGTGGCGCAGTAAAGTTCGGTGCGGTTGCAGGTCGAGAGGATGGCCGCTTCCGGCGGCGCCTGGACCTTCGGGCCGAGCCAGACGTCTTTCAGTGCGGAGAGGGCCGGCTTGATCTGTTCGAGCGGAAACGCCACGCGTTCGCGCAGGGCGACAGGCGCAGTGTGGTGATTGATTCCGATCGTGAGGAGCTGCATGTAATTATGCGTTCGGCCTAAGCCGTTGGCCTTTCAGATAGCCCAATATTATAGCGTTTTACGAATCCGTTCATTTATACGTGGCATTCGGGCGGCGATCGCGCGCCGCCGGGCGGCGTTTGCAGGCAAGCCGCTTTCGTCAGGCGCGACAATCGACCGCAGCGTGCTCTCAGGCGAAATACTGAGCGAGTTGGGCCGCGCGGGCTTCGAGTTCGGGCAGGGGCATCGCGCCGGTTTCGGCGGCGGCTTCGCGATTGCGTTCGGCGCCGGCGATAGCGTCGCGGCGTGAAGCGGCGTCATGGTGGAGATGGAAAAGCGCGGCGCGCTGGTCGGGGACGGAATGCCAGCGCACGCCGAGCCGGGTGGCGCGCGTCAGAAGGTCGTCGTCTTCACCGCCCCAGCCGACGAAGCGCGGATCATAACCGCCGACGCGCATATAATCGGCGCGCTTGAAAAGCACGATTGCGCCTGCCGTATTTTGATACAGCACTTCCATTTCGTCCGGTGATTCCGTTTCCAGATACGGTTCGAATAAAGCGTAGTTTCCAGATGTAATGAATTCTTCGCGACGCGCGTTCGCAACGTTAATCACACGTAGAAACGGGCACAGTGCATCGCTGCTCGTTCCATTTTCGAGTGCCGTGACACAACGCGTCAAATAATATGGATTCGCAATCATATCGGCATCGTGAAAGCAAATAACCTTACCCGTGCATAAGCGCGCGCCGAGATTGCAAAGTCTTGCTCTGGAAAACGGGCCGTCGTCATGGATGAAGACGTGGCGGATCTTCTCGTCGCCGAGGCCGGACCAGTGGAACGTCGGCGTCGCGTCGGCCTCGATGAGATAGACCGTGTAATCCGTATAGGTGACGCTCAGATGGCGCAGCACGCCGCGAAGGTTGTCGCGCCGTTCCTGCGTGGCGCCACGGTAGGTCACGATAAGTTCAAGACCGCCGAGGGATAACAGCCTGTTTTCGCTCATCGTACGCTGCTTCCGGAAAACGTCGATCGAAATAAGTGCTGGCAGGCAATCTTTGAAGCGATCATTGCCGGCCGCGAATGGATAAGAAGCAGCCCAATTGCTTGACCAGATAATGCAGTCGAGTTTAGCACTCGGGCGTTCTATCGCGGTCCTTTTAGGATATTCCCAGAAGTCTTTCAGATAGTTCGAGCCGGTTAATTCGGTTTTGGACCGCTTGCCATCGCAAACCCGGCCCCCTAAACTTGTTCGTTTGAACGCGGCGCCCCGCGCCGTTTCCTAATCGAAGCCAATGGAGCGGCGCCCGATGAGCTGGATCGGCATGATTTTTCTGGGCGCGGTAATCGGCGCGGCGGGCTGGTGGCTGCATCCGCTGCGGCGCGCGGGCCGTGTCGGGCAGGGCGCGGCGGGACGCATCTGGACCGCTATCGTCGCGGGCGCGATCGCCGCCGTGATTGCGCGCATGTTCGGCAATGTCGCCGGTGTTTATCACGATGGCGATACCCTCGAATGGTTCGCCTGCACGCTTTTCGCGCTCGTCGTCGTGACCGCAACCGTCGCACTCGCGGCGCGGCGCTGAAATCCCTCCACCATCGCATCCCTCTTCGGCATTCAAGGCAGATCATCCATGAACGATCGCGTTGCACACTCCGCCACTCCCGACGCAGCCATCTTCGCGCAGCGCGTCGAGACATTGCGCCGCCGCCTGGCTGCGGACCGGTTCGACGCGGTGCTTGTCCCGTCCGCCGATCCGCACTTGTCCGAATATCTGCCGGAGCGCTGGCAGGGGCGTCAGTGGTTGTCGAGCTTCACCGGTTCGGTCGGCACGCTCGTCGTGACGCAGGATTTCGCGGGGGTCTGGGTCGATAGCCGCTACTGGACGCAAGCGGAGGCGCAACTCGCCGGCACCGGCATCGTCCTGATGAAGATGATGGGTGGACAGCAGACCGCGCCGCACGTCGAATGGCTGGCGGAGAACGTGCCGGCGGGCGGCGTCGTTGTGGTCGATGGCGCGGTGCTCGGCGTCGCGGCGGCGCGCGCTTTGGGCGATGCGCTGACCGCACGCGGCATCACGCTGCGCACGGATGTCGACGTGCTGGACGCGGTCTGGCCCGATCGCCCCGGCCTGCCCGATGCGCCCGTCTACGAGCACGCCGCGCCGCACGCGAGCGTCGCGCGCGCCGACAAGCTGGCGAGAATCCGCGAGGCGATGCGTGCGAAGGGCGCGCAATGGCACTTCGTCTCCACGCTCGACGACCTCGCCTGGCTCTTCAACCTGCGTGGCGGCGATGTCAGTTACAACCCCGTGTTCGTCGCGCACGCGCTCGTCGGAATGGACGAGGCCACGATTTTCGTCGCCGATGGCAAGGTGCCGGACGCGCTGAAAGAGACGCTTTCGCGCGACGGTGTGCGCGTCGCGCCTTATGCCGGCGCGCGTCAGGCGCTCGGGGCGCTGCCGGCCGGCGCGACGCTGCTGATCGATCCGCGCCGCATCACGCATGGCTCGCTGGAAAGCGTGGCGTCGGGCGTGAAGATTGTCGAGACGGTGAATCCGTCGACATTCGAGAAGTCGCGCAAGACGCCCGCCGAAGCGGAACACATCCGCGCGACGATGGAACAGGACGGCGCCGCGCTCGCCGAATTCTTCGCGTGGTTCGAAGACGCGCTGGGCCGCGAGCGCATCACGGAGTTGACCATCGACGAAAAGCTCACGGCGGCGCGGGCGCGCCGGCCGGGCTTCGTGAGCCTGAGCTTCGCGACGATCGCCGGCTTCAACGCGAACGGCGCGATGCCGCATTACCGCGCGACCGAAGCGTCGCATTCGGTGATCGAAGGCAACGGGTTGTTGCTGATCGATTCCGGCGGTCAATATCTGAGCGGCACGACGGACATCACGCGTGTGGTTCCCGTCGGCGAGATCACGGCGGAGCACAAGCGCGATTTCACCATCGTGCTTAAGGGAACGATGGCGCTGTCGCGCGCGCGTTTCCCGCGCGGCATCCGCTCGCCGATGCTCGATTCGATCGCGCGTGCGCCGATCTGGGAAGCAGGCGCGGACTACGGTCACGGTACGGGCCACGGCGTCGGCTATTTCCTGAACGTGCACGAAGGCCCGCAGGTCATTTCGCACTACGCGCCCGCCGAGCCGTGGACGGCGATGGAAGAGGGCATGATCACCTCGATCGAGCCGGGGATTTATCGGCCGGGCAAGTGGGGTATCCGCATCGAAAATCTGGTGATGAATCAGAGCGCCGGCAAAACTGAGTTTGGCGATTTCCTGTCGTTCGAAACGCTGACGCTGTGCCCGATCGATACGCGCTGCATCGACCTTTCGCTGCTGAACGGCGAGGAGCGCGCGTGGCTCAACGCGTATCACGAGACGGTGCGCCGGCGCGTGTCGCCGCATGTCGAGGGCGCGGCGAAGGCCTGGCTGGAAAAGCGGACGCAGGCGATCTGACAGACCCCGAAAGGAGTGGCGAACAATGACCATCAAAGCAGTCGTATTCGATTTCGGCGGCGTGCTGATCGACTGGGACCGGGAGTATCTCTACCGGCAACTGATTCCGAACGAGACCGAGCGCCGCTGGTTTCTCGACAACGTCTGCAAGATGGATTGGGTCGTCCAGCAAGACGGCGGGCAGAGCACTGAGGAGGGCACCGCGGAACTCGTCGCGCTGTATCCGGAGCACGAAGCGCTGATTCGCGCGTTCTACGCGCGCTGGCATGAAATGGTGGCCGGCGTGCTCGAGGAGGGCGTTGCGCTGGTCGACCGTCTGGACGCAGCAGACGTGCCGCTTTTCGGGCTGACGAACTGGTCAGCGGAGACCTTCCCCTACGCGTGGGAGCGCTTCGACGTGCTGCGCCGTTTCCGTGAAATCGTGGTGTCGGGGCGCGTCGGCGTCATCAAGCCCGATCCGCAGATTTTCGCGTTGATGCGCACCGAGATCGAGAAGCATCTGCCGGGCGTGGAGCCGCATGAACTCGTCTTCATCGACGATAACCTGAAAAACGCCCAAGCCGCGACCGCTCTTGGCTGGCACGGCGTTCACTACACCGGCGCGCTCGACACGGAAACGAAGCTGCGCGCGCTGAACGTGCCGATCTAGCACGCACGCCAGCGGCGACGCGCTACTGCCCCAGCAGATTCTTCAGCGCGTTGCCGATTCCCCGCACCGTATCGCCCGCGCCCTTCGCGACGCCTTCCGCGCTCACGCCGAGCGCCTTCGCGAACCCGGCCGCGAGTTTCTTCGACAGACTCTCCGACAGCGAGAACTTCGGATCGCGCAGATCGCCGTCGAGCGTGAATTCGAGCTTGATCTCGTCCTTGCGATCCTTCAGCGCGGCGATCGCGGCTTTCGTCGGTATCGACAGAAAGGTGTCGAGCGGACCCGCGCCGTCGCTGATTTGCAGGTGATTCAGCGTGAGCACTCCCGGCGCATGAATGCGGTAATCGCGCACGCTCGCGTCGAGCGTCATGTCGATGGTGCCGCCCGTCACCGCGGCCTTCGCGCCGGCTTTCTTCAGCAGGTAAGGATCGAGCGTCGCGATGTCGACGCTGCGCAGGGTCGCGCGCGTCTGTGAATCCTTGCTCGCGATGACCATCCAGCCGCCCCACGAAACCGTGCCCGTGTGCGATGGACCTTTGATGGAGCCGGTCATCGAAAGCGACGTGCGTTCGGTCAGCGCCGGCAGGTGCAGATGCTCGATCGTCGCGCGTGCGTCGCTGATCAGCACGCGATACGGCTGCTGCTGCTGCACCGATGCGTCGAAAAACTCCATCGCGCCGCGTTCGAACGACACGCGGTCGATCAGCTTTTCTTCCTGCGCGTGCTGCACGGCCTTGTCGTCGGGCTTCGCGTTGGCGACGCGCGCGGTTTCCTTGAGACCGGGGAGGATGAGCACGCGGCCATCGGCGGCGCGCACGATCGACAGATAGTAGTTGTCGACGCTCACATTGCGAAGATGCACGCGATTCGACAGCGCCGCGCGCATATCGACATCGAGCACGATGCGCTCCGCACGCAACGCGTCGCCGGCGGGCCAGTCGCGCGGTCCGCGCAGCCGCACGCGCGAAAGCGTCACTTGCCCGAAGCCGACATCGATCTCGTCGACGGAACCGTTCGGCCCGAGCGTCTCGCGGATGCGTTCCTTCATCTGATGCGCGACGAAGAACCATCCGCCGATCGCCACGACGACGATCGCGATGACGACCCCCACTGCCCACCGCGCTCCCCGCCGCGCGTCCGATGCCGCCATGTGTTGCGTCTCCCCTTGCAAGCTCATTGATTCTGCGAGAACCGCCGCGCAAACAAAAATGGCGACGTGCCCGAGACAGTCGCCATTTTTGTTGATGATGTCGGTGCGCGCGCCCGCATTGAGCGCGCTTCCGGCGCCGGTCAGCGCGTGATCGGCTTGTAACGCAGGCGCTTGGGTTTCGCACCTTCTTCGCCGAGGCGCTTGCGCTTGTCAGCCTCGTATTCCTGGTAATTGCCGTCGAAGAATTCGACGTGCGATTCGCCTTCGAACGCGAGGATGTGCGTCGCGATCCGGTCGAGGAACCAGCGATCGTGCGAAATGACCATCACCGAGCCGGCGAATTCGAGCAGTGCGTCTTCGAGCGCGCGCAGCGTTTCGACGTCGAGATCGTTCGACGGTTCGTCGAGCAGCAGCACGTTGCCGCCCGCGATCAGCGTCTTCGCGAGATGCAGACGCCCGCGTTCGCCGCCCGACAGATTGCCGACGAGCTTCTGCTGGTCGCTGCCCTTGAAGTTGAATCGGCCGATGTAGGCGCGCGACGGCGTTTCGTACTTGCCGACCGTGAGCACATCGGCGCCGCCGGAGATTTCCTCGAAGACGGTTTTGTCGGCGGCGAGCGCGTCGCGGCTTTGATCGACATAGGCGAGCTTGACCGTCGGGCCCTGGATGATCTCGCCCGAATCCGGCTGCTCCTTGCCGGTCAGCATGCGGAAGAGCGTGGACTTGCCCGCGCCGTTCGGCCCGATGATGCCGACGATCGCGCCGGCCGGAATCTTCATGCTGAGGTTGTCGATCAGCAGCCGATCGCCATACGCCTTGCTGACGTTCTTGAACTCGATGACTTCATTGCCGAGCCGATCGCCGACCGGAATGAAGATTTCCTGCGTTTCGTTGCGCTTCTGATATTCCTGGCTGTTCAGTTCCTCGAAGCGTGCGATACGCGCCTTCGATTTCGCCTGACGTCCCTTCGGATTCTGGCGCACCCATTCGAGTTCTTTCTTGATGGCTTTCTGACGCGCGGATTCGCTCGCTTCTTCCTGCTTGAGGCGGTCTTCCTTCTGGTCGAGCCAGCTCGAATAATTGCCCTTCCACGGAATGCCGTGGCCGCGGTCGAGTTCGAGAATCCACTCGGCGGCGTTGTCGAGGAAGTAGCGATCGTGCGTGACGGCGACGACGGTGCCGGGATAACGCGTCAGGAACTGCTCGAGCCATTCGACGGATTCGGCATCGAGGTGGTTGGTCGGTTCGTCGAGCAGCAGCATGTCGGGCTTTTGCAGCAGCAGCTTGCAAAGCGCGACACGGCGCTTTTCGCCGCCCGACAGATGCTCGATTTTCGCGTCCCACGCGGGCAGGCGCAGCGCGTCGGCGGCGACTTCGAGTTGTTGCTCGGGGCTGCCGCCGTCGCTCGTCGCGAGGATGGCTTCGTATTTCGCCTGATCGGCGGCGAGCTTGTCGAAGTCGGCGTCGGGTTCGGCGTAGGCGGCGTAGATTTCGTCGAGCTTCTTTTGCGCCTGGAATACATCGCCGAGACCTTCTTCGACGGCCTGACGCACGGTCTGCTGCGGATCGAGTTGCGGCTCCTGCGGCAGATAGCCGATGTTGAGGTTCGGCATCGGCTGCGCTTCGCCTTCGATGTCCTTATCGACGCCCGCCATGATGCGGATGAGCGTCGACTTGCCGGAGCCGTTCAGCCCGAGCAGGCCGATTTTCGCGCCGGGGAAGAAGGAGAGCGAGATGTCTTTCAGGATCTGACGCTTCGGCGGCACGATCTTGCCGACGCGGTTCATGGTGAAGACGTATTGGGCCATGTGGATTGTCTGTGATCGTTTGAAGATGCGAACGCCGTGCGCGGGCGGCGCGTGAGCCGGCGTTCGATGAATTCGTCTGCGCGCGATGATGCGCGTGCCCGCCGCGCTTTCGGGGCGCAGCGGGGTTGCGTGTCATTGTACTTCGGGCTTGCGCCGGGTTATCGCCCGCGCTATTGCCATGCGGCGACGCCGCCGTGTCGCGAGCACGTGCCGCTGTGGTGGCGGCTGAAGCTGTAGGTGCCGTCGCGGCATTGTGCGCTCGCGCCTTCGGGGACGGTGCCGGAGCGGGAGCGGGCGGGGGAATGGATGATGTTGCCGTCGCGGTTTTTGTAGTGGCCGTGATTGTCGAGGTCGGATTCGTCGGGTTGCTGCTGGTAGTTGCCGTTGTAATAGGCGTGGGCCGGCGCGTAGGGCAAAACGCTGGCCGTCAGCGCGAGTGCGCAACCGAGCAGGAAGGTGCGGATCTTTCTATGTCTCTTCATTTTCTCTTGGCCTCTGATAGTTCTTATCGGCGATATTTCGCCATGCGCCGCCCATGAAAAAAAAGCGGAGTGCCATTTTTCAGGCACTCCGCTTTTCGAATCAACCGCTTTGACAGTCTTTGACTTGTCTTGTCGCGCCGCTTAGACGTTGAACAAGAAATTCATCACATCGCCGTCCTGCACCACATATTCCTTTCCTTCCGCCCGCATCTTCCCGGCTTCCTTCGCGCCTTGTTCGCCCTTGTACGCGACGAAGTCATCGAAGGCAATCGTCTGCGCGCGAATGAAGCCGCGTTCGAAGTCCGTATGGATCGCGCCGGCAGCCTGCGGCGCCGTGTCGCCCACATGAATGGTCCACGCGCGCACTTCCTTCACGCCCGCCGTGAAGTACGTCTGCAGCCCAAGCAGCTTGAAACCCGCGCGAATCACGCGATTCAGCCCCGGCTCCGTCATGCCCATGTCGGCGAGGAAGTCCTGCTTGTCGGCGTCGTCGAGATCGGCGATTTCGGCCTCGATCGCCGCGCACACCGCGACCACCGGCGCATTCTCGGCCTCCGCATGCTTGCGCACCGCGTCCAGATACGGATTGTTCTCGAAGCCGTCTTCCTTCACGTTCGCGACGTACATCGTCGGCTTCGAGGTGATCAGGCAGAACGGCTTGATGAGCGCCTGTTCGTCGTCGTTCAGACCGAGGCCGCGTACCGGCTTCGCCTGATCGAGCTGCGCGCGCACCTTCTCGAGCACCGCGACGAGCTTCGCCGCTTCCTTGTCGTTGCCCGACTTCGCCGCCTTCGAGTAACGCGTAAGCGCCTTCTCGACCGTCGCCAGATCGGCCAGCGCCAGTTCCGTGTTGATGACTTCGATATCCGCGATCGGATCGATCTTGCCCGCGACGTGAATCACGTTCTCGTCTTCGAAGCAGCGCACGACGTGCGTGATGGCATCCGTCTCGCGGATGTTCGCGAGAAACTGATTGCCGAGGCCTTCGCCCTTGCTCGCGCCGGCGACCAGCCCCGCGATATCGACGAACTCGACGACCGCCGGCAGGATGCGCTCCGGCTTCACGATTTCAGCCAGCGCCGTAAGACGCGCGTCCGGCACTTCGACGACGCCGACATTCGGCTCGATCGTGCAGAACGGATAGTTCTCGGCGGCGATACCCGCCTTGGTCAACGCATTGAAAAGAGTGGACTTGCCGACGTTAGGCAAGCCGACGATGCCGCATTGGAGGCTCATGGAATCCTTCGAACTGGTGAGACGGCGCTTCGTCGCGCGCATTCGTCAATCGATGCTCGCGAGGCGGCCAGCATTGCGCGCCAGCGCCGGGGCCGCATCCGCAGCCGGGCAAACCGACATTGTAACGCCGCGCGGCATCAACGTTTCCGCGCCCGACCAGCGCCAAAACCCCCGCAACCCTCGCGGCTATAATGCCCCACATGACTTCGCATCCCTTGACCTTTCACGCGGTCGTCGTCGGCGGCGGGCTCGTCGGCAAGACGGCTGCACTCGCGCTCGCCCAGTCCGGCCTGCGCACCGCGCTGCTCGCGCCGCAAGCAGCGGGCTTGCCGCCCGGCGCCATCTTCGATTCGCGCATCTACGCGCTGTCGTCCAGTTCGCAGACCTTGCTCGAGCGGCTGCGCGTCTGGCAGGCGCTGGATCGCTCGCGGCTCGGTCCGGTCTTCGACATGCGCGTGTTCGGCGATGCTCACGCGGAGCTGCATTTCTCCGCCTTCCAGGCATCGGTGCCGCAGCTTGCGTGGATCGTCGAATCGACGTTGATCGAGCAGGCGCTCGACGCCGCCTTGCGTTTCCAGCCAAGTCTTTCGTGGTTCGAAGCACGCGCGCAAGGCATGACCGTCGAAGAAGACGCGGCTTTCGTCACGCTTTCGAGCGGCGAGACGTTGCAGACGGATCTGATCGTCGGCGCGGACGGCGCGCATTCCTGGGTGCGGGCGCAGATGGGCGCGAAGATGGAGCGCCGCGATTACCGGCAGACGGGTGTCGTCGCCAACTTCAAGGCGGAACGGCCGCACGGTGAAACCGCGTATCAATGGTTCCGCGATACCGAAATCATCGCGCTGTTGCCGCTGCCGGGCGATCACGTGTCGCTCGTCTGGTCGGCGCGCACGCAGCATGCGGACGAACTCATCGCGCTCGATCCGGCGCAGCTTGCCGCGAAGGTCGAGGAAGCATCGCAACGCACGCTCGGCGCGCTCGAATGCGTGACGCCCGCGCAGGGCTTTCCGCTCGGGCTGCAGACGGTCGACCGGCTGGTTGCGCCGCGCGTCGCGCTCGTCGGGGATGCCGCGCATCTGATTCATCCGCTTTGCGGCCAGGGCATGAATCTCGGCCTGCGCGATGTCGCCGCGCTCGCGGATGTCATCGTGAACAAGGAAGCGTTCCGCGATCTCGGCGATCCGATCCTGCTGCGCCGCTACGAACGCGCGCGCCGCGAAGACATCCAGAAGCTGATGGTCGTGACGGACGGCATGCAGCGGCTCTTCTCCGCGCCCGGCACACTGGCCCGCGCGATCCGCAACACGGGCATGGCGTTCGTCGGGGCGCAGCCGCTTGCCAAGCGCTGGCTCGTGTCGGCGGCGCTTGGTTAAGCGGTCAACTCACATACAGCGGGGCGCGCCTGGCGGCGTCGCCCCGCATCTACGGAAAACGGCATGAAAACCACTCTTCGCCTGAGTCTCGCCACGGTCACGACACTGGCCGTGACGCTCGGCCTCGGCTGTTCGGCGCAGGCCGATCAGACCACCGACAAGCTCAAATCGACGCTCGAATCGCGCATGGGCGATGCGACCATCAAGAGCATCGAGAAAACGCCCATTGCCGGGCTGTACGAAGTCAACCTCGGTTCGCAGATCATTTATAGCGATGCAGGCGGCAACTACGTGCTGCTCGGCGATCTCGTCGATACGCGCAACAGCAAGAACCTGACCGAAGCGCGGCTCGCGGAAACCAACAAGATCGATTTCGCGAAGCTGCCGTTCGAGAACGCGGTGAAGGTCGTGAAGGGCAACGGCAGCCGCAAGATCGCCGTGTTCTCGGACCCGAACTGTCCATACTGCAAGCAACTCGAGTCGACGCTGAAATCGATTGATAACGTGACCGTCTACACGTTCCTGTATCCGGTGCTGTCGCCGGATTCGACGGCCAAGTCGAAATCGATCTGGTGCGCGAAGGATCGCGCGATGAGCTGGGAAGGCTGGATGCTCGACCACAAGGCGCCGGCGACCGCCGCCGCCTGCGACACCACCGCGATCGACAAGAACCTCAAACTCGGCCGCTCGATGAACGTCACCGGCACGCCGACCGTGTTTCTCGCCGATGGCCGCCGTCTGCCGGGCGCGGTGCCTGCGGATCAACTGGAAAAGGCATTGTCGGCGGTACGCTGAAGCCGGTGTAATCGACGGGAAGGAGGCGCGCGCGCCTCCTTTGGTTTTTCGGCCTGCCATTGCGTGCAATTGCGCACGCGCGTGTTGCAGCCCAAAAAAAGAACAAGGACTACGCGATGAATTCCCCGATGCAACCGGTGCGCTACAGCATCGTTCCGAAGAACCCGGCCGCGCACATTTTCGAAGTGACGCTCACCGTTGCCGAGCCGGACCCGGCCGGTCAGCGCTTCCTGTTGCCGGTGTGGATTCCGGGCAGCTACATGATCCGTGAATTCGCGCGCAACATCGTGACGCTGCAGGCGTTCAACGCGGCGGGCCGGCGCATCGCGATCGAGAAGATCGACAAACATGCCTGGCAGGCCGCGCCGCACGACGGCCCGATTACGCTGCGCTACGAGGTCTATGCGTGGGACCTGTCCGTGCGCGCTGCGCATCTGGATGACACCATCGGCTTCTTCAACGGCACGAGCGTGTTCCTCGCGGTGGAAGGGCAGTCGGCGGCGCCTTGTATCGTGGATATCCAGCCGCCCGCCGGCGGCGCGCTTCGCAACTGGCGCGTCGCGACGGCGCTCGGCGAATCGCGCGGAACGAAGCGGTACGGCTTCGGCAGCTACGAGGCGGCGAACTACGACGAACTCGTCGATCACCCCGTCACGCTGGGCGAATTCGCGCTTGGCGGATTCACGGCGCATGGCGTGAAGCATGACATCGTGATCGCGGGACGCGTCATCGGACTGGACATGCAGCGGCTCGCCGTCGATCTGAAGCGCGTCTGCGAAGCGCAAATCGCGCTGTTCGAACCGCGCACGAAGAAAGCGCCGATGGACCGCTACGTGTTCATGACGGTCGCCGTCGCCGACGGCTACGGCGGGCTGGAGCATCGCGCATCGACGGCGCTGATCTGCAATCGCGGCGATCTGCCGGTGCAGGGCCGCCCTGAAATGAGCGACGGATATCGCACGTATCTCGGTTTGTGCAGCCACGAATACTTTCATACGTGGAACGTGAAGCGCATCAAGCCGGCGGCGTTCGCGCCGTACGACCTGTCGCAGGAGAACTACACGTCGCTGCTGTGGCTCTTCGAAGGCTTCACGTCCTATTACGACGATCTGATGCTCGTGCGCAGCGGGCTCATCAGCGCCAGCGACTACTTCTCGCTGCTCGGCAAGACCATCGGCGGCGTGATGCGCAGCAGCGGGCGATTGAAGCAATCCGTCGCGCAGAGTTCCTTCGATGCGTGGGTCAAGTACTACCGCGCCGACGAAAACGCGCCGAACGCGATCGTCAGCTATTACCAGAAGGGATCGCTGATCGGGCTCGCATTCGATCTCTCGATTCGCGCGCAGACCGGCAACCGGAAATCGCTCGACGACGTAATGCGCCTGCTGTGGCAACGTTACGGCCGCGATTTCTACAACGGCAAGGCGCGCGGCATCCGCGAGGAAGACGTCGAAGCGCTCTTCGCCGAAGCGACCGGCGCCGATTTGCGCACGCTGTTTCGCGACGGCGTGCGCGGCACTCGCGATCTGCCGCTCGATGCGCTGCTGGAGCCGTTCGGCATCGCGCTTGCGCCCGACATGGCGACCAACGGCACGGCCGGCAAGCCGTCGCTCGGCGCGCGTGTGCGGGGCGGGGCGGACTGCACGGTCGCGGTCGTCCACGATGGCGGCGCGGCGCAAAAAGCCGGGCTGTCGGCGGGCGACGTGCTGGTGGCGATCGATGGCCTGCGCGTCACCGGATCGAATCTGGATGCGCTGCTGTCGCGTTATCTGCCGGGCGCGAAGGTCGGAATCCATGCGTTCAGACGCGATGAACTGCGTCGCGCGGAGCTGCGGCTCGACGCGCCGGAGGTGTCGCGTTACGTGCTGACCGCGATGGACGGGCGCGGTCCTTCGAAGCAATGGCGCGAGCGCTGGCTCCGGGGCTGAACGCCGATTGTTCTACCGGTGCAACGATCCTTCACGGTCGCGCGGCTTTTTCGCGGATGTCGAAAAACTGAGAATGCTTCCTGACGCGGGCGCTTCCGGTGCCCGGACCCATACAGGAAGGAAGACATCATGACGACGATTCTGCAAATCAACTCCGCTGCTCGTTCGCAAGGCGCTCAGTCGACGCTGCTCGCCGACGAACTAACCGCAAAGCTGCAACAAAGCAATCCGGGCGCGAAGGTCGTCGTCCGCAATCTGCTCGCGGACAATCTCCCGCACCTCGACGATGCGACGCTCGGCGCGTTCTTCACGCCCGCCGATCAGCGCAGCGCCGAGCAGGCGGCGATCGCCGCGAAGAGCGACGCGCTGATCGCGGAGTTGCAAGCAGCGGATATCGTCGTGATCGCGGCGCCGCTGTACAACTTCGGCATTTCGTCGCAACTGAAGGCGTATTTCGACCAGGTCGCGCGTGCGGGCATCACGTTCCGCTACACCGCGAATGGTCCGGAAGGGCTCGTAAAGGGCAAGAAGGTGTTCGTGGTGTCGGCGCGCGGCGGCAAGTATGTCGGCACGCCGCACGACTCGCAGACGCCGTATCTGCAATCGTTCCTCGGCTTCCTCGGCATGACCGATGTGAACTTCATCTACGCGGAAGGCCTGAACATGGGCGCGGATGCGGCTGGCGCGGCGTTGGCGCAAGCACGCGAGGCAATCGCGGCGCTGTAAGCCGGCGATACGCCGGTGCATGAAAAACCCGCTGGGTCTCGCGATCGCAGCGGGTTTTTTACGTCGATGCGCTTACTCCGGCAATTGCCAGTCGATCGGCTTCCGTCCGTGCTGCACGAGATACTCGTTCGCCCGCACGAAATGGCCGCATCCCAGAAAGCCGCGATGCGCCGACAGCGGCGACGGATGCGGCGCTTCGAGCACACAATGCGCTTTCGCCGTTCCTTCGATCAAGCCGCGCTTCGCCTGAGCGTGCGCGCCCCACAGCATGAAGACGAGACCCTCGTGCCGAACGGCCATCTCGTGGATGAGCGTATCGGTGCATTGCTCCCAACCGCGTTTCGCGTGGCTGCCGGCTTTGTCGCGCTCGACCGTCAGCGATGTGTTCAGCAACAACACGCCTTGCCTGGCCCACGCATCGAGACAGCCGTGCGACGGCGCGGCGAATCCGAGGCTCGCGTGAATCTCCTTGAAGATGTTGCGCAGCGACGGCGGCGGGCGCACCGGCGCGGGCACCGAGAACGCGAGGCCGTGAGCCTGTGGCGCGCCCTTGTCCTCGCCGTGATACGGGTCCTGGCCAAGGATGATCACCTTCACGTCTTCGGGACGCGTCAAGCGCAGCGCGCGGAAGACATCGGTGGGATAGACGGTCTTGCCGGCGGCGCGTTCCGCATCGACGAATTCGCATAACGCCGCATAGCGCGGGCTCTCGATGAACGCCTTCAGATGACGCCGCCAGTCGGCGGGCAGGGCGTCGAACTGACTTTCGAGCGTGGCGAAGCTCAATGCGCCGGACGCCTCGGCCACGCTTTCGGCTTCCGCAAAAAGAGAGGGCTGACGATTCATGCTTCCGCGTCGTTGAGGTTGCTCTCGGGCCGCTCGCGCAGCCGATACCCGCGCTGCGCCTTGCTGACGTCTTCGGGATCGAGTTCCGGAAACGCGCCGCGCAGTTCGGCGGCGAGCGTTTCGAGCGCGCTTGCATCGCCCGATTTCAGCTCGACTTCCAGTTCGCTGATTTCCGAGCGCCGCGTTTCGCCATCGACGTCCGCGGTGATTTCGCCCGAATCGAGCGCGACTTCGATCTGCGATCCCTCGCGCTCGACATCCCACACGATGCGCGTGAAATCGGTGCGAAAGAGCGCGATGAGATCCGGCGCGGCGGCCTGCAGTGCAGCGCGGGCGGCGTCGTCGTCGCAGGCGGCGAGGAGCGCATCGATTTCGAGCGCTTCGCCTTTGACCGGCAGTTCCCATTCGTGCCGGCTATGCATTCCGGCCTTGGCTTCCCCGAGCGTCTTGTAGGTTTGCAGCCATTGTTCCGGCGTGCGGCGCAGACGCAGCGCGGACTTCGCTTTCGCGAGCGTCAGCGACGGCGTGTCGAAGTAGACGTTGCCGAGCTTCATCGGCTTGCCCGCGCCGGTGCGCTCGTCGAAGAAACGCGCGACGTCGTCGTGCGACGACGGCGACAGCGCCAGTTTGATTTCCCGTTCGATACCCACTAGCCGCCCCGTTAGAAGAACATGCGGGCGAGTTCCGCGCCCGGATCGTCGGCGCGCATGAACGCTTCGCCGACGAGGAAGGTGTGCACGCGCATCGCGCGCAGCCGCTCGACATCGGCGCGCGACAGGATGCCCGATTCCGTCACGACGATGCGATCGTCCGGCACCGATTCGAGCATGCCGATGGTCGTGTCGATCGTTGTCTGGAACGTGCGCAGATTGCGGTTGTTGATGCCGATGAGCGGCGTCTTGAGCGTGAGCGCGTTGCGCAATTCGTCGGCGTCGTGCACTTCGACCAGCACCGCGAGTCCCAGCGAGTGCGCGTAGGCTTCGAGGTCCTGCATCTGCGAAAGCTCGAGCGCGGCGGCGATCAGCAGAATGCAGTCGGCGCCCATCGCGCGCGCTTCGATGACCTGATACGGATCGATGATGAAGTCCTTGCGCAGCACCGGCAGGCTGCACGCGGCGCGCGCTTCCTCGAGATACGCGACGCTGCCCTTGAAGAACTGCACGTCGGTGAGCACGGACAGACACGCGGCGCCGCCTTGCTCATACGAACGGGCGATATCGGCCGGCACGAAATGCTCGCGCAATACGCCCTTCGACGGACTCGCCTTCTTCACTTCGGCAATGACGGCGGCCTGATTCGCCGCATGCTTCGCGCGCAACGCGCCGACGAAATCGCGCAGGTCGCGTGCGCTCGCTTCGAGCTTCAACTCTTCGAGCGGCGCGCTTTGTTCGGCGGCGCGGATTTCCTCGCGCTTGACCCCGATGATGCGATCCAGAATGTCACTCATGTCAGCTTCCGTTTAACTTTTGAACTGCTGCGTGAACTTCACGAGCGTCTCGACTTTCTCGCGCGCCGCGCCGCTCGTAATCGCCTCGCGCGCGGCGGCCATGCCGGCGGCGATCGAATCGACGACATCGGCCGCATACAGCGCCGCGCCCGCGTTCATCGTGACGATCTCGCGTGCGACGCCCGCCTTGTTGTTCAGCGCGCCGAGGAGCATCGCCTTCGATTCCTGCGCGTCCTGCACTTTAAGCGTGCGGTTCGACACCATCTGCAGGCCGAAGTCCTCGGGATGAATTTCGTATTCGGTGACTTCGCCGTGCTTCAGCTCGCCCACCTTGGTCGCCGCGCCGAGCGACACTTCGTCCATGCCGTCCTTGCCGTACACGACGAGCACGTGTTTCGCGCCGAGCCGCTGCATCACGCGAACCTGGATGCCGACGAGGTCCTCGTGGAACACGCCCTGCAGCTGATGCGGCGCGCCCGCCGGATTCGTCAGCGGCCCGAGAATGTTGAAGATGGTGCGCACGCCGAGCTCGCGCCGCACGGGCGCGATGTTCTTCATCGCGGGATGATGATTCGGCGCGAACATGAAGCCCATGCCTGTCTCGTGAATCGATGCCGCCACCTGTTCGGGCGTCAGGTCGATGTTGACGCCGAGCGCTTCGAGCACGTCCGCGCTGCCCGACTTGCTCGATACCCCGCGATTGCCGTGCTTCGCGACCTTCGCGCCGGCCGCAGCCGTGACGAACATCGACGCGGTGCTGATGTTGAAGGTATGCGAGCCGTCGCCGCCGGTGCCGACGATATCCACGAAATTGGAGTTGTCGTCGACTTCGACATGGTTCGCGAACTCGCGCATGACGGTCGCCGCCGCCGCGATTTCGCCGATGGTTTCCTTCTTCACGCGCAAGCCGGTGATGATCGCGGCAGCCATCACGGGCGACATCTCGCCGCGCATGATCGTGCGCATCAGATGCAGCATTTCGTCGTGAAAGATCTCGCGATGCTCGATCGTGCGTTGCAGCGCTTCCTGTGCAGTGATGGTCATCGTTTTGCGCCCTTGCCTGCCGTGGTGTTCTTCACGAAGTTTTCGAGCAGGGCGTGACCGTGCTCCGAGAGGATGGATTCCGGATGGAACTGCACGCCTTCCACTTCCAGTTCCTTGTGACGGACACCCATGATCTCGCCGTCCGGCGTCCACGCTGACACTTCCAGACAGTCGGGCAAAGACTCGCGTTCAATCGCGAGCGAGTGATAGCGCGTCACGTTGAAGTGTTTGGGAAGATCGGAGAACACGCCCTTACAGTCGGTTTCGATCTGGCTCACCTTGCCGTGCATGATGGTTTGCGCGCGCACGACGCGTCCGCCGAACGCCTCGCCGATCGCCTGATGGCCGAGGCACACGCCGAGAATCGGCAGCTTGCCGGAGAATTCGCGCAGGACGTCGAGCGTGATGCCCGCGTGCTGCGGATTGCTCGGCCCCGGCGACAGGCAAATGCGATCGGGTTCGAGCTTCGCGATGTCGTCGAGCGTGATTTCGTCGTTGCGATAGGTGCGCACATCCTCGCCGAGTTCGCCGAAGTACTGGACCAGGTTATAGGTGAACGAGTCGTAGTTGTCGATCATCAGCAGCATGGTCTTGTCTCCTCAGAAGTCGCTGTCGAGGCCGTCTTGCACTTGCTCGGCGGCGCGCAACACGGCGCGGGCCTTGTTTTCCGTCTCTTGCCATTCGGACTCGGGGACCGAATCGGCGACGACGCCCGCAGCCGCCTGCACATACAGATTGCCCTTGTTGATGAGGCCGGTGCGGATCGCAATGGCGAGATCCATCTCGCCGCTGAACGACAGATACCCGACCGCGCCACCATACAGTCCGCGCTTGACGGGCTCGAGCTCGTCGATCAGTTCCATTGCGCGCACCTTCGGCGCGCCGGACAGCGTGCCCGCAGGGAAGGTCGCGCGCAGCACGTCGAAGTTGCTCACGCCGGGCTTCAGCTTCCCTTCGACCGAACTCACGATGTGCTGAACGTGCGAGTACTTCTCGATGATCATCTTGTCCGTCACGGCGACCGAACCCGTTTCCGCGATGCGGCCCACGTCGTTGCGCGCGAGGTCGATCAGCATGACGTGTTCAGCGACTTCCTTCGGATCGTTCAGCAATTCGGTGGCGAGTTCAGCGTCGCGCTCGGGCGTGTTGCCGCGCGGGCGGGTGCCGGCGAGCGGGCGGATCGTCACGATGCGGTCCTCGGCGCGCTTTTCCTGACGCACGAGAATTTCGGGCGACGCGCCGACCACGTGCACATCGCCGCCGAAGTTGTAGTAGTACATGTACGGCGACGGATTCAGCGACCGCAGCGCGCGATACAGCGAGAGCGGATTGTCGCGGAACGGCTTGATGAGACGCTGGCCGACCTGCACCTGCATCAGTTCGCCCGCCGCGATGTATTCCTTCGCGCGTCGGACCGCGTTCAGATAATCCTCTTTCGCGAACTCGCGATAGGTTTCCGTGCGCACGCTCGCGGATGTCACCGGCGGCTGCACGGTCGCGCGCAGCCGGCTGCGCAGTTCGCGCAGGCGATGCTTCGCCTTTGCGTAGGCTTCGGGCTTCGTCGGATCGGCGTAGACGATGAGATAGAGCTTGCCCGCGAGGTTGTCGATGACCGCGACTTCCTCCGTCAGCAGCAACTGGATGTCGGGCAGGCCGAGATCGTCGCGCGGCGCCGTGTTCGCCAGCTTCTTCTCGATGTAGCGCACCGCGTCATAGCCGAAGTAGCCGGCCAGACCGCCGCAGAAACGCGGCAAGCCCGGACGCAGCGCCACCTTGAAGCGCTTCTGGAAGCGCTCGATGAACGCGAGCGGATCGCCTTCGTCGGTTTCCGTCACGGCGCCGTCGGTGACGACTTCGGACACGCCGTTCTGCATGCGCACCATCGTGCGCGCCGGCAGTCCGATGAACGAATAACGCCCGAAGCGCTCGCCGCCGACCACCGATTCGAGCAAGAACGAGTTCGCGCCGTTGCGTTCGGGTTGCGCCAGCTTCAGATAAAGCGACAGCGGGGTTTCGAGGTCGGCGAGCGCTTCGGCGATCAGCGGAATGCGGTTGTAGCCTTCATTCGCCAGCGATTGGAATTCGAGTTCGGTCATGTTGCGATCCTTGATCGACGCGCGCCTTCATATGGGGATGCGGCGTCGGGAAGAACTGGGGCGCTGCGGTCGGCTTGTTTCTCGCGTTGTCGGCAGATGCGTCCGAGCCGCGCGGGTGCGGTTCAGACGACGATCGGACCTTTCGCGGCAGCGCGCGGCCTGCGTCAGATGTGACGCACGGCAACACATGCCATGAAACGGCTCGATGGACCAATCAACGGAAACGGCGCGGGAATGCGCAGCGAAACAAAAAACGGATGCTGAAGCGAGTGCAGTAAGACGCGACATGGCTTCAGCGTACCTCGGGTGAGGTTAGCGCGACCAGCGACGCCAGGGCCAGGCTCCCCGGTCGATGCTGCTCAGACTCCGTTTTCTGTTAAGAAACATGAAAGATGGACTATTCAGTCAGAGTGGTGTCGGGCGGCGCCAGTGTCGCGGCAATCGCCATGGCTGCGGTGCGCAGCGTGGAAACTATACCATCGGATTTCACCGATTGCACTGCTTTCCCGTGGTTATAGCCATAGGGCACGGTAAGCGTCGCCATGCCGGCGGCGCGGCCCGCGAGCGCATCGTTCTCCGAATCGCCGACCGCGACGGTTTCGCGCGGCAGTACGTCCAGGCGTTCGCAAGCGGTGAGCATCGGCAGCGGATCGGGCTTCTTTAGCGCGACCGAATCGCCGCCGAGAACGACCTTGAAATACTGCGCCACGCCGAAGTGCGACAGCAGTTCCACCGCGAACCGATGCGGCTTGTTGGTCACGCACGCGAGCGCGATGCCGAGTTCGCGCATTGCTTCGAGGCCTTCCTTGACTTCGGGGAAGAGCGTCGAATGCTTGCCGTTGATCTTGGCGTACTCGCTTTGATAGGTGGCGAGCGCGTCGTCGAATTGCGCGGTGGCTTGCGGGTGCGGCAGACGGGCGGCCAGCACGCTGCGGATCAGGTTCTCCGAACCCTTGCCGATGTAGCCCACGACTTCATCGCGCGTGACGAGCGGTTCCACGCCGATGCGCGCAAGCATGCCGTTCAGGGCGGCGACGAAGTCGTTGGCGGTATCGACCATGGTGCCGTCCAGGTCGATGATGGCCGCGCGAATCGGCCGGTTCGAAAAGGCGGGCAACGCCGCCGCGCTATCGCTCATTGCTGCGCTCCCGAGTTCGCCAGTTCGACACGCATCGCGTCGATCACCTGCTTATAGTCAGGCTTGCCGAAAATGGCGGAGCCCGCGACGAATGTGTCCGCGCCGGCCGCCGCGATTTCCGCGATGTTGTCCACTTTCACGCCGCCGTCGATTTCCAGATGGATGTGGCGGCCCGTGCGCTCGCGGTAAGCGTCGATGCGCGCACGCGCTTCGCGCAGCTTGTGGAGCGCCTCGGGAATGAACGACTGCCCGCCGAAACCCGGATTGACCGACATGATCAAAATGAGATCGAGCCGGTCCATCACGTGATCGAGATAATTTAGCGGCGTCGCCGGGTTGAACACGAGGCCGGCCTTGCAGCCGTGATCGCGGATCAGCGACAGCGTACGGTCGATGTGATCCGAACCCTCCGGATGAAAGCTGATCACATTGGCGCCCGCCTTCGCGAAATCGGGCACGATGCGATCGACGGGGCGCACCATCAGATGCACGTCGATGGGCACGTCCACGTGCGGGCGGATGGCCTCGCACACCATCGGGCCGATGGTGAGGTTCGGCACGTAATGGTTGTCCATTACGTCGAAGTGGATCCAGTCGGCTCCGGCGGCGACGACGTTGCGGACTTCCTCGCCGAGCCGGGAAAAATCGGCGGAAAGGATGCTGGGAGCGATGTGAAATTGCGCCATGAGCGTATCTGATGTGAGGCCAGAATGCATGAAAGCCTGATGGCTCGCGGGCCAGCAGGCGCAAAGGCCGGCCAGCGTGCGGCCCCGGGTCCGAAGCCGTGATTCTAACTCGCGATTTTCCCGGCGTAAGTCGGCCGAATGGCCAGATGAACGCTGTCCGCGCGCTCAGCGCTCCGGATTCCGTGTTGCGGGCACGGGCTGCATCAAGCAGAATGCGTGACCAATAGCGGCACACCCGCTCGCTGTCTGCCGGCAGCGAAGCGACGAATTGAACTTGGAACGACGATGAGCCAGTACGAATTCAGCGTGTCCGTCGAGACGCGATATCTGCCCGAACAGTCCGATCCGGACAGCCGCCAATACGCCTTTGCCTACACGCTGACGATTCGCAATACCGGCCAGGTTGCGGCTCAACTCATTTCGCGTCACTGGATCATCACCGACAGCGACAACCACGTGCAGGAAGTGAAGGGCCTCGGCGTAGTCGGCCAGCAGCCGCTCCTGCCGCCCGGCGAGCGATTCGAATATACGAGTTGGGCGGTGATCGGCACGCCGGTCGGCACGATGCGCGGCGAATACTTCTGCGTCGCGGAGGACGGCGAGCGCTTCGAGGCGCCGATCGCCGAATTCGCCCTGCATATGCCGCGCACGCTGCATTGAAGCAACGATGGCAGCGGGCAGCGGAGCTTAACGGCGCTTGGCTGCGTCGTTCGCGCGGTTCTGGTGTTTCTTCTTGCCCGATGCCGTCCACGCGACAATGAAAATCAGCAAGCCGAGCGCCACGAGCGCCTCGAGCGCAAAAATCAGCATTGGATATTCGTCGAACAGATCAGACATGGCGGTTCCCATCAAGAACGAGCATTGTATGCGCAGTATCGTGCGAAGCGCGGCACGTGGAGCGGCCTGGGCCGCGTCGATCGCAGCGGCTGTCCTGCTCGCCTCGTGCGGTGGCGGCGGTGGTTATGTGAAGCCGGGGCCGAGCACGGCCGGCGGCACGCCGATCACGACCGGGCAGCGCGCGTCATCGCGGCTTACGGCGGTGAGCTGGCAGCAGGTTCCCGGCTGGAACGACGATTCGCTGATCGGCGCGACCGCCGCGCTGCGTCAGAATTGCAGCCGGCTCGCGCGTCAGGCCAACTGGCAGAAGGCGTGCGCGGCGGCCCAGCGGCTGGACGACCTCGACATGTCGGAGGCGCGCAGTTTCTTCGAGACGTATTTCACGCCGTTCCAGCTTGCCAATACGGACGGCACGCTCGACGGCCTCGTAACCGGCTACTACGAACCGCTG
This sequence comes from Caballeronia grimmiae, assembly GCF_022879615.1. NCBI lineage: Bacteria > Pseudomonadati > Pseudomonadota > Betaproteobacteria > Burkholderiales > Burkholderiaceae > Caballeronia > Caballeronia grimmiae. The sequence continues at coordinate 412,793 of NZ_CP084271.1, forward strand.
CTGCGCGGTTCGCGCACGCGGCGCGGTGCGTATCAATATGCGCTGTACCGATGGCCGTATCGTTATAAACCGGGCGCTGCGTTGCCTGCGCGCGCTCAGCTCGAACGCTCCGGCGTGTTGAACGGCAACGAACTGGTCTGGGTCGACGATCCGATCGAAGCTTTCTTCCTGCAAGTGCAGGGCTCGGGGCGCGTCGTCATGGAAGACGGCAGCGTGATGCGTGTGGGCTTCGGCGGGACCAACAATCAGCCGTATCGGTCGATCGGCAAGGAGTTGCTCGATCGCGGCGAACTGACGCCCGCGCAAGCGACGATGCAAGGCATCAAGGCGTGGGCGAAGGCCAATCCGGCGCGCGTCGATGCGCTGCTCGACGTCAATCCGCGCTTCGTGTTTTTCCGCGAAATGCCCGCCGCCACGGCGCTGACGACGAGTCTCGGCGACGGTCCCGTCGGCGCGCTCGGCGTGCCGCTGACGCCCGAACGTTCGATCGCAGTCGATCCTTCCGCGATTCCGCTCGGCACGCCCGTGTTCCTCCAGACGACGCGCCCGCTCAGCAACCAGCCGATGAACCGGCTGGTGTTCGCTCAGGATACTGGCACCGCGATCAAGGGCGGCGTGCGCGCCGATTATTTCTGGGGCCTCGGCGACGATGCCGGCGACCTCGCGGGACGCATGAAGCAGGGCGGCCGGATGTGGCTGCTGATGCCTAACTCGTGATCGCGTGACTTACGGCTTCACGCCGCGCTTGTCCACCACACGCCGTGCTTTGCCGACAGAACGTTCGATACCGTTCACCGGCAGCACGTTCACCACGGCGCTCACGCCGATCAGCGCCTTGATGTCGTAGGCAAGCGCACTCCTTGCGCTGTCCAGCGCCGCGACGTCGGGCGCCGATTCGGGACATGGCTCGCAATTGAGCGTGAAAACGTCGAGCGGGCCGTCCTTCGTCAGCACGATTTGATAATGCGGCGCGAGCACCGGCCGCTTCAGCAAGAGTTCCTCGATCTGCGTCGGGAAGACGTTGACCCCGCGCACGATCATCATGTCGTCCGAGCGGCCGGTGATCTTTTCCATGCGGCGCATCGTCCGCGCGGTGCCCGGCAAGAGCCGCGTCAGATCTCGCGTGCGATAGCGGATGATCGGCAGCGCTTCCTTCGTGAGCGACGTGAACACCAGCTCGCCGAACTCGCCGTCCGGCAGCACTTCGCCGGTGTCGGGATCGATGATCTCGGGGTAGAAGTGATCCTCCCAGATCGTCGGGCCGTCCTTCGTTTCGGCGCACTCGGACGCCACGCCTGGCCCCATTACTTCGGATAGACCGTAGATGTCGACGGCATCGATGCCCATGCGCTGCTCGATCGCATGGCGCATGTCGTTCGTCCACGGCTCCGCGCCGAAGATGCCGATGCGCAGCGAACAGCTCGCCGGCTCGATGCCTTGCCGCTCCAGCTCGTCAGCGATGGAGAGCATATAGCTCGGCGTCACCATGATGATGTCGGGCCGGAAGTCCTGAATCAGTTGAACTTGCTTCTCGGTCTGACCGCCGCCGAACGGAATGACCGTCAATCCCGCGCGCTCCGCGCCATAGTGCGCACCGAGGCCGCCGGTGAAAAGGCCGTAGCCGTAGCTCACGTGCACCTTGTCGCCGCGACGCGCGCCCGCCGCGCGGATCGAACGGGCGACGAGATCCGCCCAGGTGTCGATGTCCTTCGCTGTATAGCCGACGACGGTAGGCTTGCCCGTCGTGCCGGACGAAGCGTGGATGCGCGCGACGCGCTCTTGCGGCACGGCGAACATGCCGAACGGATAATTGTCGCGCAGGTCCTTTTTCGTCGTGAAGGGGAAGCGCGCGAGGTCCCCAAGCGACTGTACGTCGTAGGGATGGACGCCCGCTTCATCGAACTTGCGGCGATACACAGGCGAATTGTCATAGGCGTGTCTGAGCGTCCATTTCAGACGCTGCAACTGAAGCGCGACGAGTTCGTCGCGGCTCGCCTTCTCGATCGCTTCGAGCGGCAACGGTGTAGTCATCGATGTCTCCTTCATGCTCGCTATGCGGCGCGGTCGTTGCCGCGTCCGGCTGATCGATCGGTTCGGTCAAGTGGGAATCACGGTGCCCTTGATCTGGGCCGACTTGCCGCGAAACATCGCGACGGCTTCGCCTTCGCGATTCGTGACGCGGATATCGTAGATGCCGGTGCGCCCGCTCAATGTCTGCTCCACCGCCTCGGCGGTCAGGCGATCGCCGCCGTGCACGGGCCGCAGGAATTCGATCGAACATCCCGCCGCCACCGTGCTGACGTTATAGGAGTTGCACGCGAAAGCGAATGCGGAATCCGCCAGCGTGAACATCAGGCCGCCGTGGCAGATTGCGTGGCCATTGAGAAAGTCCGGGCGCACGTTCATCTGAAGCCGCGCATAGCCGGGCCGCACTTCGATCAGCTCGATGCCCAGCGCGCGCGAGCAGGCATCCGCTTCATACATGGCTTTGGCCGTGGCTTCGGCGAGTTGTTGAGGCGTCACGCAAGTCTCCCTGATGGATTCAAAGGCCTTCGAAGCGCGGTGCGCGCTTTTCCTTGAATGCGGCGACGCCTTCGATGTAGTCGGGCGATGCGCCGAGTTCGCGCTGCACGTCGCGTTCGAGGGCGAGTTGCGCATCGAATGTATTGGCCGCGCTCGCACGCATGGCCTGCTTGATCGCGGCAATTGCGCGCGCGGGCTGCTGGGCGAGTTGTGCGGCCAGTTGCGCGGCGGCGTGCTGAAGTTCCGCATCGTCCACGACGCGCCACACGATGCCCCACGCTTCGGCCTTCTCCGCGCCGAGCTTGTCGCCGGTCAGCGCCAGCCCCAACGCACGCGCTTCACCGACGCGGCGCGGCAAGAGCCACGTTCCGCCCGAATCCGGAACGAGGCCAATTTTCACGAACGCCTGGATGAAGCTCGCCGAACGTGCCGCGAGGACGAGATCGCAGGCCATCGCCAGGTTCGCGCCCGCGCCTGCAGCCGTGCCGTTGACCGCTGCAATGACAGGCAGCGGCATCGCTTGAAGGCGGCGCACGAGTGGATTGAAGTGAGCGTCGATCAGTTCACCGAGGTCGGACATCGAACCCGGCGTGAAGTCGAGATCGGCAAGGTCCTGCCCGGCGCAGAACGCGCGCCCCGCACCGGTCAGGACGATCGCGCGCGCATTCTCCGCCTCGGCCCGGTCGAGCTCCTGGCTCAATTGGCCGTGCATCTCGCGTGTAAAGCTGTTCAGCTTGTCAGGACGATTCAGCGTGATGGTCGCGACGCGCGTATCGCCATCGATTTGAAACAGAACAGACTGCTCGGACATGGCATCTCCTCTGACACGGGCCGCGTTTGAGTTCGTCACATGCGGATACTAGGCGCGCGGCCCGATGTTTTCCATTCGGCCGGAAGGCATAAGCCGATTGCGCGACTTCGCCTTTCCGTCGTTTTGCTTATGCCGTTTGGCCGGCTTCCGCAGGCGCTGCCTTGGGCGCAACGTGCACTCGACTCTGAACGACACGGAAGCGGTTTGCGACGAAGGCTGCATCGGCGAGAGCGGCATTCGCGGCCGGGTTTGCGCCGGTGCCGTGGAAGTCGGAGAACGCAGCGGACTGATTGACGAAGACGCCGCCCGTCAGGTTGATCGAGAGCGCGACGCCGCCGCGTATCGCGGCTTCATGGGCAGCGTCGATCACGGCGTCGTCCGTGCTGTAGACCGACAGTGTGAGTGCGCCGTGCTCCTGCGCGATGGAGCCGGCGAGGTCGAGCGATTGCGTCGTGGAATCGGTGGCAATCACGAACGCGATAGGTCCGAACCATTCTCTCGTGAACGTGGTTTCGTGATCGCGTGCGTCGAGCTTGAGCAGCAGTGGCGTGTGAACTCGCGCCTCCGGGAAGGCGGGATGCGTGAGCGTCTGGCTATCGAGCAGCACGTCGCCGAGCGCGCGTGCTTCAGCGATGCGCGCCACGATGCCTTCGTTCTGAATCGCGCCGGTCAGTTCGACGGCACGGGCAGCATCGGAACTCAGCTTTTCTACGGCGCCGGCAAGCGCCTTCGCGACTTCGTCGAAGCTGAGTTGGCCGTCGGCGGTGCGAATGCCGTCGCGTGGCACATAGATGTTCTGCGGCGCGGTACACATCTGGCCGGAGTACAGCGCGAGCGAGAACGCGATGTTGCGCGCGGCGGCTTTCATGTCGTCGACGGAATCGATGACGATCTGATTCACGCCCGCTTTCTCCGTGAAGACCTGCGCCTGGTGCGCATTGCGCTCGAGCCAGGTGCCGTTCTGTGTGCTGCCGGTGAAATCGATGAGCTTGATTTCCGGACGCACGGCGAGTTGCTGGACGAGCGGGCCGTCATTCGGCTCAGTGGCGAGCAGCATGACGACGTTCGGATCGAAGCCGGCTTCGCGCAGGACGTCACGAGCGATGCGTACGGTGATCGCCAGCGCCAGGATCGCGCCGGGATGCGGCTTGACGATAACGGTGTTGCCCGTGGCGAGGTCGGCGAAAAGGCCGGGATAACCGTTCCACGTCGGGAACGTGCAGCAGCCCAGCACGAGACCGGCGCCGCGCGGAACGATGCTATAGCGCTTCTGCATCGCGAGCGGCGGGTTCTTGCCTTGCGGCTTTTCCCAGTGCGCCTCGGCCGGAATGCGGCGCAGTTGGTCCCACGCGTAGACGACCGCCTCGAGCGCGCGGTCTTGCGCGTGCGGGCCGCCAGCTTGGAAGGCCATCATGAACGCCTGGCCAGTCGTGTGCATCACGCTGTAGCCGATCTCGAAGCTGGCGCGATTCAGCCGTGAAAGAATCTCGAGGCTGACCCCGACCCATGCTTGCGGACCGGCGGCGCGCCACTGCTTCTGAGCCTGAAGCGAGGCTTGGATGAGGGCGTCGGGATCGGCCTTCGGATACTTGATGTCGAGCGCAACGCCGAACGGCGACCGCTCCGCGCCAACCGTTTCGCCCGTTGACGGCTGATCGAGTTCGAAGGTCTTGCCCAGATGTGCCTTGAATGCCGCTTCGCCGTCCGCGCTGGCCGTTTCCCCGTACACTTTGGGACTCGGCATTTCGGCAAAAGGACTCCAGTAGCCGCGCGTTTGGATGGCGGAGAGCGCTTTGTCGAGCATCGCTTCATGCTTCGTGAACAGGGAATGTGTCATGGTCGGAAGATAGATTGATGAGCGGCTGGTCGATTAATTAACCGACCGGTTGGTTGGTGATGGTAGCATTATCGAGATGATGTACAAGAAGGTCCTTCATTAGGACTTACCAGAGGATCGCCAGGAGGAGCGCATGACTTACGAGAACGTGCTGGTAGAGACACGCGGACGAGTCGGACTGATCACGCTGAATCGCCCGAAAGCGCTGAACGCGCTCAACGACGCGCTGATGGACGAACTCGGATCGGCGCTGAAAGCCTTCGATGCCGACGAGAATATCGGCGCGATCGTGCTGACCGGCAGTGAGAAGGCATTCGCTGCGGGCGCGGACATCGGCATGATGGCCGGCTACTCCTATATGGATGTCTACAAGAACGACTACATCACGCGCAACTGGGAGACCATCCGCTCGATCCGCAAGCCGGTTATCGCGGCGGTGGCGGGTTTCGCGCTTGGCGGCGGCTGCGAACTGGCAATGATGTGCGACATCGTCATCGCCGCCGATACGGCGAAGTTCGGACAGCCGGAGATCAAGCTCGGCGTGATTCCGGGTGCGGGCGGCACGCAACGCTTGCCTCGCGCGGTATCGAAGGCGAAGGCGATGGACATGTGTCTGACCGCCCGCATGATGGATGCGGCAGAAGCGGAGCGCGCCGGACTGGTGTCGCGTATCGTCGCCGCCGATCGTTTGCTCGATGAGGCGGTGGAGGCGGGGACGATCATCGCCGGCTTTTCGCTGCCTGCGGTCATGATGGCGAAAGAGGCAGTCAATCGCGCATACGAAACGACGCTGGCGGAAGGCGTCCATTTTGAGCGGCGTCTATTCCATTCGCTGTTCGCAACGGAAGATCAGAAAGAAGGCATGACGGCGTTTGTGGAGAAGCGAAAGCCGCTTTTCAAGCACCGGTAGAAAACCCTTGCATATTGCGTTCGGGCTAACTAGAATTCCGTTCCTTCGCGATTCACGGAACGCGAAGGAAGCGGGAGTAAGCGGTTCGGAGGGGTGCTGGAGATGGGCGGTAAAACATTCTCTCGAGCGCAGTCAGCGAGTAAAGCGGTTCAAAAACTTGTTGACAGACTTCGAAACGATGTTCATAATCTCGTTTCTCTGCTGCTGATGCAGCGACGCAAGACGAAAGCAAGACGGTCTTAGCGGAAATGTTCTTTAAAAACTAACAGCCGATAAGTGTGGGCGCTTGATAGCGAGTGCGGCTTCGGTCTTCGGACTGGGGCAATAGCAAAAGTATCAAGAGTCTCACACGAAGTATTAAGAGGAAGGTTTTTCATCTTAGGATGAACAATCATCGTCAGTACGTTGAGTGAGCGACCGGTTTCTAACGGAACCGAAAAACAGTAACAGGTTTGAACTGAAGAGTTTGATCCTGGCTCAGATTGAACGCTGGCGGCATGCCTTACACATGCAAGTCGAACGGCAGCACGGGGGCAACCCTGGTGGCGAGTGGCGAACGGGTGAGTAATACATCGGAACGTGTCCTGTAGTGGGGGATAGCCCGGCGAAAGCCGGATTAATACCGCATACGATCTACGGAGGAAAGCGGGGGATCTTCGGACCTCGCGCTATAGGGGCGGCCGATGGCAGATTAGCTAGTTGGTGGGGTAAAGGCCTACCAAGGCGACGATCTGTAGCTGGTCTGAGAGGACGACCAGCCACACTGGGACTGAGACACGGCCCAGACTCCTACGGGAGGCAGCAGTGGGGAATTTTGGACAATGGGGGCAACCCTGATCCAGCAATGCCGCGTGTGTGAAGAAGGCCTTCGGGTTGTAAAGCACTTTTGTCCGGAAAGAAAACTTCGTCCCTAATATGGATGGAGGATGACGGTACCGGAAGAATAAGCACCGGCTAACTACGTGCCAGCAGCCGCGGTAATACGTAGGGTGCGAGCGTTAATCGGAATTACTGGGCGTAAAGCGTGCGCAGGCGGTCTGTTAAGACCGATGTGAAATCCCCGGGCTTAACCTGGGAACTGCATTGGTGACTGGCAGGCTTTGAGTGTGGCAGAGGGGGGTAGAATTCCACGTGTAGCAGTGAAATGCGTAGAGATGTGGAGGAATACCGATGGCGAAGGCAGCCCCCTGGGCCAACACTGACGCTCATGCACGAAAGCGTGGGGAGCAAACAGGATTAGATACCCTGGTAGTCCACGCCCTAAACGATGTCAACTAGTTGTTGGGGATTCATTTCCTTAGTAACGTAGCTAACGCGTGAAGTTGACCGCCTGGGGAGTACGGTCGCAAGATTAAAACTCAAAGGAATTGACGGGGACCCGCACAAGCGGTGGATGATGTGGATTAATTCGATGCAACGCGAAAAACCTTACCTACCCTTGACATGGTCGGAATCCTGCTGAGAGGCGGGAGTGCTCGAAAGAGAACCGGCGCACAGGTGCTGCATGGCTGTCGTCAGCTCGTGTCGTGAGATGTTGGGTTAAGTCCCGCAACGAGCGCAACCCTTGTCCTTAGTTGCTACGCAAGAGCACTCTAAGGAGACTGCCGGTGACAAACCGGAGGAAGGTGGGGATGACGTCAAGTCCTCATGGCCCTTATGGGTAGGGCTTCACACGTCATACAATGGTCGGAACAGAGGGTTGCCAAGCCGCGAGGTGGAGCCAATCCCAGAAAACCGATCGTAGTCCGGATCGCAGTCTGCAACTCGACTGCGTGAAGCTGGAATCGCTAGTAATCGCGGATCAGCATGCCGCGGTGAATACGTTCCCGGGTCTTGTACACACCGCCCGTCACACCATGGGAGTGGGTTTCACCAGAAGTAGGTAGCCTAACCGCAAGGAGGGCGCTTACCACGGTGGGATTCATGACTGGGGTGAAGTCGTAACAAGGTAGCCGTATCGGAAGGTGCGGCTGGATCACCTCCTTTCTCGAGCTTCGCACACTAAGTTAAGCGCTCACGCTTATCGGCTGTCAGAAAGACAGGCTAAGGGTCTGTAGCTCAGTCGGTTAGAGCACCGTCTTGATAAGGCGGGGGTCGTTGGTTCGAATCCAACCAGACCCACCAACGGTCGAGACGGGTTGAACAGGCCCTGCACACGGGGGATTAGCTCAGCTGGGAGAGCACCTGCTTTGCAAGCAGGGGGTCGTCGGTTCGATCCCGTCATCCTCCACCAAGTCCTCAATGCACAGCGCTCGGATGAGTGCTGCGCATTGGCGACTATAGCCAGTTGATGTCGCAAGTAGTGAATTACGCTTGTCGGCTAAACGTTCTTTAACAATCTGGAAGAAGTAGTAAAGAGAGTAGCGAAAGCGCTTAGAGATGGGCGTGAGTAGGTACTCAGGGTAGTGATTGTATCAAGTATGAAAAGTGATCTTAATGATGACTTGGAATACGGCACAACGCGAATACTCAGCCTATGGCGGGTGCGCTCGAGAGAGACACACTCGTTATAGGGTCAAGCGAACAAGTGCATGTGGTGGATGCCTTGGCGATCACAGGCGATGAAGGACGCGGTAGCCTGCGAAAAGCTCCGGGGAGCTGGCAAACAAGCTTTGATCCGGAGATGTCCGAATGGGGAAACCCGGCCCGTATGGGTCATCCGTGACTGAATACATAGGTCACGAGAAGCGAACGCGGTGAACTGAAACATCTAAGTAACCGCAGGAAAAGAAATCAACCGAGATTCCCAAAGTAGTGGCGAGCGAAATGGGAAGAGCCTGTACTCTTTATCTGCATTGTTAGCTGAACGCTCTGGAAAGTGCGGCCATAGCAGGTGATAGCCCTGTAAGCGAAAGCAGCGTGGAAGAACTAGGGGTACGACAAGTAGGGCGGGACACGTGAAATCCTGTCTGAAGATGGGGGGACCATCCTCCAAGGCTAAATACTCGTGATCGACCGATAGTGAACCAGTACCGTGAGGGAAAGGCGAAAAGAACCCCGGGAGGGGAGTGAAATAGATCCTGAAACCGCATGCATACAAACAGTCGGAGCCTCGCAAGGGGTGACGGCGTACCTTTTGTATAATGGGTCAGCGACTTACGTTCAGTAGCGAGCTTAACTGATTAAGGCAGGCGTAGCGAAAGCGAGTCCGAATAGGGCGATCAGTTGCTGGGCGTAGACCCGAAACCAAGTGATCTATCCATGGCCAGGTTGAAGGTGCGGTAACACGTACTGGAGGACCGAACCCACTAACGTTGAAAAGTTAGGGGATGAGCTGTGGATAGGGGTGAAAGGCTAAACAAACTTGGAAATAGCTGGTTCTCTCCGAAAACTATTTAGGTAGTGCCTCGTGTATCACCTTCGGGGGTAGAGCACTGTCATGGTTGTGGGGTCCATTGCGGATTACTACGCCATAGCAAACTCCGAATACCGAAGAGTGCAATCACGGGAGACAGACATCGGGTGCTAACGTCCGGTGTCAAGAGGGAAACAACCCAGACCGCCAGCTAAGGTCCCAAAGATTGGCTAAGTGGGAAACGAAGTGGGAAGGCTAAAACAGTCAGGAGGTTGGCTTAGAAGCAGCCACCCTTTAAAGAAAGCGTAATAGCTCACTGATCGAGTCGTCCTGCGCGGAAGATGTAACGGGGCTCAAGCCAGTCACCGAAGCTGCGGATACGTACGCAAGTACGTGTGGTAGGAGAGCGTTCCGTAAGCCTGCGAAGGTGCGTTGAAAAGCGTGCTGGAGGTATCGGAAGTGCGAATGCTGACATGAGTAGCGATAAAGGGGGTGAAAAGCCCCCTCGCCGTAAGCCCAAGGTTTCCTACGCAACGTTCATCGGCGTAGGGTGAGTCGGCCCCTAAGGCGAGGCAGAAATGCGTAGCTGATGGGAAGCAGGTCAATATTCCTGCACCATTGTTAGATGCGATGGGGGGACGGATCGCGGAAGGTTGTCCGGGTGTTGGAAGTCCCGGTCGCTGCGTTGGAGAAGGCACTTAGGCAAATCCGGGTGCGTAATTCAAGGGCGTGGCGCGAGCTTCTTCGGAAGCGAAGCAATTGGAAGTGGTTCCAAGAAAAGCCTCTAAGCTTCAGTCTAATAGTGACCGTACCGCAAACCGACACAGGTGGGCGAGATGAGTATTCTAAGGCGCTTGAGAGAACTCGGGAGAAGGAACTCGGCAAATTGGTACCGTAACTTCGGGATAAGGTACGCCTCTGTAGCTTGACTGGCCTGCGCCAGGAGGGTGAAGAGGTTGCAATAAACTGGTGGCTGCGACTGTTTAATAAAAACACAGCACTCTGCAAACACGAAAGTGGACGTATAGGGTGTGACGCCTGCCCGGTGCCGGAAGATTAAATGATGGGGTGCAAGCTCTTGATTGAAGTCCCGGTAAACGGCGGCCGTAACTATAACGGTCCTAAGGTAGCGAAATTCCTTGTCGGGTAAGTTCCGACCTGCACGAATGGCGTAACGATGGCCACACTGTCTCCTCCCGAGACTCAGCGAAGTTGAAGTGTTTGTGATGATGCAATCTCCCCGCGGCTAGACGGAAAGACCCCATGAACCTTTACTGTAGCTTTGCATTGGACTTTGAACCGATCTGTGTAGGATAGGTGGGAGGCTATGAAGCGGGAACGCCAGTTTCCGTGGAGCCGTCCTTGAAATACCACCCTGGTTTGTTTGAGGTTCTAACCTTGGTCCGTGATCCGGATCGGGGACAGTGCATGGTAGGCAGTTTGACTGGGGCGGTCTCCTCCCAAAGTGTAACGGAGGAGTACGAAGGTACGCTAGGTACGGTCGGAAATCGTGCTGATAGTGCAATGGCATAAGCGTGCTTAACTGCGAGACCGACAAGTCGAGCAGGTGCGAAAGCAGGTCATAGTGATCCGGTGGTTCTGTATGGAAGGGCCATCGCTCAACGGATAAAAGGTACTCTGGGGATAACAGGCTGATACCGCCCAAGAGTTCATATCGACGGCGGTGTTTGGCACCTCGATGTCGGCTCATCTCATCCTGGGGCTGTAGCCGGTCCCAAGGGTATGGCTGTTCGCCATTTAAAGAGGTACGTGAGCTGGGTTTAAAACGTCGTGAGACAGTTTGGTCCCTATCTGCCGTGGGCGTTGGATATTTGAAGGGGGCTGCTCCTAGTACGAGAGGACCGGAGTGGACGAACCTCTGGTGTACCGGTTGTCACGCCAGTGGCATCGCCGGGTAGCTATGTTCGGAAGAGATAACCGCTGAAAGCATCTAAGCGGGAAACTCGCCTTAAGATGAGATATCCCCGGGGCTTCGAGCCCCTTGAAGGGTCGTTCCAGACCAGGACGTTGATAGGTCAGGTGTGTAAGTGCAGTAATGCATTGAGCTAACTGATACTAATTGCCCGTAAGGCTTGATCCTATAACCAGTGTGTTTCCGATCCCCGCAGGGGATGCACCGCTGGTTGAGTAAGCGACTGTGCCACAGTCACCACCCGAATTCATTACTGCTTCTTCCCAGATTGGTTGTCCGCCCCACAAGGCGCGCAACAACAAGTCATGCCTGATGACCATAGCGAGTCGGTACCACCCCTTCCCATCCCGAACAGGACCGTGAAACGACTCCACGCCGATGATAGTGCGGATTGCCCGTGTGAAAGTAGGTAATCGTCAGGCTCCTCATGCCGCAAACAAAAACCCCACCCCGCAAAGGTGGGGTTTTTGCGTTGGGGCCGCAATCTATGCGCGCAGGCGTCCCGATGAAGCACGCCCGCCGCAGCAATCACTTCTCGACCAAGAACCGCTCAACCAATCGTACCCAGTACGACGACCCCACTGTCAACAGCGCGTCGTTGAAGTCATAACTGGCGTTGTGCAGCATGCACGGCCCCGCGCCGTGTCCATGATCGCGATGCCCGCCATCGCCGTTTCCAAGAAACGCATAGCATCCGGGTTTCTCGAGCAGCATGAACGAGAAGTCTTCGGCGCCCATCGTCGGCTCGACCGAGCTGTCGACCTTGTCCGCGCCCACTACCTCCGCCATCACGTCCGCCGCAAACATCGCCTGTTCGGCGTCATTGATGGTCGGCGGGTAATTCCGGTGAAATCGCACCTCTGCCTCGCAGTCGTACGCAGAAGCCGTCGCCTCCACGATCTTGCGCATCCGCGCTTCGATGAGATCGAGCGTCTCCACAGTGAACGTCCGCACCGTGCCGCCGAGCCATGCGTGGTCGGGCACGACGTTCGCCGCTTCTCCCGCATGGATCTGCGTGATGGACAGCACTGCCGTGTCCAGCGGCTTCTTGTTTCGTGTGATGATGCTTTGCAATGCGTTCGCGATCTGAACCGCCGTGAACACCGGATCGCGACCGTTGTGCGGAAGCGCCGCGTGCGAGCCGGTCCCGTTTATCGTGATGCGAAACTCGTTGCTCGAGGCCATGATCGGTCCTTCGGTAACGCCGAAGTGCCCGGTTTCGATGCCTGGCCAGTTGTGGATCCCAAACACGGCATCAACGGGGAAGCGGGTGAAGAGTCCATCGTCGATCATGGCTTTCGCGCCCGCACCGCCTTCCTCTGCTGGCTGGAAGATGAACACGACCGTCCCGTCGAACTTTCCGTGTTCGGCGAGGTACTTGGCGGCGCCGAGCAGCATCGCTGTGTGGCCGTCGTGGCCGCACGCGTGCATCCGGCCGGCGTGTGTGGATCGATGCTCGAACGTGTTCACTTCCTCAATCGGCAATGCGTCCATGTCGGCGCGCAGTCCGATGGATGCGCCGCTCGTTCCGCGCTTCAAAACGCCGACGACGCCAGTCTTGCCCACTCCGCGATGCACGGTAACACCCCACCGTTCGAGGTTTTCGGCCACGAGCCTCGCAGTGCCGACCTCTTCGTAACGCAACTCGGGATGAGCGTGGATCGTTCGTCGAAGGGCCTTGATTTCATCGTGTGATGCTTCGATTTCAGGGATCGAACTCATTTGTACCGCTCTCTTGTTGATATTCGGATCGCGCGGATTGACACGCGGCATAACTCATTCTACGCCGCCACTATTTGCTGGATCGGACAGTCTGTCGCATAGCCGGCGTAATAGAATTCGGTCATCTGCCGCCAATTTTCCCGACTGACCGGACTTTTCGATGAACGCTCCAGCCGAGTTTGCACGAGCCGTATGCCCGCACGATTGCCCCGATACCTGCGCGATGCGCGTGACCCTGCAAGACGGCAAGGCGATAAAAGTCAGCGGAGATCCCGATCATCCGCCGACGCAAGGCGTCCTTTGCACGAAGGTCACGCGATACGCCGAGCGCACGCATCACAAGGACCGTCTTCTGACACCGTTGCGCCGCGTCGGACCGAAAGGAAGCGGGCAATTCGAGCCGATCAGTTGGGAGGAAGGGTTGCGCATCGCCGCTGACCGGCTTCAGCCGATTGCGCGTCGCGCGCCCGACGCGATTCTGCCGTACAGCTACGCGGGCACCATGGGCCTCGTTCAGGGCGAAAGCATTGCTGCGCGCTTCTTCAACGTGCTTGGCGCATCGCGCCTCGACCGCACGATTTGCGCTGCCGCCGGGGCGGCCGGCCTCCGCTATACCTATGGCGCGAGCGTCGGCATGCACGTCGATTTCTTCGAGGAAAGCGAGCTTATTCTGATCTGGGGCGCGAATCCGATCGCATCGAGTCTGCATTTCTGGACGCGCGCGCAAGAGGCGAAGCGGCGGGGCGCGAAACTGATCGCGATCGATCCGTATAAGTCGCTGACCGCCGAAAAGTGTCATCAGCACATCGCGTTGCGGCCCGGCACCGACGCCGCGCTCGCGCTGGGCATGATGCACGTGCTCATCCGCGAGGGCTTTGTCGATCGCGATTATGTCGATGCCCACACGCTCGGTTTCGACGAGCTCGCAGAGCGCGCGTCGCTGTATCCGCCGTCGCGCGCCGCAGCGATATGCGGCATCGACGAGCAAGTGATCGTCGACCTTGCGCGCGCTTTCGGTTCGACGAAGAAAGCCGCGATCCGCCTCAACTACGGCATGCAGCGTGTGCGCGGCGGTGGCAACGCGGTGCGGGCGATTGCCTGCCTGCCGTCGCTGACCGGCGCGTGGCGCGAACGAGCGGGCGGGCTGCTGCTGTCGTCATCCGGATGGGCGCCGACGCATGCCGCCGCGCTCCAGCGGCCAGATCTGCTGCCGGGAGGCCTGGCGAAGCCGCCGCGCATCGTGAACATGAACGCCATCGGCGATGCCTTGCTGCATCCGGGCGACGCGAGCTTCGGCCCGCGGATCGAAGCGCTGATCGTGTACAACTCGAATCCTGTTGCGGTCGCGCCGGATTCCGCGAAAGTCGCGGCGGGATTCGCGCGCGACGATCTGTTCACCATCGTGCTCGAGCACTTCCAGACCGATACCGCTGATTACGCCGATCTCATCTTTCCGGCGACCACGCAGCTTGAGCATCTCGACGTTCACCAGTCCTACGGCCACACGCACGTCATGGCGAACCTGCCGGCGATCGCGCCTGTAGGGGAGTCGCGCCCGAACACCGAATTTTTCCGCGGGCTCGCGCGTGCGATGGAACTGACCGAACCGGCGCTATTCGAAACCGACGAACAGATCGCATCGAAGGCTTTCCGCTGGGACCATCCCACGCTGAAAGACCAGAATTGGGGCGCGCTCAAGGCGTCCGGCTGGCTCAAGCTCGACCTGCCCGATGCGCCTTTCGCCGATGGCGGCTTCCGCACGCCCTCGGGCAAGTGCGAGTTCTACAGTCAGCGCCTGAAAGACGAGGGCCATGACCCATTGCCGGATTACATCCCGCCGTATGAATCCGCCGAAGCCGCGCCCGAACTGGCCGCCCGCTATCCGCTCGCGATGATCTCGCCGCCCGCACGCAACTTCCTGAACAGCAGTTTCGTGAACATCGAGAGTCTGCGTGCGACGGAGCGCGAGCCGCATCTCGATATCCATCCGATCGACGCGCAAGCGCGCGGCATCGCAGACGGCATGCAAGTCCGCATATTCAACGACCGTGGCTCGATGCAGGCGCGCGTGCGTGTGACCGAGCGCGCACGTCAGGGCGTTGTCGTCGGCTTGTCGATCTGGTGGAAAAAGTTGTCCCCCGATGGCTGCAACGCCAATCAGGTAACGAGCCAGGCACTGACCGATCTGGGGGGATCGGCAACGTTCTACGATTGCCTGGTTGAAGTGGAGTCATTGCATTGAGAAGTTTGAAGCACGCGGGTTCATACGAGCCTGGAGCGCGGCGTCTAACCGGATTGTCGGCAGCGATTCGAGCAGCTAGCATCTCGTTTCCGCACGATCATTCTAAAATCAGATAAAGGAGACGCCGCATGGAGAAACTTTGGCTGAAATCGTATCCGGCCGGTGTGCCTGCGGAAATCGACGCGTCGGCGTATCGATCCGTGTCTCAACTGCTCGAGGACAGTTTCCGCAAGAATCGCGATCGTCGCGCGTTCCTTTGCATGGGACGCGCGATTACCTATCGCGAGCTCGACGACATGTCGAAGAAGCTCGCCGCGTGGTTTCAGGCGAAGGGACTGAAGCCCGGCGCGCGCGTCGCGCTGATGATGCCGAACGTGCTGCAGTATCCCGTCGCGATCGCTGCGGTGCTGCGCGCGGGATACATTGTCGTCAACGTCAATCCGCTCTACACGCCGCGAGAACTCGAGCATCAGCTCAGAGACAGCGGCGCGGAAGCCATCGTCATTCTCGAGAACTTCGCTGCGACGCTGCAAGCGGTGATTGCGAATACGGCGATCAAGCATGTGGTGGTTGCGTCGATGGGCGATCTCATGGGCCTGAACGGGCTCGTGGTCAATTTCGTCGTGCGCCGGATGAAGAAGCTGGTGCCCGAGTGGAGCTTGCCCGGCAGCATCCGCTTCAATCAGGCGCTCGTTGAAGGCGGCAGGCATACGCTCGCGCCCGTGGAACAGAAGCCCGACGACGTCGCGTTCCTTCAATATACGGGCGGCACGACCGGCGTAGCGAAGGGCGCAACGCTCACGCATCGCAACCTGATCGCCAATGTCCTGCAATCCGAAGTGTGGCTGGAGCCGGCGCGCAAGCTACGGCCGGATATCGATCAGTTCGTATGCGTGGCGGCTCTGCCGCTGTATCACATCTTCGCGTTGACGGTGTGCGGCATGCTCACCATCCGTACCGGCGGTCTTGGCGTGCTGATTCCGAATCCGCGCGACGTCGGCGGGATGATCAAGGAATTGAAGGGCGTTCAGATCAACACGTTCCCGGCGGTCAACACGCTCTATAACGCGATGCTGAACCACCCCGATTTCAGCAAGCTCGACTTTTCCAAGCTCATCGCGGCGAACGGCGGCGGCATGGCCGTGCAGGAGGCCGTCGCGAAGCGCTGGTTTGCGGTCACCGGCGTGCCGATCGTCGAGGGCTACGGATTATCGGAGACGTCGCCGTGCGTGACTTGCAATCCAGTGACGGCCACCGAATACACCGGCACGATCGGGCTGCCGTTGCCATCGACGGAAATCTCGATTCGCGACGACGACAACAACGAGGTGCCGCTGGGCGAGGCCGGCGAAATCTGCATTCGCGGACCCCAGGTAATGGCGGGCTACTGGAATCGCCCCGACGAGACCGCCAAAGTGATGACGCCCGATGGCTTCTTCCGCTCCGGCGACGTCGGCGTGTTCGACGAGCGCGGCTACGTCAAAATCGTCGACCGCAAGAAGGACATGATTCTCGTGTCGGGTTTCAACGTCTATCCGAACGAGATCGAAGACGTGGTGGCGATGCTGCCCGGCGTGTTCGAAGTCGCGGCCGTCGGCGTGAAGGACAAGAGCTCCGGCGAGGCGGTGAAGCTCTTCATCGTGCGCAAGGACGAGAGCCTGACCGAAGCTGACGTCATCGCGCATTGCCGTGAGCGCCTGACGGGCTACAAGCGGCCGCGCATCATCGAGTTCCGCAGCACCTTGCCGAAGAGCAACGTCGGCAAGATCCTGCGACGGGAACTGCGCGACGGCACCGTTTGACAGGTGCGCTAACCTGTGAAGACGAGCCGTCGTATCCGTCGCTGGATACGACGGCTTTTTTGTCCCGATGCGACGTATGCGTGCGAGAAGAAAAAAGGCGCCCGAAGGCGCCTTTAGTCGATACCGCTTTGTTACGTGCGTCTTAGAACTTGTGGCGGATACCCACGAGTGCAGCAACCTGGTTCGACGTCGACGACGGCGACAGGCCATTGATGTTCGCGACAGCAGCCGTGCGCGTCGAGTCCGTGCCCGAAGCGTGCTGATAGATACCGTCGATGTACACGTCCGTGCGCTTCGACAGGAAGTAGTCCGCGCCCAGCATGCCCTGGTGGTACTTGGCGTTGGCCAGGCCGTAACCCTTCGTGTAGTCGTAAGCCGCGCCGACCAGCAGCGCCGGGGTCAACTGATACTTGAAGTTGATTTCGGCGTTGTGGAACTTGCCCGAACCGCCCGTGTAGCCAAACTGGTTCAGACCCGTGCCCGGCTCCGTGCCGACATCCTTGAACTGCGTGTTGCTATACGTCGCGCCGACCGTCGCTGCGCCGAACGTATAGGCGCCGCCTGCCGAAATCACTTGCTGCGTGTGAGCCGATGCGAAGCCCGAGTACACGCGGCTGCCGGACATGTTGGAACCCGTCGTGCTCGAAGCCGGCGTGTTGCCGAAGAACGAGAAGTTCGGATCCTTGACGTTCAGGTAGCCCGCGCCCAATTGCAGCGGACCGCGCGAGTAGCCGAGGCCGACCGACCAGATCTGGTTGCGGTTGAACTGGCCAGCGACGCCGCCCAGGCTGTACAAACCGCCGAACGTGAAGCCCGCGTAGTTCGCGCTCGTGAACTTGATCGCGTTGTTCACGCGATTCGAGTTGTTCATGTTGTCGAGGTCGCCCGGGTGCGCACCGAAGTACGTCGCCCACTGGCTGCCGACTTCGAACGCGCCGGTGTAGTCGACCACGGAGTCGTACTGACGACCCAGCGTGACCGTGCCGAACTGCGCCGTCGACAGACCGACATATGCCTGACGGCCGAACTCGGCGCCGCCCTGGCCCAGACGGCCGTTAAACACGTTGAAGCCGTTTTCCAACACGAACAGTGCCTTCAGACCGCCACCGAGGTCTTCCGTGCCACGCAGGCCCCAACGGCTACCTTGCACGTTGCCGCTGTTCAGCGCGTACTGCTTCTGGCCGGCGCTGTTGTTGCTGTAGAGGAAGCCCGCGTCGATGATGCCGTAAAGCGTCACGCTGCTCTGCGCATGCGCGGCGCCAGCGAAGACGCCCAATGCTGCCAGAGCGAGAAGCGACTTTTTCATTGAATAGATCTCCAAGGATGTTCCTGCAACTGTTTTGGCAAGGTCACTGTTCTAGCGCCAGTGTGTTGACGGTCCCTGCCGGAATACTTCTTTACGAAGTTGACACGTAATGTAGCAAACACGTCCTGATCGGCGGAAGGAAAACGGGGCCGCGTCAGCCGCTCGTGTGACGTTTTTGCAACATGCGCTAAAATCTTGGTTTTTCAGCATTTTCACGAGTCGTGTTTGCCCTAATTACAAAAAATGGCGCTTGTCGAGGGGCATCTTCGCATCGTCGGCCAGAGAGAATAGGGCTTGCTAATCAAGCGCGATGGCGCTGCTGCGAAAGCACGAATACGAACAAAGAGGTGAGAACATGACGCTCGATGAAATCATTAGCGAATTCGATCGAGGCTTGCGTTCCATGGTCGGCGTGAGCCGCATGTCGCGGCCGATTCCCGAATCGGACGTGGCGGGGCTGGTGGAAGGCGATTCGCTCGTTGCGGAGCCGGCGCTCACGGAGAAGGAGAAGGCGCATTCGGCGGGACTGATGCGCGTGAATCACGTAGGCGAAGTCTGCGCGCAGGCGCTGTATCAGGCGCAAAAGCTCGCAACGAATTCCCCGACGCTCAAAGCGAGTTTCGAGCACGCGGCTCGCGAAGAAGAAGACCACCTCGCCTGGACCGCGCAGCGCCTGAAGGATCTCGACTCACGCCCGAGCCTGTTGAACCCGCTCTGGTACGCAGGCGCGCTCGCTATCGGCTTCGCGGCGGGACGCTTCGGCGACCGCGCAAGCCTCGGATTCATGGCCGAGACCGAGCGACAGGTCGAGCAGCATCTCGACGGCCACATGCGCACGTTGCCGGCTGCGGACTATGCTTCGCGGGCGATCGTCGAGCAGATGCGCAACGACGAGAGCGCGCACGCCGCAGCGGCCATCGGCGCGGGCGGAAGCGAAATGCCGTTTCCAGTGCGGGCGTTGATGCGCGCGGCGTCGAAAGTCATGACGCGCACCGCTTACTACATCTGATTCATGGTTCTATCGATGGCCGTCCGCGTTCGCTCGAACGGCCATCGACTCAAGGCCGCATTCCTCACACGATCCGCCCACGGAAACCGTTACATTTCACGTCTCTCTATCGTCGAATTCAGACTTTACCTTCAGATAGCGCACTAGCTCTCTAATTCCAAACGCTTTTCTTTTCCATCCCCGCTTCAAGTCCTTGCGCTAAGTCCTTGTTCTAGCGAGCAAAACCTTCCTGAAAAAAGCTGTCGCGTCTTGACCGAGGAAATACGTTCCTCTAAAGTGGGAGACAGTGTGAGAAAGTGGTTCTTTGTGTGATTCCGAACCCACTTTCGGGCAGTTTTGCGGCGGGAGTGGCGTCATCGAGGGCGTCGTCAGCTTTGCACGGACCAGCGCCAGAGACGGTCAGCCGGTCATAACGGGGAGAAGGGCGAGTGTTCCAAGGGGCGTCGGCGCTGACGCTCGATGCGAAAGGGCGGATGTCGGTTCCGTCTCGCTATCGGGAAGCGCTGCAAGGGCAGGCAGAAGGCCGGGTGACGCTCACGAAGAGCCCGGATGGATGCCTGTTGCTCTTTCCTCGTCCCGAATGGGAAGTCTTTCGCGCCAAGGTTGCCGCGCTTCCGATGGAAGCGATGTGGTGGCGGCGCATCTTTCTCGGTAACGCAATGGATGTCGAACTCGACACCGCCGGGCGCGTGCTGGTCTCGCCCGAGCTTCGTGCTGCCGCGTCGCTCGAAAAGGAAGTGACGCTGCTCGGCATGGGCGCGCACTTCGAATTATGGGATTCACAGACGTACGCCGCGAAGGAAGCCGCGGCGATGGCGCAGGGCATGCCCGACGCGCTAAAGAACTTCACTTTCTGACGCGGCGCTCAACGACATGGCACCTGCGATGGGAAATGAACTGCAGCATCGCACGGTGCTGCTCAATGAAGCAGTAGACGGACTGATCACGCGCGCGGACGGCATCTATATGGATGGCACCTTCGGGCGCGGCGGTCATAGCCGGGCAATTTTGCAACGGCTGGGCGAAGCGGGGCGGCTCATCGCTTTCGACAAAGACCCGCTCGCAATCGCCACGGCGCAACAGATTCAGGATTCGCGTTTCTCGATCGTGCACGACAGCTTTGCGTCGATGCGTGATGCAGCGAGTGAACGCGGAGTGCAAAAGGTGTCGGGCGTGTTGCTAGATCTCGGTGTGTCGTCGCCCCAGGTGGACGATCCTGAACGCGGCTTCAGCTTCCGGGCGGAAGGCCCGCTCGACATGAGAATGGACCCGACTCGCGGCGAGTCGGCGGCCGAGTGGCTCGCGCGGGCCACGGTGCAGGAATTGACGGAGGTGATCAGAGATTATGGGGAAGAACGGTTTGCTTTTCAGATTGCAAAGGCGCTTGTTGCTCGCCGGGCAGAGTCCGACCGTCTTGGGCCTCTCGTCAGCACGCGCGAGCTTGCCGAAATCGTGGGTCACGTCGTCAAGACCCGTGAAAAGGGCAAGGACCCGGCAACTCGCACCTTTCAGGCTATACGGATTCACATCAATCAAGAGCTTGCGGAGCTGCAAGTAGTTCTTGAATCGGCACTGAGTTTGTTGGAGCAAGGGGGGCGGCTGGTCGTGATCAGCTTTCATTCGCTCGAAGACCGGATCGTCAAGCGGTTCATGCAGGCGCAATCGAGCGCGCCGGCGGTGGACCGTCGTTTGCCGATCCGCGCGGTCGATCTGCCGAGTCCGCCGTTGCGGATCGTCGGCCGCGTGTTTCCGAGTGACGCCGAAGTCGCCGAGAACCCGCGCGCACGTTCCGCGGTCATGCGCATCGCGGAGCGCATCGCGCCATGAACCGTCTCAACATTTTCCTGTTGATGATCGTGCTCGGGTGCGCGCTGTCGGTCGTCAGCGCCACGAACAAGCAGCGGCAGGTGTTCATCGAACTGCAGCGGGCGCAATCGCAGGAACGCCAGCTTCAGCAGGATTTCGCACAGTTTCAGTATCAGCAGAGCGCGTTGTCGAAGACTTCGCGCATCGAGCAGTTGGCCACTAACTCACTGAAGATGCAGCCCGTGACGACCGGCCGCACGCAATATCTCACCTACGACCCGGCGACCACCAAGGCCGCCGATGCGCCCATGCCGCCGCCGCTGCCCGCCTCGGCGCCGCCCGCTCGCGGAGCGAAACGATGAAAAAATCCGCGAAACAAAAGGACGTCGCCTACACGCCGAACCCGATCCTCGCCGTGCGCCTGCCGATGTGGCGCTCGAAGTTCGTCGTGTTTCTGCTGTTCATGGCGTTCCTCGCGCTGGCCGCGCGCGCATTCTGGATTCAGGGCCCCGGCAACGCGTTCTTCAAGAAGCAGGGCGAGAGCCGCTATCAGCGCACGCTCGAGCTCCCGGCTACGCGCGGCCAGATCACCGACCGCAATGGCCTCGTGCTTGCCACGAGTCTGCCCGTCAAGGCGATCTGGGCGATTCCCGAAACAGTGCCGAACGACCTCGGCGCGGACAAGCTGGCGGAACTGGCGAAGCTGCTCGACATGACGCAGAAGGACCTGCGCGCGAAGCTGTCGATGGACAAGACCTTCGTCTACGTCAAGCGCCAGGTGCCGCTGGAAGTCGCGCAGAAGGTGGCGGCGCTCGACATCCCCGGCATTTATTCGCGCGGAGAATACAAGCGCTTCTATCCGGAAGGTGAAATCACCGCGCACCTGATCGGCTTTACTAATATTGAAGACAAGGGTCAGGAAGGCGTCGAACTCGGCGATCAGGGCGTGCTGGCCGGAACGCCGGGCATGCGCCGTGTCATCAAGGATCGCATGGGGCATATCGTCGAGGACGTCGACGAGCAAGTCGTGCCGCATAACGGCAAGGACGTCGAACTGTCGATCGACAGCAAGATTCAGTACATCGCGTACACGAACCTGAAGGCGGCCGTCGAGAAGTCGAAGGCGAAGGCGGGCGCGGCAATCGTCATCGATACGAAGACGGGCGAAGTGCTCGCGCTCGTCAACTATCCCACCTACAACCCGAACGACCGCTCGCGCATGACCGGCGAGCAGCTGCGCAACCGCATCCTCACGGACACTTTCGAGCCGGGCTCGATCATGAAGCCGTTCACCGTTTCGCTCGCGCTCGACCTGCATCGCGTGTCGCCGAACACGCTGGTCGAAACGGGCGGCGGCGTGTTCGTGCTCGACGGCGCGCGCATCACGGACGACGCCGGCTTCGGCACGCTCACCGTCGGCGGCGTGATTCAGAAGTCGAGCAATATCGGCGCGACCAAAATTGCGATGCAATTGCGGCCCGAAGAGATGTGGAACATGTACACCGGCCTCGGGCTCGGTCAGGCGCCGAAAGTCGGTTTTCCGGGCGCGGTGACCGGGCGTTTGCGGCCGTGGAAGAGCTGGCGGCGTATCGAGCAGGCGACTATGTCTTACGGCTACGGTTTGTCGGCGTCGCTGTTCCAGCTCGCTCGCGCTTATACGGCGATCGCGCACGACGGCTCGGTGCTGCCCGTATCGATTTTCCGCACGCCGGCCGATCAGCCGCCGCTCGGTCAGCAGGTTTTTTCGCCGACCACCGCACGCGAAGTGCGCGCGATGCTCGAAACCGTCGTGTCGAAGAACGGGACGTCGCCGGATGCGGCGGTGCCGGGCTACCGCGTCGGCGGCAAGTCGGGTACGGCCTACAAGCATGCGGGCCGCGGCTACGACCATTCGAAGTACCGCGCGTCGTTCGTCGGCATGGCGCCGATGCCGAATCCGCGCATCGTCGTGGCGGTATCGGTCGACGAGCCGACGGCGGGCAGCCACTTCGGCGGACAGGTGTCGGGGCCGGTGTTTTCGGGCATCGTCGGCGACACCTTGCGTGCGCTGAACGTGCCGCCCGACATGCCGGTCAAGCAAATGGTGGTGATGGACGAATCGGGTTCCGCGCCGCAATCAGGGACGCAGCCAGCGAATACCAACAACGCGAACACGGCGAAAAAAGTCGCCGTGTCGAGCAACACGAAGAGTCATCCGGGAGTCGTGCGATGAGCGCGGCCCGTCAAAGCAAGATGCAGAAGGACGTTTCGAACGCCGTTAAATGGCTGCGCGCGCATGCGTGGCCGGAGGCGCAGTTGCACGCGGACACGCGCTCGCTGAAAAGCGGCGACGTGTTTTTCGCCTATGCGGTCGATGGCGCGGACAATCGTCCGTACATCGACGCCGCTCTCGGCGCGGGCGCGGCAGCGGCGCTGTACCAGCCGGAAAACTTTGCGGGCAAGCCGGACGCGTCGAAGACGCTCGCCGTCCCGGCGTTGAACGAGCTCGCCGGCCCGATCGCTTCCGCGTGGTACGGCGAGCCGACCGCGTCGATGCTGACCGTCGGCGTGACCGGCACGAACGGCAAGACATCGTGCAGCCAGTGGATCGCCACGGCGCTGACCGCGCTCGGCCGTCCGTGCGCGATCGTCGGCACGCTCGGTATCGGCATGCCCGGCAAGCTCGTGAATACCGGTTTCACCACGCCCGACGCGCCGCAACTTCAGCGCAGCCTCGCGCAACTGAAGAGCCAGGGCGCGGAAGCCGTCGCGATGGAAGTGTCGTCGCATGCGCTGCATCAGGGACGCGTGAACGGCACGGATTTCGACATCGCCATCTTCACGAATCTGACGCAGGACCATCTCGATTATCACGGCACGTTCGAGGCATACGAAGCGGCGAAGGCGCGTCTGTTCGCGTGGCCGTCGCTGAAAACGGCGATCGTCAATCGTGACGATGCCGCCGGCCAGCGCCTGATCGCCTCGCTGCGCGGCAAGGTCCGCACGATTGCTTACGGCGTCGAAATGCCCGCCGATGCCGCCCCGAGCGCCGACGCGATGCTCCTTGCCACGCACGTCCGCGCGACGGCTACCGGCACCGCGTTTCATCTTTCGTCCGATTGGGGCGAAGCCGAAGTCGAAGTCAGCACGCTCGGCACGTTCAACGTCAGCAACCTGCTCGCCGTGCTTGGAGTGCTGCTCGAAGTGGGCGTCCCGTTCGATGCCGCCATTGCGCGCATTGCGAAGCTCGAATCGGTCAACGGGCGCATGGAGCGTCTCGGCGGCCGGCTGCAAAGCGACGAGCCGCTCGTCGTTATCGATTACGCGCACACGCCCGATGCGCTCGACAAAACGCTCGCCGCGCTTCGCCCGATTGCGAATGCGCGCGGCGGCGAGCTTATTTGCATGTTCGGTTGCGGCGGTGACCGTGACGCGACCAAGCGCCCGCTGATGGGCGAGATCGCGGAACGTCTCGCGGATCAGGTCGTCATCACGAGCGACAACCCGCGCAGCGAAGATCCGCTCGCCATCATCGATCAGATCGCCGCCGGCATGAAGGACGCCGCGAAAGCGCGGCGTATCGAAGATCGCGCGAGCGCCATCCTGCAAGCCGTGCGGTCGGCGGCGCGGGAGGATGTCGTCGTGCTGGCCGGCAAAGGCCACGAAGCCACACAGGAAATCATGGGCAAGAAGCGCGCGTTCTCCGATCAGGACCACGCGCGCCTCGCGCTTGCAGCACGCGCGACGCAGCGCGGGGGTTCCGAATGACCATGTTCAGCTTGCGCGAAGCCGCTGCGCTGATTCCCGGCGCGACGCTCATCGGCGATGAAAGCATTGCGATCGAACGCGTCGTGACGGATAGCCGCGCCATTCAGGCGGGCGATCTTTTCGTCGCGGTGAAGGGCGATCGCTTCGATGCGCATGATTTCCTGGATCAGGTTGCGAAGAGCGGCGCGGCTGCGGCGCTCGTTTCGCGCGAGCTGCGCAATTCGGATGCCTGGCCGCTTCCTGTCATCAAGGTAAAGGACACGCGCGCGGCGCTCGGTGCGTTGGCGCACGGCTGGCGCAAGCGCTACACGATGCCGCTCGTCGCCGTCACGGGCAGCAACGGCAAGACGACGGTCAAGGAAATGATCGCGTCGATCTTCGCGGCGGCCGTCGGCGAACAAGCGCGTCTCGCGACGGCGGGCAACTTCAACAACGACATCGGCTTGCCGCTCACGCTGTTTCGCCTGAGCGCGGCGCACGAGCTGGCGGTGGTCGAGCTGGGCATGAATCATCCGGGCGAAACGGCGGAGCTTGGCAAGATCGCGGCGCCGACCGTCGCGGTCGTCAACAACGCGCAGCGCGAGCATCAGGAATTCATGGCGACGGTCGAAGCGGTCGCGCTCGAACACGCTTCGGTCATTCATGCGCTCGGCGAAACCGGCACGGCCGTGTTTCCCGCCGACGACCATTACGCGAGCATCTGGCGCGTCGCCGCGACCGGCAATCCGATCATGGACTTCGCGCTCACCGGCGACGAATCGAAGGCCGCCGTCACCGGGACGATCAGCGGGACGACGGTGCACGTGCGCTCGCCGCAAGGCGCAATCGACGTGACGCTGGCCGTGCTCGGCGAGCACAACGCGCGCAACGCGCTCGCGGCAACGGCTGCGGCGCTTGCCGCCGGCGTGTCGCTCGACGCGATCAGGCGCGGCCTCGAAGCGTTCCAGCCGGTGAAGGGCCGCTTGCAGGTCAAGCGCGCGCTGATCGGCGCGCTGAAGGGCGCGGCCGTCATCGACGATACGTACAACTCCAATCCCGATTCCATGCGCGCAGCCATCGACGTGCTCGCCGCGCAGCCATCGCCGCGCGTGCTCGTGATGGGCGACATGGGCGAAGTCGGTGAAGAAGGGCCGGCGTTTCATCGCGAAGTCGGCGCTTATGCGGCGCAACGCGGCATCGATGCGCTCTTCGCGCTCGGCGACGCCAGCCGCGATTCAGTGAACGCATTCAACGCAGCGGCATCGAAGCAGACCGGCGCGCATTTCGACGATGTCGGCGCACTGCTCGAGGCACTCGAACAAGCCGGGTTCGGACCCGGTGCAACGTATCTCGCGAAAGGCTCGCGTTTCATGAAGATGGAACGCGTGGTTGACGCCCTCACGAGCCCACAACAACCCGCTTCGGGCGCCGCGCCCGCAGCACACTGACTCACTGAAAGAGAAGGCCCAGCATGCTACTCGCACTCGCGCAATGGCTTCAGAATGACGCCAGCTTCATGCGCGTGTTCACCTACATTACTTTCCGCGCCGTGGGAGCCACGGCGACGGCGTTGTTGATCGGTCTCGTCTGCGGCCCGTGGGTGATCCGCAAACTGACCGCGATGAAAGTCGGCCAGGCCGTGCGCAAAGACGGCCCGCAGACGCACCTCGTCAAGTCCGGCACGCCGACGATGGGCGGCGTGCTCATTCTCATCGGCATTGCGGTGTCTACGTTGCTGTGGGCCGACCTCACGAATCGCTTCGTGTGGATCGTGATGCTCGTCACGTTCGGCTTTGGCGTGATCGGCTGGGTGGACGACTATCGCAAGGTCGTGCACAAGGACCCGCGCGGCATGTCGTCGCGCGAGAAGTATTTCTGGCAATCGGTGATCGGCATTTTCGCCGCGGTGTATCTCGCGTTCAGCGTGTCGGAAGCGAACAACGCGCGCGTGTTCGATCTCTTCATGGCGTGGGTGCGCAGCGGCCTCTCGATGGGCCTGCCCGCACGCGCCGATCTGATGCTGCCCTTCCTCAAGTCGATCACGTATCCGCTCGGCGTGTGGGGCTTTATCGCGATGACGTACTTCGTGATCGTCGGGTCGAGCAACGCAGTCAATCTCACCGATGGCCTCGACGGTCTCGTCATCATGCCGGTCGTGCTCGTGGGCGCGTCGCTCGGCGCGTTTGCCTACGTGATGGGCAGCTCGGTCTATTCGAAGTACCTGCTGTTCCCCCACATTCCCGGCGCGGGCGAACTGCTGATCTTCTGTTCGGCGATGGGTGGCGCGGGCCTCGCGTTCCTCTGGTACAACACGCACCCCGCGCAGGTCTTCATGGGCGATGTCGGCGCGCTCGCGCTCGGCGGCGCGCTCGGGACCATCGCGGTGATCGTGCGTCAGGAAATCGTGCTGTTCATCATGGGCGGTATCTTCGTCGCGGAAACGCTTTCTGTGATGCTGCAAGTCTTCTGGTTCAAGTTCACGAAGCGCCGTTATGGCGAGGGCCGCCGCTTCTTCAAGATGGCGCCGCTGCATCACCACTACGAACTGTCCGGCTGGACGGAAACGCAAGTGGTCGTGCGCTTCTGGATCATCACGTTGATGTTGTGTCTGTTTGGCTTGTCGACGTTGAAGCTGCGTTGATTCCCGGGCACCCGAAGGTTCATCTGTCTCTGGTTTAGATCAAAGGTAAAGCGATGTTTGGCGAGAAGTTTTCCGGTCGGCAAAGTCCGATGGTGCTCGTGCTGGGGCTCGGTGAATCCGGCCTCGCGATGGCGCGTTGGTGCGCCAGGCACGGCTGCCGCCTGCGGATCGCCGACACGCGCGAGAATCCGCCGAACCTGTCCGAGCTCGTCATCCACAACATCGATGCGGACTTCGTCGGCGGCGCGTTCACGACCGAACTGCTCGACGGCGGTATCGAACTCGTCGCCGTGAGCCCGGGTCTGTCGCCGCTCGCGCCGGATCTCGCGCCGCTCGTCGCCGCGGCGAAAGAACGCGGCATCCCCGTATGGGGCGAACTGGAACTCTTCGCGCAGGCGCTCGCCGGACTCGCCGTGAACGGCTATCAGCCGAAGGTGCTCGCGATCACCGGCACGAACGGCAAGACCACGACGACCGCGCTCACCGGTCTTCTGTGCGAGCGCGCGGGCAAGCGCGTGGCAGTGGCGGGCAACATCAGCCCGGCGATGCTCGACAAGCTCGCGGAAGCCATCGATCAAACCGCATTGCCCGATGTGTGGGTGCTCGAGTTGTCGAGCTTCCAGCTCGAAACCGCGCATACCTTCGAGCCGGATGCCGCCGCGGTGCTCAACATCACGCAGGATCATCTCGACTGGCACGGCGGTCTCGATGCCTACGCCGCCGCGAAAGGCCGCATCTTCGGCCCGCGCACCACGCGCGTGCTGAATCGCGACGACGCCCGCACGATGGCGCTCGCGGCCAACGTTGCGCCGGGCCGCGTCGTGACCTTCGGCCTCGATGAACCGTCGACTCTCGGCGACTACGGCTTGCTGCGCGACAACGGCATCGCGTGGCTCGCGCAAGGCATCGATCGCGACGCCGCCAGCGAACCGGCGACATCGCGCCGTCGCAAGCAGGAAGCGGCCGCGCCAAACGTGGTCGCGAAGCGCCTCATGCCGGCCGATGCGCTGCGCATTCGCGGCCTGCATAACGCCGCCAACGCGCTCGCCGCGCTGGCGCTCGCGCGCGCCATCGACCTGCCGCTCGCCGCGTTGCTGCACGGCCTGCGTGAGTACCGGGGCGAGCCGCATCGCGTGGAAGTGATCGCTCAGATCGACGGCGTCGATTACGTCGACGACAGCAAGGGCACCAACGTCGGCGCAACGGTCGCCGCGCTCGATGGCCTCGCGCAGCGCGTCGTGCTGATCGCCGGCGGCGATGGCAAGGGCCAGGACTTCTCGCCGCTCGAAGCGCCGGTCGCGCGCTGGGCTCGCGCGGTGATGCTGATCGGCCGTGACGCGCCGCGCATCCGCGAGACGCTCGCATCGACGGGCGTCGCGCTCGAACATCACGCGACGCTCGAAGCCGCGACGCACGCCGCCGCGCGCATCGCGGAAGCCGGCGACGCGGTGTTGCTCTCGCCAGCCTGCGCGAGCCTCGACATGTTCAGGAACTATGCACACCGCGCCGACGTGTTTCGTGGCGCGGTCGAAGAAATCGCCGCAGCGCGGGGAGTGATGCTATGAGCTGGTCGGAACGCTTCGGATCGAAACTGACCGGCCAGCGCAACGCGGTGGCAAACGACTCGCTCGCCGGAGTTTCAGGCGCGAGCGCGCGTGTCCGCCGCACGGAGAGCGCAGACGGCATTTCGAGCGCGGTCAACGGCGTGCGTCCCGCGCGCTCGCGCATGCTCGACTACGATTATTCGCTGCTGTGGGTGATGATCGCGCTGCTCGGTCTCGGCATCGTGATGGTGTATTCGGCGTCGATCGCCATGCCCGATTCGCCAAAGTACGCGCAATACCGCGACTATCACTTCCTCGTGCGTCACCTCGTGTCGGTCACGACGGCGCTCGTCGGCGCGGTCATCGCCTTCAAGATTCCGGTGAAGACGTGGGAAAAGTACGCGCCGAAGCTGTTTCTGCTCGCGCTCGTGCTATTGATCATCGTGCTGATTCCGCACATCGGCAAGGGCGTGAACGGCGCGCGCCGCTGGATTCCGCTTGGAATTTCGAACATGCAGCCGTCGGAGATCATGAAGCTCGCGGTCACGATTTACGCCGCGAACTACACGGTCCGCAAGCAGGAGTTCATGCATAGCTTCGGCAAGGGCTTTCTGCCGATGGCCGTCGCGGTCGGCGCGGTCGGCGCGCTGCTTCTGCTCGAACCGGACATGGGCGCGTTCATGGTGATCGCCGCGATCGCAATGGGCGTGCTGTTCCTCGGCGGCGTGAACGGCAAGCTGTTCGGCGGCCTCGTGCTGACGGCGGTGGGCACGTTCGCGATGCTCGTGTGGCTGTCGCCGTGGCGTCGCGAGCGGATCTTCGCTTATCTCGATCCGTGGGACGACCGTTACGCGCAAGGCAAGGCGTATCAACTGACGCACTCGCTCATCGCGTTCGGGCGTGGCGAATGGTTCGGCGTCGGACTGGGCGGCAGTGTCGAGAAGCTCAACTATCTGCCCGAAGCGCATACCGACTTCATCCTCGCGGTGATCGGCGAAGAACTGGGGTTCGTCGGCGTCATCTGCGTCATTCTGCTGTTCTACTGGATCGTGCGCCGCGCGTTCGAAATCGGCCGTCAGGCGCTCGCGCTCGACCGCACGTTCGCGGGCCTGATGGCGAAGGGCGTCGGCATCTGGTTCGGCGCGCAGACCTTCATCAACATGGGCGTGAACCTCGGCCTCTTGCCGACCAAAGGTCTCACGCTGCCGCTCGTTTCCTACGGCGGCTCGGGCATCTTGCTGAACTGCGTCGCGCTGGCGGTACTGCTGCGCGTCGACTATGAGAATCGCGTACTGATGCGCGGAGGAAAGGTATGACCGCGCAGAACAACCGCACGCTGATGGTCATGGCCGGCGGCACCGGCGGCCACGTGTTTCCGGGGCTGGCCGTTGCGCACTGGATGCAGGCGCGCGGATGGCGCGTCGTGTGGCTCGGCAACGCGAGCGGCATGGAAGCGACGCTCGTCCCGAAGCACGGCATTCCGATGGAAGCGGTGCGCTTCGGCGGCGTGCGCGGCAAGGGCATCAAGACCAAGCTGATGCTGCCCGTGAATCTGCTGCGCGCGTGTTCGCAAAGTCTGCGCGTGCTGCGCCAGGTCAGGCCGGACGTCGTGCTCGGCATGGGCGGCTACATCACGTTCCCGGCGGGCGTCATGACGAAGCTCGCGGGCTGTCCGCTCGTGCTGCACGAACAGAATTCGATCGCGGGCCTAGCAAACAAGGTGCTCGCGCATCTTGCGAAGCGCGTGCTCGTCGCGTTCCCCGATGCGTTGCCGAATGCCGAATGGACCGGCAATCCGATTCGTGCGGAACTTAACGAGACATTGCCGCCCAAAGAACGCTACACCGCTCGCTCGGGAAAGCTGAACGTGCTCGTGGTCGGCGGAAGTCTTGGCGCTGCCGCGCTGAACGAAACGGTGCCGAAAGCGCTTGCATTGCTTCCCGCCGATGTTCGTCCGCGCATCGTGCATCAGGCGGGCGCAAAGCACATCGAAGCATTGGAAGCGAACTACGCGGCGGCGGGTTTGGCGCGCGGTGAGGACTTGCAACTTGTGCCGTTCATCGAGGACATGGCAAGTGCTTACGCATCCGCCGATCTCGTGATCTGCCGCTCGGGCGCGATGACGGTTTCGGAAATCGCGGCGGTCGGCGTGGCCGCGCTCTTCGTGCCGTTCCCGTTCGCCGTCGACGATCACCAGACGACCAACGGCGCGTTCCTCGCAAGGAACGGCGCTGCTGAATTGATACAACAACGCGATTTGTCGGCGGAAAAGCTCGCCGGCTGGTTGCGTGCGCAGTCGCGGGAGACGCTCGCCGAAATGGCCGTGCGCTCGCGCGCGCTGGCGAAGCCGGACGCGACCGAACGGGTCGCGAGCATCTGCGCCGACGTGGCCGGCGCGCGTCTGAACGCGCAAGCTCGGGAGGCACATTAAGACATGAAACATATCGTCAAGCACATTCACTTCGTCGGCATCGGCGGAGCGGGGATGAGCGGCATCGCTGAAGTGCTGCTCAATCTCGGTTATCAGGTCAGCGGTTCGGACCTCTCGCAAAACGCGGTTACGGAGCGGCTGCGTGCGCTCGGCGCGCGTGTCGAGATCGGTCATCGCGAAGAGAACATCGAAGGCGCGAATGCGGTCGTCGTATCGACGGCCGTGCGGCCCGACAATCCCGAAGTGCTCGCCGCGCGCCATCGCCGCGTGCCGATCGTGCCGCGCGCTGTGATGCTCGCGGAACTGATGCGCCTGAAGCAGGGCATCGCGATTGCGGGCACGCATGGCAAGACCACGACCACGTCGCTCGTTGCGAGCGTGCTCGCCGCAGGCGGGCTCGATCCGACCTTCGTGATCGGCGGGCGGCTGATCAGCGCCGGCGCGAACGCGCGGCTCGGCACGGGCGATTTCATCGTCGCGGAAGCGGACGAATCGGATGCGTCGTTCCTGAATCTTTTCCCGGTGATCGAAGTCATCACGAACATCGACGCCGATCACATGGACACCTACGGCCACGACTTCGCGCGGCTCAAGCAGGCGTTCATCGAGTTCACGCACCGGCTGCCGTTCTATGGCATCGCGGTGCTGTGCGTCGACGACCCGAACGTGCGCGAAATCCTGCCGTTCGTGTCGAAGCCGATCATCCGCTATGGCATCGGCGCGGAAGCGCAAGTGCGCGCGGTGAACATCGAGGCGCGCGGCGGCCGCATGCATTTCACGACGATGCGCGAAGACGCGCCGCCGCTCGATATCGTGCTGAACCTGCCCGGCCTGCACAACGTGCAGAACGCGCTCGCGGCCATCGCGATTGCGACTGAACTCGAAGTTGCGGATGCCGATATCCAGAGGGCGCTCGCCGACTTCAACGGTGTCGGCCGGCGCTTCCAGCGCTACGGCGAAGTGAAGACGACTGACAACGAAGGCGCGTACACGTTGATCGACGACTACGGTCATCACCCGGTGGAAATGGCCGCGACGGTCGCGGCGGCGCGCGGCGCATTTCCCGACCGGCGTCTCGTGCTTGCATTCCAGCCGCATCGCTACACGCGCACCCGCGACTGCTTCGAGGACTTCGTCAAGGTGCTCTCGACGGTCGACGCTCTCGTCCTCACCGATGTCTACGCAGCCGGCGAAGCGCCGATCGTCGCCGCCGATGGCCGCGCGCTCGCGCGTGCGATCCGCGTCGCCGGGAAGGTCGAGCCGGTGTTCGTCGAAACGGTGGATGAGGTGCCCGACGCGCTGACGACCATCGCGCGCAATGGCGACGTAGTGATCACGATGGGCGCGGGTTCCATCGGCGGTGTATGCGGACGGCTCGCGCAGAGCCAGCCGCAGTGATGACAGCAATGAGCGACGCAATGAGCAACACAGTGAACAACATCGATCCGAAAGTCTTCGGCAAAGTGGCCGTGCTTCTCGGCGGAAATTCCGCGGAGCGCGAAGTCTCGCTCAATTCGGGCCGGCTCGTGCTCGAAGGACTGCGCGACGCCGACGTCGACGCGCATCCGTTCGATCCCGCCGAGCGTCCGCTCTCCGATCTGAAAGCCGAAGGCTTCGAGCGCGCGTTCATCGCGCTGCATGGCGGTTATGGAGAGAACGGCCAGTTGCAGGGCGCGCTGGACTTCTACGGCATCCGGTACACCGGCAGCGGCGTGCTCGGGTCCGCGCTCGGCATGGACAAGCTGCGCACGAAGCTCGTTTGGCAGCAGACCGGCATCCCGACGCCGCCGTTCGAGACCGTCGTGCGCGGCGACGACTATGCATCGCGCGCGCAGGACATCGTCGCCAGGCTCGGCCTGCCGCTCTTCGTGAAGCCCGCGAGCGAAGGATCGAGCGTCGCGGTCATCAAGGTGAAGAACGCGGAGTCGCTTGTGCCGGCGCTGGAGCAGGCCGCGCAGTTCGACAAGATCGTGATCGTCGAGAAGAGCATCGAAGGCGGTGGCGAGTACACGTGCTGCATCGCGGGCGATCTCGACTTGCCGGTCATCCGGATCATTCCGGCGGGCGAGTTCTACGACTACCACGCGAAGTACGTCGCCGACGACACGCAATACCTGATTCCCTGCGGCCTGACGGACGCGGAGGAAACGCGCATGAAGCAGTTGACGCAGCGCGCGTTCGACATGCTCGGTTGCACCGACTGGGGCCGCGCCGATTTCATGCTGGACGCGGACGGCAACCCGTACTTCCTCGAAGTGAACACCGCGCCCGGCATGACCGATCACTCGCTGCCGCCAAAGGCCGCGCGGGCGGTCGGCATCAGCTACAAGGACCTGGTCGTGAAGGTGTTGTCGCTCACGCTTACGAGCTAACGCAGGATCAACGGAACAAGACGAAGCACGAGCCATGTGGAACAACGTTCGCCAGATGAACCTCGCCGCCAGCGCGCTGCACGCCATGCTCGTGCTGATGCTGCTATGCGCCGCGGGCGTATGGGCGATCCAGCGTCCCGAGTTCCGCCTGCGCGAAATTCAGATCGACGGCGACACGCAGCACATCAATACGCCGACGGTGCGTGCGAGCGTGGTCGGGCATTTGAAGGGCAACTTCTTTACCGTCGATCTCGATACCGCGCGGACCGCGTTCGAACAGATGCCGTGGGTGCGTCATGCGAGCGTGCGCCGCGTATGGCCGAACGCCCTCGCGGTGACGCTCGAGGAGTACAAGCCGCTCGGCACGTGGGGCAACGATCAACTGGTGAGCGTCGACGGCGAGCTTTTCACCGCGAACCAGGGCGAGCTCGACGACGACCTGCCCGCGTTCGACGGTCCGGAAGGCACGGCGAAGGAAGTCGTCGCGCGTTATCACGATTTTCAGAAGTGGTTTGCGCCGCTCGATGCGCAGCCCGAGGAAGTGACGCTGTCGCCGCGCTTCGCGTGGACAGTCAAGCTCTCGAACGGCACGCAGATCGAGCTCGGTCGCGAGCGCAATCAGGACACGTTGTATGACCGCACCAGGCGGTTCGTCGCATCGTGGCCCTCCGTGACGGGGCGGTGGGGCAAGGAGATCGAATATGCGGATTTGCGTTACCCCAATGGCTTCGCGATACGCGCCGCCAGCATGCGCTTCATCAACGACACCGACAAGGCCAAGAAGTAAGCAGACATCACAGGCATGAGCACGCTATGAGCAAAGACTACAAAGACCTGCTGGTTTCCCTCGACATCGGAACGTCGAAGGTGGTCGCGATCGTCGCCGAATTGAAGGGCGAGGGCCACTACGAGGTGATCGGACTCGGTCAGAGCGACTCGAAGGGGTTGAAGAAGGGCGTCGTGGTCAATATCGAGGCCACGGTGCAATCCATTCAGCGCGCGCTCGAGGAAGCCGAGCTGATGGCGGATTGCAAGATCACCAACGTCTTCACCGGCATCGCGGGCAGTCACATCCGCAGCTTCAATTCGAGCGGAATGGTCGCGATCAAGGACAAGGAAGTGACGCAGACCGATGTCGCGCGCGTGATCGAGACGGCGAAGGCCATCAACATCCCGACCGATCAGCAGGTGCTGCATATCCTGACGCAGGAATTCATCATCGACGGGCAGGAGGACGTGCGCGAGCCGATCGGCATGAGCGGCATCCGCCTCGAAGTGAAGGTGCATATCGTCACGGGCGCGGTGAGCGCGGCGCAGAACATCGTCAAGTGCGTGCGCCGCTGCGGGCTCGAGGTGAACGACCTCATTCTGCAACCGCTTGCGTCGTCGCTCGCGGTGCTGACCGAGGACGAGAAGGAGCTGGGCGTCGTGCTCGTCGATATCGGCGGCGGCACGACCGATATCGCGATCTTCAGCGAAGGCGCGATCCGTCATACGGCGGTGATTCCGATCGCCGGCGACCAGATCACGAGCGACGTCGCCATGGCGCTTCGCACGCCGACGCCCGACGCGGAAGACATCAAGGTGAGCTACGGCATCGCGAAGCAGGCGCTCGCCGATCCGGACGAAATGATCGAAGTGCCGGGCCTCGGCGAACGCGGTCCGCGCACGTTGTCGCGCCAGGCGCTGGCGGCGGTGGTCGAGCCGCGCGTCGAAGAACTGTTCTCGCTCGTGCAGCAGGTCGTGCGCGAATCCGGCTACGAAGAGCTGCTGTCGAGCGGCGTCGTGCTGACCGGCGGCGCGGCGATGATGCCCGGCATGGTCGAGCTCGGCGAAGACATCTTCCTGAAGCCCGTGCGCATTGGCGTGCCGGAGTATGCAGGCGGTCTCGCGGATGTCGTGCGCAACCCGCGCTACTCGACCGCGATGGGCCTGCTCGCCGAAGGACGCTCGCAGCGCATGCGCGGCCGCAAGGTCGCGGTGCAGAACGGATCGATGGGGCAAGTGCTCACGCGAATGAAGGACTGGTTCCTCGGAAACTTCTAAAGCCCGAGCGCAGCACAGCAGTACGAACAAATTTATGTAAGCAGTGAATATAATTCGCGCCGGTACCGGCGGCTAGCGCGCGGCGAGAGGTTGCCCGATCTCTCACCGGATAACGCCGATCTTCATTCTTGACGGAGGCAACATGGATTTCGAAATGCTGGAAACGGAAACCAACGGAACGATCATCAAGGTGGTCGGAGTTGGCGGTGCGGGCGGCAACGCCGTTCAGCACATGATCAATCGGGGTGTGCAAGGCGTCGATTTCATCGTAATGAACACCGACGCGCAGGCGTTGGCTCGCTCGCGCGCGCCGGCGGTCCTGCAACTGGGCATGACCGGCCTGGGCGCAGGCGCCAAGCCGGAGAAGGGTAAGGAAGCGGCGGAAGATGCACGCGAGCGCATCGCCGACGCGCTGCGTGGCGCCCATATGGTGTTCATCACCGCGGGCATGGGTGGCGGCACGGGTACGGGCGCGGCGCCGGTCGTCGCGCAGATTGCGAAGGAAATGGGCATTCTGACGGTCGGCGTCGTCAGCAAGCCGTTCGAGTTCGAAGGCGGCCGCCGCATGCGCGTCGCTGAAGCCGGCTCGCAGCAACTGGAAGATCACGTCGATTCGCTGATCGTCGTGCTGAACGACAAGCTCTTCGAAGTGATGGGCGACGATGCCGAGATGGACAAGTGCTTCCAGTGCGCGGACGACGTGCTGAACAACGCCGTCGCGGGCATCGCTGAGATAATCAATGTCGATGGTCTCGTCAACGTCGACTTCGAAGACGTGAAGACGGTGATGGGCGAGCAGGGCAAGGCCATGATGGGCACGGCGACGGTCGCCGGCGTCGATCGTGCGCGTCTCGCGGCTGAACAGGCCGTGGCGAGCCCGCTGCTCGAAGGCGTGGACCTGTCGGGTGCGCGCGGCGTGCTGGTGAACATCACGTCGAGCCGTTCGCTGCGTCTGTCTGAAACGCGCGAAGTGATGAACACGATCAAGTCCTACGCAGCCGACGACGCCACGGTGATTTTCGGCGCCGTGTACGACGACGCAATGGGCGATGCCCTGCGCGTGACGGTGGTTGCGACGGGCCTCGGCCGTGCGGCGAAGAAGCAGCAGCAAGCGCCGATGACGCTTCTGCGCACCGGCACCGACAATCAGCCGGTCGCGCATGCAGCGCATGGCAACTACGCGCCGCAGCACGGTCAGACGACGGACTACGGTCAACTCGATACGCCGGCAGTGTGGCGCTCGACGCGTGAAACCGCGGCATCGCATGTGCAGGCATTGCAGGAGAAGGGTGTCGATACGTACGACATCCCCGCGTTCCTGCGCAAGCAAGCGGACTGACAGGCCCCGCGCCTTTCGGTTGCTGGCACGAGCAGTCCAGCCACCGCAGGCACGTCGAGCGTGAACCGGCGATGCAGGTTTCGCGTGGGGCGACTGTCCAAGGCCGCGTCGAAGTAACGACGCCAGGCCGTGGCCAGCCGCCCGCGAATTTGCCGAAGGCAAATGAAACCTGAACCGTCGAAGCACGCATCGGTGGCACTGCGGGACGAATGAGCGCCAGGGATGTCCGGGCACTGACGAGGGAAGGACCGAGCATGATCGAAGTGGGTGAAACGTTGCCTGATGCGCGTCTCTTCGAGTTCATCGAAGTGGCGAGCGAGGGCTGTGCCGTGGGACCGAACGGGTTCCCGGCGCGCGAGCGGGCCGCAGGCAAGCGCGTGGTGATCTTCGGATTGCCGGGCGCGTTCACGCCAACGTGCTCCGCCAGGCACGTGCCGGGCTACGTCGACGCAGCGGATGAGTTGTTCGCCGCGGGCATCGACGAAATCTGGTGCGTTTCCGTCAACGACGCGTTCGTGATGAACGCGTGGGGACGCGATCTTCAAACCGCGGGCAAGGTGAAGATGATTGCGGACGGCAGTGCGCGTTTCACTCAGGCACTCGGACTGGATCAGGATTTGACCGAGCGCGGCATGGGAATTCGTTCCCAGCGCTACGCGATGGTGGTCGACAACGGCGTGGTCAAGACGCTCGCTGTCGAAGCGCCCGGCAAGTTCGAAGTCAGCGACGCTCGAAGCATCCTGGCGACGTTGAACTGATGGCAGTGGCGTCGCGTTGCGTGTCGTTGTAGTTACGCAACGCTGAAAGACGTCCTCGCAATCGGCGACAACTTAGGGCCGATGACCGGAAATGCCTCCATTCCGGCCATCGGCCCGTTTCACTTGACTCGCCCGACATCGCGGCGTAACACAGGGAAACAGTTGATACGCCTTGGTTTGGGACGAAATGTTCCGAAT
Source organism: Caballeronia grimmiae (assembly GCF_022879615.1). Taxonomy (NCBI): domain Bacteria; kingdom Pseudomonadati; phylum Pseudomonadota; class Betaproteobacteria; order Burkholderiales; family Burkholderiaceae; genus Caballeronia; species Caballeronia grimmiae. The sequence continues at coordinate 451,044 of NZ_CP084271.1, forward strand.
CGAGTATACTTCGATCTATTAGAATTCTGCGTGCGATTAATTCTCTTTATCGGGAATGCTATCGGACTAAAATCATGTTGAAGCAGCGAACAATCAAGACCGTCGTCAAAACCGTGGGAATCGGCCTTCACTCCGGCCGCAAGGTCGATCTGACGCTGCGACCGGCGCCGGCGGGGACGGGCATCGTCTTCTCGCGGGTCGACCTGCCGCAGCCGGTAGACATTCCGGTCTCGGCCATGGCGATCGGCGACACCCGGCTCGCATCGGTGTTGCAGAAGGACGGCGCGCGCGTGTCGACCATCGAGCACCTGATGTCGGCGTGCGCGGGTCTGGGCATCGACAACTTGTACGTCGATGTAACCGCCGAAGAGATTCCGATCATGGACGGCAGCGCTGCTTCCTTCGTGTTTCTGATTCAGTCGGCGGGTATCGAAGAGCAGAACGCGCCGAAGAAATTCATCAAGGTCAGGAAGCCGGTGGAAGTGCGCGACGGCGACAAGTTCGCGCGCCTCGAGCCCTTCTTCGGTTTCAAGCTGAGCTTCACCATCGACTTCCGTCATCCCGCCGTCGACAAGACGGGGCAGGCACTGGAAGTGGACTTCGCGACGACGTCGTACGTTCGCGAAATCGCGCGCGCACGCACGTTCGGTTTTGCGCACGAAGTCGAAATGATGCGCGAACTGGGCCTCGCACGCGGCGGCAGCATGGACAACGCGATCGTGCTGGACGAGTACCGCATCCTGAATAACGACGGCCTGCGCTATGACGACGAGTTCGTTAAGCACAAGGTGCTCGACGCCATCGGCGACCTGTATGTAGCCGGACATCCGTTGCTGGCGGCGTACAAGGCGTACAAGGGCGGCCACGCGATGAACAACATGCTGCTGCGCGAACTGCTGGCGAACGAAGACGCCTATGAAATCGTCACGTTCGACGACACGCAGAAAGCGCCACGCGGTTTCGCGTTCGATACGCAGACCGCATTCGCCTGACCATCGGCGGGCGGCAAGCGGAAAGCGGAAAGCGGCAAGCGGAACAAGGTGAGCGGCAGCGAAAGCGCCGCTCATTTTTTTTGTCCGCGGCCCTGGTGGCGCGCGGCCATGCGCGCGAGCGCCTCCTGCAGCGGCGACGGCGCCAGCGACTCAGCCAGTTCATGCAATGCCGATGCCCCCGCCGCCGACATGCGCGCCTGCTTCGGCGGCGCGGCTTCTCTCACCGCTTGCGGACGCACGCGGATTCGCAGCGAATCGACCGCCCAGCCGCGTTGCTGAAGATCGGCAAGTAGGCGCGGCTCCATGTGACGCAGACGCGCCGCGAGCGCATTATGCGCGGCGAAGAGCGCGAGCACGCCATCCTTGATGAAGCCGGGTTCGATGTTGGCGGCGAGATAGTCTGGCAGAAGCGCCGTCAGATCACGTTGTAGCGCCGCCATTTGCTCAACGCCCGCACGCAATGCGCGGAAAGCTTCGGTCCGGCCGAGCACGTCAGCGACGGCTTGCGGCCGGCGCGGATCCAGCCGCCTGGGCGGATACCTTGAATTTGTAGAAAAACGGCTCATTTTTTAATCGACGGACGCATGACGCGACCCATCGATTGTACCGCGAGCCCGCCGCCCGGAACGCCCGGATGCCTTGTACCGACGCCCGCGCAGCCGAGCTTTCAAGCGGTTGACTGTCGCGTTCCGCCGACGTCCGCGAGCCCACGCCGACGCAAGGCGTGCTTGACTCGCGTGCTAAAATTCCCGATTCGAATTTCACCCAATGGACTTAAGTCGCCGAGGTTTTTCGAGCCCGGACGCAGGTTTAAACTGTCGTCCTCCGAAGCCGCGACGCAGACACTGATCCGATGACGACCGGTTTCCTTCAGAAGATTTTTGGCAGCCGCAATCAGCGGCTGATCAAGCAGTACCAAAAGACCGTTGCGGCGATCAATGCCCTCGAGCCGACCGTCGAGAAATATTCGGACGATCAGTTGCGCGCGAAGACGGACGAGTTCCGCAAGCGCGTCGCCGGCGGCGAGTCGCTCGACGTGCTTTTGCCCGAAGCCTTCGCCGTCTGTCGCGAGGCGAGCCGGCGCGTCTTGAAGATGCGCCACTTCGACGTTCAGTTGATCGGCGGCATGGTCCTGCACTACGGCAAGATCGCCGAAATGCGCACAGGCGAGGGCAAGACGCTCGTCGCCACGCTCGCGGCGTATCTGAACGCGCTGTCGGGCCGGGGCGTGCACGTCGTGACGGTGAACGACTACCTCGCCCAGCGCGACGCCGAATGGATGGCTCGCCTGTACAACTTCCTCGGGCTCTCGTGCGGCGTGAATCTGTCGCAGATGCAGCACGCGCAAAAGCAGGAAGCCTACGCAGCCGACATCACCTACGGCACGAACAACGAGTTCGGCTTCGACTATCTGCGCGACAACATGGTCTACGAGACCGATGCGCGCGTGCAGCGGCCGCTCAATTTCGCGATCGTCGACGAAGTGGACTCGATTCTCATCGACGAAGCGCGTACGCCGCTCATCATCTCCGGCCAGGCCGAAGACCACACCGACCTCTACGTGCGCATGAACGCGCTGCCGCCGCTGCTCGAAATGCAGATCGGCGAAGAGAAGGCGGACGGCACGGGCGTCGAGAAGCCGGGCGACTACACGCTCGATGAGAAAGCGCGTCAGGTGTTCCTGACCGAGTCGGGCCACGAGAAGGCGGAGCGTCTGCTCGTAGAATGGGGCCTGATCGGCGAAGGCGAAAGTGTCTACGCGCCGCAGAACATCACGCTGATGCATCACATCTATGCGGCACTGCGCGCGCATACGCTCTTCCATCGCGATCAGCATTACGTGGTGCAGAACGGCGAAGTCGTGATCGTCGACGAATTCACGGGCCGCATGATGACCGGCCGCCGCTGGTCGGACGGCTTGCATCAGGCCGTCGAAGCGAAGGAGCACGTGCAGATTCAGGCGGAGAACCAGACGCTCGCCTCGATCACGCTGCAGAACTACTTCCGCATGTATTCGAAGCTGTCCGGCATGACCGGCACGGCGGACACCGAAGCGTACGAATTCCAGGAAATCTACGGCCTCGAAACGGTCGTGATTCCGACGAACCGTCCGCCGAAGCGCGTCGACAAGCAGGACCAGATCTACAAGACGTCGAAGGAACGTTACGACGCCGTCATTCGCGATATCCGCGATTGCGTCGAGCGCGGCCAGCCGACGCTCGTCGGCACCACGTCGATCGAAGCGTCGGAGTTGCTGTCCGGCTTGCTGACGCAGGCGGGCGTGCGTCACGAAGTGCTCAACGCGAAGCAGCACGCACGCGAAGCGGCGATCGTCGCTGAAGCGGGCCGGCCGGGCGTCGTGACCATTGCGACGAACATGGCGGGTCGCGGCACGGACATCGTGCTCGGCGGCAACGTCGAGAAACAGGCGTCGTTCATCGAGGCGGATCTTTCGATTCCCGAAGAAGAAAAAGCCGCGCGCATCCAGAAGCTGCACGACGAATGGCAGACGCTGCACGACCACGTGAAGGCTGCGGGCGGGCTGCATATCATCGGCACGGAGCGTCACGAATCGCGCCGTATCGACAACCAGTTGCGCGGCCGCGCGGGCCGTCAGGGCGATCCGGGCTCTTCGCGTTTCTATCTCTCGCTGGACGATCCGCTCCTGCGCATCTTCGCGGGCGACCGCGTTCGCGCGATCATGGACCGCCTGAAGATGCCGGAAGGCGAGCCGATCGAAGCCGGCATGGTCACGCGGTCGATCGAAGGCGCGCAGCGCAAGGTCGAAGCGCGCAACTTCGACATCCGCAAGCAACTGCTCGAATACGACGACGTCGCCAACGATCAGCGCAAGGTCATCTATCAGCAGCGCAACGAGTTGCTCGAAGCGAACGACGTGCAGGAGACCATCGCCGCGATGCGTCACGGCGTGATCAGCGATCTCGTGCGCACGTTCGTTCCGGCGGGCAGTATCGAAGAACAGTGGGACGCGCCGGAACTCGAGGAAGTGCTGCGCAACGAATGGTCGCTGGATCTGGCCATTCAGGAGATGATCAACGAGTCGAACTCCATCGGCGCCGAGGAAATCTCCGAAGCCGTGCTTTCCGCCGCTGACGAAGCGTACGAGGCGAAGGTCGCGCTCGTGGGCCGCGAATCGTTCAGCGCATTCGAACGCTCGATCATGCTGCAGACGCTCGACAGCCGCTGGCGCGAGCATTTGGCCGCGCTCGATCATCTGCGTCAGGGCATCCATCTGCGCGGCTATGCGCAGAAGAATCCGAAGCAGGAATACAAGCGCGAGGCGTTCGAACTCTTCGCCGCGATGCTCGATTCCGTGAAGCAGGAAGTCACGCGCGTTGTGATGAACGTGCAGATCCAGTCGCCGGAGCAACTGGAAGAAGCCGCCGAGCAGTACGAAGAGAAGGGCAGCCATCTGGAGAACGTGTCGTTCACGCACGCGGACTTCAACGCGGCCGCCGCGCCGGCCGCTACGCCCGCAGCCGCCGCTGCGGCGACCGCTACCGCGCAGATGGTCAATCAGGCGATGGCGGCGAGCGACGACATCACCGTGGCCACGCGCCCGTCCGAGGAAGTGCCGAAGGTCGGCCGCAACGACCCGTGCCCGTGCGGCAGCGGGAAGAAGTACAAGAACTGTCACGGAAAGCTGGCATAAGCGCTTTCTGATCGACAAAACGGACGAGCGACGCAGCAATGCGTCGTTTGTCTTTGCAGGTCTCAACCGGGCCGCGCTGCGTGCCCCGAGCGTTTCACGGCGCCGTCCGCAGCATCACAGCTTCAGGCGGCGTCAGTCTTTCACAGCGTGCCGGCGCATCGGGCCGGCACTCGCCACCATCAGCGAGTCGCGAACATGGCTGTCAACTTCCCCTCGATCGATCCCGCCGCGCTGCATCCGGTTCCAGGCGTCACGCTAGGCTGGGCCGAAGCGAACATCCGCAAGCCCAATCGCAAGGACGTGCTCGTGATTCGCGTCGATGAAGGCGCGACCGTCGCGGGCGTGTTCACGCAAAACCGCTTCTGCGCCGCGCCGGTGACGGTGTGCCGCGAACACCTGGACGCGGTGCGCGCCGGGGGCAAGGGCATTCGCGCGCTGGTCGTCAACACGGGCAACGCGAACGCGGGTACCGGTGAGCCAGGCATGGCGCACGCCCGCGAAACCTGCGCCGAACTCGGGCGTCTCGCGGGCGTCGACCCGCAGCAGATTCTGCCTTTCTCGACCGGCGTGATTCTCGAGCCGCTGCCGATCGATCGCCTCAAAGCCGGTCTGCCCGCCGCGCTCGCCAATCAGCAGCCCGCTCACTGGTTCGACGCCGCGCAAGCCATCATGACGACCGACACGCTGCCGAAAGCGTCGTCGCGGCAAGTGCAGATCGACGGTCATACGGTCACGCTGTCCGGTATCAGCAAGGGCGCGGGCATGATCAAGCCGAACATGGCGACGATGCTCGGCTTCCTCGCCTTCGATGCCGCCGTTGCGCAGCCGGTGCTCGACGAGCTCGTGAAGCACGTGGCGGATCGCTCGTTCAACTGCATTACCATCGACGGCGATACCTCCACGAACGATTCGTTCATCCTCATCGCGTCGGGCAAGTCGAGCCTGCCCGCGATCACGTCGACGGATGCGCCGGCCTACGCTGCGCTGCGCGACGCCGTGACGGCCGTGGCGCAAGAACTGGCGCAACTGATCGTGCGCGATGGCGAAGGCGCGACGAAGTTCATGACGATCACGGTCGAAGGCGGCAAGGATGTTGCTGAATGCCGCCAGATCGCCTACGCGATCGGTCATTCGCCGCTCGTCAAGACCGCGTTCTACGCATCCGATCCGAACCTCGGCCGTATCCTGGCCGCCATCGGCTATGCGGGCGTCACGGACCTCGACGTCGGCAAGATCGACCTGTATCTCGACGACGTGCTCGTCGCAAAGGCCGGCGGGCGCAATCCCGACTATCGCGAAGAAGACGGCCAGCGCGTGATGAAGAAAAGCGAAATTGCGATTCGCGTCGTGCTCGGCCGTGGCAACGCCGAGGCAACCGTCTGGACCTGCGATCTCTCGCACGATTACGTCAGCATCAACGCCGATTACCGCTCGTAACGCGCGCTGAACCGGCGCGCAAAGAAAGAGACATGGACAAACTCGAACAATTTCTCACGCGCGCCGAAGCGGTTCTGGCGCGTATCGAAGGCATGCTGCCGCCTGCCGCGCCCGATATCGACTGGCAATCCGCGGTGGCTTTCCGGTGGCGCAAGCGGCAGGGGCGCGGCTTCTTGCAGCCGGTGCCGGCCATCTCAGATATTTCGCTCGACGACCTGCAGAACATCGATCGCCAGAAAGGGCTCATCGAGCAAAACACGCGGCAGTTCGTGAACAAGCTGCCGGCCAACAACGTGCTGCTGACGGGCGCGCGCGGAACGGGCAAGTCCTCGCTCATCAAGGCCTGCCTGAACGCGTACGCGAAAGACGGCCTGCGTCTGATCGAAGTCGACAAGGACGATCTCCACGATCTCGGCGATATCGTCGACCTGATCTCGGCGCGGCCCGAGCGCTTCATCGTGTTCTGCGACGATTTGTCGTTCGAGGAAGGCGAATCGGGCTATAAGGCGCTGAAGGTCGCGCTCGACGGATCAGTGGCCGCCCAGTCGGACAACGTGCTGATCTACGCGACGTCGAACCGCCGCCATCTGCTGCCCGAGTACATGAGCGACAACGAGTCGTACAAGCACATGCCCGACGGCGAGATTCATCCGGGCGAAGTCGTCGAAGAGAAGATTTCGTTGTCCGAGCGTTTCGGGCTGTGGGTGAGCTTTTATCCGTTCAAGCAGGACGACTATCTGACGATCGTCAGCCACTGGCTGAAGCACTTCGGTTGCGAAACGGCCGAAATCGAAAGCGCGCGCGGCGACGCGCTGGTCTGGGCGCTCGAGCGCGGTTCACGCTCGGGCCGCGTGGCGTGGCAGTTCGCGCGCGACTGGTCGGGCCGCAAGCAATGAGCGGCATGAACGAAGCACGAACGGACGTCGCGCCCGATGGCCGCAAGGTGACCGAAGTGGCCGTCGGCGTGATGGTTCAGCCGGACGGGCGCTATCTGCTCGCGCAGCGGCCCGACGGCAAGCCGTACGAAGGCTATTGGGAGTTTCCGGGCGGCAAGCTGGAAGCGGGCGAGAGCGTCGAGGCGGCGCTTTCACGCGAACTGCACGAGGAACTGGGCATCGACGTGACCGCGTGCGAACTCTGGCGCGCGCTGGAGCACGACTATCCGCATGCCTACGTGCGTCTCTTTTTCTGCAAGGTGACCGGCTGGAGCGGGACGCCCCGTGGCCGCGAGGGGCAGGCGATCGCGTGGCAGGCGCTTCCGGTGGCCGTCGCGCCGCTTCTACCCGCCGCCATTCCGGTGTTGAACTGGCTCGCGGCGGAAGCGGAGCGTTGAAGCCGCGAGGCCGCTAGTTGAGGCCGCCGTGCGAATCGTCGTCCGGCGGCGTTTCCTGCGAATTGCCCGCAATCTTGTACTTCTCGGCCGCCCAGGCGCCGAAATCGATTTGCTTGCAACGCTCCGAGCAGAACGGACGATAGCGATTTTCCGGGACCCAGCGCACTTCCTTGGCGCAGGTCGGACATTTGACGACAGTGGTCATGACGGTGAGGCGTGGCGAGTTGAGCCGGCGTTGAATCGATAATCGACTATATGAGGCCGGACCGCGCGGTTCAAAGGCTGCAAAGCGTCAGATGAAACGGGACGTCGACGTCGACAGGGCGCGGTTTCAGATCGCCGTCCTGCACGGTGAAACGCACCCACAGCATGTACTTGTTGGCGCTCGCTTCCGGAATGACGCGCACTTCGGGCGACACGCGCACCTGCATCAACTGATAGGTGCGGCCCGAGAGCATCTGCTGATAGCTGCCCTGCATCGCCATGACTTTCGACGCCTGGCCCGACTCGCGCGCAAGCCGAAGCACGATGGCAGCGGCGTCGCGCAGGGCGAGCATCGGCATGACCCAGCTCGCGATGTCCTGACGGCGCTGTTCGACGGGCAACTGCTGCCACGCGTAATACGACGGCAGATCGAACTTGCAGGTGCCGCCGGGAATGATCGTGCGGCTGCGGATGCTGGCAAGCCATTCGTTGTCCGCAAGATGCTGGCCGGTCTTGCCGTGCATGTCGCCCAAACCGGCGAGCGTTTGTTCGATCTCGCCAAGGACAGCTTCCAGCGCCTCCTGCTCGATACCCGGATTGCCGCGAAACGGCGCGAGCGTCTGACGCTGCCGCTCCAGTTCCTTCATCAAGTCTGCTTTGAGGTCCGTGCGCCCCGCGACTTCCGAGATTTCGAAGAGCGTGGTCAGCGCCACATGATGCTCCCGAGGATCTTCCTGCGTCAGAAAGAACGTGAAGCGCTCGAACAAGTCTTCGAGACGCAGCAGCGTCCGGATTCGCTCGTTGAAGGGATACTCGTAAAGGATCAAGCGCGCTCGCCTCGGCGTGGGTCGGTTGCTTCCATGAGCGGAAGTCAGCACATTCTAATGCCGCATCCGAACCCTAGCAAATCGCGCCACATTCTCGCCGCATTTACCGCTTTTCCCGGCAAAATCCGCAACTTCTTCGATATTCAACGCTCGAAAACCGTCACCCGGCGAGCCCCAGATAACGCGCGTGGAGTTCGTCGACCTGAGTTGCGAGTGTTTCGAGCGTTGCGGCTTCATCGTTCAGCACGATGTCGTCTGCTGCCGCGAGCCGCGTTTCGCGCGATGCCTGCTTCGCGATGATCGCCAGCACCTGCTCGCGCGGGAAGCCGTTTCGCCGCATGACGCGCTCGATCTGCGTCTCCACCGGGCAATCGACGACGAGCACGCGCGACACCCGCGAAGCCCAGTTCCCCGATTCGACGAGCAACGGCACCACGACGATGTGATACGGGCCGCCCGCCGCGTGGCGCTGACGCTCCGTCTCGGCGCGTATCAGCGGATGCAGGACGGCTTCGAGGCGCGCTTTGGCGGTGTCGTCGGTGAAGACGAGTTCGCGCATTCTGGCGCGGTCGAGCGAGCCGTCGGGCGCCAGGAAGCCGCTGCCGAATTCGCTCGCGATCAGCGGCATCGCGACGCCGCCCGGCGCCGTCACCTGATGCGCGATGATGTCCGTGTCGATGAGCGGCACGCCGCGCGCCGCGAACAGGTCCGCGACCGTGCTCTTGCCGCTTCCGATGCCGCCCGTCAGCCCGATGCTGAACATCCGCTGCTCCTTGTCTTCATCCGAACAATGCGTAAAGCGGCGTGCCGACGAAGAGGGTGATCGCCCCGCCCGCCGCAAGGAACGGCCCGAACGGCAACGGCTCTTCGAAGCGCATGCGGCCCCGCCACGTTGCGACGATGCCGAAGACCGCGCCCGCCACCGCCGAGATCAGGACTACTTGCGCAAGCGAGCCCCAGCCGAGCCATGCGCCGATTGCGGCCAGCAGCTTGAAGTCGCCGTAGCCCATGCCTTCGACGCCGCGCGCCAGTTTGAAAATCCAGTACACGCACCACAGAAAGACATAGCCCGCGATCGCGCCGGTGACTGCGTCGTGAAGGTTTGCAAATCCGCCTTCGCCCAGATTGACGATCAGCCCGGCCCACAGCAGCGGCAGCGTCAGCACGTCGGGCAGATAGCGCGTGTCGTAATCGATGAGGCTCGCAGCCAGCAGCGTCGCGCACAGGCCGAATGCCGCGAGCGCCGGCCAGTCAGGCCCGTAAGCGTAAAGCGAGAGTGCTGCCAGCGCGGCGGTCGCCAGTTCGATCAACGGGTAGCGCGGACTGACGCGCGCGCCGCACGACGCGCATCGTCCTCTCAGCGCGAGGTAGCTCAGGACCGGAATGTTCTCCCATGCACGCAGCACGTGACCGCAGTGCGGACATGCGCTGCGCGGCACCGCGAGATTGAAGCGCGCGGGATACGCGTCGGCGGGCGCTTTGGAAGCATCGGGCACGGCGGAATCGAATTCGGCGCGCCACGCGCGTTCGAGCATGACCGGCAAGCGATGCACGACGACCGTCAGGAAGCTGCCGATGACCAGCCCGAACACGACGGCGAACGCGTATTGCGCGACGACCGGCAAAGCCGCGAACGGCGCCAGGTAATCGCTCGCATGGTGCGCGGCGGACGGATCGAACGGAGGCTGCATGATCTGGATGCGATGTCTTTGGCCCGCGATGCTACACCACGTTGCCGAGCTGGATGATCGGAAGATACATCGCGATGACGAGGCCGCCCACCAGCGCGCCCAGCACCGTGATGACGAGCGGTTCGCACAAACTCGCGAATGTGCCGATGCGCTCGTCCACCTGACGATCGGCGAGCGCGGCGAGATCGAGCAGCATCGCGTCGAGCGAGCCGGATTCTTCCGCGACGGCGATCGGTTGCACGACGTCGCGAGGGAAGCAGCCGAGCGCGCGCATCGCAAAAGCCAGACGTTCGCCGTTGCGCAGTCGCGCCGCGATCTCGACGGTCGCGCGGTCGAACACCTGATTGCCGGTGGCGTGCGCGAGGGAATCGAACGCGTCGGATAGCGGCGTGCCGGCCGCGAGCAAGGTGCCGAGCGCGCGGCTCCATCGGGCGACGGCGAGCGACCGCAGCAGCGCGCCGACTATCGGCAGCTTCAACGTAATGCGGTCCGCGGTTTCCCGGGCGCGGGGGGAACGCCGGAGCCATCGCGCACCGGCCAGCACCGCGCAGACGCAGAGCGCCGTGAACGGCACGGCATGACGCGCGACGGCATCGGACAACGCGAGCACGAAGCGCGTCGGCGCGGGCAGCGCGGCGCCGAAGCCATCGAAGATCGTCTTGAATGTCGGCACCACGCCGATCAGCAGGCCCGCCGTGATCGCGAGCGACAGCAGCAGCACCATTACCGGGTAGGCGAGCGCGGCACGCAACCTCGCGCGCTGGGCGCTGGCGCGGTCCTGATCGTCGGCGAGGCGCGCAAGCACGGCAGGCAACGCGCCCGCCACTTCGCCGACTGCGACGAGCTGGCAATAAAGCGCGCCGAACGCCCCCGGATGACGCGTGAGCGCGGCCGAAAACCGCACGCCCCGCGTGATGTCGCGTGCAAGCGATCGCACGATGCGCGGCAGGCCGCCACGTCCGCCCGCGTCGCCGAGCATTTCGAGTGCGCCGGCGAGCGGCAATCCCGCGCGCAACAGACCGGCAAGCTGACGCGTGAAAACGCCGACATCCGCCGACGATGCCTTCGCCGGCGGCGCGTCGCCGAGCGCTTCGAGTTCGAGGACGATCACGCCGTCCCGCCGCAACGACGCGCGCGCCGAAGCGGCATCGGCCGCGATCAGCTTTCCGCTCATGCGCGCGCCTTCTGCGTCGATGCCGCGCCAGCCGAAGCGGATGTCCGATGATCCTTGCGCGCTCATACGATCTCCGTCGCGTCCACGGCTTCCGCGACGCTCGTCACGCCTTCGCGCACGCGAGCGAAAGCGGCGTCGCGCAGCGCGGGCATGCCTTCCGATTGAGCGAGCCGCGAGATCGCATGCGTCGCCGACCGCGCGACGATGAGTTCGCGCATCGCATCCGAAACCGGCATCAACTGATGCACACCGATTCGCCCGCGATACCCGATGCCATGACACGCCGGGCAGCCGCGCGGCTCGAACGGACGAAAGCCGTCGTCGAGCGTGAGCGCCGAGCGCGTGCGGCAGGTCTCGCACAGCTTGCGCACCAAGCGTTGCGCGGTCACGAGGCGCAGCGCCGACGCAAGGTTGTACGGCGCCACGCCGATGTCGATGAGGCGCGCGATCGCGGCGGGCGCGTCGTTCGTGTGAAGCGTCGACAGCACCAGATGGCCGGTCTGCGCGGCCTTCACCGCGACGTCAGCGGTCTCGGCGTCACGAATCTCGCCGACCATGATGACGTCGGGGTCCTGCCGCATGAACGCGCGCAACGCCACGGCGAAGTTCAGGCCGGCCTTCTCGCGCACGCTGACCTGGTTGATGCCGGCGAGCTGAATCTCGGCCGGGTCTTCGACCGAGCAGATGTTGCGCGCTTCGGCGTTAAGCATCTGCAGGAAGCAATAGAGGGATAAGGTCTTGCCGCTGCCTGTCGGGCCGGTGACGAGAACGAGGCCATGCGGCGCGCGAATCGCCGATTCGACGACGCGGCCTTGCGCTTCGCTCAGGCCGAGCGCGCCAAGCGAAAGGTCCGGCGGCAGCGCATCCAGCCGACGCAGCACGAGCTTTTCACCGAAGAGCGTCGGCAGCGAATTCACGCGATAGTCGCCGATCTGCCTGCCGCCAAGCGCGAGCCGCAGCCGGCCGTCCTGCGGCACGCGGCGCTCGGCGATATCCATGCGCGCCAGCACTTTGATGCGCGTCACGAATGCATCGCGCAAATGCGGTGGCGGGCGGCGCAGCACGTGTAACGCGCCGTCGATACGCAGCCGGATGCGCCAGTCGTGCTCGGACGGCTCGACGTGGATATCGGACGCGCCGCGCTCGGCCGCTTCGCGCAAGGTGTTCGCGAGCAGCGAGACGGCGGGCGAGTCGGGATCGGATGCGGTGTCGAGAGAAGGTTCGGCGGCGCGGAAGGCGGAGATCATCGGAGCACGGTGCGAAATGAGATGAGCCGATCATCCCGCGCCCGCTTGCCCGCGCCTACTCGTCCGAATGGCTAACGCAGCACGCGCTTGCCCGGCGTCGGCGGACGGAAGATTTTGACGGTGCGGATCGACTGATCGTCGCTGCGCAGGACTTCGAAATGAACGCCCGCGATACGCACCGATACGTCGCCATCCGGAATCTGTTCCAGCGTTTCGAGGATGAGACCGTTCAGCGTCTTGGGGCCGTCCGTCGGTAAGCTGAGCTTCAGCCAGCGGTTGAGTTCCCGCAGTGGCATGCTGCCCGGGACGATGCACTCGCCGTTCTCGTCCCAGCCGCGCGAGCCTGCGCCGCGCGGAATCGTCGTCGTGAACTCGCCGATCAGTTCCTCGATGATGTCTTCCGGCGTGACGAGGCCCTGCAACTCGCCGTATTCGTCGACCACGATCGCAATGCGTTGGCCGCTCTCCTGGAAATACTGAAGCTGCTGAAAAACCGGCGTGCCAGCGGGAACGAAGTAGGGCTCCATGAGCAGTTCGCGCAGCGTTTCGCGCTCGAGTTCCTGGTTATGCAGCGCCGACAGCGTCTTGCGTACGTGCAGGATGCCGAGCACGCGGTCGATGTCGCCCTGATAAACAACGAGCTTGTTGTGATAGCAGGTTTCGAGCTGGTGCAGGATCTGGTCGAACGGCGCGTCGAAATCGAGCGCTTCGATCCGGCGGCGGGGAATCATCACGTCATCGACTGAGATGTTTTCCAGATCGAACAGGTTCAGCAGGATGCTGCGGTGCTTGGTCGGCATGAAGCTGCCGGTTTCCAGCACGATGGTGCGCAACTCTTCCGGCGACAAACGCTGATCGCGGCCGCCCTTTGTGTTGATGTGCAGGGCGGCCAGAATGGCGTTGGCGAAGAGATTGACGAACCACACGAGCGGCCGCGCGATACGCATGAGCGGCGATAGCACGAGGCTCGCCGGCAGCGCGACCTTCTCGGGAAAGGTCGCCCCGACGATCTTCGGCGCGATCTCCGCAAACACGATGATCAGGAACGCGATCACGCCCGTCGTCACCGACAACACGACGTTGTTGTGACCGAACGTGCGCAGCGCGATCGACGTCGTGAGCACCGGGATGATCGTGTTGATCAGGTTGTTGCCGATGAGAATGACGGAGAGCAACTGATCGGTCTTCGCGAGGAGCCCCTGCGTAGTGCGGGCGCGCAGCGATCCCTGGCTAGCCAGAAATTTCAGCCGATGGCGGTTGAGCGCCATCATCGACGTTTCGGAGATCGAAAAAAAACCGGAAAGAACGAGAAGCAGGAAGATGGCGCAGATTTGCGCCCATAAGGGAAGGTTGTCCACGCGGTGATCGAGTAGAAGCGATGATGAAAGGGACTATAGCAGACGGCTTTCCCGCTTCGCCTCCCGGCCGATCGACCAGGCGATCGGCCAAGCATTACGCAGCGGGCGCCGGAAAAGAAAAAACCCGCATGGCAGACCATGCGGGTTTTTGCAAATTCTGGTCGGGGTGAGAGGATTCGAACCTCCGGCCTCTACGTCCCGAACGTAGCGCTCTACCAGGCTAAGCTACACCCCGAATTCAACTTAACTAGACGTTTTGTGCGCCAAAGTCTCGTTTAAGACTGTCTCGCCGTCGAGTAAGAACATAATTCTAGCAGGCTATCTTTGAAAATGGAACTGGGGAATGACGAAATCGCATCGGCGGCGGCCTGTGCTTCATTTCGCGCGCATTGCAACGTGTGATCGAGCGCACCGGACGTGGTGATTGCGTGGAAAATCGTGTCGAAGCGATCCGTGCCGCCTTGCTCGATGGCTTCGCGTGCGAGCGCCGCCTGTTCCGGCGTGCCGTGCTCCATCAGATAGATGAGCGGCAGCGTCGGCTTGCCTTCGCGCAAGTCGTCGCCGGCATTCTTGCCCATCGATTCAGGCGTGCCCGTGTAATCGAGCCAGTCGTCCATGATCTGGAACGCCGTGCCGATGCGCCGGCCAAACTCCGCCGCCGCCGCTTCCGTGCGCGCATCCGCACCCGACAGCACCGCGCCCAGTTGCGCCGCCGCCTCGAAAAGCTTCGCCGTCTTGTAGCGGATCACCTGCATGTAACGCGCTTCGTCGACGTCCGGGTCGTGCATGTTCAGAAGCTGCAGCACTTCGCCTTCGGAAATGATGTTGGTCGCGACCGAAAGAATTTCCATCACGCGCATCTTGCCGACGCTCACCATCATCTCGAACGAGCGCGAATACAGGAAGTCGCCGACCAGCACGCTCGCCGCGTTGCCGAACAGCGCGTTCGCGGTCTTGCGGCCACGGCGCAGATCGGATTCATCGACGACATCGTCGTGCAGCAGCGTTGCGGTGTGGATGAATTCAACGACCGCCGCAAGTTCATGGCGATGCCCGGTCGTATCGCCCAGCGCGCCCGACACGAGCAGCAGCAACGCCGGACGCAGCCGCTTGCCGCCCGCGCCGATGATGTACTCGGAAATCTGATTGATGAGCATCACTTCTGATGCCAGGCGCTGCCGGATGACGCGATTGACCTGCTGCATGTCCTCGGCGATCGGGGCAAGCAGTGCGGCGGCGTCGGGGGAAGAAGTGGCGGTGGACGACATGATCGGCTAATAAGGTAATGCGGCGGATTATAAGGCGAATCGGCACGGCGACGGGTGCCGCGGCGCGCGAGGGTCGCGCGAGCGGGCGCAATCGCGATCGGATCGGGGCGAAATCGCAGAAGATCGGGCACGGATGCCGCACGCCGGGTACAAACGGCAAATGTCAATGCCTTTTGACGTGCTGCCTAACCCTATGTATAATCTCGTGTTTTCCGCGCGTGGTGCGTGGGAAAACGAAATTCTGAGTGAGGTTCTCAATGTACGCGGTCATAAAAACCGGCGGCAAGCAGTATAAGGTTGCCGTTGGCGAAAAATTGAAAGTAGAACAGATACCGGCAGACATTGACGCTGAAATCACGCTCGACCAGGTTCTCGCAGTAGGCGAAGGTGAATCGATTCAGTTCGGTACACCGCTGGTCAGTGGGGCTTCCGTCAAGGCTACCGTCGTGTCCCAAGGTCGTCACAAGAAAGTGACCATCTTCAAGATGCGCCGCCGGAAGCACTACCAAAAGCACGCTGGCCATCGCCAGAACTACACCGAACTGCGCATCGACGCGATCAACGCTTAACGCGTCGCGCACAACGGTAAAGGAGCTATAGCAAATGGCACACAAAAAAGCAGGCGGGTCTTCCCGCAACGGCCGCGATTCGGAATCGAAGCGCCTCGGCGTGAAGGTTTACGGCGGCCAGGCAATCAACGCGGGCGGCATCATCGTTCGCCAGCGCGGCACGCGCATGCACCCGGGTGAAAACGTCGGCATCGGCAAGGATCACACGCTGTTCGCGCTGACCGACGGCCACGTCCAGTTCACGACGAAGGGCGCAGCGAAGAAGCACACGGTCGTCGTCGTCCCGGCAGCGTAAAACCTACGCACGGGCTTCAGGACCGCAAAAGGCCCCGCGAAGTTCGCGGGGCCTTTTGCATTGGTGCGCGGAAAACGCCGCATCGACAGAATTCACGGTTATCGATGACCGGCAGCCGCCGGTCACGGCAAAATAGCGGTTCGGCTGCAGCTACGGCGTTATCGCCGGGGCGGCCTCATCGCTTGGAAACACGGGACGGAGCAACGCATGAAGTTCATTGACGAAGCGAGGATCGAAGTCATCGCCGGCGACGGGGGAGATGGCAGCGCGTCGATGCGCCGCGAAAAGTTCGTCCCGTTCGGCGGGCCGGACGGCGGCGATGGCGGGCGCGGCGGCAGCGTCTACGCGGTCGCGGATCGCAACATCAACACGCTGATCGACTACCGGTTCGCGAAGAAGCATCAGGCGCGCAACGGCGAGAACGGGCGCGGCGCGGACTGCTATGGCAAGGGCGGCGAAGACATCACGCTGCGCATGCCGGTCGGCACGATCATCTCGGATCAGGAAACGGGCGAGATCATCGCCGATCTGACCGAGCACAATCAGCAGGTCCTGATCGCGCAGGGCGGCGCGGGCGGCCTCGGCAACCTGCATTTCAAGTCGAGCACGAACCGCGCGCCGCGTCAGAAGACCGATGGCAAGCCGGGCGAGCGTCGCATGCTCAAGCTCGAGCTGAAAGTGCTGGCGGACGTGGGCTTGCTCGGCATGCCGAACGCGGGGAAATCGACTTTCATCTCGTCTGTTTCGAACGCGCGGCCCAAGATTGCCGATTATCCGTTCACGACGCTTGCGCCGAATCTCGGCGTGGTGCGCGTCGGGCCGAGCAAGAGCTTTGTTATCGCGGACATTCCCGGGCTGATCGAAGGCGCGGCGGAAGGCGCGGGGCTGGGACATCGCTTCCTGCGGCACTTGCAGCGCACCGGCGTGCTGCTGCATCTGGTCGACCTGGCTCCGTTCGATGAAAACGTCGATCCCGTCGCCGATGCGAAGGCGATCGTCGGCGAGCTGCGCAAGTATGACGAGGCGCTCTTCGAAAAGCCGCGCTGGCTCGTGCTGAACAAGCTCGACATGGTGCCCGAGGACGAGCGCGAGGCGCGCGTGAAGGACTTCATCGAGCGTTTCGAATGGGACGGCCCGGTGTATGAAATCTCCGCGCTCACCGGCCAGGGCTGCGAGGCGCTGACCTACGCGATCTTCGATTACATCTCGCAGCACTCCGACGCCTCGCGTGCGGCCGAAGCGGAAGATCTCGCCGCCGACGTGCGCTTCCGCGACGACGCCGCGAGCAAAGAAGCCAACGAGTAACGAAGCGACCCGCTGAAACGGGCCGCGACACCCGAGGAGAAAGCGCACGATGCGTTCGGTCATCGCCGCTGCGAAGCGAATCGTAGTGAAAGTGGGGTCCAGTCTCGTCACCAATGACGGGCGCGGACTGGATCACGCGGCCATCGCCCGCTGGGCGTCGCAGATCGCGGCGCTGCGCGAGCAGGGCAAGGAAGTCGTGCTCGTCAGTTCGGGTGCGATCGCGGAGGGCATTCATCGGCTCGGCTGGAGCAAGCGGCCGCGCGAAATCGACGAACTTCAGGCTGCCGCCGCGGTCGGGCAGATGGGGCTCGCGCAGGTCTACGAGAGCAGCTTCGGCGCGCACGGCATCCGCACTGCGCAGATTCTGCTCACGCACGCCGATCTCGCCGATCGCGAGCGTTATCTGAACGCGCGCTCCACGCTGTTGACGCTGCTTCGCCTGGGCGCGGTGCCGATCATCAACGAGAACGACACCGTCATCACCGACGAAATCAAATTCGGCGACAACGACACGCTCGGCGCGCTCGTGGCAAATCTGATCGAAGGCGATGCGCTCGTCATTCTCACGGATCAGCGCGGCCTCTTCACCGCCGACCCGCGCAAGGATCCAAGTGCAACGCTCGTCGAGCAAGCCGATGCAGGCATGCCCGAACTCGAGCAGATGGCCGGCGGCGCGGGCTCGAGCCTCGGGCGCGGCGGCATGCTGACCAAGATTCTCGCGGCGAAGCGCGCGGCGCATAGCGGCGCGAACACGGTGATCGCTAGTGGCCGTGAAGCCGATGTGCTGACGCGGCTCGCTTCGGGCGAGATGATCGGCACGCAACTGATCGCGCGCACGGCACGCATCGCGGCGCGCAAGCAGTGGATGGCGGATCACTTGCAGGTGCGCGGTCACGTCGTCATCGATAACGGCGCCGTGCAGAAGCTAACGGCCGACGGAAAGAGCCTGCTGCCGATCGGCGTCGTCGATGTGAAGGGCGCGTTCGGTCGCGGGGAAGTGATCGCGTGCGTCAACGATCAGGGACAGGAAGTGGCGCGCGGCATCACCAACTACAGCAGTTCGGAAGCGCGGCTGATCCATCGGCGGCCGAGCGGCGAGATCGAAAGCGTGCTCGGCTATATGCTCGAACCGGAACTGATTCATCGCGACAATCTGGTGCTGGTCTAACATCGGCAGCCGTAAAGACAAAGCCCGCTGAGCCGAAAGGCCAGCGGGCTTTTTTTGCTGCCCGAACGAGCGGTGAAACCGTCAGCGCAGGTTGATCGAACTCTGCGTGCGCTTGTACTGGATGTTCTCGACGATCTGCTTCGCATTGCCGACAGGCAGCTTGCTCGTGCAGAAGTAGTCCTGATACAGCGCTGCCTGATACGCGTTCAGTTCGCCGTTCTCGATGCGCCGGAAATCGAACGTCGCGCCGCGATCCCAGCCGGTCTGCGCGTCGTCGATGCTTGCGTAGCGCCGCCATTCGTAGGTATCGCAGCGGATGCCTTCGTAGTTCACGTTGCGCGCGCCGCCCGGACTCGTCGCGACGACGACGTATCGCACGACGCCGTCACTGCCGACGGTAAGCGAAGTCTTGTCGACGGCGAACGTCAGCGGCGTGTTCTGCGAGACGTTGAACGGCAGCAGATTGGACGCTTGCGGCAGCGGCGGAAGCGTATCGATCTTGTTCTCGACCCATTCTGACTTCCGGTCGAGCAGATACGTGAACACGCCGTCATCCTGATTGGACGCGGACGGAGCTTTGGAACTGGAGCAGCCGGCGAGCGCGGCGAACACGGCCACGGCTACCGCAGATGAGACGATGACTTTCAATTCGATGTTCCCGATAAACGGATGCGCGGGCGGCAAAGCGCCCGGCACCGCGAGCAATGCTCGCGGTGCCGGGTTCTTCGAAGTGCCGAGTGTCAAAATGGACGAAGACCGGCGCCGATCAATCGCACGATGCGCGCGTTGCGATGATCCGCACGTCTTCGCTGATCGTGCATTCTGCCTGAACCGCAGCGCCAGCGGCGGTTACGGCAGGTGCTTCGATCGTCATCGTCTGGACGACGCGTGGATAGCGCGGCCCGTGATGCGCGGCGCGTTCGCCGCGAGCATTGGTTCTCCGCAAGAAGCGGGAAAGCTCGGTGAGAGCAAGTTGATAAACGTCGCGCTTGAACTCGATGACCGCATCCAGCGGCACCCAGTACTCATTCCAGCGCCAAGCATCGAATTCCGGATGGTCCGTCGCGCGCAGGCAAATGTCACAGTCGCGCCCCACCATGCGCAGCAGAAACCAGATCTGTTTCTGACCGCGATAATGTCCGCGCACTTCGCGCTTGATGAACTTATCCGGCACCTCATAACGCAGCCAGTCGCGTGTGCGACCGACAACTTTCACGTGTTCAGGCAGCAGGCCGGTTTCTTCGTGTAACTCCCGATACATTGCTTGCACGGGGGTTTCGCCGTATTTGATACCCCCTTGCGGAAACTGCCAGGAATGTTCACGCAGCCGCTTGCCCCAAAACACTTCGTTGCGCGCGTTCAAGAGGATGATGCCGACGTTCGGGCGAAAGCCTTCACGATCCAGCATACAACCACCTTCGAATCCTTTAAAATTGCTTTGATTATAAACAGATAACGGACCCGGCGCATCGGTTTCAACCCGCGGCGGCCGCTGCATTTCGGGGCAGAAATGCGCTGAAGTGCGAGGAATCTTTGCCACGCGACCGGGAAGGCGGCAGAATCTTCTTCTTGTCGGCCGGAGTCAGTGCGTGCCGGTTCACGCAAACCGTCCACCGTTCCGTTGTTCACCCGTCTTGCCAGCCTCGCAGCCACATGGTTCGAGGCGCGCGCCGCTTTTGGAAAATTTCTGAATGAAAGCATCCCGTTTCTTCATCGGCACCCTGAAGGAAGCCCCCGCCGACGCCGAGATCGTCAGTCACAAGCTGATGATGCGCGCCGGCATGATCCGTCGCGTCGCGGGCGGTATCTACGATTACATGCCGATAGGCCTGCGTTCCATTCGCAAGGTCGAAGCCATCGTGCGTGAAGAGATGAATCGCGCGGGCGGGCTCGAATTGCTGATGCCCGCCGTGCAGCCCGCCGAGCTGTGGCAGGAATCCGGCCGCTGGGAGCAATACGGTCCCGAACTGCTGCGTATCAAGGATCGCCACGAGCGCGATTTCGTCGTCGGGCCGACGCACGAAGAAGTCGTAACGGACATCGCGCGCCGCGAGATCAAGAGCTATCGCCAGTTGCCGGTCAACTTCTATCAGATTCAAACGAAGTTCCGCGACGAAATCCGCCCGCGTTTCGGCGTGATGCGCGGCCGCGAGTTCATCATGAAGGACGCGTATTCCTTCGATAAGGACAGCGCCGGCCTCGCCGAGTCGTACCGCAAGATGTACGACGCGTACGTGCGCATCTTCACGCGCATCGGCCTCGAGTTCCGCGCGGTCGCGGCGGACAACGGTTCGATCGGCGGCAGCGGCTCGCACGAATTCCACGTGATCGCCGAGACGGGCGAGGACGACATCGCGTATTGCCCGACTTCGGACTTCGCCGCGAACGTGGAAGCCGCGGATGCGCTGCCGCTGATCGCGCAACGCGCCGCGCCCACCGAAGCGCTCAAGAAGACGCCGACGCCCGGCAAGGCGAAGTGCGAAGCGGTCGCCGAGCACCTGAACATCCCGCTCGAGAAAACCATCAAGTCGATCATCCTCGCCACCGACAACGAAGGCGCGGAACCGACCATCTGGTTGCTGATGCTGCGCGGCGATCATTCGCTGAACGACGTCAAGGTCAACAAGCTGCCGGGCCTCGCGGGCTATCGCTTCGCGACGGAAGCGGAGATCGTCGAATGGTTCGGCACGCCGCCGGGCTATCTCGGGCCCATCGGCACGAAGAAGCCGGTGCGCGTGATCGCGGACCGCACGGTGGCGAACATGAGCGACTTTGTCGTCGGCACCAACGAAGTCGATTTCCACACGACCGGCGTGAACTGGGGCCGTGATCTGCCGGAACCGGAAGTCGCGGATATCCGCAACGTCGTCGCGGGCGATCCTTCGCCGGACGGCAAGGGCACGCTCGAAATCTGCCGCGGCATCGAAGTCGGGCACGTGTTCCAGCTCGGCACCAAGTACTCGGAGTCGATGGGCGCGACGTATCTCGACGAGAACGGCAAGCCCGCGCCGATGCTGATGGGCTGCTACGGCATCGGTGTGACGCGCGTGCTGGGCGCGGCGATCGAACAGAATTTCGATGACAAGGGCATCATCTGGCCGGAATCCATCGCACCGTTCGAGGTCGTGATCTGCCCGATGGGTTATGACCGCAGCGACGCCGTGCGCGAGCAGGCGGACAAGCTGTATGCGACGCTGACCGAAGCGGGCATCGACGTGATTCTCGACGATCGCGGCGAGCGTCCCGGCGTGATGTTCGCGGACTGGGAACTGATCGGCGTGCCGCATCGCATCGTGATCGGCGATCGCGGGCTGAAGGAAGGCAAGCTCGAATACCAGGGCCGCCGCGATACCGAAGCCACGCTGCTGCCGGTGGAAGAGGCTGCGGGCGTCGTGACAGGCAAGGTGCGGGCCGCGCTCGCGAAGTAATGCAGTACAACTTCCTGTCTGCGACGGTTCTGCTGCTGCTGATCACCGATCCGCTGGGCAATATCCCGATCTTCATCAACGCGCTGCGGGGCGTCGCCATCGAGCGGCGCCGCATCGTGGTTCTGCGCGAAGTGGCGATCGCGTTCGGCATCCTGCTGTTTTTCATGCTGGCCGGCGACCGCTTCCTGCGCGCGATGCATCTGACGGATTTGTCGCTGCGCATCGGCGGCGGGATCGTGCTGTTTTTGATCGCGCTGCGGATGATCTTCCCGCATCCGGACGGCCCGATGGGCGGCGACTCGCGCGGCGGCGAACCGCTGATCGTGCCGCTCGCGATCCCCGCGCTCGCCGGGCCTTCCGCGCTCGCGACGGTGATGCTGCTGACATCGCAGGCGCCGGGGAAAATGGTCGAATGGATCGGCGCGCTCACGGTCACGATGATCGTGTGCGCCGTCGTGCTGATTCTCGCGGAGAAGATTCAGCAGTGGCTCGGCGAACGCGCGGTGACGGCGTTCGAGCGCCTGATGGGTCTGGTGCTGGTCGCGATCTCGGTCGAGATGATGCTCGAAGGGATACGCACCTTCGTGCATCAGTTATGAAAAAAGCGGCCTCGGCCGCTTTTTGTTTGACGTTCGCTCGTGATTGAGAAGGACCGCTCACGCGGCCCCTGAGAAGAACTTTGGAAACGGAGCGCTTACGCCCCTTCCGTCAACGCCCGGATCGTCGGCAGATTCCGCCAGTATCCCTTGGCATCCATCCCGCAGCCGAACACATAGCGATCCGGCACTTCGAAGCCGCAGAAGTCGGGGCGCAACGGCTTCGCCTTCGGGATGATCTTTTCGCACAGCACCGCCGACAGGAACTGTTTCGCGCCCATCGCCATGATGCGGTCGCGGATGGCGGCCATCGTTTCGCCTTCGTCGAGAATGTCGTCGAGCACGAGCACCACGCGATCCTTCACCGATTCCGCCGGCGCCACGCGCCATTGCATTTCGCTGCCGCCCTTGATGGCGTTGCGATAGCGCGTCAGATGGATGTAGTCGAATTCGAGCGGGAAGTCGAGGTGCGGCAGCAGCATGCCGGTAAACACGGCCGCGCCCCCCATGACCGACAGCACGAGCGGGAAGTCTTCGCTCGTCGCCGCCTTGATGGCCGCAGCCATGCGCTCGATGGATGCGTTGACTTCGGCAGCCGAAACGATCTCTTCCGAGTGGCTATAAATATGGAGGGCTTCTTCGCGATTCATAGGGAAAGCGGGGGAGGCTGACTGCTTGCTGTGGAAAAAAACGGCGGCGCGCGCCTTATCATAAACCCGCGTCTCGTCGCCGCATCGGCGAAAAAACACGGGCTCGATGCAACGCGATCAACGCATGCCCGGCATCATGCCCTTCATGCCGCGCATCATCTTCTGCAGGTTGCCGCCCTTGAGCTTCTTCATCATGCCGCGCATTTGCTCGTACTGGTTCAGCATGCGGTTCACCTCCTGCACGTGAACGCCCGCGCCCGCCGCGATACGACGCTTGCGCGCAGCCTTGATCAACTCCGGCTTGGCGCGCTCCTGCAACGTCATCGAGTTGATGATGCCTTCCATGCGGCGCATCTGCTTCTCGGCGTTGTTCATGTCCGCGCCTTGCGCGGCTTGCTGGAACTGCGCGGGCAGCTTGTCCATCAGCGACGACAGACCGCCCATCTTCTTCATCTGCGACAACTGCGCCTTGAAGTCGTTCAAGTCGAAGTCACCGCCTTTCTTGACCTTGTCGGCGAGTTTCTGCGCGGCGGCGGTGTCGACGCCGCGCTGCGCTTCCTCGACGAGCGCGAGAATGTCGCCCATGCCGAGAATCCGGTTCGCCATGCGATCCGGATGGAAGACTTCGAGACCATCGAGCTTTTCCGCGACGCCGACGAACTTGATCGGCTTGCCGGTAACGTGACGCACGGAAAGCGCCGCGCCGCCGCGCGAGTCGCCGTCGAGCTTCGTGAGCACGACGCCCGTCAGCGGCAGCGCGTCGTTGAACGCCTTCGCGGTGTTGACGGCGTCCTGACCGAGCATCGCATCGACGACGAACAGCGTTTCAGCCGGCTTCAGCAGCGCATGAAGCTCGCTGATCTCGTTCATCATCGCTTCGTCGATGCCGAGACGGCCGGCCGTATCGACGATCACGACATCGTGGTAATGCCGCTTCGCCCAGTCGATCGCCGCGCGCGCGATGTCCGCCGGTTTCTGATCCGGCTCCGACGGGAAGAAGTCCGCGCCGACCTGCTCCGTGACCGTCTGCAACTGGCGGATAGCGGCGGGGCGGTACACGTCGACGGAAACCGTCAGCACTTTCTTCTTCTGCTTTTCGCGCAGCAGCTTGGCGAGCTTGCCGGTGGTCGTCGTCTTGCCCGCGCCTTGCAGGCCCGCCATGAGGATGACCGCGGGCGGCGTCACCGCGAGATTCAGTTCGGCGGCCTTGCCTTCGTAGTCGCCGCCGATGACCGCGGTGAGTTCGCGCTGCACGACGCCGACGAGCGCCTGACCCGGCGACAGGCTCGACAGCACTTCCTCGCCGAGCGCCTTTTCCTTCACCTTGGCGATGAACTCGCGCACGACCGGCAGCGCCACGTCGGCTTCGAGCAGGGCGAGGCGCACTTCGCGCAGCATTTCCTGCGTGTTGGCCTCGGTGAGCCGGGCCTCGCCGCGCAGCGTCTTGACGACGCGCGCCATCCGTTGAGTGAGGTTGTCGAGCATGGGGAATGTAGAGAGTGCGGCCCTTGTTTTCCCGCGACGTGAAGACGGCTTCGCAGCGATGCGCTCTATTCCGGCGCAAGGGGGAAGACGTCGCGGGTTCGGGGCCTAGTGTAAACTTCGAACATGGATATTGTACTGTATGCCCTCACTGCGCTTCTCTACGGCGGACTGGCCGTGGCGGGCTGGCGCGCGCATCGTCATACGGGCGTCGAGCCGGCGCTGGCGGGCGTGCCTGCGGGCGTGGGCGCGACGCCCGCGGCTGCATCGAAGGCTTCCGGCATGAGCGGCGTCGGGCGCGCGCTACTATTAATAGCGTTGCTCGTGCACGGCCTGTTGCTGCACACGACCATCTTCCCGCAGAACGCGATGGTGTTTGGCTTCGCATTCGCGCTTTCCGCGATGTTCTGGCTCGGCGCGGGCATCTACTGGATCGAGAGCTTCTTCTTTCCGCTCGACGGCTTGCGCCTGCTCGTGCTGCCGCTCGCGTGCGTGGCGTCGGTCCTGCCGCTGGTGTTCGGCGGCGTGCGCGTGCTGTCGTATTCCGCCGCGCCGATGTTCAAGCTCCACTTCCTGATCGCGAACATCGCGTATGGGTTGTTCGCCATCGCCGCGCTGCACGCCATTCTGATGCTCATGCTCGAACGTCGCCTGCAGCGCATGCGCGGCCTCGCGATGCGCCACTCCGGCAACAACGGCTGGCTCGCGAGCTGGCTCGACACCTTGCCGCCGCTGCTCACGCTCGAAAAGCTGCTGTTCCGGCTGATCGGCGCGGGCTTCGTGCTGCTGACGCTCACGCTGGTGTCGGGCATCGCGTTTAATGAGCAACTGGTCGATCGCGCGTTGCGCTTCGATCACAAGACCATCTTCGCTTTCCTCTCCTGGCTGATGTTCGGCGCGCTGCTCACCGCGCGGCGCATCTCCGGCTGGCGCGGGCGCGCCGCGCTGCGCTGGGTGCTTGCTTCGTTCGTGGCGTTGCTGCTCGCGTATGTCGGCAGCCGGTTTGTGTTCGAAGTGCTGCTGCATCGCGCCGTCATCTGAGCGCGCGACTCCACTTTTCCAGTCGATGCGAAACTTCATTCTTCTGATCTTCCTCTTCTTCGTCACGCAGTGGCTCCTGAAGAAGCTGCGCCGCGCGAATCAGCGCGCGCAATCGGGCGCGACGGGCGCGGCGGACTCCGCCGGTTCGACGAGCTCGCGCGCCCGCAACGGCGCCGCAGCCAGCGACGCCCCGCAACTCGCCGATCCGCTCATCCGCTGCGCGCAATGCGGCGTGCATACGCCGCGCAGCGAAGCCATCGTCGTGGCGGGAGAACGCTTCTGCTGCAGCGATCACGCACGCCGTCACGCCAACCGTCCGACCGGCCGCGACGCACGATGAGCGATTGAGCGGTTAAGCGCAACCGATCAGGACGCGCATCGCATTTCAAGCGATCGCCACCGCGCGTTGCGGTCATCGTTTTTCTCATTTCAGCCCGCCATCTGAGCAACCCCGCGAACTGCGACTGCGCGCCGCGTAAGGTCTTTCTCGCTGCGACGCAGCAACGTCAGGCTCGATGCCTTGTCGTGCTTCGGCGTCGCAGAAGTCAACCCCGCGAAGGCGTTTCGTCAGCAAAAAAACCTTTTTGAGACCGTCCGAAGTTCCACTATACTTGGTGCTCGCAGACGTAATTTGCACTATATCTTGTGTTGTTGAGGCGGCGCCCGCTCCTACGAGCCGGCGCCGTTGGCTTTCCGGCGCAAGCAAGGGAACGTTCGGCTGGCCGGGTCGGTTTCCGGCCGGCCTCGAAAAACGGCGAACCGTATCGAGCGCCGGCGAGCATCACCGTGAAGAAGGCAGCAAGTGAACGCGCGTCGCGTCGGCCGATAACCGCGCGCCAACGCGGGCCCCGCACGCGGCGCCAAGAACAGTGCGGGCCGACATCGCCGCGAATCGCGTTTCAGGGCTTGCCGGCTTCACGGCCGACTTCACAGCCCGGCTTCACCGCAAAAAAACACCGCGCGTTGCATCGTCGTCAGATGGCGCGACACGCGCGGCACAAGTGATAAATCCGCGGATCATCCGCACCATTCGAACACCAGGAGTTTTGCACATGCAAACCACCGAGAACGCCACGTCTTCCTTCGAAGGCGCAACCGCACAGCCCGCGGGCGGTGCGCAAGGCCAGGGCGCGCAAGCGCTCGCGCCCAACACGACGTTTGCCGACTACAAGGTCATCCGTCGCAACGGAAGCGTGGTGTCGTTCGAGCCGTCGAAGATTTCCATCGCCGTGACGAAGGCGTTCATCGCCGTCAATGGCGGGCAGGGCGCGGCTTCGGCGCGTGTGCGCGAGCTCGTCGAGCAGCTGACGCAAGCGGTCGTGCGCGCGCTGGTGCGCAGCCGTCCGCACGGCGGCACGTTCCACATCGAAGACATTCAGGATCAGGTCGAACTCGCGCTGATGCGCGGCGGCGAGCACAACGTCGCGCGCGCCTACGTTCTGTATCGCGAGAAGCGCACGCAGCAGCGTTCGCAAGAGCGCTCGGCCGCGCAGGATGCGCAGTCGCATGAAGGCGGCGTCATCAACGTGACGGACAACGGCGTGACGCGTCCGCTCGATCTCGAAGCGCTGAAGGGGCTGATCGTCTCCGCATGCGCGAATCTGGGCGATGCGGTGTCCGCCGACCCGATCGTTGCCGAAACGGTGAAGAACCTGTACGACGGCGTGCCGATGAGCCAGGTCTACGACTCGGCCATTCTCGCGGCACGCACGATGATCGAGAAGGACCCGGCATACAGCCAGGTCACGGCGCGCATTCTGCTGCACACGATCCGCCGTGAAATCCTCGGCGAAGAAGTGACGCAAGCCGAAATGGGCGAGCGTTACGCCGAATATTTCCCGCAGTTCATCAAGCGCGGCATCGAAGCCGGCCTGCTCGACGAGAAGCTGCAGCAGTTCGACCTGAAGCGCCTCGGCGCCGCGCTCGACGCGAATCGCGACCTGCAATTCGGCTATCTGGGCTTGCAGACGTTGTACGACCGCTACTTCCTGCACGTCGACGGCGCGCGCATCGAGTTGCCGCAGGCGTTCTTCATGCGCGTCGCGATGGGCCTGTCGCTCAACGAGATCGACCGCGAAGCGCGCGCCATCGAGTTCTACAACGTACTGTCGTCGTTCGACTTCATGTCGTCGACGCCGACGCTGTTCAACTCGGGCACGCATCGCTCGCAGTTGTCGTCGTGCTATCTGACGACGGTTGCCGACGACCTCGACGGCATCTACGAAGCGCTGAAGGAAAACGCGCTGCTCTCGAAGTTCGCGGGCGGCCTCGGCAACGACTGGACCCGCGTGCGCGCGCTCGGCTCGCACATCAAGGGCACGAACGGCAAATCGCAGGGCGTGGTGCCGTTCCTGAAGGTCGTGAACGACACGGCCGTCGCCGTGAATCAGGGCGGCAAGCGCAAGGGCGCGGTCTGCGCGTACCTCGAGACGTGGCACCTGGACATCGAAGAGTTCCTGGAACTGCGCAAGAACACGGGCGATGACCGTCGCCGCACGCACGACATGAACACGGCGAACTGGATTCCCGACCTGTTCATGAAGCGCGTCCACGAAGGCGGCGACTGGACGCTGTTCTCGCCGGCCACCTGCCCGGACCTGCACGACCTGTTCGGCGCGGCGTTCGAAAAGGCGTACACGGGCTATGAAGACAAGGCGGCGCGCGGCGAAATCAAGCTGTTCAAGAAGGTTCCGGCGGCGCAACTGTGGCGCAAGATGCTCGGCATGCTGTTCGAGACGGGCCATCCGTGGATCACGTTCAAGGATCCGTGCAACGTGCGTTCGCCGCAGCAGCACGTGGGCGTCGTCCATTCGTCGAACCTGTGCACTGAAATCACGCTGAACACGAGCGACAGCGAAATCGCGGTCTGCAACCTTGGCTCCGTGAACCTCGTCGCGCACTTGACGAAGCAGGCCGACGGCACGCTCGCGCTGGATCACGAGAAGCTGAAGCGCACGATCAGCGTCGCGATGCGCATGCTCGACAACGTCATCGACATCAACTATTACGCGGTGGCAAAGGCGCGCAATTCGAACCTGAAGCATCGTCCGGTGGGGATGGGCATCATGGGCTTCCAGGACTGCCTGCACTTGCTGCGCACGCCGTACGCGTCGCAGGAAGCGGTGGAGTTCGCGGATCGTTCGATGGAAGCCGTCTGCTACTACGCGTACTACGCGTCGACGGAACTGGCGGAAGAGCGCGGCCGCTACGCGACGTATCGCGGCTCGCTGTGGGATCGCGGCATTCTCCCGCAGGATACGATCAAGCTGCTCGCCGAAGCCCGCGGCGGTTATGTCGAAGTCGATACGACCGAGACGATGGACTGGTCGACGCTGCGTTCGCGCATCGCGACGCACGGCATGCGCAATTCGAACTGCGTGGCGATTGCGCCGACGGCGACGATCTCGAACATCATCGGCGTGTCGGCGTGTATCGAGCCGACGTTCCAGAACCTGTACGTGAAGTCGAATCTGTCGGGCGAATTCACGGTGGTGAACGACTACCTGGTGCGTGACCTGAAGGCGCGCGGCCTGTGGGACGAGGTGATGGTCTCGGACCTGAAGTACTTCGACGGCACGCTGTCGCGCATCGACCGCATTCCGGCGGACCTGCGCGCGATCTACGCGACGGCGTTTGAAGTCGATCCGAAGTGGCTGGTCGAGGCGGCGTCGCGTCGTCAGAAGTGGATCGATCAGGCGCAGTCGCTGAACATCTACATGGGCGGCGCTTCGGGCAAGAAGCTCGACGAGGTCTACAAGCTCGCCTGGCTGCGTGGCCTGAAGACGACGTATTACCTCCGTACGATGGCGGCGACGCACGTCGAGAAGTCGACTGTTGCGCACGGTGCGCTGAACGCGGTTCCTTCGTCGGGTTCCGATGGCGGGTTCGGTGCTTCGGGCGGCGGGGCATCGGCGGGGAGCGGTGCTGCGGGCGGTGGCTTCAACGCGGCGCCTGCCGCAGCGGCGGATGCACCGGAAGCCGATGGCCCGGTTTGCATGATGCGTCCGGGCGACGCCGGGTTCGACGAGTGCGAGGCCTGTCAGTAAGAGGTTTGCTCTCTCGTCGCGAGAGGGCGCTTGGGGGAAGCCTGGCTTTCCCCGAGCGGTAGGGCCGGTATCGGATGCTTCTTTCCTTCGGGGACGACTTCGATACCGGCCTTTTTCATTGCGGCGTTGAACCAGCGCGGCAGAGAGAAAGAACTTACCCTCGCGTCCCGCGCGAGATCTCCCGTCCGGCATCGCGCGACAGGCGCGCAGTAACCGGCATCGAAAGAAACGAAAACAGACCCACCACCATGAACGCAGGCCAGAAGTCCGACCAGCGCACGGAAGCGTGGCCATTCAGATACTGCGACAGCTCGAGCGTGATGCCGGCGATCGTCACCCCGAGCCCGAGCGAAACCTGCTGCACGAAACTGGCCAGGCTGGTGGCCCGGCCCACATCGCGCGTCTCGATCTCCGCATAAGCGAGCGAGTTGAGCGACGTGAACTGCAACGCAGGAAAGAATCCGCCGAGCAGCACGACCGCCCAGATGACCCATGTCGGCGTGCCGGGAAAGAACGCGCCGCATGCAGCGATCGCGATCCCCGACAACGCCGCGTTGTACAGCAGCGTCTGCCGGAAGCCGAAGCGATGCAACACGCGCGACGCCAGCGATCGCATGAACATGCCGCCGAACGCGGACGCACACGTGATCGCGCCGGACTTGAACGCCGTCATGCCGAGCCCTTCCTGCAACGCGAGCGGCAGCAGAAACGGCACGGCGCCCAGTCCGATGCGAAAGAGCGAGCCGCCACCGACGCTCGCCTGAAACGTCGGCACGCGAAAGAAGCGCAAGTCGAGCAGCGGCCGCTCGGCGCGCCGCGCATGCAGGATGTAGAGCGCGACCATCACCGCGCCAAGAACGCACATCGCGTAAGCGACGCTCTGCGGCACCAGCTCGCCGCCGACGAGCGACAGCCCGAGCATCAGCAACACGCCCGCGCTCGCCGAAAGAAAGAAGCCGAACCAGTCGAGCCGGCCGGGATGCTCTTCACGCGTGTCGGTGATGTATCGATTGGTCAGGTAGATGCCGGCAATGCCGATCGGAATGTTGATGAAGAAAATCAGCCGCCAGTGCAGATACGTCGTGATGAAGCCGCCGAGCAGCGGACCAGCGGCGGGTCCGAGCATTGCAGGCACCGACAGGTAGTTCATCGCGCGAATGAACTCCGAGCGGCGCACCGAGCGGAAGATGATGATGCGTCCGACGGGCACCATCATCGCGCCGCCGACGCCCTGAATGAAGCGCGCGACGGTGAACGTTCCAAGCGATGTCGACGCCGCACAAAGCAGCGAGCCGACGACGAAGATGCCGATGGCCGTTCGAAACACGACACGTGCGCCGAAGCGGTCGGCGACCCAGCCGCAGATCGGAATGAAGACGCCGAGGCCAAGCACATAGCTCGTGACCGCGATCTTGAGTGTGACGGGATCGCGTCCGAACGCCCGGGCCATTTCGGGAATCGCAGTAACGATGACGTTGGCGTCGACGCTTTCCATGAACATCGCACATGCGACGATGAGAGGGGCAATGAAAGCTTTGACGGCGAGCGGCATCAGAGAACGATCATCATGGCGGGAGGAGCGGCGATTATGGCACCGATGTGGAGCACACGCCGACCGCCAGCGTCGCGCTATGTGATGCGATGAACATGCAACAGGAGTCGAGAAACGATGGACCCGAAAGACCTGCAACGTCTCGTCACGCAGACGATGCCCTACGGCAAGTACAAGGACCGGCTTATCGCCGACTTGCCCGCACACTATCTCGCATGGTTCGCGCGTGAGGGTTTTCCTCAAGGCAAGCTCGGCGCGTTGCTTGCGCTCATGCACGAGATCGATCACAACAACCTGCGTTCTCTGCTCGATCCGCTACGCCGATGACGCTTTTTCGCACTTGCGCAGCGGCCCTATATGTTGTATGGATCGACCGCGACAGACACAATATCTTGTATGGATTGATCCGAAAATGCTAAACTTCGGCAACGGAATCGAAGCGCTTTAACGAGTCGCCGGCAGCGTTCCTCGCGCATCAGATGCGCAAGAAAAATCGCGAGTCCGACATGCCGCTTCATCGTCGATGACATCGCGTGCGAGTTCGCATCAGCCGCATGAACGTCACGAGTGTCGACCGCTCATGCGAACCATCGAACGCTTCACATCGACACATGCTGCGCTCGCGTTCGAACCATCGCTTCGAAGCATCGAAGCAACGCGGCGCAGACCGCATCGAAGCACTCGATGACAGTCAGTGAGGACCGCTTCACACCTGTCTCATCGGTGCCTGCATCACGCGTCACACATGAAGCGAAGAGCCAAGTGTTGTATGCAGGTAGCAACGCTGAATCCAAATCGCTAGAAAACGAGAATTTTCATGAGCAAGCTCTTTTATCGCTCATGAAAAGATGGTACAAACCGATCTAAATTGATGGTGAGAATTTATGCTCAACTGGGATGACGAGAACACGACCGTAGCTCCCTCGAGCGCTTCGCAACAGAACCCGTTGCGCAACGCTCAAGGCACGACTTTCGGTACGCAAGCAGCACATGCTGCAGCTCATCAAGCCGCCCATCAGTCTGCTCAGGCGAACAACATCTTCTCCGATGGCTTCGTTCCCCCGGCAGCCGCCACGCCCTCCGCGGGCGCTATCGCCGCGCAGAGCGAAGCGCGCGTCAACGTCGCAGACAAGCGCATCATCAACGGCCAGACCGACGTCAACCAGCTGGTGCCGTTCAAGTACAAGTGGGCGTGGGAGAAGTACCTCGCCGGTTGCGCGAATCACTGGATGCCGCAGGAAGTGAACA
The DNA here is from genome assembly GCF_022879615.1 of Caballeronia grimmiae. Lineage (NCBI taxonomy): Bacteria > Pseudomonadati > Pseudomonadota > Betaproteobacteria > Burkholderiales > Burkholderiaceae > Caballeronia > Caballeronia grimmiae. The sequence goes on from NZ_CP084271.1 coordinate 483,628, forward strand.
TGTCGCGAGACATCGCCCTGTGGAAAGACCCGAACGGTCTGTCCGATGACGAGCGTCGCATCGTCAAGCGCAACCTCGGCTTCTTCGTGACGGCGGACTCGCTCGCCGCGAACAACATCGTGCTCGGCACGTATCGTCACATCACCGCTCCGGAGTGCCGCCAGTTCCTGCTGCGCCAGGCGTTCGAAGAGGCGATCCATACGCATGCGTATCAGTACATCGTCGAATCGCTCGGTCTCGACGAAAGCGAGATCTTCAACGCGTATCACGAAGTGAAGTCCATCCGGGACAAGGACGAGTTCCTCATCCCGTTCATCCAGACGTTGACCGATCCGGCGTTCACCACCGGCACGCTGGAAGCGGACCAGAAATTGCTCAAGTCGTTGATCGTGTTCGCCTGCATCATGGAAGGTCTGTTCTTCTATGTGGGCTTCACGCAGATTCTGGCGCTGGGTCGCCAGAACAAGATGACGGGCGCGGCGGAGCAGTATCAGTACATCCTCCGCGATGAATCGATGCACTGCAACTTCGGCATCGACCTCATCAATCAGATCAAGCTCGAAGAGCCGCAACTGTGGACCGCCGAGTTCAAGGCGGAGATCCGTGAGCTCTTCAAGCAAGCTGTTGATCTTGAATATCGCTACGCTGAAGACACCATGCCGCGCGGGGTTCTCGGCCTGAATGCGTCGATGTTCAAGAGTTACCTGCGCTTCATCTGCAATCGGCGTTGCCAGCAGATCGGCCTGGACCCGCTCTTCCCGAACGAGGAAAACCCGTTCCCGTGGATGAGCGAAATGATCGACTTGAAGAAGGAACGCAACTTCTTCGAGACACGCGTGATTGAGTATCAAACCGGCGGCGCGCTGACCTGGGAATAACAACAAGCCCAGGACGTGTTGCAGACGAAATCGATGGGACGGGCAGGCAGCGGCGTGTCACTCACGCGCGCCTGACTGACAAGGTTTAGGAGAACGGTCGCCTGATGCAAAGTGCGCCTACTGACTTAACGGACCGAGTGGCCCGATTCGAAGACAGGCGTTTTGCGTTCCCTTCAATGGGATGGGCAAACTTCCCCCCGGAAAACGCCAGCGGCAAGCTCGCTGGCTCGATCAAGCGATGGGCGGCGCTCGGTATTGGCGCTGACTTTATTTGGCGCGCGGTGCCTCGGGGCACGGCGCGCCTTGCCGTATTCATTAGCGTAAGCAGGTGGGATCAGCGTACGCCGATGAATAATCCGCTTCGTAGCGTGTGCCCTGAGAGCCTCCACGCGGGAAGCGGGTTTTGACGAAGGGTGTTGTTTGAACTGACTCTCATCTGAAAACCTGAAGGAGAAAAATCATGGCAGTCGCCAAAAAGAAACCCGCCGCTAAGAAGGCCGCAGCAAAGAAAGTCACCGCCAAGAAGGCAGCCGCTCCGGCGAAGAAGGTAGCGGCAAAGAAGGTCGCCACCAAGAAGGTCGCTGCAAAGAAAGTCGCAGTGAAGAAGGTTGCCGCCAAGAAGGCAGCGCCGGCGAAGAAGGCAGCAGCAAAGAAAGTCGCGACCAAGAAGGTAGCGGCAAAGAAGGTCGCCGCGAAGAAGGCGCCGGCGAAGAAAGCCGCAGCCAAGAAGGTCGCTGCGAAGAAGGCGCCCGCTAAGAAAGCCGCAGCCAAGAAAGTCGCGACCAAGAAAGTAGCGACGAAGAAAGCCGCTGCGAAGAAGGCGCCGGCGAAGAAGGCTGCCGCCAAGAAGGCGCCTGCGAAGAAAGCGGCCGCGAAGAAGGCTGCCGCCAAAAAGGCTCCTGCGAAAAAGGCCCCCGCTAAGAAGGCTGCTGCGAAGAAAGCCCCTGCGAAGAAGGCGTCGGCGAAGACTGCTTCTGCTCCTGCCGCGCCTGCTGCTCCTGCGCCTGCTTCGACGTCGGCGTCGGCTCCCGCGCCTGCTCCCGCAGCGAAGAAGGCTGCGCCCGCAGCGAAGAAGGCTCCGGCCAAGAAGGCCGCTGCTGCCAAGAAGACGACCGCTGCCGCTCCCGCAACGACGGCAACGACTGTCTCGACGCCTGCTCCGGCCGCTCCGGCTGCAGCAGTCAAGACGGCGCTGAACCCGGCGGCGGCATGGCCGTTCCCGACCGGCAGCCGTCCGTAAGTCTCGGCACAAGCAGGACGCATCACCGCGGCACACCTCGCTGTGCCTTACGACCGGGTAGGCCTACCCGGCCTCGACCCGTCGCTGGGGGAACTCGGCGACGGGTTTTTCGCGTGGCGCCGCACACAGCGGCAATGTCACGCGCTCGAACACGCCGCAAACAAAAAGCGCATGCCTCTTTCGAGGCATGCGCTTCTGTCATCCGCCGAAGAATCGCTGAGGATTCCTCGGTTGAATCCGCTGGTGCCTAGTGCGTGACGCGCGTCACGCCGCCGCTCGACAGCAGGCGAACGCGCTCGCCAGCCTGAAACACTTCGCCGTTCGATGTCTGCGTGATCGCGCGCAGGTCGCCGTTGTCGAGGCGCACGGTGATCTCCAGGCCGTTCTTCGTCGCGACGCTGTTCTCGACCGCGTTACCCGCGACCGCGCCCGCCAGACCGCCGATGATGCCCGCGATGATCGACCCGTTGCCGCCGCCGATGGCGCTGCCCGCCGCGACACCGCCGAGCGCGCCGCCGCCGATTGCGCCGAGACCGCTCGGCTGCCCGTTGTTCGAGCTGATCTTCACGCCGCGCACGCTTTCGACGGTCGCCATGCGCACCGTTTCCTCGCGCTGCGCCTGCGACGCCGTGTAGACGTCGGGCGAACTGCTGTTATACGCGCAGCCCGTCAGCGCCACTGAGCCGATGAGCGTTGCTGCCAGCATGATGCGACTTACCGTTTTCATCCCTTCACTCCCTTCTTCCACTCGCTCACGACAGGCTCGTTCCGAATGCCTGCTTGAAACGCTCTTCGATTTCGGCGCGCGTCGGCGCATAGGTTTGCGGGCCTTGATGTTCGATCTTCAACGCACCCATCAGACTCGCGAGACGCCCCGTTTTTTCCCAGCCAAGATTGTTCTCGATGCCGTACAGCAGGCCGCCGCGGAACGCGTCGCCGCAGCCGGTCGGATCGATGACCTGACGCGCCTTCGCAACCGGCACGTCGAGCACGCCGCCCTCATGATAGATCTGGGCGCCATGCTCGCCGCGCGTCACGATCAGCGCATCGACGCGGCTCTTGATGTCTTCGATCGACCAGCCGGTCTTGTTGCTCAACAACTTGGCTTCGTAATCGTTGACCGCCACGTATTTGGCAAGTTCAATCATGCGACAGAGTTCTACACCTTCAAGGATAGGCAAACCCTGACCCGGATCGAAGACGAATGGCACGCCCGCAGCGGCGAACTGGGCGGCGTGTTCGCGCATGCCGTCGGCGCCGTCCGGCGCGACGATGCCGAGCGAGATGCCCTGCGCTTCGTCGGCGCGGTTGAGGTGCGACTCCATCATCGCGCCGGGGTGGAAGGCGGTGATCTGGTTGTTCGCGAGGTCGGTCGTGATGAAGCATTGCGCCGAGTGCTGGCCGGGCAGCACGCGCACATATTCCTTCGACAAACCGAGCGCGTCGAGACGGTCGATGTAAAGCTGCGCGTCCGCTTCGCCGAGCGTCGCCATGATCTTCGGATCGCCGCCGAGCAGTTTCAGCGCATAGGCGATGTTGCCCGCGCAGCCGCCGAAGTTGCGCCGCATTGTCGGGACCAGGAAGCTGATGTTCAGCATGTGCACCTGATCCGGCAGGATGTGGTCGCCGAAGCGGCCCTGGAAAGTCATGATGTTGTCATAGGCGAGCGAGCCGCAGATGAGCGTAGCCAAGGCGAACGTCCTTTAAGTTGGGGTGCCGAGCAAGAGAATGCGCATACGGCGCGCGGCGGCGGCTTTTCGGTTTCGATGGCTGCCGCGCCTCGTATGCGCGGACCGCCGTAAGCGGTCCGGCCGTGCAGCTTACTTCAGCGCCGCCAGCGCCGCATCGTAGTTCGGCTCGTTCTTGATCTCGGGCACGAGTTCGGCATGCAGCACCTTGTTGTTCTCATCGAGGACGACGACTGCGCGCGCCGTCAGCCCCTTGAGCGGACCGCTCGCGACATCGACGCCATACGCCTGCGCGAAATCATGGCCGCGGAACGTCGACGCCGTCACGACGTTGGCGAGGCCTTCGGTCGTGCAGAAACGCTTGGCCGCGAACGGCAGGTCGCCCGAAACGACGAGCACGACGGTGTTGTCCAGCTTGCCGGCGGATTCGTTGAACTTGCGCGTCGACGTGGCGCAGGTCGGCGTGTCGAGGCTCGGCACGATGTTCAGCACCTTGCGCTTGCCCGCGAAGCTCGCGAGCGTGATGTCGCCGAGATCCGTGCCGACGAGGTTGAATTCCGGGGCTTGCTGTCCTGCGCTCGGGAACGTGCCGCTGACTTCGATGGGATTGCCGCCGAGGGTAACTTGACTCATGTTGCGCTCCAGAGAGGTGTCAGATGCTGACGGGAAGTTTCACTTGGCGTGGCGCGGTCGGCGGGCAGGGCGCGAATGCCCCGTCACGCGATCGCGCCATCACGGATAGAAGACCTGAACGCGGTAATTCGCGGCGACGGCATCGCCGGTATCCAACCGTACGACGACCGGCTGCGCGCTTTGCGGGGGAAGGCCGATGGCGAATATCGTACCCGGTCGCGCGTAATCCTGCGGCCACAGTACCCGCCGGATCGCGACATCGCTTTTGTCGTCGAGCAGCGTGAGTTCGAGCGCCGGATAGGCGAGCGGGACGTCGGCGCGATTGCGCAACATCAGTTTCAGTTCGAGCTTGTGCGGACCGTCGACCTGACGCAGCCCCGAACTCTCGATCTGCAGCCCCGCGACATAGCGCGGCGGCGAAAACGTGCAGCCGACCTCAGTGCAGATAGCGGAGTAAAGGGCGCGCGTGCCGGGCATGTAGACCATGACCGCTTCACGCTGCCACCACGCGAGCTGCATCAGCAAGAGCAGCGCGAGCACCACCGCGAGCAGGTAGCCGGCAATCTGCACGGCCTTGCGCCCGCGCCGGGGCGGCTGCGAAGTGGGACGTGGCTCGCGCGTCACGGGAAAGGCTTCGTTCGCGCTCGGTGCGTGCGCCGCACCCGGCGCGGGTGGCCGTGCGCCGAAACGCGGCTCCTCGTCGTCATGCCATGAGGACGCGGGCTCGACGGGCGGCGCGGGACGAGGCGGCGGCGCATCGGACTCGCGATGATCTGGACCGATGAACGGCTCCGCGCGGTCGTCGACAGAATTGACGAAGCGCGCCGGCGGCGGTTCTGGGCGCGTGGGCGTCGGCGGCGGGCGATCGTCGGGCGGCGCGGTTACGCGAACAAAGGGCTTGCGCCGGTCGTCGGCGGGAGGCTGAACTGCCGATTCGTTGGCTGCATCCTTCCGGGCAGGACGCGAAGGCGCCGCAGCGAATGCCGGCGGCTTCGCATGAATCGTGGGATCGTCGTCTTCGACGCGTGCAGCGGGCGGCTCGGCGCTCGCCCGCTTGCCCAGTTCGAGCGTGCGGGGCACGACGAGCGTGGGCGGTTCCTTGTCGGCTTCGGGCGTTGGCGCGGTGAACGTGGACGGCCCGACTGCCACCTCGTCATCGACGATGGTTGCGTGCTGCGGCTCATCCGTTGCGGCGGCGTCGTCGGGAAGCTCGAACGTATGATGCGCGGCGTCGAAGACTTCCTGACAGTGTCCGCAACGCACGCGGCCATCATGCGGCGCGACCAGGTACGGGTCGAGCCTGAAAACAGTTTCGCAGTGAGGGCAGCGGGTTGCGAGCGCCATGTGTATTGCCATTGGCCTCGCGGCCGGGTCGTGAACGATGGCGCTATTCTAATGGCTTTCGCGGCGCGTTCCGGCGAGGCACACCCAGCCTTCGTGCTCGCGCCAGACGGCGATGTCGATCCACGCCGCATAGACGGCTGCGACTTCGTCGGCCTGTCGGGCGAGAATGCCCGACAGCGCGATGCGTCCGCCGGGCTTCACCTTCGAGGAAAGCATCGAGGCCATCAGCTTGAGCGGATTCGAGAGAATATTCGCGACTACGATATCGAACTCGCCGGCGGGGCATTCGTCGGGCAGCCCGTAGGTGACGGCCGCGCGGTTGCGCTCGCTGTTCTGGCGCGCGGATTCGACCGCCTGCGGGTCGATGTCGATGCCATAGACCGGATCGGCGCCGCACTTCTTCGCGAGGATCGCGAGGATGCCCGAGCCGCAGCCATAGTCGAGCAGCGACTGGCCCGGCTTCACCGATTGCTCCAGCCACTCCATGCAGAGTCGCGTAGTCGGATGGCTGCCCGTGCCGAACGCGAGACCGGGGTCGAGTTCGAGCACGAGCGCGGACGGATCGGGCGCGTCATGCCACGACGGCACCACCCAGATACGCTCGCCGATCGGAATCGGCTCGAACTGCGCTTGCGTCAGGCGCACCCAGTCCTGTTCTTCCACGTCGCGCACCGAGAACGCAGGCGTCGCGTTCAGGCCGATTTCGTTCGCGGCCGCCGCAAGCAGCACGGCGGGATCGGCGTCCTCGGCCAGGAGCGCGACGACGCGCGAGCGCTTCCACGCGCTGCGCTCCGGCGTGAGGCCGGGCTCGCCGAAGAGCGGTTGCTCGTCGGGCGTGTCGGCGTCGGCGTCTTCGACGGACACCGACAGCGCGCCGATTTCCAGCAGCGCATCCGACAGCGCTTCCGCGTGCTCGCGATCCAGCTCGGCGATCAGTTCCCGGTAACTCATGCTCGTGTCTCTTTCTGACTCAGGACTCTTCCGCCACCGCCGCCTGACGCGCGGCCAGCTTGTTCTCGAGGTAGTGGATGCTCGTGCCGCCCTCGACGAACTTGGCGTCGATCATCAACTCGCGATGCAGCGGGATGTTGGTCGAAATGCCTTCCACGACCATTTCCGACAGCGCGATCCGCATGCGGTTGATGGCCTGCTCGCGCGTCGCGCCGTAGGCGATCAGCTTGCCGATCATCGAATCGTAGTTCGGCGGGACGAAGTAGCCGTTGTAGGCGTGCGAGTCGACGCGGATGCCCGGGCCGCCCGGCGCATGCCACGACGTGATACGTCCCGGCGACGGCGTGAACTTGAACGCATCTTCCGCATTGACGCGGCATTCGATCGCGTGGCCGCGGAACTGGATGTCCTTTTGGCGGAACGCGAGCTTCTCGCCGGCGGCGATACGAATCTGCTCCTGCACGATATCGACGCCCGTGATCAGCTCCGTCACCGGATGCTCGACCTGCACGCGCGTGTTCATTTCGATGAAGTAGAACTCGTTGTTCTCGTACAGGAATTCGAACGTGCCCGCGCCGAGGTAGCCCATCTTCTTGCACGCATCGGCGCAGCGGTCGCCGATACGGTCGATCAGCCGCCGCGCGATACCCGGCGCCGGCGCTTCTTCGATGACCTTCTGGTGACGGCGCTGCATCGAGCAATCGCGCTCGCCGAGCCAGATCGCGTTGCGGAACGAATCCGACAGCACCTGAATTTCGATATGCCGCGGGTTCTCCAGGAATTTCTCCATGTAGACCTGCGGATTGCCGAACGCGCGGCCCGCTTCTTCGCGCGTCATGTTGACCGCGTTGACGAGCGCCGCTTCCGTATGCACGACGCGCATGCCGCGTCCGCCGCCGCCGCCCGCCGCCTTGATGATGACCGGATAGCCGACCGTGCGCGCGATCTTCACGATCTCTTTCGGATCGTCCGGCAACGCGCCTTCCGAGCCCGGCACGCACGGCACGCCGGTCTTGATCATCGTCTGCTTGGCGGTGACCTTGTCGCCCATCATGCGGATGGTTTCGGGGCGCGGCCCGATGAACGTAAAGCCCGACTGCTCGACGCGCTCGGCGAAGTCGGCGTTCTCGGAAAGAAAGCCGTAGCCGGGGTGGATGGCTTCGGCGTCGGTGACTTCGGCGGCGCTGATGAGCGCCGGCATGTTCAGGTACGACAGGTTCGACGGCGCCGGTCCGATACACACGGCTTCGTCGGCGAGCTTGACGTACTTGGCTTCCTTGTCGGCTTCCGAATAGACGACGACGGTCTTGACGCCCAGTTCGCGGCACGCGCGCTGGATGCGAAGCGCGATTTCGCCGCGGTTCGCAATGAGAATTTTTTCAAACATGGCTGTGGGTCGGCTCATCAACGGGCACGCGCGAGCGGCCCTCGGGATTCGAATCGGCGGCGCGCGCTTTCAGGAGTCTGAGGCACAAGCACGCGCCGGCGCGGTGACGCCGCGCGGACCGGAGCGATGTGCCCGGCGCACGGCTCGACGCGCTTAGTCGCCGATCACGAAGAGCGGCTGGCCATACTCGACCGCCTGACCGTTCTCGACGAGGATTTCCTTCACGACGCCGGACTTGTCCGCTTCGATTTCGTTCAGGAGCTTCATGGCTTCGATGATGCAGATCGTCTGGCCTTCCTTCACCGTATCGCCGACCTGGACGAACGGGTCCGCGCCCGGCGACGGCGCGCGGTAGAACGAGCCGACCATCGGCGACGTCACGATGTGGCCCTGCGGCGCGGAAGCTGCCGGCGTCGCTGCGCCCGCGCTTGCGCCTGCATCGACGCCGGCGGACATGCCCGGCGCGGAAGGCGCCTGAACCTGCGGCGCGTACTGCTGCGGCGCCTGCATGTAGACGGGTGCTGCGTTCTTGACGATGCGAACCTTGCCTTCGCCCTCCGTCACTTCCAGTTCCGAGATGCCGGATTCAGAGACGAGGTCGATCAGCGTTTTCAGTTTACGAAGGTCCATCGAAAATTCCCCTTTCAATACTTGGAGACCGGGACTGCCCGGTGCTTGACTTTGTGGGTGTATGACTGTCAGCCGCGAGCCGGCGCGGTCAGCCGGCCGGCGCGCACATGCATTCGGCGCATCGGTGCGCCCGCCCATGCGCGGGCGGCAAAATCGGCAGAGTCGATCGGCACGCGGACGGCGTTCGCACGGAACGCCCTGGCGTGGTCGCTTTGAAGCGTGCGCCTGAACGGCACGCGAGCAGTCGCATTTCGCGCGGCGCGGCACGGCCCGTTCGAACGGGCATCGGCGGATTCGGCTGCGTGGCCTTGCGGCGCCGGCGGAATGATCATGGTCGCTTCGGTTGTGCGGAATTCGGCGCACTTTAGCGCCGTTTAGAGAATGTTGTCTAGTTTTGCCGTGCACGACACAAAATCGGGACGGCATGATTTACCGGCATTGTCGCACCCAAACGACGAAGTTCCGGCAAAAGCCCACGAAGTTGCTGCTTATTTATCGCAAAGACGAGCGATCAGGCGGCGATTTTTTACAGCGCGTCCAGTGTCCGCTTGAGTTCAGCTTCGTTCACTTCGCCGAGTTTCGTCGACCGGACCGCGCCCTTCGCGTCGATCACAACGGTAAAAGGCAGCCCGCCCGCGTTGTTGCCGAAGCTCCGCGCAAGATCTGCGCCGCCGAAACCGGTCACGTAGACGGGGTAATCGACCGGAACCTTCTTCAGGAAGTCGTTGACGTTCTTCTCGCTGTCCACGCCGAGCCCGATAAACGTGATGCCCTTTTTCTGATACTCGCGCTGCAGCGCCGACAGCGTCGGCATTTCCTTCACGCACGGCCCGCACCACGACGCCCAGAAGTTGACGACGACCGGCTTGCCCTTGTAAGCCGCGAGCGGCTGCGAGGTTCCGGCAGCGGCGGGCGGCGTCGTCTGCCACAACTGCTCGACCGCGTTGCCGCTCGGCTGCGTGGCGGCTTCGGTATCGACGCCGGTGAGGCGATGGCCCGCGTAGAAGCCGCCGACCGTCGCCGCGATCGCGACCGCGAGGGCCGCCAGGATGCGTTTGCTGTTCATGGACGAGAAAGAGTCTTGGAGATTCAGCCGCCGACTTCCAGCGGCGGACGATCGGAAGGGCCGGGATCGTCGAGCAGGGCGCGCACGGCCGCCGCGTTCGCGCGTGCGAGCCGTCCGCGTCCGTCGGCACGCACCGCGCCGCGCAGATCGTTGGGTCCGTAAAGCGCGATGTGCACGCCGATCGGTTCCTCGCCGCGCTCGCGCTGCAGAAAGCTGAGCGTTTCCACGTAGCCGCGTCCGGCGAAGTGCCGCGTCTCGGACACGTCGTACTGGACGTTGGCGTTCAGCAGATAAATGGCGACTTCCTTCGGGTTGTCGCAGAAGCATTGCAGATGAATATCCGAGTGCTCGCCTGCCGTGCCATTGAGCACCGCGCCTGTCAGATAGGGGTCGAAGGGCTTGAGCCGTTCCATCCAGTCGAGCGCGGCCTCGCGCATGCGGCGCAGGACGGCGGGCTGGCTGTCGCTCTGGAAAATCGCCTGATATTCGCGGATTTCCTCTTCGATCTGGTCGTTGTCGGGTAGAAACTCACCGCCGATTTTCGTCTCGCCGACGACCTGCCGCGCCGCCTTCCGCTTTGCGGTGGAGTAGTCGAGGCCATCTTCGGCGATCATTCTCGCTGCGGCGATTGCGATTTCCTCGCGCACGCGCTGCGGATCGAAGTGTGATTTGCGGACCATTGGGCAATCATACTAGATAACGTCTGGCGGCCCTTGCGGCGCGCGGGCGCGCAGTCAGGCGGCCGGCGCGCTCGGTTACAATATGCGCCTCCAGGCGCGTTCCTGCACGGGTTTTCCGTCCACGCGCCGTCCTCTTTTCCGCACTTCATCGCCTGCGCGGCGCGACACGGTTTATGCACATCCACATCCTCGGCATTTGCGGCACCTTCATGGGCGGTCTCGCCGTCCTGGCTCGCGAGGCGGGTCACAAGGTCACCGGCTGCGACGCGGGCGTCTATCCGCCGATGAGCACGCAGCTCGAGGCGCAGGGCATCGAACTGATCGAGGGCTTTGGCGTCGAGCAGCTATCGCTGGAGCCGGATCTGTTCGTCATCGGCAATGTGGTGTCGCGCGGCAATCCGCTGATGGAAGCGATTCTGGATCGCGGCCTGCCGTACACGTCCGGCCCGCAGTGGCTCGGCGAGCACGTGCTGGCGGGCAAATGGGTGCTCGCGGTCGCCGGCACGCACGGCAAGACCACTACCAGCTCGATGCTCACGTGGCTGCTCGAAGACGCCGGCATGAATCCGGGCTTCCTGATCGGCGGCGTGCCACTCAACTTCGGCATCTCCGCACGCCTGACCGATTCGAGCTTCTTCGTGATCGAAGCCGACGAATACGACACCGCGTTCTTCGACAAGCGTTCGAAGTTCGTCCATTACCGTCCGCGCACGGCGGTGCTCAACAATCTGGAATTCGATCACGCCGACATCTTCCCCGATCTCGCCGCCATCGAAACGCAATTTCATCACCTCGTACGCACGGTGCCGGGCGTCGGACGCATCGTCACCAATGGGCGCGAGGCGGCGCTCGAGCGCGTGCTGTCGCGTGGTTGCTGGTCGGGCGTCGAACGCTTCGGCGTGCAAGGCGGATGGCAGGCGCTGCCCGCCCGCGATGGCGAAACCGCCGATGAGCAGTTCGCTGTCTATTGGGAAGGCGAGCGGCTGGGCGTGGTCGACTGGCAGGTGCAGGGCGAGCACAATCGCATGAACGCGCTCGCGGCGATCGCGGCGGCGCGGTCAGTCGGCGTGCCGGCGGCGCAGTCGGTCAAATCGCTGGCGAGTTTCCGCAACGTCAAGCGGCGCATGGAAGTGAAGGGCAGCGTCGAAGGCGTCACCGTCTACGACGACTTCGCCCATCACCCGACCGCCATCGAAACCACCGTCGCGGGATTGCGCACGCGCATCGGCGATGCCGGTCACGCGCGCATTCTCGCGGTGCTGGAACCGCGCTCGAACACGATGAAGCTCGGCACGATGAAAGCGCAATTGCCCGCAAGCCTCGCCGGTGCGGATCTCGTGTTCGGCTACGGCGCGCGCGAAGGCCGCGACAAGCTCGGCTGGGACCTGGCCGAAGCGTTGTCGCCGCTCGGCGACCGGGCGCAGGCCTTCAATGAAATAGAGCCGCTGGTGAAAGCGGTCGTACATGCGGCGCGCCCCGGCGACCACGTGCTCGTGATGAGCAACGGCGGTTTCGGCGGCGTACATCAGAAATTGCTCGATGCGCTGTCCGCGCGTCCGGGTCCGGGGACAACCGCAAGAGGCCCCGCGTGATTCTCTACCTGCACGGCTTTCGCTCGTCTCCCCAATCGTTCAAGGCGCGCATGATGCGCGCGCGCCTCGCGGAACTCGGCCGGCTGAGCGAATGGCAGTGCCCGGTGTTGCCGGTTTCTCCGTGCGACGCCATCGCGCTGGCGGAATCCATCGGCGGCGCGGCGCTACCGGAAGATGTCACCGTCGTCGGCAGTTCGCTCGGCGGCTACTACGCGACCTATCTCGCGGAGAAGCACGGCTGGCGCGCGGTGCTGCTGAATCCCGCCGTGATGCCCGATGTCGATCTCAGTGCGTATCTCGGCGAACAGCCGTTGTGGCACGGCGGCGGCACCATCACCGTGTTGCCGCGTCATCTCGACGAACTTCGCGCGCTTCATGTCGATGCCATCACGCGCCCCGAGCGCTATTTCCTGATTGCCGCGACCGGCGACGAAGTGCTCGACTATCGCGCGATGCTTGCCCACTATTCCGGCGTACGCACGACGCTGATCGAAGGCAGCGATCACGCGATCAGCGACTTCGGCGACTATCTCGCCGATGTACTTGCCTTCTGCGATCAGACGCCGCGCGCCGCGCTTGCCCCAGCGGCTGCGTGATGCCCCATTCATACACCGGCGCGCCCGCTGCGCGCCGGTCCACCGTCTTACGAGAGTATTGAGTGAACGTTTTCTTCGAGGAATCGGGTAGTTTCAAGGCCGGCTCGGTCTTGTCGAAACAAGGCGACGCGTTCCAGGTCGAGTTGCCGGGCGGACGCCGCGCCAAGGTGCGCGCGAAAGACGTGCTGATCGAATTCGACAAGCCCGCCGCCGGAGATCTCATGCAGGAAGCCGACGCCATCGCGCAGGCGATCGATCTCGATTTCCTGTGGGAATGCGCGCCCGACGAGGAGTTTCCGTTCGCCGCGCTGGGCGCGGATTATTTCGGCGACAAGTTCGGTGCAGCCGAACGCGCGGCGCTCGTGCTGCGCATGCATGGCTCGCCGGTCTATTTCCGCCGCAAGGGACGCGGTCAGTACCAGCGCGCGCCGCAGGAGCAGTTGCAGATGGCGCTGGCGTCGCTGGAGCGCAAGCGTCAGCAGGCGCTCGTTCAGGCCGGCTACGAAGAGGAACTGAAAGCGGGCAAGCTGCCCGAGGCGCTGAAGGGCAAGGCCATCGGCCTGTTGACGAAGCCGGACAAGAATTCGATCGAGTACAAGGCGCTCGAAGCCGCCGCTGCGGCGCGCGGCATTTCGCAGGCGCGGCTGATGCTCGAATGCGGCGGGATCGCGTCCGCGCGGGCGCTGCACGAGGCGCGTTTCCTGTCCGAGTTTTTCCCGCATGGGATCGGTTTCCCGGCGGTGCAGACCGCGCCGCTGCCGGAGGACTTGCCCGAGGCGCATGTCCAGGCGTTTTCCATCGACGATGTCACGACCACCGAAATCGACGACGCCTTCTCCGTCGAGCATCTCGCCGATGGCCGCCTGCGCATCGGCATTCACATCGCGGCGCCGGCGCTCGGCATCGCACGCGGCGACACGGTCGATTCGATCGCGCGCAGCCGCTTGTCGACGGTGTACATGCCCGGCGACAAGATCACGATGCTGCCCGACAACGTCGTCGAAGTGTTCACGCTCGGCGAAGGCGGACTGCGTCCGGCGCTGTCGCTTTACATCATCGTGAATCGCGAGACGCAGGACATCGTCGCGACCGAAACACGCGCCGAACGCGTCTTCGTCAAAAGCAACCTGCGGCACAACCATCTGGACGAGCATGTCACGGAGGAAAGCCTCGCCGCCGGCACGGGCGATTATCCGCACAAGGAAGACATCGCCGTGCTGTGGCCGCTCGCGCAGTCGCTCTTCGAAAAACGCCAGCAGGCGCGCGCGACTTACGGGCTCAAGCGCGAAGTGCAGCGCAACAACGATTTCAACTTCTATGTCGAAGGCGAGCACATCACCATCACGCCGCGCCGCCGGGGATCGCCGCTCGATCTGATCGTCGCCGAACTGGCGATTCTCGCGAATTCGTCGTGGGGCGCGTTCCTCAACGATCACGGCGTGCCGGGCATCTATCGCTCGCAGCGCGGTTTCGGCGGTCCCGGCCCCAAGCGCACGCGCATGCAGACGACGCCCGCGCCGCACGAAGGGCTGGGCGTCGCGCAATACGCGTGGAGCACGTCGCCGCTGCGCCGCTATGTCGACCTCGTCAATCAGTGGCAACTGCTCGCGTGCGTGCAGCATGGCGTGACCGCGAAGCTCGCCGCGCCGTTCAAGCCGAAGGACGCGGACCTCTTCGCCGTCGTGCAGGGTTTCGACGATACCTACAGCGCCTACGCCGATCACCAGCGCCGCATGGAATATTTCTGGTGTCTGCGCTGGCTGAAGCAGGAGAACAAGCGGCACGTTCCGGCTTCGGTGGTGAAGGACGATCTCGTGCGGCTCGAAGAGATTCCGCTGATCCTGCACGTGCCCGGTCTCGGCGTGCATGCGCGCGGCACGCGGGTGATGCTCGAAGTCGTATCGATCGATGAGCTGACCGTCGAAGCGTCGTGCCGTCTGCTGCACGTGATCGACGCGCCGTCCGCGAGCGCGCCCGCCGAGGAAGACGAAGCCGAGGAAGAAATCATCGAGGCCGACGATCTCAGCGCGGAAAGCGAAGCCGAAGCGCAGGCGGAAGCACAAACGGAGGCACAGAGCGAAGGCACTGGGCAGCCGCAGGAACCCACGTCCGATTCCACGGAGCCGACCGCATGAGCCACGCGCAAGCCGACCGTTATGCGGTGATCGGCAATCCTGTCGAGCACAGCAAATCGCCGTGGATTCACGCGCGGTTCGCCGAGCAGACGGGCGAGCCGGTCGAATACGGGCGCATTCTCGGGCCGCTCGGCGGTTTCGAGGCGGCGGTGAAAACCTTCATCGCGTCGGGCGGACGCGGCATGAACGTGACTGTCCCGTTCAAGCTCGATGCCCACGCCTTCGCGGATTCGCTGTCGCCGCGCGCGGCGGCGGCGGGCGCGGTGAACACGCTCTCGTTCTCCGATGACGGCGTGCGCGGCGACAACACCGATGGCGTCGGCCTCGTGCGCGACATCGAAGTGAATCTGGGCGTGAACCTTCAGGGCGCGCGCATTCTGCTGCTCGGCGCGGGTGGCGCGGCGCGCGGCGTCGTGTTGCCGATCTTCGCCCGGCAGCCCGCCGCGCTCACCATCGTCAACCGGACGGCGGCGAAGGCGCGCGAACTCGTCGATCAATTCGCCGCACAGGCGCGTGAGAGCGGCGTGCGCTTCGCAGGCGGCGGCGCGGATAGCGCGGAAAAAGCGCGTTACGACGTGATCATCAACGCGACGGCCGGCAGTCTCGATGCCGCGCTGCCCGAATGCGACGACGCCGCGTTCGGCGCGGGCACGCTTGCCTACGACATGATGTACGGCCCCAAGCCGACGGTCTTCATGGAGCACGCCGAACGCCTCGGCGCACGCGCCGCCGATGGTCTCGGCATGCTCGTCGAACAGGCGGCCGAATCGTTCTTCATCTGGCGCGGCGTGCGTCCGGACGGCGGCGCGGTGCTGCGTGAATTGCGCCAGACGCTGGCGGCCAAAGCCTGATGACGACCGCGCCCGCTCCGAGCCGCACGTCGCCGCGCTCGCGGCAGCCTCGCCCGGCGGTGCGCCTCGGACCCGCGCGATGGATCGCTTACGGCCTCTCCGTGTTCGTCATCGCGGCGATCGCGACGCAGCTCTACTTCTTCGCGCAGATCGGCATATGGACGGTGCTGAATCCCGGCTCGACCGCGTTCATGCGCGCCGACGCGTGGACGCTTGCCAGCACCCGCCCCGGCACGCCGTTGCAACGGACGTGGATGCCCTATGACCAGATATCGCGCAATCTGAAGCGGGCGATCATCGCGTCGGAGGATGCGAACTTCGTCAACAACAACGGCTACGAAACCGACGCGATCCTGCAGGCGTGGGAGAAGAACAAGGCGCGCGGAAGAATCGTCGCGGGTGGATCGACCATTTCGCAGCAGCTTGCGCGCAACCTTTTCCTGTCGCGAGAGAAGAGCTATTTGCGCAAGGCGCAGGAGCTCGTCATCACGTGGATGCTCGAGTTCTGGATGGACAAGCAGCGCATCTTCGAGATCTATCTGAATTCGGTCGAATGGGGCAACGGCGTCTATGGCGCGGAAGCGGCGGCGCAGTATTACTACAAGACCTCGGCGGCGAAACTGACGGCCGGACAAAGCGCGCGCCTCGCCGTGATGCTGCCGCGCCCGAAGTATTTCGACGACCATCGGAACTCGGCCTATCTCGCGTCGCGGGCGCGTGTCATCGCGCGTCGAATGGGCGCAGCCGAACTGCCCGAGTGAAATTTAGTTGGCGTCGCTAAACATTGTAAAGCCCTGATCCGTCAGGGCTTTTTCTTTTTCTGTCGGCTTTCGGTTGTCAGCTTGAGTCCCATTATGTGAACCCGACGATCACATATTGAATTATCGAGATAGCCGGAACTACAATCCGTGCAGGCTTTCGATGGAACCGCCACGAAGCCCCGAGCGCATGCGCCACTGACATGCGCCGACAAGAACAGACTGGAGACACGTCATGCACTCGACCGCTCGCCCGCGCTCGCGGGTTGCGTTGCACGATTCATTGGTGGTTCGCGCCGGCCAGCGCCGGTTCATCCAGGTGTCGCGGCTTGTCCGCGCTGCATGAATCGCGAGGACGAGCCGACATGAGCGACCACTCCACCAGCGCCACGCGTGCGCGCCGCAGTTCCATCGGCGCGGCGGGCAGCCAGCAGAACGCCCAACCGCACGGCCGTGATCCCGACGCCATCGCGCTGCCGAGCGCGCTCGTCGACATCACGCCGCAGCAGGCCGGCACACAGACGCTGTTGCGCGGCCTCGCGATTCTCGAAGCCGCCGCGAACGGGGCGCGCGATCTGCGTTCGTTCAGCGCCGCGCTCGGCACGACCCGCAGCACCACGCATCGGCTCGTCAGCTCCCTCGTGCAGGCGCGCTATCTGCGGCAAGTGCAGGGCGGCTATCTGCTCGGCCCGAAGCTGATCGAACTCGGCACTATCGCGCTCGAGCAAATGCCGCTCACCACCGTCGCGCGGCCGTATCTGCAATCGCTGGCGCGGCATACGCAGGACGCCATCCACCTCGGCGTGCGCGATGGCGACGACGTGCTGTACATCGACAAGATTCCCGGCACGCGCGGACTGGAGATGCGCTCGCGCGTCGGGCACCGGATGCCGCTGGCGTCGACGGGCATCGGCAAGGCGATGATGCTCGATCTCGAAAGCAACGCGTGGAAGAAGCTGCTGGAGGCGTCGCATCGCGCGCTCGCCCGCACGAGTTTCAAGCCGGATCATCGGCCGGACGTCAGCACGTTCGTGCAGCGCATGACGCGCTATTCGCAAGGCGGCTACACATTCGATCTGGAAGAGAACGAAGCGTCGATACGCTGCGTCGCCGCGCCCGTGCGCGATGCGTCCGGTGCGATCGTCGCGGCGCTCTCCGTGGCGAGCACCATTCCTTATATGCCGGACGAGCGCATGGAAGAACTGATTCCGATTGTGCAGCAGGAAGCGCGTGCAATCTCGTCGGAACTCGGCTGGCGCGCGCCGCAAAGCAATCGCAGGATCAAGCGATGACCGCGCCTGTCGCCCGGACTTTCGCCGCGCCCGCGCTCGTCGCGCTCGACTGGGGCACGACTTCGCTCCGCGCTTATCTGCTCGGCGCGGATGGCGTCGCGCTCGACACGCACGCGTCGCCCGCGGGAATCATGAATCTGCCGGCCGGCGGCTTCGAGCAGGCGTTCGAAGAAACCTGCGGCGCGTGGCTCGACGCGCATCCGCAACTGCCGGTGCTGGCTGCGGGCATGGTCGGTAGCGCGCAGGGCTGGGCCGAAGCGCCGTACGTCGAGACGCCCGCCGATGCCGATGCGCTCGTCGCAGGCATCGTCGCGATCGAAACGGCGCGCGGCGCGACGGTGCGGATCGTGCCGGGGGTGCTCGAGCGCGGCGTGCTGCCGAACGTGATGCGCGGCGAGGAAACGCAGATCGTCGGCGCGCTGTCGAGCGATGCATCGCTGAACGCGGAGGGCGGCGTGCTGATCGGCCTGCCCGGCACGCACGCGAAGTGGGCGTTCGTGCAGGCGGGGCGCATCGAGCGCTTCTACACGTTCATGACGGGCGAGGTGTTCGGCGCGCTGCGCGATCACACGATTCTCGGCCGCACGATGCAGCAAGGCGCGGCGGCGGACGCAGCGGCGTTCGAGCGGGGCGTCGATACCGCACGCGATGCCGGTCATCCCGGCGTGCTCGCGACGATCTTCAGCACGCGCACGCTCGGCCTCACCGGGCAACTCACGCCGGCGCAGCAGCCGGATTATCTGTCGGGCCTGTTGATCGGCCACGAACTGCGCGGCCTCACCGAAGTGCTGGCGCGCGATCAGTCGTCGCTCGCGGGCAGGACGCTGCGGCTCATCGGCAACGACACGCTGTGCGACCGCTATCGGGCGGCGCTCGCGCGCTTCGGCTGTCACGACGCCGCGACCGTTGCGAACGCCACCGAACAGGGCCTATACCGAATCGCCGTGCAAGCCGGGCTCGTGCCAGCGCCCGCGCGTGCGGCCTGAGCAGCACCGAGAAGGAGTCACGACGATGCAGCCACCCATCAATCTCCCCGCGCCGTATCAGATGCACGCCGGTCTCGCGAAGGCGTTCGCCGCCTGCCCGCTGATCGCGATCCTGCGAGGCGTCACGCCCGACGATGCCGCCGATCACGCTCGCGCGCTGTACGAAGCGGGCTTTCGCATCGTCGAGGTGCCGCTCAATTCGCCGCAGCCGTTCGACAGCATCGCGGCGATCCGCCAGGCATTGCCGGCCGACGCCATCGTCGGTGCAGGCACGGTGCTGCATCCGAGCTATGTCGACGACGTGAAGGCCGCCGGCGGCGAACTGATCGTGATGCCGCACAGCGACGGCGATGTCGTGCGCGCCGCCAAGGCGCTCGGGCTCGCGTGCGCGCCCGGCGTCGCGACGCCGAACGAGGGTTTCATCGCGCTGAAGAACGGCGCGGACGTGCTGAAGATGTTTCCCGCCGAGCAGCTCGGGCCGACGGTCGTGAAGGCGTGGCGCGCGGTGATCGCGAAAGACGTGCCGCTCGTGCCGGTCGGCGGCATCTCGCCCGACAACATGGGACCGTTCCTGACGGCGGGCGCGAACGGCTTCGGCCTCGGCTCCGCGCTGTACAAGCCGGGTCAGGGCGTGAAGGTGACGGCGTCGCACGCGAAGGCGTTCGTCGGTGGACTGGCGATCGCCCGAGGTGAAAAACGATGAGCCGCCTCGCCGGCAAGGTCGCGATGGTCACGGGCGCGGGGCGCGGCATCGGCGCGGCGATCGCGCTGGCGTTCGCACGCCAAGGCGCGGCGGTGGCGCTCGCGGAACTCGACATCGAAACCGCGCAGGCGACGGCCGCGCGCATCCGGCAGGAGACCGGCGCGCACAACGTGCTCGCGGTGCGGACCGACGTGACGCAAAGCGCATCGGTGAACGAAGCCGTCGCGGAAACGGAAGCGCGGCTCGGCCCCGTCGACGTGCTCGTGAACAACGCCGGCATCAACGTGTTCTGCGATCCGCTCACCATGACCGACGACGACTGGCGCCGCTGCTTCGCCGTCGATCTCGATGGCGTCTGGAATGGCTGCCGCGCCGTGCTGCCGGGCATGGTGGCGCGCGGGCGGGGAAGCATCGTGAATATCGCGTCGACGCATGCGTTCAAGATCATCCCCGGCTGCTTTCCGTATCCGGTGGCGAAGCACGGCGTGATCGGCCTGACGCGCGCGCTCGGCATCGAATACGCGCCGAACAACGTGCGCGTGAATGCCATCGCGCCGGGCTATATCGAAACGCAACTGACGCTCGACTGGTGGGACGCGCAGCCCGATCCGGCCGCCGCGCGGCAGGCGACGCTCGATTTGCAGCCGATGAAGCGCATCGGCCAGCCGCACGAAGTCGCGATGACGGCGGTGTTCCTCGCATCGGATGAAGCGCCGTTCATCAACGCGAGCTGCATCACCGTGGATGGCGGGCGCTCGGCGCTCTATCACGACTAGAACACGAGGAATGACGCACTGGCCGCAGTGCGGCAAACGCGCTGACGCGCAAGCTGGATGCCGCGATGCGACGGCGGCATGAAGACGACAGCAGCCACAAGCAGTCGCAGGCAGTCACAGGTAGCCACAAGCAGCCACACACATTTCGTAACGGCCCGACACGCGGGCTTTTTGAGACAACGGGTAAAAACTCGGGAGACACAAGATGAAACGCAGACTGTTCCTCACGCTGATCGCCGCCGCCACCGCCACGAGCGCCACGCTGATCACCGCGCCCGTCGCGCAGGCCGCCGATGACGTCAAGATCGGCTTCCTCGTGAAGCAGCCGGAAGAGCCGTGGTTCCAGGACGAATGGAAGTTCGCCGAAGCGGCCGCGAAGAGCAAGGGCTTCACGCTCGTGAAGATCGGCGCGCCGTCGGGCGAAAAGGTGATGAGCGCCATCGACAACCTTGCCGCGCAAAAGGCGCAGGGCTTCATCATCTGCACGCCGGACGTGAAGCTCGGGCCGGGCATCGTCGCGAAGGCGAAGGCCGACAAGCTGAAGATGATGACCGTCGATGACCGCCTGGTCGATGGTTCCGGCAAGCCGATCGAGTCCGTGCCGCACATGGGCATCTCGGCGTACAACATCGGCAAGCAGGTGGGCGACGGCATCGCCGCCGAAATCAAGAAGCGCGGCTGGGACATGAAGGAAGTCGGCGCCATCGACGTGACTTACGAGCAGTTGCCGACCGCGCACGACCGCACGTCCGGCGCCACCGATGCGCTCGTCGCCGCCGGCTTCCCGAAGGCGAACATCATCGCCGCGCCGCAAGCCAAGACCGACACCGAGAACGCATTCAACGCCGCGAACATCGCGCTCACGAAGAACCCGCAGTTCAAGCACTGGGTCGCGTATGCGCTGAACGACGAAGGCGTGCTCGGCGCTGTGCGCGCGGCGGAAGGGCGCGGCTTCAAGGCCGACAACATGATCGGCATTGGCATCGGCGGATCGGATTCGGCGCTGAACGAGTTCAAGAAGCCGCAGCCGACGGGCTTCTTCGGCACCGTCATCATCAGCCCGAAGCGCCACGGCGAAGAGACGTCCGAGCTGATGTACGCGTGGATCAAGGACGGCAAGACGCCGCCGATGCTCACGCTCACGACCGGCATGCTCGCCACGCGCGAGAACGTGTCGTCGGTGCGCCAGCAGATGGGCCTGGCGTCGAACTAAATCGGGTGAAGCGGAGCGGGCCGCGTTGCAGGAAGCGGCCCGCGCATTGGCGACAAAGGAGGCGATGTGTCAGCGACGCTGCGTTTTGACAATATCGGCAAGGTGTTTCCAGGCGTGCGCGCGCTCGACGGCGTGTCGTTCGACGTCAATGCCGGCGAAGTTCACGGTTTGATGGGCGAGAACGGCGCGGGCAAATCGACCTTGTTGAAGATTCTGGGCGGCGAGTATCAGCCCGATTCGGGGCGTGTGCTCATCGACGAAAAAGAAGTGCACTTCGGAAGCGCGGCGGCATCGATCGCGTCGGGCATCGCGGTGATCCATCAGGAGTTGCAGTACGTGCCGGACCTCACCGTGTCCGAAAACCTGCTGCTCGGCGCGTTGCCGAACCGGCTCGGCTGGGTCAACAAGAGCGCCGCGAAAAAGCACGTGCGCGAGCGGCTCGCGGCGATGGGCGTCGATCTCGATCCGAACGCGAAACTGCGCAAGCTCTCCATCGCGCAGCGGCAGATGGTCGAAATTTGCAAGGCGCTGTTGCGCAATGCGCGCGTGATCGCGCTCGATGAGCCGACTTCGTCGCTGTCGCATCGCGAGACGGAAGTGCTGTTCAAGCTCGTGCGCGATCTGAAGGCCGACAAGCGCGCGCTGATCTATATCTCGCATCGCATGGACGAGATTTACGAACTGTGCGACGCCTGCACGATTTTCCGCGACGGCCGCAAGATCGCGTCGCACACGCGGCTCGCCGAAGTGTCGCGCGATACGCTCGTGCAGGAAATGGTCGGCCGCGAAATCAGCGACATCTATAACTACCGGGCGCGCGAGTTGGGCGAAGTGCGCTTTTCCGTGAAGAACGTACAGGGCGATGCCTTGAGCGCGCCAGCAAGCTTCGAGGTGAAGCGCGGCGAGATCGTCGGCTTCTTCGGACTGGTCGGCGCGGGCCGCAGCGAGCTGATGCATCTCGTGTACGGCGCGGACAAGAAGAAGGGCGGCGACATCCGGCTCGACGGCCAGCCGATCAAGATACGCAGCACCGGCGAAGCGATCCGTCACGGCATCGTGCTGTGTCCGGAAGATCGCAAGGAAGAGGGCATCGTCGCGATGGCGACGGTCGCGGAGAACATCAACATCTCGTGCCGGCGTCACTATCTGCGCGGCGGTCTGTTTCTCGACCGCAAGAAGGAAGCGCAGACGGCCGACCGTTTCATCCAGTTGCTGAAGATCAAGACGCCGAGCCGCAAGCAGCGCATCCGTTTTCTGTCGGGCGGCAATCAGCAGAAGGCGATTCTGTCGCGCTGGCTTGCGGAGCCGGATCTGAAAGTTGTCATTCTCGATGAACCGACG
The DNA here is from genome assembly GCF_022879615.1 of Caballeronia grimmiae. Classification (NCBI taxonomy): domain Bacteria; kingdom Pseudomonadati; phylum Pseudomonadota; class Betaproteobacteria; order Burkholderiales; family Burkholderiaceae; genus Caballeronia; species Caballeronia grimmiae. Next base: position 506,368 of record NZ_CP084271.1, read on the forward strand.
CGCGGCATCGACGTCGGCGCGAAGCACGAAATCTACAACGTGATCTATCAGCTTGCGGAGCGCGGCTGCGCGATCGTGATGATTTCGTCGGAGTTGCCGGAAGTGCTGGGCGTCTCCGATCGCATCGTCGTGATGCGGCAGGGGCGGATCGCGGGCGAATTGCCGCGCGGAAAGGCGAGCGAACAATCGGTGCTGAGCCTTGCGTTGCCGCAGGCCGAGACGGTTGCGCAGGCCGCGTAAAGACAAGAGGAGCGAATCATGGAAGCAAGAGAGAACATCGTGGGACAGGCGAGCGAAACGGTCGCGAACGCGCTGATCCCGCAGAAGAACGACAAACAGAAGTGGTGGCAGCAGATCACGGAGTACAGCTTGATCGTGATCTTCATCGTCATGTTCGTGACGATGTCGCTTTCCGTCGATCACTTCTTCTCGATCGAGAACATGCTCGGTCTCGCGCTGTCGATTTCGCAGATCGGCATGGTCGCGTGCACGATGATGTTCTGTCTCGCGTCGCGCGACTTCGACCTGTCGGTCGGCTCGACGATCGCCTTCGCCGGCGTGCTGTGCGCGATGGTGCTCAACGCGACCGACAACACGTTCATCGCGATCATTGCTGCTGTTGCGGCGGGCGCGGTGATCGGCTTCGTGAACGGCGCGGTGATCGCGTATCTGCGCATCAACGCGCTGATCACCACGCTGGCCACGATGGAAATCGTGCGCGGGCTCGGCTTCATCGTGTCGCATGGGCAGGCGGTGGGCGTGTCGTCGGACACGTTCATTGCGCTCGGCGGCTTGTCGATGCTCGGAATTTCCCTGCCTATCTGGGTGACGCTTGCGTGTTTCGTCGTGTTCGGCGTGTTGCTGAACCAGACCGTGTACGGGCGCAACACGCTTGCCATCGGCGGCAATCCGGAGGCGTCGCGGCTCGCGGGCATCAACGTGGAACGCACGCGCGTGTGGATTTTTCTGATCCAGGGCGCGGTCACGGCGCTGGCCGGCGTTATCCTTGCATCGCGAATCACGTCGGGGCAGCCGAACGCGGCGCAAGGCTTCGAGCTCAACGTGATTTCGGCGTGCGTGCTCGGCGGCGTGTCGCTGCTCGGCGGACGCGCGACGATTTCGGGCGTCGTGATCGGCGTGCTCATCATGGGCACCGTCGAGAACGTGATGAACCTGCTCAACATCGACGCGTTCTATCAGTACCTCGTGCGCGGCGCGATCCTGCTCGCCGCGGTGTTGCTCGACCAGTTGAAGAACCGCGGATCGCGGGATTAATCAGGAAGAGATATGGCAATCGACAGCAAACTTGCGCGCTATCCGAGCCTCGCCGGCAAGACGGTGCTCGTCACCGGCGGCGCGACCGGCATCGGCGCGGCCTTCGTCGAACACTTCTTCGATCAGGGCGCAAAAGTCGCATTCTTCGATATCGACACCAGCGCGGGCGAAGCGCTCGCGGACCAGCTCGGCGCATCGCCGGGCGCGGACCGAGTGCGCCCGATGTTCCTGCGCGTCGATCTCACCGACATCGGCGCATTGCGTCAGGGCATCGCCGATGTGCGCAGCGCGCTCGGGCCGATCGGCGTGCTCGTGAACAACGCGGCCAACGACCAGCGCCATGCGATCGCGGACGTGACGCCCGAGTACTACGATGCGTGCATCGCGGTGAACGTCCGCCATCAGTTCTTCGCGGCGCAGGCGGTCATCTACGACATGAAGCAACTGGGCGGCGGCTCGATCATCAATCTCGGCTCCGTCAGCTGGATGCTGAAGAACAGCGGCATGCCGGTGTATCTGACGGCGAAATCGGCGGTGCAGGGCATGACGCGCGGCCTCGCGCGCGATGTCGGCAAGTTCGGCATTCGCGTCAATACGCTCGTGCCGGGCTGGGTGCTGACCGAGAAGCAGAAGCGGCTGTGGTTCGACGAAGCCGGCAAGCTCGCGCTAAAGCAAGGGCAGTGCATCGACGGTGAACTGCTGCCGCATCACCTCGCGCGCGCGGCGCTGTTCCTCGCGTCCGACGACAGCAGCATGATGACGGCGCAGGACATGATCGTCGATGCAGGGTGGTCCTGATGAACAGCGCGCACGCGATGGATGCGCAGCTTCTGATCGACAGCCGGTGCGAACTCGGCGAAGGCGCGACGTGGTGCGCCGCGAGCGGGCGCTTCTGGTGGACGGATATCGAAGGCAAGCGCCTGTGGCGCTACGACCCGCGCGACGGCGCGACGGCATCGTTCGCGATGCCCGAACGCCTTGCCTGCTTCGCGTTGTGCGCCGATCCGAACGTCTTGTTGCTGGGTCTCGCGTCGCGGCTCGCGTTCTTCGAGATCGCGTCGGGGAAGATCGAGACGATCGTCGAAGTGGAAGCGCAGCTGCCGACGCGCCTCAACGATGGCCGCTGCGATCGTGAAGGGCGCTTCGTGTTCGGCACCAAGCACGATGTCGACGACGCGCAACCCATCGGCGGGATGTATCGGCTGAATCTGGACTTGTCGCTGGAACGCCTGCCGCTCGGCGATTTCGCGATCAACAACAGCACGGCGTTCAGCCCGGACGGCGCGACGATGTATTACTGCGACACGCCGACGCGTCACATCCGCGCGTGCGATTATCCGGACTTCGGCAATCAACGCGTGTTCGTCGAACTGTCCGATGACACGGGCTTCCCCGATGGCTCGATCGTCGATGCCGACGGCGGCCTGTGGAACGCGCAATGGGCCGGCCGGCGCGTCGTGCGTTATGCGCCCGATGGCCGCGAGACGGCGCGCATCGCGGTGCCGAGCGCGCAGCCGAGTTGCGTCGCGTTCGGCGGGGCATCGCTCGATACGCTTTTCATCACGACGGCGCGCGCCGGTCTGGACGACGATGCGCTCGACGCCGATCCGCACGCGGGCGGCATCTTCACCGCGCAGCCCGGCGTGCGCGGCATCGCGGAACCGGTCTTCGCGGCAAGCTGAACGGACAAAACGAGGCGGCGCGCACTGACGCGCCGCCCGCTCTGGCCCCGGCGATGCCGGGTCGGTCGCCTCTCGATGGAGCACGAGTCATGACTGTTGCGCGCACGGAGCAAAGGCTGAAATCCGCATCGACGACATCCACCGCGCAGGCGAATGCTCGCCGCTCGCGCCTCGCCGCTGCCTCCGAACCGCCGATCCGCCCCGGTCCGCACACCGCGGTCGTGGCGATGGGCGGCGCGGACGTCGAAGGCTGCATCACGCTGGTGAACGCGCACTTGCGGCTCGACGTCGCGCCGGCGCTCGGCGGCGGCATCACGCGTTTCGACTGGCGTCACGAAGGCGTGCTCGTGCCGATCTTCCGGCCGTGCGCCGATCCGGGTCCCGGCACTGACCCGAACGAACTCGCGTGCTATCCGCTCTTGCCGTATTCGAACCGCATCGGCAACGGGCATTTTCAGTTTTCCGGGCGCGCGGTCGACGTGCCGCCGAATCGTCCCGACGAACCGCTGCCGCTGCATGGCGACGGCTGGCTCGGCGCATGGGAGGTCGAAGAGGAAGAGGCGACGCGCGCGCGCCTGACGCTTGATCGCCACGACGGCAAGCCGTACTCGTTTCACGCGGCGCAGACTTACGCGCTCGAAGACGCGACGCTCGTCGTCACGCTGGAAGTGCGCAATACCGGCGATGCAGCGCTGCCCTTCGGTCTCGGGTTGCATCCGTTTTTGATGCGCGAAGCCGATACCGAACTATCCGCCGCGGCGGGCGGCCTTTGGCTATGCGGCGACGACTGGCTGCCGGTGCGTCACGTTCCCGCGCCGCCTGCGTGGCAATTCGGCGTCGCTTATCCGATGCCATCGGAAATGGTGAACAACGCGTTCACCGGCTGGAGCGGACGCACGAGCGTGCTGTGGCCGAAGCGCCGCCTGTCGCTCACGATCGCCGCCGATACCGATTACTACGTGCTCTATGCGCCGCCCGGCGAGGACTTCTTCTGTTTCGAGCCGGTCGATCATCCGATCAACGCGGTGAATCTGCCCGGCGGCGGCGAGGCGCACGGGATGACCGTGCTCGCGCCGGGCGAGCGGCTGGCGCGGGAGTTTCGCTTCACCGTCGAGCGCACGGGCGAGGCCGCACGTCGCGGGAGGCCGCGCACGCGGGCGGGAGCGGGATCGAAGGCGCGCGGCCGCGCGGCGCCGGCGCGGTGAGCCGGACCAGGAATACGGCGGTTGCGTCACGTTAAAATGCGTGCCACCGACGTTCACCGACTCCTCACATGTCCTTCATCCAATCTCTCAACGCCGCGTGGTCGCGGACTCAATCGCTCCTGTGCGTCGGCCTCGATCCCGAGCCGTCGAAGTTTCCGGGCGCGCTCAACGGCCGCGCCGACGCGATCTTCGAGTTCTGCAAGACCATCGCCGACGCCACCGCGCCGTACGCGTCGTCGTTCAAGCCGCAGATTGCATACTTCGCGGCGCATCGCGCGGAAGACCAGCTCGAAGCGCTGATCGCGCATATCCACGAAAAGCATCCCGGCATTCCGGTGATTCTCGATGCAAAGCGCGGCGACATCGGCAGCACGGCGGAGCAATACGCAAAGGAAGCCTTCGAGCGCTACAAGGCCGATGCCGTGACGGTCAATCCGTACATGGGCTTCGATTCGATCGAGCCGTATCTCGCGCATGAGGGAAAGGGCGTCATCGTGCTGTGCCGCACGTCGAACCCGGGCGGCTCGGACCTGCAATTCCTGACGACGTCCGATGGTCAGCCGCTGTATCAGGTCGTGGCGAAGCTCGCAGCGACGAAGTGGAACGATCAGGGCCAGCTCGGCCTCGTCGTCGGCGCGACGTTTCCGAAGGAGATCGAAGCGGTGCGGGGCATCGTCGGCGATATGCCGCTGCTGATTCCCGGCATCGGCGCGCAAGGCGGCGATGTCGAAGCGACCGTGCGCGCAGGCCGCACGGTGAACGGCGCCGGTATGCTCATCAACTCTTCGCGGGCGATCATTTACGCCGGGAAGGGCGATGACTACGCCGACGCCGCGGCCGTTGCCGCGAAGAAGACGCGCGATACGATCAACGCGTATCGATGAACCGCACGCTCACGCGCCGGAGATCGGCGTGAAGAGCGCCTGAATGTATTCGTCCGGGAAGCGGGCCACTGCGCCCGCATCCTCGGGCCGCTCGCCGCTCATCGCTCGCGCTGTTCGAGAAACTCCAGCAAGCCTCTCAGCGCATGCGCCGCCGCCTGCGTTCGCACCTGCTCGCGATCGCCTTTGAAGTGCAGCGTCTCGAATGCCGTATGCAGCCGGTTGCTCCACGCGAAGCAGACGGTGCCGACCGGCTTCGCGTCGCTGCCGCCCGCCGGGCCGGCCACGCCCGTGATCGACACCGACACCTGTGCGCGGCTGTTGCGCAGCGCGCCTTCGGCCATCGCCTTCGCGACTGGCTCGCTCACCGCGCCGTGCTGCTCGATCAGCGCGGCGGGCACGCCGATCATCTCCGTCTTCGCCAGATTCGAATACGTGACGAAACCGCGCTCGAACCACGCGCTGCTGCCCGAGATGTCCGTGATCGCGGCGGCGACCATGCCGCCCGTGCACGATTCGGCGGTCGCGAGCATCAGTCGTTCGTCGCGCAGCTTGTTGCTGACGCGAATCGCGAGTTGGTGAACGACGGTGTCGGTTGGCATGGCGGTGTTCTCGAAGAGAGGGATGAAATCAAACGGTCATGCGCCACAGCGCGATTACGAGCAGCGTGAAGAACGCCGCGACGAGATCATCGAACATGATGCCGAAGCCGCCTTTCAGATGGCGGTCGAAATAGCGGATGGGCGGCGGCTTCACCATGTCGAAGAAGCGGAACACGATGAACGCCCACAACTGGCCGGTGAAGGTCGCGGGCGTGACGAACAGCAGCACCAGCCAGAACGCGATGATCTCGTCCCACACCACCGCCGACGGGTCCGAGACGCCCATCCTCTTCGCCGTGAAGTCGCAGAACCAGCATCCCGCAATGAAGCCGACGACGATCAGCGCGCCCCATTCGGCAACCGTGAGATGCCGGTTGAACACGACGAACGACGCCCAGGCGAAGAGCGTGCCGACGGTGCCCGGTGCGACAGGCGACAGCCCGCTGCCGAAGCCGAGCGACAGAATATGCACGGGATGGTTGAGCATGAAGCGCGCGGTCGCCTTGCGCGGCGCGGGACGCGGCCGGTCGGACGCGTTCGCGAGAGTCGGGTCAGTCTGCATGAAAGTGGTCGAAGCCTTGCAACATCAGAGGAAGCGGAGCGCCGGCGCCGTCGCGCCACGCGATTTCCGGCGAACCGAAAGATTCGATTCTACCGATGCAGGTCAGCGGCACGCCCACGCGTTCGCCGATGCGCGCGATCGCATCGCGTGCGATGTGCGGCGCGGTGAAGCACAGCTCGTAGTCGTCGCCGCCCGCGAGCGTGCATTGGCGGCGCGCGGCGTCCGGCATGGCGCGCACGGCGTCTGAGCAGGGGACGGCGTCGGCATCGACGGTTGCGCGCACGTTCGAGCGCTTGAGGATATGCATGAGGTCGCCGGCGAGGCCATCGGAGATATCGAGCGCCGCGTGCGCGATGCCGCCGAGCGCCATGCCGAGCGCCACGCGCGGTTCGGGGCGTTCGAGCGCGCGCCGCCACGCCGATGCCGCAGCGTCCGGCGCTTGCCATTCGCCGAGCATCGCGCCGAGGCCCGCGCGGGCGTCGCCGAGCGTGCCGGAAACATAGATGTCGTCGCCTGGCTTCGCTGCATCGCGACGCAGCGCCGCGTGGTGCGGTACATCGCCGAATACGGTGATGCAGATGTTGAGCGGTCCGCTCGTCGTGTCGCCGCCGATCAGCGCGCAGCCGAAGCGGTCGGCCAGCGCGAACAAGCCGTCGCTGAACGCTTGCAGCCACGCTTCATCGGCGCGCGGCAACGCGAGCGCCAGCGTGAACGCGTGCGGCTTCGCCCCCATCGCGGCAAGGTCCGACAGATTGACGGCGAGCGCCTTGTGACCGAGCGCGTACGGATCGACATCGGGGAAGAAATGGCGGCCTTCGACCAGCATGTCCGTCGAGATGGCCAACTGATGCCCGGCGGGCGGCGCAATCAGCGCGCAGTCGTCGCCGATGCCGAGCGGCGCGTCGCCCTGACGCGATGCGGGCGCTTTCGCGCGGCGTGCGAAGAAGCGGTCGATTAAAGAGAACTCGGAGAGCATCGTCGGCGAATGAGTCATTTTTTGTGCGCTGCAAAAACGGAACGGCGATAACGACAAGGCTGGAATCCGAACGATCGAGAACCGCCGCCTATATCTCGAAAAAACAGGACGATGCGCTGCGAGCCTTGCCGCGCCATGCGATCAGACGTTTGGCAGTCACGGCACTTATAGCCGAAATGCACGGACTGCCGTCCCGAAACCGTAAGGGTTTGGCGCTACAATGCGTTGGAATCTCTATTCTAATTCCCGCACTTTCAGCCCGCCTTATGACGACTCCCGCCAATACGAAGTTGCGCGAAGCCGCGCTCGATTATCACGAGTTCCCGACTCCCGGGAAAATCGCGATCGCCCCGACGAAGCAGATGATCAACCAGCGCGATCTCGCGCTCGCGTATTCGCCGGGCGTGGCGTTCGCATGTGAGGAGATCGTCGCGGATCCGCTCAACGCCGCGCGTTTTACCGCGCGCAGCAACCTCGTCGGCGTAGTGACGAACGGCACCGCGGTGCTCGGTCTCGGCAACATCGGGCCGCTGGCGTCGAAGCCGGTCATGGAAGGGAAGGCAGTGCTCTTCAAGAAGTTCGCCGGCATCGACGTGTTCGATATCGAGCTGAACGAAACCGATCCGCACAAGCTCGTCGACGTGATCGCCGCGCTGGAGCCGACTTTCGGCGGCATCAATCTCGAAGACATCAAGGCGCCGGATTGCTTCATCGTCGAACGTGAAGCGCGCAAGCGCATGAAGATTCCGGTCTTTCACGACGACCAGCACGGCACGGCCATCGTCGTCGCGGCGGCGGTCACCAACGGGCTGAAAGTGGTCGGCAAGAGCATCGGCGAAGTGAAGCTCGTCGCGTCCGGCGCGGGCGCGGCGGCGCTCGCGTGTCTCGACCTGCTCGTCGATCTCGGCATGAAGCTCGAGAACATCTACGTGACCGATCTGGCCGGCGTGGTCTACAAGGGCCGCGTCGAGCTGATGGACCCGGACAAGGAGCGCTACGCCCGCGAAACCAGCGCGCGCACGCTCGCGGAAGTTATCGAAGGCGCGGACGTGTTCCTCGGCCTGTCGGCTGGCGGCGTGCTGAAGCAGGAGATGGTGAAGGGCATGGCCGCGAAGCCGCTGATTCTCGCGCTCGCTAATCCGACGCCGGAAATCCTGCCGGAACTCGCGCTCGAAGTGCGTCCCGACGCGGTGCTCGCGACCGGCCGCACGGACTATCCGAATCAGGTCAACAACGTTCTGTGCTTCCCGTTCATCTTCCGCGGCGCGCTCGATGCAGGCGCGACCACGATCACGAAGGAAATGGAAATCGCGGCCGTGAACGCGATTGCCGAACTGGCGCGTCAGGAACAAAGCGATATCGTCGCGACGGCTTATGGCATCCAGGATTTGTCGTTCGGTCCGGAATATCTGATTCCGAAGCCGTTCGATCCGCGTCTCATCGTGAAGATCGCGCCGGCGGTGGCGAAGGCCGCGATGGAATCCGGCGTGGCGACGCGTCCCATCGAGGACATGGACGCCTACGAGCAGCATCTGCAGCAGTTCGTGTATCACAGCGGCACGACGATGAAGCCCGTGTTCCAGCTTGCGCGCAGCGTCGAGCCGGAGAAGAAGCGCATCGTGTTCGCGGAAGGCGAAGAGGAGCGCGTGCTGCGCGCGGTGCAGATCGCCGTCGACGAAAAGATCGCCAAGCCGATTCTCATCGGCCGTCCGGCGGTCATTCAGCAGCGCATCACGAAGTTCGGCCTGCGTCTGACGCCGGGCGTCGACTTCACGGTCGTCGATACGGACCATGACGAACGCTATCGCGATTTCTGGCAAACCTATTACTCGATGATGGCGCGCAAGGGCATCAGCCAGCAGATGGCGAAGCTCGAAATGCGCCGCCGCACGACGCTGATCGGCTCGATGCTCGTCAAGAAGGGCGAAGCGGACGGCATGATCTGCGGCACGGTGAGCACGACGCATCGTCACCTGCACTTCATCGATCAGGTCATCGGCAAGAAGGAAGGCTGCAACGTGTACGCGGCGATGAACGCGCTCGTGCTGCCCGGCCGCCAGATTTTCATCGTCGATACGCACGTCAACGTCGATCCGACGCCGGAGCAACTCGCCGAAATCACGATTCTCGCGGCGGAGGAAGTGAAGCGCTTCGGCATCTTGCCGAAGATCGCGCTGTTGTCGCATTCGAACTTCGGCACGAGCAACGCGCCGACGGCGCAGAAGATGCGCGACGTGCTGGCGATCCTCAAGCAGCGCGCACCCGATCTCGACGTGGACGGTGAAATGCACGGCGACGTCGCGCTCGACGCGCGTTTGCGCCGCGAAGTGCTGCCCGAATCGACGCTCGAAGGCGACGCGAATCTGCTGATCCTGCCGAACATCGACGCGGCGAACATCTCGTACAACCTGCTGAAGACGGCGGCGGGCAACAACATCGCGATCGGGCCGATCCTGCTCGGCGCGGCGAAGCCGGTGCATGTGCTGACAGCGTCGGCGACGGTGCGTCGCATCGTCAACATGACGGCGCTGCTGGTCGCGGACACGACGGCCTCGCGCTAAGCATCCGGCTCGGGTGTCACCGCAAACAACGCGGCAGGAGTTCTTCCTGCCGCGTTTTTCTTTGGGCGAAAAAAAGCGTGCCGGTGCTGGCACGCTTGGGGCAGAGGCAAGGGGTTGCCGCCCAATGCAGAGCAATCGCGATGGCGGGCATCGCGCGAAACTGGCGACAGGTGAGGCAACCGGTCCAGAGGTTTCGATCCCAAGGGCATGCATTTTTATCTCATACAGGATAAAAGTAACTCAGACAAAGGCTAAAAATTCCTGTCTTTTCTCCGGCTTTTAGGCTTCCACGAGTCGAAGTTGAGAAAAAATTTCCGAAATTCGGCGGAACGTTGCTTCCCCCTGTCATTAGCGATACCCTTATATCTTTCATGGTCGTCGAATTTCGGATCAACGCGGGGACAATCGTTTCGTGAAGCGTGCATCGGCGTTCGCTTGTATCGTCGCTCTGAGTCTCGTTCTGAGCGGTTGCGGCAAGAATGAATCGCACGGCGACGCGGCTCCACGGCCAACGTCCACGCCCACGTTTGCGGAGCAGTCGAATCAGGCGGGGAAGGCGTCGGCGAGGCCGGATGCGACAGTCGCGTCCTCTGAAGCGGAGCGGCCTGCCGTCGCTCAGGCGCGCGGCGAAGGCCCCGGGACAATCAGCGTCGCCCAGTTGCCGAGGCAAGCGGTCGAGACGCTGAGGCTGATCGAAGCGGGCGGCCCGTTTCCTTATGAGAAGGACGGCGTCGTGTTCGGCAATCGCGAGCGTTTGCTGCCGCGGCATCCCCGCGGCTACTACCACGAGTACACAGTCCCCACGCCGCGCGCGCGGGATCGCGGCGCACGCCGGATCGTATGCGGTGGCCCGAAGCAGCAAACAGACGATTGCTACTACTCGGACGACCATTACGCCAGTTTCAAACGCATTGCGGGATAACTAGGGATTAACGGCATGAGCGACAACATCTACGCGCACGACAACGGCGTCGCGGGTGATCTTTTCGCCACCGGCGATGGCAACCTGTTCCAGCGAGTATTGCGGCTACGGATGACAGAACACGACAACAGACCCGAAGACGAGCCGAATCCGCAGCACAGCGCGGACGCCGAGGGGCATCCTCAGGAGGAACCGGAGTCTCTTTTCGCGACGGTGCGGCCGAACATCGTGCAGTCGATACGCGCGTTCCGTGTGCAGGAACTCGCCGACGAGGCCAACCGGCTCGGTCAGCATTTTCTCTACGCGTATCTCGGCCAGGCGCAGAGCAAGCAGGAAGTGTTGGAGACGATCGCGCTGTCCTTTCTATTCCCGAAGCATTTCGGCAAGAACTACGACGCGCTGTATGACTGCCTCACCGATCTCGTCCACAAGGCGGGTTCGCAGCCGGGCTTCGTGATCGTGCTGGATCAACTGCCGATCGCCCAGAAGTTCGACAAGGAAGGGCGCGAGACGCTGCTCGATGTGTTCCGCGACGCGGCCGAATTCTGGGCCGAACGGCGCGTGGCCTTCCGCGTGTTTTATTCGTTCGTCTGAACTGTCGGCGTCACATACAGAACAGCCCGATGAGTACGCTCATCGGGCTGTTTTCGTTGGAGCGGCCAGAAAGCGCGTCACCATCCGCCCCAGCGCGCGGCCAGCGCCGCCAGCACCGCGATGCCCGCCGTTTCGGTGCGCAGCACGCGCGGCCCGAGACCGAGCGCTGAAAATCCCGCGTTCATGATCTCTTTCTCTTCTGCAGGCGAAAAGCCGGCTTCCGGACCGATCACCAGCGTCACCCGACCACGCGGCGGCTCCGCGGGCAGCGCATCGAAGGAGACTTCGGCGCGCGGCGACAGCAACAGGCGCACATCGCCATCCGATGCACCCGGCAACGCCGCGAGCCACGCGGGCAGATCACGCGGCGGCGCGACTTCCGGCACGCGATTGCGTCCGCATTGCTCGCAAGCGGCGCGCACGAGCGCCTGCCAGTGCGCCTGACGCCGCAGCGAACGCTCGCCCGCGAGCCTGACGACGCCGCGCTCGGCCATCAACGGTTCGATGCCCGCGACGCCCAGTTCCACCGCCTTCTCGATGAGCCAGTCCATCTTGTCGCCGCCCGCGACGCCTTGCGCCAGCGTCACGCGATACGGCGGCTCGGCTTCGCGCTCGCTATGGCTGTCGATACGGACGAGCGCCGTCTTCTTGGCGATATCGACGAGCACGCCGTGATACTCGCCGCCCGTGCCGTTGAAAAGCGTGATCGCGTCGCCGGCCGTGAGGCGAAGCACCTGCACGTGACGCACGACATCGTCGGGAAGGGAAAGGGTTTGGCCCGCGAGGAGCGCGCCGTCAACGTAGAAACGTGGCATGAGAAACTTGAGAACCGTTCAACGCAGATGCCGCGCAATCGCCCAGCGATAACCGTCCGGGTCTTCGATCTGGGCAAAGCGGTCGCCCCAGAACTGGTCCTGCGGCTCGATCAGCGGCTTCGCGCCGACCGCGAGCGCCTGCGCGAACGTGGCGTCGACGTCGTCGACATAAAGATAGAACGACTGCGGCGCCGTCTGGCCCGCGCTTTTCGGCGTACGCGCCTGCGACCCGTAAGCGCCTTCGGGCGCGAACATCACGATCAACTGTCCGTGATACGTCATCTCGACGTGAATGATCGTGCCGTCGTCGTTGACGCTGTCGCGCACCACGAAGCCGAGCGCCTTCTCGTAGAAGCCGATGCTCACGCGCGCATCCTTCACGGTGAGGTAGGGCGTCAACCAGGGGACATCGGCGGGGCGGGGATCGGTCATCGAGCGTACTCCTCAGGCTTCGTTGCTCACACAATTGACGGGCATTTTGCCACGAGGCGGGCAGGCGGCGCGGCCTGCGGGCTTCGCACGCCGCGTCCGTCGCACGTGGAATGCCCGGGCGAACTGCCGGATGGCGCACGTTCGACGCGCCGTTGCGCGCCTGTCAATCGGACCGGTCTGTTAGAATGACCGACTCCCGATCCTCGTCGTTTCTCGTCGTTCCGGTCCTGAAAACATGGTGTGCTGCGGGGCCGGCGCCCGGTGCGAAAGCATCGGTCGAAGGCATGCGGCAAGAAGCACCGTGGATCATTTCAGCACCTGCCCCAAGCTCTCGTAGCCGCCGACACCCGACATGACGATCCCGACTTCCAGCCCGACCGCCCTCATGGCCAACGCAATCCGCGCGCTCGCCATGGACGCCGTTCAACAAGCCAACTCCGGTCACCCCGGCATGCCGATGGGCATGGCTGAAATTGGCGTCGCGCTGTGGTCGCGCCACCTGAAGCACAATCCGGCGAATCCGCACTGGTTCGATCGCGATCGTTTCGTGTTGTCGAACGGTCACGGTTCCATGCTGTTGTATGCGCTTTTGCACCTCACCGGCTACGACCTGCCGATGAGCGAGTTGAAGAACTTCCGCCAGTTGCATTCGAAGACGCCGGGCCATCCCGAAGTGGGCATCACGCCGGGCGTCGAGACGACCACTGGTCCGCTCGGCCAGGGCGTCGGCAACGCGGTGGGCATGGCGCTCGCCGAAGCGCTGCTCGCCGCTGAATTCAACAAGACCGACGCCAAGATCGTCGATCACCACACCTACGTTTTCCTCGGCGACGGCTGCCTGATGGAAGGCATCTCGCACGAAGCCTGCTCGCTCGCCGGCACGCTGAAGCTGAACAAGCTGATCGCGTTTTACGACGACAACGGCATCTCCATCGACGGCCACGTCGAGCACTGGTTCCACGACGACACCCCGAAGCGCTTCGAAGCGTACGGCTGGAACGTGATTCGCGGCGTGGACGGCCATGACGTCGACGCCGTCGATGCCGCCATCGCGCAGGCGAAGAAGTCCGACAAGCCGACGCTGATCTGCTGCCGCACGGTCATCGGCAAGGGCGCGCCGACGAAGGCGGGCGGTCACGACGCGCACGGCGCTCCGCTCGGCGGCGACGAGATCGCGGCCACGCGCGCGGCGATCGGCTGGAGCTACGAGCCGTTCGTCATCCCGCAGGAAGTCTATGCGGCGTGGGACGGCAAGGAACAAGGCCAGCGCGCGGAAAGCGACTGGAACAAGGCGTTCGACGCTTATCGCGCGAAGTACGCGCAGCAAGCGGACGAATTCACGCGCCGCATGAAGGGCGAGTTGCCCGCCGACTGGAAGCAGAGCGCGGCGAAGATCATCGAAGACGCGAATCAGCGTGCCGAGACGATCGCGACGCGCAAGGCATCGCAACAGGCCATCGAAGGTCTCGCCGCCGCGCTGCCGGAACTGCTCGGCGGTTCGGCCGACCTGACCGGCTCTAATCTGACCAACTGGAAGGCGTCCAAAGCGGTGCGCGCGGCCGGCGATGCGGAAAACGCAAATGCGGGCCACGTTGGCATCCAGTGGGGCAATCACATCAACTACGGCGTGCGGGAGTTCGGCATGTCGGCGGCGATCAACGGCATCGCGCTGCACGGCGGCTTCCGTCCGTTCGGCGGCACGTTCCTGACGTTCTCGGACTACAGCCGCAATGCGCTGCGCGTCGCGGCGCTGATGAAGTCGCGCTCGATCTTCGTGTTCACGCACGACTCCATCGGCCTCGGCGAAGACGGCCCGACGCACCAGTCGGTCGAGCACGTATCCAGCCTGCGCCTGATTCCGCAATTGCAGACGTGGCGTCCGGCGGACACCGTCGAGACGGCGGTGGCGTGGACGCATGCGATCGAGCACGAAGGCCCGTCGACGCTGATCTTCAGCCGTCAGAACTTGCAGTTCGCGCCGCGCGACGACATCCAGATCGCGAACATCGCGAAGGGCGGCTATGTGCTGCGCGACTGGAACGACGACATTCCCGCACGCAAGATCATCCTCATCGCGACCGGCTCGGAAGTGCAACTGGCGATGCAGGCGGTCGAGGCGCTCGCGAAGGAAGGCATCGGGGCGCGCATCGTGTCGATGCCCTGCACGAACGTATTCGACAAGCAGGACGCCGCATATCGCGAGCGCGTGCTGCCGAAGGGCGTGGCGCGTGTCGCGATCGAGGCGGGTGTGACGGATTTCTGGCGCAAGTACGTCGGCCTGGAAGGCGGCGTGGTGGGCATCGACACGTTCGGCGAATCTGCGCCGGCCGGTGCGCTCTTCAAGCATTTCGGCTTCACGGTGGAGAACGTCGTCGCAACGGCGAAGACCGTTCTGGCCGCGTGAAACCGCGTCAGCGAGCAGGTTTTTTAAGCCAAGGAGATAGACCATGACGATTCGCGTTGCAATCAACGGCTACGGCCGGATCGGCCGCAACACGCTGCGCGCCTTGTATGAAAACGGCAAGAAGCACGACATCGAGATCGTCGCCATCAACGATCTCGGCGATGCCAAGACCAACGCGCACCTCACGCAGTACGACACGGCGCACGGCAAGTTCCCGGGCCAGGTGTCGGTGGACGGCGATTATCTCGTCGTCAACGGCGACCGCATCCGCGTGCTGGCGAACCGCAACCCGGCCGAACTGCCGTGGGGCGAGCTGAACGTCGACGTGGTGATGGAGTGCACCGGCTTCTTCACGACGAAGGAAAAGGCGAGCGCGCACATCAAGGGCGGCGCGAAGAAGGTCATCATCTCTGCGCCGGGCGGCAAGGACGTGGACGCGACCATCGTGTACGGCGTGAACCACAACGTGCTGAAGGCATCGGACACGGTCATCTCCAACGCATCGTGCACGACGAACTGCCTCGCGCCGCTCGTCAAGCCGCTGAACGACAAGATCGGCCTCGTCAACGGCCTGATGACCACGATTCACGCCTACACGAACGATCAGGTCCTGACCGACGTGTATCACGAAGACCTGCGCCGCGCGCGCTCGGCCACGCACAGCCAGATCCCGACAAAGACGGGCGCGGCATCGGCGGTCGGCCTGGTGCTGCCGGAACTGAACGGCAAGCTGGATGGCTACGCGATCCGCGTGCCGACCATCAACGTGTCGGTGGTCGATCTGTCGTTCATCGCCGCGCGCGACACGACGGTCGAAGAAGTCAACAAGATCATGAAGGAAGCGTCGGAAGGCGAGCTGAAGGGCATTCTCGGCTACAACGACGCGCCGCTGGTCTCCGTCGACTTCAACCACAACCCGGCTTCGTCGACGTTCGACGCAACGCTGACCAAGGTTTCGGGCCGTCTCGTGAAGGTGTCGAGCTGGTACGACAACGAGTGGGGCTTCTCGAACCGCATGCTGGATACGGCTGTCGCGCTCGCAAACGCCAAGTAAGCGCTGCCTGATCGAAGCCGTGCAGAGCCGCTCTTTGGAGCGGCTTTTTTGTGCGTGCGCCGAACGCAGGCGAGATGCGGCAACACGCGAATCGCCGAATGTACGGACGAAATGAAACCGCCGTCCATCGAAGGGATGGACGGCGGTTTTCGCAGCGCGCCGCAACGAGCGGCGCGTCGTGCTCAGTGCTTGCGATGCGGGCAGTTTTCCTTCGTGCAGGCGCCGTAAAGCGCGAGCGCGTGCTCGTGCAGCTTGAAGCCGCGCTCCTTCGCGATTGATTGCTGGCGGCGTTCGATCTCCGCGTCGAAGAATTCTTCGACACGGCCGCAGTCGATGCACACAAGGTGATCGTGATGCGAGCCTTCGTTCAGTTCGAAGACAGCCTTGCCCGATTCGAAATTGCTTCGCGACAAGAGGCCTGCTTGCTCGAACTGCGTCAGCACGCGATAAACCGTGGCGAGCCCGATGTCCAGTTCTTCATTGAGCAGGCTGCGATACACGTCTTCAGCGGTCAGATGGCGCACCGCACTGTGTTGGAAAATCTCGAGAATCTTGAGGCGGGGCAGGGTCGCCTTGAGCCCGATATTTTTGAGATCGGCGGGATTGGTCATCGCTAGGCATCCCTAGAGTACAATTCAAGGTTCCCATAGTAATGCGTTTTTCTAAATCCTGACATCCAGGCGGCACCGGGTGAAAAGTGAAGAGGAGCGCGGCCTTCTGGCGCTGTGCGCGAAAGGTGAAATGTTCTCAAAATTTTTATCGAATTGCAGGGAGAGCCGTCGCATGCGGGGAACCATCATCGCAGCAACCCTCGCCGCGTTGCTCGCGGGTTGCTCGACGTACGACAGCGTCACGCAGAAGATCGCGCAAAGCATCACGCCGTATCGCATCACGGTCGTGCAGGGCAACTTCGTATCGCAGGAAGCAGCAAGCCAGATGCAGGTCGGCATGTCGCGCGATCAGGTCCGCGCGCTACTCGGCACGCCGCTGTTGACGGACATGTTTCACGCGGATCGCTGGGACTACGTGTTCTACTTCAAGCGTGGTTCGGCGTCCATCGTCCAGCAGCGTGACTTCGTCGTGAACTTCGCGAGCGATCGCGTCGTGAGCTGGTCGGGCGGAGAGAATCTGCCGTCGAACCTCGAATTGCTCGCTGAAATCGACGGCGACAAGGGCGTCAAGGTCGCGAAGCCGGTGGCGGTCGCAGCGGCGGCGTCGGCCGCGGCGGCATCGGCGCCGGCGTTGACTGCGCCGGGTGGCGAGCCGTCCACGCAGCCGAACACGTCGGCCGCTTTTGCCGGCGACGCGAATCAGCAAGCCGCGCAGGCCGCCAATCGCGCGACCGCGCAGGTCGAAATGCCAGCAGGCCGCACGCAATCGTCGGTGCGCGCTAACGTGCCGCAAACCGCGGGCGCAGCGCCCGGCGCGGGCAGTCAGGGCAGCAATTCGCAGATCCAGCTGCAGCGCAAGCCGCAGACGATCAACATCCCGGACAGCAGCGCGGTCGGTCCGGCGAGCCCGTCGCCCACGCCTGCCAACGCGGGTGGCCAGGCGCAGTTCACCATGCCGCAGTAATGCGGGCAGCCTGATCGGGACGGCGCGGCTTTCGCGCTGCCCGGCCCGATTTCGCGCCGCGCGTTTCCGGTGCGGCGCCCCATCATCCAGCCGCGTGGTCGCCGCGCGGTTCAACACGAGACAGCCATGAAGATCGCCATTGCCGGGGCGTCGGGCCGCATGGGCCGGATGCTGATTGAAACCGTTCTCAACGATTCCAATGCGCAACTCGTCGGCGCGCTCGACCGTCCGGGCGTCGAGCAGCTCGGACAGGATGCGGGCGCCTTTCTGGGCAAGAACACAGGCGTCAAGCTGACCGACGACGTCGAACGCGTGTTCGCCGACGCCGATTATCTGATCGACTTCACGCGTCCTGAAGGCACGATAGCGCATCTCGAGGCCGCGCTGCGTCACAAGGTGAAGATGGTCATCGGCACGACCGGTCTTTCCGATGAGCAGAAGGCGCAACTGAAGCAGGCGGGCGAGAAGATCGGCGTGGTGTTCGCGCCGAACATGAGCGTCGGCGTGAACGTCACGCTCAAGCTGCTGGAGTACGCGGCGAAGCATTTCGCGCAAGGGTACGACATCGAGATCATCGAGGCGCATCACCGGCATAAGGTCGATGCGCCATCCGGCACCGCGCTCGCGATGGGCGAAGTCGTTGCGAACGCGCTCGGCCGCGATCTGAAAGACTGCGCCGTCTATGCGCGCGAAGGCGTGACCGGCGAGCGCGATCCGTCGACCATCGGTTTTTCGGCGATCCGTGGCGGCGATATCGTCGGCGATCACACGGTGCTGTTCGCGGGCATCGGCGAGCGCGTCGAGATCACGCACAAGTCGGCGAGCCGTCTGTCCTACGCTCAGGGCGCGTTGCGTGCGGTGCGTTTCCTCGAATCGCACGAGACCGGCTTCTTCGACATGCAGGACGTGCTCGGCCTGCGCTGAGCGGTATCGTCCTGGCCGGGGCGGGGGACGCCGCAAGTCCCCCGCTTTCCATCGGCGACGCCGGCAAGCTCCACTAAAGCAACGCCCGATACCGCCGAGGACATGCGCGTGCTTCGGCTCTGCGGCCCGGCATTCAGCGCGTACCGACCAGGCCGCCTGACCCGAAACGCGCGCACGCCAAGCCTCATCGCACGAAGTCCCGCGCGCCAGCACGGACTGCCGCGACGGTATAATCGCCCTTTGCCCGTCCGGTGCGCCCGCATCGCCGGGGCCGCATTCCCGACGAAGACCGAAGCCGAAAGCGAAGGCCACGCGATATGTGCGTGCGCAGCCGTGTCGTTCCCGAGGTCCGTTCCCCGCATTCGCTCCAAGCCAGACACACACCATGCACGATAAATACGTACCCGCCGACGTCGAATCCGCCGCGCAGAGCAACTGGCGCGCGAACGACGTCTACCGGACGACCGAGACGTCGACTAAACCCAAGTTCTATTGCGTCTCGATGCTGCCGTATCCGTCGGGCAAGCTGCACATGGGCCACGTGCGCAACTACACCATCAACGACGTGATGTACCGTTATCTGCGCATGAACGGCCACAACACGCTGATGCCGATGGGCTGGGACGCGTTCGGCATGCCCGCCGAGAACGCGGCGATGGCGAACGGCGTGCCGCCCGCCAAGTGGACCTACGACAACATCGCGTACATGAAGAAGCAGATGCAGTCGATGGGCCTCGCTATCGACTGGTCGCGCGAAGTCGCCACGTGCTCGCCCGAGTACTACAAGTGGAACCAGTGGCTGTTTCTGAAGATGCTGGAAAAGGGCATCGCGTACAAGAAGACGGGCACGGTGAACTGGGACCCGGTCGATCAGACCGTGCTCGCGAACGAGCAGGTCATCGACGGGCGCGGCTGGCGCTCCGGCGCGCTCGTGGAAAAGCGCGAAATCCCGATGTACTACCTGCGCATCACCGATTACGCGGATCAACTGCTCGACGATCTCGAAGGCCTCGGCTGGCCCGAGCGCGTCAAGATCATGCAGCAGAACTGGATCGGCAAGAGCTTCGGCGTGAACTTCGGCTTCCCGTATGAAATCGACGGGGAATCGAAGCTCTTGCGCGTGTTCACCACGCGCGCCGATACCATCATGGGCGTGACCTTCGCGGCCATCGCGGCGGAGCATCCGCTCGCCACGCGCCTCGCGCGGGACAACGCGGATTTGCAGGCGTTCATCGAGGAATGCAAGCGCGGCGGCGTCGCGGAAGCGGATGTCGCCACGATGGAAAAGAAGGGCATGGCGACCGGCTTCTTCGTCACGCATCCGCTGACGGGCGAGAACGTCGAAGTGTGGATCGGCAATTACGTGCTGATGTCCTACGGCGAAGGCGCGGTGATGGGCGTGCCGGCGCACGATGAGCGCGACTTCGCGTTCGCCAAGAAATACGGCTTGCCGATCAAACAGGTCATCGCGGTCGAAGGCAAGACCTACTCGACCGACGAGTGGCAAGAGTGGTACGCCGACAAGACCGCCGGCCGGCTCGTGAACAGCGGCAAGTACGACGGCCTGACGACAGAGGAAGCCATCGACGCGATCGCGGCCGACCTGAAGGCAAAGGGCCTCGGCGACAAGCAGGTGACGTGGCGTCTGCGCGACTGGGGCATCTCGCGCCAGCGCTACTGGGGCACGCCGATTCCGATCATCCACTGCCCGAACTGCGGCGACGTGCCGGTGCCGGAAAAGGATCTGCCGGTCGTGCTGCCCGAAGACCTCGTTCCGGACGGCACGGGCAATCCGCTCGCGAAGTCGGAAGCGTTCCTGAATTGCTCGTGCCCGAAGTGCGGTGCGGCGGCGAAGCGCGAAACGGACACGATGGACACCTTCGTCGATTCGTCCTGGTACTTCTCGCGCTACAGCGCGCCGGACGCCGCCACGATGGTCGACGAGCGCACCGATTACTGGATGCCGATGGACCAGTACATCGGCGGTATCGAGCACGCGATTCTTCACCTCTTGTATTCGCGCTTCTGGACGAAGGTCATGCGCGACATGGGTCTCGTCAAGTTCGGCGAGCCGGCGAAGAACCTGCTCACGCAGGGCATGGTGCTCAACGAGACGTTCTATCGCGAAGACGCGAGCGGCAAGAAGACCTGGTACAACCCGCTCGACGTTGTCGTGTCGCACGACGACAAGGGCCGCCCGATCGGCGCGACGCTGATCGCGGACGGCCAGCCGGTCGTGCTGGGCGGTGTCGAGAAGATGTCGAAATCGAAGAACAACGGGGTCGATCCGCAGACGCTGATCGACCAGTACGGCGCGGATACCGCGCGTCTCTTCGTGATGTTCGCGGCGCCGCCGGAGCAATCGCTCGAATGGTCCGGCGCGGGCGTGGAAGGCGCGAGCCGGTTCCTGCGCCGCGTGTGGCACTTCGGCCACGACAACGCCGATGCGCTGCGCCAGCACGGCAAGCTCGATGCATCGACGCTCACCGACGCCGACAAGACGCTGCGCCGCGAAATCTACAGCGTGCTCAAGCAAGCGGATTTCGACTACGGCCGCTTGCAGTACAACACGGTCGTGTCCGCCGCGATGAAGATGCTCAACGCGCTCGAAGGCGCGAAGAGCAGCAGCGCCGGCGTGCTGAACGAAACCTTCGGCGTGCTGCTGCGCGTGCTGTATCCGGTGGTGCCGCACATCGCTTTCCAGTTGTGGCAGGAGCTCGGATACGCGGAGCTGTTCGGTCCGCTGCTCGACGCGCCCTGGCCGAAGGTCGACGAAGCCGCGCTCGAGCAATCGGAGATCGAGCTCGTGTTGCAGGTGAACGGCAAGGTGCGCGGCGCGCTGACGGTCCCGAAGGCGGCATCGCGCGAAGATATCGAGAAGGCCGCGACCGCGCACGAGATGTTCGAGAAGTTCGCGGAAGGCCGCGCGCCGAAGAAAATCGTCGTGGTGCCGGGGCGTCTCGTGAACGTCGTCGTCTGATGGCTGAAGCCAAGGGAGTGAGTGTGACGGGACAAGCCGTGCAGCAACGTACCGAAACTACAACGCCGGGAGCCGGCATGCGCAGGCGTTCGTTCCTGGCGCTTCTCGGCGGCGCGGTCGCGCTGTCCGCGTGCGGCTTCCAGCTGCGCGGCCAGCAGGACTATGCGTTCAAGCGGCTCGCGGTATCGGGCGGCGTGCCGCAGATGGTCGCGCGCCTCGAACGCATGGTGCAGGGCGGCAGCGACACGGTGATCGTCAAGGGTTGGGAAAAACCCGACGCCACGCTCTTCCTTTCCGAAGGGCAGGGGCTGGGCACGTTGAGCCTGAACTCGCAGGGCGTCGTGCAGGAATATGAGCTGACTTACAACCTGGCTTACTCGCTGATCGGTGCGGACGGCACGGTGCTGATTCCGCAAAGCGTGATCGCGCTGAATCGTGCAATGACCTACAGCGACCAGTACACGCTCGCCAAGTCGCAGGAAGCGACGCTGCTTTACAACGACATGCGGTTGGACGCGGTTGATCAGTTGACGCGCCGGCTTGCCGTTGTGCGTTCGCTGCATCCATTGCCGAGCGAGCAGACGCCGGGCATCGCGCCGCGTGCGCCGTTGCCGACGCCGCCGCTCTGATCGCCGGCGGCTATCGGTCTATCGGTCATCATGCAACTGAAGCTCGACGCGCTCGAAGCGCACCTCGCCAAAGGCCTGAAGGGGCTCTACGTCGTGTATGGCGACGAGCACCTGCTCGCGCAGGAAGCGTGCGACCGCATCCGGGCGACGGCGCGTGCCGCCGGCTTCACCGATCGCACGGTGTTCACCGTGGAGCGAGGGTTCGACTGGAGCGCGCTCATCGGCGCGACGCAGTCGATGTCGCTCTTCGGGGACCGTCAGCTCATCGAGCTGCGCATCCCCACCGGCAAGCCCGGCAAGGAAGGCGCGGAAGCGTTGAAGACGCTCGCCGCCGCTGACAACCCTGACGTCGTCACGCTCGTCACCTTGCCGCGTCTCGATTCGGCGACGCAGAAGTCGGCCTGGTTCACGGCGATCAGCGGCGCTGGCGTCGCGCTGAAGATCGATGCGATCGAGCGCGCGCAGTTGCCGATGTGGGTCGGCCAGCGCCTGTCGCAGCAAGGTCAGCGCGTTGCGCCCGGCGAGGAAGGGCGGCGCGCGCTGGTTTTCATCGCGGAGCGAGTCGAGGGCAACCTGCTTGCCGCGCATCAGGAAATCCAGAAACTCGGCTTGCTCTATCCGCAAGGCGTGCTGAGTTTCGAGCAGATTCACGACGCCGTGCTGAATGTCGCGCGATACGACGTGTTCAAGCTCAACGAGGCGATGCTGACGGGCGACGTCGGCCGCCTGTCGCGCATGCTCGACGGCCTCAAGGGCGAAGGCGAGGCGGCGGTGCTCGTGTTGTGGGCGCTCGTCGAAGAAGTGCGGACGCTGTTGCGCATCAAGCGCGGCGTCGCGTCCGGCAAGCCGCTTGCCACGCTTTTGCGCGAGAACCGCGTTTGGGGGCCGCGCGAGCGGTTGATCGGCCCGGCGCTTTCGCGCGTGACGGAAGAGGCGCTGGAAAAGGCGCTGTCGCTGGCGGCGCGGCTGGATCGGCAAGTGAAGGGGCTGTCGGGTAGCGCGGGCAAACGCGGCACCGAAACGCCGCCCGATCCGTGGGCGGGCATGTTCGAACTGGCGATGGCCGTCGCGCAGGGCGGCCCGCCATCGAAAGCAGCGGCCGCCGCACCGGCGCGACCGCGTCGCTGAAACGCTTCACGGCTTAGAATGACTGTTTCAGCGTCCGGCTTTCAACGCACCGGACGCGCTTTCCCATCGCGCTGACGCCACGCTTCAGCGACGCCGCGCCCGGCGCGCGGAACCGGCAGACGGAATGACCCAGATGAACATCGATCAATACATGACCGACCTCGGCCGCCGCGCCCGCGTGGCTTCCCGCGCGATGGCGCGGGCGTCGACGGCGGCGAAGAACGCGGCGCTCGTCGCAGTCGCGACCGCGATCGAGCGCGAACGCGAGACGCTCAAGGCCGCGAACGCGCGTGACCTCGCGCGCGCTCGCGAGAAGGGCCACGACGCGGCGTTCATCGACCGCCTCACGCTCTCCGACAAGGCGCTGAACACGATGGTCGAAGGCTTGCGGCAAGTCGCGTCGCTGGCCGATCCGATCGGCGAGATCAGCGGGCTGAAGTTTCGGCCGACCGGCATTCAGGTCGGCCAGATGCGCGTGCCGCTGGGCGTGATCGGCATCATCTACGAATCGCGGCCGAACGTGACCATCGACGCCGCGGCGCTCTGTCTCAAATCCGGCAATGCGACGATCCTGCGCGGCGGCTCCGAGGCGCTCGAATGCAACACGGCGCTCGCGAAGCTGATCGGCGAGGGGCTGCAGGCGGCCGGGCTGCCGCAGGACGCGGTGCAGGTCGTGGAGACGGCGGATCGCGCGGCGGTCGGCAAGCTGATCACCATGACCGAATTCGTGGACGTCATCGTGCCGCGCGGCGGCAAGAGCCTGATCGCACGGCTGATGGAAGAATCGCGCGTGCCGATGATCAAGCATCTCGACGGCATCTGCCACGTGTACGTCGATGACCGCGCGGATCTCGCGAAAGCGGCCGCGATCTGCGACAACGCGAAGACGCATCGCTACGGCACGTGCAACACGATGGAAACGTTGCTGGTCGCGCGGGGTATCGCGAGCGAGGCGCTGCCGTTGCTGGCGCGTGCGTTCCAGGCGAAGGACGTCGAATTGCGCGTGGACGCCGAATCGCGCGCGGTGCTGGAAGCGGCGAACATCGGCTCGCTCGTGGACGCTACCGAAGCCGACTGGAGCACCGAATATCTTGCGCCCGTGCTGGCGGTGAAGATCGTCGGCGACATGGACGAAGCGATCGAGCATATCAACGCGTACGGCTCGCATCACACCGACGCGATCGTCACCGAAGACCACGACCGCGCGATGCGTTTCCTCCGCGAAGTCGATTCCGCGAGCGTGATGGTCAACGCATCGACGCGTTTCGCCGATGGCTTCGAGTTCGGGCTCGGCGCGGAAATCGGCATCTCGAACGACAAGCTGCATGCGCGCGGGCCCGTCGGGCTGGAAGGGCTGACGTCGCTGAAATATGTCGTGCTGGGCCACGGCGAAGTGCGTCAATAAGGCAAGCGATGCTCTGGATCAAATCGCTGCACATTGTGCTGATCGCGTCGTGGTTTGCGGGGCTCTTCTATCTGCCGCGCATTTTCGTCAATCTGGCGATGGAAAAAGATCCGGCCGCCACCGCCCGTCTGCTGCTCATGGCGAGGAAGCTGTTCCGCTTCATGACGTTCATCGCGGTGCCCGCGCTGGCTTGCGGGCTCTGGCTGTGGCTCGGCGTCGGCATCGGACGAGGGCAAGGCTGGCTGCACGCGAAGCTCGGCATCGTTGTATTGCTCATCGTTTATCACGCCTATTGCGGGCGCCTGCTGCAGATTTTTCAGCGCGGCGAGAACACGCGCTCCGACAAGTGGTATCGCATGTTCAACGAGCTGCCCGTGCTCGGGCTGCTCGCTGCAACCTTGCTCGTGGTGATCAAGCCTTTCTGAGAGGCGCGTGTTCGGCCTTTTGCTTGTCGACGAGGTCGAGCACCATCTCTCCGAACACTTCCGGACGTCCTTCGAAGAAGCGCTGAACGATGTTCTTCTCGAGCATGTATTTGCGCAGCGCTTCGCGTTCCTCGCGATTGTTCGCAAGCCTCACTGCGGCATCGATATATTCCTCCGCCGTATCCGCCACCAGCCACCCCGGCATGTAGGCGCGCATGAACATCGCGCCGTCGATGCGCTCGAACACTTCCCGCCCGGTCTTGCAGACGCCCGGCAGACCGACCGTGAAGGCATCCACGATGCCGTTCGTGTTGCCGAACGGGAAGGGGCTCAGGAACATGTCCATGTCGTTAAGAAAACCGATGTAATTCATGTACGGCAAGCCCGCAGTGATCTGTATATTCTGACGAGGAATGATCGATGAGACCACGCGGTGCAAGTGCAGGAGGCTGGCGATGTCGCCGGCGCTCGTCAGAAAGTGAAAGACGACTGGGACCTTGCTGCGCTCGAAAATCTGTCTGCATGCACTGAGGAAGCTCGGCGAAAGTTTCATCAGGCTGCTCGCAACGCCGATATGCACATGGCTCGACGCTTTGTTCGTTCTCGGCGGTATCGTTTCCAGGAGCTGCGAGGGCCGGTACGGCTGACCATCTTTCGGAAGCCGCAGCAGCGCCTCGCTGAAACATGCCGGGTCCCCGACATAATCTTCTTCGACGCTTACATAGTCGATGCGGTCGGAATGCGTGGTCGCGGGATGCCCCAGACCGGCGATCTGCAAGGGCGCGAGGCGCATGTTCGAGACGGATGTCGTCCACAACGACATTCCCACGCTCGGCATATAGAGCACGTCCGGACATTCTCTCTCCGCAAAGTCGCGGATCATGGCGAGTCCTTCGACGAGCGGCTTGTCCTCCGGAAGCTCAATGACGCGATCGAAGATTTCGCGCCCGGCGTTCCCAATGACCGACGGAGAACACATCGCCACGAGGTCGAAGCGCGCGGCCGCAGCGAGCAGGGTGCGCGAATGAGTGCGCACGATGGAATGACCGTCCGTGAACGCTTCGAGCACGACGAGCATCAATGGGCGTGCTCGATTCGCGCGTCGTTCAGCCCCGCGCATCATATCCAGATCGGTCAGCCCAACACCGGCGAGAGATGTACGGGTAAGCTTGTTCAGGCTGCGCTTGATTGCATGCCGGTGCTCGATTTCGGCATAGGTGCAATTCATGTAGAGATACGCCAACCCGGCCATGTCGATATCACGCAAGTCGTCAACCTCTTCCAGCGTGTGACCAAGCCAGTCGAGCAACGCTTCACGTCGGCTGTGCGCTTCAGCACTGCCGGGAAGCAACTCACCGGCGTTCGCAATGGCGAGATTGAGCGTCGATACCGGATCGGCACGCATGCAGACGGAATAATCAATCGCGAGGCGCGATTCCGAATTGCACAGAAGGTTGAGCCGCTTGATCGCGTCGGGAACTGACACTCGGACGGCTCCGTCCTCGACCGAAGGAAGAAACTTTCGCGCGACGTAGTCGGCGTTGTTCAGTGGCGCAGCGCCCAGGAAGTGCTGGATAAAAGGGCGGCAGCGCGTCAACTGGGAGTACTGCGCGTCCGTCAGCTCGAAATCCGTATTTCCAATCAACGATACGAGCGCAGCCGCCATTCGTCTTGCGAACTGCTCTTCCAGCCAGTTCTGTTTCGGAGCAGGCCAGACGCCCGACGTGTCCATAACGCTGCGCAGATCGACGGTCAGGTAATCGCGCAAGTGAACACAAAGTTCGCTGAACATTGCGATGGCTTCATCGGCCTTGCCGCCATGCGCGCAAGATTCGAAACGCTCGACAGTAAAAGAGCAGTCCATGTGTATTTCTCCTTCCAGGCGTGCCAGGGATTGTCAGTAGCTCTGGCGATCGAATGCTCATTCGACGTCGACGCGCCCTGCGCCGGTCTACGCTCTCAATCGCCGCCCTTCCAGCACGTCCTTCGCTTCAGCCAGTTTTTCCGCCAGCGCTGGCCCGCGCGCAAGCGCCAATCCGACCGCCAGAATATCGCCGATCGCAAGATGCGAAACGCGCGATGTCATCGGTGAAAAAATGTCGGTGTCCTCATCGACATTTGCGAATAATCCGACCGTCGCCACACGCGCAAGTGGGGAATTGCCGTGCGTGATCGCGATGACTTTGGCGCCGCCGTTCAGCGCCGACTTGCACGCGTCGAGAATGTCTTTCGTGCGCCCGGTGTTCGATATGGCGACGACGACATCGCCCGCGCCAAGCAGTGCAGCGGACGTGGTGTAGGTATGCGGATCACAGTATGCGACAGACGGCACGCCCAATCTGAAAAATTTGTGCTGCATGTCGAGCGCGGCGATGCCCGAGCCACCGGCGCCATAGAACTCGATGCGTCGAGCGTCGGCCAGAATCGCAATTGCAGTCGCGACGCTGTCGGACGACAGACTGTTGCGCACGGCGATCAGCGCGCCGATCGTGCGGTCGAGCACCTTGGCCGCAACGCCCGAGGCGGGCTCGTCGGCGCGTACATCCCGATAAACCGTGGGAACATCCGCTGCTACGCTCTGAGCCAGGCGGATCTTGAATTCGCGGAAGCCCGAGAAACCCAGCGCCTGACAGAAACGCGCAATGGTCGGCTGGCTGACGCCGGCGCGCACCGCAAAGTCGGTCATCGACAGGTCGAGCACTTCGCGCGGCGCTTCGAGCACGTAGTCGGCCAGCTTGCGCTCGGATGGCCGCAGTTGTTCGCGCATCGCTTCGACTTGGGACAGCAACATCGGAAATCTCGCCTATGCTGAATATGCTGAGGACTATAGCTGATGATTCGTCGCGTACAAATACTACATACGCAAGATGTACAAGCTTAGGGAAATCCCGTAAATCACAGATTATTCAACGCTTATTTCAATGCGGCCATTGGTGAAAGCATCGCTTTTTGCGGTTGTCGGCATGTAGTTTTTCTACTAACATCGAAGGCCTCGGCAACAGGACACAGCAAAGGCCGGACCGCCGTTCCCCACAACGATCATCCAACCTCGACGGCAAGCGCGCCGGGAGTGAGACGAAGGAGCTTCGATGGTTTCCCCGCATACCCAACTCAAGAAAGTGACCGATCGCATCGTCGAGCGCAGCAAGCCGACGCGCGCCGCGTATCTCGCGCGCATCGACGCGGCGCACGGCAAGTTCCCGGCGCGCGGCGCGCTCTCGTGCGCAAATCTGGCTCACGGTTTTGCCGGTCTCGAAGGCCAGGAGAAAATCGCGATCAAGGCGGTGCGCGAGCCGAACATCGGCATCGTTTCGTCTTATAACGAGATGCTCTCGGCTCACGCTCCGTACAAGAACTTCCCGGACATCATCAAGCAGGCGGCGCGCGAGCACGGCGGCATCGCGCAATTCGCGGGCGGCGTGCCGGCCATGTGCGACGGCATCACGCAAGGCAATGCCGGCATGGAGTTGTCGCTGTTCTCCCGGGAAGTCATCGCGATGAGCACGGCGGTCGCGCTCACGCACAATATGTTCGATGCGGCGCTGTGCCTCGGCATCTGCGACAAGATCGTACCGGGCCTCGCTATCGGCGCGCTGCAGTTCGGCCATCTGCCGACCATCTTCGTACCCGCCGGCCCGATGACCAGCGGCATTACCAATGACGAGAAGGCCAAGGTGCGCCAGGAGTTCGCGACCGGAAAATGCGATCGCGGCACGCTTCTCGAAGCGGAAGCGGCGGCGTACCACGGCCACGGCACGTGCACGTTCTACGGCACGGCCAACAGCAATCAGATGTTGATGGAAGTGATGGGCCTGCATCTGCCGAGCGCGGCGTTCGTGCATCCGCACACGCCTTTGCGCGACGCGCTGACCGCCGAGGCTGCGCGCCGCGTGCTGGATATCACACTGGAGCGCGGCAATTACACGCCGATCGGCCATGTCGTCGATGAAAAGGCCATCGTGAACGGAATCGTTGCGCTGCTTGCAACGGGCGGCTCGACGAACCACACGCTGCACCTCGTGGCGATTGCGCGCGCGGCGGGCATCATCATCGACTGGAATGATTTCGACGAGCTGTCGCAAGTGGTGCCGCTCCTCGCGAAGATCTATCCGAATGGCAAAGCCGACGTGAATCACTTTCATGCGGCAGGCGGCGTCGCGTTTCTGGTGCGCAATCTGCTCGAAGGCGGTCTGCTGCACGAAGACGTGCAGACCGTTGCCGGCAAGGGGCTGTCGCATTACACCAAAGAGCCGAAGCTCATCGACGGCAAGCTGCAGTGGGTCGACGGCGCGCCCGAGAGCCACGACACAAAGGTGCTTCGCGGCATCGGCGAGCCGTTCCAGCCGGACGGCGGCCTGCGCCTGATGCAGGGCAAGCTCGGGCGCGGCGTCATCAAGATTTCGGCGGTTGCGCCGGAGCATCGCGTGGTAAAGGCGCCGGCCATCGTCTTCAACTCGCAGGAAGAAGTGCAGGAAGCGTTCGACCGCGGCCAGCTCAAGCGCGATTTCGTCGCCGTCGTGCGCTTTCAAGGCGCGCGCGCTAACGGCATGCCTGAGTTGCACCGTTTGACGCCGCTGCTCGGCGTGTTGCAGGATCAGGGCTTTCACGTTGCACTGGTGACCGATGGCCGCATGTCGGGCGCGTCGGGCAAGGTGCCTGCCGTCATCCATGTGTCGCCCGAGGCGCTCTTGCAAGGACCGCTCGGCAAAGTGCGTACGGGCGACATGCTCGTGATCGATGCGCCCGCCGGCGTGCTGGATATCGAGGTCGACGCTCCGGATTGGGATTCGCGGGAAGTCGAAGCGCCGCTGCATCAGGCCGAGAACGAAGCAGGGTTCGGGCGCGAGCTGTTCGGCGTGTTCCGAAGTGCGGCGCTGCCGGCGGAAGAGGGCGCATCGGTGTTCGGCGCCCTGATCGGCGCGGCTGCCCCTCACGCCGGGAAGGCGGACGGCGCGGGATCTTCCTCTGCGCGCGGCCCGCTGTCGGACAACGCGAAAGCGGCTGCATCGGCGCTTAACAAGGCGCACGCCACGCATCACTGATCATTCTGCCGCTCGAACCTGAGAGAAACCCGCGGATCGCCGCCGTTGGCGCCGCATAAAAACGAGGAGTCGCATCACATGAAAACGGTAAGCGAAATCGTGCGTCTGGGACCGGTGATTCCGGTGCTCGCATTCGAATCGGTCGAGCAGGGCGAACAGGTGTCGCGCGCGCTGCATGCGGGCGGCGTCAAAGTGCTGGAAATCACGCTGCGCACGCAGGCGGGTATCGCCGCTATCGAACGCGCGAGTCAACTGGCGGACGATATCGTCGTCGGCGTCGGCACGATCACCAAGCCCGAGCATTGCGCGCAGGCGAAGAAGGCGGGCGCGCAGTTCGGCGTGTCACCGGGTCTGACAAAGGACATGCACAAGGCCGCGCAGGACGCGGGCTTGCCGCTTCTGCCCGGCGTGATGACGCCGAGCGACATCATCACTGCGATGGAACTGGGTTACGAGATCGTCAAGTTCTTCCCGGCGCAACAAGCGGGCGGCATTCCGATGCTGCAAGCGTTCTACGGTCCGTTCCCGAATCTCAAATTCTGTCCGACCGGCGGAATTACCGCCGAGACGGCGACCAACTTCCTGGCACAGCCGAACGTGGTCTGCGTTGGCGGATCCTGGCTGACGCCGAAGGCCGCGCTGGCTGCGCAGAATTGGGAAGAGGTCACGCGCCTGGCGCGTGCCGCAAGCGAACTGGCGCCGCAACACTAAGCGTTTTCTTCTAAAGGCGCGCGAGAGCGCGAGAGCGGTTTCGCGCGCCTTTTTCGTTTCGGTCCGGCCTTCCGTGCCCGGCCATCTGGCATCTGCGATCTGCCGACCTATCGCGCGCACCTGCTGATCTAGCGCGAACCAATTCCCTATCCGCCATACGATTTGTTCATTTTCTGAATCGGAAAAATCCGATTTTCGAAATGAACTCGACTAGGACGCTTATCGATTTTTGAGCATCGCATAAGACGACTCTCATTAATCCCGGATTTACTGGGAATCCCGGCGCTTTTTATATGTATTCAGGTTCAGAAGTTCTTCTATTGTTAATTGCGGAAGCAAGTCAATACGGAAGTCTCGGCGTTCTCCTACCGTTCTTCCCCAATTCCGCACCTATAGCTCTATTCCCACTGCAGGCGCTGTCCGACGTTGCATCGTGCCCCCCGTAGTGATCGCAGTTGTCGCTGAACCTCTTTTTCAACAAGCGCAATTTCGTATTTTTAGGATGTCATTCAATGACCATTCGAGTCGGGATTTCCGTCGTCACGCATCAAGGCCAAAACATCTGGCAAAACGGCCTGGGCCAGAACGTGATCTTTCTTGCGGAGGCGCTGCAGAAGCTTCCATTCGTCGAAAGCGTTGCACTGATCGACGTCGGTGACCAGAACGCGTTGCCGCCCCAAGTGGACGCGGCTTCGAAAGGCTTACGCATTATGCGCATTCCGGACGCGACCGATAACGTCGACGTCATCTTCGAAATGGGCGGCGCGCTGGATACGCAGTGGCTCGACCTGATGCGTGCACGCGGCAAGAAGGTCGCGTATTACTGCTGCGGCCAGCCATATGTTGGCCTGACCGAGTCTGCGGTCTTCGACAAGCCGGTGCATTTCATGCGCCCGGACCGTTACGACGAAGTCTGGCTCATGTCGAAAGATCGCCTGTCGGTCCCGATGATGCGCACCCTGCATCGCTGCCCGGTTCATCTGATTCCGTTCATCTGGCATCCGCAGTTTCTCGAAAAGCGCATCGCGGAAGTGGAAGAGCACAACTTGCGTTTCGGCTACGAGCGCCGCACGGGCCAGCCGGATCAGCCGGCCATTCAGCCGCAAGGTTTCCGCGTTTCGATATACGAGCCGAATATTTCGGTGGTGAAAACGTCGAGTATCCCGATGCTCGTGTGCGAGGAAGCCTATCGCGCCGATCCGTCGAGCGTCTCCGCCATGCACGTGCTCAACACGATGCACATGAAGGATCATCCGACCCTCACCTACATGGCCAACTCGCTGAACATCGTGAAGGAGTCGAAGGCGACGTTCCACGGCCGCAACGACATCGCCGGCTTCATGGCGCAGTACTCGGACGCCGTGGTGTCGCACCAGTGGGGCAACGATCAGAACTATCTGTATCTGGACGTGCTGTATGGCGGCTATCCGCTCATTCACAACTCGCCGTGGCTAAAGGATGCCGGTTACTACTATCCCGGCTTCGATGCGCAAGAGGGCGGCCGCCAGTTGCTGCGCGCGTTCCGCGAGCACGACGCTTCGCTCGATGACTATCGCGCGCGGGCGCAGCGCGTAATCGATGCGGTCGATCCGTTCAATCAAGTGAACCTGAACGCTTTCGCGGACCGATTGATCAACCTCTGTCATGGAACCGAGCTCAAAGTAGGCGTATGAACATGCAAAGCACATCCCGCATGCCGGAGCGGATCAACGTCGGCGTTTCCATCTTCATCCGCAAGGGCGAGCAATCGCTCTGGGAAAACGGAATCTTCCAGAATTGCTTGTACCTCGTGATGCTGCTCATGCGCTCGCCGCGCGTGAAGTCGACGTACCTCGTTACGGGCGGCGGCGACGGCGGTCCGGAAGACGCCAAGCGTTTTCTCTCGGATTCCCCGGTGCCGCTCATCGACATGGAAACGGCCATGTCGAAGCTCGACGTGATGATCGAGATGAGCGCGCAGCTCGGTCGCGAATGGTCGGTGAAATTCCGCGAGCGGGGCGGCAAGATCATTACGATGCGCGTCGGCAACGATTACGTCATCGATATCGAGCGCATGGTGTTTAACCTTCAGCACGCGATGCTCATTACGGGCTCGCCTTATGACGAAGTCTGGACGCTGCCGGAATACGAAGTCAGCTGCAAGCCGTATTTCGAGACGCTGTTCCGTGCGCCGGTCAAGCTCATGCCGCACCTGTGGAGTCCGGTCGTGCTCGAGCGGGAAGCCGCGAAGCTGCAGGGCGTCAAGTTCGGGTATCAGCCGGGGCGCCGACGCTGGCGCGTGGGCATCTTCGAGCCGAACGTCTGCATGGTGAAGACGAGTTATATCCCAATGCTCGCATGCGAAGCGGCGCATCGCGAAAACCCGGACATGCTGGAACGCGTGTGGGCCTACAACACGTTCAAGCTGAAGGATCATCCCGCGTTCGCCGGGTTCGCACAAAGCCTCGATTACGTGAAGCACGGCCTCGGCAACTTCGAGGGACGCTTCCCGTTCGCTCATATCGTGCCGCATTCGGTCGATGCGGTCGTGAGCCACCACTGGGAAAACCCGCAGAACTACGTCTACTACGAAGCGCTTCACGGCGGTTATCCGCTGATTCACAACTCGCATTTAATCGGCGATTGCGGCTATCGCTATCACGATTTCGATTGTGAAGAAGGCGGGCGAGCTTTGCTTCGCGCGTTCGCGGAGCACGACGCGAACCTCGAGAGCTATCGCGCGACGGCAAGGAAATTTCTCCACACGCTCGATCCCGAGAATGAGGACAACGTCCGGGCTTACACAGAAGCGATCGAAGCGGTATTTGCCCGGGCATAGCCCCTCGTCAAACGGATGCGCCGCAAGGCAATGGAGTAACCGGTAATGAAGAAGTTGCGAATTGGCATCACCATCGGTCTGTTTCACGAGGCCGAAACATTGTGGAACAACGGCATCAAGCAGAACGCCGTGTTCCTGGCGGAAGCGCTCAAGAACTGTCCGAACGTCGAAAGCGTCGTGCTCGTCAATACGACACATGTTGCGATCACGAAACAACTGCCGTGGGATCTGGAACGCTGGCCGACGGTGACGTTCGACACCGCGAAGGACAATGTCGATGTGCTGATCGAACTCGGCGGCCAGATCGATGCGAACGCCACTGAGTACCTCAAGCGGCGCGGCGCGCGGCTCATCTCGTACTGCTGCGGGTTCGAATACGTTCACGCGATGGAGTCGATCCTGTTCAACAGCCGAGCTTCGGCGACAACCTGTTCGTGAACCAGCGTTACGACGACATCTGGATGATTCCGCAGGTCGCGAACATCAGCGCGCCGTACTTCGAAGTGTTGCGCCGCCAGACCGCGCAAGTGGTGCCGTTCATATGGAGCCCGATGTTCCTAAACGTGCGCACGGCCGGCTTGCCCAATTCGGGCGAGTATCAGGCGAAATCAGGACCACGTCGCCTGAGCGTGATGGAGCCGAACATCAATGTCGTGAAATTCTGCTTCTATCCTGCGCTGATTGCGGAACTTGCTTACCGCGAACGTCCGAATGACATCGAATTGCTTCAGGTGACCAACGCGCAATCCATTGCAACAAATTGCAAAGAATTTATCGCGTTGATGAATCAACTTGATATCGTGCGCAATCATAAAGCCGTCTTCCTCGGTCGATTTGAAACGCCGGGATATCTGGCGCATCACACGGATATCGTCGTATCGCACCAGTGGGAGAACCCGCTGAACTATTTTTACCTGGAAGTATGCTGGCAAGGCTACCCGCTCGTGCACAATGCGACGCTGTGCACGGACCTTGGTTATTACTACCAGGCCAATGACGTGAGCGAGGGCGCGCGACGGGTCATCGAAGCAATCGATCATCACGACTCGCAGCTCACGCAATATCGCGATAAACAACGGGCGGCGATAGCGCGTTATCTGCCGGACAATGCGGAACTCGTCGGTGGCTATACCGCACTGCTGGACGCGTTGATCAAGAAGCCGTTGCGGTAAGCCTTAGGTCCAACACATACCAGTGGAGTTGTACAGGCGATATGTCTGATTTTGCGATCAGACATATCGCCTTTTCGCGTTCACGCCTGCGGCGCAATACGTAAAAGATTTGTTGTTGATAAGCAAGGTTTCGCATCAATCGCGAGGACGCCTTGCGCTTTAGCTTGCGCGTTTATAAAGCAATCCATTGAGATAAGTCTTAATCAATTGCGCTGCAGTTCTCGTCGGCAGCGGTGATATTCGGTCAATCGGAAAGCTCCGAAATATAGTCCAAGCCTAATTTTTGTACGTTTTCTATCGAGTTTCATCGAATTTAGGACATGTCCGCTTCAACGGAGAAGTGCTCCTGAATATTCTGTGCCGTGGTCAAGGGTGTTTCCTTTCTCGTTTTATAAAAGACGCTCGTTTTTTTGTGGGTCATTCGGTTTATGAATAAGTCATACCGCAGTATTTGGAATGAAAAAGTAGGAACGTTTGTCGCAGTCGCCGAGACTGCGATGGCGCGTGGCAAGCGGAATTCTGACGGCGCGGTATGCGACGCGGAAACCGGTCAGCAAGCCGTCGAGGCGACAAGTCGGCGGAAAGATGGCCCTAAGAGCGCCATGCTCGCGGCAGCCGGCCTTGGCGCTTCAGTTGCAATGTTGTTCGGCGCTCCGAGTGCATGGGCGGCTGCTCCGTCCATGACGGCATGTTCGAACGGGGTTGGTAATGGGTTCTCGACCGGCGTGACCTCGTTGTCGACCTCGACTTCGACCGCAGTCAACTCGTTGTCGACGGGTGTCGATTCGCTCTCGACGGGCGTGACTTCGCTGTCGACCTCGACTTCGACTGGGTTCGATTCGCTGTCGACGGGTGTTGACTCGCTGTCCACGGGCGTGACTTCGCTGTCGACCTCCACTTCGACGGCGATCAATTCGCTGTCGACGGGTGTTGACTCGCTGTCCACAGGTGTTGATTCGCTGTCCACGGGCGTGAACTCGCTGTCGACCTCGACTTCCACGGACATCAACTCCCTGTCGACGGGTGTCGACTCGCTCTCGACGGGTGTGAACTCGCTGTCGACCTCGGCTTCGACCGCAGTCAACTCGCTGTCGACGGGTGTCGATTCGCTGTCGACGGGCGTGAACTCGCTGTCGACCTCGGCTTCCACGGCGGTCGAT
This sequence comes from Caballeronia grimmiae, assembly GCF_022879615.1. Taxonomy (NCBI): domain Bacteria; kingdom Pseudomonadati; phylum Pseudomonadota; class Betaproteobacteria; order Burkholderiales; family Burkholderiaceae; genus Caballeronia; species Caballeronia grimmiae. The sequence goes on from NZ_CP084271.1 coordinate 542,302, forward strand.
TCACTGTCCACGGGCGTGACTTCGCTGTCGACCTCGACTTCGATTGCTGTCGACTCACTGTCGAGGGGCGTCAACTCGCTGTCCACGGGTGTCAGCTCGCTGTCGACGTCGACTTCGACCGGGATCACTTCGCTGTCGACGGGTATCGAATCGCTGTCCACGGGTCTCAGTTCGCTGTCCACGGGTGTCAGCTCGCTGTCCACGGGCTTCAACTCGCTGTCGACCTCGACGTCAACGAGCATGAGTTCGCTGTCCACGGGTATCAGCTCGCTGTCCACCGGCATGAGTTCCATGTCGACGGCCATGAGCACCGTCATCAACGACATCACCAGCGTCTCGACGTCGATGAGCAGCATTGAAGGCGGCCAGGGCATGAAGTACTTCCATGCCAACTCCGAGCTGGAGGATTCGTCCGCGACGGGCAAGAACTCCATCGCCATCTGCGGTAACGCCCGCGCAACGGCCGAGAACGCCGTCGCGATCGGTACCAACTCCTTGGCCGATGAGAAGAACACCGTGTCCTTCGGCAGTGCGACCGGTGGCGATCTGCGGATCACCCACATTGCAGACGGTATCAATGATGACGACGTCGCCACGGTGGGGCAGTTGAAGCAGATCGCGCCGACTGACGCCAAGACCGGTGCGTTCAAGCCGGCCGTCACGTTCGACACGACCGCAACGGGCGAAACCGACTACAGCAGCATTACGTTGAGCGGTGAGGACGGCACGACCATCCACAACGTCGCCGCTGGTGTCGCGCCGACCGATTTGGCCAACAAGGCCCAATTGGACGCACTCTCGGACGCGATGAAGGACGCCGTCGCTACGTCCACCGATGCGTTCTTCGCTGCTGACGGCAATCCTGTTACCGAGGCGGCCGTCGCAAGTGGCAGGTACTCGGTGGCAAGCGGTGCGAACGCGAAGGCAACGGGTGAAAATTCTGTTGCTCACGGCGCAGGCGCGGTTGCCAGCGGTGCCAATTCGATAGCGATCGGCGCGAACAGCCAGGCAACGGCGGACGATTCCGTAGCGCTGGGTGCGAGTTCCGTGGCAGACCGCGCGAACACGGTGTCGGTCGGTTCTGCGGGCGGCGAGCGCCAGATCACCAACGTGAAGGCCGGTACGGAAGGCACGGATCTGGTCAACGTCAGCCAGTTGAACGACGCGGTCGCGGAGTCCAAGAGCTACACGGACAACGCGCTGAGCGGCATGCAGGGCTCCGTCACCGAAGTGGGCCGCAACGCCTACTCCGGCATCGCCGCGGCAACGGCCTTGGCCATGATCCCGAACATGGATCAGGACAAGAACATGTCTGTCGGTGTGGGTGCTGCGACGTATCAAGGGTATGCGGCAGCGGCGGTCGCGGTGAATCTGCGCGTTACGCAGAACCTGGTGCTGAAGGCTGGCGCGGGTTCAACTCGTAGCGGAACGGTGTATGGCGCAAATGCCTCGTATCGGTGGTAACGAGCGGGTCCGGAGCTAACGCTCCGGATGTCCGGGCGGTCCGCATCATGGGCTGCCCGGACGCCTGCCCTCCATTCGTACAGACTTAGCTGGAACTCAATTGATGTCGAAACTTCTTATCGCGGTGGTTACCGCTCTCGGGCTCGTGTCGGCTTGCACGACCGACACAGGCATGACTCACACGGCCCACAAGCTGAACATCGCAGGACAACAGCAGGCCTATCGCGTTACCTGCTCCGGCCTCGTTGAATCGCAGCAATCGTGTATGGCCAAGGCTGCGGAAATCTGCCAAGGCAGCCAGGTCGTCCCGGTACAAGCACTGGACGATTCCCGCGTCAGGCAGGGCGGAAGCAGTGCACGTCAACTCGACTTCACTTGCAGCACCGCGGCACGATCCGCGCCGGCGCGTTGACGCGTTATGAATGAAACGAGCCATCGCGGCTCGTGACGTTTCCCCAAACCGACGTTCAATCGAACGTCGGTTTTTTTTCGCCTTAACCCCGCCTCTGCGTCGTAGGCACACATGGCAACCCCGCGTTAGGCTGCTCGAAGCAGTCATTTCGCGCGCTTACAAGTAGAATTCCGTTGCCCAGCGCCCGTCATCGCTTTGTCGGACACCGCTTTTGAATGCGGTGCAGCAACGGCGAACGCATTAAAGCGCGAATAACCTCAACAAAATCAAGGAGGCGTCATGCCAGCCGTCCACGGGAGCATGCTGCTGCTCTACGCAGTCATCGCAATCGCGGTTCTGATCCTGATGATCACCCGCTACAAGGTTTATCCGTTCCTCGTCCTTTTGATCGTTTCCCTGCTGCTTGGCCTTGCGGTCGGCATGCCGATGGACAAGATCGTCAAGGCGTTCGAAACCGGCAATGGCAACACGCTCGGACACATCGCCGTGGTCGTCGGTTTGGGAACGATGCTCGGCAAAATGATGGCCGAATCCGGCGGGGCCGAGCGCATCGCTAATACGCTCATCAACCTGTTCGGTGAGAAGAACATTCATTGGGCGATGATGGTCGTCGCGATCATCGTCGGCTTGCCGGTGTTCTTCGAAGTCGGCTTCGTGCTGTTGATTCCGATCGCTTTCAACGTCGCGCGCCGCACCGGCAAGTCGTTGCTCGTCATCGGTTTGCCTATGGTCGCCGGTCTGTCGGTCGTGCATGGCCTGATTCCGCCGCACCCTGCGGCGCTGCTTGCGGTGCAGGCATATCACGCGGATATCGGCAAGACAATCGCCTATGGATTGATCATTGGTGTGCCGACGGCCATCGTCGCGGGGCCGCTGTTTGCATTGCTGATTCATCGATACATCAAGCTCCCGGACACTAACGCGCTCGCGGACCAGTTCGTGCAGAAGCACGGCGACAGCGCGTCGAAGCGCGAGCTGCCGAGCTTCGGTATTACGCTGTTCACGATCTTGCTGCCGGTTATCCTAATGCTGATCGGAAGCTGGGCCGATCTCGTTTTCACGCCGAAGACGCTGCCGAACGATCTGCTGCGCTTCATCGGGCAATCGGATATCGCGCTGCTGATCGCGGTGCTGGTGAGCTTCTGGACCTTCGGCGCGAAGCAGGGCTTCAACCGCGAGCAGATTCAGAAGTTCTGCGGCGACTGTCTTGCGCCGATCGCGGGCATTACGCTGATCGTCGGCGCGGGCGGCGGCTTCGGGCAAGTGCTGCGTGACAGCGGCATCTCGCAGCAGATCGTCGCGACCGCGACGCAAGCGAGCCTGTCGCCGCTGTTGCTCGGCTGGTTCGTCGCCGCGCTGATCCGTCTGGCAACCGGCTCGGCCACCGTCGCGATGACGACCGCGTGCGGCATCGTCGCGCCGATCGCGCAGGCGGCGGGCGGTCATGTCAGCCCGGAACTGCTCGTGCTCGCGACCGGCTCCGGCTCGCTGATTTTCTCGCACGTGAACGATGGCGGCTTCTGGCTGATCAAAGAATACTTCGGGATGACGGTGGGGCAGACGTTCAAGACATGGTCGCTGCTGGAGACCATCATCTCCCTCATGGGGCTGGGTTTGACCCTCGCGCTCGCGACGGTCGTGTAAGGAGACTTCGATGATTCTGATCGCGATGGGCGTCTCGGGCGCCGGCAAATCCCTGATCGGCGAAATGCTGGCCGAACGCCTGAATTGTCCGTTCACCGACGGCGACGCCTTTCACAGCGCCGCTAACAAGGAGAAGATGCATCACGGCATCCCTCTGACCGATGAAGACCGCTGGCCGTGGCTCAAGACGATCCGCGCGGCGATCGAAGAGAAGCAGCGAGCGGGCGAGACGGCTGTTTTCACCTGCTCGTCGCTCAAGCGCTCGTACCGCGACGTGCTGCGTGCCGGCGATAAGGACGTGTGTTTCGTCTATCTGAAAGGCTCGATGGAAGTGCTGCGCGAACGCCTTGGTCACCGCACCGGCCATTTCTTCGATCCGTCGCTGCTGCAGAGCCAGCTCGACACGCTCGAGGAGCCGGGCGAGGACGAGGCTGTCACGGAGAGCATCGAGCTGCCGCCCGAGCAGATCGTCGATAACGTGATGGAAAAGTTGAAGACGCGATAGAAAATGAAAATGTATGGTCAGCCTAGTTTCTGCAACCTCGATCTGTGACCTAAGATAAAAGGGCTTGCGCAAATGTATCCGGGCTCGAAATGGGCGCGGATCAGAGCGCCCGGCCCTCGATGAGAAGCCGCACCCAACTGTCCTTAAAAAGCCCTCAGTCTGCAGGACTGGATTGTTTTTCAGGTTTTCAGTCGGGGCCGTGAGCCGTTTATCTTCATCACGGGTCAGTGGTCGCAAAAGCAGGCGGAAAGCTCTCAGGCGATGGCCGGTTGTGCCCGGTACACGCCACCCTTGGCCAGAATCGCCCAAACGATTCTGGCCATTTTGTTGGCGAGTGCGCAGGCAACGACATTGCTGTGACGACGTAGCAGCAACGCTTGCAGCCAGCGACCCAGCGCATCGGTTCGTCTATCGGCATAACGCATCACCGCGCGCGCGCCTTGCACGAGCAGGCAGCGCAACTGCTTGTTGCCGCGCTTCGAGATGCCCAGCAGGGTCGCTCGGCCGCCAGTCGAATGTTGGCGCGGAACCAGCCCCAAAGACGCCGCGAAGTCTCGGCCACATTTGAACGCGCGTGCGTCGCCGGCCATGGCGAGCAAGCTGCTGGCGGTGATCGGGCCGATTCCAGGAATGGTGAGCAGGCGTTGGCCGGCTTCGTCTTCGCTCGTCTGCCGCTTGATCTGGGTCTCCAACTCGGCGATCTCGCCACCCAACTGTGCGTAACGTTGATGCAGGCGAAGCAACAAGGCCACCAGCACGGGCGGCAGTGCATGCACAGGATCATCGAGTAGGACCGGCAAGCGCGTGATGGCCAGTGCGCCGACAGGCAGATCGATCCCGAATTCGAGCAGGAAAGCGTGGATTTGATTGCTGGTTGCCGTGCGTTCAGCGACAAGCGATTCGCGCACGCGATGCAGCGCAAGCAGAGTCTGTTGCTCGGCGGTCTTGATTGCGACAAAACGCATGGAAGGACGCGAGGCAGCTTCGCAGATCGCTTCAGCATCGGCAAAGTCGGTCTTGTTGCCTTTGACGAATGGCCTGACGAACTGCGGTGCGATCAAGCGAACCTGATGTCCATATGACTGACATTTGCGTGCCAGCCAATGCGCGCCCGCGCAAGCTTCCATTGCCAAGACGGCGACCGGACAGGTCGCCAGGCACCCGTAGAGTTGCTTGCGCGTCATCTTCTTGCGCCAAACCTGCGTGCCGCGTGCGTCCTGCGCATGCAAAAAGAAGCAGTGCTTGCCCAGATCAATGCCGATAAGCGTAGTGTTCGCCATGATGGCCTCCAAAAAAGGAAATGGCCCGATCAGCGTATGCCAATCGGGCCATCTCGGTCAGGCTGACCATCTCATTAAGCCCCGAGAAATCGGGGCTTTTTGCGTTTTACGCGGCGTTGAAACGCATTCAGGCGATGCGCTTCGCCAGTTCGACCGCCTTGCCGATATACGTCGCCGGCGTCATGTCGAGCAGCAACTGTTTTGCATCGGCCGGAATCGCCAGGCCATTGATGAACGACTGCAGCGCATCACGCGTGATGCCCTTGCCGCGCGTCAGTTCCTTCAATTGCTCGTACGGATTCTCGATGCCATAACGGCGCATCACCGTCTGAACCGGCTCGGCGAGCACTTCCCAGCAATTGTCGAGATCTTCGTTCAGACGCGCCGCGTTCACTTCCAGCTTGTCCAGACCGCGGATCAGCGCGTCGTAGGCGAGCAGCGAATAGCCGAACGCCACGCCGATGTTGCGCAGCACGGTCGAGTCCGTCAAATCCCGCTGCCAGCGGGAAATCGGCAACTTGTCGGCGAGGTGGCGCAGCGTCGCGTTGGCGAGGCCGAGATTGCCTTCCGAGTTCTCGAAGTCGATCGGATTCACCTTGTGCGGCATCGTCGACGAGCCGATTTCTCCCGCCTTCGTGCGCTGCTTGAAGTAGCCAAGCGAAATGTAGCCCCATACGTCACGGTCGAGATCGAGCAGGATGGTGTTCGCACGCGCGACCGCATCGAACAGTTCGGCCATGTAGTCGTGCGGCTCGATCTGAATCGTGTACGGATTGAACGTCAGCTTGAGTCGGCTCTCGACGACATCCTTCGAGAACGCTTCCCAGTCGAACTCCGGATACGCCGACAGATGCGCGTTGTAGTTGCCGACTGCGCCGTTCATCTTGCCGAGCAGCGGCACGTTCTCGACGCGCTCGATCGCTCGCGACAGACGCGCCGCGACGTTGGCGATTTCCTTGCCGAGCGTCGTCGGGCTGGCGGGCTGGCCGTGCGTGCGCGAAAGCATCGGCTGTTCGGCGTGCGTGTGCGCCAGCTTCACGAGGCGCGCGTGCACCGAGCGCAGCGCCGGCAGCATCACGTGTTCACGTGCGCCCGCGAGCATGAGTCCGTGCGACGTGTTGTTGATGTCTTCCGACGTGCACGCGAAATGGATGAATTCGCTCGCGCGCTCGAGTTCCGGCTGACCTTTGACCGACTCCTTGAGCCAGTATTCGACCGCCTTCACGTCGTGGTTCGTCACGCGCTCGATATCCTTGATGCGCGCCGCGTCGTGCGCGGTGAAGCGCTCGGCCAGTGCCAGCAGGAACTGCTCGGACGCGTCGGAAAAGCGCGGCACTTCGGCGAAGCCCGCACGCGACAGCGCGATCAGCCAGTGAATCTCCACCGTCACGCGATGGCGCATGAAAGCGGCTTCGGAGAGCCAGTCACGCAGTGCTTCGGTCTTGGCGGCGTAACGGCCGTCGAGCGGCGAAAGCGCGGTGAGCGCAAAGAGGGTATCGGGACGGGTATCGGACATGGTGGCGTGTCGGCTGCCGCTTGCGGCTAGGAGGAAAAGACGGAAGAACCGCGCATTTTACCATCGGATGCGTCCCATTCCGGGCCGCCTGCCCGTCAGCGTTGGCGCAGTTCCTGATCGAGCGCCTGAAGTTGCGCCGGCGTGCCGACGTTTTCCCAGCGGCCCGCGTAAAGCTCGCCGGTCGCGCGTCCCTCCGCGATGGTTTCGCGGTAGTAGGGCGTCAGCGCCCGTCGCGTGCCGGGCGCGAGATCGCGGAACATGCGCGTGTCGTACAGGCCGATGTTGCCGAACGTATAGCGCGGCTCGCCGTCGAGCGCGAGCGTGCCGTCGATCAGCGCGAAATCGCCTCGCGGATGGAACGGCGGGTTCGGCACCATGACGAGGTGCATGCCGGGCCGTTCGTCCCGCGCGAGCGCGGTGGCGCGATCGCGCAGAGCGGTGTAATCGAAGTCGCAGAACACGTCGCCGCTGACGGCAATGAAGACGCCCGAGCCGAGCAAGGGCAGCGCCTGCGCGATTCCGCCTGCCGTCTCCAGCGCCTCGGATTCCGGCGAATACCGCAACTCGACGCCCCACCGCGAACCATCGCCGAGCGAGGCTTCGATCCGCTCGCCGAGCCAGGCGTGATTGATAACGATGATCTCGATGCCCGCCGCCGCGAGCCGCTCGATCTGCCAGACGATGAGCGGCTTGCCGCCCGTTTCGAGCAGCGGCTTCGGACACGTATCGGTGAGCGGGCGCATGCGTTCGCCGCGGCCGGCGGCGAAAATCATCGCCGTCTTGAGACAATGGGTCATGCGGTGACGAAGAATCAGAAGGTATAGCCGACTTCGACGGCGCGGCCATCGAGCGAATCGAGCAGGCGCGCGAACGGCCACAGCGGCGCATAGCGTTCGGCGACCTTGCGTGCATAGCCGATGAAACGCGGCAGGTCCGCCAGATAGCGGGGCTTGCCGTCGCGATAATGAATGCGCGCGAACAGCCCGATGATTTTGATGTGCCGCTGCAGGCCCATCCATTCGAGTTGCCGGTAGAACTCGCCGAAATCGGGATCGACGGGAAGGCCGGCTTTCTTCGCGCGCTCCCAGTAGTACGCGATGCAGTCGAGCTGAAACTCCTCGTCCCAGCTGATGAACGCGTCGCGCACGAGCGACGCCATGTCGTAGGTGATCGGACCGTACACCGCGTCCTGAAAGTCCAGCACGCCGGGATTCGGTTCGCACACCATCAGGTTGCGCGGCATGAAGTCTCGCAGCATGAACGTCTGCGGCTGCGCGAGCGCGCTTTGCGCGAGCAGCGCGAAGGTGTCGTCGAGCGTCTTGCGTTCGTCGGCGGTGACCTCACGGCCCAAATGGCGGCCGATGAACCACTCGGGCATCAACTCCATCTCGCGGCGCAGAAACGCTTCGTCGAACGGCGGCAGAACGCCTTCGCGCGCGGTCTGCTGGAAGCGGATCAGCGCGTCGATGGCCGCGCGCATCAGCGGCCGCGCATTCTTTTCGTCGAGTGCGGAAATATAAGTGGTCGTGCCGAGATCGGTGACGAGCATGAAGCCGGCGTCGAAATCGGCTTCGAGAATCTTCGGCACATGCACGGCGGCTGCTTCGAGCAACCCCGCGACCTGTACGAACTCACGGCATTTTTCGGGCGGCGGCGCATCGACGGCGATCAGCGTATCGCCATGCTCGCTTTGGCTCGCGAGCCGGAAATAACGGCGGAAACTGGCATCGGCGGAGGCGGGCGCGAGCGTGGCGGTATCGAGCCGGTAGCGGTCGGCGAAGGTTTGAAGCCAGGATCGGAGTTGATCGAGGCGGGTGTCGGCAGGAATGTGCGTCATAAATTCGAGAGGCAAAACATCTTGCCATATAATACCCCACGACTTTTTTAAGCGATCCTAGAGCTATCTGTTCGCGCCTGGCGCCAGGCGCCGACGACCGTGCCGCGTCAACGTTTCCCGAGTGTCGTCCCTGCATGGCCACGGACCGTCGAGTTCGATCACGGCATTGACGCGGGCGAAGCGCGGCCGCTCACTCGGCGGCATCGGGCGCGTGACGCGAAAGGAATCGAACCGCCACCCATACATGCCGCCACGACAGTTTCCCGTATCGAAGATCCAGGGCGATGCTCAGCCACGCAGGCGGCGGCTCGTCGCCGCGTTGCTGTCCGTACCGGGCATGATGCCCGCTCTCGCGCACGCACAGCTCGCTGGCCCCGCCGCCGACGCGCAGCCGCTCGACGGCCCCGGCAGCCTGCGTCTCGCGCCGCAATTGCTCGAGCGTCCGCTGAAAAGCGGCCAGCAGCCCACGACCTTTTTGCTCGGCGACAAGACCACCGGCACGTCCGACGAGGACATGGCCGCGAAGGGCTCGGCCGAAGTGCGCCGCTCGGTCACGGTCATCAAGGGCGACGCGCTTCATTACGATCAGGATACGGACATGGCCGATGCTTTCGGCAATGTCAGGCTGATCAATAACGGCGTGGCGTTCGTCGGGCCCGAAGCGCACCTGAAGGTCGGTTCGAACGAAGGGTTCATGACGAACCCGAAGTACCACTTCAACCTGACGGGCGGCTCCGGCAGCGCGGAACGCATCGACCTGATCGACAACGAGCGCGCGCGGGTGGATCACGGCACGTACACCGCATGCCAGTGCGAGACGGACCCATCGTGGTACATCAAGGGTTCGTCGTTCGATTTCGACACCGGATCGGAAGAGGGCGTCGCCCATAACGGCGTGCTGTTCTTCCAGGGCGTGCCGGTGTTCGCGAGCCCGTGGCTGTCGTTCCCGCTGACGGGCGATCGCCGCAGCGGTCTTCTGCCGCCGACGTTCTCAGTCAGCTCGACGACCGGCTTCGAAGCGACGATCCCGTATTACTTCAACATCGCGCCGAACCGCGATCTCACCATCACGCCGCGCATCATGTCGCGGCGCGGCGTGCTGGGCGAGGCGAACTATCGTTATCTGTCGCCCACGTATTCGGGCTCGCTCACGATCGACTATCTGCCGAACGACCGCGAGACGCATACGAACCGCTATGCGATCTTCTGGCAGCATCGGCAGAACTTCGGCGGCGGTTTTGGCGGCTACGTGAACTACAACAAGGTCTCCGACGATCAATATCCGGAAGACCTCGGCAACGCGTCGAATCAGTTCCTGAACGGCACGCAACTGCTGTATCAGCAGGAAGCCGGGCTCACGTACAACAACGGCCCTTGGTCCGTGCTCGCCCGCGAACAACGCTGGCAGACGCTGCAGCCGTCCATTCCGCCGTACGCGCGCGAGCCGCAGTTGAACGTGCAGTACAACAAGTACAACGTCGGCGGCTTCGATTACGGCGCGGAAGCGGATTTCACGCGTTTCACGATCACGCAGGAAGGCGCGACCGACGGTCAGCGCATGTATTTCAACCCGTACCTGAGCTACGGGATCAACGCGCCGGGCTACTTCTTCACGCCGAAGGTGCAGTGGCACTTTGCGTCGTATGACCTGAGCCACATCGCGACCGGGCCGGTTGCGGGGCAGCCGCTCACGCCGGCGAACCAGCCGAAGAACTTCACCGAATCAATTCCGACGCTCAGTCTCGACACCGGCCTCGTGTTCGACCGCTCGGTGCGGCTTTTCGGGCAGGACTACATTCAGACGCTGGAGCCGCGGCTCTACTACGTCTATACGCCGTATCGCAATCAGGACTTCGCGCCGATCTTTGATACCGCCGAAGCCGACTTCGGGCTCGCCGAGATTTACACGCCGAATACGTTCGTCGGCAACGACCGGATCGCGGATGCGAACCGGCTGACCGCCGGCCTGACGACGCGCTTCATCAACCCGGCGACGGGCGACGAGCGTGCGCGTTTCGTGATCGCGCAGCAGTACTATTTCACGAGCCAGCGCGTCACGATTTCGCAGGATCAGCCGATCAACGAGGCCAAGCACTCGGACCTGATCGCCGGCGCGGCAATCAAGCTGGGCGCGGGTTTCGCCTCGGAAACGGCGTTCCAATATAATGTCGACAATAACCAGCTCGTGCGTTCGAGCATCGGCTTCGCGTACAGCCCAGCCGCGCGCAAGGTGATCAACGTCGGCTACCGGTACACGCGCTCGAACCAGACCACGCTGGTCAACGAGCCGATCAACCAGCTTCTGGTCTCCGGCGAATGGCCGCTGACGAATCGGCTGTATGCCGTCGCGCGTGTCAATTATGATCTCGCAAGCCACCGTCTCGTCGACGGCCTCGTGGGCTTCCAGTACGATGCCGACTGCTGGGCGTTCGGCTTCGGCGCGCAGCGTTACGCGAACGGTGTGAATACGAGCGGTCAGCCTTCGTCCGGCACGCGCGTGCTTGCGCAGATCACGTTCAAGGGCTTGTCGAAGGTCGACAACGGTCTCGTCAGCGCGTTCCGCGCCAGCGTGCAGGGCTACCAGCCGCCGCCGCCGTCGGCTCCGCCGCTCGCTCGCTACAGCGACTACGAGTAGGGCGCGAAGCAGGCATTCTCTGACAGCATCCCCAATCGCCGCGAGCACACGCGCAAGGCACGAATGGGTCAAGTGTGGATTTGATGGAGTATCTGTGGCAAACATGAAACTGTTTCGATCGACGGCAATGGCCGCCGCCGCGCTGACCGCGGCGCTGATGGTGAGTTCGCCGGCCGGTGCGCAGGCGTTGTCGAATCGCAATGTGCAGATCGCGGATTCCGTCGTCGCGGTCGTTAATGACGGCGTGATTACTCAGCGCGAACTGGAAGAGCGCACGAGCCTGATCGCGCAGCGGCTCAAGCAGCAGAACGCGCCGGTCCCGCCCGTCGAACAGATGCGTCAGCAGGTGCTCGACCAGATGGTGCTCGAGCGCATCCAGTTGCAGCGGGCGAAGGAAGACGGCATCGTCATCGACGACGCCACCGTCAACCGCACGCTCCAGCGTCTCGCGCAGCAAAATCAGATGACGCTCGACGTCTATCGCTCGCGGATCGAGGCGCAGGGCGTGCCCTGGGCCGTGTTCATGCGCGACGCGCGCACGGAACTGACGCTTTCGAAGCTGCGCGAGAAGGAAGTCGACAGCAAGGTCACCGTGTCCGATGGCGAAGTGGCGAACTACATCGCCAGCCAGCGCGGGCCGGGCGCGCGCAACGCAAGCGATCTCCACCTCCAGCACATCATGTTCAAGCTGGCTGCGGACGCGTCGGAGTCGGATGTCGCCGCGGTCCAGAGCAAGGCCGACGCCGTGCTCAAGCAGGCGCAGGCGGGCGAAGACTTCGGCAAGCTGGCCAAGCAGAATTCGCAGGATACCGACGCCGCCAAGGGCGGCGATCTCGGTTTCCGCACGCCGGGCTCGTTGCCGGCCGGCATCGTCTCGGCGGTATCGACGCTGCGTCCGGGGCAGGTCGCGCCGACGCTGCTGCGCACCGATGGCGGCTTCGAAATCATCAAGCTCGTCGATCGCCGCGCGAGCCAGGGCACGGCAGCCGATGCGCCGAAGCTCGTGCAGACCCACGTGCGCCATATCCTGCTGCGCGTGTCGGACGGCATGTCGGAAGCGTCGGCGCGTCAAAAGCTGCTCGATATCAAGCAGCAGCTCGCGTCGGGCGGCGACTTCGCCAACTTCGCGCGGACGTATTCGCAAGACGGCTCGGCGTCGCAGGGCGGCGACCTCGGCTGGATCAGCCCGGGCGAAACAGTTCCCGAGTTCGAACGCGCGATGAACAGCCTGCAGGACGGCGCGGTCAGCGATCCGGTGCGCAGCGAGTACGGCTATCACCTGATTCAGGTGCTGAGCCGCCGCGAGGCCGAAGGGTCCGCGACGCAACAACTGGACATCGCGCGTCAGGCGATCGGCCAGCGCAAGGCTGAACAGGCGTACTCGGACTGGCTGCGCGAACTGCGCGACACCGCCTACGTGCAATACAAGGGCATCGCTGCGCAAGAGGCGCAACAGTAAGCCCGATGAACACCGCCGCCCATCCGGACGAAACCGCCGCCGTCACCGTCGCCATCACGACGGGCGAGCCGGCGGGCGTCGGTCCGGAACTGACGGCGGTGGCGCTTCGTGAAGCGCAAACGCGCTGGCCGTCGGTGCGCTTCGCCGTGCTCGGCGACCGCGCGCTGCTGGAAGCGCGGGCGGGCGCTGGCTGGCCCGCGAGCGGCGAGGCGGTGCGCATCGAACATCATGCGCTCGCGGCGCCGGCCGAAGCGGGCAAGCTCGATGCCGCCAACGGGCGCTACGTGCTCGGCTTGCTCGACGCCGCCATCGACGGCGCCGTTGCTGGCCGCTTCGACGCCATCGTCACCGCGCCGCTGCAAAAGAGCACGATTAACGATGCCGGCGTGCCCTTCACCGGTCACACCGAATATCTGGCGGAGCGCACGAACACGCGGCGCGTCGTGATGATGCTCGCGGGCACGGGCGAGCGCCCGCTGCGCGTCGCGCTTGCCACGACGCATCTGCCGCTCAAGGAAGTGTCCGCCGCCATCACCATCGACGGATTGGTCGATACGCTGCGCATCATCGACCATGACCTGCGCGCGCATTTCGGCCTGGCCGCGCCGCGCATCCTGGTCACCGGACTCAATCCGCACGCGGGGGAGAACGGCTATCTGGGCCGCGAGGAGATCGACGTCATCGCGCCCGCGCTCGAACGCGCCCGCGCCCTCGGCATCGATGCGCCCGGGCCGTATCCCGCCGACACGCTGTTTCAGCCGCGCTATCTGAAGAACGCCGATTGCGTGCTCGCCATGTTTCACGATCAGGGCCTGCCCGTGCTGAAGTACGCGACGTTCGGCGAAGGCATCAACGTGACGCTCGGTCTGCCGATCATTCGCACGTCGGTGGATCACGGCACCGCGCTCGATCTTGCCGGCACGGGGCGCGCCGACGCAGGCAGCATGATTGCCGCGATCGACGCCGCCGTCACGATGGCGCGGCACAAGCGCAACGCTTAAAGTCATAGCGGGCGACCGCATCTACCAGACACGTATGTCCACCAAACATCAGGGCCATCTCGCCCGCAAGCGCTTCGGCCAGAACTTTCTCGTCGATCAGGGCGTGATCGATTCCATCGTCGACGTCATCGCGCCGAAGCGCGGCGAGCGCATGGTCGAGATCGGGCCGGGCCTCGCCGCGCTGACCGAACCGCTGATCGCGCGCCTGTCCACGCCGGAGGCGCCGCTGCATGCGGTGGAACTGGACCGCGACCTGATCGGCCGGCTGGAGAAGCGCTTCGGCGACAAGCTCGTCGTGCATTCCGCCGATGCGCTCGACTTCGACTTCGGCGCGCTCGCGCTGGACGGCGACAAACCGACCCTGCGCATCGTCGGCAATCTGCCGTACAACATTTCGAGCCCGCTGCTGTTTCACCTGACGGCGTTCGCGCCGAAGGTCATCGATCAGCACTTCATGCTTCAGGACGAAGTCGTCGAACGCATGATCGCTGAGCCGGCGACCAAGGATTACGGGCGCTTGTCGGTGATGCTGCAATACCGCTACGTGATGGACAAGCTGATCGACGTGCCGCCCGAATCGTTCAATCCGCCGCCAAAGGTGAACTCCGCGATCGTCCGCATGATTCCGTTCGCGCCGCATGAACTGCCGGCCGTGAACGACGCCGTGCTGAGCGATGTCGTCAAGGCTGCGTTCGCGCAGCGCCGCAAGGTGCTGCGCAACAATCTTGCCGCGTATCGCGACAGAATCGACTTCGACGCGCTCGGCTTCGATCTCGCGCGCCGCGCCGAAGAAGTGCCGGTCGCGGAGTTCGTTGCGCTTGCGCAGGCCGTGGAGCGTGCATAGACGCGCTCATCGCGGCCGCCCGGCGCGGGAGGCATCGGCGAGCCGGGTCATCAGCCGGTCCAGCCGCATGCGCTGATTGCGCAGCAAGCCATGCGTCGCGCTGACCTGCTGCACGCGCGTGCGCCAATACGTCTGGCCGAACAGCGAATTCGCGCCTTCCGCCGACAGGACGCGTTCCAGATGGACGATCGCGGCATCGACGTTATGCGTGGTGTAGGGACTTGTCATCGGTAGACCTCGCTCTCGTGTTGATGTTCGATGATTGTCCGTTCGAGCCGGGACACATCGTGTCTCTTACCGATGCCGGATCGTGCGTGCGACCGGGACGCGAAGTGTCTAGTTCACGTGCAAGCATCGACGTCCGGATGCGTCAGGCGCGACACCAACACTCAAGAGGAAGACAACGCGATGCGCTTCATCCACGCGGCCGACATTCATCTCGACAGCCCGCTGCACGGCCTGTCCGCCTACGCCGACGCGCCCGCCGACATGCTGCGCAACGCGACGCGCGAGGCGTTCTCGAAGCTCGTGTCGATCGCCATCGACGAGCAGGTCGACTTCATGATCATTGCCGGCGATCTCTACGACGGCACCTGGCGCGATCACAACACCGGCATCTTCTTCTGCAAGGAGATGGGCAAGTTGCGCCGGGCGAACATTCCCGTCTACGTGCTTTACGGCAACCACGACGCCGAAAGCGAGATGACGAGCCAGCTTCAATTGCCCGACAACGTTCACACGTTTTCGACGAGGAAGCCGCAGACGTATCGCATCGACGCGCTCAAGGTCGCGCTGCACGGTCACAGCTTCAAGGACAAGGCGGTAACGGCCAATCTCGCGACCGCGTATCCGTCGCCGGTCGACGGCTATTTCAATATCGGCGTGCTGCATACGGCGCTCGAAGGATCGTCGGCGCATGCGAACTACGCGCCGTGCACGGTCGCCGAACTGCATGCCCGCGAATATCACTACTGGGCGCTCGGCCACGTGCATGAATTCGCGATGTGGGATGAAGCGTCGACGATCGTGTTTCCGGGAAACCTGCAAGGGCGCAACATCCGCGAGACGGGAAGGCGCGGCGCGGTGATCGTCAATGTGTCGGAGTCGGACGAAGTGAGCGTCGAGCGGCTTTTCATCGACGTGTTGCGCTGGGAATCCGTCACCGTCGATGCAGCCGGCCTCGCCACGCTCGATGAAGTCGCGCGCGCGGCCGGGCGTGCGCTCGAAGCGCTGATCGAGCGCGCCGAGCGGCCCGTGCCGCATGCGGTGCGCGTGACGATCACCGGCGCGACGAAGGCGCACGGCGAACTCTTCGCAAACGCGACGCAACTGCGCGCCGAAGTGCTCGCGCAGATCGCGGCGATCAGCCATGACTCACTGTGGCTGGAAAAAGTGAAAGTGACGACGCAGCCGATCGCGCGCGACCTCGCGGCATCGCGGCTCGACGGCGCCGCCGATGCGCTCGCGGATCTCCACGGCCTGCTGATCGAAGCCGAATCCGATCCCGAATTTCTCGCGTTGCTGAAAGATCGGCTCATCGCACTGGCATCGCAGGCGCCGGCTGAATTGCAAAAGTCCGTGCCGGAGCTCGAATACGTGCGCGACGGCGACCTGGCGAAGCTCGTGAGCGAAGTGCGCTCCGGTCTCATCGCGCAACTCGCGGACGCGGAGTGACGCATGCGGATCAGTCAGCTCGATCTCATCCGCTACGGCAAATTCACCGATCATGCCGTCGAGTTTCCATCGGCGGAACAGGACTTTCACTTTGTCGTCGGCCCCAACGAAGCCGGTAAATCGACGATCAAGACCGCCATTTCGGAACTGTTATTCGGCATGCCGCATAGCTCGCCGCTCGCGTTCCGGCATCCGCAGAGCGATCTGCGGGTGGGCGGCAAGCTGCAGAAGGACGGCGCGGGCATCGCGTTCCATCGCACGAAGAGCCGCAAGTCGCCGCTCGTCACGCCCAATGGCGACGCGCTCACCGCCGACGCGCTCGCACCGTTCCTCGGCACCGCTGACAAGAGCTTCTTCGAGCAGATGTATTGCCTCGATCACGAGACGTTGATTCAGGGAAGCAAGAGCATTCTCGATGCATCGAGCGATGTCGGGCAGGTGCTGTTTCAATCGGCTGCGGGTATTGCGAGCCTCGGCGAGGTGCGCCAGCGTCTTGCCGACGAAGCGAAGGAAATCTGGACGAAACATCGGGCGAGCGGGCGCACGTACTACATCGGCTTGAAGCAATACGAAGAGGCCACCGCCGAACTCAAGACCGCGAGCGTGCGCACTGCGCAGTGGCGTCGCGCACACGGCGCGGTCGAGGACGTGCAGGAGCGCAGCCGCGAGCAGGAAGCGCGTCGCGCGGAACTGGAAGCGAAGCGGGCGCGGTTCGAACGCATCCGGCGCGTCGCGCCGTATCTGAATGTCTGGCGCGAGAAATCGGCGGAACTGAACGAACTCGACGATACCGCCGACCTCCCCGCCAACGCCGAAGCCACGCTGCAGAACGCGCTGACACGGCTTGCCTCGGCGCAAACCGCGCTCGATCTGCACGCGAACGACGTCGAGCAACTGAAGAAGGAACTGGGCGAGATTCGCATCGACCAGACGCTGCTCGCAGTCGAAGCGGACATTCGCGCGCTCGAAGCGACGCGGCACCAGTGCGCGAATCACGCCGACGAAATCACGCGGCTCGAGCAGGACGTCGCTGCGCGTCTGCGGCAGATCGCGCAGGACTGCGCGCAACTCGGCTGGCCGCAGGACGAAGCCGGCGCGCGCCGATCGCTGCCGGGGCCGCTCGCGTTGCAGACCGTGTCCAGTCTCATGCTCGAACGCGGTGAACTCGAACTCGCCGCGCGCCATGCGCAGCAGGCGGTGGAGGAGGGCATCGCGGAAATCGCTGCGCTCGAAGCACGCCTCGCCGCCATCGCGAGCGCCGACGTCGCGCCCGGCTTGCGTGCGGCCGTGCGTGCGGCGCAAAAGGTTCGCGATACCGACGCGACGCAGCGCCGTCTCGACGATGCCCGCCGCGAGGCCGAATACGCGCTGCAAGCGGGGCTCGCATCGCTCGGCAAGTGGACGCGCCCGCTCGCCGAATTGCGGGCGATGACCTTGCCGGCAGTCGAACGCATCGCGTCGATGCGCGACGAGCGGCAGGCGCTGGCGTCGCGCGTCGCGTTGGCCGTCGATCGCCTGAAGGAAGCGCAAGACGCGCTCGACGCCACGCGAACCGAACTCGGCGACTTCGTGGAGACGCATCGGGTCGTGACCGGCGATGAAGTGCGCGATGCGCGTAATGCGCGCGACGCGGCATGGCAAGCGATCCGTTCGGGCAAAGTGACGCTCTCGACCGGCGCGACGCCTTTCGAAACCACGATGCGCGCGGCGGACGAGTTCGCCGACCGTCAGCTCGGCTCCGTCGGACAGTCGACGCAGCTTGCCGCGTTGAAGCGCCGCGTAGCGGCGGACGAGCAGACCGTCGAGCGCCGCCGGCAAGCGGAACGCGACGCAACGGCTGCGCTGGAAAACTTCGACGCATCGTGGCGCGCGCTCGCCGCGCAGTCGCAGATTGCGGACATGGCGCTCGACGACGTTCCATCGTGGCTCGCGCGCCGCGAACAGGCGCTCGCGGCATCGCAAACGCTGGACAAGCACAGCGCCGAGCTTGCCCGCGAATCCGCCGATGCCGCCGCGCACCGCGACGACCTTGCGCGCCATCTGGCCGATGCGGGCGTCGCCGTCGATACGTCCGCGCGTCTCTACACGCTATGCGACATCGCGGAAACGCACATCGGCGAAATCGATGCGGCGATGCTCACGCGTCGTCATGTCAGCGCGCAACTGGACACGGCACGCGCCGAAAGCGTCGCGCGGCAAGCCACGGCGAAGGCCGCGAACGAAGCGTTCGCGCGCTGGCAAGGCGAGTGGGCAGCCGCAGTCGAAAAGGCGGGCGTCGCGGTTGCAGCGGATTCGCAGTCGGCGGCGGAGACGGCCATCGGCATCGTGAAGAGAATCGGCGAGCAGCTCGTGCAGGTGGATGCGATCCGCAGCGGCCAGATCGACGTGATGCGCGCGTCGCTCGCGGCGTTGGCCTCGAATGCGGCGCGGCTGGCGGGGCTGGTCGATAGCGAACTCGCCGCGCTCGAAGCAAACGGGGTTTCGCTCGAATTATCGACGCGCCTCGAAAGCGCGTGCGGGGCGCGCGCTGAAGCCGAGCGTCTCACGAAGGCACTCGCGGCGGCGAACGGGCACATGAGCGCGGCGAAAGCCGCTGTCGAGGACGCGCGCGCGAGCCTTCGACCGCTCTACGAACTCGCGGGCGTCGACACGCCGGATCAACTCGCGGCGCGCATCGCGAAGTCGACGCGCAAGCGCGAACTGATCGCAGCCGTCAACGACGCGCGCGATGCGTTCATCAAAGGCGGCGACGGGCTGACGCTCGATGCGCTCATCGCAGACGTGGAGGGCGCGGACATCACCAGCGTGGAGGCGGAGCTTTCATTGATCGGCGGGGCGCTGAACGAGTCGGTGCACGCGTCGACGGAACTCGCCGCCGAACTTGCCGCCGCGAACCGCGAACTTGCCGCCATTTCCGGCGAAGCCAACGCCGCACGCGCGGAGGCGAAGCGTCAGGAAGCCTTGTCCGCGATGGCCGATGCAGCGGAACGCTTCGTGAAGGTCGAAACGGCATCGACGTTGCTGAAATGGGCCATCGACCGATATCGCGAACGGCGCCAGGGCCCGATGCTTTCGCGTGCGAGCGCCATTTTCTGCGAGCTGACGCTGGGCACGTTCTCGCGGCTCGTCGTCGATTACGATCGCCAGCCGATGGCGCTGGCCGCCGTGCGCGCGGCGAGCGGCGAGCATGTGGAGATCGGCGGCATGAGCGAGGGCACGCGCGACCAGTTGTATCTCGCGCTGCGCCTCGCGGCGCTGGAAGAGCACGGCGAGAAGGCATCGGCGCTGCCGTTCGTCGCGGACGATCTCTTCATCAATTTCGACGATGCCCGCGCCCGCGCCGGCCTGCGCGTGCTCGCGCATCTCGCGAAGCGCACGCAGGTGATTTTCCTGAGCCACCACGATCATCTCGTCGGCATGGTGCGCGACGTGTTCGGGCCGCAGGTCAACGTGCGCTACATGAGCTGATCGAGACGCGGCAGTGTCTCCTTCGCGCCGCCCGCAATGCCGACGCCCACGCCCGGCGCAATCCCATGCTCGCGCGGATTGATGCGGATCACGCGCGGGCCGTGTCGCTCGCTGAACCGTCTGACGGTCGGCAGCGCGCGGCCCGCGCCCATCTCCACGACCACCAGCCGCTCGACGCCCTGAAGCCACGCGGCGAGCCTGCGCTCCTGACGCGCGGCGTGCGTGTCGAGCCAGTTCCAGTCGCCGAACATGAGGATATTCGGACGCGCGATGCGCCCGCAACGCGGACACATCGGCAGCGCGCTGACGAGTTCGCAGCGCGTTTCGTCGACGACCGGATCGAAGCCGTCGGCGGGCCAGATATCGCCGGTGCAGGGCTCGATGCATTGCATCGCGTGAATCGAGCCGTGGCATTCCGCGACGCGCTCGGGCTCGAAGCTTGCGCGCTGGAACTGGCCATCGACGTTGCTCGTAAAGACGAATGCGCCATGAGGCATCCGCGCGGCCCAACGATGAAGCAGGCGAAAGCCGTCATGCGGCTGCGTCGCACGATACAGCGCCAGGCGATGCCCGTAGAAGCCCCACGCGAGCCGCGGATGCCGCGTGAAACCCGCCGGATTGGCCATCTCCTCGAACGAGAAGCCATGATTCCGCAACGCCGGGTAAGCGCGCCAGAAGCCTTCAGGCCCGCGAAAATCCGGCAGGCCCGAATCGACGCCCATGCCCGCGCCGGCGGTGATGAGCAGGCCATCGGCGTCGCGCAGCCACGCTGCGGCTTGAAGGATGCTCGTCGGCGTTTCGTCGCTCATGCGCGGGCGTCCTCGTGCGCGGCATAGCGCTTCGCGAGCTTCGAATAATCGTCGGCGAACTCGTCGCGCAGCGAGCGGGGCGCGAGAATTTCGACGCCCGCGCCGAGCGCGCGCAGCCACCATCGCAGCTTGAGGCTGGGCGTTACCGTGCCGGTCACTTTCATGCGGCCATCGGGCAGCGTGTCGATTTGCTGATCCTTCGACATCGGCGATTCGCGCAACTGATTGCCCGCGCTTCCTTCGAATGCCAGTTCCAGGCGCACGGGCGGCTCGGGCAGGAAGTCGAACGCCTGCTGCGTTTCGATGTACTTGCGTAGCTTGAAGTCTTCGGGATACGTGAACGGCTCGCCGGACTCCGTCACCGAACGAATGCGGTCCAGCCGATACAGCGCGCGCGCCGCTTCCTTTTCGCCGTGTTCGATGCGCGGGGCGCGGCCCGGGTCCTGCGCGACCATGTACATGACGCCCGCCGATTCGACGAGCGCGAGCGGCCAGAGCCGCCTCGTCTTCTGATCGGCGCTTCCTTCGCCCTTGTAGGCAGGACGATACTGCACGAGCAGTTCGCGCTCGAAGAACGTCGCGGTGGCGACGATGTTGAAGATGTCCGGACGCAGCTTCGGGCGAATCAGCGTGAAGGCGCCATCGACGGAATCGATCTTGTCCGCCCACGCGCGATAGATGCGGCTATCCGCCTTCTCCTGCGACAGCCGCGCTTCGGCCGCCTGAAAGAGCGGGTCGATGTCCTTGGTCACTGCGTTCGGCAGCTTGTTGCCGGCGAAGCGCTGAAGGATGTGGAACGCGACGGCTTCCGACGCGCTCATCAGCCCGACGCCTTCCTGCAGGCCATGCAGCCAAGGCTTGCGCTGCCAGAGCAGTTCGCGGCCGTTGATCGTCGAAATGACGCGCGATTCGGCTTCGAGCGCAGTGAGATGGCGCTGCACTTTCTTCGTGTATCCGACGCGATGCCCGCGCTCCTCGAGCCGCCTGCGCACTTCGGGCGTCGACAGCCAGGCGACGGCGTCGCGCTCGGTCGGCAGCACGCGGAGAATGGCTTCGTCGAGGCTGGAGGTCATGGGGAATCGAGCGGAAAAGACATGGCTCGATTATAGGAAGGACAGGGACAGATTGTGTCCCGATGCCGGAGGGGAATGGTCCGGAGGACTATGTTTCGCGCGGCAGGGAAACGCAGAACGGCGCGAAAAAAGAAAAAGGGCTACGCGATTGCGTAGCCCTTTTTGATTCTTTGGTAGGCCGTACGGGATTCGAACCTGTGACCAACGGATTAAAAGTCCGCTGCTCTACCAGCTGAGCTAACGACCCGAAAGAGGCGAAATTATAATCGGCGATTTCCGATGCTGTCAACCGATCTCGCCGATTCCCGACAAGAGAATCGCCCGAGGCATGCAAGCCTGCGGGCGTCCTCATCGAGAGGCGCGAAAGCCGAAGCTTCGCTTACTTCACTTGCGACATCTTCGTTTGCGCAGACTGCGCGACCTCGGTGCCCGAATACTGCGAGATGATCTGTTGAAGCGTCTGCTTCGCAGCCGCTTTCTGGCCCTGCTCGATCTGGTTATTCGCGATCGCAAGCAGCGCTTCGGGCGCTCGCGGATGCGTCGGATACGTCTTCACCAGGTTCTGCCAGATTGCGGTCGATCCCTTGTAGTCGCGCTGCGCATACAACGCATTGCCCAGCCAATATTGCGCGGTCGGCTGATACGGGCTCTGCGGGTACTTCGACACGAACGTCTTGAACGACGCCGCGGCGCTCTTGTAGTCACCGTTACGGAACTGAGTCGACGCCGCGTTGAACGCTTCCGTCTCGCCGGGCTCGACCGAACCGGTCACGCCGTCGACCGTCTGCTGCTGCGGCTCGAATTTCTTCATGCGCGCATCGAGATCGGCGTAATAGTCCTTCTGCTGCTTCTGCAGCGTCGCGACCTGATTCGCCAGATCCTCGTTCTGACCGCGAAGCGTGGCGACCTGCTGATTCAACTGATCGATACGGTTCGACTGATCGAGGATCGTGCGCTGCGCCGCCGACAACTGATTGCCGAGGCCATCGGTCTTCGTGCGCAGATCGAGCACGGCCTTGCGCGCTTCGTTGTCGTCGAAGACACCGGCGTGCGCGGGCACGCCCGCCATCACCGCACCGACGACGCACGCGGCTGCGGTCATCCGCAGCAAAGGAAAGCGATACAACATAGGGCGACTCACCCGTGACTGGTTACGTGACTGAGAGTGTTGCTATTACTGCTGGTAGACGAGGTCCGCACGGCGGTTCTGTGCGTACGACGACTCGTCGTGGCCCGTCGCCATCGGCTTTTCCTTGCCGAGGCTCACGGCTTCCATTTGCGAATCCGCGACGCCCATCAGCGACATGGCGCGACGCACGGCTTCCGCACGCTTCTGGCCCAGCGCGAGGTTGTACTCGCTCGTGCCGCGTTCGTCGGTGTTGCCCTGAATCAGGACGTGACGCTCCGGATGGCCCTTCAAGTACGACGAGTGTTGCTGCAGCAGCGGCTGATAGTCGTCCTTCACGGCATAGCTGTCGAAGTCGAAATAGATGCTGCGCTTCGCGAGCGGGCTGTTCGGATCGTTCAGCGGGTCGACATTGACCGTCTGGACGTCACGCGGGTTCGGCTGCGCCGTGCCCGCACCCTTGTTCGCGCCTTCATCGAGCTTTACACCCGAATGACACGCCGCCAATGCGCCGACCATCGCAACTGCCAGGCCGATACGAAGTTTCGACATCATGGTACCTCTCCTTGTGTTGTAGCTGAACGTTGTAAGTGAAACGTTGTTGCAGGACTTATTGCATGAACGGACCCCAGGACGGCTCGCGCACCGCACCGCCCTGTACGGACAAGACTTGCCGCGTGCGACCATCGGTCGACACGGCTGCCAACACGCCACGTCCGTTCACTTGGGTGGCGTAGAGGATGTACTGACCATTCGCCGCGAAGCTCGGCGATTCGTCATGCGTCGTGTCGGTGAGGCCCGTCGCCGTGCCGGACGCGAGGTCCTGCAAATACAGCTTGAAGCCGCCGCCAGTGCGCGAAATGTACGCGAGTTGCTTGCCGTCCGGACTCACGCGCGGGCTCGTGTTGTAGCTTCCCGCAAACGTGACTCGCTGGGCCGCGCCGGCGTTTTCCCCCGCCGCCGGCATCTTGTAGACCTGCGGTTGGCCGCCGCGGTCGCTCGTGAAATAGATGGAACTGCCATCGGGCGAGTAGGCCGGCTCGGTATCGATGGAACTGCCCTGTGTGAGACGGCGCAGGCCCGAGCCGTCTGCGTTGACTTCGAAAATCTGCGTATTGCCCGTGCGCGACAGCGCGACCGCGAGCTTGCGGCCATCCGGCGACCACGCCGGCGCACTGTTGTTGCCCTTCTGATTCGATACGACCACGCGACGCCCCGTCGGCAGATCGTGGATGTAGACGACCGGCTTCTTGCGCTCGAACGATACGTAGGCGACCTTCGTGCCGTCAGGCGACCACGCCGGCGAGATGATCGGTTCGGGGCTGGAGAGGGCGATCTTCGCGTCCTGGCCATCCGAGTCAGAAATCTGCAACTGGTAACGTCCGCCCGTCTGAATGACGTACGACAGACGCGTCGCGAATACGCCGCGGCCGCCGAGCAACTTGGCGTAAATGTAATCCGCGATCTTGTGCGCGCTCATGCGCAGGCCGCTTTCCGCGCTGACGAGCGACAGGCCGCCGAGGTTCTGCTGCTTGACCGTGTCATACAGACGGAAGCGCACTTCGTACTGTCCGTTCGACAGACGCGTGACGCTGCCGGACACGAACGCGTCCGCGCCCTTGGCTTTCCATGCGCCGAGATCGACGGAGTCGCTCTCCGAAACCGGCGTGCCGCCCGCGTCGATGTTCGTGAACTTGCCGCTTCTTTGCAGGTCCTGACGAATGATCGCGCTGACTTGCTGCGGCGAGTTCGCCTCGTTGGCGAAATTGGCCGTCGCGATCGGGAACTGAGTCGAACCGACGCCGGTGACGAGCACGTTCAACTGGGCGTGTGCGGCAGTGCCGGCTGCGATCAGGCAGGATGCGACCAGCGTTCTGAGGCCAAGCTTCGTCATCAAACTCATGCTGTATAGGTTCCGAAAAAAAGCGTTTTCAAGTGTCTGGGGAATGCAGAACAGACCCCCGGTTGCACGATTCGTTCCCACGTGGCGACGCGGCTCGCGGCCGTCATCAGCCTCCGGCCGGCCGCAGCGTGATCGTGAAACGATCGGGCGCCTTGCCGTCGATATCGACCGGCATCGGGTCCGAACTCTGCACCGCGCGTAGCGCCGCGTTGTCCCACTGCTCGTTGCCGCTCGAGCGCGTAATCGAAGCCGAAAGCAAGGTGCCGGACGGTGAGCAGCGCACTGCCACCACGGTTTCGAGGCCAGCCGTTTCGCCGCCCCAACGGATGTTCGGCCGCACGCGCCGCTGCACCTTCTCCGCATAGCCCGGCGACGTGGCGTTGCCGCCTGCGCCGCGGCCGGTGCCGCTCTTCGCGAGCCCTTCGCCGCTCGTGCCCGTACCGCCGCCCAACTGCGCTTGCAACTGCGCGAGGCGAGCCTTGCGCTCCAGGTCGACCTTTGCTTTCGCTTCGGCATCGGCCTTTGCCTTCGCGGCGGCCTTTGCCTTGGCTTCGGCATCCGCCTTCGCCTTGGCTTGCGCGTCGGCCTTTGCTTTCGCCTCTTTGGCTTCCTTCTGTTCCTTCAACTGCTCGGCCTTTTGCGCTTCGGCCTCGTCCTGGCGTTCCTTGTCCTGCTTCGCCTTTTGCTGTTGCTGCTGTTGCTGTTGCTTTTGAAGATCGGCCTGACGCTGCTTCTCGATCTGCTTCTGCTTGTCCTGCATCGCCTTCTGCGCGGCAGCGGCCGCGGCGGCCTGAGCGGCGAGTTGCTGCTGACGCTTGGCCTCGGCTTCGTCGCGCGCCTCTTGCTGACGGCGTTGCTCGGCGAGCTGCGCGTCACGCGCGGCGGCTTCCTGCTGCTTGCGCTTCTTTTCCTGCAACGCGATGTCCGCGTCCTCGTCCTTCGCGGGCGGCGGCGCGGGCTGCACCTTCACCGGCGCAGGCGCAGGCGCAGGCGGCGGGGGAACCGGGCGCGGCGTCGGCGCGGACATGTCCGGTATATCGGTCCAAATTTCTGCTTCTG
Organism: Caballeronia grimmiae; assembly: GCF_022879615.1. Lineage (NCBI taxonomy): Bacteria > Pseudomonadati > Pseudomonadota > Betaproteobacteria > Burkholderiales > Burkholderiaceae > Caballeronia > Caballeronia grimmiae. Next base: position 568,011 of record NZ_CP084271.1, read on the forward strand.
CACCCGCCGGCGTGTTGTTCTGCCAGTTGATGCCGTGATAAAGCAGCCAGCCGAGCAGCAAATGCATGACCGCCGCGAGCGCGAACGCCTTGCCCGTGCCACGCTCGCGAGGCGGGCGAACCGGCCGCGCGGAACGTGGACGCGTCTGCTGAGGCGGACTGGTGCGACGATCGATCATTGCGATTTGACGAGCAATCCGACGCGCTTCACGCCGCGCGCCTTCATATCGGACATGACGTTCATGACGGCTTCGTATCTCACCGTCTTGTCAGCCGCGATCACGACCGGCTGATCCGGATGCAGCTCCTGCCGGTTGAGCACGAAGGTGTTCAGATCGGCCATCGTCATCTTCTGCTCTTGCGTTGCGCCGCCTTCTTCCTTGTAGCGGATGTTCATGCTGCCGTCGGCCTTGATGTTGATGACGAGCGGCGGCTGTTGCTCCTGCGGCTGCGCGTTGCCGACGGTCGGCAGATTGATGATCGACGGCGATACGAGCGGCGCGGTCACCATGAAGATGACGAGCAGCACGAGCATCACGTCGATGTATGGCACGACGTTGATGTCGGCCATCGCGCGGCGTGAACCGCCGCGCATGCTGGAACGAATCGGGCCTGCCATTGCGGCCTCCTGTTAGTGCGCCTGGCGCTGCAAGATGTTCGAGAACTCTTCGATGAAGGTCTCGAAGCGGATCGCGAGGCGATCGATGTCATGCGCGTAGCGGTTGTACGCAACGACCGCCGGAATCGCGGCGAACAGGCCGATCGCGGTGGCGACGAGCGCCTCGGCGATACCCGGCGCGACGTTCGCGAGTGTCGCCTGCTGCACGTTGGCGAGACCGCGGAACGAATTCATGATGCCCCACACCGTGCCGAAGAGACCGATATACGGGCTGACCGAGCCGACCGACGCGAGAAACGCGAGATTGGCTTCGAGCACGTCCATTTCGCGCTGGAACGCGGCGCGCATCGCGCGGCGGGAGCCGTCGAGGATCGCGCCCGGATCGGTGATGCGGCGTTCCTTGCCTTTCAGAAACTCGCGCATGCCGGATTCAAAGATACGCTCGAGCGCGCCGATGGTGTGGCGATTGTTCGCCGCGCTTTGATAGAGCGCCTGAAGGTCGCCGCCGGACCAGAAATCGCGTTCGAAGCGCTCGGTTTGCGCGCGCGCCCGGCGAATGGCAAACCATTTGCGGAAAATGAAAGTCCACGAAAGCAGCGATAAGAGCAGCAACAACGCCATCACGGCTTGAGCGAGGACGCTCGCGTGTACGACGAGTGAAATGATCGACAAGTCTTGTGTATTGTTCATAGAGGTCTGCTGTTGCGTCCCGGAAAACGCGTCCGGTCAGAAGCGCATCACGCTTTCGTAATTCCGAGGTGAGTGAAACGGAAGCCGCATTGCGGCCGGCTCGTTTTCGAATGTCTTAACCTGGCTAAACACGGCTCGATCCGCATTCGGGCGGCAACGGCTGTCCGGCGATCGCGGTGTTCGCGTGGGGACCGCGTTTCAGTCCTTCGAGCACCGGTTCGGGAATGCCGGCAGGCCGCATCGACGCACGATTCACCGAAGCCACGCGGATATCCCCGGTCGCAAGCAGCACGCCATCGCGCCACGCTTCCTGATGAAAGTCCACCGATGCGCGTCCGAGCCGCTCGATACGGCTCGCCACGCGGATCACATCGTCGAGACGCGCGGGTGCCGAATAATCGACGGACGTCCGCTTCACGACGAACACGACGCCATCCGATTCGGCGAGACGCTGCTGGTCGATTCCGCACGCGCGCAGCCATTCCGTGCGCGCCCGCTCAAAGAACTTCAGGTAGTTCGCGTAAAACACGATGCCGCCGGCGTCGGTGTCCTCGTAATACACGCGAATTGGCCATTCGAAAATCAACGGATTGCTCACAGCGGATCGCTCACCTTTGCGCCATCCTGCTCGCGCCCGGGCGGATCGGCCCGGTATGGCTTGCTTTGTGACAAATATTCATCGGCGGCATTTTACCGGAACCCGCTGCGCGCCCGCCAAATCATCAGGCAATGTGGCGCTTCAGCCGCGGTGAATTTGCAACGGTCCGAACGTTTGCGCGACGGGCATCAGCTCGATTGCGTTGATATTCACGTGAGCGGGGCGCGTGGCGATCCAGTAGATGGAGTCCGCGATATCTTCGGCCGTGAGCGGTTGCACGTCCTTGTACACGGCCGCCGCTTTATCGTCGTCGCCCTTGAACCGCACGTTCGAGAACTCGGTGCCGCCGCAGAGGCCCGGCTCGATATCGGTCACGCGCAGCGCCGTGCCGGCGAGGTCGGCGCGCAGGTTGAGGCTGAACTGCCGCACGAACGCTTTGGTCGCGCCATAGACATTGCCGCCCGGATACGGATACGTCGCCGCGACCGATCCGATGTTGAACACGTGCCCGCGATTGCGTTCGACCATGCCCGGCAGGACGGCGTGCGTGACCGCGACGAGGCCGGCGCAGTTCGTATCGATCATGTTCTGCCAGTCATCGAGCTTCGCACGCTGCGCCGGCTCGAGACCGAGCGCGAGGCCCGCGTTGTTCACCAGCACGTCGATGCGTGCGAACGCCTCCGGCAGCGACGCCACGGCGTTTTTGACGGCGTCGCCGTCGCGCACGTCGAGTTCGATGGGCAGCACTGCATCGCCCAGTTCCTCAGACAACGCAACGAGCCGCTCTTTGCGCCGCGCCGCCGCGATCACGCGATGGCCGCCTTTGACGAATGCGCGCGCGATGGCAGCGCCGAAGCCGGCGGACGCGCCGGTGACGAAGACGATCATGGTCGAACTCCGGTTCGATAGGAGCGATAGACGGGACCGGGCCGCGTGGGGACACGCGTCCGGCAACGGCGCAAAGGGTACTTCCATTGATGCGGCGCGGCAAGTAATCGCGGGTGCGAACGATCGTGCTTTCGCCTCGGGCAGGAGGGCTCCGGAGCCGCTTGGCCATTGGCCCGGCGGCCGGTTGCCTAAAGCCCGGCCGCCCATTAAACTACAACGCTCAAACCCCGCGTGACTGGCGATAGAATCTTCGGATTCAAGGTGGAACGACCCACTAGGAAGCGCGGAGCGTCGTTTTGCCGTTCGCCTGGGCAGCTGAGATCCGCGCGCCGTCGCTGCGTTGCCGGAGGCTGTCCGTTCCGCGAAACCGGAGTCTTCCCCCTTCCGTCGCGTCATGGCACAACCGGTGTCCAGCGTCTTCCGCGTTCGCGTGAAGGGCGCTCCTTCATGCGCGGTCCAGTCAACCTGTTCTGATTTCACGGAAAACGTATGTTCGACAGAGCCGAAAGTACCCTTGCCAAGGTCGATCCCGAATTGCTCAAGGCGATCGAGCAGGAAAACCGCCGTCAGGAAGATCACATCGAACTGATCGCGTCGGAAAACTACACTTCGCCCGCCGTAATGGCCGCGCAGGGTTCGCAACTCACGAACAAGTACGCCGAAGGCTATCCCGGCAAGCGCTATTACGGCGGTTGTGAGTACGTGGATATCGTCGAGCAGCTTGCAATCGATCGCGTGAAGCAACTCTTCGGCGCCGAAGCCGCGAACGTGCAGCCGAACTCCGGCTCGCAGGCCAACCAGGGCGTGTTCTTCGCGATGCTCAAGCCGGGCGACACGATCATGGGCATGAGCCTCGCCGAAGGCGGCCACCTCACGCACGGCTCGCCGGTCAACATGTCGGGCAAGTGGTTCAACGTCGTGAGCTACGGGCTGAACGAAGCTGAAGACATCGATTACGAAAAGACCGAAGCGCTCGCCAAGGAACACAAGCCGAAGCTGATCGTCGCGGGCGCGTCGGCGTTTGCGCTGCGCATCGACTTCGAGCGTCTGTCGCAGATCGCGAAGAGCGTCGGCGCGTACTTCATGGTCGATATGGCGCATTACGCGGGTCTCATCGCCGCCGGGCTTTATCCGAACCCGGTGCCGCATGCGGACTTCGTAACGACCACCACGCACAAGAGCCTGCGCGGGCCGCGCGGCGGCGTCATCCTGATGAAGGCGGAGTTCGAGAAGCAGATCAACTCGGCGATTTTCCCCGGGATTCAGGGCGGCCCGTTGATGCACGTGATTGCGGCGAAGGCCGTCGCGTTCAAGGAAGCGCTCGCGCCGGAGTTCAAGTCGTATCAGCAAGCCGTGATCGACAACGCGCGCGTGCTCGCTGAAACGCTGGTCAAGCGCGGTTTGCGCATCGTGTCGGGCCGCACCGAGAGCCACGTGATGCTCGTCGACCTTCGCGCGAAGAAGATCACCGGCAAGGCAGCGGAAGCGGCGCTCGGCAACGCGCACATCACGGTCAACAAGAACGCGATTCCGAACGATCCGGAAAAGCCGTTCGTCACGAGCGGCGTGCGTCTGGGCTCGCCCGCGATGACCACGCGCGGCTTCGGCACGAAGGAAGCGGAAATCGTCGGCAATCTGATTGCGGACGTGCTCGACAACCCGGAAGACCAGGCAACGATCGAGCGCGTGCGCGGGCAAGTGTCCGAGCTGACCAAGCGCTTCCCGGTCTACCGTTAATCCGCGAGACTCCCGCCAATGCGCTGCCCGTTCTGCCGACACGAAGACACTCAAGTCGTGGATTCTCGCGTGTCGGAGGACGGCGCGGCCATTCGGCGGCGGCGGCGCTGTCCCGCGTGCGACAAGCGTTTCACCACCTATGAGCGCGTCGAGCTGGCGCTGCCGTCCGTCGTCAAGAAAGACGGCAGCCGCACCGAATTCGACCGCCGCAAGATCGTCGCGAGCATGAAGCTCGCGTTGCGCAAGCGTCCTGTTGCGGCGGACGCCATCGATGCCGCCGTCGCGCGCATCGAATATCAGTTGCTCGGCAGCGGCGAGCGCGAAGTGCAAAGCGAGCGGCTCGGCGAACTGGTGATGAACGAGTTGCGCCAGCTCGATACCATCGCGTACGTGCGCTTCGCATCCGTCTATAAGCGCTTCGAAGATGTCTCCGAGTTCGAAGACGTGCTCGACGAATTCCGCCGCGCCGCGCCCAAAAAGTCCGCCTCGCGCAAGCGCTGATCTTCGTTTCATCCTTCCCCCAAGCCCTTTGCGTGTCCTCGCGTAGTCTGCACAGGACGCGATTGCGTGAACACTAGGCCATTCGGCTAATGGCGGCGCGTCTTGCATCCCGATAGATTCGACCTTCGTTCAACTCGATCGATAAGGGATGCAGATGAACCGACCATCCATTGCGGGCTTCACGCTCGTCGAACTCTGCGTGGTGCTTGCCGTCATGGCGATCCTCGCGACGTTCGCAACGCCCTCGTTTCTTGCCTGGCAAACGCGCGATCAGGTCGATGCCCGCGCGCGTTCGCTGTTCTCGACGCTGACACTCGCCCGCGCTGAATCCCTGCGGGGGGCGCGCGCATTACGCTGTGTCGCATCGACGGCGCGCGGCATTGTCTTGCGTCCGGAAAGAGCTGCGATAACGGCATCACGGACTGGTCGTGCGGCTGGGCCTTGTTCGTCGAGCGCGACGGCGTGCCTGCGCTGTTACGCGCTGAACCAGCGATATCGTCGATCTCGATCGCGGGCGCCGCGACCGATCTCTCTTTCACGCCGCCCGCCGGGCAAGTGATCGGCGGCTTTCGCAGCTTCGACCTAGCCCCGCGCGGCGCGGATTCCGCTTCCAATGCGGCAGCGCGGCGCTGCATCCGGCTCGCGGCGGGCGGGCGTCCACGCATGACGGCGGGCAGTTGCGGAGCATCGGCATGAAGACGCTTCAATCTGGCGATTCGCTCCTCGAAGTCATGATCGCGCTGTCGATTACCGCGGTGACGGCGCTCGGCTTCGTCGCCTTGCAAAGCGTGCTTGTGCGTGGCGAGCGGTATGCGCTGATCCGCGAGCGTGCGGCGCTCATCGCGGATTCGGTCGTGGAAGGCATTCGCAGCGATGCGGATCGCGGCTCGGTCGTGTCGCAGTGGCAGGCGAGGGCGGCGGCGATGCTTCCCGATGCCGATATCTCCGTGCAAGACCGTGCCGATGGCGTGCGCGTCGCCACCGTGAGCTGGCGTGCGGACGATCGCGCTGATCCTTGCCCCGAGCCGCAGGCCCGGCCGCGCACTTCATGCATCGTGGTGGCGTTCGCACGATGAAAGCGCGGCTCTTCATCTCGCGCGGCCACACGCTGCTCGAACTTGCGATTGCGCTCGCGCTCGGGCTGTTGATCGTGGCGGCGGCGTTGTCCCTGTATCGCGCGCAGCGTGGCGCTTTCGAGCGTGCCGCCGACGCCGCCCGCATGCACGATGCCGCCGTCGCCGCGCTCGAACTGATTGCGCAGCACGTGCAGATGGCGGGTTTCGCATCGACCCACGCCGACGCGCCGCTGTTCGGCTGCGTGCAAGGCCGCGTCATCGGTGCGGATACGGCGGCATCGTGCGAATCGCTCGCGAGCCGGTCCGATGGCGTGCAGGTCCGATACGCGGCGGATGCGGTATCGACGTGGCCCACAGCGACGGGCGCGCCGACCAACTGCCTCGGCCAGTCCGTCGCCGATGACTACGTGACCAATCGCTTCTATGCGAAATCGGGCACATCGGCCGGCGAGCCGGAGCTGTATTGCGAGGGAAGCGGCAAGCAGGCGCAACCGCTGGTCGAGGGCATCGAGCGCCTGAGAGTTCAGTATTGGCTGACGGGCGCGTCCAGCGCGGTCGATGCCTCCGCTATTGCGCGCGACCGTTGGCCCGACGTCCACGCCGTCGATCTGTGCGTGCTCGTGCGCGGCTTCGCGACGCTGACGAAAGCGCGGGCGAACTATATCGATTGCAGCGGCGCAACCGCCGTTGCCGACGACGGCCGCATGCGGCAAGCATTCTCGCGGCGCGTCGAAATACGCAATGCGGCGGCGGCAAGCGATCGAGGTTCAACATGAACCTCCGGTCGAAGTCTCGCGGCGCGGTATTGCCGATCGTGTTGCTGCTTGCCGCGATGATGCTCGTCACAGCGAGCGCATGGCTGCAGGCATCGCTCGTGGCGGCGCGGACGACGGTAGCGGCGCGCGAACGCATGCAGGCTTTCCACGCGGCGGACAGCGCGCTGCTGCGTTGCAGCCGGATGCTTTCGGCGGCGTTGCCTGCCACTGGAGCGGTAGATCAGGAGCCGGCTCGCTGGCGGCTCAGGGCGTCGTTCGAAGGGGCGTCGGCGTTGGCGGTTGCGCCATTCGTCACCTGGCCTTATGCGATGCGCGCGCCGCAATGCCTGATCGAGGCGTGGTCGCGCTCGGGGCAATCGGCGGCAATGTCGTATCTCGTCACCGCGCGAGGTTTCGGGGCGCAGCCGCAGTCCGAAGCGTGGCTACAGATGCGGATCGATTCAGCGGACGGCGTCATCACGCAACATTGGCGGCGTGTCGTCGCCAAGCCATTTTGAGGGCTTTGCAGTGAAGAACCGGTTTCGGATAGACGACGGCTTCAGCTTGCTCGAACTGATGATCGCGCTCGGCGTGGCCGCGATCATCGCGACCTTTGCGCTTCCGGCGTACCGGACGCACGTCGCGAAAACGCATCGGCTCGATGCGGCGGCGGCGCTTCAGCGAGCGGTGCAGTTCATCGAGACAGCGCGGCTCGCACAGACCGGAACCGACTCCATTGCGTTGAGTGCGGGTATGGATCAGGCGCCGTCGAGCGGAACGCCCGTCTATAAGCTCGCGCTGTTGCCAGAGTCTGCGGCGAACGGCGGCTACACGATCGAAGCCGCGCCCGTCGCATCCGGTGTCTGCAGGACGATGCATGCGGCGTGTTCATCATCGATGCAACCGGGCTGCGGTCGAACCGGCTTGCGGACACGGCCGCCCCGCTCGATGCGGCGAAATCGTCGGCATGCTGGACGGGAAAGGGATGACGCGCTTAGAAAACGGTCGGATCGACCGCGTTCGTCGACGCCTCCGTGCTCGTGGCCTTCATCTGCTGATAGATGCGCCATGCTTCCCAGGCGGCCAGCCCAAGCCCGCCCCACTTGAGCAAAGGCTTCGCGCCACGCACCACCGTTTTGCGGACGGGACGGGTCAGCAAGAGCGAAGCGAGCGACCCGACGATCGGATACTGTTTGAACAGGAACCCGAACTTTCCGCCAGCCGGGCCACGACCGCTCATCAGCGCATTGAGCGAGCCAAGCAAGCTGCCGATGCCGCCGCCCGCCGCGCCGCGCCTGGCCGACCGCCGCCCCGAACGCCTGCCCGTCACCATCAGCCCGATGAGAGGCAGGTGCGCGACGGATTCGCGAAGATCGTTCGTCGCTTGCCGCAGCTCCATGCGCTCGACATCCGCGCGAGCAAGCAGCAGTTCCTTGCGCAGCGTGCGCATTTGCGGCGTGCGAAGCTGTTGCTGCACTTCGCGCTTCCCTGCCTTATAGGTGTCGTCGTTATGGCTCATGGTCGAACGGGCATGTGTGATTCAACGTGGACGGGATTCGTGCGCCGTGCTGCTCAGTCAAAAACGTCGCGATCCTTGCGGAACTGATCGAGCGTGTCATCGAACAGATGCGGCGCACTGCGCAACTTGCCGCGCGCGCTCAGCCCGCAGATGATCGCGATGACCGCATACAGCAACGTGATACCGCCGAGCGCCTGCCAGCGATAGGTGTCCCAAAAGAATATGGCGATGAGCACCGTGAGGGAAATCAGCGCCATCATGGCCAGCAGCATCGCCGCAAGCCCGAGAAAGAGCACGCCGATCAGCCGTTCTTTCTCCTCTTGCAGTTCGATGCCGATCAGTTCGAGCCGCGTTTCGAAGATCGCGAAAACGGAGCTCACGATGCGGCGCAAGGGTCCTTGGGAGGAATCGCGCGGTAGCCGTTCTGTCGTCATGGTTTGGGTGCGGGGGCGCGGTGGATGCGGCCTTCATGGTCCCGGCCGGTGCACGAGGCAGCCGGCCGGCGCGAGTGCCGGACCGCGTGCCCGGGCAGGGCGTTCGCGGTTCGGCCTGAAACGATCCGTCCTGGCCAGGCCGGATCGCGTCGGTTACCCCTTTAGCAAACGGCGGGCCATTCGTTCGAAAGAGCGATGCACATCGAACGTGGCCTGCCTCAAATGCTTACCGTCGATTGATAAGGAGACCGATGACCATGCCTACGCCCGCCGCAATGCCGATGGACGCCCACGGATGCTCGTGCACGTAATCGTCAGTGGCGCGCGCAGCTTTCTTGCCGCGTTCGATCACGACGACCTGTGCATCGGCGGCCTTGTCTTTGGCTTGCTTGAGACGCGTCATCGCGGTCTCGCGCAGCTCGGAAGCGCGCTCGCCCGTTGCGGCAGCGGCTTGCTTGAGAAGGTCTTCGGCGTCAGCGAGAACGCTTTTGATGTCCGACATGAATTGCTCCTTATTGATTTCTGACATTAAAGGCTCCAATCGTTGTGGCTACGAGATCGTAACCAAAGACGCCATCGCTGACGAGGAGGCTTCGTTACAGCGCCGATGAATGCAGATTTCGTTCCTGCCCCGTTTATTGAAACAAACGCGGTGAACAGCGCCTGCCTTCGTCGAAAGTCCGACACTGTTGCAACACTGAGACGATCTGACCCGTAAAAGTTTCAGTCGCCTATCGAAAGTTACAAAAGGATCACTGGCTCAGAAGAACGCCTGAATGCCGGTCTGCGCGCGGCCAAGGATAAGCGCGTGGATATCATGCGTGCCTTCGTACGTATTCACCACTTCGAGATTGACGAGATGCCGCGCGACGCCGAATTCATCGGAGATGCCGTTGCCGCCGAGCATATCGCGGGCTAGCCGTGCGATTTCAAGCGCCTTGCCGCACGAGTTGCGTTTCATGATGGACGTGATTTCGACTGCCGCCGTGCCTTCGTCCTTCATGCGGCCGAGCCGCAGCACGCCTTGCAGTCCGAGGGTGATTTCGGTCTGCATATCGGCGAGTTTCTTCTGGATCAGCTGGTTTGCGGCAAGCGGACGGCCGAACTGCTTGCGGTCGAGCGTGTATTGCCGCGCCGTGTGCCAGCATGCCTCGGCGGCGCCGAGCGCGCCCCACGAGATGCCATACCGCGCCGAATTGAGACACGTGAACGGTCCCTTCAGTCCGCGCACGTCAGGCAGCAGGTTTTCTTCGGGAACGAAAACGTCGGCCATGACGATTTCGCCGGTGATCGATGCACGAAGCCCGACCTTGCCGTGAATCGCGGGCGCTGATAAGCCCTTCCAGCCTTTCTCGAGAATGAAGCCGCGAATGTCGTCGCGGCCGTCTTCTTCCAGTTTCGCCCAGACCACGAAGACATCCGCGATCGGCGAGTTCGAAATCCACATCTTCGCGCCGGACAGCGAATAACCGTTCTGCACTTTCTTCGCGCGCGTGGTCATGCTCGCCGGGTCGGAGCCCGCGTTCGGCTCGGTCAGGCCAAAGCAGCCGATCCACTCGCCACGCGCCAGCTTCGGCAGATACTTTTCTTTCTGCGCATCGCTGCCGAACGCGTGAATCGGCACCATGACGAGCGACGACTGCACCGACATCATCGAGCGATACCCCGAATCGACGCGCTCCACTTCACGCGCGATCAGCCCGTAGCTGACGTAGTTCAGCCCCGGCCCGCCGTATTGCTCGGGAATCGTCGGCCCGAGCAGGCCGAGTTCGCCCATCTCGCGGAAGATCGCCGGATCGGTCTTCTCGTCGCGGAACGCCTGCAAGACGCGCGGTTGCAGCTTGTCCTGCGCGTAGGCGCGCGCCGCGTCGCGCACCATGCGCTCTTCTTCGGTCAGTTGATGATCGAGCAGCAGCGGGTCTTCCCAGTTGAATCGGGCGGCGTCGGCCATGTGCGTTCTCCTGTTTGGCGTATCGGGGCGTCGCGCAGTGTCGTTGGAACGGCGCTTGACGTGAGTTCCGCTGTGCAGAACAATGTTCTGCAAATCCGCTTCGAGTTTAGCATTCGATGAAACCCGCCAACAATCGCAGGCTCCCCGTAAATGCGTCGCGCCTTTTAGAATCCGATGCCATCGACGAGCGCAAATTCGTCGTTGCGCTCGCACGCGGCCTCGACATATTGCGCGCATTTCGGCCCGGCGAAACCTTGCTGGGCAACCGCGATTTTGTCGAACGCACGGGCTTGCCAAAAGCGACCGTGAACCGCCTCGCCTATACGCTTGCCACGCTCGGCTACATGCGCTTCGACGAAGCCGCCGGCAAATACGCGCTCGACACCGGCGTGCTGTCGCTCGGCTTTGCGCTGCTCGCGGGCGCGGACATGCTCGAGCTGGCGCGACCGCATATGCGCGCGCTCGCACGCGAGATTGGCGCGGCGGTATCGCTCGGATGCAGCGACGGACTCGACATGATCTATCTGGAAACCATACGCAGCGAGACGGCGCTGACGCTCGGCCTCGCGCCGGGGTCGCGTCTGTCGATGCTGACGAGTTCGATGGGCCGCGCGTATCTCGCCGTGCAGGAACCGGCGGCGCGTGCGGCGTTACTGGAAGAGTTGGCAAGGGAGGAGGGCGCGGAACGCGTGGAAGCGGCGGCGCGCGCCATCGACGATTACGCGCGTGACGGCTGCTGCTATTCGTTCCGCGAGTGGCACGACGACGTGAACGCCATCGCCGCGCCGTTCCGCGACGTGCGCAATGGCCGATGGCTCGTATTGAGCAGCAGCGGGCCGGCGTCGTCGATGGACGAAGCGTATTTCCGCGACATCATCGGCCCGAAACTGAAGGCGCTGGCCGCACGCCTCGGCTAGGCCGGCGAGGCGATCAAAGCACGGTCCGGACGTGCCAAAGCTCCGGAAACAGCACGACATCGAGCATCCTGCGCAGATACGGCGCGCCCGCTGTGCCGCCCGTGCCCTGCTTGAAGCCGATGATCCGCTCGACGGTCGTCACGTGGCGGAAGCGCCATTGCCGGAACGCGTCTTCGAGATCGACGAGTTCTTCCGCCATTTCATACAGCTCCCAGTGCTCGGACGGATTGCGGTAGACCGAGAGCCAAGCCGCTTCGACGGAGGCATCGTGCGTCGTCGGCTGCGTCCAGTCGCGCTCCAGCCGCTCCGGCGCAATGTCGAAACCGCGTCGTGCGAGCAGGCGGATGACTTCGTCGTAGAAGGAAGGCATTTCCAGCGTCTCGCGCACCTGTCCGAGAATGTTCGGCCGATGCGCGTGCGGCTTCAACATCTGCACGTTCTTGTTGCCCAGCAGAAACTCGATCTGCCGATACTGATGCGACTGAAACCCCGACGACGCGCCGAGATAAGGCCGCATCGCGGTGTATTCGGACGGCGTCATCGTCGCGAGGACGTTCCACGCTTGCACCAGTTGCTCGAAAATCCGCGACACGCGCGCGAGCATCTTGAACGCGGGCGGCAATTCATCGCGATGCACCGAGTCCAGCGCCGCGCGCAGTTCGTAGAGCGCGAGCTTCATCCAGAGCTCGCTCGTCTGATGTTGCACGATGAACAGCATCTCGTTGTGATCCGGCGACAGCGGATGCTGCGCGGTGAGGATCGAATCGAGGCCGAGATAATCGCCGTAGCTCATTGAATCGGAGAAATCGAGCTGGGCGTCGTGCCAGCCTTCTTTTTCCCCTTCCGGCGATGCCGCCGCGCCATGTCCGAACGGACAACCTTTGCCTTCGCTCATGTTCCGTGTCCTCAGGTCACCGACGCGCGTTCGGCGAATTCCGGCGCGCGCCAGCTTTCGGTCGCGAGCACGTCGCGCAGCACTTCGACGGCGTCCCACACATCGACGAAGCGCGTGTAGAGCGGCGTGAAGCCGAAGCGCAGAATGTGCGGCTCGCGATAATCGCCGATCACGCCGCGCGCGATCAGCGCCTGCATCACTTCATAGCCGTGCGGATGTTCGAAGCTCACTTGCGAGCCACGCTGCGCATGATCGCGGGGCGTCGCGAGCGTCAGCGGGAAGCCGGCGCAGCGTGCTTCGACGAGCGCGATGAACGTATCGGCGAGCGAGAGCGACTTGCGCCGCAGCGTCTGCATGTCCGTTTGCAGGAAGACATCGAGTCCGCATTCGACGAGCGCCATCGAGACGATCGGCTGCGTGCCGCAGAGAAAGCGCCCGATGCCGTCGTCCGGCCGGTAGACCGGGTCCATCTCGAACGGCTTCTTGTGGCCCCACCATCCGGAGAGCGGTTGCGAGAACGTACTCTGATGCCGCTTCGGGACCCATACGAACCCCGGCGATCCGGGTCCGCCGTTCAGATACTTGTACGTGCAGCCGACCGCATAGTCTGCGCCGACGCCGTTCAGATCGACCGGCACCGCGCCCGCCGAATGCGCGAGATCCCATACGGCGAGCGCGCCCGCGCGATGAATCGTCTCGGTGAGCGCGGCCATGTCGTGCATGTAGCCGGTGCGGTAGTTGACGTGCGTGATCATCGCGATGGCCGTGTGCTCGTCGATGGCGGCGGGCAGGCCGGCGGCGTCATCGACGAGACGCAGTTCATAGCCGCGATCCAGTTGCTCGATGAGCCCCTGCGCGATGTAGAGATCGCTCGGGAAGTTCGAACGTTCGGAGACGATCACGCGCCGCTTGGGATCGCGCTCGTTCGCTGCTTTCAACGCGGCCGACAGCACCTTGAACAGGTTCGAGGAAATTGTGTCCGTGACGACGACCTCGTCTTCGCCCGCACCGATCAGCGGCGCGAGCTTGTTGCCGAGGCGCTTGGGCAGGGCGAACCAGCCGGCGGTATTCCAGCTTCGGATCAGCCCTCCGCCCCATTCCGCGCCGATCACGCTGGCGGCGCGCGCGGCTGCGGCCCTGGGCGGCACGCCGAGCGAATTGCCGTCGAGATAAATCACGCCCTCGGCGAGCGCGAACTGCTGGCGCAGCGGGGCGACCGGATCGTCGAGGTCGAGCGCGGCGGCATCGTCACGATGTTTCATCGAAAAGTCCATGAGTTGGCGGATTATTTAGCGAAGAGGACGGAGCACGGCGCGCACGGGGCTTGCATCGAGCGTCGTGAATTTGAGCGGTAGCGCGATGAGTTCGTAATCGCCGGGCGCGACGGCATCGAGTACGAGGCCTTCGAGAATCGCCATGCGATGGGCGCGGATGCGGCGATGCGCGTCCATCGTTTTCGACTCCTGCGGATCGAGCGAAGGCGTATCGATGCCGATGAGCTTCACGCCTTTCGCTGCCAGCAAGTCGATGGTTTCGGGCGCGACCGCGCAGAACGCGCTATCCCACGCGTCGAGCGGCGCGCGGTCATAGGTGCGCAGCAGCATGCGCGGCGGGGCGTCGTCGAGATGGGCGGCGACCATCTCCGGCGTGACGAGCGGCTTCGCGCCGACGCAGTGCACGACGCGGCACGCACCGATATACGCGTCCAGCGCGACAGCCCCGATCGGTGCGCCGTCGGCATCGTAGTGAAGCGGGGCATCGGCGTGCGTGCCGGTGTGCGGCGAAAGCGTGAGGCGGGCAACGTTGACGGGCGACCCCGCTTCCATCCGCCACACGCGCTCGATGCCGACCGGCGTATCGCCCGGCCAGACCGGGGCGCCGTTGGCGATGGGCGCGGAGATATCGAAAAGCGTCATGGCGCGGCCTAGCAGAGAGTGTGGATATGCGTCAAATCATAGCCGTCCGAATCGGAAAGGTGATTGCGAAATAACCACCCAAAAACGTTCCGGCTAGAACATAATTCGATGAAACGGGCTCGGAGGCTAAAAAGTGACCGGATTCACGCTCGATGCAACGGATTGCCGAATTCTGGCGGTATTGCAGGAAGATGGACGGATCAGCAACCTGGACCTGGCGGAGCGCATCTCGCTCTCACCGTCGGCGTGCCTGCGCCGGATGCGGCTGCTCGAAGAAGAAGGGGTGATTGCGAGTTATCGCGCGTGCCTCGACCGCGAGCGGCTAGGCATCGAACTCGAGGCGTTCGTCCACGTCTCCATGCGCAACGATGAGGAAAACTGGCATGAGAAGTTCGCGGCGGCGGTGCGCGAATGGCCGGAGGTGGTCGGGGCGTTCGTCGTCACCGGGGACACGCACTATGTGCTGCGCGTGCTCGCGCACAACCTCAAGCACTACTCCGATTTCATTCTGACGAAGCTGTACAAGGCGCCGGGCGTCATCGACATACGCTCGAACATCGTGCTGCAAACCATGAAGGACGACGCGGGCGTGCCTGTCGCGTTGATCGACCAGCCGGCGCGCGGCGTGTCGAACGGCTGATCCGCGCCTCGCAGCCTTATTCGAGCGGTCCGACCGTATGGAATCCGCCCGCCTGAAAGACGAGCGGCGCGATCTCCGACGCGTTCTCATGCACCCCGCAGCGTTCCACTTCGCCGACGAAGATCACGTGATCGCCCTCGTCGTAGCGGCTGCGGTTGTGGCATTCGAACCAGGCGAGCGCGCCATCGAGCACGGGCATGCCGGTATCGCCGGCGGCGTGCGAAACGCCTGCGAAGCGGTCGCCCTTGACCGTCGCAAAACGCCGGCAAAGGTCGAGTTGCGAGGCCGCCAGCACGTTCACGACGTAATGACTATTCGCGCGAAAGACCGGCATCGAAGCCGAGCGCGTCGCGAGACTCCACAGCACGAGCGGCGGATCGAGCGAAACCGAATTGAATGAGCTTGCCGTGATGCCGATCAGCTGGCCGGAGTCCGTGCGCGTGGTGATGACGGTCACGCCGGTCGCGAACTGGCCGAGTGCGGCGCGGAAAGTGGTCGGGTCGAAATTCGGGGTTTTGGCGCGTGTCATGTGGCAACTGGGCGGGCGAGTATACGGTCGAGTTTGTTGTGTGCAACCGAGCCGGCCGCGCGTCGCGCCTGAGTCGGAACGACCTTCTTTGAGAGCATAAAAAAGCTGTAGATTTGTGTCGATTCTAGCGGAATCGGCTGCGGCAAGCCGCCATAAGCCAGTACGGAGTGTGTGGGCGACGCCGCTTTGTAATCGCGGTTAAGCTCGTCGTCATTGAAGAAGCGCGTCGGCGCATCCATATGGAAGGTCCGCGGCATCGCCGCATGCACTTGACGAGGAGCAGGCATGACCCAGCAAAACGCGCAGGCGAGATTCGAAACCGCGACGCTCGGCGGCGGTTGTTTCTGGTGCACCGAAGCGGTGTTTCTGGCGGTCGAAGGCGTGCAGTCGGTGGAATCGGGGTATGCGGGCGGGCAGGTGGTCAATCCGTCGTACGAGCAGGTCTGCGACGGCGACACCGGCCACGCGGAAGTCGTGAAAGTCGTGTTCGATCCGGACGTCATCGGCTATCGCGAAGTTCTGGAGATTTTCTTCGCGACGCATGATCCGACGCAGCTCAATCGTCAGGGCAACGATGTCGGCACGCAGTATCGCTCGGCGGTGTTCACGCATTCGGACGAGCAACGCAAGATCGCGCTCGAAGTGATCGACGAATTGCAGCGGGAGGATGTCTTCGGGGGCAAGGTCGTCACCGAAGTCACGCCGCTCGCCGACGACTATTATCCGGCCGAGGCGTATCACCAGAACTTCTTCGCGCAGCATCCGAATCAAGGATATTGCGCGGCGGTCGTCGGGCCGAAGGTGGCGAAGTTCCGCAAGAAGTTCGCGCATCGGCTGAAGGCGTGATGCATCGCTAATTCGACTGCGCGCGCTCGCATTCTTCTGCGATACCGCGCGCCAGTTCGAAGCACGTCAGCGGCGCGGAGCCTTCCGCCTTGTTGTTCGCCGCGATCACCACCGGCTGGCCGGCAATCGCGTACTGCGCCGCCAGTTCGGCGAGCGCGGCGCGCGTGTCGATGTCTTCATCGACGATTCTGTCGAACGGCTCGTACTTCGCCTTCGCCTGTTCGTATTTGAAGCCGCTGTGCAGGCTCCATCGCACGATGAGCGGCCCCTTCTTTTGTTCGTCCAGCAGCGCAAGCGCCTTCGCCTGGCGGCGCACGTCCGGCATCCGGGCGTGCACGCCGATGCAATACCGCACGTTCGCGTCACGCAGCGCGCGGATGAAGCGCGGCGTGAGCATCACCGCGTCGCGAAGCTCCACCGCGTAGCACGCATCGCCCTCGAGCGGCGGCAGCGCGGCGAGAAACGTCGCGAGACGATCGGTAAAGCGCGATGGCGCGACGATCATCGCGTCGGGCAGCGGCGGGATCTGAAACACGAGCGCGCCGGCCTTGGCGCCCAGGCCGCCGATGCACGGCGTCACGAACTCGTCGATGGCGATGCGCGCGTCGAGAAACGCGGGGTTCCCGGAACCGGGCGCGCCGCGCTCGCCGCGAATGAAGGCGTCGGTGACGGAGGCGGGCGCCTTCACGATGAAGCGGAAATGCTCCGGCACCTGCGATGCATAGCGCGCATACTCCGCAAGCGACAGTGGCGCGTAGAACGAGCGGTCGATCGACACGCTTTTCAGGAGCGGATGCGCGGAGTAAGCGGAAAGGCCGTCGCGGGACAGTTTGGTGTTCGAATAATCGTCGCCGTAGACGATGCCGCGCCAGCCCGGAAACGACCACGTCGATGTGCCGAGATGCACGCCCGGTGGTAGCCGTCGTGCCAGCGTCTCCAGTTCCGGCTGCGAAACCGCGGGCTGCACGCCGCGCCTCTTCGAAGCGGCAGCAGGCACGGGCGCGGCTGAACCGAACAGATCGGACTGTTCGTCGTTGTTATCGTCCGCGCTTGCGTCGATCAGCGTTTCATCGTGACTCAGAGCGGCTTCTCGTAGATATACCGACGCGACCACGGCAGCGTCCGGGCGCTGCGTCCGGCCTTGCGGCAGACGACCTGATAGATCGAGACGTCGTCGTTCTCGAACGCATAGGCGCAGCCCGCCAGATACACGCGCCAGATGCGGAATTTTTCGTCGTCGACGAGCTTTCTCGCTTCTTCCGCATGCGTCTCGAAGTTGTGGGCCCACAGATCGAGCGTATGCGCGTAGTGACGCCGCAGGCTTTCGACATCGACAGCCTCCAGCCCGCCGCGCTGCATGCTTTCGAGCGCGAGGCTGATATGCGGCAGCTCGCCGTCCGGAAACACGTACTTGTCGATGAACTCGCCGCCGCCGAGCGACGTCTCGCCGCTCTCCGCATCCGACGACGTAATGCCGTGATTCATCGCCACGCCGTCATCGACGAGCAGATCGTGAATCCGCGCGAAGTAGCCGGGCAGATTCTTGCGCCCGACGTGCTCGAACATGCCGACGCTCGTAATGCGGTCGAACTGTCCCGGCACATCGCGATAATCCTGCAAGCGGATTTCGATCTGGTCTTCGAGGCCGGCGTCCTTCACGCGCTGCGTCGCGAGCTTGAACTGATTTTCGGAGAGCGTGACGCCCACGCATTTCGCGCCGAACTTCTGCGCCGCGCGAATGACGAGCGCGCCCCAGCCGCAGCCGATATCGAGCAGGCGATGGCCCGGCTGCACCTGAATCTTGGTGAGAATGTGGTCGATTTTCTTGAGCTGCGCGGTGGCGAGGTCTTCGTCGCCATTCTCGAAATACGCGCAGGAGTACACCATGTTCTTGTCGAGCCAGAGCTGATAGAACTCGTTCGACACATCGTAGTGATACTGGATGGCTTTCTTGTCGGACGCCTTGGAATGCGTGAAGTAGCGTCGCACCCGAGCGAGCTTGCCGGCGCTCGTGACCGTGCTCTTCGCAAGCGAGTAACCGATGTCGATGATGTCCGAGAGCTTGCCCTCGATATCGATCTTGCCCTTCACATACGCCTCGCCGAGATTGTCGAGGCTAGGCTCCAGCAAGTAGGGCAGTGCGGTCGCGCTCTTCACGTGCAGCGTCACCTGAGGCGCGGCAAAGCTGCCGAAGTCATGCTGCTGTCCGTCCCACAGCACGAGGCGCGCGGGGAGATTGGCCCTTTCCCGCACCTCGTCAACCCATTGCGTCAGCTTCTTCTCCCAGAACATGCTTGTTTCTCCGCGCTAAGAAAATCCAAGGTGAAGGCTCGCGCCCTCATGTTCGTTGCCCCGTGTTGCGCCGGCCGTGCTTCTTGCGATGCTTTCTGGCGTGCCTGCCTTACGGTGCGAGCCGCGTGATGCGCCACGGGCCGTCGGCGCCGTCGCGCGTATAGACGATGCGGTCATGCAGCCGCGAGGGCCGTCCCTGCCAGAATTCGATCGTCTCGGGCACGAGCCGGTAGCCGCCCCAATGTGGCGGGCGCGGCGGCGCGTCGCCGTATTGCGCGATCATGTCGCGCTCGCGCGCTTCGAGCGTCTCGCGGCTGTCGAGCGGCTGGCTCTGGTCCGATGCCCACGCTCCGATGCGCGATCCGAGCGGACGCGACGCGTAGTACGCATCGCTTTCTTCGTTGCTCGTTTTCACGACCGTGCCCTCGATACGCACCTGTCGCTCGAGTTCGATCCAGTGAAACAGCAGGCTCGCCGCCGGATTTTCCGCAAGTTCGCGGCCCTTGCGGCTATCGTAATTGGTGAAAAAAACAAAGCCACGCTCGTCGACGCCCTTGATGAGCACGATGCGCGCGGACGGGCGGCCTCGTGCGTCGACGGTGGCGAGCGTCATCGCGTTGGGCTCGGGCAGCTTGGCATCGAGCGCCTGGGCGAACCAGGTTTGGAACTGGCGCACCGGGTTCGGATCGACGTCAGCGGCGTCCAGCGCGCCGCGCGAATAATTCTTTCGAAGGTCTGCTAAGGTCGTCATTTTTATGCAAACGCTACAATCGCGTCAGTATAGCCAAGGTGATACGTTCTTGCCCCGTTTACCAGGGGCTTGCAATGACCGGCGTCAAGGCATCGAAGAGGGAAGACATAATTCTTCGTTCGCATCGGCTGCGGCTATCACGGCTTCGGTATCGATAAGGCAGAATACGCAATTCAGCGGCACTTTGCATGAATGGACTGCGCACTACCATGCGTCGACAGCCGCCTGTAAGCCTTGATGAGCGGGCGTTTCCGTCCGTCACCCATTTTGCACCAACGCCATGACTTCACCTGATTCCGCCGTCACGCTTTCCGTCGAAGACGCCGCCGACCGCGAGCGGCGCTTCGGCGGCATCGCACGCTTGTATGGCGCGGACGCGCTCGCCGCGTTCGAGCGCGCGCATGTCGCGGTCATCGGCATCGGCGGGGTGGGGTCGTGGGTGGCGGAGGCGCTGGCGCGCAGCGCAATCGGCACGCTCACACTGATCGACCTCGATAACGTCGCCGAGAGCAATACGAATCGTCAGATTCACGCGCACGACGGCAACTATGGCAAGGCGAAGGTGAGCGCAATGGCCGAGCGCATCGCGTTGATCGATCCCGCGTGCAATGTGCGGCAGGTCGAAGATTTCGTCGAGCCCGGCAATTTCGATGCGACGCTCGGCGGCGGCTTCGACTTCATCGTCGATGCGATCGACAGCGTGCGTACCAAGACGGCGTTGATCGCCTGGTGCGTGGCGCGCAAGCAGGCGCTCATCACCGTGGGCGGCGCGGGCGGGCAACTCGATCCGACGCGCATTCGCATCGACGATCTTGCGCTCACCATTCAGGACCCGCTGCTCTCGAAAGTGCGCGGCCAGTTGCGCAAGCAGCACGGCTTTCCGCGCGGGCCGAAGTCGCGCTTCAAGGTCAGTGCGGTGTATTCGGACGAGCCGCTCATTTATCCCGATGCCCCCGCGTGCGATATCAGCGAAGGCGCAGAGCATCTGGAAACGGGCGCGAACTACGCGGGGCCGGTCGGGCTGAATTGCGCGGGCTTTGGTTCGAGTGTCTGCGTGACGGCGAGCTTTGGTTTTGCGGCGGCGGCGTTCGTGCTTCGGGAACTGGCCAAACGGGCGGCTTGATCGCCGGATCGGCGTGGATGCACAAACGGCCAGCTTTTTAGCTGGCCGTTTGCGTTTGTACAGCGACGATCAATTCATCGCCGCGCTCAGCCTGCGCCGCCAGCGCGACACGAGATCCGGCTGATTCGATGCCAGTTCGAAGACCGAGAGCATCGTCTTGCGGCCAACGTCGTCCATGAAGGCGCGGTCGCGTTGCACGATCGCCAGCAGATGTTCCAGCGCGCCTTCATAGTCGCGGCCCGCGATCAGCCGGTTGGCCAGCGCGAAGCGCGCTTCGAGATCGTCGGGATTCGCATTCACCGCGCCGATCAGCGCGTCGGCGGGCGGCAGTTCGGCTGCGGCTTCGGCGGCGTCCAGCTCGGTTTTCAGCGCGTTGTAGCGGGCATCGATGCCTTGCGTCGTCTTCGGCGACAGCAGCTTGTCCTCGTCCTTCGCCTCGTCGATGCGCCGCTCCGCGAGCAGCCATTCGATCAGGTCGAGACGGGCGTCGTCGTAGCCCGGATCGAGCGCGAGCGCGGCCTTGATGCGGTCGATCGCCTCCTTGCGGTTGCCTGTTGCCCACGCGTTATGCGCGGCGTTGCGCTCGGCATCGGCGCCGTCGGGCACGAGCTTGTCGAGGAACGCGCGCAACTGGCCTTCGGGCAGCACGCCGATGAACTGATCGATCGGCCGGCCTTCCGCGAATGCGATCACGTGCGGAATGCTGCGCACCTGGAAGTGCTGCGCAAGCTCCTGATTCTCGTCGACGTTCACCTTGACGAGCTTCCATGCGCCGCCGGCTTCGGCTTCCAGCCTTTCCAGCATGGGGCCAAGCGTCTTGCAGGGGCCGCACCAGGGCGCCCAGAAATCGACGAGGACGGGCGCGAGCATCGACGCGTTGATGACGTCGCTCTCGAATGTGGCAAGGGTGGTATCCATGCGTTCTCTCCTCATGCTTGTGATTTGTGTCTACATCCTAGTTGGGGACGCCCGACGCATGTATCAATGGTTCACGCTTCCGGCGCACGCTGTTCGCGGCGCGGCGGCGGCAACGGAATGAACTCCGTCTCGCCCGGAACCTCGCCCATGCGCTGCTCGCTCCATGCGAGCTTGGCGGCTTCTATCTTGTCCCGCGAACTCGATACAAAGTTCCATTCGATGAAGCGCGTGCCGTCGAGCGGCGCGCCGCCGAGCAGCATCACGACCGCGCCGCTCGTGCTCGCGAGTTGCACGGCCGCGCCTGGCGTCAGCACGGACATCTGCTGCGGCGGGACGGCAACGCCGTCGACCGACAAATCGCCATCGACGAGATAGACGCCGCGTTCCTCGTGCTCGGCGTCGAGCGTGAGTTCGCTGCCCGGCGCGAAGTGCGCGGCGACGTAGAGCGTCGGCGAGAAAGTGCGCGTCGGGGCTGTTGCGCCGAACGCGGTGCCCGCGATCACGCGCAAGGTGACGCCGCCGCGCTCGATTTGCGGGAGCGTCGTGGCTGCGTGATGTTCGAACGACGGCTCCACTTCCTCGCTCGCGACCGGCAGCGCAACCCATGTCTGAATGCCGTGCATTGTCTGCCCGCTCGCGCGCTCTTCGTCGGGCGTGCGCTCCGAATGGACGATGCCGCGCCCGGCGGTCATCCAGTTGACATCGCCCGGAACGATCTTCTGCACGGAACCGACGCTGTCGCGATGCATGATCGCGCCGTCGAACAGATAAGTGACGGTGGCAAGCCCGATATGCGGATGCGGCCGCACGTCGAGGCCCTTGCCGGGCACGAGGGTTGCGGGTCCGATGTGGTCGAAGAAGATGAAAGGTCCGACGGTGCGCGCCGCAAGCGCGGGAAGCACGCGCCTCACCATGAGGCCGCCGACGTCGTGTTGATGAGGTTTCAACTGCGCGCGAATCGTCGAGGACATGGCGGTTCACCGAAGAAAGGCGGGCGCCGGAATGGCGCACCAGAACTGCCGATTCTACCGGTGGCCGCCAGGCGGCGCACTGCCCGGGCCCCGGGCGTGCGCTGATCCTTTCGAAGTTCCGTGCGGTCGTGACCGGCCGCGCTTTTTGAAACTGCGTGCAGGTCGCGCAATTTTGATAGGAGAGGGAAACAATGAGCAAGAACAAACTTTTGATCGCCATCACCGCGGGCCTTTTCACGGCTACTGCCGCAACTGGCGCGTTTGCGCAGACCTCGTCGGGCAACTCCTCGGCGGCAATGGGCGGCGATACCTCCACGGCCACTCAGGGCGACGCATCGGCGGGAACGGGTTCCGGCACCACGACCAAGAAGCACCACAAGGCGCGCAAGCACGGCACGCAGTCGTCGGCAGCAACCAAGAAGACGCCGGAAGCCGAAACCGGCAACAATGCGGGCACCGAGTCCGGCCAGAGCAAGTAAAGCGTCTTCGTTCGCGAAGGCTGCGAGCGCCCGCGCCGTCGAACGGCGCGGGCGCTTTTCACATTCCTTCCCCAATCCCACGCCGGCCGCAGGTTTTGACAATCCTTCGCGCGCGCCCTTCGCTACACTCGCCTGATTGCGCATGCGGCGCACGACAAGAGGGGAATGGCGATGTCGCCCAGGGATTTGCTGATTGCAACGGTGGTTATTTTTGCGTGGGGCGTGAACTTCGTCGTCATCAAGCTGGGGCTGCATGGCGTCCCGCCGATGCTGCTCGGCGCGCTGCGTTTCGCGCTCGCGGCGCTGCCCGCATTCTTCGTCAAGCGTCCGCAGATTCCGCTGCGATGGCTCTTCGCCTACGGTCTCACCATCTCGCTCGGGCAGTTCGCGCTGCTCTTCTATGGCATGTCCGTCGGGATGCCGGCGGGCCTCGCGTCGCTCGTGCTGCAGGCTCAGGCGTTCTTCACGCTGATTTTCGCCGCGATGTTCCTCGGCGAGCGCATTCGCGCGGCCAACGTGATCGGTCTACTGATCGCGGCGGCGGGTCTCGCGCTGATCGGCATGCACGGCGGCCAGGCGATGACCCTTACCGGCTTTCTCTTCACGCTCGGGGCCGCGTCGATGTGGGCGCTCGGCAACATCGCGACGAAGCGCATGGGCAAGGTCGATCTGCTGTCGCTCGTCGTGTGGGCGAGCCTGATTCCGCCGCTGCCGTTCCTCGTGCTGTCGCTGATCTTCGAAGGCCCGGCGCGTATCGAGTCGAGCCTCGCGTCGATCCCGCTCGTGTCGGTGCTCGCGGTGTGTTATCTCGCATTCATCGCGACGCTGGTCGGTTATAGCTTGTGGGGGAAACTGCTCGCGCGCTATGCGGCGGGGCAAGTCGCGCCGTTCTCGCTGCTCGTGCCGGTGATCGGCCTGGCGTCGGCGGCGCTGTTTCTCGATGAAGGAATGAGTTCGATGGAAGTTGCTGGCGCGGCGCTCGTGATGGCGGGGCTCGCCGTGAACGTGTTCGGCGGGCGGATCGTGCAGCGGTTCGCGTCGGCGGCGCGGTAATCGTCGGGCGGGCGCGCAATGCGCCCGCCATCGAAAGCGTCAGGTCATCCGGCTCTTCGCGAGCGGCGGATTCGCTGCGAAATACCGCTTGATGCCCTTCATGATCGCGTTGGCCATCTTGTCGCGATAGGCGTCGTCGTTCAGGTGCGCTTCCTCTTCGGGATTGCTGATGAACGCCGTTTCGACGAGGATCGACGGAATATCCGGCGCTTTCAGCACGGCGAAGCCCGCCTGCTCGACCGATCCCTTGTGCAGCTTGTTGATGCCGCCGATCTCGTTCAGTACGAAGTTGCCGTAACGCATCGAGTCGCGGATCTGCGCGGTCGTGGACATGTCGAAGAGGGCGCGGCTCACGCTCGCGTCGTTCGTCTTCACGTTGATGCCGCCGATCTGGTCCGATGCGTTCTCCTTGGTCGCCATCCAGCGCGCCGCCGCGCTCGATGCGCCATGCTCGGACAACGCGAACACCGACGAGCCACGCGCCGACGGCGTCGTGAACGCGTCCGCGTGAATCGATACGAACAGGTCCGCGCCCACGCGCTGCGCCTTCTGCACGCGCACGTTGAGCGGCACGAAGAAGTCGGCGTCGCGGGTCATCATCGCGCGCATGTTCGGCTGGGCGTCGATTTTCGCGCGCAGCTTCTTCGCGATATCGAGCGCGATGTGCTTCTCGTACGTGCCGTTGCCGCCGATCGCGCCGGGGTCTTCGCCGCCGTGTCCCGGATCGATGGCGACGGTCAAAAGGCGCGTGGTACCGGAGCGGTCCTGCTTCGGTGCGGAGAACGCGTACTGGTCGTTGTCGTCGTCGTCTTTCTTCGCGATGACCGGCGGCGCGACGCGCGGCTTCGGCGTCGCGGGCGCAGGCTTCGGCACGGCCGGCGCGGGTGTGTCGGTCGAACTATCGCCTTGCGCGTACTTCTGGAAGAACTCGTCGGTCGAATCCTGCGCGAGCGGTTTCTGCGTGGTCGCGGGGCCGGAGAGCGTCGCGGGCGGCGGCGTCGACGGATTCGGATTGGCGCGGTCGAATGCTTCCTGCTTGCGCTCGGTCTGGGCGAGCAGTTCCATCAGCGGATCGGGCGCGACGGCCGGGTACAGGTCGAACACTAGGCGATACTTGTAGCTGCCGATCGGCCCGAGCGTGAACACCTGCGGCTTCACGGAGCCTTTCAGATCGAACACCATCCGCACCACATGCGGCTGATACTGCCCGACGCGCACCGCCTGAATCTGCGGATCGTTCGGCGTGATCTTCGATACGAGCTCGCGCAAGGCCTGATCCAGATCGATGCCGTTCAGATCGACGACGAGCCTGTCCGGTCCCTGAAGCAACTGGTTGCTGTTCGTGAGCGGCTGGTCGGATTCGATGGTCACGCGCGTGTAATCGCGCGCCGGCCACACGCGCACGCCGAGCACGGAGCTGGCGTGCGCGAGCTTCGGCCCGGCGAGCGCGAGCACGAGCGTCGATGCGCCCGCGCGCAGCACCTGGCGTCGGCGCCAGTTGTGCGGCGCGCTCGCGCTCGATTCGATCGAGTGGAACGGCTTGATCAGCATCTTTCGAGACATGTCTTTCCTGTTTCGCTAAACGCCCGCGCGGTCAGCACGCGGCCTTCTTCTTCGTTCGACTGCGTCGTTTCCATGGGTGCGATGCCGCTGTCCGGCAGCGTCAGCGCGAAAACGAGGTCCGGCACGCCGAGCAAGCCGCCCGCTTGCTGCGGCCACTCGACGAGGCACAACGCGCCCCGGTCGAAATACTCGCGAAACCCGGCGTCGGCCCATTCCGCGGGATCGGCGAAGCGATAGAGATCGAAGTGATACACGTCGAGCGGACCGCCTGGCGCATCCAGCGAATACGGCTCGACGAGCGTGTAAGTGGGGCTTTTCACGCGGCCCGCGTGACCGAGCGCACGCAGCGTCGCGCGCACGAGCGTGGTCTTGCCCGCGCCGAGGTCGCCGATCAACTGGACTTGCAAGCCGTGGAATGGTTCAGACGACGCTAATGTTCGCGTCTCGCCGATGGCGCGTGCGAAGCGCTCACCGAACGCGAGCGTCGCGGCTTCGTCGCGCAGTTCGAAGCGGCGTTCGATGAGCGCGGCGGGTGAATCGGATGTCGATGGTGCGGGGCTTTCGGGCATTGCTCGTAAAATGTCGTGATGAACCGATTGCCGGAACACTCCGATGAAGTCACGACCGCGGCGAGCGACGCCGCCGTCGAGCCGCGTGCCTTGCATCGCCTCGAAAGCGACGAGGCGGGGCTGGCGGAGCTCGCGCAGCGCATCAAGGCGTGGGGGCGCGAGCTGGGATTCGGTGCGGTCGGAATCAGCGATACCGACCTGACGGACGCCGAGGAGGGCCTCGCCAGTTGGCTCGAAGCAGGCTATCACGGCGAAATGGATTATATGGCCAAACATGGGATGAAACGCGCGAGGCCGGCCGAGCTTGTGGCCGGCACGCGACGAGTCATCACCGCGCGCATGGCCTATCTGCCGGCCGCGACGCTCGCATCGACAGGCGATGAAAGTGTCGCGACAGCGGACGGTCAGAAGAACGACTGGCGCGCAATCGAATGGAAGCGGCTCGCGCAGCCCGCACAGGCGCAGGTGTCGATCTATGCGCGCGGCCGCGACTACCACAAGGTCATGCGCAACCGGTTACAGCAGCTGGCCGAGCGTATCGAGAAGGAGATCGGCGCGTTCGGGCATCGCGCGTTCACGGATTCCGCGCCGGTCCTCGAAGTGGCGCTCGCGCAGAAGGCGGGCAACGGCTGGCGCGGCAAGCACACGCTATTGCTGGATCGCGATGCCGGCTCGCTTTTCTTTCTCGGCGAGATTTACGTCGATCTGCCGCTGCCCGTCGATCCCCAACCGGAGCACGACGGCGCGCATTGCGGACAATGCACGCGCTGCATCGGCGCGTGTCCGACGGGAGCGATCGTCGGGCCGTATCGCGTGGACGCGCGGCGCTGCATCTCGTATCTGACGATCGAGCTGCACGGCAGCATTCCGGAAGACCTGCGGCCGCTGATCGGCAATCGCGTGTACGGCTGCGACGATTGCCAGCTCGTATGTCCGTGGAACAAGTTCGCGCAGGCCGCGCCGGTAGCGGACTTCGACGTGCGGCACGGGCTGGATCGCGCGACGCTCGTCGAACTGTTCGCATGGAGCGCCGATGACTTCGATACGCGGATGCAGGGCAGCGCGATCCGGCGCATCGGACATGAGCGATGGCTGCGCAATATCGCAGTGGCGATGGGCAACGCGTTGCGCGATGCGTCGCTCGATGCGCGCGAACGCGGCTCGATCATCGGCGCGCTTCACGCGCGCGCGGACGATGCGTCGGCGCTCGTGCGCGAGCATGTGACGTGGGCGCTGGAGCAGGGAGACAGGCATGGGTAACGTGTCATTCGATGCGGTCATCGACGCGCCGTTCGGCAAAGTCGGCATCCGCGCCGACGATCGCTTCGTGCGCGAGATCGTCTATCTGCCGCACGAGACGCCGAACGTCGATCCGGGCAAAGCGCTCGCGCAGGAAGCCGCGATGCAGATTCGCCGTTACTTCGATGCATCGACGATGCGCTTCGATCTTCCGCTCGCCATCGGCGGCACCGCGTTTCAACAGCGCGTATGGCGCGGCATCGGCGCAATCGCGGCGGGACAGGTCTGGACCTACGGACAGCTTGCGCGCGAAATCGGCAGCGTGCCGCGCGCAGTCGGGCAGGCGTGCGGCTCCAATCCACTGCCGATCGTGATACCGTGCCACCGGGTCGTGGCGTCGGGCGGGATCGGCGGATTCGCGCATCATCCCGGCGACGGTTTTTTTCGTGACGTGAAGCGCTGGCTGCTGGCGCATGAAGGTGTATCGATCGGATGACGAGCGCAATCATTGAAGAACCGCAAACGCCTGAGCTGATCGCGAGCAGCGATGCGATCGATCTCTTCTGCGATGCATTGTGGCTCGAACACGGGCTCGCGAAGAATTCACTCGACGCGTACCGGCGCGACTTGCGGCTCTTCGCGGAGTGGCTCGCGAAGACGCGCGGCGCGTCCATCGACGCCGCCAGCGAAGCCGACATGAACGGCTACATGGCCGCGCGCCGCAGCGACAAGGCGACTTCCGCGAACCGGCGTCTTTCGGTGTTTCGCCGCTACTACGCGTGGGCAATGCGCGAACATCGGGCAATTGCCGACCCGACGCTCAAGCTGCGCTCGGCCAAGCAGCCGCCGCGCTTTCCGTCCACGCTCAACGAAGCGCAAGTGGAAGCGCTGCTCGGCGCGCCCGATATCGAAACGCCGCTCGGCCTGCGCGACCGCACGATGCTGGAACTGATGTACGCGAGCGGCCTGCGCGTGACCGAACTCGTGACGCTGAAGACCGTCGAGCTTGGTCTGAACGAGGGCGTCGTCCGGGTGATGGGCAAAGGCTCGAAAGAGCGTCTCGTGCCGTTCGGCGAAGAAGCGCACGGCTGGATTGCGCGATATCTGCGCGAATCGCGTCCGGCGCTGCTCGGCCCGCGCGCCGCCGATGCGCTCTTCGTCACCGCACGCGGCGAGGGCATGACGCGTCAGCAGTTCTGGAACATCATCAAGCGCCATGCGCTGAACGGCGGCGTGCATGCGCCGCTCTCGCCGCACACGCTGCGTCACGCATTCGCGACGCATCTGCTCAATCACGGCGCGGACCTGCGCGTGGTGCAACTGCTGCTCGGCCACTCCGATATTTCGACTACGCAGATCTACACGCACGTCGCCCGCGAGCGGCTGCAGAAGCTGCATCGCGAGCATCATCCGCGCGGCTGAAATCGGCGGCGGTACCTCGCGTCGCTCATGCCGTGCTGGCAGCCGGCGCGTAAAGCAGCAGGACGCTCGCAATGAGCAGCGTCGCGCCGGCAAGCGTTCGCAGCGACATCGCTTCGCCGAGCACGACGCCGAATAGCATGATTTCGAGTATCGTCACCGCGACCATCAGCGGGTACGCGACGCTCAGTTCAACGCGCTTCAACGCGAGCGCATACAGCACGAAGCCCGCGCCGTAGGCGCCGATCGCACCGAGCCGGTAAATCAGCGGACGCGCCTGCATGCCGAACAGCAACGCTCCGCCCTCGGACGGAAGCGTGCCGGCAAGACGCAGCAGGATACTTGCGAGCGCACTGCACGTGCCGCTCAGCAAAAGCGTGATGTATTGCATCGTTGAGATAGGTCAGATCGCGGCGACCACGGTCGCGACGCACAGGGAAATGATGAAAAGGCTCATCCGGTTCCTGATCGCGTAGACGATCGGGTCGTCGTGCATCTCGCCGCGAAACGCGAGCATCCACACGCGGCTCACCCAGTACAGCAGAAGGCCGAAGAGCACCCACAGCGCCTGCGGATGCCGATAGAGAAGCCGCACGTCCGAAGAATTCACGTAGAGCGCCAGCACCACCACGGCCGCATAGGCCGACGCGGTGCCGAACGAACGAAGAATGCCGAGGTCCTGCGTGACATAGCCCCGCCCGGCGGCGGATACCTTGCCGTCGCGCAGCAGCGCGTCCAGTTCGGTGTAGCGCTTGACCATCGCGAGACTCAGGAAGATGAGGACCGAGAACATGATGAGCCAGTCGGACAACACGATGTCCGCAGCGACGCCGCCCGCGATGATGCGCGACGTATAAAGCGCCGCGAGCGTGAAGACGTCGATGAGCATCATGCGCTTGAGCTTGAACGAATAGGCCAGCGTCGCGATGAAATAGCCGCCGATCACGAGCTGGAAGTTCGGTTCGAGCCGCGCTGCGAGCGCAGCGGATGCGACGAGCAGCGTCACCGTCAGCGCCATCCCGAACGTGAGCGGCAATTGACCCGATGCAAACGGCCGGTTGCGCTTTTTCTCGTGACGGCGGTCCGAGTCGAGATCGAGCATGTCGTTGAGCAGATACACCGCGGACGCGCAGAAGCTGAATGAGAAGAACGCGACCGTTTCGGCGAGCAGCGTCGACGGATCGGTGAAGCGGTGCGACGCGAGCAGTGGCACGAAGATCAGCAGGTTCTTCACCCACTGATAGACGCGCATTTCCTTGATCGTCAGCGCAACGAGCGAACGCTTCTGCTCGAAGAAGACGATCGTCTCGTTGACGCCCTCAGCCGCCGCTGCGATATGCCGGTCGCCGACGACGATCGCCTGCCGCGCCTGCCGCCACACGGGCACATCGGCGCGTGCATTGCCGCAATAATCGAAGCCCTGCGCGCCGAATTCCTTCGTCAGCGCGCCGGCCTTGTGACGGCCCTTGAGATTGTGGGCGTCGTCGCTCGCCAGCACGCCCTTGAAGATGCCGAAGTGCTTCGCGATCTGTTCGGCGACCTGCTGGTTGGATGCGGTGCATAGATACAGATCGCGTCCGCATGACCGCTGCTCGTGCAGATACGCGACGAAGCGCGCGTTGTACGGCAGCACGGACACGTCGATGGCCACGCGCGCTGCAATCTGGGCCTTCAGATAGGCCCTTCCGCGCATCAGCCAGACGATGCTCAACAGTGCATAGAGCGGATTTTTCTTGACGAGCACGAGAAACGATTCAACGAGCAGATCGGTGGCGGTCAACGTGCCATCCAGATCGACGCAGAGGGGAACGCTTGCTTCGGACATAGCTTCCTCGACGCTGTAATTCGTCTGTCGATTCGGGTGCGGCTCGTTGAATCGTTTGCGCACAGAATAGCGATGCGTTACTTCTCCGCTCTGTGCGCTAGGACACTCGAGTTGCGCGCCCGCCGATGCAGGGCAGTCATTTCCAGCCTGACGGCATGCCTGCGCCTGTGTCTCCGCGATCCTGCTCCGACGAATCGGCAACGCGTACCCGATAGCGGGCGGAACGCGCGATCGCGCCGTGATTGCCGAGGCGCGATGGCGACGGCGCCGCTTCATCGAGGCCGTTGCCGCTTTGCATGTCCGCGACCGCGCGCACGTTCGCCTGCTCGAGAACGAGCGCGATGTTGACGCAAAAGATCATCAGGACACCGACGATCAGCATGCTCAGATTGCGCAATTCGTCGTGAAAACCAAACGCCATGAAAAGCGGCACGTTGATCGCAATGGCGATCTGCACGTGACGCCGCAGCGCCAGCGGCAGTTTGCTCCAGCCCGAGCGAAGAAGGATGGCGGCAATAGCTATCGTAATGATGTTGAAGCCCTTCGCCATCACCACGCCGTAGTTGTATTCGAACCGCAGATAGCTCAACGGATGAACCAGGAAGTTGAGATTCTCATAAAGGTTGAGCGCGACGATACCGCCGCCATTGCCCGCATATTTCAGCTTGATGACGAAGTTGATCGCGCCGGCGATCGCAAGCATGACGGCCTGCAACGTCAGCACCTTGCCGAGCGAATAGCGCGCGTGAAGAAACGGAAATAGCGTCAGCGTGAAAAACAGGAACGATTCCTTGTTGAACGTGGCGATGACCGTCAGCGGAATGAGCCACAGCGCCCGGCCTCGCGCCGCGAGCCATACTGCGAGGTTCATGAACAGAAGTTCGGGGAAGTCGTAGAAATACGCTCCATCGGTGAGGATCAACGGAAAGATCGCGGCGAGCGCCATCGGTGCAAGCGTGCTCGCCGTGCGATTCATCTGGAACGTCATGCAGACGGCGCGCATCGCGAACAGCGCCAGGAATAGCGCGGTGAACGACATGCCGAAGATCAGGTAATAACGAAGCGCGTACTGCGGATTGTGCGCATCCACCGCGTTGGGATAGAACCATGTGATCGGGTGATGCGTGCGGTTGTCGTCCATCAGCACGCTGGTGATGCGCTCTTTCAGCGTCCGGGGCATCGCATGTTCGACGCTGTTTGCGATCGCCGGCAGCAGTTGCCGGTACACGAACGGACGCTCGATCGTTCCATCCAGCATCGCGGGCAGCGCCCACTGCGGCGTCTGATCGCGGAACTGCCATTTCGTGAAATAGCCGTTGTACGACGCCGCCGCGACCACGTAATACATCACGACGAGCAGCATCCAGCGAACACCGCGGCGCAAGACCGGTTCGTTGAACATTGCGATCTCCAGACGGTTGATCGACCGAGGCGCGTTTCGACATCGGGGTGGTGCACATGGAGCGAGCGGCCCGAACCGCCTCGCGCATGTTCGCTGATGTCTATTTTGGCGAAGGTGGGTTACCGCACATTTCGCGAAGTTCGAACCGAGCCGCACCGTCGTGGGAAGAACTTTGCTCTGCGAAACGGTGCGTGCCGTCGGTAGCACCCATTGACTCAACACTTAATTAAGGAGCGCAGAACGTCCGTTTCATTAGTCACGATGGGTCGAGCACAGGAAAGGCGCGTTCGTTCGTAGAACGCTTCAGATGTCCGCGCCCCGCATCAGCCCCCGCGCGATGATCACCTGCTGAATCTGCGACGTGCCTTCGTAAAGCCGGAAGAGCCGCACGTCGCGATAGAACCGCTCGATGCCGTACTCCGCGATATATCCCGCGCCGCCATGCACCTGCACCGCGCGGTCCGCGACGCGCCCGCACATCTCGGTGGCGAAGTACTTCGCGCACGACGCCTCGATCGACACGTCGCGGCCCTCGTCGCGGCGGCGCGCGGCGTCGAGCACCATGCATTCGGCGGCGTACAGTTCGGCCTTGCTGTCGGCGAGCATGCCCTGCACGAGCTGAAATTCCGCGATCGGCTGACCGAACTGGCGGCGCTCCATCGCGTAGGCGAGGGCGTCGCGCAACATGCGCTTGGCTGCGCCCACCGCGATGGCCGCAATGTGAATGCGCCCCTTGTCGAGCGTTTTCATAGCCGTTCTGAAGCCGACGCCTTCCACGCCGCCGATCAACTGCCGCGCCGGCACGCGGCAGTTCTCGAAGACGACGTCGCTGGTATGCGCGCCGCGCTGGCCCATCTTTCGGTCTGGCTTGCCAAGCGAGAGCCCCGGCGTGTCGCGTTCGACGATGAACGCCGAGATGCCGCTCGCGCCTTTCGCATCGCTCGTGCGGGCCATTAGGGTATAGATGCCCGCTTCCGGCGCGTTCGTGATGTAGCGCTTCGTGCCGTTGAGCACGTAGGCGTCGCCGTCCTTTTTCGCCGTCGTTCTGAGCGACGCGGCATCCGAGCCCGAATCCGGCTCGGTCAGGCAGAACGAGCCGATCAGTTCGCCCGCTGCGAGTTTCGGCAGATAGTGCGCCTTTTGTTCGTCCGTGCCGTCGAGCAAGATTCCGATCGAGCCGATGCCGTTGTTCGTGCCGATCATCGAGCGAAACGCCGGCGATGTCTGCCCGAGCTCGAACGCGATACGCACTTCCTCTTCCATCGTGAGGCCGAGTCCGCCGTAGGCTTCGGGGATCGTGAGCCCGAACAGACCGATTTCGCGCATCGCGTCGATGACATCGGCGGGAATGGCGTCGGTCTCGTCGACTTCGCTTTCGCGCGGCACGAGCGTCTCGCGCACGAATCGGCGGATGGTGTCTTCAAGCAGCGTTTGCGTTTCGGTGTCGCGGATCATGATGGTTTCCTCCCTGGCGAACGATCGTACGGCACGCGCGGGCATTCGACCAGCTGGCCGAACGGCCGATGGTGAGCCGCGGGGCGCGCCGCTACAATGCGTCCATGTCGAAATCCAAACACGTATCCGAAACGCCCGCGACGCAATTCCTGCGCCGTCACAAGGTGGCGTTCGGGGAGCATCCTTACGAATACGTCGAACACGGCGGCACCGAAGAGTCCGCGCGGCAGCTCGGCGTGGACGAGCATTGCGTCGTGAAGACGCTCGTGATGGAGGACGAGCACGCGAAGCCGCTCATCGTCCTCATGCACGGCGACCGGACCGTATCCACGAAGAATCTCGCCCGGCAGACGGGCGCAAAGCGCATCGAGCCGTGCAAGCCCGAAGTGGCGAACCGGCATTCGGGCTATCTCGTCGGCGGGACGTCGCCGTTCGGCACGAAGAAAGCGATGCCCGTGTACGTCGAATCGAGCATTCTCGAACTCGACGCCATCTATCTGAACGGCGGGCGGCGCGGTTATCTCGTGAGCCTCGATCCGGCGGTGTTGACCAGATTGCTCGACGCAAAGCCCGTCCAGTGCGCGAGCGTCGATTAGAATGCTGACCGCGCTTTTCAAGACACAAGAGACAACATGATTTATCTGATCGTCGCCGTCGCGTCCTATCTGATCGGCTCGATTTCATTCGCCGTCGTCGTGAGCACGGCGATGGGCCTCGCCGATCCACGTTCCTACGGCTCCGGCAATCCCGGCGCGACGAACGTTCTGCGCACCGGCAACAAGCGCGCGGCAATCCTGACGCTCGTCGGCGATGCGTTCAAGGGCTGGCTGCCCGTGTGGCTCGTCGGGCATTTCGGCGCGGATTACGGCCTCGATGCGACAGGGCTTGCCACGGTCGTCGCGCTGTCGGCCATCGCCGTGTTCCTCGGGCATCTGTACCCGGTGTTCTTCAGGTTCCAGGGCGGCAAGGGCGTGGCGACGGCGGCGGGCGTGCTCCTCGCCATTCATCCGGTGCTCGGGCTCGCCACGCTGCTGACGTGGCTGATCATCGCGTTCTTTTTCCGCTATTCGTCGCTTGCGGCGCTCGTCGCGGCCGCGTTTGCGCCGCTGTTTCAGGTGTTTCTGTTCGGGCCGAGCCGCGTGTCACTCGCCGTGCTGGCGATGAGCGCGCTGCTCGTCTGGCGGCATCGCGCGAATATTTCGAAGCTGATCGCGGGGAAGGAAAGCCGGATCGGCGACAAGAAGAAGCCGGCGGCGGCCGAATAAAAAAAGCCGTTCCGCATCGAGCGGAACGGCTTTCTTCCTTGATGCACAGAAAAAGCGCTTAGTCGCGGAAATTGTTGAAGTCGAGCGGCGTGTCCGTCACGTCCTTCTTCAAAAGCGCAATGGTGCTCTGCAGGTCGTCGCGCTTCGTGCCGGTCACGCGCACGGCGTCGCCCTGAATGCTCGCCTGCACCTTGATCTTGCTGTCCTTGACCATCTTGACGATTTTCTTCGCCAGATCGCCCGACACGCCTTTCTTGATCGTCACGACCTGCTTGAGCTTGTCGCCGCCGATCTTTTCCTGCTTGCCGTAGTCGAGGAACCGCACGTCGACGCCGCGCTTCGCCAGCTTCGAGAGCAGCACGTCCTTGACCTGACCGAGCTTGAAGTCGTCGTCGGCGTAGAGCGTCAGTTCGCGCTCCTTCTGCTCGACGCGTGAATCGGAACCCTTGAAGTCGAAGCGCGTCGAGATTTCCTTGTTGGATTGCTCGATGGCGTTCTTCACTTCGATCATGTTTGCTTCGCTGACGACGTCAAACGATGGCATCTGTTTTCCCCTTCTTGAGGCGAGCGCCCGGGAGCGGCTCGCGCAATCGCTATAATCACGGACCTGACGTCATTCTACCGACGCGCCCTGGATTTCCCCAAGACTGCGCGCGTTTCCCGGCTTCTCCACGCGGTTTCCCATGTCCCACGCTCAACTACTCGCGGATTACTCCCTGCGTCCGCACAACACATTCGGCTTCGACGTGCGCGCGCGCCATGCAATGCGAATCGACAGCGTCGATGCCGCCGCCGCGCTCGCGAACGATGCCCGCATCATCGACATGCCGAAGCTCGTGCTGGGCGGCGGCAGCAACGTCGTGCTGACGCGCGATTTCGACGGCGTCGCGCTCATCGTCGGCATCATGGGAAAACGCGTGGTCGGCGAGGATGACGACGCGTGGTTCGTCGAAGCCGGCGCGGGCGAGAACTGGCACGACTTCGTCGCGTGGACGCTTGCACACGGCATGCCGGGCCTCGAAAACCTCGCGCTGATCCCCGGCACGGTCGGCGCGGCGCCGATCCAGAACATCGGCGCGTATGGCCTCGAAATGGGCGAGCGCTTCGAGCGGCTGCATGCGGTGGAACTCGCGACGTGCGCGCACGCCGAATTCGATCGCGACGCGTGCGCGTTCGGCTATCGCGACAGCTTCTTCAAGCGGGAAGGGCGCGGTCGGTACATGATCACGTCGGTCGTCTTCCGGCTGCCGAAGGCGTGGACGCCACGCGCCGATTACGCCGATGTGGCTCGCGCGCTGGAAGGCGCTTCGGCTCGTGACGCGCAGGCCATCTTCGATGCCGTCATTGCCGTGCGTCGCGCCAAGCTGCCGGACTGGACCGTGCTGGGCAACGCGGGGAGCTTCTTCAAGAACCCGGTCGTCAGCGCGGATTCGTTCGAATCGCTGCAAGGGCGTGAGCCGGGCGTCGTGTCGTACCGTCAGGCCGATGGTCAGGTGAAGCTCGCCGCCGGATGGCTGATCGACCGCTGCGGCTGGAAAGGGCGCGGCATCGGCGGGGCGGCGGTGCACGAGCGGCAGGCGCTCGTGCTCGTGAATCGCGGGAATGCGACCGGGGCGGAAGTGATCGAACTCGCCGAAGCAATCAAACGCGATGTGCTCGCCCGCTTCGGCGTCGAACTGGAGATGGAGCCGGTCCGCCTCTGAATCCGCGGACGCGGCTCAGTGGTTCAACTTGCCGAGCAGCAGGTACTCCATCAGCGCCTTCTGCACGTGCAGGCGATTTTCCGCCTCGTCCCAGACCACGCTCTGCGGCCCGTCGATGACTTCCGCGCTCACTTCCTCACCGCGATGCGCGGGCAGGCAGTGCATGAAAAGCGCATCGGGATGGGCGCGCGCCATCATCTCGGCGTCGACGCAATAGTCCGCGAACGCCTTCATGCGCGCCTCGTTTTCCGCTTCGAAGCCCATGCTGGTCCAGACGTCCGTCGTCACGAGGTCCGCGCCCTGGCAGGCTTCGTTCGGATCGGCGAATTCCTGATAGAACGGCGCGCTATCTGGCGACACCAGCGCGTGATCCAGCTTGTAGCCGTGCGGCGTCGACAGCCGCAGCTTGAAGCCGAGGATTTGCGCGGCTTCGATCCACGTGTACAGCATGTTGTTGGCGTCGCCGATCCACGCGACGGTCTTGCCGTGAATCGGCCCGCGATGCTCGTAGAACGTGAAGATATCGGCGAGCACCTGACACGGGTGGTATTCGTTGGTCAGCCCGTTGATGACCGGCACGCGCGAGCTTTCGGCGAAGCGCCGGATGATGTCCTGCCCGAACGTGCGGATCATGATGATGTCCACCATGCGCGAAATGACCTGCGCCGAATCTTCGATCGGCTCGCCGCGGCCAAGCTGCGTGTCGCGCGTGTTCATGAAGACCGCGTGGCCGCCTAGCTGGAAGATGCCGGCTTCGAAAGACAGGCGCGTGCGCGTCGAGCTCTTCTCGAAGATCATCGCGAGCGTGCGATCGTGCAGCGGATGGTAGGTCTCGTAGTTCTTGAACTTGCGCTTCAGGATGCGGGCGCGTTCGAGCACGTACTCGTAGTCGTCGAGCGAAAAATCCTTGAACTGAAGATAGTGGCGAATTTTCTTGGCGGTCATGAAAACGCAAGCGGCGGCTTCGAACCGGCCGCGCGACTCGAACTGCGAGCGTCGCCAGACCGGGCGCCGCCGCCGTCGGAGTGGGTATCGCGTTCGAGCATAAAGGATTTTGCGAACTTTTACGAGGCTGGCCGAAAGGCGAGTGCGCCATCGAGAAGCCCGGCGTACGGCGCTCTCCGGCCCTTGGGCAGCCCGTCCGGCGTCCGTGTGCGCTGCGGAAAAGAGGGCGCTGCGGTATAATCGCCGGCGCTTGTCTCAGCAACTCTGCAACACTCAGTAACGCCCAGCACCGTTTCACGCGCTCAGCCGGCGAAGCTCGCAAGAGACCGCTGCATTGCCTTGGCGTATGCGAATCCGCCGTGCTGCCGAGTCCGCCATCGTGTCGCGGGCGTGAACGGTCCTCATCGGGCAGGTTCGCAAGCATCGCCCGGCGCCGTTGCGTGTCGGCGGCGCGCATCCCGCGTCGAGCGTGTGCATTCGCCGGTGCCTGCCACCGGCCGACAAAAGGTATCGCTACATGGCTGAATCATCCCCGACCCAGTATTTCATTCAAGGCATTACCAAGAACGGGAGAAAGTTTCGCCCGAGCGACTGGTCGGAGCGCCTCTGCGGAGTCATGTCGGCGTACGGTCCGAAAGCGAAGGGGCCGAATGCGCGGCTGCAGTATTCCATCTACGTGCGTCCGACGATGATCGGCGACATCAAGGTCGTCATTCTCGATGCGCGTCTGCGCGAGATCGAGCCGATGGCCTTCGACTTCGTGTTGAACTTCGCGAAGGACAACGATCTGCAGGTGACGGAAGCGTGCGAACTGCCGCCGCATCACGGCACGCAGACAGCGACGCCGCCGAAGGGCTGATCGGCGAGAACGAACAAACGCAAGCCGACAGATGCAAAAAAGCCCGCGAAAGCGGGCTTTTTCGTTACTGCGCAGCGGAAACAGGAAGCTGTTCCGGCGAACGCCTCGCGATGGAGGCATGCACCGGACGCGAGCCGGAATTACTGGGCTGCGGAAGCCTGCAGACCCTTGATGGCTGCAGCCAGGCGGCTCTTGTGACGAGCGGCCTTGTTCTTGTGGACGATCTTCTTGTCCGCGATGGTGTCCATCGTCTTGACCGACGACTTGAACACTTCGGCGGCCTTGGCCTGATCGCCGGCATCGATTGCCTTGCGAACTGCCTTGATGGCCGTGCGGAACTTCGAGCGCAGCGCCGAGTTGTGCGAGTTGGCTTTGGCGGCCTGACGGGCGCGCTTGCGAGCTTGTGCGGTATTTGCCATGACGGTTCCTTGTCCTGTTTCTGCTGTTACTTGTCGGAGCGGCTTCACACGAAGCCGGCGGTGGCCGGAAGCGGTGAACGATGCGCGCTGCCTTGATCTGAAATCCGGGGAACGATTGCCCCGAAACGTTAAAGCGTTACTGCCATGATACCTGTACGGCTCGTGCGAAATCGCGTTCGAGACCGCGCTTGAGACCGGCTTGAGACCGATACGGTATACACGTTCGGCACAAAAATGCCGAAACGGAGCGTCGAAACCCGCGATTATAGCAAGCGAATACGAGATATGACAAGCGCGGGCTCTCTTCCAGCGAGCGTCTACGCCCGGCGACGGATTGGTGCAATCCGTCAAACTCGCGGACTTGCACGCCAGCGTTGCGGGAGAGGGTCATGCGTGGCCCGTATAATAAGCGCCCCATGAATCTATTCCGAGCCCTCCTGACGGTCAGCGGCTTCACGCTGCTGTCGCGCGTGACCGGCCTGATCCGCGAAACGCTGATCGCCCGTGCCTTCGGCGCCAGTCTCTACACCGACGCGTTCTACGTCGCTTTCCGTATTCCGAACCTGCTGCGGCGTCTGTCCGCGGAAGGCGCATTCGCGCAGGCGTTCGTGCCCATCCTCGCCGAGTTCAAGAACAGCAAGGGTCACGACCCGACCAAGGCGCTCGTCGACGCGATGTCGACCGTATTGACGTGGGGCCTCGTCGTGCTGTCGCTCGCCGGCATGGCGGGGGCGAGCTGGGTCGTGTTCGCGGTCGCGTCGGGGCTGAAACACGATGGCGGCGCGTATCCGCTCGCCGTCGAGATGACGCGCATCATGTTCCCGTACATCGTCTTCATCTCAATGACGACGCTTGCCTCCGGCGTGCTCAACACCTACAAGCAGTTCTCACTGCCGGCGTTCGCGCCAGTGTTGCTCAACGTGGCGTTCATCGTCGCGGCCGTGTTCGTCGCGCCGCACCTGAAGATTCCGGTCTACGCGCTCGCCTATGCGGTGATCGCGGGCGGCGTGCTGCAATTGCTCGTGCAAGTGCCGGGACTCAGGAAGATCGACATGACGCCGCACGTCGGCCTCAACTTCCGCCGCGCGCTGGCGCATCCGGGCGTGAAGCGCGTGCTCGCGAAGATGGTGCCCGCGACGTTCGCGGTATCGGTCGGTCAGCTGAGTCTCATCATCAACACGAATATCGCGTCGAATATCGGGCAGGGCGCGGTGTCGTGGATCAACTATGCCGACCGGCTGATGGAATTCCCGACTGCGCTGCTCGGCGCGGCGCTCGGCACCATCCTGTTGCCGAGTCTCTCGAAAGCGCACGTCGATGCCGACCCCGTCGAATATTCCGCACTGCTCGACTGGGGCTTGCGCATCACGTTCCTGCTCGCCGCGCCGAGCGCAGTCGCGCTGTTTTTCTTCGCGCAGCCGCTCACGGCGACGCTGTTCCATTACGGCAAGTTCGACGGTCATTCGGTCGTGATGGTCGGGCGCGCGCTGTCGGCGTACGGCATCGGGCTGATCGGCCTAATCCTGATCAAAATCCTCGCGCCCGGTTTCTATGCGAAGCAGGACATCAAGACGCCGGTGAAAATCGCGATCGGCGTGCTGATCATGACGCAGGTGAGCAATTACGTCTTCGTGCCGATCTTTTCGCACGCGGGGCTCACGCTGTCGATCGGTCTCGGCGCGCTCGCCAATGCGTTTCTCTTGTTCGTCGGCCTGCGCCGCCGCGACATCTACCGGCCGTCGCCGGGCTGGCTGCGCTTTTTCGTGCAGTTGACCGGCGCGTGCCTCGTACTCGCGGGGACGATGCATTGGGTGTCGCTCAACTTCGACTGGATCGGCATGCGCGCGACGCCCTTTGCACGAATCGTGCTGCTCGGAGCAAGCCTCGTTCTGTTCGCGGCGCTATATTTCGGTATTCTGACGGCGATGGGCTTCAAGTACGCCTACTTCAAGAGACGCACGCTTTGATGACGACGACGCGCATCCTCGACTATTTCTCCTCGCTGATGGCAGACGATGAAACTCTGCCGCTCACGGAGGCCGCTTTGTCGCTGGCGCAGGATGCGTATCCGGACCTCGACATGCAGGCGGTGCTCGCGGAGATGGACGAGCTTGTTCTGCGCGCCCGCCGCCGCATGCCCGAGGACGCCGATGTTCGTCAGAGAGTCGATGCCCTCAACCGTTATTTCTTCCGCGAGCTGGGCTTCTCCAGCAATCTCAACGATTACTACGATCCGGACAACAGCCACCTGAACGCGGTGCTGCGCCGTCGCCGGGGCATTCCGATTTCCCTCGCGGTGATCTATCTGGAAATGGCCGAGCAACTCGGCCTGCCGGTGCGCGGCGTGTCGTTTCCCGGCCATTTTCTGTTGCGCGTCACCACGCCGGAAGGCGACCTGATGCTCGATCCGACGACCGGGCAGACGCTTTCCGAAGCGCAGATGGTCGAGATGCTGGAGCCGTACGTGCAGCGCGCGGGCGAATCCATCGGCAGCGCGTTGCGCGTGCTGCTGCAGCCTGCGACTCGCCGCGAGATCGTCGCGCGGATGCTGCGCAATCTCAAGAGCATCTACTTGCAGACCGAGCGTTGGCAACGGCTTCTCGCCGTACAGCAGCGGCTCGTTATCGTGCTGCCGGGAAGCATCGAGGAAGTGCGCGACCGTGGTTTCGCGTACGCGCGGCTCGACTATCTGCGCCCGGCGCTGGAAGACCTCGAGCGCTATCTCGAAGAACGCCCGGATGCGCAAGACGCGACCGTCGTCGAATCGGAGTTGCACGAGCTTCGCCAGCGCGCGCAGCACGACGACGACTGAAGCCGCGTCGCATCACATCACATCGCGTTACTTCGGCTGCATCCGGATTGCCCCGTCCAGGCGGATGACTTCGCCGTTGAGCATCGGGTTATCGAAGATCTGTTTCACGAGCATCGCGTATTCGTCCGGCTTGCCGAGGCGCGGCGGGAACGGGACCATCGCGCCGAGCGCATCCTGCCGGTCCTGCGGCATGCCGAGCAGCATCGGCGTCTCGAAAATGCCCGGTGCAATGGTCATCACGCGGATGCCATCCCGCGACAGGTCACGCGCGACCGGCAGCGTCATGCCGACGACGCCGCTCTTCGATGCCGCATAGGCCGCCTGACCGATCTGTCCGTCGTACGCCGCCACCGACGCCGTGTTCACGATCACGCCGCGCTCGCCCGCGCCGTTCGGCTCGTTCTTCGACATGACGCTGGCCGCGAGCCGGATCATGTTGAAGGTGCCGATCAGGTTCACCGCAACGACCTTGCTGAAAAGGTCGAGCGGATGCGGTCCGTCGCGTCCGACCGTCTTCGATGCCGGCGCGATCCCCGCGCAGTTCACGAGTCCGCGCAGCGTGCCGAGCTTCGTCGCAGCATCGACGGCTTTCTGCGCATCGTTCTCCTGGCTCACGTCGCACTTCACGAATTCGCCGGACAGCTCGCGGGCGAGGGCGACGCCCGCGTCCTCGTTCATGTCGGCGAGCACGACCTTGCCGCCGTTCGCGACAACGAGCCGCGCGGTCGCCGCGCCAAGGCCCGACGCGCCGCCGGTGATCAGAACGACGTTGTCCTTCATCTCCATCTGTTGTCTCCGTTTTTGATCGAATTTGTGAGGCTTCGCATCGAGTGTAGCCAATCCGGGCGTAAAAAAACCCGCTCGTTTGGAGCGGGTTTCTTGTCCTGCGTGCGACGCTTTACTTCAGCGCATCGAATACGCGCGCGCGGATTTCATCGACGGAACCGAGGCCCGAAATGCGGCGATATTCCGGCGCCTTCAGCCCGTTCGACGGACCACTCTTCGCCCAGTCGTTGTAATAGGCGATCAGCGGCTTGGTCTGCGCTTCATACACGTCGAGACGCTTCTTCACCGTCTCTTCCTTGTCGTCCTCGCGCTGAATCAGCGGCTCGCCGGTGATGTCGTCCACCATGTCGTTCTTCGGCGGATTGAACTTGACGTGATACGTGCGGCCCGATGCCGAATGCACGCGGCGCCCGCTCATGCGAGTGATGATCTCGTCGAACGGGACGTCGATTTCAAGCACGTAGTCGATGACGACGCCCGCGCTTTTCATCGCTTCCGCCTGCGGAATGGTGCGCGGAAAGCCGTCGAACAGATAGCCGTTCGTGCAGTCACTTTCGAGCAGACGCTCCTTCACGAGATTGATGATGAGTTCGTCCGGCACCAGTTCGCCCGCGTCCATGAAGCGCTTGGCCTCGATGCCGAGCGGCGAGCCGGCCTTGACGGCCGCACGCAGCATGTCGCCGGTCGAGATCTGCGGGATGCCGAACTTTTCCTTGATGAAGTTTGCCTGGGTGCCCTTGCCCGCGCCGGGCGCGCCCAACAGGATCAAACGCATGGTGATATCTCCGAATCGTCTAGAAACCGCTCGGCGCGAGGGGATGACATCCGGTAGCGACGCTCGTGCGGCGTCGACGACAGGGCGGCGCGGCCGATTCGACAGGCGGCGCGGCACCCGCGGACAGCGGCGCAACGTTGAGCGTGGCGCTGACCGGGAGGCTCGCGCAATCGCTTGATTATGCCACGGCTCATTACGATCGCGGCCCTAATAGCGAGTATGGAAACAGCTATGACGCCCGTGGCGCGGGCGTTTGGCGGGGTTTACACCGGTTGCGCGACGCTTTCAGTTCGCCCCGGCAAAGAGCGCCTGCACGCGCGCGAGATCGGCGGGTGTATCGACGCCGGGCGGCGGTGCGTCATGCGTGACGCGGACCGCGATGCGTTCGCCGTGCCACAGCGCGCGCAATTGTTCGAGCGCTTCGGCTGCTTCAATGGGCGCTTGCGCGAGATTGGGGAAGCTGCGCAGAAACTTCGCGCGATACGCGTATAGGCCAATATGCCGCAGCACGTTTTCGGAAACGGCCGGTAGCGCGGTGAGTGCGGCGACGTCGGGCCACTTTGATTGCCACGCGTCGCGGGACCAGGGAATCGGTGCGCGCGAGAAGTAGAGCGCGACGCTGTTCGCATCAAGCACGACCTTGACGACGTTCGGATTGAACACGTCGGCGGGATCGTGGATACGA
The DNA here is from genome assembly GCF_022879615.1 of Caballeronia grimmiae. NCBI lineage: Bacteria > Pseudomonadati > Pseudomonadota > Betaproteobacteria > Burkholderiales > Burkholderiaceae > Caballeronia > Caballeronia grimmiae. The sequence continues at coordinate 611,829 of NZ_CP084271.1, forward strand.
TGCGCCGCCGTGGCGATCGCGCATTCGCGGTGCGCCGCCAGATGCGCGGCGACATCGCGCACGAGTTGCGGGTCGATGAGCGGTTCATCGCCCTGCACGTTGACGACGATCGCGTCGTCGTCCCAGTTCAGGCGCGTCGCGACTTCGGCGAGGCGGTCGGTGCCGGTCGGATGATCGGAGCGCGTCAGCATCACTTCGATACCGTGGTCGCGCGCCGCTTCGACCACGCGGTCGGAATCGGTCGCGACGAGCACCTGGCTCGCGCCGGCTTCGCGCGCACGCTCGGCGACGCGCACGACCATCGGCTTGCCGCCGAGATCGGCGAGCGGCTTGTTCGGCAGCCGCGTCGATGCGAGGCGCGCGGGAATGACAGCGATGAACGGCACGGACATGGCGATGACCCGGTTCCGCTTACGCGTCGCCGACCGGCTTCAGCGGCTCGACGGGCGTGCCTTCGACCGTCTGACGCGCTTCGTCGACGAGCATCACGGGAATGCCGTCGCGGATCGGATAAGCGAGCTTGTCCGCGTTGCAGACGAGTTCCTGCGCCGCGCGGTCGTAGTTGAGCGGACCTTTGCAGATCGGGCAGACGAGGATTTCAAGCAGACGTGCGTCCACGGAGTTTCTCCACAACGAGAGCGATGAGGCGAGGCCTGAGCACGGCCTGCACGGGAACGACCCAGATGCGCGCATCGCGCCAGGCCCCGAATTTTACTGCATCCTTCTCGGTGATCAGGATGGCGTCGGCCTCCACGGCGGCGAACGGATTCTCGCGATACGAGTAGTGATCCGGAAAGGCGCGCGTCGCCGGCGTGATGCCCGCCGCGCGCAGCGTCGCGAAGAATCGCTCGGGCGAGCCGATGCCGGCCGCCGCGACCACCTTCTCGCCCGCGAACGCGGCGAGCGGCCGGCGCATGGCGGGATCGTCGAGCAGCCAGGCGTCGCCCGATTCGAGTTCGAGCGCGAAGGTGTTCGGCCACGGCGGCAGCGTGCGGTCGTAGGGGCTGTTGATGAGCGTGGCGTCGCGATGGCGCGACATCGGCTCGCGCAACGGCCCGGCGGGCAGCAGGAAGCCATTGCCGCCGAGCCGGTCGTCGAACACGACGAGCTCGAACGCGCGGGCGAGGCGATAGTGCTGCAGGCCGTCGTCGCTGACGAGGACATCGACGTTCGGATGCGCCTGCAACAGCGCACGCGCCGCTGCGACGCGGTCCGGGCAGACGAACACCGGCGCGTGCGTGCGCCGTGCGATCAGAAGCGGTTCGTCGCCGACCTGCGCGGCGGCGCTCGACGGCGTGACGCTCGTCGCCTCCTTGATCTTCGCGCCGTATCCGCGCGAGACGACGCCCGGCTGGAAGCCCGCCGCCCGCAGCGCCTCGACGAGCGCGATCACGGTCGGCGTCTTGCCGGTCCCGCCGACGGTCACGTTGCCGACGACGACCACCGGCACGCCCACATCGACGCGCTTCATCCAGCCGAGTTCGTAGAACGCGCGGCGCGTCGCGGCGATTGCACCGAAGATGCAGGCAAAGGGCGTCAGCGCCCACGCGACGGGACCGCGCCGGCGCCACTCGCGGGCGAGAAAATTTTCGATCGGCGGCTTGAAGTCAGACATGAACCGCCCTTGCATGAGCATGCGGCAAAGACTTCGGATACGGCAGGGCGCGCAACGGCAACTCCTTCGATGTCGGTCTCTCGTTGAACGGTTCGACCGGCGCTGCCCGCCCAAAGGTCCAGCCAGGGGACGGCGCGCCGGTGCACGAACCCGGCACTCTAGCGCGCGAGCGGTCTGCGCGCCAGTCGCCGCGCGACGCAAGCGGTCTGTGGATAACTCTGTGAAGAACTTGCGCCGGAAAAGGCGCTAAACGGCTTCAAGCAAGAGTTGCTTCGGCGCAGAACATGGTCAGCGATATTTAACGCAGCAAATTCAACAGCTTGCGACGAACTCATCGGCCTCCCACGGCGGCGTCGATCGCGCTTCGGTAAGTCTTTCTGTGTGGACACTTGTTACACTGGCACGCATCCGGCCGCACGAAGACACTGCCTCGGCCCGCTTTCATCGACTCTCAGCCATGACTCCTGACTCTTTGCCGACGCCAGGCGGCGACGCCGTCATTCCCGTTTCCGTCCTCAATCGCGCGATCGGCACGATGCTCGAACGGTCGTTTCCGCTCGTGTGGGTATCGGGCGAAGTATCGAATTTCACGCGCGCGGCGAGCGGCCACTGGTATTTCTCGATCAAGGACGCCAATGCGCAGATGCGCTGTGTGATGTTCCGCAGCCGCGCGCAGTACGCCGAATTCACGCCGCGCGAAGGCGACAAGATCGAAGTCCGCGCCCTCGTGACGATGTACGAGCCACGCGGCGAGTTGCAACTGGGCGTCGAAGCGGTGCGCCGCACGGGCCAGGGCCGTCTGTACGAAGCGTTCCTGCGGCTCAAGGCCCAGTTGGAGAGCGAAGGACTCTTCGCCGCCGAGCGCAAGCGCAGTTTGCCGACGCATCCGCGCGGCATCGGCATCGTTACGTCGCTGCAGGCGGCGGCTTTGCGCGATGTGCTCACCACGCTCGCACGCCGCGCGCCGCATGTGCCGGTGATCGTCTATCCGGCGCCGGTGCAGGGCGCGGGCGCCGGCGCGAAGCTCGCCGCGATGGTCGAAGCCGCCAACGCGCGGCGCGAAGCGGATGCGCTCGACGTGCTGATCGTGTGCCGTGGCGGCGGGTCCATCGAAGATCTGTGGGGGTTCAACGAGGAAGTGCTCGCCCGGGCGATCGCCGCGAGCGAGCTCCCGGTGGTGAGCGGCGTCGGCCACGAGACCGATTTCACGATTGCCGATTTCGCCGCCGATGTCCGCGCGCCCACGCCGACCGGCGCAGCCGAACTCGTCAGTCCGCAGCGCGTGCTGCTGTTGCGCGAGCTGGATCATCGGCACGCGGCGCTGGCACGCGGCTTCGGCCGGTCGATGGAGCGCCGCGAGCAGCAACTCGACTGGCTCGCGCGCCGGCTCGTGAGTCCGGCGGAGCGGCTTGCACGGCAGCGCGTGCATCTGCGGCAACTGGCGAGCAGGCTCGCTGCGGCGGGCGGGCGGCCGGTGCGCGATGCGCGTGCCCGGTTCGCGCTCATGCAGTATCGATGGGCGCGCCGACGTCCGGATGTCGCCGCGCAAAGCGAGCACGTGCTGCGGCTGGCGGGGCGTCTCAGGAGCGCGAGCGAGCGTCGCCGCGAGCGTGAGAAGGCGTGTTTGTCGGAACTGTCGGCGCGCTTGCAGGTGCTCAGTCCGCAGCGCACGCTCGAGCGCGGCTATGCGGCATTGATCGACGCGCAAACGGGCCGCGCGCTGCGTGCGCCGAATGCGCTGAAGCCGAAGCGGCCACTTACGGTGCATCTCGCGGAAGGATCGGCGGATGTGTTGCTGGCCGATGTCCAGCCGCGCCTGCCGGACGAATTCTGAAGCGGACGCGGCGCATTTTTGACGTGTCGAGCGATGCGCCGGCACGTCGCCGCGAGCACTTTTTACGCCGCTTTTAGCGGTATGAAAGCGATCTTCCTCATAAAGGCTGGCGGTTTGCGGGGTTATCCCAACTCGCCTACAATCCATTGCTCCACTGCTTCACTCCTCACAGTCCCACAATTCACATAGAAAGGAAGCTCGCAATCATGGAACATACGCTCCCGCCGCTGCCGTTCGACAAGAACGCGCTCGCTCCGCACATGTCGGAAGAAACGCTCGAGTATCACTATGGCAAGCACCACCAGACCTATGTGACCAAGCTCAACGAGCTGATCAAGGGCACGGAATTCGAGAACCTGTCGCTCGAAGAGATCGTGAAGAAGTCGTCGGGCGGTGTGTTCAACAACTCGGCCCAAACGTGGAACCACACGTTCTTCTGGAACAGCCTGTCGCCGAACGGCGGCGGCGCGCCGAGCGGTGCGCTGGCTGACGCCATCAACGCAAAATACGGCTCGTTCGACAAGTTCAAGGAAGAGTTCGCGAAGGTCGCCGTGGGCACGTTCGGCTCGGGCTGGACCTGGCTCGTGAAGAAGACCGACGGTACGCTCGACATCGTCTCGACGAGCAACGCCGCCACGCCGCTGACCACCGACAGCAAGCCGCTGATGACGCTGGACGTGTGGGAACATGCGTACTACATCGACTATCGCAATGCGCGTCCGAAGTTCATCGAGGCTTTCTGGAACATCGTGAACTGGGACTTCGCCGCGAAGAATTTCGGCGCCTGAGTTCGCTGTAGCGTTGGTTCAAACCCGGCTTCGCGATGATGCCGGTTGAAGCGAAGAAGCCCTCTGCGCGAGGGCTTTTTTGCGCCCGTTCGGCGCGTGGCTCGCTTTTGCGAGACGATTAAAATACCGGTTTCATCGCAACACGATCGCATCATGAAACGCTTCGCAGCCTTATGCCTCACGGCCTGGTCGGCCGCCGCGCTGCTTTACTTCGGGCGGCATTCCGCCGCCTTCATCGTGCTGTCGGGCGTGCTCGTGCTGGCGGGCTTCGATCTGCTGCGGCCTGATTCGAACGAGAGCGCCTGAATTAGAGCTTCTTCGCAAGACAACGATCCGAACTTGCTTCGGACAGCTTGCGTTGAAAATCACCGCCGCCGCGGCGTCGATTCCCAGTTGATATCCACGCACAACACTTGCAAGCCAAACGGCGTCTGCGCGGCGATCGACGCCGTCACGCACAAGTGCGCTTCATTGATCGACAGATACGGCGCGGTCAGATGCACGCGCCCCGGCGCACGCAGCGCCTCGATGAAGTAGGGCCGGCGTTCCCAGCTCGCGCCTTCTGAATGCAGCAGCGGACTAAAGCGCTTCGCGCGCTGCGACGTGCGCACGACCGGCACGACGTTATCGCCGATCTGCCGTCCCGCGTGATCGAGCAGGAAGCAGCGCGCCGTATCGGCGAGTTGCAGCAGTTCACTCGTCGCGGAAGTCAGCGTTTCGCCTTCCATCAGCCTGACCGCCGCACGCTCGAGCCCGCTCACGTACGGCTCGAGACGCGTCGCTTGTGCGCGCTCGCGGGCCACGACGCGTTCGCGCGACGCCGCCGACAGCGCATCCATCGTGCTCGCCGCGACTTGCGGATGCACCGCGTCCACGCTCGGCTGCGCAAAGTACGCGCCCTGCACGAAATCGACGTTGCATTCGAGCGCGATCAACGCGTCGCGCTCGGTCGTGAGGCCGCCCATCAGCACGAGCTGCCCCGATTCATGCAGCAGCGACACGAGCCGCGGCAGCACGCGCTCGATATGCGAATGCTCGGTCGCTTGCTGAAGGATGCAGCGGTCGAGGGTCACGATGTCGGGCCGCAAATGCCATACGCGATCGATGTTCGAATGCTTGACGCCGAAGCCATCGAGCGCGATCAGGAAGCCGGACTTGCGCAGCGAATCGACGATCGCGGTGAAACGCGCCGTCTCGCCGCCGGCCTGTTCGGGCACTTCGAGCACGACGCGCTGCGGCGGCAAGCCGATGTCCTTCAGCGCGGCGAGAAGCGCGTCGCCGTAGCTCGTGTCCATCAGCGCGGCAGGATGAAGGCTCAGGAAAAGCCATTCGTCGTGGCTGTCGAACGCGTTGAAGTTGCCCAGATGGAGCGACTCGGCGAGCCGCCCGAGCTCGAGCAGATCGCCGCGCCGCGCGGCCTGTGTGAAAACCTCGTGCGACGGCACATGGCGATGCGTATCGTCGCGCGCGCGCAGCGACGCGTGATAGCCGATCGCCCGCCTGTGCGACACGGAGAACACCGGCTGAAACACGCTGAAGACCGTGTATTCACCGTACAGCACGGTGCGACGCGAGCCGTCGTCGCCGGCAACAGGGCGCGGCGGCTGGAAGCGGGGAGGGTCGATATCAACCATGCTCATGGTCTGGGCGCGCGGGAACCGGCTTATTGGGATAGAGGGAGTTTACAAGATCGGGCGTCCGACCGTTCGAGCAAAAATCATGCGAATGCACGGGGCGGTGCGTGGGGTGGACAAGCGATGAATCAAGCATCATGCGAGCGTCGCGTCGCGGTGCGAATGGCACCGGCGCGGTGCGGCGCGCACATCGGAATGGCGGATACACGCGAGGCTCCGTACGTCACGCGTTCAATTGGATTCCGACGGGTCCGGCTTCCTCGATGTCCCGCGCACTTCCGGCGCGAGTTGGCCGAAGATCCACGCGGTCGCCGCCGTGATCACGCCGACGCAAAGGAAGGTCGCGTGGAATGCGGGCAGCGAGTTCGTCTCCGTGACGCGCGGCAGAAGCCCGGTGAACGTCGACAGGATCGCGCCGGCGACGGTCACGCCGAGGCTCATCGACAGCATCTGCACGAGCGAAAACAGGCTGTTGCCGCTGCTCGCGCCGCCGGTGCCGAGGTCTTTGAGCGTCAGCGTGTTCATCGCGGTGAACTGCATCGAATTGACGGCGCCGAACACGGCCAGTTGCACGAGGCGCAGCCAAAGCGGCTGATGCGCGCTCGTCAGCGCGAAGCTCGCCATCATCAGGCCGACGAGCACCGTGTTCACCACCAGCACCGGCCGATAACCGTACCGTTCAATCAGCCGTGTCACGAGCCGCTTGCTCAGCATGCCGGCGGCAGCGACGGGCAGCATCATCATGCCGGCTTCGAATGCCGAATAGCCGAGGCTCACCTGCAGCAGCAGCGGAATCAGATAAGGCATCGCGCCGCTGCCGATGCGCGCGAAGAGATTGCCCAGCAAGCCGACGCTGAACGTGTGAATCTTGAAGAGATCGAGCGAGAAAATGGGCTGCGCGGCGCGCGTCGCGTGCAGTCCGTAGGCGATGAAGCAGCCGAAACTCAGAATCAGCAGCACGAGCACGATCGCGTGTTGCAGGCCGAGATCGGCGAGGCCGTCGAGCGAGATCGTCAGCGCGACCATGCCGACCGCGAGCAGCAGATAGCCCGCGAGATCGAAGCGCGGCGTCGCGGGATTGCGGCTGTCGGGCATATACAGATTCGTCGCGATGCAGCCGATAACGCCGACCGGCACGTTGATCAGAAAGATCCAGTGCCACGACGCAATCTGCACGAGCCAGCCGCCGAGCGTCGGTCCGATGAGCGGCCCGATCAGCCCCGGAATCGCGACGAACGCGAGCGCGGACAGATACCGTTCCGCCGGAAATACGCGCAGCACGGCGAGGCGTCCGACCGGCAGCAGCATCGCACCGCCGATGCCCTGCACGACGCGATACGCGACCAGCGCCTGCAGCGATTGCGCCTTCGCACACAACAACGAGCCGATGGTGAACACGAGAATCGCGCTGAAGAACACGCGCTTCGTGCCGAGCTTGTCCGCGAGCCAGCCGGATACGGGAATCATCATCGCCATGGTGAGCGAGTAGGCGATCACGACGCCCTGCATGCGCAGCGGCGCCTCGCCGAGACTTCTGGCCATCGCGGGCAGCGCGGTATTGACGATGGTCGAATCGAGCGTCTGCATGAAGAAGCCCGTCGCGACGAGCCACAGCATGATGGAGAGCGATCGGTCGTCGGGCTGCGCTGTGGCGGTATCGGTCATGAGCGGGGCGGCGTTATTTGCGCAGTTCGGCCACGAAGTCGTAATACTCGTTGCGACAGTAGGTATCGGTGAGCTCGATGGCGCGTTGATCGGCGGTATAGCCGACGCGCGTGATCAGCAAGAGCGCGTCGTGCGGCGCGATGCCCATTTGCTCAGCAATCTCCGGGCTCGCGTTCACGGCGCGGAAATGCTGGAGCGCGCGGACGATCGACAGGCCGTGTGCATCGAGATAACTGTAGAGCGAGTCGCCGATGGAAAGCGGATCGGGGACGAGCGAGGCGGGGAAGGTGGAGTTCTCGACGGCCATGACGGTGTCGTCGGCGAGACGCAGGCGCTTGAGGCGCGCGACGGCGGCGGCGGGCGACAGTCCAAGCTGAATGACCTCTTCGCGATTGGCCGGTTCGATGGTGCGCGAGAGCCACTTCGAACTTGGCTGGAAGCCGCGTCGCCGGAGCATCTCCGAGAAGCTCGACAGACGCGAGAGCGGGTCCTCGTAGCGTGGCCGGATGAAGCTGCCCGCACCCTGTTCGCGTCGGATGAGCCCTTGTTCGACGAGCAGCGCGATGGCCTTTCTCGACGTGATCCGCGATACCCCGAGCGCCTCGGACAGCACGCGTTCGGACGGCAACGCTTCGCCGGCATGCCAGCGGTTGTCGTGAATGGCGGTGGCGAGCTTGCGGGCGAGTTGGAGATAAAGCGGCGTGTCGCTGTCCGGGTCCGGGCGCAAGTCGCGCCAGCGGTCTTCCGAGGTCGAGTTCATAAATCGGACGCTGTGGGCTAAGCGGGGATTTTAAGACAAACGGTGGAGGCAAAGGGGCGGGCGTATGCGTCGTTTGTCGATGGATGCGTGGGGGAGACGCATCGGTGGGACAGGAGGCTGGCGCATCTTGCGATGCTTCAGCAAGTAGGTGACGCGACTGGAGAATCGAGACGCTCAGCGGAAGCCGACCGAATGTTCGTCAATGGAGGAAGACATCGCCGGTTGTTTCGATGCTGCCTGCAAGAAGTATCGTGATGAAGCCGATCTCATCACGCATGCGCCCGGCGTGATTTCGCGAGCGCGCGACAGCGGCATCAACGCGAGGTGTCCGCTAGAAAGACGCAGATGCCGTCAAGCCGTCGCCGCCCCGCCCACACCCCGTCCACCGCGCACGTAAAGCGCCACCGACAACGCCACCGCCGCCGCCGCTGCGACCGCCGCGAACAGAAACACCGATCCATACCCGAACTCACCTGCGACATACCCCGCGAGCGGCCCGGTCAATCCGAGCGACAAATCGAGGAACACGGAATACGCCGACAGCGCCGCGCCCCGGCTCGCGGGCGGCACGAGGCCAACTGCTTCCACGCCCAGCGCCGGGAATACGAGCGCGAAGCCGCATCCCGTCAACGCCGCCCCCGCGAGCGCAAACGTCGGGTCCCCCGAAAGCCACAGCATCAACAGCCCAGCGCACTCGAGCGCGAACGAGACGATCGCCACGCGGAATCCCCCGTAGGCCTTGATCGTGTTGGCGAACAAGAGCCGCGCGCCGACGAACGTCGTGCCGAACACCGTCAGCGACAGCGCCGCGTTCGGCCAGTGATGCGCCGCGTAGAACAGCGTGATGAAGGTCGCGATCGATCCGAAGCCCGCCGATCCCAGCGCAAGGCCGAATCCATACGGCAGCACGCGGAAGAACACGCTGCGATACGACATCCGTTCGCCATGCACGACCGGCACGCTCGCCATGCGCGTCGCGAGCCAGTAACCCAGCGCGCCGAGCGCGATCACGATCAGCGCGAGCGCGCCGAAGCCCAGCGAGTGATCGATGGCGACGCCGAGCGGCGCACCGATCGCCAGCGCGCCGTACGTGGCGATCCCGTTCCACGAGATCACCTTCGCGTTGTTCGCGACGCCCACGCGCCCGATGCCCCACGTAATCGATCCCGTTCCGACCCAGCTTTCCCCGAAGCCGAGCACGAGCCGCGCGATGACCAGCAGCACTAGGCTCACCGCATGCCATTGCGCCGCGAGCGCGGAGCCGAGCAGCAGCACGCCGCTTGCCGCGCACGCCGCCAGCCCGTAAAGCACGGTCTTCTTCGGCCCGAGCGTGTCGGCGGTGCGGCCTGCCAGCGGCCGCGAGACGAGCGTCGCGAAGTACTGGACGCTGATCGCCGCGCCGGCCATCACCGATCCATAGCCGAGGTCGGTATGCACGAAGCCGGGCAACACGGCGAGCGGGATGCCGATCGTCAGGTAGCAGAGGAACGTGTACAGCACGACCGAGACGATGCGAAGCGTCACAGCCAGATCGCTTTGCGGGGCGGCCGCAGTGCAGGAGTCGGAGGACATAGGGAAAGTGCGGGGTTGAATTCGGCGGGAAGGCGTGATTCTCCCATATGTTGCGGTGCAGCGTCGCGGCCGTTTTGTAACCGACTAGTCCAAATTGACGATGCGGTCGATCGTTCGCTTTCCGCCTCTCCCTTGCTGGAAAAGGCTTCCAGGACTTATCGCGACATCAATATGTCGTTCATGCAATGCCGGCTATGGGTCGCGGATTTTGGCAGTGATAGGTTTCGAACCATCGAGGCGGTAGGACCAGTCTGAAAATTGAGTCTACCGACCTCACCGCCACCGGCTGCGCACCCCGCGCAACCAGCAAGCCGCATCGAAGCCCCGCGAGACACGATTCCATGAGCGAGCCCATCCGTTTCTATCATCGCAACGCCATCCGCGAAATCAGCGGCGCGTCGACGACGCGCACCGTCCTGCAATACCTGCGCGACGACGCGCGCTGCACCGGCACGAAGGAAGGCTGCGCCGAAGGCGATTGCGGCGCGTGCACGGTCGTCGTCGGTGAGCCGGACGGCGCGGGCGGCGTCGCATTGAAGGCGGTGAACGCGTGCGTGCAGTTCCTGCCGACGCTGGATGGCCGCGCGCTCTTCACCGTCGAAGACCTGCGCCAGCCGGACGGCTCGCTGCATCCGGTGCAGCAGGCGCTCGTCGATTGCCACGGCTCGCAATGCGGCTTCTGCACGCCGGGCTTCGCCATGTCGATGTTCGCGCTCTATGAGAAGCACGGCCACGCGAGCGCGACTTGCGACCACAAGCCGCCGTCGCGCCAGGAAATCAGCGACGCGCTGACCGGCAATCTGTGCCGCTGCACTGGGTATCGCCCGATCATCGATGCCGCCGAGCGCATGTTCGATCACGCGCCGCTCGCGCCGCTCAACAAGGAATCGCTGGCAAAGACGCTCGCCACGCTTCAGCGCGACGACGCATTCCACTACGAGCACGCCGGCCGCGCGTTCGACGCCCCGCGCACCCTCGAAGCCCTCGCGAAGCTCAAGGCCGGGAAGCCGAACGCGCGCCTGCTCGCGGGCAGCACCGACGTCGGCCTGTGGGTGACGAAGCAATTGCGCGATCTCGGCGATGTGATCTACATCGGCCAGATCGAGGCGATGAAGCGCGTCGAGACGACGGATGAATGGATTGAAATCGGCGCGGGCGTGACGGTCGAGCGCGCGTATGCCGAACTGGTGAAGACGTATCCGGAACTCGAGGAAATGTGGCTGCGCTTCGCGTCGCTGCCGATTCGCAACGCGGGCACGCTCGGCGGCAATGTGGCGAACGGCTCGCCCATCGGCGATTCGATGCCCGGACTCATCGCGCTGAACGCGCGCGTCGTGCTGGCGAGCATCGACGGGACGCGCGAGATGCCGCTCGAAGACCTGTACATCGCCTATCAGAAGAAGGACATGGCCGAGCATGAATTCGTCGCCGCGATCCGGGTGCCGACGCGCACAGGCAAGCGTGCGGACCTGCGCTTTCGGACCTACAAGCTTTCGAAGCGCTTCGATTCCGACATCTCGGCCGTCTGCGCCGCGTTCGCCTATATCGCCGATGGCGATGTGATCCGCGAGCCGCGCATCGCGTTCGGCGGCATGGCGGCGACGCCGAAGCGCGCCGCGCGCACCGAAGCCGCGCTCGCCGATGTGCAATGGCACGAAGCGACCGCGCAAGCCGCGATGCGCGCGCTCGCCGACGACTACGCGCCGCTCACCGACATGCGCGCGTCGAGCGGCTATCGGCTCGATACGGCGAAGAGCCTGCTGTACCGCTTCTGGCTGGAGACGCGCCCGCACGATCCGCTCGCGAAATCGAAGCTGGATGTACGCGCGATCGAACTCGTCGAAGTGAAGTGAGGATATCGAAATGAATCAGCAAGCCGAAGCCTTTCTCGCCGAAGCGCAATCCGCCGCCGACGCCGCCGGCGATTTCAAGCAAGTCCACGTGTCGCGTCCGCACGAGTCGGCGCATTTGCATGTCAGCGGTCGCGCAAGCTATACCGACGACATCCCGCTCGTCGCGGGCACGTTGCACGCCGCGCTCGGCCTGAGCCCGAAGCCGCACGCGAAGATCGTTTCGATGAACCTCGACGCCGTGCGGGCGACGCCGGGCGTCGTCGCCGTCTTCACCGCCGACGATATCCCCGGCGTCAACGATTGCGGCCCGATCATCCATGACGATCCGATTCTTGCGCCGGGCGTCGTGCAATACGTCGGCCAGCCGATGTTCGTCGTCGTCGCGAATTCGCACGATACGGCGCGCCTCGCGGCGCGTCGCGCGGATATCGCGTTCGAGGACTTGCCCGCCGTGCTCACCGCCGAGGACGCGCGGCGCGCGCAATCGTACGTGCTCAATCCGCTGAAGCTCGCGCGCGGCGATGCGCGCGGCACGATGTCGAAAGCCACGCATCACGAACGCGGCGCGATGAAGCTCGGCGGACAGGAGCAGTTCTATCTCGAGGGGCAGATCGCGTACGCGGTGCCGAAGGACGACGACGGCATGCACGTCTATTGCTCGACGCAGCATCCGACGGAGATGCAGCATCTCGTCGCGCACGTGCTCGGCGTGCAGTCGCATAACGTGCTCGTCGAGTGCCGACGCATGGGCGGCGGCTTCGGCGGCAAGGAATCGCAGTCGGGGTTGTTCGCGTGCTGCGCGTCGCTGGCGGCGTGGAAGCTGTCGTGCCCGGTCAAACTGCGCCCCGATCGCGACGACGACATGATGATCACCGGCAAGCGCCACGACTTCGTGTACGACTTCGAGGTCGGCTATGACGATGACGGCGTGATCGAAGGCGTCGCCGTCGACATGACTTCGCGCTGCGGCTTCTCCGCCGATCTGTCGGGCCCGGTGATGACGCGCGCCGTCTGTCACTTCGACAACGCGTACTGGCTGCCTAACGTGGCGATCGAAGGATATTGCGGCAAGACGAACACGCAGTCGAACACCGCGTTTCGCGGCTTCGGCGGGCCGCAGGGCGCGTTCGGGATCGAGTACATCATCGACAACATTGCGCGTTCGGTTGGCCGCGATTCGCTCGATGTGCGCCTCGCCAATCTCTATGGCAAGACGGAGAACAATCGCACGCCGTATGGACAGACGGTCGAAGACAACGTGTTGCACGAACTCATCGGCGAGCTTGCGGCGACGAGCGAGTATCGACGCCGGCGCGAAGCCGTGCGCGAGTTCAACGCCAACAACGAGATTCTCAAAAAGGGCCTCGCGCTCACGCCGGTGAAGTTCGGCATCGCGTTCAACGTGACGCACTTCAATCAGGCCGGCGCGCTGGTGCATATCTATACCGATGGCTCGATCCTCGTGAATCACGGCGGCACGGAGATGGGGCAGGGCCTCAACACGAAGGTCGCGCAAGTGGTGGCGCATGAGCTGGGCATCGACTTCGGCCGCGTGCGCGTGACGGCGACCGATACGAGCAAGGTGGCGAATACGTCGGCGACGGCGGCATCGACGGGAACGGATCTCAACGGCAAGGCCGCGCAGGATGCGGCGCGTCAGTTGCGCGAGCGGCTTGCGTCGTTTGCAGCGGAGAAGTTCGGCGGCGGCGCGGTATCGGCGGCGGAGGTGCGCTTTGCGAACGATCGCGTAATCGTCGGCGATGACGCGATCCCGTTCGGCGAAGTCGTCGCCAAGGCGTATCTGGCGCGCGTGCAGTTGTGGTCCGATGGCTTCTACGCGACGCCCAAGCTGCACTGGGATCAGGCGACGATGCAGGGCCGCCCGTTCTTCTACTACTCGTATGGCGCGGCGGTGTCGGAAGTGGTGATCGACACGCTGACTGGCGAGATGCGCGTGCTGCGCGCGGATGCGTTGCACGACGTGGGGGCGTCGCTCAATCCGGCGCTGGACATCGGGCAAGTGGAGGGCGCGTTCGTGCAGGGCATGGGCTGGCTCACGACGGAGGAACTCTGGTGGAACGATAACGGCAAGCTGATGACGCACGCGCCGTCCACGTACAAGATTCCGACGGTGAACGACATGCCCGCCGACTTCCGCGTGTCGCTGTTCAACAACCGGAATGCGGAGGACAGCATTCATCGCTCGAAGGCGGTTGGCGAGCCGCCGCTTCTTCTGCCGTTTTCGGTGTTCTTTGCGATTCGCGATGCGGTCTCGGCGGTGGGCGATCACAAGGTGAATCCGCCGTTGAACGCGCCGGCCACCGCGGAGGAGATTCTTCGCGCGGTGAATGCGGTGAGGAGCGCGCGGTCATGATGCACGTCGTCTTGTTCGGCGCGGGCCACGTCGGCCATGCGCTTGCCAACGTGCTCGGGATGCTGCCGTGCGTCGTCCAATGGGTCGATGCGCGCGACGAGCTGTTCCCCGACGAGGTTCCTGCCAACGTGCAGATCGAAGCGACGGACGCGCCGGAGGCCATCGTCGACGAAGCGCCTGCCGGGGCGTATTTCATCGTGATGACGCACGATCATTCGCTCGACTTCGCGCTGACGCAGCGGATCATGCGGCGTCGGGACTTCGCTTACTTTGGGCTGATCGGATCGAAGACGAAGCGGGTGAAGTTCGAGCGGAGGCTAGTCGAACGTGGATTGGCGCCGGAGCGGTTGCAGGAGATGACGTGTCCGATCGGGGTCGAGGGAATCGCCGACAAAGCGCCGCCGTCGATCGCGCTGGCGGTGGCGGCGGAGGTGTTGCGGGTGCGGGAGGCTGTGCACGCATCAGTAACGATGCGCGCGGTCGCGTAGAAATTTGCGCTTTCGTCGAGCGATGTGGCCTCAAGCCACCGCACCCCCCACCCGATACCTCCCCGGCGCGACCCCATACACTTCCTTGAACCGCTTCGAAAAAGCCGCTTCCGACTGATACCCCACCTCAGCCGCGACATCCGCGATGCTCTTCGTCGTGCGCGCGAGCATCGTGCTTGCAAGCTGCATTCGCACATGACTCAGCAGCGCGAGCGGCGATGTATCCGAATGCGCCGAGAACGCGCGCATGAACGTGGCGCGTGACATCGCCGCTTCCTTCGCCAGCATCTCGACGGTCCACGGTTCTGCGGGGCGCTCGAGCATCGCAATCACCGATGCGCCCAATCGCCGGTTCGCCAGCAGCCCGAGCACGCCCGCGAGCGTCGGCTGCCCGGCGAGCCACGCGCGCAGAAGCATCGTGAAAAGCGCAGTGGAAAGCGCCGCCACGATCGACGGTGCGCCAAGCCCGGCTTCCTCCGCTTCGCGCCGCATCGCGCCGACGAGCGGCGCAAGATAAGGCGCGGAATCGCTCGTGAACGATACGTGCACGACATCGGGCAACACATCGATCAAGAGCGCGCGCGGCGCATACAGAAAGCGTCCGCATAGCAGATCCAGCGAAGCCGCCTGCTCGCCGCAATTGCTTCGCACGATGACCGCGCCGTTGTCGCGCGCCTGCATCGGGCCGGACCTGGCGTGCGCGTTTGCATCGATGGAAAGCACGTGGGCATCGCCGCGAGGCAGAAACAGGATATCGCCCGCCTCGAGCGCCACCGGCGCCTGACCCTCGCGCAACACCCGGCATGCGCCGCTCAACACCACGTGATAAACCGCTTCGCCAGCGGGCGCGGGCGCATGGTCGAGCTCCAACGGGCCGCTCAGCAGACAGCGCAAATCGAGCGCGCCCGAAAGATGCGCCAGTTGAATCAAACGGTCGAGAGCGTCCATATCGTCACAGCGATGTCATTTGGAATCCGCGCTCGCCCACTCCTCGGCGACGACGGCCTTCCTGTTCGTCAGCGAATCCGACACGCGCGACATTAACGCGCGCAGCCAGGCGATATCCGTCGATTCATCCGGCTGCGGCTGCGAAAGCTGATAACACTTGATGCGCGGAAACGGCACCGGCGAATCGAGCACGGCGAGCGGCAGCATCGCCGCATAATGCTGCGCGAACCGGCGCGGCGCGGTGAAGATCAGGTCCGACTGCAGCAGCACTTGCGGCACGAGCCCGAAGTACGGAATGGTCGTGACGATGCGACGCCGGATGCCCGCCCGCGCCAGCCCGATATCGATCGGATGACGCTTCGCGCCGCTATACGGCGTCGGCGCGAGATGCGCGGCGAGCGCATAACGTTCGACAGTCAGCGGCTCGCGCGCAAGCGGATGATTGGCGCGCATCAGGCAGACGAAGACATCAGCGAAAAGATCGTGGCGTTCGAAACGCGGTTCGGGCTTCGTCCAGTTCGCGACCATCAGGTCGATCTCGCCTTCGTCGAGCGCGCGCTCGTGATCGCGCATCGGGTTCAGCGATTCGATTTCCAGCCGCGCATTCGGCGCGGCCTCGCGGAACGCGGCGACGAGCGTCGGCATGAAGAAATCGTTCAGGTAATCCGGTGCGGCGATGCGAAAGGTGCGGCGGGAACTGGCGGCATCGAAATCGCCGTGCGGCGTCGCGACGAACTCGACCTCGCGCAACGCGCGCTGCGCCGGAGCGAGCAGCGTCTCGCCGTATTCGGTCGGCACCATGCCCTGCTTGCCGCGCACGAGGATCGGATCGCCCAGAATCTCGCGCAGGCGGCGCAGCGCGGTGCTGATCGCCGGCTGCGTCTGATTCAGCCGCTGCGCGGTTTGCGTGACGCTGCGCTCCAGCAGCAGCGTGCGCAACACGCGGATGAGCCAGATGTCGAGGGAATCGGCGGGATCGTTCATGGCTTGGGGCAAGAGACCGGAAGGCGCGGCGCGCGCATCGTCATCACGCGCGCCACGCCGCAACCGAAGTTAACCGCGTTCCGATTTTTGACGCCATAGCGCACGCCCTATGCGCGGCATCGGCCGATTGCGTCGCTCGGCGCGCCCTATGCCCCGATTTCGGCCGCGTTGCCGAAGTCCGCTTCCTTCGGCGCCATCGGCAGATTGCTGATGCGCTTCACTTCCGCGGCGTCGAGCCAGTTCGGCGAACGTGCGACGTACAGCACCATCGGCAAGGTGTCTTCGCCCCAGAAAATCTGATCGTTGACGATGAACGTCGGCACGCCGAACACGCCCATCGCGACGGCGCGGTCGTTGTTGTCGCGCAGCTTCGCCTTGAGGTCTTCATCGTCGATGCGCGATTCCGCCTCCGGCATGCCGACGTGCGCGCACAGCGCGTGAAAGCCTTCCGGCGTCGACGGATCGCGGCCTTCGCGCCAGATGAAGCGGAAGATGTTGCGCACGACGGTGATATCGCCTTCCGCGAGCACCGCGAGCCGCAGCGCCTTGGCCGAATCGAACGGATGCGCGGGCGGCATCCGGAACGGAATGCCCAGCTGTTCGGCGCGAAAGAGCGCGTGCCGGTACGTGAAGACGCGCTTCGACGGAATGGTTGCTGCGTGCGGCTGCTTCCAGCGGTCGAGCAGCGTGAGCAACTGCACGGGCACGAACTCGAACGGGATGTCGGGCCACTTCTCGTGTTGCTCGAGAAGCAAGTAAGAGAACGGCGAGATGAAATCGAAGAAAAAGTACGGCCGACCGTCAGTGGTCGAATGCGGGGCACTCATGTCGTTTCTCCTTGCTTTTTGCGCGCCTGGCGCTGGCCTCGTCACCTGTTGCCGCTCATCGCCGCTCATCGTCCGATCGTGCGGGTGTCGCGAGCTTCGGCCAGCTTCGTCGGGCGCGGGCGTCGTGTCCTGCATTCTTCGTGGCCAAAAAAGCGCCGCGTGTCCTTCCGGCCGCGTGCACTTTCCACGGCCGAATGATTCGATATTACGTGCTGCCTTGCTCCGTGTCTGCACGCGACGCAGCCCTCGATGCGGCGAGACGCTCGCGCGGCTGGTCAGCATCGGCATCCGCGTCCGCATCTGCATCTGCATCCGCATCGCTCGCGGCGATGGCCGTGTGCGCGAGCCGCGCCCGCACGAAGCCGATGTGTTCCCGCAGCACATAGAACTGATCGGCGAACGCGAGCGGCATCTTCATCCGGTTGACCGCCGATTCGATCGCGTCGATGCGGTCGAGCAGGGCGTCGCGCTGCGCGGTGTCGGGACCGCTGATCGCTTCCCGTTCGATTGCAATCAGCGCGCCATACCAGCGATAGATGCGCGATTTGACGCGCCACCGGTAGAGACCCGGCACGAGCCGCAGCGCCGGAATCAGCACGACGATCAGCGGCACCAGCACGACCAGCACGCGATCCGCGAGGCTCGCGACCCAGAACGGCAGCGTGCGATACAGGAAACTCTTGCCCGACTTGTAATAACGCTCGGCGTTGTCGCTGATGCGGAATTCGTGGACGAGCGGCGCGGGAAACTCGTTCGCCCGGTGCAGCAAGCCCGCGCGGCTGTGGACCTCGCGTGCGGCCTCGATCAGCAGGTCCGACAGCGCGGGATGCAGACTGTCGCGCGCAACCAGCTCGGCGGTCGGCGCGACCATGTGGACCGGATGCGGCGGCAGGTTCGCCGCGAGATCGAACGCGCCCATCGGCAATTCGATTTCGGTCAAGTACGGGAAGCGGCGCGCGTAGGCATCGGCCTGGGAGAAATCCATGAAGCGGATGCCGGACGTGCGCAGGAGCTTGGCCATCGTCGGCGGCTGGGCGGAATCGCCAGTCAAAAAGACGGCGTCGATCTGGCCGTCTTCGAGCGCCTTGGCGGCCGTGTCGCCGGCGAGCGGCAGCAGCGGCGTATCGCCGCCCGGCTGAATGCCGTTCGCCTTCAGCAGCGTCAGCGCGAGCAGCCGCGTGCCGCTGCCCTCCGCGCCGATCGCGAGGCGCTTGCCTTTCAGTTCCGATAATCGCGATACCGGCGCACCGCGATAAAACACCGCGAGCGGCACATACGACACGCTGCCGAGCGATTCGAGATCGTCGTGCGTGGCGCCCGGCTTCGTCATGCCGCCCTGCACGAAAGCCACGTCGATGCCGGAATTCGGATCGGAGAGCCGCGTGAGATTGTCGAACGAGCCTTGGGTTTCGATCACGTTGAGCGTGACGCGGTTGCGCGCGAGGATCGCCTTGTACTTCTGCGCACTGTTCCAGAACGAACTGCCCTTGGGACCGGCGGCGATGGTCAGCGCGCTCGGCGGCGCGGGCTGGATCAGGCGCACGGCGAAATACAGCGCGACGATGCTCACGAGGACGATCGGGCCGAAAGTCATCGCCAGGTCGCGCCAGGAGATCGCGACGAAGCGCGCAACGATCTTCGGTTGCGGTCTGCGGCGGGAACTGGAAGTGGCGTCGGACGCTGCGGGTTGCTTGTGCGCGTCGGGCTGGGTCATATCGGTGCTTCGAGTCAATTTGTGCCGAGAGCTTACCCGAACGAGCGACGCGGGCGTTTCGTGCATCGCGGGTCAGCCGAATGTGACACGCGTATGGACGCGCCGGGCCCTTTGTCCATCCTCGTTGCGTGCGGCCGCTGCCAGCGGGCGCCGCGTCGTTAAAAGCTTTGCGCTAACGGCCGCGCTGGGCTAAATTGACGTTCGCCGCCGTACGATAAGAATCATTCGTCCGAAACCCGATAGTTGGGCTGTCAGGACACGCGCCGCATCGCTGGCGCAGACGCGCATCGAGCATGCGCCGTGCGGCTGGACATTCATAGACGAGCCGAGGGCCATCGAGCCCGACCGATCGGCCGAATTCGTTTCTTCGCCAGCCTCTCGCAGCACCGCATCACAGCATCGCGGCTTCTTCGCCGTGCAATCGTCAGCCAATCGGCATCGACGATTCGCGCGGCCACGATCGCCCGATGCCGTCGCCTCTTCCCGGGCGATGCGATCCGGTTTGATGTGCAAACGAGCGAAGTAGCAACTGTGCGAAGTCAACAAGCGAAACAAAAGGAGAAACCATGAAAGTTGTCGATCTGTTGAAGGCTCTGGGCGTCGTGGTCTGTGTGGCGGTGGCGTCGAGCGCCTATGCCCAGTCGAGCGATGCGGCGGCCACCACGAGCACCGAAGCCAGCGCACCGACCAAGGCGCAAAAATCCGCGACCAAGAAGACCGACCGCTCGCTCGGCTATGCCGTGCGCCGCGCGTTGTCGAAAGCGCAAGGCTTCGACGTGTCGAATGTGTACGTCCGTGCGCGCGGCGGTGCGGTCACGCTGACGGGCACGGTGCCGGAAGGCGCGCAGATCGCGCAGGCGGAAGAAGTCGCGAAGGGCGTGTCGGGCGTGACGTCGGTGTCGAACAAGCTCTCGCTGAGCGCGCAGAACGGCGGGAAATAAGCGGCGTATTCCGGCGGGCAGCCGCCGGGAAATGTCGAGCGGGCTCCGGTTTTTCGCCGGGGCCCGTTTTCGTTTGCGCTTGCGGTTTCGTTATCGTTCGATGGATGCCGCCGCTCAGTGCGCGACCGCGGATGCCGCCTCGGCCGCCGATGCCGCGACCGGAGTGGCCGTCGCCGCTGCCTGCGCCTGGCGCTTGGTCTCGGCGGCGGCATCCGATGCCTGAATCGCCGTGGCCGCCGCCGCGGGCGCCTGCACGACGATCGGCGTCGGCGTGAGCTCGGGCGAAGTCAGCACCAGCGACGGCGCGAGCGGCTTGCTCTCGACTTCGTCGGCTGCGACGGGCGAACTGCGCGGCACCGTCTTGAGATAGTGGCCCATCAGGTTGAAGAAACGGTCGTAGAACTTGCCCGCCGGCACCGTTTCGCTCGAAATCTTGACCATTGCGTCGCTATTGGAGCGGATCGGCAGCGAAAGCGAGCCGAGCACGCTCAGGCCGACACTCGCCGATGTGTCGCTTTTCTTGAGCGCGTAGCCGTCCTGCACGGCGTTCACGTAGGCAATGCTCTGGTTCGCGGTGTTCTCGCCGGGCGTGCAGACCACGTGAAAGGACACCACGGCGTGCGTGTCGGCGTTCGGCTGGAAATTCTTGGTCGCGTCGACGGTATCGGGCTGCGCCATCGTCGTGAGGAAGCCTTGCGACAGCAGCGCGCGGCGGGCGGCTTCGCAGGTTTCCTTCACGGTGGCGTCAAAGTTATGCGCATAGGGACTCACGCCGGAACTGAACAACTCCTGCTGATAGCTCGGGGTGGTGGCGGCGCGACCGCCGCAGGCGGCGAGGGCGAGAAGAGCGACGGAGACAACGGCGAGGCGTAACGACGAGATAGGCATGGGCGGCGGCAAAAACGAAATGTGTGACAACGCAGACACAAATTGTAGTGCCGTCGGACTGTCCGATGAAAAAGCGGAATCCGAAATCGTTGTGAAATCCGTGGCTTACAGTGAGGTGACTGGCGCGATCCCGTCCTGGACGGGCGTTTGGGCGACGTTGCAGAAAGCGAAAAAGCCCGGCGCGGGTACCGGGCTTCGCTGGCGGCAACGGCCTGTCGATATTACGGGCGATCGTAGATGCCCGCGTTGATGCCAGCCGCACGGCCCGATGCCGACGCGCCTTCCGCCGCACCGCCAAAGGACGATTCCGCGACGCCTTGCTGCGCGTTCACGCGGGCCTGCGCAGCCTGAATGTTGGCGGGGTAGGTCGTGTGGTCGCTTGCCGGGTTGTAGCCTGCGCGCTCGAGCTGGACCAGCTGCGCCCGGACTTCGGCGCGGGTGATGGGGCTGTTGCTCTGCGCTTGAGCCAGCGCCGGGACAGCCAAAGCAGAAGCGATGACTGGAACGATCGACTTGAACATGCTGACTCTCCGTATTCCGATTCGCGGGAACGTTGCAGTCGGGAGGGTGTCTCTCCACTGCTTCGTCGTTGAGAGGCAGTGTAGGCCGGTTGCGTCTCAGTACAAACCCTGATGCGACGAAATCAGTTTTGTCGGATTGACATTAATCGTGTCAATCGGAAGCCGTAGTTCGATTGAAATCGCCTTTGCGCGCACCTCCGCCGCGCCCCTTCGGGATTTCCCGCGTCCCGCCTCCTTGAAATTGTCAAATGCGGTCCATATAATTAGCACTCACTGCACGAGAGTGCTAACAAGATTTCCGTCCGAAGGGTTCTTCCCCAAAGACGGGTTTTCCCGCGTTTTCAGTCTCAATCTAGAGAGGAGTGTGTATGAACCTTCGTCCTTTGCACGATCGCGTCATCGTCAAGCGTCTGGACCAGGAAACCAAGACCGCATCGGGCATCGTGATCCCGGAAGCAGCGGCAGAGAAGCCGGACCAAGGCGAGATCCTGGCCGTCGGCCCGGGCAAGCGCGATGACCAGGGCACGCAGAACGCCCTCGACGTGAAGGTGGGCGACCGCGTGCTCTTCGGCAAATACGCCGGCCAGACCGTCAAGGTCGACGGGCAGGAACTGCTCGTCATGCGCGAAGAAGACATCATGGCCGTTCTGGTCAGCAAGTAAGCATCCTTCCTGTTAGCCGGGCTTCGCGCCGACAGGGCGGCGGGGCCGGCACACTGAATCGAATCAAGGAGTCTGGATATGGCAGCTAAAGAAGTTATTTTTGGCGATTCCGCACGCGCCAAGATGGTCGAAGGCGTGAACATCCTGGCCAACGCGGTCAAGGTCACGCTGGGCCCGAAGGGCCGCAATGTCGTGCTCGAGCGTTCGTTCGGCGGCCCCACGGTCACCAAGGACGGTGTCTCGGTCGCGAAGGAAATCGAGCTGAAGGACAAGCTCCAGAACATGGGCGCGCAAATGGTCAAGGAAGTCGCTTCCAAGACCAGCGACAACGCCGGCGACGGCACCACGACCGCTACGGTCCTGGCGCAATCCATCGTTCGCGAAGGCATGAAGTACGTCGCATCGGGCATGAACCCGATGGACCTGAAGCGCGGTATCGACAAGGCGGTTGCTGCTGCAATCGAAGAACTGCGCAAGATCAGCAAGCCCTGCACGACGAACAAGGAAATCGCGCAAGTCGGCTCGATCTCGGCAAACAGCGACACGTCGATCGGCGAGCGTATCGCTGAAGCGATGGACAAGGTCGGCAAGGAAGGCGTGATCACCGTCGAAGACGGCAAGTCGCTGCAAGACGAGCTGGACGTCGTCGAAGGCATGCAGTTCGACCGCGGCTACCTGTCGCCGTACTTCATCAACAACCCGGACAAGCAAGTCGCCGTTCTGGAAAACCCGTTCGTGCTGCTGCACGACAAGAAGGTTTCCAACATCCGCGATCTGCTGCCGGTGCTGGAACAAGTCGCGAAGGCTGGCCGTCCGCTGCTGATCATCGCTGAAGACGTCGAAGGCGAAGCGCTCGCAACGCTGGTCGTCAACAACATCCGCGGCATCCTGAAGACCGTCGCCGTCAAGGCTCCGGGCTTCGGCGACCGTCGCAAGGCCATGCTGGAAGACATCGCGATCCTGACCGGCGGTCAGGTCATCGCTGAAGAAACCGGCCTGACGCTGGAAAAGGCGACGCTGCAAGAGCTGGGTCAAGCGAAGCGCATCGAAGTGGGTAAGGAAAACACCACGATCATCGACGGCGCTGGCGAAGCAGCGAACATCGAAGCTCGCGTGAAGCAAGTGCGCAAGCAGATCGAAGAAGCGACCTCGGACTACGACCGTGAAAAGCTGCAAGAGCGCGTGGCCAAGCTGGCCGGCGGCGTTGCGGTGATCAAGGTCGGTGCTGCGACCGAAGTCGAAATGAAGGAAAAGAAGGCACGTGTCGAAGACGCACTGCACGCAACGCGCGCAGCTGTGGAAGAAGGCATCGTGGCGGGCGGCGGTGTTGCGCTGATCCGTGCTCGCCGTGCAATCGACGGCCTGAAGGGTGCGAACCCCGACCAGGACGCAGGTATCAAGATCGTCCTGCGTGCGATGGAAGAGCCGCTGCGCCAGATCGTCACGAACGGCGGCGAAGAAGCATCCGTCGTGGTGGCGGCTGTTGCTCAGGGTTCGGGCAACTACGGCTACAACGCGGCAACCGGCGAGTACGGTGACCTGGTGGAAGCCGGTGTCGTCGACCCGACCAAGGTGACGCGCACGGCGCTGCAAAACGCGGCATCGGTGGCAGGCCTGCTGCTGACGACCGACGCAGCCGTCGCCGAACTGCCGAAGGAAGATGCACCGATGCCTGGCGGCATGCCCGGCGGCATGGGCGGCATGGGCATGGACATGTAAGCTGGCTTCGGCCGGTGATGTCCGCGCGGGCTTCGTTTCTCCGGAAGCGAAGTCTGCGCAGCCAAAGAAAAAACCCGCAGCGATGCGGGTTTTTTTTTCGCCTGTCGAAAGCGCGGCCCTACTTATTCATCTGCTCACGCAGATTCTGCGCCGCCGCTTTGTAGTCGTAAGTCGGATAAAACTCGGTCGTATATCCGCCCCACGCGGTCGTTTCGATCGCGCGATTCACTTCGCGCAATCTCTCTGCCGGTACGCGCAGCGTCACCACCTGACCGATGCCCATCATCACGTACCACGACACCACTTCGATTCCCGGAGGCGGAAACGTCTTGAAGAAGCCTTGCTCCTTCAACTGCTCGTTGATCTTCGGCAGCGGCTTCGACTGGTCGTGTTTGAGAAAAATGGTCAGCAGGAACGTGCCGTCGCCAACTGGCGTCGCGGGCGGCGGCGGCGGCGGCGCGGCGGTCTGCGCGTGCACGGGCAACGCGATATGAAGCAGCGAAGCGAACATCGTGATCTGAACGAGGCGTGCAATCCGTCGTGCCGGCTTGTGCATCGGGCATTCTCCTTTCGATTGAGCGAAAGCTGAACCGCGCTTAGCGGTGATGAAGCCGCAACCGTTCCATCAGATTCAGCGCATTGGGCTGGGCGTTGCCTTGCGCGGTGTTGTCGAAGATGCACCAGACTTCGGCGCTTTTCTTCGCGCGTGCCTGCAGCGTGTGCGCGAGATGGTCGAGATACGTGTAGTCGTAGGAAGACTTGTACAACTCGGGCGAGCCGTGCAAGCGCACATAAACGAGCGACGCATCCGCGCGATGCTTGATCTCGCAGTCATCGGGGATCGGATCGGCATCGACATAAGCGATGTGATGCGCTTTCAAGAGCGCCGCGGCATCGGCGGTGAACCATGTCGGATGCCGCGCCTCGCATGCGACCGGCAGTTTCGTCCGCTCGCGCAGCGCCTTGAAGAACGTGTCGGCCAGATCGTGCTCGAAGGGCAGGCTCGGCGGCAGTTGCGTGAGCCAGCAGCCGAGCTTGTCGCCGAGCTGGCTGGCGCCGAGCAGGAATTCGTCGATGAGCGCTTCCGTGTCGACGAGCCGCGCGTCGTGGGTGATCGCCTTCGGCAACTTTACCGAGAAACGGAACGATTCCGGCACGCTCTGCGCCCACTTTTCGTAGGTCTGCTCGCGATGCGGCTTATAGAAGCTGGAGTTGATCTCGACGCAAGTGAGCACGCGCCCGTAGCGTTCGATGTGCGAGCCTTCGCCGGGAAAACTCGTGGAGACCGCGCTCGTCAGTGACCAGCCCGCGCAGCCGATGCGGATCGCGCCTTGCGGGCCGGGCTTGTGCAGATGGGGCAATCGATACGGCATGCGTTCGCGAAGCCTCCCTTATGTGGTCTCCGGCTACCTCGATTCACTGCTTTCTCTTCAGTGCCGCGCTTCTCCCGGCAGCCCGGCCGATTCGTCGGGCAGCGCCGAAGTCTCGCTTTCGTCGTCGGCGTCGTTGGAACGCGCCCAGAAAAAGCGATCCGGCAGATAAGCGCCCATCCCCGGACGAAACGCGGCGCGCGCCGCCTGAAATACATACTCTTGCGCCTCGCGGGCGGCTTCGGCAGGCTCCTGACCGTTGGCAAGCAGCGCCGCGACGGCTGCGCCGAGCGTATCGGTCAGCCCCATCACGCGGTTCAGCCCGCGATCCCACAAGTCTTGCCGCACCTGGCCTTCCTCGCTATAGAGCGTGTTGACATGCCGATGCGTGCCCGTTTCCATCGCCAGAACATATTCGCAGCCTTGCGACAGAATATGGGAGATCGCGGAATCGAGCGTCGGGGCTTCGGCGTCGCTGTCGGGCTGCGCGAGCTGCAAAATCGTGGCGTGATCGGCGATCAGCATGGTCGTTTGCGGCACGAGCAGATCGGCAAGCGATTCGCGCAACTCGTCGGCGGACAGCACGTGTTCGTCGTCGAGCGTGAAGTCGGGCGCGAGGATCAGCGGGACGTCGTCGTAATCGGATACCACCTCGGCAATCGCCGATACGACTTCAGCCCGCGTCGCCGCGCCGATCTTGAACGCGGCGACCGGCATGTCCTCGAGCAACATGCGCGCCTGGGTGGCGACGGTATCGGGATCAAGGCCGGTCACTTCGTCGCAGCTCGCGGAGTCGCGCACGGCATAGCCGGTGAGGACAGTGGCGCCGTGGCAGCCCATGCTCGCGAGCGTCAGCATGTCGGCCTGTATGCCTGAGCCGCCCGTAGGGTCCGAAAGGCCGAAAGTCAGAACGATCGGTGGCGAGTCGCCGGTCATGGCAAAAGCGGACATGGTGGATTGGGCACGTGTGAGACGATCGGGTCGGGGAAATGCGCTGTCATTGTGCGCGTCACCCCGTGAGTCTCGATTATGCGGCCTATTGACGCCCGCCTGTCGCCCGGAACGATGCATTTTCCGCCGGGCGACGCGTGGCCGTCCCGCTATCCGGGAGAACGGGGAAGGGCGGGCGCCTCGCTAGGCAGCCACCCGGCAACACGGTACCATCATGTCCTAATTTCAATCGATCAATCGACGCGGCATAAGTATGGAATACAGAAGCTGGATGTGCCTGATTTGCGGCTGGATCTACGATGAAGAGGCGGGATTGCCGGAAGAGGGCATCGCGCCGGGCACCCGCTGGGAAGACGTTCCAATCAACTGGACCTGTCCCGAATGCGGAGCCCGCAAGGAAGATTTCGAGATGGTCCAAATCTGATCCGCATATTTACCCGCGCCGCATGGCTTACGTCATGCGGCGCGTGTTTTTTGCGGCCTGCGTTTCCGTGCGTAAGCCGTTGGGCCGTGGCCGGCTCCGCTGGCTCGGCTGATTAGCCGTTTCCCGCGGCTGCTCGCGCAGCTGCGGGTAAAGGCATACGCTTCCAGAGGTCGGGATGCGGCGACGGTGCCGCAGGCCCGTCGATGATGCAGTTTCACCGCGCGCCGGCGCATTCGCCGGGCACGCGGTCTGGCTTGTGAGCGCCCGTTATGACCTCTCGTCCCGATCTACCCGTTCCGATCGAAGCCCTGCCGAATCCGCGCGGCGGCTCTGTGCGACTCGCCGAAATCGCGATCGCGGATGCGCTGCACGCGTTCCAGCGGCAGGGCGAGACGGCGCCCGCCCTGAAGCGCGCGATCGCGGCGCTGAACGCCGCCGGATGGCTGCCTGCGCAGCGTTTCGCCGAAGCGCTCGCGCTCGTGGCGCCGATCGGAGATGAATCCGAGCCGACACGCCAGCGCATTGCGGACGCGCTGCTCGCCTTCGGCATGGCGGTCGATCGGCACAATCTGCGCGAGCTGGCGTGCTCGACGGAGCTTTTCCATCACTATCGCGGATTGCACGCGCTGCTTGCCGCGCACACGCGCATTGCGCCGGTTTCCGACGACGACCTCGCGCTCGCGGGCCGCGCGATCGCCCCGGCCACGCTGCGAGGCGTCGCATCGGAACGGCTCACGCGTGTGCGGGCGCATTACGAGCACACGTTGCTGGCGCTGCTGCGCGCGCCCGCCGACCAGCCGCGAGGCGACACCGACGAGACCTTCGCGCGTCTCGACGCCTGCCTCGCGGACCTGGCCGGCCCCGATCCGTATGATTTCTGGCGGCTCGCGTCGTCCACGGTGCGCGCGCTGCGCTCGCGCGGGGGCATTTCCGGACACGCCGACGCCAAGCGCCTGTACGCGCGGTTCAATCTCGTGCTGGCGGATCAGGCGCATGCGTCGTCGTACGCGCCGCGTTCGCTCGTGCGGGCGACGCTCGCATTGCTGTGGCGCGACTTCGCGCTGTACGGCGCGACGCCGGAAGACGCCGAACACGTCGATGTCCTGCGCGACTACGGCCTGGCGGTGGCGTGGCACGTCGCGGCGACGCCGGCTTCCGAGGCGGCATGGGAGCAGGGCGCGGCGCAGGCGAGTGAAGAAAGCACGCGCGATGCGCCCACGCGCGACCTCGGCGTGCTGCGCGTCAACGCGGCGGCCTACGAGGACTTTCTGCAAAGCGCGGAAGCGGCGATCGAAGGGTTGGTCGAACGCGGCTCAAAGGCAAGCGAAACCGGCGCCGTCGATGCGTCTTCCGCGCTGCACGCGGCGGATGCCGCGCATCGGCTGGGCGCGGCGGCGTGCGCGCTCGGGCTCGGCCACGTCGCGCTGCTGGCGGATACGCTCGGGCTCGCGTGGCGGCGCATTGCGCATCAGGGCGACGGCGGGGCCGCCCACGGCGATGCGAGCGCGCTCGACGCCGCCATCCCCGAACGCGCCGCCCAGACGCTGCGCTCGATGCTGCATCAGGCTGCTGCGGGCATTGCGCCGTCGGAGGGCCGCGCGTCGATCGTTGCGCTCACCGCGATGATCGAGCGGCCCGCGGCCATCGTCCGCTAGACGTCGTCGTCCTCGATGCCCGGGCTTATCGCGCGTTTGCCCGGACCGCGCACGACGTCATAGCGCAACAGCGTGCGCTTGCGCGCGGCATCGTGATCGACGATCGGCGGCGGATACTCCACGCCGGGCGCGACCTTCGCCGCCTTCAGCGTGTCGGGCTTAGCGAGCCACGGCGCGTGGATGTCGCGATCCGGCAGGCCCGCGAGTTCCGGCAGGTAATGCCGAATGAACTTGCCCGCCGCGTCGAATTTTCGTGACTGCGTGATCGGGTTGAAGATACGGAAGTACGGCTGCGCGTCGCATCCGCTCGACGCGGCCCACTGCCATCCGCCATTGTTCGACGACAGCTCGAAATCGTTGAGGTGCGCTTCGAAATACGCCTCGCCGCGCCGCCAGTCGATACCGAGATCCTTCGAGAGAAAGCTCGCCGTCACCATGCGCAGCCGGTTGTGCATGTAACCCGACGTGTTGAGCTGGCGCATCGCGGCGTCCACCAGCGGATAGCCGGTCTGACCCGCGCACCACGCGGCGAAATGCGCGTCGGCGGCATCGCCCGTTTCCCATTCGATGCGATCATATTCCGGCTTGAACGCGCGATGATCGCCCGGCACGCCGACGCGCGGAAAGTGATGCAGCACGCCGAAGTAGAAGTCCCGCCAGATCAGCTCGGAAAGCCACGTCGCCGCGCCCCGGTCGCCGTGGCGCTGCGCGTCGTGCGCCACGCGGGCGAGGGCGCGGATCGACACCGTGCCGTGGCGCAAATGCACGCCAAGATAGCTCGGACCTTTCTGCGCCGGGAAATCGCGGGCGTGGTCGTAGTCGGTCATGCGGTCGCGGAAGTCGTCGAAGAGTTGGTACGCGCCGCTCGTGCCGGGCGGAAAAGCAGGGGCGTGAGCGTCCGGGAAACCGAGTTCGGCGAGCGAGGGAATGCCCGTGTCGGCCTTGGCCGGCGGTTTCGTCAACGCATGCAGATGATCCTCGGACGCATACGGCGCGAGCGCATCGGGCGTCAGCGTTTCCAGCCATTTGCGCTTGTACGGCGTAAAGACGGTGTAGGGCTTGCCCGCGCCGGTCAGCACGTCGTCGTGATCGAAGATCGTCTGATCCTTGAAACTGAAGAACGCGACGCCCGCGCTCCCGAGCGTCCGGGCGATGGCATCGTCGCGGGCCTTCGCGGACGGCTCGTAGTCGCGGTTCGCGAAAACCGCGTTCGCGCCGCATTCGCGTGCGAGCGCCGGGATGTCTTGAACCGGCACGCCGTGACGCACGATGAGCGCGCCACCCGCGTCGCGCAGCGTTCGATCCAGCTCGACGATGCTTGCATGAATGAACGCCACGCGACGGTCGTTTCGAGCCAGCGGATCGAGGATTTCCCGGGCGAAAACGAAGGCGCACAGCACCCGGCGGCACCGTGTAAGCGCGTGATAGAGTGCAACATTGTCCGTCGCGCGAAGGTCCCGCCTGAACCACATCAGACCCAGATCAAAGTCGGCCATCCGCCAGCGCCTTTGTTAAAATCCTGAATTATGTCCAAGACTTCCGATCGCATCAATTTGACGAACCAGTTCCTGATCGCCATGCCGTCCATGGCCGATCCGACGTTTTCGGGAACGGTGGTCTACCTTTGCGATCACACCGATCGCGGTGCGCTGGGTCTCGTCATCAACAGGCCGACCGACATCGACCTTCAATCGCTTTTCAATCGCATCGACCTCAAGCTGGAAATCGAACCGCTCGTTCACTTGCCCGTCTATTTCGGCGGCCCGGTGCAGACCGAGCGCGGCTTCGTGCTGCACGAAGAGGGCCAGGGCGAGCCGTATAGCTCGTCGATGAGCGTGCCCGGCGGCCTCGCCATGACCACGTCGAAAGACGTGCTCGAAGCGGTCGCGAGCGGCAAGGGCCCCGAGCGCTTTCTGCTGACGCTCGGCCATGCCGGCTGGGGCGCGGGCCAGCTCGAGGAAGAAATCTCGAAGAACGGCTGGCTGACGGTCGAAGCCGATCCGCGCATCATCTTCGAAGTGCCTGCCGAAGACCGGCTCGAAGCGGCGCTGTCGCTGCTCGGCGTGTCGCGCTCGATGCTCTCGGGCGAAGCAGGGCACGCATGAGCCGCGAAGCCACGCTGCTGGCCTTCGACTATGGCGAGAAACGCATCGGTGTCGCCGTCGGCAATACGCTGACGCGCGACGCACGCGCGCTCGCCGTGGTGGAGAATCGCGACCGCGACTATCGCTTTCAGCAAGTGCGCAAGCTGCTCGACGAGTGGAAGCCCGATACGGTCGTCGTCGGCATGCCGATGCATCCCGACGGCACGCCGCACGAAATGAGCGCGCTGGCGAAGCGCTTCGGCAATCAGGTGAACGGCCGTTTCAACGTGCCGGTGCAATGGGTCGATGAACGCTATTCGTCGGTCGACGCCAAAGCCGGTCTGCGCGAGCGCGGCGTGCGCACGAACGCGCGCGGCCGCTTCGACGGCATCGACGCCGAAGCCGCCCGCGTCATCCTTCAACAATATCTCGACGGACTTCCCGACGATCATGAGTTCCATTGACGCCGAGGCGTTTTATCGCACGCTCGTCGAACAGATCCGCGCGGCCTATGGCGCGTCGCTCGCGGCCGAAGACGGCGCGGTGCTCGCGGGTGTCTACAGCGGCGGCGCGTGGCTGGCCGAGCGGCTCGCGAAAGACCTGAACGCGCCGCACTACGGCGTGGTGAACGTGGCGCTGCATCGCGACGACTACGCGAAGAAGGGCCTGCATAGCCAGGCGAGCCCGACCTCGCTGCCGTTCGATGTCAACGGCCGGCGCATCGTGCTGGTCGACGACGTGCTGTCCACGGGCCGCACCGTGCGCGCGGCCATCAACGAGCTTTACGATTACGGCCGCCCGGCGTCGATCGATCTGGCCGTGCTCGCCGATCGCGGCGGGCGCGAAATGCCGGTCGCGGCGCGCTTCACCGGCGGCAGCGTCGACGTTCCCGCAGGCGAAGATCTCGTGCTCGCGCGCCAGAACGGCGACACGTTCGCTTTCACAACTGAACCCCGCGCGCAGTAACGCGTGCTCTGCGCGGGTTGCACGGCGGCCCGCGTTCGCAAGCCTCCATCTTCGAAAGAAATACCTGGGATCACCATGAACACCGCCACCCAGAGCGCAGCCGAGACTGGCGCGCAGCATTCCGACAAGGCCAGCGACAAGTTCCGCTACGGCTTTCTGAAAGGCAATCCGCAACTCACGAAGAACGGTGAGTTGAAGCACCTGTTGACCATCGAAGGCTTGCCGCGCTCGATCGTCACGCACATCCTCGATACCGCCGAGCAGTTCGTCAGCGTGACCGATCGCGAAGTGAAGAAGGTGCCGCTGCTGCGCGGCAAATCGGTGTTCAACCTCTTCTTCGAGAACTCGACGCGCACGCGCACCACTTTCGAAATCGCCGCGAAACGGCTGTCGGCGGACGTGCTGAATCTGAACATCAACGCGTCGTCGACGAGCAAGGGCGAATCGCTGCTCGATACGATCAACAACCTCTCCGCGATGCACGCCGACATGTTTGTCGTGCGCCACGCGTCGAGCGGTGCGCCGTATCTGATCGCCGAGCATTGCGCGCCGCACGTGCACGTGATCAATGCGGGCGATGGCCGTCACGCGCATCCGACGCAGGGTCTGCTCGACATGTACACGATCCGCCATTACAAGCGCGACTTCACGAAGCTGCGCGTGGCGATCGTCGGCGACATCCTGCATTCGCGCGTCGCGCGCTCGGACATCCACGCGCTGACCACGCTCGGCGTGCCGGAAGTGCGCGCGATCGGTCCGCGCACGCTGCTGCCGGGCAATCTCGACCAGATGGGCGTGCACGTCTATCACAACCTCGACGAAGGGCTGAAGGGCGTCGACGTGATCATCATGCTGCGCCTGCAGAACGAGCGCATGAGCGGCGCGCTCTTGCCGTCCGCGCAGGAGTATTTCAAGAGCTGGGGCCTGACGCCCGAGCGGCTCGCGCTCGCTGCGCCCGATGCGATCGTCATGCATCCGGGGCCGATGAATCGCGGCGTGGAAATCGATTCGCAAGTGGCCGACGGCCCGCAGTCGGTGATTCTGAATCAGGTGACGTTTGGCATCGCCGTGCGCATGGCGGTGATGGGCATCGTGGCCGGCAACAGCGATTAACGAAAACGACATGAAGATCCAGATTCAAGGCGGCACGATCATCGATCCGGCTGCGGGCACGGAAGCGCGCAAGGACGTATTCATTGCGGCGGGCAGGATCGTCGCGATCGGCGACGCGCCCGCCGATTTCAACGCGGCGAAGATCATCGACGCGACGGGCTTGTACGTCGCGCCGGGTTTTGTCGATTTGTCGGCGCGGCTGCGGGAGCCGGGCTTCGAGCACAAGGCGACGCTCGAATCGGAAATGGCCGCGGCGATGGCCGGCGGCGTCACGAGCCTCGTTTGCCCGCCGGACACCGATCCCACGCTCGACGAGCCGGGCCTCGTCGAAATGCTCAAGTTCCGCGCGCAGAAGCTGCATCAGGCGCATGTGTATCCGCTGGGCGCGCTGACCGTCGGGCTGAAGGGCGAGAGCATCACCGAGATGGTCGAACTGACCGAAGCGGGCTGCATTGGCTTCTCGCAGGCGGACAACCCGATCGTCGATACGCGCACGCTCCTGCGCGCGCTGCAATACGCGACGACGTATGGCTACACCGTGTGGCTGCGTCCGCAAGACGCGTACATGGCGCGCGGCGGCGTCGCGGCGAGCGGCGCGCTGGCGTCGCGGCTCGGCCTGTCGGGCGTGCCGGTGTCGGCGGAAACCATCGCGCTGCATACCATCTTCGAACTGATGCGCGTGACCGGTGCGCGCGTGCATCTGTCGCATCTGTCGTCGGCGGCGGGCGTGGCGCTCGTGCGCGCGGCGAAGGCCGAAGGGCTCGCCGTTTCGTGCGACGTGACGATCAACCACGTGCATTTGACCGACCTCGACATCGGCTATTTCGATTCGCAATTCCGCCTTGATCCGCCGCTGCGCCAGCAACGCGACCGCGAAGCGATCCGCTCGGGCCTCCAGGACGGCACGATCGACGCGATCTGCTCCGACCACACGCCGCTCGACGACGACGAAAAGCTCCTGCCGTTCGCCGAAGCGACTCCCGGCGCGACGGGCCTCGAACTGCTGCTTTCGCTGACGGTGAAGTGGGCGCGCGAGGCGAACGTGCCGCTCGCGAAGGCGCTCGCCCGCATCACGGCCGCTCCCGCCGATGTGCTCAAACTGCCGGCCGGACGCATCGCGACGGGCGCGCTCGCGGACGTCTGCGTGTTCGATGCCGATGCGTCGTGGCGCGTCGATCCGTCCAAGCTCCGGAGCCAGGGCCGCAATTCGCCGTTCCTCGGTTACGAACTGCCGGCTCGCGTGCGCGCGACGATCGTCGGCGGACATCTCGCCTTCGAAACTCGCTGAAGCATGAAGTTCGTGTTGCGCAAGCTGCGCCTTGCGGTCCATCTGCTGGTCGGCGTGTGGATCGTGGCGCGGCGCTTTCCGCGTGCATCCGCGGGCGAACGCATGGCGATGAACCGTGCATGGTCGCTGGAGATGCTGCGGCTTGCGGGCATGAAGCTCGTCGTGCATAACGACGACGCGCGGCTCGATGCGGGCGTGCTCGTCGTCGGCAATCATGTGTCGTGGATCGATATTTACGTGATCAACGCGTGGCGGCCGACGCCGTTCGTATCCAAAGCCGAGATCCGCCAGTGGCCGGTGGTCGGCTGGCTCGCGCAACAGCTCGGCACCGTGTTCGTGCAGCGCGAGAAGCGCAGCGACGCGAAGCGCATCATGCATGAGCTGGCGGACCGGCTCGTCGGGGGCGAGATGATGTGCGTGTTTCCCGAAGGCACCACGAGCGACGGCATGTCGCTGCTGCCGTTCCACGCGAATCTGTTTCAGGCGGCGGTGTCGGCGTCGTGTCCGGTGCAGCCTATCTGCCTGATGTACGAGGACGCGCGCGGCATGCAGACGACCGCGCCCGCGTATATCGGCGATATGTCGCTGAGCGATTCGCTCGACGCGCTCTTGCGCGGCGGGCCGATCACCGCGCATCTCTATGTGTGCGATCCGCTCGCGCCGGGCGGGGACCGGCGGCTGCTCGCGAGCAAAGCGGAAGCGGCGGTTCGGGCGGCGCTGGAGCGGATGCGAGGCGGGCCGGCTACCTGGGTCGACTTGCCAATCGGCCATTCGGTCGTTACTTCCTCGCCCTAGCGTGCTAGATTTATTGCCCAGATTGGGAAGGTACCCAGGGCTGTGTGCGACAGGGCCTGCGGGCATTATCTCCTTCGAAAAACGGTTTCGTTGTATATCCGTAGCCGTCACTGCGTTGAATCAGCCGGCAATAACGATGGGCGACGCCTTGCACGACCGAATCGGACTTCTGGATGTTGAAGCTGCCGGTGACGCGAACGGCCGCGCGGCCTATGTGGGTGCCGGCCTTTCTCCCGGCAGGTACGTCGGCCCGCACGAGGTCGCCAGTCTGAAATCCGTGCACACGCTTCGTTCGTGTCATGTATCCCCGCGGGAAGCCATACCGATCGAGCCGGGTGCGCTGGTAGCTGCCGCGACCGGTGCAGGATATGAAAAGTGTCGGTCGCTTCCAGCCGGTCAGGAATGAAAGTGCACCGACACATGCAGCATCGAGCGCATGCGTTTTCGGCACGCCAAGCACGGACCTATTGAATTTGGTGCGCCCACCGGAGCCAAGCTCCAATGACATCCCGGTCGCTTTCAGCGCGCTGGTCAACGCCCATCGAGTGGCGTTCACCGCTGCCGCATCCTTCAGCGAACGTTTCGATTGAGCCAAGATGCCTGCCAGCCGCTTGGGTCGCTTGGCTAAAAACTCGTCTACGGGCAGCGCACCCTTCGCTCTGTTGCACGGCTCGCAGGCGAGCGTCAAGTTGGATGCACGGTTGCTGCCGCCGCGCGACCGAGCGACGATGTGATCCAACTGCAGCGGAGTGCTTTTCGCATCGCAGTAAGCGCAGCGCCGGCCCCACTTCTCCAGCAGGTATTCCCGAAGCTCGTAGCCTGCCAGCGTTCCGCGCTGATATCCTGCGCCGGTAACCTCCGGGTTATCCAAGAGTTGCATGTCAAAGCGAACGAGTTCGCAGGAAAGCGCCGCTATCGGTGCCCAGCGCCTAACACGTCGCACCCAAGCCATCGTCGTATTCACCCGATGTTGGAGCGACGGCGGGAGCGATCCGGGAGTCCGCGTGCGGTTCAGAAAGCGCGGCGCACGGTAACGCAACTTGCCGCGCCGCGATCGACGCATGGCGCTGCGGGCCCTCAGCGCGTCGCTGATCTGTCGACCGCGATGAACAAGTTCGAACAGGTTCAGCACGGCCGCGCCGCGACGGAGCTCGCCGGTGGCCGTGTCGAGCGTCTCCCTGTCGACCACGAGAGCAAGCCCCGTGGCCTTGCTGCCGGGGTCGAGTTTCAGGCGCAGCGGCTCAAACTCGCAGGAGGCTCGTTCGCGGTCCGTGAGCCGAATGACGAATGGCATCACGCGATGCACACGGGCGCGACCTCGCACGAGCAACAACCTCGCGCGCTTCTCGCTGCACGGCATCAACGGCCGGCCGTATCGGTCTAGTACAAAAACAGCCACAAAAGCACCCCGGTCCAGATGCAGCCGAAATCCGTCCGGCGCGGTTGCCCTTACGGGCCTGGTGACGCATACCTCGCGGTATGGCTCCCCTCGACCATGTTATGCGGCAGGTGAAGCTTTCCCTTCCGTCGCAGCCCGTTTCGTGCGTACCCGGCGCTTGTCTGCTGCTGCAACTTCCAGAGCGTCGAACTGAGGAAGCATTCGACGGTGGGTGTGCTGTCTCCGCACAACGTAGCGCCTTTCGGCGCTGGGTCTGGTCAACCTCGAGCTCGTGAGGGCATCACGAGCTCCGACGTTTGCCGGGGTGATTGACCGCGCAACTCACCTGCGTTATCACGCGTCTAGCGGGATCCTGGGTCAGCAGCACCGCCGAGAGCTTGTTGCCCCACACGCAGCCGGAATCGAGGCAGAGAACGTCGTCGCGGATCATCAGGCCGAGCGCAGCCCAGTGTCCGAAGACGATGGTCACGTCCTGCGTGCGGCGGTCCGGCACGTCGAACCAGGGCATGTAGCCGGGCGGCGCGGTGGCCGGCCCGCCGTTGCTGGCGAACTCCATCGCGCCTTCGGCCGTGCAGAAGCGGATGCGCGTGAGCGCGTTGTAGATCACGCGCAAGCGGTCGATGCCTGTCAGCGAATCGTCCCAGCGATGCGGCTCGTTGCCGTACAGCTGCGCCAGCGTTTCCTTCCAGTCCGGCGCGCGCAACGCAGTTTCGAGTTCGCGCGCGAGTTCGAGCGTCATCGTCACGTCCCATTGCGGCAGAACGCCCGCGTGAACCAACAGCGCGCCGTCCTCGAAATGCGCGACCGGCTTATGCCGTACCCATTCGATCAAGTCGGCGGAATCCGGCGCGGCGAGAATGTCGTCGAGCGTGTCGCCTTTCTTCGGCTTGCGCAGGCCGGCGGCGACGGACAGCAGATTCAGATCGTGATTGCCGAGCACGACGGTCGCGCGCGGACCTAGCGCGATGACTTCGCGCAACGTTTCTAGCGACTTCGGGCCGCGGTTGATCAGGTCGCCCGCGAACCAAAGCGGCGTGTCGGGTTCGGGCGCGGCTTTCTTCAGCAGGCGCTGGAACGGGTCGCAGCAGCCTTGGAGGTCGCCGAAGACGAGGGGGGCGGAATACGGTAGGCGATCAGTCGCGGGCGGTGTTGGTATATCGGTCATCAGTAGGGTGGCATCGCAGGAACGACGCGCAAAGAACAGTCCGTGTGCTTGTAGTCCTGGACATTATGAAGCGCGCGTTGAATCCCTGTCGCCGCACCGCTGCTTTGACGCGTTCTGGAGGCGAATCCTAGCTGTATCAAGTTGTTAGCCATGTAGTTTTTGCATTCGCTGGCCTTATAATGGCGGCTTGCCAGACGTCTGCCTTGCCTTGTGAGTCGGTCACACATGCCGGTAAGGCGCGTCGCGTTTGCGCCTCATGCGCATTTTTTTCACATATTCGCGTGTGCTATCAGTCAACAAACTGAAAGCAGCTAAAGGGTATTTATGATTCTTACGACGGGCGGCGCCGGTTTCATCGGCGCCAATTTTGTCCTGGATTGGCTCGAAGGCTCTGACGAACCGGTACTCAACGTCGACAAGTTGACGTACGCCGGGAACCTCGGCACGTTGAAATCGCTGAAAGACGACACCCGTCACGTGTTCGTGCGTGCCGACATCTGCGACCGCACCGCAATGGACGAACTGCTCGCGAAGCACAAGCCGCGCGCCATCGTCCACTTCGCGGCCGAAAGTCATGTGGATCGTTCCATCCACGGGCCGGCAGATTTCGTGCAGACAAACGTGGTCGGCACTTTCACGCTGCTCGAAGCTGTGCGCATGTATTGGAACGCGCTTCCCGAATCAGAGAAAAAGGCGTTTCGCTTCCTGCACGTTTCGACGGACGAGGTCTTCGGTTCGCTGTCCGCAACGGATCCGCAGTTCTCCGAAACCACTCCATACGCGCCCAATAGTCCGTATTCCGCGACTAAAGCGGGTTCCGACCATCTCGTGCGGGCGTATCACCACACGTACGGCTTGCCGGTTCTCGCGACCAATTGCTCGAACAACTACGGCCCGTATCAGTTCCCTGAGAAGCTGATCCCGTTGATGATTGCAAATGCGCTCGCGGGCAAGCCGCTGCCGGTGTACGGCGACGGTCAGAACGTACGCGACTGGCTGTATGTCGGCGACCACTGCGCGGCCATCCGCGAGGTGTTGGCCAACGGCAAGCCGGGCGAGACGTATAACGTCGGCGGCTGGAACGAGAAGAAGAATCTCGAAGTCGTGCACACCCTTTGCGATCTGCTGGACGAGAAGAAACCCAAGGCAAGCGGTTCGTATCGCGATCAGATCACGTATGTGACCGATCGTCCTGGCCACGACCGCCGGTACGCGATCGACGCGCGCAAGCTCGAACGCGAACTCGGCTGGAAGCCGGCAGAAACGTTCGAAACGGGTCTCGCGAAGACCGTTCAGTGGTATCTCGACAACCAGGCGTGGGCCGACGAAGTCGCTTCCGGCGAATACCGGAAGTGGGTCGAGACGAATTACGCGCAGCGGGCATAAGGAGCAGGGCATGGCGCGCAAAGGCATTATTCTCGCCGGCGGTTCCGGCACGCGGCTCTATCCGATCACGCATGCGGTATCGAAGCAACTGCTGCCCGTGTACGACAAGCCGATGATTTATTACCCGCTGTCGACGTTGATGATTGCGGGCATTCGGGACGTGCTGGTCATCTCGACGCCGCAGGATACGCCCCGCTTCGAGTCGATGCTCGGCGATGGCAGCCAGTGGGGCATGAATATCCAGTATGCCGTGCAGCCTTCGCCTGACGGGCTGGCGCAGGCGTTCATCATCGGCAAGGAATTCGTGGGCAACGATCCTTCCGCGCTCATTTTGGGCGACAACATCTTCTATGGTCATGATCTCGCCAAGCAACTGGCGAGTGCCGATGCGCGGACAGACGGTGCAACGGTATTTGCATATCACGTGCATGATCCGGAACGCTACGGCGTCGTCGAATTCGACGAGCAGTTTCGCGCGCTTTCGATCGAAGAGAAGCCGGCGAAGCCGCGCTCGAATTACGCAGTAACGGGCTTGTACTTCTACGACAACAAGGTCTGCGGCATTGCGTCGGATATCAAACCCTCGCCGCGAGGCGAACTCGAAATAACAGACGTCAATCTGCGCTATCTGGAAGAGCAGAAACTGGACGTCGAGATCATGGGACGTGGCTATGCGTGGCTCGATACGGGCACGCATGATTCACTGATCGAAGCGGCGACCTTCATCGCGACGCTGCAAAAGCGTCAGGGACTCGTCGTCGCGTGTCCAGAAGAAATTGCTTATCGATCCAACTGGATCAACACGGAGCAGTTACTTGCGCTGGCCGCCCCGCTCGCGAAGAACGCTTACGGTCAATACCTTCGAAACCTCTCTACCGACAAAGTCGCATGACCATCACAGTAAGCGCCACGTCGCTGCCGGATGTCAAAATCGTCGAACCGGCAGTGTTCGGCGACGCGCGCGGCTTCTTTTACGAGAGCTTCAATGCACGCGAGTTCGCGGAGCATGTCCAGCCCGGCGTGACGTTCGTGCAAGACAATCACTCGCGGTCGGCGCGTGGAGTGTTGCGCGGCATGCACTTCCAGATAAAGCATCCCCAAGGCAAACTAGTCCGGGTAGTCGAAGGAGAGGTATTCGACGTTGCTGTCGACATTCGCCGCAGTTCTCCAAGCTTCGGGAAATGGACAGGAGTACGACTCAGCGCCGAGAATCATCGTCAATTGTGGGTTCCGCCTGGCTTCGCACATGGGTTCGTCGTACTCACGGAAGCTGCGGAATTTCTCTACAAGACAACGGATTTCTGGTATCCCGAGCACGAGCGCTGCATTCGCTGGGACGATCCGACTATCGGCATCGAGTGGCCCATCGACTTCGAGCCGATGCTCGCGGCCAAGGATGCAGCCGGCAAAGCGTTCCTGGATGCCGAAGTCTTCGACTGACCTGTTTGGCTGAGACATTTACCATGCTCACCGACCGCGCACAGAAGCGGCATGCGGAGCCACCCGGCCGTCTTTCGACGGGGATCCTGGTCTTCGATGAGAACAGGGAGCAGTGAACTTTGACAGCGTGCCGACGCGGCAGACCATAAGGCGCGCAAACGGAACTTGAGATGAACGCACTCATTACGGGCGGATTCGGCTTCATCGGCTCTCATCTGGCTAACTATCTGGTCTCTGAGGGTTGGCACGTCAAGATCGTCGATATCGAGGGAGCGGTGCCCTGTATCCCGCTTCCACCCGAGAACGTCACGACGATCTACGGCAAGTATTTCGATCCCGTCGTGATGCAGAACTCCCTCGTCGATGTCGATGTCTGTTTCCATCTGGCATCGAGTGTCGGCCCGGCGAACTCGAACGACAAGGTGACTTTCGACATCGAGACGAACCTCATCGGGACCATCCAGTTGCTCGAAGCCATGCGCCAATCCGGCGTGGGGCGTATCGTGTACCTCTCCTCAGGCGGAACCGTCTACGGCGGCCCGCACTCCGTCCCGATCACCGAGGACACGCACGGCGCTCCCTCGTGCTCTTACGGTATCGTCAAAAAGACCGTCGAGCATTATCTGTCGCTGTATCGAAAGCTCCACGACCTCGAATACAACGTCATTCGCCTTGCGAATCCCTATGGCGTCGGACAGCGCCTGCACGCCAATCAGGGCGTGCTTGCGAATTTCATCGGCAAGATACTCTCGAACGCCCCGCTGGAGATTTGGGGCGACGGTTCCGTGGTGCGGGATTATGTGTATATCGCCGATGTGATCAGAGCGATCGGGATAGCCGCCACGAGCGAAGCGCGCAACGACGTCTTCAATATCGGTTCGGGTGTTGGTCTTAGCCTCGCGCAAATCGTTGATCTGCTCAAGAACGAGTGTGGCCTCGACTTCCACGTCAACTACACGCCGTCGCGCAAGGTCGATCAGCCCATTAATGTCCTGGATATTTCGAAAGCGAAGCAGCACCTGGGATGGTCTCCGAAGGTTTCAATCACGGAGGGCATTGGCCGCACGCTGGAATGGGCGAGACAGCAGACGCAAGTCTTGCAGAGTCGCTGAACCTAATAACTAGATCCTGTGGTGCCGGCGGCACGGCAGTCAGTGCCGACGTTCTTCTGAAGCAACAATGAAAATCTCGATCTATATCAACTATTTTAATTCGGCACATCTGCTGGAGACCGAATCCCTGGTGCCCATTCAGACGGGGCGCGCCATAGCCAAGCACCGTCTGCCCATGCTGGGGGATGATGCGGGCGACAACATGTCGGCAAAGAATCCGGCATATTGCGAACTGACCGGGCAGTATTGGGTCTGGAAGAACGACAAGACATCCGACTACGTCGGATTCATGCACTACCGCCGTCTGTTCGATTTTTATCCCGAATTGAAGAATCGCGTCGTGGATGCAGCCGGCGTGGTGGTTGAAGAGCGATTCACGAAGGAGATGCTCGATCGCTATGGTCTGAATGACGATGCGATCCGCGAATGCGTCGAAGGTTACGACATGGTCTTGCCGGAGCCTTGGAATGTTTCGCCGTCCGGCAGCAAGACGATTTACGAGCATTACAAGTCGGCGCCGGCACACCATATCGAGGATCTCGAGCGCGCGGGCGAGATCATTAACGCGACGTGTCCGGAGTTTTACCCGGACTTCAAGACGGTGATGAATTCAGAAGCCGGATTCTTCACCAATATGTTCGTCTTTAGACGGGAAATATTCGAAGAGTATTCGCAGTGGCTCTTCAAGATTCTCTCGGAACTCGAAGGAAAAATCGATACGACCGGCTATGACGCGTCAGAGTGCCGGGCAATAGGCTACATTGCGGAACGCATGATGGGCGTTTTCGCCACGCATGTCTTGCGCGCCCGTCCGACGCTGAAGGTGCGGTACCTGCGTCGCGTATTTGTCCGAGACACGAAGCCGTATGCGCTTTGTCCGCCAGTACCGCAGTCCGATTTGCCGCTTGTGTCGATTGTCGCGGCGACTGATCACAATTACGTGTCGCATATGGCGGCACTCATCGCGTCCGTCTTCTCGAATGCGAGCCGTTCCCGGTTCATCGATTTTCTTATTCTTGACGGCGGTATCACTGACGATGACCGGCACGGCCTGCGCATGCTGGAGCGGCTGCACCCGCACGCGCGGATCTCGTTCATCGATATGTCGATGCAGTTTCTCGACATCGAAGCGCACATGTACTTCACGCGCGCCACGTTCTACCGCCTCGCGCTGCCGGACATCGTGCTGGACCGGCCGCGACTGCTCTTTCTCGATACCGATGTGGTCGTGCTCGACGACGTGAGCAAGGTGTTCGATACCGACCTCGAAGGGAAATCCATCGCGGCGGTACGCGACCTCATCATGCGGGCGTTCGTGGTTCAGGGCGTTCCTTCCATCGCCACGCTCGGCGGCAAGCCGAGCATGAAGTACTTGTCGGACTATCTTGGGCTCGGCGATGATCACGGCAGCTACTTCCAGGCAGGCGTCATCCTGTTCGACCTCGAAAAGCTGCGCGCTCTGAAAATGAGCGAGAAGATGATCGCGGATCTTCGCAACAGGCGTTACTGGTTCCTGGACCAGGACGTGCTCAATAAACATCTTGCGCGTGACGTGAAGTACCTGAGTTCCAACTGGAATTGCGTCAGCCTGCCGGCCGAACTCGGCGGTGTATTGCCGGATGCCCTGAATCGAGAGTACGAACGTTCCATTCAGGCGCCCTCTATCATTCACTACGCGGGCGGGCAGAAGCCGTGGGATAACTTCGACTCCTTCTTCGCGCATTACTACTGGTACTACCTTCGCCTGACGCCGTGGTATGAACGCGTATTGGCGCGCATGGTTAATGCCGGCCCGAAGACGGCGACTTCCGCAAGGAAGACCACGGCGACTCGCTGGATGGCATCGCGAATCTGGCGCTCCATGCCCGGATTCATGCGGCGCCGTCTGTGGAATACGGCCGTCGCGCTCGAGAAGCGTTTGTGATCGCAGGAGTCGAGAAATGACACGGAATATTCTAATTGTAGGTGCGGGCTTCTCGGGTGCCGTCATAGCGCGCGAGTTGGCGGAGCAGGGTTTCCGCGTGACCGTGCTCGAATCGCGTGATCACGTTGCGGGCAATTGCCACACTGAGCGAGACGAAGAGACTGGCGTCAACGTGCACGTGCATGGGCCGCACATTTTTCACACCGACAACGAGCGTGTATGGGCGTACATCCAGCGGTACGACCAGATGATGCCTTACACTACGCGGGTGAAGGCGACGACGGGGGGCGCGGTGTATGGCCTGCCAATCAACCTTCACACAATCAACCAGTTCTTTTCGAAGACGCTGAGTCCTCGCGAAGCTGAAGCGTTTATCGCCGAGAAAGCGGACAAGTCAATCGACGTTGCGGTCAGCTTCGAGCAACAGGCGCTCAAGTTTCTCGGCGAGGAACTCTATCACGCCTTCTTTCGCGGCTACCCTATCAAGCAATGGGGCCTGCCACCGAGCGAACTGCCCGCATCGGTGCTCAAGCGGCTGCCGGTGCGCTTCAATTACGACGACAACTACTTCAATCACAAATACCAGGGCATTCCGAAGAACGGTTATACGCACATCGTCGAAGGCATTCTGAAGCACGACAACATAACCGTTCAATTGAAAACCAAGTTTTCCCGCAGCGATGCGGCCGCCAGTGACCACGTTTTCTTCAGCGGCCCGCTGGATAGCTGGTTCGAACACAAGTTCGGGCGCTTGGGCTACCGCACGCTGAAGTTCGAACCGATCCGCGATGTAGGCGACTATCAAGGCTGTGCCGTGATGAGCTACCCGGAAGAGAGCGTTCCTTACACTCGAATCTCGGAGCACAAGCATTTCGCGCCCTGGGAACAGCACGACAAGACAATCGCGTTCAAGGAGTACAGCAGCCTCTGCCAGCCGGACGAAACACCGTACTACCCGATCCGTCTCGTCGAAGAGCAGAAGATTCTGGGTCAATACGTCGAGGCGGCCGCTTCGGAGAGAAATGTCACTTTCATCGGGCGGCTGGGTACTTACCGTTACCTCGACATGGACGTAACTATCCGCGAGGCGCTGGAAACCGCAGACCTCTTCCTCAAGCTGGCGCGCGAAGGCGGAGAAATGCCGCCTTTCGTGGTGTCACCGCTCTGAGATCAAGAAGCCAAGGCGGCTGTAGCGTTCTGCTACCGCGTGTCCAGTGAATGCGAACTGTGAAAGACTAGATTGTGGGATCAAGAGAATGGCGTCTTCGGATAGGGTGATTCTGGTGACCGGCGTGCGCGGGCAGCTCGGCTTCGAGCTGCTGCGTTCGCTGCAAGGATTGGGGCGAATCGTCGCTGCCGACCGATCGGTAATGGATCTGTCCGACCCTGACAGCATTCGTCAAGTAGTGAGCGAGTTCCACCCGGCGGTGATCGTCAATCCGGCAGCGTACACAGCCGTCGACAAAGCCGAACTGGAAACGGCGACGGCGGCCGACGTCAATGCGCACGCGCCGGCGGTCATGGCCGAAGAGGCAAAAAAACTCGGCGCGCTGCTGGTTCAGTTTTCGACCGATTATGTGTTCGACGGCCGGAAGGCAGGCGCCTACACGGAAGAAGATGAGCCCAATCCGCAGAACGTCTACGGGCGCACCAAGCTGGAAGGGGAGCAGGCAGTCGCGGCGAGCGGGTGTCGCCATCTGATCTTTCGTACGAGCTGGGTGTACAGCAATCGCGGCCAGAACTTCCTCACAACGATGCTGCGCCTCGCGACCGAACGCGACGAGCTCTCGATCGTATCCGATCAGATTGGCGCGCCGACATGCGCGTCCACGATTGCTGCAATGACAAGCCAGGTGTTGGCTCAAGCACTCGCGCGTCCCGAATGGG
Organism: Caballeronia grimmiae; assembly: GCF_022879615.1. Lineage (NCBI taxonomy): Bacteria > Pseudomonadati > Pseudomonadota > Betaproteobacteria > Burkholderiales > Burkholderiaceae > Caballeronia > Caballeronia grimmiae. The sequence goes on from NZ_CP084271.1 coordinate 656,575, forward strand.
GCGACGAACACGCCGGCTTATACCATTTCGCTGCGGCGGGCGAGACGTCGTGGTTCGGCTTCGCGCAGGCAATCTTCGAGTTGGCGAATCTCGATAAGGCGCGCCTGCGCCCCATCACAAGCGCGGAATATCCCGCTCGCGCGGTGCGTCCTGCTAACTCCCGGCTAGATACCTCGAAGCTGCGCGCGACCTTCGGCACGGTGCCACAGGACTGGCGGGAGGCGCTCACGCTCTGCATGAGCCAGCGATGATCGCCCACTGCGGCGCGGTCGTCGTCTTCTATCACCCCGACTCGGAATGCATCGCACGCGCCAATGCTATCGCGCAATGGTGCGAGTGCGTCGTCGTCGACAACACGCCCTTGTCCGACCTGAACGGCGACGTGGCAGCCAGACTGAACTCCGGCGTCGTCTATGTGGCCAACGGTGCAAACGTCGGCATTGCGACGGCGATCAATCAGGGCGTCGCGGAATTACGACAGCGTGGTCACGACGCGGCGATTCTGTTTGACCAGGACAGTTCCGTCACCGAGTCACTGATCGACGAGTTGTACCGCGCGCTGGATGCATCGCGTGGTCTCGACGCCAAAGTGGCGCTTGTCGGCCCAGCTTACGAAGATCCACGTCTGCGCGGAGTTGCGCCGTTCGTTCGCTTCGGCTATTTCAGGCTCCAGCGGGTGATGCCGACCGGTAATTCGCCAATCGATGTCGATTTCCTAATTAGCTCCGGATCGTGCATTAATTTGAGGGTGTGGGACGAGATCGGTCCAATGGACGACGGTCTCTTTATTGATCTCGTCGACACGGAATGGTGCATGCGCGCTCGTACGCGAGGGTACCGGTTATTGGGGCTGCCTTGGGTGAGAATGGTTCATGAATTGGGGGAGGCGCCGGTTCGTGTCCTCGGGCGAAACTATCCAATGCATTCTCCGCTTCGCCATTACTATTTGTTTCGCAACGCAATCTACCTACTTCGCCGTCGAGACGTACCTTTGACGTGGAAGACGACCGAAGCGGTCAAACTTCCTTTCAGATTGCTCATTTACGCATTTTTTATCCCGAACGGTTCTCGCCACGTGCGAATGTCCGCGCGCGGGATCCGCGACGGATGGGCCAAGCGAATGGGCCATTTCGTAATATCTGACAAAGCAGGAAAGCCGCCGATTATGTAGACTCGCATTAGTAAAAACGCGAAGGCTATCGGCAATGACTATCCTCTACTTTCCCGAGCACAAGCTCAGGTTCATCCGCATCCCCAAAAACGCGTGTTCGACGGTTATGAACAGCCTCGGGCATTCCGTCATTAATGGGGCGCATCCGCATCAGTTCGGTGCCCGCTTCGAAGCCGCACAAGAAGGGGCGAAAGACTGGCCGTGCATCGCAGTGTTGCGCGATCCTTTCGAGCGCGCGGTTTCCGCGTATCTGAACAAACTGACGGACATACTGGCGGAAGAGTTGTTCGTCCACGAGCTGCTCGATTACGTATGGCGCGCGCAAAGAATGCGCCAACGTCCGGATTGGCGCACTTCCATCACTTTCCGCGAATTCGTGGTGCACCTCGCGTCCTTTCCGGACGAACAACTGGATATGCACTGGCGCAGCCAGTCGTCGTTCCTTGGCGGTGAGCAACCCAGCGTCGTCCTCGAGATGCGCCGACTCGAAGACCAATGGAAGATGCATCCTCTGCTTCGATCCATCGAGCTACGGAACTTCGCGCCGCATGCGACGCATTCACAACTCAACATTGGGGAAGACGTATTCGACGTGCCTGGGGAGGCCTTCGTCGGCTTCAAGATGGTGTGCGGTCAATATCCGTCGCCCGAGAGCTTCCGCGACCCTTACCTCGTGGATCTGATCCAGAAGCGATTCGCAGACGACTATCGATTGCTGGCGGCGGCGAACTTCTACGAGACGACCGGCGAAACGTCAGTCTCACGAGACGACGCCGCCGGTTTGCATGACGTCGTTGCGGATACGCGGGCAAAAGTCGAGGAGAATCGGCAAGCGGATCCGGTGAATCAGACCGCTTGATTCAGCGCTATTTTTTGCGCGTGCGGCGAGCCAGGTGCTCCATGATCGCTTGAACGCACTGATCGGGGCTGGAGCCCTCAGTCGACAGATGTACGTCTGGGGATTCCGGCGCTTCGTAGGGGCTGCTGATTCCCGTGAATTCCTTGATGGCGCCTTTGCGCGCCTGCACGTACAGTCCCTTCAGATCGCGTGCCTCACATAACCGCAGCGGCGTGTCGACGAAAATTTCGATAAAGCGACTGGCGCCGACGATGTCCTTTGCGCGTGCGCGTTCGGACCGCAACGGCGAAATAAGCGCAACGACCGGAACGATCCCGGCATCGGCCGCGAGGCGCGCAATCTCTGCGGCGCGCCGTACGTTCTCGGCGCGATCCTGCACAGAAAAAGACAGGTCGCGGCTCAGCCCGTTACGCAATACGTCTCCATCGAGCAGAAGCGCCGCCTGGCCGCTTTCTCGCAAGACAGCGATCAGTCCATTGGCGATCGTCGACTTGCCGGCGCCCGAAAGGCCTGTGAGCCACACACACGGAAAATCATTAGCTTGAAACATCGTTATTTCGTCACGGATTTCATGTTGAGCAATGTGGATTTTTTTTGCCACGCGGTCGTTATACCCAACAGCGACTGAGTACACCAATCATCGCATGCTGAAAATCGAGTGACTTAGCATTCGAATTGCCCGATCCGCGGCTCTCTTGCCAATTCGAACGGCTGCCCGGAAGTTTCCAGCGTGAGATTCGGGTTGTAGAACGGATCGCGCAGTAGCAATTCTCCCCAACGGCTTTCCATCCACCCGATTTCGCTCATGAAACGCTTGGCTTTCTCGGGCGCCATGTCGGAGCCGCGCGTAGCGGACTCGTGATGGTACAGCGATGCATGCGGCGTCCATACGTTCCGATAGCCCGCTTCGCGTACTCGAATGCAAAAGTCTACATCGTTGAATGCGACCGCCAGTTCCTCGTCCAATCCACCCACGGCCTTGTATATCGATTTGCGGATGACAAGGCAGGCTGCGGTAACGGCTGAAAGATTCTGAGTCGACACGGCGCGGCCGAAATAGCCAAAGGCATGGCGCGGGGCTTTGTAATGCATATGCCCGGCGATTCCCCCGAGGCCGAGAATGATTCCGCCATGTTGCAATGTGTCGTTGGGATACCAGAGGCAAGCACCGACTGCACCGTTCCCCGGCTGAGCGGCGAGCGATACCATTTCTTCCATCCAGTCCGGCGAAAGCACTTCGATGTCGTTGTTCAGCAGGCAGACGAACTCGCCATTCGCCTGCGCGACCGCTCCGTTGTTCAATGCCGAAAAGTTGAATGGACGGTCGTCTCGGAGCACTCGCACGTTAGGCCGGACGCGGAGGCTATCGAAGTATTGAAAGGTCTCAGTCTTGACGCTGCCGTTGTCGACTACGATCACCTCGAAGCGCGGATAGGTGCTCTTGGCGAAAATGCTCTCGATGCATTGACGGAGTAACTCCACGCCGTCCCGCGTGGGGATGATGATCGAAAGCAACGGTGCCGGCGTCGGCACGCCATAGCGAACACGAATCAGATCGATGTCCGGCCCTTGACGCTCCGCCTTGCCGTCGATACCGATGCGCGCCAGGTGTTCATTGACCGCCCGAATCCCCGCCTCCAGCGCATAAGGCTTGGCGCCTCCCTTGCTTGCAGTGCTTTCGGGCGTGACTCTCCAGTGATAAAGCACATGGGGAATGTGATGGACCGCCTCGCTTCCGGCGGCCTCGATACAACGCAACGCGAGGTCGTGATCCTGGCTACCCTCGAACCCTCGCCGGAATCCGCCGACTTGCCTGATCAATGCCGCTTCATACATGCCGAGATGCGAGAAAAGGTTCTGCGCGAGGAAAAGCTCCTGGTTGAAGTCGCTTTTGAAGTAAGGCGCTTTCCGGGTGCCGTCGAGTTCGATCTTGTCTTCGTCGCTATAGAAGAGTCGCGCCTTGGGATGCTCGTTGATCGCCTTCACGACCATGAACAGGGCGTGCTCGGGCAAGATATCGTCATGGTCGAGCAGGGCGATGAAAGCTCCGGTCGCAATGCCGAGCGCGCTGTTGCTTGCCTCGGAAATATGACCATTGCGCTCGCGAAAGACGACCTTGATGCGCGCATCCTCGGACGCGAGTCGCTCCAGAAAGGGGCGAATCTCCGGTTTCGTCGAAGCGTCGTCGGCAATGCAAAGCTCCCAGTGCGCGTAAATCTGCGAGCGGACTGACTGAATCATCTCGGTCAGGAGTTGCAAGTCGCTGTTATAGACCGGCACGAGAACGGAGATGAGCGGCTGGGACTTCAACTGGCCGACGGTTGCTGTTAGTTCCGCTCGTTTCGCCGCATCGATGCTGTCATGGCGGCGGATCCATGCCGCGTACGCCTCGGGACACGTGTCCCCCGCAGTAGGTTGCAAGATGCGGACAGCACGGCGGCGCACGCCGTCGAAGCCCTCCTTTCGAAGAATCGCGTGATAGTGTGTCAGCGCCGGCCCGACGCCTCCACGCATGCGCAGATGCTGTGAGACGGAGTTCAATGCCCGCTGCAAGCGCCGCATGCGAGTCACGCCGATCCTGAGCGGCGCCGTCACTCGCCACGACATTGAATCGCGCATGGCCTGTAGATCGGCCTGGAGCCGCGCGATGGTGCGCTCTTGGGCCGCAATCACATTCTGCGGGTCGTGACGACTCGCGGCCTTCTGTTCGCCAGCAATGTATTCGCCTTCGGCCGTCACTCGTTCCTGGCTGGCGACCTGCTCTGCCGATGTTGCTGCGATGTCGCCGCTAGGTTGCGACCGCGACGTGTTGTCATTGTCCTTCGGCATAAGGGACGCTCCGGGAAGAATTTGACTCAAACCCTGAAGTATAGCTTCAGAGGTTTTGGCGGACGGCCGAGCGGATGACTGAGGTAGAATTTTGGTTTCAGCAAACCTGCGCAACCATAGGACGGTCGCTCAGTCGCCTTGAGTTGGCGGCGTCGTTGGAAACCGCCATCCCCCATTTACAATGTGTGGCCTTATCCGCGAAACGTCGCTACTGGAGGCAGGTGACCCCGTGTTCACGCGCGGTTCGTCGCAGCTCGCGGACTTTTATGCATTCAGGAGGAAACAGGCTCACATGCAAGACACTTCCAACATGCCGGTAGAGGGTCGAGCCTCACGCGCCCTGCGCGACCTCGTCGACGGCATCAAGGCCTTTCCCATCTGGTCGACCTTGGCTTGGCAGGACATCAGGCAACGCTATCGCCGCTCGGTCCTGGGACCATTGTGGATTACCTTGACGATGGCCGTGACGATTGCGGCAATGGGCCCGCTTTACGGTGCGCTGCTCAACTTCAGCACTGAAGATTTCGTGCCGTACCTGGCGCTCGGCATTATTACGTGGGGGCTCGTTTCCACGTTGATTCTGGAGGGTTGCATCGTCTTCACGGGCGCGGACAGCATTGTGCGGTCGGTGCGCTTGCCGCTGACGTTGCATATCTTCCGCAGTGTCTACCGCAACTTCCTGTTTTTCGCTCACAACATTCTGGCGTACATTCCGGTGATGCTGTATCTAAGCATCTCTCCGAAGGTCGAATGGCTCATGGCCATCCCCGGCCTGCTCCTTATTGCCATCGCCGCAGTTCCGCTTTCGCTCATTCTGGGAATCTTCTGCGCGCGTTTCAGGGATATGCAGCCGATCGTGGGGAGCGTGGTTCAACTGGCTTTCTTCCTCACGCCAATCTTCTGGAAGCCGAACGCGCTCGGGCACCGCGCCTATTTCGCCGAGTGGAACCCACTGTACATTTTTATCCAACTCGTGCGCGGACCGCTTTATGGACCTGTGCCGGACGCGTCGTTGTACGAGGGGGCAGGGGCGTGCATCGCGGTCCTGTTCGCGATCGCCATACCGCTGTTCATCCGTTTCCGCTCGCGCATCGCTTTCTGGATCTAAAGCATGGCCTTTCTTAGCTTAAGTAACTGCAGCCTTAACCTGCCGGTCTATGGAGCCAGCAACCGATCGCTGAAACAAATGGTTCTGTCCGCCGCCACTGGCGGACGCATTGCGGCGCATAGCCGGAAGCTCACAGTTGTCGAGGCGCTGCGGGATGTGACGCTGGAGATCAAGGCGGGCGATAGGGTCGGCCTCGTTGGCCATAATGGCGCGGGCAAGACGACACTATTGCGCATGCTGGCGGGCATCTACGAGCCGACGACGGGCCGGTTCTGCTCGAAGGGCCGAGTGACCAGCCTGCTCGACCTCACGCTGGGGCTGGACTACGAAGCTACCGGCTACGAGAACATCGTGCTTCGCGGTCTCATTCTCGGCGCGTCCAAGGCGGAGATGGTGCGACTGACGCCGCAGATCGCGGAGTTCTCGGAACTCGGAGATTATCTGCAGATGCCCGTTCGCACGTATTCGAGCGGGATGGTGCTGCGACTCGCGTTCGCCATCGTGACGAGCATGCATGCGGATGTGCTGCTCATGGACGAATGGCTGAGCGTCGGCGATGCATCGTTCGTCAAGAAGGCGGAAGCACATATGACCAAGTTCGTCGGTAACGCGGACATTCTGGTGCTTGCGTCCCATAACAAGGACATCATCGACGACCTCTGCAATATGATCGTCGAGATGGAGCATGGGCGGGTGAAGGACGTCCGCCGAATCTGACATGGGTGAGCGCCGGGCGTCGTCCATATTCGTGAGCGAGGCCCGGGCCGAACTGCTGCACCCGATCTTCGACAGCGGCGCAGCGAAGCGTAAGAGCGATGCGCCATGGCTGCGCCCACTCGCGATACGAAGCGTTCGATCTTCGCGAGCCGTCAACTACCGCGCACTCGCGACGCGGCACCACTGATACGGATACACGCCCGCTCCAATCCGGGCGTCGTACAGCTTGCAAGAACCGACGTCGAGCACGAAGCCATAGTCTGCGAGAGCAGTCTGCGAGTCCGCGATCTCGCGCGAGTTTCGCGCGGAATCGTAATCGCCTTTGTCCAGATAAGCCGGGATCAGCGCATACACCGGTCCGCCGCGCGAACGCGCCATCGCGTGAAGCCGTTCGTCGTATGCAGGCCGCGCTTGGGGAAAAGCTGATCGAATGGTGGCGAACGCGACCGATTCGGGGAACAGGGGCACCAGCCACCCCAGCGGCGGGTCGCCGGCAGTCAGGATGACCGTCGTCCTTTCGGCAGCGGAGAGGGGAGGCAGATCGATAGAAAACATTCTGCCCGACCAACGTTCATGCCCCCACGAATGCGCGCCGCCAGCCACGACCAGGACGGAGCAGGCGATAAATGCTCGCTTGGCTAGCTTGGTCGCTCGCTCATAGGTCGTCGTCTGGCGAAGCATCAGATAAATAACGAGAGGCAGACAGAGCTCGATCGAGACAAGGTAGCGCTGAATGCTGAAGACCTTCATCCACACGACATAGCCGATTGCCACATACGCGATGACGTATCGGCCACGGGACGGCAACGGCGGACTCTCTTTGTGTCTGATCCGTCCAACGGCGCGCGCGCCCACCCACCACCAGAAGCAAACGTAAGCCAAAGCCCATATCACTTGATGCAATCGGGCTTGTCCGACACGGCGCGGATCTAACGAAAATATGAATGCCCACGCGAGGGATTCCCACACGTTCTTAGGAAACCAGACGGTATCCACGATCGCCACCGATGAGGTCAGCGGACTCGGAAAAATGGAGCTGAACTGCGGATAGAGCGGATTGCCGTACTGATGCCACATCTCCACGAACCAGAAGCCCCCAGTGAGCGCGAGTCCCGCCAGGACGCCCACGCCGAACAGGAACGCGGTCAACACTCGCCTTGGCAACGACACGGGAGCGACGAGCAGTCCGACGCAGAGCCCGACGGAGAACACGGCTGTCGTCAGCTTGAGGCCGGCGCCTGCTCCGGAGACGAACCCTGCAATCACCACCATCGCCATGACGCGCATGCTGGACTGCGGCAGTCGCGCCCACACCTTCAGCAGCATGAACAGCGCGCCGAGGCTGAAAAGCGCCGTCGTGTCGTCGCCCATGCTGTTGCCGATGCCAGACAGGAAGTTGGCCGTCAGGCAGCCGGCGATGGCGAGCCAGAAGGGCGTCCGATACCTCGCAGTCTCGGGCAGATCGCCCAGCGTGAGACGGCAGATTCCGAGCAGCAGCACGAAGTTCAGACCATGCATCACCCCCATGATGAAGCCGACCAGCATCGCCGGCAGATGCATCGTCATCAGGTAATACGGCACGTCCAGCAGCGGATTGAAATAGCTCTGCATACCAGCAGGAGCCAGGTCGACCGACAGCCTTCCGTGAAGGAAGGCAAAAGCGTTGTACAGGTGATAGTTGCGCAAGTCCCAGTTGGCGTCCGCGCCCTGAGCCACGGAGAACAGGCCGAAAACCAGCGGAACGAACCAGGACGCGCGCATGAGCGACCGCGGGCTGTTCATGTCCATGCGTCGGAATCTATGCGTCCGATCGCTTGCCGTTGTCGTATCCATCGAGATGTGCAGTGCTTCTTAGGTTCTGAAGGCCCAGAACTTGGCTGCCGCGAAATTCACACACATGCCTGCAAGCGAACCGATGGCGACTGCCGTTCCTGGGCGATAAGCGCCGTCATGCAAAAAGTGCAGGGCGATCGCGTATGCGACGTAATTGACCGCGCCGCCCGCCGACATCGCGAGCAGATATTCGATCCATTCGCGCCAGGCCGAGCGTCCTGTGTCCGCCGTGAACGTATAGCGCCGGTTGATTCGCCAGGTGACGAAGGCAGCGCAAAGGAACGAGATGACGCGTCCGAGGTGCGGCCCGGCGCCAAGGCCCAACGCCGCATAGAGCACGCCAGCGTCGACGAAAAAGCCGATGGCTCCCGCAACCCCGAAGCGAACGAACTGAGACTGCCAGTCAGTCATTGTCGATTTCACTCGGAAGCGGGGGGACGGACAGATAAGCGAGGTGCTTCATCTCGTTGCGCCCCCGTGTGACGGTATCCAGCACGATGCCGCAAATAAGCAGGATGGCGCCCAGCAGCATGAGGCCGCTGCTCAGAATCACGGTAGGAATCCTCGGTACGAGCCCCGTCTTGACGAAGGTTTCGAACACCGGAAACGCGAAGCCGACCGACATCAGCGTGCATGCGAGGAAGCCGGCCGTGAAGAAAGCCAGTGGCTTTTCCGACTTGAACAACCTGCCGATCATGAGCAAGATCCGCAGTCCGTCGCGATAGGTGTTGAGCTTGCTCGCCGAACCTTCCGGGCGCGACTTGTAATTCGTCACGATCTCTGCAACCGGCATGCGCAGGCCCAACGCATGGACCGTCAACTCGGTCTCGATCTCGAAACCCGCCGAGTGAGCAGGAAAGCTCCGGGCGAACCGCCGCGAGAAGACCCGGTAGCCCGACAGCATGTCCTTGAATGTCCGGCCGAAGATTGCAGCCGCGCATTGCGTCAGCAACACGTTGCCGAACCGGTGCCCGAGGCGATAGGCGGTTTGCTCGTCGGACAAGCGAGAGCCGACCACCATGTCGAGCCGGTTGCGAAGAAGGGTCTCGATCAGCGCGGGTGCCGCCGACGCATCGTAGGTTGCATCGCCGTCTACCATGACGTAAATGTCCGCATCGACGTCTGCGAGCATCCTGCGCACGACGTTGCCCTTTCCCTGCAGCGAGACGGATATGACGCTTGCGCCCGCATTCCGTGCGACGCCGGCAGTGTCATCGCTCGAGTTGTTGTCGAACACGACGATGTCCGCGTACGGCAGACTCGTTCGAAAGTCTTTCACGACGGTCGCAATCGCAGCGGCCTCGTTGTAGCAAGGAATGACGACAGCGGTGCGAAGCGGTTTTGTGGATTGAAGCATAGACACTCGACATTGAGTACAAGGCTGCGGCTGGCGAACGAGGGCTGCGCCGGCGTGCGTATTGTAGTCGTTGTGGTCGGCCGCTCGACAAGGCGTGGCTGCGCATGCGGCTGACGACGGCTGGCAATGCGCTGCGCTGCGCTCGACAGGGACCGCCGGCGAGGGACAGTGGCGCGCTAGAATGCCGGCCACCGGCCAGGATCGGCGGGCATGCGCGGACTCGAAGCCGCTGTGATCCCGAACTCAATCGAACTCAACTCTCATGCCGACGGAATCCGCTTCAACGTTTCACCAGATCGCGCGGCTACCACTTGCCGTAAGGCTCTGCGCGCTACTGCTGGTCTATTCGCTGGCATCCGGGCTCTTTCTTCTGCTGGCTACTCCGCCGTTTCAGACGCCGGACGCGCTCGCGCATTTTTTCCGCTCCGCGCAGATCGCAGAGGGTCATTGGTTCGGACAGAGATACGACGACACATCGGGCGGGGACGTCGACGCTTCGGCCATTGCCTTCGCGAACGCGTATTCGAAGATTCCGTTTCATCCGGAGGTCAAGGCGACGAATGCTCTGCGAAAGGCCACTGACGACCTCGTCTGGTCCGGGCGCATGGAAAGAGTCGGCTTTCCGAATACCGCGATCTATCCCGCGTTCGCCTATGTGCCGCAGGCTCTTGCCATCGCTGCGGGGCGCGTGGCCGGCATGCGCGTCCACAGCACATATGCGCTCGCCTGCGCGGCGGGGCTCCTGTTCAGCATCGCATTGACGGCTCTGGCTGTCGCCATTTCGCGCCGCACTTCCATTGTCCTTTTCGCGACCGCGCCATTGCCGACCACGATGATGATCTATTCGTCGGTGAGCCAGGAGGTCACTGTACTGCCGCTTTGTTTCCTCATCATCGCTGCGATGGACAGACTCATTCACGATCAGCGCCCCTTCGCCGGCAAGTACGCTGCGCTGGTTGTCGCGGCGCTCGTAATCTGCATATCGGCGCGGCCGCCTCTTGCAGGTTTGCTCGTCATGCTGCTGCATCCGGGACTGAACATGTCCGGCCGGCCGGATAAGTATGGGTGTGGTCGCCGCCTCACCTTCATCGCGATGACGGTCGCGTCGTCGGCCTTGGCGGTGATTGCGTTCGGATACCACGCGTGGTCCGACTTCGGGCCTTCTCATTCGGTGTCGGGGCAACTCCTCTATCTTTTTCATCATCCGGGCAAAGTGTTTGCAATCGCCGCCACGACATTGAAGCTCAACGGAGTGTTCTATTTCCAGAGCTTCGTCGGCGCGCTCGGTTGGCTGGATACCTACTTTCACCGCGGTTATTACGTCGTCGCATTCGGAATGCTTTGCATTGCGTTAGCCGCCAGTTGTCTGAACCTTGATGGCGCTCGGACTGGCAACCGGCCCCCATCAGCGGTTCCGCTTCTAGCGGTGCTCGCAACGATCGTCATGATCTTCGCATCGCTTTACCTCGCGTGGACGGCGGTGGGCGGCACAGTCGTGGACGGCGTGCAAGGCCGTTATTTCCTCGCGGTGTTTCCGCTGGTTGCCCTGGCCTTGCCGTCACTGCGTTCGCATTCGCCCGCGCAGTCACGAGTTCTTGTTATGTGCCGCTCGCTCATCGTGTTCTTCGTCGCGATATTTCCGCTGTTCAGCTTTGGTTCGCTTGTTCCGCTGGTCATTCAGCGTTTCTACCTTCAGTGAACTCGACGTACTTATTAGAACGACGCAGCGCAACCGCGCACGAGTCGATGACCGTCTGATGATCGTCTATCGCCACCGTCGGCTCGTTGCACGCACGTCGAACGCTCGACTCGCGGTGAGGGGTGCCGAGCCAGCGAGACCTGGCACCGGGCACAGTCGGGAAGAAGCTCCGCAATGGTTATTGAAGGCTTGCCGTTGCGAAAGGGGTGTTCAAACACCCGGCAGGATGAGAATTGGAACTCGCATCGCCGTTCTACCGCCGACGGTGCAATTCCCCGCTCATGCCGACCCAGTGAGATAGGATGGGCGCGCCCAGGATCGCCTACCACGAATCGGGTGCGTCGTGCAGCGGAAAGGGAACGTTTTTGCGCTTCTTTTCGCCGATCGGCCTATATCATGATAATTCCAATGTGCAAAAAGTTGCCGCGTCAGGGAGTGCATTTACCGCGTGCTGCTCACGCTAACCTACGGGAATGTGCAGAAGCTGAAGGCTGCACTTGAAAGCGTGCAGTTGCCTTCTGCTCTTGCCAAGGTAGACCGCTTCGACTGATCCTCCATAACCACTGTCGTACGCCGGAAACGACCATGCGGAAACGAGCTAGCTTTCGAACAGACCGCCGGAAGCTGCGAGCACCGCAGCTTTGGGATCATGCCCGGGAGCGTATCGACGTAGCACCGTTGACAACCAAGCGGCGCTGAAGGCCGATGTACCGATGTCTGCAGGATATGGCTGACCACGCAGGTCCCAGTCAGCGCCGGTCGCGACGAAGGCTGAACGGAAGGGCGTTTATTGGCGATGCATCGGTTCCGAAATATAGCGGCAGCCCTCCTCGTACTTGAGGATGCGCGCTGGCGCATTGGCCGAAAGGGGTATCAAAATCGTGAGCTTTCCACCGCCAACTCGGCGCTAGAAAGCGCATCATCCAATTCACCTATCCGCGTTCCAACGCATCGACCTCAGTGCAACGCACTACATTTCTGTTCGCACAGCGTCCGACGGACGCTACCTTCTTCGCCCGCGCAGTGATCCTGCGATTTGACCATGTGCGCCGTGCCGGAAACTGAGTCCTCCGACAACGGCGTCAACATTGGCTTTGCAAGCGGAACGCAGTTTCCCATCGTCTGAGAACAACTTCGCACGGACAGTGCGAACGTCATCTATGCCTTTCGTCGAGGGCGACTCTCGCCAAGCTTGATTTGCGCGGTTCCAATCGAGGCGACCGTGATGAACAAGCTCGAAAGACGGGAAATCACTTGCACCCTGTGTGCGGATTTCTATATCCCATTTTGTCGGCTCGCGCCGCCGATACAAAAAGCGCAAAAGGAATTACCTGGCTCGACAGGCTAACGCCTGCGGTCAAGTAGCCATGCATCGGTATATCCGGCGCGTGGATCATCAGGCAGCAGTGCTTCCCTGCGCCGGGTGAATCGAAGATCTGATCTCTAAGATCCCGGAAAGCAAAGCGTGCAGTATTCCAACAACCCGGGACGTTCTTCTGATAGGTGAGAACGTCGCCTTTGATGCGACGGCCATGAAGATCCAATTCAGCTTCTCAACTCTGTTAGACAACGCGGGGCTTCCTCAGCGGCTCACCAAAGAGCTCGCCGAGCTTTTCAACCGCCACCTATCAAAACCCCATAGCACGACGCGCGTCACGTCGAACGCGATATCCATCAAGACACAGACCTATCGCGTGCGGCATCTGATCGCCGGCTTCCGCGAACTGAGAAAGGGCGGCTTTGCACTACAGTCGCCTTGGAACCTTTCCGAAAAGCACATCGCCTTTCTCGTGAAGCTCTGGGTCGGGGAAAAAGACCAGGCGCCCGGCACGGTCGAAAACAAACTGACCTACTGGCGCACGCTCGCAGCCTGGATGAAAAAGCACCAGCTGGTGGGCACGGTCGATGACTACATCAAGCGGCCCGACGGTTATCGCCGCTATTACGTCGCGCAAGAAGATAAATCCTGGGAAGCGGCCAACGTTGACGTCAACGAAGTGATCTCCCGGCTCTGCGAGCATGATCGGTGGGTCGCCATACAAGTCGAATTGCAAGCGACGTTCGGCTTGCGCGCCCAAGAAAGCATGCTTCTGCGCCCGTTGCAATGCCTGCGCGTATCGGGCCACCTGCACGTCATCGATGGTACGAAGGGCGGCAGGCCCCGGCTCGTGCCGATCGATGCTGAATGGCAATACGAAGTCCTCATCCGTGCAGCGAGGCTCGCGAACCCGCGCACCGGCTCGATGATTCCGGAGCCATGGTCGCTCAAGCGGTGGTACCGCCATTTCTATCACGTGCTCCAGAAAGAGGGCATCACGCGTAGTGGCCTGGGCGTCACGGTCCACGGACTCCGCCACGCTTACCTCCAGAAGATGTACGAGGCTATAACGGGGGTGCCGGCACCGATCAAACTGCCTGATCATCGGCCCGATCCGGAACTTCATCAAGAGGCCATGCAACAGCTGGTCGAAGCCGCGGGGCATAGCCTTGCAGCGAAGGCGACGGCCTACATCTCAACCTTCGCGACGGCGGAGCGCCTGTCGCGACCTGTGGTGACTTTCGAGCAGGCGATCGCGGCTCTTGATGCGGCGAACGGCGTCAAATCAGAGGCGGCAAAGCGGCTGAAAATCTCACGGCAGGCGCTCTATCGGATACTTGCAAAAGGCGGCCCGGTGTCAACTGTAACGCCTGCAAACGCCGCCGAAACGGAAGCACCGCCGACATCCGCGCCCAACGAGGTCCTCCAAAATCCACCGTTGGCTCTGACGATCAACAACGCCACACCGGACCAGCTTTCACTGCTCGCCGAGTAGGGTTGCCGTCGCCATCCGACGACGTCGCAGTCGTCATCATCGGCGACGGCTTCCAACCCCGAGGTGCAGTTGACGGTCGACGGTGGTCATGATGAACAATCATCAACACAGGACTCTGCGCAAGCAATGAAGAAGTTGTACGCTTGGTCACGCCCGTGTCACTTGTCGTCGGCGGTAGTCGCCCGAAGTGGCACCAACGCACTTGCCGCGGATTTTGATGAACTCGATGCTATGCGATCGCCTGGCCATGCTCGTCTCGGAACACGGCGTGTAGGTGCGTCTCTAAGAGCGTGTCGTTTGCTCGGGTCGAAGTTCTCGTGCACGGCTTTTCCTTTGACTCGAAAGCGACCATTCCCCACCCGACGGAGTCATTTCACGATGTGCAAAGCGTGCCGAATAGGGGGGAGGTGAATATTCGGCACGTTTTGTAACAGGCAAATTTACCATTGGAATCAAGCGGTTGCCCCGGCCGAAGAAACGTAACGGGACGCTCTCCGGAGAGCGTTGCTCGCGGCCAAACAACCGCGGCACACGCTGCTAGCCGCCCACCAAGCTAGGACGCCGGCTAAAAACAAAACGCACCGGCCGCGAAGGTATGGTCTACCTTGCACTATCTTGGCCAAGAAAATTCCCCGGCACTAGACCTAGACAAGCGTAGTAACAATGCTTTGATACCGCGACTTCCGCAGCGCAAAGCGTGACCCCGTCAAGGCTGCTTGTTCCAGACAACGCATTTATCCGCAAATAGACAAACCGACGCCAGTTTTTGAACCGGGAAACGTGCCCGAGGACGACTCCACCGTCAAGACGTCCGCTACTCGTCCGTCGTATTGATGAGGAGTACCACATGAAAAGTTCGCCTGCGCCAGCGACTTCGCGGAAAGAGCGAGGCCTGCTTAAATCTCGCGGATCGCCCAAACGCCATCCGTTTCAAACCCGAAACTTCCGATAGCGTTCCCGAGCAGTGTTACGACCGGAACACACCGCGGCGATCCAATGAGCGCGTTTCCGCAGGTTCAGCAGCGTAAGCAACGAGGACATACGGCTATACACGCGTGAGCCGACCTACGTGACAAACGGAGCCTGGGCTTAATCGAAAGGGTTGAGCACATTCGGTTGACGCCAGCAATTCACTCGCTTCGACGGTCATTTGCGACGCGTTGAACGTCACGTTTGCGCTACGCAGACCTGTGCGCACTGCACCTACATACCGCCTCGCGACCGTTTCGAGCGGCACGCAAGCCTGACGAGCGATGTTTCTTCCTTTTTATTGAAAGAGCTATCGAAATCGTGACCTTTGCGAACTCCCGAAGCGCGGCGTCGAACCTAAGATTGGTTCTGCAGCACCCGAAACGATAAATCGAAAACTTGTGACCACCGCAGACCTGGAGCTTTGCAATGTCAAGACGATCCCGCTCGCACGCTCAAACGCAGCCTACCGCTGGGCAGCGACAATTGTCGTGGCCGGTCGTTGACGCTTGTTTTGGCCGGTGGTGAGGAGTCGTAGGCGGCGTAGCCGCAGGAGACGACGAGCCACCGGCAGCGCCAGGTCGACGGGGCTTTAGGATGGGATGATCGAAGCTTGAAGAAGAAGCGGTCAGCTCATGTCTGGAACCCGCATTACCGACCAACAGGTTCATCTCTATATGAACAAGCGCAAACAGCATTCTCAGGAAGTCGCGGCCGCCAAGACCGGTATCAGCGTGCGTACGGCACGCCGCATCGAACGTGACGCCACCTTGCCATCTCAGAAACCACGGCAAACATGGCGGACCCGAGCTGATCCCTTCGTCGACGTATGGGAGAGCGAAGTCGTACCGCTGCTGCGCAACGCGCCCCACCTGATGGGCGTCACGATCCTGCGCAAGCTGCAGGATGATCACCCGGATCGTTATCCCGATAGCATGCGGCGCACGCTGGAGCGACGTATCCGCCAGTGGCGGGCCCTTGAAGGGCCTACGCAGGAGGTGTTCTTCCCCCAGGAACATCAACCGGGCGTGCGCGGACTGTCAGACTTCACCGATATGAGCAAGCTGTGCGTGACGATCGGCGGCGCCCCATTCGGTCACCGGCTGTATCACTTCGTGCTGGCGTTCTCGCGCTGGGAGTACGCGAACGTTGTTGAGGGTGGCGAGAGTTTCGAGGCCCTCGCAGCGGGATTGCAGAACGCGCTATGGCAGGCCGGCGGTTGCCCGCGCGAACATCGCTCTGACAGCCTGTCGGCTGCCTTCAAGAATCTGACAGAGCAGGAGGACTTCACGAAGCGTTACGCAGCGCTACTTGACCATTACGGCATGGAGGGCACGCGCAACAATCGTGGCCTGGGTCACGAGAACGGCAGCGTGGAATCCTCGCATCGGTATCTGAAGGAAGCGGTCGACCAGGCCTTGATGCTTCGCGGCCATCGCGAGTTCGCTGACCGGGCTGCGTACGATGAATTCATCCGTGAGGTGGTGATGCGCCGAAACCGGCGCAACGCTGCGGCGTTTCGTATTGAGCGCGCACAGTTGCAGGATTTGCCTGAACGTCGCACCACTGACTTCGCCGAGGAAGAAGCGCTCGTGACCCGCTGCAGCACGTTCACTGTGCGGGGCATCCTGTACAGCGCGCCGTCGCGCCTAATCGGCCACCGGCTGAAGGTTCGGATCTATGGTGACCGGCTCGACTGTTACCTGTCCGGTGCGCCGGTGCACAGCACCGCGCGAGGTTCCCGTGCAGCGGACAACCGCCACGCGCTGGATTATCGTCACTTCATCGATTCACTCAAGCGCAAGCCGCAGGCGTTCAGGGGGTTTGCGTTTCGCGACGCGCTGTTTCCCCGTGAGGCCTACCGCCGAACCTGGGAGAGGCTGGAGGCGCAACTGACGCAACGTCAGGCATGCAAGACGATCGTGGGGCTGCTCGAACTCGCAGGACACCATGGCGTTGAAGCGTTGCTGGCCGAGCGGCTGGACGTCTTGCTCGAAGCAGGCGAACTGCCCGATCTGAAGCAGTTGCGCGATGAATTCGCGCCACGTCAGGTCCTATGTCCCGAGGTGGTGGTCGAGATGCCGCCCGTCGCGGTCTATGACGAGCTGCTCG
This sequence comes from Caballeronia grimmiae, assembly GCF_022879615.1. NCBI lineage: Bacteria > Pseudomonadati > Pseudomonadota > Betaproteobacteria > Burkholderiales > Burkholderiaceae > Caballeronia > Caballeronia grimmiae. Next base: position 674,042 of record NZ_CP084271.1, read on the forward strand.
ACAAGGTGGCAGCATGAACATCCCTGCCCATGACAACGGCCGTCTGGCCCTGATGCTGAACGAGTTACGCCTGCCGACGATCGGCAGGTTATGGCCCGAGTTCGTTGAGCGCTCTGACAAGGAAGGTTGGCCGGCTACGCGATTGCTCGGGGCGCTGCTCGAGCATGAGCTGGCCGAACGTGCCAAACGACGCATCGAGCGGCACCGGACCGAGTCGCATCTGGACCCGACCAAGACGCTGGCCACCTTCGACTTCGGCATGGTGCCAATGGTCTCGAAGGCGCATGTCACTGCGCTGGCTACCGGAGATTCGTGGCTGGACAAAGGTGCCACGATTCTCCTGTTCGGGCCGCCCGGTGGCGGCAAAAGTCATTTAGGTTCGGCCATCGGACATGCTTTGATCGACGTCGGCTATCGCGTGCTGTTCACGCGCACCAGCGAGCTCGTACAGAAGCTCCAGGCCGCGCGCCAGAGTCTGCAACTTCCATCCGCGCTCACTAAGCTCGATCGGTTCGATCTCATCATCCTGGACGACCTGTCGTACGCGCGCAAGGACCAGGCCGAAACCAGTGTGCTGTTCGAACTGATCGCCGAGAGGTATGAGCGCAAAAGTCTTTTAATAACGGCCAATCAGCCGTTCTCTGGCTGGAATGACGTGTTCCCCGACCCCGGCATGACGGTCGCAGCCATCGACCGGCTCGTCCATCACTCGACGATCTTCGAACTGAATGTAGAAAGCTATCGCCGTCGAAAGGCCAGCGACAAACAGAGCGCGCGCCGGCGACAATTACCCGACGACAATTACGATGGAGGCGCGACAACTATGAATTAGCCAGCGACAACTACACCCGTTGACCGGCCAAAATAATTGTCGCTGATCGGCCGTGCTGCTTGACGCTGTCTATACCGCCTTTTTTCCAACGCAGGCGTACCTCGGGTACCCCAAGGGTTATCAACAGGAGCCTTCGCTTAGGCAACGCCGGCGCGAATACGCCGAGTTCTCGCGCAAGCTCCGCGCAATTTTCGCTCCGTTGCTACTGAACCGCTATGCGTTGCTCGAACACATGATGGTTCAGACCAGTCAGGGATTCTCCGGCGGGGCGGCAGGCGCGGACTGCGTGGCTGTTACTCGCTTCGGGGTGTTCGTTATCACGCACATTCGGTCGGTCGGAACGCTAAGCTTGACGACAAAAGCAAATGAGCTGCTCGTCACCGAGGCCGACACGGAGCACGCCATTCGCTGTCCCCTTTGGCAAGCCGCGCCAGTCGTGCATTTCCTGTCCGCGCTATTGGCCGATATTAAGTGCCCTGTCGAGGCCATCGCCATTACAACCGAGGAGGCATGCAAGATCGATTTCGACCTTCCCCCTTCAATCATGAAACTTCACGAAGTCGACCAGTTCCTGCGACAAAGGTATGCGCCGTTCGTTGGGGTGCAGTGGTCCTTCTTCGATGTCAACCAGATCAGTGCACGCATCCGGCAGGGGTGTCGTGATTGGGACGAGGAAGTGGCTGAGGCGTAGGCAAGTACCGGCTTTGCGCCTAACGAGAGCCGCGCGCGCAATGGTTGGCCAAGTCGGTTGCTTAGATCGGCGCAGTCCCGCCACCGGTCGACTGCCCAACCATTGCATCAGCTCGCAGATTCGCGAGGCCTCGCCGGGACGGTGGCGCCAGTAACGACACGGCGGGCATTTGGAACGCTTCATTGCATCCCGCCCAAGAATCTTATGCGGCCACATGCGTGTGAAGAAGCAATTTGTAAGCTGCCGATGTGAAGTTCGAGCGTCTGAATGCACCGAGTCGATTTCGCAATATTCGCTCTTTACCCGTTTGAAATCATAGGGTTGGAGTTCGTGCGAGCGCGAGCGAAGGGGCGTTATCCGGATGAACCCTCTCAGCCCGGGTCTTACGGTTCAACTTGAGAAGTGGGGGCGTGCAACGACGAAAGCGGAGGGGGCTGTGACGGCGACGCTACGATACAAGCGTGCCATTTGAGAACTGCAGTTTGCGAAGTCTAACGCGACTCGTAGCCGAGCGCAAGCTGCATGCGTCAAGCCATCGCTCGCACCCGCAGGCTAATACGAGCGCTTGCCGTCCGGTCAACCTGCGTCGGGCTATTTGCAGTGCAGTGCAGTGACTGACATCAGTTAAAAGAGGGGGGTTTTTATACCTCTTTTCACCGGTTCGAAGCGAAAGACGCATGTTTTTATGCGCCTTTCGCCTTTGATTATGGAATTCCAACTTCAATTGGAAAAATTAGTTGCGCATTGATGCTTCCAGTATGCAATGATCCGGTCGCTCGATTCAAAGGAGACCATAATGAGCCGTTCAAAAAGGCCGTATCGATTGATCAGCCGTCGAAGTTGCTTGCGCCTCGCGCAGCTCTATCGCGAAGGACTGGCTGAAGGAAAATGGACTACACAACTTGGCGCGTTGAATGCGCTCGGCGTCAGTCAAGGCGACTTGTCAATGGCGATGCAGCTTCACGAACTCCCTGAAAAGATTATTGACCTGTTCGAAGATAACATCGACATCAGCAGCCATACAGTCCGCGTTATTCGCTACACGATCCGTCGCGATGGCCTTAGCACGGTCCTAGGCCGTATCGAGCGAAGTGGGGCTTCCGGCGCAAAACACTCCAAAAGGACGGTGTTGAGTATCGTCAAAGGGCAAGCACTGGAGTCAAAGAAAATGCTGCGATGGTCTGGACAAGATCCAGAGAAGATCGTGTCCCGCACCTTAGATCTCCCGAAAAACATCTCTGACCGCTATCACCTTGGGGTGACACAAGGAGAATGGAATTCTTTCAGTGCATGCGCGAAGGCACTGAGTATATCGCGACGAAATATCAGCGACGCCGTTGCCATCCGGGCGCTGCCCGATTCCATCCGCCATCTATTCCATGAGGAAGCGTTGACCTTTTCGGTCGGCCGAAAACTGCTTGCGCTCAAGCGCAAAGTCGGCCTCGACGAACTACTTTTGCGGGCGCGATTTAAGGACTCAATGTACGGTGTAGGTGGGCGCACTGCTGACAACATCTTGTCGGAACTAAACGACGAAGATATTCGGCCGGCGAGCTCGTTCAGGCGTATCCGGATTAAGAAGGGACGAGGTCCGAATCGGCTTGTTGTCGAATGTAAAGATCCAGGATTGGTTCTCAAATACCACCGTGAGATCGAGCAGGCAATCAGCAAGGTTCTGAAGAAGCGCGTCAGAGACGTGGAGTACGTCGAGTTGATGCGCGAAATATTCGGCACGCCGCGCCCCGTTATGGCGCGTCCGAACGGCCTGCGCGGCTGATTCCAGCCGCGTCTATCCAGACCCATTCGCCGCGCCGTCGCAGGCGCAAAGGCACGAGGTGTCACGGCCGTACTCGCCCTCCGCATTGCGGCTGACAAATGTGCGTCCATCTTCGCTCGCGTTCGAATCGTTCGCGAGATCGTGTATTGCCCGACAATTCGTCGCATCCCCCGCTCAATGCCTGCCGTCGTAGCCTTGATATGAGCAGGCGAAGGAGCGTGGATTTATGTAGCTCGACAACAACCCTCTGATATCTCTCTCTACGTCACCAACCTCTCGGGCGCCTATTACGGTGCGGAACGGTCCGTGGGCAGTTTTTTCGAAGAATGTAGGCATGCTGACGATGTCGTGATGGCGCGCGGCGCTTGTCTATCACGGACTATCACGTCTTGGGACGATGAAAGGAAGGATCTATGCCTTCCGAGCAAGTTATCGCGTATGCAATTCGTTGGAACGTGCGGCAAGCGAGAAGTGCGTTGAGTGGATTTTCGAGGCAACACCGTGCACGCCGCAGAACTGCTAAGCGCGGCCGACGTTCCTCGTCGCTTTAAGGGACGGCAGCCCTTTCGCATGGCGCCGCCTCCTTGTTTCGCATCGCCTTGACCATCGATTCATAAGGCGAGAGCTTTCTGCTGTGTGCTACCGCGCTTGGCAGGCGCCATTTTAGCTTTCTGCAACCGTCTGTCGCCAAGCCGAGGCGCTGCCTTGACTTTTCGATGTAGCAGGCATGCTGGATTTGTCCCAACCGGATCCATTGCAGACATGCCAATACAGAAACGTTTGTGCCACGCGTATTCCCCCCAACGAGCAAGACTCACTGATAGTCGCGGTTCGACGGAACACCCGTCCGAACGCAAACGCACTCGCACGCCAGTGCGCGCAGCGCCCGGGCGTTCCCTCCGGCAACGCCTAGCAGGATCAACAAGTCCGGCTGCCCTCAACGTAGCGTCCCCGACGGTACGTCTGCCCGCGCGGTGCGCGGACGCCGAAATCCGACATCTTGAAGCGGTGATTCGCCACGTCGCTGGCACTCACGGCCCGTCTCTACCTGCGTACCTGCCTCAGTCTTATTGGCTCGCACGGCTCGAGGGAATCAAGCAAGAGACTTGCCTCATTCCAACTCAGCAGCAACGCATCGCGGCATTGCGAAGGTTGCTGCTGGAGAGCGAGCCGCACGTGTGTCAATGCGCGTAGGTTCGCCCGGCGGTGTTTCGTAGCGCAACCTACCCATCATCTTATTCGCCTGTTACCGCTCGCGGCGTCACTCGGTGATGCCCGGTCGAGTTATGCCGGCAGACGTGGCCGCGCGATAGGCGGCCTGACTTGCAAATAAGATCGCAGTGGCATGCGATGACCTGCCTTGGAAGTCCATCCATCAACGAAAGCTGAGGGACCAAATGAGAAAGCACAACCAAGACGGAATGCCGACGCACGACCTACCAAACGAGACGGCCAGCGCCGCCGACGGTACCTTCAGCCATTCCGGCAGGACAAGGACAGAGGCGACCAACGGAGCGAAAAACCGTCAACGCGTGAGCCGCGCGTTGCTGATGCGCATTGCCCAGATCTTTCAGCATGCGTGCGATGGCCGGGTTCATGTGCGCCATACAATCGAACTCGAACATGCACCGGGGACCAAGAACCCGACAACCCAGATTGATTGCCTCGCGATCACACCGTTTGGCGTGTTCGTGGTGAACCACTTCCACTGGACAGGCCTGATCAAACCGGGAACCAACGAAGATGAACTTACCGTCGTCGATGACCGCGGCGACGTGACGATTCATACGTCGCCGCTGCGCCGAGCGAAGCCGGCCGTGCGGCATTTGCGCTTGGTGCTGTCTCAACACGAATGTCCGGTCGAGAGTATCGCCGTTCTAGGCGAAGCGGGCTGCAGCCTGCATCCGAGCGTGCCGGATGGCGTCTTGACCTTGCCAGACTTGCACTACTTCCTGCGCACGAGGTTGAACCGCTTCCGCGCAACGCATCGGCGCTATTTGGATGCGGACAACCTTGCTTCCCATATCGACTGGTTTTGCTCTCGCAGGCGCACGCGCCCGTGATACCGCCACCCGAATCGCTGTTTCGTTGTATCGCAGCGCTGCGGCCGCCACGTTGAACCCGGGCCAACCCTCGAACGTTGCCCGTGGCGCGGCGTCGGGCCAACGGAGCTCTATCGCCCTCGAACGGCAACCGCCGCTCGAGCCGCCCGCTCTGTGGCATCGATATCCGCCTTCAGACTGAAAAGACGCCGTTATTTCGAAGCTTTCCAGCGAAAACCGTCCAATGGGCGCGCTATATTGGTTGGACCCACCGCGTATTCACGCATCGACCTTAGCCAAGCGCACGACTGACGCGCGCTTGCCACTTCTTTTATACCTGGCCTCTCGGGGGAGTCCCTCTCCCGGTTCGCACGCGAGCTCGTTGAGCGACCCGCCATCGTTTCCCATCGTTGTATCCGAGCGCTGGTCTCCGTGCCCCGTCGTCCTTCGTGTTCTCGTGCAAGTCGAGGGCGCTTTTGGCAGGAACGAACGCCTTGCCTCGCATGAAAAACAGATATCTGTTCAACGGCCACGCCTGCGCACGCGCGGTCGCAGGACGTTGCTCGTCACCGTTTTCAGCATCTCCCCGCCACGCTGGCTCTCTGCGCGACCGGTTATACGTCGCGCACGATCCACCGCTGTCCAATTTCACCACCGTAGTCTGGCTCGGCACGTCGCCGAAGGCCGCTACTTTCTTAGCCAAGGAGGCTTTATGAAAATCGCCGTACTAGAAGTCCGCTATGCGGGTGGCTTGATCCTGACCGACCGCGTTGTCGTTCAGCCGTCATTCCGCATTTTGCTGCCGCCGCGCTTGAGCGCGATGCTTACCGAACTCGAAAAGACAGAGCGCCGCACGTCAATTCGAGTTTCGCTAGACGGCGTCATCTATCGCGTTACAGGCGCCCCCGACGGCGAATTTGCCGTGGGGGACAAGCTGCCTTTCGGTGAGCGTCTAGTGACGATGCTCAAAAGTGTCGCTACTCCCAATCGCGCTCAACGGCAACTCAACAGGCGCTTCGCCCATATGCTGAGTGCCTTCTCGTTGATCGGCGCGTGCTACCTGGTTCAGTCAAGCAAGAACTGGGACGCACGTGTCATCGTCGAAACCGCGTTGCTTTGCGTCACATCGGTGGCGCTGTTCGTCATCGGACATATGTGCTTTCCGGGTGATCACGAATCGACGTGACGATGATGCTGAAGCTTGCGTTATTGGCTTGCTCTTAGCAGTGGTTCAGCCGTTCGTCGACGCGACGTTGGTTTCAGTGTCGATCGACGTTGTTTGTACAGACCACGCCGCCTGGCGTGGTCTGCCTCATTAACGACTGGCGATTCCGCCGGCACCACTTACGGATATAAGCAATCCGGGCACTCAGATCTTGCTGAGTGTTCCGGTCGTCATAGCCGTCGGGCCCTGCGCCGCAGCGAGCCCTTCGTTGCTCCAGCAAGGAAATGTTCTGAACGTCAATCTCTAAGGCGTTGTCCAGCCTCGGTAGTCGGCGTACTTAACCCGGAATGCTCTGCTTTGCCCGGCCTCCGAGGGTAGGGATTCGACCGCCCCACGCAGATGGAGATTCAGGGGCGAAAGTGCCTCCGGTGCCCACACATCCAGTTGCCGTTGTTTGACGAGCGGCGTTCGCTGGCAACGGGACGCTCGCCACCGTCACCGCTGCCACAACCGAAGCGCAGCGACGCGACCTTACCGTGAAACAGTATCGCGCGGAGAAGAGGGGCGCCGGGCTAGCGCGATCGCTGGCGGAAGTTGCCAGCCGAGGCGTCACCAAGCGAGCCGTCGTCGGGAATCTTCCGGAACGCCCCGCGAATCCGTGTCGAAGTTTGTGCACGCATAGACGCTTGGGTTAACTCGTCCGCGCTGAAAGAAAACGAAGTGGCACCTGATCATCGCGTCATTGCGCGGTCTTCACCGTGTCTCGCAAAGGAAGAAGGAAGGGAAAAAGATGGCTGCAAGAATGTGGGTGGCATCAACAATGGACGGGCAAGAAGTCTCCGCCGAGACGATCGGTTCTCTCCAAGAGGCTCCGCCGTTGAGATGTGTGTATTGCAGCGCGCCCGTCAGCTACGTTCCGCAGCACGCACGCGAGAGTCGGGGCAAAGCCTACTCGGTCAAGGCGTATTTCCGCTTGTTTCCGAAGGTGGCGCATAACGAGCGCTGCATGTTCGATGTCGAGGAGCAACTGAAAGTCATTGCGCGTCGTTCGTTTGGTCTTTTGGAGGCCATTGAACGAGGACAATATCGTTTTCGTCTCCTGGCAATCGACGATATACGCAACGCGGACGCGCATCCAATGCGTTCGATAATGTCTCGCAAGGCCGATATGGCAGGGGACGGCAGTGCGTTTTTTTCAAGCGACTCGCGCCGTTTCCTGTCGGCGTACATCAACGCGGCGAAGCGAGTTATCGAGCTTCGGAGTTTGTGTGCGAGCGATTCCGATCTCAGAGACCGTCTCGAATTCGTCTTTAATGGGACATCAGTGAATTGGGAAGATTTCTATTACGAGCAAGCGCGGTTTCTCACAGCCTATCGTTGGCTTGGTAAGACTGCAACTTCTTTCCCAGTCACTTTGGTGGGCACGGTATCCAATATTGAGACTATCGAAAGACATGGTCGATGTTTGTATGTTTTGCATATGAAGCCGTCAGCAGCGCAGCCATATTCTCGTGACCCGCTGGTAGGAGAACTCGCGCACGCGACGGCATGGACCAGTCGAGCCGAATGGTTACATAAGCTCAAGCGAAACGACACCGTGCTTGTTTTCGGCCATTGGCGGCATGCGACAGCCAATACAGTTACTACCCTTGCACGCAATGGCGATAGCAAGTTTCGCAAATATCTCGAACGGCAGTTGTCAATCTGGCTACACGTGAAGTCTCAGATATCCCGAGTGGCTGGGTAGCGGGCGATTGTGTCGCCGTTAGGCATTGATACTTACGTGGCGTGTGTCTTGAATATCGATGGTTCCGAGTGTAGCGCCGCGCGTTCGTTGCCTTCGACCGGTCCGGTATGTCGCTCACTGCAGTTTGCGCTCATGCTATTTGGAGGAGCGGGCTTACTGTCGCGCAGCCGTCCCTGGCGATAATGGTTGAACGGATTGCGATCGGTCCCGGGCGAGTACGAAGCTGATCGGGGCGTCCGCGCGGACGTATCCTCAGTCGCTCCTCCTTTTCGTTGAGAGCTGCCAGTCATAGCACGCGTGTGTCCGGCAGCACTCAGGCTCCGCAGGCCCTCGCGGAAGCAGCGCCCCAAAGCCGCAGGCGCATTAATTTAACGAATTTGCGCTGCACGCTGTTAGCGAAGAGCAAAAAGAGTACGCCGGCTGCGGCGTTAAACGCTTATAACAACGGCGCACGTCCGCGTCGTTGTTTGCATGAGTTTTGTGGCGCACCAGTGATGGAGTCATTGTGCGTGCAATTCCATCGTGAAAGGGGAAGCGAGGCGTAGGCGTCACCGCACGGAGCTACTTTGTGTTGGAACCTGAGGCATCTTGCTGGTCTCGGAAGATTCCAATTCTTACCCAAAAGAACGACCGGAATATATCAGGTGTATTGCTCGCTGTGATCGACACCAAAGGATCCGAAAAAGAGTTGAAGTCAAACCAGCGAGTACGTCAAGGGACTTGCTGCGTCGAATCAAAGTCGGCACCATCTGAACCGCTGGGTCCACCTGTTCAAAATCGTCCCTCCACATCGGAGCTCCGAGGCATACGTCGTTCTTTCAACGTGATGGTGACGCGGTGAAAGTCGCGTCATGCCAATCAGAGAGAGCAGACCGTGTGCTTGCCATAGCCACAACCCTCATACGCTGCATGCTCCCAGGCATTTGCTCTGGGCGAAAATTGACTAACGTATGGAAGAGCGTCAAGACGAGCACTTTGTGGGAAATATCGGGGTTCGCAGGCTTCGACAGAGGCGGCGCATCATCCCGCCGGTATTAGCCGCGTTCGATTATTTCCTACACGCGGCCCATTTCAGGGAAAATGTCGGCTGCGTCGTCCGACAGTAGGGTGGCGCGTTCAGAACTCAGTCGCTAAGGATGCAGTTGACCCCCCAATACGCCAGCGCAAGCTCAGCTCAATTGATAAGCGTATCCCTCGTTGTGTACCGGCCGCATCGGCAGCTTCTCGAACGCACGCTGATTACGCTCGATAACGCGTTGCATTGTATGTTTCCCGCTGATCTCAGCGCGTCTGCGCCGCTGTATTTGATCAACAACGGAACGGACGAAGGGTTCAACCTGTCCGAGGTTGCCGGCAAAACTCGGCTTCAAACGCACGTCATCGAAGGCCAGGGCAACGTCGGCTACGGCCGCGGTCACAACCTGGCCATCGAGCGCATGTCGAGCCGTTACCATCTAATCCTGAACCCCGACATCGAACTGGACGTCGACGCGCTAACCCACGCGCTCGCGTTCATGGACGTTCACCCGGAAGTCGGCCTCCTTTCGCCGCAGATCATCGAAGACGACGGCAGCCGGCAATATCTCTGCCGCCGGTACCCCACGGTCTTTGACCTCTTCGTTCGGGGCTTCCTCCCGAGAAGCCTGAGGAAGCCGTTTGAACGGCGACTAGCAAGATACGAGATGCGCGACGTGATCGGCGAGAAAAACATCGTCTGGGACCCGCCCATCGTCAGCGGCTGCTTCATGCTCTTTCGCACTGAGGTCCTGAAAAAGCTCAACGGCTTCGATCCGCGCTATTTCCTCTACTTCGAAGACTACGATCTGAGCCTGCGCGCGCACGACGTCGCTCGCGTAGCCTACGTGCCGTCCGTGCGCGTGCTGCATCATGGCGGCGACGCAGCCGGCAAGGGCTGGACGCACATCAAGCTCTTCATCGCGTCGGCGTACAAGTTCTTCAACCGTTTCGGCTGGAAGTGGCTATGAGGGAGCGCATCGGCATCACGGGGGCGAACGGTTTCGTCGGACGTGCGGTCACGCGCGCGTTGCTCGATGGGGGCAGGGAACCGCTCGGCATCGTTCGTCAGAGCACGGGCCCGCACACCGTCCAAGTGAAATCGCTCGACGCTATCGCGCCCGCCGTCTTCGAAGGCTGCGCATCGGTGATCCATCTGGCCGCGCGAGTCCACGTGATGAACGACGCCGCCACCGACCCGCTCGCCGCCTTCCGCGCCGTCAACGTTGATGGCGCGCTCAAAACCGCCGATGCCGCCCGCCGCGCCGGCGCGACGCGTTTCGTCTTCGTGAGCAGCATCAAGGCGCTCGCCGAACTTGACGACGGCCACCCGCTCACGGAAACCGACGAACGCCGTCCGCCCGATCCGTACGGCGTATCGAAAGCGGAAGCAGAAGTCATGCTGCAGGAATTCGGAGCACGCACGGGGATGGAAATTGTGATCGTGCGCCCGCCGCTCGTCTACGGTCCCGAAGTGCGCGCGAACTTTCTGGCGCTGATGCGCGCCATCGCGAAAGGTATGCCGCTGCCGATCGGCGCGGTGACAGCCCGAAGAAGCCTCGTCTACGTCGACAACCTCGCGAGCGCGATCGTCGAATGCGCGACACATCCGCGCGCCGCGAATCAGCTTTTCCACGTCACAGATGGTGAAGACCCCGGCGTTGCCGAACTGGCGCGCCGGCTCGGGCATCATTTGGATCGGCCGGCGCGCCTGCTGCCGGTGCCGGTCGGCATCCTGAAAGCTGCGGGGCGGCTGACAGGCAAAATGGCGCAGATCGAACGCCTTACGGGCAGCTTGCGCGTGGATTCGTCCTACATCCGCGATGTGCTAGGCTGGCGGCCTCCGTCCTCGCTGGATGCGGGATTGGCCTCCACCGCCACCTGGTTTCTCAGGAACGAGCAGCGTTCGGAAAAAAGCTAACTTCCCGTAACAACGGAAAGGCGGCAGTAACACGCCGATCGGCCGGAAAGCGGCATGATTCGGCTATTCAAAAGAACATAAACGCAGGCAATTCCGGGAAATGAGTGCCCCGCTGTCCCCTTTCGTCGTCGATTCGCCGTGGATCGCCGCTGCGTGCGTCGCGGCGGCATCGCTGGCGATCTGCGCGCTGATTCTCTCTCAGCTCTTGCGCACCGGCCTTGCCTGGCGGCTCGCCACCGACATCCCGAACGATCGTTCACTGCACACGCGCCCGACACCGCGTGTCGGCGGATGGGGCATCGTGCCGGTCTCGATCATCGCGATGCTGGCGCTCACGCGCTCGATGTGGCTCGCCGCGCTGCTCGCCGCCGCGCTCGCCGCCGTATCGCAGATCGATGACCGCCGGGGCCTGCCCGCACGCGTCCGCTTCGGCGCGCACGTCGCCGCCGTCGCCGTGCTGATCGTGGCGAACCCCGCGCCCGCGCCGTGGTGGGCGCTCGCGGCCGTCGGCTTCCTGATGGTCTGGCTCGTCAATCTCTACAACTTCATGGACGGTTCCGACGGCCTCGCGGGCGGCATGGCGCTGTTCGGCTTCGGCGGTTATGCAGTGGCGGCGCTGTCGGGGCCGGTGCCGCAGATCGATCTGGGCATCGCCAGCGCGGCCATCGCCGGGGCGGCGGCGGGCTTCCTGCTCTTCAATTTCCACCCGGCACGGATTTTCCTAGGCGATTCGGGGTCGATTCCCCTAGGATTCCTTGCAGGCGCGCTCGGCTACTGGGGCTGGCTGAAGGGCACGTGGCCAGTGTGGTTCCCAGCGCTCGTTTTCGGGCCGTTCATCGCCGATGCATCCGTCACGCTGCTGCGACGGCTCGCGCGCGGCGAGAAGTTCTGGCAGGCGCATCGCGAGCATTACTACCAGCGCATGGTGCAGATGGGGGCTGGCCACGCGCGGACGGCAATTGTTTGGTACGTGCTGATGCTCGCAAGCGTCGCGCTCGCCAATCTGGCGCTGGCCTGGTCGCCGGCGGCGCAATGGATAGCACTGGCAGGCTGGGCGATCGCCGTCGCGGTGGCGGGACTGGTTGTCGATGCAAGCTGGCGGCGTCATCGGGCGCTCATATCCGAACAATCTCGAGGTGGACGCGGATGATTCGATTCAAAGCATCGTGGCTTTCCGCAGGCGCCTTCACGTTCGATCTCGTGGCGGTCGCCGCGACCTGGCTCGCCGCCTACCTGATCCGCTTCAACGGGGCCGTGCCGACGCTGTTCCAGCACGGCGCGCTCATCGCGCTTATTTGGGTTCTGCCGGTCTATGGCGTCATGTTCCGCGTCTTCGGCCTGTATCGCGGCATGTGGGTGTTCGCAAGCCTGCCGGACCTCATGCGAATTTCGAAGTCGGTCGTGGTCGGCGCGCTCGTCGTGATGATCGGCGCAGTGCTGCTTCAGCCGACGCCCGTCATTCCGCGCTCGGTGCTCATCGTCGAGCCGTTGTTTTTGTTTCTGGCGATGGGCGGCGCGCGTGCGCTGTATCGCGCGGCGAAGGAGTTCTATCTGTACGGCGGACTCGTCGGGCAGGGCAAGCCTGTGATCGTGCTCGGCGCGGGCACGGCGGGCGCGATGCTCGCGCGGGAGTTGGCGCGTTCGTCGGAGTGGCGTCTCGTCGGCCTGCTCGATGACGATCCTTCGAAGCAAGGCCGCGAAGTGCTCGGCCACAAGGTGCTTGGCTCGTTCGGCGATCTGTCGAAGGTCGCGGAGCAGTACAAGACCGAATACGCAATCATCGCGATTCCCTCGGCTTCCGTCGACGAACAACGCCGCGTCGCCACACTCTGCGTGCGCGCAGGCGTCAAGGTGATGGTCCTCCCCGCGCTCAGTCAGTTGACGCAAGGCGAGGGCGGTTTCCTGTCGCGCGTGCGGCAAATCGACCTCGAAGACTTGCTCGGCCGCGAGCCCGTGAAAATCGACATGCCGCACGTCGAGCAACTGCTGCACGGACGCGTCGTGATGGTGACGGGCGCGGGCGGCTCGATCGGCTCCGAACTGTGCCGCCAGATTCTGCGCTTCTCGCCTGCGCAACTGATCGCCTACGACCTCAGCGAATACGCGATGTATCGCCTGATCGAAGAGTTGCACGAGAAGTTTCCGGAGCTATCCGTGGTGCCGGTCGTCGGCGACGCGAAAGATTCGCTGCTGCTCGATCAGACCATGGCGCGCTTCACGCCGCACATCGTCTTTCATGCGGCGGCCTACAAGCACGTCCCGCTGATGGAAGAGCAGAACGCGTGGCAAGCCGTGCGCAACAACGTGCTCGGGACGCTGCGCGTCGCGCGCGCGGCGATTCGTCACGACGTGCGCCACTTCGTCCTCATTTCCACCGACAAGGCCGTCAACCCGACCAACGTGATGGGCGCGAGCAAGCGTCTCGCTGAGATGACGTGTCAGGCGTTGCAGCAATCCGCGCCGCGCACGCAGTTTGAAACCGTGCGCTTCGGCAATGTGCTCGGCAGCGCGGGCAGCGTGATTCCAAAGTTCCAGCAACAGGTCGCGAAGGGCGGTCCTGTCACCGTAACCCATCCCGAAATTACGCGTTTCTTCATGACGATTCCCGAGGCCGCGCAACTCGTGCTGCAGGCATCGAGCATGGGTCGGGGCGGCGAGATCTTCATTCTCGACATGGGGCAGCCGGTGCGGATCGTCGATCTCGCCCGCGATCTGATTCGCCTCTACGGCTATAGCGACGGGCAGATTCGCATCGTGTTCACCGGCCTGCGTCCCGGCGAGAAGCTCTACGAAGAACTGCTCGCCGACGATGAAACCACCACGCGCACGCCGCATCCGAAGCTGCGCATCGCGCAGGCGCGGGAAGTGCCGGACGCGTTCATCGACGAGTTATTGCCGTGGCTGATGCAGCACCGCGTGTTGTCCGACGATGAAGTGCGCCGCGACTTGCGCCGCTGGGTGCCGGAATATCAGACGGCGGCGGCCCCTGTGCTGCAGAGCGTGGCGAAGGGGCGCGGAGCGGCTGGCTGAGATGCGGCGCGCCTTCAGCTTTCCTGGAAGATCGGCAGCCGCGAATAGAGATCAGCGACCCAGTCGATGAACACGCGAACGCGCCGCGGCTGATGCCGGTTCGCCGCGTACAGCACCGACACCACGCGCGGATGCGTCGGATATTCAACGAGCACGCGCCGTAGCGTGCCGCTTCTCATATACGGATCGAGCGTGTAGCTCGAACTCTGGATGAGCCCGAGGCCTGCGAGCCCGGACGCGATGTATGAATCCGCATCGTTGACCGCAATCTTGTGTTTGAGCGCGATGCTGCGCGTTTCGCCATCGACGACGAATTCCCAGTTGCGCACGCGCCCCGACTTGTTCATCACATAGCCGACGGCCAGATGCTGGTCGAGATCGTCGAGGGTCTGCGGCTCGCCGTATTGCTCGATGTATCCCGGCGATGCACACGTGATCTGCGTATAAGCGCCGATACGCTTCGCAACCAGCCCGATATCGCCGATCGCGCCGACGCGCACCACGCAATCGACGGCGTCTTCCACGAGATCGACCTGCCGGTCCGTCAGCAGCAATTCGACGCCGATATCCGGATACGCCGCGAAGAATTCCGGCAGCGCGGGAATGACGGTGCTCTTCGCCATCACCTGCGGAAGGCTCACCTTGACGTTGCCCTTCGGACTCAGCTTCGAATGCGACAGCGACGCTTCCATGTCGTCGACTTCGCCGAGCACGCGCACGCACCGGTCGAAATAGGCTTCGCCGTCTTCGGTGATGCTGATGCTGCGGGTCGTGCGATTGAGCAGCCGCGCGCCGAGATGCGCCTCGAGCGCCTGCAGCGTGCGGGAGACGCTTGCGGGTGGAAGATGAAGCGCGTCGGCGGCTTTCGAGAAACTGCCCGATTCGACGACGCGCACGAACACTTTCATTGCGAGGAAGCGGTCCATGCTGGAGTCCGGAGTCGTGGCCGCGCCGCCGGATGAATCAGCATCCGGTGCGCGGCGTGTATGAGTCAGCGATCAGGCCGACATCATACTCACGACAGCCCGAGCCCCCGGCAAAGCGCCCACGAGTATTGCTCGATGAGTGCCTGGAACGGCGCGTGATGCCCATACGCAATCGACGATACCGCCAGCAGCCCGACGCCCGCGACAGCCGCACGCGGCATCTTGCGCGGCTGCTCGAACACGCGCATGAGCAGGATGCCGGCGATGGCCGCGCCGAGCAGCCATCCCGCGATCACTTCGCTCGGCGTATGCGCGTCCTGAATGATGCGGCTCGCGCCGATCATCGCGGCGAGTCCGAGGCCGCCCGCCGCGCCCAGCCGGTACCACCCGCCGCCGAAGCTGCCGAATATCAGCGCGCCCGCGACCGTGTAGATGGACGCGGCGAGCATCGTATGTCCGCTGATCATGCGGAAGCCCAAGGTCGAAATCTCCAGCCCGCAGCCTGCATAGAGAATCTTCGAGAGGCCGACGAGGCCCATGCCCGCGGCGAGCAGCACGGCCCAGCGCAGCGCGAGCCGCCAGTCCACGGTGCGCAGCCACAAGGCGCAGACGAGTGCCAGTGGCAGCGTAAATGCTGCATCCCCGAGGTTCGAACAAATCCAGAGTACCTTTGTTTCCATACGTGTCCGTTGTAGGTATCGCGGTTTGGAAATGCCTACGAGCTGTCCGCCTGTTTGCGGCGGCCCGCCATGCGATATTCGGTTGGCGAAATCGAGAGGCGCTTGCGAAAAATCTTCGCGAGGCCGTCGCCGCTGCCCGCGCCGCAACGCCGCGCGATCTTGTCGACTGGCAAGTCGGTGGCGGCGAGCAGCATGCAACTCGCATCGAGCCGGGCGCGCAACAGATATTCCGATGGCGTCAGGCCGATCTGCGCCTTGAAGCGCCGCAGAAAGTTGCGCTCGCTCATGGCGGCGACGCGTGCGGCATCGGTGATCGAAATCTGCCGCACGTAGTTTTCGCGGATCCAGCGCGCGGCCGCGTCGATCTTTTGACGCACGCCGCCGCCGTCGGTGTCGTCAAGCACCATCGCGAGCTTCTGCCACGCGCCCGGTATCGACCGCTCCGATACTTCGCGTGCGACGGCTGCCCCGTAATCGCGCTTGACCATCGACAGCGCGGCAGCGATTGGCCCTTTCGGGTCGTCGAGCGTGAGCGTCTGCTCGGCGATGGACAGCGCGTTCGACAATGCCGGCGACATGGCTTCCGCAGCCGGTTCATCGGCGAAATCGAGCGAGCGGTTCTGCAGCGTGAGATTCGCCGCTGCGAGAAGGTGCGCGCCTTCGCCGATGGCCTTGATGAACGGAATCTTCGGTGCGATGCGGCCAAGCTGCCTGCGCAGCGTGACATCGTGGCGCGCCTGCCGTGCGCCGGGGCCGCCTGCGATGAAAAGCGCATCGCATTCGTTCATCCATCGTGCTTCGAGGCTTTCGGTCCAGATGCGCATGGAGCAACTGCTCGCAACGCTGCCTCCTTCGCTGGACACGAACTGCAGCGAATAGTTCGGCATTTCCGCAAATGATGCGGACGATGCGTGCGGTAGCTCACGCTGCCCGCGCGATTCTTCCGCGTACGGGCTGACCTGATTGGCCAGCGAGAAGACCTCGGAAATCGAACTGACTTCGACGAGAGAGAAGTCCTCGAAGACCAGAATGCCGATCCGCTTTGCGGTGTCGGCAGACCGTACATCGGGCCTGGGCGAGCGCACGACGTGCAGCCGGCCCATACCATTGGCGTATTCCATCGACTATCTCCTGTCGACCGGAGCGGGCGCGCTCAAGCCACTTTTGGGGCCACTTTGGGCGCTTTGTCGCGCCTCGCTCGGGTCACATGCCGGACGGTTGCTTTCATCTCCCTTGTTCCGGTGAGGAACGTCGAAAGCGGGAAAACCAAGCTCACATGCGTCGCACTATACGCGGCAGTGAATGCGCGTCGGCTTGACAGTCTGAAAATGACGAAGTGTTGGCAGATGATTTCGATATCGCGCGAATAAGCTGACGCTACTCGTGTCGTCTGATGAAATCGGCGACGGCGACAACAAGAAGAGGCGGCCGCGAACGCTCGATGAAGCGTTGCGTTCGCCTATTGCACATACAACCAACAAGGTGAGCCGATGCTAAAAGTGCGCAAGGCGGTATTTCCGGTGGCGGGACTCGGCACGCGATTCCTTCCCGCAACGAAGGCGAGCCCGAAGGAAATGTTGCCGGTGGTGGACAAGCCGCTGATTCAGTATGCGGTCGAAGAGGCGATGGCGGCGGGCATCACGGAGATGATCTTCGTGACGGGCCGCAGCAAGCGTGCGATCGAGGATCACTTCGACAAGTCGTACGAGATCGAAGCCGAGCTCGAAGCGCGCGGCAAGGCGAAGCTGCTGGAACTGGTGCGTGGCATCTTGCCGAGCCACGTGACGTGCATGTATGTGCGTCAGGCCGAGGCGCTCGGATTAGGGCATGCGGTGTTGTGTGCCGAGAAGCTCGTCGGTGACGAGCCGTTTGCCGTCGTGCTCGCGGATGACTTGCTCGATGGTCAGCCGCCTGTGCTCGCGCAGATGGTCGACGTGTTCGATCATTATCACTCGTCGGTGATTGGCGTCGAGGAGATCGATCGCAAGGATTCGCGCTCGTATGGCGTGATTGAAGGCAAGCCCTGGGACGATGGTCTTTTCAAGCTGTCGCGTGTGGTCGAGAAGCCGGAGCCGGCTTTGGCGCCTTCGAACTTTGGCGTCGTCGGGCGGTATGTTTTGATGCCGCGCATTTTTGAATTTCTGCGGAATCAGAAGCCTGGAACGGGCGGTGAAATACAGTTGACCGATGGGATCGAGGCGCTGCTTTCGCAGGAGCAAGTGCTGGCTTATCGGTATCGCGGGAAACGGTTCGATTGCGGCAGCAAGCTGGGGTATCTCAAGGCTACTGTCGAGTTCGCGCTCCGGCATCCGGAGGTTCGCGATGAATTTGAAGCGTATTTGAAGGCGCAGTTCGCGGTTCCTGTCGTGGAGGATGCCGTTCTGGATGCTTCTGCCGAGGATGATGCCGATGTTCCCGTTGTTGAGGGTTGAGTTCGGGTCAGTCTGTTTGCTCGCCCCTTGCCGGGGCGGGCATTTTGTTTTTTCTTCGGTTTTTCGTGTCGGTCTATTGGCGCGCCCCTCCCTGGGGCGGGGGTCACTTTTTTGGCTGTCGACCAGAGTTGGCGCTTCAGCGCCTTACTCTGGTCCCATGCAAAGAAAGTAACCAAAGAAAGCAGCTTTTTTCGAACCGCCCGCAGCATTGATTCAAGTGCCCACTCCGTAGAACATCGGTGGCACTCAGCTTGATAGAGCCTTGAATCACCTTCCGCGCCCGCTGAGCGCAAACGTCCTCCGAGCCCCTTGGCTCGACAACACCATCGTTCACCAATTCCCACGCATCAAGCAACGCAGTCAACGGCGAAGCAGACCTGCACGCTCAAAGACACCAAGACCAAGACCAAGACCAAGCACCAAGCACCAAGCACCAAGCACCAAGCACCAAGCACCAAGCACCAAGCACCAAGCACCAAGCACCAAGCATCAAGCATCAAGCATCAAGCATCAAGCATCAAGCACTGGTCACGGGTCGCTAAGCGCCGAATACCGAGCGCCGAGCATCACGCATTAAGCAACGCGCAAGAGTGTCGAGCAGTGAGCATCGTGCATCTATCACGCAGTACGCGTCACCGACCATCGAGCACTGAGCACCGAGCACGAAGCTCAAAGCGCCAAACACAAAGCCCGAAGCAGAAAGCTCGAAGCCCAAGAAGACACTCGAAGCATTGTGACCGCCCTCGACGGTCTTTCACGGCTGCGTGTGGCAGACCGAGACAGCCTCATGCGCAGCGACGTTGTTGTTGGTACGTGTGCATCGCTAGCGTGATTGGGTCCGGAATCACGGGTGAACCGTATACGCGTGGCGAGGGTAGTGTCCTGTTGGTGTTGTCGAGCCAAAGGGCTCGGAGGACGTTGGTTGTCAGCGGGCGCGGAAGGTGATTCAAGGCTCTATCAAGCTGAGTGCCACCGATGTTCTACCAAGTGGCCACGCAAGTTAGTGCTTTGTGCAGTTCGAAAAAAAGCTGCTTTCTTGGTTACTTTCTTTGCACGGGACAAGAGTAAGGCGCTGAAGCGCCAACTCTGGTCGACAGCCAAGAAAGTGACCCCCGCCCAGGGGTGGGGCGCGCCAATAGACCGACACGAAAAGAAAAAAGCCCCTCGCGGCATCAGCGAAAATAAGCCTTGGTATTCTCATGCACATCATGAGCAGCTAGCAGATCATCAGCGTGCAACCACTGATACTCGCTGTGCTGATCAAAGCGCCCAATGGCCACATTGCCACTCAACGGCAGAGCGTAAGCAAGCACCACATAGTGCGTCCCAAACCCCTCAGACCCAGAAAAATTATCGCAATAGCGATGCTCGAACACCCCATAAAACCGCGCAGAAGACCGCTCGACACTGGCGACGCCTAGCTCACTCCGCACGATGCGCCGAAACGCGGCATCGAGCGATTCGTCCTTGGCGATGCGCCCGCCGGGCACGAACCACGTCCCCTGTGCAGGCCGATTTCGCCGCCGCCCCACGAGCACTCGCCGATTCCCATCAGTGACTATGAGATCGATCGACACGAGCGGCGCAAGCCGAACCACTGTCATGAAATCCGCTTCGCTCAGCATCGCCGTTGCATTGGTCATTTTCTTTTGATCGTTATGAATGATGGATGCCGGTCCCCGTTTGAACAGACGCAGCGCCAATTCAGTGTAGCGCGCACAGGCATGCGACAGTCCGCCGCAGCACTGGTCTTAAACGACTAAATCAGTCCCTATTGCCCCACATAACCCGCAGGCTTCGTGACGTTCGCGCGCATCGCTGCGGCGTTATCGGACACGACATAGACCGGCGCTTCGCTCAAGACGAGCGGCAAGCGTCCATCGCTGTATTGCATCGCCGATGCATTGCCCATCATGTCGAATACCGTCACCGTGCCCGACTTGCCCGGCGCATCCACGACGAGGCTGTAGTCGACGCCATGCGTCGAATCGAAACCGTCGCGGCTCGGCCACGATGCATTGCGATGCGTCCACAACGCAGTCACGACCTTGCCGCTATTCAAACGCTGAAACGCGTACGCATAGACGCCCCGCGGCGTGCCATTGAGATAACCGAGCGTCGTCGTGCCATCGATGATGCGCGTCATCGCGGCCACTGCCATCGCAGCGGGCTTCGGGCTGATCTGCGTCTGCCCGAAGCCGCCCTCCGCATTGACGAGATCGAAGAACACGCCATAGCCCACTTCGGGCGGATCGGCGCTATAGAACACGAAGCTCACGTCCGCACCCTCGCCAAGCAGCATCAGATGCGCGCGCGCGACAACCGCGCCTTGCGCATAGAGCACGTTCCAGCCGGGCGTATGCGGACCATACTTGCTGCCGTTGTCATAGCTCACGCCCGTCTCGGTGACGAAGAGCTTTGCGCCAGGCTTCACGATGTCCGTCATCGCGCGACGCAACTCGCGCATCGCGGCGGGCATCGCTTTGGCCGACGTCGATGCATCGGCATCGAAACGCTCCGGCGGATGCGACGGCGACGTGCCCACGTCGTAGTAGCCATGCACGCTTACGCCATCCAGATACTTGCCGATGCCAAGCGGCGCGAGACGCCTGAGCCACGTCGTATTCGATGCGAGATTCGACAGCGTCAGCCCCATCACGACCGCGTTCGGATCGCTCGCATGGATGGCTTCGTGCGTGGCCTTGTACATCGCGACGAGGTTGGCATCGGAGTCGCGCCACGGCAGGCCGCCTTCGTAATCCGGCTCCCACGTCACCTGATAGTAGTTCTGCGACTGTCGCGGGAACCACGTCTTGCGCACGGTGTTCGACTCGGCGCCCACGCGCTTCATGTAGTCGCGGTAAGCATCGAGGGATACCGGCGCGTAGCTGTGCGTGCGCTCCTTCGTCGGGCTCGCCCAGGCGGGGATGCCATCGAGCTGAATAAGGCGCAACAGGTCGCCGGGTTTGAAGAAGGGCGCGAGATTGTCCGCCGCTGCATCGAACGTGTGCGGGTCTTTCTCCTCGGTCACGTACCAGTTGCGATTGTCATTGACCCACGTGAGACCGAGATCGGGATAGAGCGGCCGATAACCATCGCCCGAGCAGCATGCCTCGCCCGGCTTCAGATACGCGGCGCCCTGACCGCCGAAGCGATGCTGATCGACGCGCGCATACGTCACGGCCGGCAGCGCCGCGGATACATCGGGCAGCACGCCGAACGTCGCGATGCCCGAAGGCCGTGTGCCGCGTCGAGGTAACGCGGCCTTGTCCGATTCGAGCGATGCGCTCACCGCGAAGTACCCCGCCGCACGCGATGAGCACGCGAGCGTGTACGTGCCCGGCTTCGCATCGACGGCGAAGCGGCCGCTCGCTTTCACGACGTTCCACGCATCGCGAATCTCCCAGCTCACCGCGTCGGCAGCCTTTGCGCGAGTCGTGATTGCAACGGAAAGCGGCGCGTTCAGCGCGAACATGCGCGTGCCGTTGCTGCCGGGCGTATCCGCTTCGATCGAGGGACCGCTTTTCGCAGCCGGTACGGGCGTTGCGGGCGCGTCGCAGCGCAGCGGCGGCGTATCGAAGGAGGCGCGCTTGCTGGCCGCGGGCGTGACGGGTTCGTCGGACGTTGCGTTGTCGCAGGCGGTCATCGTCAAAAGCATGGCGATGGCGGCTGTCGCGCGGCGTGCGGTCGGAAATCGGTTCATCGTGCGAATGATCGGATTGTGAGGGGCAAGGCGATTCGCGGCACTACAGACCGCGTGCAAGCGCCCACGATGACCGCAGCGCCCGCCGCGAACCGTGCGCATGCGCACGCGCGCCGCCCGTTCGTCCGATGAATGCGTCGTCGGAGCCGGCGAGGAACTGATCAGACATGAAACACATGCGCCTGCGGCACGGTTACTGGTTGCCAATCGAGACCGGCAAATTTGACCGGCTTCCCTCACCGTTTCGTCTTACGATTTCTTTTGGAGTACGCGCAATTAATCGGGTCAATCCAGTGGTATTCCCCGGACGAATCGTGACGACTCGGAACCGTTCGTTCGTATTAACCCTGAACTGTGCACCGCCGCAAATCAACTAGGTTTTGGCGGAAATGTCCGGCTGGGGCCGCCTTTGCTCGCGGTGCTTCCCGGGCTTTTTGCCCTCGTGCGGCGCAGCATGTCAATTCATATAAAACGCCTGGATTATGTCGGTGAATAAATAGTCGTGGTGTTATTAAAGAAACGCTGATTCGCATTCGTTGAATTAAATCGACGTTAAACGGCGATTAATAAATCAACGGATTTCGGATTTATTCGGTGGTCTGGAAGCGCCGCCGTCTGTATCAAAATCTTACCGGCGATAATCCAAAAATTGCCGATTCAACGCGTGCGAACGGCGCGCTTTGAAGCGGCCGATGTTTCATCGGTGAATCATTTTCAAACGGGCAGTTGAAAAGCGCTGGTTGGTTCGTTTGACCGCAAAAGGCCGTGCGACAGGGCTTCTGGCGATTTGAGCGGGGAACCGCACGGAAGGGAAGCCATACGGCATTGCCGAACAGATCGACCGTTCGTATGAAGAATAAATGAAATCCAGGCAATTGGCATTCAAAGACGCTCAAACCGAATGCGGACATGGATATCAATGTGCGGTCAGCCTCATAACCGAACAGATTTTGTGGTTTAAGCGCGAAAATCGAACCCACGGAAAACATTGTCTGCTTATTATTCACACCAGCGGAGACGATTCCGCCAACCTCTCGTTCCCATCGGTCACGGCAACCCGGCGAAGTTCGGGAACGCCTTGATGCAATGCAATGGCCGAGTAACTCTTCCGCACCCTGGAAACAAAGCTGCAGAGGATGACCATGCCTTACGCCACTCTCGAACCCGCAGTGATGGGTTGGATGCCTCCCTCGACGAGACCGTCGCAGGCAGAGGTGAAACGGATTGCGATTTTGCTGTTCGACGGATTCTCGCTACTGGGTGCCGGAATCGTCGCTGAAGTCTTTCACATGGCCAATGAACTGTCGTCGGCCAAGGCGAAAGCGGACTGCACCTATGACGTGCGCTTCCTCTCCGTCGAAGGCGGCAACGTCGCGTGCTCGTCTTCGGTGCGTGTCTGGACCGACGGTCTCGACGCACGCCACTACGGCGGCTTCGATGCGCTCTTCGTCGCTGGCGGACGCGGCGCCGAGGAAGCCGCGAAGGACGATCGCATCGTCGAATGGCTGCGCCGCGTGAACGGCAAGACCACGGCGATCAAGTCGATCTCCGAAGGCCGCAAGGTGCTGGAGGCGGCGGGCATCGGTTACGCACACGATGCGCAGGCCCGCTATGGCAACGCGATCATGCCGCTCGTGCGCGACGAGCAATCGGGTGAAGGCGGCGATCGCTACGAATCGATGAAGGGCGCGCTGATGATCGTGAAGCGAGATCTCGGACTCGACATCTCGCGCAGCGTGGCCGAACGTCTCATGCCCGGCTCTGCCGCGAAGCTCGTGTCGATTCTTGGCGACAGCGGCGCGGCATCGGCGGGCGACAAGATTCGCGCGGCGGCGCGGTGGCTCCAGGACAACTGCGAGCGGCCGATCTCCGTCGTCGATGCGGCGCAAGTCGCCGCGATGAGCGAGCGCAACTTCCTGCGCCGCTTCAAGATCGAGATGGGCATCACGCCATCCGATTATCTGCTGCAGGCACGCCTTGCCGTGACCTGCGCGCTGCTCACCGACTCGGAGTTGCCGGTGGACAAGATCGCGCGCAGAAGCGGCATGGGCAACGGCGACAGGCTCGCCAAGATTTTCCGCAAGCGCCTTCTGATTTCGCCGACCGAATACCGGATGCAAAGCCGGCGCGAGGCAAACGGCTGAGAGCCGGACGCGTCAGAAGGGCCAGGAGACAGCAAGGCCGAAGCATCAGCGTCCCTCTGTGTGGGGTACCGGACAGGGGTGGCGTAAAGCGTCGAACATTTGGCCGGACCATCTTGGTCCGGGGCCCAATCATTCTCGGGCGGCAGTGATGTCAAGCAAGCCGCGAACGAACATGCAGGCAGGAGTCCTACGATGAGCAATGAAACACGCACGCAAGGCGAAGTGACGACAAGCAGCGAGGTGCAGGTGGGCGCCGTGACGGCCACGCCGTGCCGCCGGCTGGTTTCCGTCATTTTGGCCGGCGGCTCGGGCACGCGCCTGTGGCCGATGTCCCGTGAACAGTTTCCGAAGCAATTGATCGGCGTCGTCGGTCGCGACTCGCTTTTGCAAGCCACCGTTTCGCGCATGAAAGGCTTTACGGGCGACTTCAACGTGAGCGCCGAGCCGATCATCGTGTGCGGTGAAGAGCATCGCTTCACGACGGAAGAGCAGACGCGCGAAAGCGGCGTCAGCGCGAAGATCATCGTCGAGCCGGCACGCCGCGATACGGCGCCCGCGCTCACGCTGGCCGCGCTCGCCGCATGCAAGGATGGCCGCGACGCGATCATGGTCGCGATGCCCGCCGATCACTCTATCGCCGATATCCCGGCGCTGCATCGCGCAATCGCGATCGCCGCCGAGCACGCGGAACGCGGCGCGATCGCCACGCTCGGCATTCCGCCGACGCGTCCCGACACCGGCTTCGGCTATATCCGCCTCGGCGGCGCGCTCTCCGACGGCGCGCATCAGATCGACCGCTTCGTCGAGAAGCCCGCCGCCGAACTCGCCGCGCAATACGTCGCAGCGGGCACGTACTGGTGGAACAGCGGCATCTTCGTCGTGCGCGCAAGCGTGTGGCTGGCCGCGCTGCAGAAGCTCAATCCCGAGATGTTCGCGGCATGCAGCGCGGCGCTCGGCGAAGGCAAGGACGACGGCAAGTTCTTCCGCCCCAACGCGGCGCAGTTCGGCAGTACGCCGTCCGATTCGATCGACTACGCGGTGATGGAGCACATCGGCACGCCGAACGCACCGTGCGAAGGCATCGTGGTGCCGCTCGTCGCAGGCTGGTCCGATCTCGGCTCGTGGGACGCCGTCTGGGACGCGATGGACAAGGACGACTCGGGCAACGTCGCGAGCGGCCGCGTGGTGTTCGAAGGCGCGACTTCGAGCTATGCGCGCTCGGAAGGCGGACGCCTCGTCGCATGCGTCGGCACGACGAACATCATCGTCGTCGAAACGGATGACGCGGTGCTCGTCGCCGATCGTTCGCGCGTGCAGGACATCAAGGGTCTCGTCGCGCGCATCCGCGAACAGCATGCGCCCGAAGCCGACACGCATCGCAAGGTGCGCCGTCCGTGGGGCTTCTATGACTCGATCGAGCATGGCGAGCGGTTCCAGGTGAAGCGCATCGTCGTTGCGCCGGGCGCGCAGCTTTCGCTGCAGATGCA
The DNA here is from genome assembly GCF_022879615.1 of Caballeronia grimmiae. NCBI lineage: Bacteria > Pseudomonadati > Pseudomonadota > Betaproteobacteria > Burkholderiales > Burkholderiaceae > Caballeronia > Caballeronia grimmiae. The sequence goes on from NZ_CP084271.1 coordinate 699,633, forward strand.
TCACCATCGCGCGGAGCACTGGATCGTCGTGTGCGGCACGGCACTCGTCACGCGCGGCGAAGAACAGTTTCTTCTTTCGGAGAACGAATCGACGTTCATTCCGCTGGGCGTGCGGCATCGCCTCGAAAATCCGGGCAAGGTACCGCTCGAGATGATCGAAGTGCAGTCGGGCAGCTATCTCGGCGAGGACGACATCGTTCGTTTCGACGATACGTATGGCCGTAGCTGAGCACCGCGTTTAGCGGGTGCATGGCACTGGGTCCCTCGCAGCGGCGCGCGATAGTTCGCCGCGGCATGCGAGGGGTAAATGAAAACTTAGCTGGGCGGGATCGATTTCGTTCGGGGAAAAGACATGCGCGATTTACAAGGATTGCTCGCGCGCCTCTTCGACGTCGCCATGATCGTCGGCGGCGCGGCGGTGGCGTCGCAGATCAGGTTCGAAAACATAGCGGTGCCCGCCTATTCGGCGGTGTTCGTCGCTTTTGCGGCAGCGTTTTCGCTTGCCCTCTTTCCGGGCTTCGGCGTCTATGAATCATGGCGCGGCCGCAGGAAGGTGATGCTCATCTGCCAGGTGTCGCTTGGCTGGCTGGTGGTGCAGGGCTGCGCGCTGGCGCTGATGTTCTCGCTGCATCGGCTCGACTATGTATCGCGCCTCTGGTTTGCGTACTGGACCGCGATGTCCGGCGTGCTCATGATCGGCGGGCGGCTTCTCACGCATGTCGTGCTTGCACGCATGCGCAATGCTGGCATCAACCTGCATCAGGTGGCTGTCGTCGGTTGCGGCAAGCATTGCAATTCCATCGTCAGGAAGCTCGAACGTGCGAAGAATTCGGGCTTTCGTGCGAGCGCCGTGTTCAACGTGGCGCCCGAATCGGGCCGGCTCAACGCGCGCGTTCCCGTGTTCGAGGATCACGATGCCTTCGTGAACTACGTACGCACGCACAACGTGCATGAAGTTTGGCTCGCGCTGCCGCTTTCCGAGGAACGCACGATCCATCGCTTCGTGAACGAGTTCCGCGAAGAGCTCGTGAACGTGCGCTTCATGCCGGACGTGCGCAGCCTCTCGCTCTTCGAAAGCAGCACGACGGACCTGCTCGGCGAAACCGCGATCAACCTCGTTGCATCGCCGATCTCGCAAAGCGCGCTGTTGCAGAAGGAAATCTTCGACCGCGTGTTCGCGCTCGGCGCGATCATCGCCATCTCGCCGCTGCTGATCGCCATTGCAATCGCGATCAAGCTGACGTCGCGCGGTCCGGTCTTCTTCAGGCAGCGTCGCAAGGGCGCGGACGGCCGTGTGTTTCGAATCTACAAGTTCCGTTCGATGCGACTGCACACGGAACAGGCCGGAGTGGTTCGGCAGGCCACGCGCAATGATCCGCGCGTGACCCGTGTCGGGGCATTCCTGCGCCGTACCAGCCTCGATGAGCTGCCGCAGTTCTTCAACGTTCTGCTCGGCGACATGTCGGTCGTGGGCCCGCGTCCCCACGCACTGGAGCATGACGATCTCTATCAGAAGGTCGTGTCGGGGTACATCCATCGTTACCGGATCAAGCCGGGTATCACCGGCTGGGCGCAGGTCAACGGCTTTCGGGGAGAGACCGATCTCATCGAAAAAATGGAAGGACGCGTCGCTCACGATTTGTACTACCTGGGTAATTGGTCGTTCGGCCTCGACATGAAAATCATTGCCGCAACGATCTTCAAGGGACTACGCCACACCAACGCTTATTGAATGCAGGGGACGACCATCATGCACAATCAACAACAACCGGGCACCACGACCATGGCCGCCAATACCAACGTGTCGGGCGTCTTCCGGCTTTCGAGCCTGGCGGCTGCAGCTTCTCTCTGCGTGATCTTCGCAGGATGCGCGCTCGCACCGGGCATGCACATGGAAAAGCCGGCCGCGCTCGCCGAAACGTCGACCGACCAGGGCGATACCGCGACCGCCGTGAACATTCCGATCACGCCGATCGACCTCTCGCTCGTGCGCAAGCTGAAGGCCGCGCAGCCGTCGTCAACGGTCGATCCGAACGCGAGCCTCTACGGCAAGCCGACCGCATACGTGCTCGGACCGGGCGACGTGCTCCAGATCACGGTCTGGGATCACCCTGAACTGGTCGCCGCGCTCGGGCAGCCGCCGCAGCAGACGCGTCCAGCCGATGCCGCGCCTGGCTTCGTCGTCGATGCCGACGGCAATCTGCAATTCCCGTATGTGAACCGCGCGCTGCACGTCGCGGGCAAGACCGAATCGCAGGTCCAGCGCGAACTGTACGCGGAGCTGTCGAAGGTCTTCGTGAAGCCGCAACTGACGGTGCGCGTCGCTTCGTTCCGTGCGTCGCAGGTTTATATCGACGGCGAAGTGCGCACGCCCGGCTCGCTGCAGATCAACGACATTCCGATGACGCTCACCGAAGCCATCGGGCGTGCGGGCGGTTTCGCGACGAGCGCGGATCAAAGCCGCGTCACGCTGATTCGTGACGGCGTCACCTATCACATCAACATGGCGGGCATGACCGCGAAGGGCCGCAGCCCGGCGGATATCATGCTGAAGCCGGGCGATGCATTGCGCATCGATTCACGCGAAGACAACGGCGTGTACGTGATGGGTGAAGTGACCAAGCCGGCCACGGTGATCCCGATGCGCAACGGCAAGCTGACGCTCTCGGATGCGATCTCGCAGGCCGGCAGCTTCAACGCCGAGACGTCGGATCCGAAGGAGCTGTACGTGATTCGCAATGGCCAGACGGACAACCCCGAGGTCTACAAACTCGACGCGCGTTCGCCGGTGTCCATGCTGCTTGCGAACAGCTTCGAGCTGCAGCCGAAGGACGTGGTCTACGTCGATAACAACGGCCTTGTCCGCTTCAGCCGCGTGCTGAACCTGCTGCTGCCCGCGATCAACGCGGGTCTGACGGCAGCGGTCATCACCAAGTAAAACTTCGTTTTTTTGGCTTCAACCGGCGCGCGCGGGGCGCGCCGGCGTTCTGTGCGACTTTTCAAAGAAATAAGCGAGCGAGACCATGGCCATAAACTTTGATGCACGCTACTCGGACGTCTCGACCGGCGACGAGTTGCGATTATCCGACTATCTGGCGGCCGTCTTCGGCAACTGGAAACTCGTGACGGTCGTTATGCTCGCGGTGGTCGCATTGGGCGCCGCGTATGCATTCGTTGCGCCGCCGACCTACAAGGCCGACGCGCTGATCCAGACCGAAGAGACCAACGCCAACAACAACGCGAACGCGAACGTCAACGCGGTGCAAGCCGTGTCGCAGATGTTCGACGCGAAATCCACCACGGCCGCGCAGATCGAACTGCTGCGCTCGCGCCTCGTCGTCGACGATACGGTGCGCCGTCTTCACCTCGACATCGCCGCCGCGCCGCATACGGTGCCGGTGCTCGGCGGCGTGATCGGCAGCGCATTGTCCACGTTCGACGTGAAGGTGCCGGAAGGCTATCTGTCGCGCTTCGCATGGGGCAAAGAGCAGATCGACGTGCCGCTCTTCGATACGCCGAAGGAACTGTACGAGCAGAAGTTCACGATCGTGGCGGGCGAGAACGGCGCGTATGTGCTGAACGATCCGAACGGCGTGGCGGTTCTGTCGGGCAAGGTCGGCCAGGAAGCGTCGGGCATGACGCCGCAAGGTCCGATCAGGCTGAAGGTCGACAAGCTCGTCGGCGCGCCGGGCGTGCACTTCGACGTCCAGCGTTTCTCGACGCTCACGACCATCGACAATCTGCAGCAGCGTCTGACGGTCGCTGAAACGGCCCTGCAATCGGGCATCATCAGCGTGAGCCTCGAAGGGCGCAACCCGAAAGAGATCTCGCAGATCGTCAACAACATCGCGAACCGCTTCGTGCAGCAGGACTCGGACAAGCGATCGGCCGAAGCGGAGCACACGCTCGCCTTCCTCGATCAGCAATTGCCGGTGCTGAAGAAGCAGCTCGACGAAGCGGAGCAGCGCTACAACACGTTCCGCAATCGCCAGGGCACGGTGGATCTGAGCGAGGAAAGCCGCCTGCTGCTGCAGCAGATCGTCGACAACAAGACGAAGCTCACGGACCTGCAACAGCAACGCGCGGAACTGTCGCAACGCTTCACGCCGCATCATCCTTCGGTGCAGGCGCTCGATGCGCAGATCGCTTCGCTCTCCGGTGCGCAGACGCGCCTCGGCAAGAACGTATCGACGCTGCCGGACACCGAGCAAACGGCGCTGCGCTATCTGCGCGATGTCCGCGTGAACACCGAGCTGTACACGAACCTGCTCAACAGCGCGCAACAACTGCGCATCGCGAAGGCCGGGCAGATCGGCAACGTGCGCGTCGTCGACTATGCACAGCCGGCGGACGATCCGGTGCGCCCGAAGCGCCTCATCGTCATCCTGATTTCGGCTGGCGTGGGCCTCGCGCTCGGCATCCTGTTCGCGTTCGTCCGCAAGTCGCTGTATGGCGGCGTGGAGCGTCCGGAAGAGATCGAGAAGCAGCTCGGCGTTCGCGTGTTCGCCATCGTGCCGCGCAGCGATACGCAGCTTCGCCTGCAACGCAAGGTCGGCATGCGCAGTGAAGGCATGCACGTGCTGGCCGCCCAAGCGCCCGAAGATGCAGCGGTCGAGGGCATTCGCAGCCTGCGCACCTCGCTGCAACTGCAACTCGCCGATGCGCGCAACAACGTTGTGATGATGACGGGCTCGCGTCCGGAAGCCGGCAAGTCATTCCTGTCGGCGAACCTCGCGACGCTGGTTGCATCGACGAGAAAGCGCGTGCTTCTGATCGACGGCGACATGCGCCGTGGCGATATCCACTCGCACTTCGGCGTGCGCCATTCGCCGGGCTTGTCCGACGTGCTGATGGGCGCGGATGTCAACAGCGCGATCCTGCATGACGTGTTGCCGGGCGTGGACCTGATCACGAAGGGCACGTTGCCGTCGCATCCGTCGGAATTGCTCGCAAGCGAGCGTCTCGGCGAAATGCTCGATCAACTGAAGCAGATGTACGACCTGGTGATCGTCGATACCCCGCCGGTCCTCGCCGTCACCGACGCGACCGTGATCGGCAAGCACGCGGGCACGAGCCTGCTCGTCGTGCGGCACGGCAAGAACCAGGTCCAGGAAATCGGCGAGACGATGAAACGCCTGCAGCACGGCGGGGTGAACATGAAGGGCGTTCTGCTGACCGACGTGCCGCAATCGAAGATGTTGATGGGCAGCACGTACGCGGGCTACTACGGCTACGAGAGCATCGCCGAATAAAAAAATAGGCAAGGCCAGCAATAAAAATAACGCGGCGCGTACGCGCGCCGCATTCAGACCGAAGAATAGGGGTTAAGCATGGACCGCAAAGTTGCTTTGATCACGGGGATCACGGGGCAGGATGGGTCGTATCTGGCCGAACTGCTGCTCAACAAGGGCTATGAAGTACACGGCATCAAGCGCCGCAGCTCGCTTTTCAACACTGACCGCATCGACCATCTTTATCGCGATCCGCACGATCCGGATCAGCGTCTCTTTCTGCATCACGGCGACCTGACCGATTCGACGAGCCTCGTGCGCATCATTCAGCGCGTGATGCCGGACGAAATCTACAATCTGGCTGCGCAAAGCCACGTGGCCGTTTCCTTCGAAGAACCCGAATACACGGCGAACGCCGATGGCCTCGGCGCACTGCGCATTCTCGAAGCGATCCGCATTCTCGGCCTCGAGAAGAAGACACGCTTCTATCAGGCATCGACCTCGGAACTGTATGGCCTCGTGCAGGAGATTCCGCAGCGCGAAACCACGCCGTTCTATCCGCGCAGCCCGTATGCGGTCGCGAAGCTCTACGCATACTGGATCACGGTCAACTACCGCGAAGCGTATGGCATGTACGCATGCAACGGCATTCTGTTCAATCACGAATCGCCGGTGCGCGGCGAGACCTTCGTCACGCGCAAGATCACGCGCGCCATCGCGCGTATCGCCGCGGGCCTGCAGGACGATCTGTATCTCGGCAACCTGTCCGCGATGCGTGACTGGGGCCATGCGCGCGACTACGTCGAGATGCAATGGATGATGCTGCAGCAGGAGCAGGCCGAGGACTTCGTCATCGCAACGGGCGTGCAGTACAGCGTGCGCGAATTCGTGCAGCAGGCGGCAGCGGAACTCGGCGTGCACGTGCGCTTCGAGGGCGAGGGCGTCAATGAGATCGGCATCGTCGATCGCGTGGAAGGCCGTGAGACGAAGCTGCGTCCGGGACAGGTCATCGTGCGCGTCGATCCGCGCTACTTCCGCCCGACCGAAGTCGAGACGCTGCTGGGCGATCCGACCAAGGCGCACGAGAAGCTCGGCTGGCGTCCGGTCACGTCGTTCCAGTCGCTCGTGAAGGAGATGGTGCGTGCGGATTATCAGATTGCACGTCGCGACGCACTCGTCACGCTGGCCGGTTTCAAGGCCCTCGAACATCACGAGTAAGCCGCCATGGACAAGCAAGCACGTATCTTCGTGGCGGGGCATCGGGGCATGGTGGGATCGGCGCTGGTGCGCCGTCTCAAGGCCGCCGGTTATCAGAACATCATCACGCGCACGAAGGCGCATCTCGATCTCACCGATCAGGGCGGCGTGAATCTCTTCTTCGAAGAGAATCAGATCGACGTGGTGTTTCTGGCGGCAGCGCGCGTGGGCGGCATCCTCGCCAATTCGACGATGCCCGCCTCGTTCATCTACGAGAACCTCGCGATCGAAACGAACGTGATCCATGCGGCCTGCCGCTGGAACGTGTCGAAGCTGGTTTTCTTCGGGTCCTCGTGCATCTATCCGAAGGCCTGCCCGCAGCCCATCAAGGAGACGTATCTCCTGCAATCGGAGCTGGAGCCGACCAACGAAGCGTATGCCATCGCGAAGATTGCGGGCCTCAAGATGTGCGAGGCCTATAACCGTCAGTACGGCACGCACTTCGTTTCGGTGATGCCGACCAACCTGTACGGCCCGAACGACAACTACGATCTGAAGAGCAGCCATGTGTTGCCCGCGCTGATGCGCAAGGCGCACGAAGCGAAGCTGCGCGGCGATGAATCGCTCCCGGTGTGGGGCACCGGCTCGCCGCGCCGCGAGTTCCTGCATGTCGAAGATCTCGCCGACGCCGCGACTTTCCTCATGGAAAGCGACGTGAACGACGGCGTGTTCAACGTGGGCGTCGGCCATGATCTGACCATCCGCGAACTGGCGCAGACCGTGTGCCGCGTCGTGGGCTTCGAAGGCGAACTCGTGTTCGATGCGAGCAAGCCGGACGGTACGCCGCGCAAGCTGCTCGATGTATCGAAACTGGAAAGCATGGGATGGAAGGCGTCGATCGCGCTCGAAGAAGGCATACGCGCGACGTACGGGGACTTCCTTGAACGCTATGCATCGATGCCGCAGACCCTGGTGACTGCCTGAGTCGCGACGCATCCTTTCGCGGGGATAAAACAATAATGTCAGCTTCAGTGACCATCTTTCATAACGTGGTGTGGTCGCGGCACAAAGGGGAAGTCCTGTCCGCGCTGCACAACATCTCGGGGACCGGCTCCATCCGCTATTCGATGGTGCAGATCGCGGATACCGAGCACGACCGCATCGGCTTCTCCGATGTCGATTACTCGTTTCATCGCTATCCGATGAAGAAGCTCTACAACGGATGCTATGAAGACGTGCCCACCTGGCGCATGACCGCGCGCCTCGTCTGGGAAGTGCTGAAGGCGAAATCCGATCTCGTGGTTTTGCCGGGTTATCACCGTCCCGAATACTGGGCGATGATGGCCGCATGCATCGTGACGGGGAAGCGCCGCGCCGTGTTCTGCGATTCGACCGCACGCGACAATCCGCGCCGCATGCTGACGTCGATTCCGAAGCGCGTGTTCTTTGCGCTGTGCGATGGTTATTTCGCATTCGGCACGCGCAGCCGCGAGTATCTGATGTCGCTCGGAGCGAAGCAGGAGAAGATTTTCATTCCGTGCCAGGCCGCTGCATTGCCGCGCTCGTTCTCGCCGGAAACGGTGGTTCCCGACCGGCTCGCGCATCGGCAAGGCAACAAGCCTGTGTTTCTGTTCGTTGGGCGCTTGTCAGCGGAGAAAGGTATCGATACGCTCGTCGAAGCGTTCAAGATACTGAGAAAGAGCGTGCCGGATGCGGAGTTGCGCATCGTGGGAACGGGGCCGCTCGGCGATGAACTGAAGAAGCAGGTGGCCGATGCGGGCCTGCAAGGCGCGGTGCATTTCCTGGGCAGCCTTCAGGACGCGCCGCTCTCGCGCGAATACTTCGGCGCAAGTTGCATGGTTTTGCCGAGCAAGCGCGAGCCGTGGGGCCTCGTGACGAACGAAGCATTGAATCACGGCTGTCCTGTGATCGTGAGCGAGAGCTGCGGCTGCGTGCCGGAGCTGGTCGTCGAAGGGGTGTCGGGCTATGCGTTCCCTGCGGGCGATGTCGCGAGCCTGCATCGAACCATGCTCAAATCGCTGGAAGCGTTCGCCGATACGGCGGGCGTCGCGAAGCGCTGCACCGAAGTCATTCAGCGCTTCGATCCGCCATCGGCTGCGGCCAGCATAGCTCGGGGCTGTGCGCTGCTGCTGACGAACTGATGAGTCGGTCGACACGGGGAAGGAGGGCGCTACACACGCAGTGATCGAGGGTTGGCGCTTTGCGGGCGACGAGGACACGCCCGGGATTCGAAGCGCGATTGTCGGGCGAGGGACCACATGAAAATACTGATATACGGGCTGAACTACGCGCCCGAGTTGACGGGAACCGGCAAATACACGGCGGAAATGGCGGAAGCGCTGGCGCAGAGTGGGCACGACGTGCGCGTCGTCTGCGCGCCGCCGTACTATCCGGAATGGAAGGTCGGCAAGGGCTATGCAAGCTGGCGGCCTCGCTTCGAGACGCGCAAGGGCGTGCGCCTGTCGCGCGCGCCGTTGTGGGTGCCGAAGAAGCCGAGCGGAGCGAAGCGCATGCTGCATCTGGGCTCGTTCGCGGCCCTGTCGCTGCCTGCGCTGATGCTGCACGCGCTCTGGCGTCCGCATGTCGTGATGACCATCGCACCGAGCCTGGCGAACGCGCCCGGCGCGCTCGCACTGGCCCGATTCACCGGCGCGCGGTCATGGCTGCATATTCAGGATTTCGAAGTAGATGCGGCGTTCGATCTCGGCCTGCTGAAGAACGCACGCGCGGCGCGTGGCGCGCTTGCGTTCGAACGCTGGCTGATGCGCCGCTTCGACGTGGTGTCCTCGATATCCGACAAGATGGTCGAGCGCGCGGTGAAGAAGGGCGTCGCACCCGCCGATGCCTTCCATCTCCCGAACTGGGTCGATACCACCGCGATCTATCCGCTCGACGGTCCGAACGCGTTCCGGCGCGAACTCGGCATTGGCGAGCACACGAAAGTGGTGCTTTACTCGGGCAACATGGGCGCGAAGCAAGGCCTCGAAGTGTTGGCGGCCGCCGCCGCTGAATTTGCATCGCGCGATGACGTGGTGTTCGTCTTCTGCGGCAACGGCGCGACCAAGGCCGAGCTGCAAAAGCGTTGCGCGGATTTGCCGAATACGCGCTTTCTCTCACTGCAACCGGTCGAGCGTCTCAACGAGCTATTGAATCTCGCGGACATCCACGTGCTGCCGCAACGCGGCGATGTCGCCGACCTCGTCATGCCCTCGAAGCTCACCGGCATGTTTGCAAGTGCGCGCGCTGTCGTCGCGATGGCCCATCCCGGCACCGAGTTATATGAAGCGGTATCGGGGCGCGGTGTCGTGATCGAGCCGGAAAGCGTCGACGCATTGACCGATGCCATCGAGATGCTCGTGCGCAACCCGGCGCTGCGTGCGCGCTATGGTGAGGAAGGGCGCCTCTTCGCGCAAGAACGGCTTTCGCCGCAATCGGTGTTCGCGCGGCTCGAAGAGCGCTTGAAGTCGCTCGTCGGCGATGCGGCCGCAGTCCGTGGCGGCGACGCCGTCGAACTGCCCATCGTTCGCATGAAGGAACGCGCACCGATCATGCCGCAAGTCGAAAAGATCGAGTGAGCAGTATCGTCGGCCGTTCGGTGATCTGAACGGCCGATCACCCGTCCTCAATACGGCGACTTGTAAATCTCTCTCGGCCGCACGGCTTTCGCCGGCGGCTTCAACCCATCGGGCGTGCGATAAAGCGTCGCTGCCGCGGCCTGAGGCATCATCATCGCCTTCGCATCCGCATTGCGTCCGACGCGCCGCAATTGCGCGCCCGCGCCAGGATTTCCCGCATAGCCATTCTGTTGCGCGAGCAGCTTGTCCGTTGGCGATATGCCCTGCGCGGTCTGCGCATTCGTGATCGGCCCGCGCTGTCCGCCTTTGCCGTTGACCGGCGCGCCGTAGGGATCGGCGTATCGATCCGGACTGCCTAGCAAATCCATTTCCGACGGCACGCCGCCGCCCGCCTGCTTCGCGATCGCCGCATCGGCGAAATTGCCCGCATGCGCAAGGGGCGATGCGATCAGCGTAGCCAGCACAAGCGGCATGAGCGCCGCGCGTAGCTCGTGTTTCATTCGATCCTCCGGGACTTTGTTGCAGTGATCGGCATGCATTCCTGAATGCTCTGTCATGCGTTGTACAGAGATTGCACCGGCGCATCGGTACGCTACTCCACGCGGCGTGATGAATCGCATACGCATGGCCGGGAGCTTACGGTCAGGCTCCGACTAGTGCCGCCAAATGTCTTGCCGATGCGGCCAAGCGTGTCATAGCGCACGTGGCGCATTTTGACGTTCGCTGATAATCGGTTCACCGTATGCGGTCCAGCGCCATGGCGCGATCGATACGAATAACAAGCAACGAAGACTGCACATCACCTTGTATTCGAAGAATCAATGCGCGCGACCACGCGCAGCAAGCGCACAGCGAACAAGGCCGGGGATTACATGGACAGAGCGATCGACGAGCGATGCATCGGCGCGCCCAGCGACGGGCGCAGCGACGACAAACACGACGCGCGGATCAAACGCGGCAATGTCATCGATCTTTCGCTCGCGGGTCCGGGCAACTTCGTCGCGAAGCGCAGCTTTCTCATCGAGCTCGTGTGGTTCTTCGTCGAAGCATGCTTCATCAATAACAAGCTGATTCCGGTTTCGTTCGTGCGTGTGGCGCTGTTGCGGGCGTTCGGCGCGCGCATCGGCAGGAACTGTCGCATGCCGCATCCCATTCGCGTGAAGGCGCCGTGGAATCTCGAAGTCGGCGATAACTGCTGGTTCGGCGTCGATGCGTGGATCTATAACCAGACCGATATCCGCATCGGTTCGAATGTGTGCATTTCGCAAGGCACGTTTCTCACGACCGGATCGCACGATGCGGCCGGCAGCATGGATTTGCAGGTCGCGCCGATCGTGATCGAAGACGGCGTATGGATCACATCGAAATGCGTCGTGCAGATGGGCGTCACCATCGGACGATCGGCGCTCGTTACGCCGCTTTCCGTGGTGCATCGCTCGCTGGAAGCCGAGGGCGTGTACGGCGGCAATCCGGTGCGATTCATCAGGAAGCGCTTTCCTGCATGACAGACGGGCAAGGCATCACGAGGGCGCTGCATGAAGGCCGCAGCGCGGCATCGCTTAAAGCATGAAAATAAGAGGGAGCACGGGGCATGTTCATTGACAGCCGGAGCGTGGACGAAGGCGCAGTCATCGAGACCACGGTATGCATCGTCGGCGCGGGTGTCGCCGGCATAACGCTGGCGCTGGAGCTGGAGAAGCAGGGCATCAGCGCGTGTCTGCTGGAAAGCGGCGGATATAAGGCGGACAACGACACGCGCGATCTCTATCGTGGCGAGAACGTTGGCGTTCCTTACGAATTCGCCGATGGATGCCGCAGCCGCTTTCTCGGCGGCAGCAGCAACTGCTGGGGCGGATGGTGCCGCCCGCTCGATCCGTGGGACTTCGAGAAGCGCGACTGGGTGGCCGACAGCGGCTGGCCGTTCGGCCTTGAAGAACTGCGCCCGTATTACGAGCGCACCCATGCGCTGCTGCAACTCGGCGAGAACAATTTCGATCCCGCGCATTGGGAAGCGGCGATCAACCGGCCGGACGTGCGGCGTCATCCGTTCCTGAGCGGCAACGTGCGCGACACGATCTCGCAGTTCAGCCCGCCCGTGCGCTTCGGCAAGGTGTATCGCAAGGAGCTGCTGGCGGCGAAAAGCGTGCGCGTGTTCCTGTACGCGAACGCGTTGAACATCGACACCGATACCGATGCGCGCTCCGTCACGAAGATCGATGTCGGCACGCTGTCCGGCCGCCGCTTCGCGATTCGCGCAAAAGTGTTCGTGCTCGCGACGGGCGGCATCGAGAATGCGCGGCTGCTGCTTTCGTCGAACAAGGTGCAGGCGGCAGGTCTTGGCAACGGCAATGATCTGGTCGGCCGCTATTTCATGGACCATCCGCGCATCATGTCGGCGAGCGTGCACTTCAAGAAGGAGTGGGCGCGCAACAAGCTCTACGACATCAAGTATCACTATCAGAACAAGGCGGTCTCCGCGAACGGCACGTTCATCTCGTCGCAGTTTGCGCTGACGCAAAAGACACTGAAGCGCGAGAAGCTGCTCAATGCGCGTGCGTGGTTCTATTCGGTGTTCCGTGGCGAGAACACGAAGGGCTCCGAGGCGCTCATCCGCGCGAAGCAGGCCATGCTCAAGAAGGACCAGCCGGGCTACAGCATGGCGGCGGACCTCGTCACGATGATGACGCATCCCGTCGATACCGCCTGCTTCGGTCTCGCGCGTCTGTTGCAGCCGCGTCCGCTCATCACGGAAGTGAAGATTCAGACCATCGTGGAAGCGGAGCCGAATCGCGATAGCCGCGTGACACTGTCCGCGCAAAAAGACGCGCTCGGCATGAATCGCGTTAAGGTGGACTGGCAGGTGACCGAGCTCGTGAAGCGCACGTTTGATCGCACTGTCGCGCATATCGCGACGGAACTGCGGCGCGGCGGCGTGGCCGATGTCACGCTCGACGAGCCGCTGCAAGGCAAGCCGTGGCCGGCGCAGCTCGAAGGCACGTGGCATCACATGGGCACGACGCGCATGCACGATTCGCCGAAGAACGGCGTGGTGGACCGCAACCTGAAGGTCCACGGCATGAGCAATCTGTACGTGGCGGGAAGCTCGGTGTTCCCGACCGTCGGCGCGAATTTCCCGACGATCACCATCGCCGCGCTGACCTTGCGACTGGCGGGGCATCTTCAGCGCGTCATCAAGAGCGACGATGCAGCGCCGACGATCGTCACGGCGTCCGGCAAGCCGATGCGTCACGAGAAACAAGCCGAATCGCTGCCGATGGCGGCATCGGCCATGCATATGCGGGGAGACCTGGCGTGAAGCCTGGCATGTAGGGGAAGGGGGCGCCGCCGGTTCGGAAGACCGGCGGCGTTTTCTTTGGTGGCTATAATCGGCATCCGTTCATCGCTTCGAATTGGATCGCCTGTGAAAAAGCTCACCGTCATCGCTATTGCTTCCGTATTGCTCGCAGCATGTTCCTCGCCCGAGAAGGACGCGCTGAAGGCTCAGGGTTTCACGCGCTCGGAACAGGCGCTCGAGACGGCGCAGCGAAACGCGACGCTCGCGTGTCGCGACGCCGCGCAATGCAATGCGATGTGGGATATGACGAAGCGTTATATCGAGCAGAATTCGAATCAGCCGGTGATTCGCGCCGATGCCGACGCTATCGAGAGCGACTTGCCTTTGCGTTCGGGCAAGCCGGTTTATTCGGCCACGCGCGTGGCAAAGGGCAATGGCGCGACGATCTCGCTCTATGCGCAATGCCGCGGCATGTATGGCCCCGAGCGCGCGAAGGGCTCGGATTACGACGACTGCGCAAGCAAGATCATCGCGGTGCAAAACCGCTTTGCGAGCGCTATCCAGTCGCCTCGCTGACCAGACCGCGCGTGACGCCGCCATCGCGCCGGTTTGCCGTTTCGCGCAGCACACGCACGAGGTCTTTCGACATCGCATCGACGTGAAAGCGCTGCATGAAGGTGGCAAGCGCCTGCTCGCGCATCGCGGCTGCCGCGTCGGCGTCCATGCGCAGCCAGGTCGATAGCGCCTCAATGGCGCCGTCGACCGTATCGCTCGTGACGATGCCCGCGCCGTCTTCCTTCACTTCGCGCCAGATGTTGACCTTGTCGGAGATCAGTACCGGCAGCTTCGAGCCCAGCGCTTCTGCCACGGCAATGCCGAAGTTCTCCTGATGCGACGGCAACGCGAATACGTCGCTCGTGCGGAAAGCGCCCCACTTGAGATCGCCGGTGAGCATGCCCGTCCACGTCGTGCGGTCCTCGATGCCGAGTTCCTTCGCAAGGGTGCGCAGCTGTCTGGCCCATTCGCTATCGTCGGGACCGGCCATCACCAGATGCGCGCGAGGGTCGATATCGCGCACGGCCGCGAAGGCCTTCAGCAGCAGATCACATCCTTTCTTCTCGTGAATGCGGCCGAGGAAGAGAATCGCGCGCTTGCCCGCGAGTTGCGGAAACTTCGACAGAAACGCGTTGCGCAATGTCGTCGAATCAGCGGGCGGCTGGCGCGTGCCGAACGACACGACTTCTTCGTTCGCACGATAAAGCCTGAACGATTCGCGCGCGAGCAAGCGTTCCTCTTGCGTCGTGAAGAGCACGCGCCTCGCATCGCGCAACACGCGATATTCAGCCCAGGGCCAGTACAGGCACTTCTTCAGATGCTTGAGCGGATACGTGCGCTTGAACCACGGATCGAGCATGCCATGCGGGAACACGTAATACGGCACGTTGCTGCCGCGCAGCGCCTTCCATGCGCCGAAGCTGTGGTATTGCCAGAGACCGTTGACGATGATCGCGTCGAAGCGAACCGCATGTTCGGCGAGCCACGGCACGAGCCGCGGACATAGCCCATAGAAGCCGCGCGACGGACCGAGCGCATGCAGACGCAACGGAAACGCCTTGAGATAGGGCGCATCCGGTGCATCGAGCGATACGACTTCGATTTGATGGCCCATCGCGCGCATGCTGAGGCCGCTTTGCAGCACGCCCTCTGTGGGACCGCCCGCACGCGGATCGACGGTGGACAGCAGATGCAGAATCTTCATGAAGCAACGAGCCCCGGAATCGTTGACATTGACATATGCGATGGCACTGGCGATCGCATCATGCGTACGGTGCGAGCGAACCCGCACCCGATGGCGGCTCGTGTCGGTCTTGTCCATGATGATCGTGCGCGATGGCTGCTGCGTGTGATGGCAGCATGTCCGGCATCGGACCGTAAAACGGATCGTAGTTCGGATGAACGTCCTGTCGCGTGCCGCCATAGCGCCTTCTCATCGATGCCTGATGCGCCGAAGCATGTGCCGCGCGCATCCGCATGTTTTGAGCGATGCGTGCAAAGGCCGCGACGAGCAAGCCAAGCGCGACGCCGAACACGATGCCGGAGAAGCGGTTGCCAAGCGGGTTGCCGCCGACCGATGTCGCAGGCAGCGCGGCGACGACGAGCAGCGCGCGGCCAAGCACGGGCAGATAGACGGCATCCGGCGAGCGGCGCCGCCACGCGCGATACGCCATCGAGCCGCGATACAGCGCCCACAGCACGGCGATCGGCAGCGCGATGCCGAACAGCACGCCGCCGGCGAAGAACTGATAGACCCAGAAGTTGTGTCCCGCCGCCCATTCCTTGATCGCGTAGAAATCCTTCGGCGTGAACTGGCCGGCGAGGTCCGGCAGATAGTCCGGCGAATAGCGATAGTCGTGGCCGTAGCCCTTGCCGACGATAACGGACAGCGTGTCCGACATCGTTTGATCGTACTGGTCCTTCATTTCTGCAAGACGCGTGATGGTCGTCGGATCGCGGCCCGATTCCGTGGCCTTCGCAAACGACATGCGCTGCGACCAGTGCTCGGCCACCGCAGGGAAGAACGCGGCGGAAGCGGCGACCATCGCGCCGAGCAAGGCGGCGATCATGACTGCGCGCAGTCCCGCCTTGAAGAGATGCCTGGCCGAAGGCGCGGCGAGCCACGTCGCGAAGGCGAAGAGCAGCATCGTGCCGACGAGCAGACTGCGCGTGACGCTCAGCAGCTCGATCACGACCGTCGCGAGAAACAGCAGCACGGTCAGCTTCGTCATGCGCTTGGCGACGACGAACTCATGCAGCAAGAGACCTTGCAGGCAAAGGAACGTGACCGATACGATGCGAAAGCGCACGTTCTCCAGTCCACCGCCGGTCGCCATGCCATAGGCGAAGCTGAACACGAGCGATGCCACCATCGACCAGAACATCGCGCGTTCAATCTGTTCGAGCCGCTGCGAATCCCACGGACGGCAAGCGACGAAATAGCCGAGCAGCATGAGCGCGAACGGCAGGATCACGCGCATGTAGTTCCCCGAATCGTTTCCTTGCAGCACTTGCGTCGCGACACTGCCGAGCATCGTGACGAGAAAGAGCGACGTGATGATCGTGCGCAGCCGCGAGCGCTGTGCGAATCGCGGAGCGATCATCAGCAGGGCGCAGGCCGCGCCTATCGCGGGAATGGTGAGCAGAATCTGTATGGCCTTGCTGGCGGTTTCTGCGGCCTTGAAGTCGAAAGCGAGCGGCAGCAGAAAAAGCCAGATCCAGACGACGGCGAACTTGTTGCGCATGGCGTTCTCTTTAGATGGCTTCGCGGCATTGAGCCGGTGCGTGCCCTGGAAGCCTGAAGTCGCGTGTCGGATGCTTGGTCAAAGCTCGAGCGACGGTCCCCGGGTACCCCGTATTTGTGCGTCGAATATATCAGCGGGTAGAAGCGCGATCCGCCGGCGCGGCGTTTAGCAACTAGTCTTCGGCGCGAATCGACGGATGGCCATGTGCGCCGCACCACGCTCGTCAAGTTCGCATCGTTCGTGTGTTGGCGAGGTCACGTAGCGCGCGACGCGCTGTCGGCTAAGAACGCGATTCTGGCCGATTGCACCGCCCTTCTCGAACGAACATTGCACTGCCGGAATACCGGTGTGAGACCACGATAATCGCGATGCGCGTGCGTGCGCCGATATGAGGACCCGGGCGGCGAGGCATCCAATACAAACAAGACCTTCGCAGACAGGGGGAAGGCCATGAGCCTTTTCGGCGCCACACGCATGTCAGGACCCAATCGATCGATCGAGCTCGATTTCATCCGGGGCCTTGCCATCATCGCAGTCATGGGGTTTCACTTTCATTCGTATCCGACGGGCAGTGCGTTCATTGCCGCGATCGAATATCCGCTCAAGAGCTTCGGCCATGAAGGCGTGAATCTTTTCTTCACGCTGAGCGGCTTTCTCGTCGGCGGCTTGCTGTTGAAGCAATACGCGCAGGAAGGGCGCATCGATGCAGGGCGCTTCATCGTGCGGCGCATCTTCAAGATATGGCCCGCGTACTACGCGCTGATCCTGTTCCATGTGATCGTGGGGCGGCATCCGGCCGATACGTTCCTCGTGCAGAACCTCACGCACATGCAGAACTACTTCGGTTCGTCGGTCGCGCAGACTTGGAGCCTCGCAGTCGAGGAGCATTTCTATCTGTTCCTGCCGCTGCTGCTGATCGTGTTCGCGCGCTGGCAAACCCGCATCAATACGATACTGACCGTGCTCGCCGGCATCTGCGTCGCCGTGCTGATTGCGCGCAGCATCGCGGTCTATAACGGCGATCTCCAGGGGACCTTCTTCTATACGCAATACCGCATCGACAGCCTGCTGTTCGGCGTGATGCTCGCCGCGATCTACTGGCTCAAGCCCGCGGTGTATCGCGGGATCGCCGAGAGAAAGGGCGTGCTGATTGCGATCGTCGCGGGCCTCGCGCTGTGGCTCGTGCTCGGCACGCGCAACCCGGCGGTGGATCAAAGCATCGGTTATACGGTTCAAGCGCTCGGCTATTGCGCGTTGATCGTGCTGACGCTCGAGTACTCCGGGCGCGTGCGCGAGACGCTGATCTATCGCGTGATCGGGTGGATCGGCGTGTACTCGTATGGCATCTATCTGTGGCATTCGCTGGCGCTCGCGCCGGGCGACATGCTCATCCGCAAGGCCGCGGCGCTGAATCTGCCGGCGATACCCGCGTGGGGCGTCATCATGGCGGCGCAATTCGCCATCGCAATCATCGTGGGCTATGTAACGACGCGTGCTGTCGAGTTTCCGTTCCTCCGCATTCGCGATGCGTTGTTCCCTGCGAAGCGGAAAGTCGAAGTGTCCGAAGTGGTGGGCCGTCAGGCTTGAGATGAAAAAAGCCGGTGCTTGCGGTTATCGCAAGCACCGGCTCTTTATTGCAACGGATCAGGCCATCACCTGACGCAGCGTTTCCTTGAATTGCGCAAGCGTGTTGCGTTCGAGCAGATGCCCTTGAACGACAGGCCGAGTGCGTCGCGCGAGCACATCGTCGAGCGCACGGTTGATCGATGCAGGCGACAGATCATCGATGACGGGCCCCAAATCCCCCGTGAGGCAGAACCAGCCGATCAGTCCATCGGCCGTCGCGACCACCGGCTTGCCGAAGCGGAACGCCTGCACGAGCACGCCGCTCATGCCGTAGTGGCCTTTATAGCCGAGCCACACCACATCGCACGCGGAGAAAAGGTCCAGCTCCATCTCGCTCGGGATGAAGCGATCCAACACGACCGGCGCGGGCGTGAGCCTGGCGACCGCCGCTGCCAGCAAGGCGCGCGCATCGTTGTCCTGCTTGCCGGCGATGACGAGCGTCGGCGCATGTGCATCGCCGTTGCGCGCGGCGAGCGCATCGATCAGTTCGAAGAGGCCCTTGCGATCGTTGATCGCGCCATACACGAGCACATGCTTGCCGTCCGAAAGCCCGAGCCTTTGCTTCGCCGCCGATGGCTCGGCTGCGCGCGCATCCGGAAACGGATCGGCGAGATATTCGATCGCTGTGCGCCCGCTATGGCCCGCGTTGCGCTTCCACCAGTCCGACAAAGTCGGGTCGATGGTCAGCAGCGTCTTCATGCCGCCCACGCGAACCGCACGCGCGAAGAGCTTCGATTTCACCGCATTGACGAGCGGCCGGCGCGGCGCGCGCACGCCGACGAGATGATGATGAAAGTTCGAGCGCATCGTGACGCCGACCCAGGGCGTCTTGCCGAACGGCGAGCGCAGAAACGGCAGCGCGAGCAGAAAGTAATCGACATAAGGCACGACGACGAGCGCGACCTTGCGCTCGCGGCTGGCCATTGCATACGCATGCCGGAACTCTTCGTGCGAGCGCATATAGCTGATCGAAGAAAGACCCTTGCGCCCGCGATGCTCGGGCGGCGCAACGAGCGTGATGTCGAGCGCACCGCCGCCTTGCTCGCGAATCTTCCTGACGAGCGGATGCTCGGCGTTACGCGGCTGCGTCACGATGAGGCAGCGATAACCCGCTTCCATATACGCGTTCGCGGCCCATTCCGCATAGCGCCAGCGATGGCCGCTGAAATCGGGCTCGATGATGAGGACGGTCTCGTTCGCCATGATGTTGGTATCCGGCATGGTAATGGTGGAGTGAGGCACGCTGCATTTTGAGGCGTCACCGGCATCGCCGGATGTGGTCGAGGACACGCAACGCGATCCGTCAATCCTCACTACCACCACGCAGGGCCGATTAGCACTACGCGTTGTCGTCCGCAACGGATGCGGTCACGATACTCTGCGTCAGTCGCCTGAAAACAAGCGTCGTCGTGCGCGCACCCGTCGTCCGGACATGGTGCGTCGGCGTGGCGCGCAAGGTGGATCGCGCGCGATACCGACATATCGCCGCGCCACGAATCGAATAAACATCAGCAGCGCGGGGAAATTGAGTGAGATCTGTCCGGCTACCGTTTATGCCAGCACGCGCGCGATTCGGGCACGATGCCGCGTTCTGGGTGCTCCTGCAACAAGTGGTGGTGCGCGGCCTCGTTGCCGTGAAGTTCCTGGCCATCGGCCGCATACTCGGGCCGGAAGCGATCGGCGCGGTGAGCATTGCGCTGCTTGCGGTGGCTATCGCCGAATCCTTGTCCGATACCGGGCTTGCACAGGCCGTCGTGCAAGGGCGTGATGCGCCCACGCACGATGAGCTCGGCGCGGTATGGGCCACGCTCGCGATGCGCGGCGTGTTGATCGGCCTCCTGCTTGCCGCGCTCGCGCCACTGATGACGAGCCAGTTCCACATGAGCGGCTCCATCGGACTGATTCTGCTTGCGACCGTGTTACCCATCATGCGCGGCGTTGCCTCGCCGGCGTATTTCATCGTCACGCGACATCGCGGCTTTCAGGCGCTGGCGGGCGTGGAGACATCGGCGGCGTTCACCGATTGCGCAGTGGGACTCGTATGCGCGCTATCGGGCGCGGGCGCCTATTCGGTGCTCATCGGCCTCGTTGCGGGCGAATTGCTGAAGACCACGCTGACCTGGACCGCCATGTCGCCGCGTCCGCCGATTCGCTTTTCGTTTGCGGGCATCTCGCACTACGTCAACTTCAGCCGATGGATCTGGGCAGGCAGCGTCGTCAATCTGCTGCTCAATCAGTTCGACAAGGTGGTCGTCGCCAAGCTGCTCGGACCGATGCAGCTGGGCGCGTATCAGATGTCGTCGAAGCTCGCGCAGATGCTGCTCGCCGATGCCGCCATCGCGATGTCGCAGTATCTGTTTCCGACGTTCTCCGAGCATCTCCGGCGCGACGTTGCAGGTGCACGCAAGCTGTTTCGCCGCTATCTGCTGCTCGCGGGCGTCGGCCTGACGGTGCTCGTGATCGTGCTGCGCATCGCCGCCGAGCCGCTCTTCAATTTCGTGCTGGGACCGGCGTGGCTGTCGGCGGTGCCGCTCTTCAGGATCTTCGTCATCAACATGGCGATCGGCGCGGTCATCGCGGTGCTCGTGTCGTGGCTGCGTGCGGCGGGCATGCCGAAGGTCGCGACGCACGCGTCGATCATTCAGGCGATCGTGCTGTGCGTGACCGTGCCTGTCGCGATGCATCTGTGGGGTGTGACGGGCATTGCATGGGCGATGACAGCGGGCCTCGGTTCGGCTGCTGCATGGATGCTCTATCGAAGCGTGAAGGAGGCTTAATGCGGATCATCCATCTCGTGCTCGCGCCGCGTCTTTCCGGTGCGGAAGTGCTGGCGAAAGACTTGGCGATACATCAGCAACGCGGCGGGCAAACGGTCGCGATCGCATCGCTGACGCCTGCACATGACGACTTCACCGCGTTGCAGGCGGAACTGGTGGCGAACGGCGTGCAGTGTCTCTTTCCGCAGCACGCGCAAGGACGCTTCGGCAAGCTGTGGAATCTGTATCGGACCATGAGCGGGTATCGCGCGGACGTGATCTTCGCGCACGCGACGATCCCCGCGTTCTATGCGCGCATGCTGCCGCTCGGCGTGCCGGTCGTCTACGTGATGCACTCGGCCACCAACGACTTCGAGAGCGCGATGTTCCGGCGTGTCGAACGCATGCTGTCGCGGCGGGCGCGCGCGGTGATCGCCGTATCGCCGGCGAATATCGACGATTACGTGCGCGCCGTCGGCCGTCATCCGTCGATGACGCTGATCCCGAACGGCGTGGACATGTCGCGCTTTTCGATGCGCGCGGCGCATGGTGCAGTGAACGCATCGCAACAGATCGTGCAGATCGGACGCTATACGTCGGTGAAGAATCAGCTCTCGACGGTGCATGCGTTCCAGCGGGTCGTCGAACGCGTGCCCGATGCGCGGCTGCTTCTGTGCGGCGTGATCGAAGATCCGGCGTATCACGCAGCCGTGAGCGATCTCATCGACAAGCTCGGCCTCTCCGATAACGTGACGCTGCAGGGGCCGCGTTCGGATATCGCGGAACTGCTGTTTTCGTCGAGCGTGTTCGCGATGCCTTCGCGCTCGGAAGGACACAGCATCGCTTTTCTGGAGGCGCTGGCGTCAGGCGTGCCGGTGGTCGCGAGCACCATCCGGCCGTTTGCATTCGCGGCGGATTTTCCCGGCGTGCGTCTTTGCGATCCCGACGATACCGCCGCCTACGCCGATGCGCTCGTTTCCGCGCTGACGCAGCCGCGTTCGCACAGGCCGCTCAACGGCCTCACGCTCGCTGATACCGCTGCGCAATACCTCGCCGTCGCTCGCGGCGTCGCGCGCGGCCTGCCGGGTGCAGCGCCTGCCTGAAGGATTGGACGGCGATCGCGCTGGCGAATCGTGCTGGCGCATCCGTCGTTTTTCGCGTATCAAAGAGATGCCGCAGCCCTCATGGAAGGAGAACCCATGTCCGACATGCTCAGCATCTCTACACCCGATGGCGATTTCGACGCCTACATTGCGTTTCCCACGCAGACGCCCGCGCCCGCCGTCGTCGTTCTTCAGGAGATTTTCGGTATCAACGGCGACATGCGCGAAACCACCGACGAATACGCACGACAGGGTTACGTGGCGTTATGCCCGGACCTTTTCTGGCGGATCGAGCCGAACGTGAATCTCACGGATCGCACCGAAGCCGAATGGCAGCAGGCGATGAAGTACTACAACGCATTCGACCTGAACACCGGCGTCGAGGATATCGCGGCGACTATCGGCTTCGCGCGTGGCCTGTCCCAAGTGCAGGGAAAGATTGGCTCGGTCGGCTTCTGTCTCGGTGGGCTGCTGTCGTTTCTCAGCGCCGCGCGCACGGATGTCGATGCATCGGTGTCGTACTACGGCGGCGGCACGGACCAGCACCTGGATGAAGTGCCGAACATCAAGATTCCGCTGCTCATTCATCTGGCGGAAGAAGATGAGTTCATCAATGCCGAAGCGCGCAATCGGGTGCTCGCGGCGGTGCAGGGGCGCGAGAACATCGAGGCGTACACCTATCCCGGCTGTCATCATGCGTTCGCACGCAATCAGGGCGCACATTACGATGCAGCCGCAGCGAAACTTGCGAATGGCCGAACCGCCGATTTCTTCAGAAAGCACCTGAAATCTGGCGTGTAATGAAAACGCCGCCCGAAGAGGGCGGCGTCGGCTCGTGCAAAGGCGGGCGCTATTTCTTCACCGTATGCGGCCTGCGAAACACCATCCAGCGCGGCGCCTTGAAGCGGACAATGCTCACGTAGAGCCACACGTAAGTCACCGCGAACACGACGACAAAGCAGAACAGATGCACCGTATGCCGCCAGAAGAGCGTCGCGGGAATCACGGCGATCAGGCACAGCAGCCACAAGTAAGGTGATGTCAGCGAATTGCGCCGCGTGATTTCGCGTGCGTTCTGCGCGCCGACGGCCCAGCGCATCAGCCGCTTGTAGACGAGCATATGCAGATGCACGCCATCCGGAATGCCGGGGGACATGCCGCGAATGAACTTCTTGCGATAGATCGAGAAGCACGTCTCGAAGATCGGGTACATGAAAAGCAGCACCGGATACCAAGCGGAGACATCGCGATTGCGCATCACGAGCATGATCGACAGTTCGCTCAGCATGAAGCCGACGAAGTACGCGCCGCCATCGCCGAGAAAGATCAGGCCCGCCGGAAAATTCCAGATGAAGAAGCCCATCACCGCGCCCATCATGATGAGCGATCCCGACAGCACGATCGGGTCATGCACCTGGAACGCGACATAGGCGAGCGACGCGAACATCATGAACGTGACCATCGATGCAAGGCCGTTAAAGCCATCGATGATGTTCACCGCATTCGCCAGCGCCGCGACGGCAAGCACCGTCACCGCGCATGAAATGACCGCGTAGGAGAGCAGGAAATCGAGCGGCGGCACGCTGATGCGTGTCACCGCGATATTCAGGAGCGCATAAGCGAGACCGGCTGCGGCCATCGTACAGAGAAGGCGCACGAGTGGCGTCACGCGTTTGGTCAGGTCTTCGAGCAGCCCGGACAAAAACGCGGGCATGCCGCACGCAATGATGCCGAGAATGCCGGCCGATACCAGCGGATAGCTCCATCGCAACTGCACCGCCGATGCGGTCAGCCCGCACAGGATGCCGACGCCGCCGATGCGCGGCACCGGACGCGCGTGAAACTTCTGCACGCCGGCGAGGTCGGTGTCGCCGAGCACGCCTTCCTGCAAGTGTGCAAAGCGCACGATCAACAAGGTCACGAAGAGCGAGACCAGAAAAGCAAGCGCGAAACTAAGCATGAAAAATGGACCGGTTGATGACAGCGCCCGGCATCGAACCAACGACTATGCGATGCGGGGCGCGGCGCGACTTTAAGCGAACCCTTGCGGATTCTGCGACTGCCAGCGCCAGTGATCTGCGCACATGCGTTCGATGCCGTGCTCCGCGCGCCAGCCGATCAGCGCCAGCGCGGCGCCGGGGTCGGCATAGCAGGCGGCGACATCGCCCGGACGGCGCGGCACGAGTTCATAGGGTACGGGCTTGCCCGAAGCACGCTCGAACGCCTTCACGACATCCAGCACGCTATAGCCTTGCCCCGTGCCGAGATTGACGACGAAGCTGCGGTCGAGCCGCTTCAGCGCGTCGATTGCGGCAATGTGTCCGCGTGCGAGATCGACCACATGGATGTAATCGCGCACGCCGGTGCCGTCGTGCGTATCGTAATCGCTGCCGAACACGCGCAGCCGTTCGAGCTTGCCGACCGCCACTTGCGCGACATAAGGCATCAGGTTGTTCGGCACGCCCGCCGGATCTTCACCGATGAGGCCGCTTTGGTGCGCGCCGACCGGATTGAAATAGCGCAGCGTCGCGATGCGCCACGACGGATCGGAGACTTCGAGATCCCGCAGAATCTGCTCGGCGATCAGCTTCGACTGGCCGTAGGGATTCGTCGCGGACAGCGGGAACGATTCGTCGATCGGCACCGACTGCGGCACGCCGTACACCGTGGCCGACGAACTGAACACGAAGTTGCGCACGTTGCGCTCGCCCATCACCTTCAGCACTGCGAGCAGACTGCCGATGTTGTTGCTGTAGTAGTCGATCGGCTTCGCCACCGATTCGCCCACGGCTTTCAGCGCGGCGAAGTGGATCGCGGCGGTGATCGCATGGGCGTCGAGGATGCGGTTCAGCGCGGCTTCATCGCGTGCGTCTTCCTGATAGAAGGTCACGCGCTTGCCCGTGATGCGTTCCACGCGCTTCAACGATTCCGCGCGGCTGTTGACGAGGTTGTCGATGACCACGACGCCGTAGCCCGCATCGAGCAGTTCGACGCACGTGTGCGAGCCGATAAAGCCCGCACCGCCGGTCACGAGGATGGTGCCTTTGATGCCGCTGGCGCTTGGGTTCGTGCCATTCATTGTGATGCTCTCCAGGAAGCGCGGTTCAGAGTGAAATGCCGGTAATAGCGTGTATTGTGCTCTTGTATCGTTCGACGACCTTTTTCTCGTCGAATTCGCGGGCGACTTTTTCGCGGCCACGCAGCGCCATCGCTTCGCGTTCTTCGAAGGGCAGCGTCAGCATGCGTTCGAGCTGCTCGGCCAGGCTATCGGCGCTTTTTACTTCGCAGAGGAAGCCGTTGACGCCGTGCTCGACCACTTCGCGGCAGCCGGGCACATCGGTCGCGACGATCGGGCGGCCCATCGCGGAGGCTTCCATCAGCGTGCGCGGCACGCCTTCGCGATACGACGGCAACACGACGCAATCCGCTGCGGCGACGAGCGGACGCACGTCGTTCGCTTCGCCCAGATACTCGACGATATTCTCATGCTCCCACGCCTCTACGTCCGTGCGGCTGATCGCGCTGGGGTTATCGACGCCGACCGGCCCGAGCAATTGAAAGCGCGCATGCGGATGGCGCCGCCGCAAACGCCGCGCCGCCTCCACGTATTCCGCCACGCCTTTATCCCACAGCAGCCGCCCAATCAGGATGAACACGAAGTCTTCGCGGCGCGGCAGGGGTGCGAGCGCGAAGTCATCGAGATCGACGCCTTCACCATGCAGACGCCGCGCGCGATCCGGATGCGCGAGCAGATTTTCGTCGACGAAAGCCTGATGATCGTCGCGATTCAAAAACCAGACTTCGCGCGGAAAGCGAAACGCGAACCGATAGAGCCGCTTGGCGATCTGCGCCGTGCGGCTCTTCTGAATGAACACGTAGCCGAGACCGGTCGTCACCGCGATGGACGGCACCCGCGCGAGCATGGCGGCAAGCGAGCCGTAGATGTTCGGCTTGATCGTGTAGTGAAAGACGAGATGCGGACTCGTCGCCCGATATTCGCGGTAGAGCGCGATCATCGTGTTCAGGTCCTGGCGCGGATCGGTGCCCTTCGAAGCCACCGGCAGTTCGACGCAACGGCAGCCCATTTCGATGAGCGGTTCGAACGTGCGATCGCGCGGTGCGATGATCGTCACTTCCGCGCCGCGCTCGGTCAGCATCCGCAATACGCCGCGCCGATACGTATAAATGGCCCAGGCCGTGTTGCACACGAGGGCGATGCGTAGGCTGGACTTGTTTTCGTTCATCCGGAAGTTTTCGTTTTAGCGCGATGCGGCTTTGAACAGCCGGGCCTTGAGCGCACGCAGCGCGCGATACGGCAGCAGCAGATGCGCGATGCTTTTCACGACTCCGATCCAGTCGAACGGATTCGCCGCACGGAAGTAACGCAGTTGCAGCCGCAGCGTTGACATGGTCTGCGTTCGCCGCTTCGTCGCGCTGATGCCGCCTTCGTTCAGCTCGTAGTAAAGCCCGAATTCAGGCAGGTTCGCGCCGTCATAACGCGCCATCAGCCGCAGCACCAAATCGAGGTCTTCGGCGGCGCGATACTTCGCCTGATAGTTGCCGACTTCGCGCACCGCATCGACACGCAGCATCAGCGACGGATGCGCGAAGCAGGAGCGCGCGAGCATCGTGCGGCGAATCGCGGCGGGGTCGGTGGGCGGCGTGAGATCGAAGAGCGGGGCGCCGTTCGTCGCGACGACATGCGTCCACATGCCGACGACCGCAACATCCGGATGCGCTTCGAGATACGCGCGTTGTGCTGCAAGACGGCCAGGCGTCGCGAGATCGCCCGCGTCGATGCGCGCCGCGTAACGCATGCCGCGTTCAGCGAGCGCGTCGATGCCCGCTTGCAGCGCGCGCTCGATGCCGCCGTTCTGCGCCATGCGCACGATTTCGATGTCGAGGCCGTCGATCAAAGGCGCGACGATGGGCGGCGTGCTGCCGTCATCGACGATCAAGACGCGCACACGCGACGCTTCCTTGAACGAGGCAAGCGTGCGTTCGACATCGGCCTGGCCGTGATAGGCCGGAATCAGGACGGCTACGTCGGAAAGATCGGTCATGCGCGCAGCCGGAAACGAATGTAGTAGAAGTTCACCGATGCCGCCGCCACGTAACCCGCCGCCAGTCCGATCAACGCGCCGTAGCCGTTGAAACGCGGAATGGCGTACGCATTGACCGCGAACGCAACGGCAAGCGCAAGCAGCCACTTCGCAAGCAGCACGTACTTCGCCTGATACTTGAGCAACACGAGATTGCCGATTGCTTCGATGCCCGCGGGCACTGAAAGCCACACGGCCCAGCGGAAGATATCCGCCGCGCTCGCATAGTTCGGCCCGAACACACGCGCGATGATGAAGCCCGCCAGCGCATCCAGCACGGCGGCGCCCGCGATCATCAGCACGGCTGTCATCGCGAAGAGGCGCAGCAGGTTGCGCTTCAGCCGCGCCGTTTCCGTTACGCGATACACGAACGCCGGCGCGATGGTTTGCGAGAGCATCAGCGCAAGCGCGATCCAGTTTTCGTTCAGTTGTTGTGCAGCGGAATAAAGCCCGAGTTCGGCGAACGATACGCGATGCGCGAGCATCAGACGGTCGAGCTTCAGGAACAGATACATGCAGATGAGGCCGATCCAGAACACCGTGCCCGCGCTTGCGAAATGACGAAAGAGCGCGCGGTCGAAACGCCAGCCGAGCGTGCCGCCGTGACGGCGCATGTAATAGAACACGAGCGCGCCGGCGATGGCCGCCGCTTCGAGCGCCCATAGCCAGCCGAACGTCGCCGCACCCGCCGCCATGCGCACGAGCGCGTAGACGAGCGCGGCTTTCACGATGGCCGTCGTCATGCTCGCGATCAGTTGCGGCTTGCTGTACGTCATGCTTTGCAGCCACGCGTTGATCACGCCGATAAACGGTTCGCGAAAGAGCAGCGTGACGGCAAGGCCCGCGAGCATCGCGCCGACGAGCGGATCGGCGCCGCCCGCTGCGATCCACGTCCATGTCAGAAGCAGCGCGACGATCGACACGCCCATGCGCAACACGAACGCGCTGCCCAGCACGGCACCGGTTTGCGCGGGCGGTTTGTCGACGATGGTAGGGACGAGAATCTCCGCGCCGCATACCCATGTGATCGGTGCAATGACAAGCAGCAGCGTGTTCGCGTATTGCCACTTGCCGAACGCGTCGGGGCCGAGATAGCGCGCGAGCAGCCCAGAGATAACGATGGCCACCGCGATCTGCGTGAGCCGCTCGAGCCCGAGCCAGACGATGTTCGCGAGCGCGCGGGCGACGTCCGGATTGCCCGAGCGCGTCAGCACCTTCATGCGCGGCATCCTTGAATGATCGCGGGCACGCGCCGTGCTACCGAAGCCCGCTTGACGTGTTGCGCATCACGTAATAAAACCGCGTCAAGGATCAGCTTATGTGCGGTTGCGCGCGAAGGCGACTCATTCGTCGGCCTGAAGGCCAAAGAGCGTTTGGGCATTGGATTAGAATGAATGCGCAGGCCTTAACCGCGACGCGCAACATCGAAAGCGCTGAAAGACAGCGATTATAAGTGCGAACCGAAGCCCGCCCTCGCGTGGCGCTTGCAACGTTTCGTCGGCAGGCTCGCGATGGTCCGACGCTCGACACATGAGCCTCGCAGTCGTTCGCGCGCATATTGGCGGAGTCGGCGCGCACCTGTCGCCACGACTTGCCACGCCCTTATGGCTGCATCGCCGAGAATTCATCAATTAATACAGAAGAGGTAGCCATCTTATGAGCCAGGTATCCCAATCCATTTTCAAGGCGTATGACATTCGCGGCATCGTCGGCAAGACGGTGGATACGGATGTCGCGAAAAACATCGGCCGTGCGTTCGGCAGCGAGATTCGCAAGCAGGGCGGCGATTCCGTCGTCGTGGCCCGCGATGGCCGCCTGTCCGGTCCGGAACTCGTCGGCGCGCTGGCGGACGGCCTGCGCGAGGCGGGCGTCGATGTCATCGATATCGGCATGGTGCCGACGCCTGTCGGTTACTTCGCGGCGAGCGTGCCGCTGCCGCTGCCCTCGGGCGAGCGCCGCGTGGATTCGTGCATCGTCGTGACGGGCAGCCATAACCCGCCCGACTACAACGGCTTCAAGATGGTGCTGCGCGGCGCGGCCATCTACGGCGAGCAGATTCAAAGCCTGTATCAGCGCATCGTCAACGACGACTTCGAGTCGGGCGAAGGCAGCTATACGGAGTTCGACGTATCGCAGATCTATCTCGATCGCATCGTCTCGGACATCAAGCCGGCGCGCCCGATGAAGATCGTCGTCGATGCGGGCAACGGCGTCGCGGGCGGTCTCGCGCCGCGTCTGTTCAAGGCGCTCGGCTGCGAGTGCGTCGAACTGTTCACGGACATCGACGGCAACTTCCCGAACCATCACCCGGATCCGGCGCATCCCGAAAATTTGCAGGACGTGATCAAGGCGCTGAAGGAAACGGATGCGGAAATCGGCTTCGCGTTCGATGGCGACGGCGACCGTCTCGGCGTCGTCACGAAGGACGGGCAAGTGATTTATCCGGACCGTCAGTTGATGCTGTTCGCGCAGGAAGTGCTGTCGCGCAACAAGGGCGGCCAGATCATTTACGACGTGAAGTGCACGCGCAATCTCGCCAAGTGGGTGCGTGAGCAGGGCGGCGAACCGGTGATGTGGAAGACGGGCCACTCGCTCGTGAAGGCAAAGCTGCGTGAAACGGGCGCGCCGCTCGCGGGTGAAATGAGCGGTCACGTGTTCTTCAAGGACCGCTGGTACGGTTTCGACGATGGCCTTTACACCGGCGCACGCATGCTCGAAATCCTGTCGCGCGTGGACGATCCGAGCAAACTGCTGAACGATCTGCCGAATTCGCTATCGACGCCGGAACTGCAACTGAAGCTGCAGGAAGGCGAGAACTTCGAACTGATCGGGCGTCTGCAGAAGTCGGCGAAGTTCGAAGGCGCGGACGACGTGCTGACGATCGACGGACTGCGTGTGGAGTATCCGGACGGGTTCGGCCTTGCTCGCTCGTCGAACACGACGCCGGTTGTCGTGATGCGTTTCGAGGCGGACAGTGAGGAAGCGCTGAAGCGCATTCAGGAAGATTTCCGCCGCGTGATTCTGGCGGAGAAGCCGGACGCACAGCTGCCGTTTTGAGAGTGATGCTGTGATGAAGACGGCGCGATCGAAAGATCGCGCCGTTTTTTATTCAGGGTAGAACTCCGGAGACAGGATCTCTTCGGTGGACCAGGGCAGATCTTCGGGGAAGACGTCGAGTCCGGTTTCCTCGACTGCTTTCGATACGGCGTCGGCCCATGTACCGACGAGCCAGTCGGGATCACGCAACGAAGTCGTCAGACTGGGCGTCTTCTGCAATGCGACGCCGACGGCGCGGCGCTGTTCCTTGATCGTGCGTTGCCAGCTCGATCCGCGGCGTCCCGGCTGATACTGCCACTTGAGCAGATGCGCCAGCAGGACGGCCATGCGGCTGGACAGTTCTCGTTGCTCACTCTTGCCCACGTCCTCGATTTCCTCTGCGATATGTTCAACATCGATAGCCGAGAACTCCCCAGCGCGCAGCAGCGCAGCCTGTTCCCGCGCCCATGCCACGACGTCCTGTTCGTAACGCGTTCCCATCGCGTACTCCTTTCGTTGATCCATAGCCGTTCTGGCCTGCCCCGACATGTTACCGGCTTTTTCTGCGAGAAAGCCACGCCGCCGCTGCTCACCGGCCCCGTCCCGCGATCAACCCGCGCTAAAATCCTCGCTTCGTATCCATCTCCATCGCGCGAGCCGCGCCTTCCTTCACAGCGTGCAAAAGATCCTGATCGTCCGCGTGTCGTCGCTTGGCGACGTCGTGCATAACATGCCGGCCATCGCCGACATTCGCCGCCGTTATCCCGATGCGCAGATCGACTGGCTGGTCGAAGAGAGCTTCGCGAGCCTCGTAGAACTGGTCGATGGCGTGCGCCGCGCGATCCCGTTTTCGCTGCGCCGCTGGCGCAAGGGCTTCGCATCGGCGGCGAACTGGCGCGAGATCGGCAAGTTCAGGCGTGAGCTTGCCGCCGAGAAATACGATCTCGTCATCGATTGCCAGGGGCTCATCAAGACCGCGTGGGTCGCGAGCTGGGCGCGCGGGCCGCTCGTCGGGCTCGGCAATCGCACGGAGGGCGCGGGCTATGAATGGCCCGTGCGCTTCTTCTATGACCGGCGCGTGCCCATCGAGCCGCGCACGCACGTCGTCGAGCGCACGCGTCAACTCGTGGCGGCCGCGCTCGATCTGCCTCGCCCGCAGATGACCGACGACATCGACTTCGGCATCGATACTCGGCGCGCGACGCTCGCGGTGTCCGCGCTCGGGCTCAATTTGCCCGTGCCGTATGTGGTGTTCGTTCACGCGACGTCCCGCGCCGACAAGCAATGGCCCGAAGCCGCGTGGATCGAACTGGGGCAGGCGCTCGTGACGCGCGGTGCGTCCATCGTGCTGCCATGGGGAAGCGACGCCGAACGCGCGACGAGCGAGAAGCTCGCGAAGGAATTCGGCGCGGCCGCGATCGTGCCGCCGAAGCTGTCGCTGCCGGCGGTCGTCGGTTTGATCGATGGCGCCGCAGCGACGGTAGGCGTCGATACCGGACTCGTTCATATTGCCGCAGCGCTGAAGCGGCCTACCGTCGAGTTGTACAATTTCTCGACCGCATGGCGCACCGGCGGCTACTGGTCGCCCAACGTGATCAATCTCGGCGACGCGAGCCGGCATCCGACACTCTCCGAAGTGAAGGCCGCGCTCGCGGGTTTCGGCCTGCTGTGATGCCGTAAGACGCAGCGCCGTGCGCGAGCTTAATCAAGTTGGAAGGCACATGACGGAATCTCAGATCATCGAAGTCGCATCCTGCGACTGGCAGGGCAAGAACCTGTCCGTACCGCGCGAGGCGTTGCTGGCCGGCGTGGAAGACGGCAAGGTCCTCTACTTTCCCAACCTGCGTTTCGCGATCGAAGGCGGCGAACAGGCACTGCTCGATCCGGAAATCGCGGACCCGAAGCGCAAGAACATCAGCCTCGCGCCCAACGGCGGCGCGCTCAACGGCGTCGTCGGCGACAACGTGATGCAGTCCGCGGTGCGCTCGCTCATCGCCCGGTATCAGACGAACGCGCGCACGCTCGTCGACGGGCTCTTCCCCGAATACGACGGCAAGCTGCGCGTCGCACCGACGAGCCTGCGGCTGCATCAGGTCGAAACGCGCGAGACGTCGTGGCGCAAGGACGATAGCCGCCTGCACGTCGATGCATTCCCGTCGCGTCCGAATTACGGCGAGCGCATTTTGCGCGTCTTCACCAACGTCAATCCGGCAGGCGCGCCGCGCGTGTGGCGCGTGGGGGAGCCGTTCGAAGACATGGCCAAGCGCTTTCTGCCCGGCATCAAGCCGCAGGCGCCGGGTTCCGCGTGGCTGATGAATCTGCTGCACATCACGAAGAGCAAGCGCAGCGAGTATGACCATCTGATGCTGCATCTGCATGACGCGATGAAGGCCGACCTCGATTATCAGAAGTCCTCGCCGCAGGAGACGATGCCGTTTCCGCCCGGATCGGTGTGGGTGTGCTTTTCGGATCAGACGTCGCATGCGGTGATGTCCGGCCAGTTCATGATGGAGCAGACTTTCTTCCTGCCCGTCAAGGCGATGGCGCGGCCCGATCATGCTCCGCTTGGCATTCTCGAGCGCCTGAAGGGCAGGGCGCTCGTTTGAGCGGCGCTGCATCCGCGCCGGCGGCGCCGTTCTCGGCGACTGTGCTAAGGGCGATCTACCGCGCGATGTGGTGGATCGTGGCGCCGCTTGCCGTGCTGCGTCTTCTGATTCGTTCGCGCAAGGAGCGGGGATATCGCGAGCATATCGGCGAACGATTCGGACGCGGCCCCGCACGCCGCTCCGACGATTTCGCGCCGCTGATCTGGGTGCATGCGGTATCGGTCGGCGAGACGCGCGCCGCGCAGCCGCTGATCGAAGCGCTGATGAAGGCGCATCCCGAAGCGCGCCTGCTCATCACGCACATGACGCCGAGCGGCCGCGCGACAGGCATCGACCTGTTCGGCGATCGCGTCTTGCGCAGCTATCTTCCCTACGATCTTCCGCATCTCGTGCGGCGTTTTCTGCGCGCGTGGCGGCCGTCGATCGGCATCGTGATGGAGACGGAAGTCTGGCCGACGCTGATCGACGAATGCAAGCACGCCGACGTGCCGCTCGTGTTGACGAACGCGCGTATGTCGGAGCGGTCGTACCGGCGCGCGGCGCGTTTTGGGCGCGCGGTGCGCGAAGTGTTCGGCGGGTTCTCGCGTGTGCTTGCGCAGACGCCTTCCGATGCGGAACGTCTGACCGCCCTCGGCGCGCGCAACATCGCGGTGCTCGGTAACCTCAAGTTCGACATGAGCGCGCCTCCCGAGCTGGTGGCGCGCGGACAGGGCTGGCGCGCGGCGATTGGCGATCGTCCCGTGTGGGTCGCCGCGAGCACGCGCGAAGGCGAGGAGACGCTCGTGCTGCGCGCGTTCGCCGCGCTGAACGTGCCGGATGCGCTGCTGATCCTGGTGCCGCGTCATCCGCAACGGTTCGATGAAGTGTCCGCGTTGATCGCGGCTGCCGGGATGACGGGCGCGCGCCGTTCGGTATGGGCGCCGAAGCCGGCCGCGGCGGGATCGGGCGCGGATGTGCCGGCGCGATTGCCGTCGAACGTGCAGGTGTTGCTCGGAGATTCGATGGGCGAGTTGGGCGCGTATTACGCGGCGGCCGATTTGGCGTTCATCGGCGGGAGCCTGTTGCCGCTTGGCGGGCAGAATTTGATCGAGGCGTGTGCGGCGGGCGTGCCCGTGCTGATCGGACCGCACACGTTCAATTTCACGCAGGCGACCAACGATGCCATCGCGGCGGGCGCGGCGTTGCGTGTCGACGACCCGCACGGCCTCGCGGATGCGTTGCGCGAATTGTTCGCGGACAAGCCGCGCCGAATCGCGATGAGCGAGGCTGCGGCGGCGTTCGCGGCGAGGCATCGCGGGGCGACGGAACGGACGGTTAAGGTGCTCGGCGCGTTGCTGGAGGATCGCGAGGCGTAAGGCCGCGATCTCACCGGATTGCACCCTGGAGGATCGCCCCATCCATCTCCTTTCGGGACGTCCGTCCGCCAAGCGAGGCCGTGCATGCGGACGATCGCCCTGATTGTCGCGACCAATCGGAGTTACGCTCGTCGTCGTGCTGGTCATCGCGAACCTGTCGAGCGGCGAGAAGAAAATCGAGCACAAGATCGAACGGCTCTATCCGAGCGACGATCCGCAATTTCTTCGCGCGATTGGACTGCCGCTCGGATCGCCCGTCGTCGGCGGCAATCGCTTCGACCTGCTAATGAACGGCGAGCAGATCCTTCCATCGATGTTGGAAGGCATCCGCTGCGCGTCGTACCATCAGTTTCGAAAACTGATTTATCGGCATCGGCGGAATTGGCGACGAGATAGCGAGTGCGCTGCCGGACAAGGCGCCAAGGAGAATAGCCGTGCATGTACTGTTTGACTGTCGGTTCGTCGAAGATGGACAAGCGCTATCTGCGCATGCCGCGCGAAAAGATCGTGGGTCGCGTTACTGGATTCGCCCGTTGTGAAGGTAAATGATCACGCCGGCGCGTGTCGCGCATCGTTCCAGATGATCACCTCCTGTTGCGAGTCAGGTCCGTAGCCGATTTCACCGGGCGCGTACGGGGTGTTGAACGAGGCTTGCCGCGCGAGCATCGGCGACTGGTCGTACACATGAGCGCACGTCGGATAAATGTAGACGATAGTGAGGCGTTCGATCGTGTGATCGGCGAGGGCAGCTTCGAACTTCTGCCGCATGATGGTCATGAGTTCCGCGCCGAACGGGTTGAAGAAGAATGCGACGATGTCTTTGGAAGGAAGGGGCATTCGGGTCGCATCGTCGACGAACGCGTGCATGGCCGTTCGCCCGGGAAAGCGGCGCGCGACGATCTCTGCGTTGCGGTTCGCGATATCGACGAGCGGCGCCGCGATGTCGTAGCCCAGCACGGCATCGAAGGGAAACTCCGTTGCGACGATCATCGGGCGGCCCTTGCCGCAGCCTATGTCGATGAACGTGCGTCCGCTTACGTCGCCGAGCTGACTCAGCGCATGCCGGACAATGCTCGGCTGGCAGCCCATATAAGGAAGGTTGCCGTTTTCCGGACCATTAGTGCCTGTCACGGATTCGGGCGGATAGATGCCGCCGGTATCGGTGCCGAGCGTGCGGTCGATCGGATGAGTCCTGTAACAGCCGCTGTAGACGACCCGCAGAATGGGCACGCGTTTGCCGTACTTGCGGACGCTTGAAACGAAAAGCAAGGTTTGCACGGAATCCGGAAGTCTGGCGACTGCGCCGATCAGAGACCATTTCACCCGCCGCTTAATTTCCGCTTTCAAGGTTGCGCTCGTATTCATGAATCTCTCCGCTGTAAAAGGAAGCGAACGACCATTCGTTATGCTGAATAAAGCGAAGCCCGTTGGGCCGGGCGTGAAGATGCGGCACCGGAAGAACGATTCTAAACAGCTTGCTATCGACGGATGCGTGATCCGGCTAACAAATGCAGATCTTTTTTGTCTTGCATTGACGTGCTCTGTCGTCCAGCGGCCCTTGCGGTCGTTCCGGAATGTCAGAAGTGATGTGAAGCGATTGCTGCGGAGATGACGCTTTGGTTTTATTAGAATAGCTACATAAAACGGCGCAGTTAGCCGAACGCGCCCGAGAATGGCTTCGAGCTTGCAATGTTGAGCGGGCCACCTCCAGCAGCCGCGCGCAATCGTGTCCCCTTACACCGCCAGCAACCCTTTCTTCTCGATAAACGAAATCACTGCATCCAATCCGTCGAGTCCCTTGAGATTGCACATCACGAACGGCCTTTCCCCACGCATTTTTGTAGCGTCGCTCGCCATCACATCCAGATTTGCACCGACATAAGGCGCAAGGTCCGTCTTGTTGATCACAAGCAAATCTGACTTGGTAATCCCGGGCCCGCCTTTACGCGGAATCTTCTCGCCACCGGCGACATCGATCACATAGATGGTCAGATCGGAAAGCTCGGGGCTGAACGTAGCCGCCAGATTATCGCCACCCGACTCGATGAACACGATATCGACGTCCGGAAAGCGCGACACCATCCTGTCCACCGCTTCGAGATTGATCGATGCGTCTTCGCGGATCGCCGTATGCGGACAGCCGCCCGTTTCCACGCCCATGATCCGTTCAGCCGGTAACGCGCCCGCCACGGTCAAAAGCCGCTGATCTTCTTTCGTATAGATATCGTTGGTGATGGCGACGAGATCGTACTTGTCGCGCATCGCCTTGCAGAGCATTTCGAGCAGCGTCGTTTTACCGGAACCCACGGGCCCGCCGACGCCCACGCGCAACGGCGGCAGTTTCTTCGTTCGACGAGCGGCGGCGGAATAAGCAGGAGCGTTCATGCGATTTCGATTCGATGTTTGAAGCAAGTTAAGAACGGAAGAGCCGCGAGTATTGCGACTCATGCCGCGCCGACAAGATGCCAAGCTGCGGCGCGAATGTATTGACCTGATCGGGCGATGTAGCGAGCGCACGACTCACGGCATCATCGATGGGCGCGCGCAATGCCACGATGATCCGCTGCCCTGCAAGCTGCCCCAGCGGCACGGCCTTGAGCGCCGCTGCCGCCTGATTCTCGACCCAACTGAACGCATAAGCGGCGAGCGCCGCATCGGTTGAAGCATCGTGTGCATACGCCGCGAACGCGAAGGCCGTCGGTTGCGCGATGGGCTTCATCGCAGCGAGCGTCGCGCGACGCGCCTCATCGCCCCATTCGAGCGATGCGCACAATTGCGCAAGCGACCACCCCATCTGCTCGGTCTCGCGGCGCAACTCAGCGGACTCGCGGCTCGCGATGAATTCTTCGTTTGCATCGGCAAGTGCGGCACTGTCATGCGTCCGCCAGCGCTCGATCTGATGCGCGATGAACGGCAACTCCCCACGCGCGAGCACATGCGAGAGGCCGTTTGCAATCCACTCGCGCGTGCTATCGGCATCGTGTATGAAGCCGTGTTCGATTGCCGCTTCGAACCCTTGCGAATAGCTGAACGCGCCGATAGGCAGCGCAGGCGACGCGAGATGCAGCAGCGCCGTGAGTTCAGTCGTGCGCATGACCGTGATGATGGTGATGATGATCGTGCGAATGGTCGTGCCCGCACTGCGAATGATCGTGCCCGTGATGCTCGTGATAGACCTTCTGCGCGAGCGCGTAGTCCTCGCTGAACGTCTCGTCATGGCCATGCTTGTGCCCGCCGCCGTATGCGCCCGTTTCCGGCTGAAACGGCTGCGATTCGCGCGTGACGGTCGTGCCGAGACGCTTGAGCATGTCTTCGAGAACGGAGTCGGCTTCGAGCTTGAGATGATCCGCGTGAATCTCGACGGGCGTATGCCGATTGCCGAGATGGTAGGCCGCACGCATCAGCACCAGCGGATTCACCGCACGCACGACGAGCACGTCTTCGGCAGCGGCAACCACCCGCACGAAGCCGCCATCGTCGGCGACGAGCATGTCGCCATCGGCGAGCACGGTCCCGCGCGGCATCACGAGCGCGGCTTCCTCGCCGTTATCGAGCGTGACCGCGAGACGGCTCTTGCCGCGCGAATCGAATGCCAGGGTCATTGTTGGCGCGCGTTTGACGAGAACCGGGGCGAGCTTCGCTGTGAGACGTTTGTCGATAGTGCGCATAGAGCTTTAGAACAGAAAATAGCGTTGCGCCATCGGCAGCACGGTGGCGGGATCGCAGGTGAGCAATTGACCATCGGCGATCACCTGATAGGTCTGCGGATCGACGCTGATGGACGGCTGCCATGCATTGTGAATCATGTCGGCCTTCGTCACATTGCGGCAGTTCTTCACCGCCACCACCTGCTTTTTCAAGCCATAACGTTCCGTGATGCGCGACTCCAGCGCCAGTTGGGACACGAACGTCAGCGATGTCTTGCCGAGAGCGCCGCCGCGCGTCGCGAACATCTCGCGGTAGTGCACGGGCTGCGGCGTCGGTATGGATGCGTTCGGATCGCCCATTTGCGCCACGGCGATCATGCCGCCCTTGACGATCATCGCCGGCTTCACGCCAAAGAACGCCGGCTCCCAGAACACGAGATCGGCCCACTTTCCCGGTTCGATCGATCCCACTTCATGCGCGATGCCATGCGTGATCGCGGGATTGATCGTGTACTTCGCGACGTACCGTTTCGCGCGGAAGTTGTCGTTGCGTGCGTTGTCTTCAGCGAGCGCGCCCCTTTGCACCTTCATCTTGTGCGCCGTCTGCCATGTACGGATGATGACTTCGCCGACACGGCCCATCGCCTGCGAATCGGACGAGAGCATGGACAGCGCGCCGAGGTCATGCAGAATGTCTTCCGCCGCGATGGTCTCCCGGCGGATGCGCGATTCCGCGAATGCAATGTCTTCCGCAATCGACGGGTCCAGGTGATGGCAAACCATCAGCATGTCTAAATGTTCGTCGAGCGTGTTGACCGTGTACGGTCGCGTCGGATTCGTGGAAGAGGGCAGCACGTTCGATTCGCCCGCTACCTTGATGATGTCGGGCGCGTGGCCGCCGCCCGCGCCTTCCGTGTGATACGTGTGAATCGTGCGGCCCTTGAACGCGGCGATCGTCGCTTCGACAAAGCCCGCTTCGTTGAGCGTGTCCGTGTGAATAGCGACTTGCGTGTCGGTATCGTCGGCGACGGAGAGACAGTTGTCGATGGCCGCCGGCGTCGTGCCCCAGTCTTCATGCAGCTTCAGGCCGATCGCGCCCGCCTTGACCTGCTCGACGAGCGGCTCCGGCAAGCTCGCGTTGCCCTTGCCGAGAAAGCCGAGATTGACCGGCCAGCCATCGGCGGCCTGCAGCATGCGTTCCATATGCCACGGACCGGGCGTGCATGTCGTCGCGTTGGTGCCGGTCGCCGGGCCGGTGCCGCCGCCGAGCATCGTCGTGACGCCGCTTGCGAGCGCCTCGTCGATCTGCTGCGGGCTGATGAAATGGATATGCGTATCGACGCCGCCCGCCGTCACGATCATCCCTTCGCCCGCGATCACTTCGGTGGCCGCGCCGATCGCAATGGTCACGTTCGGCTGAATGTCGGGATTGCCCGCCTTGCCGATGGCAAAGATTCGCCCGCCCTTGATACCGATATCCGCTTTCACGATGCCCCAGTGATCGAGAATCAGCGCGTTGGTCACCACGGTATCGACGACATCGGCGGCGGTGCGTTGCGACTGTCCCATGCCGTCGCGTATCACTTTGCCGCCGCCGAACTTCACTTCCTCGCCGTAGGTGGTGAAGTCGCGTTCGACTTCGATGATGAGATCGGTGTCGGCGAGGCGCACGCGGTCGCCGGTGGTCGGGCCGAACATCTCTGCATAAGCGCGGCGGCCGATGCGTAGCGTCATGTCGTTATGTCCTGATCAGAGTGGGCCCATGATGAGGCCGTTGAAGCCGTACACGTGACGATCGCCTGCCAGCGCGACGAGTTCGACCGTGCGCTCCTGTCCCGGCTCGAAGCGCACCGCGGTGCCGGCCGCGATATTGAGCCGGAAGCCGCGCGCCTTCTCGCGATCGAATACGAGCGCCGTGTTGACCTCATAGAAGTGATAGTGCGAGCCGACTTGCACGGGCCGGTCGCCGCCGTTGGCCACGACGACCGATACGGTCTCGCGTCCGGCGTTGAGCTCGTGCTCGCCGTCATCGATCAGATATTCGCCGGGAATCATCGTGCGTCTCAAGGGATGGGATGGTGGACGGTGACGAGCTTCGTGCCGTCCGGGAAGGTGGCTTCGATCTGAATGTCGGGGATCATTTCCGGCACGCCTTCCATGACGTCGTCACGCGTGAGGAGCGTGGTGCCGTAGTGCATGACTTCAGCGACGGTCTTGCCATCGCGGGCCGCCTCCATCAATGCAGCCGAAATGAAAGCGACGGCTTCGGGATGATTCAGCTTGAGACCGCGTGCGCGACGGCGTTCCGCGAGCAGCGCCGCCGTAAAGATCAGGAGCTTGTCCTTTTCGCGAGGCGTGAGTTTCATGGACTTGTTCTATGAGCGTTGGGCTTCTTCATTATGTTGCGTCAGAACCGACGCTTCAAGCGAGAGCCGTGCCACCGATGCACTGGCCTTGTGCCATGTGGGTTCGCGGGTCCAATGGGAACGGCTTGCACACGAATGGAGCGTCGCTGTGCGCCATCGTGGTGCGCAATCAGGTGGTCCAGAGCCTGAGCGGCCGCGCTTCGACACCATGCACGAGCGGGCGAAGACGCAGCCAGCATTCGGTGAGCGCGCGTTGCAGCGGCTCCATCGACTGGCTTACGGCACGCACTATCAGCACGCCGGGCGCAACGCACGATGCCCCTGCGCGTATGAGCTCGTCGAATGGCAACTGTGCGGTGATGGCTTCGGCGAGCGCGTCGTCGCATACGGGGCCTATCGCCCATAACGTGCCGTAAGCGGGATGACCTGCGAGGCCTTGCAAGGCATCGCGCAATGGGTCGCCTGCTTCGATCAGACTGCGTTCGAACCAGAGCGTGCGTCCATCGCGATATGTGATGCGCGAAACCGCCTTGATATGCCCTTGCGTCCATCGTTCGCCAGCGGCGGCGCGGCCAAGCAGCATTGCATCCCAGCCGATGGCCGTTGCGCCTTCGTCTATCGTGAGCCGGAGGTCCAACTCGATGTTCGACGATTCGAACACGATGTTGTTCTGCGGAAGCCAGTCGAGCTTCGCGTGCGCCGCGAGATCGATAGCGATGTGCTGCGTCGCGAGCTTGCCGTTGGCCTTGTACCACTTCGTCGCGCCGGGTGTCGTGATGACGGCGTGCGAGCCGTCGCCGAGCTTGACGTCGATGTTCAGGCGATCGCCGCCTGCGACGCCGCCGGGCGGATGCACGATCACCGCATGACAGATATCGCCTTCGGGATAGAGCGGCCGTTGCAGGCGCAGCGGCCCTTCATGCTTGCGATGCGTGCAAACGGTGCGGTCGTGCTGACGTGCGAAGCCGAGCTCGAGCGAGCCGCGCCAGATGTCGGGATCGGCGAGCGCCGCGTGGGATTCGTGATGCATGGAAACGATGCTATCGGGGATGATGCGTCATCATACGGCGATCAGCTCGCGCACTCCATGCGTATCCATTTGCGATCCCTCGCCGCCTGCGACGATTTCGCCTCGGCTCATGACCCAGTATTGATCGGCGAGTTCGCGTGCGAAGTCGTAATACTGCTCGACGAGCAGCACGGTCATGCCCATTTCATCGACGAGCTGACGCAGCGTGCGGCCGATGTCGCGAATGATCGAAGGCTGGATGCCTTCTGTCGGTTCATCGAGGATCAGCAGTTGCGGTTCGCTCATCAATGCGCGGCCTATCGCGAGTTGCTGTTGTTGGCCTCCCGACAGATCGCCGCCGCGACGATGCTTCATGTCGCGCAGAACGGGAAAGAGTTCGTAGATGCGATCGGGGATTTTGGAAGGGGCCTTGCGGCTTGCGGCGCCGACGAGCAGGTTCTCTTCGACGGTCAAACGGCCGAAGATGTCGCGGCCTTGCGGGACATAGGCGAGGCCGTTCGAGACGCGCGTATGCGTTGGCATCGATGAGATCTTGGCGCCGCGCCAGGTGATGGTGCCGCTTTTGGTCGGTACCACGCCCATCAGGCAGCGAAGGAGCGTCGTTTTGCCTACGCCGTTGCGGCCTAGCAGCACGGTTAGCTCTCCGTCGGGGGCCGTCAGTCGCACATTCCTTAGGATGTGGCTGCCGCCGTAGTATTGGTTCAGGTTTTCTACTTCAAGCATGGGGCTTTGGCTCTCGATTTTTGTACGGGTGACTTCGGGTTTTCGTGTCGGTCTAATAGTGCGCGCCGGGGAGGGGCGAGCTAAAAAACCGACACGAATACAAGCTCAACGAAAAGTCAAAAGAAAGACCCCTACCGTCCAAGATAAGACTCAACAACAGCGTCATCCCGCTTGACGCAATCGAGCGTGCCTTCTGCAAGAACACTCCCTTCGGCCATAACAGTAACCTTCCCGCTATCACCGCTCAGCGCAGCAACAAACTCCATATCATGCTCGACGACCATCATCGAGCAAGACCCGCGGAGCGTATTGAGCAACTCAGCAAGCTCCATAGTCTCGTGATCGGTCATGCCAGCGGCGGGCTCATCGAGCAAAAGCAGCGCCGGTTGCTGCATCAGCAACATGCCGATCTCAAGCCGCTGCTTCTGTCCATGCGATAACTCTCCCGCCAGCCGCGTCGCATGATGCTGCAAGCGAATCAGTTCGAGCGTCTCCTCGATGCGCGCCTGTGCCGCCCGATCGAGCCGCGCCCGCAACGAAGCGAACCACCGCTTGTCCGTCTTCATCGCGAGTTCGAGGTTCTCCCACACAGGATGATTCTCGAACACAGTCGGCTTCTGAAACTTGCGGCCGATGCCCGTGCGCGCAATCACAGGCTCCGTCATGCGCGTGAGATCGAACGTCTGGCCGAGAAAGACCTTGCCGTCATCAGGCCGCGTCTTGCCGGTGATCACGTCCATCATCGTCGTCTTGCCCGCACCGTTCGGGCCGATCACACACCGCAATTCGCCCACGTCGATCGACAACGTGAGTTTGTTGAGCGCGCGAAAGCCATCGAAGCTCACCGTCACGTCTTCCAGATAAAGAATCGTGCCGTGCGATACGTCGATCTCACCTGGCGCAGGCACATGCCCGAGTGCGGCCACGCCGTTGAGGTTCGAGTCGTCGTAGACAGGCGGAATCGGCGGCAAGTCGACGATCAATGCGTTGTGAGCGGTCATTCCGCAGTGTCTCCCGCAGTCTTCTTGCGACGCGCAAGGTCGATGAGTCCCATGATTCCGTTAGGCAAGAGCAAGGGCACGAGCGTGAAGATCAGGCCAAGAAAAAAGAGCCAATACTCGGCGAAATATGCGGTGAAAAAGCTCTTCGCGCCATTGACCGCGAATGCGCCGATGATCGGCCCGATCAGCGTGCCGCGTCCGCCGACCGCGACCCAGATCGCCATTTCAATCGAATTGGCAGGCGACATCTCACTCGGATTGATAATGCCCACCTGCGGTACATACAGCGCGCCCGCAATGCCGCACAGCACCGCGGACACCGTCCATATGAAGAGCTTGTAGGCGAGCGGGCTATAGCCGAGGAACATCAGGCGCGCTTCGCCATCGCGCACGCCAGTGACGACGCGGCCCAGCTTCGATGTCACGATCCAGCGCGCTGCCAGGAACGCCAGCACGAGCACGGCGAACGTGATGAGAAAGAGGGCAGTGCGCGTGCCGGGATGCGTGACGGGGAAGCCCGCGATGCGCTTGAAATCGGTGAAGCCGTTGTTTCCGCCAAAGCCCGTTTCGTTGCGATAGAAGAGCAGCATCGCCGCGAACGTCATCGCCTGCGTGATGATCGACAGATACACGCCCTTCACGCGCGAACGAAACGTAAAGAAGCCGAAGACCCACGCAAGGACGCCCGGCACCAGCACGACGAGCAGCAGCGCATACCAGAGATGCTCCGTGCCTTGCCAGTACCACGGCAACTCGCGCCAGTCGAGAAACACCATGAAGTCGGGCAGATCGCTTTGATACGTGCCTTCGCGACCGATCGATCGCATCAGATACATGCCGATCGCATAACCGCCGAGCGCGAAGAAAAGCG
The DNA here is from genome assembly GCF_022879615.1 of Caballeronia grimmiae. Classification (NCBI taxonomy): domain Bacteria; kingdom Pseudomonadati; phylum Pseudomonadota; class Betaproteobacteria; order Burkholderiales; family Burkholderiaceae; genus Caballeronia; species Caballeronia grimmiae. The sequence continues at coordinate 743,473 of NZ_CP084271.1, forward strand.
CATGCCCGAGGCTCAGAATGCCGCAGTAACCCCAAACGAGATCGAGCGCGAGTGCGCCGATTGCATAGCACATGAGCTTGCCGACGAGCGTCATCGCATAAGCGGACAGATGAAACGTGCTCGTTTCCGGCAGTGCGAGCGCGGAGAGCGGCACGCAGACGCCCATCGCGATGACGAGCGCGATCAGCGCGATCCATCCGTTGCGTGGCAATAGCGCGGCGCGCGGCGGCAAGCCGAGCGCGAAGCCTGCGCGTGCGGCGCTTTGGTCCGGTTGCGGCGCGACGTCGAGATTCGCGCCGATATTCGTCGAGGCGGTCATGGGTCAAGCCTCCGCGCTGCGGCCCTTGAGGGCGAACATGCCCTGCGGACGCTTCTGAATGAAGAGGACGATGAGCACGAGCACCGCGATCTTCGCGAGCACCGCTCCCCAGAACGGCTCGATGGCCTTGCTGACGAGTCCGAGTCCGAAGCCGCCGATCACCGTGCCCGCCAGTTGACCGACGCCGCCGAGCACGACCGCCATGAACGAATCGATGATGTAGCTCTGCCCGAGATCGGGGCCGACGTTGCCGATCTGCGAAAGCGCGCATCCGCCAAGCCCTGCGATGCCCGCGCCGAATGCGAACGCATAGGAATCGACACGCGCGGTCTTCACCCCGACGCACGCGGCCATGCGCCGGTTCTGCGTGACAGCGCGTACGAACAGGCCGAGCCGCGTGCGCGTCAACACGGCCCACGCGATGAACACGACGGCAATCGAGAAAGCGAGGATCGTCAGGCGGTTATACGGGAGGATTAGATTCTGCGTGACCGCGACGCCGCCGCTCATCCACGAAGGATTCGTCACTTGCACGTTTTGCGCGCCGAAGGTCGTGCGCGTGGCCTGAATCAATATCAGGGAGATGCCGAACGTGGTCAGCAGCGTTTCGAGGGGACGTCCATAAAGATGCTTCAAAACGAGCCTTTCGAGCACGATGCCGACAAGCGCCGCCGCCATGAACGACGCAGGCACGGCGAGCAGCGGATACCAGTCAAAAGCGGCGGGGGCGTAGTGCTGCACGAAGTTTTGAACGACGTAAGTGGCGTACGCGCCGATCATCAGGAACTCGCCATGCGCCATGTTGATGACGCCGATCAGGCCATAAGTGATCGCGAGTCCGAGCGCCGCAAGCAGCAGCACGCTGCCGAGCGACAGACCCGCGAAGATCGTCCCGGCGATCTCGCTGCGGCGCTGGATCGAATCGAGTTCCTCGATGCCCGCTTGCGCAACGGCGCGCACGCGTTCATCGGATTCGTTATAGCTGCCGTCGCTTTTCCTGACGACGATGGGGCGCAGCAATTCATACATGTCGAGGTCATGGCGAGCCGCGACGAGTTGCGCCGCTGCGAGACGCTTGCTCGCGTCGGGATCGTGCAGCGCGGTCATCGCCCAGAGGGTGTCGAGGCGCTTCTTTAATTCGGTGTCGGTTTCGGCGGCGCGGGCGCGATCGATCAGCGGCTTCATCGATGCATCCGGGTTCTTCAGCAACGCGGCGACAGCTTCGCGGCGCTTTGCGACATCGGGCGAGGCGAGTTGCAGGCCCGATAACGCGCCCGCGACCTTCGTTCGCAGCGAATTGTTGAGCGTGATCGCTTGCGCGTCGGGGGCATCGACGATCTTGCTGGTGACAGGGTCCTTGTTGCCGTCGTCGGTTTGCATCATGACGTGGCCGTCGTCGGTCGCGACGAGCGAGCCATCGGCGAGCGCGTTCAGCACGGCGACGGAAGGGGCATCGGCGTTGGCGATGAGCTTGTCGATGGCGGCGGACTTCGCCTGGAAATCGTCGCCGGCGAGCGGGGCGAGCTCATCGGCGGTGAGTGCATGAGCCGCGAATGGCGCGAGCGCCATGAAGCATGTGAGCACTATGCGCAGAAAAGGGGAGGCGAGCGAGCCGGTCATGGTGGCCTTTCTGATCGAACTGAAACGGCCGCGCGCGCGATGACGCCGGTGACGTCATGCACGAACACGCGGCCTTGCATCAAGCCATCAATGCAACTGACTTATGCCGTGCGCACGCGCGAGCGGCGCAGGAACGACGGAATGGAACTAACGACATCCGGCTTTCCTTCGTTGCCCGCGATGAACGGGCTCCACGGTTGCGCGCGCACGGCGGTCTTCGTTTTCCAGACGACGTTGAACTGGCCGTCGCCGCGAATCTCGCCGATCATCACCGGCTTGTGCAGATGGTGATTGCCGTCCATCGTTAGCGTGAAGCCCGAGGGTGCGGCGACACTCTGTCCGATCATCGCGACGCGCACCTTGTCGACATCGGTGCTCTTCGCTTTCTCGACGGCCTGCTTCCACATGTGAATGCCGACGAAGGTCGCTTCCATCGGATCGTTCGTCACGCGCTTGTTTCCGCCGGGCAGATTCTGCGTCTTGACCCATTCGGCGAATTGGGCTTCGAACTTCTTGTTGGCGGGGTTCTTCACCGACATGAAGTAGTTCCATGCGGCGAGATGGCCGACGAGCGGCTTCGTATCGATGCCGCGCAGCTCTTCTTCGCCGACCGAGAAGGCGACGACGGGCACGTCGGTGGCTTTCAGCCCCTGGTTGCCGAGTTCCTTGTAGAACGGAACGTTCGAGTCGCCGTTGATCGTCGAGATGACCGTGGTCTTTCCCCCTTGCGCGAAGGTCTTGATGTTCGCGACGATGGTTTGATAGTCGCTATGTCCGAACGGTGTGTAGACCTCCTGAATATCCGCATCCTTGACTCCTTTCGAGTGGAGGAAGGCGCGCAGGATCTTGTTGGTCGTGCGCGGGTACACATAGTCGGTGCCGAGCAGGAAGAAGCGTTTGGCGCTGCCGCCTTCCGGTCCCATCAAATATTCCACAGCGGGGATGGCCTGCTGATTCGGCGCGGCGCCGGTATAGAAGACGTTGCGCGACATCTCTTCGCCTTCGTATTGCACGGGATAGAAGAGCAGGCCGTTGAGTTCTTCGAACACGGGCAGCACTGATTTGCGCGATACCGATGTCCAGCACCCGAACACGCACGCGACCTTGTCTTGCGTGAGCAGCTGGCGGGCTTTCTCGGCGAAGAGCGGCCAGTTGGAAGCGGGATCGACGACGACGGGTTGAAGCTGGCGCCCCATGACACCGCCGTTCTTGTTGATATCGGCGATGGTCATGAGGGCGGTGTCCTTGAGCGATGTTTCGGAGATCGCCATGGTGCCGGACAGCGAATGCAGAATGCCGACCTTGATCGGACCGGTCGTGTCGGCGGCGTGCGCCCTTGACATGGGCAGTTGGCCGGCGAGCGCCAGCGCGCCCGACATGGAGCCGAGTTTCAGCAGACTGCGTCGTTTCATTTTTGGTTTCCCCTTGGCGGATGTGGCTTTGGTTTCGCTGCTTTTGGAAAGCTGCCGAAATTTGATGTTATGGGTTCTTTTGCAAGGGGTATGCCAATTGGGGCCGTTCGCACGGCTGGCTTGGGTTTGCTGGGTTTGTGCTTCGTTCTTCGCTTGCGGCCTTGCGGTTGTTCGAATTGTTTTGGTGCACCAGACGGTGAGCTTGCATCGTTGCGGTGCGCTTCGTTCTGTTTGTGCCTCTTTGTTTTCGGTGGTTTTGTTTTTTTCGTGTCGGTGTTTAGTGCGCCCCTGCCCGGGGCGGGGGCACTTTCCTGGCTGTTGATCAGAGTTGGCGCTGCAGCGCCTTACTCTGGTCCCATGCGAAGAAAGTAACCAAAAAAAGCAGCTTTCTTGGCCGGAAGCACAGACTCGTGTTGCCACTCCGTAGAACATCGGTGGATCTCGAGTTAATTGGCAGCCTTGAATCCCCTTCCACGCTCGCTGAACACGACCCCATGCAAGCCCCTTGGATCGACAAAACCAATCCGAACACATCACACCACGCACGAACATTTCAAACGGGAAATAAGCCTTGAAACCCTGGCCGCAAGCCGCGAGCGTTAAGTCGCAAGTCGCAAGTCGCAAGTCGCAAGTCGCAAGTCGCAAGTCGCAAGTCGCAAGTCGCAAGTCGCAAGTCGCAAGTCGCAAGTCGCAAGTCGCAAGTCGCAAGTCGCAGGTCGCAAGTCGCAGGTCGCAGGTCGCAAGTCGCAAGTCGCGAGCCGTAGCCGTAGCCGCAACCCGCAACTCCGCAAGCGACGACTACAAGCATAAGCACGGACGGACCACGACCACGGACGGACCACGACTAGGGACCACGACTACGGACCACGACCGGATCACCGATTTTGATGGCGAGTGAGTTGTGTGCGTCAAGTTGTGCAGAAACCGGATGCCGGTGGTTTCAGTTGATCCATCTGCGCTGAGTGCGGCGCGGAGGGCGTAGCCCGCAGCGCCGAACCCGCGCGCCCGCTATGCAGCCGCGCGCAAGAACTCCTTCTTCTGCTCGGCCAGCAAGGCCATGTTCAGATAACGGCTGTCTTCCAGCCACGTTTCATGCGTTTCGCTACACAGGGCCCTGATCAGCCGAAGGCACGACGCTTCGTTGGGAAAGATGCGCACGATACGCGTGCGCCGCCGGATTTCCTCATTCAGTCGCTCCAGCATGTTGGTGGACTTCAGGTGCTTGTGATGCGCGCGCGGCAATCGGTAAAACGTCAACGTCTCAGCGATGTTGCCTTCGACCCAGTCCACCAGCTTCGGATATTTTCCCTGCCACTTGCTGATCCACGCAGCCAGATCCCGTTGCGCTTCCTGCAGGTCGCGACGATCGTACATCCAGCGCAACTCCTGCAGGCAGTCGTCATCGGCCTTGCGCGGCAGATAGTCCAGCGCGTTGCGCAGGAAGTGGACGTAGCAGCGCTGCCAGGCGGCTTCCGGCAGCACCTCGCCGATCGCCTTCTTGAGCCCCGCGTGGTCGTCCGAGGCGACGAACTCGACGCCTGACAGGCCGCGCTTCTTTAGCGCCAGAAGGAACTCTTTCCAGCTCGAATGGCTTTCGCGGTTGGCCAGCTCCACAGCCAGCACCTGCCGGTGGCCTTCCCAGTTGATGCCGATGGCGATCAGCACCGCCTGCGACCGGATCACGCCCGACTCACGCACCTTCTCATAGCGCGCGTCGACGATCAGATACGGATACGCTTCCTCCAGCGGCCGGTGTGCAAACTTTGCCAGCGTCGCATCCAGCCCTTTGTTGATCGCCGAAATCGCCGAGGCCGAAAAACTGTGACCGCACAGCTCTTCGGTAATCGCCTTGACCTTGCGCGTCGACACACCCTGCACGTACATCTCGGCCAACGCCGCCACCAATGCCTTCTCGCTGCGCGCATAGCGCTCGAACAGCGCCGTTGAGAATTCGCCATGCCGATCACGTGGCACGCGCAACTCCAGTTTGCCGATGCGCGTCACCAGAGCGCGGCCGTAGTAGCCCGCACGATAGCCGCTTCGCGTCTCGCTGCGCTCATTGGGCGCAGCGCCCAGCAGCTCTGTCATTTCCGCTTCGAGCACTTCCTGAAGCGCATCCTTCATAAGCGCCTTCATCAGATCCCGGTCGCCGGCAACCAGCGCTTCCGCTGACGGCCGGTTAGTACTACGCTTGGTCGTGGCCATGGTGCAAGCCCTCCCGAGGGCAGGTTGACGAACTGGACATTCATCAACTTACACCACGGCCACCCCCGCCTCTGCGCTCCTGACGCCTCAGCGTTTTTGCACATCGTTCAGCACACTACCGGCGAGTGATGGCCGGACGTAGTGTTCGCGAGCGAAGTCGATGATGCGCTAAGGCACTTGTTGGAAGGGGAAGGTGCTTGTGAAATGTTTTGTTGTAGCGAGGCGGCCGGTGTCCCGATGGTGTTGACGAGCCGAGGGGCTCGGAGGACGTTAGTAGTCAGCGGGCGCGGAAGGTGATTCAAGGCTCTTTCAAGCTGAGTGCCACCGATGTTCTACGGAGTGGGCACACAAGTTAGTGCACCGGGCGGTTCGAAAAAAAGCTGCTTTCTTTGGTTACTTTCTTTGCATGGGACCAGAGTAAGGCGCTAAAGCGCCAACTCCGGTCGACAGCCAAGAAAGTGACCCCCGCCCCGGGGAGGGGCGAGCTAATAGACCGACACGAGAAACCGGAGAAAATCAAGCTACCCGCTCAAGGGCAAAAACTTCTTCTGATGCCCGCCCCGGCGAAGGGGCAAGCAAACAGACCACCACAAAAAAAGGACGCCCGCCCGCCCAAGGGCAAACCAAATCACCGATTGACCATCCGCGCAGGAACACTGAGCACAAGCAGAGCCCCAACCACGAGAAACCCGGCAAGCATAAACATCCCACTCGAATTGGCTCCGGTGGCTTGCTTGAGCCAGCCAACAAGATAAGGACTAAGAAACCCGGCAAGGTTGCCAAGAGAGTTGATCATGGCGATCCCGGCCGCCGCCCCAGTGCCCGCGAGAAACGCCGTAGGCAAACTCCAGAACAACGGCAGCGTAGTGAGAATGCCCATCGTGCCAAGCGTGAGTCCGAGCATCGCAAGCGGCGTATTCCCGGCCCAGATAACCGACAGCACAAGCCCGATAGCCCCAACAAACGCCGGCACGGCAATATGCCACCGACGCTCACCACGCTTGTCCGCACTGCGCGCCACGAGCAGCATGCCAACCACCGCCGCGCCATAAGGAATCGCCGACAGCAGCCCGATGGTCAAAGCATCGGTCACGCCCGTCGCCTTGATGATCGTGGGCAGCCAGAAGCTCACGCCATAAAGACCCATCACGAACGAGAAATAGATCAGGCTCATCAACCAGACCTTCGGGCTCGACAAGATACGGCTGATCGGCAGATCCTCCTTCTCGACGTTATCCGCCGCGATGTTCCGCTCCAGCAAATCGCGCTCTTCCTGCGTGAGCCACTTCGCCTTGGAAATGCGATCGTCCATCATCAACAACACGACGATGCCCACGATCACCGACGGAATGCCCTCCAGCAGCAACAGCCATTGCCAGCCGTGCCAGTTGTTCGCGCCATCGAAGGTCTTCATGATCCAGCCAGACACCGGCCCGCCGATCAATCCCGACAGCGCAATCGCCGTCATGAACAGCGTCGTCATCCGCCCGCGCCGATGCGCCGGATACCAGTACGTCAGATAAAGAATGATGCCGGGAAAGAAGCCCGCTTCCGCGACGCCGAGCAAAAAGCGCATCACGTAGAACATCGTGGGCGTGGTGACGAACATCGTGAGCGCGGAAATGATGCCCCACGAAATCATGATCCGCGCGATCCACACGCGCGCACCGACTCTATGCAGAATGACGTTGCTCGGTATCTCGAAGATGAAATAGCCGAAGAAGAAAATGCCCGCGCCGAAGCCATACACAGCATCCGACAAACCGAGATCGGTGGACATTTGCAGCTTGGCAAAGCCAACGTTCACGCGGTCCAGATACGCCACCACGTAACAGATCAGCAGCAGCGGCGAGAGCCGCCACGCGACCTTTCGATAGGTCGCTTCCTCAAAGCTCGAAGGCGCGCCCGCGCCCGGGCGATGCATGGGATTGGCAGTGCTCGACATCTCGTCTCCTTACGCTCGTGCAAACGCGAGCATCGTTATATTGGCGTAAGGATTCTAGCCGCTCGGCTGCACGCCAAGCGGCTGTTTTAGATGGGGAAAACACCGATGAAGCCCACGCGGGCGCGCGTCGGCCCCGCGTCAGACGCAGCGTCCGCCGTCCACTTCGAGCGCCACGCCCGTGATGAATTCGGCATCGTCGGAAGCGAGATAGAGCGCCGCATTCGCGATGTCCTGCGGCGTCGACAGGCGGCCGAGCGGAATCGTCGCGAGGAACTTCTGACGGTTCGCGGGCGTGTCCTCCATGCCCATGAACTCGGAGAGCAAGCCCGTTTCGCCCATCACCGGATTGATGCAGTTCACGCGGATGCGATCGGGGCCCAACTCCACGGCCAGCGCCTTGCTCGCGACGATCACCGCCGCCTTGCTGCCGTTGTACCAGACAAGACCAGGGCGCGGCCGCACGCCCGCCGTCGATGCAATGTTGATGAACGCGCCGCCGCCTTGCTGACGAAAATACGGCACGAACTGCTCGACGCTCCAGTAGATGCTCTTCACGTTCACCGCATAGACGCGATCGAACTCGGCCTCGGTTACATCGAGCACGGGCTTGTTACGGTGCGTCGTCCCCGCGTTGTTGACGACCACCTGCACGCTGCCGAAGTCGTCGATGGTCGCATCGAAGAGACGCTGCCAGTCTTCGCGCTTCGTGACATCGCCCTGAACGGCGATCGCGCGTCCGTGCTTCGTTTCCGGCGACGAAGCCAGCGCAATTTCGCTGGCGACGCGCTCGGCCGCCGCGCCGTTCAGATCGTTGACGACGACGTTCGCGCCTTCGCGTGCGAACGTCTTAGCGATGCCTTCGCCGAAACCCGAGCCCGCGCCCGTCACGATTACCGTTTTGCCTTGCAGTCGCATGTTGTCTCCTGTTGATGGCTGTGCGTCAGCCGTGCTTGATTGCAATGGTCTTGAGCGTCGTGAAGCCATAAAGCGCCTCGAAGCCCTTCTCGCGTCCGTGTCCCGAATGCTTGACGCCGCCGAACGGCAATTCGACGCCGCCGCCCGCGCCATAGTTGTTGATGAACACCTGGCCCGAACGCACGCGCCGCGCAAGCCGCATCTGCCGCGCGCCGTCGCGCGTCCAGATGCCGGCGACGAGGCCGTAGTTGGTGTCGTTGGCGAGCTTCAATGCGTCGGCTTCATCGTCGAAGGGCATCACGGCGAGCACCGGGCCGAACACTTCCTCACGCGCGAGCCGATGCGTGCGCGGCACGTCGCGCAAAAGCGTCGGCGCCTGATAGAAGCCGGCTTCCGGCGCTTCGGTGACGACTTCGCCATGCGCGGCCATCGCGATGCCGTCGTGCTGCGCATCGGAGAGAAAGTCCCACACGCGCTGCTGCTGCTTCGCGCTGATGAGCGGGCCGCAGTCCAGATCGAGCCTGCTCGGGCCGACCTTCAGCGCCGCGAACGCCTCCGACAGCCGCTCGATGAGCGGCTCGTAAGCCGCACGCTCGATCAGCACGCGGCTGCCCGCCGAACACGTCTGTCCCGCGTTCTGCACGATCGCCGCGACGAGCACGGGCAGGGCGGCGTCGAAGTCGGCATCGGCGAACACGATTTGCGGGGACTTGCCGCCCAGCTCGAGCGTGACGGGGACGTGGTTGTCGGCGGCCATCTTCGTGACGGCGGCGCCCGTCATCGGTGAGCCGGTGAACGAAATGTGATCGATGCCCGGATGACGCGCGAGCGCCGCGCCCGCTTCGTATCCGTAGCCGGTGACGATGTTCAGCGCGCCTTCCGGCAATCCCGCCTCGGCGGCCAGCTCGGCGATGCGCAGCAGCGAAAGGCACGCGTCCTCCGCCGGCTTGACCACGCACGCGTTGCCCGCGGCCAGCGCCGCGCCGACGCTGCGCCCGAAGATTTGCAGCGGATAGTTCCACGGCACGATATGGCCGGTCACGCCATGCGGCTCGCGGATCGTGAGCACGGTGAAGCCGGACTGGTACGGCAGCGTCTCGCCGTGCAGCTTGTCGGCGGCGCCCGCATAGAACTCGAAGTATCGGGCGATACCCGCCGCGTCGGCGCGCGCCTGCGTGAGCGGCTTTCCGGTGTCGCGCGCCTCGATCTGCGCGATGTCCTCGTGACACGCGGCGATCAGCATCGAGAGCCGCGCGAGGATGCGCCCGCGGTCGGCAGCGCTCGTCGCGCCCCATGCGCCGTCATAAGCGGCGCGGGCTGCGCTCACGGCGCGGTCGATATCGGCGCTCGTGCCGCGTGCGATCTGCGAGAACACCTGCCCATCCGATGGATCGACGACCGGAATCGTTTCGCCGCTCGACGGCGCGGACCACCGGTTGCCGATGAAATGCTTGCCTTCTTCCATGCGTGTCTCCTGGGTCTTTTCGAATATAAAACAGCCATGCGATGCCGCGTAAGGGGCCGGTCGCACGGAATGCGACGTCGACGTATCTGCAAGGCGCATGACGCGGCCAGCGGTCTTTGCGCGGCAGCCCCTGACTATAATTGCATTCCGGCGAACGCCTGAAACGCGCCGCATCGCCGCGCCGCGCGCCGCTTGTTCGGGGGAGGCCAAACGGCGCGCCGCGTTCCGCACGCTGCGGGGCCGGTCGGTCATGCAAACGGCCCTTGCGATCGTCCGCCATCGTCCAGCACGGCGCGCCACACAGCCCCGGTCCGGCAGGCTCCTTTGGCTATAATGCCTGAAGTGTTTCACCTCGCTGCGCCGGCGTTTCACGCGTCGCCTGCTTCCCGTACCAACTTCTCCAGAGAGCGCTCATGAGCTTCAACAACGTACCTCCCGGTAAGGACCTTCCGCAGGATTTCAACGTCATCATCGAAATTCCCGCACAGAGCGATCCGGTCAAATACGAAGCGGACAAGGACATGGGCCTGCTCGTGGTCGATCGCTTCATCGGCACCGGCATGCGCTATCCGGCGAACTACGGCTTCATCCCGCAGACGCTGTCGGGCGACGGCGATCCCGTCGACGTGCTCGTCATCACGCCGTTCCCGCTGCTGGCAGGCTCGGTCGTGCGTGCACGTGCGCTCGGCATGCTGCAGATGACCGATGAATCCGGCGTGGACGCAAAGCTGATCGCCGTGCCGCACGACAAAATCTGCCCGATGACGGCGAACATCAAATCGATCGACGACGTGCCCGAATACCTGAAGGATCAGATCAAGCACTTCTTCGAGCAATACAAGGCGCTCGAAAAGGGCAAGTGGGTGAAGGTGGAAGGCTGGGCGGGCATCGACGCCGCGCACAAGGAAATCACCGAAGGCGTCGCGAACTACACGAAGTAAGCGCGCTTCATCGCTAAGAAACGCCGCCGCGTGCTTCGACGCGGCGGCGTTTTATTTTTCTTCGCTTGCTTCGGCCTCGGTCCGGGGCAACACGGACTCAAGCGTTCTTTCGCCCGCGATCAACGCGCGCTTTTGCTGCACCGGCAGGCGCTTGACCCAATACTCCGCGCGCGACGCCTCGGAGCGCCCGGACACTTCGAACGACGCCATCACTCTGACCGGCTTTCTCGTGCGCGTATAACGCGCGCCCTTGCCGCTCGCGTGCGCGGCGAAACGCGCGTCGACATCGGTGGCGATGCCGGTGTACAGGCTGCCGTCGGCACATTCGATCAGATAGAGAAACCACGGCATCGCGTCGTATCGGCAAGGGCAGGGAATTGCCGCGCATTATCGCCGATGACCGCGCCATCGGCCCATGCCGACGCCTTTTATCGACTTGCGCGAGAATAGCCGCTTCGCGCATGACGCGCTCATCGGTCACACAGCGAGGTAGCCTGTTGAATCGCGAAGTCGAAATTCACGTGGTCGATACGCTCGACGATATCCCGGCGGACGACTGGAATCGCCTCGCCGGCGACAATCCTTTCGTGCGGCACGGCTTTCTTCGAGCGTTGCAGGACACGCATTGCGCGGTCAAGCGCACGGGCTGGCGCGCGCATCATCTCGTTCTGCGGCGCGGCGGCAAATTTGCGGGCGCGATGCCGCTCTATCTCAAGTCGCATTCGCGCGGAGAATATGTCTTCGATCACGCCTGGGCCGACGCCTTCGAGCGGCATGGCCTGCGCTACTACCCGAAGGCCGTGTCCGCGGTGCCGTTCTCGCCGGTGACGGGACCGCGCCTCATCGCGGCGGAGCATGAGGATCGCGTGCTGCTCGCGCGAGGTGCGATCGAACTGACGCGCCGGCTCGATATCTCCTCGCTGCACGTGCTGTTTCCGCACGCCCAGGACATCGATGCGCTGACGGACGCCGGCTACATGCTGCGCGAAGGCGTGCAGTTCCACTGGGAGAATCTGCCCGGCGACGGCTACGCGAACTTCGACGCCTTCCTCGCGACGATGAGTCACGACAAGCGCAAGAAGGTGAAGCAGGACCGGCGTCGCGTGATGGAAGCGGGCGTGAGCTACACGTGGCTGCGTGGCGCGGAGATTGACGAGAGCGCGCTCGACTTCTTCTACAGCTGCTACGACAACACGTATCGCGAGCACTGGAATGCGCCGTATCTGTCGCGCGAGTTCTTCGGCCAGATTCACGCCGATGCCCCCGACAGCATGCTGCTCGTGATCGCCGAAGCGGACGGCGAGCGGCTCGCGTGCGCGCTCAACATGATCGGCGGCGACACGATGTATGGCCGCTACTGGGGCACGCGCGAGTTCATCTCGGGGCTGCACTTCGAGACGTGCTACATGCAGGGCATCGCGTATTGCATCGAACACAGGCTCGCACGTTTCGAAGGCGGCGCGCAGGGCGTGCACAAGATGTCGCGCGGTCTTCTGCCTACGCCGACATGGTCCGCGCACTGGATCGCGGATCAACGCTTCGCGCACGCAATCAGCGAGTTTCTGGATGCCGAAACCACCGCGATGAACGAGCATATCGAAGAGCTCGAAGCGCATACGCCGTTCAGAAAAAAGGCTTAGGGTCACATGCGATAATCGTTTCGACGCTTCGCTTTTCGTCCGACACACCCCGCGCAGGCAACGATGAACATGAGCCAGAACTTCTTCAATTTATACAGTCATGATTTCGCGCGCGTCGCTGTCGCCATTCCGAACTGCAAGGTGGCTGATCCCGCGTTCAACGCCGAAGAGACCATCAAGCTCGCAAGGCAGGCAGCCGCCCGCGGTGCGGTGCTCGTCGCCTTTCCTGAGCTCGGCCTGTCCGCCTATACGTGCGACGATCTTTTCCATCAAAGAGCCTTGCTCGATGCCTGCGAAGATGCGCTCGGCAGCATCGTCGAGGCGTCGAAGGGATTGAAGATCGCGATGATCGTCGGCCTGCCGGTGCGCGCGGAGCACAAGCTCTTCAATTGCGCGGTCGTCGTGGCGGATGGCGTGATTCGCGGCGTCGTGCCGAAGAGCTACCTGCCGAACTACGGCGAGTTCTACGAAGCGCGTCAGTTCAGTCCCGCCGATGCGGCCACCACCAACACGCTCGCGCTTTGCGGCCAGCAGGTGCCGTTCGGCGCCTCGCTGCTGTTCCAGCTCAAGGACCTGCCGCTCTTCCGGTTCCATGTCGAAATATGCGAGGACGTGTGGGTGCCGATCCCGCCGTCGTCGTTCGCGGCGCTGGCGGGTGCGACGGTGCTCGTGAATCTGTCGGCGTCGAATATCGTCGTGGGGAAGTCGGCGTATCGGCATCAGCTAGTCGGGCAGCAGTCCGCGCGTTGCGTGGCCGCGTATCTCTACACGTCGGCGGGCGAGGGCGAGTCGACGACCGATCTCGCATGGGACGGCCAGGGCCTCATCTACGAGAACGGCGAGATGCTCGCGGAGTCGGAGCGGTTCGCGGGCGAATCGCATGTGATCTATGCCGATGTCGATCTCGAACGGCTCTCGCGCGAGCGCATGAAGCAGACGACCTTCGGGCGATCCACCGCGCGCCATGCCGATGAAGTCGCAAAGTTCACCGTCGTCGAGTTTTCGCTGGCGGCGCCGGTCGAAGGCGCTTTGCCGCTGGAGCGTCGCGTCGCGCGCTTCCCGTACGTTCCGGCCGATCGCACGCGCCGCGACGCAAGGTGCAACGAGGTCTACAACATCCAGGTCCAGGCGCTGTTGCAGCGGCTGAGGTCGTCGGGGATATCGAAGGTCGTGATCGGTGTATCGGGCGGGCTCGATTCGACGCATGCACTGCTCGTGTGCGCCAAGGCGATGGACCGGCTCGGCTTGCCGCGCGCCAACATCCTCGCCTATACGATGCCTGGCTTCGCGACCAGCGACCGCACGCTTCGACAGGCGCGCGAACTGATGCAGGTGATCGGCTGCACCGCCGAGGAAATCGACATTCGTCCGAGCTGCACGCAGATGCTCGCGGACATCGGCCATCCGCACAGCGAAGACAACGAGCAATACGACATCACGTATGAGAACGTGCAGGCCGGCGAGCGCACGAGCCATCTCTTCAGGCTGGCCAATCTTCATAACGCGATCGTCATCGGCACCGGCGATCTGAGCGAACTTGCGCTCGGATGGTGCACGTATGGCGTCGGCGATCACATGTCGCACTACAACGTGAACGCCAGCGTGCCCAAGACGCTCATCACGCATCTGGTGCGCTGGGTCGCCGAGTCGGGCGCAATCGGCGATGCCGGAACCGACGTGCTCGAACATATCCTGAGCACCGATATCAGCCCCGAGCTCATCCCCGGCAAGGCGAGCGGGGCGCTCGAACAGAAGACGGAAAGCGTCATCGGGCCGTACGAGCTTCAGGACTTCAACCTGTATTACACGATCCGCTTCGGCTTCGCGCCGTCGAAGGTTGCGTTCCTCGCCCATGCGGCCTGGCGCGACCGCGATGCCGGCGACTGGCCGGAAGACCCGAACGTCGCGCGCAATCAATACGGGCTCGCGGATATCCGCAAGAACCTGCGCATCTTTCTGGACCGGTTTTTCCGCACGAGTCAGTTCAAGCGTTCCTGCATCCCGAATGCACCGAAGGTGGGATCGGGCGGCTCACTGTCGCCGCGTGGCGACTGGCGCGCCCCGAGCGATTCGCAAGCCACTGTGTGGCTCAAGGATCTGGAGCGGATTCCCGAGACGGAGTGACCTTCATCTCGCGGTTTACCGAACCGCCGGCACCATCAAACGCGACTAGAATCGAAAGCATCCGTCACGAAAGTGACGCCCCTTCTCTGAACTCCTGACTCCGAAGCGAGGCACGCCATGAAACGCATCACCGCCATCATCAAACCGTTCAAGCTCGACGAAGTTCGCGAAGCACTCGCCGAAGTCGGTCTGACGGGGCTCACGGTCACGGAAGTGAAGGGCTTCGGCCGCCAGAAAGGGCATACCGAACTCTATCGTGGTGCAGAGTATGTGGTGGACTTCCTGCCGAAGGTGAAGATCGAAGTGGTCGTCGCGAACGATCAGACCGATCAGGTCATCGATGCGATCATCGGCGCGGCGCGCACCGGCAAGATCGGCGACGGCAAGATTTTCGTCGCGGACGTGGAGCGCGTCATCCGCATTCGCACCGGCGAGGAAAACGAAGCAGCGGTCTGATCGCCGCGCGTCGAGCTTCGCCGCATCGCAGCCCGCTCGCCCGAGCGGGCTTGTTCTTTCCGCTTCCGCATCGCATGCACCGGTTCGATGCGCGTCTCGCCGTTCCGCATTCCTCCAGGCCGCAACGGATCATCGTGCTGTAACATCGGCTCGAATGATATTTTTGTAAGGAAACTGTCGATGCACCACGCGATCGGCTTCATCCAGGATCTCGCTGTCATCATGGCCATCGCGGGCGTCGTGACGGTGCTGTTTCATCGCTTGCGGCAACCGGTGGTGCTGGGTTATATCGTGGCGGGCGTCATCATCGGGCCGTACACGCCGCCGTTTCAGCTCATCAACGACGAAGCGACCATTCAGACGCTCGGCGAAATCGGCGTCGTCTTTTTGATGTTCTCGCTCGGGCTCGAATTTAGTCTGCGCAAGCTGTTTCGCGTCGGCGCGACGGCGCTGGTCGCGGCGCTCTCCGAAATCGTGCTGATGATCTGGATCGGCTTCGAGATTGGCCGATGGTTCGGCTGGAACGCGATGGACTCGCTTTTTCTCGGCGCGATGCTCGCCATCTCGTCGACGACGATCATCGTGAAGGCGCTGTCCGAGCTTGGCATGAAGCGCGAGAGCTTCGCGCAACTCGTGTTCGGTATGCTGATCGTCGAAGACATTCTTGCCATCGCGATGCTCGTGCTGCTGTCGGGCATCGCGCAGACGGGCTCGGTGAGCGCGGGCATCGCCGTTGTGACGCTCGGCAAGCTGCTGCTCTTCATGACGGTATCGCTCGTCGTCGGCATTCTGACCGTGCCGCGCGCGCTCAATTACGTCGCGCGCGCAAAGAGCGACGAGATGCTGCTCGTCACGGTGCTCGGCTTTTGCTTCGGCTTCTGCCTGCTCGTCGTGAAGCTCGATTATTCGATCGCGCTCGGGGCGTTCCTGATCGGCGCGATCATGGCGGAATCGAAGCATCTTGCGCGCATCGAACATCTGATCGCGCCGTTGCGCGACATGTTCTCCGCGATCTTCTTCGTGACGATCGGGCTGCTGCTCAATCCGACGGTCCTCGTCGATTACGCATGGCCGATCGCGGTCATCACGGTCGCGGTGGTGCTCGGCAAGATCGTGTCGTGCGGCCTCGGCACCTTCCTCGCGGGCAAGGACGGACGCACGTCGATGCGCGTCGGCATGAGCGTCGCGCAGATCGGCGAGTTCTCGTTCATCATCGCGTCGCTCGGCTTGTCGCTGAAAGTGACGAGCGGCTTTCTCTATCCGATCGCGGTCGCCGTCTCCGCGCTCACCACGCTGTTCACGCCGTATCTGATGCGCGCCGCCGATCCGCTGACGCTGCGCCTCGCCCGCGCGATGCCCGCGCCGCTCGCGAACACGTTCGGGCTCTATTCGCAATGGCTCGCGAGCCTGACGCCGGCCACGGGCGGCGCGACGCTCTTCTCGATGACGCGGCGCATCGTGCTGCAGATCGCCGTCAATCTCGCGCTCGTCGCCGCGATCTTCCTCGGGGCGTCGTATTCGGCGCCGTTCGCATCGCAGTATCTGTCGCGCTGGCTCGACACCGACAATGCGCAACGCGTCGTGCTGTGGAGCGCCGCGCTCGTCGTCGCGCTGCCGTTTCTGGTCGCGGTGTATCGCAAGCTCGAGTCGCTCGCGCTGTTGCTCGCGGAAGTCAGCGTGCAGCCCGCGAAAGCGGGGCGCTTCACGAGCGCCATTCGCACCGCGATTTCCGGCCTGATTCCGATCGTCGCGATGTTCGGCGTCTTCCTGCTCGTCGCGGCGCTGTCGGGCGGCATCCTTCCGCCGTTCGGCCTGATGATCGGCGTGCTGCTGTGCGCGGCGCTGCTGCTGACGGTGTTGTGGCGCTGGTGCGTGAAAATCCACGCGACGATGCAAATCGCGTTGCGCGAGACGATGGAGGAAACGCGCGATCATTGAGGCGCGCGCATCGATGCAGATGTGAGCAAATGTGTGCTGGTTTGCGTCGTGCGGTTCGATGGGCGGATAATCGACTTCTCTTTTTCTTTCGTGGCGCCGCGCGCGCCTGAAATCGGGATGAGCGAAAACAAAACGTCCAACGACTCAGGCAACACCGCCAATAACGAGCCCCGCGCAGGCAATGCCGCCGGGGACGCCGCCAGTCGCGCCGCCGAAGCACGGCGCGGCGGCGCGGATGCTTCCGCCGCCGGCGGCTCTCGCGACAGCGCATCGCCCACGGCTTCGACATCGCCTCCGGTCAGCGCGACGCAGCGCGCATCGACGGATTCGCCTGCGAGCGCATCGGCCGTCGAACCCGTCGATACCGCCGCCGCGCGCCGCGACGACGCGCAGCAGTCCGCTCGCGAAGCCCGCGCCAATGCCGCAAGCGCGACCGCCTCGCAAGAGGCCGCCGTCCGCGCCCGGCATCCGGCGCGCGTCGAGCCGGTCGACGCCAAGGCAAGCCTCGCGCAGAACCTCGAAGCCGCCACCGAAGCCGAGGCCGAAGCGGAAGCCGCCACCGAAGCTCAAGGCTCGGCTGCGGCGGACGTGGACACGCAGGTCAACGCCCACGTTCTGCCGCCCGATTTCAGCAAGCTCAATCCGCCGCAGCACATGGCGGACGCGCCTTCCGCGCCCCCGGCCTATCTCAAGAATTCCGATTCGGCGTGGTCCGTGTTCGGGCGGATCATCGCGGCGCGCGCGCGGCAGATCTTCGACCGGGCGGGGCAGCGCATCACGCAGCGGACCTTGCGCATCGGCGTGTCGGCGCGGATCTTTCATCCGGAGCCGGGCGCGCGGGGCTTGCGCGGCAAGACGCTGCAGTATCTGGAGGAATCGATCGCGCACTGGGTCATGTCGCGCGACGTGCTCGTGTTCATGATCCCGACGGTCGGTCATCAGGGGATGCTGCATCCGAGCAACATCCGTCTGCGCGATTACGCGAAGCATCTGGACGGCCTGCTGCTGCAAGGCGGCGCGGATGTGTCGCCGCAGTCCTACGAGGAAGCGACGACGCGTCCCGAATGGCCCGGTGACCGCGTGCGCGACATGTACGAACTGGAACTGCTGCACGAGTTCGTCGAGTCGGGCAAGCCGGTGCTCGGCGTGTGCCGTGGCTGTCAGCTCATCAACGTGGCGTTCGGCGGCACGCTTTACGGCGATATCGCCACCGATGTGCCCACGGCCGGCCTGCACGTCAGCGAGCACTACGACCAGCATCGCCATTCGATCCGCTTCCCCGATGGATCGTCGCTCGTCAACATGTTCCCGCATCAGCGTGAGGCGATTGTCAACTCGATCCACCATCAGGCGGTGAAAACGCTCGGGCGTGATCTGAACATCGAGGCGGTGTCGTCGTCGGACGGGATCATCGAGGCGGTGCGGTATCGCAAGGCGCCGTTCGTCGTCGGCGTGCAGTGGCATCCGGAGTTTCATCGCGCGGGCGGCGAGGAGTTGCTCGATTGCACGCCCTTGCTCGATACGTTCCTGCGTGTCGCGCGGGAGACGCGGTTCTAGGCGCGCGTGAGCGGTCATGCACAAATGGAAAGGCCCGCTTCGAGCGGGCGTTGTGCTTTCCAGCGATCTGCTGTTGCGTGGGCGTTAGCGCGCCGGCGTCACCGTCACCGGCGTGATGCCGGCTTCCGTTGCGCGCTGAAGCTGATCGACCTGCTGCTGCAATGCGTGCAGCTTGCGTTCCGCTTCGAGCTTGTCGCCCTGGAGCGAAGCCGACTCCGCCTGCAGCTTCTGTTGACGCTCGGAGACCTGGCTGTCCTGCTGCTGCGCAAGCGCGAGATCGGCGGACAGGCGGCTTGCCCGATTCGACGATACCGCGATCACACGTTCCAGCAGCGCCGTCTGGGCCTGCAAGCGCGTGCGGCGAATCTCACCGTCCGCGAGTTCGAAGGTCTTGCGGGCGAACTGCGAATACACCGATTCCGCGCGCGTTTCGTCCTGTGTCTTGACGACACGCCACAAGCGCGTCTCCTGCTGAAGCGCGACGTAGTAGAGCATCTCTTGCGGCAGGAAATAGAGCTTCGCGCCATAGCTCGCGTTGCGGGTTGCGCGCAGTTCGTTCACGCGCCCGGCCTGGATCATGTCCTGCAGTTCCGCGAGATTGCCTGAGACGTTCGACGAACCATCGGCCTGCAGGCCGGACAAGTCCTCCATGGGCGGGGCCGCCGGCGCGGCCTGTTCCGCCTTCGCGGAAGGCGCGGCGGACGCATTCGTGAAAGCCGCGACGAATGACAGGGCGACGGCGAGCGTCGCGATAAGGATAAGACGTGAGTGCTTCATTGTTGGCGTCATGCCGATAAGGTTGAACGGGCGTCGAAGGCGGGCCACGGCTTTGTTTCGCGCGGGCGTCGTCCGCCTACCGCCTGGGTGTCGGGGCGTTGCTGTCGAGCGTCGGGTTGTGCTGAAGGAGCGAGTAGAGCGCTTCGACGCTCATCGCGACGGGCGGCTGCGAGCGCGAACGGGCGCTTTCCTGTGCCACTTGTTCGGAATAGGCCCGCCGCACTGCCGCGACCTTCGGCGCCGGGTTAGCGACGACGGCGTAATCCTCGCCGACGGTGCTCCTGCGCGCGCCTCGGGCGATGGTCGTATGTGATGCGCGTTTCTCCGGCTTCGCCGCCGCGCCGTGCGTTGACACGTGCATGTGCGCCCGCGTGGAAACCGCCGATGACGGCGCGCGAGCTTCATGCGCAGTGCTCGCGCCGTTCCGTCGCTTGGTGCTGGCGTGATCCGGCGATGCTGCCTTCGGCGGCTTGGCGCGATGGACGGTCACGCTGCTGACGCTGGCCTGCGCTTCGGCGTTCGCAGCCTTGACCTGGCGGGTCGTGCGGATATGCGTCTCGGTTCGAGCCTGCGCCGGGGTTGCCGCCGGCTGTGGCGCGCTCTGAGCCTCAACTCGTGCCGGGCTCGGGACCGCGCTCGCTTCGGCGTGCGATGCCCGCGCGTCGGAGCTTGCAGCGGCGCTTACAGGCACTACGACTTGCGATGCCGCCATCGGCTTCGGCGCATCGATCGCCCGGACTGCCGCGATGGCGCCGTCGGGTTCCTCGTTCACCGGATGCTGCCCGCGACCGAACAGCAGCCACACGATCAGCGCGGCGCACGCGAGCGCAATGGCTCCCGTCATCGGCTTCGCAAGGAACGCGTAACGGTCGTTCACAGCCGACGCAGCCGCATGTGCGCTCACGGCAAGCGGAACGCGGACCGGCTCTGTGGGGTGTTGCGCGGCGGGGTTCGCTGGCGCGTCCGCCGCCTGCATCAGATGCAGCATCTTTTGACGAATGCGGCCTTCGGTCAGCATGCCCCAGATGTTGGCGGCGCGGTAAGGCGCGTTGCCATCGCGAGGGCAGAGCGCGTCGACGTAAGCCGTTCGAAAGAGCGCCGCTGCGATCGCGAATTCCGACTCCGAGCGAAGAGGGCGCGACCGCCAGGGCGACCATTCGCGACCGAACATCAGTGACGGACCGGCGAGTGCGCGAAGCGGCGGCAGGCGCAGGTTGCCTTCGATATCGATCAGAGGTTCGGTCATGAAGTTTCCAGATGCATGGGTCCAGGCGCGAGACCGGAGCCGCGCCCAAAGCCCCGTCACGGGTCGCGGGCCGCGGTGCGCGGCATGGGCGGCGTGACGGCGCGTCGAGCGAGAAGCCAAAGTTGAGCCGCGATGATACGGAACGCCCGGACGCCCCGCGACCGGATTTCTCCGAAAGATAGATTTTTATAGGATCACTGATTGACGAAACCGCGCCCGTATGCTGGTCGGGCGTTCGCGCGGCTTTCGCGGTTTCACCGGCTGGCGGCTAGCCTCGCTGTTTGACAGTCCGAAAGTACAACGTATGCGAAATGAAATTATGGAGAAAGCGTAAATTAATGTTAGTTGGGCGGAGTTGGGTGATGTTGCGTGCAATGTTTCGCCGGCAGGCGGTAACATTCCGATTACCCACATGCATAAACAAATGTAAAGGGTAAACCCTAGGAAAACCGCGCTGGCTCTTGCGTCCTTTCTCCCATACCGGACCGGACGCCATGAGCCCCGCTTCGAGAAAGTCTCATGTCCACGACCCACCTGGCACCTGCCAACGAATCCAAGGCCAAGACAGTATTTCGCGTCGTCAGCGGAAACTTTCTTGAGATGTACGACTTCATGGTCTACGGCTACTACGCTTCGGCGATCGCCAAGACCTATTTCCCGAGCAACAACGACTTCGCCTCGCTGATGCTCGCGTTGTCCGTGTTCGGCGCGGGCTTTCTGATGCGGCCAGTCGGCGCGATCGTGCTCGGCGCGTACATCGATCATCACGGCCGGCGCAAGGGGTTGATCCTCACGCTCGCGCTGATGGCGGTCGGCACTGCGCTTGTCGCGCTCGTGCCGGGCTACGCGACCATCGGCGCGCTCGCACCGATCATCGTGTTGTCGGGGCGGCTGCTGCAGGGCTTTTCGGCGGGTGTCGAACTGGGCGGGGTATCGGTCTATCTCTCCGAAATCGCGACGCGCGGCAACAAGGGCTTCTATTGCGCGTGGCAGTCGGGCAGCCAGCAGGTGGCCGTCGTGTTCGCTGCGCTCATCGGCGTGATGATGAACCGCCTGTTGCCGCCCGAGCAGATGACGGCGTGGGGCTGGCGCGTGCCGTTCCTGATCGGCTGCCTGATCGTGCCGTTCCTGTTCATCGTCCGCCGCTCGCTGCGTGAGACGGACGAGTTCCTCGCCAGGAAGCATCGCCCGAGCATGGGGGAGATCGCGCGTTCCATCGCTCAAAACTGGGGCGTCGTGCTGGCGGGCATGGGGATGGTCATCATGACGACCGTCTCGTTCTACATGATCACCGCCTACACGCCGACCTTCGGCAAGGAAGTGCTGAAGCTCAGCGCCATCGATGCGCTCGTCGTCACGGTCTGCGTGGGCCTCTCGAATCTGGTCTGGCTGCCGGTGATGGGCGCGGTGTCGGATCGCATCGGCCGCCGTCCGGTGTTGCTGTTTTTCACCATTCTGACAATTCTCACGTCGTATCCGGCGGTGCAGTGGCTCGTCGCGGAACCGTCGTTCGGGCGTCTGCTGATGGTGGAACTGTGGCTGTCGTTCCTGTACGGCAGCTATAACGGCGCGATGGTCGTGGCGCTCACGGAAGTCATGCCGGTCGATGTCCGCACCACCGGTTTCTCGATGGCCTATAGCCTCGCGACGACCATCGGCGGCTTCACGCCCGCCATCTCGACTGCGCTGATCCACGGGACCGGCAACAAGGCCGCGCCCGGTCTCTGGATGGGCCTCGCCGCGATCTGCGGGTTGATCGCCACGCTCGTGCTGTACCGTTCGCCGGAAGCGCGGAACCAGTACAAGACCGCCTGAGTTCGAACCGCATCGCATGGATGCGGATGCAAAAATGCCCCTCGCGTCAGTCTGAGCGAGGGGCTTTTTAGTATCGGCGTTCAGGCGCGCACGGCGGCGGCGACTTCCGCCACGACGCTCGCCCAGTCGCCCGGCGCGCGCTGCCGCACGAGCCGCGCGCTCGGATACCACGCCGTTCGTCGACTATCGACGCCCCAGCGCCAGTCGGCCGCGAAGGGCAGCATCACCCAGACGGGTTTGTTGAGCGCGCCGGCCAGGTGCGCGACGGACGTATCGACCGATACGACCGCATCCAGGCGATCGACGATCGCGCCGGTATCCGCGAAATTCTCGAGCCGTCCTTCGAGGCGATGAATGGTGCGCGCACGCGGATGCGCGACGAGCGCCGCGCGTTCGTCGTCGGTGAGGAAGGGCTGCAGCACGATCCAGTCGATGCCTTCGAGCGCGAACAGCGGCGCGAGCGCGTCGAGCGGCGCGGAGCGTGTTTCGCCCGGCTGCAGCCGCCCGGACCACGCGATGCCGATCTTGCGCTTCTGCTGACCGCCGAGCGAGCCGCGCCATTTGCGGCGATAGTCGGCCGGGACGACGACATACGGCGCGCGCGCCGGAATCGTCTCCAGCGATGTCATGCCGAGCGCAAGCGGCAGGCTCAGCAGAGGACAGAACGCATCGGCGCTGGTCGCGGGTTCGTCGGTCCGGCCTTTCAGGTCGATGCGAGCCGCGCGTGCCGCCGGCGCGAGCAGCGGCACGAGCGCCGGCTGCACTTCGAGCACGAGCTTGCCGACGCGCTTCGCCGCAAAAGCCGCAAAGCGCATGAACTGCAGCGTATCGCCGAAACCCTGTTCCGCGCGCACGCGCAGCGTGCGGCCCGGCAGCGGTTCGCCCGACCAGCGCGGCAGCGGCGGCGCGGGTTCGCTGCCGGGCGTCTGCAAACGCCATTCGTAGGCAGGGAGGCCGCGCTCGTAGTCGCCCGTCGCGAGCAGCGCAAGACCGCGATTGAGATGCGCGGCGGGCATCTGCGGATCGAGGCGCAAGGCTTCGTCGAATGCGCGGATGGCGGCGGCGTGGGCGGTGAGCGCGAGATGCGAATTGCCGAGACACAGCCACGCGACGCCGTATTTCGGATCGAGCCCGACTGCGCGTTCGTACGACAGCACGGCCTCCTCATGGCGATTCAGCCTCGCGAGCGCATGGCCGAGCCCGAAGTGCCCCGGCGCGAACCGCGGCTGCAGGCTGATTACCTTGTGGAAGCGGGGCAGCGCTTCTTCCGCTTGCGCGCGAGCGTCCAGCAGATTGCCGAGGTTGAAGTGCGCGGCGACGTAGTCCGGTTCCGCGTCGATCGCGGCGCGAAAATGCGCGATCGCGCCCATCGGGTCGCCGAGCGCGTTCAGCGCCATGCCGAGGTTGTTGTGCGCGCCCGCGTGACGAGGCCGCAGCGCAATCGCGCGGCGAAAGGCGCGGGCGGCGTCCTCGTAGCGGGAGAGCGACGAGAGCGCGTTGCCGAAGTTGTTCCAGGCGGCGGCATCGTTCGGCTGGGCGCGCAGGGCTTTCTCGAAGGCGTCGGCGGCGTCTTCGTGCCGGCCTATCGCCGTGTAGGCGTTGCCGAGGTTGTACTGCGCGAGCGCGAAGCCCGGCGCGAGCGTGAGCGCGTTGCGGAAACGCTCGATGGCGTCGTCGATACGGCCGAGCGCCTTCAGCGCGTTACCGAGGTTCAGTTGCAGGGCGGCATCGGTGGGGCGCAGATCGACGGCGCGGCCGACGAGCGCAGCCGCTTCCTCGTGCTGCCCCTGTTGATGGCGCAGCACGCCGAGGTAGTGCAGCGCTTCGACGTGGGCGGGTTCGGCGGCGAGCGCGGCTTGATAGTCGCGTTCCGCATCGGTCAGGCGGCCGTCACGATGGGCCGCGAAGCCGCGGGCAAATACGGTGTCCATGACGGAGGAATGTTGCAAACCACGCATTTTCCCACATCGGCAGGCAGGGCTTCCGAATCTACGGTTGACACGTTGTCCCGATGATACTTAACATGTGAACACCTATTCATATGTTAATGATATCCGTGGCGTCCTCAGTTCCTGTCTCCGATTCGGCGACTTCCGATGATCGCGTGGTGCCGCTTGCGGACTTGTTCCGTTTGCTTGGCGATCCGACGCGGCTGCGCATCGTGCTGGCCTGTGTCGAGCGCAGGCGCGCGGTCGGGGCGATTGCGCAATCGCTGGGTTTGTCGGGATCGCTCGTGAGCCATCACTTGCGCCTGTTGCGCGCGGCGCGGATCGTGCGGGCGGAGCGGCAGGGCAAGCAGGTCTTCTACGTCGCGGCGGACCGCCATATCAGTTCGATGCTGGGAGAACTGCTGGAGCACGTGGCCGAGCCGCACCACGACGCCACTGATATCGACTCGACCGACTGAAACAAGAGCAAGCCGATGAGTACGCATTCGCATCACGATCATTCCCACGCGCACGATCACGCCGATCATGCGGGCCACGCGGATCATGCCGGGCACGCCCATGGTCATGAGGCCGGCGGGCATCACCATCATCATCATGCGCCGCAGGCGGGGCAGGGGCGCACCTTCGCGATTGCCGTCGGGCTCAATGTGGTGATCGTGATCGTGCAGGCCGTTTATGGCGTGATTGCGCATTCGACTGCCTTGCTCGCGGATGCGGGCCACAATCTTTCGGATGTCCTCGGTCTTCTGCTTGCGTGGGGCGCGGTGTGGCTCGGCGCGCGGCGGCCGAGTGCGCGTTATACGTTCGGGCTCGGGAGTTCGTCGATACTCGCGTCGCTTGCCAATGCCGCGCTGCTGCTTTTTGCGTGCGGTGCGATCGTGCTCGAAGCGGTGCAGCGTCTTCTGAATCCGGCGCCGGTTGCCGGATTCGATGTTTTCATCGTCGCGATGCTGGGTCTTGTCGGCAACGGATTTTCCGCGTGGCTTTTCATGCGGGGGAGCAAGGAGGATCTCAACGTTCGCGGCGCGTTCCTGCATATGGCCGCCGATGCGGCGATTTCCGCGGCCGTCGCAGTGAGCGGGCTCGTCATTCTTTACACGGGATGGTACTGGATCGATCCTGCGATGAGCATCATCGTGGTGGGCGTCATTCTTTACGGCACGTGGGGGCTGGGGCGCGATGCAATGCGGCTCGCGATGGACGCCGTGCCGCCGGGGGTCGATACTGCGGTTATTCGGAGTTATCTAACTGCGTTGCCCGGGGTGCGGGGGGTGCATGATCTTCATGTCTGGGCGCTTTCTACTACCGAAAATGCGCTCACCGTGCATCTGGTCATGCCGCAAGGGCACCCGGGGGATGCGTTCCTGCAAAGCGTCGTCGCGACGCTTCGGCGCGAATATTCCATGCATCACGCTACTTTGCAGGTCGATTTTGGGGATGCTTTTACGGGGTGTAGTCTGGATCGGCGGTGAACGGTCTTTTTGCCCTTGCGCGGGCGGGCGGTTTTTTTCTTCTTCGGTTTTTCGTGTCGGTTTATTAGTGCGCCCCTCCCCGGGGCGGGGGTCACTTTCTTTGCTGCTGCAAAGAAAGTAACCAAAGAAAGCAGCTTTTCTGGCCCGAAGCACTCATTTGCGTGGCCACTCCGTAGAAAGTCAGTGGCCCTCGAACTTAAAACAGCCTTGAATCACCTTCCACGCCCGCTGAGCGCCACGTCCTCCGAGCCCCTTGGCTCGACAAAACCATCGCTAGGCACAGCGTCACGCTACAACTCAAAGGCCGACCCGATCCCTTCGAGAGCCGCTTACTAGGCTTCTGCCGTCAAGTTCCGCTCAGTTGCTGACTGCACCGCTTCAGTCGCGCGACGCTCGCGATAAGCGCACTGCGCTGCCGAACTGCGCTCGATCCTGCGAGTTCTTACAAGGCTATTCCCGCGTTCGAGACGGTGTTCGCTGCGTGACCCTGCCGCTGTGTCTATTACCTGTTCTAAGTTCAAACGTTCGATCAGCTCGGATAGCGCGCGGCGCTTGTTGCCCCACTGGTGTTGACGAGCCAAGGGGCTCGGAGGACGTTAGTAGTCAGCGGGCGCGGAAGGTGATTCAAGGCTCTATCAAGCTGAGTGCCACCGCTGTTCTACGGAGTGGCCACGCAAGTTAGTGGATTGGGCGGTTCAAAAGAAAGCTGCTTTCTGTGGTTACTTTCTTTGCAGCAGTGTATAGACCGGAGACATAGGTAACACCTGTTCCAGGACATAGGTAACACTTCGGACGAATGGTTCGTCCGGAGTCGAGCATGTCCTGGGATAGCAAAAACACCATGGAATTGCGGCTTGAATTCGTGCAGTTCGCGACGCAGCAAGGCGCCAATCGGCGCGCCTTGTGCCGCCATTACGGCATCAGCGCGAAGACCGGTTACAAGTGGATCCGACGCTTCGAGCAGGGCGATACCGCCTTGGCCGACCAGTCCCGACGTCCCCGCAGCAGTCCGGCGCGCACGGCGACCGAGCTCGAAGCGAAGGTGGTCGACATGCGTGAGGCGCATCCCGCGTGGGGTGCGGCCAAGATTGCCCGCCGCCTGAGCGATGTAGGGTGTGTCCAGACGCCTTCGCCCAGCACCGTGACGCGTATCTTGCATCGGCATGGCCTGATTACGGCCGAGGCCAGCGCCGATGCCTCGCGCTGGCAGCGATTCGAACACGCGCATCCCAACGATCTGTGGCAGATGGATTTCAAGGGCTGCATCGAGCTCGACCATGGCCGGCGCTGCCTGCCGCTGACGGTGCTCGACGATCACTCGCGCTTCGATCTGGCGCTCGATGCCTGCGGGCGCACGCCCACGCGGGTGGTGCGCGAGCACTTGCGCGCGGTGTTTCGCCGCTACGGGCTGCCGCTGTGCATCAACGCGGACAACGGGCCGCCGTGGGGTAGTCCATCGAAACCGGGCCAGTTGACCGAGTTGGCGGTCTGGCTGATCCGGCTCGGCATCCGGATTTCGTACAGCCGGCCGAGGCACCCGCAGACGAACGGGAAGGACGAGCGGTTTCATCGGACGCTGAAAGCCGAACTGCTGGCGGGGCGGCACTTCAGGGATCTGAAGAGCGCGCAGCGGGCCTTCGATGCGTGGCGTCGCGTGTACAACCACGAGCGCCCGCACCAGGCGCTGGGCATGGCCACGCCGATTTCGCGCTATCGCCCGAGTGCGCGCGCGTATCCGGAACGGCTAGCGCCAATCGAGTACGGCGAGGCCGACGCCGTCGTTCGGGTAGGCACCGACGGCGAGGTGCGCTTTGGCGGGCGACGTTTCAAGGTGTCGAATGCGCTGGCGAATCTGCACATCGCCTTCAGGCCGTGTGCAGAAATCGACGGTGGTTTCGATATGTACTTCGCTCATCACCGAATCGATACGATCAGCTTGAAGGGAAGCGCTGAACGGAGTTGAATGTGTTACCTATGTCCTGACACAGGTGTTACCTATGTCTCCGGTCTATACACCGCTGCAAAGAAAGTAACCCCCGCCCCGGGGAGGGGCGCACTAATAGACCGACACGAATAAAAGCTCCACGCAGCAAGAAACGCCCCGTGCGAACCACAAAGACCAACCAGCGTACACTAACCCGAACGCAGGGAAAGCGGAGCCGCCAGCATGTACGCGTACAAGCTGAACCCCAACGACAAACTCGACGTTGCGCCGGTCCTGATCGTCGGCGCGGGCCCGACCGGCCTCGCCGCCGCGATGAGCCTCACACGGGCGCACATCCCCGTGCGCATCATCGACAAAGCGCGTCAACCTTCGCCCTATTCACGCGCCATCGGCATCCAGGCCCGCACGCTCGAACTGTTCGAACAGCATCGCATCGTCAACGGATTTCTCGAAGCCGGACACCGCGCCCGCGTCGCCAATCTGTACTCGAACGGTCAGCGCCTCGCGCGGCTCGACTTCGATCCGCTCCAGACGCGTTATCCCTATCTGCTCTTTCTCGCGCAATCGGAAACCGAACGCCTCCTCGCCGAACATCTGCACGAAGCAGGCGTGAACATCGAACGCGGTATCGAACTGACCGACTTCACGCAAGGCTCCGCCGGCATACAAGCGACGCTGCGGCATCCCAACGGCCGCGACGAAACCCTGCGCCCCTCGTACATGATTGCAGCCGACGGCGCGCACAGTTCCGTTCGGCACAGGCTCGACGTCGGCTTCGATGGCAAGACCTTCGATCAAACCTTCCTGCTCGCCGACCTGCAAGCCGATTCCGACTGGCCCGACGACGAGTTCCACATCTTTGCATCGGGCGAAGGCCTCGCCGCGCTCTTTCCGATGGGCGATGGCCGCGCACGCCTGATCGCGGACCTGCCCGCCGCCGGCGTCGCAACGAAAGCCGATGAGCTGAAGCCCGGTCCGACACTCGACGAATGCCGGGCGCTCGTCGAGCGGCGCGTGCATCATCGCGTGATGCTCTCGAGTCTCACGTGGTCATCGACATTTCATGTGAACAGCCGCATGGTCGACCGCCTGCGCGTCGAACGCATCTTCCTCGCGGGCGATGCCGCGCATGTCCACAGCCCCGCAGGCGCGCAAGGCATGAACACGGGCATTCAGGAAGCGCTCAACCTCGGCTGGAAAATCGCGCGCGCGCTGGCCGGCGGCGCGTCCGAGCGTCTGCTCGATACCTACCACGCCGAGCGGCATCCGATCGAACGCGACGTGCTGCGCCAGACCAGCATCCTGACGCAGATGGCCGAAGCCGGGCACGGTCCGATGAAGCTGATGCGCGACCACGTGATGCCCGCGCTCGCGGCAATCGGACCCTTGCGCGACGCGATGCGGCGCACCGTCAGCGAACTGTCGATCAACTATCGCAAGAGCCCGCTCACGCTGGAGCGTCTGCTCGATGGCGGCCCGCGCGCCGGCGAGCGCGCGCCCGATGCGCGCGTGCATGTCGTCGATGGGCCGCTCGGCCGCTTGCCCGGCGTCGGCTGCCTCTACGATCTGCATGATCCCGGCTGCTTCTCGCTGTTCCTGCTCGTGAATCCGACCGGTGACGACGACATCGCGCTCGCTCCCGCGACGCTCACTCCGGCCCACGCGATGCGCGATCCCGACTTCGACGGCCTCGCGCAATCCATCGAAGCGATCCTGCCGAACGCGGTCCGCGTCTGGCGCATTACCGATACGAGCGGCGACGATGCGCACTCGCTCACCGACAACTATGGCCGCACGCGCCCCGCGTTCTATCTGGTGCGCCCGGACGGCTACATCGCCGCGCGCGGACGCGTGCCGTCGGATGTGAGCGCGCTGCTGCGTCATTGCGAAACATGGTTCGTACAGGAGCGCCCGAGCAGCCCGCAACGCAGCGTGAGCGAGTATCCCGAAGACTGAGGCGTCCCCGCTCAGGCCGTGGCGACCTTCGGTTGCAGATCGGCCCGGTGCAGCGTCAGCGCCTCGCGCAGGATCGGCTCCATCGTCGCGCTCGCCCGTTCGTCATCGAGCGCCGCGAGAATCGCAAGCCGCATGCGCGGCTCCCAGAAGCGGCGGATGTGATCGGCGATGCTATCGACGGCTTCGGCGCGATCCGGCATCGAATCGAAAAATTGCCCGATGCGGTTCGCCATCTCGATCAGGTTATCCACGTCCATAGATCATTTCCCCGAAGTAGTCGCAACGTCGCGCATGTTGAGCAGTTCGAGCTGCTGCGTGTTGAAGCGCGAATAATCCTTCTGCCATTGCGACGGCTGTTCCACCGGCATGACCTGCACGGCCGTCACCTTGTACTCCGGACAATTGGTGGCCCAGTCGGACGAGTCCGTCGTGATTACGTTCGCGCCCGATTCCGGGAAATGGAACGTGGTGTAGACGACGCCCGGCTGCATGCGCTCGGTGATCTTCGCGCGCAGCACGGTCTGCCCCGCACGCGATTCGATGCCGACCCAGTCGCCCGTCCGGATGCCGCGCTCTTCCGCGTCGTGCGGATGGATCTCCAGCCGGTCCTCGTCGTGCCAGCGCGAGTTCTCCGTGCGCCGTGTCTGCGCGCCGACGTTGTATTGCGACAGGATGCGCCCCGTCGTCAGCAGAAGCGGATACTTGCGCGTGACCTTTTCCGGCGTCGCGACGAACTTCGTGATGACGAAGCGACCCTTGCCGCGCACGAATTCGTCGATGTGCATCGTTGGCGTGCCGTCGGGCGCCTTCTCGTTGCACGGCCACTGGATGCTGCCGAGTTCGTCGAGCTTCTCGAAGGAGACGCCGTGAAAGGTCGGCGTGAGACGCGCGATCTCGTCCATGATTTCGGACGGATGCGTATAGCTCATCTCGTAACCGAGCGCGCGAGAAAGCTTGATGGTCACTTCCCAGTCGGCGTAGCCGGCAAGCGGCGGCATCACCTTGCGCACGCGCGAAATGCGGCGCTCGGCGTTCGTGAACGTGCCGTCCTTCTCGAGGAAGGTCGAGCCCGGCAGCAACACGTGCGCGTACTTCGCCGTCTCGTTCAGGAAGATGTCCTGCACGACGATGCATTCCATCGCCGACAGCGCGCCCGCGACATGCTGCGTGTTCGGGTCCGACTGAACGATGTCCTCACCCTGGCAATATAGGCCCATGAAGGTGCCGTGCGTGGCGGCATCGAACATGTTCGGAATGCGCAGGCCCGGCTCCGGCTGCAGCTTTACGTCCCACGCTTCTTCGAAGAGGGCGCGCGTCGCGGCGTCGCCGATATGGCGATACCCCGGCAACTCGTGCGGGAACGAGCCCATGTCGCACGAGCCCTGCACGTTGTTCTGCCCGCGCAGCGGATTCACGCCGACGCCTTCGCGGCCGACGTTGGCCGTCGCCATCGCGAGGTTCGCGATGCCCATCACCATCGTCGAGCCCTGCGCGTGCTCGGTCACGCCGAGGCCGTAGTAGATCGCCGCATTGCC
Organism: Caballeronia grimmiae; assembly: GCF_022879615.1. Lineage (NCBI taxonomy): Bacteria > Pseudomonadati > Pseudomonadota > Betaproteobacteria > Burkholderiales > Burkholderiaceae > Caballeronia > Caballeronia grimmiae. The sequence goes on from NZ_CP084271.1 coordinate 774,705, forward strand.
GCCCGTCGCGTAGATGCGCGCGGCTTCGCGGACCAGGTGCGCGGGCACGCCGGTGATGGCTTCCATCGCTTCCGGCGAGTTCTCCGCTTGCGAGACGAAGTCGCGCCATTGCTGGAACGCTCGCGGCTCGCATCGGTCGGCGACGAACTGCTCGTCGACGAGTCCCTCGGTCACGATCACATGCGCGAGCGCATTGATCATCGCGACGTTCGTGCCGGGCCGCAGCGCCAGATGATGCGACGCCTTCACGTGCGGCGTATCGACGATATCGATGCGGCGCGGATCGATCACGATCAGCGTCGCGCCTTCACGCACGCGGCGCTTCAGGCGCGATGCGAAGACCGGGTGGCCGTCCGTCGGATTCGCGCCGATCACGACGATGACATCCGCTTGCTCGACCGATGCGAACGTCTGCGTGCCCGCCGATTCGCCGAGCGTGGCCTTCAGGCCGTAGCCGGTCGGCGAATGGCAGACGCGGGCGCACGTGTCCACGTTGTTGTTGCCGAACGCGGCGCGCACGAGCTTCTGCACGAGATAGGTTTCCTCGTTCGTGCAGCGCGACGACGTGATGCCGCCGATCGAATCGCGTCCGTACTTGTCCTGAATGCGGCGGAATTCGCTCGCCGCATAGTTGATCGCTTCGTCCCACGACACTTCGCGCCACGGATCGGTGATCTTCGCGCGGATCATCGGCTTGGTGATGCGGTCCTTGTGCGTCGCGTAGCCCCATGCGAAGCGGCCCTTCACGCACGCATGGCCTTCGTTCGCCTGGCCGTTCTTGTTCGGCACCATGCGCACGACGGTGTTGCCCTTCATCTCGGCCTTCAGCGAGCAACCGACGCCGCAGTACGCGCACGTCGTCACGACCGAATGCTCCGGCTGGCCGAGCATGATGACGCTCTTTTCCTGCAGCGTCGCGGTCGGGCACGCGGCGACGCACGCGCCGCACGACACGCACTCCGATTCCATGAACGGCACGCTTTCGCTCGCCGCCACACGCGATTCGAAGCCGCGCCCGGTGATGGTCAGCGCGAACGTGCCTTGCGTTTCCTCGCAGGCGCGCACGCAGCGATTGCAGACGATGCACTTCGACGGATCGTACGTGAAGTACGGATTCGACTCGTCCTTCTTGTCCTTCAGGCGGTTCGCGCCTTCGTAGCCGTAACGCACTTCGCGCAGGCCCACGACGCCCGCCATGTCCTGCAATTCGCAGTCGCCGTTGGCGGGGCAGGTGAGGCAGTCGAGCGGGTGATCGGAGATATAAAGCTCCATCACGTTGCGGCGCAGGGATTGCAGCTTGTCGCTTTGCGTGCGTACCTTCATGCCCGCTTCGACGGGCGTCGTGCACGATGCCGGATAGCCGCGCTTGCCTTCGATCTCGACGAGGCACAGACGGCACGAGCCCCACGGTTCGAGCGAATCGGTGGCGCAGAGCTTCGGCACGTTGACGCCGGCTTCGATCGCCGCGCGCATCACCGACGTGCCCGCCGGCACCGTCACGTTTTGCCCGTCGATTTCGAGCGTGACGTCGACATCGGCGTGACGCAGCGGCGTGCCGTAGTCGGTTTCGTCGAAAGGATCGCGGCGCTGTACGGAAGCGGCGCTCTTGCAGGCGCAATTGCCGGAGCCGCAGCCGTTGATGGTGTTGGACATAGCGTTATCCTCAGGCAGCTTTTTGCGCCGGCGTACGCGGCAGGCCAAAGTCTTCGGGGAAATGATCGAGCGCGGACAGCACCGGGAACGGGGTCATGCCGCCCATTGCGCAGAGGGAGCCTGCGACCATAGTGTCGCAGAGTTCGCGCAGCAGCGTGATCTGTCTCACCGATGTATCGCCGTCACGAATCTTCGCGATGACTTCTTCGCCGCGCGTCGAACCGATGCGGCAGGGCGTGCACTTGCCGCACGATTCGATGGCGCAGAAGTGCATCGCATATTGCGCGAGTTCGGCGAGGTTCGAGGTGTCGTCGTGGATCACGAGACCGCCATGGCCCACCACCGCGCCGACCTTCGCGTAGGCTTCGTAGTCGAGCGGAATGTCCCACTGGCTTTCCGGCAGATACGTTCCGAGCGGACCGCCCACCTGCACCGCGCGCGCGGGACGGCCGCTTGCCGTGCCGCCGCCATAGTCGTAGATGAGTTCGCGCAGCGTCACGCCGAAAGCGAGTTCGACGAGACCGCCTTGCTTCACGTTGCCCGCGAGCTGGAACGGCAGCGTGCCGCGCGAACGGCCCATGCCGTAATCGCGATAGAAGGCCGCGCCCTTCGCGAAGATGACCGGAACCGTCGCGAGCGTAATGACGTTGTTGATGACCGTCGGCTTGCCGTACAAACCGACGAGCGCCGGCACCGGCGGCTTCGCGCGCACGATGCCGCGCTTGCCCTCGAGCGATTCCAGCAGCGCGGTTTCCTCGCCGCACACATACGAGCCCGCGCCTTTCGCCACGTACAGATCGAACGCGTGCGACGTGCCGAGGACGCTCGCGCCGAGCCATCCCGCTTCGCGCGCCTTGTCGATCGCGCGATTGAGTGTCGTGATCGAATGCGGATACTCGCTGCGCACGTAGATATAGCCTTGGGTCGCACCCGTCGCCACGCCCGCGATGATCATGCCTTCGATCAGCATGTACGGATCGCTCTCCATCACGAGGCGGTCGGAGAACGTGCCTGAGTCGCCTTCATCCGCGTTGCAGACGATGTACTTCTGATCGGCCAGCGCCGCGCGCACGGTCTTCCACTTGATGCCCGCCGGAAACGCCGCGCCGCCGCGCCCGCGCAGCCCCGAGTCGACGAGCGCTTCGCAGACGGCGTCGCCATTCATGTCGAGCACGTTGCGCAAGCCTTGCAGGCCGCCGAGCGCGGTGTAGTCGTCGATCGAAAGCGGGTCTGTGATGCCGATGCGCGCGAACGTCAGACGCTGCTGGTTCTTCAGATACGGAATCTCATCGACGATGCCGACGTTCTTCGCATGCGCCGCGCCTTCGTGAAAGCGTGCATCGAAGAGGGCGGCGATCTCGTCTTCATCGACGTTCGCGTAGCCGACGCGTCCCTGCTCCGTTTCCACTTCGACGAGCGGCTCCAGATAGAACAGCCCGCGCGATCCGTTACGCACGATCTGCACGTCGATGCCGCGCGACTGCGCTTCATTCGCGATTGCCTGCGCGATGCGATCGGCGCCGAGCGCGAGCGCGGCGGAATCGCAAGGGACATAGATGCGCGTCATGCCGTCACCTCGTTCTTGGCTTTGGCCGCGCTGAACAGGCGATCGAATTTCTGCGGCGTCATCCTGGCGTGAATCTCGCCGTTGATCGTCATCGACGGCGACAGCGCGCACTGGCCGAGGCAGTAAACCGATTCGAGTTCGGTGTCTTCGGCGTGACCGCTATCGAAGCGGCAGCCCGTATGGCCTTCGATGTGATCCTTCAGAGCCTCGGTGCCCATGCTGCGGCACGCCTCGGCGCGGCACAATTGCACGGTGACGCGCGCGGGCGGCTCGGAACGGAAGTGATGGTAGTACGTGATCGTGCCGTGAACTTCGGCGCGCGACAGCGACAAGGCGCGCGCGAGCGGCTCGACGGTCTCGGGCGGCACGAAGCCGGTTTCGTCCTGGATGGCGTGCAGGATGGACATCAGGGTCGCGCCTTGCACGGCATGGCGACGCACGAGTTCCTCTGCGGCGACGGCGGATAGCGGTTGTCTCATGGGGCTCCTCCACGCTCGGCATATGTTTTCTTGATGCATATTTCGATCATATAATCAGGGTCGCCGAGCCTGTGAGAGAACAATAGGCGTCGTGATATATCTTGGCAATAGGAAGGGGCAATGCATATGGTCGACATTGAATGCCGCGCCGAGCTCATCTTGCGGGACGTCGATGGCCGGGAAACCAGTCTCAGCGCGGTTGTGCCGCTTTTGCAGCTCGTGGCGCAGACGGGAAGCATTGCCAATGCGGCGAGCGCTAGGGGTTTGTCCTATCGGCATGCGTGGGGCCTGCTGCGCGAAATCGAAGCGCGGCTGGGCGGCGCGCTGATCACCAAGTCGCGGGGGCGCGGGTCCGTGCTGTCGGAACTGGGCGAATCGGTGCTGCGCGCGCAGCGCATGTGCGGCGACCGGCTCGAAGCGCCATTGCAGGCGGTCGCTAACGAAGTCGCCAAGGAACTGAACCGGCGGCTCGCGGGCGAAGTATCGGAGGTGCGCATTCACGCATCGCACGGCTATGCGGTCGCGACGCTCGTACGCGCGCTCGGCGAGCGGCGCGTGCCGGTGGACATCAAGTATCGGGAAAGCGCGGAGGCGGTGAGGGCGCTCGCGCGCAGCGAGTGCGAGCTGGCCGGCTTCCATCTGCCGATCGGCGAATTCCGCTCGGTCTGCGCGGATATCTACCGGCCTTATCTTGATACCAGGAAGCATCAGTTGATCCGCCTCACCCGGCGTACGCAGGGCCTCTTTCTCGCGAAGGGCAATCCGAAGGGCGTCTCCGGCCTGCGCGATCTCGCGCGCGACGACGTGCGCTTCGTGAACCGTCAGCCGGGCTCTGGCACGCGCATGCTGCTCGATCTGGCGCTGCGCGGCGTCGGCGTCGATCCGGACCAGATCAACGGCTATGCGTCGACCGAACTCACGCACTCGGCTATCGCCGCGTTCGTCGCGAGCGGCATGGCCGATCTCGGCTTCGGCGTGCAGCCGGCCGCGCAGCACTTCGGACTCGATTTCATTCCGATCATCGACGAGGATTATTTCTTCGCCTGCGAGCGCGCGCGGCTCGACGAAGCGCGTCTCTCGACTGTGCTCGGCGTGTTGCGCAGCGAGGCGTTCAACCGCAGCGTCGCGCATCTCGGAGGCTACGATCCCGAGCAATGCGGCACGCTCGTCGATATCGACGACGGCTTGCGCGGCTGAACGCGAAACGATCCGTAAGAGGAACGCGGGCAGCGAAGCGGGCTTGCGGCGGCGAATTGGGTTAACCTAACGGCTTGCTGTCGAGTTCCACTTTGTTGAGACGCGCGTCGCCGCGCGAATACCGCCATGAAATTCTCGTTGCTCGCTTCATTGTCGGCGTCGCTCGTCGCCGGCGCCATCTGTCTCGCGCCCGTTGCTTTTGCCCAGAATTCGCCGGGTCTGCCTGGCGGCGTGCTGCAGGAACAGTTCCGCCTCAACGAGCATCCGCAGATGCCGTTTGCCGCGTCCGCGCCGTCGGACAAGTATCAGCAAGGCACGTCCGCGATGCGTCGACGCGCCGATAACGGCGACCCCAACGGCTGCAACCTGAAGTGCCCGAAAGACGGCACGAACTAAAGCCCGGATGAATCGCGGCGCGTGCAATGCGCGCCGTCATCGGGTTCCATTCTTTCCCCTCGCTTTCTCCCGTTCCGTACGGCCATCCGCACGCAGCGTGTGCGCGTCACCTCATTGCGCGCGCAATGGTTCGGGCGCGGACCGAAAAGCACTACGAGATGGCGGATGTGCGGCATGACCTCGGCAGTACCTTAATCCGGGCGTGTCATTGCGGCTTTTGGCGGTGCGCGCGGTCGTTTTTCTTACCGTCGAAAAATCACAAAAACACGAGTGCGCCGGCTGCCCGAAGACGCGGATATCGCGCGCGGGCGAGGCACGGGGGACGCGATGCCTTGGGCACGGCGCGTGGCTTCGAGCGCACTACGGACCATCCGAGGGACTGCAACCATGCGAATTCTGCAGGTCATACTTGCGCCCCGCCTGTCGGGGGCGGAGGTTCTTGCAAAGGGCGTCGCGATCGGGCATCAGCGCGACGGACACGATGTCTCCATCGCTTCGCTGATGCCGGAGCACGATGACTTCGCGCACATCAGCGCCGAGCTTCGCGCGCACGGCGTGTCGTGCATTTTCCCGGACAAGACGCCGGGCAAGCTCGGCCGCCTGCTGTTTCTTCATCGGGCGATCCGCACATTCCGGCCGGACATCATCTTCGCGCACGCGACGATTCCCGCGCTCTACGTGCGCGCCTTGCCGACGCGCGTGCCGATCGTCTGGGTGATGCACTCCGGTGCGAACGACTTCGCCAACGCCGCGCTGATGCGTGCCGAGCGGTTGCTGTCGAATCGGGCGAAGGCGGTGATCGGCGTGTCGCAGAAGAATATCGACGAGTACGTGAAGGAGATTGGCCTGCATCCGTCGATGATCGTCGTGCCCAACGGCGTCGACGTCTCCCGCTTCGCCGACGATGGCGGTCCGCGCGTGCCGGTCGCGTACAAGCAGATCGTGCAGGTGGGCCGCTACATTCCCGAGAAGAACCAGTTGCAGACGGTCGAAGCGTTCGCCCGCGTCGCGCGCGCCGATCCCGATGCGCGGCTCCTGCTGTGCGGCGTGATCGAGAACCTCGACTATCACAAGGCGGTCGTCGAACGCGTCGCGCAACTGGGACTGAACAATCGCGTGACGATCGACGGGCCGCAGACCAACGTCGCGCAGATTCTGCGTGCATCGGCCGTCTTCGCGATGCCTTCGAGCTTCGAGGCGCACAGCATCGGCTTTCTGGAGGCGCTCGCGTCCGGGATTCCGGTGGTGGGCAACGAGATCGCGTCGTTCGCATTCGCGGGCGGTTTTCCCGGCGTGCAACTGCTCGATACGAACGATGCGGACGCCTACGGCCGGGCGCTGCTCCACGCGCTGACGCAGCCGCGCGCCAAGCGTCCGCTGCAAGGATTGACGTTGCAGAGCACCGCCGACCGTTACCTCGCGATTGCCCGCGATGTGCTGAACATGCGGGTGGGACTGAGCTAGACAGCGAGAGCTGGAAAGCCGGAACGCCGCCTTGATCGGGCGGCGTTTTGCTTTAGCGGCTCCAGTAGGCGAGTGTCTTCGTCCAAAGCGATTCCGAGAACAAGCCCGGCAGGTCGCCCCAGATTTGCACCGGCCCGAGACGGAACGACGTGTCGATGTCGTAGCCCGCCAGGCTCGGCGCGCCGCCCGTGTAATAGAACTCCTTGAGCAGCGCGTTCGCACGCCGGAACAGCATCAGCGTGGCGTGATTGTCGTGCTCGTTGCGGCGGATCAACGCGGGCATCGAATCGGCATAAGACGTGTCGCGCAGCGTCGCCGTCTTCTGCGCGGGGCCGAAAACGCGACCACCCTTGATCGTGAAGACGCGCGTGCCCGAGGCGTCGCCGCGCGGTTCGAGCACGGCGAGATCGTCGATGCCGTCGCCGTCGATATCGCCCGCCGCGACTTTCACCGATGCCGCGCGCAACTGCGGATACACATTCGTGCGATAGCGCGCGGTGAACGCGCTTCCCGTGCTCGCGAGCGGCGAGAGCGCGAGCGCGCCATCGACGTTTTCCATCGCGATGAGGCCCGCTTTCGGCGAGCCCGCCACGCGCGCCGGGAGAAAGCGCGCGCTGGCATCGAGTTCCCGGGCTTCGAGCCATAGCGCCGGCGGCGCGGCGGAATCGAGCATCCAGAGATCGAGGCCCGCGTCCTTGCGCTTCTGCGCGATGACGACATCGGCGCGGCCGTCGCCGTTGAAATCGCCCGCGATGTATTGCTGCGCGATGTCGGGCGTCCATGCGGCGCTCGTCTGCCGCCACAGGCGCGGCGCTTCGAAATGCGTGCCCGCGCTTCGCAAGAGCCAGAATGCGGTGCCGCCATTGCGCGGCGTGACGACCATCAGATCGGCGCGGCCGTCGCCATCGAAATCGGCGAGCAGGAAGCGGGCGCTGTCGAAGCACAGCGTATCGCCCTGGCACGTGGGCGCGGTCGCTTTCGGATCGAACGGCACGGCGTTCAGATACCAGGGCGCGGCCTGATCGATGCGCGACATCTCCGCGACCCACACGTTGAAGCCTGGGCCGTCCTTGCGACGCTGGACATAGACGGTGCTGTCGCGGCCCGCGCCGCGCACGTCGCCATAAAGCGCGCCTTCCTGACGCGTATCGGTCCACACGGTCTGCCGCGACGGCGACCAGCGGTATTCGGCGGTCAGGAGCGAGCATCGGCCCGCGGTGAGCGCGCCGTTCTTCTCGCCGAGGCAATGGTTGAGCGGCGTGTAGACGAAGCCGAAGTCCCACGGCGTCCATCGTTGCGCTGCGCTTTTTGCGTCGCATGCTTCTTCGACCAGCCCCGAGTCGCGCTCCGCGATGCACGCTCGCGTCGATGCGTTGACGAGCAGCGCATCGTTCTTCTCGCCGGGCGTCGCGGGCAATTGCTTCCAGAACCAGTTCTGCGATGCATCGCCTGAACATGCGCCAAGGCGCGGCGCATTGCCCGGTCCGCCGGCCGTGAGGCATCGGCTGGAATACTCGTTGACGAGCTGGAACGGGCGCAACTGGAAGTCGGGGCCTGCGTCGCTGGTGTCGGCGGCGCTCCAGTAGCGGCGCGCGACCCAGTTGCCATCCCACATGTATTCGCCGAAGACGTGGCCGGCGTCGTTGCCATCGACGGCGAAATAGCTGCCGACGACATCGCGCTTGCGCAGCGTGTCGGCGGCGTCGAGGTTCTTCGGCAGGCCGCCGGTCGGATAGGTCACGTGGTAGCCGATCGGCAGGCTGCGCTTGAGGCCCTGCGCCGCCGTGCGGGTCATGCGCGCGGCGTAGATGTGGTCCGGATGCTCCATGAACGCGACGGTGTCGGGATTCAGCGTGTAGATCTCCGTGGCGTCGGCGAGGATCGCGCGCAGCGTCGCGGTGAGCGATGCGCGGTCGTAGGTGGTCGGGGCGGTGCCGTCCGCGTTCAGCGGGTAGGTGGTGAGCGTCTGGCCGCGGTCCCACAGCAGGCCGAGCGGCACCTTGCCGCCGCGCACGCCGCCGCCGGGCAGGCGCAATTCGAGCAGCTTGACGCGCGGTTGCTGTTCGAGCACGAGTTGATGCACGGGCTTGCCGACAAACGTGACCGTCGATTCACGCCATTCGTCGGGAACGCCGGCCATGCGCGCATAGGCCAGTTTGGTGCCGGTCTCCCGCAGCAGCACGTAGTCGAACTTCGCGCCATTAGCGCCGCCGACGATGTGAACCGTCGTGATGCACCAGCCGGCGTCGAGCTTGTCGCTGATGCCGGGGTTCACGAAGAGAAGGTCGTCGTCGAGATGCGCGACCACGGTGATGAGCGTGCCGGCGTGGCAATCCGGCGATGCCGCTGCGGCGTGGGCCTGCACAGGAACGAAGAGGCTGAAGAAGGCCCACATCAACGACAAGCACGCCGATTCTAACCATGTAGTCCTGATGCCTCTGCGCATGCTTTCCCCGTGTTTGCGCGACCGCGCAAGCTGTTTCGAACGATAGAGCAGAAGATTGCCGCGCGTTGGCCAATCGGGTCGGTGCCCGAGCGAACATGTATGAAGGATGTGCGGGAGGCTTGATCGACGAGCGGCGCGACAGGCGAAAAAAAACCTCGCCCGAAGGCGAGGCCAAGTACTTGGAATGACTGTGCGTCCGCAAAAGGTCAAAGGGTCAGCCATTCAGCGGACGAACAGCAAGGGAAGGGTAGGCGGGATGCCGTTTATCAGTCAGGGATGATTGACTGCAGTCAACAAAGAATGTTGGCGTACGCTTGACCGAGTGCAAAAGCAGATAGTTGGCGGAAGGCAATTATCGGATCGGTCCGATTCGAGCGACGCGCCGGAGCCTCTATTCTCTCGCCGTAGTTCACGTCGTCTCTGCCGTGACTATGTCTCTCAAGGATGTTTGCCCCGCCCCGCGGGGCTTTTTTTCGCGCCTTGCAGACGTACGGCCCACAGCAGTGCCGGACGACAAAAGAAAAAACCCGCGACGCTTGCGCTGTCGCGGGTTTTTGAAAGGGGGTGGTGGAGGCGGCGGGAATCGAACCCGCGTCCAGAAGCGATCTACGACCAGTTCTACATACTTAGTTCTGTCTTTTGATTTAGCCGCAACGACGCGGACGAACACGCTGCGTTACGGCGATTCACTAAATTTTCGACTTTGGCGTCGTGACGCCACCAAAGCTTAACTGACGTATATGACCTCTCGCGGTATTGCTACCCTAGCCCGTCAGTGAACTAGTGAGAGGACGGCGGCCCTTAGGCTGCCAGTGCGAACGTATCGTCGTTTGCAGTTACGATTTTCCCATTGATTAACGAGGTGACGGGTCCTCGGTATGCCCTGACCGCTTCACAACCCCTGTCGAAACCAGGTCGCCCCCAAAGCGGAACTTTCATTATCCCACGAAAAGCCATATGAGGCGAACGGCCCCGTTTTCAAGACGCCGCCGCGCCTACGTTACGCGATGTCGCGCAACAGATGCTGCAATTCCTCAGGGGTATCGACGACATGGTTCGCGTGCCACCGGCGCGGCGGGATGTCGTCGCCGCAATAGCCGTAGGCGGCCGCCACCGTGATCATTCCCGCCGCGAACCCCGCCTGTACGTCGCGCAGGTCATCGCCCACATAGACGATGCGTTCCGGCGCGACATCGAGCAGCTCGGCCGCATGCAGCAGCGGCGCGGGATGCGGCTTGGGATGCGGAGTCGTGTCCCCGCAGACGAGGCAGGCCGCCCGCGTGTCGAGACCTAGCAGCGCGACGAGCGGCGCCGCGAGCCGCGTCACCTTGTTCGTCACGATGCCCCAGCGCACGCCGCGCGCGTCGAGCTGATCCAGCAATTCCGCGATACCTGGGAACAGCGTCGTTTCGATGCACAGATCGGCTTCGTAGTTGGCGAGAAACTCCTCGCGCATCGATGGAAACTCGTGATGTTCCGGCCCGATATCGAACGCGCCGCCGAGCAGTCCGCGCGCGCCCGCCGACGCATACGGCCGCAGCATTTCCAGCGGACGCATCTCTAGTCCGCGGTCGTGGCGCATCTTGTTGACCGCTGCCACGAGGTCGGGCGCGGTATCGGCGATGGTGCCGTCGAGATCGAACAGCACCGCCTGGCAAAGACCGAGCGAGTTGCCTTCGGCGGCCCGCTGGGGCAGGGGAGTCGGATCGTCGGGCAAGGGCTTCGTCTGCACGACGCCCGTTTCATCCTGGTCTTCTTGATTCATCGTGTCACGCTTCCCGGCGGCAAGCCATCATGTAGTTGATGCTCGTGTCGTTGGACAGGCCAAAGTGCCTCGAGATCGGCCGGTAGGTGATGCCCTTGATGTCGACGGGCAAGAGCGAAGCCATGCGCGCGTACGACGCCAGTTCGGACGGCTTGATGAAGCGCGCGTAATCGTGCGTGCCGCGCGGCAGCATCCGCGCAATGTATTCCGCGCCGATAACCGCGAACAGATACGCCTTCGCGTTGCGGTTGAGGGTGGAGAAGAACACCCAGCCGCCCGGCTTCACGAGCGCCGCGCACGCGGCAACGGTGCCCGCCGGATTCGGTACGTGCTCGAGCATTTCCATGCAGGTCACGACGTCATACGAGGCCGGCTCGCGCGCCGCCAGCGCTTCGGCGGAAATCTCTTCGTAGGCGACTTCGACGCCGCTCTCCAGACTATGCAAATCCGCGACGCCCAATGCGTTCGACGACAGATCGATGCCCTTTACCGTCGCGCCGCGCGTGGCCATCGACTCCGACAGGATGCCGCCCCCGCAACCGATGTCCAGGACACGCTTGCCCATGAGGTGCGCGTGATCGTCGATCCACGCGAGCCGCACCGGGTTGAGTTCATGCAGCGGTTTGAACTCCGCGTTCGGGTCCCACCAGCGATGCGCCAGCTCGCTGAATTTTTGTAGTTCGTGGGGATCGACATTGGTCATGAGAGAAAACCCTTGCTAAGTCGTGAATCAGTTAGACCGAGTATATAGGCGCTCATTGAGGCGGGCAAAAGGCGCAACGGGCGATGCGACCGGCATTCGGCAAGAAAGCGAGTCGATCCCGGCGATCCAGGCATAAAAAAACCCCCGCCGAGGCGTAATGCCGTTCAGTTAAGCGACTGAACGGCATTTTATTTTGGTGCGGGAAGTAGTTGTAAACGTTGCGCCGAGCTGTTAACTTTTCGGGGCGATGCTTGCCAACCACCTCACCTTCGTAATCGAAGCTCAAGAGCCGACCGATCTGCGACGGTTGGCTGAGCATCTGCCCTACGAGTGGGTCACGCGCGCGGTCCAGGCAACGGGCGCAGCGAGCATCCGGCGCCGTCGTCTGCCGGCTGAGCAGGTGGTGTGGCTGGTGATCGCGCTGGCGATGTACCGGCACTGGTCAATCAGCGAAGTACTCGACAGTCTCGATCTGGCCTTGCCCAACGAGGCCGCGCCGTTTGTGAGCAAGAGCGCCGTGGTGCAGGCCCGCCAACGCGTGGGCGAGGCGCCGATGGCGTGGCTGTTCGAGCAGACGGCACGGGCGTGGACGACTCAGGACGCGGCTCACCATGCGTTCAAGGGATTAAGTCTTTGGGCGATGGACGGCACCACGTTGCGCGTACCCGACAGTGCGGCCAACCGTGAGCACTTTGGCGCGCAAGGTTATGCCAGCGGCAAGGTGGCCAGTTATCCGCAGGTGCGCGCCGTGACGCTCACCGCCATTCCGACGCATCTGGTCGCCGATATCAATTTCGGTCGCTACGACACCAACGAAATGATGTACGCCAAAAGCCTGCTGCCGCAGATTCCGCAAGACTCGCTGACGGTGTTCGACAAGGGCTTTTTGGCTGCAGAAATCCTATGTGGGCTGACGATGAACGCCCCCAATCGTCACTTCCTGATTCCAGCCAAAGCGAATACCTGCTGGGAAGTGGTCTCGGGTACCGCTGACGATGCGACGGTGCGCATGCGCGTCTCGCCGCAGGCGCGCAAGAAATGTCCGGCTTTGCCCGAATTCTGGAATGCGCGCGCGATCCGAACGATCGATGCGCGTGGACGCGAACGCGTGCTGTTGACTTCGCTCGGCGATCGTCGACGTTTCAAACCCGCCGATATCGTTGCCTGCTATGAGCGCCGCTGGCAGATCGAGACCAGTTACGGCGAGCTCAAGCAATCGATGCTGGGTTCTGAGTTGACCTTGCGCAGCCGCACCGTCGAAGGCGTGTATCAGGAGATATGGGGTGCGCTGATCGCCTACAATCTGATTCGCCGTGAGATCGCCAGCGCCGCATGGGAGGCGAAACTCGCACCGACCGACATCAGCTTCGTGCGCGCCCTCCATACCATCCAGCACGAACTCATGTGGGCCGCCCTTACGCCGGCCTATGCAAAGTTGCCCGCATGCCTTCGGCGCCTGCGCGAACGGCTCAAGTCCCTTCCAAATGAAAAACGACCCGGGCGCACATGCGACCGAGTCGTCAAATCCCGCCCCTCACGTTACTCCGTCCGGTACCTTAGAAAGAACCTTAACTGAACGGCATTACCCGCCGAGGCGGGGGTTCGATCTGCGGCAATCCGACAGCTTACTGCTGCGGCTGACGCGTCGTGCCAACAACTTCGACTTCCACGCGACGATCCGGTGCGAGGCAGGCGATAAGTTGCTTGCGATTCTTCTGATTGCACGAACCCTTCGTGACCGGGTCGCGCTTGCCCTTGCCTTCCGTGTAGATACGGTTGGCTTCGATGCCCTTGCTGACCAGGTAAGCCTTCACAGCTTGCGCACGGCGCAGCGACAGACGATCGTTGTACTTGTCCGAACCGATGCGGTCGGTGTAGCCGGTAGCGACCACGACTTCCAGGTTCAGCGCGCCGATCTTCGATGCGAGATCGTCCAGCGCGGTCTTGCCAGCCGGCTTCAGAACTGCCTTGTCGAAGTCGAACAGAGCGTCGGCCTGATACGTGACCTTCTGCGTCGTGATTTGCGGAGCCGGTGCGACCGGCGGAGCGACTGCCGGAGCCGGCGGTTGCGCGACCAGCGCACCGTCGCACTTTGCGTTAGCCGTTGCCGGCGTCCAGAACGCATCGCGCCAGCACAGCTCGTTCGTGCCGTTCATCCACACATACTCGCCCGTGCCATTCACCCAGTTGTCATTGACGGCTTGTCGCGAGGCCGGCACCGACTGTGCCGAGGCCGATGCAGCCATAACTGCGGTAGCTGCAATGAACGCGAGCTTTGAAAGTTTATTCATATTTCTCCTCTCGAAATTGAGATTACCGCAGGTTTACTGCGAGCCTGTAGACAAAGACAAGTCATACATTGCTCGAAGTATAACATTCCCCGCGGAGCCAAACGCTGTGTGTAGACTTCGAGCAGTGTCTAACTTTGTGCGTTGGCATTTTGCCATATCGTTCCCTTGCAACGATAAAAATATCCCCGCACCCAGCCCGCTCGCAACCTTATGTGGTGCCTCCGCAACAAGAAAGGGACAGGAAGGCGCAGCCGTCGGACAAGGCGCTGCACGTGCGCATTCGGCGTGCCCGAAACGCGTTTCCATAACCCGTCGTTGCGGCTGATTCTGCAGGCAGAAACAGTTGAGGCGGCATGATAGCCCGCGCGCGTGACGAAATGACCGAAAACGTTCCCCGGTTTTTGTAAGTAATTGGTACGAAGCGGCGCACCGTTCCTTCAGAAGCGGGGCGTTGCCGGGCAACTGTATGATACGCGACGCGCCGGATGCGAATTTGCCGCATGGTAGAATCTGCTGATGCGCTGCGTTCGCGGCGCCGCAGCGTACGTCGGCTGCGCGCCTGCCCGGCGTGCGCCGCGCGGCCGGCGGATGGGTGTCGTGAGGTCGACGAGCGCGCTGCCGTGTCGCTGCTGCACAGTTCAAGACACGGATAATGGATCAATTCGCTAAAGAGACTCTGCCAATCTCCCTCGAGGAGGAAATGCGCCGTTCGTATCTCGATTACGCGATGAGCGTAATCGTCGGGCGTGCGCTTCCCGATGTCCGCGATGGCCTGAAACCGGTGCATCGCCGGGCGCTGTACTCGATGCACGAACTGAACAACGACTGGAATCGCCCGTACAAGAAGTCGGCGCGTATCGTCGGGGACGTGATCGGTAAGTACCATCCCCACGGCGACGCGTCGGTCTACGAGACGATCGTTCGCATGGCGCAGCCGTTCTCGCTGCGCTACATGCTGGTGGATGGTCAGGGCAACTTCGGTTCCGTCGACGGCGACAACGCCGCGGCCATGCGGTACACCGAAATCCGCATGGCGAAGATCGGCCACGAACTGCTGGCCGACATCGACAAGGAAACCGTCGACTTCGGCCCGAACTACGACGGCAGCGAAAACGAGCCGCTCGTCATGCCGGCGCGTATTCCCAACCTGCTCATTAATGGCTCGGCTGGTATCGCGGTCGGCATGGCGACGAACATTCCGCCGCACAACCTGCGCGAAATCGTCGATGCATGCCTGCATCTGCTGAACACCCCTGACGCGACCGTCGACGAACTGATCGAAATCGTCCCCGCGCCGGACTTCCCCACGGCCGGTATCATTTATGGCGTCGCGGGCGTGCGCGACGGCTATCGCACTGGGCGCGGGCGCGTCGTCATGCGTGCGGCCACGCACTTCGAAGAGATCGATCGCGGGCAGCGCATGGCGATCATCGTCGACGAGATTCCGTATCAGGTGAACAAGCGCACGCTGCTCGAGCGCATCGCCGAACTCGTCAACGAGAAGAAGATCGAGGGCATCTCCGACATACGCGACGAATCCGACAAGAGCGGCATGCGCGTCGTGATCGAGCTGAAGCGCGGGGAAGTGCCGGAAGTCGTGCTGAACAATCTGTACAAGCAGACGCAGCTTCAGGACACGTTCGGCATGAATCTGGTCGCGCTCGTCGACGGCCAGCCCAAGCTGCTAAATCTGAAGGAAATGCTGGAGTGCTTCCTGTCGCACCGGCGGGAAGTGCTGACGCGGCGCACCGTGTTCGAACTGCGCAAGGCGCGCGACCGCGGGCACGTGCTCGAAGGTCTGGCCGTGGCGCTGGCGAACATCGACGAATTCATCGCGATCATTAAGGCCGCGCCGACGCCGCCTATCGCCAAGCAGGAATTGATGAACCGTCCGTGGGACTCGTCGCTCGTGCGCGAGATGCTCACGCGTGCGGAAACCGAGGCTTCGGGCGGGCGTATCGCGTATCGGCCGGAAGGGCTGAATCCGGCATACGGTCTGCAGGAAGACGGCCTCTACAAGCTGTCCGATGTTCAGGCGCAGGAAATTCTGCAGATGCGCCTGCAACGCCTGACCGGTCTCGAACAGGACAAGATCGTCGGCGAGTATCGCGACGTGATGGCGCAGATCGCCGACCTGCTCGACATCCTCGCGCGGCCTGAGCGTATCCGTCAGATGATCGTCGACGAACTCGGCCAGATCCGCACGGAATTCGGCGACGAACGCCGCTCGCGTATCGAGATGAACGCGACCGAGCTGAACACCGAAGACCTGATCACGCCGCAGGAAATGGTCGTGACCATGTCGCACGCGGGCTACGTGAAGTCGCAGCCGCTTTCCGAATATCGCGCGCAAAAACGCGGCGGTCGCGGCAAGCAGGCCACGCAGATGAAGGAAGACGACCTGATCGACACGCTGTTCATCGCGAACACGCACGATCACATGCTGTGCTTCTCGAACCGTGGCCGCGTCTACTGGATCAAGGTCTACGAAGTGCCGCAGGGTTCGCGCAACTCGCGCGGCCGGCCGATCGTCAACATGTTCCCGCTGCAGGACGGCGAGAAGATCAACGTCGTGCTGCCGATCAAGGAATTCTCGGCGGACAAGTACGTGTTCATGGCGACGTCGCTCGGCACCGTCAAGAAGACGCCGCTCGAAGCGTTCAGCCGTCCGTTGAAGAAGGGCATCATTGCGGTCGATCTGGACGAGGGCGATTACCTCGTCGGCGCGGCGATCACCGATGGCGCGCACGACGTCATGCTGTTCTCGGATGCGGGCAAGGCCGTCCGCTTCGACGAAAACGATGTCCGTGCGATGGGTCGCGGCGCGCGCGGCGTGCGCGGCATGCAGCTCGAGGACGGGCAGCAGGTCATCGCGCTGCTGGTCGCGGGCGGGGAAACGCAGTCGGTGCTGACCGCAACGGAGAACGGCTTCGGCAAACGCACGCCGATTCACGAGTACACGCGCCATGGCCGCGGCACGAAGGGCATGATCGCGATTCAGACTTCCGAGCGCAACGGCAAGGTCGTCGCGGCGACGCTCGTCGAACCCGAAAGCGAGATCATGCTGATCACCACGGCGGGCGTTCTCATCCGCACGCGCGTGTCCGAGATACGCGAAATGGGCCGCGCAACCCAAGGTGTTACACTCATCAGCCTTGACGAAGGGACGAAGTTGTCGGGACTGCAGCATATCGCCGAGGCCGAAGCTGATGCCGAACTCGACGAAGCGGATGCGGCCGCGAACGGCTCCACGCCCACGCCGGACGATGCGGAAAACGGAGAAGGCGGCGAAAGTGGTGAAAGCGCCTGATATTTTTTGTGTCGCCGGTTTCTCGTTATCGCTTTTGAAAGCCTGAATTGGTTAAGCTGCGCGACGTGAGCTTCATGCCGGCACTGCGCTTCGTTTCTCTTCGAAGCCAGCGCCGAGCGCATACAGATGTGCAAAGCTCGTCGCCGGTGCTGAACTGAATATTTTTTACAGGGAGTAATGATGCAAGGACGTTTCAAGCAGTGGATGTTGCTGGCCGCTTTCGTGCCGACTTTCGCGATGGCTCAGTCGCTTCAGAACCAGGCGCCGAACCAGGCGGCGGCGCCGGCTGCCGCAGCAGCACCGGTTGATCCGGCCAAGCAAGCCGCGATCAAGGAGCTGCTCGACGCAATCGACGCACAGAAGCTCGTCGGCGCGATCGGCAACAGCGCGCAAATGCAGGCGAAGCAACTGGTTCCGGCGATCCTGTCGGACGCACTGTCGGAAAACAAGTCGCTGAACGACAAGCAAAAGCAAGCTGCTGTTCCGACGCTGCAAAAGAACGCCGTGCCGAAGCTGGTTGATTCGGCAGGTCAGGTTTTCGCAACGGACAACTTCCGCCAGGACGCCATGAAGGCTCAGTACGACGCGTACGCGAAGTACTACTCGACGGACGAAATCAAGGACCTGACGAACTTCTACAAGAGCACGACGGGCCGCAAGTTCATCCAGGTGCAGGATCAAGTTGGCCGCGACGTGGTCAACGGCCTGATGCAGAAGTACATGCCGCAAGCGATCAAGGCAACGCGTACGCAAGCCGATTCGGAAGTGGCAAGCGTCAAGGCCGCCAAGTAAGCACGGGCACGCAGTCCGCATAGATTCGCCAGCGAGGCATGCCGCCTCGCGCGTTGGCGGGTTTTCAGGACAATGCGATAATGGCTGTTTGCGTGAGAGCGCAAGCAGCCATTTCTTTTTCAGGCGCGACGAACGAGGCCACGTCTCTTCGCCAGTCCGTATTCTCGGCAGCGCCTGCCAATCGGGACCCTCAGATGCGCGTGTTCAATTTCTCCGCCGGCCCGGCCGCGATGCCAGAAGAAGTGTTGAGGCAAGCCGCCGACGAAATGCTCGACTGGCAAGGCAGCGGCATGAGCGTGATGGAAATGAGCCACCGTGGCGCCGAATTCATGTCGATTCACGAGGCGGCGCTCACTGATTTGCGTGAATTGCTGAATGTGCCGGCCTCGCATCGCATTCTGTTTCTGCAGGGCGGCGGCATCGGCGAAAACGCCATCGTGCCGATGAACATGCTCGGCGCAAAGAAGACCGCCGACTTCATCGTGACCGGTTCGTGGTCGACGAAATCGCTCAAGGAAGCGCACAAGTACTGCACGCCTCACATGGCCGCCACCGGCAAGACGGAGCAGGGCTTCACGCGCGTGCCGGGCATCGACGAATGGAAGCTGTCGGACGATCCCGCCTACGTGCATCTCTGCACGAACGAAACCATCGATGGCGTCGAAGCGTTCGATATCCCCGATCTCGGCGATATCCCGCTCGTCGCGGATGCATCGTCGCATATTCTCTCGCGCCCGATGGACGTCGCCAAATACGGCGTGTTGTTCGGCGGCGCGCAGAAGAACATCGGCATGGCGGGGGTGACGGTGGTCATCGTGCGCGAGGACCTGCTGGACCGCGCGCTGGCCATCTGCCCGTCCGCCTTCGAATGGAAGACGGTCGCCGAAAACAACTCGATGTACAACACGCCGCCCACGTATGCGATCTACATCGCCGGGCTCGTCTTCAAGTGGCTGAAGAAGCAGGGCGGCTTGCAGGCGATCGAAGCGCGCAACGTCGAAAAGGCGAAGCTGCTTTACGACACCATCGATTCCAGCGATTTTTACGTCAACAAAGTCGAGCGGCAGAACCGTTCGCGCATGAATGTGCCGTTCTTTCTCGCCGATGAATCGCGCAACACAGACTTCCTGGCCGGCGCAAAGGCGCGCGGCCTTCTGCAACTGAAGGGCCACAAGTCCGTCGGCGGCATGCGGGCATCGATCTACAACGCGGTGCCGGTCGAGGGCGTACGGGCTCTCGTCGAATACATGAAGGAATTCGAGCGCGAATGCGCTTAACCCGCATCCGGACATTACAGCACCGCATGGACGACGACCTCAATACAAGACTCAAGCCACTGCGCGAGCGCATCGACGCGCTCG
Source organism: Caballeronia grimmiae (assembly GCF_022879615.1). Classification (NCBI taxonomy): domain Bacteria; kingdom Pseudomonadati; phylum Pseudomonadota; class Betaproteobacteria; order Burkholderiales; family Burkholderiaceae; genus Caballeronia; species Caballeronia grimmiae. The sequence goes on from NZ_CP084271.1 coordinate 794,129, forward strand.
ACGCGCAACTCATCGCTTTGCTGAATCAGCGCGCTTCGGTGGCGCTCGAAGTCGGCGAGGTGAAGAAGCATTTCAACGCGCCGGTGTTTCGTCCCGAGCGCGAGATGCAAGTGATCGCGCGGCTTCAGGAGATGAGCGACGGGCCGCTCGCAGCCGAGCACATCAGCGCCATCTGGCGCGAGATCATGGCGGCGAGCCGCTCGCTCGAGCAGACCATCCGCGCCGCCTTCCTCGGGCCGGTCGGCACCTATAGCGAACAGGCGATGTTCGAGTACTTCGGTCATTCGATCGAAGGGCTGGCTTGTCCGTCGATCGACGAAGTGTTCCGCGCGGTCGAAGCGGGCGCGGCGCAGTATGGTGTGGTGCCGGTCGAGAATTCGGCGGAAGGCGCGGTGTCGCGCACGCTTGACTTGTTGCTGCAAACGCAATTGATGATCGGCGGCGAACTCGCGTTGCCGATCCATCACAACTTGCTGACCGCGTCCGGTACGCTCGACGGCGTGACGCGCGTCTGCGCGCATCCGCAGGCGATCGCGCAGTGCCAGCGCTGGCTGTCGACGAACGCGCCGCGTCTCGAGCGGCAAGCCGTGTCGAGCAACGCGGAAGCCGCGCGCATCGCGGTGAACGATCCGACCGTCGCGGCCATCGCCGGCGATCGCGCGGCCACGCATTACGGGCTCGGCGTCGTCGCTCCGATGATCCAGGACGATCCGCACAATCGCACGCGCTTCGTGATCATCGGCAAGCAGCCGACCGATTCGAGCGGTCACGATCAGACTTCGCTCATCGTGTCGGTGGCGAACGAGCCGGGCGCGGTGTTCAAGCTGCTGGAGCCGCTCGCGAAGCACGGCGTCTCGATGACGCGCTTCGAGTCGCGGCCCGCGCGCATCGGCACGTGGGAGTATTACTTCTATATCGATGTCGAAGGCCATCGCGACGATACCGCCGTGGCCGCCGCACTCGATGAACTCGGACGCAAGGCTGCGTTCCTGAAGATTCTCGGGTCCTATCCGCGCGCCCGGTAAAATCCGCGCTTTCAGCCGTCCGATTGTCCCGCGTCCCCGCGACGCGTTTTCTCCGGTGTTCCGTGACCGAGTTCGCTTTCAACAAACTGGTTATCTTCGGTGTCGGCCTGATTGGCGGCTCGCTCGCGCGCGCGCTGCGTGAACGCGCGGGCCTTCACGGGCGCATCGTCGGCGTCGGGCGTTCGGCGCAGTCCGTCGCGCGCGCGCTCGAACTGGGCGTAATCGATGAAGCCGCCGCCTGCGACGACGACGCCGCGCTCGCCCGCGCCCTCAAAGGCGCAGACGTCGTCTTGCTTGCCGCGCCCGTCGCTCAGACGGAGCCGCTGCTCGCGCGCATCGGGCCGTTTCTCGACGCGCGGACCATCGTGACGGACGCCGGCAGCACGAAAAGCGATGTCGTCGCCGCGGCGCGCTCGGCGCTCGGCGCACGCGTCGCGCAGTTCGTGCCGGGCCATCCGATCGCCGGACGGGAGTCGAGCGGCGTCGATGCCGCGCTGCCCGAGCTTTACGTCGATCGCAATGTGGTGCTTTGTCCGCTCGATGAGAACGCGCCGGAAGCGGTCGAACGGATTGCGGCGATGTGGCGCGCGACCGGCGCCGCCGTGCATCGGATGAGCGAAGCCCAGCACGATCGCGTGTTCGCATCGGTGAGCCATCTGCCGCATGTGCTGTCGTTTGCGCTCGTCGAGCAGATTCTCGAAGCGCCGGACGCGCAGTTGAAGTTCTCGTTCGCGGCAGGCGGCTTTCGCGATTTCACGCGCATCGCGGCATCCAGCCCGGAAATGTGGCGCGACGTCTGCATCGCGAACCGCACCGCGCTGCTCGCCGAACTGGACGCCTATACCGATGTCCTTGCGCGTTTTCGGGCGGCTATCGACGCGTCGGATGGCGCCGCGCTCGAGGCGGCGTTTGCGCGCTCGCGCGTCGCGCGAAAGGAATGGCAGGAACGCGGCGCCATGCGGATTTCCGCCGATCCCGCCGCGAAGTAACCACACAGCAACGACATAGCGGCACACCCAGGACACACAATGGAACATCTCGATCTCGGACCTTTCGCTCGCGCGTCCGGCACGGTGCGGCTGCCCGGCTCGAAGAGCATCTCGAATCGCGTGCTGCTGCTGGCGGCACTGTCGGCGGGCGACACCACGATCACCAATCTGCTCGATTCCGACGACACGCGCGTGATGCTCGCCGCGCTGGAAGCGCTCGGCGTCGTGCTGAAGCGCAATGGCGACCGCGTCATCGTGACCGGCACGGGCGGCGCCTTCCCATCGAAGTCAGCGGAGCTGTTCCTTGGCAACGCAGGCACGGCGGTGCGCCCGCTCACGGCGGCGCTGGCGGTCAACGGCGGCGAATATCGCGTGCACGGCGTGCCGCGCATGCACGAGCGGCCCATCGGCGATCTCGTGGACGGCTTGCGTCAGATCGGCGCGTCGATCGACTACGAGCAGAACGACGGCTTTCCGCCGCTCAAGATTCACGCATCGAAGATTGCCGTCGACAAGCCGATCCGCGTGCGCGGCGACGTGTCGAGCCAGTTCCTCACCGCGCTCCTGATGAGCCTGCCCGTAATCGAAGGCCGCAGCGGGCCGGTCGCCATCGAAGTGGAAGGCGAACTGATTTCGAAGCCGTACATCGACATCACGATCCGGCTGATGGAACGCTTCGGCGTGGCGGTCGAACGCGACGGCTGGGCGCGCTTCACCGTGCCGGCCGGCGCGGGCTACCGGTCGCCGGGCGCGATCATGGTCGAAGGCGATGCGTCGTCGGCGTCGTACTTTCTGGCGGCGGGCGCGATCGGGCACGGGCCGGTGCGCGTCGAAGGCGTCGGACGGTCCAGCATTCAGGGCGACGTCGGGTTCGCGGATGCGCTCAACCGCATGGGCGCGAACGTGATGATGGGCGACGACTGGATCGAAGTGCGCGGCGTCGAATCGGAAGACGGCAAGCTCGCGCCCATCGACATGGACTTCAACCTGATCCCCGATGCGGCGATGACCATCGCGGTCGCCGCGCTGTTCGCGAGCGGCACGACGACGCTGCGCAACATTGCAAGCTGGCGTGTGAAGGAAACGGACCGCATCGCCGCGATGGCGACGGAGTTGCGCAAGGTCGGCGCGACGGTCGAAGAGGGCGCGGATTACCTCGTCGTCACGCCGCCCGCACGGCTCACGCCGAACGCCGCCATCGACACCTACGACGATCACCGCATGGCGATGTGCTTCTCGCTGGTCAGCCTCGGCGGCGTGCCCGTGCGGATCAACGATCCGAAGTGCGTCAACAAGACCTTCCCCGACTATTTCGACCGTTTCGCGACGCTCACCCGGACGTGAGCCGCGCAATGCCTTCGATTCACACCGCAACGACCGGCCGCAACGGCCACACGCAATGAAACCGACTCGCCCATTCGACCCCACTCCAGTTATCACCATCGACGGGCCGACGGCGTCGGGCAAAGGCACCGTCGCGGCGCTCGTCGCGGCCACGCTCGGCTTCCACCTGCTCGACAGCGGCGCGCTTTACCGGCTTGCGGCGCTCGCGAGCATCCGTTATGGCATCGACCAGGCCGACGCCGCCGCGCTTGCAAAACTGGTCGACGACCTGCATATCACCTTCCGCGAGGGCTGCGCACAGCTCGACGGCGTCGACGTATCGAGCGAAATCCGGGCGGAAGCGGTTGGCAATCGCGCGTCCGCGATCGCGGTTCATCCCGAAGTGCGGCAGGCGCTCGTCGCTCGCCAGCGGGCGTTCCGCAAGCGTCCCGGCCTCGTCGCGGACGGCCGCGACATGGGCACTGTGATCTTCCCGGACGGCACGCTTAAGGTCTTTCTTACCGCGAGCGTCGAGGCACGCGCGGCCAGGCGCTATAAGCAATTGATGCAAAAAGGCTTTTCTGCTAATATGGATGACTTGCTGCGCGATTTGCGCGAACGCGACGCCCGGGACACCAACCGTGCGGCCGCGCCGCTCAAGCCCGCAGCGGACGCGAAGACGCTGGATACGTCGAGTCTCTCCATCGACCAGGCGGTCGAGCAGATCATCGGCTGGTACAGCGAAGTTCGCGTCTGATGGTTTCGTAGTGAATCAGCAGTAACCGGCGGCGGGCAACGGCTGCCGGATAGCAAGGTGTTCCGCCGTGAGGCGGAGCGTGTGTTAACCCCTTAACCCCGTGCGGCTTCGCGCACTTACCGGTCTAGTGTCCGGCTTTTCCGGGCCATTCAGGACCACCGCGCCAAGGCTGTGCAAATTCCGATTTTTATGTCCGACCTGCAAACCTCCACCCCGAATACCGAATCTTTCGCGGCTCTGTTCGAAGAGTCGCTGACCAAGCAGGACATGCGCGCCGGCGAAGTGATCTCCGCCGAAGTCGTGCGTGTCGACCACAACTTCGTGGTCGTCAACGCTGGTCTCAAGTCCGAAGCCTATATTCCGCTCGAAGAGTTTCTGAACGACGCGGGTGAAGTGGAAGTGCAGGCGGGCGACTTCGTTTCCGTCGCGATCGACGCGCTGGAAAACGGCTATGGCGACACCATCCTGTCGCGCGACAAGGCGAAGCGCCTCGCTTCGTGGCTGTCGCTGGAAAAGGCGCTGGACAACAACGAACTTGTCACCGGCACCATCACCGGCAAGGTGAAGGGCGGCATGACCGTGATGGTCAACGGCATCCGCGCGTTCCTGCCGGGTTCGCTCGTCGACACGCGTCCGGTCAAGGACACGACGCCGTACGAAGGCAAGACGCTCGAATTCCGCGTCATCAAGCTCGACCGCAAGCGTAACAACGTCGTGCTGTCGCGCCGCGCCGTGATCGAAGCTACCCAAGGCGAAGAGCGCGCAAAGCTGCTCGAAACGCTGAAGGAAGGCGCGATCGTCGAAGGCGTGGTCAAGAACATCACCGACTACGGCGCGTTCGTGGACCTCGGCGGCATCGACGGCCTGCTGCACATCACCGACATCGCATGGCGTCGCGTGCGTCACCCGTCGGAAGTGCTGTCGGTCGGCCAGGAAGTCACGGCCAAGATCCTCAAGTTCGACCAAGAGAAGAACCGCGTTTCGCTCGGCATCAAGCAACTGGGCGACGATCCGTGGGAAGGCATTTCGCGCCGTTACCCGTCGGGCACGCGCCTGTTCGGCAAGGTCACGAACATCACCGACTACGGCGCATTCGTCGAAGTGGAATCGGGCATCGAAGGCCTTGTCCACGTGTCGGAAATGGACTGGACCAACAAGAACGTTGCGCCGTCGAAGGTCGTTCAGCTCGGTGACGAAGTCGAAGTCATGGTTCTCGAAATCGACGAAGACCGCCGCCGTATCTCCCTCGGCATGAAGCAGTGCAAGCCGAATCCGTGGGATGACTTCAGCCGCAACTTCAAGAAGGGCGACAAGATCAGCGGCGCCATCAAGTCGATCACCGACTTCGGCGTGTTCATCGGTCTGCCTGGCGGCATCGACGGTCTGGTTCACCTGTCGGACCTGTCGTGGTCGGAAACCGGCGAAGAAGCCGTGCGCAAGTACAAGAAGGGCGACGAAGTCGAAGCCGTGGTTCTGGGCATCGACGTCGAGAAGGAACGCATCTCGCTCGGCATCAAGCAGCTCGAAGGCGATCCGTTCAGCAACTTCGTCGCGATCAACGACAAGGGCGCTATCGTCGACGGCGTCGTGAAGTCGGTCGATCCGAAGGGTGCGGTCGTTACGCTGTCCGGCGAAATCGAAGGCTATCTGCGCGCTTCGGAAATCGCACAGGACCGCGTGGAAGATGCGCGCAACGTGCTGAAGGAAGGCGATAAGGTCAACGCGATGATCATCAACATCGATCGCAAGTCGCGCGGCATCAACCTGTCGATCAAGGCGAAGGATTCGGCGGAGCAGCAGGAAGCCATGCGCGGCCTGCAGTCTTCGGATTCGAACGCCGCCGCGACCGGCACGACCAACCTCGGCGCGCTGCTCAAGGCCAAGCTCGACGGCCAGAACAGCTAAGCCTTAAAGGCATTGCTGCAGTATGACCAAAAGTGAATTGGTCGCCCAGTTGGCGCTGCGATTTCCGCAACTTGTCCTCAAGGATGCGGATTTCGCAGTGAAGACGATGCTCGATGCGATGTCGGAGGCGCTTGCCAACGGTCATCGCATCGAGATTCGCGGCTTCGGCAGCTTCGGGCTCAACCGTCGTCCGTCGCGCGTCGGGCGCAATCCCAAGTCGGGTGAAAAAGTGCTGGTGCCGGAGAAATTCGTGCCGCACTTCAAGCCGGGCAAGGAATTGCGCGAACGCGTCGATGGCCGCGCGGGCGAGCCGCTGAAGGCGTCGAATGACGACGATGCGGACGATCTCTGATCGGCGCGCATCGACGCCGGCCGGCTCCCGAAATGCGGGCAGACCGGTCGTCGCGACGTCCGGCCATGAGGCAATCGACCAGAAAAGCACCCCTCGGGGTGCTTTTTTTACGTCTCAAGCAAGCGAGCGCGTCTGTGACACTGTCCGGAGGTTCGGTAGCGCACACAGATGCTTACATTCCTACTAAAGCCTTGCCCGTGCTTCGGTGTCCCCGGCCAGATGCATCCATTACAATACCGGTCACTTTGACTCGGGTAATCACGTAGGCCGACCACGACGGGAAGGCTGCGGGATGCGACCGCTTTTGCGAGACCGTACATGAAATTCATCGTCTGGCTGATCCGCGTTCTGGTCTTCGTGCTGCTGCTCGTGCTGGCGCTCGCCAATACCCAGACGGCCACGCTGAATTTCCTTGCAGGCTACGCCTGGGACGCGCCGCTGATTCTCATCGGTCTGGCGTTCTTCGTCGTCGGCCTGCTGGCAGGGCTGGTGTCGGCCGTTCCGGCGATGCTCCGCGTGCGGATGGAAAACGGGCGTCTGAAGCGGGAACTGCGCGTTGCGCGCGAAACGCCGGCCGTCAAGGAAGAACCGCCGATGCCGCCGCTCATTTGAGCGCACCCGTCGCTGCGATACGTGGCGGGACCCCGCAACAGCAGACACCTAACCGACTCAACCACACATTCGCATGGATCTAGACTTCTGGTGGCTGCTCGTGATTCCCGTAGCCTTCGCGCTCGGATGGATGGCGTCGCGCTACGATCTGAAAACGCTGCTGTCCGAAAATGCGAATCTGCCACGCTCCTATTTTCGCGGCCTAAACTTCCTGCTCAACGAGCAACACGACAAGGCGATCGACGCGTTCGTGGAAGTCGCCAAGCTGGACCCCGAAACCATCGAATTGCACTTCGCGCTCGGCAACCTGTTTCGCCGGCGCGGGGAAACGGATCGCGCAATCCGCGTGCATCAGAATCTGTTGAGCCGGGCCGATTTGCCCGTCGCCGAACGCGATCACGCGCTGTATGAACTGGGTCAGGACTTTCTGAAAGCCGGCCTGCTTGACCGCGCCGAAGAAACCTTCCGCTCGCTGGAAGCCGGCGAATACTCGCTCGGCGCACAGCGCGCGCTGCTGACCATCTACGAGATCGAAAAGGACTGGCCGAAGTCGATCGTGACGGCGGAACGCATCGAGAAGATGGGCGCGCCGTCGCTGCACATGGAAATTGCGCACTTTCATTGCGAACTCGCGCAGGAAGCGTTGCAGCGCAAGAATCTCGACGAGGCACGCGCCGAACTGAAACTCGCGCTCGCATCGAACCCGGACAACGTGCGCGCGACCATCCTCGCGGGCGATGTCGAAGCCGCCGCCGGCAACGTCGAAGCCGCGATTGCCGTGTGGAAGCGCGTCGAAGCGCAGAACGAGGCGTATCTGCCGCTCGTCGCCGAGAAGCTGATGAAGGCGTACGCCGCGCTCGGGCGCAAGGACGAGGGCGTCGATCTGCTGACCGATTACGCAAGCCGCTATCCGTCGAATGACTTGCTCGATGTCGCGTACAAGCATGTTCAGGAACTGCGCGGTCTCGATGCAGCGCACGCGCTCGCACGCAAGCAGATGCAGAGCGCGCCGAATCTTGCCGGCATGACGCGACTGCTCGAAGCGCAGGAAGCGACCGCCGAGGAGCCGCGCCGCGGCGAACTGGAACTCATGCGCACGCTCGTCAAGCAGCGCACCAAGAATCTGCCGCGGTACACGTGCCAAACGTGTGGATTCCGCGCCCGTCTTTTTTATTGGCAATGCCCCGGATGCAGCGGCTGGGAAACTTACGCGCCGCGACGCGTCGAACCCATCACGAGCTCGGCCTGAATTGCAGCATGGCAGGCGTGTTCACTCGAACGCCCGCCACGGCCGGCACCTTTGAAACCAACGGAGCGTTATGAAAGTTACTATCGTGGGTACGGGTTATGTCGGTCTGGTGACCGGCGCATGTCTCGCTGAAATCGGCAATGACGTATTTTGTGTCGACGTCGATGCGCGCAAGATCGATATCCTGAATAGTGGCGGCGTACCGATTCACGAGCCCGGCCTGCAGGAAATGCTCCGGCGCTGCCGCGCGGCAGGGCGCATCCAGTTCTCCACCGACGTCAAGGCGAGCGTGGAGCACGGCGACATTCAGTTCATCGCGGTCGGCACGCCGCCCGACGAAGACGGCTCCGCAGACCTGCGATACGTGCTCGCGGCGGCGCGCAACATCGGACGCTATTCGAACGGCTTCAAGGTGATCGTCGATAAGTCGACGGTGCCGGTCGGCACGGCGCTGCAAGTGAAGCGCGTCGTCGACGAAGAACTGAAAGCGCGCGGGCTCGAAGGCGCGGACAAGCACGGCTTCTCGGTCGTGTCGAACCCCGAGTTCCTGAAGGAAGGCGCGGCGGTGGACGACTTCATGCGTCCGGACCGCATCGTGATCGGCATCGACGACGATCAGGCCGGCAATCGCGCGCGCGAAATGATGAAGCGCCTCTACGCGCCGTTCAACCGCAATCACGAACGCACGCTGTACATGGATGTGCGCTCCGCCGAATTCACGAAATATGCGGCCAACGCGATGCTCGCGACGCGCATCTCGTTCATGAACGACCTCTCGAATCTCGCCGATGTCGTCAACGCCGATATCGAATCGGTGCGGCGCGGCATTGGCTCGGACCCGCGCATCGGGTATCACTTCCTGTATGCGGGCTGCGGTTACGGCGGCTCCTGTTTCCCGAAGGACGTGCAGGCGCTCGTGCAGACGGCGCGCGAGAACGGGCATCGGCTGCGGATTCTGGAAGCCGTGGAAGAGGTCAACGACGCGCAGAAGGAAGTGCTCGTCAACAAGATCGTCAAGCGCATGGGCGAAGACCTGCGTGGCCGCACGTTCGCCGTGTGGGGACTCGCATTCAAGCCGAACACGGACGACATGCGCGAGGCGTCGAGCCGTCGTCTTATTGCGTCGCTGCTTGAACGCGGCGCGACCGTGCGCGCGTATGATCCGGTAGCGATGCAGGAAGCGCAGCGCGTGTTCGCACTCGATCTCGCTGATCGCAAGAGCGACATGGACCGTCTCCATTTCGTGAACACGCAGCAGGAAGCGTTGACGGGCTCGGATGCGCTCGTCATCGTGACGGAATGGAAGGAATTCAAGAGCCCCGACTTCGGGCATTTGAAGAGCGAGCTGAAGATGCCGGTCATCTTCGATGGCCGCAATCTGTATGAACCGGAAACGATGGCTGAACTAGGCATCGATTACTTTGCAATAGGACGTCCCCATGTCGAACTCGACGGCAATGGCAGCCGGCAGTAAGCCGGCAAATATCCCTGTGGTGTCGCGCGCCCGCATTTCGGCGGCGCGCGTGCTGGTGGTCGGCGATGTCATGCTCGACCGGTACTGGTTCGGCGATGTGAATCGCATATCGCCGGAAGCGCCCGTGCCGGTCGTGCATGTGCAGAAGAAGGAAGACCGCCTGGGCGGCGCGGCGAACGTCGCACGCAACGCGGCGGCGCTCGGCGCGCAGGCGGGCCTGCTCTGCGTCGTGGGGCATGACGAACCGGGCGAGCGCATCGTCGAATTGCTCGGTGAAAGCCGCGTGACGGGACATTTGGCTCGCGATGCCGAACTGCTCACGACCATCAAGCTGCGCGTGTTGTCGCGTCAGCAGCAACTGCTGCGCGTCGACTTCGAGAACACGCCGAATCACGAAGTGCTGCGTGCATGCCTCGCACGCTTCACCGAACTGCTGCCGCAGCACGACGTCATCTTGATGTCCGATTACGCGAAGGGCGGCCTCACGCACGTCACGCAGATGATCAGCGATGCGCGGGCCGCCGGCAAACCCGTGCTCGTCGATCCGAAGGGCGACGACTGGGAACGCTATCGCGGCGCAACGCTGATCACGCCGAATCGCGCAGAGTTGCGCGAAGTGATCGGCCAGTGGAAGTCGGAAGAAGACCTGCACGAGCGCGTGACGAAACTGCGCGCCGACCTCGACCTGAGCGCGCTGCTGCTGACGCGTTCGGAAGAAGGCATGACGCTCTTCACCGAGAACGAAGTGCTCCACAATTCGGCCGAAGCGCGCGAAGTGTATGATGTATCGGGCGCGGGCGACACCGTCATTGCAACGGTTGCAACGATGCTCGGCGCGGGCGTGCCCCTCGTCGACTCCATCGTCTATGCGAATCGCGCAGCGGGCATCGTCGTCGGCAAGCTCGGCACGGCGACCGTCGATTACAACGAACTCTTCGCCTGATCCTATTTGATTACTTCGCCATGACCTTTATCGTTACCGGGGCGGCCGGCTTCATCGGCAGCAACATCGTCAAGGCGCTCAACGAGCGCGGCGAAAACCGCGTGATTGCGGTCGACAATCTCACGCGCGCGGACAAGTTCAAGAATCTGGTCGACTGCGAGATTGACGATTACCTCGACAAGACCGAATTCGTCGAGCGTTTTCGCCGTGGCGATTTCGGCCGGGTGCGTGCGGTGTTCCATGAAGGCGCGTGCTCGGACACGATGGAAACCGACGGCCGCTACATGATGGACAACAACTTCCGCTATAGCCGGGACGTGATGGACATCTGTCTCGAGCAGGGCGCGCAGTTTCTGTATGCGTCGTCGGCTGCGACCTATGGCGGTTCGAGCCGCTTCGTCGAAGAGCGCGAAGTCGAAAAGCCGCTCAACGTCTACGGCTACTCGAAGTTCCTGTTCGACCAGATCGTGCGTCAGGTCTTGCCGAAGGCGGGCAGTCAGATCGTCGGCTTCCGGTACTTCAACGTGTACGGCCCGCGTGAGACGCACAAGGGGCGCATGGCGTCGGTTGCGTTCCACAACTTCAACCAGTTCCGCTCGGAAGGCAAGGTGAAGCTCTTCGGCGAGTACAACGGCTACGGCGCGGGCGAGCAGACGCGCGACTTCGTGTCCGTCGAAGACGTGGTGAAGGTCAATCTGCACTTCCTCGATCATCCGGAGAAGTCGGGCATCTTCAACCTCGGCACGGGACGCGCGCAGCCGTTCAACGACATCGCGTCGACGGTGGTGAATTCGCTGCGGTCGATGAACGGCGAAGCGCCGCTCTCGCTCGCGGAGCTGGTGCAGCGGGGGCTGATCGAGTACATTCCGTTCCCCGACGCCCTGCGCGGCAAGTACCAGTGCTTCACGCAAGCCGACCAGACGCGCCTGCGCGCAGCCGGCTACGACGCGCCGTTCCTCACGGTTCAGGAAGGCGTCGATCGCTACGTGCGTTGGCTATTCGGCCAGCTATAAACGCCTTTCAAGTCTCTCTACACTGGGTCTCGCGGTCGGCACTGTTCGCCGGCCGGTTCTTCTGGAGACCAGTATGTTCAAGCAAGCACTCTCAACGATCGTCGCCCTGGCGCTGACCCTTTCCATCGGTTCGGCGTTCGCGGCGGTCGATGTCAACACCGCCAATACTGATGCCCTGCGCGGCATCAAGGGCATTGGTCCGGCAAAGGCGAAAGCCATTCTCGACGAGCGACAGGCGCACGGCCCGTTCAAGGACGCGGCCGATCTCAGCTCGCGCGTGAAGGGCATGGGCGGCAAGACGGTGCAGCGTCTGGAGGCGGAGGGCCTGAGTATCGGCAACGCGCCGAAGACGGCTGGGGCCAGCGCGGGCGGCGCGAATCATGTCAGCGCGACGCCGGTGGCCTCGCCGGCCGGCGCGAAGCCTGTCGTCGTGAAGAAGTAAGCAGCGCGGCACACCGGCGGAGCCTCGCCGCCGGTGTGCCGAATCGGTCACGCTCCTTCAGCCTTCGGATGTTTTGGGCTCCCCGCGGTTTGCCTACCGCGGGTTTTTTGCGTGAGCGCGAGGAAGCCATTGGCGCATGAGGGGCGCGACGCATCCGAAAGACCGGTGGGCTACAATCGATTCATTCCCTCATCACAATCCCTGAACGCGGTCCAAGCATTCGCCGCGGGATTCGACATCCGGTTCGCTATGGCTTACATGACTATCGAAGACACGATCGGCAACACGCCGCTCGTGCAACTCGTCCGCGTCGTGGACGATGAAATCCGCAGCCGCAACAACGTCGTGTTGGGCAAGCTCGAAGGCAACAACCCGGCGGGCTCGGTGAAAGACCGGCCAGCTTTGTCGATGATCAGGAAAGCTGAAGAGCGCGGCCGCATCAAGCCGGGCGACACGCTGATCGAAGCGACGAGCGGCAACACGGGCATCGCGCTCGCAATGGCCGCCGCCGTGCGCGGCTACAAGATGGTGCTGATCCTGCCGGAGGATCTGTCGATCGAGCGCCGTCAGAGCATGGGCGCGTACGGCGCGCAGATCATTCTGACGCCGGTGACGGGCGGCATGGAATACGCCCGCGATCTCGCGGACCAGATGCAGCGCGACGGCAAGGGCATCATCCTCGACCAGTTCGCTAATCCGGACAATCCGCTCGCGCACTATGAGACCACCGGCCCGGAACTCTGGCAGCAGACCGAAGGCCGCATCACGCATTTTGTCTCGTCGATGGGCACGACGGGCACGATCATGGGCGTGTCCCGGTATCTGAAAGAGAAGAACGAGAAGATCGAGATCGTCGGGGCGCAGCCGGAAGAGGGCTCGCGCATTCCGGGCATCCGTAAATGGCCGGAAGCATATATGCCGAAGATTTTCGATCGCAGCCGCGTCGATCGTGTGGAAAACGTGAGTCAGGCCGCGTCGGAAGCGATGGCCCGCCGGCTCGCATCGGTCGAAGGCATCTTCGCCGGCATTTCGTCGGGCGGCGCGTGTGAAGTGGCGCTGCGTGTCGCGCGTCAGGTCGAGAACGCGACCATCGTGTTCGTCGTCTGCGATCGCGGCGATCGCTATCTGTCGACGGGCGTGTTTCCTGCCTGACCGATGACGACGCGCGGACCGACCGCGCGTCGCATTTGCGCTTAGTGGTCGGCGCCCGTCGCCGCCATGCGCGCCTTCACTGCCTCGCCGAGCTGGTACACGGCGAGTGCATAGAAGAAGCTGCGGTTGTAGCGCGTGAGCACATAGAAGTTCTTCAGTCCGAGCGTGTACTCGGTGGCACGGCCGGGCGTCGGCAGATCGACGACGGTCAGCGGCGTCGCCGCCTCCGCCGCAACGTTCAGCCCCGGCTCGGCCATCAGCATGCCGGCCTTCGTCAATTGCGCGAGCGACCAGTGCGGCTCGGCCTGTCCATCGGCGGCGGCTTGGGCGATGCCCTGGCTGCCTTCATCTCCCGCGATGCGCCACACGACCGGACGGCCCGGTTCCCAGCCGTTCTGCTTCAGATAATTTGCGACGCTGCCGATCGCATCGGCCTGGCTCGTGCGCAGATCGATGCGGCTGTTGCCGTCGAAATCGACCGCGTATTGCACGATGCTGCTCGGCAGGAACTGCGGAATGCCGATCGCGCCGGTGTACGAACCGAGCACGGTGGTCGGATCGATCTGCGAATCGCGCGTCCACACGAGCAGGTCTTCGAGATTCTTGCGGAACGTCGCCTGACGTTCGAGCCGGTTCGGCGTATTCGGATAGTCGAACGTGAGCGTGGTCAGCGCGTCGAGTGCGCGGAAGTTGCCCATGTATCGCCCGTAGATGGTTTCCACGCCGATGATCCCGACGATCACCTCGGGCGGCACGCCGAACTGCGCGGACGCGCGCTGCAGTGTCGCCTGATTCGCGCGCCAGAATTTCACGCCCGCGTCGATGCGAATTGGCTCGATGAAGCGCGACTGGTACACACGCCAGTTTTTCGTCGATGGCGTCGGCGAGGGCAGCACGAGCTTCACTGCGGTCGCGGAATAGCTGACGCGATTGAACAGGTCGTGCAGCTTCGCGGCATCGAAGTCGTAACGCGCGACCATGTCGTTGATGAAAGCATCGACATTCGCGTTGTTCGCATAACGTTGCGGCACGATCTCTTCTTCGAACACTTGCCCTTGCGCGGTGCTCTGCGGCTGCTGCGATTGCGCGACGGCACTGTTGCCGGACATGACGCCGATCGCGCAGAAAAGAGATGCGATGAACGCGCGCGTCAGCGGCCTGAAGGTGGAGTCGGGCGGGGCAAACTGAAAAGTCATAGTGTGCGTGATGAGGCGATATGGGGCGATGCCGGATGTTCGAGCGCGCTTGGAGCGACGCGTCACTATTCCCGATGCAAGAATGCTCAACCGGACGCAACGTCCTGCGACGAACCATCGACGATGCTTGCCTGTCGAGGCGTCGGGGCAGTATAACCGACGCCCCTCGCGCGCAAGGCCGATGCCCGCCCGGAAGGCGGCCGTTGGAAACGGTGTGGTAACTTAACGCCAAATACGCGGCGCGGGAATCGCGTATGACGAAAAAACACGAGACAAGAGCCGACGACAACGGCACTGCGAGACATCATGGCCACCGGCTTCTTTACGCATCCCGACTGCCTCCAGCATGACAACGGCCAGTGGCATCCCGAATGCCCGGCGCGGCTGCAGGCGATCGAAGACCAGCTCATCGCGAGCCGGATCGATTCCCTGATCGAGCGCGAGGAAGCGCCGCTCGCCGAGGAAACCGACCTCGCGCGCGTGCATACGCAGGCGCATATCGACTACATCAAGAGCCGCACGCCGGAGCAGGGACGAAGCGAACTGGACCCCGATACGTCGATGTGTCCGGCTTCCTACCGCGCGGCGTTACGTGCTGCGGGCGCCGCCATCGCGGCTACCGACGCCGTCATGGAAGGGCGATACGACAACGCATTCTGCAGCGTGCGTCCGCCGGGGCACCACGCGGAGCCCGCCCGCGCGATGGGCTTCTGCCTCTTCAACAACGTCGCCATCGCGGCGCGTCATGCGCTCGAAGTGCATGGCCTGGAGCGCGTCGCGGTTATCGATTTCGACGTGCATCACGGCAACGGCACCGAGGCCGCCTTCACCGGCGATCCGCGCGTGCTGATGTGCAGCTTTTTCCAGCATCCGTTTTATCCGTTTAGCGGCGCGGACAACCACTCATCGAACATGGTGAACGTGCCGCTGCCGGCGCGCACGAAGGGCATGGCCGTGCGCGAAGTCGTCGATCTCATGTGGCTGCCGCGTCTGAATGAATTCAAGCCGCAGATGCTGTTCGTCTCCGCCGGCTTCGACGCGCATCGCGAAGACGATCTGGGCAACATGGGCCTCGTCGAGGACGACTACGCGTGGATCACCGAGCAGATTCGCGCCGTGGCGAAACGGCACGCGCAAGGGCGCATCGTCAGTTGTCTCGAAGGCGGCTACAACCTGTCGGCGCTCGGCCGCAGCGTCGTCGCGCACTTGCGGGCGCTGGCCGAGATTTAAGCCCGGCGGCTGCGGGCATAGTCGGCGCGCACGAGCGTCCAGTCGATCAGTGCGCGAATCACGCGATCGCGATCCAGATCGTTGAGCGTCTCGTGATAGCTGCCTTCGTAGATCGCGAGGGTGGCGTCGGTCGAACCGGCGCTGGCTTCGAATTCGCGGCTGCCCGCGGGATCGCAGATCGCGTCGGCGCCGCCGTGGAAGATCAGGTAGGGCACCGTGATATCTGCGCGCTTCACCGCGATGCGTTCCATCGCTGCAAGAATCTGCGCTGCGGTGCGCGCGGTCACGGGTCCGTGATGCACGAGCGGGTCGCGCCGATAAGCCTCCACGACGCCGGGCGCACGCGATAGCAACGCGGCATCGATTTGGAACGCGCGCCAGCGTGGCAACACCGTGCCGACGATTCGCGCCAGCTTCGCCTTCCAGCGCGGCATGTCCTTGCCGGGCCGAAGCGCGGGGCTCGACAGGATCATGCCCGCAAGCGTCCCTTCCTCCGCCCGCTCCGCGGCATGCAACGCGGCGACGGTCCCGCCCATGCTGTGGCCCATGAGGAAAAGCGGCGTATCGGCGGGAGGCGTGGCGGCGCATGCTTCGAGCAGGACGGCGGCATCGCTCAGATAGTCGTCGAAAACGCGCACGTACGCGCGCTCGCCCGACGACTTGCCGTGGCCGCGCAAGTCCAGCGCGATCACTTCGATGCCGGCCGCATTCAACGTCTGTGCGAGCGCGTCATAACGTCCGGCATGCTCGCCCAGCCCGTGCAGCAGCGCGATGCGCGCCTGCGGCTCCGTTGGCGGCGACGGCTGCCAGCGGTGCAAAAACAGTTCGACGCCCTGTCGCGTCGTGATGGTGCTCGTCGAATAGACGTTTCGTGCCATGAGCGCTTAAATTTCCAGCGGTAATTAGTCGATCGGAATTCATTATTAAACAGAATGAGGTGCGTCCTGTAAAATCGCTTCTCTCATAAAACAGCAGAAAACCAGCGGCGGCCGGCTGCGCGGGTGCGTTCACCCGGCGAAGCCTTCCGCCGTTTGTATTTTCACGACCGGCGCATGATCGAAATACGTAATCTCTCGCAGCGCTTTGCGGGACCCCGGGGCTGGGTGGAAGCGCTGCATAACGTCAATCTGGCGATTCCCGCCGGCGAGATCTTCGGCATCATCGGACGCAGCGGGGCGGGGAAGAGCACGCTGGTGCGCACCATCAACCTGCTGACGCGGCCAAGCGAAGGCAGCGTCGTCGTCGATGGGCGCGACCTCACCACGCTTGGCAAGGATGACCTGCGTGCCGCGCGCCGCGACATCGGCATGATCTTCCAGCACTTCAACCTGCTGTCGTCGCGCACGGTGTTCGGCAACGTCGCGCTGCCGCTCGAACTCGCGGGCAAGACGCGCGCACAAATCGAAGAGACGGTGCTGCCGCTGCTCGAACTCGTCGGCCTCACGCAGCACAAGGACAAGTATCCCGCGCAAGTCAGCGGCGGACAGAAGCAGCGCGTGGGCATCGCGCGGGCGCTCGCGAGCAAGCCGAGCGTGCTGCTGTCCGACGAAGCCACGTCCGCGCTCGATCCCGAAACCACGCGCGCCATTCTGGACCTGCTGCGCAAGATCAATCGCGAGCTGGGGCTGACCATCGTGCTCATCACGCACCAGATGGAAGTGATCAAGCAGGTCTGCGATCGCGTGGCCGTGCTCGATGCCGGGCGTGTCGTCGAAGAAGGGAAGGTGGTCGATGTCTTCATGCAGCCGCGTCACGAAGTCACGCGCGCGCTGATCGGCGACGTCATCGCGCACGAGTTGCCGCCCGCGTTGAAGGCGCGCGTCGCCGAGCGTCTTTCGACCGGCAGCGGGCATTTGCTGCGGCTCGCGTTCACGGGCTCGGGCGTCGATCAGCCGATTCTCTCGGAGACGATTCGCCGCTACGAACTCGATTTCAACATCCTGCATGGCCAGATCGACGAGATCCAGGGCCAGGCGTTCGGCTCGCTCGCGGTGCTCGCGGGCGGACAGCCGGTGAAGGTCGCGGAAGCGATCGCTTATTTGCGCTCGCAAGGCGTCGTGGTGGAGGAGCTTTCCCATGTTGAGTGAAATGTTCGACATGTTCGTGCAGTCGTTCTGGGAGACGCTGGTCATGGTCGGCATCTCGGGACTCATCGGCGCGGCGCTCGGCCTGCCGCTCGGCGTGCTGCTCTATCTGACCGATCGCGATGGCGTGCTGCAGAACATCGGCGTGAATCGCGTGCTCGGCGGCGTCGTGAATGCGGTGCGCTCGACGCCCTTCATCATCCTGCTCGTCGCGGTGATTCCGTTCACGCGGCTCGTCGTCGGATCGTCGATCGGCACCGCGGCGGCGGTCGTGCCGCTGACCATCGCGTCGGCGCCGTTCATCGCGCGTCTCGTCGAAACGGCGCTGCGCGAAGTCGATCGCGGCCTGATCGAAGCCGCCCAGGCGATGGGCGCGACCACGAGCCAGATCGTATTCAAGGTGCTGCTGCCGGAATCGCTGCCGGGCGTCGTCGCGGGACTGACGATCACGTTCGTGTCGCTCGTCGGCTATTCGGCGATGGCGGGCGCGATCGGCGGCGGCGGCCTCGGAGATCTCGGCATCCGCTACGGCTATCAACGCTTTCTCCCTGAAGTGATGCTCACGGTCGTCGTGATCCTCATCGTGTTCGTGCAGCTCGTGCAGTCGTTCGGCGACTGGCTGGTGCGCCGTCTGAGCCATAAATAACCCCATCGAAAAGAAAGGTCAGCACATGCAACGTCGATTCATTCTGAAGTTCGCCGCCGCTCTGGGTGCGGCATCGCTGTTCAGCGCAGCGCACGCGGATGACAACGCGATCAAGGTCGGCGTGACGGGCGGCCCGCACGCGCAGATGATGGAAGTGGTGAAGCAGGTCGCCGCGAAGAACGGGCTCAAGATCACGGTCATCGAATTCTCGGATTACGTGCAGCCGAACGCCGCGCTCGCCGCCGGCGATCTCGACGCGAACAGCTATCAGCATCAGCCGTATCTGGACGCGCAAGTGCGCGATCGCGGCTACAAGCTCGTCAAGGTGGCCGATACCGTCACGTTCCCGATGGGCATCTATTCGAAGAAGCTGAAGTCGCTCGCGCAGTTGCAGAACGGCGCGCGCATCGCGGTGCCGAACGATCCGACCAACGGCGGCCGTGCGTTGCTGCTCCTGCAGAAGCAGGGCTTGCTGAAACTGCGCGCCGACGCCGGTCTGAAGGCGACGCCGCTCGATATCGTCGAGAATCCGAAGAAGCTGAAGATCGTCGAACTGGACGCGGCGCAGATTCCGCGCTCGCTCGCCGACGTCGACGCCGCCGCGATCAACACGAACTTCGCGATGGAAGCGGGGCTGAAGCCGAAGTCCGATGCGATCGCGATTGAAGATCCGCACGGCCCGTACGCGAACATCATCGCGATTCGCGCGGCCGACAAGGACAAGCCGTGGGTCGGCAAACTGGTCGCCGCGTATCACTCGGCCGAAGTGAAGCAGTTCATCGAAGGCAAGTATGCAGGCGCGGTGATCGCAGCCTGGTAAGCCTTGGCGACGGTCGTCCGGGTTTTTCGGGATGGAAAACGAACGACCGTTCCATAAAAATGGGCGCAAAGCTCGAAATCCCTATCCAATCTGATGCACGCTAACCCGGCCCTCCCGTCTGGAGGGGGAAAACGCGATCGTGTCGCTCGTATAATGAGCCTGGGTTGACGTAATCGTAACTTTGGAGCGTGTGCATGAAAATTCTGGTGCCAGTCAAGCGCGTGGTCGACTACAACGTCAAGGTGCGCGTGAAGTCGGACAACACGGGCGTCGATATCGCTAACGTGAAGATGTCGATGAACCCGTTCGATGAAATCGCCGTGGAAGAGGCGGTTCGTCTGAAGGAAGCAGGCGTGGCGACCGAAGTGATCGCCGTTTCGTGCGGCGTGACGCAGTGTCAGGAAACGCTGCGCACGGCGCTGGCGATTGGTGCGGATCGTGCGATTCTGGTCGAGTCCACGGAAGACCTGCAGCCGCTCGCGGTCGCCAAGATCCTGAAGGCCTTGGTCGATCAGGAAAAGCCTGAACTGGTCATTCTCGGCAAGCAGGCTATCGACGACGATTCGAATCAGACCGGCCAGATGCTCGCTGCACTGGCGGGCCTGCCGCAAGCGACGTTCGCATCGAAGGTGACGATCGCCGATGGCAAGGCCACGGTGTCGCGCGAAGTCGATGGCGGCGCGGAAACGCTGTCGCTGAAACTGCCGGCGGTGGTCACCACCGACCTGCGCCTGAACGAGCCGCGTTATGTGACGCTGCCGAACATCATGAAGGCGAAGAAGAAGCCGCTGACGACGGTGAAGCCCGCCGACCTCGGCGTGGACGTGACGCCGCGTCTGAAGACGCTGAAGGTCGTCGAGCCGCCGAAGCGCAGCGCGGGCGTCATGGTGCCCGACGTGAAGACGCTGGTCGAGAAGCTCAAGACCGAAGCCAAGGTGCTGTGAGGGAGACGCGAGAAAATGACGATTCTGGTTATTGCAGAGCATGACAACGCGTCGATCAAGGCGGCGACGTTGAACACGGTCGCGGCAGCGGCCAAGATGGGCGGCGACGTGCACGTGCTGGTCGCGGGCTCGAACGCGCAAGGCGCGGCGGATGCGGCGGCAAAGATCGCGGGCGTGAGCAAGGTGCTGCTCGCCGATGCGCCTCAACTGGCCGAAGGCCTCGCTGAGAACGTCGAAGGCACGGTGCTGAATATTGCGAAGGATTACTCGCATATCGTTGCGCCTGCTACCGCATACGGCAAGAACGTGGCCCCGCGCATCGCGGCGCATCTCGATGTCGCGCAAATCAGCGACATCACCGCTGTCGTCAGCGCTGACACCTTCGAGCGCCCGATCTACGCCGGCAACGCAGTCGCGACGGTGCAGTCGAGCGATCCGATCAAGGTCATCACGGTGCGCGGCACCGGCTTCGACGCGGTCGCGGCGGAAGGCGGCAGCGCGTCGGTCGAGAAAATCGACGCGGCGGCGGATGCCGGCATCTCGCAGTTCGTAAGCCGTGAGATCACGAAGCTGGATCGCCCGGAACTGACGAGCGCGCAGACCATCGTCTCGGGCGGTCGCGGTCTCGGCAGCGGCGAGAACTACACGCACGTGCTCGAACCGCTCGCGGACAAGCTCGGCGCGGCGCTCGGCGCATCGCGTGCGGCCGTCGATGCCGGTTATGTGCCGAACGATTATCAGGTCGGCCAGACGGGCAAGATCGTCGCGCCGCAGTTGTACGTGGCGGTCGGCATCTCGGGTGCGATTCAGCATTTGGCCGGCATGAAGGACAGCAAGGTCATCGTCGCGATCAACAAGGACGCCGAAGCGCCGATCTTCAGCGTGGCCGACTACGGCCTCGTTGGCGATCTGTTCTCGGTCGTGCCGGAGCTGGTCAAGGAACTCGGCTAAAACGCGCGGCGGTAATCGCTGCACGAAGAGCGAAAGGGCGCGACGACCGTTGCGCCCTTTTTTGTATCCGTGGACGAGAGAAGCATCACAGGAGGAGACACGACAATGAGCTACCGCGCCCCCGTCAAGGACATGCTGTTCGTGATGAAGGAACTGGCGGACCTGGACAGCATCGCCGCGTTGCCCGGCTTCGAAGACGGCAACTTCGATACCGCGCAGGCCGTCCTCGACGAGGCCGCGCGCTTCTGCGGCGAAGTGATTGCGCCGCTGAACGTCGCGGGCGACCGCGATCCGAGCGCATGGTCCGAAGGTGAAGTGCGGACGACGCCGGGCTTCAAGGACGCGTTTCGCCAGTTCGGGCAAGGCGGGTGGCAAGGCGTCATGCATCCGTCTGAGTTCGGCGGACAGAATTTGCCGAAGCTGATCGCGACGGCGTGCATGGAAATGCTCAACTCGGCGAATCTCTCGTTTGCGTTGTGCCCGCTGCTGACCGACGGCGCAATCGAAGCGCTGCTCACGGCCGGCACCGACGAACAAAAGGCGCGCTATCTGCCGAAGTTCATCGCCGGCGAATGGACCGGCACGATGAATCTCACCGAGCCGCACGCCGGTTCCGATCTCGCGCTGGTGCGTACGCGCGCCGAACCGCAGGGCGACGGCGCGTACAAGCTCTTCGGCACGAAGATATTCATCACGTATGGCGAGCATGATATGGCCGAGAACATCGTGCATCTCGTGCTCGCGCGCACGCCCGACGCGCCGGAAGGCGTGAAGGGCATTTCGCTCTTTATCGTGCCCAAGTTTCTCGTCAACGATGACGGTTCACTCGGCGCGCGCAACGACGTGCATTGCGTGTCGATCGAGCACAAGCTCGGCATCAAGGCGAGCCCGACGGCGGTATTGCAATTCGGCGATCACGGCGGCGCGGTCGGTTATCTGATCGGCGAAGAGAATCACGGCCTCGAGTACATGTTCATCATGATGAACGCGGCGCGCTTCGCGGTGGGGATGCAGGGCGTCGGCATATCGGAGCGCGCGTATCAGCAGGCGGTCGCGTACGCGAAAGAGCGCGTGCAAAGCCGTCCGGTCGATGGCAGCGCGAGGGAAGCGGTAACGATCATCCATCATCCCGACGTGCGCCGCATGCTCGCGACGATGCGCGCCTATACCGAGGGCGCGCGCGCACTGGCCTATGTCGCCGCCGCGCACAGCGATGTCGCGCACGCGCATCCGGACGAAATGCAGCGCAAGAAACATCAGGCGGTGTACGAGTATCTCGTGCCGATCGTCAAAGGCTTCAGCACCGAGATTGCCGTCGATGTCGCGAGCATCGGCGTGCAGGTCCACGGCGGCATGGGTTTCATCGAGGAGACAGGCGCGGCGCAGTACTACCGCGATGCGCGCATCTTGCCGATCTACGAAGGCACGACCGCGATCCAGGCGAACGATCTGATCGGCCGCAAGACCGTGCGCGACGGCGGCGCGGCGGCGCAACTGCTGCTCGCACACATCGATCAGACGATCGCCGCGCTTGCAGAAGTTGATGGCCAGCCGTTCAAGTCGATGCATCGGCATCTGAGCGCGGGCAGTTTGTCGCTCGGGCGGTCGGTGGAGTTCATCGTCGCCAGGATCAAGAGCGATCCGAACGCCGTGTTCCTGGGCAGCGTGCCGTATCTGCGGCTGGCGGGCATCGTGCTGTGCGGATGGCAAATGGCGCGAGCGATGCTGGTTTCGCACGCAAGACGCGCGGAGGACGGGCCGTTCCACACGGCGAAGATCGCGACGGCGCAGTTCTATGCGGAGCACATTCTGTCGCTCGCATCAGGACTCGAGGCCGCGATCGTCAGCGCGAACGGCAGCGAAGGCGTGCTCGCGCTCAGCGAAGATCAGTTCTGAAACGACAACGGCGCCTTTCTTTCGAGAGGCGCCGTTGTGTATGCGTACTCAGACTTTGGCGTAAGCCGGTCGCGTATTCACGCCGACATCGCCGAAATAGCGATGCACCGACAAGTCATCCGAGCGGATCGCCGGCTGCTTGCCGGACATCAGATCGGCGAGCAACTGACCGGAGCCGCACGACATGGTCCAGCCCAGCGTGCCATGCCCCGTGTTGAGGAACAGGTTGGGCACCGGCGTGCGGCCAACGATCGGCGTGCCGTCCGGCGTCATCGGGCGCAGGCCGGTCCAGAACGTGGCGCTCGTGGTATCGCCGCCGCCGGGGAACAGATCGTTCACGCACATTTCGAGCGTCTCGCGGCGCGCCTTCTTCAGCGTCTTGTCGTAGCCGACAATTTCCGCCATGCCGCCCACGCGGATGCGATCGTTGAAGCGCGTGATCGCGATCTTGTACGTCTCGTCGAGCACCGTCGATACCGGCGCGCGGTTCGCGTCGACGATTGGCGCGGTGATCGAATAGCCCTTCAGCGGATACACCGGAATCTTGATGAGGTCGCCCAGCAGCTTCGGCGAGTACGAGCCGAGCGCGACGACATAGGAATCGCCCGTCACGAGTTCATCGCCGCATTTCACGCCCGCGATGCGGCCGTTGCTGACTGCGAGCGCATCGATCGGCGTGTTGTAGCGGAACTTGACGCCCAGCGATTCGGCCATCGCGGCGAGGCGCGTGGTGAACATCTGGCAGTCGCCGGTTTCGTCGTTCGGCAGACGCAGCCCGCCCGTCAGCTTGTGCGAAACGGCGGCCAGCGCCGGTTCCGCCTGCGCCAGTTCCACCGACGACAACAGCTCGAACGGCACGTTTGCATCCTTCAGCACGCCGATGTCCTTAGCCGCGCCGTCAAGCTGCTGCTGCGTGCGGAAAAGCTGGAGCGTCCCGCCCGTGCGACCTTCGTACTGAATGCCGGTGTCGGCACGCAGCGCCTGCAGGCAATCGCGGCTGTATTCGGCGAGGCGCACCATGCGGCCCTTGTTCACCGTGTAGCGGTCCTGCGTGCAGTTGCGCAGCATTTGCCACATCCACTGCAACTGGTTCATCGTGCCGTCGAGCCGGATCGCGAGCGGCGCGTGCTTTTCGAACATCCATTTGACGGCCTTCAGCGGCACGCCCGGCGCGGCCCACGGTGACGCGTAGCCCGGGGAGATCTGCCCCGCATTGGCGAAACTCGTTTCGAGAGCAGGGCCGGCTTCGCGGTCGATGACCGTCACTTCGTGCCCTGCGCGCGCCAGATAGTACGCACTCGTCACGCCGACCACGCCGCTTCCGAGAATAACGATTCGCATGAAATCTCCAGTTTTTCGATCCGGCCGGACACTGTCGCTTCGCATGAACCGCGGCGGATTGTCCGTCTAGTGTTATCGCCTATACTATTGAGATCAAGGCAGTTTTAGTTAATGTATTTGGCGGATTTTTAGCAAAAAACACATGAGAACGCAGCGAAATCCGATCCGGGCGCTCGACAAGCTCGATCACAAGATCCTGAATATCCTTCAGCAGGACGGGCGCATCGCGATGAAGGATCTTGCGGAGCGCGTCGGGCTCTCGGTGACGCCGTGCATCGAGCGAGTGAAGCGCATGGAGCGCGATGGCGTCATCACGGGCTACTACGCCCGCGTGAACCCGACGCAACTGGGCGCGGCGCTGCTGGTTTTCGTCGAAATCACGCTCGATCACAAGAGCGGGAACATGTTCGAGCAGTTTCGTCGCGAGGTGCAGCGCATTCCCGAAGTGCTCGAATGCCATCTCGTTTCGGGCGATTTCGACTATCTGATCAAGGCGCGCATCGGCGAAATGGCCGATTACCGGAAACTGCTCGGCGACATTCTTCTGCAACTGCCGGGGGCGGTGCAGTCGAAGAGCTATGTCGTGATGGAGGAGATCAAGGAGACGCTGACGATCCCCGTCGATGTGTGAAATTTCCGCTTGCGGCGACGCGACGATACTGTATATTTATACAGGTATCTCGACGACAAGCTCTCACCGAAATGCCGACGCCGGACCGCGAATTTCCCGTTGCACCGCCTTCGCCGCTCAAGGGGCGAGGCGCCGTCACGAACATTCAGGGGCGATACGAGCGTGACGAGCGCGAGTCCGTCGATGACGGCTGGGTTCACGAATCGGCTGAAGAAGAAGGCGCGCCGGTCCTGCGTACGCAAGTGTTCGAAGAGCGCGCCAAAAGCATCCTCACGCGCAACAACTCGCCGGACATTCCTTTCACGGTTTCGCTCAATCCATACCGCGGTTGCGAGCACGGCTGTATCTACTGCTTCGCGCGGCCGACGCACAGCTATCTAGGGCTGTCGCCGGGGCTCGATTTCGAAAGCCGCATCTATGCGAAGGTCAATGCCGGCGACTTGCTCGAACGGGAGCTTGCGAAGCCCAACTATCAGCCGGATCCCATCGCGCTGGGCGTCAATACCGACGCGTATCAGCCGGTCGAGCGCGACCTGAAGCTCACGCGGCGCGTGACCGAAGTCCTGCACGACTGCGGGCATCCGTTTGCCGCGATCACGAAGTCATCGCTGATCGAGCGGGATATCGACTTGCTCGCGCCGATGGCCGAGCGCGGGCAGTTCATGGCCGCGATCACCGTCACGACGCTCGATGCCGACATCGCACGCACGCTGGAACCACGCGCCGCCACGCCGTCGCGCCGGCTGCGCACGATCCGCACACTTGCCGACGCCGGGATTCCGGTGGGCGTCAGCATCGCGTCGGTGATCCCGTTCGTCACCGAGCCGGATCTCGAGCGCGTGCTGGAAGCGTGCGCGGAGGCGGGCGCGACGACGGCGAGTTACATCGTGCTGCGCTTGCCGTGGGAAGTCGCGCCGCTTTTCAGGGATTGGCTGACCGCGCACTTTCCGGCGCGGGCGGACCGCGTGATGAGCCGCGTGCGCGACATGCGCGGCGGCAAGGACTACGACTCCGATTTCGCCACGCGCATGAAAGGCGAAGGTCTATGGGCCGATATGTTGAAACAGCGCTTTCATCAGGCGACGAAGCGGCTCGGGCTGAACCAGCGCAATCGCGGCATCCTGGATATGTCGGATTTCAAGCGCCCGGCGCTTATCCGGACGCCGCCGCGCACGGGTCAACTCGATCTGTTCTGAGCGCGGCGCTCACTGAGACAAGGCCTTGGCGGCCTCGACCTGACCTTCGAAGTACGTCTGGAACGTCAGCGCGAGTCCCGTCATGAGCAGGAACGCGCCGATCAGCAGCGAAAAGATCACGACGAAGATCACGGTCCAGCCGGAGTCGCTCTCACGATTCGTGTGGGCATTGAACTGCGCGTCCCACTTTGCGTCCGGGCGCAAGCCGTACACGATGGCCGAAAGAAACGCCGCCAGCAACGAGACCGCGCCCGGAAAGGCGAGCGCCCAACCGAGCACGGAGGTGCGCTCGCTTGCCGCGAGCATCAGATAGCCGAACGCGCCCATCACGATTCCGACGATATGCGCCCAGCCGTACTTGTCGCGCATGCCATACAGATAGAAGCGGTGCAAACCGATGCTGCCGAACAGAAACGCGAGCGCCGCAGTTAGCGTCTTCGAGCGAAAGTAGGTCGGGGCGGACTTCGGGACAGCGGGCGTGGCGACGGACGGGGAGGTCATCAGCGAAAGCAGTGGTAAGGTGTTGGCGCGCCCGTGCGATAGCAGCGCAATCCGTTATTTTACGATGCGCCCGGCGCACGCAACAGAACGCCGCAAGCGCGGGTTTCAGCGATCGCACACAGGTCAAAATTCTTCCGAAGCACGCGCCGCTCGCGAAAAATGCGTTAAGTGTTTGTTCGGGCTTTGGATTCCCGCTATAATCGCGTGTTCTGGTAGTTCCGAACCCCGGTTTTCAAGGATTTCAGCATGGTCATCATCCGTCTGGCTCGTGGCGGCTCCAAGAAGCGCCCGTTCTACAACATCGTCGCAACCGATTCGCGTAGCCGCCGTGACGGCCGCTTCATCGAGCGCGTGGGTTTCTACAACCCGGTCGCTACGAAGGGCGAATCGCTGCGTATCTCGCAAGATCGCCTGACCTACTGGCAAGGCGTTGGCGCGCAACTGTCGCCGACCGTCGAGCGTCTGGTCAAGCAGTCGCAACAAGCTCAGCCGGCTGCTTAAGCCGTCTGATCGATTGAAGCGATGGAAACGATTGTGCGCGCCGCGAGGCGCGGCGCAGTCGCCGAATCGTTCGAAATTTGCCCAAAAGGTTCGCTGATGCCCGCGCGTGATCCCAGAAACGGCCACGAATCCGGCGCTGTCAGTCAACCGAAGCCGGGGCAGGAAGAAGGCGCCGCCACGTTTGGTGCGTTTGTCCGCAAGCCGGGCACGCGCCGCGTGGCGGCCGGCGCTTCTGCGGCAGTCAAGCCGGAAGAGCCCGCGGGCAGTATCGAGTCCGTCGAGCAATTGCCGGAAGACGCGGTGGAAGTCGGCTTCGTCGCGGATGCCTACGGCCTGAAGGGCTGGGTCAAGGTCACGCCGCATGCAAACGGCAAGTCGGGCGGCGATGCATTGCTCGCGGCCAAGCGTTGGTGGCTCGTCAAGAATCGCGACCGCAAGCTCGCGCGATGTATCCAGTCGAAGGTGCATAGCGATTCCATCGTCGCGCGCCTGTCGGGCTGCGACGACCGCGACGCCGCCCTCGCGCTGAAAGGCCACACGGTGCATATTGCCCGCAGCGACTTTCCGACGCTCGACGACGAAGACGAGTTCTACTGGGTCGACCTGATCGGCATGGCAGTCGAAAACGAGGCGGGCGTCGCGCTTGGCCACGTCGCCGACATGATCGACAACGGCGCGCATTCCATCCTGCGGATCGAGTATCCGAGCGAAACGAAGGATGGCAAGCCCGTCACCGGCGAGCGGCTCGTTCCGTTCGTCGGCGTGTATGTGAAGACGGTGGATCGGGCGGCGAAGCGCATCATCGTCGACTGGGACGCCGACTATTAATCCGGTGCTCTCGTCAGCAACACGCGACACGCGACACCGGCAGAATACGGAGAGGGCGATGCAGTTCGATGTCGTGACGCTCTTTCCAGAGATGTTTCGCGCACTGACCGACTGGGGCATTACCAGCCGGGCGGTGAAACAGGGGCGCTTCGGTCTGCGCACGTGGAATCCGCGCGATTTCACCACGGACAACTATCGCACCGTGGATGATCGGCCTTACGGCGGCGGTCCCGGCATGGTCATGCTGGCGCGTCCGCTGGAAGACGCGATCGCCGCGGCGAAAGCGACGCAGCGCGAGCAGGGCATCGAAGGCACGCGCGTCGTGATGATGTCTCCGCAAGGCGCGAAGCTCGACCACGATCGCGTCATGCGTTACGCGCAGGAACCCGGCCTCGTGCTGTTATGCGGCCGTTATGAAGCGATCGACCAGCGTTTGATTGATCGCGTCGTGGACGAGGAAGTCAGCCTCGGCGACTTCGTGCTGTCGGGCGGCGAATTGCCCGCGATGGCGCTGATGGACGCCGTGGTGCGCCATCTTCCCGGCGTGCTGAACGACGCGCAGTCGGCGGTGCAAGACAGTTTCGTCGATGTATTGCTCGATTGTCCGCACTACACGCGCCCCGAGGAATACGAAGGCGTGCGCGTGCCGGACGTGCTGCTCGGCGGGCATCACAAGGAAATCGACGCCTGGCGCAGGCGCGAAGCATTACGCAATACCCTATTCAAGCGGCCCGATCTGATCGCACGGGCGCGCAAGCAGAAGATGTTGAGCCGCGCCGATGAAGCGTGGCTCGCAGAACTCGCAAAGGGCGCGTCGAAGTCTGAATAGACCGGCGCGAACGAGCGGGACAAGGGGGCGTCGTGAAAACGGCGTCTGAAGCAAACCCATCCTCTACCGGGGCCTCATCGACAGCAGTGCGAGGCACGCAACTTCGGCAAGATGGCACAAGGAGTCAGTAATGAATCTGATTGAACAACTCGAGAAGGAAGAGATCGCACGCGTGCTGGGCGAGAAGACCATCCCCGACTTCGGTCCGGGCGACACGGTCATCGTCAACGTGAACGTCGTCGAAGGTACGCGTAAGCGCGTTCAGGCTTACGAAGGCGTCGTGATCGCAAAGCGCAATCGTGGCCTGAACTCGAACTTCATCGTCCGCAAGATTTCGTCGGGCGAAGGCGTCGAGCGTACGTTCCAGACCTACTCGCCGCTGCTCGCGAGCATCGTCGTGAAGCGCCGCGGTGACGTTCGTCGCGCGAAGCTCTACTACCTGCGCGAGCGTTCGGGCAAGTCGGCTCGAATCAAGGAAAAGCTGGTCTCGAAGGACCGCGCTGCTTCCGCCGCCGAGTAAGTGGCTCAGTAGTTCGTTGCACTGGAAAAAGCACCCCTCGCGGGTGCTTTTTTCTTTGATGTGTTCCAATCGTATCTTCGACATTCAGGCTTGAGACCGTGTCCACTGGCAAGACATCGACTCCGCGCATCCTCGAACCCGAACTCATGCCGGTTCTCTCGACCGGCGAAAACATGCCGCCGATCCCGCCCGAGCGCCTGACGCCGGACGGACTCCGCGCGCATTTCGCGAAGGAACTCGAATGGACGCAGGAGCCGCCTGAACAGCGCATCAAGGCAATTGGCGGCGATCCGCGTGTGGCCTCCGTGCTGGTGCCGCTGGTGGTGCGCGAAGGCGGGCTGACCGTGCTGCTGACTCAGCGTGCGGATCATCTGTCGGACCATGCCGGTCAGATCAGCTTCCCTGGCGGGCGGCGCGAGCCCGAAGACATCGACGCCGCCGCGACCGCGCTGCGTGAAGCGCACGAGGAAGTCGGCCTGAGCGCGGAGCATTGCGAAGTGATCGGCGCGATGCCCGATTATCTGACCGGCACCGGTTTTCGTGTGACGCCGGTCGTCGCGCTGGTGTATCCGCCGTTTTCGCTGCAGGCGGACACGCGCGAAGTCGCCGATATCTTCGAAGTGCCGCTCGCGTGGCTCATGAATCCGGCGAATCACGAAGTCCGCGTATTTCGATGGGAAGGCGGCGAGCGCCGTTTCTTCGCGATGCCCTACACGCCGGCCGCCGGCAAAGCGCCGTACTTCATCTGGGGCGCAACAGCCGGCATGTTGCGCAATTTCTATCGCTTCCTCGCCGCGTGAGCGGGACGGCGCAAGCACCATGCGTGATGCGCGCGCGCCACGCGCCCGGCCGGGGTGATGCACGCGCGAGGTGCTGTGCTATCGTTACGCGAAACTCGAATTAACCGACTGTTTCGGCGCCTCGCATGACTTTTTTCTCCGTATTGCTGGCTCTCATCATCGAGCAAGTGCGCGCGCTCACGCCGCACAATCCCGTTTCGGCGCTGCTTCACTATCATGCGGAATCCACCGCGCATGGCTTCGACGCCGGCAAGCAGAAGCACGGCATCGTCGCGTGGCTCGTCGTCGTGCTGCCGTGGACGCTGGCAGTCGGGCTCGTCTATTACGTGCTGTATCGCATCAACTTCGCTCTGGCGTTTCTCTGGAACGTGGTGGTCGTCTACTTCACGCTTGGCTTCCGCCAGTTCAGCCACTATTTCACCGATATCCACCTCGCCCTGAACAACGACGACGTGCCGCGTGCGCGCGAAGTGCTCGCGCAGTGGACCGGGCTCGACACCATCGACATGCCCGTCAGCGAAATCGTGCGTCATACGCTGGTTCACGCAGTGATCGCGTCGCATCGGCACGTGTTCGGCGTGTTCTTCTGGTTCCTGATCCCGGTCGGTCCGGCGGGCGCGGTGTTCTATCGCATCGCGGAGTATCTGGCGCGTGCGTGGGCCGTGCCGAGTCCTGAACGCACGGCCGAGTTCTCGTCGTTCGCGCAGCGCGCGTTCTTCTTCATCGACTGGATTCCGACGCGCCTCACCGCGATGGGCTTCGCGATCGTCGGCAACTTCGAGGACGCGATCTACGCCTGGCGCAATCATGCGCGCCAGTGGCCCGATGCGAATCAGGGCGTGCTGCTCGCGGCGGGCAGCGGCGCACTTGGCGCGCGTCTGGCCGGACCGCTTGCGGAGCCGTTGAGCGTGGAGGCGCTGGCCGTCGGCGATGCGAGCCCGCTGCCTGTCGGCGACGACTGCACGCCGCGCACGCTGCAATCGGCGGTGGGTCTCGTGTGGCGCGCGGTCATCCTGTGGATGTTGTTGCTGCTGATGCTGACCATCGCCGTCTGGCTGGCTTGAGGCGAATCAATCGTCGAGCGGATCGCGCTCCGTCTGACACTTCCAGCATACGGTGAATTGCGGTTCGAGCCACTCGCCGCAATGCTTGCACTTCCAGGGCCGGGCGTTGACGTCCGGTCCTTTTTGCGCACGGTCGAGAAGACGCTGCGCCAGCGTCTCGTCGCGGTCATCGACGATCCAGATTTCCGGCGCGCACTGATCCGCTGGAATTTCGCCCATTGCGCCGTTCAGATAGCGGTTATGAAGTTCGCACGGCACGCCCGCCGTCTTCAGCACGTTCACCCAGTGATGCGCGGTGATGAGATTGGGCGCGCGCGTGAGCCGTTTCATCGCACGATCTGGCTGGCTTCGTGGACCAGTTGCGCATATAGCGCGTGGCGCTCTGGCCGGATCTTTCCGGCCTCGACCGCTTCGAGCACTGCGCAGCCGGGCTCGTGCAGGTGATGACAGTTATAGAACCGGCAATGCCCGAGATAGGGCCTGAAATCCGCGAACGCGCGCTCGAGCTGGCCTTCGGACAAGTGATGAAGGCCGAACTCCTGAAAGCCGGGTGAATCGATCAGCGAACCGCCGCCCGGCAGCGCATAAAGGCGCGTGAATGTCGTCGTGTGCCGGCCGCTGTTGAGCGCGGACGAGATCTCGCGGGTGGCGGCGTCGGCATCGGGGACGAGCAGGTTCACGAGCGTCGACTTGCCCATGCCGGACTGACCGAGCAGGATGGTCGAGCGATCTTTCAGATGGGCGTCGAGTTGAGGATGCACGTCGCCCGGCTGCGTTTTCGCGGATAGCTCGATCACCGTGTAGCCGAGCTTGCGATACGGCGCGAGCCGCTCGCGCGCCAGCGTCAACGCGCCTTCCACGTCGATCTTGTTGAGCACGATCAGCGATTCCAGCCCATGCGCTTCGGCCGCGATCAGGGCGCGCCCGAGCAGGTCTTCGCTGAAATGAGGCTCGGTGGCGAGCACCACGAGCAGTTGATCGAGGTTCGCCGCGAACAGCTTCGACTTGAACTGGTCGGATCGATACAGCAGATTGCGCCGCTCCCCGATCTCGACGATCACCCCCTGATCCGCCGACGACTGCTCGTACACCACATGATCGCCGACTGCGACTTCGCTGCGCTTGCCGCGCGGAAAGCACTGGAGCATCGCGCCGCCATCGCTCGGCCTGACGAGATAATGCCGGCCGTGCGCGGCGATCACCGTGCCCGTGAGCCGTCCGGCCGCCGCCGCGCCGCCCTTGCGCGTCGAACGCGCGGTCATGCGGCGTGCTGCATCAGACGATCGATGCGTTGCGATGCCGGCGGATGCGAATAATAAAACGCGGTGTAGAGCGGATCGGGTGTGAGCGTCGACGCGTTATCTTCGTAGAGCTTGACGAGCGCGTTGACGAGATCCTTCGGATCGGTCTGGCTGGCCGCGAAGGCATCGGCTTCGAATTCGTTCTTGCGCGATGTCAGGCTGCCCAGCGGCGTGATGAAGAACATGAATACGGGCAGCACCAGCATGAAGAGCACGAGCGCGAGCCCGTTATTGCTGCCGATGAGCGAAGGCCGCACGCCGAGTCCTTCGTAGAACCACACGGTCTGTGCGAGCCAGCCGAGCAGCGCGAGCATGACGAGGCTGATGCCGAACATGACGAGCATCAGCTTCAGCACGTGACGGCGCTTGAAGTGGCCGAGTTCGTGCGCGAGCACGGCTTCGATCTCGCTGCCCGACAGGCGCGCGAGGAGCGTATCGAAGAAAACGATGCGCTTGGTCGCGCCGAAACCGGTGAAATACGCGTTGCCGTGGGCCGAGCGGCGGCTGCCGTCCATCACGAAGAGGCCCTTCGCCGCGAAGCCCGTGCGCGACATCAGATTTTCGATGCGCGCGACCAGCGCCTCGTCCTTAAGCGGCTCGAACTTGTTGAAGAGCGGGGCGATGAAGGTGGGATAGATGATCATCGCGAGCAGTTGGAACGCAACCCAGACCATCCACGTCCATAGCCACCAGTAGGCGCCCGCGCGATCCATCAGCCACAGCGTCAACAGCAGAAGCGGCGCGCCGACGAGCACGCCGATCAGCGTGCCCTTCACGAGGTCCGCGAAGAACAGCTTCTTCGTCATGCGATTGAAGCCGAACTTCTCTTCGATCACGAACTGGCGGAAGTAGTCGAATGGCAAGTCGATGATGCTCGTGATCGCCACCACCGACGCCACCAGCGCGATCTGCCCGAGATAGCCGCGCCCGAGCCACGCGGTGATCGCGTTGTCCAGCGCCTGCACGCCGCCGAGCAGCGTCAGCGCGACGAGCACGACGGCGCTCGTCACCACTTCGATCATAGTGAGCCGCGTGCGCTCGACGGTGTAATCCGCCGCGCGTTGATGCGCGGTCAGCGGGATCGTGCCGGTGAACTGCGGCGGCACGTCATTGCGATGCGCGGCGACGTGCCGGATCTGGCGCGACGCCAGCCACAGCTTGGTCGAAACCATCGCGACCAGTGCAACGACGAAGATCGTCGAGAAAGCGAGAGTGAGGTTGGTCATCCGGGAATTCCGATTGAACTATGCGAGAATTATAGGTTCTTGGCTCTGCCGCCGTTGTCACATCATGCCATTGCCAACCGGCGCGCACGCGGCCTCACTTCTTCCTCAGGCATCGTCCATGACCGACTCTTCCAACGTTCCCGGCGTCGAACCCGTGCTCGCGCGCAGCGACATGAACCTCGTGTGGCTCGACATGGAGATGACCGGGCTCGATCCCGACAATGACCGCATCATCGAGATTGCGGTGGTCGTGACGAACTCGACGCTCGACAAGATGGTGGAAGGCCCGGTCCTCGCGGTTCATCAATCGGAAGAGGCGCTCGGACGCATGGACGAGTGGAACCGCAACACGCATGGGCGCTCGGGGCTGACCGAGCGCGTGAAGGCGTCGACGGTGAATGAAGCCGAAGCCACGCGGCAGATTCGTGAGTTTCTCGGCCAGTATGTGCCGCCCGGCAAATCACCGATGTGCGGCAACTCGATTTGCCAGGACCGCCGCTTCATGGCGCGCTGGATGCCGGAACTGGAGACGTTCTTCCACTACCGCAACCTCGACGTCAGCACGCTGAAGGAGTTGTGCCGCCGCTGGCAGCCGGCGATCTACAAGGGCTTTCAGAAGCGCGCGATGCACACGGCGCTCGCCGATATCCACGAATCCATCGACGAGCTCAAGTACTACCGCGAGCATTTCCTCATTCCGTCGGCGGCCGCCGACGCGTCTTAATCCTTCGGCGGGCGAATCGCGCTTTTAGGGCGGAACGCGGCGACCACTTCGGCCCGCGTTTCGATGTACGGCCCGCCGATCAGGTCGATGCAGTACGGCACCGCCGCGAAGATGCCCGGCACGGCGGTCTTGCCCTCGGCGTCCTTCACCCCTTCCAGCGTTTCACGGATCGACTTCGGCTGTCCCGGCAGATTGATGACGAGCGCGGCATGGCCGTTCGTCTCGCGGATCACCGCGACTTGCCGCGACAGGATCGCGGTCGGCACGAAGTTGAGGCTGATCTGGCGCATCTGCTCCCCGAAGCCCGGCATCTCCTTCGTCGCGACGGCCAGCGTGGCTTCCGGCGTCACGTCGCGGCGCGCGGGGCCGGTGCCGCCGGTCGTGAGGACGAGATCGCAGCCGAAGGTATCGACGAGTTCGACGAGCGTCGCGGAGATGGTCGCGGCGTCGTCCTGAATCAGCCGCGTCTCGGCGCGCCACGGCGATTCCAGCGCCTCGCCGAGCCACGCCTGCAGCGCCGGCAAGCCCTTGTCCTCATACACGCCTTGCGATGCGCGATCGCTGATCGAAACGAGCCCGACGATCAACTCGTCGGGATGATTACGCTTCGGAATCATCGCCTTCCCCGGTATCGGCGGAATCGTCGTCGTCTTCGACGCCCGCCGCGTTCTTGATCCACTGGAACAGCTCGCGATAGTAGCGCGGCGGTTTCTGCTGCTCGCGCTCCTTGCGGGCGTTGCGAATCAGCGTGCGGCCTTCCTGTGCATCGACGCCCGGATGCTGACGGATGAACTCGGTCAGCGCGGCGTCGTCGGCGAGCAGCTTTTCGCGCGTGCGCTCGATCCAGTGCATCCGCGCGGTTTCCGCCTTGTTCACGCCGCGATAGGTGTCGAGCGCGGTGCGCAGCGCGGCGACCTGTTCTTCTTCCAGCGAGCGCATGACGCGCCCGACATACTGCAACTGGCGGCGCTTGCCTTCGTGATCGGTGATGCGGCGTGCTTCGCGCACGGCGTCGTCGAGGCTTTCGGGCATCGGCATACGCTTGAGCGCGTCTTTCGGCAGCGCGATCAGCGCCTCGCCCAGTTCCTGCAGCGCGTGCATGTCGCGCTTCAGTTGCGATTTGCTGGGGCGATCGTAGCCATGATCATCGGGCTCGCCGTCGTTGCGGCCGGCTTCGATCGGTTGAATGCGGGTTTTACGGTTCATGGCGTCATTGTAGCTTGCGCCTGCGGGGGACCGGGCGCGGCGGGCGCGTGATGGCGGGTGAATGCACGCGGTCCTTGCTATGATCGCGTGACGGGTCGATGCGGCACGCGAGCGTTTCGCGCATGGGCCGGCATCGGCACTGAATGACCAGAAGGAGCGCGTCGCGCTCGGCTTTTGCAGTCAACGAAACCAAGGCAACGACAAATGGCAGCAGACATCGACGTCAAGCAACGCTTTTTCCCGCATACGCAAGACGAACTGAAGGAGATCGCCTCCGACATCCTGCGCTACGCGAAGGAGTTGGGCGCGAGCGATGCCGCCACCGAAATCTCCGAAGGCGATGGCCTCTCGGTGAGCGTGCGGCGCGGCGAAGTGGAAACCATCGAGCACAACCGCGACAAGATGGTCGGCGTGACGGTGTTCATCGGCAAGAAGCGCGGCAACGCGAGCACCGCCGACTTCACGCGCGAGGCGCTGCGCGACACGGTCGCGGCGGCGTACAACATCGCCCGCTTTACGGCGGAAGACAGCGCGGCGGGGCTCGCCGAAGAGGACTTGCTCGAGAAGACGCCGCAGGATCTCGACCTTTATCACCCGTGGGAACTCGACGCCGACGAAGCCGCCGACATCGCGCGGCGCGCCGAGGACGCGGCCTTCGCCGTCGACAAGCGCATCACCAATTCGGAAGGCGCGAGCGTGTCCGCGCAGCATTCGCAGTTCGTGCTCGCGACGTCGCGCGGCTTTATGGCCGGCTATCCGTATTCACGGCATTACATTGCGTGCGCGCCGATCGCGCAAAGCGGCCGCGACATGCAGCGCGACGACTGGTACACGTCGAGGCGCGCCGCATCGGAACTGGCCGATCCCGAAGCGGTCGGGCGTTACGCGGCCCAGCGCGCGCTCGCACGCCTGAACGCGCGGAGCCTCGACACGCGCAAATGCCGCGTGCTGTTCGAAGCGCCGCTCGCGGCGGGCATTCTCGGCGCGTTCGTGCAGTCGGTGAGCGGCGGTGCGCTGTATCGCAAGACCACGTTTCTCGTCGACAGCCTCGGCAAGCCGGTGTTCGCGCCGCACATTCAGATCGTCGAAGATCCGCACGTGAGGGGCGGCATGGGCAGCGCGCCGTTCGACGAGGAAGGCGTGCGCACGCAGAAACGCAACGTGGTCGAAGACGGCGTCGTGCAGGGCTACTTCCTGTCGACGTATTCGGCGCGCAAGCTCGGCATGCAGACGACCGGCAACGCGGGCGGCTCGCACAATCTGACGATGAAAAGCACGCAGACGAAGCCCGAGGACGATTTCGAAGCGATGCTGAAGAAGCTCGGCACCGGCCTGTTGCTGACCGAGCTGATGGGGCAGGGCGTGAACTACGTGACGGGCGACTATTCGCGCGGCGCATCCGGCTTCTGGGTCGAGAACGGCCAGATTCAGTACGCGGTCGAGGAAATCACGGTCGCGAGCACGCTGCAGGAGATGTTCCGTCACATCGAGGCGATCGGCGCGGATACGGTCGTGCGCGGCACCAAGGCGATCGGCTCGGTGCTGATCGAGCGCATGACGGTCGCGGGGCAATAAGCTCGCAGAGTGGACGAAAGGCCCCGGACGGTTGCGACCGTCCGGGGCCTTTGTCATTCATGCGCGCCTTTCGTAGGTCACGAAGGCGAAGCCGAAATCGTTCGGGGGCGCGGCGCGATGCGGCTCGCGGGACACTTCCCGCCACTGCGACGCATCCGGTGCTTCGAACCGCGTGTTGCCGTCGAAGTCCGCGTCGATTTCAGTGACGATCATCTTGTGCGCACGGCCGATCGCGTCGCCGTAAAGCTGCGCGCCGCCGATCACGAAGGCTTCTGCGGCGCCATCGGCGGCGGCGAGGGCGAGGGCGTCGTCGATGCTTGTCACCGTATCGCAACCTTCGAAGCGTAGCGTCGAATCGCGCGTCACGACGATATTGCGCCGCCCCGGCAACGGCCGGCCGATCGATTCATGCGTCTTGCGGCCCATGATGATGGGCGCGCCCATCGTCGTGCGTTTGAAAAAGGCGAGGTCTTCGGGCAGGCGCCAGGGCAGTTGGTTATCGCGCCCGATCACGCCATTGCGCGCGCGGGCGACGATCAGAGTCAGCGTCGTCATGTGCAAGTAGGATTCAGGCCGCGAAAGGCGGGGGCACGATTCTACCCCGCGCACGTGGTCCCGCGTTCCGGCGGCAATCGTCAGGCGTTGGGGAAGTCGTCCGCGGGATCGGCTTTCGTGCTCCGCGTTTCAGGCGCGATTTCGTCCCAGAGCGTAACGCTGGGCCTTGCAATTCTCGGACGTTCGCAAGCGTTCAAACTGAAACCGTCGACGCTTGCAGCGTCGTGTGCTTCAGGCAATTGCGCCTCGGCCAGTGAGTCGCGCGGTAAAAAGTTATCGAGAGCCATCTTTGACCAAGAAAATGCCAGCAATTTGTTCCGGGATCGCATTCTGGGAATAAGGTTATTGGAGGCCCGGTATGAGGACAATGCGGGAAATGATTTTCGCCGTTATGCGCGGGCGCGCAAAAGAGTCCGTCGCCAGATAAGTTCAAAGCCAAATGCGTGCCATTTGCGTTTGTGCCTTGCGGTGCAAGGCACTCCGAAAGCCGCACTCGGGAAGCCGGCTTTGTTGGACGCGAAAACGTTTCACCCGTGAAACGCTGCACCGGAAAAGCGTGAAAGCCCGCGCGATTCGGGTTAGGCTTGAGCGCAATAGAGGCGGTCATGCGACGATTTAATAAATCCGCGTTATTACCTGCCGACGCACAGCCAGCAAGGACTTTCGGCTAATTCGGCGGCCGTTCGGCATATCTGTTTTCGCCGTTTCTGGGTTATAGTAGTCTCTCGACTGCGGCGCAGAATCATACAAAAAGGGTTTCGCGGAAGGGGCGCAGGTGTTACCTGCACCGTGTTCCCGGGGGCAACGTATTGAAATTGCAAGTCCGTTCGCAGCACGTGCGAGGACAACGAAGTCTGCATGTAGCGCGAGCCTGAACTACGCGACCTTTTCAACGAACGTTGAACCAAGGATCTGAATAATGGACGTCGCTCGGCGGCAACTCATCTATGTAACTCGCGATCCAAGCGAGACGCTATGCGCGCGATTCGAGGAACGCGGCTGGCAAATCGAAATCGTGGCGAGCGCGCGCGACACGCGTAAAGCCTTGCGCAGCGATCTGGCAATGGGCGGGCTGCTGGACCTGTCGAGTCACTTCGAATCACACGAACTGGCGGCGTTCGAATCGTCGCTGACCATGACCAACGTCGGCTGGGTCGCCGCGACCGTCTCCGGCCAACTCGAAGACGCCGCCGTGCGCCGGCTGATCCGCGACTATTGCTTCGATTACGTGACGCTGCCGACGTCGAATGACCGCATCGTCGATTCCGTCGGCCACGCTTATGGCATGGTCGCCCTGCACGACGCCGCGTCGAACGATCCGCGCACCGAAGGCCGCGCCGAGGGCGAAATGGTCGGCTCGTGCGACGCGATGCTCGCGCTGTTCCGCTCCATCCGCAAGGTCGCGATGACGGACGCGCCCGTGTTCATCTCGGGCGAATCGGGCACCGGCAAGGAACTGACGGCGGTTGCCATCCACGAGCGCTCGGCGCGCCGGGACCAGCCGTTCGTTGCGATCAACTGCGGGGCGATTCCCGCGCATCTGCTGCAATCAGAGCTTTTCGGCTACGAACGCGGCGCGTTCACGGGCGCGAATCAGCGCAAAATCGGGCGCGTCGAAGCCGCGAACGGCGGCACCTTGTTCCTCGATGAAATCGGCGACTTGCCGCTCGAAAGCCAGGCGAGCCTGCTGCGCTTCCTGCAGGAGCGCAAGGTCGAGCGCCTCGGCGGACACGGCTCCACCCCGGTGGACGTTCGCATCATCTCGGCGACGCACGTCGACATGCAGACCGCGATGATCGAAGGACGCTTCCGCGCGGACTTGTATCACCGTCTTTGCGTGTTGCAGATCGACGAGCCACCGCTGCGGGCGCGCGGCAAGGACATCGAACTGCTCGCGAAGCACATGCTCGACCGCTTCAAGAAAGACGCGAGCCGTCGCCTGCGTGGTTTTTCGCCGTGCGCGATCGCCGCGATCCACAACTACGGCTGGCCGGGCAACGTGCGCGAACTCATTAACCGCGTGCGGCGCGCCATCGTGATGTCCGAAGGCCGTCAGATCACCGCGCGTGATCTCGAACTCGGCGAGTACGTCGAAGTCGCGCCGGTGTCGCTGGCGCAGGCGCGGGAAGCGGCGGAGCGGCAGGCCATCGAACTCGCGCTGCTGCGCCATCGCGGACGGCTCGGCGATGCCGCGCATGAACTCGGCATTTCGCGCGTCACGCTGTATCGTCTGCTGAGCGCGCACGGCATGCGCCACATCGAAGTCGACGCCCCGCCGGAGCACGCCACGCGCGGCTGACGCACGCCGCGTCGCTGCACGAAACGGGCGCCGCAAGGCGCCCGTTGTCTTTTGCGCGACGCAAAGCAGCGCATTGTCCCGCTTGGTAAAATTGCTCTCTTAGCGCGGCTCGTGCCGGCATCCAAGGAACATCAATGAAACAGTATCTCGAGCTCGTCCAGACGATCCTCGATACCGGCACCTGGCAGGAAAACCGCACCGGCATCCGCACGATCAGCATGCCGGGCGCGATGTTGCGCTTCGACTTGCAGCAAGGCTTTCCGGCCGTGACGACGAAGAAGCTCGCGTTCAAATCCGCGATCGGCGAAATGGTGGGCTTCTTGCGCGCGTCGCGCAGCGCCGCGGACTTTCGCGCGCTCGGCTGCAAGGTCTGGGACGCGAACGCGAACGAAAATCCGCAGTGGCTCGAGAATCCGTATCGCCAGGGAACGGATGATCTCGGCGATGTGTACGGCGTGCAATGGCGCCAATGGCCCGCCTACAAGCTGATCGACGCGAGCGCAGGCGACCAGATCGCCGATGCGACCAATCGCGGCTATGAACTGGTGACGAGTTTCGTCGAAAGCGGGCGCGAGAAGGTGCTGCTGTACAAGGCGATCGACCAGTTGCGCCAGTGTCTCGATACGATCATCGAAGGCCCGACCGACCGGCGCATTCTGTTTCATGCCTGGAATCCCGCCAAGCTCGACGAGATCGCGCTACCCGCGTGTCACCTGCTGTATCAGTTCCTTCCGAACGTGACGAAGCGCGAAATCTCGCTGTGCCTTTATATCCGTAGCAACGACGTCGGGCTGGGCACGCCGTTCAATCTGACCGAAGGCGCGGCGCTCCTGCATCTGGTCGGGCGGCTGACGGGGTACACGCCGCGTTGGTTCACGTATTTCATCGGCGACGCGCACATCTACGAAAATCAGCTCGATATGCTGGGCGAGCAGTTGAAGCGCGAGCCGTATCCCGCGCCGCAGCTCATCATCTCCGACCGCGTGCCGGACTACGCGGTCACGAAGAAATACGAACCGGAGTGGCTGGAAAAGGTCGAGCCGACGGATTTCGCGCTCGAAGGGTATCGGCATCATGATCCGATCAGTGCGCCGATGGCCGTCTGATCCGGCGTTGGGCGATGTCACGAAGCGCGGCCACGGCCGCGTTTTTTACGCCTGTCGCCCGGAGAAGAAGTCGTCGAAATGCCGATGTCCGGCGGGCGTCACGCGCAGCACGCGACGCTTCGCCGTGCGCTCGATCCAGCCGTGTTCCTCGCACGCATGAAGCAGCGCCGCGCCCAAAGCGCCGCCCAGATGCGAACGGCGCTCGCTCCAGTCGATGCACGTGCACGCAAAGCGCCGGCGCCGCGCCCGCTGCGCCTTCAAGTCGATGCCCAGTTCCGCGAACGCCTGTATGCCGTCGGGCGTGGCGTCGAGCGTGCCGGGGCCGTACATCGCCGCTGCGAGCCAGTTGCGCGCGATCATGCCGTCGAAGATCCGCACCGCCAGTTCGCCCGCAAGATGGTCGTAGCAGGTGCGGGCGTAGCGCATGTCGAGCGGCACGGCGCTCGGGCGATGCTCCGGCGCGCGTTGCGGCGCGCTCGCGCGAGCCAGATTCGCGAGCGCTTCGATGGCCGCCGCGATATCCGCCGTCGCGATCCTGTAATAGCGATGCCTTCCGCTGACTTCGAGCGCCAGCAGCCCGTCCTCGGTCAGACGCGCGAGATGCCCGCTCGCGGCGGACGGCGAGACGCCCGCGATCATCGTCAGTTCGCCGGCGGGGCGCGCCGCGCCGTCCATCAGCGACCACAACATGGCGGCGCGGCCCGGATCGGCGAGCAAGGCG
This sequence comes from Caballeronia grimmiae, assembly GCF_022879615.1. Taxonomy (NCBI): domain Bacteria; kingdom Pseudomonadati; phylum Pseudomonadota; class Betaproteobacteria; order Burkholderiales; family Burkholderiaceae; genus Caballeronia; species Caballeronia grimmiae. Next base: position 836,056 of record NZ_CP084271.1, read on the forward strand.
CCGATGCGCGAGAGGCCGGGAAAATGGCGGGCGCGTGAGTCGTCGTCGTTCATGTCGCTGCTGCCACGAAGCGGTAGAGGTCTCCATCGTAGCGCGCGCCGGCAACCGACGTTTCACTTTGGGATGAAATGTCGATGCAGCCGCCCCGGCGCTAGAATGGCCGCATTGCCTCGAATGCACGTCGAAAGGGGATTCGCATGTCCAAGCTCATCATCGCCGCCGCGCTCGGCGTTCTCGTTGTCTGCGCGGGATGCGCGGGCGGACCGTCGTCATCGTCGGCGGGGTCGGGTGGCAGCATCACGATGTACGGCACCATCGATCAGGGCATCGCTGTTCACGACTAGCCGCACTTTTTGCGGCCCTATAATCGGCGCTTCGTCCATCCGCTTTGCTTCCCGCCATGAACTCGCCGATCCAGCCTTCCGCATCACCATTGCCGTCCGCCGTGCGCGAGGGCCGTGCCGAAACCACGTTCCGTTTCCTCGCCGAGCCGACATCGGTCAACTTCGGCGGCAAGGTGCACGGTGGCGCGCTGATGAAATGGATCGACGAAACCGCCTATGCGTGCGCCGCGATGTGGTCGGGCCGCTATGCGGTCACGGTGAGCGTCGGCAATATCCGTTTCAGGCGACCCATTCTGGTCGGCAATCTCGTGGAGCTGCGCGCGCGCGTGGTGACGACGGGCCGCACCAGCATGCACATCCACATCTCCGTCCATGCGGGCGATCCGAAAGTCGGCGAGCTTGCGCAGACCACGGATTGCCTGATGGTGTTCGTCGCCGTCGATGAATCCGGCCAGCCGACGCCCGTGCCCGCGTTCGTGCCGGAATCGGACGAAGAGAAACGCCTCGCGCGTTACGCGATGGACGTCAAGGACGCGCTCGACGCCATCGTCGAACTGAAGCCGGAAGAAGTGGCGGCCGGCAAGGTCTGACGGCCGCTCGTTCGGGCAGGAAGCCGCTTACTTGCTGCCGACCATGTCCTGCGGCTTCACCCACTCGTCGAACTGCTGCGCGGTCACATACCCGAGCGCGAGCGCGGCGGCTTTCAGCGTCGTGCCTTCCTTGTGCGCTTTCTTCGCGATCTGCGCGGCCTTGTCGTAGCCGATGTGCGGATTGAGCGCCGTCACCAGCATCAGCGATTCATTCAGCAGGCTGTCGATGCGCGACTCGTTCGCCTCGATGCCCACAGCGCAGTTGTCGTTGAAGCTCCGCGCGCCATCCGCGAGCAGGCGCACGGACTGCAGGACGTTGTGCGCGATCATCGGGCGGAACACGTTCAGCTCGAAATTGCCGCTCGCCCCGCCGATGTTCACCGCGACGTCGTTGCCGAAGACCTGACAGCAGAGCATCGTCACGGCTTCGGACTGCGTCGGGTTCACCTTGCCCGGCATGATGGAACTGCCCGGCTCGTTTTCCGGAATCGACAATTCGCCAAGCCCGCAGCGCGGCCCGCTCGCGAGCCAGCGGATATCGTTGGCGATTTTCATCAGGCTCGCGGCGACGGTTTTCAGCGCGCCGTGCGCGGCGACGAGCGCATCGGCGGCGGCCATCACTTCGAACTTGTTGGGCGCGGTCTCGAAGGGCAGGCCCGTGAGCTTGGCGATCGCCTGCGCGACTTTCGCCGCGAATTGCGGATGCGCGTTCAGACCCGTGCCGACCGCCGTGCCGCCCTGCGCGAGCTGGTAGAGATGCGGCAGCGTCGCTTCGACGTGACGGACGCCCTGATCCAGTTGCGCGACATAGCCGGAGAACTCCTGCCCGAGCGTGAGCGGCGTCGCGTCCTGCAAGTGCGTGCGGCCGATCTTCACGATGTTGGCGAACTGCTTCGACTTCTTGTCGAGGGTATCGCGCAGCGTTTTCAGCGACGGCACCAGATGCTTGACGATCGCGTAAGCGGCGGCGACGTGCATCGCGGTCGGGAACACGTCGTTCGATGACTGGCCGCGGTTCACGTCGTCGTTCGGATGCACGAGGCGCTCTTCGCCGCGCGGCCCGCCGAGAATCTCGCTCGCGCGATTGGCGATCACCTCGTTCAGATTCATGTTGGTCTGCGTGCCGGAACCCGTCTGCCAGACCGCGAGCGGAAATTCGTCGGGATGCTTGCCGTCGATGATCTCGTCGGCGGCCTGCATGATCGCCTGGGCCTTTTTGGCGTCGAGCTGCTTGAGTTCCGCGTTCACTTCGGCGGCGGCGCGCTTGACGATCGCGAGCGCCGTGATCAGCTCGGGCGACTGCTTTTCCGTCGAAATCTTGAAGTTCTGCAAGGAGCGCTGCGTCTGCGCGCCCCATAGCTTGCCGTTCGGCACGGCGATCTCGCCGAACGTGTCCTTCTCCATGCGTACATCGCCTTGCGCGTTCTGTGTCATGGCCTGAATTTCCGAAAGAGGTTGATCAAAGCTGCTTGTCGACGGGCAGCATCATGAAGAGGCCCGTCATCAGGTTGCGATACAGGCCGGCCTCCGGATCGTAGTAATAGGCGACCGTCCCGGTGTCTTCTTGCGTCGTCCACACGAGGCCGGATTGCGGCGAGCCCGTGCGGCGCAGTTCCGCCATCACCGCCGCGCTCGCGAGTTCGACGCGATAGCTCGCTTGCGGCGAGATTCCGCGGTCGAACAGGCCGGCGGCTTGTTCGGCGATTGGCTTGCTGTGAATCACGAGCGCCAGTTCGGTGTTGAGCTGCGCCGAGCGCGGATCGAGATTCATCGAACCGATCACGAGGATACTCCGATCGATCACATACGCCTTCGCGTGCAGGCTTGCGCGCGACTTCGACCCGAACAGTCCGGCGGTCGGGCGGCCTTCGCCTTCGGCCTGCATCGGCTTGAATTCGTATAGTTCTACGCCGTTTTGCAGCAGCGGAACGCGATACGGCGCGTAGCCCGCCTGCACCGCGACGGCGTCGGTGGCGGCGAGCGAGTTGGTCAACACCGCGACGCGGACGTGCCGCCGCGTGAGATCGCCGAGCGCCTTCACGCCGGCGTCGTGCGGCACGAAATACGGCGACAGGATCAGAAACTCCTTCTGCGCGTTCTTGAGCAGATCGGCAAGGCGCGTCAGCGGCGGGCTTTTGTAGTCGTCACTCGGATGCTCGATCTTCGACGGCGAATCGACATGGAATTCAGTCGGCGCCCAGTAAAGGCCCATTTGCTCGCGTGCGATCTGCTGGTCGAGCGGCGTCGCGTTGAGCGGCTTGGCGTTGAGCGGGTCGGCGTTGGCGCGCCAGTGCGCGCGGAGTTCTTCGCGCGTCTTGTCGAGATCGGCGGGATCGAATTTCTGCTTGTTCAGCACGCGCAGCGGATAGGAAACCGTGCTGTTCCAGTAGTCGTCGAAGCTCGCGGATATCTGCTGCGTGACGGGGCCGGCGACGAACGCGTCGAGGTCTCGAAACTGAAGCGTCGGACTGGCGCTGAAGTATTCGTCGCCAAGATTTCGCCCGCCGACGATGGCGATCTGGTTGTCCGCGACCATCGCCTTGTTGTGCATGCGGCGCGTGAAGTGATCGAGGTTCGTGAAGAAGTTGCGCGTCCGCTCGGAGAAGCTTCGTTGCGCGCTGCCATACGGATTGAAGACGCGGATCTCGATGTTGTGATGCGAATCGAGCGCCGCCATGATGCGGTCGATATCCTTGAAGTTCAGATCGTCGACGAGCATACGTACGCGCACGCCGCGATCGGCGGCATGAAGCGCGGCGCCCAGCAACAGCTTCCCGGTGTTGTCTTCCTCGGCGATGTAGTACTGCATGTCGAGGGTTCTCGACGCTGCGCGGGCGAGCGCGACGCGGGCCTGCAGCGCATCGGTGCCGGTCGGCAGTAGGCGCACGGCGGATTCGCCGGGGTGCTGCTTTTCGAGCGGCCCCAGCGCATTGGCCAACGGCGTCGCTGCGGTTGCGGCCAGCGCGTGCGTCTGCGGACGAGCGAAAGCGGTCGCGGGCGGGCGGGTCGCACAGGCGTTGAGAGTGACAGTAAGGGCGAGCGCGGCTAACGCTGCGATGGATCTTGCCCGTGTATTTCGCGTTTTAACGTGCGCCGCTTCTGATGCGGCTTTCGACATTCCCCGGCTTTCCGACACTTAGCGCCCTCTCTTTTGATTGTTTAGAGGCGGCTCGGCTGGTTGCGAGCGCGTTGGTTGTGTCATGGTAACGGAGCAAGAAGTGTGCGCGGCGAGAACTCGCTTATGAAAAGCAGCGAGGTCTTTCGACGAACCGCCGCCCGGCCTGAGTGTCACTTTGACTTTGGCCTCATGTGCGCGCCCGGCCGCTGCAAGGACGAAGTGCTCGACCGCGCGGCGACAGGCTCGGCAGCGCATTGCGTGGATCGGTGCCGCAACGCGTCGCCCGGTTCCCGCTGGCGCAAGCGGATGAGGACGAGGGCAAGCAATGGGTTGGCACGCGCCAGGCGGACATCGCGGATTCGCTCGGCGTCACGCGAGAGGCGGCCGCCGCCGCCCTGAGGCGCCTCAGGGATGCGGAATTGATCGAAACGCGCTACCGCAGGATCGACGTGCTGAACATCGAGGGATTGCGGTCGATTGTGACTTTCGTTGAAAGGTCGACATGTGCATTGGATGAAGGCGGGGCGGTCCTGTCGACGTTTTCAATCGCTCGCTGCTTGTTGCCAGCGTCGTAGACGGCAGCCGACCTTGAAGCTTCTTTCGCAAGTTCATCCCAGTGAGAAGACGAAAAAAAGCCCGCTCGGCAGAGCGGGCCTATAACCCCTGTTACTGGAGTCTCAAGGAGGAGACGGGTTCATCTTAACGACGACGCCCGCGCGCCCCAACCAAGCATTCCTGCTTTGCATATGCGAAGGCGACCGCAAGACTAGGCCGCGCGACGCGGCGCCGTCTCCACGCCATCGGACCTGAGATTTGCATCGACGAGCCGCCTGCTGATGCGATGAAACCGCAGGGTCATCAAGACGGCGACGCTCGCAAGCCCTGCCGCGAGGCCCCACCACAAGCCCTTCGCGCCCAGCCCGAAGTGAAACGCGAGCACATAGCCCGTCGGGAAACCCACGCCCCAGTAACCGAACGCGGCCACGAGCATCGGCACGCGCGTGTCCTTGAGTCCGCGCAGACAGCCCGAGCCGACCGTCTGCATCCCGTCGACGATCTGAAACACCGCCGCCACGCCCAGCAGCGACGCCGCGAGCGACACGGTACGCGCGTTGGCGGGATCGTCGAGATGCAGATACAGCCCGACGATCGCGTGCGGCGCGACGATCAGCACGAGGCCCGAGCACATCATGAAGCCGACGCCGAGCGCCAGCGCGACGAAGCCCGCGTGACGCGCCGCCACCGGCACGCCCGCGCCGATCCAGTAGCCGACGCGCACGTTCGCCGCCTGTCCGATCGCGAGCGGCACCATGAACGCCACCGACGCCACGTTGAGCGCGATCTGATGCGCCGCGAGCGGCGATTCCCCGAGCAGGCCGACCATCATGCCGGTCGCGAGAAAGAGCGTCGATTCGACGCCATAGGTGATCGCCACCGGCCAGCCAATGCCGAACAGTTCGCCGAGAAGCGGCAGATGCGGACGCGCGGCCAGCACGAAATGCCGATAACGCGGCCGCAGATGCAGCAGCGCCACGAGAGCGAACGCCGTCAGCCAGACGGTGATGGTCGTCGCCGCCGCCGAGCCGACGAAGCCTTCGCGCGGCAGACCGTACGCGCCGTGAATCAACCCGTAGTTGAGAAAGCCGTTGACGAACACGCCGCCGATCGACACCCACAGAAGCCGCTTCGCCGCACCGATCGCCGGCAGAAACGCGCGCATCATCCCGATGCCGATCAGGCTGCCCGGCGTTCCCCAGCGCAGCATCGCGCAATATTCGCCGACGTTGCGCGCGAGCGTCGCCGGTTCATGGAACGCGAGCAGGATCTCCTCGGCGTAGCTCAACAGCGCGAACGCGGGCACGGCGAGCAGCACGGAAAGCAGCAGCCCCGTCCAGTAGATGCGAGGCACGCGGTCGTCCGCGTTCGCGCCGCGCGCATGCGCCACCGACACGCTCACCGACGTCAGCACGCCCTGCAGCAGCGTCACGACGACGAAGAACAGGTTCGCGCCGAGCCCGCCCGCAGCGAGCGCGTCGGGGCCTAGCGAGCCGAGGAGAATGGTGTCGGTGACGCCCATCGCCATTTGAGAAAGCTGCGCGATGGCGAGCGGCGCGGCGAGGCGCGCCGTGTCGACGGCATGGCGGGACAGCGTCGGCGGTCCCTGATACGGGTTCGTGGCGCGCGTGGTGTGCGATGGCATGGTCGAAGGAAACGGAACGGAACTGGCCGCGACGCAAACGCGCGGTCAGGCGGTGAACAGCGCAAAGGGCCGACGCTGAAACCAGAACGAAAGACGACTAGCTTATTGCCTCACGCACGTCATGTCGATGCCGCGCCCCGTTATGGCCGGGTTTTGGCAATCCGGCGGCGCGCCGGCGCAAACCCGACGCGACGGGTCAGGCAGGCGCGCGCACGCGAATCTTCTGGCCGTCGATCATCACGACCTGGCCCGCGCGGATCTTGCACGTCTTGCGCAGTTCCACTTTGCCGTCGACGGTGACATCGCCCATGGCGACGCGCGCCTTCGCGGCGCCGCCGCTATCGGCAAGGCCCATCAGCTTGAGCAGATTGTGGAGTTCGACGTGATCGCCCGTGAGGGTGAACTGGAGCTGCGGCATGGCGGGCGGAAGAGTGAAAGGTGCGAAGGAAGCCATCATAAGGCATCGGGTACGCCTCGTGCTCTGTCAATGTCGACCGCGAACGATCGGACGCAAAACGCTTCATGGCCGATCGTCGGCGAAGTCGGTGGCAAATGTAGCCAAGTGAAACGGACGGTAACAGTGACTGATTTCGCGAAACTCCATCGCCGATCGCCGGGTCTGTCAGTTTGATCGATGCAGCTTCGGTCATCTTCTAAACGCCAACGCGTCGCGCACAGCGCTTTCAGAGCGCCAAGCCGCCGGCGCCACTAAAAAGAGGACTAGCTCATGACTAAGGCTCGAATTTTGATGATCGGCACCGCATTCGCCGCCCTCGCAGCCACCGGCGCGCAAGCGCAAACCGCCCAGCCGATGCAGCCCGCACCGGGCGCGGACACCCAGGCGCAACTCGCGCCGCCGCCGCAGAACCTCGTCGCGCCGGCATCGACCGATCCGCTGGTGCAGAAGCGCAACGCCGACGCCCAGGCGAACGCGGAATACCGCGCGTCGAAGAAGGCGTCGAAGGCCGAGTTGAAGGCCGCGGACAAGGAAGCGAAGGCGCAGTACAAGCAGGAAGTGCGCAACGCGAAGATCAACAAGAAGGCCGACAAGCAGGCCGCCAAGGACGATTTGAACGCCGCAGCCGACCGCACGCCGAAGGACCAGGGCGAGCAGCACTAAACGGGTCGCCGCGACGCCCGCAAGAGGGCGTCGCGAGGCGTTCCGCAACCACACCGGGAGAACACCATGACAAGACGTACGAATGCGTTGCTAGCGGCGCTCGTCGCGGGCGCGTTGACGAGCGTGAGCGCGGTATCGATCGCGCAAACGAGCGATGCGCCGATGACGCACGCCGACAAGAAAGCCGCGAAGAAGCAGGCTGAAGCCGACAAGGACGCGGCCGTCGCGCAGGCGAAGGCCGACAAGAAGAAGACGGAGTCGCAATCGGAAGCGAACGAAGCCGCAGCCGATGCCAAGCTGAAGAACGCGAAGAAAGCCGACTAGGGCGGGTTCTTCCGTCGATACGGCCCGCGCCTTGTTCGCGGGCCGTTGCGTTTTAGGGCCAAAGGCTAGCGTCGACAAAGGCTTGCACGCGTGGGTTGTATGGATATACAGTGTCGCGTCACTTCTATCCGCCGCTCAAGTCCTCGTGCTCACGCTCCCCGACACCGCCGCCGAATCATCCCGCACTCAAGATCAGGCCGCAGCGGCGTATCTCGCGAAACTGAACGACGCGCAACGCCGCGCCGTCGAATTCGGCGTGGACCAACCGGGCCGCACCGGCGGGCCGCTGCTCGTCATCGCGGGCGCGGGATCGGGCAAGACGAACACGCTTGCGCATCGCGTCGCGCATCTGCTCGTGAAGGGCGCGGACCCGCATCGCATTCTGCTGCTCACGTTTTCGCGCCGCGCGGCGCTCGAAATGACGCGGCGCGTGTCGCGCATCGCGACGAACGCGCTCGGCAACCGCAGCGCCATCGCGCAAGGTCTTACGTGGTCGGGCACGTTTCACGGCGTCGGCGCGCGGCTGCTGCGCGATTACGCCGATATCGTCGGGCTTGCGCCTTCGTTCACCATCAACGACCGCGAAGACTCCGCCGATCTCATGAACCTCGTGCGGCACGAACTCGGGCTGTCGTCGAAGGAAAAGCGTTTCCCGGCCAAGTCGACGTGCTTCGCGATCTATTCGCGCGTGGTCAACACCGGCGCGTCGCTCGCGACGGTGCTCGATCAGTCGTTTCCGTGGTGCCGCGAGTGGGAAGCCGATCTGAAGCGCCTGTTCGCCGCCTACGTCAGCGCGAAGCAATCGCAAAGCGTGCTCGACTACGACGACCTCCTGCTCTACTGGTCGCATCTCGCGGCGGAGCCGGCGATTGCCGCCGATCTGTCGAGCCGCTTCGATCACGTGCTCGTCGACGAGTATCAGGACACGAATCGCTTGCAGGCGAGCATTCTTCTCGCGATGAAACCGGACGGGCGCGGCCTCACCGTCGTCGGCGACGATGCGCAGTCGATCTATTCGTTCCGCGGCGCGACCGTGCGCAATATCCTCGATTTCCCGCAACACTTCGATCCGCCCGCCGCGACCGTCACGCTCGATCGCAATTACCGCTCGACGCAGTCCATTCTCGAAGCGTCGAACGCGGTCATCGGGCTCGCCGCCGAGCGCTACACGAAGGACTTGTGGACCGACAAGGCATCGGCGCAGAAGCCGGGCGTCGTCGCCGTCGCCGACGAGGCCGATCAGGCGCGCTATGTCGTCGAAAAGGTGCTGGAGGCGCGCGAGGGCGGCATGAAGCTCAAGTCGCAGGCCGTGCTGTTTCGTGCGGCGCATCACAGCGCGACGCTCGAAATCGAGTTGACGCGCAAGAACATCCCGTTCGTGAAGTTCGGCGGGCTCAAGTTTCTGGATTCGGTGCACGTGAAGGACGTGCTCGCGGTGCTGCGCTGGGCCGAGAATCCGCGCGACCGCGTCGCGGGCTTTCGGGTCGCGCAACTGCTGCCGGGCGTCGGGCCGGCGATCGCGGGACGCCTGCTTGACGGCGTCGCCCAGAACGCGCGGGCAGCCGATGCCATTGCAGCCTTCAGCGCGCCCGCACGCGCGAGCGAAGACTGGCCGCGCTTCGTCGCCCTGATGGCCAGGCTTTGCGGACGGGAATCGGGCTGGCCCGCCGAGTTCGAAATGATCCGCCGATGGTACGAGCCGCACCTCGAGCGCAACCACGAGGACGCGGCCATTCGCATTGGCGATGTGATGCAGATGGAGAGCATCGCGTCGACGTATCCGACGCGCGAGCGCTTTCTCACCGAACTGACGCTCGATCCGCCCGACGCGACAAGCGATGAATCGGGCGTGCCGCTCATCGACGAGGATTATCTGATTCTCTCGACCATCCATTCCGCGAAGGGGCAGGAGTGGCGCAACGTGTTCGTGCTGAATGGCGTCGACGGTTGCATTCCGTCCGATCTCGGCACGGGCAGCGAAGAGGAACTCGACGAAGAGCGCCGCCTGCTGTATGTCGCCATGACGCGGGCAAAGGAAGACCTGCACGTCATCGCGCCGCAACGGTTCTACGTGCACAACCAGACGAACCTCGGCGACAGGCACGTGTGGGCGCAGCGCACACGCTTCATTCCGCCGCATCTGATGCCGCACTTCGAGGCCGCCGCATGGCCGCCCGTGCCGGTCGCCGCCGCGCCGACGGCGGCAGGGCTCGCGGCGGCGGCGAAAGCGAAGATCGATATCGCCGCGCGGCTCAAGGGAATGTGGGAGTAGGGCGCGCCCTCGTTAGCGCGAGGCCCGCGTCGCGCCCGCCGCTCGCGGCGCGTGGCCGAAGACGCTCCGCAGCCACGCCGCGAACCGCGTGAAGCCGTCATACGGCTCTTCGACGAACAATTCCGGCCGCAGCGAGCGCAGATATTCGAGCAACTGCTGCGCTTCCTGCTTCTGCACCGAACCGTAGAAGATGCTGAGGCGCAGCAGCGCGCGCAGTTCGCCGAGCTTTTCGCGCGCCGTCGAGCCGACGTTGGTTTCCACGGCGACCTTCGCGTCATGGACACGCTGACGAAGCGAATCGGCGAGCCGCCAGGCCGGCGTCTGCATCTTTTCCTCGACCGTGCGGATATCCGCCGCCGCCGACTTGATCTGCGAGGCAAGCACATCGACTTGCGATACATCGCCCTTCGCCTCGGTGACGATCGCCGCCGCCCATTCGCGCGATGCCTTCAGCAGATCTTCCGCGCTCCAGTCCGACCGAATCGCGAACGCGAAGCCGTGCTCCGCCGCCTGACGAATCAGGATTTCGACGACGTCCGGAAACTCCTTGTCGAGCGCGCGCTTCGCCCAGGCGTACTGGCCGTGCGTGAGCATGCGCTGCACGGCCTGCTCGGTGAGCGGCGTGGGGTTGTCGAGCAGCTTCGCGCGCAGGAAGTCCTCGAACGACGGCGTGATGAACTGAGGGTCGAGCTTCAGCGAGAGACGCAAGAACGCTTCGAAGTCGCGTTGCAGCGAAGCGATCGTCTCGTCGCGAAGCGAAAGGGTGATTTGCGGCATGTCGGTTTCCGGTTCCGCGCTCGGGGCAGCCCGATGGCCCACTCGCGGGAGATGCTGTCGGCCCGCCGGCAGAGAGCGGAGGCCATTCGATTCTGATATCGGCGCGGGAGCCGGAAACTTGAGTGGCTTCTGTAAGGCGCGCACTGCGCAACGCCTAACGCAACACGACCAGTTGCCAGAAGAAGAACACTGCGAGCGACACGGCGATCGTCAAAAGCGTGCGCTTCGTCAACGCGCACACGACGACGGCGACCACCGCCGCGACGAGCTGCGGATTACGCCAGGTCAGCTCCGCGCCGTTGCCGTGCGGCGACACGGTCATCGGTACGATGATCGCGGTCAGCACCGTCACCGGCACGAAGCCGAGCGCGGTACGCGCGACGGGCGCAAACGTGAGCCGCTCGCCGAGCACGAACACGGCGGCGCGGATCACATAGGTGACGAGCGCCATTCCGAAGATCAGCAGCACATAGTTCATCGCACGCGCTCCTTGTCGAGTCCCGCTTTGGCGTCGGTCATCGTCAGCAGCATGCCGACGACGACGCCCACGAGCACCGCCGCGAGCAGACCGAGCTTGTACGGCCAGCCTTGCCACGCGAACGACAGCACGCCCGACGTCAGCGCCGCCGCCACGAAGCGCGCCGCGACGAGTTGCGGCACGATGATCGCGATAAACGTCGCGACCATCGCGAAGTCCAGCCCGAGTGATTTGAGGCCCGGAAACGCCGCGCCGAAGAACAGGCCGATGAGCGTCCACGCTTGCCAGTTGAGGAACATTGCGACGCCGGAGCCGAAGAAGTAATGCGGCCCGATCTCGCCCGCCGTGCGTTTCTGGTAATGCGCGTAGGCCACGGCGAAGACTTCGTCGGTCATGAGGCCGGCCAGCGCCCAGCGCCAGCGCGCGGGCAGATGGGCGACGTAGGGCGCGAGCGTCGCCGAATACAGGATGTGCCGCAGATTGACGACGAACGTCGTCGCCCAGATGACGGCGAAGCTCGCATTCCCGGCAATCATGCCGGCCGCGATGAACTGCGCCGAGCCGGCGAACACCACGAGGGACATGAGCTGGCCGTGCCACAACGCGAGCGGACTCGCGGTGACGAGCGTGCCGAAGATGACGCCGAAAGGCGCGGCGCCGATCATCATCGGGATGGTGTCACGCGCGCCGGCGGCGAATTCGCTCAGCGCATTGGTGGATGATGATGCGGTCAAGGTGGTCCTCCCTCCAGTACGACATGTGCGTGTTGCCAGCTTGCGGAGGATAACCAGTCGTGCCCTGGCCGGCTTGTACGTTCTTGCGGTCGCGACGCGGAAACGGCGGACTCAGCGCCAGCGTCCCGGCGCAACGCCGAACGCGCGCTTGAAGTGCCGCGTGAAATGACTCTGATCGGTGAACCCGCTGGCCGCCGCGACATGCGCGATCGACGTCCCCGCGCGCAACGCCGGCAACGCCCGCGCGATGCGCAATTGATTGCGCCACGCATGCGGAGCAAGACCCGTTTCGCGGGTGAAGAGCCGCGCCGCATGGAACATCGACAGCCCGACCGTGCGGGCGAGTTCCGCGAGCGTGACGGGTTCGAGAAGATCGTCGGCGAGGCGGGCTTTCATCGTTGCGACGCGGACCGCATCGGCGGCGAGCGGAGCGGGCGAGGGCCGTTCGAGCGCATGGCGCGCGAGCAGCGTGCTGACCGCATCGACGAGTGCGGTTTCGGCGGCGAGCGGGTCCGCGCTGGCCGCTTGTCCGGCGCGCTCCAGCGCCCGATGCGCGGCCACGAGCCGCCTCGCCAGATCGGTATCGCGGATGATGCCTGCGGCGAACCACGGCGCCGCCGTCGCGCGCCCCGACATCTCGCGCGCCAGATTTTCGACGAATGGCACCGGCAGATAAAACACGCGATAGCGCCAGCCGGCATCCACGGCCCGCGCGCCGGTATGCAACTCGCCGGGATTGATCACCGGCACCGAGCCCGCTTCGGCCACGTACCGCGAGCCGCGATAGTCATAGCACTCCGCGCCCGCTTCGATGACCGGCACCGTGTACGCGTCGTGCCAGTGCGGCGCGAATTCGTGGTCGTAGTACTCGGCGGTGACCATGTCCGCGTCCGGCACGAGCGGCGAGCGCCAGTAGCGTGCGGCGTTGGAGAAACGTTGCGCGTTCATTGAGCGGATCGTTCGAAGGCGAATTGGTCAGTTTACAACTTCGCCTGCCCGCGAGCCGTGCTCACTTCACCGGAATCGCCGTTCCCTGCGGCACCGGCACGGCCGTCACGCTGTTCTTCGCGCTGCCGCTCGCGATACGGTCGCTATACGTCAGATACACGAGCGTGTTGCGTTTCGCATCGACGATCCGCACGACATGCAGCGTCTTGAAGATGAACGACATGCGATCCGTGAACACATCGCTCTTCTGCCTGAGCGGTTCCTTGAACGCGACCGGCCCGACCTGGCGGCACGCGATCGACGCTTCCGTCGGATCTTCGGCGATGCCGAGCGTGCCTTTCACGCCGCCCGTGCGCGCCCGCGAGACATAGCACGTCACGCCGCCGACGAGCGGATCGTCATAGGCCTCGACGCTCACGCGGTCCGAGCCGGTGATGCGGAAGTTCGTGTTGACGCTCGCAATTTCCTCCGCGTGCGCGGCAGTCGCGCCAAGCAGAAAAACGAGCGATGCGGTCGAAGTCAGACGGGCGGCGCGGTTCATCACGATCCTTCGGAAAAAAGAAAAGGGCGCCGTATTGTAACGACGCCCTTCGTTGCTTTTGCTGCGGTCTGTTGCGGCCGGTTCAATGGAAGATTAGATACAGAATCACGAGCACGATAACCGGCACGCCGAGCAGCCATCCGAGTAGATAAGGCATGTTGTCCTCCTTGCGCATGTTGTTGACGACGGTTTCAGTATCGCGAGTTCGTTCATCGCGCGTTAGCCGTCTGCGTCCGAAATGCGTGTAGGCGAAGTCCTATCGAATCTTACGAGCACGTTACGAATTCGTCATGTCATCGTGAGAAACGCGGCTGCGCGCCTTCCCCTTTGCGCCGTCGCGATAGAGCGCCCGCACGTAGTCGAGATGCGCGCCCGCGCAGTCCCGGGCGCGCGCCGGATCGCGGGCGATGATTGCGTCGAGCATCGCGCGATGCTGAACGAGCAGGTCGGCTTCGACTTCGTCGTCATAGTCGACGAGACGGTGCGAAGTCAGCATCGATTCGCGCACGAGTTCGTTGAGCCCGTGCATCACGTGGGCGAGCGCGACGTTGTGAGTCGCATCGGCGATGGCGAGGTGAAACGCCGCGTCCTTTTCCGCGATGCGCGCGCTTTTCTGGGCGACGGCGGCTTCGAGCGCATCGAACGCGGCGCGGATTCGCGCGAGGTCGGCTTCGGTCGCGCGCTCGGCGGCGTAGGCCGTGGCGAGCGTTTCGAGGCCGTGACGCAGTTCGAGCACGTCGCCGCTGGCGTCCGGCTGCTGTTGCAGCAACGCCGCGAGCGGCAGCGAAACCAGCGGCGCGGTCACGTCCGACACGACGAAGCCGCCGCGCGCCACCGCGCGAATGAAGCCATCGGATTCGAGGCGGATCAGCGCTTCGCGCAGCGACGGCCGGGACACGTTCAACTGCTCGGCCAGATCGCGCTCGGCGGGCAGGCGCTGGCCGGGCAGCAGCGTGCCGTTCGAGATCAGTTCCCGAATCTGCCCGGACACGACATCGGACAGGCGCACGCGGGCGTAGGAATGCGGGTGGACGGGCTGGAAGGTCATCGGTCGAATGAAATGCACAGGCAAGGACGCTGGATTAACCTAGTTTGACACGAAAGCGCCGGATCCTTAAAGTCTTGGTCAGACCAAGCTGACCAGACACGCGATTTCCTCCCACGATACGCCATGAAAGTTGCCCTGTTCGTCCCCTGTTTCATCGATGCGTTCTATCCGCAGGTCGGCATCGCCACGCTCGAATTGCTGGAGCGGCTCGGCGTCGATGTCGACTATCCGCAAGATCAGACCTGCTGCGGCCAGCCGATGGCCAACAGCGGCGCGCACAAGGAAGCCGCCGGCGCCGAGCGTGTGTTCGCGCGCAACTTCGCGGACTACGACTACGTGGTCGGGCCATCGGCGAGTTGCACGCATCATGTGCGCGAGCACTTCACCGCCATCGAGCAGACGAGCGACGTGCAGAAGGTGCGCCGCAACACCTTCGAACTGGTCGAATTCCTGCACGACGTACTGAAGGTCCGCGAGTTTCCGTGGGCCGAGTTTCCGCATCGAGTCGGGCTGCATAACAGTTGCAGCGCAGTGCGGCATCTTCGCGAGACATCGAATTCAGAAGTCGCCGGTGTTAGATATTCGAAGCCGCGCGCATTGCTCGAGGGCGTGAAGGGCATCGAGTTCGTCTCGCCTGCGCGCCCCGATGAATGCTGCGGCTTCGGCGGCACGTTTTCGGTGACCGAGGAAGCGGTGTCCGTGCGCATGGGCCAGGACAAGGTGCGCGACCACATCGGTGCCGGGGCGGAGTACATCGTCTCGGGCGACATGTCCTGTCTGATGCATCAGCAAGGCTGCGCGGAACGCATGAAGCTCGACGCGCGGTTTATCCACATCGCGCAGGTCCTGAATGGAGCGCGGGCATGAGCAAGACCGTACGAATCGATCACGCCAAGGCGGCCGGCGCGTTCCTGCAGAAGACCGATCACGTCGCGTTTCACGACAAGCGCCTGTGGGATCTGCGCAGCAAGCGCGACGCGCAGGCGCACGGCATCCCCGAATGGGAAGCGATGCGCGAGCTGGCTTCGGGCATCAAGGAACACACGCTGTCGAATCTTGCGGACTACATCGCGCAGTTCATCGATCAGGCGGAGAAGAACGGCGTCGTCGTGCATTTCGCGGCGAACGCGGAAGAGCACAACGCGCTCGTTCACCAGCTGATGAGCGAACGCGGCATGACGACGCTCGTGAAAAGCAAGTCGATGCTCACCGACGAGTGCTACATGCGCGACTATCTGGAGCCGCGCGGCATCACGGTGATGGAAACCGATCTTGGCGAGCGCATTCAGCAGCTCGATCATCAGGACCCGAGCCATATGGTCGTGCCGGCGGTTCACAAGCTGCGCGCGGACGTGGCCGAACTCTTTGGCCGCACCATCGGCACCGATCCCGCCAACAGCGACATTCACTATCTCGCCGAGAGCCAGCGCATGCACACGCGGCCGTACTTCGTGCGCGAGAAGACGGCGGGCATGACGGGATGCAACTTCGCGGTGGCCGAAACGGGGACGGTCGTGGTCTGCACGAACGAGGGCAACGCCGATCTGTCCGCGAACGTGCCGCCGCTGCATATCGCGTCGATCGGCATCGAAAAGATCATTCCGACAATCGCCGATCTCGGCGTCTTCGTGCGCATGTTGTCGAGAAGCGCGCTCGGCTCGCCGATCACGCAATACACGTCGCACTTTCGCGCGCCGCGGCCGGGGACGGAGATGCACTACATCCTCGTCGACAACGGACGCTCGGAGCGGCTGGCGCTCGACGACTTCTGGTATTCGCTGAAGTGCATCCGCTGCGGCGCGTGCATGAATACGTGTCCGGTGTATCGGCGAAGCGGGGGACTGTCGTATGGCGGCACGTATTCCGGGCCGATCGGCGCGATCATCAACCCGACGCACGACCTCAAACGCTATAGCAGCCTGCCGTTCGCTTCGACGATGAACGGCAGTTGCACCAACGTGTGTCCGACGAAGGTCAATATCCACGAGCAGATTTACAAGTGGCGCGAGGTGATCGCGGAGCGTCACGAAGTGCCGTTCGTGAAGAAGGAAGTGCTCAGGATGGCGGGGCGACTGCTCGCGAGTCCGACGCTTTATCGCGCGACGGTCGCATCGCTTGGCGGCGCGTTGAAGCGGCTGCCCAACTTCGTGCTGTACAACCCGCTCAACATCTGGGGACGCCAGCGCGACTTGCCCGAAGCGCCCATCCAGACTTTTCACGAGTGGTACAAGAAGAACCGGAAGCAAGCCAAATGACGACTCGCGAAGCATTTCTCTCGAAGATTCGCGCGGCGCAACCCGCGTCGCGCCCGCGCCCCGATCTGCCGGTTTTCCCGTCGCCCGAAGGCGATCTGATGACGCGCTTCATCACCGCGCTCACGGCGATGGGCGGAACCTGCGCCCACGCTCACTCCCTCGCCGATGTCGACGCGATGATCGCCGCGCGCTTCGGTGAAGGCGCGGTGGTGGCGTCGGCGGTGGAGGGCATCGCGGCCACGCGCAAGCTGTCGCCGGATACGGTGCCCGCGTCGCTGCAGGATGTCGATGTGGGCGTCGTGCGCGGACGCTTCGGCGTTGCGGAAACGGGTTCGGTGTGGTTCAGCGAGAAGGAATACGTCGTCAATTCGATCGGCTATCTCGCGCAGCATCTGGTCGTGCTGCTCGATCCCGCGCAACTCGTCGACGGTTTGCAGCAGGTTTATCGACGGCCCGATTTTCAGTCCGCGCGTTATGCGGTGCTGGTCACGGGGCCATCCGCGACGGCGGATATCGAAGGCGTGCTGATTCGCGGGGCGCAGGGCGTGAGGTCGCTGACGGTGGTGTGGATGGCGCAGGGGTGAGGGTGGGGCCTGCGCGCGGACAAAGGCGGGCGGGCGTGCCGACTGACAAAATGCTAGGAACCGAGCCGGAAACGCTGGATCGCGCACCGCGAATGGAAACGTCGCCCTGTCGCATTGCGTAAAGCGTCGCGCAAAAACAAAATGTATGGTCAGCCTAGTTTCTGCAACCTCGATCTGTGACCTAAGATAAAAGGGCTTGCGCAAATGTATCCGGGCTCGAAATGGGCGCGGATCAGAGCGCCCGGCCCTCGATGAGAAGCCGCACCCAACTGTCCTTAAAAAGCCCTCAGTCTGCAGGACTGGATTGTTTTTCAGGTTTTCAGTCGGGGCCGTGAGCCGTTTATCTTCATCACGGGTCAGTGGTCGCAAAAGCAGGCGGAAAGCTCTCAGGCGATGGCCGGTTGTGCCCGGTACACGCCACCCTTGGCCAGAATCGCCCAAACGATTCTGGCCATTTTGTTGGCGAGTGCGCAGGCAACGACATTGCTGTGACGACGTAGCAGCAACGCTTGCAGCCAGCGACCCAGCGCATCGGTTCGTCTATCGGCATAACGCATCACCGCGCGCGCGCCTTGCACGAGCAGGCAGCGCAACTGCTTGTTGCCGCGCTTCGAGATGCCCAGCAGGGTCGCTCGGCCGCCAGTCGAATGTTGGCGCGGAACCAGCCCCAAAGACGCCGCGAAGTCTCGGCCACATTTGAACGCGCGTGCGTCGCCGGCCATGGCGAGCAAGCTGCTGGCGGTGATCGGGCCGATTCCAGGAATGGTGAGCAGGCGTTGGCCGGCTTCGTCTTCGCTCGTCTGCCGCTTGATCTGGGTCTCCAACTCGGCGATCTCGCCACCCAACTGTGCGTAACGTTGATGCAGGCGAAGCAACAAGGCCACCAGCACGGGCGGCAGTGCATGCACAGGATCATCGAGTAGGACCGGCAAGCGCGTGATGGCCAGTGCGCCGACAGGCAGATCGATCCCGAATTCGAGCAGGAAAGCGTGGATTTGATTGCTGGTTGCCGTGCGTTCAGCGACAAGCGATTCGCGCACGCGATGCAGCGCAAGCAGAGTCTGTTGCTCGGCGGTCTTGATTGCGACAAAACGCATGGAAGGACGCGAGGCAGCTTCGCAGATCGCTTCAGCATCGGCAAAGTCGGTCTTGTTGCCTTTGACGAATGGCCTGACGAACTGCGGTGCGATCAAGCGAACCTGATGTCCATATGACTGACATTTGCGTGCCAGCCAATGCGCGCCCGCGCAAGCTTCCATTGCCAAGACGGCGACCGGACAGGTCGCCAGGCACCCGTAGAGTTGCTTGCGCGTCATCTTCTTGCGCCAAACCTGCGTGCCGCGTGCGTCCTGCGCATGCAAAAAGAAGCAGTGCTTGCCCAGATCAATGCCGATAAGCGTAGTGTTCGCCATGATGGCCTCCAAAAAAGGAAATGGCCCGATCAGCGTATGCCAATCGGGCCATCTCGGTCAGGCTGACCATCTCATTAAGCCCGGTCGAATGACTGGGCTTTTTGATAATGCTTTTTGGCTCCCCGACCTGGGCTCGAACCAGGGACCTACGGATTAACAGTCCGGCGCTCTACCAACTGAGCTATCGGGGAACATCTACCACATGAAACTGATTAAAAAGCCCAGCAATCCGACTGGGCTTTTTGGAAACTGCGTGCTGGAGTTTTTTGGCTCCCCGACCTGGGCTCGAACCAGGGACCTACGGATTAACAGTCCGGCGCTCTACCAACTGAGCTATCGGGGAACATCTACAGCAGAGAAGCGGAATTATAGGGAGCGTCTGCTACCCTGTCAACGGCGAATCTTCACTCGATACGACTTGTTTCATTGCGTCGAACTTCTCCCAAGACCATTCCCCTGGCCGACGCACAAGCCCTCAACGCTCGAGCAGATTCAGCTTGTCCTTCACGTCCTTGAACTCTTCGGCTTCGGGCAGCGGCGCCTTCGTCTTGGTGATGCTCGGCCAGTTGCGCGCAAGTTCGGCGTTCAGCTCGGTGAAGTGCTGCTGGTCGCCCGGCACGTCTTCCTCGGCGTAAATGGCATTCACCGGGCATTCGGCCACGCACACGGCGCAGTCGATGCACTCGTCCGGATCGATCGCGAGAAAGTTGGGACCTTCACGGAAGCAATCCACCGGGCACACATCCACACAATCGGTGTAGCGGCACTTGATGCAGCTTTCGGTCACAACGTGAGTCATTCAGGCTCCTGCATGCGAAATTCGTGGGGGCGGCGCCGGGCGGGCTGCATGGGCGCGCCGGGTCGTTCGCCGAAACGCATATTGTAGCGTAACGGTAAAAAGCGGCGCGAGGGCCACGGCGTATGGCTTATATCGATTCGCAATGTATGTATGCCCGGTTCTTAAAAAGGGCGCGCATTCGGGTAACATGGACCAAAGGCTCGCGGCGCGTCGTCGCGCGGTCTGCTCGCTTCGATGTGTCCTAGTCAGAACCATGATCATCAATTCGCTGCTCGATACCGACCTCTACAAGTTCACGATGATGCAGGTCGTGCTGCATCACTTCCCGGCCGCGCATGTCGAGTATCGCTTTCGCTGCCGTACGCCCGAGGCCGACCTCGTGCCGTATATCGACGAGATCCGCGATGAAGTGCGCCAGCTCTGCAGCCTGCGCTTCAGGGAAGAAGAGCTCGACTATCTTCGGCGCATGCGCTTCATGAAGAGCGATTTCATCGACTTCCTCGCGCTCTTTCATCTCAACGAGAAGTCTATCCGTATCTCGCCGTCGCCGAAGAACAATGGCGAGATCGACATCATGATCGAAGGGCCGTGGCTGCATACGATTCTCTTCGAGATTCCGGTGCTAGCGATCGTCAACGAGGTGTACTTTCGCAACACGCAGCGCAAGCCGGAGTACGAAACCGGGCGCGAGCGCCTGCGCGACAAGATCAAGCTGCTCGCCACGCCGCCCGAATACTCCGATTGCAAGATCGCCGATTACGGCACCCGCCGCCGTTTCTCGAAGCAGTGGCACGAGGAAGTCGTGCTGACGCTGAAGGAACGGCTCGGCGAGCAGTTCGCGGGCACGAGCAACGTCTTCTACGCGATGAAACACGGCCTGCGCCCGCTCGGCACGATGGCGCACGAATATCTGCAGGCGTGTCAGGCGCTCGGCCCGCGCCTGCGTGATTCGCAGATCTTCGGCTTCGAGATGTGGGCGAAGGAGTATCGAGGGGATCTGGGTATCGCGCTGTCCGACGTGTACGGCATGAAGGCGTTTCTGCGCGACTTCGATATGTACTTCTGCAAGCTCTTCGACGGCGCGCGCCACGATTCGGGGGATCCGTTCGACTGGGGCGAGCGCCTCATCAAGCACTACGAGGAGAATCGCTGCGATCCGCGCACGAAGGTGCTCGTGTTCTCGGACGCGCTCGATATCCCCAAGGTGCTGCAACTGTACGAACGCTTCCGCGGGCGCTGCCAGCTCGCGTTCGGCGTCGGCACGAACCTTACGAACGATCTGGGTTATCAGCCGCTGCAGATCGTCATCAAGATGGTTCGCTGCAACGGGCAGCCGGTCGCCAAGCTCTCCGATTCGCCGGGCAAGAACATGTGCGACGACAAGGCGTATCTTGCCTATCTGCGTCAGGTGTTCGGCATCGAGCAGCCCGTCGGGGAAGGCTGAAGCGCACGCGGCCTATGCCGTTCGGCCGAGGTCCGCGCGCGCGGACCGGTCGATATAATCGGCTCCTCATCGCGGATTCATCGCCGCGAACGTTTCCCCGCACGCAACATGAGGACGGCACCATGGATACATCGGCCGCGCGCCGCAACATTCTCGCGCGCATTCGCAGCGCGCAGGGCAGAAAAGGCGCGCCGACGGACGCCGAACGCGCCGCCGCCGACGACTACGTGCAGCGGCATCCCGCCGGTCCCCGTCCGCCGCTTCCCGCTACCCGCGACGAACTGATCGCGCGTTTTACTCTGGAGGCCGAACGGCTTGCGACGACCGTCGCCGAAGTCGGCACGCTCGACGAAGCACCGGCCGAAGCGGCGCGCTATCTCCACGCGCTCGATCTTTCCTGCGATGCCGTCGCGTGGCCCGCGCTCGCCGAATTGCCGTGGGCGCAGGCGGGCATCGCGGCGTCGCTGCGCAAGCCGGCGGACGCGGACCTCGTCGGCATCACCGGATGCTTCTGCGCAACCGCCGAGACTGGCTCGCTCGTGTTGCTTTCGGGAGCCGACACGCCCGCATCCGGCGCGTTGCTGCCGCAGACGCATATCGCCATCGTCCCGGCATCGCGCATCGTCGCATCGCACGAAGATGCGTTCGCGCTGATCCGCGCGGAGCGGGGCGAACTGCCGCGCGCCGTCAACTTCGTGTCGGGACCGTCGCGCACGGGCGATATCGAGCAGACCATCGTGCTCGGCGCGCATGGGCCGTATCGCGTGCATGTGATCGTCGTGCGGGGAGCGTGAGCGGCATGCGGCGTTTCGTTTTTGGCTTGCTGTCGCCGTTGCTCGCGATGTCCGGCGCATCGGCGGCTACGCTCGATGGCGCGTCGCTGTCGGCGGCGTGGGGCATTCCGTTCATCGGCATTCTGCTTTCGATCGCGGTGTTTCCGCTCGTCGCGCACCGGTTCTGGCATCACCATTTCGGCAAGATCGCGGCCGCGTGGGCGCTTCTGCTGCTCGTGCCATTCGCGTTCGCATTCGGCGCCGGCGCGGCGTTCGGCTTGTTCGTCCACGCGATGCTCGAGGAGTACGCGCCGTTCATCATCCTGCTCGCGTCGCTTTATACGGTGGCGGGCGGCATCTGCGTGCGCGGCAACCTGCACGGTTCGGCGCGCGTCAACACGGCGCTGCTCGCGCTCGGCACCGCGCTCGCGAGCGTCACGGGAACGACGGGAGCGGCCATGTTGCTCATCCGTCCGCTTCTGCGCGCGAACGACAATCGCAAGCACGTGGTGCACGTCGTCGTGTTCTTCATTTTTCTGGTGGCGAACGCGGGAGGCTCACTGTCGCCGCTCGGCGATCCGCCGCTCTTTCTCGGCTTTCTCAACGGTGTCGGCTTCTTCTGGACGACGCTGCATCTCGCCCTGCCGATGCTTTTCATCTGCGGCATCCTGCTCGCGCTCTTCTATGCGCTGGATAGCTATTACTGGCGCAAGAAGGAGGAAACGCGATCCGGCTTTCTCGATCCGACGCCCGATACGCGCGGCTTCAGCATCGACGGCAAGGTCAACTTCGTGCTGCTCGCGGCGGTCGTCGCGCTCGTGCTGATGAGCGGCGTGTGGAAGCCGGGCGTCGAATTCAGCGTGTTCGGCGCGCACGTCGCGCTACAGAACATCGTGCGCGATGCGGCGCTGGTCGCCGTGCTGTTTGCATCGCTCATGCTGACGCCTCGAAGCGCGCGCGCAGGCAACGCGTTCGACTGGGCGCCGATCCAGGAAGTCGCCAAGCTGTTCGCCGCCATCTTCGTGACGATCGCCCCGGTCATCACGATCCTGCGCGCGGGCGAGGCGGGTGCGCTCGCGGGCATCGCGCACGCGGTATCGGATGCGAACGGCAAGCCGATCGACCTCGCGTACTTCTGGGCGACCGGCCTCTTGTCCTCGTTCCTCGACAACGCGCCGACGTATCTCGTGTTCTTCAATCTCGCCGGTGGCGACGCGCAGACGCTGATGAGCTCCGGCGCCACGACGCTCGCCGCGATATCGGCGGGTGCGGTCTTCATGGGCGCGAACACGTATATCGGCAATGCGCCGAATTTCATGGTCAAGGCGATCGCGGAATCGCGCGGCATCCGCATGCCGGGTTTCTTCGGTTATATGGGCTGGTCGTGCGTCGTCCTGTTGCCGCTCTTTGCTGTTTCCGGCTGGCTATTTTTCTAGGAGCAATCGATGAAGAAGGTACTTGTCGCACGTCCCACCTTTCCCGATGTGATCGAGCGCCTGAAGCAGTATTTCGAAGTCGATCTGAACCCGGGCGACGTGCTTGCGCAAGACGAGTTCGCGCGGCGTCTTGCCGACAAGGACGGCGCGTTCACGGCCGGCGAGATGGTCGGCGAGAAGGAACTGGCGGGCGCGCCGAACCTGAAAGTGGTCGCCAACATGGCGGTCGGCTACAACAATTTCGACATGCAGGCGTTCGACGCGCACAAGGTGCTCGGCACCAACACGCCGAACGTGCTGAACGAAACCACGGCCGACTTCGGCTGGGCGCTGATGATGGCGGCGGCTCGCCGCATCACCGAGTCCGAGCACTTTCTGCGCGCGGGCAAGTGGCAGAAGTGGTCGTTCGATTCCTTCCTCGGCGCGGACGTCTACGGCTCGACGCTCGGCGTGATCGGCATGGGACGCATCGGGCAGGCGCTCGCGCGGCGGGCAAGCGGCTTCAACATGCGCGTGATCTATCACAACCGCTCGCGCGTCGCGCCGGAGATCGAGGCCGAACTGAACGCCGAGTATGCGTCGAAGGAAGACCTGCTGAAGCGCGCGGATCATGTCGTGCTCGTCGTGCCGTATTCGAAGGAAAGCCATCACACGATCGGCGCGGCCGAACTCGCTCTGATGAAGCCGTCGGCGACGCTGACGAACATCGCGCGCGGCGGGATCGTCGATGATGCCGCGCTGATCGAAGCCCTGCGCGAAAAGCGCATCGCGGCGGCGGGCGTCGACGTGTTCGAAGGCGAGCCGAATCTGCATCCCGGTTTTCTCGCGCTGGAGAACGTCGTGCTGACGCCGCATATCGCGAGCGCGACCGAAGCGACGCGCCGCGCGATGGCCAATCTCGCCGCCGACAACCTGATCGCCGCATTGGGCGAAGGGCCGCGCGCCGGCAATCCGCCGAATCCGATCAACCCTGGTGTGCTCGCGAAATGATCGAAGTGCTGTATGGCGCGGTCGCCGTGCTGGCGGTGGCGCTGGTCATCGTGCTGTTCGCGCTGCTGTCGATGATGCGGCGCGGATCGAACGTCGATATCGAAGAGGAGTTCGCCGCGCTCACCGATCGCGTCAACGACATGGGCGAAGCGCACGCGCGCGCGCAGGAGCGGCTCGAACGCGGCTTGCGCGGCGACATCGCGGAGAGCGCGCGCGTATCGCGGATGGAATCGCAGGGCGGCTTCGCGCAGTTCCATCAGACGCTGGCGACGCAACTGGCGAGCACGTCGAGCGTGCAGAACGCGCAGTTCGACGCGCTCGCGCAGCAACTCGCCCAGCAAAGTCAGCAGGCGCGCGAGGATCAGGGCAACGCGCTCAAGCGCTTCGCCGATTCGATGACGCTGCATCTCGCGCAAATGTCCGAGACGAACGATCGCCGGCTCGCCGAAGTGCGCGCGACGCTCGAAGCGCGTCTCAAGGACATCGAAGCGAACAATGCCGCGAAGCTCGACGAAATGCGCCGCACCGTCGACGAAAAGCTGCACGCGACGCTGGAGCAGCGGCTCGGCGAATCGTTCAGGCTGGTATCGGAGCGGCTGGAGCAGGTGCATCGCGGACTTGGCGAGATGCAATCGCTGGCAGCGGGCGTCGGCGATCTCAAGAAGGTGCTCACCAACGTCAAGACGCGCGGCATCTGGGGCGAAGTGCAACTCGAATCGTTGCTGGAGCAGTTGCTGACGCCCGATCAGTACGCGAAGAACGTCGCGACGATCCCGAACAGCACCGAGCGCGTCGAGTTTGCGATCAAGCTGCCGGGCCGGCACGACGCGCCCGGTGTAGCGGGTTCATCCGGCGATGTCGCCACGCCCGTGTGGCTTCCGATCGACGCGAAATTTCCGCGAGAGGACTACGAGCGCCTCATCGATGCACAGGAGCGCGCGGACCCGGTTGCGGTGGAAGAGGCGTCGCGTGCGCTGGAAGGGCGCTTGCGCGCCGAGGCGAAGGTCATCGCGCAGAAGTACGTCGCGCCGCCGCATACGACCGACTTCGCCTTGCTCTTCCTGCCGACCGAGGGTCTGTATGCGGAAGTGCTGCGTCGTCCGGGGCTGAGCGACTTTCTACAGCGCGAACATCGCGTGACGATCGCCGGTCCGACGACGCTGACCGCGTTGCTCAACAGCCTGCAGATGGGCTTCAGGACGCTTGCCATCGAGAAGCGTTCGAGCGAGGTGTGGCAAGTGCTCGGCGCGGTCAAGACGGAATTCGGCAAGTTCGGCGACGTGCTGGCGAAAACGAAGGCGCAGCTGGAAACCGTCACGCGGTCGATCGAGGCGGCGCAGACGCGCACGCGTCAGATGGGCAAGCGCCTGCGCGACGTCGAAGCGTTGCCGCACGAACAGGCGGCGGGGCTGCTTGGGGATGCGTCGTCGCCCGAAAGCGACGACGAAGTCTGAGCGGCGTTCAATCCGCTGCGTTGGCGAGGCGATTCAACGAATCGCCTGTCACGCGCACGACGCGCCAGTCGGGCAGCACGGTCGCGCCCATCTTCTCGTAGAAGTCGATCGCGTTCTGATTCCAGTCGAGCACCGACCACTCGAATCGTCCGCACTGCCGTTCGACCGCGAGGGCGGCGAGCTTCTTAAGCAGCTTCGTGCCGAGGCCGCTGCCGCGCAGCGCGGGGCGCACGTACAGGTCTTCCAGATAGAGGCCGCGCTTCGCGAGGAAGGTCGAGAAGTTGTGGAAGAAAAGCGCATAGCCGACGACTTCGCCTGCCTGTTCCGCAACGAGCGCTTCCGCTGCAGGCCGGGTGCCGAAGAGCGCGTCGTGCAGGCTGCTTTCGGTCGCGACGAAGAGATGCGTGAGTTTCTCGAATTCGGCCAGTTCGTACATCAGCGCGAAGACCGCGCTCACATCGGCGGGTGTGGCCGCGCGGATCGACGCGGCGCTCACGCTTCCTCCGGCGCGTCGGACAACACGATCTCGATGCCGCCGAAGCGCGACGCCACCCAGTTGTACGCGTGGCACGCGATCCATAGCAGGATGAAGCCGAGAATCGCGTTCAGCAGCAGGGCGCTCGTGACCGTGCTGAATTCGACGGAGCCGTATCGCACGAACGCGACCACCACGCCGAGCAGCACGATCGGCACGCTGAACGTGAGGTACACGAGGATCAGCGCCTTCGCGGTCTGCCCCGGCGCGATGAAAGAAATCTGCTTTTTCATGAAAGGAAAGCCCCGTCTGTCGATGATTGGGAGTGAGTGCCGCGGCGGCGCGTGCCAGTCTTGCCCGCCGTCAGATGAGTCCGTCGAAGGGAACGATGTTCACTTCGTCGCCGGCGGCGACGTCGGCGCGGTCGTGTTCGAGTACGATGAAGCAGTTTGCTTCGCTCATCGAACTGAGCACGCCCGACCCTTGCGGGCCGGTGGTGACGACGCGCCAGAGGCCGGCGTCGTCACGCGTCGCGATGCCGCGCTGAAATTCGGTGCGGCCTGAGCGCTTTTTGAGCGGCTCGTCCGAACGCGCGCGGATGGTCGTCAGCGTTTGCTGCGTCGCGCCCGACATCGCGAGCAGCGCTTCGCGCACGATGAAGTAGAACGTCGCCATGACCGCGACCGGATTGCCCGGCAGTCCGAAGAACAGCGCCGGCTTGCCCGCACCCGCGCGCTCGCCCGACCACAGGCGGCCGAACGCGAGGGGCCGTCCGGGGCGCATCGCGATCTTCCAGAACGCGACGTCGCCGAGCGAATTCATCAACTCGCGCGTGAAGTCCGCATCTCCGACCGATACGCCGCCCGAACTGATGACGACATCCGCCGCTTCCGTCGCACGGCGCAGCGCGCTTTCGAGCGACGCACGATCGTCGCGGACGATGCCCAGATCGACCGTCTCGACGCCGAGGCGGCGGAGCATCGCAAAGAGCGTGTAGCGGTTGCTGTCGTAGAGGCTGCCTGGCGTCAGCGGTTCGCCGACCGAGCGCAATTCATCGCCGGTCGAGAAAAACGCGACGACGACGCGCTTCTTCACCGCCACATCCGCGATGCCAAGCGATGCGAGCAAGCCGAGATCCGACGCGCGCACGACGCGGCCCGGGCGCAACGCCGGTTTGCCGCGTGCGAGATCTTCTCCCGACAGCCGCCGGTTCTGGCCCGCGCGCACGGCGGCAGCGGCAAAGCGGATCGAATCGCCTTCGCGCGTGACGAGTTCCTGTTGGATAACCGTGTCGCAACCGGGCGGCATCAGCGCGCCCGTCATGATGCGCACGCATTGACCGTCAGTTGGCTGCGCGGTGAAGGGCTGCCCGGCGAGCGCGGCACCCGCGACGCTCAATTCGACGGT
This sequence comes from Caballeronia grimmiae, assembly GCF_022879615.1. Lineage (NCBI taxonomy): Bacteria > Pseudomonadati > Pseudomonadota > Betaproteobacteria > Burkholderiales > Burkholderiaceae > Caballeronia > Caballeronia grimmiae. Next base: position 863,579 of record NZ_CP084271.1, read on the forward strand.
CTCCCGCGCGGACGCCAGCGCCGCGCCGGAGAACGCGTAACCGTCCATCGCGGAGTTGTCGAAGGCGGGGACATCGATGGGCGAAATCACGTCTTCCGCGAGCACGCGGTCGAGCGCATCGAACAGGCTGACCCGCTCCACGCGCCCGTCGTGCGCAAGCGGCAACGCCCATTGACGCACGATTTCCTGCGCTGCTTCGACGGGCAACGCGTTCGGATCGTAATGAGCGACGCAACCGGAAAGTGGCTTCAACGTGATCATGAATCGGAGAGAGGCGCGACGAACGCGGGCGAGGGACCGGTTGCGAAGATGCCGGGGCAAGCGGGACAAGCGGGCGCCGATGTCTTCGACTAGCGGCGCTCCAGCTCCGCTAGCTGGCGCAAATCATTGATATTGTAAAACGCACGGTCATCGTCAAATGGCACTTGCACCGCCTTGTGGCGTGCGTACCACGCGCGCACTTTGCGCTCGCCGGATGCGAGCCAGGCGTCGAGATCGTCGGCGAGGGACGCGCGCACGAGCGCGAAAACCGGATGCGCGATGCGCTCGCCCGAAGGCTCCGTCGTCGCGGCATAGGCGATATCGACTTGCGCCTCGTCGAGTGCGCGTGCGAGCAAAAGGCCGAGCCGCTCATCGACGAAAGGTGCATCACACGGAGCGGTCAGCACGAACTGCGTCTGCGCGGCACGCAAGCCCGCCGCGATACCCGCGAGCGGGCCGGGATAGTCGCCGAGCGTATCGGTGATCACGCGGGCATCGAACGGTGCAACGAGCCGCTCGTACGCCTCGATGTTGCGGTTCGCGCTGACGAGCATCGCGCCGGCTTGCGGCGCGAGCCTGCGCAGCGCGTGCAGCGCGAGCGGCTCGTCGCGATACAACTGCATGCCCTTGTCGACGCCGCCCATGCGCGAGCCTCGTCCGCCCGCGAGCACGAGACCGGTGATATCGGAGCGGGAAGTGCGGACACTCACGAGCGGCGCGTCCGTTCAGCCGCCGATATACGACATTTCGACGCGCGGCCCGTCTTCGCGCACCGCCGCCGAAGCGCTGCCGCGCAACTGCGAGTAGCGGTCGCCGCGCGCTTCCCAGACGCGCGCGATAGCGGTCGCGACGGTCTCGTCGCTTGCGCCGCCGCGGATGAGTCCGCGCAGATCGTGGCCGGCCGTCGCGAAGAGGCAAAGGTACAGCTTGCCTTCGGTCGACAGCCGCGCGCGCGTGCACGAGCCGCAAAACGCACGCGTCACGCTCGAAATGACGCCGATTTCGCCGCCGCCATCGCGATAACCCCAGCGCTGCGCCGTTTCAGCGGCGGTGTGTGCTTCGAGCGGCACGAGCGGAAAATGCTCCTCGATTCGCTCGACGACCTGCGCCGACGCCAGCACTTCGCTCATGTTCCAGCCGTTCGACGCGCCGACATCCATGTATTCGATGTACCGCAGAATCGCGCCGCTTCCCTTGAAGTGCCGCGCCATCGGGACGATTTCCTGATCGTTCGTGCCGCGCTTGACGACCATGTTGACCTTGACTGGCGCGAGTCCCACCGCTTGCGCGGCCGCGATGCCGTCGAGCACGTCGGCGACGGCGAAATCGGCGTCGTTCATGCGGCGAAATAGCGCATCGTCGAGCGCGTCGAGACTGACGGTGACGCGCGACAAGCCCGCATCCTTGAGCGACTGGGCCTTGCGCGCGAGCAGCGAACCGTTGGTGGTCAGCGTGATGTCGAGCGGGCGGCCTTCTGGAGTGTGCAGGAGCGCCAGGCGTTCGATCAGGAATTCAAGGTTCTTGCGCAGCAGCGGTTCACCGCCCGTGAGCCGTATTTTCTCGACGCCATGCGCGACGAACACCCGCGCGAGCCGCTCGATTTCCTCGAACGACAGCAGCGCCGAATGGGGGAGAAACTGGTAATCCTTGTCGAATACTTCGCGCGGCATGCAGTAGACGCAGCGGAAGTTGCACCGGTCCGTCACCGATATGCGCAAGTCGCGCAAGGGGCGCGCGAGCGTGTCCGTCAGCAGCCCGGAAGGCGACGATGCATCGCCGGAGTAATCCGGAATCGCGCTGACATCGGCGAGAGGGATGATGCGTCGGGACATAAGGCGTTGGAGCTCGGTGGGAACGATGCGGAATTGTTTCATTTTAGCGGAAGCGCGCCTGCCGGGTCGGCGCCGCCCGCGACGCGTCGGCTCGGGCTTTCCACTATCGCTGCGCAATAAAAAACGCCATCGACCGAAATCGATGGCGTTTTCGTTACTGCTCACACAGCCAGCGTTGCCGGCGGCGTGATTGCGCTCAGTGCGCGTCCTTGCCGGTTTCCACTTGCTGCATCGGCGCGGAGTCGAGCGGCGGGAGCGGCTTGCGCTCGCGCGGCACGCGCGCCGGCTGCGGCTCGCTCGCGGCTGCGGCGCTTGCTTCGCGCAGCTTGTTCGCGTCCGTGCCGACCCACACGAGGCCAGCGGTTTCGAGCATCGGCTTCAGGGCGTCCGTTCCCGTCGACGTTGCCGGCGCTGCCGGCTTTTCCGTCGGCGCGGGCGTTGCAGCCGTTGCAGCCGATACCGCCGTGGCGGCCGGCGTCGGTTCGACCGCTTCCGTTTTCACCGGCTCGGCTTCGATCGCCACGGGTTCCGCGCGCTCCGTCGCTGCCGCTGCCGGTTCGGCCTTGACCGGCTCGACTGCGGTCGCTTCCGGCGTGCTCGCGATGGCCGCCGGCTTCAGCGGTTGCGACAGCTCCGCAGCTTCCGGTTCGGCTTCGGCGGCCGCCTGAGCAGGCACGGACGCTTCTGCCGGAGCAGAGGCGAACGGGTCGGCCGGCTTCGTTTCCGACACGTGCGGCGTCGGACCGAACGGGTTTTCGACTGCCACAGCGGGCGCGGGCTTCGCGAAGATGTCCACCGTCGACGCGACGGCTTGCGGCGCTTGCGCCGGTTCCGGCTTCGTCTCAGGCTTCGTTTCGGCGTTTGCCTCAGCCGCAGCCTCGGCCTGTGCGGGCGGCACTTCGGCGACGACCGGCGCGGATTCCACCGGCTTCACGTCGCGGCTTTCCGTAACCGGCTTGTCGGCGGCGGCAGGACGCGGTTCGCGGCGAGCGGACGCTTCCTGCGCGGCTTCGGCGTCGAACACGCCGGCTTGCGCGGACATGCTGTCGGCTGCGCCTTCGGCTTCCGCGACATCGGCGGCGTGATTCACCGTCGTGCCTTCTTCGTCACGATCGCGGCGGCCGCCACGACGGCCACGGCGGCGGCGGCGGCGCTCTTCGCCATCGCGTGCTGCGGCCTGATCGGCGAACGCGTCGACGCCTTGCTCGGCATCGGCGTTGAATTGCGCTGCATCGACGATATCGGAATCAATCGGCTCGGACGGCGTCAGCGCCTCGACGGCTGCTTCGGGCTGAGGCTTGCGGCGCTCGCCGCGCTCCGGACGCTCGGCGCGCTCAGGGCGTTGCGCGCGCTCGGCTCCTTCGGTGCGCTCGGCTCGTTCCGTCCGCTCCGTGCGTTCCGTACGTTCGACGCGCTCACCGCGTTCCGCACGCTCCGCACGCTCGGGACGCTCCGCACGCTCACGGCGTTCCGGACGCTCGGCGGCTTCAGGACGCGCTGCGCGTTCGGCGTTGCGATCCTGTCCGCGTTCGCGGGTTTCACGCGGCTCGCGCGCCTCACGCGGCTCGCGGGACTCGCGCGGTTCACGCACTTCGCGCGGTTCGCGTGCTTCACGCGGTTCACGGGCCTCGCGTGCTTCGCGCGGCTCGCGCACTTCACGCAGCTCGCGGCCTTCGCGTCCGCTGCGCACTTCGCGGTCTTCACGACGCGCGCCTTGACGGCCAGCGCCATTGCCGCCGGTCGCGGCGCCAGCGGCGCCCGCCGCCGCGCCTTCGCGTGCGGCGCCGCCACGGCGATTGCGATTGCGGTCGCCGCCGCCCGTGCGCTCGCCACGCTCACCGCGTTCCGTGCGTTCACGTTGCGGACGCGTCGCCGGTTGAGCTTCGACGGGTGCTGGAGCCGGCTTCGCTTCCGGCTGAATGCCGAACAGATTCTTGATCCAGCCGATGAAACCGCCGCTCGCCGCAACCGGGGCCGGCGCGGGCGCGGGGGCCACGGCTTCGACAGGCGCGGGCTTCACCGGCGCGCTCGGCGCCGGCTTTTCCGGTGTGATGCCCTTGACCGCCGCTTCCTGCTTCGGCTTCACTTCCTCGCTGCGCTTGCTGTAGCCGGTTTCCGACTCGAGTTCGCTCGCCGCTTCGACGGCCATCTTCCACGACGAGCGCGGCTCGTCGAGGCGGGCATCGTCGTGACGCAGACGTTCCAGCTTGTAATGCGGCGTCTCCAGATGCTTGTTCGGGATCAGCACGACATTGACCTTGAAGCGCGACTCGATCTTGTTGATCTCCGAGCGCTTCTCGTTGAGCAGGAAGGCGGTCACTTCGACCGGCACCTGGCAGTGAATTGCCGCGGTGTTTTCCTTCATCGCTTCTTCCTGAATGATCCGCAGCACTTGCAGCGCGGACGATTCGGTATCGCGGATGTGGCCCGTTCCGTTGCAGCGCGGGCAGGTCACGTGGCTGCCTTCCGACAGTGCCGGACGCAGACGCTGGCGCGACAGTTCCATCAGGCCGAAGCGCGAAATCTTGCCCATCTGAACGCGTGCGCGGTCGTGTTTCAGCGCGTCTTTCAGGCGCTGCTCGACTTCGCGCTGGCTCTTCGCCGACTCCATGTCGATGAAGTCGATCACGATCAGACCGCCGAGGTCGCGCAGGCGCAACTGGCGCGCGACTTCGTCGGCGGCTTCGAGATTGGTGCGCGTGGCGGTTTCTTCGATGTCCGCGCCCTTGGTCGCGCGGGCCGAGTTCACGTCGATGGCGACGAGCGCCTCGGTGTGATCGATCACGATCGCGCCGCCCGACGGCAGCGGCACCGTGCGCGAGTACGCCGTTTCGATCTGATGCTCGATCTGGAAGCGCGAGAAAAGCGGCACGTCGTCGTGATAGCGCTTCACCTTCGAGAGGTTGTCGGGCATCACGATGTCCATGAAGGCGCGCGCCTGGTCATGGATTTCGGTCGTGTCGATGAGAATTTCGCCGATGTCCGGCTGGAAGTAATCGCGAATCGCGCGGATGACGAGGCTCGATTCGAGATAAATCAGCATCGGCTGGCCGGCGACGCCGCTCTGCGACGCAGCTTCGATCGCGCGCCACAGCTGCATCAGGTAGTTCAGGTCCCACTGGAGCTCTTCCGCCGAACGGCCGATACCCGCCGTGCGCGCGATGATGCTCATGCCTTCCGGCAAGTCGAGCTGCGCCATGGTTTCGCGCAGTTCCTGCCGCTCGTCGCCTTCGATCCGGCGCGACACGCCGCCGCCGCGCGGATTGTTGGGCATCAGGACGAGGTAACGGCCGGCCAGCGAAATGAACGTGGTCAGCGCCGCGCCCTTGTTGCCGCGCTCTTCCTTTTCGACCTGAACAATGAGTTCCTGGCCTTCGCGCAGCGCGTCCTGGATGCGCGCGGAGCGCATGTCGACGCCATCACGGAAATACTGGCGGGCGACTTCCTTGAACGGCAGAAAGCCGTGGCGATCCTCGCCGTAGTTGACGAAGCAGGCTTCGAGCGACGGCTCGATGCGGGTGACGACTCCCTTGTAGATGTTGCCCTTGCGCTGTTCGCGCCCGGCGGTTTCGATGTCGATATCGATGAGCTTCTGCCCATCGACGATGGCGACGCGGAGTTCTTCCTGCTGCGTCGCATTGAACAGCATGCGTTTCATTGAACGGCTCCAGAGCAGCTCTGCCGTCCCTCGTCTTGCGAATCGCCGCCGGTGAGTCGACATCGGGCGCGCGAAGCGGGAGGGCGTGCATGCCACGCTTTTTGTGTGTTGTCACAAAGCACGCTGGAGCGGAATTTCTGGCGGGAGAATTGCCGAAAGCTGGCTGCGGCGCCGGAAAGCGGCGGCGAAGCCATGGGGCACATGCGACAACAGAGGCGCCGAGGGCGATGCAGCCCGCGCGAGGATGACGGCGGCGCGGAGGTTCCGCGTCTCAAAATGGACGCGCCGAAGCCGCTGCGCTCTTGATACAGAGCCTTTCTTCCTCCCGACGGCGACCACGATGCAAAGAGCGGCCGAGGCAGTCCCGCGCAACCGGCGCGATGCTTCGTTGCCCATCTTCACCATCGCGGCCATGCCGCGCCGGCCGCCGCAGGCCAGGTGCTCCCGGCGGCGTGCCGTGTCTCGCCTCATGCGACGCTTATTTCGCCTCTCGCGCTTCGCCGGAATCAGCGCAGCAGCGGGTTGCGTCGTCAGTTGTTCGCAAACCGGCGAGCCGCGATGTGCCGTTTTCGCCCCATGCGCGATGGCAGGGCTGAATCGGGCGGGCATCCGGGTGTACGTCCGGACGCCAATCGCTTCTCGCCGATGAAATTCTTTTTGACCAGAAATCCGTTACCGTCGGCGATCGACACGACCGAACGCGCCTGTGGGCTCCGTCCCTGCCGGTGATATCGCCGTGCGTGCAACTCGTCGCTCTATTTTCCGGGCGAGCAACCGACCCTGGGCACAAGTAAAATAATGATTTATTGCTTGCACCGGAACAGTCTGAACAATCTCGATTGCGGTATTCGTCTACCGCGCCCGTTTCAGGCTGCTCGCAAATTATATTCAGAATGAATGAGTTAGGCAAAAAATCCCATAAACCGGTCGCAAGTGAGCAGGTGTCGATGATCGAAATCGACGAAAACGCCGCCGGTCAGCGCATCGATAACTTCCTTTTACGCGTCTGCAAAGGCGTCCCGAAAAGCCATATTTATCGCATTCTTCGCAGCGGCGAGGTGCGGGTGAACAAAGGCCGCATCGACGCCGCGTACCGCCTGGAACTGGGCGATCTCGTGCGCGTGCCGCCGATCCGCGTCGCCCAAGCCGACGAAGCGCCGGTGTCGTCCAATGCGCCCGCCGCCGAATTTCCGATTCTTTTCGAAGACGACCATATGATCGTCATCGACAAACCGTCGGGCGTGGCGGTGCACGGCGGCAGCGGCGTCGCGTTCGGCGTCATCGAACAATTGCGCAATGCGCGGCCGCACGCGAAGTTTCTGGAACTCGTGCATCGGCTGGACCGGGAAACGTCCGGCGTGCTGATGCTCGCGAAAAAGCGCGCGGCGCTCGTCAATCTGCACGAGCAGATTCGCGAAAATCGCATGGACAAGCGTTATTACGCCCTCGGGCACGGTGACTGGCCGAGCGACTGGGGACGGCGGCGCATCGTGAAGGCGCCGCTGCACAAGTACGTCGCGGCCGACGGCGAGCGGCGCGTGCGCGTCCAGGAAAACGGATTGCCGTCGCACACGGTCTTCAACCTGATCGAGCGATGGGACGATTACGCGTGGGTCGAGGCCGAACTCAAGACCGGGCGCACGCATCAGATTCGCGTGCACATGGCGAGCATCGGGCTGCCGATCGCGGGCGACGCCAAATACGGCGACTTCCCGCTGAACAAGGAACTCGCGCGGCCGAGCGCGAATCCGTCGCTCAAGCGCATGTTTCTGCACGCGTATCGCCTGAAAATCACGCATCCGGCGACGGGTGCGCCGCTGCAATTCGAGGCGCCGCTTCCGGCGGAGTGCCGGCGCTTTATCGAACAACTCAAAAATCGAGAGACATAAATGGCGCGGCAGCAATTCGATTTGATCGTATTCGACTGGGACGGCACGCTGATGGATTCGACCGTCCACATCACGCGCAGCATTCAGGCGGCCTGCCGCGACCTGGGGCTGCCGGTTCCGGCCGATGAGTCCGCGAGCTATGTCATCGGCCTCGGGCTCAAGGACGCGCTGCAAATCTGCGCGCCGACGCTCGATCCGAAGGACTATCCGCGTCTCGCGGAGCGTTACCGCTTTCACTTCCTCACGACGGGCCAGCAAACCGAGCTGTTCAAGGGCGTGCGTGAACTGCTGCAGGAATTGCGCGACGAGGGCTATTTTCTCGCCGTCGCAACGGGCAAGAGCCGCGTCGGTCTGAACCGGGCGCTGGATCAGTCGCGGCTGACGAGCCTGTTCGACGGCACGCGCTGTGCCGACGAAACCTTCTCGAAGCCCCATCCCGCGATGCTCCACGAACTCACGCGCGAACTCGGGCAGGACTTGTCGCGCACGGTGATGATCGGCGACACGACTCACGACCTGCAGATGGCGATCAACGCGGGGGCGGCGGGCGTGGGCGTCGCGTATGGCGCGCACCCGGCGAATTCGCTCACGGCGTTGCAGCCGCGTTTTTGCGCGGATAGCGTCGCGTCGCTGGCGGGCTGGCTGCGGGAGCACGCATGAACGAATCGCTGCAGCCTGGACTTGAAGCGGTGCGCGTCTGCGCATCGGACGAACTGGCCGATGGCGGCGCGGGCGTGCGCGTAGCGGCCAGGGAAGCGAGCGGCGAGGCCGTGGTCTTCTTCGTGCGCTACGACGGCAAGCCGTACGGCTATCTCAATCGTTGCGCGCACGTGCCGATGGAACTGGACTGGAACGAGGGCCAGTTCTTCGAAAGCTCGGGCCTATACTTGATGTGCGCGACGCACGGCGCCATCTACGAGCCCGACAGCGGCAAATGCGTCGGCGGACCGTGTCGCGGCGCGCGCCTTCGGCCCGTGAGCGTGGAAGAGCGCGAAACGCCGGAAGGCCGCGCGGTCTTCTGGCTGCCCGATGACACGCTTCGCCCCGCCTGATTTCCTTCTTTCTTTTTGACGCGGCTGCACGCCCGGAAGACCACGCATGTCCGATAACCTTTCTCCCAACCCGCGCGGCAACGACCGCTGGGAGCGCGACGCGCTCGAGCGAATTGCGCTCGCCGCCATCCGAGAGCAGCGCGCGGCGCGGCGCTGGCGCATCTTTTTTCGCTTCGTGTTTCTGGCGGTGATCCTCTTCATCGCGTGGGGCGTGTTCGACTTCACCGGCGATCACGTATCGAAAACCGCGAAGCACACGGCGCTGATCGACCTGCAAGGGGAAATCTCCGCCAACAGCGACGCCAGCGCCGACAACATCGGCGCGGCGCTCGAAAGCGCGTTCGAGGACGAAGGCACGGCCGGCGTGATCCTGCGCATCAATAGCCCGGGCGGCAGTCCGGTGCAGGCGGGCATCGTCAATCGCGAGATCGGGCGGCTGCGCGCGAAATATCCGAAGACGCCGCTTTACGTCGTCGTCGACGACATGTGCGCGTCGGGCGGTTATTTCATCGCGGCGGCGGCGGATCGTATTTATGTGGATCGCGCGAGCATCGTCGGGTCGATTGGCGTGCTGATGGACGGCTTCGGCTTCACCGGCCTGATGGACAAGCTGGGCGTCGAGCGCCGCATGCATACGTCGGGCGCGAACAAGGGCGCGTTCGATCCTTTTTCGCCCGAGACGCCGCAGATGACCGCGCATGCGCAGGACATGCTGAACGCAATCCACAAACAGTTCATCGACGCAGTGAAGCAGGGCCGCGGCAAGCGTTTGAAGGACGATCCGGAGCTCTTCTCCGGCATGTTCTGGACGGGCGAGAAGAGCGTGGAGCTCGGTCTTGCCGATGGTTTCGGCGACGCGAATTACGTCGCGCGGGAAGTCATCAAGCAGCCGGATATCGTCGATTACACGCAGAAGGAAAGCATCGGCGAGCGCGTGGTGCGGCGCTTCGGGGCTTCCGTCGGCGATGCCGCCGTGCGCGCGCTGACGCTCGGCGGCAAACCGCAACTGCGCTGAGAGTTACGAAGCCAGCAGCAGGAAGATCGCCGGGCGCTTGTGCAAATCGGGCGCGGCGGCTTTCTTCCAGTCCGCCGCCGTGCGCGTGACGATGGTTTCGCCCGGCAGCGTCAGATCGACCGCGACGGATATCAGCGTCGACGGCGCGCAGGTCGCAATCAGCGTGTCGAGCATCGCGCGATTGCGGTAAGGCGTCTCGATGAAAATCTGCGTCTGGTTCGCCTTGCGCGACAGTTGCTCCAGCTCGCGCAGGCGCTTGCCGCGCTCGCTTGCATCGACTGGCAAGTAGCCGTTGAACGCGAAGCTCTGGCCGTTCATGCCCGATGCCATCAGCGCGAGCAGAATCGAACTCGGGCCGACGAACGGCACGACCTTCACGCCACGCTGATGCGCGCGCCGCACGAGCAGCGCGCCGGGATCGGCGACAGCGGGGCAGCCTGCTTCCGAGACGAGGCCGGCGTCCGCGCCCGCGAGAATCGGCGCGAGCAGCTTGTCAATTTCGGCGGGCGGCGTGTTCACATTCAGCTCGCGGATTTCGATTTCCTGAATCGGCCGCTCGGTGCCGACTTTTTTCAGAAACGCGCGCGTTGTCTTCGCGTTCTCGCCGATGTAATAGCCAAGCGCTGCGGCGCGCGCACGCACCGGCTCCGGCAAGACTTGCGCGAGCGCGTCGGCGTCGCCTTCGCCGAGGGTATTGGGGATCAGATAGAGGACGCCGGTCATGCCGCCTCCAGCGGTGAGAAACCGGCGGCGCGCAGCATCTTCGTCAGCGCGATGAGCGGCAAGCCGATGAGCGCGGTCGGGTCGTCGGACTCGATGGCATCGAGCAGCGCGATGCCCAGTCCCTCCGATTTCGCGCTTCCCGCGCAGTCGTATGGCGTTTCCGCCCGCAGATAGGCTTCGATCTCGTCGTCGGTGTAGTCGCGAAAGCGCACGCGCGTCACGATGTCGGCGGATTGCACGCCGCCCGTGCGCGCGTCGAAAACGCAAAGCGCGCTGTGGAAATCGACGGTGCGTGCGCGCATCCCCTGAAGCTGTGCGACGGCGTTCTCATGCGTGCCGGGCTTGCCGATCTGGCGGCCGTCGAACGTCGCCACCTGATCGGAACCGATCACGATGGCGTCGCGCGTATCGCCGATGCGATCCGCCGCCGCACGCGCCTTCGCGATGGACAGCCGCACGGCCGTCGCCTCGGGCGTTTCGCCGGGAAGCGGCGTTTCGTCGATATCGGGCGATATGACGTCGAAGGGGACTCGAAGGCGTTCGAGCAACTCGCGCCGGTAGGGCGAGCTCGACGCGAGAACCAGGCGCACTGGACGCTTCGGTGAAAGGGGCGGTGAATCGGTAGCCGGCATGAGCGAAATCAGCAAGAAGTCAGCGGAAGTGGGAGAAAAAGCGGCGGGACGCCGGTGCAACAGTGGCGCACCCTTAAGTGTTTGACTCGAAAGAACAAAGCCTATATGATTTTGGGCTTTTCATCGGCTGGCGGTTAGTCATCGCTCGATGAAGCGTACCGGGAAGGCCGGAGCAGGTCCAAGCAGGCGCAAGCCGGCCGGAAGAGCGCAGCGGAAAAGTCATGCGAGCCTCGCGTTGCTTATCCGGGCAAGCCAGGCCTGCCCTCCGGCTTCGGACGGTGCCATACTGAGCGCCACGGCATGTCCGGCGCGCCGGACATGCAGAAGACGTACGAACCCACGCAAGATTAACGAACGGCATAAGCAGGAGCGCACATGACTCAGAATCCTGGCAAACCTGCGAGCCCCGCCGATCTGCGCGCGCTCGACCTTTACGACTGCGCCGAGAACAAACGGCAGGCGGCGGGCGCGCTGCGCGTTTCGCAATTGCCGCGCATGTTAGCCGAAGTCCCGGCGGATGCGCCAGATCGCGACACGGTGTTCACCTGGCAGGGCGAGGGTTCGACCCAGCCGGAATTGCAGGACGACGGCACGGAAGCGCCGCAGCCGTATCTGCGCCTCGCGGTGCACGGTTCGGTGTGGCTCATGTGCCAGCGCTGTCTTTCTCCGTATTCGCAGCATCTCGACGTCGATGCGACGTATCGGATCGTCGCGACGGAAGAAGAAGCGGACGAATATCCGCTCGAGGACGATGAAGTCGAAGTGATCGTGGGCTCGCGCCAGTTCGATCTCGTCGACTTGATCGAAGAGGAGTTGTTGTTGTCGTTGCCGCTCGTGCCAAAGCACAACGTCTGTCCCAAAGTGCACGAGAGCCTGCTCTCGGGCGGCGAAGAGGACGAGGCGGCCGAGGGCGGCGAGAACGACGTCGAGAAACCGAATCCGTTTGCCGTGCTGGAGAAGCTCAAAAAGAGCGATCCGGACGACAAGAAGCATTGATGTGGCGGTGTGGCCAGGCAATGGCCGCACGGCGACCTCCCGCTTCAGGCGGTTGGCCAGACGGCCCGGCAGTTCCTTCGCGAACGCGAAATTGGGCCTGTGTTAGAATTCGCAAAATTTTTCTGGAGTAATCATGGCAGTTCAGCAAAACAAGAAGTCGCCGTCGAAGCGCGGCATGCATCGTTCCCACGACTTCCTCCCGTCGGCTCCGCTGGGTGTCGAGCCGAGCACGGGTGAAGTGCATCTGCGTCACCACGTGAGCCCGAACGGCTACTATCGTGGCAAGAAAGTCGTCAAGACGAAGAACGACTAAGCGTTCGTTCTGCGCATCGCTGCGGGCGCGCTGCCGGTCTTCGGCCGTGCGCGCCTGGCACGCTTTGACACTTTCCCGGTACGACAAGAAGGCGGCATTTCACTGCCGCTTTTTTGTGCCTGAAATTCGTCGCTTTCCATGACCGTAAAGATAACCATTGACTGCATGGGAGGCGACCACGGTCCGGCCGTGACCGTTCCCGCCGCCGTCAATTTCGTGCGCTCGCATCCCGACGCGCATCTGATGCTCGTCGGCATCGAGCAAGCAATCCGCGCCCAGCTGAAAAAAGCGAAGGCGGTCGACGAGCCCCGGCTGACGGTCGTTTCCGCGACGGAAGTGGTCGCCATGGACGATCCCGTCGAAGTCGCGCTGCGCAAAAAGAAAGATTCATCGATGCGCGTCGCGTTGAACCTCGTGAAGGACGGCGAGGCGCAGACCTGCATTTCCGCCGGAAATACCGGCGCGCTCATGGCCGTATCGCGCTACGTGCTCAAGACGCTGTCGGGCATCGAGCGTCCGGCCATCGCGTTTGCCATGCCGAGCCAGAAGGGCTATACCACCGTGCTCGATCTCGGCGCGAACGTCGATTGCGAGCCGGAGCATCTGCTGCAGTTCGCGGAGATGGGGCACGCGCTCGTGTCGGCGATCGAAGGGCGCGAGCGGCCGACCATCGGGCTGCTCAATATCGGCGAAGAAGTCATCAAGGGCAATGAGACGATCAAGCGCGCCGGCGAACTGCTGCGCGCGAGCACGCTCAACTTCTACGGCAACGTGGAAGGCAACGACATCTATAAAGGCACCACGGATGTCGTCGTCTGCGATGGTTTCGTCGGCAATGTCGCGCTGAAGACCTCCGAAGGTCTCGCGAAGATGCTCTCCGACATGATCAAGGAAGAGTTCACGCGCTCGCTGTCCAGCAAGCTGATGGCGCTCGTCGCGATGCCGGTGCTCAAGCGTTTCAGAAAACGCGTCGATCCCGCGCAATACAACGGCGCGGCGCTTCTCGGCTTGCGCGGCCTCGTCATCAAGAGTCACGGTTCGGCGGAAGCCTACGGTTTTGAGTGGGCGATCAAACGCGGGTATGATGCGGTAAAAAATGGCGTGCTTGAACGCCTGGTGCGCGCGATGGAAGAGAATGCTCAGCCCGCGCGCGACGCCGGCGCGAGCACAACGGCTGCCCATGCCGCCAGCCCCGCCGATTCAGCGGGCGCCGCCGCGGCGTCTCAGCCAAACTCCCTGCCAAACCCGCCGGACACGTCCGGCACCGCGCTACCCACGAAGGCATAATGGCTCACTCCAATCTTTACGCTCGCGTGCTGGGCACCGGCAGCTATCTGCCGTCCGAGCGCATTACGAATCAGGCATTGGCGGATCGTCTCGCGACGCAAGGTGTCGAGACCAGCGATGAATGGATCGTCGCGCGCACTGGCATCCACGCGCGCCATTTCGCGGCGCCCGACCAGACGACGAGCGATCTCGCGCTCGTCGCATCGCAGAAAGCGATTCAGGCCGCAGGCATCGATCCTCAGTCGATCGACCTGATCATCGTCGCGACTTCCACGCCCGATTTCGTGTTTCCGAGCACGGCCTGCCTGCTGCAGAACAAGCTCGGCATCAAGAACAATGGCGCGGCGTTCGACGTGCAGGCCGTTTGCTCCGGTTTCGCGTACGGCATGGCGACGGCGGACAGCTTCATCCGCAGCGGGATGCACCGCACGGCGCTGGTCGTCGGCGCTGAAACCTTCTCGCGCATTCTCGACTTCAAGGACCGCACCACCTGCGTGCTGTTCGGCGACGGTGCGGGTGCGGTCGTGCTGCAGGCATCGGAAGAGCCGGGCGTTCTGGCGAACGCGTTGCATGCGGACGGCAGCTACGCGGACATTCTCTGCACGCCGGGCAACGTGAACGGCGGCGTGGTCGCGGGCAGCGCGTTCCTGCACATGGACGGCCAGGCGGTGTTCAAGCTCGCGGTGAACGTGCTGGAGAAGGTGGCCATCGAGGCGCTGCAGAAGGCGCAACTGACGCCGCAGGACATCGACTGGCTGATTCCCCATCAGGCCAATATCCGCATCATGCAAAGCACTTGCCGCAAGCTGCATCTGCCGCAGGAGCGCATGGTGGTGACGGTCGGCGAACACGGCAATACGTCGGCGGCGTCGATTCCGCTCGCGCTCGACGTCGCAGTGCGCGACGGCCGCATCAAGCGCGGACAGAACGTGCTGATCGAAGGCGTGGGCGGCGGCTTCACGTGGGGCGCGTCGATCTTCCGCTATTGATTCGTTCAGCCATCCCCTCTACTCATTCGTAACTGTTCCCCTTTACGGCAGCCGCCGCGCGCCACACGAGCGCGCGGCCCGTGCGCAAGCCGTGTAGCCATAGGGATCATTCCAATTCAAACGAGGACGACATGAAATTCGCGTTCGTTTTTCCGGGCCAGGGCTCGCAATCGATCGGGATGCTCAACGCATTCGCCGATCACGCCGTGGTGCGCGAAACCGTGCAACAGGCATCCGACGCGCTTGGCCAGGATCTGGGCAAGCTGATCGCCGAAGGCCCGGCGGAAGAGCTCAATCTCACGACCAACACGCAGCCGGTCATGCTGACCGCCGCTTACGCGATCTATCGCGTGTGGCAGACGGAAACGGGCCTCACGCCGGCGCTCGTCGCGGGCCATAGCCTCGGCGAATATACGGCGCTGGTGGCGGCGGGCGCGCTCGCTTTCGCCGATGCCGTGCCGCTCGTGCGCTTCCGCGCCCAGGCGATGCAGAACGCGGTGCCGGTCGGCGAGGGCGGCATGGCGGCGATCCTCGGTCTCGACGACGACACGGTGCGCGCGGTGTGCGCCGAAGCCGCGTCGGCGGGCGTGGTCGAAGCGGTCAACTTCAATGCGCCCGCGCAGGTCGTGATCGCCGGCGCGAAGGCCGCAGTTGAAAAGGCGTGCGAAGTGGCGAAGGCGAAGGGCGCAAAGCGTGCATTGCCGCTGCCTGTGTCCGCCCCGTTCCATTCGTCGCTGCTCAAGCCCGCGTCCGACCAGTTGCGCGAGTATCTCGCCAAGGTCGAAATCAGGACGCCGGCCATTCCGCTAATCAATAACGTCGATGTCGCCATTGTCTCCGATCCCGCCGCCATCAAGGACGCGCTCGTGCGTCAGGCTGCCGGTCCGGTGCGCTGGGTCGAATGCGTTCAGGCGATGGCGCGCGAAGGCGTCACGCACGTCATCGAATGCGGGCCGGGCAAGGTGCTCGCCGGGCTGACGAAGCGTATCGACGGCAATCTGATCGGCGGCTCGATCTTCGATCCGGCTTCGCTCGAGGAAACGCGCAAACTGATCGCTGGATAAGAGAGAGAACGACATGAACTTGGACAATCAGGTAGCGATCGTCACCGGCGCATCGCGTGGCATCGGACGCGCGATCGCGCTGGAACTGGCGCGTCAGGGCGCGACGGTGATCGGCACGGCCACGAGCGAAGGCGGCGCGGCGGGCATCAGCGACGCGCTGGCGCAAGCGGGCGGCAAGGGCCGCGGCGCGGTGCTGAACGTGAACGACGCCGCAGCCGCCGATGCCTTCATCGACGCAACCGTGAAGGAATTCGGCGGCCTCAACGTTCTCGTGAACAACGCGGGCATCACGAAGGATCAGCTCGCGATGCGCATGAAAGACGACGAATTCGATGCCGTCATCGACACGAACCTGCGCGCCGTCTTCCGCCTGTCGCGCGCCGTTCTGCGTCCGATGATGAAGGCGCGCGGCGGCCGCATCATCAACATTACGTCGGTGGTCGGGTCGTCGGGCAATCCCGGTCAGGCCAATTACGCGGCGGCGAAAGCCGGCGTCGCGGGCATGACGCGCGCGCTTGCACGCGAGATCGGCAGCCGCGGCATCACGGTGAACTGCATCGCGCCAGGCTTCATCGATACGGACATGACCAAGGTCCTGCCGGAAGAGCAGCGCACCGCGCTGACCGCGCAGATTCCGCTCGGCCGGCTCGGCAGCCCGGACGACATCGCGCATGCGGTGGCCTTCCTGGCGTCGCCTTTCGCCGGTTACATCACGGGCACGACGCTGCACGTGAACGGCGGCATGTACATGTAATAGGCATTTCGCCGAAATTCGCTTAATATCCGCGCGGCAGACGGGCGCGCGAAATGCTCTGACGGCCATGCGCGCACGGTCGACAGCGTGACCGCAACAAACGATGCAACCCGCCGCGAGCGCCTTGATGAAGCGCAGCAGGCGGCGGAGCACGGAACAGAAGCGCCGTATTTTGCGGGACCAAACCTGATAAAATGCGCGCACTCGTATTTTTGAACTTTTATTCCCTCGGAGGGTTGCATGGACAACATCGAACAGCGCGTGAAGAAGATCGTCGCGGAACAACTGGGCGTGGCCGAAGCCGAAATCAAGAACGAAGCATCGTTCGTGAACGATCTGGGCGCTGACTCGCTCGATACCGTTGAACTGGTGATGGCGCTGGAAGACGAGTTCGGCATGGAAATTCCCGATGAAGAGGCCGAAAAGATCACCACGGTTCAGCAAGCGATCGACTACGCTCGCGCGAACGTCAAGGCCTAAGGCCGGACGCGCCGGCGACTCGTCGCTTTTCAAGCTTGAAGCACCGTCGCTGCGAAAACCGATTTAACAGCCACAGGGCACACAGGGCGGTTTCCTGTGGCCGCTGTGGCTTTTGCTTTTTGTCATTCTATGGATAAGGGGTTACCGTGAGCCGTCGTCGAGTTGTTGTTACAGGCCTTGGGCTCGTTTCGCCTGTCGGCAATACCGTTGCCGACGGCTGGGCCAATCTGGTGGCGGGCAAGTCCGGCATTGCCAATATCACGAAGTTCGATGCCACGAACTTCTCGACCCGTTTCGCGGGCGAGGTGAAGGGCTTCAACATCGAGGACTACATGCCCGCGAAAGAAGCGCGCCACATGGATACCTTTATCCATTACGGCTTCGCGGCGGGTGTCCAGGCCATGCAGGACAGCGGTCTCGAGATCACCGAAGAGAACGCGGAGCGCGTGGGCGTCGTGGTCGGCTCGGGCATCGGCGGGCTGCCGATGATCGAAGTCACCCAGACCGAGCTGCTCAATCGCGGCCCGCGCCGCATTTCGCCGTTCTTCGTGCCCGCGTCGATCATCAACATGATCTCCGGCCATCTGTCGATTCGCTTCGGCCTCAAGGGCCCGAACCTGTCGATGGTTACGGCGTGCACGACGGGCCTGCACTGCATCGGCGAAGCGTCGCGTCTGATCGAATACGGCGACGCGGACGTCATGATCGCGGGCGGTGCGGAAGCGACGGTGTCGCCGCTCGGCATCGGCGGCTTCGCGGCGGCGCGCGCGCTCTCGCAGCGCAACGACGATCCCGCCACCGCCAGCCGCCCTTGGGACACGGACCGCGACGGCTTCGTGCTCGGCGAAGGCGCGGGCGTGATGGTGCTCGAAGAGTACGAACACGCGAAAGCGCGCGGCGCGAAGATCTACGCGGAAGTGCTGGGCTACGGCATGAGCGGCGATGCTTACCACATGACGGCACCGCCCGAGGACGGCGACGGCGGCCGCCGCGCGATGGTCAACGCGCTCAAGAACGCGAAGGTCAACGCGGACGAGGTCAACTACGTGAACGCGCACGGCACGTCGACGCCGCTCGGCGACATCGCGGAGACCATCGGCATCAAGCGTGCCCTCGGCGACCATGCGAAGAACGCCGTCGTGAACTCGACCAAGTCGATGACCGGCCACCTTCTGGGCGGCGCGGGCGGCCTGGAATCCGTCTTCACGGTGCTTGCCATCCACAACCAGATCTCGCCGCCGACTATCAACATCTTCAACCAGGACCCGCAATGCGACCTGGATTACTGCGCGAACACCGCCCGGGAAATGAAGATCGATGTCGCGGTGAAGAACTCGTTCGGCTTCGGCGGCACGAACGGCTCGCTCGTGTTCAAGCGTCACTGAGCGCAACGCGCTCGGCGGATCGGGGACCGTGATGACGGGCGCGCAACAGCATCGGCCGCATCGGGAAGCAGGCAATCTGCCGCGCATCCCGATGCGGCCGTCTCGTTTCGTACTGGCCGCGCTCGTGGTGTTCATTGCGATAGCGGGCGCGGCTGTTTTCGAGTGCATCGCGGGGCATTTCGGCGCTTTCGATGGCACCGTCGCGGCGCTCGTCGTGGCCGCGCTGCTTGGGGTCGCAGCGTCGCGCTGGCGGCGTCGCCAGCCGGCGGCGATCGCGCTGCACGCGGACGGCCTGACCGTCTGGGACCGCGCGGGCGGTGCGCAGTATTTTTCCATCATCGGCTGCGCGCAATGGGGCGGGCGGCTGCTGGCGCTGACCTTGTCGTCGGGGAAAAACAGGCCGCGCACGCTGCTCGTCGCCGCCGATGCCGTCGATTCCGACACCTTCCGCCAGCTTGCAGTGCGCGCCCGCCGCGCCGCGAGCGCATACCTGTAACGACTGTAACGGCGCATGAGCATCGGGGATAACGCGAAGACGGTAACGCTACAATAGCCGTCCGCGAACAGCCCCCAAGTCAAACGGATTTCCAGGTGAGCGAAAAAGAAATCGACCAAGTGCTGGTCGAGCGCGTGCAGAAGGGCGACAAAGCCGCGTTCGAACTGCTGGTCGCCAAATACCACCGCAAGATCATTCGACTGATCTCTCGCCTCGTGCGCGACCCCGCCGAGGTCGAGGACGTCGCCCAGGACGCCTTCATCAAAGCTTACCGTGCGCTGCCGCAATTTCGGGGCGAATCCGCGTTCTACACCTGGCTGTACCGGATTGCCGTCAATACGGCAAAGAACTACCTTGCCACGCAGGGCCGCCGCGCTCCCACTTCTACCGAAGCAGATGCCGAAGAGGCGGAAACTTTCTCCGACGCCGACCAACTAAGGGATATCAACACGCCCGAGTCGATGTTGATGAGCAAGCAGATTGCCGAAACGGTCAATGCTGCGATGGCGCTGCTGCCGGAAGAATTGCGCACCGCCATCACGCTCCGGGAAATCGAAGGGTTGAGCTACGAAGAAATCGCCGAGATGATGAATTGCCCGATCGGCACCGTCAGATCAAGAATTTTCCGTGCTCGGGAAGCCATTGCGGCAAAATTGCGTCCGTTGTTGGACACTCCCGAAGGCAAGCGCTGGTAGGCGGCGAAAAACCACGGGACAGGGACGCGATATCTGGGTTAGTTGGTGTCACTACGGGGTGGTATCACAGGATTGGGGAGCATCATGGGGTCGGTCTCGATGCAAGCGCACGGAAATTCGCAGTCACATTCTCAGGCGGGCACGCGCGGCGAGCGCTTGTCGGCGTTCGTCGACGGTGAGTCGCTCGACGAAATTAAGAACATCAGCCAGTTCCTTGCGGGACTGACGAGTCAGGACCGCGCGTCGTGGGCCGACTATCACCTGATCGGCGATGCCCTGCGCTCCGACGATCTCGTCGAAAGCCCGGGGCGCAGCAGCGCGTTCATGTCGGCGTTCTCCGTGCGCTTCGAAGCCGAAGCGCACGTGCTCGCTCCGGCGGCGCAGAAGGCGCGCGGCGGCATGCTGCGCCGGCGCGTCGTGCCGGCTTTCGCGGTGGCCGCCGCTGCCGCGACGCTGACGTGGATCGTCGTGCCGCAGTTGCAGGGCGTCGGCACCCAGCCGGTCGCGCAAGTGGCGAGCGTCGCGCAGACGGAGCCGGTGCAGCGCGTCGCGCTGGCGTCGGTGCCGGCGGTGAGCACGGCCGCGCCTGTTGTGGAGGCGAACATCATCCGCGACGCGAGTCTCGATCAATATCTCGAAGCGCATCAGCAGTTCTCGCAGCAACCTGCGATGCCCGGCTCCATGCCTCTGATTCGTGCGGCCGCGACTTCGCAGGGCCAATAACCGAGGGTAAGTGTGCGGTTGAATAAAACTAGAACCTGGGGGCGGCTGCCGGCATTCATGTTGTGCGCAGCCGCATTGCTGTCGGCGGCATCGAGTTCGTTTGCCGACACCACCGACGCCGCACAGCGCAAGACCGCGGCCAGCCTGCTCAATCGCATCCACGACGCGGCCCAGCAGCAGAACTACGAGGGCACGTTCGTCTATCAGCGCGGCACGACGGTGCAGTCGTCGCGCATTACGCACGTCGCGACGCGCGGCGACGGCGAATACGAATCGCTCGAAAGCCTCGACGGCGCGCCGCGCCGCATGCTGCGCCACGACGACGACATGGTCACGTTCGTCCCGGAGCGGCATCTGCTCGTGATGGAGCATCGGCAGAGCCGGGACTCGTTCCCGTCGCTACTCGCGACGAGCGGGGATCAGGTGCTGAATTACTACGAGCCGAAGCTGCTCGGTAACGACCGCGTGGCGGGCGTCGACAGCCAGGTCATCGAACTCGATCCGAAGGATGCGTACCGCTTCGCCTACAAGCTCTGGGCGGACGCCAAGACCGGCCTTTTGCTGCGCGCACAGACGCTCGACCCGGACGGCGAGGTGCTGGAGCAGCTTTCGTTCTCGCAAGTGCGCATCGGCGGGGCGATCGACAAGACGTCGATTGCGAACGGCATGCGCAGCACGGCGGGCTGGACCATCGTGCGGCCGCCCGTGCAGCCGGTCGACATGGAAGCGCAGGGCTGGCAACTGAAGCCGAACATTCCCGGCTTCAAGAAGATTCGCGAGTTGCGCCGGCCGATGGCGTCGAGCCAGCAGGGCCAGGCGCCGATTCCCGTCGATCAGGCCG
Organism: Caballeronia grimmiae; assembly: GCF_022879615.1. Classification (NCBI taxonomy): domain Bacteria; kingdom Pseudomonadati; phylum Pseudomonadota; class Betaproteobacteria; order Burkholderiales; family Burkholderiaceae; genus Caballeronia; species Caballeronia grimmiae. Next base: position 884,664 of record NZ_CP084271.1, read on the forward strand.
TATTCTCGGATGGCCTCGCCGCCATTTCCGTGTTTGTCGAGCCGGTCGAGAAAAGTTCGCGCAAGGAAGGCGCGGGCAATAGCGGCGCGACGCATGTGCTCGTGAAGCGCCGTGGGGATTTCTGGATTACCTTGCTCGGTGAAGTGCCGCAAAGCACGTTGCAGCAATTTGCCTCTACCATAGAATACAAGCCTTCCCGGTAATCGAATCCCTCGCCTCCAGCCTATGAGCTACTACTCGCTGCGCAAGTTCATCGCGGCCGCGGCGCTCGCCGTGTGCCTGCCGCTCCTCTCGCATACGGCAGCGGCGGCGGCGCCAGCGGTGAACCTGCCGGATTTCACCGTGCTCGTCGATCGAGTCGGGCCTTCGGTCGTCAATATCCGCACGACCTCGCGCGTCGGCACCGCCAACGACCTGCGCGGTCTGCCGCCCGGTCTCGATGACGGCGACATGTCCGAGTTCTTCCGCCGCTTCTTCGGCATTCCGATGCCCGGTCAGCCGGGCTCGCCGCGCGGCGGTGGAGGTGGTGGTGGCGGCGGCGATCAGGGCAAGGGCGGCAGCCGCAGCGCTCCCGATGACAACCAGGACAACTCGGAACAGAGCAGCGGCGTCGGTTCGGGATTCATCCTGTCGACGGACGGCTACGTGATGACGAACGCGCACGTCGTCGACGACGCCGACACCATCTACGTCACGCTGACCGACAAGCGCGAGTTCAAGGCGCGTCTCGTCGGCGTCGACGAACGCACGGACGTCGCGGTGGTCAAGATCAGCGCGTCGAGCCTGCCGGCGATCACCATCGGCGATTCGAACAAGGTGCGCGTCGGCGAATGGGTGCTTGCGATCGGCTCGCCGTTCGGCCTCGACAACACGGTGACGGCGGGCATCGTCAGCGCGAAGGGGCGCGACACGGGCGATTACCTGCCGTTCATCCAGACCGATGTCGCGGTGAACCCTGGCAACTCAGGCGGTCCGCTCATCAACATGGCGGGCGAAGTCATCGGCATCAACTCGCAGATTTACAGCCGCACCGGCGGCTTCATGGGCATCTCGTTTGCGATTCCGATCGACGAAGCCATGCGCGTCGCCGATCAACTGAAGACGTCGGGCAAGGTCGTGCGCGGCCGTATCGCGGTGGCGATCGGCGAAGTGACGAAGGACGTCGCCGATTCGCTCGGCTTGCCGAAGGCGCAGGGCGCTCTCGTCAGCAGCGTCGAGTCGGGCGGTCCGGCGGACAAGGCGGGGATTCAGCCGGGCGACATCATCCTGAAGTTCAACGGGACGAACGTCGAGACGGCGACTGATCTGCCGCGCATGGTCGGCGAAAGCAAGCCGGGCTCGAAGGCAACCGTCACGATCTGGCGCAAGGGTCAGTCGCGCGATCTCCCGATCACCATTGCCGAGATGCAGCCGGACAAGGTCGCGAAGGCCGAACAGCGCCGCGCCCCGCAGCCCAAGGAACGTGCGAGCAACTCGCTCGGGCTTGCCGTGAGCGATCTCTCCGCCGAACAGAAAAAGGCGCTGAAGCTCACGAGCGGCGTGCTGGTCGATGCGGTCGAAGGACCGGCCGCGCGCGCGGGCTTCCAGAAGGGCGACATCATTATGCGGATCGGCGATACGGACATCACGAGCGCCAAGCAGTTCGAAGCCATCGCGCAGAATCTCGATGCGAGCAAAATGGTCGCGGTTCTCGTGCGTCGCGGCGACAACACGCAGTTCGTGCCGTTGCGCCCGCGCGTGCCGTCGCAGAAGTGAGGTCCAGCGTTGAGTGACGCGAGCGGCGCGCGTTTCGTCCTGTACGGGCGCGCCTGGTGTCATCTGTGCGAGGACATGCGCGCGGCGCTGGAGCCGATCGCCGCGCGCTTCGGCGTGGCGATCGAATGGATCGACATCGACGAAGATGCGGATCTCGAAGCGCGCTACAACGAGCGCGTGCCGGTGCTGATGCTCGACGGCGTCGAGTTGTGCCATTACCGGCTGGACCAAAATGCCGTCCACGCGGCCTTAGAGAAACGCGGCCGTTGATCCGCCGGACGCCGAAAACGCCTGTACACCCCCTTTTCGGCTAAAATGCAGAAGTTTTCCCCAAATTTTCAAGGCGTGCTCCGCGTATGTGAGGGCGCGCCTTTTTCGCTTGATCGGCACTGAATGAATCATATTCGTAACTTCTCGATCATTGCGCACATCGATCACGGCAAGTCGACGCTCGCGGACCGCATCATCCAGTTGTGCGGCGGGCTCTCCGATCGTGAGATGGAAGCGCAGGTGCTCGATTCGATGGACCTGGAACGCGAGCGCGGCATCACGATCAAGGCGCAGACGGCGGCATTGACGTACAAGGCGCGCGACGGCCAGGTCTACAACCTCAATCTGATCGACACGCCCGGGCACGTCGACTTCTCCTACGAAGTCAGCCGCTCGCTGTCGGCGTGCGAAGGCGCGCTGCTCGTCGTCGACGCCAGTCAGGGCGTCGAGGCGCAAACCGTCGCCAATTGCTACACGGCGATCGAACTCGGCGTCGAAGTCGTGCCGGTGCTGAACAAAATCGACCTGCCGGCTGCAAACCCGGACAACGCGATCTCTGAAATCGAAGACGTGATCGGCATCGACGCGACCGACGCCGTGCATTGCAGCGCGAAAACGGGGCTTGGGGTCGCGGACGTGCTGGAATCGCTGATCGCGAAAGTGCCGCCGCCCAAAGGCGACACGGAGGCGCCGCTGCAGGCGCTGATCATCGACTCGTGGTTCGACAATTACGTCGGCGTCGTGATGCTCGTGCGTATCGTCAACGGCACGCTGAAGCCCAAAGACAAGATCAAGATGATGGCGACCGGCGCGCAGTATCCGGTCGAGCATCTCGGCGTGTTCGCACCGAAGTCCACGAACCTCTCGCAGTTGTCGGCGGGGCAGGTGGGCTTCGTGATCGCGGGCATCAAGGAACTGACGGCCGCGAAGGTCGGCGATACCGTCACGGTCGCGAATCGTCCGGCGCAAGAGGCGTTGCCGGGCTTCAAGGAAGTCAAGCCGCAGGTGTTCGCGGGCCTTTATCCGGTCGAAGCGAACCAGTACGACGCGCTGCGTGAATCGCTCGAAAAGCTGAAACTGAACGACGCCTCGCTGCAATACGAGCCGGAAGTCTCGCAGGCGCTCGGCTTCGGCTTCCGCTGCGGCTTCCTCGGTCTGCTGCACATGGAAATCGTGCAGGAGCGGCTCGAGCGCGAATTCGACATGGACCTCATCACCACGGCGCCAACGGTGATCTACGAGGTCCTGCAGCGCGACGGCACCACGATCACCGTCGAGAATCCGGCGAAGATGCCGGAGCCGCCGAAGATCGAGGAAGTGCGCGAACCGATCGTCACGGTGAACCTGTACATGCCGCAGGAGTACGTCGGCTCGGTCATCACGCTGTGTACGAACAAGCGCGGCCAGCAGATCAACATGCAGTACCACGGCCGCCAGGTGCAACTCACCTATGAAATTCCGATGGCGGAAATCGTGCTCGATTTCTTCGATCGACTGAAGTCGACGTCGCGCGGCTACGCGTCGATGGATTACGAGTTCAAGGAATATCGCGCGGCGGATGTCGTTAAAGTCGACATGCTCATCAACGGCGACAAGGTCGATGCGCTTTCGGTCATCGTGCACCGTTCGCAAAGCCAGCATCGGGGCCGCGAAGTGGCGTCCAAGATGCGCGAGCTGATTCCGCGCCAGATGTACGACGTGGCGATTCAGGCGACCATCGGTTCGAACATCATCGCTCGTGAAAACATCAAGGCGTTGCGCAAGAACGTGCTCGCGAAGTGTTATGGCGGCGACATCAGCCGCAAGAAAAAGCTGCTCGAAAAGCAGAAGGCGGGCAAGAAGCGCATGAAGCAGGTCGGATCGGTCGAGATTCCGCAGGAAGCCTTCCTCGCGATCCTCCGCGTGGACGAATGATGTCCGCGCGCCGCGAGGCGCAGAACAACAACAACCGACGATAACAACCGGAAGCGTTTGATGAATTTCGCACTGATTCTCTTGATCCTCGTCCTGGTGACGGGTATTGCATGGGTGCTCGACAAGCTGGTCTTTCTGCCGGGACGCCGCCGCGCGGCGGAAGTCGCGGTGGCCGAGTTCGACCGCCAGCAGGAACGCGTCGGCGAGCGCTTCGCCGATGAAAATGCGGCCGAAACGCGCGCCCGCCTGCGCGACGAGCGGCTGCGCCAGCCGTGGTGGCTCGAATACACGGCCAGCTTCTTTCCGGTGATTCTCGCGGTGTTCGTGGTGCGTTCGTTCATCGTCGAGCCGTTCAAGATTCCGTCGGGCTCGATGGTGCCGACGCTGCTGGTCGGCGACTTCATCCTCGTGAACAAGTACGAATACGGCCTGCGCCTGCCGATCACCAACACCAAGCTGACCGAGGGCAAGCCGCTCACGCGCGGCGACGTGGTGGTGTTCCGCTATCCGAAGGACGAATCGGTCGACTACATCAAGCGCGTGATCGGCCTGCCGGGCGATACCGTCGCGTACGAGAACAAGCAGCTCACGATCAACGGCAAGCCCGTGCCGGAAGCGCCGCTGCCGGACTATTTCGACGACGAGCGCATCGGCTATGCGAAGCAGTTCATCGAAGATCTGGACGGCCGCAAGAACGCCATCCTCAACAATCCGCAAGTGCCGCCGTTCGTCGTCGGCGCGGACGATTTCCCGTACCGCGACAACTGCGTCTACAACGCGCAAGGCGTGACGTGCAAGGTGCCGCCGGGCCATTACTTCATGATGGGCGACAACCGCGACAACAGCGCCGACAGCCGCTACTGGGGCTTCGTGCCGGACAAGAACATCGTCGGACGCGCGTTCTTCATCTGGATGAACTTCAGCAACCTGAAGCGCATCGGCTCGTTCCAGTGATGCACTGCGCGCGCTGCCGTCACACCGTCGGCGCGCGCTTCGAAACGGCGTGAAGAAGCGCGGCTAACACCGTCTCGCCACGCGTTTTCCCGGCCCGCCGGGCGGAATCAGCCGCCTTGGCGGGCGCGTTATACTCTGTCCATGCCCTCTTCTCCGTTGGAAAGCCGGCTGCGGTACGAATTTCGCAATGCGGAATTGCTGCGCCAGGCGATGACCCACCGCAGTCACAGCGCCACGCACAACGAACGGCTCGAATTTCTCGGCGATTCCGTTCTCAATTGCGTGGTGGCTGCCCTTTTGTTCCAGCGTTTCGGCAAGCTCGACGAAGGCGATCTGTCGCGCGTCCGGGCGAATCTGGTCAAGCAGCAATCGCTTTATGAAATCGCGCAGGCGCTGAACGTCTCGGAAGAGTTGCGTCTCGGCGAAGGCGAATTACGCAGCGGCGGTTTCCGCCGCCCGTCGATTCTCGCGGATACCCTCGAAGCGATCTTCGGCGCCATCTTCCTCGATGGCGGTTTCGACGCCGCTCATACCGTCATCAAGCGGCTGTACACGCCGGTGCTCGATCACATCGATCCGCGCACCATCGGCAAGGACGCGAAAACGCTGCTGCAGGAATATCTGCAAGGACACAAGATCGCGCTGCCGACTTACACGGTCGTGGCGACGCATGGCGCTGCCCACAACCAGCAGTTCGAAGTCGAGTGCTCGGTGCCGAAGCTCGACGTGAAAGTGTCGGGCTCGGGCGCGAGCCGTCGTGCGGCGGAACAGGCCGCGGCGAAAAAGGCGCTCGACGAGGTGGCCGCCGCCGCGCCGTCGCTCGGCGTGAAGCCGAAGCGCAAGGGTGCGCGGGCGGCGAAGCTCGCCCAGAGCGACATGATGCCGGACGGAATCGGCGTGCAGGCCGCGCTCGATTTGCGCTCGCCGGACCGGCGCGAGCGGGATCGTCAGCGCAGCCACGCGGCGGACGAATCGCACGACACCGCGCCGCTCGCCGTGATCCGCGCGACGCACGTCGAACCGTCCGCGGGGGCGTTTGCCGCCGCCGACAAGCCGGAACGGCACGTGATTCATCGTCCGGAGAAGGCGGCGAAGGGCGAAGCGGCAGAGTCATCCACGGAGCGCGGCGAGTCCGAAACGAACAGCGGCGCGAGTCCCGACGCACCGGCCAGCCGAGTCGTGCGCGCCGCCGACGCCGGCCACTGACGCGCGCACGCGCATTGCGTCTTTCGCTTAGACGCGCCAACGAATCCAGGCTGCACACACTATGAACGCTCCCACATCTTCCGGTTTCCGCTGCGGCATGGTTGCCATCGTCGGCCGGCCCAACGTCGGCAAATCGACGCTCATGAACGCGCTCGTCGGCCAGAAGGTGAGCATCACCTCGCGCAAGGCGCAGACGACGCGCCATCGCATCACCGGCATCAACACGATCGACGACGCGCAGTACATCTTCGTCGATACCCCCGGCTTCCAGACGCGCCACAGCGGCGCGCTCAACCGCTCGCTGAATCGCGCGGTGACGTCGACGCTCAGTTCGGTCGATGCGATTCTCTTCGTCATCGAAGCGGGCCGCTTCGGCCCTGATGATCAGCGGGTGCTCGACCTCATTCCGGCCGGCACGCCCACGCTTTTGATCGCGAACAAGCTCGACCGCGTCGGCGATAAAGATTCGCTCTTTCCGTTCATGCAGCAGATGTCGGCGTTGCGCGAGTTTCGCGAGATCGTGCCGCTGGCGGCGAAGCATCCGGAGGACATCAAGCGCCTGATGTCGGTAATCAAGCCGTATCTGCCGGAAGGCGAGCCGATCTACGGCGAAGACGACCTCACCGACCGCAGCGAGCGGTTCCTCGCCGCCGAGATCCTGCGCGAGAAAGTCTTCCGCTGGACCGGCGACGAGTTGCCGTACACGAGCACCGTGCTCATCGACAAATTCGAAACCGAAGGCCGCCTGCGCCGCGTGTTCGCGACGATTCTCGTCGACCGCGACGGACACAAGGCGATGATCATCGGGCAGAAGGGCGCGAAACTGAAGCAGATCAGCACCGAGGCGCGGCTCGACATGGAGAAGCTTTTCGACGGCCCCGTGTATCTCGAAACCTTCGTCAAGGTGAAGAGCGGCTGGGCGGACAACGAAGCAGGCTTGCGCGCATACGGTTACGAATGACGCATGGACCGAAATCATGGACGCCGGCACCAGCGACGCGTGGATGACTCCGCCCGCCGACGGTCGTCCTGACGACGACTTCGACGCCACCGCGCAACCCGAGCGGCCCGCGCGGGCCGTGGCGAAGCGCCGCCGCGCGCCTTCGTCCGCCACCGGCGGCGCGGACAAGCCGAAACCGCGCGCCGCGCCGCGCTCGGACTTTCGCGTCAACGAACAGCCGGGCTTCGTGCTGCATAGCTATCCCTATCGCGAGACGAGTCTCGTCATCGATGTCTTCTCGCGCGATCACGGGCGTATCGCGCTCGTCGCGAAGGGCGCGAAGCGTCCGCACTCCGCGCTGCGCGGCGTGCTGCAGACCTTTCAGCCGCTCGGGCTCTCGTGGACGGGCAAGGGCGAAGTCCGCACGCTGACCACGGCGGAATGGGTCGGCGGCATGCTGCCTTTGACCGGCGACGCGCTGCTCTGCGGCTTCTATGTCAACGAACTGCTCGTGAAGTTCTGCGCCCGCGAGGACGCGCATCCCGCGCTTTTCAATCACTACGTGCTGACGCTCTCGCGCCTCGCGCATGGCGAACCGGCGGTCCAGGTGCTGCGCTCGTTCGAGCGCGTGCTGTTGCGCGAAACCGGTTATGCGATGGCGCTCACGCGCACGGTCACACGCGAGAGTGTGGTCGCGGAAGGCCGCTACACGTTCGATCCGGAACGGGGCGTGCGCGAAGCGTCCGACGATTTTCCTCCGCAATGGCCGGTCATCGCCGGGCAGACGCTGATCGACATGGAGCGCGACGACTACGGCAGCGCCCAGACCGCCGTGCAAAGCAAGACGCTGATGCGCTTCCTGCTGAACTATCACCTGGGCGGCGCGCCGCTCGCCACCCGTCAGATTCTGATCGACCTGCAAAATCTATGAGCTTCTTTCTCTCATCGCCCGCGAGCGTGATCGATCTCGGCGTGAACATCGATCACGTCGCCACCTTGCGCAATGCACGCGGCACGTCTTATCCCGATCCGATCCGCGCCGCGCTCGCCGCCGAGGAAGCAGGCGCCGACGCGATCACGCTGCATTTGCGCGAGGATCGCCGTCATATCGTCGATGCCGATGTACGCACGCTGCGACCGCTCCTCAGGACGCGGATGAACCTCGAATGCGCGGTGACGCGCGAGATGCTCGACATCGCGTGCGAGATCAAGCCGCACGATGTCTGCCTCGTGCCGGAGAAGCGCCAGGAGCTGACGACCGAAGGCGGCCTCGACGTCGCTGGCCAGTTCGAATCGGTGAAGGCCGCGTGCAAACAACTGGCCGATGCGGGCATTCGCGTGTCGCTGTTCATCGATCCCGACGAGACGCAGATTCGCGCGGCGACGGAAGCGCAGGCGCCGGTCATCGAACTGCATACGGGCCGTTATGCCGAAGCCCACGACGAAGCCGCGCAGCAGCGCGAATTCGAGCGCGTCGCGAAGAGCGTCGATTTCGGCAATTCGCTCGGGCTGAAGGTCAACGCTGGACACGGCCTGCACTATACGAACGTGCAGCCGATCGCCGCGCTCGATGGCATCGTCGAACTGAACATCGGCCATGCGATCGTCGCGCACGCGATCTTCGCCGGCTGGGACAACGCCGTGCGCGAGATGAAGGCCATCATGGTCGCATCGCGGCTCGCGTCGCAAACGAAACGCTGAGCGCGGCATCATGGCGATCTACGGAATCGGCACGGACCTCGTGCAAGTAAGCCGCGTCGCGGCGGTCATGGAGCGCACGAAAGGGCGCTTCGCCGAGAAAGTGCTCGGCCCCGACGAACTGCGCATCTATCACGCACGCCGCGCCCGCTCGGAAGTGCGCGGTCTCGCGTTTCTCGCGACGCGCTTTTCCGCCAAGGAAGCGTTCTCGAAGGCGATCGGCCTCGGCATGCGCTGGCCGATGACATGGCGCGCGCTGCAGACGCTCAACGAGCCGAGCGGCAAGCCGGTCGTCGTGGCGTCGGGCGAACTGGCCGAATGGCTCGCGCAACGCGGCATCACCGCGCAAGTTACCGTCACCGACGAGCGTGACTACGCGGTGACCTTCGTCGTCGCGGAAGTCGCGGACAAGGCGTGACAGCACAACCACCACCCAAGAAAACCAATTGAATCCGATGAAACGCATTCCCGGCCCCGTCATGCTCGACGTCGCCGGCACGACGCTCTCTGACGCGGATATCGAGCGCCTCACGCATCCGATGACGGGCGGCATCATCCTCTTCAAGCGCCATTTCGAGGACCGCGCGCAGCTCGTCGCGCTGACCGATGCGATCCGCGCGGTGCGCGATGACATCCTGATCGCCGTCGATCACGAAGGCGGGCGCGTGCAGCGCTTCCGCACCGATGGCTTCACGGTGCTGCCCGCGCCCGGCAAGCTCGGCGCGTTGTGGGACAAGGACGTGCTCGCAGCCACCAAAGCGGCGACTGCGTTCGGCTACGTGCTCGCGTCGGAGTTGCGCGCGTGCGGCATCGACATGAGCTTTACGCCGGTGCTCGATCTCGACTACGGCCAGTCGCAGGTGATCGGCGATCGCGCGCTGCACAGCGATCCGCGCGTCGTGACGATGCTGGCCAAGAGCCTGAATCACGGCCTCGCGCTCGCCGGCATGGCGAACTGCGGCAAGCACTTTCCGGGGCACGGCTTCGCATCGGCGGATTCGCATGTCGCGCTGCCGACCGACGATCGCCCGCTCGATGAAATCCTCGCCGCCGACGTGCGTCCCTACGACTGGCTCGGGCTGTCGCTTGCGTCGGTGATTCCGGCGCACGTGATCTACACGCAAGTCGACGAGAAGCCCGCCGGCTTTTCGCGCATCTGGCTGCAGGACATCCTGCGCGGCAAGCTGGGCTTCAACGGCGCAATCTTCAGCGATGATCTCTCGATGGAAGCTGCGCGCGCGGGCGGCACGCTTACCGAAGCCGCGACGGCCGCGCTGACGGCGGGCTGCGACATGGTGCTGATCTGCAATCAGCCGGAGGAGGCGGGCAAGGTGCTGGAGCAACTGCGCTTTACGCCGTCGAAGGCATCGCAGCAGCGCATCCGGCAGATGCGTCCGCGCGGCAAGGCGTTGCGCTGGAGCAAGCTGCAGAATCAGCCGGAATATCAGGCGGCCCGGACGTTGATCGCGAGCGCGTTGAGCTGAAGTCCGTCGGATGGACACAAAAAAACGCCACGGCATGCGAACTGCCGTGGCGTTCTTTTTTGGCGGCTGTAAAGCCTACGGTTCCAGCTTCATCCGCTGCAGCTTGTTGTAGAGCGTCTTCGGGCTGATGCCAAGCAGCGTCGCCGCGCGATGCCGCGTCCCGCCGACCGCTTCGAGCGTCGCGCGAATCAGCATGTCTTCGACATCCGCGAGCGCCGTGCCGACGGTCACCTGCACGCTGCTGCCGTTGAGGCCGCGCCCGCCCGGACCGCCTTGCTCGTCGGCGCGCAATGTTTCGATCGTCTCGCCCGATGCGTGGTACGCGCGCCGCACGCGATCCCGCATTTCGCGCACGTTGCCCGGCCAGTCATTCGCGATGCACTCGCGCAGGAACGACGGGCTGATGCGCTTCGGCGAGCCGCTCGTGATTCCGGCGATGTGATTCTCGCGATTGAGTTCATCGACGAATTGCTCGGCCATCAGCGCGATGTCGTCGTCGCGTTCGCGCAGCGGCGGCAGCACGATCGACGACGCGGACAGCCGCTGGAACAGGTCCTCGCGCAGCGCGCCGCTCGTCACGGCATCGCGCGCCGGCGTGCGCGACGATGCGATCAGGCGGAAGTCGGTCATGATGCGATTGCTGCCGCCGACGCGCATGAACGTCTGCGAATCGAGCGCGCGCAACAGCGCTTCCTGCTGGGGGGCGGGCAATGAATCGATCTGGTCGAGGAACAGCGTGCCGCCGCCGGATTGCTCGAGCAGGCCCGGCTCGCGATTCTCCGCGCCCGCGAACGCATTGCGCTCGTGGCCGAAGAGGATGCTTTCCATCGAGCGGTGCGTGCCGTCAGCGCGCGCGGTCGAGCAGTCGAAGCTCACGAACGGTCCCTTGCGGCGGCGGCTCAACTGGTGAATGGTGCGCGCCGCCAGCTTCTTGCCCGTGCCCGGCTCGCCGCAGATCAGCACGGCGGCTTCGGTCGGCGCGGTGTGCTCGATCTGGTCGTAGACCTGCTGCATGACCGCGCTGCGGCCGAGCATCTCGCCGAAATGGCCGAGCTCGCGCAGCGTCGAACGCAGCGACTGCACTTCCTCGGTCAGCTCGTAGGGACGCGGAATCCGCGCGAGCAGGCTGCGCAAACGCGGGATGTTGACCGGCTTCAGCAAGTAATCCCAGATGCCGTGCCGCAACCCTTCGATCGCGCTTTCGACCGTCGCGTTACCGGTCATCACGATGACGGGCAGCGCTCCGTCAGGCGGTTGCGACGGCAGGCTCGGCAGCAGATCGAGGCCGCTGCCGTCGGGCAGGTTGAGGTCGATCAGTACGACATCGGGGATGAAGCGCGTCAGCGCGGCGCGCGCCTCGGCGAGCGTGGTCGCGGTATCGACGGAAAAGCCGTCCGCCGACAGGATCGCGGACAGGCCGGACAGGCTGTTGGGATCGTCTTCGACAATCAGTGCGTGTGGCATGGCAGACACAACGTATCAAAAGAGACTGTAATTGCCGTTGCAGCATGCGTCGCCGGTCAAGGGCGATGCTTGGAACTCGGGCGCTCGTGGGCGGGCTGCGGCGCGTTGTCATGCTTCGACTGCGCGGCGCGTTGGATCCCGCTGCGGTTTGTTCTTGTCCTGCGCTTGGGTATCGACTACTGCGTCATTGCGGCTTGATGTGCAGATCGTTGCTGATGGATTGCACGCCCGACACGCTGCGGGTTACGGCGACGGCCTTCTGAATCTGTTCCTCCGAATTCACGTTACCGGACAACTGAACGACACCGCGATAAGTCGCCACGCTGACCGCGAGCGATTTCAATCCCGGATCGGCAAGCAATGCCGCTTTCACGCGCGCGGTCACCGAGGCGTCCGATGCGTAATCTGCGGCCGGCTCGCCGGTCGCGGCGGACTGGCATCCCGCCGTCAACGCGAAAGCAGGCAGCGCAAGCGCCGCAACGATCGGCCACTGGCCAAAGCGAAAGCGCTGGAAGTGCATCTGGTGCCGTGTTTAGTCCCGATGCGCGGATAAAGCAGGAATTGTGCCAAATTGTAAAAACCAGCTCGCGCGGCAAGGTACGGCCATGTAGTTACAACAAAAACAGCAACATAGGCGAGGAAAGGGCCGGCTTGCTGCATCAAGACCATTGCTTTCAAGCGGTAAAGTTTGCCTGAATTTGTCAAAAAATTCATGCAAAAGAAAAAGCGCCCGCGATGGGGCGCTTTCATTGACAGCCTTGACCGGCGGTTCCGTCACCGCCGCCCGGCGCCGGGCGTGGCCGGCGTAAGGCTTACGCGATGCCGCTTCAGGCGCGGCTGCGGTATTCGTTCGTGCGCGTGTCGATTTCGATCTTGTCGCCGATGTTGCAGAAGAGCGGCACTTGCAGTTCGAAGCCGGTGTGCAGCTTCGCGGTCTTCAGCACCTTGCCCGACGACGTATCGCCCTTGACGGCCGGTTCCGTGTAGACGATTTCGCGAACCAGCGTGGTCGGCAGTTCGACCGAGATGGCCTTCTCGTTGTAGAACACGACTTCGCAAGCCATGCCATCTTCGAGATAGTGGAGCGCGTCGCCCATCATTTCGGCTTCGACTTCGTACTGGTTGTAGTCGGCGTCCATGAAGACGTACATCGGGTCCGCGAAGTACGAGTACGTCACTTCCTTGCGCTCGAGCACGACGACGTCGAACTTGTCGTCGGCCTTGTAGACCGTTTCCATGCCGGCGTTCGTCAGCAGGTTCTTGAACTTCATTTTCACGACCGCTGAGTTACGGCCGGACTTGTTGTATTCGGCACGCTGCACGACCATGGCATCGTTACCGATCATGACGACGTTGCCGACGCGGAGTTCTTGTGCGGTCTTCATAAAAACTGGGTCCTTACGATTGAATTTGGCTTCAGTGTTGCCGTGGATTGCTGATCTGCGGATTAGATCGATTCAGGTGGAGCGCCGTCCGCGGTAACAAAACTGCGGCCTGCGCTCGGATAACCGCTTATTTTAACTGAGTTTTTGCTGATTTGGCCAGCCGCCGGGCAGGCGCGCCCGTGTCAGCCGCCCATGCGCGCAGCCACGTGCGCGACGAGGTTGCCCGCCAGATCGCCGACGTCCGCGAGTTCATCGGCCCACTGCGCCGCACGCGCCTCGAATTCCCCCCGATGCCGCCGGAAATCCGCCCAGTCCGGCGTGCCCGCGCCGTTCCACGCATGCCAGAAGCGATTGATCGCATCCCGCGCCGAGGGCGAAAGTCCGCTGGCGTAATGGGCGAGGGCGGCATCGAGTTTTGGCAGATGCGCGTCGTCGGCTTGCGGGTAGATGTGCCACGCGAACGGCTTTTGCGCCCATTGCGCGCGCACGAACGAGTCTTCGCCGCGCACGAAGTTGAAATCGGCGGCCCAGAGCAGTTCGTCGAAACGCGGCTGCTCGACGAAACCCAGCGCATGCGCCTGCAGCGCGCCCGCACGCGCCGATGCTCCCGCAGCGAACTTCGGCAGGCCGAAGAAGCGCGCGATCGCGCCGGAAATGCGCCCCTCCGGCACCAGCAGCACGACGGGCGACGCGCCATCGCGCCACTGCGCGAGCAGCGCATCGACGGCGGGGTTCTCGTACGCGAACAGCGAGATCACCGTCGATGCCTCGTCGGGCCGCTCGATGCCCGCGCGCTCCCGCCACCACGTCGCGGCATCGAAGCGTTCGCGGGCGGCATCGAGGCCGCGCTCCTTCAGCACGCCGCCCGTGCCCGCGCCGAGGCCGGGGAAGAAGAAGCTCTTCTCGAGCGGATAGCGCGGATGCGGCGACGGCCGCAGGTGGAGATCGGCGACCCAGTCTTCGCCGCTCAGATACTCGAGGTTGACCCACACGGGCTTCGGCTCGCGACGCGCCATCGCGGCGATGTACGCGTGCGGAATCTCGCACGCGAACGCTTCGACGACGACATCGGCAATCTCGAGCGCGTCGCCCGCATGCGCCGGCTCGCGCCAGTGTTCGATGACGACGCCCGCCGCTTCCTGCCGCGCGAGCGACGTATCGACGGCGGGGCACAGCGCGTGGAAGACGGCGAGATCGTCCACGAAGAGCCGCACGCGCCAGCCGTGCTCCGCGCGAAGCTGACGCGCGAGCCGCCAGCACACGCCGATATCGCCGAAGTTGTCGACGACCGCGCAGAAGATGTCGCAGGCGAGTTCCGGGCCTGCTTGATGCGACGGGGGCGTGGACATGGCGGCATGAGCGGCGGCGAGACCGCGTCGTAATGTTCTAAACTGGCGATTCTAAGACACGGTGCGCCGCCTGCCTTGTCCCTTCCGCGCACCGTCACGATATTCGCTGCATGACTCAGACCGACGCCCCCGATCCGACTTTCGACCCGAAGAAGACGCTTGTGCAGTTGCCGCATCTGCCGGGCGTGTACCGCTATTACGACGGCGACGGCAACGTGCTCTACGTCGGCAAGGCTCGCAACCTGAAGAAACGCGTGTCGAGCTACTTCACGAAGACGCTGCATTCGCCGCGCATCGCGATGATGGTCACGCGCATCCGCAAGATCGAGACGACCGTCACGCGCTCTGAAGCCGAAGCGCTGCTGCTCGAGAACAACCTGATCAAGGCACTCGCGCCGCGCTACAACATCCTCTTTCGCGACGACAAGTCGTACCCGTTCCTCAAGCTGACCGGGCACGCGTTTCCGCGCATGGCTTATTACCGCGGCGCGGTCGACAAGAAGAATCAGTATTTCGGGCCGTTTCCGAGCGCCTGGGCGGTGCGCGAGAGCATTCAAATCTTGCAGCGCGTGTTCCAGTTGCGCACGTGCGAGGACTCGGTGTTCAGCAACCGCACGCGTCCGTGTCTTCTGCATCAAATCGGGCGATGCACCGCGCCTTGTACCGGTCTCATCACCAAAGAGGATTACGCACGCGATGTATCGAACGCGTCGCGCTTTCTGCTTGGCCGGCAGGGCGAAGTGATGAAAGAACTGGAAGAAAAGATGCATGCGTTCGCAGCCGAGCTGAAGTTCGAGCAGGCGGCGGCGGTGCGCAATCAGATGAGTTCGCTGTCGACGGTGCTGCATCAACAGGCGATCGAAGTCGGCGGTGAAAGCGATGTCGATATCCTCGCGGTCGTCGCGCTGGGCGGGAAGGTGTGCGTGAATCTGGCGATGGTGCGCGGCGGCCGCCATCTCGGTGACAAGGCGTATTTCCCGGCGCACGTGGAAAGCGCGATGCCGCTTCCCGAGGACGACGAAACCGGCCTCGAAGACGACGAAACGGGCCTCGAAGACGACGAAACCGTCGAAGCCGTCGAAGCCGTCGGAGCCGTCGGAGCGGACGCGACAGCACTCGTCGATGTTCCCGCGCCGGAAATCGAAGCGATCGCGAATGCCGCACGAGACGAGGCGCAGGCGGAAGACGGCGTGCAGTTGACGACGGAAGGCGATGCGGACGCGGCCCGCGTCGAAGCTCAACTGGACGTCGAAGACGAGACCGAACCCGCCGCGCGCGAAGGCGCGCTCGAATCCGAAGTGCTGGAAGCGTTCATGGCGCAGCACTACATCGGCAATCGCGTGCCGCCGGTGCTCGTCGTGAGTCATGCTCCGGCGAGCCGCGAACTCGTCGATCTGCTGATGGAGCAGGCCGGGCACAAGGTCACGCTGCTGCGTCAGCCGCAAGGTCAGAAGCGCGTCTGGCTGTCGATGGCCGAACAGAACGCGAAACTCGCGCTCGCGCGTCTTTTGTCGGAGCAGGGCTCGCAGCAGGCGCGCACGCGCTCGCTCGCGGAAACGCTCGGGCTCGACATGGACGACCTCGCGCTGATGCGCATCGAGTGCTTCGACATCAGCCATACGATGGGCGAGGCGACGCAGGCGTCGTGTGTGGTGTATCACCATCACAAGATGCAGTCGGGCGAATATCGGCGCTACAACATCACCGGCATCACGCCCGGCGACGATTACGCCGCGATGCGCCAGGTGCTCACGCGCCGCTACGAGAAGATGGTCGCGCAGGCGGCGGCGAACGCGAACGAGGAAGCCGCGACGATGCAGCCGGATGACGCCGCCGATCCCAACGTCACGCCCGACGCCGCGCCGGCCGTGGCCGCGGGCGGCACGCTGCCGAATATCGTGCTGATCGACGGCGGCAAGGGGCAGGTGGAAATCGCGCGGCAGGTGTTTTCGGAGCTTGGGCTCGACCATGGCATGCTGGTGGGCGTCGCGAAGGGCGAGGGGCGCAAGGTCGGCCTCGAAACGCTGATCTTCGCGGACGGCCGTCCCGCGCTCGAGCTCGGCAAGGAAAGCGCGGCGCTAATGCTGGTCGCTCAAATCCGCGATGAAGCGCACCGCTTTGCGATTACCGGCATGCGGGCGAAGCGGGCGAAGACGCGCCAGACATCGCGGCTGGAAGAACTCGAAGGCGTCGGCGCGAAGCGGCGTCAGCGCCTGTTGTCGCGGTTCGGCGGCTTGCGCGGCGTGCAGGCGGCGAGCGTCGAGGACCTGGCGAGCGTCGAGGGCATATCGCTTGCGCTTGCACAGCAGATTTACCGGCAGTTGCATTGACGAGCGGCCCCGCTGCGCGCCGCTTCGGGGCCTTCAGCCGCGCCTTGTGAGCGTCGGATCGACGCGGCACAATGGCGCCTCCAACCCCTCACGCACTCGATCTCACTTTCGCCCATGCCGTTCAACCTACCGATCTTCCTGACGTGGCTGCGAATCGTGCTGATTCCGCTCGTCGTGGGCGTGTTCTATCTGCCGGACATGATGTTGAGCCTCGAGCATCGCAACCTGCTCGCGATGGTCATATTCGTGCTCGCTGCGCTCACCGATTGGTTCGACGGCTTCCTCGCGCGCAAGCTCAATCAGACGTCGGCGTTCGGCGCATTTCTCGATCCGGTCGCCGACAAGCTGATGGTCACCGCCGCGCTGCTCGTGCTTGTGCAGAGCGCGCGGCTCAACGCGGTGATCGCGCTCGTGATCGTCGGACGCGAGATCACCATTTCGGCGCTGCGTGAATGGATGGCGCAGATCGGCGCATCGAAGAGCGTGGCGGTGAATTCGCTCGGCAAGTTCAAGACGGTCTGCCAGATGGTCGCCATTCCGATGCTGCTGTTCTACGGCCGCCTGAATATCCCGGGCACGCAGTGGGTGCTCGACTCGCGCGTGTGGGGTTTGTGGCTTATCAATGTCGCGGCGTTTCTCACCGTCTGGTCGATGTTCTACTACATGAAGCTGGCCTGGCCGCAGATTCGCGAGCGCGGCGGCATGCTTTGAAACAGTCGGCAGGGTAAGCGCAAAAAATTGCGTCGAAGCCGAAAAAACCGCAGACAAAACAGTTGACAGGTCTCTTTGGCTTCTACATAATCTCGTTTCTCTGATGCGCGACGCGGAGCAGCAAGGAAGCGAAGCAGTCAGTTAAGCAGTAAATAAGCAGCAAATGCGGGAGTAGCTCAGTTGGTAGAGCGCAACCTTGCCAAGGTTGAGGTCGCGAGTTCGAGCCTCGTCTCCCGCTCCAGTTTGAAAGTTTCGGTGTGAGCAGCGCTCATCGGTTCGGTCGGCGAAGCGGCATCGGAAAGGCAGTAGCAGCGCAGGATATGCGGGAGTAGCTCAGTTGGTAGAGCGCAACCTTGCCAAGGTTGAGGTCGCGAGTTCGAGCCTCGTCTCCCGCTCCAGTCAAAGGGGAAGCAAAGCTTCCCTTTTTGTTTGGTAGACTGGCCGACTCAGATTGGCTGGCAAGCCACACCGCTTTTGGCGCGATAGCAAAGCGGTTATGCAGCGGCCTGCAAAGCCGTTTAGACCGGTTCGACTCCGGTTCGCGCCTCCACTTAAAAAGCCCTGACTCGTCAGGGCTTTTTCTTTTTCCGCGGCGTTTTGCTCCGGCTGCCTCGCGGCATAATTGCGGCACGCCGCAAGGCCTCCGATACCTACAACGATGACCACCCAACTCTCCGACCTCGAGTGGCGCTGGAAGCGCTTCGATGACCTGACCACCGCCGAAGTCTACGACATGCTCGCCGCACGCAGCGCGGTGTTCGTCGTCGAGCAGAACTGCGTGTACGGCGATATCGACGGGCTCGATACCGACGCATGGCATCTGCTGGCGTACGGCAAAGGCGAGACGCGCCCGAAACTCGCGGGCTATCTGCGCGTGCTGTTGCCGGGTCATCCGGACGAAAAGGAAAAGGACGTCCGTATCGGCCGCGTGCTGACGACCGTCGGCTTTCGCCGCATGAAGCTCGGCAACGCGATGCTTCAGCGCGCGCTCGAAGAAATCCTCAAGCAGTGGCCCGACCAGCCGATCAGCCTGCATGCGCAGGCGCACTTGCAGCGCTTCTACGGCGCGTTCGGGTTCGTCGCTTCGTCGGGGGTGCATGACGAAGATGGCATCCCGCATGTCTGGATGCGCCGCCCCGGCTTCGACTCCTGACGCAACCGCGCACGCGCCGACAACCGCAGCCAGTGGCGCAGCGCGATCAGCGCGCCGATCACGCTCATCATCGAGCCGGGAATCCAGAGCAAGAGTCCGCCGATCTGCTGATCGCGCATCGGCGTGATCCAGGTGAACGCGCGGCCGCAAATCGAATAGATCGGATACAGCTCGCGCGGCGTGAAGAAGATGAACGCGCCGAGCATGATCTGCGGCGGAATGGCGGCGATCACTACGAGAATGCGCCGGCCGGGCGCGAGCCGCGCGGGCGGCGCGGGACGCGGGTCGAGCACGAGCCACCAGAAGAGCAGGCCGTCGATCACCATGCTCCAGTTCATTACGCGATAGAGCCGGTAATCGAGCATCGCCTTGAAGTGAATCGGCGATAGCAGCCAGAAGTAGATCAGCCCGACGAACAGCGTCAGCGCGATAACCGGATTGAACACGATATCGAACATCGTGCGTGCGACGCGAGTCTGCGCGGCCGGACGCAGCCAGCGCCGCCGCCATTCGAACGGCACGCCTGCGCGCAGCGCCGCCCCCGGATACGACAGCGCAATCAGGAAGGGCCCGAGGTGATGCAGCACCAGATGCTGCAGCCGATGCATGAAGAACTCGTGCTCGAAAAAGTAATCGAGCCGCGTATGCAGCGCCACGTAGAGCGCGCTCAATCCGGCCCAGAACGCGATACGCCGCGATATCGACACCCGCGCATGCCGTGCGCCGCGCGCGAACAGCACGGCGGCGACGAGTATCGCGATCACGACCGTCGGCGACGGCTCCCACGGATCGAGCCAGTAGAGCAGCGTCGTCATCGTCAGGCGTCCTTCGCGTGAATGACGCGGCGCAGATCGGCGGCGATGGCGTCGATCGAATCGCTGTCCGCGGCGAGCACGCGCGCGTGGCCGTCGCGATCGAAGATATACACCGCCGAACTGTGCGTCACTTCGTATGCGCCGTTCGGATCGCGCTTCTCCATCTGATACGCCACGCGATAACGCTGCGCGATGGCTTCGATCGCGCGATCGTCGCCTGTCAGTCCGACGGCGTGCCGGTCGTCGAAGGCGCGGACATACGCGTGCAGGAGCGCGGGCGTATCGCGGGCGGGATCGACGGAAACGAACACAATGCGCGCCGCGTCGGCATCCGGCCCGAGTTGCTGAAGCACCTGCATGAGACGCGCCATCGTTTCCGGGCAGACATCGGGGCAGTGCGTATAGCCGAAGTAGACGAGCGTTGCGCGGCCCGCGAAAGACCGGCCGGTGACGTGCGCGCCGGTGTCATCGGTGAGAGAGAAGTCGAGGTCGGGCAGATGCCCGGAGACATCGGTCAGATGCCACGGTTCGGTCGGCCGCGAGCACGCGGCCAGCGCCCAAAACAAAACGAGAGCGATGAACCTGCGCCAGCGCAGAACACGCGAAACCGGCGAGATAGGGAACGAAGCGTGCATCGAAAAGGGTGAAAGCGGCGTGCGGCGGGGGTTTGATGGCATGAACATCTATCGCAAAATACACGTCTTCGAGGCCGGAGGTGGCGCATCATCTATCCTGCGGCTTATTTTTGAGACGATTTGCCGCATACTTCAGGCTCGCCGAAAGCCGGACAAGCGAATCCGTAAGTTGCGCGCGTTGGAAATCGAAAGCTGGCGCACGTAACATGCGCGCCTCCGGCTTCGGCTCGCGCCACACGAGGCAAACCACAGGCTAAAGATCGATGCAAATTCTTCCCGATTCCCTGTCTCTTGCCGAGACGGCGTTCTTCTTCGATTTCGACGGCACACTCGTCGAACTCGCTTCCACGCCCGACGGCATTTTCGTGCCGCGTTCGGTGCCCGACATCCTCGCGTCGCTGCGGCGCGCGACCAATAATGCGGTCGCGGTCGTGTCGGGACGCGGCATCGACAATATCGATTCGTTCCTGCAGATGCCCGATCTGCCCGTCGCCGGGATGCACGGCGCGGAGCGGCGCGACGCCAATGGCGACGTGCAGCGCATCGGCTTCCACGACGAGCGGCTCTTGCGCATGGAACACGTGCTCGAAGGCGTCGTCAGCGCGAATCCTGGCATGCTGCTCGAAATCAAGGGCGCGGCGCTCGCGCTGCATTACCGGAATGCGCCCGAGCGCGAGCCGGCCGCGCGCGCGGCCACGGAGCGTCTCGTCGCGGAATACGCCGACGCCTACGTGCTTCAGCCGGGCAAGATGGTGTACGAGATCAAGCCGAGGGGCGTCGATAAAGGCCGTGCGTTGCGCGCCTTCATGGCCGAGCCGCCGTTCACGGGCCGCAAGCCCGTCTTCATCGGCGACGATCTCACCGACGAGAAGGGCTTCGCGGTCGTCAACGAATTCGATGGCCTGTCGATCAAGATCGGCGCGGGCGATACCGTCGCGCGGGCGCGCATCGAATCGGTCGAATTGCTGCTCGACTGGCTGCAAGTGATCGCGGGCACCGCCGGGAAGCACGCCTGATGGGCCGTCTGATCATCGTGTCGAACCGGGTTGCGCCGATTTCGGAAGGTGGCCCGGCGGCGGGCGGGCTCGCGGTCGGCGTCTACGACGCGCTCAAGGAGACCGGCGGCGTGTGGTTCGGCTGGAGCGGCGACGTGCTCACCGCGCCGCCCGAAGCGATAAAGCTGGAAGAGCAGGGGCCGGTGACGTTCGCGACCATCGGTCTCGTGCGCCGCGATTACGACCAGTACTACCGCGGCTTTTCGAACGCGACGCTGTGGCCCGCGTTTCACTATCGCCCGGATCTCATCGAATTCGATCGCGAAGAGTACGACGGCTATTGCCGCGTGAATCGCTGGCTCGCCGCGCAACTTGCGCCGCTGCTCAGGCCCGATGACGTCATCTGGGTCCACGACTATCATCTGATTCCGTTCGCGCAGGCGCTGCGCGAGCTGGGCGTGACGAACCGCATCGGGTTTTTCCTGCATATCCCGTTTCCGGCGTCGCAGATTCTGCTGAGCGTGCCGCGTCATCGCGAACTCGTCGAGGCGCTGTGTGCGTTTGATCTGCTCGGCTTCCAGACGGAGCCTGATCTGCATGCGTTTTGCGATTACGTCGAAACCGAAGCGGGCGGCACGCTCACCCGGCACACGGCGAAGCCCGTGGAGGTGCGCGCGTTCGGCAAGACGCTGAAGGCGGCGGCGTATCCGATCGGCGTGTATCCCGATGAAGTCCGTGCACTGGCAAAAGACGGCGAAAGCGGCCGCGACGTGCAGACCGTCAAGGCGACGCTGCACCAGCGCAAGCTCGTGATGAGCGTCGATCGGCTGGATTATTCGAAGGGACTGGTCGAGCGTTTCCGCGCGTTCGAGCGCCTGATGGAGCACGATCCGCAGCAGCGCAACAACGTGTCGTTTCTGCAGATCGCTCCGCCGACGCGCTCGGACGTCGACGCCTATCGCGATATCCGCTTGCAACTGGAAGCGGAATCGGGCCGCATCAACGGGCGATACGCCGAGCTCGACTGGACGCCGATCCGCTATATCCATCGCCAGTACGAGCGGCCGGTGCTTGCCGCGCTGTTTCGCGAGGCGCACGTCGGCTTCGTCACGCCGCTGCGCGATGGCATGAACCTCGTCGCCAAGGAATACGTGTCGGCGCAGGATCCGGACGATCCCGGCGTGCTCGTGCTGTCGCAATTCGCGGGCGCGGCGCGTGAGCTGATAGCGGCGTTGATCGTGAATCCGCTCGACATCGACGGCATGGCGGAAGCGCTCGCCACTGCGCTCGCAATGCCGCTGGAAGAGCGCCGCGCAAGGCATCGCGACATGTATGCGCTGCTGCGGGATAACAACGTGTCGGTGTGGCGCGATAACTTCCTGCGCGATCTGAAGGCGCGCTAAGCGATAAAAAAGCCGCGTTTCTTTCGAGAACGCGGCTTCTTTTTACGCCGGCTGCTTGTGCGGCGTCGCGACGATGGACGGCAGCTTGCCGTGCTGTTTCGCCAGCAACTCGCGATACAGCCCCGGCCGCTCGCGCAGTTCTTGCGGCGAGCCGTCGTCGATGACCTTGCCCGCGCTCATCACGATGATGCGATCGAAGTTCTGCAGCGTCGACAGACGGTGCGCGATCGCGATCACCGTGCGGCCGACCATCAGCCGGTCGAGCGCCTGCTGGATCGCTTCTTCCGATGCGCTGTCGAGCGCGGAAGTCGCTTCGTCGAGCAGCAGGATCGGCGCGTTCTTCAGAATGGCGCGCGCAATCGCGATGCGCTGCCGCTGGCCGCCCGACAGCTTCACGCCGCGATCGCCGACGATCGTATCGAAACCTTCGGGCATCGCTTCGATGAAATCCGTGCAGCGCGCCTCGCGTGCGGCGGCGAGCACTTCCTCGCGGCTCGCTTCCGGACGCCCGTACGCGATGTTCTCGAACACCGTGCGATGGAACAGCGAAATGTCCTGCGGCACCAGCGCGATCGCGTGGCGCAGGCTGTCCTGCGTGATCGTGGCGATATCCTGGCCGTCGATCTTGATGCTGCCTTTCTGCGGCTCGTAGAAGCGTTGCAGCAGCGCCAGCACGGTGGACTTGCCCGCGCCCGACTTGCCGATCAGACCGACGCGCTGGCCCGGCTCGATATGCAGATGGAAGTTGTCGAGAATCGGACGGCGGCGCGGATACGCGAACGTGACGCCTTCGAAATCGACGCGCCCGCCTTGCGGCACCAGTTCCGTCGCGTCCGAGCGATCGGGCATGCCGTGCGGTTCGAGCAGCGTCTGCACGGCTTCGGCGAGACGCGCGACGTGCTGGGTCACATCGACGAGCGCGACGGCGAGATCGCGGGTGCCGTGGAGAATCGTGAAGCCGAGCGAGCTGACGAGCACGATATCGCCGGAAGTGGCGCGGCCTTCCGACCACAGCCACAGCGCCCAGCCGAGCAGCCCGGCGGAGAGGATCGCCGTGACGACCGCGTGGAACAGGCGCAGCTTTTCCAGATACAGCAGGCTCTGCTGGCGCGCGACCATTTCGGCCTTCACGGTCGAGCCGAAGCGCTTCTGCTCGTTGAAGGTCATGCCGAACGCGCGCACGAGCGACATATTGCCGATCACGTCGACGAGCTCGCCGTCGACCGACGCCGCCTTCGACGCAAAGCTGTGATGCCGCGCGGACCCGCGTTTCGCGAGCCGGTACAGGATGAACGCGAGCACCAGCGAACAGCACATCAGCCCGGCGGCCATCAGCGGATTCACCGCGACGATCATCACGATCGCCCCCAGCACCGCGATGCAGGGCGGGAGGACGTTCCACGCCATCACGTTTTCGGACGTGTAAATGGCGTTCGAGGTCGCCGTGATGCGGCTTGCGAGCATCCCCGGCTGCTTCTCGGAGAAGTACGTCGGCGAGTGACCGGAGAGATAGGAAAAGAGATCCTTGCGCAGATCGCCGGTGACGATCACGAACACATGAGCGCCGACCCAGCCGCCGACCCGCCAGAGCAGGTTGTCGGCGGCGATCAGGCCGACCAGGATCATGAACGCGCCCCAGAGCGGACCGGGATGGCCGCGCCCCTGGCTGAGCACGTCGATCAGATGCTTGATCGCATATTGCGATGCGAGCGCGCAACCGACTGCGGCGAACACGCTGGCGAGCACGATGGCATGCGCGACCGGATGCCGGCGGATATAGCGCATCAGGAACGCAAGCGGGCGATTCGCGTAGCTCGCGAGCTTCGCGTTGTGCGCGTTACGCTGGGAGACGGTGAGTTGGTCCAATGGTCTTTTTTGGTCGTAAAGCGGTTGAGCGTGTGCTGCGTCCTGGGGCGATGCCATTCACATTGCACGTCCTGTTCGATGCGTCCGCCGCCGCGGCGCGATCGCATCGAACCCGGCGACGACGCGCCGTCTTCACTGGCTGAATTGTAGCCAGTAACCGGAGAGGCGAACGTCGTTCAGGCAAATGATGCGCGGACTTTCCTTCCGTCCGGCATCGAACCGTCGTTGTTTCAGCGAGCGGGGCTTCGTTGCTGCTCGCATGGAACCGACGCACACAGCTTTGGGCTTGGGCGCGCATTGTAAGCACAATGCGCGCTTTTTTGCGATGGAGCGCAGCCACGCGTGGAAATAGTCCACAAGGGGCCGCGCTCGCAATCCGGAGCGCCTGCACGACAGCGACGACGAAAGCATGCGCCGCGCCAGCATCGCCAGGCGCGCTGCAACGGTGCCGAAAGCGCGAAGCGCCTCCCGTGCGCCGTCGAGGGCACGTGCTCCAATGTAGAACAACCTTAATAAACAGGGGTTTCCAAAGTGTATCCCCCGTGTAACAAGGTAAATAAGTTGAAATGCCCCGCTTGCCGCCGCCAGCCCAGGCTTCATAATCCGCCCCGGCTCGACCTCTGCCTTTTTTGACAGCTTTCTGTAGGAAGCCGTCAACCTGCGGAGCAGAAGCGCGTTATTTCCATGCGCGGCGCTTTTTGAGATGTAGTCTCTGACTTGCTCGTTTTAGGTCGCGCCCAACAGTGATCGGCGACCCCGCTTTTTCACTCGAGCACCAGCTTTCACGCCGCGGCGAATGCGCGGCGGCCGCTTTCGCCCGAGGCGAGCGAATTGCTCCCGACGTAAACATGACAGCAGTACTTTGCCTGACCTTTCATTAGGAGTTTCACGACAATGCGAATCGCTCAAATCGCGCCCCTCCACGAGGCTGTTCCGCCGAAGCTGTATGGCGGCACGGAACGCGTGGTGTCATATCTGACCGAGGCACTCGTCGAGGCCGGACACGACGTCACGCTCTTCGCGAGCGGTGATTCGCAAACGTCCGCGAAGCTGGAAGCTTTCTGGCCGCAAGCGTTGCGTCTCGATCCGACGATCCGCGACACGATGGCTCCCCACATGCTGCTGCTCGAAGAAGTCCGCCGCCGCGCCGACGAATTCGACGTGCTGCATTTCCACATCGACTATTATCCGTTCTCGCTGTTCGCGCGCCAGCCGGTGCCGTTCCTGACGACGATGCACGGCCGCCTCGACCTGCCGGAACTGCAACCGATCTTCAACACGTTCAATGACGTGCCGGTCGTGTCGATCTCCGACAACCAGCGCCAGCCTCTGCCGCAGGCGAACTGGCTGTCGACGGTGTATCACGGCCTGCCGGAAAACCTGCTGACGCCGATTCCGAACGTGAAGCCGGGCTACCTGGCGTTCCTCGGCCGCATCTCGCCGGAAAAGCGCGTCGACCGGGCGATTCGCATCGCGCAGGCTGCGGGCATGAAGATCAAGATCGCGGCCAAGCTGGACAAGGCCGACCGTGCTTATTACGAAGACGAGATCAAGCCGCTCTTCGCGCTGCCGCACGTCGAGTACATCGGCGAGATCAGCGAATCGGAAAAGACCGAGTTCCTCGGCAACGCGCATGCACTGCTGTTCCCGATCGACTGGCCGGAGCCCTTCGGCCTCGTGATGATCGAAGCGATGGCCTGCGGCACGCCGGTGATCGCGTTCAATCGCGGCTCGGTGCCGGAAGTGATCGAGAACGGCGTATCGGGCTTCGTCGTGGAAGACGAGTTGTCGGCGATTGCCGCGGTGAAGCGTCTCGACACGCTGTCGCGCGCGAAGGTGCGCGAAACCTTCGAAACACGCTTCTCGTCGAAGGTGATGGCTGCGCGCTACGTCCAGAACTACGAAGAACTGCTGCGTCAGAAGCGCCGCACCGTTCTGCGCGAAGCCAGCGCCTGAGCGTCGTTGCATCGCTCGTGCCGCAGCGATGCGGCATGAAAACGCCCCGCGTGCCGCCAAGGCGCGCGGGGCGTTGTGCTATCGGCACAGTAAAACGACGATTTCGAGTACCGGGCCGCGTTCGCGTTGCGAAACCTCTGACGACATCCGTAATCTCCCTATAATGTTCGGGCTTCGCGATGCGAAGCGCACGGCCGCGCGACGGCGTGCAACTGTATCGATAGCAATCAATCGCATGGGACCGAGTGCGGCGTAAAAGAGCGCCCGCTCCGGTCAAGAGGAGCGCACGTTTTGGCGAGAACCAGGCAAACCAGCGCGGCGCCGGCACCGGGCGCGGGCACCGTTTTCGCGCTGCGAGCAATCGGAGTGGTGCTCGCGGCGCGATGGGTGTTCGCCATGTCGCACACCGGCTATCTGTCCTCGCTGCGCGCGATGACGTTGTCGCCGTGGGCGTGCCTGAATCTCGTGCTGTTTTTTCTGCTGATCGTCCTGCCGGGCGCCAAGGCGCGCATGGACCGGCCGCTGCATCCGTTGCCGCAGTGGCTCAGGCAAGCGTTGCGCTTCCTCGCGCTGCTCACTTTCGGGTTCGCGGTGTTTTCGCTTGTCCCTTTCGTCTGGACGGCGGGCTGGCGGGGCTTCGTGGATGCGCTCGCGGCGACTAACGGCTGGCTCGTCGTCGGCCCGGCGCTCTATGCGGTCGTGATGTGGATCTGCCGGCCGCGCGCGCTATGGCGCACGAACATCGCGGCAAGGCGTTTCGCGATTGGCCGATACGCCATCTCCCTCGATCCCGTCACCCGCACCGCGATGGTCTGGGCCGAAAGCCGCAAGCTCGGCCAGTACGATGCGCGCGAGCTTTCGGTGAAATGGCCGACGCCGCCGGGCGCGGGCGCATCGTCCGCGACGATGCTGACGCCCGTGACGCAGCCGGCTGCATCGACACTGCAATCGAACGGCGCCACCCGGCGGAGCTGGTTCGCGCGCCGGCCCAAGGTCGAACTCATGTGGGATTCGCCGGCCGCCGCCGGGCACAACCGCACCACGGTGTTCCGTGCGCCGCTCGCCACGGAAGGCGATCGCAACGCGGCCCGCGCGCTGGACGCCACTCTGCATCAGGTTTGAGCCGTTGTAGCGAGCAGGTCTTCCTTGTCGATGGTGGGGGAAACGATGCTGATACGCTGGTTGCTTGCCGCACTTCATCTGCTTGCTTTCGGCTTCGCGCTCGGTTCGGTGCTCGCGCGTGCGCGTGCGCTGCGAAGGCTCGATGCGGTGCAGTCGGTGCAAGCGAATGACACGCGTCTGCGCGACGTGTTCCGCTCCGACTCCGTGTGGGGCGTGACGGCCATCGTGCTGATCGTGACGGGCGTGATGCGCGCGTTCGGCGGCTTCGAGAAGGGCGGCGCGTACTATCTGCATGAGCCGCTTTTTCACTTGAAGATGACCGCGCTCGTGGCAATTCTCTTGATCGAAGTGTCGCCGATGCTCGCGCTGATTCGCTGGCGGATCGCGCTGGCGCAAGGCGGGGCGATCGACCTCACGCGCGCCCGGCGATTTGCGTGGATGAGCGATGTGCAAGCGGCGCTCGTCATCGTGATGGTGATTGCGGCGAGCGGAATGGCGCGCGGCGTGTGGGCGCATTGAAGCGAAAAGCGCCGGACAAATGAAAAAGGCCCAAGTCGTGAGACTTGGGCCTTTTGATCTTCGGTGTCTTGGCTTTACCAGCACCAGAATCCTGGTGGGTAGTACTGGGATCGAACCAGTGACCCCTGCCGTGTGAAGGCAGTGCTCTACCGCTGAGCTAACCACCCGAAGAGATTGAGATTATGTCAGGACTATCGCTCTTCGTAAAGCCATTCTTTAAGAAACTTCGAAAATTATGCGGCAACTGCGTCAGGCTCGGTTTCGGCCGCTTCGATGCGCCATACGCTCGTGCCCTTGACTGCCTTGTCGAGATCGTTGAGGACGGCTTCGTGGGCAGCGACTTCGTCGGCGGTGGCGGCGATCACCGGCAGATCGAGATCGTCGAGCGAAATGCGCGGGGCGTCGCCCGCGCCCTCGGACTGCGTCTCGCCGAGCATGTCGATGACGAGGCTTTCCTGTCCGCGCGTCATCGCCAGATAGACTTCGGCGAGCAGCTCCGAGTCCAGCAGCGCGCCGTGTAGCGTGCGATGCGCGTTGCTGATGCCGAAGCGGTCGCATAGCGCATCCAGCGAATTGCGCTTGCCGGGGAACATCTGCTTGGCGTTGACGAGCGTATCGATCACGCCGGCGCACATCTCGGTGGTCTTCGGCAGCCCGAGTAGTGCGAATTCCATGTCGAGGAAGCCGATATCGAACGGCGCGTTATGGATGATCAGCTCCGCGCCTGAGATGAAATCGCGCAACTCGGCGGCAATCTCCGCGAACTTCGGCTTGTCACTGAGAAACTCGGTCGTGAGACCGTGCACCGCGAGTGCGCCGGGGTCGCTATCGCGCTCCGGGTTCACGTAGAAGTGCAGGTTGTTGCCGGTCAGCCGGCGATTCACGAGTTCGACACAGCCGATTTCGATGATCCTGTCGCCCGTGCGAGCGTTCAGGCCGGTGGTTTCCGTGTCCAGTATCAGTTGGCGCATGAGATGTCTTTGTCGGTGCGTACGTTCAGCTATCGGCAAGCGATGTCACGCCGCGATTGGCGAGCGCATCGGCGCGTTCGTTCTCTGGATGGCCCGCGTGACCCTTCACCCAGCGCCATTCGATCTGGTGTTGGCCGACGAGCGCATCGAGCCGCTTCCACAGATCGGCGTTTTTGACGGGCGTTTTCGCGGCGGTCATCCAGTTCTTTTTCTTCC
The DNA here is from genome assembly GCF_022879615.1 of Caballeronia grimmiae. Taxonomy (NCBI): domain Bacteria; kingdom Pseudomonadati; phylum Pseudomonadota; class Betaproteobacteria; order Burkholderiales; family Burkholderiaceae; genus Caballeronia; species Caballeronia grimmiae. The sequence continues at coordinate 913,775 of NZ_CP084271.1, forward strand.
AGCCGTGTATCCACTCGCTGATGCCTTTCTGCACGTATTGAGAGTCGGTGTGGATCACGGCGTGGCACGGCCGCTTGAGCGCTTCGAGAGCGGCGATCACGGCCATCAGTTCCATGCGGTTGTTGGTCGTGGCGGCTTCCCCGCCGAACAGCTCTTTTTCCAGCGAGCCGAAGCGGAGCAGGGCGCCCCATCCGCCGGGGCCGGGATTGCCCTTGCAGGCGCCGTCCGTGTAGATGTCGATTACTTTCGTCGATGCGGATTCTTCAGTCATCAATGCTCGTTGCGGGTGTGCGGGGCGGCGACGGGCGCGAGGCCGGGCGCGAGCGCGGGTTTCTTCAGCTTGCGCGGACCGATGAGCCGCATGCCGCGTACGCGTTTCACGGCGGTGATCATGTAGGCCGCGCCGAAGATGGGCCACCAGCGGTCGCCGGCCGGCTCCATGAACTCGTAGCGCTGCAGCCATTTGTCGGTGAGTAGCGGCGGACGATAGCAGCCAAAACGCCCGCGTTCAAGATCGAATCCAAGCAGTTTGATCCAGTCCTTGATACGCGTGAACGCGATCATCTCGTGCGCGGCCGGCACGAACGGGCGTCCGGCGACCTTGCCGAGGGATTGCCGCGCGCCCCACAGACTCAACGAATTGAAGCCGAGGATGATCAGCTGACCTTCGGGCACGAGAACGCGCTCGGCTTCACGCAAAAGCCGGTGCGGATCGCGCGAAAACTCGAGCGTATGCGGCAGCACGAGCAGATCGACGCTCTGCGCCTCGAACGGCAGATCCAGCAAATCGCACCAGACGGTACTGCGACCGTCCGGCGCGCTCGCGGCGGGCAGCGCGCTCACGCCGTTGCCGGCCGCGTGCGGCAGCGTGTACGGGGCGCTTGCGCCGCTTTCCGAATCGAGCACGAGGGCGCGGCCGGTCATGCGATTTTCGCGCAGCGCATCGAGCTGGGGCATGCCGAGCTGGAGCGCGTGGTAGCCGAAGATGTCCGACACCACGCGATCGAGTTGCGCCTGCTCCCATTCGAGCACGTAGCGTCCGGGCGCGGAGTTGGTCCAGGCGGGCCAGTCTATAATCGCTCGGTCAGACATGTTCGGATGCCGCGTAGATGATCGCCATGGATTCACTTGCTGAAGATTCGTCCAAACGCACGCCCAAGCCGGCGCTGGAATACGTGCCGGTTCCGGCGTTCGAGGACAACTACATCTGGATCGTGTCGGATTCGCGCGATGCGGTCGTCATCGATCCGGGCGACGCCGCGCCGGTCGAAGCGTATCTCGCGAAACGCGGCTGGCGGCTGACCGCTATTTTACTCACGCACCATCATCACGACCACGTCGGCGGCGTGAAAGCGCTGCTCGATAGCCGAACGGCAGAGGGCGGCGTGCCCGTGTACGGCCCGGCTGGCGAGCGCATCGAGCACGTGACGACGCGGCTCGCCGGCGGCGATTCGGTAAGCATCGCGCAGCCCGCGCTCGAATTCACGGTCATCGACGTTCCTGGTCACACGGCTGGCCACATCGCGTACTTCCAGGCGGGCGATGCGCGCGGCACGCCGCATCTCTTTTGCGGCGATACGCTGTTTGCAAGCGGCTGCGGGCGTCTGTTCGAAGGCACGCCGCAACAGATGCTCGCCTCGCTCGATTCGCTCGCCGCGCTTCCCGACGACACGCAGGTGCATTGCGCGCACGAGTACACGCTGTCGAACATCCGCTTTGCGCGCGCATGCGAGCCGGAGAGCGCCGCGCTCGTCCGCTGGAACGACGAAGCGCAGACCTTGCGCGCCGCCGGCAAGCCCACGTTGCCGACGACGATCGCGCACGAGAAGGCGGTCAATCCGTTCCTGCGCGTCGACGACCCTGCGATTCAGGCCAGGCTCGCCGCGCAGTTCGGCACGCCGATCGCGGACCGGCTGGACGCATTTCGCCTGATGCGCGGCTGGAAAGACACGTTCCGATAATCCCGAAACTTCGCGAGAAGTTCATCCGATACCTTGGAAACGGCGTTAGATACAAGATTTTGCAGGGGTTTTGCGCGCATTCTTATTGACGTCCTAGGTGCGGTTCCGTACTATCGGCTCCAAATTTCCAAGCCTCACTCTTTGGAAGCAGAGACGTTCATGCGACTAACACTGAGTGCGCTATCCGTCCTGATGCTGGCCGCCTGCGCCAGTCAAGGACCGACAGCGCCCGCCACGAGTACAACCTCCGCCACTCCTACCGCCGCCTCGCAGCAAGAAGTCGCTGACACGATTCGCCGCACCGCAGCCGCCAAGGAAACCATCAACGTCGACAAGACGCCTGTCACCTCGCTCGCGGGGTCGGCCGACTTGTGGAGCCGCATTCGTGGCGGCTTCCAGATTCCCGATCTGCAAAGCGACCTCGTCGACATGCAGGCGAACTGGTATGCGCAGCGCCCCGACTACGTCGAGCGCATGACGACGCGTTCGCAAAAATACCTGTATCACATCGTCGAAGAACTCGAGCAGCGCCATATGCCGACTGAGCTGGCCCTGCTGCCGTTCATCGAATCGGCGTTCAATCCGCAGGCTTTGTCGGTGGCGAAGGCGGCCGGCATGTGGCAGTTCGTGCCGGGCACCGGCCGCGACTACAACCTGAAGCAGAACATGTGGCAGGACGAGCGGCGCGACGTGCTTGCGTCGACGAGCGCCGCGCTGGACTACCTCTCGCGCCTGCACGACATGTTCGGCGACTGGCATCTCGCGCTCGCCGCATACAACTGGGGCGAGGGCAACGTGCAGCGCGCGATTGCGCGTAACGAAGCGGCCGGCTTGCCGACTGACTACGAAAGCCTGCGCATGCCCAACGAAACGCGCAACTACGTGCCGAAGTTGCAGGCAGTCAAGAACATCGTGGCGAATCCGCAGCAATATGGCCTCGCGCTGCCGGATATCCCGAATCACCCGTACTTCGTGACCGTCACGACCGCGCGCGACATCGACGTGACCATGGCCGCGAAGCTCGCCGGCATGAGCGTCGAGGAATTCCGCTCGCTGAATCCGTCGTTCGCCAAGCCGGTCATTCTCGGTGCGACGAACCCGCAGATCCTTCTGCCGTTCGACAACGCCGCCACCTTCCAGCGCAACCTCGGTTCGTACACGGGCGCGCTGTCGTCATGGACCACGTACACGGTGACGGAGCGGGCGCGTCCTGCGGCCATCGCCGAGAAAATCGGTGTCGATGCGGACACGCTCATGTCGGTCAACCGCATTCCGGCAGGCATGCGCCTGAAGCCGGGCTCGACCATCGTCGTGCCGCGCACGGATGACGACGACGAAGATATCAGCGCCGACGTCGCCGCCAACGCGATTCTCGCCGTCGAGCGCGACGTGCCGGACACGCGCAAGATGGCTATTCGCGTGCGCCGCAAGCAAAGCGTTGCCACGCTGGCCGACCGGTACAACGTATCGGTGGCGCAAGTGAAGGCCTGGAACCGCACGAGTCGCGATATGTTCATGCCGGGTCAGGTCGTCGTCCTGCACGTCCCTTATGGGCGTCCGGTGCCGGCCGAGCCGGGTCCGGTGCGCGTTGAAACAGTGGCGGCGTCGAGCCGTTCGTCGGGCGGCGTGCGGAAGATCGGCACGCGCGTGACGGCGAAAACGCCTAGCGGCAAGGCGCCGGGCCATACGGTGACGCGCGTGTCGTCGTCGGTCAGCGCATCGAAGGCGGGCAGCAGTCATCCCGCCGCGCCGAAAACGACGAAGGCTGCCGCCACGCACGCCAGCAGCGCGAAGAGCAAGAAGAAGTAAGCGCGAGCGCTTCGCATCCTTGCGTTATCCACGCCGTCACCAAGGTGACGGCGTTTTCATTTGGCGGCACGGTTAAACTGGCGTTCCAGAAGAATTAAGCAGGCAATGAATCGCATGCCGTCCTCCGTTCGTCTCCGCGTCTTCCTGCTGTTCGCTGCCGGATACTTCGTGTCGTACGTATTTCGGGGCGTCAACCTCGGCTTTGCTCCGCTCATTACGCACGATCTCGGCCTGTCCGCCGCCGATCTCGGTCTGCTCACGTCGCTGTACTTCATCGGCTTTGCCGTCGCGCAGATTCCTGTTGGCGTGATGCTCGACCATTTCGGGCCGCGCCCGGTCACCGCCGGAATGCTCTTGTTCGCGGCGGCGGGCATCTGGGTGTTCGGGGCGTCGCACGGGCTGGCCGGCCTCATGGCGGGGCGTTTGTTGATTGGCGTCGGCGTATCCGTCTGTCTGAGCGCGGCGTTCAAGGCGTCGGCGCAGCATTTCCCGGTCGCGCGGCTGCCGCTCATCAACGGGCTCACGATGGCGGTCGGCGGGCTGGGCGGCGTCGTGGTCGGATCGCCGCTTGCGTCGCTGTTGCATGTCGCGAGCTGGCGGCAAGTGTGTGCCGGGCTGGGTGTCTTCACGCTGCTTGTCGCGGCCGCGATCGCGCTGTTTGCGCCGCGCACCCGGGACACGCGTCATCAGGCGGATGTCATTACCCAGTTCCAGGGCACGTGGCACATTTTGATGAGCGGGGCGTTCTGGAAGATCGCGTCGTTTTCGGTCGTGTCACAAGGCGTGTTCTACGCGATGCAATCGCTCTGGATACGCCCCTATCTGCTCGACGTGATGGGCCTTACGCCGGCGCATGCCGCGGCGCTCGTCTCCGTGCTCGGGTTCGCGATGATGTTCGGCTGCGTCGGTTTCGGCGCGGCGGCGCGCGGTATGGAGCGGCGGGGCGTCTCGGTGTACGCGTTCTGCGGCGCCGGAATGGCGCTCTATGTCGCCGTGCAATTGCTGATGGTGGTGCGCGTGCCGTTGCCGCCGGCCGCGCTGCTTGCGGCATACGGCATCTTCGGCGGCGCCGGCATTCTCAGCTACGCGGTGATGGCCGAACACTTCCCCCCGCACATGATCGGCCGCGCGAACACGACGCTCACGCTCGTGCTCTTCCTGCTGATCTTCGGCTTTCAGGTCGGCATCGGCGCGATGCTGTCGTTCTGGCCGGCCGAGGGCGGCCATTTTCCGGCGACGGCGCATCAAACCGTGTGGGTGGCGTTGATCGCGTTGCAGGTGGCCAGCGCCGTCTGGTATGTGCTGCCGAGCCGGGCGCTTCAAAAGACGGAGCGCACTGCGTCATGAGCGATCGGCTTTCCGCATCGTCCGCAAGCGGAAATTCCCCAAATATGGCCAAGTAGCCGACTTCGCGCTATAATTCTAAGGTTTGAGCATATCAACCCGCACCCTAGCGCCTACCTCCCATTCCCCGTCGTTCGCTGCGCCTGGCAGCGCGCGCCGCACGCCGCCGATCGTCCGCTTCGATACTCCGCTCGCCGCGCGCAAGCGGGCCGCTTCGAGCCACGATGCCCGCCTGTGAGCCGCCGCCATCGTGCTAAGGAAACCCGTGCTCCCGGAGCGCGGCCCCAAGCCTGAATTTCGGACAGACAGGTCGGTAACAGGGTGTTCCCCAAGGAGCTTCCCGTGTTGCCGTCATTCTCCCCCGCATTACTCGCACTTGCCGACGGCACGGTCTTTCGTGGTCAATCCATCGGCGCCGCCGGTTCGACGATCGGCGAAGTGGTGTTCAACACCGCCATCACCGGCTATCAGGAAATCCTGACCGACCCGAGCTATGCCCGCCAGATCGTCACGCTGACGTATCCGCATATCGGCAATGTCGGCGTGAATGCCGAAGATGTCGAAGCCACCAAGGTCCATGCCGCCGGTCTCATCATTCGTGATTTGCCGGTGCTGGCCTCGAACTTCCGTTCCGAGCAAACCCTTTCCGATTATCTGAAGGCGCAAGGCGTCGTCGGCATTGCGGGCATCGACACGCGCAAGCTGACGCGCGTGCTGCGCGACAAGGGCGCGCAAAACGGCTGCATTCTCGCTGGCAGCGACGACGAAGCCGAAGCGCTGCGTCTCGCGCGCTCGTTCCCCGGACTTGCCGGCATGGACCTCGCGAAAGTCGTGTCCACGCAGGATCGCTACGAGTGGACGCAAACCGAGTGGCGCCTCGGCAGCGGCTACGGCGAGCAGAAGTCGCCGAAATTCCGCGTCGTCGCGTTCGATTACGGCGTCAAGTACAACATCCTGCGCATGCTGGCCGAGCGCGGCTGCCACGTCACCGTGCTGCCGGCGCAGGCCAGCGCCGCCGACGCGCTCGCGCTCAATCCGGACGGCATCTTCCTGTCGAACGGTCCCGGCGATCCGGAACCCTGCGACTACGCGATCCGCGCGACGCGCGAATTCATCGAGCGCGGCATTCCGACGTTCGGCATCTGCCTCGGGCACCAGATCATGGGTCTCGCCGTCGGCGCGAAGACGACCAAGATGAAGACCGGCCACCACGGCGCGAATCATCCGGTGAAGGACATGGAAGACGGCCGCGTGGTCATCACGTCGCAGAATCACGGCTTTGCGGTCGATGCCGCCACGCTGCCCGCGAACGCGAAGGTCACGCATGTCTCGCTCTTCGACGGCACGCTGCAAGGCTTTGCGCTCACCGACAAGCCGGCGTTCTGCTTCCAGGGACACCCGGAAGCGTCGCCGGGGCCGCACGACATCGCTTATCTGTTCGACCGCTTCATCAGATTGATGGAGTCGGCGAAGGTCGCCGCCTGATCACGAACAGAAACCGTACATAGACATCGAGAGCAGTTATGCCGAAGCGCACAGACATCAAGAGCATCCTCATCATCGGCGCGGGCCCGATCATCATCGGCCAGGCGTGCGAATTCGACTATTCGGGCGCGCAGGCGTGCAAGGCGCTGCGTGAGGAAGGCTACAAGGTCATCCTCGTCAACAGCAATCCGGCGACGATCATGACCGACCCGAACACGGCGGACGTCACCTATATCGAGCCGATCTCGTGGGAAGTGGTCGAGCGCATCATCGCGAAAGAGCGCCCCGATGCGATCCTGCCGACGATGGGCGGCCAGACCGCGCTCAATTGCGCGCTCGACCTGTTCCATCACGGCGTGCTGGAGAAGTACAAGGTCGAACTGATCGGCGCGTCGCCCGAAGCCATCGACAAGGCGGAAGACCGCCAGAAGTTCAAGGACGCGATGACCAAGATCGGCCTCGGTTCGGCCAAATCGGGCATCGCGCATTCGATGGAGGAAGCGCTCGCCGTGCAGGCGCAGATCGCCGAAGTCACCGGCAGCGGCGGTTATCCGACCGTCATCCGCCCGTCGTTCACACTGGGCGGCTCGGGCGGCGGCATTGCGTACAACAAGGAAGAGTTCGAGGAAATCTGCCGCCGCGGTCTCGATCTTTCGCCGACGCGCGAACTGCTGATCGAGGAATCGCTGCTCGGCTGGAAAGAGTACGAGATGGAAGTCGTCCGCGACAAGAAGGACAACTGCATCATCGTGTGTTCGATCGAGAACCTCGACCCGATGGGCGTCCACACCGGCGATTCCATCACCGTCGCGCCCGCGCAGACGCTGACCGACAAGGAATATCAGGTCCTGCGTAACGCGTCGCTCGCGGTGCTGCGCGAAATCGGCGTGGACACGGGCGGCTCCAACGTGCAGTTCGCGATCAATCCGAAGGACGGCCGGATGGTCGTCATCGAAATGAATCCGCGCGTGTCGCGTTCGTCCGCATTGGCGTCGAAGGCAACCGGCTTTCCGATCGCGAAGGTCGCGGCGAAGCTCGCCTGCGGCTATACGCTCGACGAACTGAAGAACGAGATCACTGGCGGCCAGACGCCGGCATCGTTCGAGCCGACCATCGACTATGTCGTGACGAAGGTGCCGCGTTTCGCGTTCGAAAAGTTCCGCGAGGCCGATTCGCGCCTGACCACGCAGATGAAGTCGGTCGGCGAAGTGATGGCGATGGGCCGCACGTTCCAGGAGTCGTTCCAGAAGGCGCTGCGCGGTCTGGAAGTCGGCGTCGACGGGCTCGATGAAAAGACCACGAGCCGCGACGAAGTGATCCGCGAAATCGGCGAGCCGGGTCCGGACCGCATCTGGTATCTCGGCGACGCATTCCGCCTCGGTCTCTCGCAAGAGGAAATCTTCGAGGAAACGTCGATCGACCCGTGGTTCCTCGCGCAGATCGAGCAGATCATCCTGAAGGAGAAGGCGCTCGAAGGCCGCACCCTCGAAAGCCTGAGCCGCGACGAACTGCTGTATCTGAAGCGCAGCGGTTTCTCCGACCGGCGTCTGGCGAAACTGACCGGTTCGAATCAGGCCGACGTGCGCAAGAAGCGTCACGAACTGAAGGTGCGCCCGGTGTACAAGCGCGTCGACACCTGCGCGGCCGAGTTTGCGACGAAGACCGCGTACATGTACTCGACGTACGAAGAAGAGTGCGAAGCGAATCCGACGGACAAGAAGAAGATCATGGTGCTCGGCGGCGGGCCGAACCGGATCGGGCAGGGCATCGAGTTCGACTACTGCTGCGTGCATGCCGCGCTCGCGATGCGCGAAGACGGCTATGAAACCATCATGGTCAACTGCAATCCGGAAACGGTTTCGACCGACTACGACACGTCGGATCGCCTGTACTTCGAGTCGCTGACGCTCGAAGACGTGCTCGAAATCGTCGATCTGGAAAAGCCGGTCGGCGTGATCGTGCAGTACGGCGGCCAGACGCCGCTCAAGCTCGCGCTCGATCTCGAAGCGAACGGCGTGCCGATCATCGGCACGTCGCCGGACATGATCGACGCAGCCGAAGACCGCGAGCGCTTCCAGCAACTGCTGAAAGATCTCGATTTGCGCCAGCCGCCGAACCGCACGGCGCGCGCCGAAGAAGAAGCGCTCGCGCTGGCCGAGGAAATCGGTTATCCGCTGGTCGTGCGCCCGTCGTATGTGCTGGGCGGCCGCGCGATGGAAATCGTCCACGAGCCGCGCGATCTCGAGCGCTACATGCGCGAGGCCGTGAAGGTATCGAACGATTCGCCGGTGCTCCTCGACCGCTTCCTGAACGATGCGATCGAATGCGATGTCGACTGCATCTCGGACGGCGAGGCCGTGTTCATCGGCGGCGTGATGGAGCACATCGAACAGGCGGGCGTGCATTCGGGCGATTCGGCCTGCTCTCTGCCGCCGTATTCGCTGTCGAAGGAAACCGTCGACGAGCTGAAGCGCCAGACCGCCGCGATGGCGAAGGCGTTGAACGTGATCGGCCTGATGAACGTGCAGTTCGCGATCCAGCAGGTTCCGCAGGACGACGGCTCGAAGAAGGACATCATCTACGTGCTCGAAGTGAACCCGCGCGCGTCGCGCACGGTGCCTTACGTGTCGAAGGCGACGAGCCTGCCGCTCGCGAAAATCGCCGCACGCGCGATGGTCGGCCAGACGCTGGCGCAGCAGGGCGTGACGAAGGAAGTCGTGCCGCCGTACTTCAGCGTGAAGGAAGCCGTGTTCCCGTTCATCAAGTTCCCGGCGGTCGATCCGGTGCTCGGGCCCGAAATGCGCTCGACCGGCGAGGTAATGGGCGTGGGCCGCACCTTCGGCGAAGCGCTCTTCAAGTCGCAACTGGCGGCGGGCTCGCGCCTGCCGGAGTCCGGCACGGTGCTGATCACCGTGATGGACGCCGACAAGCCGAAGGCTGTCGAAGTGGCGAGCATGCTGCACGAGCTCGGCTATCCGATCGTCGCGACCAAGGGCACGGCGGCGGCTATTGCAGCGGCGGGCGTGCCGGTGAAGGTCGTCAACAAGGTGAAAGACGGCCGGCCGCATATCGTCGACATGATCAAGAACGGCGAGATCGCGCTCGTCTTCACGACCGTCGACGAAACCCGCGCCGCCATCGCCGATTCGCGTTCCATCCGCATGAGCGCCCAGGCCAACAAGGTCACGTACTACACGACCATGTCGGGCGCGCGCGCGGCGGTGGAAGGCTTGCGTTACATGCGCGATTTGGAAGTCTATGATTTACAAGGCTTGCATGCTCGCCTAAACTAAGGCTTCGATTACTGGTCCAAGCATCACGAGCCGCGGTTAAGCGGCGTCTCCTCGTCTCGGGGAGATGCGCTTAACCGCGGTAATTTTTTTGACGTTTTTGTTTCTGGGTTGTCTATGAGCACGATTCCCTTGACGAAGCGCGGCGCGGAGTTGCTGCGCGACGAATTGCAACGCCTTAAGGCTGTCGAGCGTCCGGCGGTCATCAATGCGATCGCGGAAGCGCGCGCGCAGGGCGATCTGTCCGAAAATGCGGAATACGACGCCGCGAAGGAAAAGCAGGGCTTCATCGAGGGCCGCATCGCGGAGATCGAATCCAAGCTGGCCGCCGCGCAGGTGATCGACCCGACGACGGTCGACGCCGATGGCCGCGTCGTGTTCGGCGCGACGGTGGAACTTGAAGACCTCGAATCGGGCGATACGGTCACGTATCAGATCGTCGGCGACGATGAAGCCGATATCGATCACGGCCTCATTTCGGTCAGTTCGCCGATCGCGCGGGCGCTGATTTCGAAGTCGCAAGGCGACGTGGCGTCGGTGCAAGCGCCAAGCGGTGCGCGCGAGTATGAAATCATCGCGGTTCGTTACGTCTGATGGCGCACCGGCTCTTTCGCTTCGTGACGATGATCTGGGTCGGCAGCCTGCTGACCCTCGGCCTCGTCGCCGCCCCCGTTCTCTTTTCGATGCTCGATCGCGCGGCCGCCGGATCGGTCGCCGCGCAATACTTCCGCATCGAAGCGTTCGTCGGCGTGGCGAGCGCGCTGATTCTGATTCTGATCGGCAATCGCTTCGTGAAAAGCGGCATCGCTGACTACAAACGTGTGCGGTGGATTGTCGCGGTGATGCTCGGGTGCGTGCTCGCAGGCTACTTCGCGTTGCAGCCGTTCATGGAGTCGCTGCGCGTGGCCGCGCAGGAGTCGGGCGTCGCACTGGCCGATTCCCCGTACGCGAAGCAGTTCGGCATACTGCACGGCATCTCGAGCGCCATCTATCTGGTTCAGTGCCTGTTCGGCGTCGCGCTGGTGTGGCGCTTGCCGGGGAACGCGCCGACCGCCATCGTGCCGAAGAACAAATCGGCGAAAATGGCGGCCAAACGCGCAAGAAGCTGAGCGCTTTTGGCCGATACGACGCGAGCGTCGTGTTTGACGCCGCGCCGTACGATTACTTCACTGCCTGGTGCTGACGCTTCGAACCGGCCTGACGCTTCTTCGCCCGCTTGACGTTGCCGCCCGCCGTGACGCGCTCGTTACCAAGCACCTTCAACGTCTGCTTGCGCGGCTTTTTGACGGCAGGCGCGTCACGCGTGATCTTCACGGCTTTGACGATGCGCGGCGCGCGGCCCTTGGCAGGACGCTCGGCCGCTTCAGCGGCGCTCGGCGGCATCGTGCTGCGCGTGCGTTCGCCGCGGGTCTTCGCGGGCGCGGCGCCTTCGGGCCTCCAGATCACGAGCAATTTGCCGATATGCTGGATCGGCGCAGCGTTCAGGCGATCGCAGATTTCGTCGTAGATTGCGACGCGGGCTTCGCGCTCGTCGCCGAACACGCGTATCTTGATGAGCTGATGCGCATCGAGGTGCACGCCGATTTCCTTCAGCACGGCGTCCGTCAGACCCTCCGCGCCGACGAGCACGACGGGCTTGAGCGCGTGGGCCTGGGAGCGCAGGTCGGAGCGTTGGGCAGGGGAGAGTTCAAGAGCTGGCATGAGAAATTTGGGACTCGACTAAAATGGGCGGCGCTTGGCGCCAGGCGGCATGCTGAAACGCGAGGGGCGAAAAGCCCGTACCGGAACGATCTGGCGCAGCGTGCTTTATCGCCGCACAAACGAAATAGGCCGGATACGCGATTGCCGGGCGCATGGAGCACCCGCGGAAACGTTCCGGCCGACAAGACGCGTATTATCCGCTAAAAGCATCGCGCGTTGCAGCAAGATTACCGCGCAACCGTCACAGTACACGCATCCGCGCCACGTCCGGCGCGCAACAGCAACACACCCGCGAGCGCACACGCGCGCAGCATGAGTTCAGTTTGAATGGCAAAAAATCGCTTCAATCATTCGTGGTTGCATGACCACATCAACGATCCCTACGTGAAGATGGCGCAGCGCGAGGGCTATCGCGCACGCGCCGCGTACAAGCTGAAGGAGATCGACGAGCAGGACAAGCTCATCAAGCCGGGTCAGGTGATCGTCGATCTCGGCTCGACGCCCGGAAGCTGGAGCCAGTACGCTCGCAACAGGCTCGCTCAGGGCTCGAAGCGCGATGCGCAGCGCGAAGGCGGCATCGACGGCACGATCGTCGCGCTCGATATTCTGCCGATGGAGCCGATCGCGGACGTGACTTTTATTCAGGGCGACTTTCGCGATGACGCGGTGCTCGCCCAACTAAATGAATTCGTCGGCGAGCGTCAGGTGGACCTTGTTATTTCGGACATGGCCCCAAACCTCTCAGGCGTGGCAAGTGCGGACGCGGCGCGGATCGAGCATCTTTGCGACCTGGCGCTCGAATTCGCGCAAAACCACCTGAAACCGGAAGGTGCGCTGCTAGTCAAATGTTTTCATGGCAGCGGTTATAGCCAGATCGTCGAGAAATTCAAGCACCAGTTCAAAGTGGTGGCGCCGCGTAAGCCCAAGGCCTCTCGGGACAAGTCGTCCGAGACTTTTATTCTCGGGCGGCGGCTCAAACATCCGGCTGCGGGACCCGTTTAGACTTCCTCGGCGAAAATCAGCGATATTTTCGCCGAATATGCCGAAAAAAGACCATCTGCCGCTATTTAGACGGTAGATAAACCTTATGGCAGGGGTTAGCGGTCTGGATTAGAATGCTTTGGTGGCGCTGCAAGGTTTATGTAGGCGCCCGTCTATGAGTGAGGAGTGGTGCTTTGAACAACAATATGTTCTCTAAAGCGGCAGTGTGGCTCGTGATCGCACTGGTGCTGTTTACGGTGTTCAAGCAGTTCGATAAGCCCCGCGTCCAGGAAGGCGTGTCGTATTCGCAGTTCATGGACGACGCGAAGAACGGCAAGGTCAAGAACGTTACCGTTCAGGGCCGCAATCTCACGGTCACTCCGAACGACGGCCAGAAATACCAGATCGTCTCTCCCGGCGACATCTGGATGGTCGGCGACCTGATGAAATACGGCGTTCAGGTCAGCGGCAAGGCTGACGATGAACCGAACGCGCTCGTCTCCGCGCTGTACTACCTCGGGCCGACCATTCTGATCATCGGCTTCTGGTTCTACATGATGAGGCAGATGCAGGGCGGCGGGAAAGGCGGGGCGTTTTCGTTCGGCAAGTCGCGGGCGCGGCTGATCGACGAAAACAACAACGCAATCAATTTCACCGACGTTGCTGGCTGCGACGAAGCGAAGGAAGAAGTTTCGGAACTGGTGGACTTCCTGCGCGATCCGCAGAAATTCCAGAAGCTGGGCGGACGCATTCCACGCGGCGTGCTGCTGGTCGGGCCCCCGGGCACGGGTAAGACGCTGCTGGCTCGCGCCATCGCCGGCGAGGCGAAGGTGCCGTTCTTCAGCATTTCGGGTTCGGACTTCGTGGAAATGTTCGTCGGCGTGGGCGCGGCCCGCGTGCGCGATATGTTCGAGCAGGCGAAGAAGCATGCGCCGTGCATCGTGTTCATCGACGAAATCGACGCTGTCGGCCGTCATCGCGGCGCTGGCATGGGCGGCGGTAACGACGAGCGCGAGCAGACGCTGAACCAGATGCTCGTCGAAATGGACGGTTTCGAGGCGAATTCGGGCGTCATCGTGATCGCCGCGACGAACCGTTCCGACGTGCTGGACAAGGCGCTGCTGCGTCCGGGCCGTTTCGACCGCCAGGTGTACGTCGGTCTGCCGGACATCCGCGGCCGTGAACACATCATGAAGGTGCACCTGCGCAAGGTGCCGATTGCAAACGACGTCGATGCATCGGTGATCGCACGCGGCACGCCGGGCTTCTCGGGCGCGGATCTCGCGAACCTCGTCAACGAAGCGGCACTGTTTGCGGCGCGTCGGGGCAAGCGCATCGTCGAGATGCAGGATTTCGAAGACGCGAAGGACAAGATCTTCATGGGTCCGGAGCGCAAGTCGGCTGTCATGCGTGAGGAAGAGCGTCGTAACACGGCGTATCACGAGTCGGGTCACGCGGTGGTGGCGAAGCTGCTGCCGCACGCCGATCCGGTGCACAAGGTTACGATCATGCCGCGCGGCTGGGCTTTGGGCGTGACGTGGCAGTTGCCGGAGCATGACCGCGTCAATCTGTATCGCGACAAGATGCTGGAAGAAATCGCGATCCTGTTCGGCGGCCGGGCAGCGGAAGAAGTGTTCATGAACTCGATGTCGACCGGTGCTTCCAACGACTTCGAGCGCGCGACGAAGATGGCGCGCGACATGGTGACGCGTTACGGCATGTCGGACGTCCTCGGCACGATGGTGTACGTCGATACCGAAGAAAACGGCATGTTCGGCAAGATGGGCGCCAAGTCGGTATCGGAAGCCACGCAGCAGAAGGTCGACGCGGAAATCCGCCGTATCCTCGACGAGCAATATGCGCTCGCCCGCAAGCTGCTGGAAGACAACCGCGACAAGGTCGAAGCCATGACCAAGGCGCTGCTCGAATGGGAAACCATCGACGCAGACCAGATTAGCGACATCATGGCAAATCGTCCGCCGCGTCCGCCGAAGAACCTGCCGCCTCCGTCGGGCGACACGCCGTCGGGCGGCAATAGCGGCAACGAAGTCAAACCGGGCAACGCGACAGCGCCGGCATAACTTCTCCGAGTCTGACAATGGGCCGGTGTGCACTGCACGCCGGCCCATTTTTGCTTTAAGGCTCGCGTTTCATCACTTGCTTTGCAGGCATCGCTTGACTACCTCCTCCGAACCTCTCGTTTCCGCGCAGCCGCTGCAATGCGGCCGTTTCATGCTCCGTTTTGACCGTCCGCTGGTGATGGGCATTCTCAACGTCACGCCGGATTCGTTCTCCGATGGCGGCCGCTTCCTGTCGCGCGACGCCGCGCTCGCTCGCGCCGAGCAGATGATCGCCGATGGCGCCGACATGATCGACATAGGCGGCGAGTCGACGCGTCCCGGTGCGCCGCCAGTGCCGCTCGACGAGGAGCTCGCGCGCGTGGTGCCGGTCGTCCAAGCGCTGCATGCGGTGCGTGTGCCGATTTCCGTCGACACCTACAAGCCCGCCGTCATGCGAGCCGTCCTCGATGCGGGCGCGGACATGATCAATGACATCTGGGGCTTCCGTCAGGAAGGCGCGATCGAAGCCGTCGCCGGCAGACAATGCGGCCTGTGCGTGATGCACATGCTTGGCGAGCCACGCACGATGCAACTCCACGAGCCGGTCTACGACGACGTCGTCGCTTCGGTGCGCGATTTCTTCGTCGAACGCGTCTCGGCGCTGGACGCGGCCGGTGTCGCTGCGGACCGTATCAGTCTTGATCCCGGCTACGGTTTCGGCAAGACGATCGGGCATAATTACACGCTACTTGCCGAACTTCCGGCGACGTTGCCCCACGGCACGCATTTCCCGTTATTGGCGGGCATGTCGCGCAAGTCGATGCTCGGCGGCGTGACCGGGCGCGGCGCGGACGAGCGCTTGCCCGCGAGTCTCGCGGCGGCGGTGTGCGGGGCGGAGCGCGGCGCGGCGATCATCCGCGTTCACGATGTTGCCGAAACCGTCGACGCATTGAAAGTCTGGCGGGCCACCATGGACGCAGCCCGTCGCGGGCATCATTGAAACCGGCCTTGAATCGGGCAGGACTGCCGCGCAGGCGCTCGCTGGCAGCGTAGTCAACAAACACCGCGGACCACAACAGGCGCCAAAAGTCCGCGAGGAGGGTCAAACAACGATGGCACGACGATACTTTGGAACAGACGGCATCCGTGGGCGCGTGGGCGCGGCCCCGATCACGCCGGACTTCGTCCTCAAGCTCGGTTACGCAGCCGGCAAGGTGCTCGCCGGCGCGGACCGGTCGCCGCAGAAGGGCAACCGGCCAACTGTGCTGATCGGCAAGGACACGCGCGTCTCGGGCTACATGCTCGAAGCCGCGCTCGAATCCGGCTTCTCGGCGGCAGGCGTCGACGTGATGCTGGCCGGCCCGATGCCGACGCCCGGCATCGCGTATCTGACGCGGGCGCTGCGGCTCTCGGCGGGCGTGGTGATCAGCGCATCGCATAATCCGTACGACGACAACGGCATCAAGTTCTTCTCGGCCGACGGCAACAAGCTGCCCGACGAAGTCGAATTGCAGATTGAAGCGCAACTCGAGCAGCCGATGGAATGCGCGCCGTCCGAGCGTCTCGGCAAGGCGCGCCGTCTCGACGACGCGGGCGGGCGCTACATCGAGTTCTGCAAGAGCACGTTCCCCGCGAGCTTCGATCTTCGCGGCATGAAGATCGTGCTGGACTGCGCACACGGCGCCGCCTATGACGTCGCGCCGCACGTGTTCCACGAACTGGGCGCGGAAGTCGTGCCGATCGGCGTGTCGCCGAATGGCTTCAATATCAACGACGGCGTCGGCGCAACCGCGCCCGATGCGCTCGTTCGCGCGGTCAAGGAGCACCACGCGGACATCGGCATCGCGCTGGATGGCGACGCGGATCGCGTGCAGATCGTCGATTCGACCGGCCGTCTCTATAACGGCGACGAGTTGCTCTACGTGCTGGTGAAGGACCGCATCGCGACGCACGGCCAGGTGGAAGGCGCGGTCGGCACGCTGATGACCAACATGGCAGTCGAGGTGGCGCTGAAGGAGGCGGGCGTGCAGTTCGTGCGCGCCGCGGTCGGCGACCGCTACGTGCTCGAGAAACTGCGCGAGCACGGCTGGCAACTCGGCGCGGAAGGCTCGGGTCACATTCTGTCGCTGGACAGGCATTCGACCGGCGACGGCATCGTCTCCGCGCTGCTCGTGCTGGCTGCGATCAAGCGCAGCGGCAAGTCGATCGCCGAACTGCTCGACGGCGTGAGCCTCTTTCCGCAAAAGCTGATCAACGTGCGCATGAGTCCCGGCGCGGACTGGAAAAAGAGCGACGAAATCCGACGCGCGGTCGAGCAGGCCGAGCGCGCGCTCGACTCGCATGGACGTGTGCTGATCCGCGCATCGGGGACCGAGCCGGTGTTGCGCGTGATGGTGGAAGCCGCCGCGCAGCAAGACGCCGTTCGGCACGCGGAAACGATTGCGCAAGTCGTGAAAGAGGTGACTTCGTAGACGTTCGCGAAAACGCGCGTACTTCGCAAGAAAGCGGGCTTCGGCCCGCTTTTTTTATGTCCGCAGCCGGCTGACGAATGATCGCCCGACCGGCTTTCGATTCGTAAGACCGCTGTCACGGAAGCATCACCAAACGTCATATTACTGTCACAGACTCCGCCTATATTTCGCCGTGACGTACACACGCTCACAACTCTGGAGGTCTCATGAAATTGATGCACACCGCGCTGGCTGCCGTGATTGGCGCAATGTTCGCCATCTCTGCGCAAGCGGCCGATATCACCGGCGCGGGCAGTACCTTCGCAGCTCCGATCTACACCAAGTGGGCAGACGCATATCAGAAAAGCGGCGGCGGCAAGGTCAACTACCAGGGCATCGGTTCTTCGGGCGGCATCAAGCAGATCGTCGCAAAGACCGTCGATTTCGCGGGCTCGGACGCGCCGCTGAAGGACGACCAGCTTGCAAAGGACGGCCTCTTCCAGTTTCCGACGGTGGTCGGCGGCGTCGTGCCGGTGATCAACGTCCCCGGCGTGAAGGCGGGCGAAGTGATTCTGTCGGGTGAAGTGCTCGGCGACATCTATCTCGGCAAGATCAAGAAGTGGAACGACCCGGCGATCGCCGCGCTGAACCCGAAGGTCAAGCTGCCGGATACGGACATCGCTGTCGTGCGCCGCGCGGACGGCTCGGGCACGAGCTTCATCTGGACGAACTATCTGTCGAAGGTCAACACCGAGTGGAAGTCGAAGGTCGGCGAGGGTTCGACGGTCAACTGGCCGACCGGTACGGGCGGCAAGGGCAACGACGGCGTCGCGGCTTTCGTGCAGCGTCTGCCGGGCGCGATCGGCTACGTCGAATGGGCGTACGCGAAGCAGAACAAGATGACCTACGTCGGGATGAAGAACTCGGCGGGCACGGTCGTCGAGCCGGAAACGAAGACGTTCAAGGCAGCGGCTGCGGGCGCGGACTGGTCGAAGTCGTTCTACCAGATCCTGACGAACGAACAGGGCAAGGACGCATGGCCTATCGTCGGCGCGACCTTCGTGCTGTTGCATTCGACGCAGGACAAGGCGGCGCAGGGCGCGGAGACGCTGAAGTTCTTCGACTGGGCGTTCAAGAACGGCGGTCAGGCGGCGAACGATCTGGACTACATCTCGCTGCCGGAATCGGTCGTGGCGGAAATCCGCTCGCAATGGAAGGCGAAGGTGAAGGACGCGTCGGGCAAGCCGGTCGCGGAGTAAGCAGTACGCGCAGTTTGAAACTGTCCTAAGCTGCACTGGCGGGACAGCAGCAACAACAAGCCGCGCGGCGCGCCAGAAGCCGCCGCGCGGTCTGACACGCAGCGTAACCAAGGCTCCCATGTCGGACACCAACCTCGCGTCGGCACCTCCGGCGGCGCACGCGCAGCGCGCCCCCGGCCGTATCGGCGACATCATCTTCGGCGGCATCACGCGGCTCGCGGCGGTGGTGACGCTGCTTCTGCTCGGCGGCATCATCGTTTCGCTGCTCGTCGCGTCGATGCCGACCATCGAAAAATTCGGGCTCAGCTTTCTGTGGCGCGCGGACTGGGATCCACCCAGCGACAGCTTCGGCGCGCTCGTGCCGATCTACGGCACGCTCGCGACGTCGATCATCGCGCTCATCATCGCGGTGCCGGTGAGCTTCGGCATCGCGCTCTTTCTGACGGAACTGTCGCCCGCGTGGCTGCGCCGTCCGCTCGGCGTCGCGATCGAACTGCTCGCGGCGATTCCGTCGATCGTCTACGGCATGTGGGGCCTGCTCGTGTTCGCGCCGATCTTCGCGAAGTACTTCGAGAAGCCGCTCGGCGCCGTGCTTGGCGGCGTGCCCGTGATCGGCGCGCTGTTTCAGGGGCCGCCGATCGGTATCGGCATTCTGTGCGCGGGCGTCATTCTCGCGATCATGATCATCCCCTACATCGCGTCGGTGATGCGCGACGTGTTCGAAGTCACGCCCGTGCTGCTGAAGGAATCGGCATACGGCATCGGCTGCACGACCTGGGAAGTGATGTGGAAGATCGTGTTGCCGTACACGCGCGCCGGGGTGATCGGCGGCGTCATGCTCGGCCTCGGCCGCGCGCTCGGCGAGACGATGGCCGTGACCTTCGTGATCGGCAATACGAATCTGCTCGATAACGTGTCGCTGTTTTCGCCGGGCAACAGCATCACGTCCGCGCTCGCCAACGAGTTCGCGGAAGCGAGTCCCGGCCTGCATACATCGGCGTTGATGGAGCTTGGCCTGATTCTCTTCGTCATCACGTTCTTCGTGCTCGCGCTCTCCAAACTGATGCTCTTGCGCATGGAACGCGGGGAGGGTGTCAAGTGAACCGTCCCGCCACGTTCGATCAGGACCACGACCGCGTGCAAGCGACGCGCATGAAGCTGCAGCGCCGCCGCCGCGGCACCAATGCGATCGCGCTGACGCTGTCGCTCGCGGCGATGGCCTTCGGCCTGCTCTGGCTCGTGTGGATTCTCTTCACGACGCTGAAGCTCGGCGTTTCCGGCTTGTCGATGGAACTGTTCACGCAATCGACGCCCCCGCCGAACACCGATGGCGGCGGTCTCGCGAACGCGATCATCGGCAGCCTGATGCTCGTCGTGCTCGCGACGTGCGTCGGCACGCCGCTCGGCATTCTTGCGGGCGTCTATCTCGCGGAATACGGGCAGAAGCGCTGGCTCGCGAACATCACGCGCTTTATCAACGACATCCTGCTGTCCGCACCGTCGATCGTCGTCGGCTTGTTCGTGTATGCGCTCGTCGTCGCGAAGATGGGGCGTTTCTCCGGCTGGGCGGGCGTGATCGCGCTCGCGCTGCTGCAGATTCCGATCGTCATCCGCACCACGGAGAACATGCTGAAGCTCGTGCCGAACGCGCTGCGCGAAGCGGCGTTCGCGCTCGGCACGCCGAAGTGGAAGATGGTGATGTCGATCACGCTGAAAGCGTCGGTGGGCGGCATCGTCACCGGTGTGCTGCTCGCGGTTGCGCGCATCGCCGGGGAAACCGCGCCGCTCCTCTTCACGGCGCTGTCGAACCAGTTTTTCTCGCTGGACATGAATCAGCCGGTGGCCAACCTGCCGGTGACGATCTACAAGTTCGCGATGAGCCCGTTCCCGCAATGGCAAGTGCTCGCGTGGGCCGGTGTGTTCTTGATTACGCTCGGCGTGCTGGGTCTGAATATCCTGGCGCGTGCGATCTTCACGAAGAAATAAGGGCGGAGTGATTCCATGAATCTGGTCGAAAGTGGTGTCAACCACCTCGAATCGAAGGCCGGCAACGCGAGCATCGAACACGGTCCGGTGCCCGGCAGCGTGCGCCCGACGCACGCCTCGCAGCCGGCCGATTCCATCAAGCCGAAGATCGAGGTCAACAACCTCAACTTCTTCTACAACAAGTATCACGCGCTGAAGAACATCAACCTGCGCATTCCCGAGAAGAAGGTGACGGCGTTCATCGGTCCGTCAGGATGCGGCAAGTCCACGCTTCTGCGCACGTTCAACAAGATGTACGCGCTCTATCCCGAGCAGCGCGCGGAAGGCGAAATCCTGATGGACGGCGCGAACCTGCTCGAGACGACGCGCGACATCTCGTTGCTGCGCGCGCGCATCGGCATGGTGTTTCAGAAGCCGACGCCGTTTCCGATGTCCATCTACGACAACATCGCGTTCGGCGTGAAGATGTTCGAGCAGCTGTCCCGCTCGGAGATGGACGACCGCGTCGAATGGGCGCTGACGAAGGCGGCGCTCTGGACCGAAGTAAAGGACAAGCTGCAGCAAAGCGGCTACGGTCTGTCGGGCGGCCAGCAGCAGCGCCTGTGCATCGCGCGCGGCATCGCGATCCGCCCGGAAGTGCTGTTGCTCGATGAACCTTGCTCCGCGCTCGACCCGATCTCGACGGGCCGCATCGAAGAACTGATTGCGGAGCTGAAGAACGACTACACCGTGGTGATCGTCACTCACAACATGCAGCAGGCGGCGCGCTGCTCGGACTACACTGCTTATATGTATCTTGGTGAATTGATCGAATTCGGCGATACCGAGAAGATCTTCATCAAGCCCGCCCGCAAGGAGACGGAAGACTACATCACGGGCCGGTTCGGCTGAAGCGCGCGCAGCCAATCGCACGAAAGGAACAGGAGCAGAATATGTCCGATAAACATCTGTCGAGTCAGTTCGACGCCGATCTCAACGCGGTGTCGTCGAAAGTGCTGGCAATGGGCGGTCTCGTGGAGTCGCAAATCGTCTCCGCGATGCACGCGCTGAACGAGTTCGATATCGAGGTTGCCGACCAGGTGATCGGCGCCGAAGCGCGTCTGAACATGATGGAAGTCGAGATCGACGAGGAGTGCAGCAACATCATCGCGCGCCGCCAGCCGGCCGCACGCGACCTGCGTCTTCTGATGGCGATCTCGAAGACCATCACGAATCTCGAACGCGCCGGCGACGAAGCCGAAAAGATCGCGAAGCGCGTAAAGCGCATCAACGAAGACGGCGCGGGACGCACCGTGAACATCGCGGAAATCAAGCTGTCGGGCGAAATGGCGGTGTCGATTCTGCGCCGCGCGCTCGATGCCTTCGCGCGTCTGGATACCGTTGCCGCCGCCCAGATCGTGCGCGACGACAAAGCCATCGACGAAGAATTCCGCGCCTTCGTGCGCAAGCTCGTCACGTACATGATGGAAGACCCGCGCACCATTTCGGCGGGCCTCGATTACCTGTTCATCGCGAAGGCGGTGGAGCGCATCGGCGATCACGCGAAGAACATCGCGGAGTTCATCATCTACATCGTGAAGGGGACCGACGTGCGCCATATCTCGCGCGACCAGCTCGAACGCGAAGCGCTCAGCTAACCCTCCTTTCACTTCAAGCAAAAGGTCAAAGAGGTGCCGATGCCCAGCAGTATCCTCGTCGTCGAAGACGAACCCGCGATCTCCGAACTCATTGCGGTGAACCTGCAACATGCGGGTCATTGCCCGATTCGCGCGTACAACGCGGAGCAGGCGCAGAACCTCATTAGCGACGTGCTGCCCGATCTCGTGCTGCTCGACTGGATGCTGCCGGGCAAGTCGGGCGTCACTTTCGCGCGCGAGCTGCGCAATCACGAGCGCACGAAGCATATTCCGATCATCATGCTGACCGCGCGCGGCGATGAGCAGGACAAGGTGCTCGGCCTCGAAATCGGCGCGGACGACTACGTCACCAAGCCCTTCTCGCCGAAGGAACTGATGGCGCGCATCAAGGCGGTGTTGCGCCGGCGCGCGCCGCAGCTGACCGAGGACGTCGTGGCGATCAACGGCCTGCGCCTCGATCCGGCGACGCATCGCGTGGCTGCGAGTCATTCGGGCAACGACATCAAGCTCGATCTCGGCCCGACCGAGTTCCGCCTGCTGCATTTCTTCATGACGCATCCGGAGCGCGTGCACAGCCGCACGCAACTGCTCGATCAGGTCTGGGGCGATCATGTGTTCGTCGAAGAACGAACGGTCGATGTCCATATCAAGCGCCTGCGCGCCGCGCTCAAGCCCGCCGGTTGCGATGCTATGATCGAAACGGTGCGCGGCAGCGGTTATCGGCTGGCGAAGGGCGCGTGACGCCCGCGCATGCGTGGCGTGCAATCGCGCTCATCTGATCGATCGACAACATGAACATCATCTGGACGCGTTCCATCGTGTCCCTCGTCCTGCTCGCCGCGCTCAGCGCGGCGATCGGCGCGTTCGCCGGCGTGCCCGTCGCGCTCGGTTTCGCGGTGTTCATGCTCGTCGTGCAGACCTTCTTCAGCACGTTTCACACACAGCGCTTATGGCGCCTGCTGGAAGCGCCGGTCTATGGCGAAGTGCCCAGCGCGCTCGGCATCTGGGGCGAAATCTACTACCGCCTGCACAAGCTCGCGAAGCGCTGGCACGCGCAAGTGCGCCAGGTGGAACAGCAGCATTCACGCTTTATCCAGGCGATACAGGCATCGCCCAACGGCGTCGCGATGCTCGACGATCACGATCAGATCGAGTGGTGCAACGCCATCGCCGAGACGCACTTCGGGCTCGATGCGAAGCGCGACCTGCGGCAGCACATTACGCATCTCGTGCGTCAGCCGGACTTCATCCGCTACCTGAATTCGCATCATTACGAGCAGATGCTGATCATGCGCGGGATGGGCGAGAACCGGCAGCGGACCATCTCCGTGCAGGTGTTTCCTTATGGCGAACATCGCAAGCTGATTCTCACGCAGGACATCACCGAACTCGAACGCACCGACTCCATGCGCCGCGATTTCGTCGCGAACGTATCGCACGAACTGAAGACGCCGCTGACGGTGCTATCGGGATTTCTGGAAACCCTGCGCGACCTGCCGCTCGACGAAGCCGACCGCCGGCGCTATCTCGACATGATGGATCAACAGGCGACGCGCATGCAGAACATCGTGCGTGACCTGCTCGTGCTGGCGAATCTCGAAGGCGATATCCGTCCCCCGAGCGATGATCTGCTCGACATGCGCGCCGTGCTCCGTCATCTGGAGAACGATGCGAACAACCTGTCGGGCGGGCGGCATCGCATCGCCTTTCATGTGGACGACGCCGTGACGGTCGCGGGTGCGGAAACGGAAGTGGTGAGCGCGCTCGGCAATCTGGTGACGAACGCCGTGCGTTATACGCCCGAGGGCGGCGCAATCGATGTGACCTGGCAGCGCGAGAACGATCGCGCGATCTTCATCGTGCGCGACAGCGGGCCGGGGATCGCCGCCGAACATATTCCGCGGCTAACGGAGCGTTTCTATCGCATCGACCGCAGCCGTTCGCGCGACACCGGCGGCACGGGACTGGGTCTCGCCATCGTCAAGCACGTGCTGCAACGGCATCACGCCGAGCTGGATGTGAAGAGCGAAGTGGGGCGGGGCAGCACGTTCATCGTGCGCTTTCCCGCGTCGCGCACGGCGTTGAGGAAATCGCTGGCCGCGTGAGCCGCTTCATCGCTTCGATAGACGTTACGAGCAGAACTTCGCGAGCAGGCCCAGCTGCGCATTGCGAATGGCCTTGCCCGAACGGCGCTTGCGATAGTGTCCATCGCTTTGCATGACCCAGGCCGACTGATTGTCGCCGAGACACACGGACAATCCTTCGGCGATCACACGGCGCTTGAGGCGCCGGTCGTGAATCGGGAATGCGACTTCCACGCGACGGAAGAAGTTGCGGTCCATCCAGTCGGCGCTCGACAGATACACGTCTTCCTTGCCATTCGCGTAGAAATAGAAGATGCGATGGTGCTCGAGAAAGCGCCCGACGATCGACCTGACCGTGATGTTCTCCGACAGATCCTCGACGCCCGGCTTCAGCGAACACACGCCGCGCACGATCAGGTCGATCTTCACGCCCGCGTGCGACGCCTCGTAAAGCGCGGCGATGACGGTCGGCTCCAGCAGCGCGTTCATCTTCGCGACGATGCGCGCGCGGCGGCCCGCACGGGCGTGCTCGGCTTCGGCGCGGATCGCGTCGATGAGCTTCGCGTGCAGCGTGAACGGCGACTGCCACAACTGATTCAGCGTAAGTTCGCCGCCGATGCCGGTGAGCTGTTGAAAGACGTGATGCACGTCCTCGCACAATTGCTGATCGGCGGTCATCAGGCCGAAGTCGGTATAAAGACGCGCCGTGCGCGGATGATAATTGCCCGTGCCGAGATGCGCGTAACGCTTGAGCACGGTCTTGCCGTTCTGCGAGACGCGCCGCACGATGAGCATCATCTTCGCGTGGCACTTGTGGCCCACGACGCCATACACGACATGCGCGCCCACCGCTTCCAGTTGCGACGCCCAGTTGATGTTCGTCTCTTCGTCGAAGCGCGCGAGCAGTTCGACGACCACCGTCACTTCCTTGCCGTTGCGCGCGGCCTGCATGAGCGCGTCCATCAGCGGCGAATCGGTGCCGGTGCGATAGATGGTCTGCTTGATCGCGACAACTTGCGGATCTTTGGCCGCCTGCAGCAGCAGTTCGAGCACCGGCTGAAAGCTTTCGTACGGATGATGCAGCAGGATATCGCCCTGATCGATGACATCGAAGAGATGCGTGGCATTGGCGATCGTCTTCGGCACCGATGGAATGTGCGGCACGAACTTGAGGTCCGGACGGTCCACCATTTCGGGCAACTGCATGAGCCGCACGAGATTGACCGGGCCGCTCACGCGATAACAATCACGCGCGTTCAGCTGGCTTTCATCGAGCAGGCGGCGAATCAGATGCGGCGGCGTCTCGGCCGATACTTCGAGCCGCACCGCATTGCCGAGATGCCGCGCCGGCAATTCGCCCTGCAGCGCGACGCGCAGATTGGTGATTTCGTCTTCATCGACGAAAAGCTCGCTGTTGCGCGTGATGCGAAACTGATTGCAACTGCGCACGACGAGGTGCGGGAACAGTTCGCTGACGAAGCGCTGCATGAACGAACTGAGCAGCACGAAGCCATGCGGATAACCCGACAGCGCCTCCGGCATGCGGACGAGGCGCGGCAGTGCGCGCGGCGCCTGCACGATGCCCATCATCGCCTGGCGGCCGAAGGCGTCCGTGCCTTCCAGTTCGACGACGAAGTTCAGGCTCTTGTTCAGCACGCGCGGGAACGGATGTGCGGGATCGAGGCCGATCGGCGTCAGCACCGGCAGCACTTCGTTCAGGAAATACTCGCGCGCCCACTCGGTCTGCTGCTCGCTCCAGCTTTCGACGCCATGAAAATAGATGCCTTCCATTTCGAGCGCGGGCAGCACGATGTCGTGCAGCATCGCGTATTGTTGATGCACGAGGCGTTGCGCGCGTTCGGACACGAGGTCGTAGACGTGCTGCAGCGACATGCCGTCCGGCGAAAGCGAGCCGGGGTTGTCGCGCATCTGTTCCTGAAGCCCGGCCATGCGGACTTCGAAAAATTCGTCGAGATTGCTGCTGGTGATGCAAAGAAAGCGCAGGCGTTCCAGCAAGGGCACCGAAGTATCGGCCGCTTGCGCGAGTACCCGCTCGTTGAAACCTAGAATGCCGAGTTCACGGTTAAACAGCGGATAGCGTATGGACATCGGCTGTGAGGAAGAAGTCTCGATTGGATGGGCACAAGAACGCTCAGATAATCTCACAGTAAGATGGCTTTTTTGTGACAGAACGATTGTCACAAATTCTACTCACATTGCGGATAGCGTCGCTAGCGCGAGGCGCGCGTCCCCGATCCGTTCCTCGCGCGGCATGGAATAGAATTCGTGCGCCGCGGCCGTGCCGCTGCGTTCCTTAATTCACGATTCCCGGATCTCCGATGGTCACTCATCCTCATCTCCTCGCCGCCGTCGACCTCGGATCGAACAGCTTCCGGCTGATCGTCGGACGCGTCGAGGAAACGCCCGCGGGCAGCCAGATCTATCAGGTCGACGCATTGCGGGAACCCGTGCGGCTCGCGGCGGGATTGTCGCGCGACAAGATGCTCGACCGTGCGTCGCAATTGCGCGGCTGGGAGGCGCTCAAGCGCTTCGGCGAGCGTCTGCGCGACTTCCATCCGGATCAGGTGCGCGCGGTCGCCACGAACACGCTGCGGGTCGCGAAGAACGCGCACGACTTTCTCCTCGAAGCCGAGAACGCGCTCGGGTTTCCGATCGAAGTGATCGCGGGCCGCGAGGAGGCGCGCCTCATCTATGCGGGCGCGGCGCATTCGGTGCCGGCGAGCGCGGGCAAGCGGCTCGTGGTGGATATCGGCGGGGGATCGACGGAATTCATCATCGGCTCGCATTACACGCCGATCCACATGGAAAGCCTGTATATCGGGTGCGTGAGCCACAGCCGCCAGTTTTTCCCGGCCGGCAACGTCGACGAATTCACGATGCGTCAGGCCGAACTCGCCGCCAAGCGCGAGATCCAGATCATCTCGCGCGAATACAAGCAGACCGGCTGGGATCAGGCGATCGGTTCGTCCGGCACGGCGCGCGCGCTCGCCGAACTGGTCGAAGCAAACGGCTTCAACGATGCGCAATACACGCACGGCATTTCACGCGGCGGCCTCGAACGGTTGAAACGCGCGCTGATCAAGGCGGAGAACGTCAATCGCCTGAAGCTCGTCGCGCTGAAGCCCGACCGCATTCCGGTGCTGGCGGGTGGGTTGTCGATCATGCTGGGCGTGTTCGAGGAACTGGGCATCGATTACGTCGATACCACCGACGGCGCCTTGCGTCTCGGCGTGCTCTACGATCTGCTCGGCCGTTCGCAGCATCAGGACATGCGCACGGTGACGGTGGAAGGGTTCAAGCGCCGGTATGGCGTCGATGCCGCGCAGGCCGATCGCATCGGCGATCTCGCGATCAGCTTCTACGATCAGCTCGGCGAACCGGACGCCGAGCGTCGCCAGGAAAATCGCATGTTTCTCGCGTGGGCGGCGTCGCTGCACGAGATCGGCTTGTCGATTGCGCATAGCGCGTATCACAAGCATTCGGCCTACATCGCGAGCAACGCGGACATGCCCGGCTTCTCGCGCACGGATCAGGCGCGGCTCGCGGCGCTCGTGCTCGGCCACGCGGGCAAGCTCGGCAAGCTCGCGCAGGCGAGAGACGTCGACTGGACGCTGCTCTTTTGCCTGCGCCTTGCGGCATTGCTGTCTCGGCGCCGGACGGACGTGGGGCTGCCCGGCATCGAAGTGAGGGCGGCGGCGGGCGGCTTCGAAGTGCGTCTGCCGAGCCAGTGGGTGACCAACAACCCGCTCACCGATTACAGCCTCGTCCAGGAAGCGATGGAATGGGAGAAGATCGGACGCCCGTATCGCGTGGTCTATACGGGCGAATGAGCGGTTGAGCGGTTGCGGCTTTCAGCGCGCGGTATCGCCGATGAAATGCCGCGCGTAACGCGCGTTGATGTCGGACAGGCGGAACAGCGTCAGAAAGTCCGCCGTGTTGAAATCGGGGTCCCACGCGGGCGCGCCGCAAATCTTCGCGCCAAGGCGCAGATAGCCTTTGACGAGCGGCGGCGCGTTGACGGCCACGCCCGTTTGCAGGTCGTCCACCGGCAGCGGCGTGTGCGGGAAGGCGCGGTATTCCGGCGCGGCGAGCGCATCGGCGGATAACGAGTGATACAGATTCGCCGCGTAATGACCGCCGTCGTTCATGCCGACGCTCGCGCATCCGAGCATCGTCTCGTAGCCGTTTTGCATCATGTAGGCGGCGAGCCCGCCCCATAGCGACATGATGACCGCGCCGCTGCGATAGTCGGCGTGCACGCACGAGCGTCCCACTTCGACGAGTTTCGGACGAAGATGCGTAAGGCGCGAGACATCGAATTCGCTTTCCGCGTACAGCCGTCCGATGCGCGCGGCCTGATGCGGCGGCAGCACGCGATACGTGCCGACCACTTTCAGCGTGTCGAGATCGCGCACGAGCAGGTGATCGCAGTAGGCGTCGAATTCGTCGACATCGAGACCGGCGCGGCCGGACAGACGCGCGCCCATTTCATCCGAGAACACGCGATAGCGCAGTCGCTGGGCTTCGCGCAGCGCGTCGTCGGAACGCGCCCACGCGACTTGCAGACGGTGCTGGCTGGTGACGGTTTCCGCGGTGCGCGGAAGGTGACGGCGCGAATGGACGGGCGTCGGCAGATCTTGCATGGGCGTTCCTCGGCAGGACGTGGCTTGTAGTCCCCGCCAATGTAGTAACGCCGGGTGACGCTCGCATGGCTTCGCAATGACGTTTCGATGAAACGACACACGCGCCACGTGGTCCCGCTACAGCATGTCCGGATTCATCACCGCGCGCAGCACGATCTGGCCGTCACCGCCGCGCGTGCGCCCCTGGAACCACCAGATGCCCGTCTTCTTGATCGGCCATTCCGCTTCGTGCCCGGTCATGAGCAGCGCGGCGACGCGCCCGAGCGTGGGCTGATGGCCGACGATCACGACCGTCCCGGCGGCGCCCTCCGGCCACCCTGCGGCATCGAGCGCGTGCTGGGCGGACTTGCCTGGCGCGAGGTCGTCGACGACGCGATAGCGGTCGCCGAACGCCTCGACGGTCTGGATGGTGCGCGTCGCGGGACTCGCGAGGAAGAGCGCGTCATCGTCGATACGCGCCTTCAGCCACTTCGCGATGCCTTGCGCCTGCTTGCGCCCGCGCGGCGTCAGTTGGCGCGCGAGGTCGCTCGACGCCTGATCTTCGGCTTCGGCGTGACGCCACAGAATGAGGTTCATCGATCGTCTCCGTGAGAGGGGTCTTGTGCCTTCGACCTTGCATAGAACGATACGCGCCAGGGCCGCATTGCGGTTATCAATCATCGACGCTACAATACGCGGCTTGTCGGAGCGTAGCGCAGCCTGGTAGCGCATCTGATTTGGGATCAGAGGGTCGAAGGTTCGAATCCTTTCGCTCCGACCACGAAACAAACGAAGGGGTTACAAGTCACGGCTTGTAACCCTTTTGTCTTTTCGACACTCGCCAAGAGGCCTCATGCCGCGTTACGTCCTGTCCCTCGCCGTCACCGCTCTCGCTGCGCTCACGCTCTCCGCGTGCGCCGATTCTTCCGATCACCGCAAGCATCCGCCGCAGGATCCGCCCGATTATCACGGCGTGCCGACCGACACGCGTCCGCCGTCGATGCAGGCCGCGCCATCGCAGCCGAAGTAACGAAAACGTGGCGCCGCGATGACCGAATCGGTCATCGCTACTTGACGAAAGCCTCTAGCTGTCGCACAAGCGAAATATTTGCCACGCGGCTAATATCGGACACCTTGTTGCAAATCGGTGCCGTCATGAATTTGCTGTGGGTTTTTGCTGCCGTGGCCCCTGTCGCGCTCGCTTCGCTCGTTGCGTTCGCCGCGCATATCGATCCGTTGTCGGGGCGCTGGCGAACGCGGGCGGGCAGGCGCCGCGACGGCGAGCCGTCGGAGGCATGAGCGTTCAGGCGTCACTGCTTGCAGCGAATCACCATCGAACGATTCTTGATGTTCGCACCGAAGATGCCCGCCACCGATCCGCCCGCAGTCGCGCCGCTGTCGGCGTCCTTCGAGATCACGTCGTAGCCGTACGCGCCGCATACTTCGCCCGCCTGCTTGTAGCAGGCCGCCCAGCTCGTGCTGGCGTCGCCGCCGCTGCAGTTGATGGCGAAGCCGGTATCACCCGAGGGCAGGTAAGTCATCGTCGCGTTGTGGGCGCAGCCGCCCAGCGTCGCGATCGAGGCGGCAGCGGCCAATACCGCGAACATCGCGGCTGTGTTCATCTTCTTCGCCAATCTCATTCCTCTTCCTCAGAACGCCGTCACATGTTCAGCGCGGCGGCAGATAGCGCGACGGGTCCGTCGAACGGCCCATGTAGCGCACTTCGAAATGCAGCATCGTGCGATCGCTGTCCGTGTCGCCCATTTCGGCGATCTGCTGTCCCTTCTGCACGGTCTGGCCTTCCTTGACCAGCAGCGTCTTGTTGTGGGCGTAGGCGGTCAGATAGTCGTCGTTGTGCTTCACGATCAACATGTTCCCATAGCCGCGCAAGCCGTTGCCCGCATAGACGACATTGCCCGCCGCCGCCGCGACGACCGGCGTGCCCGCCGCATTCGCGATGTCGATCCCCTTCGAGTTCTTGCCGTCGAAGCCGCGAATCACCGTGCCTTGCGCGGGCCAGGACATCGCCATGGCGGGAGCGGGTGTGCTGGATGCGCGCGCGTCGGCTGCGGCGTCGCTCCTGGCCGCGCTCGAACCGCTGGCGCCGCTGGAACCGCCGGCACCGATCGAACCGCTGGAACGGCCCGCTGCTGCGGCGCTGCCGGCGGGCGGCTCGATGCGCAGCACTTGCCCGACTTCGATTGCATCCGGATTCGCGAGCCCGTTCCAGCGCGTGATGTTCTTGACCGACGTGCGATTGTCACGCGCGATCTTGAGCAGCGTATCGCCCCGCTGCACGCGGTAGAACCCCGGCGCGACCGGTCCGGAGCCGCAGGCGGTGAGCGCGGCGGTGAGCAACGCGCAGACGAACAGTCGACTTCTTTTACGCAAAACCTGACCTCGCAAAGCGCCGCCGGACAACCGTTGGCCCGGCGGATCGAAACGCAGGATTCTACCGTTTCGAGTTTCGTCCGACAGAACGCCGGCATGGCTTCGCGTGCGCGTTACGCCGTCGGGGTGACGACGAGCCTCAGCAACGCGGTCTCCGTCTTGCCAGGCGCAAGCCAGCGCAACCCGCGCCCGTTATGGATGGCGTCGGGCAGGCCGGTCCAAGGTTCGACGCAATAGAAGTCCGCCGTGCGGGACTCGGTCCACGTGGTGACGGCATGCCACGGCACCGAATCCGGCTGATGCAGTTCGAAGCTGACGACGCGTTTGAGGCCGGGCGTCACGAGCCGCACCGGTTCGTCGGAGGGTCCTGTGAGGCAATGAAAACAATCGATGATGCTGTCGTCGCTCAGTGCGTATCGCGGCGCGCCCGGTTCGGCTTCGGTGATCGAACCATCCGCCCGTTGCCGCCGCCGTTCGGTGCGCGGCAGCTCCACGCTGCTATCGCCGCGCTGGGCGTGCGGCAGATGAAAGTAGAAGTGATGTCCCGTGTAGTACGGCAACGCGACTTCGCCGGGATTCGACGTGGTGAGTTCGACTTCGAGCGTGGTCGCATCGACGAGGCGGTACGCCGCTTCGAAGCGAAACGCGAACGGATAGCCTTCGCGGGTCGCGTCGCTGTCGACGAGCGTCATGCGCAAGCCGTGTCCGTCGGCATCGCGTGTGGCGGAGAAGGGCAGGTTGCGCGCGAAGCCATGCGTCGGCAGCGAATGGACGACGCCGTCCGCATCGCGCCATTTGCCGATTTCGCCATCGACGAAATGCCGCCCGAGGAAGGGAAACAGTAACGGATTGCCGCCGCGGATTTTGGCTGCGTTCGACCAGGCGGCGTCATCGAGCGGATCGGGCCAGTGGATGACCGGTTCGCCGCCGACGCGCCAGGTCATGAGCCGGCCGCCCGCGTGGGGCGCGAGCTGGATGACGGCGCCGTCGCGCTCGATTTCGATGATGTCTTTCTCGGATGACATGGTGGCAACGCACTCCGTCGAAGGGCGGCGCGCGGCTTGAGGATTGAGCCGGCGACTGGTTACGGGATCCGCCGATTCTGCCTCGCTTTTTCATGCGGAGAAACCCTCTGCGGGAAATTGCGACTTTCAAAGGGAAATGCAATGTGTTGTTATATCCTCCGAATGTTGGGAATCAGACGGACAGGAGTCGTTATGGATCTGGCGATGGCGATGGGCGTTGCGATGTTCGGCCTCTTCGGCGCGAGCACGGCAGTCTTCCTCTATAAGCTCAAGGGCTGATTCAGATCGCGAGTCACTGCGATTCTTTCGTTTTCCTTTGTATTGGCTTGCAGGTATTTTCTCTTTCGCCGACGGTTTGCTGTCGGCGTCTTCTTGTGTGCGCATAGCGCTTGGCGGTCCATTTGCCCCTAGGCATAATCGGGTCCGGCTTGCGCGCTGCACCATTTCTTTAGCCCTTCCTCGACGCTCTTGACTCGGGAAGCGGCTGCGGCGCGTCCTCTCTCCTCTTCACGACAAGGACCGTCGCGTGACTCTCTGGTTTCTCGTTTTTCTCAGTGTGCTTCAGGGCGTGACCGAACTATTTCCGGTCAGCAGTCTGGGCCATACGTTGCTCGTGCCCGGCGTGATCGGCATGCATATCGACAAGCATGCGCCGCAGTTGCTGCCATTTCTGGTTGCGCTGCATCTCGGCACGGCGGTCGCGTTGCTCTGGTATTTCCGCAAGCGCTGGATTGCGCTGATCGGCGGCTGGTTAGCATCGCTCGGCGGTCGCCGCAACGACGATGGCCACATGATGTGGGCGCTCATCATCGGCACGATTCCGACCGGCATCGTGGGCCTCGTGCTCGAAAAGCGGCTCGAGACGATCTTTCACGACTTGCGGATCGTTTCGGCGGCGTTGATCGTCAACGGCGTGCTGCTGTGGGTGGGCGATCGCTTGCAACGCAACCGTGCATCGCGTGCGCCGGAAAAGCTCACGTTCAAGCAGGCGTTTCTCGTCGGGTTGGCGCAGATCGGCGCGCTGATTCCGGGCTTCTCGCGCAGCGGCCTGACGATGATCGCGGGCGTCGGCGCGGGCCTGACGGCGGAAGCGGCGGCGGAGTTTTCGTTTTTGCTCGGCACGCCGATCATTTTCGCGGCGGGTGTGCTGGAATTGCCGAAGCTCTTTCACGCGCCGGGGCAACTGTCCGATGCGTTGCTGGGCGGCGTGCTGACGGGCATTGCGGCTTATCTGAGCGTGCGGTTCCTGATGCGCTACTTCGAAGGTCACGGCAAGCTGGCGTCGTTCGGCGTGTATTGCGTGATTGCGGGTGTGTTCTTTCTTGGCTGGTTCATGACGCACGCCCAGGCGGTGTGACGACGGCTAGACGCGCGGCAGGGCGGATGAGGTAAAATCCCGGGTTCTCTGCTGCGCGATACCCGCCCTTAGCTCAGTTGGATAGAGCAACGGCCTTCTAAGCCGTAGGTCACACGTTCGAATCGTGTAGGGCGGGCCAAGGAATCAATCAGTTAGCCCAGTCCGTGTGACTGGGCTTTTTGTTTTCGGGGCTTCGTGTAGGCGCCATGTAACCCGTAGCGGGCAACGCGCACTGCATTGCATGAGGCGCGCTCCGCCTTTTGCCTTCGGCATTGCGCACGCCTGACCGTGTGCTATCTGTCGCCTCGTTGCATTTTGTCTTCCTCCAAAGGTCATCAATAAACGCCCAACGCTACGCCCTCGACCTTGCCGAGCTCGCTCGCGCATGGGTGGGAAGCGGCCTATCTCGGAACCGACTTGCTGGAACAGCGCCGCCCGTTAATGGAAGCGTGGGCGGCACAAGTTCGCGCCAAACGAGTCCACGTTAGCAAATCGTCACAAAGTGACACGCATCAACGAACGTCGATTCGCCTCCCGATAGGATCAGTAATCCTTTCTAAGAATGGAGGTGACATGTCGTTTCCCGAATGGGGATATTCATGCAACGCGCTTTATATGCCGCTTACGAGCGACTGGCAATGCTCCCTTGTCCCGATCCGCGACATGCAGGACGTTGATCGCGGCTGGAAGCTCTCCTATGAGGAGCGTCAAAAAGCACTCAAGGAGCGCGAAGAGCAGATCGAGCAAGGCCGGCAAGACTTCGACCGGATGTTCCGGGTGTCCATCGACCGCCGCGCTGCGCGCGCCTGTAGCGACTTCAGCGCATATGCGGCCTTTATCAGGGAACAGTTGTGCATCTCGGGATTGTCCGCACCGGTCGATGGGGACGACGTCACGCGCATCCTTCGCGATGCGGTACGGGATGGTCAACTTGTTCCTGCCATTGACCGTGCGTGGCGGGGTAGTCGGCGGGTTGCCCGTCATTATGCGCCGCAAAGCTGGCCGAAGCGGGCACCCGATCCGAAGCCTACCGTCTACGGGGTCCGTGATGGCAAGTATTCACCGCTCGATGCGAACGGTGCCTTCGCCGATGACACGCCATACGTGTCCAGTCGGCTTGCGGCCAAAGCTGCTGCTAACGCGGTCAGCAGCGGCGGGGCCAGCGGTAGCGGCGGCGGCTTCGACTGGCTTGGCACTGCGGAAGCAGTAGCCGGGGCCGTGCTCGGTGGCGCGGGTTCAAGCGACGATGTTGGCGGCGATTCGATGCTCAAGAACTTCGGAGATACTGACGGTGGCGAAGGCGGTTCGTTGCTCGGGGACGCGCAGCCGTTCGAGTATCAGCCGGACACGCTCAGTGATGAAGTTATAGAGCTTGCAGGTAGTCAAGGTACGCCCGGTAACAATCAGGCGCAGAACAAGCAAACTAATGACATTGCTAGAATTTTGCGCCTGACTCCCAGTCAATCTCGGCAGCTTCACGATGAAATTTCGGGCGAGGGTCTTGGCTATCACGAAATCATGGAGCGCGCGAAGGACATGTTTAATCTTTGGTAAAGCGCTTACGGGATAATTTGATGATTGATTCTGGAAAGGAAATCGAGCGGCGACTCTCGGTACTCCAAGGATTAGAGTTGAGCAGCGTAAATCATGCTGCCGATATGCTCACCCTGGGATTCGGTGCGCTACGACCTGTGACTAACTTTCGAGGGGCCGTGAAATATGTCGGCGCGTGGGCGCTTCATATCCAATGCGCATGGCGACTTGAAAAAGCTGGCCGCGTTGCTGCAACAGAGGGTGATCTTCGAGGAGGAGATGAGAAGGCGAGCGCGACCACTGAGCGCATTCAACGGTTGTTACTCGGAGATGCCTTTGCACCAACTGTTGAGTCTGTAACAGTAAACGAATCGAGTGGCTTATTGCTTTCTCTGTCGTTTGATTTGCGTCTCACAGTTATCCCCGATGTACCGCAGGACGGCGAGGATTGGCGTTTTTTCGCGCCCGGAGTCAGCACAGCGCATTTGGTCATCACAGACGGCAAGATTGCCCCTGAGTCCTTCGATTGACACGGCATTACTCTTTGCTGAGGAAAGTCGATCAGAACAAATCTTCACGTCATCGTAGAAATCTGCTTACGAGATCGTGTCGTATTCTGTGAAGTCCGGCGCGTGGTGTGCCAGGGACAGGTTTGACGGCCTGTAGCTGTTCTTCTTCAACCCGTGACCGCCTACGCAATGTAGGCGGCGCGCAATGCTGTGCCGCGCGCGCCCTCCGAACAAAGGCGCTGTGTTGTTTTTGGTTCGCCTGTGGGCGGGCCAGTCGCATCGAGGGTTGCGATATCTAACCGTGGCCGGTCTCACTTCTTGGCGTCCTGTCATTGCGATGCACGGCAGTCAGATCGCGGTGCATTCGTCATCCCGACACGCCCCAGTTGCCGCCGATCGGCTTCCTGACTAGCGCTTGGATCGCCGGACCGGAAGCACACACGCCGCTGATACTCGGCTTTGCCTGCACTCAAATTCCGGACTACCTACCGGCAACGCGCTGCCATTCATGTGCCCATGTTGCTCATCTCGAGAGCAACCGATGACCATGCAGCAAGCGTTTCATCCTGCTCCCGACAATGGGCCTGCCGCGCAAACCCGCGGTACCTTCCCGCCACTGGCCCAGTTCCTGCCACCACTTTCCACATCGGCCCCTGCAGGGCGCGATTCACGCACACCCCGACCCAACCCGGTGCACTCATGCATCGCGATAAAGCGCCATGCACCGGACGCACCGTCGAAGGAGGGCGATCTTGAACAACCGGGCATACGAAACCAGTCCGGCGCAATGCTCGCTATGGAACCGCAAGCGGCTGCGCGTGGAACCCGATTCGCGTCGCGTGGTCGTCGCGCTCACCGAGCGCGCGCTCGGCGAATCGCTTGTCTCGCTCTTCGATCTGAAGGGCTTCCCTTCGCGATACGCGCCCGACGTGTCATCGCTGAAACGCAGCATCGGCGAATGGCGTCCGCATGCGGTGTTCGTCGATACGCGCATCGGCGGTTGCGGCAACTATGCGCTCGTGCGCGAGCTGCGCAGCCGCCACGATGATGACGCGAAGCGCCTCGTCATCGCGATGAGCGCCTTTCTGCCCGAGGAACCGCTCGCGCATCTCAAGGAAGCAGGCTACGACGGACACTGCCGCCGGCCTTGTCCCGTATGGCAGATGACCGATATCCTCGACGCCTTCTTCACCACCCATCCGCCACGCTAATCCCACGCCAAAGCAAAACGGGCCGCATCTCAACGATAGCGGCCCGCCCCCAACTACGACCCTCTTACTGCGAGAAATCCAGCGCGCTCGTCAGATCGCCCATCGGCTTCGCACCGTTTGCGGTCAGCGCGGCGTCGCGGGCGGCGATACCCGGCAGCGTCGGCAGCGAATAGCGTTTCGTGATGAAGCGCAGGATCGACGTCGTATCGTACTGCGTATGATCGACGAATCCCTTCTTCGCGTACGGCGACACGATCAGCGCGGGAATGCGCGTGCCCGGACCCCAGCGATCGCCCTTCGGCGGGGACACGTGATCCCAGAAGCCGCCGTTTTCATCGTACGTCACGATGACGACCATGTTCTTCCACTGTGGACTCTTCTGCAGATGCGTGATGAGATCCGCAATGTGCTGATCGCCCGACGCGACATCCGTATAACCCGCGTGCTCGTTCAGGTTGCCCTGCGGCTTGTAGAACGACACTTGCGGCAGCGTGCCTGCGTCGATCGCCTTGATGAACTCCGAGCCGTTCGTGCCGCCATCGAGCAAGTGCTGCGCGCGATTGGCCGTGCCCGGTGCAAGGTCCGCGAAGTAGTTGAACGGCTGATGATGCGTCTGGAAGTTCGGCACCGAATTCGGCGACCCGCCGATGACCGAACGATTCGCCAGCGCCGCGCCCCACGAGCCGCCGTACCACGCCCAGCTCACGCCCGCCTTGTTCAGCAGATCGCCGATGTGCGTCGATGTTTGCGGCGGCAGCGTCGTCGCGGCGGACGGATCCGCGAGCGTCGCATCGCCGCCGGAAGCCGGTGCATTGCCGCTCGGCTGATACGGCGGCTGCATCGTGTTCACCGCGTAGAAGTCGGGCGTCAGGTTGCCCGAATTAACGTACTTCGGCGCGCCGCTGAGCGCGGACGCCGGACTATTCGATGCGAGCGTCAGCGATACGCCATCCGCATTGACGACCGAAATCGAGCCCTTGGCAACGCTCTTGTCCGCGTTGGGGTACGTCGGCGTGCACGCGCAGACGAGCCACTGGTGATTCAGGAACGAGCCGCCGAACGCGCCCATGAAGAAGTTGTCGGCGAGCGTGTATTGCTGCGCCACTTTCCAGAGCGGCAGTTTCGTGGGCGGCGTGCTGTAGTGGCCCATCACGAGACCGCCCGAGTCGGCCCATGCGGCGAACTTGTCGTTCTTGCCGCCATCGATCTGCATCTGGTTCTCGTAGAAGCGGTGATACAAGTCGCGCGTCGTGACGGAAAGCGGCGTGTTGAAGCCGTTCGGATCGTCGATCGCGAAGGGCGCGTTCGGCAGGTTCGCCGTCATCGCTTCGCCGATCGCGGGCGTCACGCCCGTCGCGGTCAGGCCCGACCAGATCTTCGGCAAGGTCGCGAGAACGGTGCCGTCGCGATCGAGCTGCTGCGCGCTCGCGGCCGTCACGCTCTGCAGGCCGTTCGCGCCGGGAAAGCTGCCATAGAGGTTGTCGAAGCTGCGGTTCTCCGCATAGATCACCACGACGTTCTTCACGGATGAGATATCGTCGCTGCGATGATCGTCGCCGCCGCATGCGTTCAGTCCGAATGCGAGCGCCGCAGCGATCGGCACCGCGCAAACGAGTTTCTTGTTCATTAGGCTCTCTCTTGTGTTGGGGAGCCGGCGCATGACGTGAGTCCGTCGCATCGACGAGGCTTTTTGCCCGCCGGCGTGCGCAGTGTGCGGCCGCTCTTTTACGCCGGTATGTAATGGCGCTTTCGGCGATGTAATGTTCGCTTAACATTCCCCGCTCACGCAGCGGATATGACGGAATCAAGGCTTGTCATATCGGAGCAACAAAGGCCGCATACCCTTCGCGTCTCTTCGGCTTCTCTTCTTCTCGTTCATGCCTTCGATGCGTCTTCCGTTCGTTCTGTGTGCAATCGCGCTCGCTGCGTCGTCGGCGGCATTGAGCGGATGCGATTCGCGGCAGGCCAATGCAGCAACGAACCCGCCGACGCAAGGGCAATCGCGCGCCGAAGTCTTCGCGCATGTGAAGATGATGTCGTCCATCGGCGAGAAGCTCTTCTTCGATCCCGCGCTGTCCGGCTCGGGCAAGCTCGCGTGCGCGTCGTGCCATAGCCCGGGGCATGCGTTCGGTCCGCCTAACGCGCTGTCGGTGCAGCTCGGCGGCAGCGACATGCATCGCTCGGGCTTTCGGGCGGTGCCTTCGCTGAAGTACCTGCAATCGGTGCCGCAGTTCACCGAGCATTTCCACGATTCCGACGACGAAGGCGACGAAAGCGTCGATGCCGGCCCGACTGGCGGACTCACCTGGGATGGCCGCGTCGATCATGGCGCGGATCAGGCGCGCATTCCGTTGCTGTCGTCGTTCGAAATGGGCAGCACGCCGGCGAAGGTCGCGCAATCGGTGAAGGCCTCGCCGTATGCGGACGATTTCCGTCGCGCATTCGGCGCGAACGTCTTCGATAGCGATGACAACACGTTCAAGGGGGTGCTTGCCTCGCTCGAAGCGTTCGAGCAGACGCCGCAGAAGTTCTTCCCCTACACGAGCAAATTTGATGCGTTCCTCGCCGGCCGCGCGAAGCTCAACGATGCCGAACTGCACGGCCTGCAGCTTTTCAACGACGAGAAGAAGGGCAACTGTGCGGCCTGCCATATCAGCCAGCGCGCGAAAGACGGCTCGCCGCCGCAGTTCAGCGACTTCGGGCTGATCGCGATCGGCGTGCTTCGCAACCGCGCGTTGCCGGTCAACAAGGACGCGAATTTCCACGATCTCGGCGCATGCGGTCCCGAGCGCACGGATCTCAAGGGCCGCGCTGAATTCTGCGGCCTGTTCCGCACGCCGTCGCTGCGCAACGTCGCGACTCGCAAGACGTTCTTCCATAACGGCATCTACCATTCGCTGGACGATGTCGTGCGCTTTTACGTGCAGCGCGATACGAACCCGGAGAAGTTCTATCCGGTATCGAAGAAGGGCGTCGTGCAGAAGTTCGATGACCTGCCCCGCCGCTATTGGGACAACATCAACACCGAGCCGCCGTTCGATCGCAAGCGCGGCGACAAGCCCGCACTCGACGATGCCGAAATCAAGGATGTCGTCGCGTTTCTCGGCACGCTCACCGACGGCTACGATCCCGCCAGGGACAAGGACGCGCAGAAGGGCACGGCGGTGCAGGACATGAAGGCGTCCGCGAACTGACGGGAGGCAGAGCGCGCCAACGCCTCATGCTATCCTCGTTGCGTTCCGGCGGGCCGCCGCCGGATCACCTTGCAACGAGGAGATTTTCCATGTCGATTCATCAACGAGCGCTTGCTCGAGCCTGCATCCGGACGATCGCGGCCGCCGCGCTCGCTGCGTCGAGCGCAGGCGCATTCGCCGCCAATCTCGGCTTTCTGAACAATACGCCGATCACCTATATGAAGCAGCGCGACTTGCAGGCCCTCAACAAGGCCGCTCAAGTCGCGCTCGACTCAAAGAAGCCCGGCGAATCGCTCGACTGGAACAACGAGGGCGCGGGCAACCCGGTGCCGGTCAACGGCACCGTGACGCCGCACGAAACCTTCGAAGCGGACGGCATGCAATGCCGGAAGGTCACGCTCGTCGCGAACGCGAAAGGGCAAACGCAGACCTGGACGCCCACGGCCTGCAAGCAGGCCGACGGCAAGTGGAAGCTCAGGAAGCAATGATCGCGGCCGGAGTTGACGCGCGATGACCGGCCGCACCGTATCGTGCGGCGTGGTCATCCTGAACGCACACGGCGATGTGCTGCTCTGCCACGCGACCGAAACCACGCATTGGGACGTGCCCAAGGGCCAGGCCGATCCCGGCGAAAGTCCGCGCGATGCCGCGTTGCGCGAACTCGTCGAGGAGACGGGCATCGTGCTGTCGCCGGAACGGCTCGCGCATCTGAAGGATCTGGGGCGCTTTGTCTATCGGCGGGACAAGGACCTGCATCTGTTCGCCGTGCGCGTGGCGGACGGCGAGGTGGACCTCGCGAAGTGCGTGTGCGAGTCCTATTTCCCGCGCTATGGCGACGGCACGATGATCCCCGAAATGGATGCTTACCGCTGGGTCAGCCCGGACGACGTCGACCGCTTTGCGAGCCGCAGCCTCGCGCGCCTCTTTCAAAGCACGCTGTCGCTTGCCGAGCTGAACGAAGCGCTCGACTGAACGAGGCCGAGACGGGAATCAGTCGATCGTGCGGTCGTTGGGATTCGCGAAAAGCGCTTTCATCTCCGCCGACATCGGGAATTGCAGGTTGATGCCGGCCGGCGGGATCGGCTGCATGAACCAGGCATCGTAGAGCTTCGTGGCTTCGCCGGAGCGCTGCATGTTCGCGATCACGTCGTCGACGATGCGCTTGAACACGGGATCGCCCTTGCGCATCATGCAGCCGTACGTCTCGTTCGCAAGCGATTCGCCCGTCACCATGTATTCATGGCGCGCCGCGCCTTGCTCGGCGATTTGCCCGTACAGCAGCGGATCGTCCATCACGAACGCGACGGCGCGATCGTTCTTCAGCGCGGCGAAGCCTTCGGCGTGATCGCGCGCACTGATGATGCGCATGTTGAGCTTGCGCTCCATCGTCATTTGCCGAAGGATGCGCTCGTCGGATGTGCCCGCCGTCGTCGCGACGGTCTTGCCCGCGAGATCGGCGTAATCGCGAATGCCCGATTTGCGCTTCACCGCCATGCGGATGCCGTATCGAAAGAAGCTGTTCGAGAACGCGACGAGCGGATCGCGTTCCGCGAGATGCGCAGTCGACCCGCATTCGAGATCGACCTGATTGTTGACCACGTACGAGATGCGGTTCGCGGACGTCACGACCACGTGCTTCACCGTGAGATTCGGCATCATGAGCCGGCGCTTGACCTCGTCGACGACCTTGAGCGCGATCGCATACGAGTAGCCCGTCGGCTGCTGCTTGACCATGTACGAAAACGGAATCGACGATTCCCGCGCGCCGAGCACGATCGCGCCGTTCTCCGCGATCTTGCGCAGCGTCGCCGACGGCGGCATGTGATCGACGAGCGCCTGCGCCGAGCTGATCTCGCTAGCGGTGGCGGCATGAACGGGAAGGGCCGCGAACGAGAGCGCGGCGGCAATCGCGCATGAAACGCGCTGCGCGCGCAGGCGGCGGGGCAAGGGGCAATGCGGCAGCTTCATGATGTCCTCGCTTGAAGCGGCGGGGTCTTGCTCGACTTCGTTGCGGCAGGCGGACGCCGCATGGCCGTGCGGCGTCCTTCAGGCGATGCGGCCGGCCTCAGGCCGGCTTGCCCCAGCTGTCGCGCAGGCTGACGATGCGGTTGAACACCGGCTTGCCCGGCTGCGAATCGACGCGATCCGCGACGAAGTAGCCGTGCCGCTCGAACTGGAAGCGATCTTCGGGCAACGCTTCGCGGGCGCTCGGTTCGAGATACGCGTTCACGACGCGCTTCGATGCCGGGTTGAGCGCATCCAGGAACTCCGCGCCACCCGCGCCGGGCTGCGGTTCCTTGAACAGCCGGTCGTAGATGCGGACTTCGGCGGCATAGGCCGTGGCCGCGCTGACCCAGTGAATCGTGCCTTTCACCTTGTACGCGTTCGCGCCATCCGTGCCGGACTTGCTGTCGGGGAAGTAGTTGCAGTGGACGGCGATCACGTTGCCGTTCTCGTCCTTGTCCGCGCCGGTGCATTCCACGACGAAGCCGTATTTGAGGCGCACCTTGTTGCCGGGGAACAGGCGGAAGTAGCCCTTAGGCGGCGTTTCCTGGAAGTCTTCGCGCTCGATCCACAGCTCGCGCGAGAACGGGAAGGTGCGTGTGCCGCGATCCGCATGATGCGGATGCACCGGTGCGCTGCACTCGTCGGTCTGTCCTTCCGGATAGTTGTCGATAATGAGCTTCAGCGGATCGAGCACGGCGATCGCGCGGGGCGCTTTTTCGTCGAGATCGTCGCGCAGCGCGCCTTCGAGGATGCTCATGTCGATCCACGAATCGACCTTCGTCACGCCGACGCGCTCCACCATCAGCCGGATGCTTTCCGGCGTGAAGCCGCGCCGCCGCACGCCGACGATGGTCGGCATGCGCGGATCGTCCCAGCCTTCGACGTGATTGTCCTGCACGAGCTGCAGCAGCTTGCGCTTGCTGGTGATCGCATACGTGAGGTTCAACCGCGAAAACTCGATTTGCTGCGGCAGCGGACGCGCGAACACGCCGTCATCGGCGAGCTGCGCAAGGAACCAGTCGTAAAGCGGCCGATGATCCTCGAATTCCAGCGTGCACAGCGAGTGCGTGATGTTCTCGAGCGCATCCGATACGCAGTGCGCGTAGTCGTACATCGGGTAGATGCACCACTTGTCGCCCGTGCGGTAATGATGCGCGAAGCGGATGCGGTAGATCACCGGATCGCGCATGTTGAAGTTCGGCGACGCCATGTCGATCTTCGCGCGCAGCACGTGCTCGCCTTCCTTGAACTCGCCCGCCTTCATGCGGCGGAAGAGGTCAAGGTTTTCCTCGGGCGTGCGGCTGCGATACGGCGAGTTGATGCCGGCTTCGGTGGCCGAGCCGCGCGTCGCGCGCATCTCTTCGGCGGTCTGGCTGTCGACATACGCCTGGCCTTTTTCGATGAGCTTCTCGGCGAACTCATACAGCTTGTCGTAGTAGTCGCTCGCGAAGTACTTGTGCTCGCGGCCGTCCTTGTTCCAGTCGAAGCCGAGCCACTTCACGGCGTCGATGATGGAATCGACGTATTCGACGCTTTCCTTCTCGGGATTCGTATCGTCGAAACGCAGGTGGCAGACGCCGCCATAGTCCGCGGCCAGCCCGAAGTTCACGCAGATGCTCTTCGCATGGCCGATGTGCAGGTAGCCGTTCGGCTCGGGCGGAAAGCGCGTCTCGACGCGCTGCGCCCATTTGCCCGAGCGGTTGTCGTCTTCGATGATGTTGCGGATGAAATTGGATGGCGCCGGGGCGTCGTTGCGATCGGTGTTCATGCGGAGAAGAGTGCCAACGTGCTGCTGCGTGGGGAATCGGTTCGGGAAACGTTCGTCGCGGCTAGAACGCGTTCGAATCCATTGAATATCGGGACGATTCTACCTTACGCAACCGCGACGGGCGTGGTTCCGGCGTCAGGCGGCGGGATGGCGAGCGCGCCGATCGTAACGACGGTAACGGGACGTAAATCGGCTTGTGGGCGGCGTTCGGAGAAATTTAAGATCGCGTCGCCAAGTCCGATTCCGGCCGCTTTCGAAAGTGCCGTGATGCCGGACGCAGGACGGACAAGACATCACAACGACAACACAAGGATTTCGACCATGAAGAAGATCGCCATCACGACCATGAAGCTCGCGGCTGCCGCTGCACTCGTCTCCAGCCTCGCCGCGTGCTCGGGATTGTCGCGCCAGCAGGCTCACGCGGCCATCGGCGCGGGCGCGGGCGGCGCGCTCGGCTACGTGCTGACGGGCGGGCCCGTGGGGACCATCGCGGGCGCGGCGGCGGGCGGCCTGATCGGTGCGGGGACGCGGTAAGGACGCGCTAAGGGCGCGGTAAGGACGCATGATGCCGATGCGCTCCGGCGCCGGCCGGCGGGAGCGCGTCGCACCGAGCCTCAGATCACCTTCGCTTCCCGCAACTGCGCGATCCGCGCCTCGTCGTACCCCAGCACGTCCGACAGCACGCCGGCCGTATGCTCGCCCAGCATCGGCGGATGCGTGCGCGCTTCGGGCGGCGTC
This sequence comes from Caballeronia grimmiae, assembly GCF_022879615.1. Taxonomy (NCBI): domain Bacteria; kingdom Pseudomonadati; phylum Pseudomonadota; class Betaproteobacteria; order Burkholderiales; family Burkholderiaceae; genus Caballeronia; species Caballeronia grimmiae. The sequence goes on from NZ_CP084271.1 coordinate 958,198, forward strand.
GCGCTCATCTTGATCGGACTGGCGACGAGCTTCACCGCGCCCGCTTCGGGATGCGGCAGGTCGATCTGCATCTGACGGGCGATCACCTGAGGGTCGTCGAAGACTTCGCCGAGATCGTTGATCGGCCCGCACGGCACGCCCGCCGCTTCGAGCGCCGCGAGCCATTCGTGCTTGCCGCGCGCACGCACCATGTCCGCGAGGATCGGCACGAGCACGTCGCGGTTGCGCACGCGCGACGGGTTGGCCGCGAAGCGCGCATCGTCGGCGAGTTCGGCGCGTCCGCCGGCTTCGACGAACTTGCGGAACTGGCCATCGTTGCCGACGGCGACGATGATCCATCCATCGCTCGTCTGGAACGTCTGATACGGCACGATGTTCGGATGCGCGTTGCCCCAGCGCACCGGCGGCTTGCCGCTCGCCAAAAAATTCGTGTTCATGTTCGCGAGCATCGCGACCTGGACATCGAGCAGCGCCATGTCGATGTATTGCCCTTCGCCCGTCCGGTCGCGATGCGCCAGCGCCGCAAGCACGCCGACTGTCGCGTACATGCCGGTCATCAGATCGGCGATCGCGACGCCGGCCTTCTGCGGCCCGCCGCCCGGCTGGCCGTCACGCTCGCCGGTGATGCTCATGAAGCCGCCGATGCCCTGAATGATGAAGTCGTAGCCCGCGCGCTGCGCATACGGCCCCGTCTGCCCGAAGCCCGTCACCGAGCAATAGACGATGTCCGGCTTCACCGCTTTCAGCGACGCGTAGTCGAGCCCGTACTTCTTCAACTGGCCGACCTTGTAGTTCTCCAGCACGACATCGCTCTGTGCGGCCAGTTCGCGCACGATGCGCTGGCCTTCGGGCGTGGCGATATCGACCGTCACCGAACGCTTGTTGCGGTTCGCCGCGAGGTAATAGGCGGCTTCGCGGGTGTCCGCGCCATCGGCTGTCTTCAGGTACGGCGGACCCCAATGACGCGTGTCGTCGCCGGTTTGCGGCCGCTCGATCTTGATGACGTCCGCGCCGAGGTCGCTCAAGGTCTGGGCGCACCACGGCCCCGCCAGCACGCGGGTGAGGTCTAGTACGCGGATGTGACTTAACGCTCCCACAGGCTTTGTCTCCGGTTTTTGTTCGGTTTCGACTGCTCAACGGTGGTTGAGCGGGCCAGGTGCAAGCTTAACGCAGCAGGGTTGACGGGCGCGGTGGCAACGGGCCAATCCCGTATAATCAAAAACTTACTTTTAGTCTTGCCGAAGCCCCGGTTCACGGGCTTCGAAAAGGCTTCGTCAGAAAACCAGCAGAAACGCAAAAAGCCCCGTACGCCATGAAAGCCGCCGAAATACGCGAGAAATTCCTGAAGTTTTTCGAATCGAAGGGTCATACGATCGTCCGCTCGTCGAGCCTCGTGCCCGGCAACGACCCGACGCTGCTTTTCACCAACTCGGGCATGGTCCAGTTCAAGGACGTGTTCCTCGGCGCGGAATCGCGGCCCTATTCGCGGGCGACCACCGCGCAGCGCAGCGTGCGCGCGGGCGGCAAGCATAACGATCTCGAGAACGTCGGCTATACCGCGCGTCATCACACGTTCTTCGAGATGCTCGGCAACTTCTCGTTCGGCGACTACTTCAAGCGCGACGCCATCCACTATTGCTGGGAGCTGTTGACCAAGGTCTACATGCTGCCGCCGGAGAAGCTCACCGTCACCGTCTATCAGGAAGACGACGAAGCCTTCGACATCTGGGCGAAGGAAATCGGCGTGCCGGTCGAGCGCATCATTCGCATCGGCGATAACAAGGGCGCGCGCTACGCATCGGACAACTTCTGGCAGATGGCCGACACCGGCCCGTGCGGTCCGTGCTCCGAAGTGTTCTACGACCACGGCCCGGAAATCTGGGGCGGCCCGCCGGGATCGCCTGAGGAAGACGGCGACCGCTTCATCGAGATCTGGAATCTCGTGTTCATGCAGTTCAACCGCGACGCCCAGGGCAACATGACGCCGCTGCCCAAGCAGTGCGTCGATACCGGCATGGGCCTCGAGCGTCTCGCAGCGGTGCTGCAGCACGTGCACAGCAACTACGAGATCGATCTCTTTCAGACGCTCATCAAGGCCGCCGCCCGCGAAACCAGCACGGCCGACCTCGAGAACAACTCGCTGAAGGTCATCGCCGACCATATCCGCGCGTGCTCGTTCCTGATCGTCGACGGCGTGATCCCCGGCAACGAAGGCCGCGGCTATGTGCTGCGCCGTATCGTGCGCCGCGCGATCCGCCACGGCTACAAGCTCGGCAAGAAGGGCGCGTTCTTCCACAAGCTGGTGGCCGATCTCGTCGCCGAGATGGGCGCGGCGTATCCGGAACTGAAGGATGCGCAGCAGCGCGTGACCGACGTGCTTCGCCAGGAAGAAGAGCGCTTCTTCGAGACGATCGAACACGGCATGTCGATCCTCGAAGGCGAACTCGCCGAACTGGAAAAGAAGGGCGTCAAGCAACTGGACGGCGAACTCGCGTTCAAGCTGCACGACACCTACGGCTTCCCGCTCGATCTGACCGCGGACGTGTGCCGCGAGCGCGGCGTGACCGTCGACGAACCCGCGTTCGACGACGCAATGGCCCGCCAGCGCGATCAGGCCCGCGCGGCCGGCAAGTTCAAGCTCGCAGCGGGGCTGGAGTACTCGGGCGCGAAGACCACGTTCCACGGCTACGAAAAGGACATCTTCGACGACGCGAAAATCGTCGCGATCTATGTCGAAGGCGCATCGGTGAAGGAGGCGGCTCACGGCCAGCAGGCCGTCGTCGTGCTGGATCACACGCCGTTCTACGCGGAATCCGGCGGTCAGGCGGGCGATCAGGGCGTGCTCGTGAACGCCGCCACGCGCTTCGAAGTGGCCGACACGCTGAAGGTGCAAGCGGATGTCGTCGGCCATCACGGCACGGTTGCACAAGGCACGCTGAAGGTCGGCGACGTGGTGAAGGCGCAGATCGACGCCATCCGCCGCGCCCGCACCGCGCGCAATCACTCGGCCACGCACCTGATGCACAAGGCGTTGCGCGAAGTGCTCGGCGGCCACGTGCAGCAGAAAGGCTCGCTCGTCGATGCCGATAAAACCCGCTTCGACTTCGCGCACAACGCGCCGATGACGGACGACGAAATCCGCCGCGTCGAGGAAATCGTCAATGCGGAAATCATCGCGAATGCGCCGGGCGTCGTGCGCGTGATGCCTTACGACGAAGCCGTGAAGGGCGGCGCAATGGCGCTCTTCGGCGAGAAATACGGCGACACCGTGCGCGTGCTCGACCTCGGCTTCTCGCGCGAACTGTGCGGCGGCACGCACGTTCAGCGCACCGGCGACATCGGCTTCTTCAAGATCGTGATGGAAGGCGGCGTGGCGGCGGGCATTCGCCGCGTCGAAGCCATCACCGGCGACAACGCCGTGCGCTACGTGCAGGAACTCGACGCGCGCATCAACGCCGCCGCGAACGTGCTGAAGGCGCAGCCCGCCGAACTCACGCAGCGCATCGCGCAGGTTCAGGAGCACGTGAAGTCGCTGGAGAAGGAACTGTCGGCGCTCAAGTCGAAGCTCGCATCGAGCCAGGGCGATGAGCTCGTCTCGCAAGCCGTCGACGTGGCCGGCGTGCAGGTGCTCGCCGCGCAACTCGAAGGCGCCGACGTAAAGACGCTGCGCGAAACCGTCGATAAGCTGAAGGACAAGCTAAAGAGCGCGGCCATCGTGCTCGCTTCGGTCGACGGCGGCAAGGTCAGCCTGATCGCAGGCGTGACGCCGGATGCGTCGAAGAAGGTGAAGGCGGGCGAACTCGTCAACTTCGTCGCGCAGCAAGTGGGCGGCAAGGGCGGCGGACGTCCCGACATGGCGCAAGCGGGCGGCACTGAGCCGTCGAAGCTGCCGGCGGCGCTCGCCGGCGTGACGGGCTGGGTGCAGCAGCAGCTCTGAGCATCGCGGTAAGCAGCAAGCAGGATGAAGCGGCCCGGTCGGCTTACGTCGACCGGGCCGTTTTGCATTACGGTTTGTCAGGCACAGCGCGTGCAAATGGTCGTTCATCCCAACGACGAAGGAGATGAATGATGAATCGCAAGTTCGCATCGATGCTGCTGGCCGCCACGATGATCACCGCGACCGGCGCCGTGCAGGCGAAGGGCTGTCTGGAAGGCGCGGCGGTAGGCGGCGTTGCGGGTCACGTGGCCGGCAAGCACGGCACGGCGGGCGCGGTCGGCGGCTGCGCGATCGGCCATCACGAAGCGAACAAGAAGGAGAAGAAGGCGCAGCAGGCCGCGGCAGCAAGCGCACCGGCAGCGAAGTAACACCCGGCAGGCCGCGCGGACCCATGCAGCGGGACCGCGCGGCCAACCGCTAAAATGGCCGGCAATTCGTGGCGCGAGCCTGGTACATGCGCCTGAGTCAACAGCCATCAAAGCGATCCCATGACAGCGCCCACGCATCTCACGCAACACTTCGCCTCCGACAATTACGCTGGCATCTGCCCCGAAGCGCTCGCCGCGCTCGTCGAGGCGAACACGAGCGGACACGAACCCGCTTATGGCGACGATTCGTGGACCGCACGCGTCTGCGACCGCATCCGCGACCTGTTCCAGACCGACTGCGAAGTGTTCTTCGTCTTCAACGGCACGGCGGCCAATTCGCTCGCGCTGGCGTCGCTGTGTCAGTCGTATCACTCGGTCATTTGCCACGAACTCGCGCATATCGAAACCGACGAATGCGGCGGCCCCGAGTTCTTCTCCGGCGGCTCGAAATTACTCACCGCGAAGGGCAAGAACGGCAAGCTGACGCCGGACGCCATCGAAGAGCTGGTGACGAAGCGCGCCGATATCCACTATCCGAAGCCCAAGGTCGTCGCGCTCACGCAGGCCACCGAAGTCGGCACGGTCTACACCGTCGAGGAAGTGCGCGCGATCGCGGCCATCGCGAAGCGCCGGCATCTGAAAGTCCACATGGACGGCGCGCGTTTCGCGAATGCGGTCGCGACGCTGAACGTGCATCCGTCGGAGATCACGTGGCGCGCGGGCGTCGACGTGCTCTGCTTCGGCGGCACGAAGAACGGCTTGCCGGTGGGCGAGGCGGTCGTGTTCTTCGACAAGGCGCTCGCCGCGGATTTCGCGTATCGCCTGAAGCAGGCGGGGCAGCTTGCTTCGAAGATGCGCTTCATCTCCGCGCCGTGGCTCGGTCTGCTCGATAACGACGTCTGGCTGCGCAACGCCCGCCATTCCAACGCGATGGCGCAACTGATGGCCGAGCGTCTCGCCGGTATCCCCGGCGTCAACGTGCTCTTCAAGCCGCAGTCGAACGCGGTGTTCGCGGAACTGCCACCGCAGGTTTCGGCGGGGCTGCGCGCGAAGGGCTGGCGGTTCTATCAGTTCATCGGCTCGGGCGGCTGCCGCCTGATGTGCGCATGGGACACGGCGCAAGAGACCGTCGAGCGTTTCACCGACGAAGTGCGCGCGCTCGCCGCGCGTTGACCGGCTCCACGCCGATACCCGATTGACACGCGCGCCGCGCGGCTCCTAACATGGCCGCACTATCCACCCTGCGTTAGGAATCGTCGCCCGCCATGGCCTTCATCTTCTATCTGACGCATATCCATCTCGGCTATGACTCGCTCGCGATGCTCCACAGCGAAGGCGAGCGCATCGGCATCAAGCGGCCGCTCGTCATCACGGACAAGGGCGTCGCGGCGGCGGGGCTGGCGGCGCGCGTCGTCGAAAGCGCGAAGCTCGGCGCGCTGCCCGTGTTCGACGATACCCCGTCGAATCCGACCGAAGCGATGGTCATGCAAGCCGCCGATCAATACAAACGCGAAGGCTGCGACGGTTTGATCGCGGTGGGCGGCGGATCGTCGATCGATCTGGCGAAGGGTGTCGCCATCGCGGCGACGCACGACGAGCCGCTCACCACGTACGCGACCATCGAAGGCGGCAGCGGCAAGATCACCGAGCGCGCCGCGCCGCTGATCGCGGTGCCGACCACATCGGGCACGGGCAGCGAAGTGGCGCGCGGCGCGATCATCATCCTGAACGACGGGCGCAAGCTCGGCTTTCACTCGTGGCATCTGCTGCCGAAGTCCGCGGTCTGCGATCCCGCGCTGACGCTCGGCTTGCCGCCCGGTCTGACGGCCGCGACCGGCATGGACGCGATCGCGCATTGCATCGAAACTTTTCTGGCGCCCGCGTTCAATCCGCCCGCCGATGGCATCGCGCTCGATGGCCTCGAGCGCGCCTGGGCCAACATCGAGCGCGCGACGCACGACGGTCAGGACCGCGACGCGCGTCTCAACATGATGTCCGCATCCATGCAGGGCGCGATGGCGTTTCAGAAGGGCCTCGGCTGCGTGCATTCGCTGTCGCATCCGCTGGGCGGCCTCGCGGTGAACGGGCGCACGTCGCTGCATCACGGCACGCTGAACGCGGTCGTGCTGCCGGCGGTGCTTCGCTTCAACGAAAGCGCGCCGACGGTGGTGGCCGAGCGGCGCTTCGCCCGCATGCGCCGCGTGATGAATCTCGCGGATGACGCCGATGTCGCGCAAGCCGTGCACGACATGACCGAGCGCCTCGGCCTGCCGACGCGTCTGTCGCAGATGGGCGTCGATGCGTCCATGTTCGACAAGGTCGTGAAGGGCGCGCTGGCGGATCACTGCCACAAGACGAATCCGCGCGAGGCGAGCGCCGAGGACTATCGGCGCATGCTGACGGAGTCGCTCTGAACGATGAACAAGCCGGTACGGACCACGCGGGCGGACTATCCGCACTTCCTGTCGATCAGCACGCGCTGGTCCGATAACGACGTCTACGGGCATGTGAACAACGTCGTCTATTACAGCTACTTCGATACCGTGGTGAACGAGTATTTGCTGCGCGCCGGCGTGCTCGATTTCAGCGAAGGCGAGACGATCGGGCTGGTCGTCGAGACGCGCTGCAACTTCTTCGCATCGGTCGTGTTTCCGCAGCGTATCGATGCAGGCTTGCGCATCGAAAATCTCGGCAATACGAGCGTGCGCTATGAAGTCGCGATTTTCGCCGAAGACTCGGAAGAAGCGGCGGCGCAAGGGCATTTCGTGCATGTGTACGTGAATCGCGTGACGCGCCGGCCGGTGCCGTTGCCCGCGCCGCTCGTCGCTGCGTTGAAGCCGCTCGTCCACGCTTGAGGGCTTCGTCTTGCTTCAGTGGTTCATCGTCAGCCTGCTCAACGGCGTGAGCGTCGGGCTGCTGCTTTTCATGCTGTCGGCGGGTCTTACGCTGATCTTTTCGATGCTCGGCGTGCTCAACTTCGCGCACGCGAGCGTCTATATGCTCGGCGCCTACGTGGCGCAGGCGCTCGCGGTTCATCTCGGCTACTGGGGCGCGCTCGTGATCGCGCCGGTCGTCGTGGGCGTGCTCGGCGCGGTCTTCGAGCGATACCTTCTCAGGCGCGTGCATCCGCGCGGCGCGCTCGCTGAACTGCTGCTGACTTTCGGCGCGGCGATAGTCATCGGCGAAGGCGTGAAGCTGATCTGGGGACTCGGCCCCGTGCCCGCGGCCGTTCCGCCTCTGCTCGATAGCCCGCTTTTCACGCTCTACGGCGCAGCGTTTCCGCGTTATCGCGTGTTCATGATGACGCTCTCGATCGCGATGCTCGCCGCGCTCGCCATTGCGCTGCGTCTCTCGAAGACGGGCCTCATCGTGCGCGCGGCATTGACGCATCCCGCCACCGTCGAAACGCTCGGCCACGACGTGCCGCGCATCTTCACGACGGTCTTCGCCGGCGGCTGCGCGCTGGCCGCGCTCGCAGGCGTGATCGGCGCGCCGCTCGCCGTCGTCGAACCCGCGATGGCCGATGCGATGGGGCCGATCGTGTTCGTCGTCGTCGTGATCGGCGGGATCGGATCGCTGGCGGGGGCGTTGATCGCATCGCTCGTGATCGGCTGCGTGCAGACGTTTTCGGTGGGATCGACGGCGTCGGCGGGGAGCATCGCGGCCTCGTTCGGATTGAGCTTGCCCGATGCGTGGGCGGCGCTGACCGTGGCGCAACTCGCGCCGGTGCTGCCCTATGCGCTGCTCGTCGCGATGCTAGCCGCGCGGCCGCATGGCTTGCTTGGCGAACGTGCAAGCGATGCTTAAGTTCATCGCGCTCATCGCGGCGCTCGCGCTGCCGCCGTTGTTCATCGATCAATCGTGGCTGCTCGCGTATCTCGCGCAGACGGCGACGCTCATCGTCTTCGCGCTCTCCTACAACCTCTTGCTCGGCGAAACCGGGCTGTTGTCGTTCGGCCATGCGGTCTATGCGGGACTCGGCGCGTTCGCCGCCGCGCACGCGTTCAATGCGTTCGGCGTGCCGTTGCCGCTGTTGCCTCTTGCCGGTGGATGCGCGGCTGCGCTCGTCGCCTTGCCGATCGGCGCGATTTCGACGCCACGCGCCGGCACGCCGTTCGCGATGATCACGCTCGGCATCGGCGAACTCGTCGCGGCCAGCGTGTGGCTCGTGCCGGGCTGGTTCGGCGGCGAAGCGGGCGTGACGATCGATCGGGCGAGCGGCCCTTCGTTGTTTGCGTGGACCTTCGGGCCGCTGCGGCAGGCGTACGCGCTGATCGCGTGCTGGTGCGTGGTGTCGTCGATCGCGATGTTCGCGTTCTCGCGCACGCCGATGTGCCGCCTGGCCAACGCCGTGCGCGACAACCCGGCCCGCGCGGCGGCGATCGGCTTCGCGCCGCGCGGCGTGCGCTTCAGAATGCTCGTCGTATCGGCGTTCTTCGCGGGCATCGCGGGCGTGCTGTCGCTGATCAATGTGGAACTGGTGTCGGCGGAAAGCGTCGGCCTCGCACGTTCGACCAGTGTGCTCGTGGCGACGGTGATCGGCGGGACGGCATCGTTCTTCGGGCCGGTGATCGGCGCGGTGCTGCTGACGTTCGTGAGCGTCGCGGTGGCGAGCGTGTCCGCCGCATGGCCGATGTACCTCGGGCTTCTATTCATGTGGGTGGTCGTGGCGTCGCCGGATGGCGTCGCCGGCTGCTTGGCGGGCGATGCGCGCACGGTCGCGCTTCGGCTGTTGAGCGCGCTTGCCTGGGGCGTGGCGGCGGTCGTCGCGATCGAAACGCTGTATGCGCGCGAAAACATGCCGCGCATGATGTGGCTCGTCGCGCTGCCGCTCGCGATGCTGGCCATGTGGCTCGCGCGACGGAGAGCCGCACGATGACCGCCGCGCTCGACCTACGCGGCGTCGTCAAACGCTTCGGCGCGACCGACGTTCTGCGCGGCGTCGATCTGCGCGTGGCGCAGGGCGAGCGGCACGCGATCATCGGTCCGAACGGCGCGGGCAAATCGACGCTCTTCGACGTGATCTCCGGACGCACGCGGCCCGACGAAGGACGCATCGTCGCGCGAGGCGTCGATATCACCGGGCGGCCACCGCAACGCGTGAGCCGCATGCTCGCCCGCAGCTTCCAGACGACGAGCGTGTTCGGCGGTCTCTCGGTGCTCGACAATCTGCGTTGCGCGGCGCTGGGCGCGAGTTCGTCGCGCGTGGTGGATCGCTGGCTGCATTCCCGGGCGATCGATGATCGCGCTCGCGCGATGCTCGATGCGATCGGCTTGTCTTCTCGCGCCGACGATGCCGCCGCGCGCCTCGCCTATGCGGAGCAGCGCGCGCTGGATCTCGGCATCGCGCTCGCCACCGACGCGCCGCTGATCCTGCTCGACGAGCCGACTGCGGGCATGAATCGCGCGGAGGCTGCCCGCGCACTCTCGTTGATTCGCTCGACGACGGAAGGCCGCACGCTGCTCGTCGTCGAACACGATATGGACGCGGTGTTCGCGCTCGCGGATCGCATTTCGGTGCTGGTGCGAGGCCGCGTGATTGCCTCGGATACGCCCGCCGCGATACGCCTGAACGCTGACGTGCAGGAAGCCTATCTCGGGGCCGCGCCATGAGCGAACTGCTGCACATCGACGGCTTGCGCGCGTGGTACGGCGCGGCGCAAGTGCTGCATGGCGTGCAACTTACGATACGCGAGGGCGAAGCGGTCGCGCTCGCAGGACGCAACGGATCGGGGCGTTCAACGCTCGCGAAGGCCATCATGGGCCTCGTGCGATGCGAGGGCGACATCCGCTTTCGCGGCGTGCCGCTCGTCGGCTTGCGTGCGTTTCGCATCGCACGGCTGGGTATCGGTTATGTGCCGGAAACGCGTGATGTCTTTCCGACGCTGAGCGTGCGCGAGAATCTCTCGCTCGGAGAAAGAAAGGGCGCGCGCTTCACGCTCGACGATGCGTACGGGCTCTTTCCGTCCTTGCTCGAACGCGCGACGGTGAAGGCAGGCGCGCTGTCGGGCGGCGAGCAGCAAATGCTCGCGCTGGCGCGCACGCTGATGGGTGATCCGGCGCTGATCGTCATCGACGAGCCGGGCGAAGGACTCGCGCCGCGTGTGATCGGGCAGGTGGCGCAGGCGCTGTTGACGCTGCGCTCGCGCGGTGTCGCGATGCTCCTGATCGAAGAACGCCTGACGATCGCGCGCGTGCTCGATGCGCGCGTCGCCGTGATGGGGCATGGCGCAGTGCAGTTCGATGGGCCGCTTACAGAACTGGCGCGTCGCGACGACGTGGTACGCGAGTGGCTCGCGGTGGGCTGATGCTCACTCTTTGGCATCTTTCTCCACGATCCACTCATGCTTCGGATCGTTCTTGAAGTGCCACGTGCGCTTCTCTCCCGCCATGACGTTGAGATAATAATTGTCGTAGCCATAAGGCACGACGACCGGATGATAGCCGCGCGGCACCATCACCACGTCGCGGTCCTCGACCGACATCGTCTCATCGAGATCGCGTTCATCGGTATAAACGCGCTGGAACGCGAAGCCTTGCGGCGGGTCCAGCCGATGGTAATACGTCTCTTCCAGCGCGCTCTCGGCCGGCACGTTGTCCCGGTCGTGCTTGTGCGGCGGATAACTCGATGCATGCCCGCCCGGCGTTCTCACTTCCACCACGAGCAGCGATTCGGCAGGCTCGGTCTGCGGAAGAATATCGCAGACGTAGCGCGTATTCGCGTGCTTGCCGCGCGTCGAGCGCGCCATCTGCGAAGGCGTGATGAGCCGCGGCGGATACACGCCCTTCGCCGGCGCGCTCGCCACGCCGATCTCCGATTCGCGCTCGGCCCGCACGATCGCGGCGAGCTTCGGCGGCACATAGACCGCATACGGCGCGGCATCCTCGAACACGCTGTCACGCGAGCCGATCGAGGGCCAATGCTCATCGCCGGCTTCGACGCTCACCGTGCCCGTCAACACGACGATGCAGCTTTCGCGGTCCGCGTCGTAGACATGAATGACGTCGCCCGCGTCGAGACGATACGCCGCGAAGCCGACGTGCTTCCAGCCCGCGGAATCCGGTGTGACGCGCGTGATGGTCTGCCCTTCACGCGATGCTTTCACTAGCAGGCTCATGCGGCCTCCTTCGAATTGTGCTGATGCGTTGCGTCGACGAGCCCGCGTAGCGTGCGGTATCCCTTTTCGGCATACGCACGGCTCGGCGCGATAACGGGGTCCTGCTCCGCTTCGACCACGAGCCAGCCGCGATAATCGTGCCTCGCCAGACACGCGACGATGCCCGCGTAATCCACTGCGCCATCGCCCGGCACCGTGAACGCGCCATTGATGACGGCATCGAGAAAGCTCCAGTTACGGTTGCGCGCGAGCTTCACGATCTCAGGGCGCACGTCCTTGCAATGCACATGGCATACGCGGGCGATATGCTTTTGCAGCGTCGTGACCGCATCGCCGCCGGCGAACGTAATATGGCCCGCGTCGAAGAGCAGGCCGACGGCGTCGCTCGTCGAAGCCATCAGGCGGTCCACGTCCGCGGGCGTTTCCACATATGCGCCCATGTGATGATGATAGGCGACGCGCACGCCCTTGGACAGCGTGTATTCGGCGAAGCGGTCGAGCCGCTCGGCGTATTCCGACCATTGCGTATCGGAGAAGAAGCGGGGCCGTTGATACAGCGGACGAGGCGCGCCTTGAATGGAATCCGCGACTTCCCCGTACACCATGACGGTCGCGCCGTTTTGCGCGAGCAGGTCGATATGGGGACCGGCGGCTTCGATCTCTTCCTGCGCGCTGCGTTGCGCAAGCCGGCCCGAATACCAGCCTGAAACAAGGGCTAAATCGTATTGCGCGAGCAGCGCCTTCAACGCTTGCGGTTCGCGCGGAAACTTGTTGCCGAGTTCGAAGCCTTCATAGCCGATCTCGCGGCCTTCGGTCAGCGCGACGGATAACGGCGTTTCGCCGCCGAGCGAGGGAAGGTCGTCGTTCATCCACGACAAGGGATTGATTCCGATGCGGACTTGCAGGGTCATGACGTGCGTCCTCGTCTAGTCGTCGTTGCCGTGGCGCGCACGGATCGCGCGTTCGTACTCGGCCCGCGCGGACACGACTGCATCGCGATCCGATACTTCCGGGACCGCGACTTCCCACCACCAGCCGCCTTCTTCTGTGATGCGGGCGGGATCGGTGTCGATGGAAATCAGATAGCTGCGGTCCGCCGCGCGCGCGCGTTTCATCGCCGCTTGCAGTTCGTCGATGCTGGCGACGTGCTCGGCCAGCGCGCCCATCGAACGGGCGTGCATCGCGAAGTCGATCGTAGGGATGCCTAATGAACCGTGCTTGCAATCGTCGAGCAGATTATTGAACGGAGCGCCGCCGCACGCCTGCTGCAAGCGATTGATGCAGCCATAGCCGCGATTGTCGAGCAGCACGACGATCAGCTTCGCACCCAGCATCACCGATGTGGCCAGCTCGCTGTTCATCATCAGATAGCTGCCGTCGCCGACGATCACGATGACTTCGCGTTCCGGCCGCGCGAGCTTGACGCCGACGCCGCCCGCGATTTCATAGCCCATGCACGAATAGCCGTATTCGACGTGATAGCCGCCCGGCGTGCTCGTGCGCCATAGCTTCTGCAGATCGGCGGGGAGCGTGCCCGCCGCACACACGACGATATCGTTCGCAGCCGACGCATCGTCCGAACGCTGTACGGCGCCGATGACGTCCGCCTCGCGCGGCAATGTCCCATCCGGCAGCGGCATGTTCGTCACGTGCGCGACGGTCTCGCGCCAGTCGTTCGCCGCGCGATGCGCGCGCGTCGTCCATTGCGGCGATGCGCGCCAGTCGCCGAGTGCTTGCGACAGCGCATCGAGTGCGAGGCGCGCATCGGCTTCGATCGCGGCGGCGTGCTGCTTGAGCGCATCGAATGGATTCGCGTTGATTGCGACGAGGCGTGCCTGCGTGAATAGCGTGTTCGATCCGGTCGTGAAGTCCTGCAAGCGCGTGCCGACGGCGAGCACGCAATCGCTCTCATGCGCCAGTTCGTTGGCCGCCGATGAACCCGTCACGCCGATGCCGCCCACGTTCAACGCATCGTCCCACGCGAGTGCGCCTTTGCCCGCCTGCGTTTCCGCGACAGGAATGCCGTGCCGGTGCGCGAAGTCACGCAGCGCGTCGCTGGCGAGGCCGTAAAGCACGCCGCCGCCCGATACGATCATCGGCTCGCGCGATTCACGCAGCATGGCGGCGGCGCGTTCGACTTCACGCGGCAGCGCAGCGGGCGAATGAAAGTCGACCGTGCGCGGCTCGAAGAACGAAGCGGGGTAATCGTAGGCCATCGCCTGCACGTCTTGCGGCAGCGCCAGCGTGACAGGACCGCACAGCGCGGCATCGGTCAGCACGCGAATCGCGCGCGGCAGAGCGCTCAGCAATTGCGCCGGATGAACGATGCGATCGAAGTATCGCGAGACCGCTTTCAGCGCATCGTTTGCGGATGATCCGCCATCCTGACTATCTTCTACTTGCTGCAGGACAGGATCGGGCGCACGCGAGACGAAGATATCGCCCGGCAACAGCAGCACCGGCAGGCGGTTCACATGTGCAAGGGCCGCCGCCGTCACGAGATTGGTCGCGCCGGGGCCGATGGACGTTGTCACCGCCATCATGCGGCGTCGCATATGCGCCTTCGCATAAGCAATCGCGCTGTGCGCCATCGCCTGTTCGTTGTGCGCGCGATACGTCGGCAATGCCTCGCGATGCCGATAAAGCGCCTCGCCCATGCCCGCGACATTGCCATGTCCGAAGATAGCGAACACGCCGCCGAATAGCGGCTCGCCGTTCTCCGTGCGCAACGCGGCGAGATAGCGCACGAGGGCTTGCGCAACGGTCAGTCTGACGACGTTCATGCGGCTTGCTCCTGAGTTCGTTCGATGGACGCCTGCGACGATGCCCGCGCGTCGCGCCATGCCGTAATCAGCGATTCGAAAGTGCGGCGCACGCGTGCGATGAGTTCGTGATCGTCGATGCCGCCCGTGAGCCACGCCTGGCTCGGTTCATGGAAGATGGTGCGGCCGACGGTGAATCCCTTGCACGTTTTCGACGATGCCGCCGCGATGAACCCCTCGCGCAACTGCTCGACGCCCGCCGACAAGCCGAGCAGCACGACGCCGCGGCAATACGGATCGCGCTCGGCGATGAGCGCATCGATGGCCTGCCATTGCGTCGCGCTCATCGGTTCGAGCTTCCACCACTCGGGGCATATCCCGAGGTTATAGAGGCGCTTCAACGCGCGGTAGACCGTATCGTCCTCGACGGGCGGCCCGTGCTTCGGCACGATCACTTCGAGCAGCAACTCGTGGCCGCTTGCCTGCACCGCGTCGTAGAGCGCGCGCAGTTGCGCTTCCTGTTCGAGCCGCACGTCATGCGGATGATCGGGGTGATAGTGAACGAGGCACTTCGCGACATGCTCGCGCGGCCATTCGATCAGCGTCGTGCCGACCGATCGTCCGTGGTCGAACACGAGCGGCATCGAACCCGGCAATTCGACCGGCCGGCCGATCCACCAGCCGCGTCCCGTCGCCGCGTTGAGCGCGTCCTGTCCGTAGCGGTCGTCGATCAACACGCCGATGCGGCCCGCCAGTCCGAGCTCGCTTTCGGTCTGCGCGACGGCATCGACGAACAGGCCCTTCAGCGTTGCGATGCGCGTTTCATCGACGCCCGCCTGCTGCGCAAGCTCGAAGAACTGGTTGCGATGATCGAACGCAAAACCCAGCACTTCGTCCCACTGTTTGCGCGCTGGACTCACGCGATGCAGCCGCGCGAGCGTTGCGTCCTTGTCGGGCCGGCGCATGCGCAGCGGATCTTCTTTTGCAGCAGCGAGGAAGTAATCGAGTTCGGCGGGCGTGGGCATCGCGGGCGCGCAGCCGTGTCGAGAGACGACGAGCGCGCCGCATGCGTTCGCCGCACGCGCGCAGGCTTCGAGCGGCTCGTCCCGCAGCCATCCGGAGAGGAAGCCTGAAGCGAACGCATCGCCTGCGCCGAGCACGTTCAGCACTTCCACTTCGACGCCGCCGTGAATCGGCGCATCGTCGATGGACGCCGGCGTCGCGCCTTCGATGATCGAGCAGCCGAGCGGCCCGCGTTTCACCACGAGCGTTGCGCTCGTCACCGCGCGGACCATCGCGAGGGCATCGATCAGACGATCCTTGCCGCCTGCAATGCGAAACTCTTCTTCGGTGCCGATCACGAGATCGAAGAGCGGCAGAATGCGCTGCAAATGTGCGGTCACGCCTTCGTTCGCCACGAAGCGCGTTTCGCCATCCGCCTTTCCGGTGAGACCCCAGAGCACGGGCCGATAGTCGATGTCGAGAATCGTGCGAACGTCATTGCGCCGTGCATGGTCGAGCGCGCGCCGGCTCGTGCGATTGACCTGCTCGGTCGAGAAGTGCGTGCCGGTGATGAGCAAGGCTTTCGATGACGCGATATACGCTTCATCGAAGTCGCTTTCATCGACAGCCATATCCGCGCAGTTCTCACGATAGAACACGAGCGGGAAGGTATCGCGGTCCTCGATGCCCAGCAGCACGAGCGCAGTGAGCCTGTCCTGATCGATGCGAACGTGGCTCACATCGCAGCCTTCGCGTTCGAGCGTCTCCGTGAGAAAGCGCCCCATGTGATCGTTGCCGACGCGCGCGAGCATCGACGATTGCAGCCCGAGCCGCGCGCATCCGAAGGCGATGTTCGCCGACGAGCCGCCCAGGTACTTCGCGAACGTGGACACGTCTTCGAGCCGCGCGCCGACCTGCTGCGCGTACAGATCGACGGCAAGACGGCCGAGACACACGATGTCGCGCGTCCGGTTCGTCGCGAAGCGTGATGGATAGTCTGTCGACATGGCTCGTGTCCTCATATCGTCGCGCCTTCGAGTTCGCTAATCATCGTCTGCATCTCGGCGCCGCCCGCCATCATGTCGAGCACTTCGTTCTTCGTGATGGTGTCCTTCGTGAACGTGCCCATCGAGCGGCCGCGATTGAGCAGCGTGAACGAATCGCCAATCGGATAAGCGTGATGCACGTTGTGCGTGATGAAGATCACCGAGATGCCTTTCTCGCGTGCCTTGTGAATGAGCTTCAGGACGTTGAAACTCTGCTTCACGCCGAGCGCGGCGGTCGGTTCGTCGAGGATCAGCACGCGTGCGCCGAAGTGGATCGCGCGGGCAATCGCGAGACATTGCTTCTCGCCGCCGGACATCGTGCCGATGGGTTGATGCGGATCGCGCACGTTGATGCCCATTTCCGCGAGCTTGGCGCGGGACGTTTCGGCGGCAAGATCCAGGTCCATCACGCTTAAGAGGCCGAAGCGCTTCTTCTGCGGTTCACGGCCCATGAAGAAGTTGCGCGCAACGGAAAGCAGCGGCACCAGTGCCAGATCCTGATACACGGTCGCGATGCCGAGATCGAGTGCTTCCTTCGGCGATTCGAAATGCACCGGCTTGCCATCGACGAGATATTCGCCGGAAGAGGGCGCATGCACGCCCGCCAGCGTTTTGATGAGCGTGGACTTGCCCGCGCCGTTATCGCCGAGCAGGCAGTGCACTTCGCCGCGCCGCAGGCGCAGCGTCACGCCGTTCAGTGCAATGACCTTGCCGAAGAACTTGCTGACGTTCTCCAGCGCGAGAATTTTGTCGTCGTTCATGGCGGTCGCCCTCATTGAGCCTGCGATACGCGACGGCGTACGTAGTGATTGAAGAGCACGGCAATCAGCAGCATCACGCCGAGGAATACGCGGAACCAGTCGGAACTCACGTTCGTATAGGTGATGCCGATCTGCACGACGCCAAAGATAAGCGCACCAAAACAAGCGCCGACGACCGAGCCGTAACCGCCCGTCAGCAGCGTGCCGCCGATCACCGCCGCGATGATGGCCTCGAACTCTTTCTGCAGGCCGCGATCGGCCGCCGCCGATCCGATATCGCACACTTGCAGGACCGCGAACAGGCACGAGCAGAACGCGGTGAGCACGAAGAGCGATATCTTCACGCGCTTGACCGGCACGCCGACGTTCTTCGCAGCATTCGCATCGCCGCCGACCGCGAGAATCCAGTTGCCGTAGCGCGTCTTCGCGAGCACGAATGCGCCGATCGCCGCGAGCGCGAACCACCACAGGATGACTTTCGGTATGCCGGGCACGAGCGGTTCGCCGCTATCGAGCAGGCTGCCGATGCCCATATGCGCGAGCCAGGTGAAGAAGCCATGCAGCGCGACGCCATGAAACAGCGTGTTGGCGAGCCAGTCCTTTTGAGCAAGATCGCCGACGCCCGAGATGATGGTGCGATCGGCGAACATGATCGAAAGCGCGAGCGTGAGGCCGCGCAGGATGAACAGAAACGCGAGCGTCACGATGAACGACGGCAGTCGGGTGCGCATCACGAGATAGCCGTTCAATGCGCCGAGCAGCATCGACGCGATGAACGCAAAGAGAATCGACAGCGATATCGGCCAATGAAAGTACACCGAGGGCAGCGCGACCATCATGCCGGCAAAGCCGATCATCGAGCCGATGGACAAGTCGAACTCGCCCGCGATCATCAGCAGACACGCACCGACCGCGAGCAAGCCGAGATAGGCGGCGACCTGCGACCAGTTCATCACGCCGTCGAGATTGAACATGCCCGACGATCCTGCGCCGAAGCCGAACACGAGGAATACGAGCACCGTTCCGGAAATCGCGGCGAATTCCGGGCGATTCAGCAAATGCCCGAACCACGATTGCTGGCGTACGCGTTCGTCCGACGGCTTGTCCTTGTCCGTCGCGGCATCGGCGTTGTCCTGCTGCGGGTTCGCGTGTGGGGGATAGTGCTTGCCGGCTACGCCCATGATGGCTCCTTGAAACATCAATGCAATGCAGTACCGATGCGTGCGTGCCTGCCGCGTCCTCGCATGGACGCAGCAGGAAATCCTGAGGGAGAAACGCGGGCGGCGGATGCCGCCGCCCGAAGAAGGTCAGCCGTGCATTAGCGATACTGCCCGGCGTACTTCACGACCTTGTCGAGATTTTCTTTGGTGATGAAACCCGGTCCCGAGCGAATGTTCTTCGGCCCATAGGAAGGCTGAAGGCCATACGTTTCGAGGCGCGCCTTGAACTTCGGGTTCGCTTCGAGAAGCTGGCGGATCTTCGCGGGATCGGTGGTGTGTTCCTTCTTCACGATGGCCAGCACCGCCACCGGAATATAGCCCTGCAAATACGGCTGCTGATCGATCGCGAACTTGATCGTGCCGTCCTTGATCGCCTTCGCGATGTCGTCGGAGAAGTCGAAGGTCACGAAATAGAGCTTGTTTTGCAGGCCCATTTGCGCCACGGCCTTGAGCGTCGCAGACGCGGGCGTCGGCCCGAGCGTGAGCACGGCTTGCGTGTCCGGATGATTGCGCAGATACGCCGATACCTTCGACTGAATCTCCGTCGGGTCCTGGCCTGAGTCGAGCGTGGCGGCCTTGTAGTCCGCACCGATGGCATCGGCGAAACCACGGCATCGATCGAACGAGACGGTGTTCGTCGCCAGATGGTTCACGCACAGGAACGACTTGATGCCGGCAGCCTTCGCCTTTTCACCCGCGGCCTTGCCCGCCACGTACTCCGGCTGGCCGATATGCATGATCGCGTTGAGCTGCGCGCTTTGCTCTTCTGTGCCGGAGTTGATCGTGACGAGCGGAATCTTCTTCGCCGTGACCTTGTTGATCGCGCTCTTCAGCACGTCGAAGTCCGCGATGGTGGTGATGACGCCGTCGTAATTGCGCGCGGCGGCCTGCTCGATCAGACGCGCCATATCCGCGATATCCCCATTCGGCGGATTGCGATAGTCGGTCTGCACGTTGAAGTCTTCGTCGGCCTGCTTGATCGAATTCTTGATGGTGTTCCACCACGAGTCGGAATCCGGCGCGTGGCTGATGAGCACGAACCTGGCGTCCGGCGCCGCCTGCGCGGGGGACGTCGTCAACAACGCGGCGCTGCATAACGCAGCAGCAGCCGCCAGCGCGCGCAGCGCGGCCCGACCGTTGCAAAGGGTCATTGTCTCCACCTATCTCGGTTGTTGTTCGGTGTGATCGTCCATGAGCCGATGCCTGCTTGCAGCCGATGAGTCGATGAAACGGTGCATCGTGCTCACGAGCGAGATTAGGTCAGTTTTTGGCGGTCTGCAATAGGTATTTCATCGGTGCGACAAATGGAAAATGCATTCCAATTTGCTTGCCGCCTTCCTATAATCGCTTCCACCGGGGCTCACTTCGAGCGCCGACGAAGCGAGCCTTTCATGCAGGACGAAACCAGCACCGACGTTCCTGGCGTCGACGAACTGATGCAACGGATCACCGATGCCTACGATTCGCTGCCGCGCCAGTTGAAGAGCGTGGCGACGTATATCGAGCAGCATCGCCCTAGCGTGATGATGGATCGCACGAGCGACATCGCGGCGTCCTGCGGCGTGCATCCGTCGGCGGTCGTGCGCTTTGCGCAGCGCTTCGGTTTCTCGGGCTTCTCGGATTTGCAGGCGGTGTTCCGGCAGGCGTACGCGGGCGGCAATGCGTCGCAGAGTTATCAGCAGCGCATTCGCAGGCTGATCGACGAGAAGGCGGGCGAGGCTTCGGGCGTGTCGGTGGCGCGCGAGTTCATCGCGGCGAGCCGTGCGGGACTCGTCGAACTCGAAGCCGGCCTCGACGATGCGCAGTTCGAAGCCGCCGTCGAAATGCTGCAGCAGGCGGAGAACATCTACGTCGTCGGCGTGCGCCGCTCGTTCGCGGTGGCGAGCTATATCGTCTATGCGCTCGGCCATACGAAGAAGCGCGTGCATCTGGTGTCGGGCATCGGCGGGATGATTCACGAACAGATTCGCAGCGTAAAAAAGGGCGATGTCGTGATCGCGATCAGCTTCGCGCCCTACGGCAAGGAGACGCAGTATTGCGTGCGCGCGGCCCAGCATCATGGCGCGAGGACGCTCGTCATCACCGATAGTCAGCTTTCGCCGCTCGCGCGTCATGCGAGCGCCAGTCTGTTCGTGAAGGAGGGCAGCGCGTTTGCGTTTCGCTCGCTCACGAGCACCATCTGCCTGTGCCAGGCGCTCTTCGTCGCGCTCGCGTACCGGCTCGAATTGAACGTCGAAGAATCCAGGGAGACAAGCGGCTATGACGATTGACGTGGCGGTGTTTGGGGCGGGGCGCATCGGGAAGATTCATGCGGCGAATCTGGCGCGGCAGCAGGGCGTGCGGCTCAGGTATGTCGTCGATGTGAACCGCGATGCGGCGGCCGCGCTGGCGGCGCAATACGGCGCACAGGTCGCTGATGTGGACGGCGCAATGGGCGATGCGTCCGTCGGCGCGACTGTCATTTGTTCCAGCACTGATACGCATGCCGAACTAATCCTGGCGTCGGCGGCGCAGAAGAAACATGTGTTCTGCGAGAAGCCCGTCGATCTCACGGTGGAGCGTGCGCGGGCATGCGCGGATGCGGTGGCGCGCGCGGGCGTCGTTTGCATGATCGGTTTTCAGCGGCGCTTCGACCCGACCTTCTCGGCGTTGAAGGCGCGCGTCGATGCGGGCGAAATTGGCGATCCGGAAATGCTGATCGTGACGAGCCGCGATCCGGGCGCGCCGCCTGTCGACTACATCAGGCATTCGGGCGGCATCTTCAAGGACATGCTGATTCACGACTTCGACATTTTCCGCTGGATGCTCGACGACGAAGCCGACACGCTGCACGCGACGGGCAGCGTGCTGTCCGATCCTGCCATCGCCGAAGCGGGCGATATCGACTCGACCGCCGTCACGATCCGCACCAGGCGCGGGCGGCTGTGTCAGATCAACACGGCGCGGCGTGCGGCATACGGTTACGACCAGCGCTTCGAGCTGCTCGGCAGCGCGGGCATGCTGCAGGCGGGCAACGTGCGGCCGACCGAAGTCACCGCGTACTCGAAGACGGCCGTATCGTGCGACGTGCCCGAGGCGTTCTTTCTGGAGCGATACCGTGCGGCGTATGCGCTGGAAATCGCGCATTTCTTCGATGCCGTCGAGCACGGCAAGCCGGTGCGAACGACCGTCGCCGACGGCGTGAAGGCGCTCGAGCTTGCGGAAGCCGCGACGCTTTCGTGGCGCGAGAAGCGCGTCGTTCATCTCGGCGAGCACGCGGCATGAACCCGGTGCGCGTGGGTATCGTCGGGCTCGGGAGACTCGGGCGGCGGCATGCGGAGAATCTCGCGTGGCACGTGCCGGGCGCGCGGCTCGTCGCGGCGTGCAGCCCGCTGCCGGAAGAGCGCGAGTGGGCCAAGGCGCATTTCCCCGATACCGCGCTTCATGCGGATTACGACGCGCTGCTCGCCGATGCATCGGTCGATGCGGTGTGGCTCGTCACGCCGACATCGCTGCACGCGACGCAGATCATCGCCGCGCTGGAGGCGGGCAAGCACGTGTTCTGCGAGAAGCCGCTGTCGCTCGATCTCGCGGAGTGCGATCGCGTGATCGAGGTGCATGTGCGTCATGCGCATCTGCATGTGATGATCGGCTTCGTGCGGCGCTTCGACGCGAGTTATCGCGATGCATTCGACAGTATTGCGAAGGGTGCAATCGGGCGGCCTTTCATGGTGCGCTCGCAGACTTGCGACAAGAACGACCCCGATGGCTTCTTCGTGCGTTTCGCGCCAACGTCAGGCGGGCTGTTTCTAGACTGCAGCGTGCACGACGTCGATCTTGCGCGGTGGCTGCTCGGCAATCCACGAGCGACGCGCGTAATGGCAAGCGGGACGATCGCGATCCACGAGGGCTTGCGGGAATGCGGCGATATCGATAACGGCGTGGGCATCGTCGAATTCGACGATGGCCGGCTCGCCGTGTTCTACGCGTCGCGCACGATGGCGCACGGACACGATACGCAAACCGAAGTGATCGGCACGGCGGGGGCGTTGTCGGTGGGAAAGAATCCGCGCTTGAACCGCGTGGAGCTTGCGGATCAGTACGGCGTTCGCAACGCTTGCACGCCGACGTTTTTCGAGCGCTTTGAAGATGCGTTTCTGCGCGAGGCGCAAGCGTTCGTGGCTTGGGTTAGCGGTGGCAAGCCGACGGGGCTGACGCTCGAAGATGCGCGAGAGGCGACGCGGATCGGGATTGCGTTGCGCGAGGCGTGTGCGTCGGGGCGCCCGGTGGATCTTTAACCTCTGCGCTAAAATCGATCTTTTCGCAGCGCTCAATCACCCAGGCACACGGAAGGTTCAATCGCGATGGAAGTTCACAAGGAAGTCGACGCGCGCGGGCTCAACTGCCCGTTGCCGATTCTGCGCGCCAAGAAGGCGCTCGCCGACATGACGAGCGGCCAGATTCTCAAAGTGCTGGCTACCGATCCCGGATCGCAGCGCGATTTCGCAGCCTTCGCCAGACAGACCGGCAACGAGATCGTTGAGGCAACGTCGCAGGACAAGACCTTCGTCTTTCTCATGCGTCGCCGCTAGATTCGAAGGCTATAAAGCAAAATGCCCGTCACGATCGTGACGGGCATTTTTTTATGCTGCGAACGAGGGCGTTTTAGCCTTCGAGAATCGGCGAACGCGTACGCAGATATTCTTCGAAGTCCTTCGCCACTTCCGGATGACGCAGCGCGAATTCCACCGTCGCTTTCAGATAGCCCAGCTTGCTGCCGCAGTCGAAGCGCGTGCCGTGATACTTGTACGCCAGCACTTGCTCATCCGACAGCAGCGATTGGATCGCGTCCGTCAGTTGCAATTCGCCGCCCGCACCCGGCTTCACCGCGCGAATGTGGTCGAAAATGCGCGGCTTCAGCACATAGCGGCCAACCACGCCGAGATTCGACGGCGCAACAGCAGGCTCCGGCTTCTCGACGATGCCCGACAGCTTCACGATGTTGTCTTCCCACTCCTTGCCGTCGATGATTCCGTACGACTTGGTTTCCTGCGGCGGAATCTCTTCAACGCCGATGACCGAGCTGTGATAGTGGTCGAACACTTCGATCATCTGCGTCAGCACGGGCGGCTTGCCGTACAGCAAGTCGTCCGCGAGGATCACGGCGAACGGGTTGTCGCCGACGAGCTTTTCGGCGCACAGCACCGCGTGACCGAGACCCAGCGCTTCGGCCTGACGCACATAGAAACAATCGACATGACTCGGCTTGATGCTGCGCACGAGTTCGAGCAGCTTTTCCTTGCCGCGTGCCTCGAGCTCGGCTTCGATCTCATATGACTTGTCGAAGTGATCTTCGATGGCGCGCTTGCTGCGGCCCGTCACGAAGATCATTTCGGTGATGCCGGCGGCCATGGCTTCTTCAACCGCATATTGAATCAGCGGCTTGTCGACGACCGGCAGCATTTCCTTCGGGCTGGCCTTGGTCGCGGGCAGAAACCGCGTACCGAGACCCGCGACCGGGAAAACTGCTTTGGTAACTTTTAGCATGTGATAACCCTGATCCTGTTAATCATCTGGAACATCGAGCCAGTAGCCGAAGGGGAGTCGGTATAAAACTCCCGGTTCAAACGGGCAGTCGCAATAATTGCGCCTGAAGCTTCTCGATAGTGGTCTCGTATTCTGCCAGCCTTTTGCGCTCCTGATCAACGACAGCAGCCGGCGCTTTTGAAACAAAGCTTTCATTACCGAGCTTGGCGTTACATTTTGCGATTTCACCGCTGAGCCGGTCGACTTCCTTCGAAAGGCGCTCGCGTTCGGCGGCGACATCGATCTCGACTTTGAGCACCAGCTTGTTGGCGCCGATGATCGCCACCGGTGCGCCATGCGCCTCTTTATCGAGCGCGGCTTCGTCGTCGATGATCTTCACTTCCGAAAGACGCGCGAGCGCCGCAACGTAAGGCGCAAACGTGGAAAGACGCGCCGCGTCGCCGTGCGCGAGCAACGGCACTTTCACCGCGGGCGAGAGATTCATTTCGCCACGCAGATTACGACATGCGTCGATCACTGCCTTCAGTTCGGCCGCCCACTGTTCCGACGATTCGTCGATCTTCTTGACTTCGGCGCGCGGATACGGCTGCGTCATGATCGACGCTTCGCCTTCCTTCGCGCCTTCCGGGTACGCATCCGTCAGCGGGGCGACCTTCTGCCACAGCGCTTCGGTGATGAACGGAATCACCGGATGCGCGAGGC
Organism: Caballeronia grimmiae; assembly: GCF_022879615.1. Lineage (NCBI taxonomy): Bacteria > Pseudomonadati > Pseudomonadota > Betaproteobacteria > Burkholderiales > Burkholderiaceae > Caballeronia > Caballeronia grimmiae. The sequence goes on from NZ_CP084271.1 coordinate 982,640, forward strand.
GCAGCACCGTCTCCAGCACACGCAACAGCGTACGCCGCGTGGCGCGCTGCTGCGCGGGCGTGCCGTTCTGGATCTGCACCTTCGCAAGTTCGAGATACCAGTCGCAGTACTCGTCCCACACGAACTTGTAGATCGCGCTCGCGACGTTGTCGAAACGATAATCCGCGAAGCCTTTCTCGACTTCCGCTTCGACACGCTGCAGCAGCGAGACGATCCAGCGATCCGCCTGCGAGAAGTCCGTATAGCCGCCGGGGCCGCAATCGCCCGGCTCGCATGCGCCGGGTTTCGAGAAACCGCAATCCTGGCCCTCGCAGTTCATCAACACGAAACGCGTGGCGTTCCAGAGCTTGTTGCAGAAGTTGCGATAACCCTCGCAGCGCGCGAGATCGAAGTTGACGTTGCGGCCTAGCGTGGCCATCGACGCCATCGTGAAGCGCAGCGCATCGGTGCCGAACGACGGGATGCCTTCCGGGAACTCCTTGCGCGTCTTCTTTTCGATCTGCGCGGCCTGCTTCGGATTCATGAGGCCGGCCGTGCGCTTCGCGACCAGCGTTTCGAGATCGATGCCATCCACGATGTCGATCGGATCGAGCGTATTGCCCTTGCTCTTCGACATCTTCTGGCCTTCGGCGTCGCGCACGAGGCCGTGCACATAGACGGTCTCGAAGGGCACCTTGCCGGTGAAATGCGTGGTCATCATCACCATCCGGGCGACCCAGAAGAAGATGATGTCGAAGCCCGTCACGAGCACCGACGAAGGCAGAAACGCCTTCAGTTCCGGCGTCTCGTTCGGCCAGCCGAGCGACGAGAACGGCACGAGCGCGGACGAGAACCACGTGTCGAGCACGTCGTCGTCGCGCCTGAGCGAGCCCGTGTAGCCGTTGGCATCGGCTTCGGCGCGGGCTTCTTCCTCGCTCTTCGCGACGAAGATCTCGCCGTTTTCGCCGTACCACGCCGGAATCTGATGGCCCCACCACAATTGACGCGAGATGCACCAGTCCTGGATGTTCTCGAGCCATTGATAGTAGGTCGTCGTCCAGTTCTCCGGCACGAACTTGATCTGCCCGCTGCGCACGACATCGAGCGACGTTTCCGTGATCGACTTGCCCGGATGGAACGAGCCTTCGGGCGCGGGCTTCGTCATCGCGACGAACCATTGGTCCGTCAGCATCGGCTCGATGACGACGCCGGTGCGATCGCCGCGCGGCACCATCAGCTTGTGCGGCTTCACGGAGTCGAGCAGGCCGAGCGCTTCGAGATCAGCGACGACTTGCTTGCGCGCCTCGAAACGATCCATGCCGCGATACTTTTCGGGCGCGTTGTCGTTGATCTTCGCGTCGAGCGTGAGAATTTCGATCTGCGGCAGCTTGTGGCGCTGGCCGACGGCATAGTCGTTGAAATCGTGCGCGGGCGTCACCTTGACGACGCCGGTGCCGAACTCGCGGTCCACGTAGTCATCGGCGATGATCGGAATTTCGCGATCGCACAGCGGCAGCACGGCCGTCTTGCCGATCAGATGCTGATAACGCTCGTCTTCCGGATGCACCATCAGCGCGACGTCGCCGAGCATCGTTTCGGGGCGCGTGGTCGCGACCGTCATGTAACCGGAGCCATCCGGCAGCGGATACCTGATGTGCCACAGGCTGCCGTTTTCTTCCTCGCTGACGACTTCCAGATCCGACACGGCGGTGCCGAGCACCGGGTCCCAGTTCACGAGGCGCTTGCCGCGGTAGATGAGGCCCTGCTTGTACAGCGTGACGAAGACATCGCGCACGGCGGCGGACATCTTCTCGTCCATCGTGAAGTATTCGCGCGACCAGTCGATCGACGCGCCGAGCCTGCGCACCTGATTGGTGATGGTTGAGCCGGATTGTTCCTTCCACGCCCACACACGCTTCAGGAATTCTTCGCGGCCGAGGTCATGGCGCGAGATGCCCTGCGCATCGAGCTGACGTTCGACGACGATCTGCGTCGCGATGCCCGCATGGTCCGTGCCCGGCACCCACAGCGTGTTGTCGCCGAGCATGCGGTGATAGCGCGTCAGGCCATCCATGATGGTCTGGTTGAACGCGTGCCCCATGTGCAGCGTGCCGGTGACGTTCGGCGGCGGCAGTTGAAGGGAGAAATTTTTCGCGCCTTGCCGGAACGTGGGCGCAGCTAAGCCGCGCTTTTCCCATTCGGGGCCCCACTGGGACTCGATGTTCTGGGGCTCGAAGCTCTTCGCAAGCGTGTTGTCGCTCATCGTGAAATCTGCCGAAAAATGCGTGAAAAAGTGCGTGGAATCCCCAATTATAAGTTCCGCAAGGCTGCGTCGGATGATTCGCGCCTTCGGCCGGATGGCGTAGGCCTGAACGCCGCCATCGGCACGGTCTTATAATGAGCGGCCCGCCTGCTTGACCCGCGTCCCAATTTCCCCATGCCCGACTTACTCGCCAACCTGAACCCCGAACAGCTCGCCGCCGTGACGCTGCCCAACGAGCCCGCGCTGATTCTCGCGGGCGCGGGCAGCGGCAAGACGCGCGTGCTCATCACGCGCATCGCCTGGCTGATCCAGCAGGGCTATGCATCGCCGCCGACCATCCTCGCCGTCACGTTCACGAACAAGGCGGCGCGCGAAATGATGTCGCGTCTGTCCGCGCTTCTGCCGATCGACACGCGCGGCATGTGGATCGGCACGTTCCACGGCCTGTGCAACCGCATGCTGCGCGCGCATTACCGCGACGCGGGCCTGCCGCAGTCGTTCCAGATTCTCGATACCGCCGACCAGCTCTCCGCGATCAAGCGGCTCATGAAGGGGCTGAATGTCGACGACGAGAAGTATCCGGCGAAGAACCTGCAGTACTTCATCAACAACGCGAAGGAGCAGGGCCTGCGCCCGAAGGATGTCGACGCCACCGACAACTTCAATCGCAAGTTCGTCGAGCTGTACGAGGCCTACGATCAGCAGTGCCAGCGCGAAGGCGTCGTCGACTTTCCGGAGCTGCTGCTGCGCTGCTACGAACTGCTCGCGCACAATCCGCCGCTGCGCGCGCACTATCAGGCGCGCTTTCGCAACATCCTTGTCGACGAGTTCCAGGACACCAACAAGCTGCAGTACGCGTGGCTCAAGATGCTGGCGGGCGAGCATAACGCCATCTTCGCAGTCGGCGACGACGATCAATCCATCTACGCGTTTCGCGGCGCGAACGTCGGCAACATGCACGACTTCGAGCGCGAGTTCCGCGTGCGCAATCTGATCAAGCTCGAACAGAACTACCGTTCGCACGGGCATATTCTCGACACGGCGAACTTCCTGATCGCGAACAACGCGCGCCGGCTCGGCAAGAATCTGCGCACCGATGCCGGACACGGCGAACCGGTGCGCGTCTACGAGGCCGCGACCGATTCGCAGGAAGCGGGCTGGATCGTCGAGGAAATCAAGGCGCTCATCAATACCGGGATGGCGCGCGGCGAGATCGCGGTGCTGTACCGGAGCAACGCGCAGTCGCGCACGATCGAACATACGCTCGTGAACGCGGGAATCGCGTATCGCGTGTACGGCGGCCTGCGGTTCTTCGAGCGTCAGGAAGTGAAGCACGCGCTCGCGTATCTGCGCCTGATCGACAATCCGAACGACGACACCGCGTTCGCCCGCGTCGTCAATTTCCCGACGCGCGGCATTGGCGCGCGGTCGATCGAACAGCTCGCGGACGCGGCGCGCCTCTACAACTGTTCGATGGCCGCAGCCGTGCCGTATGTGGCCGGCAAGGCGGGATCGAGTCTCGGCGCGTTCGCGACGCTGATCGCGAAAATGCGCGCCGAGACGCAGCAGATGAGTCTGCCGGAAACGGTCGAATACGTGGTGCGCGCGAGCGGCCTCGCCGCGTTCTATGAAATGGAGCGCGAGGGGCAGGACCGGCTGGAGAACTTGCAGGAACTGGTGAACGCGGCGGCAGCGTTTGTGAGCGAGGAGGGCTACGGCCTCGATACGCCCGCGCGTTCCATCCCGTTGCGTCCGGGCGCGACCGCCGCGCCGGGAATCGCCGCGGTGAGCGAGGATGGCGAGATCGAAGTGCTCGATGCGCCCGGCATCGCCGATCCCGCGCAGAATCCCGACACGATGACGCCGCTCGCGGGCTTCCTGTCGCATGCATCGCTCGAAGCGGGCGACAACCAGGCGCAGGCCGGGCAGGACGCCGTGCAACTGATGACCGTCCACGCCGCGAAGGGGCTGGAATTCACGGCGGTATTCATCACCGGGCTGGAGGAGGGGCTTTTCCCGCACGAGAACAGCGCCCAGGAATCCGACGGGCTCGAAGAGGAGCGGCGGCTCGCGTATGTCGCGATCACGCGGGCGAAGGAGCGGTTGTATCTGTCGTTCGCGCAGAGCCGGATGCTGCACGGACAGACGCGCTACAACATTCGCTCGCGCTTTTTCGACGAGTTGCCGGAAGGCTCGCTCAAATGGCTCACGCCTAAGGTCGAGGCGGGCGCGCGCTGGGGCGGCCGGTCGGACAACGCCGGCTGGGGCCGCGACTGGTTCGCGCGGCCGGGGCAGGAGCGCGGAGGTTCCTCGACGGTGAGCGCGGCGCTGCCATCGTTTGCCAACGAGCAGCGCGCAGCCGACACCGGCTTCAAGGTCGGACAGGCCGTTTTCCACACGAAGTTTGGCGAAGGCACCGTGACCGCGCTCGAAGGCTCCGGCGGCGATGCGCGCGCGCAAGTGCGCTTCAAGCGCCACGGCGAGAAGTGGCTCGCGCTCGCGGTCGCGAAACTCCAAGCGGTCGAATGAAGCGGCTCGGCATCATGGCGGCGCTGCCGCAGGAACTGGGCGATCTCATCGCCCGGATGCGCGACGCCGGCGACGTGCAGACGGTCACGCTCGGGCAGCGCGAGTATCACGTCGGCGAGGCGCATGGCGTGCGCGTCGTGGTGACGCTCGCGCGCATCGGCAAGGTCGCGGCGGCGGCGACGGCGAGCGCGCTTATCCACGTCTTCAAGACCGATGCGATCGTCTTCACCGGCGTCGCGGGCGGCGTGCATCGCGATGTGCGCGTGGGCGATATCGTCATCGCCGATGCGTTGCTGCAGCACGATCTCGATGCATCGCCGTTATTCCCGCGCTACGAAGTGCCGTTGCTGGACCGGGCGCGCTTCGAATCGGATGGCGCGTTGTCGGATGCGCTCGCCGCTGCGGCGCGTGCGTTCGTCGAGACGGAAGCCGCTACGCTCGCCGAACGCTTCGCGGTGGTGGCGCCGCGAGTGCATCGCGGGCTGGTGGTGAGCGGGGACCGCTTTATCGCGAGTCACGACGAGGTATCCGCATTGCGCGTTGCGCTGCCGGACGCGCTCGCCGTCGAAATGGAAGGCGCGGCGCTCGCGCAGGTCTGCTTCGAGCATGGCGTGCCGTGCGCGGTCGTGCGGACCATCTCCGATACCGCCGACGCCGCCGCGCCCGTTTCCTTCGCGGAGTTTCTGGCGGCCATCGCCGGGACGTATTCGTCGGGCGTTCTCGGACGCTTTCTGCAAGCGCGCGGCTGACACTGCCGCGTCTTCTCGCCGCATCTCCTCCTGAAATCCACGATCGCGCTTGTTATTGAGAATGATTCTCAATACAATCGTTCGCGAGATGCATCTGGAGGACGCCCGACATGACGAACGATTCCACAAGCGATGCGTGCGACGCGGTCCAGGGCTGCTCTGTCGCCGTCAACGCCGCGAAGGTGCTCGACACGACACGCCGCGCCTGGACGGCTGCGCCTGCGGTCGAAGCGGAGCAGCAGGCCGATCGCCGGCCGCCGCACGCGGTGCGGAAGAAGCGCGTCGTGCTGCGGCGTTCCCGCTGGCCGAGCCTGATCGCCGCCCTGAATCACTGGAGCCCGAAGCCGCTGTGAACGCCGACCTTTTTAAGAATCCCCCGCTCGCGCTGGACTCGCAGCTTTTCGACGCCAGCCGTTTCCCGCTCGTTCGAGTGCGCCGCCGCGCGATCCAGCCGGGCTGCGCGTTCGCGTGGGCCGCGCAGATGCGACGGCTGCTCGCGCTGGCGACGCCGTTCGTCGTCGTCGCGGAACACGCCGGCGACGAGACGCCCGACGACTTCCGGCTTCGCGCGGCCTGGCTGCGCACGCATCGCGCGGCGCTGGGCGCGCACTGCCGCGGTTTCATCGTGATCGAGCCGCGCATCGAAGCACGGGCCGGCACGCGCGAAACGCTGCGCACGCTCGCCGAAGGAAGCGGCGTCCGCACGGTCGTCGTATCGAGCATGCGGGTGGCGAGCGAACTTGCGCCGGTGCTGCTCAAGCACGCGGCCACGAAAGCAGCCGCGCGCGTTTCGCAAAGCCGCGCGGTGTAGAACCGTCGGACCGATCAGGGCGCGCCCTCTCTAGCCAGCCGTTCGCCGGCTGCTCTATTCTGTGGAGCCAACGCCGCTTTGCAGAGGACGCGCATGCCGACTTACCGAGAAGCGTATCGACGGTCTATCGAGGAGCCTGAGGCGTTCTGGGCCGAGCAGGCCCGCCGAATCCACTGGCAGACGCCGTTCGACAGCGTGCTCGACGCGAGCAATCCGCCGTTCGCGCGATGGTTCATCGGCGGCAGGACGAATCTCTGCCACAACGCGGTCGATCGCCATCTGGCGACGCGCGCGCAACAGGACGCGCTCGTTTATGTATCGACGGAAACCGGCATCGAGCGGCGCTACACGTACGCCGAACTTCACGCTGAGGTGAACCGCATGGCGGCCGTGATGCGCTCGCTGTCGGTCAAGAAAGGCGACCGCGTGCTCATCTATTTGCCGATGATCCCCGAAGCGGTCTTCGCGATGCTCGCGTGCGCGCGTATCGGCGCGATTCATTCGGTCGTGTTCGGCGGCTTTGCGGCGCCGAATCTGGCGGCGCGCATCGACGATGCGGAGCCTGCGCTCATCGTCACCGCCGACGCCGGCGCGCGTGCCGGCAAGGTGATCGACTACACGCCGCTCGTCGATGAGGCGCTGTCGCGCGCCGAGTTCAAAGTGACGCAAGTGCTGCTAATCGACCGCCAGCTTGCGCCCGAGCGCTTGCAGGCCAGCTATCTCGTCGCCTACGAGCCGCTGCGCGAGCAGTTCTTCGACGCTCACGTGCCTTGCGAATGGCTCGAATCGAACGATCCGTCCTACGTCCTTTATACGTCCGGCACGACGGGCAGGCCGAAGGGCGTGCAGCGCGATGTCGGCGGTTATGCGGTGGCGCTCGCGGCGTCGATGGAGCACATTTTTCAGGGCGCGGCGGGCGACACCATGTTCACCGCATCGGACATCGGCTGGGTCGTGGGGCATAGCTACATCATCTATGCGCCCCTGATCGCGGGACTGACCACGGTGATGTACGAAGGCACGCCGGTTCGTCCCGATGGCGGCGTCTGGTGGCGGCTCGTCGAGCAATACGGCATCAATCTGATGTTCACCGCGCCGACCGCGCTGCGCGTGCTGAAGAAGCAGGACCCGGCGCTGATGGAGAAATACGACCTGTCGAGCCTGCGCACGCTGTTTCTTGCCGGCGAGCCGCTCGACGAGCCTACCGCGCAGTGGATTCAAAGCGCGCTCAAGAAGCCCGTCATCGACAACTACTGGCAGACCGAAACCGGCTGGCCGATGCTCGCGATTCCGCGCGGCATCGAGGCATTGCCGTCGAAGCTGGGTTCGCCGGGCGTGCCGTCGATGGGCTTTGCGCTGACGCTTCGTGACGAACTGACGGGCGATGTCTGCGCGCCGGGCGAGAAGGGCGTCGTCACGCTCGGCTATCCGCTGCCGCCCGGCTGCATGCAGACCGTATGGGGCGATGACCAGCGTTTCATCGACACGTATTGGCGCAGTGTGCCGAACCAAATGGTCTATTCGACGTTCGACTGGGGCGTGCAGGACGAGGACGGCTACGTGTCGATACTCGGGCGCACGGACGATGTGATCAACGTGGCGGGACATCGGCTCGGCACGCGCGAGATCGAGGAGGCGCTGTCGGCGCATGCGGCGGTGGCGGAAGTGGCGGTCGTCGGCGTGGCGGACCCGGTGAAGGGGCAGGCGGCGACGGCGTTCGTCGTGTTGCGCGATGCCGATCGCATCAATGCGCCCGGCGCGCGCGAGGGCATGGAAGCGGAGTTGTGCCATGCGGTCGATACGCAGCTCGGCGCGATCGCGCGGCCGGCGCGCGTGCATTTCGTGTCGATGCTGCCGAAGACGCGTTCCGGCAAGCTGCTGCGGCGCGCGATTGCGGCGCTGGCGGAAGGACGCGATCCGGGCGATTTGCCGACCATCGAGGATGCCGGGGCGTTGGCGCAGGTGAGGTCGGCGCTGGAAGGGAAGTAGTGGACGGGCGGCATTGATTTGCGGCAAGGGAGGGCGGGATTTCGCGCGCTTCGGCGAACCTGAAGCAGGCGTCGACCCTATGGTCCGAAGACCTTTCCACTGGAGGTCTTCATGTCCTATCGATACAACGACGCAGCCAACCTGGAAGACACCGAAATGGTTGGCTCCCACCAGTGCGTCGATCTTGTCAAGCACTACGCGCACGCACCCGCGACCGCCAGCTGGCGCGCGGGCGCGAGGGTGCTCGATACCGCAACGATTCTGCCTGGCACGGCCATCGCGACCTTCGTCGAACGACGATACCGAAGCCACGCTCACGGAAACCACGCCGCGCTCTTTCTGCGCCGCGAAGGCGATTGCATCTGGGTAATGGACCAGTGGCAAAACGACAGCAACAAGCCGTTTGTATCGTCTCGCAAGATATGTCCCAAGGGCACGCTGAGAAGCGGCCGATACGAGGACCCGAGCAACAATGCAGACGCGTTCGCCATCATCGAATGACGGCGAAGATGAATCGATTGTCGAGATGCTCCGCCGGCCTTGCCTGCCTGCTCGTGTCGGCCGCCGGCATGGCGATGCAGATCGAGTGCCCCGCGCGGATCAACATGCAGCCCGCAGTCGTCACCGATGCCCCCGACGGCTGGCAGCCCCAGCAGCGGCGCACGACGCTGCCCGTTCAGGACATGCTCGTGACCATCGGGCCACCGGCGGACCGGCGCGACCTGAAGCCGGAAATCAGCTCGAAGAATGGACGCAAGTCGTTCGAATGGACATTCGTCGCCGCCGAGAACGAGGAGGGTATCTGGTTATCGTGCGGATACGGGAACACGATTCTGCTCTCCCGAAAGCTACCGCGAGCCCTCACGCGATGCCGCACGTCCGAATCAATCGACGGCAACGGTCATAAAAAACTCATCGCAACCTGCGACTAAACAAACAAAACGCCCGGTCATAAAACCTCGACCGGGCGTTTCGTGCGTGCCGGCGCTTCAGCGCCGCATCGGCCCATCAAGCCTTCGCATCCCTCGTCTTCGGCAAGAACACCGCCAACATGCCGATCAACGGCAGGAACGCGCACAGCTTGTACACGTGATCGATGCTCGTCACGTCCGCGAGATGCCCGAGCACCGCCGCGCCGACGCCGCCCATCCCGAACGCGAAGCCGAAGAACAGCCCCGCGACCATGCCGACCTTGCCCGGAATCAGTTCCTGCGCGTACACCAGGATCGCCGAAAACGCCGACGCCAGCACGAGCCCGATGATCACCGACAACACGCCCGTCCAGAACAGGTTGACGTAAGGCATCAGCAGCGTGAACGGGGCGACGCCGAGAATCGATACCCAGATCACGGCCTTGCGCCCGACCTTGTCGCCCACCGGCCCGCCGATGATCGTGCCCGCCGCGACCGCCGCGAGGAACACGAACAGATGAATCTGCGCGGTCTGCACCGATACGCCGAACTTGCTGATCAGATAGAACGTGAAGTAGCTCGTGATGCTCGCCAGATAGAAGTACTTCGAGAACACGAGCAGCACGAGCACGCTCATCGCCATGAAGACCTTGTCGCGCGGGAGCGCGGCGTGCGTCGCTTGCGCGCGGCCCTTTTTCGTCGCCGGATGACGCTTGTACCAACGGCCGATGTTCGCGAGCACGACCATCGCCAAAAGCGCCGCCGCCGAAAACCACGCGATGCTGCGCTGGCCATGCGGAATGACGATCAGCGCGGCGAGCAGCGGCCCCAGCGACGAGCCTGCGTTGCCGCCCACCTGAAACAGCGACTGCGCGAGACCATGCTTGCCGCCCGACGCCATGCGCGCCACCCGCGACGACTCCGGATGAAACACCGACGATCCGCAGCCCACCAGCGCCGCCGCGACCAGGAGCGTCCCGAAGCTGCCCGCAACCGACATCAGCAACAGCCCGGACAGCGTGAACCCCATGCCGACGGGAAGCGAATACGGCTTTGGATGCTTGTCCGTGTATAGCCCGACGAGGGGCTGCAACAGCGACGCAGTGATCTGATACGTCAGCGTGATCAGCCCGATCTGCCCGAACGTGAGCGCGAATTCGCTCTTGAACATCGGATAGATGGCGAGGATCAGCGACTGGATCATGTCGTTGAGCAGGTGCGAAAAGCTGATCGCACCCAACACGGAATACACGGTGCGCTGCACGGACGGCGCGGTGGCGGCAGGCGTTTCCGATGGCGGAAACGCGCCCTTGTCGATGCTCGTTTGCATGTCGATGGCAGTTAAAAAAGCGGTTGTCTCGGACTCTTCTTCGTTGCGATTCATGCGCGAACCGCATGTTTGCCAAGTTTAGGATGTCTCGCTCGCGGTGTGCTGCCAAGATTTGTCGCGAATCGGACACGAGGGGTCGGGTATTCATCAGACACATGCACTTTTTGGCCGGTTATAAGTGCGGGCAGGAATCGCATCGACTGAAGCCAACGAACGCGCACGGTCGTGCCTATGCCGTTAAAGAAAACCAGACTCATGCCGTAGATGAGCAAAGAAGCAGAGCATGAAAGCGCGTCACAAAGCGCATCGCTCGACCATAACGATTACGGGGATCATCGATGAAACTGCATACGCTGCGCGCCGGCAAGGGCGCGGGCTCACCGCGAGCGACCAGGCGCGGACTATCCGTGAAAGCGTCGCTGCGCCTCGCGTTCGGCCTCGTGCTGGCGGGCACGCTGGCTATCGGCGCGATCTCGCTCACGCAGATCAGCCGTCTCAACGGCGCAACGGAATCGATCTATACGCAGGGTTATGTCGCGAGCCGGGCGGCCGAGGAAACGCGCGGTTATCTGCTGCGCGCGAGCCGTTCGCAGAAGATGCTGCTGACCGCGTCGACGGCGAAGGAGCGCGACGAACTCGGCGATCAGATCGAGCACGCGCTGACGGACATCGGCAAGGAGCAGTCGCAGTTGTCGCAGTACATGGATCGTTCCGACACCGATGCGCTCGCGCAGCACAAGCGCTTTACCGCCGCGCTCGCGACGTGGAGCGGCAACCTGCGCACGTTCGTGAAGCTTGTAAAGGAACAGCCGCTCGATCTGTCGCAGATGAACTGGCAAGTCGGCACGCAGGACGTCTCGCTGCTCGTCGAGACCGGCAAGCTCGAGAAGATGGTCGATGAGCTCGTCGAGCGGCGCGGCGCGGCGGCCAAGCGCACGATCGATGCGGCCTCGTTCATTTTCCAGTCGTCGTTCGTGATGGTGCTGGCGTTGACGGCAGCGCTGTTCGTGCTGGCGATCGTCGTCAGTGAATGGATGGTACGGCGTCTCTCCGGCCAACTCGGCGGCGAGCCGGCTTATGCGAAGGAGATTGCGAGCCGCATTGCTTCGGGCGATCTCGCGTATCCGATCGCGCTCAAGCGTCGCGACGACGCGAGCATGCTCTACGCGCTGTCCGAAATGCAGTCGGGCTTGTCCGCGACGGTCGGCGATATTGCGGCGAGCGCGGAGGCGATTGCGTCGGCGTCGAGCGAAATTTCGACGGGCAATGTCGATTTGTCGCGCCGCACGGAAGAGCAGGCTGTCGCGCTGGAGAAGACGGCGGCGAGCATGGAACAGCTTACGTCGACGGTGCGTCAGAACGCGGACAACGCGATGCAGGCGACGACGCTCGCGCACAACGCGTCGGAGATTGCGGAGAAGGGCGGCACGGTAGTGAGCCGCGTCGTCGAGACGATGCAGCGTATCGATGCGAGCGCGAAGAGCATTGGCGACATCATCGGCGTGATTGAAGGTATCGCGTTCCAGACGAACATTCTTGCTTTGAACGCGGCGGTGGAAGCGGCGCGCGCGGGCGAGCAGGGGCGCGGCTTTGCGGTCGTTGCGGGCGAGGTGCGAAGCCTTGCGCAGCGTTCGTCGGCGGCGGCGAAGGAGATCAAGACGCTGATCGATACGTCGGTGTCGCGTGTGTCCGATGGATCGACTTATGCGCAGGAAGCCGGTGCGACGATGGAAGAAGTCGTGAGGGCGGTGCGCCGGGTGACGGACATCATGGGCGAGATATCGGCCGCATCGGCGGAGCAGAAGACAGGCATCGAGGCGATCGGACACGCGGTGTCGCAGATGGACGCGGGGACGCAGCAGAATGCCGCGCTCGTGGAGCAGGCGGCGGCTGCGGCTCAGTCGCTCGATGATCAGGCGCGGGCGCTTAAGGAACTTGTGGGGAAGTTTCAGCTTTGCTGAGGGTGTTTGGTCTGCGGTTGGCGGTTGTTTGTCGGTGAGCTTGTTTTCGTGTCGGTCTATTGGCTCGCCCCTCCCCGGGGCGGGGGTCACTTTCTTTGCCGCTGCAAAGAAAGTAACCAAAGAAAGCAGCTTTCCAGGCCCGAAGCACAGTACGTGTGATTACTTCGTAGAACAGCGGTGGCACTCAGCTTGGAAGAGCCTTGAATCACCTTCCGCGCCCGCTGACAACTAGCGTCCTCCGAGCCCCTTGGCTCGTTAACACCGATCGTCCATCACGTAGCGCGCAAACAAGACGACATCGAGCGACAATGCGCGCAGACTGCAAAACGCAAAACGCAAAACGCAAAACGCAAAACGCAAAACGCAAAACGCAAAACGCAAAACGCAAAACGCAAAACGCAAAACGCAAAACGCAAAACGCAAAAGGCAAAACGCAAAAGGCAAAACGCAAAAGGCAAAACGCAAAACGCAAAACGCAAAAGGCACGCACAAGCACAAGCCAAGCAGCAGCCGGACCTTAAATGCTAACGGCACAACGTACACGTCTTAGGAAGTCGGACAATGGCAAAACGACTGACTGCTACGGCGCGGGACGACTCAAGGGAGTCGATGCGCGAGCGGTGTAATTTGCGATCTATGCGGTAAGCGAAACTCGATTGCTTGGGCTGCTGATGAGAGATGCGTTTTCGAGGTGGCGGAACTAATGATGGCGTTAACGAGCCAAGGGGCTCGGAGGACGTTAGTAGTCAGCGGGCGCGGAAAGTGATTCAAGGCTCTATCAAGCTGAGTGCCACTGCTGTTCTACGGAGTGGCCACGCAAGTTAGTGGATTGGGCGGTTCGAAAAAAAGCTGCTTTCTTTGGTTACTTTCTTTGCAGCAGCAAAGAAAGTGACCCCCGCCCCGGGGAGGGGCGAGCCAATAGACCGACACGAATACAAGTTCAGCGAAAAACAAATGCAAGTTGCGGAGAAAAGGAATGCTGCATTCTTTGCATGGAACGAGAATAAGGAAGCGCCAACTCACTTCGACAGGCAACGAAGTAACCTCGCCCCGGGAACGGGCAAGCAAACAATAAGACCGACACAAACCCTCTCACCGCGCAAAACCCAAAGCGCCCCTTGCCAGCAACAGCAAGCCGAGACTAAAATCCCCGACCAAGGGCGCGGCAGCGGCGCCCCCTCTCGCGAAAGTCCTACGCTCCTGCCACGCAACTCCATCCCGGATCGAACCGCAACGTCGAACCTTTACAGCCGCAGCGAGAACGGCGCATATAAGGGAACAACGTTATGTGGTCCACATCCTGTCCGATCGAATCTCCCGTCAGCAATAGCGACTACCTGCGCGAGCACGCGCGCCGTCTGCTCCGGCAAGCCCGCGACGGCGATGCGAGCGCCGCCTTGCCCGTCCTGCGCCGCCTGCTGGCAGCAAGCTCGAACGCAACCCGCAGTCGAAGCCTCACAAACCTCCACGCCTCGCGCAGAGATTTACAACTGAAGCACATGCTATCGATGCTGGCCGCCGAACTCGGCTACGCAACCTGGGACGCATGCAAGGCCGACATCGACACACGCGAATCCAGAAGCATCGACCGATACCGCTTCGACGCCGGCGCGTTCAACGACTTCGAGAAAAATTGGTTCGCAAGCGAGACCGACGCGCTCGGCTGGCAACGCAGCCACGGCGGCTACATCGTGCGATACGGCGAGCAAGCCGTGGCGATCCTGAAGAGCTGAGGGGCACGCGAACTGGAACGACATCGAGCAATCAGATCAGCTCGACTTCCTTCCAGTTCGCGTTAGAAAAAAAACGGCTTAACTCCCGCGTAAGCTCGTTGAGCGCGCTCATTTCCTGCGGCGAAATCTTGTGCACGTGCTGGCCAACCGTCCAGTCGCCATACACGAGTGCGACCGTCGTATCGTTCGCTTTCACCGGCAGCAGCACGAATGCCTGCGCTTCGCCGAGCGTCTCCTTGTACCAGCGAGGCAGCCGCGCGTCGATGCGCGCATCGTGGGCATTCTCGATGAAGATGCCCACCGGATTCGTGATCGCAAGGTGGAACACGTCCGGCCGGAACTCGGCGGCAAAGCGCAACGCGGGCAGCATCGTCTCGATACCCGCACCCAGCCCGAGCCGCGCCTGGAATTCATTGTTGGCCTGGCGCACGAACACGACCGTGCGCGACAGCCCAAGCCCCGCCAGCACCGCTTCCGATGCAAGCGCGAGCACCGGCCCGAGCGCGTTTTTCGACGGCAGCGAGCGCATGTCCTCGAGGCTCGCGCCGATGCGCGCCTCCGCCGACACGCCCGCTCGCGCAATGGCGTCCGCATCCGCCAGCAACTCGACGATCTCGCGCATCACGCCGTCGCCGCTCTCTTCACTGGCGAGCGCGAGGCTCATCGCCGCGAGCGTCTCGGCATCGGTATTGAGCGCGCCGCAGTAGCGTTCGGCGAGATCAACCAGCATCGATTCGCGTCCGTCCGCCGCCACGTTCTGCGCGGTGAGCGCATCGGCGACTTCGGTCGAATAGTTGGTGACGGCCTGCAGCCAGCGCACGTGCTTCGGCACGCTCTCGTCGGGCGGGGCAGTGGGGTCGCTCGCGCGCATGCCCGCGCGGATGGTCTCGGGAAGACGCCAGCGATCCGCCGCCTCGATGCCGATTTCCTCGAACGTGACACCCAGCAGCTCGGCGCACGCGTGGCTGTCGCTGATCTGCTCGGCAGCGGCCTTGCGCCGCAACTGATCCCATTCGTGCTCGAGATAGAACGCAACGAGCAGCTTGCCGATCTGCCGCATCAGCGTGCAGACGACGGCTTCCTCGGCCGATCGAAGGTCGATGCGTTCCGTGACCTGCCGCGCCACCGTGCCGGACAGCAGCGTGCGGTTCAGTTCCAGCTTCGCGTCGATACGGCGCGGCGCGCTGTGATGAAAGTGATCGACGAGCTTGAGGCCCACGACCAGATGCCCGACCGCGTCCATGCCGAGCACCATCAGCGCGCGGGTGACCGTCGTGATGTTGCCGCCGAAGGCCATGTACATGGCGGAATTGGCGAGGCGCAGCACCTTCTGCGTGAGCCCGAAGTCCGACAGCACGACTTGCACGAGCGCCGTGAAGTCGAGGTCGTCATCGCTCATCGCGGACACAGTCGTGCGCAGCGCCTGAGACAGCATCGGGAAATCCCCGCGCTCGCTCATGCGCCCCCACAGCTTGTCCAGTAGTTCGGCCTTGGTGCGTGCCATGCGTAATAAAACCCATCGTTCTCGCAACGGCTAATCCGAAGCGGCTGAAGCTCATCCATCCATTCGGCGTCTTGTTCCGAAGAGACCGACGGCGTCGATAAATCGAGGCGCGATCGTCGATTAGACCACGAACACGCGTACTCTCATAATGTCTCGTGCAGCAGCAGTGAGTGCGTCTGGAACGAGCGCGCCAGTTCCTCGGACGGCAGCGCATGGCTGATCAGCCAGCCCTGTATGTGATCGCAGCCGAGATCCGCGAGCAGATCGCGCTGCGCCTCCGTTTCGACGCCCTCGGCGACCAGTTCCAGCCCGAGGGACTGCGCAAGGCTCACGACCGCGCTGACGATCGCGCGGTTGTTGCGCGACGTAATCAGGTTGTCGACGAAGCTGCGGTCGATCTTGAGCTTCGACAGCGGAAAGCGCTGCAGATACGCAAGACTCGAATAGCCCGTGCCGAAGTCATCGACGGCGAAGCGGATGCCGAGCGAACGCAGCGTCTCCAGCAGGCGCGTCGCTTCTTCCGGGTCCTTCATCAGCAGGCTCTCGGTGATCTCGAACACGACCCGTCCGGCGTCGATGCCCGTCAGCGCAATGGCTTCCTTCACCGCCGTGACGAAACGCTTGTCGCGGAACTGCTGCGGCGACACGTTCACCGACACGTAATCCAGCCGGATGCCGATCGCGTCCCACTGCACGAGCTGCATGCACGCCGCTTTCAGCACCCAGTTCCCAAGGTAATTGATGAGGCCGATCGACTCGGCGAGCGGAATGAACAGCGACGGCGGCACGAGCCCGTGCACCGGATGGTTCCATCGCATCAGCGCTTCGACGCCGACGACCGCGCCCGTGCGGATCTTCGTGATTGGCTGGAAGAACAGCGAAAACTCGCCGTTGCGCACGGCTTCGTAAAGATCGGCTTCGAGCTTCAGGCGCTCCGCGTCGGCGGGGTTGTCGTCGAAGGTATGGAACACCAGCGTGTTGCCGCCCGCCGCCTTCGCCTGCGCGAGCGCCAGATCGGCCATGCGCAGGAGGCTCGCCTGCACGCCGGGCTTGCCTTGCTTGCTCGCGGCTTTGTTCGCCGCTGCCAGATCGGGATAGAGCGCGACACCCACGCTCGCCGACAAATGCGTGTGCTGTCCGCGATATCGATACGGCTGCGCGATGGCGGTCAAGAGCCGCCGGCCGAGGCTTTCGGCGGCTTCCGCGGTCGCGCCGGCGGGCAGCAGCACGGCGAACTCGTCGCCGGCCATGCGCGCCACGCGCTCGCCATGCGCGGCGGTGTGCTGGATGCGCCGCGCGGTCTCGCGCAGCATGTCGTCGCCGGCGTCGTAGCCGAGCGCGCGGTTGATGCGCTGATAGTCGTCGATATCGAGCAGCACGAGCGCTGCCTGCGAGCGCGTCTGTTCGGCTTCGGCCTGCGCTGCGCGAATCGCGCCTTCGAGCGCCGTCGCGTTTTCGAGGCCCGTCAGCGGATCGTGATGCAGCGCATGCACGAGCGACAGTTCCCGCTCGCGCCAGCGCGATACGTCGAATGCGGCGAGCGCGAAGCCCGGCGTCCCGAGCGCGTCGGTCGACA
This sequence comes from Caballeronia grimmiae, assembly GCF_022879615.1. Taxonomy (NCBI): domain Bacteria; kingdom Pseudomonadati; phylum Pseudomonadota; class Betaproteobacteria; order Burkholderiales; family Burkholderiaceae; genus Caballeronia; species Caballeronia grimmiae. Next base: position 999,975 of record NZ_CP084271.1, read on the forward strand.
TCAGGCGCAGCTCGACGCAGATCGGATAGGTCAGCGACTTCACGAGATTGAGCGTCGCGGATTCGAGCTTGCCGCTCGTGCGGGCGCGGGTGATCAGCGCGTTCAGTTCATCCGCTTCTTCCGACGGCACGAGATCGTGCAGCGTCAGCATGTTCAGATAGTCGCGGTGATAGCCGATGAAATCGATGCTCGCATCCGACACATACTGAAAGCGCAGCGCGTCGTCGAGTTGCGCGAGGAAATCGACGGGGGCGAGCGTCGGCTCCAGTTGCGGCGAACGGGCCGGCCGCACGGCCGGCGCGGGGGCGTCGTCGACGAGGGGCGCGTTGTCGTGAGTCTCGCGGTTCTCTTGCGCGGGGGCGCCCCATGCGCGGCGCAGCGCATCGAGCGCGATGCGCCAGGGTGCGCGGCGGGAGACGTTGATCCGGTTCGCTTGCATGGTCTGTTTAGGTTCTCGCGGCGACGCTCGCCGTCAGCGGTCGACGCAACGCACGCATCGGACGCTCGCGGCGGCGCGGTGGCCGCATCGAGCGGCTACCGGGCTGGCCGTGCCGGCACGGCGCGGCACGCTCTATCAGGCGAGTTATCGGCGGCACGGGCGATTTCTTTAATCTGCCGGGTGAACGCCGCTTCATGCTCGCGCCCGCGATTTCGTTTACAGTGGCGCGTTTTGGCGATTGACCGCCGCGCGTCCCGCGCCGCGCGGTTCGATCCAATCCGCGAACCTGCTCGACACGTTTTGCCTCATGTTCGACGCCGTTAGACCGCCTCCCGCGTCCGCCCGCACCCACCGGCCCGCGTGCCTCGCCTGCGCCTCTTGGCCCTTCGCGCAAACCTTTGCGCACGCGGCGGGCGCGACCGCACGCCGCGGCGTTGCGTTCAGCCTGCTCCCGTCATGAACGATTTCCCGTCGACGCGTGCTCCGCGCGTCTATGTCGGACGCCAGCCGATTCTCGATGGCGCCGGCGCGCTCGCCGCCTACGAACTGCTTTTTCGCGACAGCCCCGACAATCGCGCGCGCGTGCACGACGACGTCCAGGCGACCGCCCACGTCGTCGCGCGCACGGTCGGGGAGATGGGCGTATCGGCGGTGCTCGGACTGCATCCGGGCTACGTGAACATGAACCGCGAGCTGATCTTCGACGACATCGTGCATCTGATGCATCCCGAGCGCTTCGTGCTGGAACTGCTCGAAAGCATCGTGTTCGACGACGCGCTCTTCAAGCGATGCGCGCAGTTGCGCCGCGAAGGCTTCCGCTTCGCGCTCGACGACGTCACGCGCATCGACGACACGCTGCTCGCCGCGCTGCCATCGGTCGATATCGTCAAGGTGGATCTGCTCGCGGCGGAGCGCGCCGAACTGCCCGAACTCGCGTCGATCGCGAAGAAGCACGGCAAACTGCTCGTCGCGGAGAAGGTGGAAACGCACGAGGATTTCATCGAAGCACGCGATCTCGGCTTCGATCTGTTTCAGGGCTATTTCTTCGCCCGGCCGCAAGTGCTGTCGGCGCGTCGCGCGAGCCCTGCGCGCGGCACGCTGTTGCGGCTGCTCGCGGTGCTCGGCGCCGAGCCGGGGCTGCGCGAACTCGAAGCCGAACTGAAGCGCAATCCGGACATCGTGCTGCAACTCATGCGCCTCGCCAATTCGAGCGCCCATGCGCGCGGGCGGCGCGTGTCGTCGCTGCGCGATGCGGTGGCCGCGGCCGGCACGCGCCAGTTGATGCGCTGGACGCAATTGCTGCTCTATGCCGATGGCAGCGGCCTGCCGTGGCGCTCCGATCCGCTGCTGCAACTCGTCGGCGCGCGGGCGCGGTTCATGGAACTCGCGGCGCGCGCGCTGCGTCCATCGGACGAAGCCTTCTCCGATGCCGCGTTCATGGCCGGCGTGTTCTCGCTCGTGCACGTGGTGCTCGACATGCAGCCGGCGCAAATTGTCGATAAGCTGCATCTGGCGGCCGATATCCGCTCGGCGATACTTGGCGGCGAAGGCGTGCTCGGCGCGCTGCTCGGCATCGCGCAGGCGGCCGAACGGGGCGATGCCCGCGCTATCGATACGTGCCGGCTCGCCGAGCCCGCGCTCGACGCGCTGACGCCCGCGCTGCTCGCGAGGCTGCAAGTGGAGGCGGCGGCGTGGTTCGCGGGGCAGCCGCTCGACTGAGCGCGCTTCGATCAACCTCACGGTGAGAATGCACATGAAGAACAGAATCGCGAAGGCCGTCGCGGCGATCGTCTGCGTCGCTGCTGCTTGTCCGCTTACGGCAGGCGCGACGCTCGGACCGGGCGATGCCGCGCCCGACTTCGTCGCGAAAGCGTCGCTGGGCGGCAATGTCTACGATTACTCGCTCGCCGACGCGCTGAAGAAAGGCCCCGTCGTGCTGTATTTCTATCCGGCGGCATTCACGAAGGGCTGCACGATCGAGGCGCATCAGTTCGCCGAAGCGGTCGATCAGTACAAGGCCGAAGGCGCGACGGTGATCGGCGTATCGCACGACGACATCGACACGCTCAAGCGCTTCTCGGTGAGCGAATGCCGCAGCAAGTTTCCGGTCGCCGCCGATGCCGATTCGAAGATCATCCGTTCCTACGACGCCGCCATGCCGATGAAAAGCTCGATGGCGAATCGCGTGTCGTATGTGATCGCGCCCGACGGCAAGGTGATCTACGAATACACGAGTCTGTCGCCGGATCAGCATGTCACGAACACGCTGCAGGCGCTGCGCGACTGGAACGCAAAGCACAAGGCGCAGTGACGGCCGCAGTTCACGCGATCAGACGGAGATAAGCGACATGCCGATCGTCCTTGCGCTCATCGCGCTTGGCGCGCTCATCTACGGCGCAGTGTGGTCCTTCGACGCGATCAATGCGCGCTTCGGGCTTTCGGTCGCGATCGGCGTCGCTTTGGCGGTGGCGGCGGCAATCGCGGCGGGCGTCGCTTTCTGGCTCGCGCGGCGTCGCGAGATCGCGCCGAATCTGCCGCGCATCAAGGGCGACGACGGCGCCGGCTGGACGCACGAACTTGCGCGCGAGTGGGGCGGCGTGCGGCTCGCGGCGGGCAAGCGGCTGCTCGACGTGCGCGTCGGCGAGGCGCGCGGCAGCTATATCTTCGCGGACCTGCGCGGGGCGCGGGCCGATGAAAGCAGCGGATGGCATGTACTGCTGGATGTCGTCGATCCGGCGCACGGCCAGTGGCGTCTGCCGATGCGCAATCGCGCGGAGGCGCGTCAGTGGGCGCGCATCCTGTCGCTCGCGGTGCAGCAGAAGCTCTGAGCCGGGCGTCGCGTCATTCGACGTGATAGCCGATATCGCCGCGCACTTTGCCGCGAAACACCCAATACGACCACGTCACGTAGACCATCAGCACGGGCAGCAGAAACATCGTGCCGATCAGGAAGAACTGATGCGAGATCGGCGACGCCGATGCCTCCCACAGCGTCACCGACGGCGGCGCGATGTACGGCCACAGGCTGATGACGAGCCCGGTGAAGGCGAGAAAGAACAGGCCCATCGAGCAGACGAAGGGCAGGGCTTCGCGGCCCTTGCCGAGGCTCGACCAGAGCGTCCACGCGAGGAGCGCGGTGAGTATCGGCACCGGCGCGAACGCGATGCTGCCCGGAAAGCCGAACCATCGCGCGGCGATGCGCGCATCCTCGAGCGGCGTCCACACACTGATGAGCACGATGAACGCGATCACGCCGATCAGCGCGTAACGCGCCATCCTGCGGCCCCAGTCCTGCAATTCGCCTTCCGTTTTCAGGACGAGCCACGTCGCGCCCTGCAGCGAATAGCCGAAGATCAGCCCGACGCCGACGAGCAGCGGAAACGGCGCGACCCAGTCCCAGCTCGTTCCCGCGAACTGGCGTCCGCTGATCGGAAAGCCCTGAATGAACATGCCGAGCACGATGCCTTGCGCGAAGGTCGCGACGAGCGAGCCGTACGCGAACGCGCGATCCCACAGCCACTTGCGCGCGCCGGTCACTTCGCGGAACTCGAACGCGACGCCGCGAAAGATCAGGCCGAGCAGCATGAAGAGAATCGGGAAGTAGACCGCCGGGACGATGATCGCGAACGCGAGCGGAAACACGGCGAACAGGCCGCCGCCGCCGAGCACGAGCCACGTCTCGTTGAAGTCCCATACGGGCGCGACGGAGTTGATCATCAGGTTGCGTTCTTCGGAATCGCGGCGCAGCAGAAACAGCATGCCGACCCCGAGGTCGAAGCCGTCGAGCAGCACGTACATGAACACGGCCAGCGCGAGAATGGCGGCCCACAGCGGCACGAGATCGAGCATCGCGGTTCTCCGTTCGATGGTTCGCTAGGGTGATCGACTGGCTAGTTGCGCCGGCGCGGCGGCACGATGTCGTCGCTGGTTGCGACGCGTCCCGACTGCCGCGACGTCTCGCCGCCCGACGACACCGCCGACAGCGGCCGCGCCGCCCGCGTCTTCGGCTGAAGGCTCTCGTTCTCGTGATCCTGCGTCGCCTGCGCAGGCCCGATACGCACCAGACGCCGCAGCAGGATAAAGCCCGCGCCGAAGATCACCGTATAGGCGAGCACGTAGAGCAGCCACGACAGCGCGACATCGCCGGTGGTGAGCGAGGGCGTCACCGAATCGCGCGTGCGGAGGATGCCGTACACGGTCCACGGCTGGCGGCCGGCTTCGGTCGTCGTCCACCCGGCGATCACCGCGATGAAGCCGAGCGGCATCGTGAAAGTCGCCGCGCGTAGCCATCGCGGGCTGTTTTCCAGCTTGCCGCGCGCGAACAGCACGATGCCCGTCACGACCGTCGCGAGCATCAGCAGCGCCACGCCGACCATGATGTGGAATGCGAAGAACACGACCGCGACCGGCGGACGATCCTCGCGCGGAAAATCCTTCAGGCCGCGCACGACGCCGTTCGGATCGTGCGTGAGGTAGAGGCTGCCGAGCACGGGTATCGAGATTTCGAAGTGATTGCGCTCCTCGTCCTGATCGGGAATCGAGAAGAGATTGGCCGGCACGCGCGATCGGGTTTCCCACAGCGCCTCCATCGCCGCGAGCTTGGCGGGCTGATGCTTGAGCGTGTTGAGGCCGTGCGCGTCGCCGATCACCATCTGGAGCGGCACCATGATGGCGAGAAAGATCAGCGACATTTTCAGCATCACGCGGCTTTCTTCGATCGCGCGCTGCTGCCGCATGTACATCGCGGCGACGCCGAGTATGACGAAGGCGGTCGTCACCAGAAACGCTGTCACGGTATGCGCGAGCCGGAACGGAAACGACGGCGAGAAGATGACGTCGAAGAAGCTCACCACATCGAAGCGCCCATCCGGCAGGATGCGATAGCCCTGCGGCGTCTGCATCCAGCTATTGACGGCGAGAATCCAGAACGACGAGATGAGCGTGCCGATCGCAACGAACATCGCGGACATCACGTGCGCCCACTGCGGCACGAGCTTGCGGCCGAACAGCAGCACGCCGAGAAACGCCGATTCGAGGAAGAATGCGGTCAGCACTTCGTAGCCCATCAGCGAGCCGACCACGTTGGCGGTCTTGTCGGCGTAACGGCTCCAGTTGGTGCCGAACTGGAACGGCATCACGATGCCCGATACCACGCCCATGCCGAAGGACACCGCGAAGATCTTCAGCCAGAAGGCAGAGAGGCGGCGGAAGACATCGCGCTTCGTGACCCACCAGTTGAATTCGAGCGTCGCGATGAAGCACGAGAGGCCGACCGTGAAAGCGGGCAGCAGGATGTGGAACGCGACCACCCACGCGAACTGGAAACGGGACAGCAGCACCGAGTCGATATGCATGAACGCTCCCTGGCGGGTTCTTCGTTGCTTCGTTGGTCGCTTGGTTCGTTGCTTCTTGATACACCAGTTTTGCCGATCGGGCGTCGCCCTGTGCCGATGCGCGGCTGCGATACAATCGCAGGTTGATTTTCGCTTTAGCTATAGCCGTGCCGGACGACCGCACGCGCTTCGACTCATCGGGGACGGCCCCGCTTCTACAGGGAGTCCACCCCGTGTCCTGGATCCTTCTTTTCATCGCCGGTTTGCTCGAAGTTGCGTGGGCCGCCGGGCTCAAATCGTCCGAGGGCTTCACCAGGCTCGGGCCGTCCGTCTTCACGCTCATCACCGCCGCCGGCAGCTTCGTGCTGCTCGCCATGGCCATGCGCCAGTTGCCGCTCGGCACCGCCTATGCGGTGTGGACCGGCATCGGCGCGGTCGGCGCGTTCGTGTTCGGCATCGTGTTCATGGGCGAGGCGGTGTCGGCAGGGCGCATCGCCAGTGCGGTGCTGATTATCGCGGGGCTGGTTGGCCTCAAGATGACGTCGGGACATTGAGTCGTTGCATAGCTGCGCTTGACGGCGGGGCGGGCGGTGGTGCCGGGAACGGTAATGGCTTGGATGCCCGGTGCACCGCGCGCTTTTTGCGTGGATATAATGGTCTCAGATCCGTCTTAATATTGGTTCGAGGGCGGTTGGGCGGTTGGGCGGTCAGTTCGTTGACGGTTTTGCTTGGGGCCGAAGCAGGCGCTCAAGCGCCAACTCAGGCCGACAGCGCTGTATGGGGCGGCAGTAGGCGCTGAAGCGCTGACTGGCGTCGACAAGTTTGCATGGGGTCGGGGTAAGCGCTCAAGCACTCACTCCGGCCGACAAGTTTGCATGGGACGCCAGTAAGCACTAAAGCGCTAACTGCCGTCGACAGCTTTGCATGGGGCTGGAGTAAGCGCTAAAGCGCTAACTCCGGCCGACAGGAGACAGCAATGCTAGAGTCACTTTCGCTCGCCGCAGGCCTCTCATGGGCGAGCGGGCTGCGCCTGTACCTCACCGTCTTCATCGCCGGCCTGTTCGAGCGCATCGGCCTCATCCACCTGCCGGATTCCCTCGCAGTCCTCGCCTCGCCATGGGTCATCGGCGTCGCAGGCTTCCTCACGGTCGTCGAATTCCTCGCCGATAAAATTCCCGCGCTCGATTCGCTCTGGGACGCCGTCCACACGCTGATCCGCATTCCCGCCGGCGCCGTGCTCGCCGCCGGCTCGCTCGGTCACGCCGATCCCGCCATGCTCACCGTCGCGGCGCTCGCGGGCGGCACGCTCGCCGGGGCGTCGCACTTCGCGAAGGCCGGCACGCGCGCGCTCATCAATCTGTCGCCGGAACCGGTGTCGAACTGGGCGGCGTCCGCCACCGAAGACGTCGGCGCGCTCGGCGGTCTCGCGCTCGCGTTCTTCCTGCCCTTGCTCTTCCTCGTCATGCTGATCGCGTTCCTCATCGTCGCCGGTTGGGCGCTGCCGCGTCTCGTGCGCGGCGTGCACGGCGGCGTGCTGCGCATGGCGAAGCACATGATGCCGGGCACGCACCATCCGATCAGCCGACTGCGGAGCAAGCACGATTGAGCACCGCGGCCCGTAACGACAAACCCGCGGCCAAAGCGTCGCCCTCTCTCCACGAAACGCATCCGACAGCCGGACTCGACTTCCTGCAGACCGTGCGCCAGGCGTGGCGCATGACCGCACGCGACTGGCGCGCCGGCGAACTGACGATGCTGCTGCTCGCGCTGGTGCTGGCCGTCGCGGCGCTGTCGAGCGTCGGCTTTCTCGCGGATCGCATGCGTCAGGGCCTCGCGCGCGATGGCCGTCAGATGATTGCAGCCGATTTCGTCGTGCGCGCCGATCATCCCGTCGATGCGACCTTCGCCGCGCAAGCTCGCTCGCTCGGGCTGGAGACCGCCGGCACGACCATCTTCCCGAGCATGATCAGCGGGACATCGCGCGAACCGTTGTCGCGACTCGCGGCGATCAAGGGCGTGACGGCCGGCTATCCGCTGCGCGGGGCGCTGCGCATCGCGCCGGCGCCCGATACGCCCGACGCGCCCGCGCAAGGCATTCCCGCGCCAGGCACGGTCTGGGTCGATCCGGCGCTGCTCGATGCACTGAAGACCAAAGTCGGCGGGACGGTCAAAGTCGGCACGCGGACCTTCACGGTGGCCGCCGTCATTACGCGGGAGCTGGATCGCGGCTTCTCGTTCGTCAACTTTTCGCCGCGTCTGATGATGCGCGCCGATGAAATCGCCGGGACGGGCCTGCTCGGGTATGGAAGCCGTGTGACCTATCGGCTGCTCGTAGCCGGGCCGGACGCGCAAGTGGAGCGCTTCGCGCAGTTCGCCCGCGACAAGACCGACGGCGGCAAGCTGCGCGGCGTGTCGCTCGAATCGCTGTCGGATGGTCAGCCGCAAGTGCGGCAGACGATCGACCGCGCGAGCCACTTCCTGACGCTGGTATCGCTGTTGACGGCGCTGCTCGCGGCGGTCGCCATCGCGATGGCCGCGCACCGCTTCGCGCGACGCCACCTCGAGGGCTGCGCCGCGATGCGCTGTCTGGGCGTCAGCCAGCGCACGCTGCGCGCACTCTTCCTGAACGAATTCCTGGCGATCGGCGTGATCGGCAGCGCGGCGGGCATCGCGCTCGGCTTCATCGGCCATCTCGTGTTGCTGCACTGGCTCGGCTCGCTCGTCGATGTCGAACTGCCGCGAGCGAGCGTCTGGCCGGCGCTCGAAGGCATCGCGATGGGGCTCGTGCTGCTGCTCGGCTTCGCGCTGCCGCCGCTGTTGCCGCTCACGCGCGTGCCGCCGGTCCACGTGATCCGCCGCGAACTCGGCGACGCCGGGCGCGTCGCTTACGCGGCCTACGGTGTCGGCGTGCTGCTGTTCGCGGGGCTGCTCGTCATCGCGGCGGGGGAATGGAAGCTCGGCGGCATCGTCGCGGGCGGCTTCGCGGCGGGGCTGTTGCTGTTCGGCGCGATCGCGCGGGCGGCGCTGTGGGCGGCGGCGCGCTTCGTACGGCGCGAGAAGAGCCGCGCGGGCGTCGGCTGGCGCTATGCGCTCGCGTCGCTGGAGCGGCGCAGCGGGGCGAGCGCGTTGCAGATCACCGCGCTCGGCATCGGGTTGATGTGCCTGTTGCTGATCGCGATGACGCGCAACGATCTCATCAAGGGATGGCGCGACGCCACGCCGCCCGACGCGCCCAACGAATTCCTGATCGACATCCAGCCGGAGCAGCGCGACGGCGTGCTCGCCTATCTGCATGGACACGGTCAGCCGCAGGCCGCGCTATCGCCGATGGTGCGCGCGCGTCTCGTCTCGATCAACGGCAAGCCGGTCAACCCGGACAGCTACGAAAGAGCCGATGCCAAGCGGCTCGTCGACCGCGAGTTCAACCTCTCTTACACGACCGCCTTGCCGGACGACAACCGCGTGACGCAGGGCGCGTGGTTCGGCACGAGCGTGAAGCCGCAGGTGTCGATCGAAGAGGGCATCGCGAAGACCATCCGCGTCAAAATGGGCGACGTGCTGCGCTTCGATGTCGCCGGTCTGCCGGTGGAAGCGCCCGTGACGAGCCTGCGCAAGGTCGACTGGAATTCGTTCAAGGTCAACTTTTTCGTGCTGATGCCGCCCGAGGCGCTCGCCGATCTGCCCGCGACGTTCATCACGAGCTTTCATCTGCCCGCCGACGACCAGCGCATGATCGACGGCCTGATCGCGGCTTACCCTAACGTGACGGCCATCGATACCGCGCCGATCCTCGCGCAGATTCAGCGCACGCTCGCGCAGGTGATCGGCGCGGTCCAGTTCCTGTTCCTGTTCACGCTGGCGGCGGGGGTGCTCGTGCTGTACGCGGCGCTCGCGGGCACGCGCGACGAGCGCATGCGTGAATCGGCGCTGTTGCGGGCGCTCGGCGCGTCGCATCGGCAGGTGCGGTCGGTGCAGGTCGCGGAATTCGTCGCGGTCGGCGCGCTCGCGGGGCTGATGGCCGCGCTCGGCGCGCAAGGCATCGGTTACGTGCTGGCCTCGCGCGTGTTCGAATTCCATATCGATTTCAATCCGTGGCTCGTGCCGGCGGGCATCGTCGCGGGCATCGCGTGCGCGGGGCTAGGCGGCTGGATGAGCCTGCGCCGCGTGCTGGCGCGTCCGGCGCTGCAATCCTTGCGTGACGCGTAGTTTTTCGTAGAAAGCAAAGCAATGAGCGAAGTGAACCAACCATCCTCCGGCGACGAAACGAGCAATCGCGACAACGCGCCGACCGCGTTCGAGCTGGTCGGCGGCGAGGAGCGCGTGCGTGCGCTCGTCGACCGTTTCTATGATCTGATGGACCTGGAGCCGGAGTTCGCGGGCATCCGCGCGCTGCATCCGCCGACGCTCGACAATTCGCGCGACAAGACCTTCTGGTTCCTGTGCGGCTGGATGGGCGGGCCGGATCACTACATCAGCCGCTTCGGGCATCCGCGCTTGCGGGCGCGGCATCTGCCGTTCGCGATTGCATCCGCCGAGCGCGATCAATGGCTGCGCTGCATGGCCTGGGCGATGGAAGACATCGGCCTGCCCGAGCCGCTGCGCGAACGCCTGCTGACTTCCTTCTTCGATACCGCCGACTGGATGCGCAACCGTCCCGGTTGAATCGCCTGCTTTTGTATCGGGCGAGTCCGCGTTCGTTTGCGGCATCATCTGTCGATTACCGGCAAGCCAATCGAGGACATGAAGTCATGAGCACACGCGCACTCTTTCGCGAGGACGCCTATCAAACGCGCTGCGACGCGATCATCACCGCGATCGACGAAGCGGGCATCCATCTCGATCAGACCGTGTTCTATCCGCTCGGCGGCGGTCAGGCCGGCGATGCCGGCACGCTGACGCTCGCGGACGGCACGATCATCGCCATCGCCGACACGCGCAAGGCGAAGTTCGAAGGCGCGACGCCCGACGCCGCCGTGCACGTGCCCGCGCCCGGCCAGGAAGACGCGCTCGCGAAGCTGAAGGCGGGTGACAGGGTGAGCGCGGAAATCGACTGGGAGCGGCGATATCGGCATATGCGGCTGCATACGGCGAGCCACCTGATTTGCGCCGTGCTGCCGTATCCGGTCGATGGCTGCAGCATCACGATGGATTACGCGCGGCTCGATCTCGCCACCGTCGAACCGATCGAGCGGGAAGACGTGGAGACGAAACTGCGCGAGCTGATCGGCGGATCGCACGACGTGCGCACCGAATGGATCACCGACGACGAAATGGCCGCGCGCCCCGAACTCGTTCGCACGATGAGCGTGAAGCCGCCGATGGGTCTCGGCCGCGTGCGGCTCCTGCGCATCGAGAACGTGGATTTGCAGCCGTGCGGCGGCACGCATGTGCGCAATACCGGCGAGATCGGCGGGCTGCGCATCGCGAAGCTCGAGAAGAAGAGCGCGCGGACGCGACGGCTCGTACTGGAACTGGCTTGAGCATCGATCCCCGCGCGCAGGCGGTTCTCGACGCGTGGTTCGGCATTGCGGGATCACCCGAGTTCGGGACCGAGCGCAAGCAATGGTGGACGAAAAAGCGCGCGTTCGACGCGATGCTCAGCGAGCGTTTCGGTCCGCTGCTCGACGAAGCGCAGGCGGGCGGCTTACGCGATTGGGAGCGCACGCCGCTTGGCGCGCTCGCGCTGATCGTGCTGCTGGATCAGTTGTCGCGCAATTGCCATCGCAATACACCGCGTGCGTTCGCGGGCGATCGGCGGGCGCTCGCGCTGGCTGCATCGATGGTCGAGAAGGGCGACGATCTGCGTTTGCCGACTGCGTACCATCGCGCGTTCGCGTATATGCCGTTCGAACACGATGAAACGATGCCGAGCCAGCGCGAATCGCTGCGTCTCTTCGAGAAGCTGAAAGACGAGACGGGTGTCGCGAGCTTCTACGAATCGGCGGTGGAGCATGCGGACGTGATCGCACGGTTCGGGAGATTTCCGCATCGCAACCGCAGTCTTGGGCGCGAGACTTCGGCGGAGGAAGAGGCGTGGCTCGCGAAGCATGGAGGGTTCTGATGCGAAGCATCGCGCCCGGCTGAAATTTCACATTTCGGCATGGACGTCGGGCACTGCAGCCAGTAGTCTGCATGTGCTGCCCGGATTTATCCTGAGCGGCTGCTCTTCTCGATGAATGCCGCACCATGTCCCACTCAGCCTTCAGCCGCATTACGCTCATTGCCGTAACCGGTGTGTCCGATGCGCAAAGTGCCGCCTATGCCCTGACGCTCAGTCAGCGCAACATGCCGGGCGCACGCGCAGTGCTATGTTGTCCTCACGCGCCCGCCGATCTGCCAGCGAGCATCCGGCACGAGGCCATCGCGCCGATGAGCTACATCGAATACAGCTGGTTCATGATGTTCGTCCTCTGGCATTTCGTCGAGACCGACTACGCGCTCGTCGTGCAGGATGATGGGTGGGTGCTGGATGGCGCGAACTGGCGCGACGAATACTTTGAATACGACTATATCGGCGCGCCGGTTCATCTCGCGCGCGTTCATTCGCCCGAAGGCACACGGTGGATGGACGAATTTTCCTGGTTGCCTTTCCTGAATAAGCCCGGCCATTCCGTCCTGCCCATACTGAACGGCGGATTCAGCTTGCGTAGCCGCCGCATGATGCAGACGCTGTTCACACACCCGGAAATACAGGTCGTCGTCGTACCGCCCGACGGCTATCTCACGGATCCATTCAAACCGTTTTGGGTTGCCGATCCGACGAACGAAGACGTGCAACTCACCTGCCTGCTGAGACCGCAACTGGAAGCAGTCGGCATCCGCTTTGCGCCGCTCAATCTCTGCACGCAGTTCGCCATGGAAGACAGCGGAAGTCTGCACGTAGGCGCCGATCTCTCGCGGCTTTTCGGCCATCACGGTAAATGGCGCCGTCTCGTCGGCATTGATCCGCCGACTGTGCACTATCCGTCGCCGCGAAGCACGGTCGCGTCAGCGTTACGCGAGATGGATTTCGCGCAGATGCTTGTCCAACGCGGGTATCGGGTTGGATTCGCGCCCGAGCCGACGTGACGCGCTGCTCTGCGATCACCGCCCGCCCGTCACATCGACGATCGCTCCCGTCACATACGACGACGCATCCGACAACAGCCACACGATCGATTCCCCGACTTCGTCCGCCGTGCCCGCCCGCCCGAGCGGCGTCTGCACCCCGAGCACCTGCGCGCGATCCGGCTTTCCGCCGCTCGCGTGAATCTCGGTTTCGATAAGGCCGGGGCGGATCGCGTTCACGCGCACGCCTTGCGGCCCGAGTTCCTTCGACAGCCCGATGGTCAGCACGTCGATCGCGCCTTTCGAGCCGGCATAGTCGACATATTCGTTCGGCGCGCCCAGCCGCGCCGCCGCCGACGACACGTTCACGATCGCGCCGCCCTTGCCGCCGCGCGAGCGCGAGAGACGCCGTGCCGCTTCGCGCGCGCACAGATAAGCGCCGAGCACGTTGGTGTCGAAAATGCGCTTCAGACGGGCGACGTCCATGTCCGCCAGCGCCGACCCCGGCGCGACGATGCCCGCGTTGTTCACCACGCCATCGAGCTGGCCGAACGCCTCTTCGGTGGCGTCGAACATCGCGATGGTCGCGGCTTCGTCGCAAACGTCGCCCTGAATGGCGATGGCCTTGCCGCCCGCGGCCTGCACGGCGGCGACGGTTTCATCGGCGGCACTAGCGTTCGTCGCAAAGTTGACGCCGACCGACCAGCCGCGCGCGCCCGCGAGAATCGCAGCCGAACGGCCGATGCCGCGGCTTGCCCCGGTGATCAGGATGACTTTGGACATCGATTCGATCCTCAAACGACGTTGCGGTTTTGCGTCCACTTGTCGTGGGCGGGCGGCGTGTACGCTTCGAGCTTCGCGATCATCCCGCCGGGTTCGGCGGCGATCTGGATGAAGTCCAGATACGGCTTGCGCATGAAGCCTTCGTCGACGGTATGGCGAAGCATCGACATCAGCGGCTCGAAATAGCCGTTCACGTTCAACAGGCCGACCGGCTTCTGGTGATAGCCGAGCTGCGCCCACGTGTAGACCTCGAAGAACTCTTCGAAGGTGCCGACGCCGCCGGGCATCGCGACGAACGCGTCGGCGAGATCGGCCATTTTTTTCTTGCGCTCGTGCATGTCAGGCACGACGTGCAGTTCGGTGAGATCCGTATGGCCCACTTCCTTCGCGAGCAGCAACTCCGGGATGACGCCGACCGCGCGTCCGCCAGCGGCGAGCACTTCATCGGCGATGAGGCCCATCAAGCCGACACGGCCGCCGCCATACACGAGCGACAGATTGGCTTCGACGAGCGCGCGGCCAAACGCTTTGGCCGCTTCGGCATAGACGCGGCGGGCTCCGGTCGCGGAGCCGCAGTAGACACAGACTGCCTTCATTATCGGGAATCCTTTGGTGTTTCGGTCTTCGATGCGGCAGAGGCATCGTCGCGCGGCGGCAGAAAGTCCGCATATTCGCGCTTGGCCAGTTTACCGGACACCAGGTCATCGAAAAGCTGACGCGAGCGGCCGCGCAGATACGGCGCCATGATCGAAATGATGTGCAGGCTCGCCTGATGCAGTTCCGCGCGGATCGCTTCCTGATCGTTGTACTTGCGCGGGTTCATCACGTACTGATACGACAGCCAGTACGTCGAGATCACGCCGATGTTCGTCGCGATCACCTTGATCTCATCGGGCGTCGCGACCATCTCGCCATCGGCGACGAGCGCCTCGCACAACTGGCCGGCAAAGCGCACCTTGTGCGTGATGATCTGCTTGAAATGCGTCTCGAGGGTGCGGTTGCGCGCGAGCAGGTCGTTCAGGTCGCGATACAGGAACCGGTACGCCCACAGAAAATCGGCCATGTACTGCAGATAGGACCACATCTCGTCGATCGTCGGACGATGATCGTCCGGAAAGCGCAGCCGCTTCTGAATCTGCTGCTCGAACTGAGCGAAGATGCTGTTGATGATGTCGTCCTTGTTGCGGAAATGGTAGTACAGATTGCCTGGACTGATTTCCATTTCCTCGGCGATGGTCGTCGTCGTGACGTTCGGCTCGCCGATATCGTTGAACAACTTCAGTGACAGCTCGAGAATCCGTTCGCGGGTGCGGCGGGGAGGTTTCGCTTCCATGTCGTCCGACCTTGGCATCCGGCTCGCGCGGGCGTGCAGAGAGTGCTCCCGTCCGCTTCCGTTGCTATTTTTGAGAATATCGGACGATTATAAACCGCGTCTTTGCCTGCCCGGGCTTGACTCTCGGGCAGGCGCTTCCCTTTTCTGAGATGGAGCAAAGTTCGGTGCCATCACTTCGCGGACTCTGCGAGCCACGCGGCAAGTGCCGGCGCAAGCGGCCATAGGATCAGCGTCCACGTGAGCACGCACGCGCCCAGCGCTACCATCACGGCGGCGCTGCCGAAGTCTTTCGCGCGCTTCGAGAGTTCGTGCCGTTCGAGCGAGATGCGGTCGATGGCCGCCTCGACGCTCGAATTGAGCAACTCGACGATGAGCACGAGCAGCACCGACGCAACCAGCGCCGCGCGCTCGACCGGAACGACCGGCACGACGACGCTGCACGGCAGCAGGATCGCGGCGAGCGTCAACTCCTGCCGAAAAGCACTTTCCTCGCGAATCGCGACGCGCAACCCGGAGATCGAGTTCTTCATCGCGTGCCATGCGCGAGTGACGCCGCGATTGCCTTTGTACGGATTGAAGGGCAGGTCGTCGGGGCCGAGCGGTTCGACGCGTTCCGCTTCGTCGTCTTCGGCGCGGTCGTCGGCGAGCGCGCGACGCGTCATGCAGCCGCCCGGTCGGAACTCGGCGCGCGCGGCTCGAATCGCCGCAAATGCGAGGCAAACTGCTCCGACGCCGCGCGCCACGAGAAGCGTTCGGCCCACGCGCGCGCATCGGCGCGATCGATCGTCAGCGCCTGCAGGCAGGCTTCGCGCAAGTCCTCGTTGAGCGCGCCGGGGCCGTGCTGACCAAGCACGTCGATCGGGCCCGTCACCGGAAACGCCGCCACGGGCGTGCCGCAGGCCAGCGCTTCGAGCAGCACGAGGCCGAAGGTATCGGTGCGGCTCGGGAACACGAACACATCGGCGGCGGCATAGACCTTGGCAAGCTCCGGCTGCGACAGCACGCCGAGATAGTTCACGCCCGCATAGCGCGACTTCAGTTCCGCGAGCGCCGGCCCTTCGCCCGCGACCCACTTCGAGCCGGGCAGATCGAGTTTGAGAAACGCCTCGACGTTCTTTTCGACGGCCACGCGCCCCACGTAAAGGAAGATCGGCCGCGCGGTGTTGAGCACTTTCGAGTCCATCGGATGAAAGATGTCGAGATCGACCCCGCGCGTCCACAGCACGACGTTCGTGAATCCGTAGTGCTCGAGATCATTCTTGACGACGGGCGTCGGCGCCATCACCGCTTGCGAGGGCCGATGAAACCATCGCAGAAACCGATACGTCGCCGCGAGCGGAATGCCGAAACGCGCCTTCACGTATTCGGGAAAGCGTGTGTGGTACGCGGTCGTGAACGGCAGCTTGTGACGCAACGCATAGGCGCGCGCCGCGAGCCCGAGCGGGCCTTCGGTGGCGATGTGCAGCGCGTCCGGATCGAATGTGTCGATGCGCTCGGCCACGCGGCGGCGCGGCATCAGCGAGAGGCGAATCTCGGGATAAGTGGGGCAGGGAATGGTCCTGAATTCGAGCGGCGTGAGCATCTCCACGCGATGCCCCAGCGCCATCAATTCCTTGCGCGTGTTCTTCAGCGTCCGCACGACGCCGTTGACCTGCGGCTCCCATGCATCGGTCACGATCATGATTTTCATAGCAGTCCCGGATTGGATGACGCGTACGTTCAAACCGTCGCGTGCGTGGTGGCGGGGCGTTGACCGGACGCGCGCATGACGGTCCAGTAGACGATCTTCAGCTCGCCGTCGTGGGTCTCGACGAGCGCGGAGAGGCTTTCGACCCAGTCGCCGTCGTTGCAATAGAGAATGCCGTCGATGTCGCGGATTTCCGCCTTGTGGATATGGCCGCACACGACGCCGTCGCAGCCGCGCCGGCGGGCTTCATCGGTCATCACTCGTTCGAACTGCGAAATGAAGCTGACAGCGTTCTTGACCTGATGCTTCAGATACTGCGAGAGCGACCAGTAATCGAAGCCCAGCTTCGTGCGCACGCGATTGAACCAGCGGTTGAGCAGGAGAATCGCGGTGTAGGCGGTATCGCCGAGATAGGCGAGCCACTTCGCGTGCTGGATGACGCCATCGAAAAGATCGCCGTGCACGATCCACAGGCGCTTGCCCGCGAGCGTCGTGTGGAACGCTTCGCCGCGCACGTGAATGTCGCCGAACGCGAGATCGCAGAACTGGCGGGCGGCTTCGTCGTGATTGCCGGGAATGTAGACAACCTGCGTGCCTTTGCGCGCCTTGCGCAGGATTTTCTGCACGACGTCGTTGTGCGCCTGCGGCCAGAACCAGCCTTTGCGAAGCTGCCATCCGTCGATGATGTCGCCGACGAGATATAGATAGTCCGACTCGTGATGCCGCAGAAAATCGAGCAGATAAGGCGCCTGGCAGCCGCCTGAGCCGAGGTGAATATCGGAAAGCCAGATCGTCCGGTAGCGGTGCGGACCGTCCGGGGAATCGCCTTCAGTGACCGGCTCGGTGGTGTCGGGCGGACTGGACGGCAGCGTGAATCCGGTGCTGCGGAACCAGTAAGCCGAGGAGGAATCGATTGCCGGCGTGACTGACGAGTTGGAAGGCATTGGCTCGCGCATCGGGTTTCGGTATGCGCATTGCGCCATGCGGCCGTGACGGAGCCATGACGGTCACGAGAACTTCTTATTACGCGGCAATTATTTCGCGGTGCTTGCGTGTGTGGCGACGATGCGCGTGCCCGCGAGACGATCGTGCAGAAACTGGCGCGCTGGATCGAGCCGCACGGCGGCGGCCCACAGCGTCACCCAGACGCCGAACACGACGAGCGTTTGCGGCACGGCCAGCGACATCAGCGGATGCAGCGCGAGCGGCGGCAGGAACCAGAGCCACGCGAGGGCGTAACGCGCGAGGGCGCGGCCGGGCTTGACCGGCTGACCGTGCGCATCGACGACTTTCATGCGCCAGGTTTTCATCGGCAAGGTCTGTCCGCCGTGCGTCCAGAACCATACGAAGTAGGCGGCAAGCACGATGCCGATCCACGACGCCAGCAGGTTGTGATGCGTTAGGCCGTTGCGCTGCTGCGTGAGCGTGCTGAACAGATAGCCGGCGATGAACACGACGCCGAACAGGATGACGCCTTCGTAGATCATCGTCGCGAGGCGGCGGCGCAGCGCGGGCGCGCAAAGCGGCGGGACGGTCGTGTCGGCGTTCATCGCGCGCTCACGAGCCGTTGTACATCGACGGCGCTTGCTGCGGCGAAACGGGAATCGGCGTGGCGGGCACGATGCTCGCCGCGTTGGGGATGCCCGGCAGCGGCGGCACTGCGGACGGCGACGCCGATGCGCCCGATTCGCCTTGCGCGTGCCCGGCGGCGTGACCCTGCTCGCGTGCGGTGACGAGGCGGTTGATGTCCTTGACCTCGGTCTTGCCTGTTGGCGGCGCGCTGACGACAGTCGGACGGCGATTGTGCTCGCTCGCGGCGAGCTTCTTCTTCTGTTCTTCAGGGAGCTTCTGGTACGCGTCCCACGCGCGCTCGCGCTTATCGAGCGGCACCGACTTCGAGACCTGATAATTTTCCCGCGCGACCTTGCGTTCGTCGGGCGTCATGCGAACCCATTCCTGCATGCGCTGCTGCAGGCGCTTCTGCGCTTCCGGCGACATCCGGTGATAGCGCGACGCGATCCTCAGCCACTTCTGCTTGCGCTCGTCGCTGAAGGAATCCCACTGCGTAGCGAACGGCGCGAGCGCGACATGCTGCGCCTCGGTCAGGCGGTTCCAGGAGAGCGGATTCGCCGACAGGGCGGCGAGGGGCAGGACGTCACTGTCAGCGGCGGCGCTCGCCCCGATGGGCGCGGCCACGGAAGCGGGGGAGGCGGGGGACGAGTAGAAACGCGGGTAAGTGGCGGCGAACGCGACCATACCCGCAATCGCGCAGCCAAAAACAATCGCGAGACCGCGCTTGTAACTCACCCGAAAATTCCCCCGCTATGTGCGTTGCTCGTTGGCCGATGCTTAGTGATTGCGCGTCAGGTATGCGTTGAACCCGTGGTCGAGATAGGCGTCGAGCGGCAGGCTGTCGCTCATCATGGCCGCGTCGATATCCGCGAGTTCGGCCTTGCGTTCCTGATCTTCCCAATACGCGACGCCCGCCAGCGCGACGGCGAGCGCGAGCACCGGCAACGCCAGCCCGAAACCGCCGATCCGCGCGAACAGGCTCTTGTGCGAAGGCTCGCCGCCGGACCCGCCGGCGTTGCCCAGGCCGCCCGCCGCGCCGGCGAACGCGGGCGTAAAGGCCGGCGTAAAGGCGGCGACGGGTACTTTCTCCGGCTTCTTGCGCGCGAGCGCCGCCCGGCGCGCAAGCGCAAGGCGGTCGCTCGCAGCGGCCGGAATATTCGACGCATTTTCGTCGAGCGCGCGAATGACTTTCAGCGCGAACTCGTTTTCGTTTAATTCAGGAGCGGAACTCATAGCGTGATCCCTTTGGCTTTCAGGGCTTGAGCGAGCGCGTGCGTGGCGCGTGAACAGTGCGTCTTCACGCTGCCCTCGGAGCAGCCCATCGCGGCGGCCGTCTCGGCGACATCCATATCTTCCCAGTAACGCATGAGAAAAGCTTCTCGTTGACGCGCCGGCAATTTCTGAATCTCCGCGTCGATCAGATTCAGCACCTGTTCGCGCTCCAGCCTGTTCTCGCTGCTTTCGGTGCCCGTGCCGCCGCCTTGCGCTTCCAGCGTTTCGAGCGGATCGAATTCGTCGTCGTCCGCGCTGCCGAACGACGAAAACAGGCTCACCCAGGTGTTGCGGACTTTCTGGCGGCGAAAGTAGTCGTGCGTCGCATTTTGAAGGATACGCTGGAACAAAAGCGGAAGCTCGGCGGACGGACGGTCGCCGTATTTTTCGGCGAGCTTGATCATCGCGTCCTGCACGATATCGAGCGCCGCGTCGTCATCGCGTACGGTGTAGACGGTCTGCTTGAACGCGCGTCTTTCGACGCCCGCCAGGAAGTCGGCGAGTTCCTTGTCTGATGCCATCCGTTGGGGACCCGGCGCAGCGAATTGCGTCGAAAGAGAATAGGGAGTTGCAGGGAAACCTGCGGATGCTAGCAAATTTTCGCCGCGCCCGGACGAATCGGGACGATTTGTTGCCGGATAGGCGCATGGTCCGGACGATTGAAACCCAGTCCGCAAGCCTGACGCGCAATGATCGGAAAATTTTTGCTTGACCCGATGCGCGAAACCGGGCTATCTTTTCTGACTCGCATCATAAAGTGAAATGTCTGCTTTGAGGCGAGCCCAAGAAGCACGCCTGTCAAACCAAGACGCGCCGCTTGAACCCGAGCCACAAGCCCGGCAGAGAGCACCCGATCAATTTTTTGCCGAAAATTCGAAAGGTGATGAATGAATATGCCTAGCGCGGAATTCTCCACGTCGGATACCACTCCTCCCCACGACGCTGACTCTATCGGCGCGACCGTGCTCATGCGCGCGCTCGCCGACGAGAACGTCGAGTTCATCTGGGGCTATCCCGGCGGCTCGGTACTCTACATCTACGACGAGCTGTACAAGCAGGACCAGATTCAACACATTCTCGTGCGCCACGAGCAAGCCGCCGTGCACGCCGCGGACGCCTATTCGCGTTCCACCGGCAAGGTCGGCGTATGCCTCGTGACTTCGGGTCCGGGCGTCACCAATGCCGTCACCGGCATCGCGACGGCCTACATGGATTCCATTCCGCTCGTCGTCATCAGCGGGCAGGTGCCCACTGCGGCCATCGGCCTCGACGCCTTTCAGGAATGCGACACCGTCGGCATCACGCGTCCCTGCGTGAAGCACAACTTCCTCGTGAAGGACGTGCGCGATCTCGCCGCCACCATCAAGAAAGCGTTCTACATTGCCCGCACAGGCCGTCCGGGTCCGGTGCTGATCGACATTCCGAAAGACGTGTCGAAGGCGCCGTGCCGGTACGAACCGGTCAAGAGCGTGTCGCTGCGCTCGTACAACCCGGTGACGAAGGGCCACTCCGGCCAGATTCGCAAGGCGGTGCAATTGCTGCTGTCGGCGAAGCGCCCGTATATCTATACCGGCGGCGGCATCATCCTCGCGGATGCGTCGCGCGAGCTGAACCAGTTCGCCGATCTGCTCGGCTATCCGGTCACCAACACGCTGATGGGCCTCGGCGGCTACCGCGCGAGCGACAAGAAGTTCCTCGGCATGCTCGGCATGCACGGCACGTACGAAGCTAACATGGCGATGCAGCACTGCGACGTGCTGATCGCCATCGGCGCGCGTTTCGATGACCGCGTGATCGGCGATCCGAAGCATTTCGCGTCGTCGCCGCGCAAGATCATCCATATCGACGTCGATCCGTCGTCCATTTCGAAGCGCGTGAAGGTGGACATTCCGATCGTCGGCGACGTGAAGGAAGTCCTGAAGGAACTGATCGAGCAGCTTCAGCACGCGGAGCACGGTCCGGACACGCAGGCGCTCAAGCAATGGTGGGACGACATTGAAAGCTGGCGCGCGAAGGACTGTCTCGCGTACGACCGCAAGAGCGAGATCATCAAGCCGCAGTACGTCGTCGAAAAGCTCGCGGAGCTTACCGACGGCAACGCGTTCGTCTGTTCGGACGTCGGCCAGCACCAGATGTGGGCGGCGCAGTTCTATCCGTTCAACAAGCCGCGCCGCTGGATCAACTCGGGCGGTCTCGGCACGATGGGCTTCGGCCTGCCCGCCGCGATGGGCGTGAAGATGGCCTATCCGGACGAGGAAGTCGTCTGCATCACGGGCGAAGGCTCCATCCAGATGTGCATTCAGGAGCTGTCGACCTGCAAGCAGTACAACACGCCCGTCAAGATCATTTCGCTGAACAACCGCTATCTCGGCATGGTTCGCCAATGGCAGCAGATCGAATACAAGAAGCGCTACTCCAGTTCGTACATGGACGCGTTGCCTGATTTCGTGAAGCTCGCCGAGGCGTACGGTCATGTCGGCATTCGCGTCGAAAAGACCGCGGATGTCGAGCCGGCGCTGAAGGAAGCGCTGCGCCTGAAGGATCGCACCGTGTTTCTCGACTTCCAGACCGATCCCACCGAAAACGTATTCCCGATGGTGCAAGCCGGTAAAGGCATCACGGAAATGCTGCTCGGGTCTGAGGATCTATAACGCGGGTTCGTCTCGCGAGGCTCGCGCGCGCCTGTCTTCACAAAGGACATGCGTGGCGCGCGGGTTTCACAGACGGGCTTTGACTGGAACCACATCGGGAAAAGACACATGAAACACATCATCTCCGTACTGCTGGAAAACGAGCCGGGCGCGTTATCGCGTGTCGTCGGGCTCTTTTCCGCGCGCGGCTATAACATCGAAACGCTGACGGTGGCGCCGACCGAAGACAGTTCGCTGTCGCGGCTCACCATCGTCTCCATTGGCTCGGACGACGTGATCGAACAGATCACGAAGCACCTGAACCGCCTGATCGAGGTGGTGAAAGTGGTCGACCTGACAGAGGGCGCCCACATCGAGCGCGAGCTGATGCTCATCAAGGTAAGGGCGGTCGGCAAGGAACGCGAAGAAATGAAGCGGATGGCGGATATCTTCCGCGGCCGCATCATCGACGTGACCGAGAAGACCTACACCATGGAACTGACGGGCGCGTCCGACAAGCTCGACGCGTTCATCCAGGCGCTCGACGCCACGGCGATCCTCGAGACGGTTCGCACGGGCAGCTCCGGCATCGGCCGGGGCGAGCGCATCCTCAAGGTCTGACCGCCAGACCATCCAATTAGCAGCGCAAACAAGCACACCAATTCACGCATCAGGACTCAAGGAACCACCATGAAAGTTTTCTACGACAAAGACGCCGACCTCTCCCTCATCAAGGGCAAGCAAGTGACCATCATCGGCTATGGCTCGCAAGGCCATGCACACGCGCTGAACCTGAAGGAAAGCGGCGTGAACGTGACGGTCGGCCTGCGCAAGGGCGGCGCTTCGTGGAGCAAGGCCGAGAACGCCGGCCTGCCGGTGAAGGAAGTGGCCGAAGCCGTGAAGGGCGCCGATGTCGTCATGATGCTGCTGCCCGACGAGCAGATCGCCGAGGTGTACAAGAACGAAGTGCACGCCAACGCCAAGAACGGCGCGGCGCTCGCATTCGCGCACGGCTTCAATGTTCACTACGGCCAGGTGATCCCGCGTGCGGATCTGGACGTCATCATGATTGCGCCGAAGGCTCCGGGCCACACCGTGCGCAACACGTACAGCCAGGGCGGCGGCGTGCCGCACCTGATCGCGGTCGCGCAGGACAAGTCGGGCTCGGCGCGCGACGTGGCGCTGTCGTATGCGGCGGCGAACGGCGGCGGCCGTGCCGGCATCATCGAAACGAACTTCCGTGAAGAAACCGAAACCGACCTGTTCGGCGAGCAGGCCGTGCTGTGCGGCGGCACCGTCGACCTCATCAAGGCCGGCTTCGAAACGCTGGTCGAAGCGGGCTACGCGCCGGAAATGGCGTACTTCGAGTGTCTGCACGAACTGAAGCTGATCGTCGATCTGATCTACGAAGGCGGCATCGCCAACATGAACTACTCGATCTCGAACAACGCCGAGTACGGCGAGTACGTGACGGGTCCGCGCATCGTCACGGAAGAGACGAAGAAGGCGATGAAGGCCGTGCTCAAGGACATCCAGACCGGCGAGTACGCGAAGAGCTTCATCATCGAGAACCGCGCGGGTGCGCCGACGCTGCAATCGCGCCGCCGCCTGACGGCCGAGCATCAGATCGAGCAAGTGGGCGAGAAGCTCCGCGCGATGATGCCGTGGATCGCGCAGAACAAGCTCGTCGACCAGTCGAAGAACTAAACGTGTCTGCGTGACCTCGCGTCACGGTTCTTGCTGCATCGAAAGCCGCCCGGAAGCCGCTGTGCGCCGGGCGGCTTTTGCTATCCTACGGTTTTTATAAAACACAGAACACGTTCATGAACTATCCTCATCCGATCATTGCCCGCGAAGGCTGGCCGTTTATCGCCATCGCGGCCGTCGTTGCCGTTCTCGTGCAGGCGATCGGCGGCTTCGGCTTCGCCTGGCTCTTCTGGCTGATCGTGATCTTCGTCGTCCAGTTCTTCCGCGATCCGCCGCGGCCCATTCCCACTCAGCCGAACGCAGTGCTGTGTCCGGCGGACGGGCGCATCGTCGCGGTCGAGACGGCGCATGATCCGTACGCGGGACGCGAAGCGCTCAAGATCAGCGTGTTCATGAACGTGTTCAACGTCCACTCGCAGCGTTCGCCCGTGGACGGCGCGATCAGCAAGGTTCAGTATTTTCCCGGCGCGTATCTGAATGCGGCCGTCGACAAGGCGTCCACCGAGAACGAGCGCAACGCGATCGTCCTGCACACGGCGGCTGGGCATACGGTGACGTCGGTGCAGATCGCGGGTCTGATCGCGCGCCGCATTCTCTGCTACGTGCACGCCGGCGAGCCGCTTACGCGCGGTCAGCGTTACGGCTTCATCCGTTTCGGCTCGCGCGTCGATGTGTATTTGCCGGTCGGAAGCCGGCCGCGCGTGTCGATCGGCGAGAAGGTGTCCGCCTCGTCGACCATTCTTGCCGAATTCGCAGAATAACGCGGGGGGTCCGATGGCGGCATTCAAGACGCGCCGTAACCGCGCGAACGCGACGCCGCCGCGCGCGTTCCGCCGCAACAAGGCCATTCAGGACGTGGGCGTCGTGGAGACGCGGCGCGCGAAGCGGCAGCAGTTCCTGCGAAAGCGCGGCATTTATCTGCTGCCGAATGCGTTCACCACGGCCGCGCTCTTTTGCGGCTTCTTCGCCGTCGTCCAGGCGATGAACGTGCGCTTCGAGATCGCGGCCATCGCCATTTTCGTCGCGATGGTCCTCGATGGCATGGACGGCCGCGTCGCCCGCATGACGCATACGCAAAGCGCGTTCGGCGAGCAGTTCGACAGCCTCTCGGACATGGTGTCGTTCGGCGTCGCGCCCGCGCTGGTGATGTACGAATGGGTGCTGAAGGACCTCGGGCGCTGGGGCTGGCTCGCGGCGTTCGTCTACTGCTCGGGCGCGGCGTTGCGGCTCGCGCGCTTCAACACGAACGTCGGCGTCGTCGACAAGCGCTATTTTCAGGGTTTGCCGTCGCCGGCGGCGGCTGCGCTGATCGCCGGTTTCGTATGGCTCGCCACCGACAACCGCGTACCGCTCAAGCTCGTTTGGCTGCCGTGGGTCGCGTTCGTGCTGACGATCTACGCGGGCGTCACGATGGTATCGAACGCGCCGTTCTACAGCGGCAAGGCGCTCGACGTGCGGTATCGCGTGCCGTTCGCGGGCGTGCTGCTGATCGTGGTGGCGTTCGTGCTCGTATCGTCCGATCCGCCTGTGATGCTGTTCTGCCTCTTCGTGCTGTACGGATTGTCCGGCTACGTCTGGTGGGCCTACATGGCGATACGCGGCAAACCGAATCCCGCGCGCAGTTCGCAACGGGATCACTGAGGCGCGTTACTCGATGCACAAGGCGGCGGTTCGCAAGACCCGCCGCCTTTTTTTCGCCTGACGCGTCGATCGGTCAACCCGCTTCCAGCACGCCGTTGCGCACGCGCACATGCTGGCCTTGCGCGAACGGCGGCTGCTGCTTGTACGTGAAGTAACGCGTCTTGCCGTTTTCCATTCTGACGCGCACCGAGTAATCGGTTTCGCTGCGGATGTGCTTCTCCACCGAATTGCCCGCGAGACCGCCGCCGAGCGCGCCGAGCAGGGTCATCGCGGTCCGGCCGCCGCCACGCCCGAACTGGTTGCCGACGACACCCCCGGCCACCGCGCCACCGACCGCACCGATCCCCGTGCCGTGTCCTTCGCGACGCACGGCGGAGATGGATTCGACGGTGCCGCACGTCGAGCAGTACGCCGCTTTCGGCGGCGGCTGTTGTGCATAGGACGGTTGCGCGGGTGCTGGCTGGACAGGCGCCTGTTGCACGGGCTGCGGGGCGGGTTGCTGCACGACCGGTTGGGCGGGCGCGGCGGCAGGCGTGGCGGGGGGCACTGCGTGCTGCTGCGCGACGGCCGCCGTCTGAGTCTGCGGATTCTGCGCGGACGTGCTCGACGCCCTGGGAAATACGCCGGTAATGGCTGCCGTAGCGGCAAGACTTGCGACGATCACCGCGCCCGCCGCCGTCGCGACGAGTGGATGCAGACGGCGTTGCTGCGGCAGCGGCTGGCTGGCGTCGGGAGAGGGGGAGGACGCGAGCTTGTTGGTCCCGTTATCCATGGTTGAACCTCCGTTCGAGGCGAAGTGCTAGACGGATCGATTTTGATGGGATTTTCCGCCTAGAGCTTTGCTGGTTTTGACCACTGTTTTTCTTACTCGGAAGCACATCTGATGCCAGGCGTCGAGTGTGGAAATAAATGCGGGGCGGTGTGCGACGACGATTTTGGCCTTTGGGATCCCGTCACAAAGCCACCAGAAAGGGTGTTCCGCTTGCTCAATCGACGACGCGCGGTTCTTTGGTTTTCGGTCTGACGCGGTGGACGCTGTTGCCCTTGCGGGCACTGCCATTCGCAGGTCGCGTGCGGGGGTGCATCTTTCGCCGCCACGATGCTCAACGGTTTTGTGCATCGTGGCGAAGTCTGGAATTACATCGTTGCAAGTTAGGAACGGGCGTGAAATCGCGTGCCAGGCAACCAAGCCTGCCGCGACGCGAAATTCATCTTCTCGACGCTCCGCACCGCATCGCTTGAAAAACCTCCACAGGGCAAAAAAAAGCGCGCCCCCAAGGACGCGCTCTCACCATCAACCGGCCAAGCTTGCCGCTCAGTCTTCCCGCCGCAAATGCGGGAACAGAATGACATCGCGAATGCTCGGGCTGTCGGTCAGCAGCATCACCAGCCGGTCGATGCCGATCCCGCAACCGCCTGTCGGCGGCATGCCGTATTCGAGCGCGCGAATGTAGTCGGCGTCGAAATACATCGCTTCTTCGTCGCCAGCGTCTTTCTGGTCGACCTGCTTCTGGAAGCGCGCGGCCTGATCTTCCGGATCGTTCAGTTCCGAAAAACCGTTCGCGATCTCGCGCCCCGTGATGAACAGCTCGAAGCGCTCCGTGATGCCCGGCACGCTGTCCGACTCACGCGCCAGCGGCGACACCTCGATCGGATAATCGACGATGTACGTCGGCTCCCACAATTGCGACTCCGCCGTCTCTTCGAAGAGCGCCAGTTGCAGCGCGCCGATTCCTGCGTTGAGAAACGCGGGCTGCGCCGTATCGACACCGAATTTCTTCAGTTCGGCGCGCACGAACACGCCGTCGTTCAACTGCTCGTCGGTGTATTGCGGGGCGTACTTCTGAATCGCCTGATTGATCGTCAGGCGATGGAACGGCTTGCTGAAATCAAGTTCGCGGCCCTGATACGTGATGGTCGCGGTGCCGAGCGCATCGATCGCGGCCTGGCGGATCAGTTGCTCGGTGAAATCCATGAGCCAGCGATAATCCGTGAACGCCGCGTAGAACTCCATCATCGTGAATTCCGGATTGTGACGCGGCGATACGCCTTCGTTCCGGAAATTACGATTGATCTCGAACACGCGCTCGAAGCCGCCGACGATCAGCCGCTTCAGATACAACTCCGGCGCGATGCGCAGGAACATTTGCATGTCGAGCGCGTTGTGATGCGTGACGAACGGCTTCGCCGCCGCGCCGCCCGGAATCGGGTGCAGCATCGGCGTTTCGACTTCCATGAAGTTCGCCTGCGCCATGAAATTGCGGATCGACGTGACCGCTTTCGTGCGCGCCATGAACGTCTTGCGCGATTCAGGCGTGACGATCAGATCGACGTAACGCTGGCGATAGCGCATTTCCTGATCGGCGAGGCCGTGGAACTTGTCAGGCAGCGGGCGCAGCGCCTTCGACAGCAGCCGCAGTTCCGTGCAGCGCACCGACAGCTCGCCCTTGTTCGTGCGAAACAACACGCCGCGCGCCGCGATGATGTCGCCCAGGTCCCACTTCTTGAACGCTTCGTACACGTCCGCGCCGACATCGGCGGGCGTGACGAAGAACTGAATCTGGCCGCTGCCGTCCTGAACCGTCGCGAAGCTGGCCTTGCCCATCACGCGCTTCAGCATCATGCGGCCGGCGAGCGCGACGGGCAGGGGATTCGCTTCGAGCGCTTCCTTGTCGGTGTCGGCGTACTCGCTTTGCAGCGCGGCCGCCTGATGCGTCGGGCGGAAGTCGTTCGGATAAGCGATGCCTTGCTCGCGCAGCGCGCGCAGCTTGTCGCGGCGCTCGGCGATGATCTGGTTGTGTTCCAGTTCGGGAGCGGCGCTCGTCTGGGTCGGTTCGGTCATGATGATTCTTGGCTTTTAAAGCGAGGCGGATGCGCGGTGAGTCGAAACGAAAACGCGGATACCGAAGCCGATACCCGCGCTGGCGGTTTAGACGCCCTGTTTCAGGCTTGCGCTGATGAAGTCGTCGAGGTCGCCGTCGAGCACGGCGCGCGTGTTGCTCATTTCCACGCTGGTGCGCAGATCCTTCACGCGGCTCTGGTCGAGCACGTAGGAGCGGATCTGATGGCCCCAGCCCACGTCGGTCTTGCTCGATTCGAGCTTGTCCTGTTCGGCCTGGCGCTTGCGCATCTCGAATTCGTAGAGACGCGCCTTCAGCATCTGCATGGCTTCCGCGCGGTTGCGGTGCTGCGAGCGGTCGTTCTGGCACTGCACGACGATGCCCGTCGGCGCGTGCGTGAGTCGCACGGCGGAGTCCGTCTTGTTGATGTGCTGGCCGCCCGCGCCCGATGCGCGATACGTGTCCGTGCGGATATCGGCGGGATTGATTTCGATCTCGATCGAATCGTCGATTTCCGGATACACGAACACCGACGAAAACGACGTATGCCGGCCGCCCGACGAATCGAACGGCGACTTGCGCACGAGGCGGTGAATGCCGGTTTCGGTGCGCAGATAGCCGTACGCGTATTCGCCTTCGACCTTGATCGTCGCGCTCTTGATGCCGGCGACATCGCCTTCGGATTCTTCGAGCACTTCGGTCTTGAAGCCCTTGCGCTCACAGTAGCGCAGGTACTGGCGCAGCAGCATGGACGCCCAGTCGCACGCTTCGGTGCCGCCCGCGCCAGCCTGAATGTCGATGAAGCAGTTGTTCGGATCGGCCGGGTTCGAGAACATCCGGCGGAACTCCATGTCCTCGACGCGCGCCTTGAGCGCTTCCGCGTCGGCTTCGCAGGCGACGAGCGTGTCTTCGTCGCTTTCGTCGCGCGCCATGTCGAAGAGATCCTGCGCGTCGCGAAGATCGTTGCCGAGCGCGGTGAGCGTCGTCACCACGCCGTCAAGCAGCTTCTTCTCACGGCCGAGCGCCTGGGCGTTCTTCGAATCGTTCCAGACGTTGGGGTCTTCGAGTTCCTTGTTGACTTCGATCAGACGCGCGGACTTGGCGTCGTAGTCAAAGATACCCCCGTAGCTCGTCCGCGCGGCGGCGCAGGTCGGCCAGGAGGCTTTCGATCGCGTTGAGACGTTCTGCTTCCATTGTCGATCTTCGGCTTCGTAAAAAGGTGCAATTATAGCCGATTGACACCGTTATTCGCGTCCGCCAGCCCGCGTCCGCACCGGTTGCGCCGCCACCGAAAATGGGGGGAGAAGCGTTTGCCAGCGTGGCGGCTGACGCTGCGCGATCTCTCCGCCGTCCCGTGGCGCGACATCAGTGGGTGAGCGCGTCAGGCGCTAATCGCGATTCGACACGGCCTGTCTCTCGATGTACAGCGCTTCGGCCCGTGCCACCTGCTCGGCAGCTTCGGCCGCCGTGGTGCCATTGTTCGCAAGAACATGCTCGATGATTGCCGTACTGAACACTTTCCGGATCCGGTCGTAGATCTGGTTAGCCGCGGAGGTGCGGCCCCCTGCGGAGCAACGAGCCCAGAAGCCAATGAACTCGCTCGTGGAGACCGTGCGCTCATGCGCGTGTTCGGTCACGAACAAGATGTCGTCTTCGGGAAGCCGATGCATGTTGAACAGCCCGTGGAAGCCGAAGGTCGGGCCGGGTGTCGGGGCTATCTCGACGGAAAAACGGTCGGCCACGTCCTCAGGTGCGAAGCGGATGCCATAGTTCGTCTCCAAGGCGGGGCGAAATGCGCGGCAGATCAGTTCATCTTCGCCGGTCGTCGCGTCGGGCGTAAATGCGCTGTCGCTCGACAACGCATTCAGAAGCCGTTTCGAGCGGAGCGAGAAGCCGCCGTTTCCGACGGCCATGCCGTCGGAGTAAGAGGGCCAGCGCGCGCCGATATAGTCGTAAGCCAGGAATTCGTCTGTCCAGGCGGACGGACGGACTACATAACCGTCCCACTGAACGAGCAGCACCCAGGGCGTTGTGATGTACTGGCCGAGTTCTTTAAGAATGAACTGACTGTATTCCTGCTTGCTGCGAATAGGGGCAATGAGAGCGACTCGCGCATCGCACTCGATGTGCTGGTCTGTCAGCAGAAGTGTTTCGCCAAAGAGGCAGTGTCTTCTGGAATTCTGCAGCGCTCTTATTGTGAGGACTGGATTGATGCAATCAACGGCGCACAGCGTGACCTGACTTAAATCGACTTTCTCGTTACTCATGATCCGCGACTGTTCTTGTTTCGTACTTCTAATAAACATGAGCCGGTGCATGCATAACGCAGCCGCCTCATACCTTCAAAAAAGCCCGAAACGCGGGTTCGGGTCGCGGCATTATATCGGCTGGCAAACGCATCCCACGGCTTGCCGCCACGCCAAATTATGTCGCATGCTCCACGATCAACTGCACGCGCGCCACACCGTTCCACGAATCGCTGACGAGCCGGTACGCAACCGTCGCACGCGGCGGCAACGGATCGACGTGATTGAACCAGATCGCGTTAAAGCGCTGCCGTCCGCGCGTGAGTGACAGCTTCAGATGCTTCTCCTTGACGAGCGCCTGCGATGCGACGTCGAACTCTCCCGAGAAAGTCGGCGCCGGAAATCCCTGACCCCAGACGGCGGCATCGAGCATTTCGACGAATTGCGGCGTGAAGTACGCGTCTTCCAGTTCGCCGTCCGTCTCGATGGTCCGCGCGAGCGCTTCGGCCGTCAGCCATTCGCGCCCGACCGCTTCGAACGCGTCCGTGAAGCGCGCGATATCGGCGGTGGCGAGCGTGAGGCCCGCCGCCATCGCGTGGCCGCCGAACTTGTGGATGAGGCCGGGCTCGCGCTTGCTGATCAGATCGACGGCATCGCGCAGATGGAAGCCCGGAATCGAGCGGCCGGAGCCTTTAGACAGCGTGCCGGCGTCGTCGGCGTGCGCGAACGTGAACGACGGCCGGTGAAAGCGCTCCTTCAGCCGTCCCGCGACGATGCCGATCACGCCCTGATGCCAGCCCGGATCGAATAGCGTGAGCGTCGCGCGCTCGCCCGGCTCGAAACTTTGCAGTTCCGCGAGTGCCTGCTGCTGCATGCCGGCTTCGATTTCGCGCCGCTCGCGGTTCATCGAATCGAGTTGCTGCGCGAGCTCCCATGCGCGGCCGATGTCGTCGGTCGTCAAGCATTCGATGCCGAGCGACATGTCCGACAGCCGGCCCGCCGCGTTCAGCCGCGGCCCCAGCGCAAAGCCGAGATCGAAGCCCGATGCGGCGCGCGCATCGCGGGCTGCCGCGCGGAAAAGCGCCGCGATGCCCGGCTGCATGCGGCCTGCGCGAATCCGCTTGAGGCCCTGCGCGACGAGGATGCGGTTATTCGAATCGAGCTTCACGACGTCCGCGACCGTGCCGAGCGCGACGAGATCGAGCAGGCCGTCCAGACGCGGCTCGGGCGCGTTTTCGTAGGCGCCGCGCCGGCGCAATTCGGCCCTCAGCGCGAGCAGCACGTAAAACATCACGCCCACGCCCGCAATGCATTTGCTCGGGAAGCCGCAGCCCGGCTGATTCGGATTGACGATCGCGCGCGCGGCGGGCAATTCGTCGCCGGGAAGGTGATGATCGGTCACGAGCACGTCGATGCCGAGCGCGTTCGCCACCGCGACGCCTTCCACGCTGGCGATGCCGTTATCGACGGTAATCAGCAGATCGGGCGGGCCGAGCGGCGAGCGCCCGGCGAGATCGACGATCTCGGGCGTCAGTCCGTAGCCGTATTCGAAGCGGTTCGGCACCAGATAGTCGACGGTCGCGCCGAACATCCGCAAGCCGCGCACGGCGACGGCGCAGGCGGTCGCGCCGTCGCAGTCGTAATCGGCGACGACGAGCATGCGCTTGCCCGCGGCGAGCGCATCGGCGAGCACGACGGCGGCATCGTCGCAACCCTTGAGGCCGACGGGCGCGTGGAGGCGCTTGAACTCTGTCTCGATCTCATCCGGCGACGTCACGCCGCGCGCCGCGTAGAGCCGCGCGATCACGGGATGCAGGCCGTGGCGCATCAGCGCTTCGGCGTCGGCGGGGGAGGAAGCGCGCGTGATGATTCGCGTCATTCAGCTAGGGCCTTCATTCGATGAAAAGCGCCGCAATCGGCCTGCGACGCCAGAACTTGCGCAAGTCCGAACGCGTGATGGAAAGCGTCACCGAGCCGGTATCGCCGCAAAGCGTGATGCCGAGGCGCTTCAGCGAACCGTTCGACAGCGCGTCGACCGCGGGTGCGAACCAGTCCTTCTCGAGCGACTGAAGCGACGCATTCCAGCGAGCCCAATCCTGTTCGATGAACGGCGCGGAAAACGGATCGAGT
The DNA here is from genome assembly GCF_022879615.1 of Caballeronia grimmiae. Classification (NCBI taxonomy): domain Bacteria; kingdom Pseudomonadati; phylum Pseudomonadota; class Betaproteobacteria; order Burkholderiales; family Burkholderiaceae; genus Caballeronia; species Caballeronia grimmiae. The sequence goes on from NZ_CP084271.1 coordinate 1,032,635, forward strand.
TCGACGAGCGTCGCGCCTTCCGCGTTCGTATGCTTGGCGTTTGCCAGCGCAGCGAAGCTCTCCGGCGGCGTGTGCGGTTCGATGCCCGCTGCGAGCGCAAGCCCGCGCGTCGCGGCGGCATCCGACAACACGCGCGCGAACGGACTCTGGACGGGACGCATCGCGCCTTGCGCGTGCAGCCAGATCGAATTGATCGCGGGCAATCCGTGCGATTCACGCTCCACGTTCAGCGGATGCTCGAACCACGCCATCTGCACTTCGTTCTGCAGCTTCATCCACGCGCGCGAGCGTTCGCCCGTGCGGGCTTCGTGCGGCAGCCATATTTCGATGTTGCGTCCGGTCGCGCGCAACGGCGATGCACCCGCGAGCGCGCCGAGCGCCTCGCCCGATACATACCAGCGCAGCGGCGTCGGCGCTTGAAAAGCGATGCCCAGCTCTTCGATGACGGGCCGTGCCGTCTGAAGCAACGCGCGCGCTTCTTCGGTGCGCACGCCGAGCGTGGCGGGATCGATCAGGACGAGATGATCGTGCGCGATCCGGACATGAACCGGCTCGATGCAGGCCCACAGCGCATCGCCGGGCGTGCCGCCATCGGCGAGGAGCATGAACGGGGCGAGCGGGGCGTCGTCGGCGTGGCGCTGACCGGCGCTCGGCGTGACCACGCCGAAGCGTTGCGCAATCCAGCGTTCGTGCGGCAGCGTGCGCTGGAAATCCTCTCCGATCACGCGTTCTTCGAGCGTGGCGCGGGCGAGCAGCTTGTCGAGCGCCGCGCTCTCCAGTCCGTGCAACGCGGTGGCGGCGTCCGCCGCCGAGGGCAGCGCGAACGGCAGCAGAAGGTGAAGGTCGGGAACGGGCATGATGGTCGGCATTGTAGGGCATGCGCCGATGCCCCGCGCATCGGCGGGAGCGTCTGATGACCGGTCGAAATACCCGCCGACAGGCCGTTTCGCACACCGCCGAATGGCCGATGCCAGCGCCCGCTTGTTACGGCGCTCGCGCCACCTATGGCAAACTTTCGCAAATTTCGCTGCGCAGACCTCGCGTTGCATCGACGCGGGCCAGCCGGGCAAAGCGGGACGCAAGACCAACGCAGCAACAGCAGACACAAGGATTCGCTTGAAACTTCCGTACGAATGGCAGATTGGCTGGCGCTACACGCGCGCCAGCAAACGCACCACAGGCAACGGCTTCATCTCCTTCATCGCACTGGTGTCGATGGCGGGCATCGCGCTCGGCGTCGCCGCGCTGATCGTCGTGTTGTCGGTCATGAACGGCTTCCAGAAAGAAGTGCGCGACCGCATGCTCTCGGTGCTCGCCCACGTCGAGATCTTTTCGCCGACCGGCTCGATGCCTAACTGGCAACTCACCGCGCAGGAAGCGCGCCGCAATCCCGAAGTGACCGGCGCCGCGCCCTACGTCGAAGCGCAGGCGCTTCTGACGCGCCAGGGCGCGGTGAGCGGCGTCGCGCTGCGAGGCGTGGAGCCGTCGCTGGAGCCGCAAGTGTCGGACATCGGCAAGGAGATGCGCGCGGGCAAGCTCGCGGATCTTGTGCCGGGCGAATTCGGCATCGTGCTCGGCCGCGATCTGGCGACGAACCTCGGCGTGATGACCGGCGACAAGATCACGCTCGTCGCGCCCGAAGGCACCATCACGCCCGCCGGCATGATGCCGCGGCTCAAGCAGTTCACGGTCGTCGGCATCTTCGAGTCGGGGCACTACGAGTACGACTCGACGCTCGCGCTGATCGCCATCCGCGATGCCCAGGCGCTCTTTCGCCTGCCCGCGCCGACCGGCGTGCGCCTGCGCCTGAAGGACATGCAGCGCGCGCCCGAAGTCGCGCGGCAACTGTCGCATACGCTGTCCGGCGATCTGTATATCCGCGACTGGACGCAGCAGAACAAGACATGGTTCTCCGCCGTGCAGATCGAGAAGCGCATGATGTTCATCATTCTGACGCTGATCATTGCGGTGGCGGCGTTCAATCTCGTTTCGTCGCTCGTGATGACCGTCACCGACAAGCAGGCCGATATCGCGATCCTGCGCACGCTCGGCGCACAGCCGGGTTCCATCATGAAGATATTCGTCGTGCAGGGCGTGACAATCGGGTTCATCGGCACGGCGCTCGGCGTGTCGCTCGGCTGTCTGATCGCGTGGAGCATCCCGTGGCTCGTGCCGATGATCGAGCATCTGATCGGCGTGCAGTTCCTGCCGCCTTCGGTCTATTTCATCAGCGAACTGCCGTCCGAACTCGTGCCGGCCGATGTCGCGAAGATCGGCGTGATCGCGTTCCTGTTGTCGTCGCTGGCCACGCTCTATCCGAGCTGGCGCGGTGCGAAGGTGCGTCCGGCGGAGGCGCTGCGTTATGAGTGACATGATTCCAGACAACAATATCGTGCTGCGCGCGTCGGCGATTTCGAAGACCTTCGTGCAGGGCGGCTTCAACGTGCAGGTGCTCGACAACGCGCAACTCGATGTGCGGCGCGGTGAGAAACTCGCAATCGTCGGCGCGTCCGGCTCGGGCAAAAGCACGCTGCTGCATGTGCTCGGCGGGCTCGACGAACCGAGCGCGGGCAAGGTGTCCCTGCTCGGCAAGCCGTTCACCGAACTCAAGGAAAAGGAGCGCAACGACCTGCGCAATCGCGCGCTCGGCTTCGTCTATCAGTTCCATCACTTGCTGCCGGAATTCACCGCGCTGGATAACGTCGCGATGCCGCTGCGCATCCGCCGCATGCCCGAGGAGGCCGCGCGCCAGGAAGCGATGGGGATGCTCGAGCGCGTGGGCATCGGGCATCGCGCGAAGCATCGGCCAGGCGAGCTGTCGGGCGGCGAGCGGCAGCGGGTGGCCATTGCGCGTGCGCTCGTCACGCGTCCGGCGTGCGTGCTGGCCGACGAACCGACCGGCAATCTCGATGGCGGCACGGCCGATACCGTCTTCAACCTGATGCTCGAGCTGTCGCAGACGCTGGAAACGAGCTTCGTGATCGTCACGCACGATGCCGACCTCGCCGCGCGTTGCGACCGCATCATGCGGCTGCGCGACGGCGTGTTGCACGAAGAGCCGTCCGTGCCGGTCTGAACGGCTTAAATCGCGGAGAGCGCCATGTGGATCGATACGCACTGCCATCTCGATGCCTCGGAGTTCGACGCGGACCGCGATGACGTCGCGCGCGCGGCGCTCGATGCCAGTGTGAAGCGGATCGTGATTCCGGGCGTCGAACGCGCGAACTTCGGCACGGTGCGCAAGCTCGCGCATCGCATTGAGGGCGGGGCGTATGCGCTCGGCATTCATCCGCTGTTCACGCCGCGCGCCACCGACGACGATCTGCGCGTGCTGCGCGAGCAGATTGCGGCGAGCCTGGACGATCCGCTGTTCGTCGGCATCGGCGAGATCGGGCTGGATTATTTCGTCCCGACGCTCGACGATGCCCGCCAGCAGTTCTTCTACGACGCGCAACTGAAACTGGCGCGCGAGTTCGGGTTGCCGGTGATCTGCCACGTGCGCAAGTCTCAGGACAAGGTGCTGAAGGGCTTGCGCGTCAATCAGATTCACTGCGGCATTGCGCACGCATTCAACGGCAGCTTTCAGCAGGCCGATGCGTTCATCGCGCAAGGCATGCGGCTCGGCTTCGGCGGCAATCTGACGTTCGAGCGTGCGCGGCAGATTCGCCGGCTCGCCGCCGAACTTCCGCTCGACGCGATCGTGCTGGAAACCGATGCGCCCGATATCGCGCCGGCATGGCGCTACAAGGGCCGCAATACGCCAGATCAGGTCGCGGGCATCGCGAAGGTGCTGGCGGAGTTGCGCGGCATCGACGAACACGCGCTTTCCCTAGGCACAAGGGCTAACGCGCACGCGGCGCTGCCCCGGCTGGCGCTCGCTTCTTCATAATCGTTCGCAGGTTCATTTGATTCGGATGACTGATGTTGTCCGGGTGGAATGCGTTCGCGTCGACGACGGAAGAGGAAGCGTGTGCGTGCGATGTTGCTGGGTTTTGCGTTGGGCGTCTGGTGGCTGCAGCAGCAGGCGCATCTGCCGGGCTTGATGATCTGTTCTGTTGCTTTCTGCATCGCGCTGGGCGTGGGTTGGATCGCGCGGCGACGGTTCGGGATCGGCGTGTTCGTGCTCGCGGCGGCCGTCGCGGGCTTCGCGTATGCGGCTGTGCGCGCCGAGATTCGTTTGCGGCCGCATCTGCCGGTCGAGTACGAACAGCGCGATATCGAACTGACCGGCTTCGTGCGCGGTTTGCCCGAACCGCAGGCGCAAGGCACGCGGTTTCTGTTCGAAGTCGAAGCGAACGGTGCGAAGCTGCGCGACTTCCCGAGGATCGTGAGGCTGCTTTGGGACCGATGGCGCGACCATATCCGCCATCGCATCGAGACGGTGCTCGGCGATGCGCCGCATCGCGGCATCATCGTCGCGCTTGCGGTGGGCGCGCAAGAATCCGTCAGCGACGACGACTGGGCCATCATGCGCGCAACCGGCACGAGTCATCTCGTGGCGATCTCGGGGCTGCATATCGGCTTCGTCGCGGGACTGGCGGCACTGGCTTGCGGCTTCGTCTGGAGGCGCATCACGGTGCGTGGCGTGGACGGGCCGCTCATGATTGCGACGCCGAAAGTCGCGGCGCTCGGCGCGGCGGCCTTCGCGGCGATGTATGCGGCGCTCGCCGGGTTCAACGTGCCGGCGCAGCGCACATTGTGGATGCTGACGGTATTCGCCGTCGCCTTCGTGTTTGGACGAAGGCCGGCATCGTCGCTCGTGCTCGCGTGGGCGCTCGCGATCGTGCTGCTGGCCGATCCGTGGGCGGTCACATCGCCGGGATTCTGGCTGTCGTTTTGCGCGGTGGCTGCGATCCTGCACGCGATTGCATCGGCTGGACGGCGGGCCAAGAAAGCGCCAGCCGATAACGACGACTGGTTAGCCGGGATGGAAGCGCGCGATCCGGTGCTGCCCGATGAACTCCCAGCGGCGAGCAATAGAGACGCGAAGGCGGCTGCATCGAAGTCGACGAGTCTCGCGCGCCGAATGACAGCGGTATCGCGCCGTGCCGCTTGGAAGCTGCGCGCGCACATCGGATCGAGCGCCCGCGTTCAATATGCCGTGACGCTCGCACTTGCGCCGCTGACCGCGTACTGGTTCTCACAGATCCCGCTCACCGGGCCGCTCGCCAACGCCTTCGCGATTCCGTGGATCAGCTTCGTCGTCACGCCCGCGACGCTCGCCGGTCTCGTGCTGCCCGCGCCCGTCGATGCACCTGCATTCCACATCGCGCATGCCGCGCTCTCCGTTCTCTGCGACGCCCTAACGCGTCTCGCCGATGCGGGCGCGGCATGGTCCCTCTGGCGTCTGCCGCAGCCGCAACCGTTCGCGCTCGCCGCCGCGCTGGCGGGCGCCGCGTGGGCGCTCGCCCCGCGCGGCTGGCCGTTGCGCTTCGCCGCGCCGCTGACCTGGCTGCCGCTCGTCGCTCCTGCGCCGCACCCGATCCCGCATGACGCGTTTCGCATCACGGCGCTCGATATCGGCCAAGGCTCGGCGCTCGTCGTCGAGACGGCGAAACACGCACTGCTGTTCGACGCCGGTCCCGGCCCGGAATCGACGCATGCGGGCGAGCGTATCGTCGCGCCGTATCTGCTGGCGACCGGCATGCGTGCGCTCGATGCGCTCGTCATCAGCCATTCGGATTCCGATCACGCCGGCGGCGCGCCCGCCGTGCTGCAAACGGTCGGCGTGCGTCAACTGCTCGCATCGCTTCCGGCCGGCGACGCGCTGTGGTCGAACGCCCGCAAGCGCGGCAGCGACACGCTGCGATGCGCGGCGGGACAGCACTGGACGTGGGACGGCGTCGATTTCCGCATCCTCTGGCCGGACCCCGGCCCGCTGACGGGCAAGCCGAACCATCAGGCCTGCGTGCTGAAGGTCACGAACGCGGCGGGGCGCAGCGCGCTCCTAACCGCCGACATCGAGGCCGACGTCGAGCGCACGCTCATCGCCCGCGACCGGTCCGCGTTGCGCGCCGATGTCCTGATCGTTCCGCATCACGGCAGCCGCACGTCGTCGACCGAGCCTTTCCTCGATTCCGTCGAGCCGCTCGCCGCGGTATTTCAGGTAGGCTATCGCAACCGTTTTCATCATCCGAACCCGACGGTGTATGCGCGCTACCGGATGCGCGGCATCGCGCTGTCGCGCAGCGACGAAGACGGCGCGGCACGCATCGACGCCGGGCCGGACATCGTGCTCGAACGCTTCCGGCAAACGCATGCGCGCTACTGGATGGACCACTGACAAGGAAGCGCTTGAAGGACATCATCCATTTCTCGCACGCGAACGGCTTTCCGGCGTCGACGTATCGCACGGTATTCGCCGAACTCGCCGACGATTACGAGATTCGCAGCATCGAACGATACGGCCACGATCCGCGCTTTCCGGTCACGCGCGACTGGCCGAATCTCGTCGATGAACTCATCGACGACATGAGCCGCCATCGGGAGGACGCGGGCGGCGCGTATCCGAAAGTGTGGCTGGTCGGGCATTCGCTCGGCGGCTATCTGTCGCTGATGGCGGCATTGAGGCGGCCGCAGTGGGTAAAGGGCGTGGTCATGCTGGACTCGCCGGTCATCGCGGGCTGGCGCAGCGGTCTCTTGCGCGTCATGCAACGCACGGGGCTCGATGAACGCCTGTCTCCCGCCGCCGCGACGCGCAAACGCCGCACGCGCTGGGCGAGCCGCGACGATGCCTGGCGCCATTTCCGCGCGAAACCCGCGTTCGCGCGCTGGGACGAGCGGATGCTGTCGGATTACATCGAGTTCGGCATCCCGGCGCACGCCGACGGCACCCGCACGCTTGCGTTCGACCGGCACATCGAATATCTGATCTATCGCACGTTGCCGCATACGCTTGGCGCGCGGCTCGCACACGGCGCGCCGGTGCCGGTCGGGTTCATCGCGGGCACGCAATCGACGGAGGTGCGGCAGGTCGGACTCGCGATGACGCGGCGCATCGCGGCTGCGCATTTCGAGTGGATGGAAGGCAGCCATCTCTTTCCGATGGAACGGCCCATCCAGACGGCGCGCGCGGTACGGCGGCTCCTCACCGCAATGGTGCGATAGAGGCGTCGTAAGAACGAAACGGCCGCGATAAATGGCGTCAAAAGCAGGGCGCGCAAGGCGGATTTCGGCGGCGCGCGCGTTGGGTCGCGCGCGGCCTTTACGGTATAATCCGTTTTTCCCGCGAGCATCTAGCGATGACCAAATATGTATTCGTCACCGGCGGCGTAGTTTCTTCCCTCGGCAAGGGTATTGCCGCCGCCTCCCTCGCCGCGATCCTCGAATCGCGCGGTCTGAAAGTCACTCTCCTCAAGCTCGATCCCTACATCAACGTCGACCCCGGCACGATGTCCCCGTTTCAACACGGTGAGGTATTCGTCACGGAAGACGGCGCGGAGACCGACCTCGACCTCGGCCATTACGAGCGCTTCATCAGCACGAAGATGCGCAAGGCCAATAACTTCACCACGGGCCAGATCTACGAATCGGTGATCCGCAAGGAACGCCGCGGCGAGTATCTCGGCAAGACGGTGCAGGTCATCCCGCACATCACCAATGAGATTCAGGCGTTCGTCGAGCGCGGCGCGGCTGCGGCCACGTGCGGTCAGCCGGATGTCGCGATCGTCGAAATCGGCGGCACGGTGGGCGATATCGAATCGCTGCCGTTCCTCGAAGCCGCGCGTCAGATGAGCCTGCGCATGGGTCGCAACAGCGCGTGCTTCGTGCACCTGACGCTCGTGCCGTTCATCGCCACGGCGGGCGAACTCAAGACCAAGCCGACGCAGCATAGCGTGCAAAAGCTGCGCGAAATCGGTATCTATCCGAACGTGCTGCTGTGCCGCGCGGATCGCCCGATTCCGGACGACGAGCGCCAGAAGATTTCGCTGTTTTCGAACGTGCAGGAAGACGCGGTCATTTCCGTGTGGGACGCGGACAGCATCTACAAGATTCCGAAGATGCTCAACGACCAGCATCTCGACGACATCGTCTGCGAGGAACTGAAGCTCTCGCCGCCGCCGGCCGACCTGAAGATGTGGTCGGACCTCGTCGAGAAGCTCGAGAATCCGAAGAACGAAGTGACCATCGGCATGGTCGGCAAGTATGTCGAACTGACCGAGTCGTACAAGTCGCTGATCGAGGCGCTGCGCCACGCGGCCATCCATACGTCGACGAAGGTCAACATCGAATATCTCGATTCCGAGCAGATCGAAGCCGAAGGCACGGGCGCGCTGGAACACCTCGACGCCGTGCTGGTGCCGGGCGGGTTCGGCCGTCGCGGCACGGAAGGCAAGATCAAGGCCATCCGCTATGCGCGCGAATCGAAGACGCCGTATCTCGGCATCTGCCTCGGCATGCAGCTCGCGGTCATCGAGTTCGCCCGCGACGTCGCCGGCCTCGCCGATGCGAACAGCACCGAGTTCGATTCGAACACCACGAACCCGGTCGTCGCGCTCATCACCGAGTGGTACGACCGTGCGGGCCGCGTCGAAAAGCGCAGCGAAGAATCGGACCTCGGCGGCACCATGCGCCTCGGTTCGCAGAAGTGCCCGATCAAGCCCGGCACGATGGCCGAGCGCATCTACGGCACGGACGTGAACGAGCGTCATCGTCACCGTTATGAAGTGAATAACCGTTTCGTGCCGCAACTCGAAGCGGGCGGGCTTATCATCAGCGCGCGCACGCCGAGCGAAGATTTGCCGGAAATGATGGAGTTGCCGCACTCGCTGCATCCGTGGTTCGTCGGCGTTCAGTTTCACCCGGAGTTCACCTCGACGCCTCGGGATGGACATCCGCTCTTCAAGGCGTTCGTCGAAGCAGCGCGCACGCACGCGCTCTCAGCGGGCGGCGCAGAGGGTGGCGCGCGCGTCGCCGCAACGGCAGGAGCGCAGGCATGAAGCTGTGTCATTTCGAAGCGGGGCTCGACCAGCCGTTCTTTCTGATCGCAGGCACGTGCGTCGTCGAATCGGAGCAAATGACGATCGACGTCGCGGGCCGGCTGAAGGAAATCACCGGCAAGCTCGGCATTCCGTTCATCTACAAGTCGTCCTTCGACAAGGCGAACCGCAGTTCGGGCAAGTCGTATCGCGGTCCGGGCATGGATGAAGGCTTGCGTATCCTCGGCGAAGTGAAGAAGCAGCTCGGCGTGCCCGTTCTCACGGACGTGCACACCGAAGACGAGATCGAAGCGGTGGCATCGGTGGTGGACGTGCTGCAAACGCCCGCGTTCCTGTGCCGCCAGACCGACTTCATCCACGCGTGCGCGCGTTCGGGCAAGCCGGTCAACATCAAGAAGGGCCAGTTTCTCGCGCCGCACGACATGAAGAACGTTATCGACAAGGCGCGCGACGCGGCACGCGAAGCGGGTCTCTCCGATGACCGCTTCATGGCGTGCGAGCGCGGCGTGTCGTTTGGTTATAACAACCTCGTGTCCGACATGCGCTCGCTCGCGATCATGCGCGAAACTAATGCGCCCGTCGTGTTCGACGCGACGCATTCCGTGCAGTTGCCGGGCGGGCAGGGCACGAGTTCCGGCGGCCAGCGCGAGTTCGTGCCGGTGCTGGCGCGTGCGGCGGTGGCCACGGGCGTCGCGGGGCTCTTCATGGAGACGCATCCGGACCCCGCGTGCGCGAAGTCGGACGGTCCGAACGCGGTGCCGCTGCATCGCATGGAAGCGCTGCTCGAGACGCTCGTCGCCCTCGATCGCGCGGTCAAGAGCGGCCCGTTTCTGGAAAACGACTTCAACTGATACACGGTTGAGCACAGTCGAGCGGGCGCCTCGCGGTCGGCGTCCGCTTCACAAGCACAAGAATGGTCGCGTGAAAGCAGGCGCGAACCACGCAGCCGTCAGAAGGTCTGAGCGAAGCCAGTGCAGCAACGAGTCATCGCTTCATCGTGACCGACCGAATTCATCGTCAATTTGAGGAAACCATGAGTGCTATCGTAGATATCATCGGCCGCGAGATTCTCGATTCGCGAGGCAACCCCACCGTCGAATGCGACGTACTGCTCGAATCGGGCACGATGGGCCGCGCCGCGGTGCCGTCGGGGGCGTCCACGGGATCGCGCGAAGCCATCGAACTGCGCGACGACGAAGCCGGCCGCTACGGCGGCAAAGGCGTGCTGAAGGCGGTTGAACACATCAATACCGAGATCTCCGAAGCCATCATGGGCCTCGACGCCTCGGAACAGGCTTTCCTCGACAAGACTCTGCTCGAGCTGGACGGCACCGAAAACAAATCGCGTCTCGGCGCGAACGCGCTGCTGGCCGTGTCGATGGCGGTCGCGAAGGCCGCTGCGGAAGAAGCCGGCCTGCCGCTGTATCGCTACTTCGGCGGCTCGGGCGCGATGCAACTGCCGGTGCCGATGATGAATATCGTCAACGGCGGCGCGCACGCAAACAACAGCCTGGACATCCAGGAATTCATGATCGTGCCGGTGAGCCAGCCGACCTTCCGCGAAGCGCTGCGTTGCGGCGCGGAAGTGTTCCATGCGCTCAAGAAGATTCTGTCGGATCGCGGCATGAGCACGGCAGTCGGCGACGAAGGCGGCTTCGCACCGAACTTCGGCAGCAACGACGAGTGCCTGTCCACCATCCTTCAGGCAATCGAGAAGGCGGGCTATCGCGCGGGTGAAGACGTGCTGCTCGCGCTCGACTGCGCGGCGAGCGAGTTCTATCACGACGGCAAGTACCAGCTCGCGGGCGAAGGCCTGCAGCTTTCGTCGGGCGAATTCAGCGACTATCTCGCGACGCTCGCCGACAAGTTCCCGATCGTTTCCATCGAAGACGGCATGCACGAAAGCGACTGGAACGGCTGGAAGACGCTGACCGATCGCCTCGGCAAGAAGGTGCAGCTCGTCGGCGACGATCTCTTCGTCACGAACACGCGCATCCTGAAGGAAGGCATCGAGAAGGGTATCGCGAATTCGATCCTGATCAAGATCAACCAGATCGGCACGCTGACGGAGACGTTCGCGGCAATCGAAATGGCGAAGCGCGCGGGCTATACGGCGGTCATCTCGCACCGCTCGGGCGAGACGGAAGATTCGACGATTGCCGATATCGCCGTCGGCCTGAACGCCGGTCAGATCAAGACGGGCTCGCTGTCGCGCAGCGACCGCATCTCGAAGTACAACCAGTTGCTGCGTATCGAGGAAGATCTCGGCGATATCGCAAGCTACCCCGGCAAGTCGGCGTTCTACAACTTGCGCTAAAGCTTTCGCCGCTTTAGTCGATAAGGACGTTAGCTTTATTCTCTGTCCGCCGCGCCGGCTTCGGTGTCACTGAAGCCGTCCGGCGGCGCTTATTTCGGCTACTCGAATGCGGCTTGTAACTGTCGTTCTGGTCTTGTTGCTGGTGCTGATCCAATACCCGCTCTGGTGGGGGCACGGCGGCTGGCTGCGCGTGCATGAATTGCAGCAGCAACTCGCGCAGCAGACCGACAAGAACACAAACCTGAAACTGCGCAACGAGCGCGTGCAGGGCGAAGTGCAGGACCTGCAAAGCGGCACCGCCGCCGTCGAAGAACGCGCCCGCTATGAAATGGGCATGGTGAAGGACAGCGAGGTGTTCGTGCAGTTCGTGTCGCCCAACTCGACGGCGCCGGTCAACTCGGCAAATGCGCCGGCGGTGAACGGCTCGACGCGCGGGCAGGTATCGGCGGCGCCGCTGCGGGTGGTGCCGAATCCGGTATCGCGTTCGAAACAGGAATTGCGCGATCTCGATCGCAAGGCGCGCAAGGAAAAAGACGCGAAGAAAAAGCAGGGCGCGGCAGAGTAATATCGCGGGCGGAAAAGACAAATGGCGCAGTCATCGACTGCGCCATTTCTTTTTGTCCGGCAGAAAGCGGGTTGATTACCACCGGGTCCCGAAGCCGACGCCCGTTCCCCAATAAGGACCGCCCCAGCCGCCACTCGAATATCCGCCGTACACGTTGATCGGCGTCGTCGCGTAGCCGGACATCATCTTCGCACTGTTGCCGAATGTCGCCGATTGCTGCGATTCGGCCAGCGCTTGCTTGTCGATGGCGTTATAACGCTCCATCTCCTGCTCGGGCGTGACAATTTGCTGCACCGGAGCCGACGTGCTGGGCAGGCGGCTATAGATCGGCGAGGGGCCGGGCGGGTCCATCGCGCAGCCGGCGACGAGCGATACCGCGGCCACGCCGGACGATAATTTCAACAGGAACGGGACGTTTCTCATTTTCGACCTCCAGCCGGTCGGACAACTAAACAAAGGTCCATCATAGCGTGCGGTGGCTCGCATGAGCCACGCGCACCGTTTCCCCCGCTCAGGCGATCCGACGCCCGCCCGGCACGCTCGACGGCACGCCGGACAAGGCTCCGGCGGCGCTCAATGGCGCCGGTCGGCTGCGGGGCTCACGCCCTGTGAGAGTTCTTTTGCGACAAAAAGTTGCGCAACGTCGACCGGGTCGAACTCGTAGCGCTGGTTGCAGAACTCGCAATGCACTTCGACGGCCCCGCGTTCGTCGATCACGCTGTCCACTTCCTCGCGACCGAGCATCTTCAGCATGCCGCCGACCTTCTCGCGCGAGCACGTGCACTGGAAGCGCGCGGACGCGGGCTCGAAGTGCTGCACGTTCTCTTGCCAGAAGAGACGACGGAACACCGTCTCCGGTTCTTCCTTCAGCAATTCCTCGGTCGAGAGCGTGCTGCCGAGGTGGCAGACGCGCTGCCACGTATCGGCGTCATGCTCGCCCGGATGCGGAACGATGCCGCCATCGCCCGGCAGCTTTTGCAGCAGCACGCCGACGGCGCGGTCGGTGTCGGCGGCGAGCCACATGCGCGTATCGAGCTGCTCCGAGTGATGCATGTAGTGTTCCAGCACCTCGGCCATCGACGCGAGCGGCCCATGCTCGCCCGACAGCGGCACGATGCCTTGGTACGGTTGCTGGCCGGGCTTCTTGTCGGAGGGATCGAGTGTGATGACGCAGCGGCCATGTCCGTGGCGGTTGAGCAGGTCGGCGAGCGACATGTCGTTCTGCAGTTCGCTTTCCGCGCCCTCGGCGAGCTTGGCCGTCGCGCGCAGCGACAAATTCGAGTTGCACTGCACGACCAGCATCTTCACGGGGCCGTCGCCATAAATCTGCATGACGAGCGTGCCGTCGAACTTGAGGTTCGCGGACAACAGGGCGCACGCGGCCATCATTTCGCCCAGCACGTTGCGCACGGCCGGCGGATACGCGCGGCGCGCGAGCACTTCCTGCCACGTGTTGCGCAACGAGACGATTTCGCCGCGCACGGGCGCCGCGTTGAACATGAATTTCTGCAACTGGTCGTTCACAACTCTTCCTTGGGTGTTGAGGCGGAACGTGCGGCGCTGCGTATCGCGCAGCGCCGCCGTTCAGCCGATGCGCACGAGCTGCGCTTTGTAGTATTCACGCCGGTCGGCATAACTTGCCGTCGCGGCGCGCATGCGGGCGATGTCCGCTTCGCCGATCTCGCGCACCGCCTTGGCAGGCGCGCCGAGTATCAGCGTGTTGTCGGGAAACACCTTGCCTTCGGTAACGATCGCGCCCGCGCCAACCAGACAATTGCGGCCGATTACCGCGCCATTCAAGACCACGGCCTGAATTCCGACCAGCGTGCCTTCGCCGATGGTGCAGCCGTGGAGCATCGCCTGGTGGCCGACGGTCACGTCGTTCGCGATGGTCAGCGGAAAGCCCGGGTCCGCGTGCAGCACCGCGCCTTCCTGCACATTGCTGCCGCGCCCGACGACGATCGGCTCGTTGTCGCCGCGCAGCGCCGCGCCTGGCCAGACGCTCGCGTTCTCTTCGAGCGTCACCTGGCCGATGATGGTCGCGGTATCGGCGAGAAACACGCTTTCATGGATGGTGGGGGCGTCGTCGCCGAGTTTGTAAATTGCCACGGTGTCTCCTCAGGTCTTCGTCTGGTCGTCGATGGGATCGCAGCCGCGCGGCGCTAGAATGCGCGCCTCGCCTAGCGCGAATCGCTGTACACCTCGAGCGCCTTGTGCCTGCGCCGGGGTTAACATTTTAGCCGTTTGCGGCATTCCGCCGCCGAGCGTGCCTTTTCGCTTTTGTTCAGACGTGCCATGCCGAATTTTCCGTCCTCTTTCGAATGCGCCCGCCGCAGCTCGTTGGCGATTCTGCGCGAACGCGATCCCGCCACGAAGGCCGAGCAGGCGCGGGCGCTATACGAAGCGGCCCGCGCGAGCGCGTTAGGGATTGATCCGGCGCTCGCGCTGCCCGACCCCGGCGACTTGCCCGGCCGCCCGGCGCGGCCCGAGCTCGTGGAGCCGTCGTCGCTGAAGCGGCGGGGCATGCAGTCGGAAGCGGGGCGCGCGGTGTTGCTGCATGCGCTCGCGCACATCGAATTCAACGCGATCAACCTCGCGCTCGACGCCGTCTGGCGCTTCCCGTCGATGCCCGGCGATTTTTATCTCGACTGGTTGAAAGTCGCGGCGGAAGAGGCGCATCACTTTTCGCTGCTGAGCGCGCGGCTCTCGGAATTCGGTCACGCATACGGCGACTTCCCCGCGCACGACGGCCTGTGGGACACGGCCCAGCGCACGCGCGCCGACGTGCTCGCGCGCATGGCGCTCGTGCCGCGCACGCTCGAAGCGCGCGGACTGGACGCCTCGCCGCCGATTCGCAAGCGGCTCGCGCAGGCGGGCGATCATGCATCCGCCGCGATCCTCGACGTGATTCTGCGCGACGAGATCGGCCACGTGCTGATCGGCAATCGCTGGTTCCGGCATCTGTGCGACGAGGCTTCGCTGGACCCGCACACGACGTACGAGCGCCTGGCCGAGCAGTACCACGCGCCGAAGCTGCGCGGCCCGTTCAACTTCGAAGCGCGCCGCGACGCCGGCTTCGACGAGGCCGAGCTTCGCGCGCTGGCGGGTCTCGACGATTCCGCCTGACGCCACGGCGGAAGCTGCGCGGTCGCCGTTATACTCGAACGATCATCCTTTTCTGATCGAAGGCGGGACCATGAAAGATTCGCGCTCCGAGTTCGTCGACGCGCGCGGCGTGCGGCTGCACGTGCGCCGCTGGGGTTCGCCCGGCGCGCCCATGCTCTTCATGCTGCACGGCTGGATGGACGTGGCGGCGTCGTTCCAGTTCGTCGTCGACGCGCTGGCTGGCGACTGGCAGGTGCTCGCCCCCGACGCACGCGGCTTCGGCCTGTCGGACTGGCCGGTGGCTCAACGGGGCGGCGGGCATTACTACTTTCCGGACTATTTCGCCGATCTTGACGTGCTGCTCGACCACTACGCGCCTGCCGGCGAGGTCAATCTCGTCGGCCACAGCATGGGCGCGAACGTGTCGCTTCACTATGCCGGGATCAGGCCGGAGCGGGTGCGGCGCGTCGTCGATCTGGAGGGCTTCGGACTCGCGGCGGCGCGTCCGTCGCAGGCGCCGGGGGCCATCGCGCGATGGCTCGACGAGTTGCGCGTACCGTCCGAACTGCGCAGCTACGCAACGCTCGATGACGTCGCGGATCGTCTGATCAAGACGAATCCGCGTCTTGCGCGTTCGCGGGCGCGCTTTCTCGCCGATCACTGGTCGCGCCGCGAAGCCGACGGCGCTTACCACCTGCTCGCGGACCCGGCACATAAGCTGCGCAGCCCTACGCTGTACCGGCTCGACGAAGTGATGGCCGTCTGGTCGCGCGTGCAGGCGAAAGTGCTGCACCTCGAGGCCGAGGCGTCGCCGACGCTCGCGCGCTTCGCCGGGGACATGCCCATCGCCGAATTCAAGACGCGCTTCGCCGCCTTCCGCGACTGGCGCGAGGAAGTCGTGAGCGGCGCGGGGCACATGATTCATCACGACCAGCCCGAGCGCGTCGCGGAATTAATCGAGTCGTTCTGCGCGTGAACCGTCGTGAGCGGCTGCGGGCGCCGCGAGCGGCGATCCGCGCCCTTAACGTAAAATCACGTCCATGAATCCCACCACCATCAACGCCGATCTTCACTGCCATTCCACCGTTTCCGACGGCCGGCTCGCGCCCGCCGACGTGGCCGCACGCGCGCATGCGGGCGGCGTCGCCATCTGGTCGCTGACCGATCACGACCAGTTGGGCGGCCAGCGCGAAGCACGCGCGGCGGCCGAGGCGCTAGGCATGCGCTATCTCGCGGGCGTGGAGATTTCGGTGACGTGGGCGGGGCGCACGGTGCATGTCGTCGGCATGAACGTCGATCCGGAGAACGAGGAGCTCGCGAACGGTCTCGCAGCGACGCGCAATGGCCGTGCGGCGCGCGGCGTGGCGATCGGCGAAGCGCTCGCGGCGGTCGGCATTCCGAATGCCTACGAGGGTGCGCTGCGCTACACGGACGACCCCGACATGATCTCGCGCACGCATTTCGCGCGTTTTCTGGTGGACGAAGGCTACGCGCAGAGCACGTCCGATGTGTTCGCGCGCTATCTCGGCGACGGCAAGCCCGGCTTCGTCGGGCATCGCTGGGCGAAGCTCGCGGACGCAATGACGTGGATTCGACATGCGGGCGGCGAGCCGATCATCGCGCATCCGGGGCGCTACGATTACACGCCGGTCGAGTTCGCCGCGCTGTTCGACGAATTCATCGGGCTCGGCGGCAACGCGATCGAAGTCGTGACCGGAAGCCATACGCCGGACCAGTATCGCGAGTACGCGGACGTCGCGCGCCGTTATGGCTTCGAAGCGTCGCGTGGTTCGGACTTTCATGCGCCGGGAGAAGGGCGCATCGATCTGGGGCAGCTTCCGCCGCTGCCGCAAGACCTCACGCCCGTCTGGCACCGCTGGGTCTGAAGCTGCGGTTGCAAATGACTGGCGCGCATGCGCCTTGCGTCGCATCATGCCTGACTAGCCCGCGTCCGCGTCGCAGAAGTCCCACGCGCGAGCGCGTCGAACCGCGAACACGATCGGAACAAGAGGCGTCGCCATGTCCCAATTCTTTCGTATTCATCCGGACAATCCGCAGCCGCGGCTCATCAATCAGGCGGTACAGATCATTCGCGACGGCGGCATCGTCGCGCTGCCGACCGATTCGAGCTATGCGCTCGCCTGCCATCTCGACGACAAGGACGCGGTCGAGCGGCTGCGGCGCATTCGCGGCATCGACGACAAGCAGTTGCTCTCGCTGCTCGTGCGCGATCTGTCGGAGCTATCGAACTTCGCGATGGTCGACAACCGGCAATACCGGCTGATCAAGTCGGTGACGCCGGGGCCTTACGTCTTCGTGCTTCAGGCGACGAAGGAAGTGCCGCGCAGGCTGTCGCATCCGTCGCGCAAGACGATCGGGCTGCGCGTGCCGGATCACGCGATCACGCTGGCGCTGCTCGAAGCGCTCGGCGAACCGCTGCTCGCGTCGACGCTGATCCTGCCGCCCGACACCGAGCCGCTCAACGACGCCGAGGAGATCCGCGAGCGGCTCGAAAAGCAAATCGAACTCGTGGTCGATTCGGGCGCGTGTCCCGCCGAGCCGTCGACGGTGATCGATCTTTCCAGCGGCCAGCCGGTGCTCGTGCGCGCCGGACGGGGAAGCCTCGAGCCGTTCGGACTGGCGGCATAGGCCGCTCGGCCAACGCGCGATTCGTCGTGCCAAGGGGCGTCGCGCGCGCCTGTAGACGGCCTCCCGCTTGATACAATAACGCCCCATGGATCCTTCTCTGATACAAACCATCGCGGTCTACGCGCTCCCGGTGATCTTCGCGATCACGCTGCACGAGGCCGCGCATGGCTATGCCGCGCGTCTGCTCGGCGACAACACGGCCTACGTGCTCGGCCGCGTTTCCATGAACCCGATGCGCCATATCGACCCCATCGGGACCATCGTCATTCCCATCGTCCTGTACTTCGTCACGAACGGCAGTTTCATGTTCGGCTATGCGAAGCCCGTGCCGGTCGCGTTCGGCAACCTGCGCAATCCGCGCTGGGGCAGCCTGTGGGTCGCGGCGGCCGGGCCCGGCAGCAACTTCGTGCAGGCGCTCGTCTGGGGCGTGACGGCGGTGCTGCTCGCGGCTTTCAATGTCGACGAAGCGTTTCTCACGCGCATGGCCGCCGCGGGCGTCGGCGTGAATCTCGTGCTCGGCGTGCTGAACCTGTTCCCGCTGCCTCCGCTCGATGGCGGGCGCGTGCTGATGGCGCTTCTGCCGGCGCGCGCATCGATTGCGTTTTCGAAGCTCGAACCTTACGGTTTCTTCATCGTGATGGCGCTCGTCGTGACGGGCGTGCTCACGCGCTTCTGGCTGAGCCCGCTCGTGAGCGTCGGTTATGCGGCGGTAACGGCCATTCTGAATCCCTTCGCTTCACTATTCCCATAAGATCATGTTCCCTGACCGTATCTTTTCCGGCATGCGGCCCACCGGGTCGCTGCACCTCGGCCACTATCACGGCGTGCTGAAAAACTGGGTGCGGCTGCAGTCCGAATACCCGTGCTTCTTCGCGGTCGTCGACTGGCACGCGCTCACGACGCACTACGAGACGCCCGAGGTCATCGAGAAAAACGTCTGGGAAGTGCTGATCGACTGGCTGGCATCGGGCATCGACCCGGCGCAGGCGACGCTCTTCATCCAGAGCCGCGTGCCCGAGCATGCGGAACTGTCGCTGCTGCTCGGCATGGGTACGCCGCTTGGCTGGCTCGAACGAGTGCCGACCTACAAGGAGCAGATCGAGAAGCTGAAGGAAAAGGATCTGTCGACGTACGGCTTCCTCGGCTATCCGGTGCTGATGGCGGCGGACATTCTGCTGTATCGCGCGTCGCTGGTGCCGGTCGGTGAGGATCAGGTGCCGCACGTCGAAATGACGCGCGAGATCGCGCGCCGCTTCAACTACCTCTACGGCAAGGAAGCGGATTTCGAGGAGAAGGCGCTCGACGCCGCGAAGAAGCTCGGCGGCAAGCGCGCGAAGCTTTATCACGAACTGCGCGTCGCGTATCAGCAGGAAGGCGATGCCGAAGCGCTCGAACAAGCCCGCGCGATGCTGCAGGAATCGCAGAGCCTGTCGATGAGCGACCGCGAGCGCCTGTTCGGCTATCTCGAAGGCGCGCGCAAGATCATCCTGGTCGAACCGCAGGTGCTGCTGACCGAAGCGTCGCGCATGCCGGGTCTCGATGGCCAGAAGATGTCGAAGTCGTATGGCAACACCATCGGCTTGCGCGAGGATGCCGAGACCATCACGAAGAAGGTCCGCACGATGCCGACCGACCCGGCGCGCGTGCGCCGCACCGATCCGGGCGATCCCGACAAGTGCCCTGTGTGGCAACTGCATCAGGTCTACACGGACGAAGCCACGCACGAGTGGGTGCACAAGGGTTGCCGCAGCGCGGGCATCGGTTGCCTCGACTGCAAGCAGCCGGTGATCGAAGGCATCCTGCGTGAACAGCAGCCGATGCTCGAGCGCGCGCAGAAGTACATGGACGATCCGTCGCTGCTGCGCGCAATCGTCGCCGATGGCTGTGACAAGGCGCGCAAGTTCGCCGTCGAAACCATGCGCGACGTGCGCGAGGCAATGGGACTCTCGTACAACTGATGGAAGCGGGCATCCCGAGCACATGGGTCACGCGCTGGGCGCGTCTGGTCGCGGCCGGCGCGCCAGTGCTCGATGTCGCATCGGGCGGCGGGCGTCATGCGCGCTGGTTTGCGGCGCGCGGCCATGCGGTGCTCGCCGTCGATCGCGATGCTGACGCGCTCGCGTCGATGTCCGGATGCGAGGGCGTCGAGACACTGGTTGCGGACATCGAAGGCGGGCCGTGGCCGTTGCCCGCCGACCGCCGGTTTGCCGCGGTGATCGTGACGAACTATCTGCATCGGCCGCTGTTTGCGCGCCTGATCGACAGCCTCGCGCCCGGCGGCGTCCTGATCTACGAGACGTTTGCCGCAGGCAACGAATGTATCGGCAAGCCGTCCAATCCCGCGTTCCTGCTGGAAGCCGGCGAGCTGCTGGAAGCGGTGCGCGGCCGGCTTCGCGTCATCGCCTTCGAAGACGGTTTTGTCGAGACACCGCGTGCTGCCTACGTGCAGCGAATCTGCGCGGTAAGTGAAGTCGAGGCAACCGGTAACCGGCTCACGATTGGTAACACACCCCCGGGTCCGCCGCGTTACGATTTGGCGGGCTAATCCGCTACAATCGCGTAATATCGCTTTTCGCGATTAAATTCACGATTAAATTCATAGAGTTTCATGACAAACGGAACTAGCAGCGGCACCAACGGCGGCATCCAGATCCGTGGCAGCATTCCTGCCATCGTCACCCCGATGCACGAGGACGGCAGCCTCGACCTGCCGGCGTTTCGAAAGCTGATCGACTGGCACGTCGAACAGGGGTCGAACGGGCTGGTCGTCGTGGGAACGAGCGGCGAATCGGCGACGCTGTCGGTCGAAGAGCACGTCCTGATGGTGCAAACCGCGGTCGAGCACGCCGCGAAGCGCATTCCGGTCATCGCGGGCGCGGGTGGGAATTCAACAGCGGAAGCCATCGAGCTGTCGAAGCAGGCCAGGAAGGTCGGCGCCGACGCCACGCTGCAAGTCGTGCCGTATTACAACAAGCCGACGCAAGAAGGCATGTATCGCCATTTCCGCGCGATTGCGGAAGCCGTCGATTTGCCCGTGATCCTCTATAACGTGCCGGGCCGCACCGTTGCCGACATGAGCAACGAGACGATCCTGCGTCTCGCCGAGGTGCCGGGCATCATCGGCGTGAAAGAGGCGACCGGCAACATCGATCGCGCCGCGTATCTCATCAAGCACGCGCCGGCCAACTTCGCGATTCTGAGCGGCGACGATCCCACGGCCATCGCGCTGATGCTCCTCGGCGGCCACGGCAACATCTCGGTGACGGCCAACGTCGCGCCGAAGCAGATGAGCGATCTGTGCCGCGCCGCGCTGGCAGGCGACGCAATCACCGCGCGCCGCATCCACCTGAGCCTGCTGGAACTGCACAAGCAGTTGTTCTGCGAATCGAACCCCATTCCGGCGAAGTGGGCGCTGCAAGCGCTCGGCCGCATGGAAGGCGGCATCCGCTTGCCGCTGACGCCGCTCGATGCGCGCTACCACGACGTCGTGCGCGGCGCATTGCGCGACGCCGGGCTTCTCGGCTGATCATGCGCAGCGGCGCGCGTCACGTCAGGCGATGAATCGAACGTGACCGCGCCGCAGCACTGATCGAATGAAGCCGAGCCACTCATCCACTGCCATTCGTTGACCTCGATGAACCGCGCGTCCGCGCGCCGGAACCGACGCGGGGCAATGCGTATTCAGCCGTTATCTGCAGCAAAGAAGGACCTCATGAAATCTTCCGCTCTTCTTACTCAAGCCAAACGCCTGAGCGTGCTGTCGCTGGGCGCCGGCGTCATTTTCTCGCTTGCGGGCTGCGAAACGCTGAACGACTGGCTCGCGCCCGACCGCGTCAACTACAAGGCGGCCGAGACCGCACCGGCGCTCAACGTGCCGTCCGATCTCAGCACGGCCGACATCAGCCAGCGCTACGCCGCGCCGCCGCCGATCAACACGCTCGGCGGCGCGACGCAGCGCAACGTCACGCCGGCCGGCAATTTGACGCTCGGCGTGCCGAACGCGCAGGACCCGTATGGCATGCACGTCGAAAGCGATGGCGACCGCCGCTGGCTTGTCGTCGATGGCCGCGCGCCGGATCAGATCTGGCCGCAGCTGCAGGAGTTCTGGACGGAGAACGGTTTCACGCTGAAAACCGATTCCGCACAGACCGGCATCATGGCGACGGACTGGGCCGAGAACCGCGCCAACATTCCGGACGACTGGTTCAGAAAGAGCGTCGGCAAGCTGCTCGATTTCGCCTACTCGTCGGGCACGCGCGACATGTTCCGCACGCAGGTCGATCGCGCGGCGGACGGCTCGACCGATATCTCCGTCACGCATAGCGCCATGGAAGAAGTGCTGACGGGTCAGGACAAGACATCGTCGCGCTGGGAGACACGGCCGCGCAATCCGGCGCTCGAGGCCGCGTTCCTTGCAAAGATGATGCAGAAGTTCGGCCTGACCGAAGACCAGTCGAAGCAACTGATTGCGCAGGCGCGTCCGGCGGGCGCGAAGGTGGCCGTGGAGCAGACGGCGGGCGCATCGACGCTCGATCTCGCCGAGCCGTTCGATCGCGCCTGGCTGCGCGTGGGCCTCGCGCTCGATCGCACCAACTTCACGGTCGACAATCGCGACCGCGAGAAGGGCATCTACTACGTGCATTACTCGGACTCGATGGCGGAACTGAAGAAGGAAGGCCTTTTCGGCAAGCTCTTCTCCAGCAACACGCCGAAGCCCACGCGCCAGTTCCTCGTGAACGTGCGTCCGAAGGCGGATGCGGTGACGCAGGTCGCCGTCGTCGATGCCAATGGCCAGCCGGACAACTCGTCCGACGCACAGCGCATCGTGTCCCTGCTGCACGCGCAGTTGAACTAGGCGGGCGGCGCGAGCGATTGTGAGATTCGCCAGTCTCGGCAGCGGTAGCGAAGGCAATGCGTTGCTCGTCGAATCGACGAGCGGCGCGACCACCACGCGCGTGCTGCTCGATTGCGGTTTTTCCGCGAAGGAAGTGGAGCGTCGGCTGCTTCGGCTCGGGACCAGCGCCGAACATCTCGACGCCATCCTCATCACGCATGAACATACGGACCACATCGGCAGCGCGCTGACCCTGGCGCGCAAGTGGTCCATCCCGCTTCACATGAGCTGGGGCACCGCGCGCGCGGTCGGCGCGGACGAAGGCAAGATCGACCTGCGCGTGCTGTGGGGCGATGAAAGCGTCGCCATCGGCGATGTCAGCGTGCTGCCCTATACCGTCCCGCACGATGCCCGCGAGCCGTTGCAATACGTCTTCTCCGACGGTACAAGCCGCTTAGGCGTGCTGACGGACGTGGGCGTGGCGACGCCGCATATCACGAACGTGCTGAGCGGCTGCGACGCGCTCGTGCTCGAATCCAATCACGACCTTGCGATGCTTTCCGCGAGCCGTTATCCGGCGTCGCTGAAGGCGCGCATTGGCGGCACGCACGGGCACCTGAACAACGATGCGGCGGCTGCGATCCTTGCTTCGCTGGATCGTTCGAAGCTGCGTCACCTGGTGGCCGCGCATCTCAGCCAGCAAAACAATCTGCCTCATCTTGCACAGGCTGCGCTGGCAGCGGTGCTCGGTGCAGCGGCGCCGGATGTCGTCGTGGCGACACAAGCAGAAGGGTTCGACTGGCTGTCGCTATGAGATGAGCGAAGCGTTCGACGCATTCATTGCGAAGACACAAAAAAACCGGCCCAAGAGCCGGTTTTTTTGTTTCAGGCCGCGGTGAGCGGCCTGTGCCAGGCTTAACGCGCTGGCGTAAGCGCCTGACGGCCTTACTGGCTTGCGCCCGATGCCGGAGCAGCAGCCGAAGCCGAAGCAGCAGCGTCCGAAGCCGCGCCAGCAGCCGAAGCTGCGTCGCTTGCAGCGGCCGAAGCGCTCGATGCAGCAACGTTAGCGTCCGAAGCGGCAGCAGCCGGAGCCGAAGCAGCCGACGTATCGCTTGCAGCGCTCGGAGCAGCCGTATCGCTAGACTTGTTGCATGCAGCCAGAGCAACAGCAGCCAACAGGGATGCTACGAGGAGGGATTTCTTCATGATCACGTCCTTTTATGGTTAAAGGTAAGCAACAGCGCAAAGTACCGGTAATGTGTGCTCCAACACCGACCAGGGCCGCTGTGGAGCCTCACAATTCTTTTTGGTGTGAGACCAACTACGGCTTGGCCGGAAATTATAGGCACTTTCGCAACGACCGTCGATAAATGAGGGGCCGATACGTTGTCTTTCTCATACAAATTTTCGTATTGCGGAACAGCAAAACCCCGGCATTCCAGAAACTCCCGAGCGCTTGCACGTCAAGCGTTTCAGGCCGATGACTCCGTCTGAATCCAGCCCGCACGATACCACTCGTGCAGCAACGATGTCATTGTCAGATCGTCTGTAAGTGTTACAAAGCGTTTCGCCTCCAGACGCCGAGTATCAGCGAGTTCGGGCAGCCACTTTTTAGCCTTTGCGGATAACGCAGCGGCTTCGCCATTAACGAAATACGAGTGCGTGTTGTAGAGCAAATTCGTCTTTCTATCTAGCCTGATACCCGTCTTTTTCGCGCGCTCTACAAATTTTTGCTCATTCAGCGCGCGAACCGGCGGATCGAATACCACATTCGCTTTCGGCTCGCTCAGATAACTGCCCAAAAACTCCGCAATATCCTTATCAGTCCAACTGACGTTTGCAAGGATCGCGCCTACTCGTTCGACGAGCAGCGGCGGCAACGCGGCGGGCGTATCGACAGGCGGTTGCGCGGGATCGCGATAACGCGCGTCTGCCTTGGCTCGTGCGCCGTCCCCGGTTCGCTCGGCGAGGTGATACAGGAACTGCGACGTCAGTTCCTGCGCCGACGGTGCGCGAAAGCCGATGGAGCACGTCATGCATTCGCCCTCGGCGACCCCGTCATGCGCGATATGCGGCGGCAGATACAGCATGTCGCCCGGTTCCAGCACCCACTCTTCTTCCGCTTCGAAGTGCTGTAAAACTTTCAACGGCAAACCGGGTTTTAGCGAAAGGTCGCGCTGCGCGCCGATACGCCAGCGGCGCTTGCCATGCACTTGCAGCAAAAACACGTCGTAGGAGTCGAAGTGCGGACCTACGCCGCCGCCATCCGTTGCGTAGGAGATCATCAGATCGTCGAGCCGCGCGTCGGGAATGAAGCGGAAGCGGTTCATCAGCGCGTGTGCACGGTCGTCATGCAGGTTCACGCCTTGCACGAGCAGTGTCCATTCGCGCTTCTTGACCGATGGCAGTTCGTCGGCTGCGAACGGTCCGTGCTCCAGATTCCACGTGTTCCGAAAATGCGTGATGAGGCGCGATTCGACGTCGTCAGAATCGGCGAGTCCGAAGAGTTCCTCGCGAGGGAGCGGGGCAGAAATGCCGGGGATCGCCTGGCGAATCAGCAGCGGTTTTTTCTGCCAGTAACGCCGCATGAACTGTCGCGGCGTACGGTTGCCCAAAAGGGGCGACACTTCGTCTGGAAGCGGCGCTCGGGCGGGTTCGTTATGGTTGTCTGGAGGCAAAGGAGTAACGTCTGAGGGCCGCTGGCGCATCGTATAATCGAGGCTTGTATCTTGGAGGATTCAATGAAAATTGCGAAAGACACTGTCGTTTCGGTCGCGTACAAGCTATCGGATGCACAAGGCAATCTGATCGAAGAAAGCGACGAGCCGATGGTCTATCTGCACGGCGGCTATGATGGCACGTTCCCCAAGATCGAGGAAGCGCTGGACGGCCGCGAACCTGGCTACGAAACGTTGATTCAACTCGAACCGCAGGACGCGTTCGGCGAATACGATCCCGAACTCGTGAAGGTCGAAGAACGCGGCCGCTTCCCCGAGCCGCTCGAAGTGGGCATGCAGTTCGAAGGCACGCCCGAAGATAGCGACGACGAACTCGACTCGCTCATCTACACCGTCACGGACGTCGCCGAAGACAAGGTGGTGCTCGACGGCAATCATCCGCTCGCGGGCATGGCGTTGCGTTTTGCGTTGTCGGTGCAGGAAGTGCGCACGGCGACCGAAGACGAGATCGAGCATCAGCATGCGCACGGTGCAGACGGCCTGCACATCGCGGATGAAGACGAAGATGACGACGAAGAAGCCGGTCCGCGCAAGGACTCGGGTCCGACGCTTCATTGAGCGGCTTTACTGAGCGTCTATCGGACGCAGCAGGCGGTCGTTAGAAAAAGCGCAGCGCGAGGCTGCGCTTTTTTATTGTGCGCGACCGTTCGTATTGCCAGGCCCGGAGGGCGGCACGCTCGATGCCGGCGTCGGCAAAATCGGCGGCAGCGCCTGCGGCGGCGTGAGGATCGGCGGAAGACCGGACGCCGGCTGAATCAGCGATGGCGCAGGCGGCAACGCGTCGGGCAGATCGTGATGCAACGGCGCCGCCGGCCCGGATGCGGGCGCAGAGTACGGCGCGGAGTACGGCGACCCATACGGTATCGCGTACGGATCAGCTTGCGGATCGACCGGCTCGCGTTTGCGGGCTTCGTTCGCACCGCGTGTATCGCGCACGGTCCGCCCGTCGCGCACACGCAAGCGAAACGGCGGCCGCCATCCGGCATCGGTGGATACTTCGAGCCATTGCGATTGCGGCTTCTTCAACGCGAGCGCGACGCGCGTCAGGTTCGTGACCGTCAGGCCCTTGTCGTTGCGCAGCGGCTGATCGATATGGAAGCCATTCGGCTCCGGTGCCTCCGTGCGATGAATCACGATGACCGGCCCGCGAAACGTCTCGGCCGCTTTCACGAGACTGCGCTTGAGTTCCAGAAAGCCGTCACGCGGCGGGGTCGTGCGCGAGAAGCGCAGCCACGCGAAGCGGTCGCGCCGCTCGTAACGCGCGAAGTCGGGGTCGCCCTGAAGGATGATCACGAGTGCACGCAGTCCCGAGCGCCGCGCGGATTCCGCCGCATGTTCGAGCCAGAACGAAGTCGCGACGGCGCGGTCCTCGAACTCGCCGTTGCGCCCGCCCGCGGTCAGATAGTGATTGTTCGGACTCGGCGCATTGAGGCCGATGAACGCCACACCTTGCGCCTGCCACCGCACGATTTCACGAAACGACCGAAAGCGCGCGACGTCGCTTTCACGCGATAGCGCGAGCGGCTGTTGCCCGAGCGAATTGGCGTCCGCGAAGAAAAGCTGGCGCACGAAATCTAGCCGCTCGACCGGATCGTAGGCGGCGGTATGTGCGAGGCCGCAGTCGGCCCAGTCGTGTTGCCCTAGCAGCAGCACGAGCGGCGTGCGCGAGCCGTCGAGCACATCGCGGCGCGACTGATAGATGCTGTCGCGGCACGCCTCCGTGCTGCCCTTAACGTTGCCGTCGTAGACGATGAACGCGATATCGCGGTCGCGCCCGATGGCGTCGAGCATCTGGCGAACGGGCGCTTCGTCGGCGGGGCGGGCGAGCGCATCGGCGATGACGGCGAACGTGAGCGGGTCGCCGTCCTGCGCATGGGTGATCGGGCATACGGCGAACAGCAGCGTCGTCAGGATGGCGCGCAACGTCGCGCTCGCGATGCGCGACCGACTGCGCGTCATCGCGCGCGGAGCGTTACGCTCATCGCGATGCATCCGGCGCGGACTTCGCCAGTTCATGCAGTTCGTAGAGCAGATCGAGTGCGTCGCGCGGACGCAGATCGTTCGGATCGAGCGCACGCAGCTTTTCCAGCGCCGGATGCTCCGGCGCATCGGCTTGGGCGGGCTCGTCGGCCGCATCTTCGAATGCGTACGGCGGGCTCGCGAAAAGATCGAACTGCGCGGTCGGCTGGCCGATCGACTGCTGTTCCAGATGCACGAGATGCTTGCGCGCCGCGCGGATCACCGCCGCCGGCACGCCCGCCAACTGGGCGACCTGCAAGCCGTAGCTCTGATTCGCCGGGCCTTCGCTGACGGCATGCAGGAACACGATGCCGTGATCGTGCTCCACCGCCGAAAGATGCACGTTCGCTGCCTGGGCGAACTCCGCCGGCAGTTGCGTCAGCTCGAAATAATGCGTGGCGAAAAGCGTGTAGCAGTGATTGTGCGACAGCAGATGCCGCGCGATGGCCCACGCGAGCGCGAGGCCGTCGAACGTGGACGTGCCGCGTCCGATTTCATCCATGAGCACGAGGCTCGATGAGCTCGCATCGTTCAGGATGGCGGCAGCTTCGGTCATCTCGACCATGAAGGTGGAGCGGCCGCCCGCGAGATCGTCCGCTGCGCCGATGCGCGTGAAGATGCGGTCGAGCTTGCCGAAGCGCGCGCGCTTCGCCGGCACGTAGCTGCCGACATACGCCAGCAGCGCGATCAGCGCGGTCTGCCGCATGAACGTGGACTTGCCGCCCATGTTCGGGCCGGTGATGAGCAACAGCTTGCGCTCGTCGCTCAGGCAGCAGTCGTTGGCGATGAACTGCTCCACCTGCGCCTCGACAACCGGATGCCGTCCCTGTTCGATATCGATGCCCGCATCGGCGGCGAACTCCGGCGCGACCCAGTCGAGTGCGCGGGCGCGTTCCGCAAGCGCGCCGAGCAGATCCAGTTCGGCGAGCGCGCTCGCGACGCGCTGGCAATCCGCGAGGAACGGCAGCAGGTTCTGCAGCAGCGCATCGTACAGCGCGCGTTCGCGGGCAAGCGCGCGCTCCTGCGCGGAGAGCGCCTTATCTTCGAACGCCTTCAGTTCCGGCGTGATGTAGCGTTCGGCATTCTTGAGCGTCTGACGGCGGCGATAATCGTCCGGCACCTTGTCGGTCTGCCCGCGCGTGACCTCGATATAGAAGCCGTGCACCTTGTTATATTCGACGCGCAAGTTGCCGATGCCCGTGCGCGTGCGCTCGCGCGCTTCGAGATCGATCAGGAACTGATCGCAGTTTTCGGAAATGTCGCGCAGTTCGTCGAGATCGGCATCGTAGCCTCGAGCAATCACGCCGCCGTCGCGAATCAGCGCGGCCGGCTCCGGCGCGATGGCGCTCGTAAGCAGATGCAGGCATTCGCCAGGCGGTTCGAGCGCCTCGCCGATGCGCGTGAGCGCAGCCGGTTGCGCGGGCAGCGCGGCGACGATCGCCTGAAGATCGGGCAGGGCGGCGAAGGTATCGCGCAGGCACGACAGATCGCGCGGACGCGCCGACAGCAGCGCGAGCCGTCCGGTAATGCGCTCGATGTCGGAAATCTTGCGCAACGCGGTGCGCAAAGCGTCGAGACCGGTCGATGATGGCGCATCGAGCAGCGCGCCGATCGCGTGCTGACGTGCTTGCGCGATCGACGCATCGCGCGGCGGATGATGCAGCCAGTGCCGCAAGAGGCGGCTGCCCATCGTCGTCGCGCAGGTGTCGAGCAGCGAATACAGCGTGGGCGATTCCGTGCCGCGCAGCGTCTCGGTCAGTTCGAGATTGCGTCGCGTCGCGGGATCGAGCCCGATGTACTCCGATTCATACTCGACCTTCAGGCTGCGCACATGGCGCAACTGCTGGCCTTGCGTCGCCGCGGCGTAGAGGAGCAGCGCACCCGCCGCGCCGCACGCGCACGTGAGCGATTCGCCGCCGAAGCCGTCGAGGCTCGCGACGTCCAGTTGTTCGCGAAGACGCGCCGCGCCCGAGCCGACGTCGAAGTGCCAGGCGGGCACACGCGTGGTGGCAGCGAGCGTCGGTACGCCGAAATTCGCCTGCACGTCGACGACCGTATCCGCGATGAGCGTTTCCGACGGGCGGATGCGCTCCAGCGCCGCCGCCACTTGCTCGGGCGCGACTTCCGCGAGTCTCAGCGCACCGCTCGCCAGATTGAGCCACGCGAGGCCGACGTTCGTCGCCACGCCGCGACGGTTATGCGCGGGGCAGAGCGCAAGCAGGTAGACATCGTTTTTGTCGGAGAGAAGCGCCGCGTCGGTCAGCGTGCCGGGCGTCACCACCCGCACCACCTTGCGCTCGACCGGTCCCTTCGACGTGGCCGGATCGCCAATTTGCTCGCAAATCGCGACGGATTCGCCGAGCTTCACCAGCTTCGCCAGATACTGCTCGCACGAATGATGCGGCACGCCGGCCATACGGATCGGATTGCCGCCCGATGCGCCGCGCTGCGTGAGCGTGAGATCGAGCAGGCGCGAGGCTTTCTCGGCGTCATCGAAGAACAGCTCGTAGAAATCGCCCATGCGATAGAAAACGAGCGTGCCGGGATGATCCGCCTTGATGCGAAGGTATTGCTGCATCATCGGCGTGTGCTGCGAGAAATCCGCAGCAAGCGCGGGTGCGGCCGATGCCGGAAGAGAGTCGGGAGTTGCCGTGTGATTGCCCATCTTGCGTGCGGTAAAAGCGAATGGACCGAACGCGGCGTGCGTTCAGCCGCGGGTCAGCCAATAGTGCAAGAGTTTAACCTGTCGGGGTTGGGGGAAGGAGGCGGCCGGGAGGGATAGGCCGAATCGCGAAGCGAAGCGGGGCCATCGAACGATGACCCCGGCATGTGACAGTCGAACGCCGCTGCGATCAGGCGCGGCCCGCCAGAAAGCCGATCAGGAGCGCAAGCCCCGCGACCGCGCCGAGCGTGTGCCACGGCCTGTCGTGCACGAACTCATCGGCGTAGCCGGCTGCATTGCCGAAGCGGTCGGTAATCGCCGAACCCGCGCCGCCCATTTGCGAGCGCGCGTACTTCAGCTTCGATTGCAATTGCTTGCGCAGCTTGTCGGAGTCGATGTCCTTCGCGCTGTGGAGCGAATCCTCCAACTCATCGAGAAAGCTGCGCAACTGGTCGCTGGCCGAATCGACGACATCGCTCGCCCCGCGCACCGCGCGCTGGCCGACGTCGGCTGCGCCATTGATTTTGCTATCGAGCGTCGAACGTGTGAACAATCCCATTTTCATGCTCCTTTATTGACGTGCCGAAGAATGGCAGCGCATTCAATCGCGCGCTGCCTGCGCATCATGCGCTGATTCATCCTCTCGTTCACTGCTGTTACGACTTCGACTCGTCCGCCATCGTTCCCTCCCTCTGTCGCGAATCGGGCGGCCCGAGGCGATGAACCGATATCACGTCGAAGCAAGCTTCATTCCTCGGCGAGCGCGCCCAGGTCGACTTCGCGTTCGTTCTGCGTGTGGCGGCGCATCGCCAGCGCCATCATGCCGCAGACGAACACGCCGAAAATCACGATGATCCACTGCACCGGCACCTTCTCCGTCAGCAGCAGCGCGTAGGAGCCGAGCATCGCGAGCACGGCGAGGTTCTGATTGAAGTTCTGCACCGCGATCGAATGGCCCGCGGAAAGCAGCGTCGCGCCGCGATGCTGAAGGATCGCGTTCATCGGCACGATGAAGAAGCCCGACAGGCCGCCCAGCGCGATCATCAGCGGATAGGCCATCAGAATGTACGCGGGCATGAACACCGGCCCGGCATGCACGCCTGCGCCCGCCGGAAACAGGTCTTTGTTGTAGAAGGCCATCGCCACCGCAACCGCGCCGATCAGCACGCCGACCGGCAACACCTTGAGCGACTGCCGCAGCACGATCCACGCCGACGCCGCCGCAGCGCCCAGCGCAATGCCCACGCCCGTCACGCCCTGCAGCACCGCCGCCTTCGACAGCGACAGCCCGAGATTCGCGTCGGCCCATTTGAGCACGAGCAGTTGCAGCGTGACGGCTGCGCCCCAGAGCAGTGTCGTCACCCAAAGCGCGATCTGCGCGAGCTTGTCGCGCCACAGCACCTTGAAGCAGTGGGAGAAATCGTGGACGAGGCGCGTCGGCTGCATGAGCAGGTTCGGATAGCGCGCGCCCGTATCGGGGATGAACGCATTGATGACCGCCGCCGACGCGTAGATCACCATCACGGCGAACATCGCGGCGTGCGCGGCGGTGCTCACGAACGGCACGTGCGCATGCTCGACCCAGCGGCCGACGACCTGACTCACGAGCGCGCCGCCGATCACGGTGCCGAGAATGGTCGAGCCGACCGTCGCCGATTCGAGCCACGCGTTCGCCGGAATCAGCTTCTCCGGCGGCAGCAGCTCGGTGAGGATGCCATATTTGGCGGGCGAATACGCAGCCGCGCCGAGGCCGACCACGCCATACGCGATCATCGGATGCACGCCCGCGATCATCAGCGCGCAGCCGCCCCCCTTGAGCGCGTTGGAGATGAACATCACATGGCGCTTTTGCAGGGCGTCGGCGAATGCACCGACGAAGGGCGCGAGCACCACGTACGAGATCGTAAAGAAGATTTGCAGCAGCGGCGTGACCCAGGGCGCCGATTGCACGACGGCGAGCATCGCGATGGCCGCGATGAGAAGCGCGTTATCGGCGAGCGACGAAACGAACTGCGCGGCGATGATCGTGTAGAAGCCTTTTTTCATGTCGGGCGGAGGCTGGGGCGCGACGAGGAAGAGCGGAACGGCAGAACGTGCGACGGTCTTGCATCGAGCGGGCAAGTACGGGAAGCGGACAGCGGACGGCGCCGCGTCAGGCGTGAAGCAGCGCGCCGATTGGAGCATGGGGCGCGCCCGGCGCCCCGTGAAGCGGTGTTATTCGCCCGTCAGACGCGTGCGCGAGTACATGTCGAGAATCTTGACCATCTGCGCGTAGACCTTCGGGTTCGCCGCGACGATCTCGTTCTTGAACAGGAAGTCCGATTCGCCCGTGTAGTTGCCGACCAGCCCGCCCGCTTCGGTCACGATCAGGCTGCCCGCCGCGACGTCCCACGGATGGATGCCTTGCTCGAAGAAGCCGTCGAGGCGTCCGGCCGCGACGTTCGCAAGATCCAGCGCGGCGGCGCCGGGGCGGCGCAGACCGGCGCACGACAGCGTCATTTCGCTGAAGAGGCGCATGTAGGCGTTGAGGCCCTGGCCGTCGCGGAACGGAAAGCCGGTGCCGATGAGCGCGTCCGACAGGCGATCGAGCTTGCCGACGCGAATGCGCCGCTCGTTCAGATACGCGCCGCGCCCGCGCGATGCGGTGAAGAGATCGTTGCGCGTCGGATCGTAGACGACGGCCTGCGTCGGGATGCCCCGGTGCACGAGCGCGATCGACACGCAGTAATACGGAAAGCCGTGGATGAAATTGGTGGTGCCGTCGAGCGGATCGATGATCCACTGATACTCGGACTCGCGTTCGTCCGCGCCGGATTCTTCGGCGAGGATCGAATGATCGGGAAAGGCGGTGCGCAGCGTCTCGATGATCGCGGCTTCGGACGCCTTGTCGACTTCCGTCACGAAGTCGTTGTGCTGCTTCTTGCTGACCTGGAGTCGATCCAGGTCGAGCGACGCGCGGTTGATGATCTGTCCGGCGCGGCGCGCGGCCTTGACAGCGATATTGAGCATCGGTTGCATGAGCGAAATCCTTTGACCGCCGCGTGCTTTGCAATGGCGCGGGCGATGAAGTTGGCGACAACGACTATGTCGACGAAAGACGAATTGAATAAGAGCGGGGCGCTCGCGGACCACTACGCGGTCACGGCGCGAACGGAGCATTTTACCCGAAGCCGGATGTTTCCGATTGCCGCGAGCGGCGGCCGGGCTTCGGGATAAGATAGCCGATTCCCCGCTTCAGTTTTTTCGCAACCCTTCAGCAGAATCCGCGCCTTGGACTCCAATCAACTTGCTTCTCCCGCCGGCGGCTTCGCGTCCACGCGGTTCATCCTCGTCGAGCCGAGTCATCCGGGCAATGTCGGCGCAGCGGCGCGCGCGCTCAAGACGATGGGCTTCTCGCGCCTCGTGCTCGTCGCGCCGCGCGTCGCGGACGTCAAGAACGAGCCGGAAGCCATCGCAATGGCGAGCGGCGCCGACGATGTCCTCGCTGGCGCGCAGGTCGTCGATACGCTCGCGGAAGCGCTCGTCGGCGTGCGCTGGTCCGTGGCGCTGACGGCGCGCACGCGCGAATACGGGCCGCCGCACATGCCGCCGCGAGCCGTCGCGCAGCGCGCGCATGAATTCGTGCCGCACGGCGACATCGCCCTGGTGTTCGGCAACGAGCGCACGGGCCTCTCCAACGCCGATGTCGAGCGATGCAGCGCGCTGGCGCACATCCCGGCCAATCCGGCATATAGCTCGCTGAATCTCGCGCAAGCGGTGCAGGTGCTTGCCTACGAACTGCGCATCGCGTTTCAGGATGCCGCGCCTGCGCCGTCGCTCGCGGCGCCGGCGCAGCAGAGCGCATCGAGCGATGAAATCGAGGGCATGTACGCGCACCTCGAAGAGGCGCTCGTTGCGCTGGACTTTCTCGATCCCGCCAATCCCAAGAAGCTGATGTCGCGCGTGCGGCGGTTGTTCGCGCGCTCGGGGCTGGAACACGAGGAAGTGAACATCCTGCGCGGCATCGCGAAACACATTCTCTTGCGGACGAACAAGGACTGAGGCAGACCGCGCTGTCAGCGGGGGCATCGGGCGCGGTTCGCGCGCTCGTCCTACAATCGGCGAAAACGGCATGCCGATATAAGCATTGCGCTAAATCTGCTTAAGCCACCGGCGCAGCAGCGCCCCTTCCCCCGACCGAGAGTCCGACATGTTCGACCGAATCCGCGAAGACATTGCCGCCATCCGCGAGCGCGATCCCGCCGCACGCAGCGTGCTCGAAGTGGTCACGTGTTATCCGGGCCTGCATGCGATCGTGCTGCATCGCTTTGCGAACGCGTGCTGGCGTCGCGGCTGGCGCTGGTCGGGGCGCTTCGTATCGCAGATGGGGCGCTTTCTGACCGGCATCGAAATTCATCCGGGCGCGACGCTCGGACGGCGCGTGTTCATCGATCACGGCATGGGCGTGGTGATCGGCGAAACGGCGGAAATCGGCGACGACTGCACGATCTATCAGGGCGTCACGCTCGGCGGCACGTCGCTCACGCGCGGGGCGAAGCGGCATCCGACGCTCGAGCGCGGCGTGATCGTCGGCGCGGGCGCGAAGGTGCTCGGCAGCTTTACCGTCGGCGCGAATGCGAAGATCGGCTCGAACGCGGTCGTCGTGAAGCCGGTGCCGGCGGGCGGCACGGCGGTCGGCAATCCGGCGCGCATCGTGATGCCTGCGGTGCCGAAGCCGAAGACCGATGCCCGCGACGGCTTCTGCGCCTACGGCATCACGCCGAACGCGGACGACCCGGTGTCTCTCGCGATTCACGGCCTGATCGATCACGCGTCGAAGCAGTCGCTGCGCACCGATGAGATCGTCGCCGCGCTGGAGCGGCTCGGCGCGCGTGTGGAGGCGCTGCATGGCGTGGAAGGCGTGGATGGCGCGACGCTCGTCGACCTGAAGCGCATGTGCTCCGCGATGGACGGCGAAACGCGCGGCGTCGAGCGTCAGTTATAGAGGCAGCGCGCGCACGCCATTTGCATCGACGCGCAGGTAACCGCCGCGCGGCTCGTCGATATCGAGTTCCCAGTCGGGCAGCACCCAGCGCACGCCATCGGCTTCGCGATGCATCGCCGGGCGATGCGTATGGCCGTGAATCATCGTATGCGTGTGGCTCTGCTCGAACAGCGACGCGACGGCGGGACGCGTCACGTCGTATTTCGCCGATGCCTCGTGCGTTCGCGCGCCTTCGCTCGTCATTCTCATGCGCTGGCCGATGGCAAGCCGCGTCTTCAGCGGCAGCGCGAGAAAGAGGCGCTGCGCGATGCCGTTGCGCGCGAAACGGCGAAAGCGCTGATAACCGGTATCGTCGGTACAGAGGGCGTCGCCATGCGCGAGCACGATGCGCGTGCCGAACGCGGTCATCGTGAAGGGATCGGGCAGCGGCATTGCGCCGGCTTCCTTCATGAAGCGCCTGCCCAGCAGAAAGTCGCGATTGCCGTGCATCACGTAAAGCGCGATGCCGCGCTCGGACAGCGTGTGCAGCAGCCTCGTCATGCGGCGCGCAAAGCGGCCGCGCTCGTCGGTGACGGCGGGATCGAGCACGTCGTCGCCGATCCAGAATTCGAAAAGATCCCCGAGGATGAAAACCGAGTCGGCCTCGTTCGCCGTCACCTCGATGAAATGCTCGAACGCGGCGACCGTGTTCGGTATCGCCTCGCTCAGGTGCAGGTCCGAAATGAAAAACAGCGGGCGCGCGTCATGCGCTGCGCCCGCTGCTTCCTGTTCCGTTTCGCGACCGAAAGACTTCGACTCGATCATGCGATGGGAAGTCAGACCACCACGGCCTTTTCGATCACGACGTCATCGACCGGCACGTCCTGATGGAAGCCCTTCGAGCCGGTCCGGACCTTCTTGATCTTTTCGACGACATCCATGCCTTCGACGACCTTGCCGAACACGGTGTAGCCCCAGCCCTGCGGCGTCGGCGACGAGTGGTTCAGGAAGTCGTTGTCCTTCACGTTGATGAAGAACTGCGCGGTCGCCGAGTGCGGATCGTTGGTGCGCGCCATCGCGATCGTGCCGTTGTCGTTCGTGAGGCCGTTGTTCGCTTCGTTGTTGATCGGCGCGTCCGTCGGCTTCTGGTTCATGCCCGGCTCGAAGCCGCCGCCCTGAATCATGAAGCCGTCGATCACGCGATGGAACACCGTGTTGTCGTAGTGGCCCTTCTTCACGTAGTTGAGGAAGTTCTCGACCGTCTTCGGCGCTTTTTCTGCGTCGAGTTCGAGCTTGATGACGCCGTGGTTCGTATGCAGTTCGACCATGTGTTTTCTCCGGTGTGTTCGGTTGTAGTTGGGCGGCGCGCGAGGGCACGCCGCCAGGATATTCGCGTTACTGCGAGACCACCGTCGCCGACTCGACCACGGTCGGCTTCTGCGGCACGTCGGCCATCGGGCCGCGCGTGGTGGTCGGGCTGCCTTCGATCTTCTTCACGACATCCATGCCCGCGACGACCTTGCCGAACACCGCGTAACCGTTGCCGTCCGGGTTCGGATAGTCGAGGCCCGCATTATCGACCGTATTGATGAAGAATTGGGCCGTGGCCGAGTCCGGGTTGCTGGTGCGCGCCATCGCGATCGTGCCGGTGGCGTTCTTCAGGCCGCTACGGCTTTCGAGCGGAATCGGCGCGCGGGTCGGCTTCTCGGCGAAGCTCGTGTTATAGCCGCCGCCCTGAATCATGAAGCCCGGAATGACGCGATGAAAGATCGTGCCGCTGTACTGTCCGGACTTCACGTAGGCGAGAAAGTTCTCGACGGTCTTCGGCGCCTTCTCGGGATAAAGCTCGACGCGGATGTCGCCTTGCGAAGTTTTGAAGAGCACGTTCGGATGCGCGGCCTGCGCGGGTTGCCCGGGTTGAGCAAAGGCGGGGGCGGTCGCGATCAGGGCGGCGCCGGAAAGCGCCAACATCAGCAATTTCATGAAGGTTCGATCCTCGGGTGATGAATGCAAAGCGTCAACCGCGACGGCGTGCGTGAAATGCCGCCGCGCGAAGACTACAGCTTAACTCCTGCGCGGGCGGGGCCGGCTGGTCCGTTTCACGGCTGCGGATTCGGCGCGACATAGGGCGACGTCGGCAACGAGCCGGTCGATCCGCCGAAGGGCGAGAAACTGTCGGGCGATGGCATCGTCGACGAATTCTCGCCTTGCGTCGGCGTCCATTCGTCCGATGGCACGCGCGGCGCCGATGCGGCCTGTGCGCCGGAAGCCGCGCTCGCGGCACGCTTCTTCGGCGGCGGGGTGATGATGTTCTGGATGCCCGCAACCCGCTGGCGCGTGAGCGGGCTCGTCGAGCCGAGCGACTGCGCGCGCTTGTACGATTCGCTCGCGAGCCGAAGGTACAGATCGCCGAGATTGTCATAGGCAAGCGCGTAGCCGGGGTTCGCCTTCACCGCCGTTTCCAGCGCGACGCGCGCATCTTCATAGCGGCCCTTCTTCGCGTAGAGCGCGGCCAGATTGTTGTACGGCTCGGGCAGTTCCGGGTAGGCCTGCGTCAGTTCGGTGAACGCGGTGATGGCTTCGTCGTCGCGATTCAGGCGGGCGAGCACCGTTGCGCGCTTGAACTTCGCCTGCACGTCGCGCGGATTCGTCGCGATGCGCGCGTCGAGTTGCTTGAGCGCGGCGTTCCAGTCCTTGCCGGCGATGGACGCATCGATTTCCGGCGTGCCGTCCGCCGTCGCCGACGAAACCTGCGCGAGCGCCGCCGTCGACGCTCCG
Organism: Caballeronia grimmiae; assembly: GCF_022879615.1. Lineage (NCBI taxonomy): Bacteria > Pseudomonadati > Pseudomonadota > Betaproteobacteria > Burkholderiales > Burkholderiaceae > Caballeronia > Caballeronia grimmiae. Next base: position 1,070,204 of record NZ_CP084271.1, read on the forward strand.
AAGCACGCGGCTACGCCGATGACGGCAACGGCCGCGGCGCGCGAAAGCGTCGCGCGGAAGGCATCGCGGGAACGAACTGAAGCCGGCAGGCGGGAAACTTGCGAAGACATGCGCGCTTGAGCGTGAGTCACTTGGAATCGGGTCAAGGAATGGAGCGGGAAGAGAAGGGGAATGAAGCGCGAAACGCCACTCGAAACACGATGCACTGCGAGGGCTTCAGCCTGGCTCGCGGCATGACTGGCAACGCCCGTCGTGCGGCCGCTTGGAGATTTCATAGGCTCAAGTCCGAGTGTTATACTCCGACCCATTCTAACAAAAGGTCCGCCCGTTCCGCGCACGCCTTGCACGCCATGTTTCACACGTGGTCGCGCGTTGCCAACGCCGGACTCTCTTTGCCACTCGTGGCCGTCTCCGTCCTGGTCGACTGACCGTCGTGTTCGCGCTCGCGTGTGCGTGTCATCCGTTACCGCCAGCATCGAGCACGTCACCTCGTCGACAACGCACGGTGTTCCGGTACACGCACTGCCCTCTATGAATTCGCTGCGCATCTACAACACGCTCGCGCGTGACAAGCAACCCTTTACGCCGCTTCGCCCCGGCGAGGTACGCATGTACGTCTGCGGAATGACCGTCTATGACTACTGTCACATCGGTCATGCGCGCGTGATGGTCGTGTTCGATGTCGTGCAGCGATGGCTGCGGACGATCGGCTACAAGGTCACGTTCGTGCAGAACATCACGGACGTCGACGACAAGATCATTCGCCGCGCCGTCGAGAACAACGAGCCGATCAAGTCGCTCACGCAGCGCTTCATCCAGGCGATGCACGAAGACGCCGATGCACTCGGCGTCGCGCGCCCGGACCTCGAGCCGCGCGCCACCGACTACATTCCGCAGATGCTCGGCATGATCGATGCGTTGCAGGCGAACGGCTATGCGTATCACGCGAAGGACGGCGACGTGAATTACGCGGTGCGCAAGTTCGCGGGCTACGGCAAGCTCTCGGGCAAGTCGCTCGAAGACCTGCGCGCGGGCGAGCGCGTTGCTGCGAACGATGCCAAGGAAGACCCGCTCGACTTCGTGTTGTGGAAGCATTCGAAGGAGGGCGAGCCTGCCGATTCAGGCTGGGACTCGAAGTGGGGACGCGGCCGTCCGGGATGGCATATCGAATGTTCGGCGATGGCCTGCACCTTGCTCGGCGAACAGTTCGACATTCACGGCGGCGGTCAGGACCTGCAGTTTCCGCATCACGAGAACGAGATTGCGCAGAGCGAAGGCGCGACCGGCAAGACCTTCGTGAACTACTGGATGCATAACGGCTTCGTGCAGATCGACAGCGAGAAGATGTCGAAGTCGCTCGGCAACTTCTTCACGATCCGTGAAGTGCTGGCCAAGTTCGATGCCGAGGTCGTGCGCTTTTTCATCGCGCGTGCGCACTATCGTTCGCCGCTCAACTACAGCGACGTGCATATCGACGATGCAAGGAACGCCTTGACTCGCCTATATACCGCGCTGAAAGATGTCGAGCCGGACAATCAGCAACTTGACTGGAATGAGGCGAACGCGCAGCGTTTCCAGTCTGCGATGAACGACGACTTCAACACGCCGGTGGCCGTGTCCGTGCTGTTCGATCTCGCAAGCGAAGTGAACCGCACGCGCGAGCCGGCGCTCGCTCGCCAGCTGAAGGGTCTGGGCCAGGTGCTCGGGCTTCTTGAGCGTGAGCCGCGTGCGTTCCTGCAACAGGCGGCGGGCACGGAGGCAGCGGACGGACTGTCGCCGCAGGAGATCGAAGCGAAGATCGCCGAGCGCATCGCCGCCAAGCAGGCGAAAGATTTTGCCGAAGCAGACCGGATTCGCGCCGCATTGCTCGAAGCCGGTATTGCGCTTGAAGACAAACCGGGTGGGTCGACCGAATGGCGCCGCGTATGATCGCGAACCTTCGAACCCTCTGATCGACTCGCCAGGCAGGAGGCAAGATGGCAACGGCCAGGAAGACGCCGGTCAAGCGACCCGCGTCAGGAAGCGCCGCGTCGCCCGCAACGAAGCGCGCGCGCGGTGCGCAACCGGAATCGACGACGCAGAAGAGCAATGGTGCAACGACGGCGACGGCCCGCAAGACCGCGGCCAAGCGCGCGATCTCGCTGCGTGCGGCGAGCGACAGCGTAAGCAGCGCGCGGCGCGGCAACGGCGAGGATGTATCCGCGCGTGCGTCGAAGCCGCGCACCGTGGAAGCGGAAGCGCAGCCGGCGAAGGGCAATGGCCGCGCTGTCGCGGCCGATGCCGCCAACGCACAGGCGCTCGTCGCCGACAAGGAGCACGGCGAAGTCGTGCGCAAGTCGCGCGTCGTCACGGCGGATGCCGAGGTATCGGTGCAAGTCGGCGGCCTGACGCGCGAAGCCACGCGTCCTGACTATTGGGACAAGGCATGCGCTGATCTAATGAAGCGCGACCGTATCCTCAAAAAACTGATTCCGAAGTTCGGCGAGATCCATCTCGTCAATCTGGGCGATCCCTTCTCGACGCTCGCACGGTCGGTTGCCGGACAGCAGATTTCGGTCAAAGCCGCGCAAGCCATCTGGGAGCGCGTGAAGACCGCGTGTCCGGAAGTCGTGCCCGCGCAGTTCATCAAGCTCGGGCCGGAGAAGCTTCAGGCGTGCGGACTGTCGAAGCGCAAGACCGAGTACATCTTGGATCTCGCGCAGCATTTCGTGTCGGGCGTGCTGCATGTCGACACGTGGGCGTCGATGGACGACGAAGCCGTCATCGCCGAGCTGACGCAGATTCGCGGCATCGGTCGATGGACGGCAGAGATGTTCCTCATCTTCAATCTGTCGCGCCCGGACGTCCTGCCGCTCGACGACTTGGGCCTGATCCAGGCGATCAGCGTCAATTACTTCAGCGGCGAACCCGTCACGCGCAGCGAAGCGCGCGAAGTCGCGGCGAACTGGGAGCCGTGGCGCACGGTCGCGACGTGGTACATGTGGCGCAGCCTCAACCCGATTCCCGCAGACCACTGATTTCACACAGCAATTAGCGCGCTATCGTTGCTTTATAATCGATAGCTTCCGCGCGTATTTATCAGGGACGGACGCGGTTAGAATAGACGCCCCTGCGCCCTGCCCGTTGTTCCTAGGACTCGAACACATGAAGACCACGTTTCTGGATTTCGAGCAGCCGATCGCTGAACTCGAAGCGAAGATCGAAGAACTCCGCTTCGTTCAGGACGATTCCGCTGTCGACATCTCGGAAGAAATCGAGCGGCTCTCCAAGAAGAGCCAGCAGCTCACGAAGGATCTCTACGCCAACCTGTCTCCGTGGCAGGTTTCGCAGATCGCGCGTCACCCGCAGCGTCCGTACACGCTCGACTACGTGAACGAGCTTTTCACCGACTTCCATGAACTGCATGGGGATCGTTCATTCGCCGATGACCTCGCGATCGTCGGCGGCTTCGCGCGTTTCAACGGCCAGCCGTGCATGGTGATCGGCCATCAGAAGGGCCGCGACACGAAAGAGCGGGCGCTGCGCAACTTCGGCATGCCGCGTCCGGAAGGCTATCGCAAGGCCGAGCGGCTCATGCGTCTCGCCGAGAAGTTCGGCATGCCGATCTTCACGTTCGTCGATACGCCGGGCGCGTATCCGGGCATCGGCGCGGAAGAGCGCGGACAGTCGGAAGCGATCGGACGCAATCTTTACGTGATGGCGGAGCTCAAGACGCCGATCATTACGACGATCATCGGCGAAGGCGGTTCGGGCGGCGCGCTGGCCATCGCCGTCGCCGATACGGTGATGATGCTCCAGTTCTCCACGTACTCCGTGATCTCGCCGGAAGGCTGTGCGTCCATTCTTTGGAAGAGCGCGGCGAAGGCGCCGGAAGCGGCCGAAGCGCTCGGCTTGACGGCGCATCGCCTGAAGGCTCTCGGGCTCATCGACAAGATCGTGAACGAGCCGCTCGGCGGCGCGCATCGCGATCCGAAGGGCATGGCCGCGATGCTGCGGCGTGCGCTCGCAGACTCGCTGCGCCAGTTCCAGGGCATGAGCGTGCAGGAATTGCGCGATCGCCGTTTCGACAAGCTGATGGCATACGGCAAGTTCAAGGAATCGCTGCCCGGCGCATGAGCGGGCCTTCTCTCTTTCACGTGTCCTCGTGATCTCCGATACCGACACCCCGGCCGGCCGCCTCGTTCTCGAGGCGGTGCGCGCTGCGGTGTCGGATGCCGCGCTGCCCTCCGATGCGCGGCTCGCCGTCGCGCTGAGCGGCGGTCTCGATTCCACTGTTCTCGTCGATGCCGCCGTGCGCTGTTTCGGCGCGGCGCGCGTCGTGGCGCTGCACGTTCATCACGGCCTGAGCCCGAACGCCGATGCGTGGGCCGCACATTGCGCCGCCTTCGCTGCGTCGCTCGAAGTGCGCCATGCGTCGCGTCACGTCGAGGTGATGCGTTCGGGCGGCGAGAGCCTGGAAGCCGCCGCCCGCGATGCGCGTTACCGCGCCCTCGACGACATGTGCGATGAAGCGGGTGCGTCGGCGCTGCTGATTGCGCATCACGCCGACGATCAGGCCGAGACGGTGCTGCTGCAGTTGTTGCGCGGCGCGGGCGTCGCGGGTCTGGCCGCGATGGCCCCGCAGCGTCTCGGTGGCGCGACGCCGCGCCTGCGTCCGCTGTTGCGGCTCTTGCGTGCGCAACTGGAGCAATACGCGCACGAGCGCGATCTCACCTGGATCGACGACGAGTCCAACGCCGACACTCGCTATGCGCGCAACGCGCTGCGGCATGACGTGCTGCCGGTGCTCGCCGTGCATTTCCCCGGCTTTCGCGATGCGCTCGCGCGCACGGCGTCGCATGCGGCTTCGGCGCAGCGGCTGCTCGATGACCTCGCGCGCATCGACTTCGATACGGCGCGCGGCGACGAAGAGGGCGCGCTCGCGCTCGATACGCTGCTCGCACTCGACGACGAACGCGCGATCAATCTGCTGCGCTACTGGATGCGCGTGTGCGGCTTGCCGGCGGCATCGACGGCGCGCAGCGCGGATATGCTGCGCCAGCTTCGGGACGCGGCGCGTGCGCGCGATGGTCACGCATTGCGCGTCGATCATGCGGGGCAGTGCCTGCGGGTGTATCGCAATGCGTTGTTCTGGGAGCAGGGCGATAGCGCTGATGCGCCCGATTTCGATCAGGGCGCGGCCATCGCGCGAGCGCCCGGCGAGTTGCGCTGGCAAGGCGATGAGGTCTGGCGCTTGCCGCAGTGGCGGGGATCGTTCGTGTTCGAGCCCGTCGATACGCCCGGCGCCGATGTGATCGCGGAAGGTTTGCTTCGCGCGGCGCCGCTCGTCGCGCGTTCGCGGGCGGGCGGCGAGCGGATGCGCCTCGCGGCGGATGCGCCGAGCCGCACGCTCAAGAACCTGTTTCAGGAGCGCGGGGTGCCGGCGTGGAAACGCGATGTCCCGTTGCTCTTCATCCGCGATGCGCTGCTGTTCGTGCCGTGCATCGGCGTGAATCGTGAGGTCGCGCCGGAGATCGGACCGGACAGCGCGAACGCTCCGCTACGCCGCATCGTGTGGCGGCCCGACCTGCTGCTGGCCTGAAGCGGCGACGTTGCGCGCGAGCCGGTAAAATGGCCGTTGCAAGCGTGCAATCTTGTAATTTCGGCCTCGATCGGGTACCGTAGCTCGCTTGCCCGCCACGCGCTTTGCGCAGCATCTCCGTTCAAAAGACGCGAATTTCGCCTGCAAACGCGCGCCCTTGACGCACCTCTTGAGCACACTTGCGTGAGTTCTGACCGCAAGGCGGGCATGCGGCGGCATCCCGCGTATCGTTGCTGGCTTCATCCATCCCCGAAGCGGTCGAGCAACGCACAGCACCTTGCATTGAGCGCGTCAGCGCGTGTTTCCCTTCTGTTCAAAACGACAATGGCACTCATCGTACACAAATACGGCGGCACTTCGATGGGCTCGGTCGAGCGCATCAAGAACGTCGCCAAGCGCGTCGCCAAATGGCACAAGGCCGGCCACAAGATGGTCGTCGTGCCGTCGGCGATGTCCGGCGAAACGAATCGCTTGCTCGGCCTCGCAAAAGACATCACGGCGAACCCGGACCCGCGCGAACTCGACATGATTGCCTCCACGGGCGAGCAGGTCAGCGTCGGCCTTCTGGCCATCGCGCTGCACGCCGAAGGTCTCGACGCCGTGAGTTATGCCGGCTGGCAAGTGCCGATCAAGACGGACAGCGCGTTCACGAAGGCGCGCATCAGCGAAATCGACGGTGAGCGCGTGCTCAACGATCTCGATGCCGGCAAGGTCGTGGTCATTACGGGCTTCCAGGGCGTCGATCCGGAAGGGCACATCGCGACGCTCGGACGGGGCGGCTCGGACACGTCGGCGGTCGCGATCGCGGCGGCGCTGAAGGCCGACGAATGCCTCATCTACACGGATGTCGACGGCGTGTATACGACCGACCCGCGCGTCGTCGACGATGCGCGCCGGCTCGACCGCGTGACCTTCGAAGAGATGCTGGAGATGGCGAGTCTCGGCTCGAAGGTCCTGCAAATCCGCTCGGTGGAATTCGCCGGCAAGTATCAGGTGAAGACGCGTGTGCTTTCCAGCCTGACCGACCCGCTGATGGCGCTCGAGGAAGAGATGCACTCGGGCACCCTGATTACTTTTGAAGAAGACGAGAACATGGAAAAAGCAGTGATTTCTGGCATCGCGTTCCAGCGCGACGAAGCGCGCATCGCGGTCATGGGCGTGCCCGACAAGCCGGGCGTCGCGTATCAGATTCTCGGGCCGGTGGCCGATGCGAACATCGACATCGACATGATCATCCAGAACCAGAGCGTGAACGGCAAGACCGACTTCACGTTCACGGTCGGCCGCGGCGACTATCAGCGCGCACTCGAAATCCTGAACGGTCAGGTGAAGGGGCACGTGCAGGCGGAGACGGTTCTGGGCGACCCGAAGGTGTCGAAGGTGTCGGTGGTGGGCGTCGGCATGCGTTCGCACGTGGGCATCGCGAGCACGATGTTCCGCACGCTGTCGGAAGAGGGCATCAACATCCAGATGATCTCGACTTCTGAAATCAAGATCTCGGTGCTGATCGACGAGAAATACACCGAGCTGGCGGTGCGCGCGCTGCACAAGGCGTTCGAGCTGGATCGCGCGTAAGAAGCGCGGGGTTTGCTCCGGTGGTCGGCGTCGGGAACATTCGTGGTCGATCCATTGGAAAAAATCGTCATGTGAATTTGACCACTGCCGGGGAACACGCTATTATCTCGATCTCGTTGCACTGCACTCCCGGTGCGACGAAAAGTTTGGGAGACGTGGCCGAGAGGTCGAAGGCACTCCCCTGCTAAGGGAGCATCTGGCTAAAAACTGGATCGAGGGTTCGAATCCCTCCGTCTCCGCCAGTGGTAGGAAGAAAAGCCCCGTAAGGTTTGTGCCTTGCGGGGCTTTTGCTCTTCCGGCCCACAAAATGACCCAGGTCTGTTGAAAAACCTCGATGTGCCGTTGACCTGACATCGAAGCGTTTCCGTTCGCATCGATATATGCCATTGCGACGGCCTACGGGTGCCGCCGCAGCTTCCGCGGTGGGCCAGCGAACGTGGCTAGGCCCGTGGCCCCTGCGAAGCGAGCGCTTGCGCTACGGTGCCGAATAAGCTTACACGGGCGCATCACCGTCACGGACTTGTTGGGGCTGCGCCGCCCGGTGACGGAAGTAGGGCGAAGCGCGTCCTTGGCAAGTGATCGCGCCGCCCTTCGCATTATTGAGATGCGGCTCGAAATACACATCATCACTCGTTTACGATTCGCACTCCTGCTAAAGATGGAGGTGACATGTCGTTTCCAGAATGGGGGCGTTCGTATAACGCGTTGTGGGTGCCGCTAACGAGCGACTGGCAGTGTTCGCTTGTACCTGCCCGCGATGTGCAGGACGTTGATCGCGGCTGGAAGCTCTCTTACGAAGAGCGTCAGAAAGCACGCAAGGAGTGCGAAGAACAGATCGAGCAAGATCAGCGAGACTTCGACCGGTTGTTCCGACTTTCCATCGACCGCTGCGCCGCACGCGCCTGTAGGGATTTCGGTGAGTATGCTGCCTTTATCCGCGCACACTTGAGCATCTCGGGATTGTCTCCGCCGGTCGATGGGGACGATATCACGTGTATTCTTCGCGATGCGGTACGCGATGGTCAACTCATTCCTGCCATTGACCGCGCTTGGCGGGGTAGTCGGCGGGTCGCCCGGCAATACGCGCCGCAAAGCTGGCCGAAGCGGACACCCGATCCGAAGCCTACGGTCTACGGGTTCTGTAATGGCCAGTATTCACCGCTCGATGCGAACGGTTTCTTCATCGATGACACGCCATACGTGTCCAGCCGAGTTGCAGCCAAAGCTGCCGCCACGGCAAGCGCGGTCGGTGGTTCAGGTGGTAGTGGAAGCGGTTTTGACTGGCTTGGCGCGGTTGAACGGGTCGCCGGGGCGATGCTTGGCGGCGCGGGTTCGAGCGGGGATAGCGGCGGCAATTCGATGCTGAAGAGCTTCGGAGATACTGACGATGGCGAAGGCAGTTCGTTGCTCAGTGACGCGCAGCCGTTCGAGTATCAGCCGGACGAGATCGGCGATGAAGAGCAAACGGCATGGTTGCCAAGCACAGGCGGCCCTCCTAATAGCTGGCTTGAGAATGACTCAGGAAAAAAACAGTGGCGCTACTACGATAAAAACGGCAACGCGGCCGTAGACATCGATTTTGGTCACGACCACGGCTTTGGTGCGCCACATTCGCATAATTGGGATAACGGCGGGCGTGACAATGGGAACCCCGTCTCAATTTTCTAAACTATGGACACCCTCAAACAACTCGTTTATTTTCATGACTGGCACATCGACGCCCTTTCGGTACGCGAAGGCAATCGATTGGTTTTGAGTCTGAGTTTTGATAAGCGGCAAGCAGAAGTCGAATTTGTCGGGACAAGTCGCTGTTCAGTTCAACATTTTGGAATTTTGAATATTGTCTACGACATTATGATCATTTCCCCTTCCGACGCATCCTACAGCAAAGCACTCACGGCGCTTGCGCAATCGGATCGATTCTCAAAGGTGTCAGGACGGCTTATCGCATTTATTGCCGCGACAGCCGGTGCCGAGTTATTCGTTGAGTTTGATTCGTTGGAAATAAGAGAGATAAGCGCTAAGCAAGGAGAAAAAACATAGGGTCATTGTGACCCTGATGCGGACAAGGCTTTCCTCAGAGCCGACATTGAGACGTGGGCGACTGTAGCGCTGCCCAATAGCACGCCATCCAGAGGTATAGGCCGCCCGTTGTGAGGGGCGGCTCCGCTATCGGCTCAGGCCGCGCTCACACGCGATGTTCACGACGCTGGCGGCAGTCCAAGCGCGATTGCGCCGCCGCTGGCGGCGGTCAGCGCTTCTCCGGTCATCTTCAGGACTTCAAGAGCAGCACGCCTTTCCCGAGCTCTAGGACAAGCTGCGCCCATCCACACCGTCTCCTCATTGAAGTTATCCGCGAACGGATAGACCAAGCTTTCAGTCTACGGTGCTCTTTCGCGCTGCGCGTCTGATCCCGGAGCATCCTAAGTTCATGATTAGACCAGTGAGACGTGCCTTTGCTGCGACGTGCTCGAGCGAACCCAGCATGCTCGCTTTGCGCGTTTGTTCCGCGATGGCGCGCGCACGCAGCAGATTTGCACGTTGCTGCTTAAGAAAGCGGAACGTATTTGCGGTCTGCTTTGCGACGAGGGAAAGGGCGGACTCGATTGAGTCAGGAGCGGCGGAGATTTGATCCATGAGCATTTCCACGTGGAACGATGTGGAATAGATAGGTATCAGGGCGCACCTAAATTGTTGTCCAGAATAGAGATTTTGGCTCGATGCGGCATTCGACGGAATGCAAATAGGCGGTCGCCGTCTCCGCCAGTGGTAGGAAGAGAAGCCCCGCAAGGTTTGCGCCTTGCGGGGCTTTTTGTTTGGGCGATTCATTCGGCACCGCAGCAGCCAACGTGGCAATGGCGGCATGGCTTTCGGCAGGACGGGGCGGCAATTAGCTCGAGGACACAAGACGCAGCACCTCCGCACGTCTACCGAAGGTTCGCCTTACTGACGGAACGTTCGCGCGGCTGCACACGTCGTAGCGTCGCGACCCGCTCGCGCTCGAACCAGACGCTGACGATTCCGCGCGATATTTATTCTGTCATGCTAAATAATCGAACCCGACGCACGCACTCTAAAGTCACACGCTCATTCCGCAAGACCAGGACGTCCCAAAACGCCGACTCTGCGTCTTTTTGTTACCGCCTCCTTCCCGCCAGCCCGCTTTAAGACAAATCCGCTTCCGAAGTGAACTGTTGGAACCTAACCTCGCGCGTTGCTGTTTCTTCAGCAATTAAACGCAACGGCAGGCAAGACCGATGCACCGAGCAACAACGAGGTTCCAAACATCATGGCAAGTTTAAGAAAATTCGTCGCGCCGCTCATTATCCTGGCGCTGGGCGCGGTGACCGCACAAGCAAGCGAATTCGCTGGCCCGTACGCGGGCGCTAAGCTCGGGCTCAACTGGTCGGATGCAACCGGCCGTCATTATCAGACCGACACGCACACGACGTTCTTCCCCGGCCTCACGGTCGGATATAACTTCGATGTGGAACGCTTCGTGATCGGCGTGGAAGGCTTCGCCGATTTCCACGGCGGCTCGACCACCAAGAAGGACGCGGGCATCGACGCCAAGTTCGGCATGCCGCTTCAGCAGAACATCATGCCGTATGCGCGCATCGGTTTCACGGGCACGTGGCCGGACACGCGCCTGCATTACGGCGCGGGCGTCGAGTACAAGTTTCACAAGAACTGGAGCGTAGCCGGCGAGTACACGGGCGATACCGCGAGCTACGATCAGGGGCATCGTCGCAACGATAGCCTGACTGTCGGCGTGCATTACTTCTTCTAATTGCCGACGTCTTGCGTCGCGAGCGTTGGCGCCCGCGACGCACGTCACCGGCGGCAACGCTGCCGCCGGTCGATACTCCGCTTACTTGCCCGAAGCAATGCGCTCTTCGATGTGCTTCGCACGCGAAGGCGACGACGGGTGCGAGCTCAGCATGCTCGACTTGCCGCCGTCCAGCGCCGCCAGCTTCTGGAACGCCGTCACCAGACCGGCCGGGTTGTAACCCTTCTTCTTCTGCTGATCGAACGAGTAGTCGTCCGCTGCGCTTTCCTGCGACTGCGAGAACTGCGCATTGACGAACTTCTCCGACAGATCGCCGAGTTGCGAAGCCGACAGGCTCGCGACCGCGCCGCCCGCCGCCGACGCCACCGAGCGCGCCGCCGACGTCGCGTAGGCGACCTGCATTGCCTTCTTCGTATGGCCGAGCGCCACGTGACCCATCTCGTGGCCCACGACGCCGCGCACTTCGTCGTCGTTCATCAGGTCCATCAGGCCGCTATATACGCGCACGCAGCCATTGGCCATCGCCCATGCATTGACGTCCTTCGTCATGTACACCTTGTAGTTGACCGGCACGCCGTTGATGTTGTCGCCCAGTTGCTTCGAAATGCGGTTCAGGCGCTGCGTGTACTGGCTCGATGCCGGCGCAATTTTGTTCTCAGTGTCCATTTGCGCGCAGGACTTGTCGGAGAGACCGCGGACATCGCTGTCGCTCAGCGTGAGCGCGGAGGTGGCCAGTTGGCCCGACTGAAGAAGCGTGTCGGGATTCAGGTTGGCCACGCTGCCGCACGATGCGAGCGTGAAAACGGCGCATGCAACTGCGCTTGCGGTCAATGCCAGACGGGTGGATTTCATGGTCTGCCCTATGTTGTGAGCTGTTGTGGTTGTCAATCCGCAAACGTCGCGGACGGGCGCAATGCTCAATGGGAGTCGTGCCGTAAGCTATCCGACAATTCCGATTTTGCTGACCGAAAGCGATGCGAGGCCAGCAGCGAACGTGAATCAATCGCACACGGGAAGTGAAATCGATGAGCCACGGCGGAATCGCATTAGCGCGACGTGTAAAAAACGCGGTACTTTAGCGTTATCTTACATTTTCGCAAGATTGGGACTCGGTAATAGGACGTTACCAAGTCGAACACTGCTCGCGCCATTCTTCGATATAGTCCACTCGACACAACCAACACCCATCGAGGTAAGGCTTCACATGAACAAGGTATCGAAGGCTTCCGTCGCTTACGCGCTGGTTATCGGCGGTCTGATGTCGTCCGGTGCGGCGATGGCGGGAGTTTCCGTAGGCGTGAACATTGGGGTTCCGGCGCCTGTGTACGTCGCGCCCGCGCCCATGTACGCGCCGCCTCCGCCGCCCGTCGTTTATGCGCCGCCTCCCGCGCCGATCTATGCGCAGCCGGCCATCGTCATCGGCTGGCATGGCGATCGTTATTACGACGGACGTCGTTACTGGGATCGCGATGACTGGTATCGGCACAACGGTCGTGGCCATGCTTACGGGCATGAGAATCACGGGCATCACGGCTGGCATTGGTCCCCGCGAGACGACGACAAAAAAACCACCCGCGGGTGGTTTTTTCTTTGTCCGGCGCAGTCAACGCCGTGCGCGCGACCGTTGGCCTGTGGCGACAGAATGTAACAAAAGGTAAGCTTTCCTCTGACGTAACGTCAGAACACGAAAGAACTTACAAAGCTGAAATATCCGCTCGAAAGCCTTTCGTTATATTTCCTGTACGCCAACACCAATAACGAGGTCCCTATCCATGAAAGCCATACTTACGGGGCGCATCCTCGCAGCCGCACTCAGTATCGTCGCGAGCGCCGCCGTCAGCACGGCACAAGCGGCGGATGTCCACGTGGGCGTCAATATCGGCACGCCCGCGCCGGTGTACGTCGTGCCGACGCCGGTCTATGCGCCGCCTCCGCCGCCCGTTGTCTATCAGGCAGCGCCGCCTCTGTTCATCGGATGGCACGACGACCGGTACTGGGACGGCCGGCGCTACTGGAATCGCGGCGACTGGGAGCGGCATCACGGTCACGGCAGGGGGCATGACAAACACGGTCATGGGCATGGAAACGGCCATGGCAACGGCCACGGACACCACTGAGCGACGGCCCTTAACGCCATCGCCTGAAGGGCAAAAGGGCCGCTTTCGCCAGGAAAGCAGCCCTTTTGTTTTAGCGGTGGCGTAGAAAAAAGTTACTCGCCGATGCCCGCCATCCCGCCGACGACCGCGTGGAAGCCGGAATCGACGTGAACGATCTCCGCGCTCACGCCGCCCGCCAGATCCGACAGCAGGAACGCCGCGACATTGCCCACTTGCTCGATGGTCACGTTGCGCTTGAGCGGCGCGTTATCTTCGACGAAGTCGAGAATCTTGCCGAAGCCCTTGATGCCGCTCGCCGCGAGCGTCTTGATCGGGCCGGCCGAGATGCCGTTCACGCGCACGCCTTTTTCGCCGAGCGATGCCGCCAGATAGCGCACGCTCGCCTCGAGCGACGCCTTGGCGAGGCCCATCGTGTTGTAGTTCGGAATCGCGCGTTCCGCGCCGAGATAGCTCAACGTGAGCAAGGACGCGCTGTCCGACAGCATCGGGTGCGCCGCCTTGGCCAGTGCCGGGAAGCTGTACGCGGAGATGTCGTGGGCGATGCGGAAGTTCTCCCGCGTCATGCCGTCGAGGAAATTACCTGCGATCGCCTCGCGCGGCGCGAAGCCGATGGAATGCACGAGGCCGTCGAGCGTGCCCCAGCGTTCCTTCAGCGACGCGAAGAGGGCGTCGATTTCCTCGTCGCTGGCGACGTCGCACGGATAGACCATGTCGCTGCCGAACTCCGTTGCGAATTCGGTAATGCGGTCCTTGAATCGCTCGCCGACATACGTGAACGCCAGTTCCGCGCCTTCACGCTTGCAGGCTTCCGCGATGCCATAAGCGATCGAGCGGTTCGACAGCAAGCCGGTCAGCAGAATTCGTTTTCCAGCGAGAAAGCCCATGAATGCTCCTTGAATGTCAATGTCACGCGAGGCGCGCGGCGCGGCTCGATTGCGGCCGCGTTGTGCGTGCTCCGCGCAGGGTGCTGAGCGCATCGGTCCGAGGGGCGGGCAAGCATCGTGCTCACGCCTGCCATGCGCCCGAACCGGACGGCGTTTTGATTGGGTAGAATTCTCTCACATCGACACTGCGGTCCGGCTTTCTTGAAGCCATCTTCACGGCCTCGCCCGCCGCGTTTTCATCGCGCCGGGGCCTCCACCGATTTCGCAAGGAACGTATGACCGGGCTGACGACGTCCGCCAAGCCGATCGCATCATCGCCCGTCTGGAGCAAGTGCATGGCGCTCGCGCTGGCGGCGTGGATCGCCTGGCATCCGGGCGGTCCGGCGCACGCGGCGCATGCCATCGCTCAATACGGCGATCCCAAATATCCGCCCGGTTTCAAGCACTTCGATTACGTCAATCCCGACGCGCCCCGCGACGGCACGCTGGTGCTCGCGAATCCCAACCGCCTCACGAGCTTCGACAAGTTCAATCCGTTCACGCTGCGCGGCAATCCCGCGCCCGGCCTCGGGCTGATGTTCGAAAGCCTGACGACAGGCAGTTCCGACGAAGTCGCGAGCGCATATTGCCTCCTTGCCGACGATATCGTCGTCGCGCCCGATGGTCTTTCGACGACCTTCCACATCAATCCGAAGGCGCGCTTCACCAATGGCGATGCGGTCACCGCGGAAGACGTCAAGTTCTCGTTCGAAACGCTCAAGAGTCCGAAAGCCGCGCCGCAGTTTTCGGTGTACTTCGGACAGATTGCGCGTGCGGTCGTCGTCGACCGGCTCACGATCCGCTTCGAATTCAAGGTCGCGACGCGCGAAATGCCGCTGCTCGCCGGCGGGATTCCGGTGTTCTCGCGCAAATGGGGTCTGCGCCCGGACGGCACGCGCATTCCGTTCGATCAACTCGCGTTCGAGAAGCCGATCGGGAGCGGCGACTATCTGATCGACAGGTTCGACAATGGCCGCACGATCACCTATAAGCGCGACCCGAACTATTGGGGCGCGTCGCTGCCGGTGCGCGTCGGCACGCACAACTTTGCGCGCATCGACTACAAGCTTTATTCCGATGCGACCGCGCGGCTCGAAGCATTCAAGGCGGGCGAATACGACGTGCTCGTCGAAAACGTCGCGCGAAGCTGGGTGCGCAGAGATATCGGCAAGCGCTTCGATAGCGGCGAACTGATCAAGCGCGAGTTTCCGCATCACAACGGCACCGGCATGCAAGGCTTCTTCATGAACCTGCGGCGGCCACTTTTTAAGGACGTCCGCGTGCGTCAGGCGCTCGATCTCGCGCTCGACTTCGAATGGCTCAATCGCCAGTTGTTCTTCAATCAGTACAAGCGGACCGACAGCTTCTTCGTGAATACCGATCTGCAGGCGAAGGGCACGCCGAGCGAAGGCGAACTCGCGATCCTCGAACCGCTGCGCAAGAATCTCGATCCGGCCGTCTTCGGCGAGATGCCGAAGCAACCGGACACCGATCCGCCCGGCTCGCTGCGGGCGAACCTCATCAAGGCGCGCGAGTTGCTGGCGCAGGCGGGATGGACGTATCGCGATGGCGCGCTGCGTAACGCAAAGGGGCAGCCGTTCGTCTTCGAGATACTGGACGATACGGGCGGCGGGGCGTCGATGGAGCCGGTCGCCGCCGCGTTCGGCCGCAATCTGCAAAAGCTCGGCATCACGATGAATTTCCGCACCGTCGATTACGCGCTGATTCAGAAGCGCCTCGACGCGTTCGATTTCGACATGACGAGCGTGCGTCTGCCCGACGTGCAGGTGCCGGGCACCGAGCAGGTCTCGCGTTTTGCGAGCAAGCATGCGGACGAGCAAGGCTCCGACAATCTCGCGGGCGTGAAGTCGCCGGCCATCGATGCGATCCTGCAGAGGGTCGTCGGTGCGCAGACGCGCGAGCAGCTCGTCGACGCGACGCATGCGCTCGATCGCGTGCTGATGCATGGCTACTATGTGGTGCCGCACTGGTACTCGGCGACGCACCGCGTTGCGTATCGCAATACGCTCGGGTATCCGTCGACGCTGCCGCTGTATTACGCGGCGGACGAGTGGGTGCTGTCGACGTGGTGGAAGCAGCCTGCTAGCGCCAGCAGCGCGGCCAAGTAGAGGACGAAGAGCATGTGGAGCTACATCGCAAAGCGCATTCTGTTGATGATCCCGACGCTCATCGGCGTGCTCACGCTCACGTTCGTTGTGATCCAGTTCGTGCCGGGCGGGCCGGTCGAGCAGGCCGTGCATGATTTGCGGCGCGGCAATGCGGAAGGCGGAGGCGGAGGCGGTGGCGGGGGCTTCGGCATGCGCGCGCATACCGGCGTCGATGCGCAACAGATTGCACAACTGAAGGCGCTGTACGGCTTCGACAAGCCGCCGCTCGAACGTTACCTCTCGATGCTCGGCAAGTTCGCGCGCTTCGATCTCGGCGAAAGCTACTTCCGGCATCAGAGCGTGTGGTCGCTGATCGTGTCGAAGCTGCCGGTGTCGATCAGCATCGGCTTATGGACGTTCTTCATCACCTATCTGATATCGGTGCCGCTCGGCATCGCGAAAGCGGTCAGAAACGGCTCGCGCTTCGATGTCGCGACGAGCCTCATCGTGCTGATCGGCTTCGCGATTCCGGGCTTCGTGCTCGGCGTGCTGCTGCTCGTGCTATTCGGCGGCGGCACGTTCCTGCAACTGTTTCCGCTGCGCAATCTGACTTCGGACAACTGGGCGACGCTCTCGCTCGGCGGGAAGATCGTCGATTATCTGTGGCACATCACCTTGCCGGTGGTGGCGTCGGTGGTGGGCAGTTTCGCCATCGTCACGATGCTCACGAAGAACGCCTTCCTCGATGAAATCCGCAAGCAGTATGTGTTGACCGCGCGCGCCAAAGGATTGTCGGAGCGGCGCGTGCTGTGGAAGCACGTGTTTCGCAACGCGCTGCTGCCGCTGATCGTCGGTTTCCCGGCGGCGTTCATCGGCGCGTTCTTCACGGGCAGTCTGCTGATCGAAACGCTGTTTTCGCTCGACGGGCTCGGGCTGCTTTCGTACGAATCCGTCGTGCGGCGCGATTATCCGGTCGTGCTCGGCACGCTCTATCTCTTCACGCTGATCGGGCTCGCGACGAAGCTCATCTCGGACCTCTGTTATGTCTGGGTCGATCCGCGCATTCAATTCGAGCAACTGGAGCGCTGACTTTGAATCGAGCCGCATCGTCGCGCCGCGCCGCGACCGCCAGCGACGGCCAGCCGCTTTCGAGCGAAGTATCGATCACGCCCGGGCGGCGCGTGTGGCTGCGCTTCCGGCAGAACCGGCTCGGCTACTGGAGCCTCGTGCTGTTCGTCGCCGCGTTCGTCATCAGTCTCGCCGGACCGCTGTGGTCGAACGACAAGCCGCTCGTCGTGCGCTATCAGGGGCAGTTGTACTTCCCGCTCGTGAAGACCTATCCGGAAACCACCTTCGGTGGCGACTTCCCGACGCCGGCCGATTATCTCGATCCCTTCGTGCGCGACCGCTTCAGCGCGCCCGGCAACTTCGCGGTGTATCCGCCGAATCACTATTACTACGACACGCTCAATTACTTCTCGAAGGGCTCGAACCCCGCGCCGCCATCGCGTGAAAACTGGCTCGGCACCGATGATCGCGGCCGCGACGTGTTCGCGCGGCTGCTCTACGGCTTTCGCGTGTCGGTGCTGTTCGCGCTGGTGCTGACGGCCATCGGCACGGTGCTGGGCGTGGTGGCGGGCGCGGTGCAGGGCTTCTTCGGGGGCAGGACGGATATCGTCGGGCAGCGATTGATCGAGATCTGGAGCGCGCTGCCGGAGCTTTATCTGCTGATCATCTTCGCGTCGATTTTCGAGCCGAGTCTCGTGCTGCTCATCGTGCTGCTGTCGCTGTTCGGGTGGATCGGGCTATCGGACTACGTGCGCGCGGAGTTTTTACGCAATCGCACGCAGGACTACGTGCGCGCCGCCCGCGCGATGGGCCTGTCGAACTGGCAGATCATCTGGCGGCACGTCCTGCCCAATAGCCTGACGCCGGTCATTACGTTCCTTCCGTTCCGGATGAGCGGGGCGATTCTCGCGCTCACGAGCCTCGATTTTCTTGGCCTCGGCGTGCCGTCGCCGACGCCTTCGCTCGGCGAACTGCTCGCGCAGGGCAAAGCGAATCTGGATGCGTGGTGGATTTCGCTGTCGACGTTCGGCGTGCTCGTCGCGACGCTGCTGCTGCTCACGTTCATGGGCGACGCCCTGCGCAACGCGCTCGACACGCGCATCGCGGATGCGGTGAAAGCGGGAGGCGGGCAGTGAGCGAACCGTTGCTGTCCATCGACGATCTGCGCGTGCGCTTCGGCGACACGCTGGCAGTCGACGGCGTGAGTCTCGACATTCGGCCCGGTGAGCGCGTGGCGCTCGTCGGCGAATCCGGTTCGGGCAAGAGCGTGACGGCGCTGTCGATCCTGCGGCTCATCCGCGATGCGGAAGTCAGCGGCTCGATTCGCTTCGCCGGCGAGGAGTTGTTCACGAAAAGCGAGCACGCGATGCGCGGCCTGCGCGGCTCCGATATCGCGATGATCTTTCAGGAGCCGATGACCGCGCTGAACCCGCTCTACACGGTGGGCGATCAGATCAGCGAAACCATCCAGCTCCATGACGGCGCAAGTCCGCGTGAGGCGCGCGAGCGGGCTATCGCGCTGCTGGCGCGCACCGGCATCACCGAGCCGGAGCGACGCGTCGACAGCTATCCGCATCAGCTTTCGGGCGGACAGCGGCAGCGCGTGATGATCGCGATGGCGCTCGCATGCCGGCCGCGCCTCCTGCTCGCCGACGAGCCGACGACCGCGCTCGACGTGACGATCCGCGCGCAGATCGTCGAACTGCTGCTCGAGCTGCAGCGCGACGAAGCCGCCAAGCGCGGCATGGCGGTGCTGCTCATCACGCACGATTTGAATCTCGTGCGGCGCTTCGCCCAGCGCGTCGCGGTGATGGAGAAGGGCGTGCTCGTCGAAAGCGGCACGGTCGATGCCATCTTCGAGGCGCCGCAGCATCCCTATACGCAGCGCCTCTTGCAGAGCCGGCCGAAGCGCAGCGTGCTGCCCGTGCTGCCGATCGCGCCCGTGCTGCTCGATGCGAAAGACGTCCGCGTGGAATATCCGACGCGGCTGCCGGGCTTTGCCGGCTGGTTCGGGCGTGGCCGCTTCAAGGCGGTCGATGACGTCACGCTTTCGGTCCGGCAAGGGGAAACGCTCGGGATCGTCGGGGAATCGGGATCGGGGAAGTCCACGCTCGCGATGGCGCTGCTCGGCCTGCAACGCATCTCGCACGGCAGCGTCGAGTTCCAGGGAAAGGCGCTGCAGGATTTTCGCGGACGCGAAAAAACGGTGCTGCGCTCAAACCTGCAAGTGGTGTTTCAGGACCCGTTCAGTTCGCTTTCGCCACGGCAGACGGTGGAGCGGATCGTCGGGGAAGGGCTGGCGCTGCACCGGCCGGAACTCAACGCAGACGCACGGCGCGCCAAGGTCATCGCCGTATTGCGCGAGGTCGGGCTGGATCGCACCGCGCTCACGCGCTATCCGCACGAGTTCTCGGGCGGCCAGCGGCAACGCATCGCGATTGCACGCGCACTCGTGCTCGAGCCGAGTATTTTGATTCTCGACGAACCGACCAGCGCGCTCGATGTCTCAATCCAGACTCAAGTTCTGGCGCTTCTTGCCGATATTCAAAGAAAGCACAACCTGGGTTATGTCTTCATCAGCCACGATCTCCAAGTGATCGGCGCGATGGCGCACCGGGTCGCGGTGATGCGAGATGGAAATGTCGTCGAAGCCGGGGACGTGGAGAAGATTTTTGCGAATCCGTCGGACGAATACACACGAAAGCTGCTGGCGGCTGCCCTTAATTCCTAAAAATCTTTCTTTTTCGTCAATTGCGTGTCCGCGTCCATCGTATTTTTCTATTTCTTTTGACAGTTAAATACTTTGTGGCTAGTATGCGTTCAAACTTTCGCATATCTCACTGATTTTTCAGTCTTTAATTGTAAAACCTACCGACCGATGCAGCCACTCACACTGACTCAGACATGCGCGCGCGCTGCCGCTGGCATGTTGATCGGCCTTCTGATGACAACAACTTCGGGCGCGTTTGCCGACGAAGTCAACAGTTACAGCCAAAATGCCGGCAACGGCAATCTCACTTCGAAGCCCACCGATGCAGCCACGCTCGACACCACGAGCACTCCCGGCGGCGCGAAGTCTTTCCTTTCTGGCATGGCGAGCAAAGCGGGCGACGTAGTCGTCGGCGCCCTCAACATGATCGGCGTGCGTTATCGCTGGGGCGGTAATACGCCGGACTCCGGCCTCGATTGCAGCGGCTTCGTGCGCTACGTGTTCCAGGACACGCTCGGCATGACGCTGCCGCGCCGCGCGGAAGAAATGAGCCGTGTGGGCGAGAAGGTCCGCGTGTCGGATCTCAAGCCGGGCGACCTCGTGTTCTTCAATACGATGCGCCGGTCGTTCTCGCACGTTGGCATCTATATCGGCGACAACAAGTTCGTGCACTCGCCGTCCACCGGCAGCACGATTCGCGTCGACGACATGGAAAGCGGCTACTGGGAACAGCGTTTCCAGGGTGCGCGCCGTATCGAGAATGCCCAGATCGGCGACGGCAGCGAATTGCGTCAGCGCGTAAGCGCCACGCTCGGCGGCTACTGATCGCCCGATCGCTGTCTTATGACAGTCAACGAAAAGCCTGCTTCCTCGCGAACGCAGGCTTTTTGGTTTTTGGCCCCGCTCGAGAGAGCAAATGTCCCGGCTATGAATCCCATCGGAAAGCCTCATTGCACGCGTATCCAAAAGCCGTTATAGTTTTCGAATGAACTTTTCTTCGTTCCCCCTCTCGTTTTCTCCGGCTGGTGCGCTGCTACGCGCGCTATCGCTACTAGCGCCGCTCGCGCGCTGATTCTTTTCGCCTCCCGTCTGCTCGTTCAAGGTTTTCGACGCCAGCGGTGGCGCGAACACCCGGATTCCGTTTTGTCGTTTCATCTCGATATTCCCAACAATCGATAAATCTCCCCACAGGAGCCCAAAATGGCAGCAGACAAGTTGATCATCTTCGATACGACCTTGCGCGACGGCGAGCAGTCCCCCGGCGCTTCGATGACGAAGGAGGAGAAGATTCGCATCGCCAAGCAGCTCGAGCGCATGAAAGTCGATGTGATCGAAGCGGGCTTCGCGGCGAGTTCGAACGGCGATTTCGACGCGATCAACACCATCGCCTCGCTCGTGAAGGACAGCACGGTCTGCTCGCTCGCCCGCGCCAACGACAAAGACATTCAGCGCGCCGCCGATGCGCTCAAGCCCGCGAACCAGTTCCGCATCCACACGTTCATCGCGACGTCGCCGCTCCACATGGAAAAGAAGCTCCGCATGACGCCGGAGCAGGTTTATGAACAGGCGCGGCTCGCGGTCCGCTTCGCGCGCAAGTTCACGGACGACGTCGAGTTCTCGCCGGAAGACGGCAGCCGCTCGGACATCGACTTCCTGTGCCGCGTGCTGGAAGCCGTCATTGCCGAAGGCGCGCGCACGATCAATATCGCGGATACGGTCGGCTACGGCGTGCCCGAGCTCTACGGCAACCTCGTCAAGACGCTGCGCGAGCGCATCCCGAATTCGGACAAAGCAGTTTTCTCCGTGCACTGCCACGACGACCTCGGCATGGCGGTGGCGAACTCGCTCGCTGGCGTGCAGATCGGCGGCGCGCGTCAGGTGGAATGCACGATCAACGGCTTGGGCGAGCGCGCCGGCAATACGTCGCTCGAAGAGATCGTGATGGCGGTGAAGACACGCAAGGATTACTACGGGCTGGATGTCGGCATCGATACGACGCAGATCGTCCCGACCTCGAAGCTCGTATCGCAGATTACGGGTTTCGTTGTGCAGCCGAACAAGGCGGTGGTCGGCGCGAACGCGTTCGCGCATGCGTCGGGCATCCACCAGGACGGCGTGCTCAAGGCGCGCGACACCTACGAAATCATGCGCGCGGAAGACGTGGGCTGGAGCGCGAACAAGATCGTGCTCGGCAAGCTGTCCGGCCGTAACGCGTTCAAGCAGCGGCTCGAGGAGTTGGGCGTGTCGCTGCAATCCGAAGCCGACGTCAACGCCGCGTTCGCGCGCTTCAAGGATCTCGCCGACCGCAAGGCCGAAATCTTCGACGAAGACATCATGCAGATCGTGTCCGAAGAATCGGCGGAAGCGCAGGCCAAGGAGCATTTCCGCTTCGTCTCGATGAAGCAGCACTCGGAGACCGGCGAGCAGCCGCAAGCGAGCGTCGTGTTCGCGGTGGAAGGCGCGGAAGTCACGGGCGAAGCGCGCGGCAACGGTCCCGTCGATGCGACGCTGCACGCGATCGAATCGAAGGTGGATAGCGGTGCGGAACTCGTGCTGTATTCGGTCAACGCGATCACGACCGGCACGCAGGCGCAGGGCGAAGTGACGGTGCGTCTGTCGAAGAGCGGGCGCATCGTGAATGGCGTGGGCACCGATCCGGATATCGTCGCGGCATCGGCGAAGGCGTATATCGCGGCGCTGAACAAGCTGCACTCGAAGGTCGAAAAGCTCAATCCGCAGCTTTGACGCACGAGCGGTCCGCCTGAACAACGAAGCCCTCCGAGCGAGGGCTTCGTTGCATTTGGGCTGCGTCAGAAGAGACTGCGCCGGTCGGGATCGTGCAGCGGATCGGGCGATTTCTGGGTCGTGCGCAGGACGCCCTGATCGTCGAAATAAAAGCTGTACATCAGATACCAGAAGTTCGCTTCCATATAGCGGTACGTCCACACCTCCCGCTTCATCAGCGGAAAGTACGACGTTTCGACCGGCCGGCCGAAGTTCACGAGGACGTCGTCCTTCGTCCACGTGCCGATCTGCGCTTTATAGAACTCGTTCTCGTCGAGCACTTGCCGCACGCTGACGATCCTGCCCGACGCATCGATATCCGCGGCGGTGGTGAATTCGCCGAGCGGCTGCGTCGGCCACATCAGGCGCTTGCCGCCGTTGGGCAAGTCATAGACTTCCCGCGGCGGGCCGAGGCGCGCGGTAATCGTCGATGCATCCGCGCCCGGCTGATAGTTCTGCCACGGTTGCGCGCAAGCCGACAGCAGAAGCGCGGCCCCCGCGCATGCCAGCGCGCCGCGCAGACGGATGAATGATTGCAGCATTGCAGCCTCCACGTGCTTGTCCCCGCGCAGAGGCGGGAATCGTTCGTCGTTTTCCGTGATTCTGACACGCGGCGCAAGATGCATGCGCTCTTGCGTCGCGCCCACAGCCCGGCCTATGATCCGCGCTTCTTCTCTCCCGGAAGGATCGATGGCAAGCGTTCATCCCCCGAAAAAATTGCGATGGCTGCTCGCGTGCGTCGCGTCGATATGCGTTCAGGCCAGCGCCGCCGATCTGCCGCCGATCAAGCTCGCGATGATCGAAGGCATGTCCGGTCCGTTCGCGAACGCAGGCGCGGCGGTCGAGCGCAATCTGCGCTTCGGCGTGGGGCGCGTGAACGCGCAGGGCGGCGTGAAGCTCGCGGATGGCATGCACCCGCTGCAACTGGTCGTGCTCGACGGCAAGGGCAGCAGCGAAGCCAGTCTCGTGCAATTGCGCGCCGCGATCGACGAGAAAATCGGCTTCGTGATGCAGGGCAACAGTTCCGCGGTAGCGGCGGCGCTCGTCGCCGCCATCGACAAGCAGAATGCGCGCGAGCCTGATCGCCGCGTGCTGTTCCTCAATTATTCCGCCGACGATCCCGCGCTCACCAACGACGCGTGCAGTTTCTGGCATTTCCGCTTCGATGCCCACGCCGGCATGCGCATGGACGCGCTGGCCGATGCGCTGGCGCGCGACCACGCCGTGAAGAAAGTCTATTTGCTGAATCAGGACTACAGCTTCGGTCACGACGTGAGCCGTGAGGCGCGGCGCGCGTTGCAGGAAAAGCGGCCCGACGTCGCGATCGCGGGCGACGAGTTTCATCCCGTCGGACGCGTGAAGGACTTCGCGCCGTATATAGCGAAGATTCGCGCGAGCGGGGCGGATGCGATCGTCACCGGCAACTGGGGCAACGATCTGACGCTGCTGGTCAAGGCCGCGCGCGAGCAGGGGCTGAACACGAAGTTCTACACCTTCTACGGCAATAGTCTGGGCGCGCCGGCCGCGCTCGGCGATGCCGGCGTGAAGGGCGTGATCGCCGTCGCGGACTGGCATCCCAACGCGGGCGGCGCGGCATCCGACGCGTACTACCGGGCGTTCCGCGCGCGCTTTCCGGCCGCATCGGACGATTACCTCGTGCTGCGCATGCCGATGATGATCGACATGCTCGCCGCCGCCATGACACGCGCCGGCAGCGCCGATCCGCTCGCCGTGGCGCGCGCGCTCGAAGGCATGCGGTCCGACGGCGGCGGCTTCCATCCATCGACGATGCGCGCGGCCGATCATCAACTGATTCAGCCCCTTTACGTGATGGAGATGGACAAGGCCGGCGCGCCGGGCGTGAAGTTCGACAACGAAGGATCGGGATACGGCTTTCGCACGCTGCTTGCCGTGCCGGCGCAAGCCACCGCGCAGGCGACGACCTGCAAGATGGCGCGGCCGTCGCGCTAAGCGCCGGGGCAGTCGCGTGCCGGCCATGCCCTGTGCTATACTTTGCGCTTCGTTTTTGGCGTAAAGCCAGAGATGAAAGGAGACGGGCTCACGCCGAGTCCGTCGAAGCAAACCACGGCACGGCCTTTCTTCCGTGACCGCCTGTCTGTTTCAAAGGAAAAGCAAATGTCCGTAGCAGAAGTCAAGAAATCCGACGTCGTCGCTGAGTACGCGCGCGGCGCCAACGACACCGGCTCCCCCGAAGTGCAAGTTGCACTGCTCACGAGCCGCATCAACGAACTGACCGTCCACTTCAAGGCCCACACGAAGGACCACCACAGCCGCCGCGGTCTGCTGCGCATGGTGAGCCGCCGTCGCAAGCTGCTCGATTACCTGAAGGGCAAGGATGCGGACCGTTATCGCTCGCTGATCGAAAAGCTGGGTCTGCGCAAGTAATTGGCCCATAACGTGGCTTCGCGGCCAGCGTTCTAACGAAGTGCCTGTGTCAGTTCGCTGATACAGGCATTTTGTTTTTGCGCGATCCGCTCGCGAAGTGGTGCCTGATCGAAGTTTGTGTCGGTCGGCACGTGTTGTTGAAGTCAGCAGTTTCAGTTTTACCCGGATGAGTCATCCGGTCCGATGCACGGTCCAGCCTCGCGGCAGAGCTTTGTGTCATTCCAGCGCGGCACGGCGGCGCGAACGCGCGTCGCGCTGGAATGGCATAACACACCTCTCAAGCGTGGCGCGGGACCGTCCCAGCCCAGCGCCGCTCGGTAGCCTCATGCGCTCGATCGAAGGCGCGGCGCAACCTAGAAGGAGTCGCAATGTTCAATAAAATCGTCAAAGAATTTAAGTGGGGACAACACAACGTCCGCCTCGAAACGGGTGAAATCGCGCGCCAGGCGAGCGGTGCGGTCGTCGTCGACGTGGAAGACACCGTGGTCCTGGCCACGGTCGTCGGCGCGAAGACGGCCAAGCCGGGTCAGGACTTCTTCCCGCTGACCGTCGATTACCTCGAAAAGACCTATGCGGCCGGCAAGATCCCCGGCGGCTTCTTCCGCCGCGAAGGCCGTCCGTCGGAAGGCGAGACGCTCATCTCGCGCCTGATCGACCGTCCGCTGCGTCCGCTGTTCCCGGAAGGCTTCTATAACGAAGTGCAGGTCGTGATCCACGTCCTGTCGCTGAACCCGGAAGTTCCGGCGGATATTCCCGCGCTGATCGGCGCGTCCGCAGCGCTGGCCGTTTCCGGCCTGCCGTTCAACGGCCCGGTCGGCGCCGCACGCGTCGCGTACATCAACAACGAATACGTGCTCAACCCGACGCGCGCGCAGATGAAGGAATCGGCGCTGGATCTGGTTGTCGCCGGCACGGAGCGCGCGGTGCTGATGGTCGAATCCGAAGCGCAGCAGCTTTCGGAAGAAGTGATGCTCGGCGCGGTCGTGTACGGTCACGACCAGATGCAAACCGCGATCGACGCGATCCACGAACTCGTGCGCGACGGCGGCAAGCCGGAATGGGACTGGCAGCCGGCGCCCAAGAACGAAGCGCTGATTGCGCGCGTGACCGAAATCGCCAAGCCGGAACTCGAAGCGGCTTACCAGTTGCGCAACAAGCAAGCGCGTTCGGCCAAGCTGAAGGAAGTCTTCGCGGCGACGTCCGCGAAGCTCGCCGAAGAAGCGGCGGCATCGGGCACGGCGGCAGCGGATGCGGCCACCGTCGGCAACGTTCTGTTCGACATCGAAGCGAAGATCGTCCGTACGCAGATCCTGAACGGCGAGCCGCGTATCGACGGCCGCGACACGCGCACGGTGCGTCCGATCGAAATCCGCACTGGCGTGCTGCCGCGCACGCACGGCTCGGCGCTCTTCACGCGCGGCGAGACGCAAGCGCTGGTCGTCGCCACGCTCGGCACGAAGGGCGATGAGCAGAACATCGACGCGCTCGAAGGCGAGTACCGCGAGCGCTTCATGCTCCACTACAACATGCCCCCGTTCGCGACCGGCGAAACCGGCCGCGTCGGTTCGCCGAAGCGCCGCGAAATCGGCCACGGCCGCCTGGCGAAGCGCGCGCTCGTCCCGTGTCTGCCGAGCGCCGACGAGTTCGGCTACTCGATCCGCGTCGTGTCGGAAATCACGGAATCGAACGGTTCCTCGTCGATGGCTTCGGTCTGCGGCGGCTGCCTCGCGCTGATGGACGCCGGCGTGCCGATGAAGGCGCACGTCGCGGGCATCGCAATGGGCCTGATTCTCGAAGGCAACAAGTTCGCGGTTCTGACCGACATCCTCGGCGACGAAGATCACCTCGGCGACATGGACTTCAAGGTGGCCGGCACGGCGCAAGGCGTGACCGCGCTGCAGATGGACATCAAGATCCAGGGCATCACGAAGGAAATCATGCAGGTCGCGCTCGCGCAAGCGAAGGAAGGCCGCATGCACATCCTCGGCAAGATGACCAGCGCCGTGCCGGGCACGAACACGGAACTGTCCGAGTTCGCGCCGCGCATGATCACGCTGAAGATCAACCCGGAAAAGATCCGCGACGTGATCGGCAAGGGCGGTTCGGTGATCCGCGCGCTGACGGAAGAGACCAACACGACCATCGATATTTCCGACGACGGCGTGGTGACGATCGCAAGCACGAGTTCCGAAGGCATGGCCGAGGCGAAGAAGCGCATCGAGAACATCACGGCTGAAGTGGAAGTCGGCCAGATCTACGAAGGTCCGGTGCTGAAGCTTCTGGATTTCGGCGCGATCGTGAACATCCTGCCGGGCAAGGACGGTCTGCTGCACATCTCGGAAATCGTCAACGAGCGCGTCAAGGACATCAACGACTATCTGAAGGAAGGCCAGATCGTGAAGGTCAAGGTCATCCAGACGGACGAGAAGGGCCGTGTGCGTCTGTCGGCCAAGGCGTTGCTGAACGAAGGCGCCCCAGCCGAGACGACGCACCCGCAGCAGTAATGCGGTAATGTGTCGACGGCCGGCTCGCCTGCGCGAGCCGGCCGTTTTCATGTATGACGGCGTTCGGGCTATGCATTGTCCGACGCGTCATCGGATTCGATGGCAGTGTGGCGCGTGAAGCGCGCGTCGCGTGCGCACTGCCATCCGATTCGAGCCGTAGCGTCATTCGATCAACCTGCCACGCATTCAGGGGAAAGCTATGAAGGCCATCGAAATCACGGAGTTCGGCGCACCCGAAGTGCTGAAGCTGGGCGAGCGTCCGATGCCCGAAGCGGGCGAGGGCGAAGTGCTGATCAAGGTCGCGGCTTCGGGCGTGAACCGGCCCGACGTCTTTCAACGCAAGGGCGCGTATGCACCGCCGCCGGGCGCGTCGCATTTGCCGGGGCTGGAAGTGGCGGGCGAGATCGTCGATGGCGACTTCGATTCGAAGCACAACCCGTTCGGTCTCAAGAAGGGCGATCGCGTGTGCGCGCTGCTCGCGGGCGGCGGCTATGCGGAATACGCGGTCGCGCCGATCGAGCAATGCCTGCCGGTGCCGGCAGGCCTCTCCGATATCGAAGCGGCCTCGCTGCCCGAGACGTTCTTCACCGTATGGAGCAACGTGTTCGAGCGCGCGCATCTCGGCGCCGGCGAGAACGGTGAGGAGGAGACGCTGCTCGTGCAGGGCGGATCGAGCGGGATCGGCGTGACGGCGATTCAGATTGCGCGGGCGCTCGGTTTTCGCGTGTTCGCCACCGCCGGCAGCGACGAAAAGTGCCGCGCGTGCGAATCGCTCGGCGCGGAGCGCGCGATCAACTACAAGACGGAAGATTTCGTCGAAGTGGTGAAATCGCTGACGAACGATCGCGGCGTCGACGTCATTCTCGATATGGTCGCCGGCGACTATCTGCCGCGCGAGCTGAAGGCGCTGGCCGACGGCGGCCGCATCTGCGTGATCGCGCTGCTCGGCGGCGCGAAGGCGGAAATCAACCTGAACGACATCTTGCGCCGCCGGCTCGTTATCACCGGCTCGACGCTGCGTCCGCGTCCTGTTGCGTTCAAGGCGAAGATCGCCGCGAAGCTGAAGGAGCGCGTGTGGCCGGAGATTGAAGCGGGACGCATCAAGCCGGTGATCCACCAGGTATTTCCGGCGGCCGAGGCGGCGGCCGCGCATGCGTTGATGGAGAGCAGCACCCACGTTGGCAAGATCGTGCTCGACTGGCGCGACAACGCGTGACAGCACAATGCAACGGCAGCCGCTTTGGCGGTTTGACCGGTTTCGCGGTATCACAGTAAAATCGCCTGTTTTGTAAGCAGTTTGCAGTCACAGCGCTTCATTCCAATAACAGGGCGGCTTCCGTATCGAGAGGCCGTCTGATCGACTAAGAAGGCGGCTGTCGAAAGCCGCCGAGCGACGAGACAATGTCCAGAGAACGAGCAAAACTGGTGGTGGGCAACTGGAAGATGCATGGTCGCATCAAGGACAACGCGGCCCTGCTGACCGAAGTCGCCGCAGGCGCATCGGCTTTGCAGAATGGCGTGAGTGTCGGCGTATGCGTGCCGTGCCCGTATCTCGCGCAATCGCAGGCGTTGCTTTCGGGCTCGCTGTTGCGCTGGGGCGTGCAGGATATTTCGGCGCACGCGCAAGGCGCCTACACCGGTGAAGTCGCTGCGGAAATGGCAGCCGATTTCGGCGCGACGTACGCGATCGTCGGACATTCGGAGCGGCGCGCGTATCATCGCGAAACGCCCGAGCTCGTCGCGGCGAAGGCGCGTCGTGCGCTGGAAGCGGGTTTGACGCCGATCGTCTGTATCGGCGAAACGCTCGAAGAGCGCGAATCCGGCGCGACGGAGCAAGTCATCGGCGCGCAACTGGACGCCGTGCTGCTTATGTTGAGCGCGGCGGAAGCGGCGCGCATCGTCATCGCCTATGAACCGGTGTGGGCGATCGGCACGGGCAAGAGCGCGACGGCCGAGCAGGCGCAGGGCGTTCACGCGTTCGTGCGCGGCAAGCTGGCCGAAAAGGGCGAAGCGGTAGCGAACGTACCGGTGTTGTATGGCGGCAGCGTGAAGCCCGAGAACGCGCAGGAATTGTTCGGGCAACGGGACATCGACGGCGGGCTGATTGGCGGCGCGTCGCTGAAGTCGAAAGATTTTCTTGCGATCTGCCAGGCGGCGCACACCGCGACGCGATAAGCGGCCGGACGCAGGGCAGTAGAAAGAGTAAGTCGCGGCACGTGAGTGTCACGGAAACATCAAGATCTAGGTGAGTTTAAATGCTGTATTTGAAGACATTGATTATCGTCGTCCAGTTGCTGTCGGCGCTTGGCGTTATCGGGCTCGTGCTGCTGCAACACGGCAAGGGCGCGGACATGGGCGCGGCGTTCGGCAGCGGGGCATCGGGAAGCCTGTTTGGCGCGACCGGATCGGCGAACTTCCTCTCGCGCACCACCGCCGTCCTCGCGGCGATCTTCTTCATCACGACGCTTGCGCTGACCTATCTCGGCAGCTACAAGCCGCAGACGTCGGCTGGCGTGCTAGGCGGCGCCGCTCCGGCTGCATCAGCGCCCGCTTCGGGTGCCTCGGCACCCGCTGCAACGGCTCCCGCATCGGCGGCGCCGGGCACTGACGTACCGAAATAACGTCCGGGACATATTTTCGCGAAATTCGTGTTTTATGCGTTGAACAATTCTTGAGGCCTAGTTATAATTCAAGTCTTGAAGCGATTCGCGGCAATTAAGAAGTTGTTTTCCCGGATTGCAGTACAGTGCCGACGTGGTGAAATTGGTAGACACGCTATCTTGAGGGGGTAGTGGCGAAAGCTGTGCGAGTTCGAGTCTCGCCGTCGGCACCAAAAGTTATCCAATGCCAGCCGCTTGCTTCGCTTCGGCTGGCATTGTCACTTCTGGAGTACCCTTATGCTGCCGTGTGGCATCGTGAGTGGTCCCAAGTGAGTTCCGTCGCCGGGTGGTCTGTCCCGGCAGAAGCGCCCAATCATCGACTGACCGAACCTACCGATCTGAGGATAGCCTTGAACCTCGCACCCTATTACCCCGTCTTCTTGTTCCTCGTGGTGGGCCTTGGTTTAGGTATAGCGTTGGTCAGCATCGGCAAGATTCTCGGTCCCAGCAAGCCTGACACCGAAAAGAACGCGCCTTACGAGTGCGGCTTCGAAGCCTTCGAAGACGCCCGTATGAAGTTCGATGTGCGTTACTATCTCGTCGCAATTCTTTTCATCATTTTCGACCTTGAGACGGCGTTCCTGTTTCCGTGGGGCGTGGCTCTGCGTGATATCGGCTGGCCCGGCTTCATGGCCATGATGATCTTTCTGCTCGAATTCCTGCTCGGCTTCGCCTACATCTGGAGAAAGGGCGGCCTCGACTGGGAATAACGGGTAGATCACCGGATTCATGGGCGGCTTTGGCTGGCTGCTCATCTGGAGTGGAAATCAAATGAGTATCGAAGGGGTCTTGAAGGAAGGCTTTGTCACCACCACGGCTGACAAGCTGATCAACTGGACGCGCACCGGCTCGTTGTGGCCGATGACGTTCGGTCTCGCGTGCTGCGCGGTCGAGATGATGCATGCGGGCGCGGCCCGCTACGACCTGGACCGCTTCGGCGTGGTGTTTCGCCCGAGTCCGCGTCAGTCCGACGTGATGATCGTCGCCGGCACGCTATGCAACAAGATGGCGCCCGCGCTTCGTAAGGTGTACGACCAGATGGCCGAGCCTCGCTGGGTCATCTCGATGGGTTCGTGCGCGAACGGTGGCGGCTATTACCACTACTCGTACTCCGTCGTGCGCGGCTGCGACCGAATCGTTCCGGTCGATGTCTACGTTCCCGGCTGTCCTCCCACGGCCGAAGCGCTGGTCTACGGCGTGATCCAGTTGCAGGCGAAGATTCGCCGCACCAACACCATCGCCCGTCAATAAAGGCCTGAGCCTCCCCAACTATGGCAAGCAAACTCGAGACCCTGAAGGCGAACCTCGAGACGGCGTTTGGCGGCCGTCTCCAGAGCATCACCGAGTCGCTGGGTCAGTTGACGGTCGTCGTGAAGGCGGCCGATTACCTCGAAGTCGCAACCCGCCTGCGTGACGATCGCTCGCTCGGTTTCGAGCAGTTGATGGACCTCGCCGGCGTCGACTATTCGACCTATGGCGACGGCGCCTACGAAGGCCCGCGCTTCGCAGCCGTTCTGCATCTCCTCTCCGTGTCGAATAACTGGCGGGTGCGCGTGCGCGTATTCGCACCGGACGACGACGTGCCGATCGTGCCGTCGGTGGTCGACGTCTGGTCGTCAGCCAACTGGTACGAGCGCGAGGCATTCGACCTCTACGGCATCGTGTTCGAAGGCCACCCCGATCTGCGCCGCATTCTCACGGACTATGGCTTCATCGGCCATCCGTTCCGCAAGGACTTCCCGGTGAGCGGTTTCGTCGAGATGCGTTATGACCCGGAAGAGAAGCGCGTCGTGTATCAGCCCGTGACGATCGAGCCGCGCGAGATCACGCCGCGCGTGATTCGCGAAGATCGCTACGGTGGCCTGAAACATTAAGAGAGCGTCATGGCAGAGATCAAGAATTACACGCTGAATTTTGGCCCGCAGCACCCTGCCGCACACGGCGTGTTGCGCCTCGTGCTGGAACTGGACGGCGAAGTGATCCAGCGCGCCGATCCGCACATCGGCCTGCTGCATCGCGCGACCGAAAAGCTCGCGGAAACCAAGACGTTCATTCAGTCCGTGCCGTACATGGACCGTCTCGACTACGTGTCGATGATGTGTAACGAGCACGCTTACGTGCTCGCCATCGAGAAGCTGCTCGGCGTCGACGTGCCGGTGCGCGCGAAATACATCCGCGTGCTGTTCGATGAAATCACGCGCGTGCTGAACCACCTGATGTGGATCGGCTCGCACGCGCTCGACGTCGGCGCGATGGCCGTGTTCCTCTACGCGTTCCGCGAGCGCGAAGACCTGATGGACGTCTACGAGGCGGTATCCGGCGCGCGCATGCACGCGGCCTACTATCGTCCGGGCGGCGTGTATCGCGATCTGCCGGACGCGATGCCGCAATACAAGGTTTCTAAGATTCGTAACGCGAAGGCGCTCGAGAGGATGAACGAGAACCGTCAGGGTTCGCTGCTCGACTTCATCGACGACTTCTTCACGCGTTTCCCCGGTCATGTCGACGAGTACGAAACGCTGCTCACCGACAACCGAATCTGGAAGCAGCGTCTGGTCGGCATCGGCGTGGTCAGCCCTGAGCGCGCATTGCAGCTCGGCATGAGCGGCGCGATGCTGCGCGGTTCGGGCATCGAATGGGACCTGCGCAAGAAGCAGCCGTACGAAGTCTACGACCAGCTCGACTTCGACATCCCCGTCGGCGTGAATGGCGATTGCTATGACCGCTATCTGGTGCGCGTCGAAGAAATGCGTCAATCCACGCGTATCGCCAAACAGTGCATTGCCTGGCTGCGCGCGAATCCCGGCCCTGTGATGATCGATAATCACAAGGTTGCGCCGCCATCGCGTGTCGGCATGAAGAGCAACATGGAAGAGCTGATTCACCACTTCAAGCTCTTTACCGAAGGCTTCCATGTGCCGGAAGGCGAGACGTACGCCGCGATCGAGCATCCGAAGGGCGAATTCGGCATCTATCTGGTCTCGGACGGCGCGAACAAGCCGTACCGCCTGAAGATCCGTGCGCCCGGTTATGCACACCTCGCCTCGCTCGACGAAATGGCGCGCGGCCACATGATCGCCGACGCCGTGACGATCATCGGTACGCAAGACATCGTGTTCGGCGAGATCGATCGCTGATCCATTCGCCCGCTGCAAGCACGGCGCGCTCGTCGAGCCGCCGTCGCGGTGAATCGAAGCGGGAAGCGTAGAAGCAATTACAGGAAACCGCAGGACGCCAGGTCTGCTGCAATAAGATGGTCGCGGCAGGTTTTCGTTCGGTAGGAATTGAAAGAGTCGTGTCTGAAAATGATCTCAGCTGAAGGCCTCAAAGAAATCGATCGTGCGATCGCGAAGTATCCCGCCGAGCAAAAGCAGTCGGCGGTGATGGCTGCGCTCGCTGTCGCGCAGGAGGAACACGGATGGCTGTCGCCGGAACTGATGAAGTTCGTCGCCGACTATCTGGGCATGCCGCCTGTTGCCGTACAGGAAGTCGCCACCTTCTACACGATGTACGAACTGGCGCCGGTCGGTAAGCACAAGATCACGCTCTGCACGAACCTGCCTTGCCAGTTGGGCCCGGATGGCGGCTCCGACAGCGCGGCGCAGTATCTGAAGCAGAAGCTCGGCATCGATTTCGGCGAGACCACGCCCGACGGCAAGTTCACGCTGAAGGAAGGCGAGTGCTTCGGTTCGTGCGGCGATGCGCCGGTGATGCTCGTGAACAATCACCGCATGTGCAGCTTCATGAGCCGCGAGAAGATCGACCAGTTGATCGAGGAACTTTCGAAATGACGTCTCTCCACGATCGTCACATCAAGCCGCTGATCCTCGCCGGCCTCAACGGCGAGAACTGGCATCTCGAAGATTACGTTGCGCGCGGCGGCTACAAGCAACTGCGCCGCATTCTCGAAGAAAAGATTCCGCCGGAGCAGGTGATCGCCGACGTCAAGGCGTCGGGTCTGCGCGGCCGTGGCGGTGCAGGCTTCCCGACCGGCCTGAAGTGGAGCTTCATGCCGCGCCAGTTTCCGGGGCAAAAGTATCTCGTTTGCAACTCGGACGAGGGCGAGCCGGGCACGTTCAAGGACCGCGATATCCTGCGCTGGAATCCGCACGCGCTGATCGAAGGCATGGCCATCGGCGCGTACGCGATGGGCATCACCGTCGGCTACAACTACATCCACGGCGAGATCTTCGAGGTCTACCGCGTGTTCGAAGCGGCGCTCGAAGAAGCGCGCGCAGCCGGTTATCTCGGCGCGAACGTTCTCGGCTCCGGCTTCTCGTTCGAGCTTTACGCGCATCACGGTTACGGCGCGTACATCTGCGGCGAAGAAACGGCGCTGCTCGAATCGCTCGAAGGCAAGAAGGGCCAGCCGCGCTTCAAGCCGCCGTTCCCGGCGAGCTTCGGCGTGTACGGCAAGCCGACCACGATCAACAACACCGAAACGTTCGCGGCGGTGCCGTTCCTGCTGGAAATCGGCCCGCAGAATTATCTGGAACTCGGCAAGCCGAACAACGGCGGCACGAAGATTTTCTCGGTGTCGGGCGATGTGAACCGTCCGGGCAATTACGAAATTCCGCTCGGGACGCCGTTCTCGACGCTGATGGAACTCGCCGGCGGCGTGCGCGGCAACTCGGTGAAGGCGGTGATTCCGGGCGGTTCGTCCGCGCCGGTCGTGCCTGGCGAGATGATGCTCGCCACCGACATGGACTACGATTCGATCGCCAAAGCCGGTTCGATGCTGGGCTCGGGCGCGGTCATCGTCATGAACGAGACGCGCTGCATGGTGCGCTCGCTGTTGCGCCTGTCGTACTTCTATTACGAAGAGTCATGCGGCCAGTGCACGCCTTGCCGCGAGGGCACGGGCTGGCTTTATCGCGTCGTGCATCGCATCGAGCATGGTCTCGGGCGCAAGGAAGATCTGGATCTTCTGAACTCGGTCGCCGAAAACATCATGGGCCGCACGATTTGCGCGCTCGGCGATGCCGCGGCGATGCCGGTGCGCGGCATGCTGAAGCACTTCTGGAACGAATTCGAATATCACGTCGAGCACAAGCACTGTCTCGTCGGCGGGCACGCACATCATGCGGCGTCCGAAGCGCTTACCGCGTAATCAGGCGCACAAGTCAGTTGCGCGAAAGAGGTTGAGGACCATTCCCCATCATGGTTGAACTAGAAATTGACGGCAAGACGGTCGAGGTGCCCGAAGGCAGCATGGTGATCCAGGCTGCGCATAAGGTCGATACGTACATTCCTCACTTCTGCTATCACAAGAAGCTGTCGATCGCGGCGAACTGCCGGATGTGCCTCGTCGAAGTCGAGAAAATGCCGAAGGCGGTCCCCGCGTGCGCGACCCCCGTGTCCGCGGGCATGGTCGTGCGCACGACGTCCGACAAGGCCGTGAAGGCCCAGCAGTCGGTGATGGAATTCCTGCTGATCAACCATCCGCTCGATTGCCCGATCTGCGATCAGGGCGGCGAGTGCCAGTTGCAGGATCTGGCGGTCGGTTACGGCAAGTCGCAGTCTCGCTATAGCGAAGAAAAGCGCGTCGTGTTCCACAAGAACGTCGGTCCGCTCATCTCGATGGAAGAGATGACGCGCTGCATCCACTGCACCCGCTGCGTGCGCTTCGGCCAGGAAGTCGCGGGCGTGATGGAACTCGGCATGCTGGGCCGCGGCGAGCATTCGGAGATCACGTCGTTCGTCGGCAAGACGGTGGATTCCGAACTGTCCGGCAACATGATCGACCTGTGCCCGGTCGGCGCGCTCACGAGCAAGCCGTTCCGCTACAGCGCGCGGACGTGGGAATTGTCGCGCCGCAAGTCGGTGAGCCCGCATGATTCCGTCGGCGCGAACCTGGTCGTCCAGGTGAAGAACAACCGCGTGATGCGCGTTCTGCCGATGGAAAATGAAGCCATCAACGAATGCTGGATCTCGGACAAGGACCGCTTCTCCTACGAAGGCCTGAACAGCGACGAGCGTCTCACCACGCCGATGCTGAAGCAGGGCGGCAACTGGATCGAAACCGACTGGCAGACCGCGCTCGAATACGTGGCGAAGGGCATCAAGGGCATCAAGGCGGATCATGGCGCGAACGCCATCGCCGCGCTCGCGACGCCGCATAGCACGATCGAAGAACTGCACCTGCTGAAGGCGCTGACTGAAGGCGTCGGCACGCCGAACATCGACTTCCGTCTGCGTCAAAGCGATTTCTCCGCGCCGGTCGGCGTGGGCGCGCCGTGGCTGGGCGTCAAGATCGCGGATCTGTCGAGCGTCGACACCGCTTTCGTGATCGGCTCGTTCCTGCGCCGCGATCATCCGCTCTTCGCCGCGCGTCTGCGTCAGGCAGCGAAGAACGGCGCGAAGCTCACGTTCCTCAACGCGAGCAACGACGATTCGCTGATCCCAACCGCGCATCGCCTGGTGGCGGCGCCGTCGGCATGGCTGGATCAACTGGCGGGTATCGCGGCGGCGGTCTCCGAGGCGCGCGGCGTCGCGTTGCCCGAGGCATTCGCGGGTCGCGAAGCATCGGCTGCGGCAAAGGACGTTGCTGCGTCGCTGTCGGCGGGCGAGAAGCGCGTCGTGCTGCTCGGCAACGTCGCGGTTCAGCATCCTGATTTCGCGCAGATTCAAGCGGCGGCGCAGTGGATCGCCGATAACACCGGCGCGAGCTTCGGCTTCCTGACCGAAGGTGCAAACTCGGTCGGCGCCCATCTCGTCGACGCATTGCCGGGCGAAGGCGGCCTCAATGCACGCGAAGTGTTCGAACAACCGCGCAAGGGCTACGTGCTGCTGAACGCGGAGCCGGAATTCGACACGGCCAATCCGGCGCAAGCCATCGCTGCGCTGAAGTCGGCGGAAATGGTCGTCGTGATGTCGCCGTTCAGGCACGGCATGGAGTATGCGGACGTGCTGCTGCCCATCGCGCCGTTCACGGAAACATCGGGCACGTTCGTCAACGCGGAAGGCACGGCTCAGTCGTTCAACGGCGTCGTGCGCGGTCTCGGCGATACGCGTCCGGGCTGGAAGGTGCTGCGCGTGCTCGGCACGATGCTCGGCCTGCCGGGCTTCGAATTCGACACCGCCGAAGAAGTGCGCATCGCGGCGCTCGGCACGGGTGATCTGACCACGCGCCTGTCGAACAAGACGACGGTCGCGGCAAAGCGCGCAGCGTCGAACATCGCGGTGAAGGGCGGCTTCGAGCGTCTTGCCGATGTGCCGATCTATCACGCCGACGCGCTCGTGCGCCGCGCGCCGTCGCTGCATCTGACCGCAGCGGCGCGCGACGCGAATGTCGCCGGCCTGCCGACGACGCTCTTCGACAAGCTCGGCCTGAAGGACGGCGACGCGGTGCGTGTCAAGCAAGGCAACCTGTCGGTGGTGCTGCCCGCGGTCCGTGACGCGAATCTGGCTGAATCGGTGGTCCGCGTGCCGGCCGCGACGGCGGCTGGCGCGGCACTCGGCGGCCTGTTCGGTGAACTGGTAGTGGAGAAGGCGTAATGGGCTTGTTCGATACGATCAACGCAGGCGGCACGCAGCTTCTTGGCGTTGCATGGCCGACCGTGTGGGCGCTCGTGCGCATCGTCGTCGTGGCGGTGGTGATCCTGCTGTGCGTCGCGTACCTGATTCTCTGGGAGCGCAAGCTCATCGGCTGGATGCACGTGCGTCTCGGACCGAACCGCGTCGGCCCGGCTGGCTTGTTGCAGCCAATCGCGGACGTGCTGAAGCTGCTGCTGAAGGAAGTCATTCAGCCGACGCAAGCCAGCAAGTGGATCTACGTGATTGCGCCGATCATGACCGTGGTTCCGGCGTTCGCCGTGTGGGCGGTCATTCCGTTCCAGGCGAAGGCCGTGCTCGGCAACATCAACGCGGGCCTGCTGTACATCATGGCGATCTCGTCGATCGGCGTGTACGGCGTGATTCTCGCGGGCTGGGCATCGAACTCGAAGTACGCGTTCCTCGGCGCGATGCGCGCGGCGGCGCAGATGGTGTCCTACGAAATCTCGATGGGCTTCGCGCTGGTCGTCGTGTTGATGGTCGCCGGCACACTGAACATGTCGGACATCGTCGCTTCGCAGCAGCGCGGCATCTTCGCGGGCTTCGGCGTGAACTTCCTGTCGTGGAACTGGCTGCCGCTGTTGCCGATGTTCGTCGTGTACTTCATCTCGGGCATCGCCGAAACGAACCGTCACCCGTTCGACGTCGTGGAAGGCGAATCGGAGATCGTCGCGGGTCACATGATCGACTATTCGGGCATGGCGTTCGCGCTGTTCTTCCTGGCCGAATACATCAACATGATCGTGATTTCGGCGATCGCGGCGACGCTGTTTCTGGGCGGCTGGGATGCACCGTTCGGCTTCCTGTCGTTCAT
Organism: Caballeronia grimmiae; assembly: GCF_022879615.1. NCBI lineage: Bacteria > Pseudomonadati > Pseudomonadota > Betaproteobacteria > Burkholderiales > Burkholderiaceae > Caballeronia > Caballeronia grimmiae. The sequence goes on from NZ_CP084271.1 coordinate 1,108,798, forward strand.
CCCCGGCGTCTTCTGGCTCGTGCTGAAAGTCTTCTTGCTGCTGTCGATTTTCATCTGGGCGCGCGCGACTTTCCCACGTTACCGCTATGACCAGATCATGCGTCTCGGCTGGAAGGTTTTCCTGCCGGTGTCGGTCGTGTGGGTGGTCGTGGTCGGCTTCTGGATCATGTCGCCGCTCAACATCTGGAAGTAACGGCGAAAGAGCGGACGAAAATCATCATGAATGCCATTCAGAACTTCTTTAAGACCTTCTTCCTGACCGAGCTGCTGAAGGGTCTGGCGCTGACGGGACGTTACACGTTCCAGCGCAAGATCACCGTGCAGTTCCCGGAAGAAAAGACGCCGGTTTCGCCGCGCTTCCGCGGGTTGCATGCGCTGCGCCGCTACGAAAACGGTGAAGAGCGCTGCATCGCGTGCAAGCTGTGCGAAGCGGTATGCCCGGCGCTCGCGATCACCATCGAATCGGAAACGCGCGCGGACAACACCCGCCGCACGACGCGCTACGACATCGACCTGACCAAGTGCATCTTCTGCGGCTTCTGTGAAGAAAGCTGCCCGGTCGACTCGATCGTCGAGACGCACATCCTCGAGTATCACGGCGAAAAACGCGGCGATCTGTATTTCACGAAGGACATGCTGCTTGCAGTGGGCGATCGTTACGAGAAGGAAATCGCCGCATCGAAGGCGGCCGACGCTCCTTACCGTTGATGCGAGTTCGGTGTCGGCGCCGCGCGGAAAGAACCAGGCGTCATGCTTTCGCGCAAACCGGCATCGAACACGAAGCGATTCTGCTTTGGTGTCGGCGCACGCGAAAAGAAACGCGCGCCGACACACCATGCCTGATGATGGCCTAACGATGAACCGGTAATCATGGAATTCACAACCGTACTGTTCTATATCTTCGCGCTGCTGCTGACCGTGTCCGCGCTGAAGGTGATCACTTCGCGCAATCCGGTGTCGTCCGCGCTTTTTCTCGTGCTCGCGTTCTTCAACGCGGCCGCGATCTGGATGCTGCTGCAAGCCGAATTCCTCGCGATCCTGCTGGTTCTCGTGTATGTCGGCGCCGTGATGGTGCTGTTCCTGTTCGTCGTGATGATGCTGGACATCAACATCGACGTGCTGCGACGCGACTTCCGGCGCTTCGTGCCGCTCGCGACCATCGTCGGCGCGATCATCGTGATCGAGACCGCGCTGATCCTGTGGCACGGCTACGGGGACACCTTCGCGCCGCTGCGTGATGCGGCAGCGGGCGCGGGCGTCGGCGGGGCGGCGGTCATGCCGAACACGCAACTCATCGGCAAGGTCATCTACACCGACTACATTTTCGCGTTCGAAATCGCGGGCCTCGTGCTGCTCGTCGCGATCATCGCAGCGATCTCGCTCACCATCCGCGACAAGAAGGACAAGAAGACGCAAACCGTCAGCGAGCAGGTCAAGGTGCGCCGCGAAGACCGCGTGCGCCTCGTGAAGATGCAAGCGGAGAAGCAGGCGCCGGACGCGTCTGTCGAGCCCGCCGTGACCGGCAATGTCGGCGCGGGCACCGTCGACAACAAAGGCTGAGCGCAGAGGAGAAATCTAAACATGTTGAGTCTTGCTCATTACCTGGTGCTCGGCGCGATCCTGTTCGCGATCAGCATCGTCGGGATCTTCCTGAACCGCCGCAACGTGATCATCATCTTGATGGCCATCGAGCTGATGCTGCTCGCGGTGAACACCAATTTCGTCGCGTTCTCGCACTATCTGGGCGACGTGCACGGCCAGATTTTCGTGTTCTTCGTCCTGACCGTGGCCGCCGCCGAAGCCGCGATCGGTCTCGCGATTCTCGTGACCCTGTTCCGTAGCCTCGACACGATCAACGTCGAGGATCTCGATCAGCTCAAAGGTTAATTTCAGGCTAGGCTGTTATGTCCACGACACTCAACGAAAACCTACTGCTTGCGATCCCGCTTGCGCCGCTCGCGGGCTCGCTGATCGCCGGGCTGCTCGGGAAGGCCATCGGGCGCAAGGGCGCGCATCGCGTGACCATTCTCGGCGTCTTTATCTCATTCATCCTGTCGGCGATCGTCTACGCCGACGTGATGAAGGGCGCCAGCTTCAACGGGACCATCTATCAGTGGATGTCGCTCGGCTCGCTGAAGATGGAAGTCGGCTTCCTGGTCGACTCGCTCACCGCGATGATGATGGTCATCGTCACCTTCGTCTCGCTGATGGTCCACATCTACACCATCGGCTACATGGCGGAAGAGGACGGCTACCAGCGTTTCTTCTCGTACATCTCGCTCTTCACGTTCTCGATGCTGATGCTCGTCATGAGCAACAACTTCCTGCAGCTGTTCTTCGGCTGGGAAGCGGTGGGTCTCGTGTCGTACCTGCTGATCGGCTTCTACTACACGCGTGAAAGCGCCATTTACGCGAACCTGAAGGCGTTCCTCGTGAACCGCGTCGGCGACTTCGGCTTTCTGCTGGGCATCGGCTTGTTGCTCGCGTTCGCCGGCTCGCTCAATTATGGCGATGTCTTCGCGCAAGGCGACAAGCTCGCCAGCATGCAATTCCCGGGCACGAGTTGGGGCCTGCTGACGGTGGCGTGCATCTGCCTGTTCATCGGCGCGATGGGCAAGTCCGCGCAGTTCCCGCTGCACGTGTGGCTGCCTGATTCGATGGAAGGCCCGACGCCGATCTCCGCGCTGATTCACGCGGCGACGATGGTGACCGCCGGCATCTTCATGGTGACGCGCATGTCGCCGCTGTTCGAGCATTCGGATGCGGCGCTATCGTTCGTGACCGTCATCGGTGCGATCACGGCTCTGTTCATGGGCTTCCTCGGCGTGGTGCAGAACGACATTAAGCGTGTCGTCGCTTATTCGACGCTTTCTCAGCTCGGGTACATGACGGTCGCGCTCGGCGTATCGGCGTATCCGGTCGCCGTGTTCCATCTGGGCACGCACGCGTTCTTCAAGGCGCTGCTGTTCCTCGGCGCGGGCTCGGTCATCATCGGCATGCACCACGATCAGGACATGCGCAACATGGGCGGCTTGGCCAAGTACATGCCGATCACGTGGATCACGTCGCTGCTCGGTTCGCTCGCGCTGATCGGCACGCCGTTCTTCTCGGGCTTCTACTCGAAAGACTCGATCATCGACGCAGTGAAGCTCTCGCATCTGCCGGGTTCTGGCTTTGCGTACTTCGCGGTGGTGGCGAGCGTCTTCGTCACGGCGCTGTACTCGTTCCGTATGTATTTCCTGGTGTTCCACGGCAAGGAGCGTTTCCGCGGTCCGAAACACCCTGAGTCGCCGATGGGCGCCGAAGAAGCAGCGCACGGCCACGGTCATGGTCACGATGACCACGGCCACGCGCATGAGCCGCATGAAAGCCCGTGGGTCGTCACGCTGCCGTTGATCCTGCTCGCGATTCCGTCGGTCGTGATCGGTGCGATCATGATCGGCCCGATGCTGTTCGGCGACTTCTTCTCGCACGGCGTCGTGTTCGACAAGGTGATCTACATCGCCGAGAACCACGAAGGCATGCACGAAATGGCTGAGGAATTCCACGGCTGGTTCGCGATGGGCCTGCATTCGGTCTCCGGCTTGCCGGTGTGGCTGGCGCTCGCGGGCGTGGTCGTCGCGTGGTTCCTGTACATGAAGCGCCCGGATCTGCCGCCGGTCATCCGCCGCCGCTTCGGCCCGATCTACACGCTGCTCGACAACAAGTACTACTTCGACAAGATCAACGAAGTGGTCTTCGCGAAGGGCGCCATCGCCATCGGCCGTGGCCTGTGGAAAGAGGGCGATGTGGTCGTCATCGACGGCATGGTCAATGGCAGTGCGCGATTCGTCGGCTGGTTCGCCGGTGTCATCCGCTTCCTTCAATCCGGTTACATCTATCACTACGCGTTCGCCATGATTATCGGCATGTTGGGGCTGTTGACCCTGTTTGTAACGCTCGGCGGCAAATAAGGCGAGGGACCCCATGCACTCTTTTCCGATTCTCAGTGTCGCGATCTGGTTGCCGATCGTATTCGGCCTCCTGGTTCTCGCTGTAGGCAATGACCGCAACCCGGCGCCCGCGCGCTGGGTCGCGCTGATCGGCTCGGTTCTCGGTTTGATCGTCACCATTCCGCTGATCACCGGCTTCGATTCGTCGACCGCCGCGTTGCAGTTCGTTGAGCAGGCGAACTGGATCGAGCGGTTCAACATCACGTATCACCTGGGCGTGGACGGCATCTCGATGTGGTTCGTCGTGCTGACCGCGCTGATCACCGTCATCGTCGTGATCGCCGGATGGGAAGTGATCACCGAGCGCGTGTCGCAGTACTTCGCCGCCTTCCTGATCCTCTCGGGCATCATGATCGGCGTGTTCTCGACGGCCGACGGCATGCTGTTCTACGTGTTCTTCGAAGCCACGCTGATTCCGATGTACATCATCATCGGCGTGTGGGGCGGCCCGAACCGTGTGTACGCGGCGTTCAAGTTCTTCCTGTACACGCTGGCCGGCTCGCTGCTGATGCTGGTCGCGCTGCTGTACCTGTACACGCAGACGCACACGTTCGACCTCGCCACGTGGCACGCCGCGAAAATCGGCATGACGCCGCAGGTGCTGCTGTTCATCGCGTTCTTCCTGGCGTTCGCCGTGAAGGTGCCGATGTGGCCGGTCCACACCTGGCTGCCCGACGCGCACGTCGAAGCGCCGACGGGCGGCTCCGTCGTGCTGGCGGCGATCATGCTGAAGCTCGGCGCATACGGCTTCCTGCGTTTCTCGCTGCCGATCGCGCCGGACGCGAGCCACTTCTTGGCGCCCGTGGTCATCACGCTGTCGCTGATCGCCGTGATCTACATCGGCCTCGTGGCGATGGTGCAGGCGGACATGAAGAAGCTCGTCGCGTATTCGTCGATTGCGCACATGGGCTTCGTCACGCTCGGCTTCTTCATCTTCAGCCAGTTGGGCGTCGAAGGCGCGATCATCCAGATGATCTCGCACGGCTTCATCTCGGGCGCGATGTTCCTTTCGATCGGCGTGCTGTATGACCGCGTTCATTCGCGCCAGATCGCGGATTACGGCGGCGTCGTCAACACGATGCCGAAGTTCGCGGCGTTGTCGATGCTGTTCGCGATGGCCAACTGCGGCTTGCCGGGCACGTCGGGTTTCGTCGGCGAATTCATGGTGATTCTGGCTGCCGTGAAGTTCAACTTCTGGATTGGCTTCCTCGCCACGTTCACGCTGATTCTCGGCGCGGCTTACACGCTGTGGATGTACAAGCGCGTGTACTTCGGCGCGGTCGCGAACGACCACGTCGCGAAACTCGCGGACATCAACAAGCGTGAGATGTTCATGCTCGTCGTGCTCGCGCTGTTCACGCTTTACATGGGCCTGCATCCGAAGCCCTTCACCGACGTGATGCACGAGTCGGTGGCAAACCTGCTCTCCCACGTCGCGCAGTCCAAGCTGCCGCTGGCTCAGTAACGCCGTGCGGAGGAACTAAAAGATCATGCAAAACGCCCCTATGAGTGTGCTGTTGCCCGACGCGGTCCTGATGGCCGCGGTCGTCGTGGCCTGGTTGAACGACACCATCTTCGGACCGTCGAGCCGTCGCGTCACTTACCTGATCGCGCTGTTGTCGACGATCGTCGTCGGCGTGTGGTTCGCCTTCACCGCGCTCGATCCGACGCCGCACTACTTCTTCACGCGCATGTATGTCGTCGATCCGTTCGCGAGCGCGATGAAAGCGGTCGTGACGCTCGGGTACGCGGTGTCGATCATCTATTCGCGCAAGTATCTGGAAGACCGAGATCTGTTCCGCGGCGACTTCTTCCTGCTCGGCCTGTTCTCGCTGCTCGGCCAGTGCGTGATGATTTCGGGCAACAACTTCCTGACGCTGTATCTCGGTCTGGAACTGATGTCGTTGTCGCTGTATGCGGTCATCGCGCTGCGCAAGGACGCGCCGCAGTCGAACGAATCGGCGATGAAGTACTACGTGCTCGGCGCGCTCGCTTCCGGTTTCCTGCTCTACGGCGTGTCGATGCTGTACGGCGCGACCGGCTCGCTCGAACTGAACGAAGTGCTGAAGGCGGTGGCTTCCGGCCGCATCAACGACGCCGTGCTGCTCTTCGGCGTGATCTTCATCGTCGCGGGCGTGGCGTTCAAGATGGGCGCGGTGCCGTTCCATATGTGGGTGCCCGACGTCTATCAAGGCGCACCGACCGCCATGACGCTGCTCACCGGCGGCGGCCCGAAGGTCGCGGCGTTCGCCTGGGGCCTGCGCTTCCTCGTGATGGGCCTGCTGCCGCTGGCGGTGGACTGGCAGGAAATGCTGGTGATTCTGGCGGCGCTGTCGCTGATCGTCGGCAATATCACGGGTATCGTCCAGCGGAACATCAAGCGGATGCTGGCTTACTCGGCCATCTCCAACATGGGTTTCGTGCTGCTCGGCCTGCTTGCGGGCGTCGTGGACGGCAAGGTGACGGGCGCGGCGGGCGCTTACAGCTCGGCAATGTTCTACAGCATCATCTATCTCGTGACGACGCTCGGCACCTTCGGCGTGGTCATGCTGCTCGCGCGGCGCGACTTCGAAGCTGAAATGATCGACGACTTCAAGGGCCTGAATCAACGCAGCCCGGTCTTCGCGTTCGTGATGATGGTGATGATGTTCTCGCTCGCTGGCATTCCGCCGACGGTCGGTTTCTACGCGAAGCTCGCCGTGCTCGAAGCGACGATGAACGCTGGCCTTACGTGGCTCGCGGTGCTGGCCGTCCTGACTTCGCTGGTTGGCGCGTTCTACTATCTGCGTATCGTGAAGCTGATGTACTTCGACGCGCCGCAGGACGCATCGCCGATCGTGGCCGGTGCATTCAATCGTTCGCTGCTCGCGTTCAACGGTCTGGCCGTGCTGGTGCTCGGCCTGGTTCCCGGTCCGCTGATGACGGCGTGCATGCAGGCGATCTCGCATACGCTGCCGCTGTAATGTCGGCGGCGGGCTGGTTCATCGTGCTGTTGGCGCTCGTGGGCGCCAACATCCCCTTCCTGAATCAGCGCCTCTTCGCCGTCGTGCCGTTGCCGCTTGCCGCGTCGACGGGGCGTAAAGCGGCGAAGAAAAGCGCCTGGATCAGAATCGGCGAGTTGATCGTTCTGTACTTCGTCGTCGGCGCGCTCGGCTTCACGCTCGAAGCGCGCGCCGGCAATCGCTTCAGTCAGGAATGGCAGTTTTATGCCATTACCTTCAGTCTCTTCGTGGTGTTCGCGTTTCCGGGCTTCACGTACCAATACCTCGTCAAACGCCGCTGATGGTTCTGCCGTCAGCGGCTTGTTTGCATCCAAGCTAGGGTTCAGCATGGCAGATCACACGTCCACTCCCGGTAGCGACGATGGCCTTATCGAAAAAAAGGTCGAAAGCGTCACGTTGCACGAAGGCAAGTTGCTGACGCTCAAGCGCGACACCGTGGCTCTGCCCGATGGCAAGCATGCGACGCGCGAGTTCGTCGAGCATCCGGGCGCGGTGATGATCCTCCCCGTGTTCGACGATGGCCGCGTGCTGCTCGAACGCCAGTTTCGTTATCCGGTCGGCCGCGTGGTGCTCGAGTTTCCGGCGGGCAAGCTCGATCCGAACGAGGATGAACTTACGTGCGCCAAGCGCGAGTTGCAGGAAGAGACCGGCTATAGCGCGCGTGAGTGGACGTTTCTGACGCGCATTCATCCGGTGATTTCGTATTCGACGGAATTCATCGATCTGTATCTCGCAAGCGGCCTGACCGCCGGCGACGCGAAGCTCGACGAGGGTGAATTCCTCGAAACGTTCATCGTGGATCACGCGCAGTTGATGACGTGGGTTAAAGACGGCACCATCAGCGACGTGAAGACGATCATCGGCGCGTTCTGGCTCGAGAAGCTGCGGTCCGGCGAGTGGCAGGCGGGCGATCCGGTCAAGGCTTGAGCCAAAGCGTCAGCGGATCCGAAAGCGGCCCACGTGGCCGCTTTTGTCGTTTATATGCACTCCAACCGCCAAGCGTCGCACCGGTTGAACAGCTAGAATCTAAAAGCCGGACGCATCGTCGATGTCCGTCACGAACGACCGTTCACAAACAGCAATTCCGAGATTAAACTTCACGAAGCCCCATCAGCATGAAGGTCCTCGATTTAAAGTGCGCGCACGAACATCGCTTTGAAGGCTGGTTCGCTTCGGCCGACGAGTTCGAGTCGCAATTGGCGCGCAAGCTGGTCGCCTGTCCCGTTTGCTCGGCGACGGACGTCAGCCGCATGCCGTCCGCACCGCGGCTGAATCTGACGTCGGCGCGCGGAGATGCGCCCGCATCGGCGCAACCGCCGGCTGCCGCCTCCGACGCCGCCGCGCTTCAGGCCCGCGCGCTGAAGTTCATGCGCGAGCTCGTCGAGAAGACCGAAAACGTGGGGGAGCGTTTTGCGGAAGAGGCGCGGCGCATCCATTACAACGAAGCGCCCGCGCGCAATATTCGCGGCGTCACGACGCCGGAAGACGCGCATGCCTTGCTCGAAGAAGGAATCGAAGTGATGCCGCTGCCGGTGCCGGCAGCGTTGAAGGAGCCGCTGCAGTAGAGCGCGAGCGCGGCGTCTCCGAAGGCTTCGGCACGATAAGGAGACACCGCGCATGGATCTCGACTATTCCCCTGCGGACAACGCCTTCCGGGCCGACGTCCGCGCCTGGCTCGACGCCAGTCTGCCGCGCGCGCTGCGCGATAAAGTTCTCGGACACAAACGCCTGAACCGCGACGACTACGCCAGTTGGCACAAGTTGCTGGCCGCACGCGGCTGGTCGGCGGTCGCGTGGCCGAAGGAATACGGCGGCCCCGGCTGGGACGCCACGCAGCGCCACATCTGGGACGAGGAATGCGCCCGCGCCGGCGCGCCGATCGTGCTGCCGTTCGGGGTGTCGATGGTCGCGCCCGTGCTGATGAAATTCGGCAGCGACGCGCAAAAGTCTCGTTACCTTCCCCGCATCCTCAATGGCGACGACTGGTGGTGCCAGGGCTATTCGGAACCTGGCGCGGGGTCCGACCTCGCGTCGCTGCGCACCCGCGCCGAGCGGCAAGGCGAGCACTACATCATCAACGGACAAAAGACCTGGACGACGCTCGGCCAGCACGCCGACATGATGTTCTGCCTCGTGCGCACCGACAGCACCGCGAAAAAGCAGGAGGGCATTTCATTCCTGCTCGTGGATATGAAAACGCCGGGCATCACCGTGCGCCCGATCATCACGCTCGACGAAGATCACGAGGTCAATGAAGTCTTCTTCGAGGACGTGAAGGTGCCGGTCGCCAATCTCGTCGGCGAGGAGAATCGCGGGTGGACGTACGCAAAGTATCTGCTTGGCCACGAGCGCACGGGCATCGCGCGCGTCGGGCAATCGAAGCGGGAGCTGGCGTTTCTCAAGCGCCCCGCGCTCGATCGGAACAAAGAGGGCAAGCCGCTGCTCCACGATCCCTTGTTTGCGGCGAAGGTCGCGGCGCTCGAAATCGAATTGATGGCGCTGGAGGTGACGGTGCTGCGTGTCGTCGGGAGCGAGACGGGCGGGAAGGGCCTCGGTCCGGAAGCCTCGATGCTCAAGATCAAGGGCACGGAAGTGCAGCAGACGTTGACCGAGTTGATGTTCGAAGCCATCGGTCCGCAGGCCGCCGCCTTCGATCCGGCGTTCCTCGACGGCGAGCGGCAAACAAGCATCACCGGTGACGATGACGCCGCGCCGCTCGCTGCTTACTACTTCAATTTCCGCAAGACATCGATCTACGGCGGATCGAACGAAATTCAGAAGAACATCATCGCGCAGATGATTCTGGGACTTTGAGGAGCCGCCCATGAACTTCGATTTCAGCGATGAACAGCAGCAGTTTCGCGATGCGCTGCGCCGCTATCTCGACAACGAATACAGCTTCGATATGCGGCAGAAAATCGTTGCATCCGAGTCCGGCGTCGATGACAAACATTGGCGTGCTTTCGCGGAACTCGGCCTGCTTGCGCTGCCGGTTCCGGAAGCGCAAGGCGGCTTCGATGGCGGTCCGGTCGATATGCTCGTCGTCATGCAGGAACTTGGGCGCGCGCTCGTCGTCGAGCCGGTCTGGGCGACGCTGACGGGAATCGAGGCGTTGCGGCTCGCCGCTTCGCAGGGAAGCGCGATAGCCCGTGAGTTGCTCGAGCGTGCGGCAACGGGCGATGTGCGTTCGACGGTCGCGTTCAACGAACCGCACGCGCGTTATGACGTGCTCGACTTGCGCGCGACGGCCACCTTGAGCGGCGATGCTTGCGCGATAACCGGCGTAAAGTCCGTCGTGCAGCACGGCGCGCAAGCGGATTACTGGATCGTGCCGGCACGCGTGGACGGCGAGATCGCGCTGTTTCTCATTGCGCGCGATGCGGCCAACGCGGGCATCACCGGATACCGCACGATCGACGGCCAGCGCGCCGCGACCCTCGTCTTCGACGCGACGCCCGCCACGCGCCTCGCTGGCTCAGGCGCAGCCACGCTCGAGCGCATCGCGGATTACGCGACGTTCCTGCTTTGCGCCGAAGCGCTCGGCGCGCTCGATGCGCTCAATCTCGCGACGGTCGGCTACACGAAAGAGCGCCAGCAATTCGGCGGGCCGATCGCGCGGTTCCAGGCGTTGCAGCATCGCATGGTCGACATGCTGATTCACACGGAGCAGGCGCGCTCGATCACCTATCTCGCCGCCGCGCGCTGCCGGCACGACGACGCCGCGACGCGCGCGCAAGCGATATCGGCGGCGAAGGCGCGTATCGGACAGGCCGCGCGCTTCGTCGGCCAGCAGGCGGTGCAGTTGCACGGCGGCATGGGAATGACGAACGAGTTGCCGGTGGCGCACTGGTTTAAGCGCTTGTCGATTATCGAGACGACGCTCGGCGACGTGGATCATCATCTCGCGCGTTTTGCATCGTCGCCCGCGTTTTCCATCACCGACATCACCAACGTTTGACGTTCACGAGGACCTTTGCATGACCTACAGCTTTGAAGACTTTGAAGTCGGCGCGGCGGTGACGCTCGGCGCCCATACGTTCACGCGCGAGGAGATCGTCGACTTCGCCGGCCGTTACGATCCGCAGCCGTTCCATCTCTCCGAGGAAGCGGGCAGGGCGTCGCATTTCGGCGGGCTCGTCGCGAGCGGCTGGAACACCTGCTCGGCGATGATGGGCATTCTGGTGCGCGACATGCTCGCCGATTCGACATCGATGGGATCGCCGGGCCTCGACAACATTCGTTGGCTGAAGCCCGTGCGCGTCGGCGATTCGGTGCGCCTCACGGTGCGCGTGCTCGACAAGCGCGTGTCGAAGAGCAAGCCGGATCGCGGCATCGTGTCGACGCGCTGGGAAGCGCATAACCAGGACGGCGAACTCGTCCTGACGGTCGATTCGGCCGCGTTGTTCGGATTGCGCGAGCCGGCATCGCAGTCTTGAAGGCAGCCGTCGCGCGCCGGGTCGCTACTCGCGCGCGATGTATTTCGCCAACTCGAGCCGGGCGATCGCGTTGCGATGAACCTCGTCGGGTCCGTCCGCCAGGCGCAAGGTCCGCGCCGACGCATAGGCGTACGCGAGCGGAAAGTCATCGCAGACGCCGCCGGCGCCGTGTGCCTGTATCGCCCAGTCGATGACCTGACACGCTACGTTCGGTGCGACGACCTTGATCATCGCGATTTCGCCGCGTGCGCCCTTGTTGCCGACGGTGTCCATCATGTACGCGGCCTTCAGCGTGAGAAGCCGCGCCTGCTCGATCATGATCCGCGCCTCCGCGATCCGTTCCTGCGTCACGCCATGCTCCGCAATCGGCTTGCCGAACGCGACGCGTGAAAGTGCGCGCTTCGTCATCAGTTCGAGTGCGCGTTCCGCGAGCCCGATCAGCCGCATGCAGTGATGAATGCGCCCAGGCCCGAGCCGTCCCTGCGCGATCTCGAAGCCGCGTCCCTCGCCCAGCAGCATGTTCGCAGCGGGCACGCGCACGCGATTGAGCGTGATGTCCATGTGGCCGTGGGGCGCGTCGTCGTATCCAAAGACGTTCAGCGGGCGATGGATCGTGATGCCGTCCGCATCCGCCGGGACGAGGATCATCGACTGTTGCGCGTGCTTCGGTGCGTCGGGATTCGTCTTGCCCATCACGATGAACAGCTTGCAGCGCGGATCGCCCGCACCGGACGACCACCACTTGTGACCGTCGATGACATAGCTGTCGCCGTCGCGCACGATGCTGCACCGGATATTCGTCGCATCCGATGACGCCACTTCCGGCTCCGTCATCAGGAACGCCGAGCGGATCTCGCCGCGCAGCAGCGGTTCGAGCCATTGCGCTTTCTGTGCGTCGGTGCCGTAACGCTCGATCGTCTCCATGTTGCCGGTATCGGGCGCGCTGCAATTGAACACTTCCGGCGCCCACGGCACGCGGCCCATGATCTCGCAAAGCGGCGCGTATTCGAGGTTCGTCAGGCCCGCGCCACGTTCCGACGCGGGCAGAAAGAGATTCCAGAGTCCTTCGCTGCGGGCTCTTTCCTTGAGGCTTTCGACGAGCCGCGTCGGCACCCACGCATTGCCCGCCGCGCGATTCGCTGCGATCTCATCGAAGAACGCGCGCTCGTTCGGGTAGATGTGCGCATCGAAGAACGCAAGCAGTTTCTCGCGCAGCGCGTCGACTTGCGGCGTGTAATCGAAGTTCATGCGGTCGTGTCCCCGTTGTGTTCATCGTCCGGCTTTCTGCGCATATCGCCACGCGAGTTCGGCCATCGGGCGGGCGCGGCGTCCCGCGTCGACGGCCTGCGCGCTCGCGGCGGTGCCATCGGCGACGCGCTTCATGATGCCTTGCAGAATCGCTGCGATGCGGAACATGTTGTACGCCAGGTAGAAGTTCCAGTCGCCTTCGATCGTGAAGCCCGTGCGCTCGCAATAACGCGCGACATACGCGGCTTCGTCCGGAATCCCGAGCGCTGCCCAGTCCAGTCCGGCGATACCGCGAAACTGCGACGGATCGACATGCCACGCCATGCAGTGATACGCGAAGTCGCCGAGCGGATCGCCGAGCGTCGAGAGTTCCCAGTCGAGCACGGCGAGCACGCGCGGCTCGTCGCGATGAAAGATGAGATTGTCGAGCCGGAAGTCGCCATGCACGACGCTCACTTTGCGTTCCGACTGAGGGGGAAGGTGTCGAGGCAGCCAGTCGATCAGCCGGTTCATCGCATCGATGTCCTCCGTCTGCGATGCGACGTACTGCTTGCTCCAGCGCCCGATCTGCCGCTCGAAGTAATTGCCCGGCTTGCCATAGCTCGCGAGACCGGCGGCCTCGGCATCGACCGTATGAAGGGCGGCGATCACGCGATTGGTTTCGTCGTAGATCGCGGCGCGTTCGGCCTGCGTCATGCCGGGCAGCGACGGGTCCCACAGCACGCGGCCGTCGACGAACTCCATCACATAGAACGCGCGGCCGATCACGCTCTCGTCCTCGCAAAGCGCCAGCATGCGCGCGACGGGCACGTCGGTGGCGGCGAGCGCGTCCATCACGCGGTACTCGCGCTCGATCGCGTGCGCCGACGGCAGCAGCTTCGCGGCCGGGCCGGGCTTCGCACGCATCACGAAACAGCGCGACGGTGTAACGAGCTTGAACGTTGGGTTGGACTGGCCGCCTGCAAATTGCTCGATGTCGAGCGGCCCCGCGAAGCCATCGACGTGCGATGCGAGCCACGCGGCGAGCGCGCCGGTATCGAAGCGCTGCCGTTCGTGAACGGGGCGCGTGCCTTCGAATGCTGAAAAATCGGAGTGCTTGTCTGTGTCGTTGTCGGGCATTGTCTCCTCCGGTTTTGTGAGCGAAGCGTCGTCAGTTCATGCCGCTCGCCTTGAATCGCACGAATTGGGCGTAAAGCAGTTCCATCGTCGTATTGCGGATGCCGGCGTGCAGCGGCGAGGGCGGCGAATGATTGATCGCGTGGACGACCCAGTCGCCGCTTTTGTCGCCGACATCGAGCGCGTTGATGCAGCCCGTCGCCTGCGACAGATGCCCGTAGAACGCGCGTCCGCCCGCCGTGATCGCATGCGAGAGCAGCGCACGGTTGACGCCGCCGTGCAGCACGAGCAGCACCGTGTCCCACGCCGTGTCCGCTCGCAGCCGGGCCATCGCGGGCAACGCGCGGTCGAGCAATTCGCCGATCGTCTCGCCGCCGAGAAACTGCGTGTCTTCGGGCACGACGCCATCGAACACGGAGAGAAACGCGCGCTCGATGTCGCTCGTCGACAGGTTCGCGAGCCGGCCGCCGCGTATCTCTTGCCACTCCGGCCAAATTTCGATTTCCGCCGCTTGCCCCGTTTCCGCGAGCACGCGTTGCGCCGTCTCGACCGTGCGCGGCAGGCCGCTCGCGATCACGCGATCGAAGCGGATCTTCTGCGCCGCGAACTCGCGCCCGGCCGCGCTCGCTTCCTCGCGGCCGCGTTCGTTAAGCGGCACGCTTGCGGGATCGATCGCGCGGCCGGTGTCGTCGAAATAAGTGACGTCGCCGTGACGCATCAGAAAGATGCGCCGCCGTTTCGGCAGTTCGTAGTGAGCCATGACTTAACGGTAGTTGGGCTGGCGCTTTTCGAGGAACGCGGTGATGCCTTCGAGCGCATCGCCGTGATGGAGGGCATCGACGAAGCAGTCGCGTTCCAGATCGAGATGCGCGGCGAGCGGCTGCACGTCCGCTGCGTTGATCAGCGACTTGATGCGCGCGAGCGCCTTCGGCGACACGCTGCCGAGATCGTCGGCCCAGGCGATGGCCGCATCCAGCGCGATGCCTTTCTTCGTCAACCGGTTGACGACGCCCACCTCATACAGCCGCACCGCGCCGATCGGCTTTGCTTCGAGCAGCACTTCGCTCGCGAGCGTGCGTGGCAGCGCGCGGGAGAGAAACCACGAAGCGCCGCCATCCGGCGTGAGGCCGACGCGTGCGTACGACATGACGAAGCGCGCGTCGTCGGCGGCGACGATCAGATCGCACGCGAGCGCAAGCGAAAAGCCCGCGCCGGCCGCCGCGCCTTCGACAGCCGCGATCACCGGTTTGGTCGATGCCCGCAGCGCGCTGATCCATTCCGCGAGCAAGTCGATGCTTTCGGCCTGCACCGATGGCTCCTTCGCGCGATTCTCCAGCAGGCGATTCAGATTGCCACCCGCGCAGAAAAAGTTGTCCGCGCCGGTGAGCACGATGGCGCGCACGGAGCTATCGCGCTCCGCGGTCGACAGCGCCTCGATGCCCGCCGCGTACATGTCGGGATGCAGCGCGTTGCGTGCGCCCGGATTCGACAGCTTCAGCACGAGCGTGGTGTCGCTGCCCGCCGGGCGGTGTGTCAGAAGTTCGGCGCTCATCGGCGCTCCTCGTCGTGGGTGAGCGAAAGTCCGAGCTGCGCGCGGCGCGTGAGCCACGGCGAAGGGCGGTAACGCGGATCGCCGAGCACGCTTTGCATGTTGCGCAGGATCGTGAGGATAGTCGTCGCGCCGAGCGAGTCGCCGAGCGCGAGCGGCCCGCGCGGATAGCCAAGCCCGAGCGTCACGGCGAGGTCGATATCCTCCGGCGTCGCGATGCCTTGCTGCGCGATATCGCAGCCGATGTTGACGATCGTCGCCACGACGCGTTGGGCGACGAAGCCGGTCGAATCGCGAATCATGGTGACGGGCACGCCATCGGCGGCGAAGAGCGCGTGGGCGGCGTCGCGCATCGCGGGCGTGGTCGCGGGCGTCGTCATGACCGTGCGGCGCGCGACGGTATCGAGCGGAAAAAGCGTGTCGACCGCGACGACGCGCGTGGCGTCGAGATGCTCGGCGACGGCGGTCGTCGTTGCATCGAAGCCGAGCGGCGTGACGACGATCAGCGATTCCGGCGCGGGCGTGATGCCGCAATCGATGTGAATGCCGGCGTCATGCTTGGCAATCACTTTCAGCACTTGCTCGCGCGCCGCGTGCGATGCCCGGCTGATCCACGCGCGCGCCGGCAGTTGCGTCGGCGCGGGCGCTTCTTCGGGCGCTTGCTGCTTGCCATCGACATAACGATAGAAGCCTTCGCCCGCCTTGCGTCCGATTAGCCCGCCCGCGAGCCGCGTGCCGGTGATGGGCGACGGCGTGAAGCGCGGCTCCTCGTAGAACTGGTGATAGATGGATTCCATCACCGGGTGCGAGACGTCCAGCGCGGTCAGGTCGAGCAGTTCGAACGGCCCGAGCCTGAAGCCCGCCTGCTCGCGCATGATGCGGTCGATATCCGCGAAGCTCGCGACGCCTTCGCTCGCCACGCGCAGGCCTTCGGTGTTCATGCCGCGTCCCGCGTGGTTGACGATGAACCCCGGCATGTCCTTCGCGCGCACCGGCGTGTGACCGATGCGGCGCGCGAGCTGCATCAGCGCATCGCCGGCGCGGGGATCGCCGCGCAGTCCGTCGATGACTTCGACGACGCGCATCAGCGGCACCGGGTTGAAGAAGTGAAAGCCCGCGACGCGCTCGGGCTTCGAGCAGCCCGCGGCGATCGCGGTGATCGACAGCGACGACGTATTCGACGCCAGAATGCAGGACGCGCCGACCACGGCTTCGAGTTCGCGAAAAAGTTCGCGCTTGATGTCCAGTTTCTCCACGATCGCCTCGACGACCGCGCCGCAATCGGCAAGCTCGCTCAGGTCTTGCGCATCGTGGACGAGGGCGAACGCGGCGTGCGCGTCGGCCTCCTTGATCTTGCCCTTGGCGGCGAGCTTGCCGAAGGTCTCCGACAGATACGCGCGCGCGGCGTCGAGCGCGGCCGGGTTTGAATCGTAGAGACGCACGGTCAGCCCGGCGAGCGCGGCGATCTGGGCGATACCGCGTCCCATCGCGCCGCTGCCGACGATGCCGAGCGTGTCGATCTTGTATTCCTGCGGACTCATGATGCGTTTCGTCTCCTCGATGTGCTTCGTCTGATCTGAATGTCCGGCAGCGGAATCGACGTCTAGAGCTTGCTCAGCCGCTCCAGCGCGAGCGCCAGCGTTTCTTCCTTCTTCGCGAAGCAGAAACGCACGACGCCGGATTCGTGAGGCTCGTGATAGAACGCCGACACCGGAATGGCCGCGACGCCGATCTCGCTCGTGAGCCATTGCGCAAAGTCGGCCTCGGACATGTCGCTGATCGCCGAATAATCGACACACTGGAAGTACGTGCCGTCGCAAGGCAGCAGCGAAAAGCGGGTGTTCGCGAGGCCCGCGCGGAAGAAGTCGCGCTTTTTCTGATAGAACGCGGGCAGTTCCAGATACGGCTTCGGGTCTTCGAGATAGTGCGCAAGGCCGATCTGCATCGGCGTGTTCACCGTGAACACATTGAACTGATGCACCTTGCGCAATTCGGCGGTGAGCGCGGCGGGCGCGGCGACATAGCCGAGCTTCCAGCCCGTCACGTGAAACGTCTTGCCGAAGCTCGACACGACGAAGCTGCGCTTTGCGAGTTCCGGATAGCGCGAGACGCTTTCGTGCGGCGCGCCGTCGTAGACCATGTGCTCGTAGACTTCATCGGAGACGATCAGCACGTTGGTGCCGCGCACGATGTCTTCGAGCTTGCGCATGTCCGCTTCGCGCCAGACGCGGCCGGTCGGATTGTGCGGCGTGTTGATCATCAGGAGCCGCGTCTTCGGCGTGATCGCGGCGGCGATCTTGTCGAACGGGAGTGCGTAGTCCGGCGCTTCGAGCGATACGAACACGGGCTTGCCGCCCGCCAGTTCGATCGCGGGCACGTAGCTGTCGTACATCGGCTCGATCACGACGACTTCATCGCCCGGATGCACGCAGCACAGCACGGCGGTGAGCAGCGCTTGCGTCGCGCCCGCGGTGACGGTGATCTCGCGGTCGGCTTCGTAGGCGCGGCCATAAAGCGCCTCGATCTTGCGCGCGATGGCCTGACGCAGCGGCGCGGCGCCGGCCATCGGCGGATACTGATTGTGGCCGTCGCGCATCGCTGAGGCGACAGCATCGACGATGCGCGGATCGCAATCGAAATCAGGAAAGCCCTGACCGAGATTCACCGCGCCTTTTTGTGCGGCGAGCGCGCTCATCACGGTGAAGATGGTCGTGCCGACGTTCGGCAGACGCGACGGAAAGGACAGCTCGGGTGACGCTTCAGGCATGGAGTGCATGGCGTTCATGGTGATTGTTGGACGTGGGCTGTGCGGTTCTCGCGCACGCTTTCAGGCAGGTTCGGCGACGACTCCCGCTTCGAATGCCGCGACGAACGGCTTCGGCTCGGCGATACGGAACGCGAAATCGCGCGCGACGCGGCGCGCGAGCTTCAACACCGCGCGGTCCTTCGAAACGAGCCAGTCCGCGTTCGATGCATGCGCGAGTTCGAGAAACTTCTGGTCGTCGCGGTCGCGGCACTTCGGCAAAGGCCGCTCGTCCGCCGGCGCTTCCGGTGCGATCAGTGTCGACAGACGCGCGAGCGTATCGAGTGCCGCTGCCTTGTCGATGCCGATGCGCACGAACTGCGGATAGTCGAGCACGTGCGTCAGTTCGGCGAGACAGCGGGCATCGATCAGCGCGTCGAGCGTGCGGGCTTCGAGCGCGGCGCGGATCGGCCGGGTGGCGGGATCGTCGAACACGAGGATGTCGATCCACACGTTCGAATCGAGCACGACGCGCGCTCTGGCGGGTGACGCGGCGGAATTATCCATTCGATACAATCGGGGGTTTATGCCTATGATCGTCGGCGGGGTGCCGGCGAGCCTCCATGATAATCGTTCTCTCGCCTGCCAAATCGCTCGACTACGAGACGCCCGCCCATATCAGGAAACACACGCTGCCGGATTTCGTCGATGACGCCGCCGAACTCATACAGGGCTTGCGGCAACTTTCGCCGCAGCAGATCGGCGGCATGATGGGCATTTCCGATCAGCTCGCGACGCTGAACTTCCAGCGCTACGCCGAATGGTCGAAGACCTTCGACGCCCAAAACTCGAAGCAGGCGGTGCTCGCGTTCAACGGCGACGTGTACGAAGGCTTCGCGGCCAGGACGCTCACCTCCGCCGATCTCGATTTCGCGCAGAGCCACGTGCGCGTGCTGTCGGGGCTGTATGGGCTGTTGCGGCCGCTGGATCTGCTGCAGCCGTATCGGCTGGAAATGGGCACGAAGTTTCCGAACGCACGCGGCAAGGACCTGTACGCATTCTGGGGCGAGCGCATCACGGCGGCGCTCAACGAGCAGTTCAAACGGCAGCGCGGCGCGCGCGTGCTGGTGAATTGCGCGTCGGGAGAGTATTTCAAGTCGGTGAGGCCGAAGCTGCTGGACGTGCCGGTGGTCTCGCCGGTGTTCGAGGACTGGAAGGGCGGGCGGTACAAGATCATCAGCTTTCATGCGAAGCGGGCGCGCGGGTTGATGGCGCGGTATGCGGTGCAGAATCGCATCGACGAGCCGGAGGCGCTGAAGGGCTTCGACAGCGAAGGCTACCGGTTCGACGCGAAAGCATCGAACGATACGACTTACGTTTTTCGCCGCCGCATCGCGGAGTGACCGCCAGTGGCATTCATGCATCGCGACGCAGAACAAGGGACATCCACATGAGCATTTCCATCACCAGCAACTTCGACGCGGGCGCGATCGAAGTCATCGACGCCGGCAATCCGGCGGACATTCGTCTGCGCGTTCGTCCGGATAACCGCGCCGACTTTGCGCAGTGGTTCTACTTTCGCGTATCGGGCGTGCGCGGCGAGCGTCTCGTGATGACGTTCGAGAACGCGTCGAAGTGCGCCTTTCCCGAGGGCTGGCGCGACTATCAGGCGGTCGCGAGCTACGATCGCGTGAACTGGTTCCGTGTGCCGACGCGGTATGACGGCACGGTGCTGGTCATCGACCATACGCCGGATTTCGATCGCATCTACTACGCCTACTTCGAGCCGTACAGCGAGGAGCGCCATGCCGAGTTTCTCGGCGCGCTTCAGCAAATGCCGCACGCGAGGCTGACCGAGTTTGGCCGCACGGTCGAGCATCGGCCGATGTCGCTGCTCACGCTCGGTCTCGACAACGAGCCGGACGCGCGGGCGAAAAAGCACGTCTGGATCATCGCGCGTCAGCATCCTGGCGAAACGATGGCGGAATGGTTCGTCGAAGGGCTCGTCAAGCGCCTCGCGGGTTGGGGCGACTGGTCCGGCGATCCGGTAGCGCGCGCGCTGTTCGATCGCGCGGTGTTTCATATCGTGCCGAACATGAACCCGGACGGCAGCGTGCTCGGCAATCTGCGCACGAATGCGGCGGGCGCGAATCTGAATCGCGAATGGATGGAGCCGAGTGCCGAGCGTAGTCCGGAAGTGCTGCTCGTGCGCGACGCGATCCGCACGAACGGCTGCGACATGTTCTTCGATATCCACGGCGACGAAGCCATTCCGTACGTGTTCGTCGCGGGCTCCGAGATGCTGCTGGGCTTCACCGCGCAGCAGGCGAGGGAGCAGAAAGCATTCGTCGATTTCTTCAAGCAGGCGAGCCCGGACTTTCAGGATGTCCACGGCTATGAGTCGGGCAAGTATCAGTCGGATGCGTTGAAGCTCGCGTCGAAGTACATCGGCAATGAGTACAAATGCGTGTCGCTCACTCTGGAAATGCCGTTCAAGGACAACGCGAACCTGCCGGACGAGCGCGTCGGCTGGAACGGGGAGCGGAGTGCGGCGCTGGGAGCATCGATGCTTCAGGCGATTCTTTGGCACCTGCAGGCATTTGCCGACGGCGTCGCGTGAGTTGACCGGGCATCGCTGAAGCGCGATAAAAACGAAGGGCGTGGCCATCTTCCGATGGCCACGCCCTTTGCCTATGTGCCTTCCCGAAGCTCAGTGCTTCTTCGAAGTCTTCTTCGTGCTGCCCGACGAT
Organism: Caballeronia grimmiae; assembly: GCF_022879615.1. Lineage (NCBI taxonomy): Bacteria > Pseudomonadati > Pseudomonadota > Betaproteobacteria > Burkholderiales > Burkholderiaceae > Caballeronia > Caballeronia grimmiae. Next base: position 1,129,634 of record NZ_CP084271.1, read on the forward strand.
GCCTTCGTTGACTTCGTGGACGCCTTGCTCGTGGTCTTTGCCTTGCCTGCCGATGCCGCCGGCTTGCTCTTCGCGCCGTGCTTGGCCGTTGCGCCGTGCTTCCCGCCGCGTGCCGCGCTTCGCGCGGCAGGCGCTTCGGTGCGCGGACGCAGGGGCGGCACGGGGTCGTTCCAGCCGAACGCGAGCATCTGACTGCCGACATAGCCGCAGCGGAACTTCAGCGGCGTGGAATCGTTCTCGCCGCTCTTCGACATGCCTTGTCCCTCGACCGTCACGACGTTGTCGACCTTGATGCGCTGCTTTTTCTCATCGAAGGAATCGTTCCAGGGCTCGATGGTGGAATGCGAGGGATCGAAAGAAGAGGGAGGGAAGTCGACGTGATCGAACGCCGCCGATGTGCTGGCGATGAAGTTGCCGTGCGCGGCGCAATCGGCAACCAGCGGATTGGCGTTGTAATCGGTGACGAAGTGGTGAATCAGTTCATTGCGCTCGTCGAGCGTATCGGCAAAGGCGGATACCGCGCAGGCAAGCCATGCGCATACCGCGAACCGGCCGACGAGCCGCATGAGCCGGCGCGGTGCGTAGTTACTTTCCATCAATTTGGCGCTAAGAAGACACGGGCAAGTAAGATGCCTCGTGTGGGGAAGGAGTTCAATCTTATCGTACTTTGTGCGCGCTTCGGACCGCCTGAAGTCCGAGATGACGTTGCTGGGCAGGTAAAAAACCCGGCGCGTTCAGACGCGAGGGCCGCGGTCCAGCCGGTAACGACGGACGTCGTAGGTAGTGATCCACGCAGGCTTATACACCGTAATCAATATGGTGAGCAGCCCGGTGAAGAGCGCCTCGCCGATGCCAAGCAGCAGCGAGCCGCGCGTAAATGACGCAGGAACATTGATGTGACCGCCGGCAAGCGCCATCTCCAGAAGCACCGTCGCGCCGCATGCAGCAGCAACTGCCGCCGCCGAAGTGACGAATCCGTGGCCGACGATGAACGTGAAGAGATTGCGGGGCAGCCACGCGTTGGAGAGACGTTGCAGCAACGTCGACACCCCGACGGGAAGCGCGCCGAAAAGCAGGTACGTGGTGGCAACCGAGAGCCACGAGGCATCGAGTACCACTGCGGCAAGCCCCGTGCTGGCGGCGGTGCCGATAAGCGCCAGCCGCCAGTCGAAGAGCGTGACCATCAGCGTTGCGCCCAGCAGATGGATGACGGGGCCGTCGTCGAACCATGCATTGCACGCCCATAGCACCGTCACCGACACGATGACGCCCAGCCACACGTGCTGAAGCGTAGCGTCCTGCAGCCGGCTGAACGGCCGCTGCACCAGTACGAGTGCGAGCAGCCCCGCGGCGACAATCCAGCTGCCGAGGGTCAGCCAAAGCGGTAGCGGTGTGTAGAAGAACCCCATGCCTTGCATATTACTCGTTGCGTGTGAAACGTGTGCGCAATCCACGAACCCACTTTTCGCGATTGTTGCTAAAACGAAGCCTCGGGCTCGGCCGCCATCGGCAGGGGCGCGGCTGCATCGTCCGTTAGCGGCGAATACTGGATATGCCGATGACGCAGCGGGATCACGTTGGATTCGCCGGGCTTGGGGCGTATCGATCGTTGCGCCTCGCTGCGCAGGACTTCAAGGTGCGAGTTCTGCACGCCGTTGTAAATCGCGACGGCAGCCGCGCGATTCGTCGCGCCGAGTTGCTGGAAGATGCTCGCAAGGTGAATCTTGACTGTGCCTTCACTGATGCCGAGCGTCTTCGCAATCATCTTGTTCGTGCTTCCCATATGGACGCATCGCATGATCTGATGCTGGCGCGGCGACAAGGTCGAATGAATCCGTGTGGGGCGCGCAAGTGCGGCGTTGTTCTGAAAGCGGCGCAGGGGAAGGTCGCGCAGCGGCTCGAGGTCGATGACATCGGGCGGAACATAGTGGCCGCCGATCAGCACCATCTCGAGCGCGCGGAGGATCAAAACGGGTTCGAGGGTGCGCGGAATGACGCCCATCGCGCCGGCGCCCATCAGCATGTACACCTGCGCAGCTCCGCAGCGGTCCACCACCGTGGCGGCGGGTACGCCCGGCGCGTTGTCGAGCAATGTCTCCAGATCGCTCATGCGCAAAGTCTCCGCCCAGTCGATGACGATCATGCTTGCCTCGGTGCGCTTCAGCGCGGAAGCCGCTTGCCGCCAGTCTTTCGCTTCGGTGAACTGTGCTTGACGCGCGATACGGCGCAGCAATGTTTTCAGGCCCGCACGGCGCTCCGCGTCCGAACCCATGATGATAATTTTCATGCTTGACCTCGTTTCAATACGTCCGCCGCCATTCGCGACGGGTCTCGACACCGGCCAATCTGTCGGTGTCGACGTCATATTGACAAACTTCCGGTCGTTCCGCCCCCTATCCGAAAGGCATAAGCAAAATGGACAAAGCCCCGCGCGAGGCGGGGCTTGGCTGGACGGCGAGATGGCTGAGTCGGGTCAGTGAAAATGAGGTTGCGCGGGCTCGGCGTCTTCGGGCATTTCCGCGTGGACGATCTCGCCGAGAGGATCGGCATACAGCGGAACGCCGCAGTCGTCGCAAAATTCCGGCTCGAAGCGGCCGGCATGGCGACGCACATCCGAGACGCCTGCTTTCCTCAACAGTTCGACGATCTCTTCGATGGGACCGTCTTCCCCCTCCAGGTCGCCTTCGTCTTCCATATCGGTGTCCGCGTTTTCACGGCCATATAGCGGCCAGACGACGCCGTAGATCACGTCGTTGCTGCCGCGGCGCGTGAAGCCGATGCGGTATTCGTCAATGCGCCGCTCCCCGAAGCCGGCGATAACCGCTCGCAATTCCTGCGGCGCGGTGCCGAGCGTATCGAAAAGATAGCGGACGGCGGTGCGAACGGTATGGGGACGAACTTGCTCGTCGGCATCACGGCACGCTGAATAGTAGGCATCCGGCAGCAGGCATTCGAATTCGCAGCCGGGCAGAATCGTCGCGAAGCTCGCTCCGCCCTGCGTTGCCCACTGCTCAAGACACTGACTACGCTCGATCCGCACGCCGCTCTCTTCTTGTTGCCAGCGGAAGAACGCGGCGTCCGCCGGCACGACAGCCAGTGCGAGCAAGAAGCGCGGGTCGGCGAGAATCGGCGAAGTTTCAGGCAAGTCCGACAAGTTCAGGCGGGCCGTGGCGCCGCCAAGCGCGGTCTGCATCAACTGTTGCGCGAGACGCGCGGTGTCCACGTGATGGCGCGGCAACTGGTCGATGCTATACAGATAAGGCGCGACGGCGACGCGCGCGTCCGAAGCAAGGACATGCGCTTGCAATTGCGTACGAAGGGCGTCGACGGTATCGCTTTTGAGTGCCCCCGACGGGATCGCGTAGCGCGTCCAGGCCAGCACGGGCGCCGCGATCAACAGCGCTTCGTGCGGAGCGCCATCGATGTCGATGCGGAACGACTCGCTGTGAGTTTCGGCCATATCGGCCAGGGCGCCGTAGGCATCAGGATGATTCTGCTGAAGGTGATCGAGCGCGGCATCGAGCGTCGTCTGGTTGCCATTGCGCACGAGTTTGGCGACGAGTGTGTCGAGGCGGCTTTCCCAGAATCGATCCTCGACGCGGCTGCCAGAGGCGAACAGCGCAAGGGAGAGACTGACGAGCTTGTCCGCGTCTGGGGGAATACGTTTGGCGGTTCGCGTGCGCATATCGATACGAGTTAATTGGAGCAGTGAACCTTTTATTGTAGTCGCTCGGGCGCTTGTTTTACCGGAGCGTTCGTCGTCGAAGGACATAAGCGACGAAGCGGCGCGCCCCACGCGATCGCCCGGGGGCCAGCGACGTGCCGTAGCGGTCTGGAAATTTTCACGTTGCAGCCCTTGCATATTGCGTTCGGGCTAACTAGAATTCCGTTCCTTCGCGATTCACGGAACGCGAAGGAAGCGGGAGTAAGCGGTTCGGAGGGGTGCTGGAGAGGGGCGGTAAAACATCTTCTCCAGCGCAGTCAGCAAGTAAAGCGGTTCAAAAACTTGTTGACAGACTTCGAAACGATGTTCATAATCTCGTTTCTCTGCTGCTGATGCAGCGACGCAAGACGAAGCAAGACGGTCTTGGCGGAAATGTTCTTTAAAAACTAACAGCCGATAAGTGTGGGCGCTTGATAGCGAGTGCGGCTTCGGTCTTCGGACTGAGGCAATAGCAAAAGTATCAAGAGTCTCACACGAAGTATTAAGAGGAAGGTTTTTCATCTTAGGATGAACAATCATCGTCAGTACGTTGAGTGAGCGACCGGTTTCTAACGGAACCGAAAAACAGTAACAGGTTTGAACTGAAGAGTTTGATCCTGGCTCAGATTGAACGCTGGCGGCATGCCTTACACATGCAAGTCGAACGGCAGCACGGGGGCAACCCTGGTGGCGAGTGGCGAACGGGTGAGTAATACATCGGAACGTGTCCTGTAGTGGGGGATAGCCCGGCGAAAGCCGGATTAATACCGCATACGATCTACGGAGGAAAGCGGGGGATCTTCGGACCTCGCGCTATAGGGGCGGCCGATGGCAGATTAGCTAGTTGGTGGGGTAAAGGCCTACCAAGGCGACGATCTGTAGCTGGTCTGAGAGGACGACCAGCCACACTGGGACTGAGACACGGCCCAGACTCCTACGGGAGGCAGCAGTGGGGAATTTTGGACAATGGGGGCAACCCTGATCCAGCAATGCCGCGTGTGTGAAGAAGGCCTTCGGGTTGTAAAGCACTTTTGTCCGGAAAGAAAACTTCGTCCCTAATATGGATGGAGGATGACGGTACCGGAAGAATAAGCACCGGCTAACTACGTGCCAGCAGCCGCGGTAATACGTAGGGTGCGAGCGTTAATCGGAATTACTGGGCGTAAAGCGTGCGCAGGCGGTCTGTTAAGACCGATGTGAAATCCCCGGGCTTAACCTGGGAACTGCATTGGTGACTGGCAGGCTTTGAGTGTGGCAGAGGGGGGTAGAATTCCACGTGTAGCAGTGAAATGCGTAGAGATGTGGAGGAATACCGATGGCGAAGGCAGCCCCCTGGGCCAACACTGACGCTCATGCACGAAAGCGTGGGGAGCAAACAGGATTAGATACCCTGGTAGTCCACGCCCTAAACGATGTCAACTAGTTGTTGGGGATTCATTTCCTTAGTAACGTAGCTAACGCGTGAAGTTGACCGCCTGGGGAGTACGGTCGCAAGATTAAAACTCAAAGGAATTGACGGGGACCCGCACAAGCGGTGGATGATGTGGATTAATTCGATGCAACGCGAAAAACCTTACCTACCCTTGACATGGTCGGAATCCTGCTGAGAGGCGGGAGTGCTCGAAAGAGAACCGGCGCACAGGTGCTGCATGGCTGTCGTCAGCTCGTGTCGTGAGATGTTGGGTTAAGTCCCGCAACGAGCGCAACCCTTGTCCTTAGTTGCTACGCAAGAGCACTCTAAGGAGACTGCCGGTGACAAACCGGAGGAAGGTGGGGATGACGTCAAGTCCTCATGGCCCTTATGGGTAGGGCTTCACACGTCATACAATGGTCGGAACAGAGGGTTGCCAAGCCGCGAGGTGGAGCCAATCCCAGAAAACCGATCGTAGTCCGGATCGCAGTCTGCAACTCGACTGCGTGAAGCTGGAATCGCTAGTAATCGCGGATCAGCATGCCGCGGTGAATACGTTCCCGGGTCTTGTACACACCGCCCGTCACACCATGGGAGTGGGTTTCACCAGAAGTAGGTAGCCTAACCGCAAGGAGGGCGCTTACCACGGTGGGATTCATGACTGGGGTGAAGTCGTAACAAGGTAGCCGTATCGGAAGGTGCGGCTGGATCACCTCCTTTCTCGAGCTTCGCACACTAAGTTAAGCGCTCACGCTTATCGGCTGTCAGAAAGACAGGCTAAGGGTCTGTAGCTCAGTCGGTTAGAGCACCGTCTTGATAAGGCGGGGGTCGTTGGTTCGAATCCAACCAGACCCACCAACGGTCGAGACGGGTTGAACAGGCCCTGCACACGGGGGATTAGCTCAGCTGGGAGAGCACCTGCTTTGCAAGCAGGGGGTCGTCGGTTCGATCCCGTCATCCTCCACCAAGTCCTCAATGCACAGCGCTCGGATGAGTGCTGCGCATTGGCGACTATAGCCAGTTGATGTCGCAAGTAGTGAATTACGCTTGTCGGCTAAACGTTCTTTAACAATCTGGAAGAAGTAGTAAAGAGAGTAGCGAAAGCGCTTAGAGATGGGCGTGAGTAGGTACTCAGGGTAGTGATTGTATCAAGTATGAAAAGTGATCTTAATGATGACTTGGAATACGGCACAACGCGAATACTCAGCCTATGGCGGGTGCGCTCGAGAGAGACACACTCGTTATAGGGTCAAGCGAACAAGTGCATGTGGTGGATGCCTTGGCGATCACAGGCGATGAAGGACGCGGTAGCCTGCGAAAAGCTCCGGGGAGCTGGCAAACAAGCTTTGATCCGGAGATGTCCGAATGGGGAAACCCGGCCCGTATGGGTCATCCGTGACTGAATACATAGGTCACGAGAAGCGAACGCGGTGAACTGAAACATCTAAGTAACCGCAGGAAAAGAAATCAACCGAGATTCCCAAAGTAGTGGCGAGCGAAATGGGAAGAGCCTGTACTCTTTATCTGCATTGTTAGCTGAACGCTCTGGAAAGTGCGGCCATAGCAGGTGATAGCCCTGTAAGCGAAAGCAGCGTGGAAGAACTAGGGGTACGACAAGTAGGGCGGGACACGTGAAATCCTGTCTGAAGATGGGGGGACCATCCTCCAAGGCTAAATACTCGTGATCGACCGATAGTGAACCAGTACCGTGAGGGAAAGGCGAAAAGAACCCCGGGAGGGGAGTGAAATAGATCCTGAAACCGCATGCATACAAACAGTCGGAGCCTCGCAAGGGGTGACGGCGTACCTTTTGTATAATGGGTCAGCGACTTACGTTCAGTAGCGAGCTTAACTGATTAAGGCAGGCGTAGCGAAAGCGAGTCCGAATAGGGCGATCAGTTGCTGGGCGTAGACCCGAAACCAAGTGATCTATCCATGGCCAGGTTGAAGGTGCGGTAACACGTACTGGAGGACCGAACCCACTAACGTTGAAAAGTTAGGGGATGAGCTGTGGATAGGGGTGAAAGGCTAAACAAACTTGGAAATAGCTGGTTCTCTCCGAAAACTATTTAGGTAGTGCCTCGTGTATCACCTTCGGGGGTAGAGCACTGTCATGGTTGTGGGGTCCATTGCGGATTACTACGCCATAGCAAACTCCGAATACCGAAGAGTGCAATCACGGGAGACAGACATCGGGTGCTAACGTCCGGTGTCAAGAGGGAAACAACCCAGACCGCCAGCTAAGGTCCCAAAGATTGGCTAAGTGGGAAACGAAGTGGGAAGGCTAAAACAGTCAGGAGGTTGGCTTAGAAGCAGCCACCCTTTAAAGAAAGCGTAATAGCTCACTGATCGAGTCGTCCTGCGCGGAAGATGTAACGGGGCTCAAGCCAGTCACCGAAGCTGCGGATACGTACGCAAGTACGTGTGGTAGGAGAGCGTTCCGTAAGCCTGCGAAGGTGCGTTGAAAAGCGTGCTGGAGGTATCGGAAGTGCGAATGCTGACATGAGTAGCGATAAAGGGGGTGAAAAGCCCCCTCGCCGTAAGCCCAAGGTTTCCTACGCAACGTTCATCGGCGTAGGGTGAGTCGGCCCCTAAGGCGAGGCAGAAATGCGTAGCTGATGGGAAGCAGGTCAATATTCCTGCACCATTGTTAGATGCGATGGGGGGACGGATCGCGGAAGGTTGTCCGGGTGTTGGAAGTCCCGGTCGCTGCGTTGGAGAAGGCACTTAGGCAAATCCGGGTGCGTAATTCAAGGGCGTGGCGCGAGCTTCTTCGGAAGCGAAGCAATTGGAAGTGGTTCCAAGAAAAGCCTCTAAGCTTCAGTCTAATAGTGACCGTACCGCAAACCGACACAGGTGGGCGAGATGAGTATTCTAAGGCGCTTGAGAGAACTCGGGAGAAGGAACTCGGCAAATTGGTACCGTAACTTCGGGATAAGGTACGCCTCTGTAGCTTGACTGGCCTGCGCCAGGAGGGTGAAGAGGTTGCAATAAACTGGTGGCTGCGACTGTTTAATAAAAACACAGCACTCTGCAAACACGAAAGTGGACGTATAGGGTGTGACGCCTGCCCGGTGCCGGAAGATTAAATGATGGGGTGCAAGCTCTTGATTGAAGTCCCGGTAAACGGCGGCCGTAACTATAACGGTCCTAAGGTAGCGAAATTCCTTGTCGGGTAAGTTCCGACCTGCACGAATGGCGTAACGATGGCCACACTGTCTCCTCCCGAGACTCAGCGAAGTTGAAGTGTTTGTGATGATGCAATCTCCCCGCGGCTAGACGGAAAGACCCCATGAACCTTTACTGTAGCTTTGCATTGGACTTTGAACCGATCTGTGTAGGATAGGTGGGAGGCTATGAAGCGGGAACGCCAGTTTCCGTGGAGCCGTCCTTGAAATACCACCCTGGTTTGTTTGAGGTTCTAACCTTGGTCCGTGATCCGGATCGGGGACAGTGCATGGTAGGCAGTTTGACTGGGGCGGTCTCCTCCCAAAGTGTAACGGAGGAGTACGAAGGTACGCTAGGTACGGTCGGAAATCGTGCTGATAGTGCAATGGCATAAGCGTGCTTAACTGCGAGACCGACAAGTCGAGCAGGTGCGAAAGCAGGTCATAGTGATCCGGTGGTTCTGTATGGAAGGGCCATCGCTCAACGGATAAAAGGTACTCTGGGGATAACAGGCTGATACCGCCCAAGAGTTCATATCGACGGCGGTGTTTGGCACCTCGATGTCGGCTCATCTCATCCTGGGGCTGTAGCCGGTCCCAAGGGTATGGCTGTTCGCCATTTAAAGAGGTACGTGAGCTGGGTTTAAAACGTCGTGAGACAGTTTGGTCCCTATCTGCCGTGGGCGTTGGATATTTGAAGGGGGCTGCTCCTAGTACGAGAGGACCGGAGTGGACGAACCTCTGGTGTACCGGTTGTCACGCCAGTGGCATCGCCGGGTAGCTATGTTCGGAAGAGATAACCGCTGAAAGCATCTAAGCGGGAAACTCGCCTTAAGATGAGATATCCCCGGGGCTTCGAGCCCCTTGAAGGGTCGTTCCAGACCAGGACGTTGATAGGTCAGGTGTGTAAGTGCAGTAATGCATTGAGCTAACTGATACTAATTGCCCGTAAGGCTTGATCCTATAACCAGTGTGTTTCCGATCCCCGCAGGGGATGCACCGCTGGTTGAGTAAGCGACTGTGCCACAGTCACCACCCGAATTCATTACTGCTTCTTCCCAGATTGGTTGTGCGCCCCACAAGGCGCGCAACAACAAGTCATGCCTGATGACCATAGCGAGTCGGTACCACCCCTTCCCATCCCGAACAGGACCGTGAAACGACTCCACGCCGATGATAGTGCGGATTGCCCGTGTGAAAGTAGGTAATCGTCAGGCTCCTCATGCTAAAAACAAAAACCCCACCCCGCAAAGGTGGGGTTTTTGCGTTGGGGCGCAATTTACGCGATATCACAGGTCCCCTTCATCGCTCGCGCTCCTAGACTCCGCTCCTATCAGCCCCTTCGCAGTTACCATTCGCCTCGAAATACTGTATAAATATACAGTATAGCTAGAGGCCGTCACGTGTCACGCATGAGCGGCCCCGTCCAATTTCGAACGGGAACTCATGGGTGCCGCACTTTCATTGCTCGATTTCGAACTGACTGCCCGCTTGCAGCAGCAGCTTTGGCAAGGCGAGCAGTTCAGCACGTCGCATCCAAACGTTATCTCGAGCGGTTATCGCTTGCTCGATCGCGTTTTGCCTGGCGCAGGCTGGCTGCCCGGCTCCGTCACCGAGGTGCTGATCGAAGAGAGCGGCGTCGGTGAAATCAGACTGCTTGCACGCTCGCTTCGAGAGCTGACGACCACTCAAAGCCGATCCGTCGTATTCGTCGCGCCGCCGTGGATGCCCAACTTCGCCGCCTTCCGGGCAATGCACATCGCAACGAACAAGCTGGTCTGGGTCAGAGCGGCCGATGAACAGGTGCTTTGGGCCGCGGAGCAGTCGCTGAAGCAGGAGGGCATCGGCGCGGTGTTGATCTGGCTGCCCAAGGCGCGTCCTGAAGCCTTGCGCCGGCTGCAGGTGGCGGCCCAGGAGTCTCAATCGCTGGCGTTTTTGTTTCGCCCGCTCAATGCCGCGAAGCAATCTTCCGCCGCGCCGCTGCGCATGGTTTGCAAGCCGATATTGCCGCCTGCCGCGCAGACGATGAACCGCCGCGAATGGATGCAGGCTGTCATGCTGGAAATCGACATCATCAAGCGGCGTGGTCCGCTGCTGGGAAAGCCATTGCAGCTGCGCCTGCCGTTGCAGTTGCCAGCGTTGCCCGAGCATCTGCGACGCGCGAGCCAGCAAAGGAAAGCACGAGAGGTCAATCATGTTGTGGATAGCGGTGACATTGCCGCTTTTATCGCTCGAAGCAGTCAGGCCGCCATCGATGCCATCCGCATCGGCGAGTTCGATTTCGCCTGGAGCGAGGCCGACGGGCAATGACCACGCGGCAGACGCCATCGACGAGCCTTGCTTTGCGCTTGCCGATCACGCGCGCATTCTGCTGCCCGATCTCATCGCGTTTCGGCTTGGCGTGCGGCCCGGCAGCACACGCTCGCACGCGTTCGCGCTGGCGCCGCGCCTGACGCTGCTTGCGGTCGATATCAGCGAGGAGCAGCGCGCGCTCGAAGCTGTCGCGCTGGCCTTGCTCGCATTTACGCCGAAGGTCGTGCTTGCGCACGCCAATACGGTGCTGCTGGAAGTCAGTGGTAGCACGCGGCTGTTTGGCGGACTGCGCGCGCTGCTATTGAAGGTGGCGTCCACGGTGAAGGGCTGCGGATTCACCTCGCGTCTAGGGTGCGCGCCAACCGCGTGGGGCGCGTGGCTGCTCGCGCACGCGCGTACGCGTCGGGTGACGCGTCGCGTGCGGATCGTGAAAGAGACGACGCTCGTGCGCGTTCTCGATGCCTTGCCCGTATCGCTCGTTCCGTCGGCGGAATCGCATGGCAACGTGTTCGAACAGATCGGCTGCTCGACGCTTGCCGATCTGCGCCGCCTGCCGCGTAAAGGCGTGGCGCGCCGGTTCGGACAAGGCATTCTGCAGTGGCTCGCACAGGCGTACGGGCAGGCCCCCGATCCTCGCGAGGCGTTTTGCGCGCCGGCATCGTTCGAAGCGCGGCTCGAATTGCAGGCGCGCGTCGATAGTGCCGAGGCCTTGCTGTTCGCGGCGCGCCGGCTCGTGCTGCAACTGGCCGGTTGGCTGAGCGCGCATCACGCCGCAGTCAGCGGGTTTGCGCTGCTGCTCGAACACGAACTGGCTGCGCGCAACGCGCCGAAGACTTCGACGCTTCAGATTGCCTGGGCCGTGCCGACGCGCGATGCCGACCACATCCTCTGGCTGCTGCGCGAAAAGCTGAATCAGACGGCGCTCATCGCGCCGGTCATCGAGATGAAGCTGCTTGCCGACAAGGTCAGCGAGCACACGCCGCCGTCCGACACGCTGTTTCCGATGCCGGCTTCCGATAACGAATCGATGGCGAAACTGCTCGAACGCCTGAGTGCGCGGCTGGGCGCCGAAAACGTCGTGCAACTGGTCGAGCGGGAGGATCATCGGCCGGAGGCGGCGATGACAGTCGAGCCCTATCAGGTCGCGCGCGATGCCAAGCCGAAGCGCGGCAAAAAGCCGAAGGAGGCGCCTGCCGAAGCGGCTCCCGACGAAGATCAGGAAATGGAAGCGGCGGACATGGAACCTGGCGAGCAGCTCGAACTGCCCGACCTGGCCGTGCCTTCGCAGCCGCGACCGTCGTGGATTCTGGAGACGCCGCAGCCGCTGAAACTGCGCAACGAGCGGCCGTTCTACCGTCGTCCGCTGAAGCTGATCAGCCGCACGGAGCGCATCGAGGCGGGATGGTGGGACGGCAACGGTGTTCAGCGCGATTATTACGTCGCTTCGGACGATCGCGGCCGCATGTTCTGGCTCTATCGCGAGCGATTGAGTGGCGCCTGGTTCCTGCACGGATTTTTCGGATGACGCGCTCATGGACGATCTGAACGACATCATCGGTCTGAGCGGCGAAGGCAGCGGTTCGTCGGGCGCGGTGTCCGCGTCGGCGCTTTTGCCCGGTTACGCCGAATTGCATTGCCTGAGCAACTTTTCGTTCCTGCGCGGCGCGTCGCATCCGCAAGAACTGGCGCTCGCCGCGCTCGAGCACGGTTATACCGCGCTCGCCATCACCGACGAATGTTCGCTCGCGGGCGTCGTCCGTGCGTATGGCGCGATCAAGGACATCGAGGCGAAGGCGAAAGCGGCCATCGAGGCCGCGCGGCTTGCCGGCCAGCCGCTACCCGACAAGCCGACGTTGAAGCTCATCATCGGCACTGAACTGCATCTGACGGATGCCGACGGCCAGCCGTTCTGTACGCTCATCGCGCTCGCGACGAACCGCGAAGGCTACGGCAATCTGTCGGAACTGATTTCGCTGGCGCGTTCGCGTTCGCCGAAAGGCCGCTATCGGCTGGGCCCGGAAGATTTCACCGATCCCGCCGCGTCGTCCGACGCCACGGATGTCACCGATTTGCGCGGCGATATCGCGCACCTGAAGCATCTGCCCGGCTGCCTGCTGATTCTCGTGCCGCAACGCTCGGCAACGCTCGCCGACACGCTCGACCGCGCCCACTGGCTCGCCGGTTTCGCAGCGGGACGGGCGTGGCTTGCCCTGGAGTTGTGGCAAGACGGCAGCGACGACGAGCGCCTCGCCTCATGCCGCGTGATTTCCGAGGCGAGCGGTCTGCCGCTCGTCGCGGCAAGCGGCGCGCTGATGCACGCGCGATCGCGCAAGCCGTTGCAGGACACGCTGACCGCCATTCGCCTCGGCCGTCCGCTCGGCGAGTGCGGGTATGCGCTCGAAGCGAACGCGGAGCGGCATCTGCGCACGCGCTTGCGTATCGGCGCGCTGTATCCGAAGGCGGCGATCGCGGAAACGCTCAAAGTGGCCGCCCGCTGCACATTCCGGCTCGACGAGCTCGAGTACGAATATCCCGAGGAACTGGTTCCGCGCGGCGAGACGCCCGCCAGCTATCTGCGCAAGAAGGTCATCGAGGGCGCGAAGCAGCGCTGGCCGGACGGTTTCGACGCCGGCACCATCGGCCAGATCGACAGAGAACTGGAACTCGTCGCCGAACTGAAATACGAGAAGTATTTTCTGACGGTCTACGACATCGTCGCGTTTGCGCGCAGCAAGGGCATCCTCTGTCAGGGACGCGGCTCGGCAGCGAATTCCATCATCTGCTTCTGTCTTTTCATCACCGAACTCGATCCGGTCCGGATGGGCCTCCTGGTCGAGCGCTTCATCTCGCGGGCGCGCAACGAGCCGCCCGATATCGACGTCGATTTCGAGCATCAGCGACGCGAGGAAGTCATCCAGTACATCTATCAGAAGTACGGGCGGCATCGCGCGTCGCTGGCGGCGTCGGTCACGACGTATCACACGAGAAGCGCGCTGAAGGACGTCGGCAAGGCGCTCGGGCTCGATGCATCGCTGATCGAGCGCATCGGCAAGTCGCAGCAGTGGTGGGACGGGCCGTCGGCGGTCGCCGGTTATCTCAAGGAGGCGGGTTTTAGTGAGGACTCGCACATCACGCGACATCTCATCCGCCTGACGCGCGAACTGCGCGGATTTCCGCGTCACTTGTCGCAGCACGTCGGCGGCTTCGTGATTGCGCGCGAAAGGCTGTCGCGGCTCGTGCCGATCGAAAACGCCGCGATGAAAGACCGCTGCGTGATCCAGTGGGACAAGGACGACATCGACCAGCTCAAGCTCCTGAAAGTGGATGTGCTCGCGCTGGGCATGCTGTCGGCGATCCGGCGCGCGCTCGAATTCGTTGCGCTGCGGCGCGGCGTCCCGAATTTCGGCATTACGCACATTCGCCGCGAAGACAGGGCGGTGTACGAAATGTGTTGCCGCGCGGACACCATCGGCGTGTTTCAGATCGAATCGCGGGCGCAGCAGAGCATGCTGCCGCGCTTGCGGCCCCAAACATACTACGACCTCGTGATCGAAGTGGCGATCGTGCGGCCCGGCCCGATTCAGGGCGGCATGGTGCATCCGTATTTGCGACGCAAGCAGGGCCTGGAGGATGCGGACTATCCCAAGGAAGAACTGCGGCCCGTGCTCGGCCGCACGCTCGGCGTGCCGATTTTCCAGGAGCAGGTGATGAAGCTCGCGATGGTCGCGGCGGGCTATTCGGCGGAAGAGGCCGATCAACTGCGCCGCGCGATGGCCGCCTGGCGACGCGGCAGTCATCTCGAGGAATATCAGGCCGATCTGATGAAAAAGATGCTCGCTCGCGGCTACGAGCACGACTTTGCGGCGCGCGTCTGCAAGCAGATCGAGGGGTTCGGCGAATACGGTTTCCCGGAAAGTCATTCGGCGAGTTTCGCGCTGCTCGTCTATTTCAGCGCGTGGATCAAGCGTTACGAGCCCGCGGCTTTTCTTGCCGGCTTGCTGAACAGCCAGCCGCTCGGCTTTTATTCGCCGTCGCAGCTCGTGCAGGACGCGCGGCGTCACGGCGTCGAAGTTTTCGCGCCGGATGTTTCGCTGAGCGACTGGGAATCCGTGCTGGAAAGGGCGCCCGGCAACGGCGAGCGCGTCGTATTCGATCCCGGCAGAGAGCGGCGGCGGCAGCAGTTCTATGGCACACCGCTGCCGGATCAGGTGTTCCGCAAGACCATGCGGCGCGGTGCGCGCAAGCTGAAAGCGCGCATCATGTTGGCCGCGCAGCGATACGGCGCCAATGGGCCGGGCGTGCGCATCGGTCTGCAACTGATCAAGGGTTTGCCGCAGGCAGCGGCCGAGCGGATCATGATCGCGCGCGCCGAAGCGCCTTTCGCCGATGTGGACGATCTCACGCGGCGCGCGGCCCTGTCCCGCCGCGAACTCGAGGCGCTGGCCGCCGGCAATGCGCTTGCGAGCATTGCGGGACATCGGCGTCAGGCGTGGTGGGCCGTCACTGCGCAGCAGCGTGCGCCGGAACTGCTGCGCGATGCGCCGATGACCGAAGCGCCGCTCGCGTTGCCGCAGGCATCGGAAGGCCGCGAAATCGTCGATGACTACGCGAGTCTCGGGCTCACGCTCAATCGCCATCCGCTGGCGTTGCTGCGCGCGAAGCTCTCGCGCCTGCGCTTTAGAACCGCCGCCGATCTGGCGGAACTGAAAAGCGGGCGCATCGTGCGCGCATGCGGCATCGTGACGGTGCGTCAGCGGCCGGGCACGGCAAACGGCACGATCTTCGTTTCGATCGAAGACGAAACGGGCGCGATCAACGTGATCGTCTGGCCGGGGCTCGTTGAAAAGCAGCGCAAGGTGTTGCTTGGGTCATCGCTGCTCGGCGTGCACGGCGTCTGGCAGAACGAGGGCGACGTGCGGCATCTGGTTGCGCAACGGCTCGAAGACCATACTTCGCTGCTCGGCCGCCTCGCCGCCGCGAGCCGCGATTTCCACTGAACGTCAATGCGGCGGCAGCGCGGGATAGCGGGCCAGCACGTGTGCGATGGCCGTATTGAACGGCGTGCGCTGGCCAATGCCGAGCGCCTCCAGCCGCGCCGAATCGAGATGGCAATCGCGCGGTCGAGGTGTCGCATCGGCCGGCGTGCGCTGCGCAACGAGTTTCGCGTCGACATTCAGCGCCCGCGCGATGCGTTCCGCGATGTCGAACTTCGTCATCGGCTCGTCGCCGGACCATTGCGTGATGCCGGAAATCGTCGCGCCCCGCGCGTGATGCGCGATCATCCCGCGAATCACGACCGCGACATCGGGCGTGTACGTCGGATACCGCGTCGCCCATGCATCCATCGTGGCGGGCGCGTTGCCCGGATCAGCCGATGCGACGATCGCCGGCGTGAGGCTCGTCACTGCGGATTCGCTCCAGTCGACAACCGGCCCGTAAAGCAGCGGCAAGCGCAGCACGCAGGCGTGTGGATCGCAGGCGAGCAGCGCGTTTTCGCCGTCCAGCTTGCTTTGGCCGTAGGCGTTGAGCGGGCCGGGCGCGTCATCGGGCGAATACGGCGGGGACGTGCCGTCGAACACATAATCGGTTGAAATCGACAGCACCCACGCGCCCAGCGCGCGCGCTTCGGTGGCAATCGCGCCGAGCGCGTCGACGTTCAATGCGCGGGCGAGCGCGGGATCGTTCTCGCACACGTCCGGCCGACGCTCCGCCGCGGCGACGACGATCACCTGCGGTTTCTCGCGGCGCAGGAAGGCGCGCACGGCGTCGTGATCGCGGATATCCAGCGGCACGCTGCCGGCAGCGGCACGGCGATGCGCCGTACACACGACGCGCCAATCTTTCGCGTGCCGCGCCAATTCGACGGCAACCGCACGCCCCAACAGTCCCGACGCGCCGATCAGCGCGACAGTGAAGCGCTCCGCGCCCGTCATGCCGACGCGACGCCGACGACCGTGTACCCCGCATCGTCGATGGCGTCCTTCAGTGCCTGTTCGGATTGCGTGGAGTCGACCGCGACTTTGCCTTTTTCGAGATCGACGCGCACCTGCGCTTGCGGATCGATTTCCTGAATCGAGCGCGTGACCGCGGCAACACAGTGCTGGCAACTCATACCCTGAACCTGAAATTCCGTCATGTCGGTTTCCTCTTTAAATGACTCTGCGTACCCCCATCGTATACCTTGCCATGATGGGAAGGTGTAGAGTCGAGTCGATAAATGATCAGGGAGTTGACCATGAACATCGGCGAGGCTGCACGCGCGTCGGGCGTGACGGCCAAGATGATTCGTTACTACGAGAGTGTTGGACTGCTCAATCCGGTTGGACGCACGTCGGCGGGGTATCGCGTGTACGGGCCGCAGGAAGTGCATGCGCTGCGCTTCGTCCGACAGGCGAGAAGGCTCGGCTTTCTCGTCGAGGACATCCGGAAGCTGCTGGCGCTTTGGCAAGACCGGTCTCGCGCGAGTGCCGAAGTGAAGGCGATCGCCCAGGAGCACGTCGCGGAGCTTGACCGGCGCATCGCGGAGCTGACCGATATGCGCGACACGCTCGCACATCTGGCGAAGCATTGTCATGGCGACGGGCGGCCCGATTGCCCGATCTTGGACAAATTGGCGCAGTAGACGCACCGATATGGTGCGATGAATTGGCTTATTCGTTTCGAGTCAAGCGGTTACGGCGTTCTTACCCGCGCACCATTCCGAAACAGAATGCACTTGATGCATGCATTTCACTACCGCATCACCAAGGGTGTCGCTATAATCCGGGTTATCCCTAATGCGGGTTATCCCTGACCCGAACGCCAGGGACCAACAGAATCCTTGGAGAAACATCATGTTTGCAATCCTGCTCGAAAAACTCAGCATCTGGTTTGAAGCCGCCGAACAACGCCGCCGCGAAGAGTACCTCGCGCAATCGTCGGACGTGGTTCAGCTGGAAAAGCGCATCCGTTCGCTCGAAAACAACGGCTACAACTTCTAAGGCGAAATCGCCCGGCGCGAAAAGCGCCAGAAGTTGAACGAGAAGCCCCGCATCGCGGGGCTTTTGTCTTTTCAGGCGTGCTACGCAGCCAGAGCGAATCTCACTTCTTCGCCGGATGCGCGGCCAGCCACTGATTCATGAACGCGATTTCCTTGTCCTGCGCCGCGATGATGTCCTTCGCCAGCTTGCGCAGCTTCGCGTCTTTCCCGTACTTCAGTTCGATTTTCGCCATGGCCACGGCGCCCCGGTGATGCGGGATCATGTGCGCGACGAAATCGCGGTCCGCGTCGCCCGTGTATTCGATATCGGACATCGCCGACATCATCGACTGGTCGGCTGCCTGAAAAGCCGCCGTGGATGGAAGGTCGGTGTCGCTAGCTGCGGATTGTTCCGCGTGCATGCCCGGCATGCCGCCGTGTGCCGGAACTGCCGTCTGCGCGATGGCGGTCGCGCTGCAGAAGGCGGTGAAGACGGCAAGTAGCGCGCTTGTGAGTTTCATCGATACTCCTTCGGATCTCGTGCGGATTGGAGCGCCTAGCGTAAAGCTTGCCAGCGGGGTAAGGTAAAGCGTTTCGTCTATTCAATCGAGCAAGCGATGCCAGGCTCCATTCGCAAAACAATGACGTTGCGTATCTGTGCTCTCGCAGCGGTGTGCATTCCTTTCACCCAGGGCGCTTTCGCCAAGCCCGGCGGTGAACCGCTCGTGCTCGACACGCAGACCGGCATTCACAGCGGCGTGAGCGGCACCGTCCTCCAAAGCGCGCCGCTCGGTGCGCCGGGCATGGTGCCGATGGCGACGCTGCCCGGGCTGCCGCAACAGGAGCAGCAGCCCATCGTCGTTTCGCCGTACATCCAATATGGCGGCGAGAGCGCCGCGCCGCCGGCGAACGGCCAAGGCTATTACCGGCGGCAACCCGGGGCGTATCCCTGAACTCGCGTGCGCTCAATCCGCGCGATGCTCCAGCTTGAACGATGCGTTCGCGTCCTGCCCGAGCGCATCGACGAGATAGGGCAGCGCGGCCTTTAGCTCGCTCGCCAGCTTGTACGGCGGGTTCAGGATGAACATGCCGCTGCCGAACAGGCCGAAGCCATCCGCCGGCGCGGCCTTGACGGTCAGTGTGGCGTGCAGCCATCCACTCGGCTGAATCGCCTTCAACTGTTCCGCGAACCGCTGCGATTCCATCCGCGCGACTTGCGGATACCACACCGCGTAGGTTCCCGTCGCGAACCGCTTCAGCGATTCCTCCAGGCACGATAGGGTGCGTGCGTAATCGCGCTTGTCCTCGTAAGACGGATCGATCAGAATCAGCGCCCGGCGCGGCGGTGGCGGGAGAAGCGCCTTGATGCCGTCGAAGCCGTCGCCTTCGTAAATCATGGCGCGGCGGCCCGCGTCGCGGAAGTTGTGGCGCAGCACGTCGATTTCCGTGCTATGCAACTCGAAGAGCCGCATGCGGTCCTGCTCGCGCATCGCGCGCCAGGCCAGATAAGGCGAGCCGGGGTAGAAGCGCAAGCCGCCCTCCGGATTCAGCGCCCGCACTTCGTCGACGAAATCCGCGAGCAGCGGCGGCAAGTCCGTGCGGTCCCACAGCCGCGCGATGCCGGTTTCGTACTCGGCGTTCTTCGCTGCAAAGCCTTCGGTGAGCGCATACACGCCCGCGCCCGCATGGGTGTCGATGTACCAGTACGACTTGTCCTTCGTCCCGAGATAGCGAAGCATCTGAACGACGATCGCGTGCTTCAGCACGTCGGCGTGATTGCCGGCATGAAAGGCGTGGCGGTAACTGAGCATGGCGAATGGCGCGTAAAGAGAAGCTAAACGGTCGATTGTAGCGGAGCACACGCTCGCGGCTTACGGGTTCATACGCTGGTGCGGTGCATCACGACGTTCATGCACAATAGCCGGTCCGGGCCGCGCCCAACAGTCGGCCGAACGGCATAGGCGGTGTCGCATCCTCTGCGCGATTGTTCCTATGCCGAACGGCCAGCTTGATGGCCCTCTGCATCGCGTGTTGTCATTCAGTCATCCGATAGGGAGATTCGCATGTCACAGAACGGTAAGCTCGACGGCAAAACGGCAGTAGTCACGGGCGCGGCGAGTGGCATTGGCCGCGCAATCGCTTTCACGTTGGCCGATGCAGGCGCGGCGGTGGCCATCGCCGATCTGAATCAGGCCGGCGCGGACGCCGTGGCCGCCGAGATTCGTGCGAAAGGCGGCAAGGCGATCGGCATTGCGATGGACGTGACCGACGAGGAAGCCGTCGATAGCGGCATCGAGCGCGTCGCGGCGGAACTCGGTTCAGTAGACATTCTCGTGTCGAACGCGGGGATTCAGATCGTCAATCCGATCGAGAGCTACGCCTATGCCGACTGGAAAAAGATGATGGCGATCCACGTCGACGGCGCGTTCCTCACTACGCGCGCCGCGCTCAGGCATATGTACAAGGACGATCGCGGCGGTGTGGTCATCTATATGGGATCGGTGCATTCGCACGAAGCGTCGCCGTTGAAATCGGCTTATGTGACGGCGAAGCACGGTTTGCTGGGCCTCGCCCGCGTGCTCGCGAAGGAGGGCGCGAAGCACAATGTCCGTTCGCATGTCGTCTGCCCGGGTTTCGTGCGCACGCCGCTCGTCGACAAGCAGATTCCGGAGCAGGCGAAGGAACTGGGCATCAGCGAGGAAGAAGTGATTCGGCGCGTGATGCTCGGCGGCACGGTGGACGGCGTGTTCACCACGGTCGACGACGTCGCGCAGACGGTGCTCTTCCTGTCCGCGTTCGAAACAGCGGCGCTGACGGGGCAGTCGTTCGTCGTGAGCCACGGCTGGCACATGCAATAAGGAGCGACGCTTCATGGCAGACATGGAACCGCTCGCGGAGCACGAAGCCGCGCCCGAAGCCACCGCCGGTGCCGCGTCCGGCAAGCGCATCGCGTTGCCGCCCTACGAGACCATCGCGCTGATGCTCCAGGGCGGAGGCGCGCTCGGTGCCTATCAGGCGGGCGTCTATCAAGGGCTGCACGAGGCGGATATCCATCCGAACTGGATCGCCGGTATTTCGATTGGCGCGCTGAATACGGCGATCATTGCGGGCAATGCGCCGGAGAAGCGCGCAACGCGTCTGCTGGAGTTCTGGGAAACCATCTGCCAGCCGGCCTTCGGTTTCCCGTTGCCCGCCTTCGCCGAGCGCGCCTTCTTCGAATCTCCCGACGAGATCCGTAAGGCGTTTACGGCGCTGCAGGCGGTCGGGGCGCTCGTCGAAGGGCAAAAGGGCTTCTTCGTGCCGCGTTTCCCGCCGCCGTCGCCGCTCGCCGCCGGTTCGCCGCAAACCGCGAGCTATTACGACACGACGCCGCTCAAGGCCACGCTCGAACGTCTCTGCGACTTCGATCGCATCAATTCAGGCGAGACGCGCGTGTCGGTCGGCGCGGTCAATGTCGGCACGGGCAACTTCGCCTATTTCGACAACACGCAGATGAAACTGCGCGCCGAGCATTTCATGGCGTCGGGCGCGCTGCCGCCCGGTTTCGCGGCTGTCGAAATCGACGGCGAGTTCTACTGGGACGGCGGCCTCATGTCGAACACGCCGCTCTACGAGATCGCGCAGGCGACACCACGCCGCGACACGCTCGGTTTTCAGGTCGACTTGTGGAGCGCGCGCGGACCGGTCCCGGACAGCATCGTCGATGTAATGGGCCGCGTAAAGGACGTCCAGTATTCGAGCCGCACCCGCCTCGTCACGGATCAGATGCAGCGCGCGCAGCGATACCGCAACGTGCTGCAGCATGTGCTCGATCTCGTGCCGGAGGACGTCCGCAAGAACGACGAGTGGTGCCGCCTCGCCGCCGAGCTTTCGTGCTCGAAGCGGTACAACGTCATCCACCTGATTTACCGGCAGAAGGAATACGAGGGCCATTACAAGGACTATCAGTTCGGCCTGTCCACCATGCGCGAGCACTGGGAGAGCGGGCTCACCGATATCCGCCGCACGCTCGCGCATCGTGACTGGCTGGAGATGCCGAACGGCGAAGCGCGTTTCGTCACTCACGATATCCACCGCGACGAACGCTGATCCGCCGAACGGCCGTCCCGGCGCGCTTTGTCACTACTTTGTATAATCCGACCGCGCCGCTCCCATCGTTCTCTACGCTCTCGTCCCGATGAATTCGATCGCTGTCTGCTTCGTTTGTCTCGGCAACATCTGCCGGTCGCCCAGTGCGGAAGCGGTGATGCGCGATCTGGTCGGGCGTGCGAGGCTCGCGGACCGGATCATCATCGATTCGGCGGGCACCGGAGACTGGCACATCGGCCAGCCGCCGGACGAGCGCGCCCAGCGCATAGCGAAGAAGCGGGGCTACGACTTGTCGAGCCTGCGCGGGCGTCAGGTCGCGGCGGAAGATTTCGCGCGCTTCGACCTTTTCATCGTGATGGATGACGCGAACGCTTCGGCGCTCGCATCGGTCTGTCCGCCGGAGCACCGGGACAAGATCCGCCTGCTCATGGAGTTCGCCACCCTGGATGACAGCCGCGTCGTCGTCGATCCGTATTTCGGTGGCGACGACGGCTTCGAGCGCGTGCTGGATCAGTGTGAAGACGCGTGCGCCGGCTTGCTCAAGACCCTTCGCGCCCAGTTGATGGCCTGACCGGCGGCGGCCCACACGGCTCGGAAACAGCGCACGAAAAAATCCCCTTAAACCGCTACATATTTCGCCCCGGATACTTGACTAAAACTGTGGGATATTTATACTTGACGAAAATCATCGAGTATTAGCGTTAGCCCCCAATTATGAGACTCACCACGAAAGGCCGTTTCGCCGTCACGGCGATGATCGACCTGGCGTTGCGCCAGGAGCAGGGCCCGGTGACGCTGGCAGGCATCAGTCAGCGCCAGCGCATCTCGCTTTCCTACCTCGAACAACTGTTCGGCAAGCTGCGGCGCCATGAGATCGTCGAATCGGTGCGCGGTCCGGGTGGCGGGTACAACCTCGCGCGCCGCGCGGAAAACGTCACGGTGGCCGACATCATCATCGCGGTCGACGAGCCGATCGACGCGACCCAATGCGGCGGCAAGGGCACTTGCGAAGGCACGAAGCAGCACGACGGCCATTGCATGACGCACGAACTGTGGGCGACGCTCAATCAGAAGATGGTCGAGTACCTCGATTCCGTCTCGCTGAAAGACCTGGTCGACCAGCAGCGCGCCCGCGAAGGTTCCGAGGCCGTGCTGCGCGACCGGCGCGCCGAGCCGGCTGGCGTCGAGGCCGCGCGTGTCGTGCCCAAGGGGCCGAATTCCATTTTCAATCTGGCCGGATGATCTGCGCCGCCGCGCGAAGCCGGCAATGGCAGCGCGGCAGGCAGCGGCCTGGCAGACGATTTGACCGTTTAATCCGGAGCGACTGATGAATAACGATATTCCCCACCTGCCCATTTACATGGACTACAGCGCGACGACGCCGATCGATCCGCGCGTGGTGGACAAGATGATTCCGTATCTTCGCGAGCAGTTCGGCAATCCGGCCTCGCGCAGCCATCAATATGGCTGGGATGCGGAGCGTGCAGTCGAGGAAGCGCGTGAGAACGTCGCCGCGCTCGTCAACGCCGACCCGCGCGAAATCATCTGGACCTCGGGTGCAACGGAATCGGACAACCTCGCCATCAAGGGCGCGGCGCACTTCTACAAGAGCAAGGGCAAGCACATCATCACGGTGAAGACCGAGCACAAGGCCGTGCTCGACACTTGCCGCGAGCTGGAGCGCGAAGGCTACGAAGTCACGTATCTGGACGTAAAGGACGACGGTCTCATCGACCTGGAAAAGCTGAAGGCGGCGATCCGCCCGGACACGATTCTCGTCTCGGTGATGAGCGTGAACAACGAGATCGGCGTGATTCAGGACATCGAGGCGATCGGCGAGATCACGCGTGCAAAAGGCATCATCTTCCACGTCGATGCCGCGCAAGCCACGGGCAAGATCGAAATCGACCTGCAAAAGCTGAAGGTCGATCTGATGTCGTTCTCCGCGCACAAGACGTATGGCCCGAAGGGCATCGGCGCGTTGTACGTGCGCCGCAAGCCGCGTGTGCGCATCGAAGCGCAGATGCACGGCGGCGGTCACGAGCGCGGCATGCGTTCGGGCACGCTCGCGACGCATCAGATCGTCGGCATGGGCGAGGCGTTCCGTATCGCGCGCGAGGAAATGGCGACCGAGAACGAGCGCATTCGCATGTTGCGCGACCGCTTGCTCAAGGGCCTGCGGGATATCGAAGAGGTGTACGTCAACGGCGACATGGAGCGCCGCGTGCCGCACAACCTCAATATCAGCTTCAATTTCGTGGAAGGCGAATCGCTGATCATGGCGGTGAAGGATGTCGCGGTGTCGTCGGGATCGGCGTGCACGTCGGCTTCGCTCGAGCCGTCATATGTGCTGCGTGCGCTCGGCCGCAACGACGAACTCGCGCACAGCTCGATTCGCTTCACGGTCGGCCGCTTCACGACCGAGCAGGATGTCGATTACGTCATCAACCTGCTCAAGAGCAAGATTGCGAAACTGCGCGATCTGTCGCCGCTCTGGGAAATGCACAAGGACGGCATCGACATTTCGACCATTCAGTGGGCGGCGCACTGAGCGACGCGCGTCATCGAATAAAGGAGAGTTTGAATCATGGCTTATAGCGACAAGGTTCTGGACCACTACGAAAACCCGCGCAACGTCGGCTCGTTCTCGAAGGACGACGACACCGTCGGCACCGGCATGGTCGGCGCGCCCGCTTGCGGCGACGTGATGAAGCTGCAGATCCGCGTCGGCGCGGACGGCGTGATCGAAGACGCGAAGTTCAAGACGTACGGCTGCGGCTCGGCCATCGCGTCGAGCTCGCTCGTCACCGAATGGGTGAAGGGCAAGACGCTGGACGAGGCGCTGTCGATCAAGAACACGCACATCGCCGAAGAACTGGCGCTGCCGCCGGTGAAGATCCACTGCTCGATTCTCGCGGAAGACGCGATCAAGGCAGCGGTCGCCGATTACAAGGAGCGTCACGGCGCCGCGGCTCCGCAAGCGCAGGAAGCGCAAGCGAAGCAGCAGGCAGCGTAAGGACGAGCGCGCGAGCATCAGCGCGCGCATACGGTTTTCGAAGCAAGGCATGGCCGCAGCGGCGCCGCATCATCGGCGGCGACGCTGCGACAAGGCGGGATTTGAGCGCGAGAGACGCGAAGACTATGGCAATCACGTTGACGGAGAAGGCGGCACAACACGTGCAGAAGTATCTGACGCGACGCGGCAAGGGCCTCGGCCTGCGCCTGGGCGTGCGCACGACGGGCTGCTCGGGTCTGGCTTACAAGCTCGAGTATGTCGATGAATTCGCACCGGAAGACATGGTGTTCGAATCGGCCGGCGTGAAGGTCGTGATCGACCCGAAGAGCCTCGCGTACCTCGACGGCACCGAACTCGACTTCGCCCGCGAAGGGCTGAATGAGGGCTTTCGCTTCAATAATCCGAACGCGAAGGACGAATGCGGCTGCGGCGAATCGTTCCGCGTATGACGCGAGTGACGCCGGCGGTTTCGGCATAAGAGGCGGCGCTGGCCGCCTTTTTCATTCGCGTTTCTTGAACACACACCAACGTCATGGCCACGCTCACCGACAGTCACTTCGATCTCTTCGACCTGCCGCAGACGTTCGCCGTCGATCGCCAGAAGCTCGACGACGCCTATCGCACCGTGCAGGCGCAGGTTCATCCTGACCGCTTCGCCGCCGCCGGCGACGCCCAGCGACGCCTCGCGATGCAATGGGCGACGCGCGCGAACGAGGCGTATCAGACGCTGCGCGATCCGCTCAAGCGCGCGCGCTACATGCTGTCGCTGCGCGGCGTCGATGTCGGCGCAGAAAACAACACGGCGATGGAGCCGGCTTTCCTGATGCAGCAGATGGAATGGCGCGAGAATATCGAGGATGCCGCCGCCGCGAAGAACGTCGGCGCGCTAGAAGCATTGCTCGACGAACTGCGCGACGAAGAGCGCGTGCGCTTCACGAAGCTCGAAGCGCTGATCGACAGCAAGGCGGACCAGGCGGCGAGCGAAGCGGTGCGTCAGTTGATGTTCATCGAGCGCGTGGCGCATGAGATCGGCGAGCAGATCGAGCGGCTCGAACACTGACCAGCACGCGCCGGATACAACCCCACAAGACCAACGATGGCTTTACTGCAAATCTCAGAACCCGGCATGGCGCCTGCGCCGCACCAGCGGCGCGTCGCGGTCGGCATCGATCTCGGGACCACGAATTCCCTCGTGGCCGCCGTGCGCAACAGCGTGCCCGAAGCGCTGCCCGACGAGGACGGCCACGTGCTGCTGCCGTCCGTCGTGCGCTATCTGGACAAGGGCGGCCGGCGCATCGGCCGCATCGCGAAGGAAGAAGCCGCCACCGATCCACGCAACACGATCGTCTCCGTCAAGCGCTTCATGGGCCGCGGCAAGACCGAAGTGGAGGGCGCGGAGAACGCGCCGTACGACTTCATCGACGCGCCCGGCATGGTGCAGATTCGCACCGTCGATGGCGTGAAAAGCCCGGTCGAAGTATCGGCGGAAATACTTGCGACGCTACGCTATCGCGCGGAAGACACGCTCGGCGAGGATCTCGTCGGCGCGGTCATCACCGTGCCCGCGTATTTCGACGAAGCCCAGCGCCAGGCGACCAAGGACGCGGCGAAGCTCGCGGGCCTGAACGTGCTGCGCCTGCTGAACGAACCGACCGCGGCGGCGATCGCCTATGGCCTCGACAATGGCGCGGAAGGCCTCTACGCGGTGTATGACCTCGGCGGCGGCACCTTCGATCTGTCGATTCTCAAGCTGACGAAGGGCGTCTTCGAAGTGCTCGCGGCGGGCGGCGATTCCGCGCTCGGCGGCGACGACTTCGATCAAGCGCTGTACCGGCATGTGCTCGCCCAGGCGGGCGTTCAGCCGGAAGCGCCGGAAGACGTGCGCCTGCTGCTCGATCACGTGCGCACCGCGAAGGAAGCGCTCTCGTCGGCGAACGAAGCGCGCGTGCAGGCGACGCTGTCGACCGGCGCGCACATCGACGTGGCCGTGACCGAAGCGCAGTTCGCCGCGCTGACCGAATCGCTCGTCGCCCGTACGCTCGGGCCGACGAAGAAGGCGCTGCGCGACGCGAAAGTCACGCCTGCCGACATCAAGGGCGTCGTGCTGGTCGGCGGCGCGACGCGCATGCCGGTCATCCGCCGCGCGGTCGAGGCGTTCTTCGGCCAGCCGCCGCTCGTGAATCTCGATCCGGATCAGGTCGTCGCGCTCGGCGCCGCGGTGCAAGCGGATTTGCTCGCGGGCAACCGGCGCGGCGAAGGCGACGACTGGCTGCTGCTCGACGTGATCCCGCTGTCGCTCGGCGTCGAAACGATGGGCGGCCTCACCGAAAAGATCATTCCGCGCAACTCGACGATCCCGACCGCCCGCGCCCAGGATTTCACGACCTTCAAGGACGGCCAGACGGCGATGGCCATTCACGTCGTGCAGGGCGAGCGCGAGCTTGTGTCCGACTGCCGGTCGCTTGCGCGCTTCGAACTGCGCGGCATTCCGCCGATGGCCGCGGGCGCCGCGCGTATCCGCGTCACCTATCAGGTCGATGCGGACGGCCTGCTGTCCGTGTTCGCTCGCGAGCAGTTGTCGGGCGTGGAGGCGTCGGTGGTGGTGAAGCCGTCCTACGGTCTCGCCGATGACGACGTCGCCCGCATGCTCGAAGAGAGCTTCAAGACCGCCGAGACCGACATGCGCGCCCGCGCGCTGCGCGAGGCGCAGGTCGAAGCGGAGCGCCTCGTCGAAGCGACGCACGCGGCCATCGCCGCTGACGCCGAACTGCTCGACGACGCCGAGCGCGCGCAGATCGACGCGCTAGCGGCCGAACTGGCGACGCTTTCGAAGGGCGATTCGACGCAGCAAATCGAAGACGCGACGAAGGCGCTATCCGCCGCCACCGACGAGTTCGCCGCGCGCCGCATGAACAAGAGCATTCGCCGCGCGCTCGCCGGCCGCAAGCTCGACGACGTCTGATCCACTCAAGTATCCACGGAAAACCATGCCTCAAATCGTTGTGCTGCCTCATGTCGAACTCTGCCCGGACGGCGCGGTGATCGACGCCGATGCCGGCAAGAGCATCTGTGACAACCTGCTGGAACACGGCATTGAAATTGAGCACGCGTGCGAGAAGTCGTGCGCGTGCACGACCTGCCACGTCATCGTCCGCGAGGGTTTCAACGCGCTGGAACCGTCGGAGGAGACCGAAGACGATCTCCTCGACAAGGCCTGGGGCCTCGAACCGACTTCGCGGTTATCATGTCAGGCGATGATGCCGGCCGAGGACGACCTGGTGGTCGAGATTCCCCGGTACTCCATCAATCATGCCAAGGAAAATCACTGACAGGAGGCTCGCCCATGAAGTGGACGGATACCCAGGAGATCGCGATGGCGCTCACCGACGCGCATCAGGATGTCGATCCCCAATACGTGCGTTTCACGGATCTGCATCGCTGGGTGACGGAACTCGACGGTTTCGACGACGATCCGCAAAAATCCAACGAGAAAATCCTCGAAGCGATTCAGGCGGCGTGGATCGAAGACGCGGATTACTGAATTCCCCACTGCATCGGCTTCAAAGAACGGCGGCGCTCGCGAGAGGCCGCCGTTTTTCATTGGCGCGCGCCATAGATAGCCCGCACGGCAGCCCGCACGGCTTGCCGCCCGCGAATCTTGACAGAACTTGACGCCGCCAGCGTTGTTCACG
This sequence comes from Caballeronia grimmiae, assembly GCF_022879615.1. Taxonomy (NCBI): domain Bacteria; kingdom Pseudomonadati; phylum Pseudomonadota; class Betaproteobacteria; order Burkholderiales; family Burkholderiaceae; genus Caballeronia; species Caballeronia grimmiae. The sequence continues at coordinate 1,157,983 of NZ_CP084271.1, forward strand.
CTTCCCCTGCCACTTAAAATCGCGCCCGCTGTGCGCCGGCAAGCAACGCCGGCCGCATTCCATCACGCCCAGACGCCGTAGTAATTCGCGCGTCGATGTTTGGCATCACGAACAAAATCTTACATGCCCGCGTCGAGGCGGCGTGTGGCCGTCCGTCCAACGGATGGTTTCCGGGCGTTCATTTGAGGAGAAGTACATGGGAAAACTCGGCCTGTCGCGTCGTGGTTTTCTGAAGGCGGGCGCGCTCGCGGGCGTGTCGGTTTTCATTGCGCCCCTGGGCAGCCGCGCGTTCGCGGCCCTGTTCGAAGAAAAGATCCTGACACCCGTGCAGTGGGATGCGGCGAGCGGCAACGCGAAGTTCCGCATCGACGGCATCGCGAAAGTAACGGGCGCGAAAGTGTTCGCTCGCGACATCCGCGCCAAGGATATGCCGCACTGGCCGCAGGAGCAGTCGCACGCGCTCGTTCTGCGCACGACGCTCGCGGATCGCACTTACGCGGGCATCGATCTTTCGTCGCTCGACGGCGGGCTCGCGCCTGATCGCGTGGTTACTGCCGACGATCTCGCGCGCGACAAGCTCGCGTTTCCCGCTTTCTACGGCGACGACATGTTGTTGCCCGTCGGCAAGACACCCGCGTATCTGGGGCAGGCGGTCGCGATTCTGATCTATCACGATTTCGCGCGCTTTCGTCTCGCGAAGGACAAGCTGCAGTTCCGCGAAGGCGTCGTCCGTTACGGCGAGCGCACGGCGTTCGTCGAGCGCGATCCGTGGGCGACGTTCCGCTTCGTGCGCGTCGGCGGCAAGACGCCGTATGACGACGACACCTTCTCCAGCATGAAGGACTCGCCGCTCTTCCCGCACATGATGAAGAAGCGCGAGCCGGTCTGGGCCGATGCCCACGAGCACGGCAAGCTCGACGAGCAGGGCGTGTTCCACGCGCAGGCCATCGCGGACGAGCTGGATCATCCGCCGGCGGAATGGCTCGTGGTGGATCGCGAGTACAAGACGCAATCCGTCGATACCGCCGCGCTCGAGCCGGATAACGCGAACTGCTGGTACGACGCCGCGACGCAATCGCTGCACATGGTCATCCCGACGCAGGGACCGCATGAAGTGGCGCAAAGCGCGCTGGAGATGGCAGGCAAGTCGCGCTTCCCGGTGAAGAACCTGTTCCTGCATCCGTGCTACACGGTCGGCTACGGCTCGAAGGATCACTACAACGTGCCGTTCTATGGTCTCGTCGCGGCCATGTACGGTGACGGCCGCCCGGTGCGCCTCGCGTTCGACCGCTTCGAGCAGTTCCAGAGTTCGCTCAAGCGCCACGCATTCGACATGCGCTATCGCATGGCGGTCGACAAGAAGACCGGCCAGATTCAGTCGTTCAAGGGCGACTTCAGCGCGAACGGCGGCGGGCGCTGCAACTTCTCGCCGTCGGTGGCGATGGTCGGCGCAACCGCTGCGCAATCGATCTACTACATCCCGAAGAGCGATCTCATCGCGGTCGCGACTGCATCGCGCGCAGTCGACGCCGGCTCCGCGCGCGGCTACGGCACGCTGCAGAGCATGGCGGCCACCGAGATGATGATCGACGATATCGCCGCGCAGCTCGGCATCGATCCGATCGACTTGCGCCTCAAAAACGTGATGCGCAGCGGCATGAAAAACACGCAGGGTGCGATCCCCGCCGGCGCCGTGCGCGCCGAGGACGTGTTGCGCAAGGCGAAGACGCATCCGCTGTGGACGGAGCGTGCGAAGCGCAAGGTGGAATACGAGGCCGCGCATCCGGGCATGCGCTATGGCGTCGGCTTTGCCTGCACGCAGAAGGACTTCGGCACCGGCGCGGAAAGCGCGTTTGCGAAGGTCGAGTTCACGGCGGACGGGCGCATCGCGCTGTCGCACTCGGGCGCGGAAATCGGCACCGGATCGTCGACGGCGCAGGCGCTCGTCGTCGCGAAATGGCTGGGCAAGCCGGCCTCCAAGGTTCATATGGCGGTCACGGACTGGCTCGATTTGCCGGTCGTGACGAGCGGCGATCCGTACATCATGTCGCAGGCGGAGCAGGAGCGCCTGAGCGCGAATCCACGCTGGTCGCCGGCTTATATGTCGCCCGCGAGCGCGACGAACTCGGCGTACTACTTCTCGCATGCCACACGCGAGGCGGCGCGCGTCGTGTTCCGTCACGGCCTGTGGCCCGCTGCCATGGCGATCTGGTCGCAAGGCATCGGCGGCGGGCAGGCGACGTCGTTCATCGTGCGTATCGAGGATGCGCGCTGGGTCGACGGCAAGCTCTCCGCCGACGGCCTCGAGCCGATTGCCTTCGAAGTCCTTGCGAAGAAAGCGCACGACCTCGGCCTCGTGACGGGCGCGGCCGTGCACACGTTCAACCGCTGGCAATGGAGCGAGGCGCAATTCGATATCGCGGGCACGCCCGATCAGCTTCCGCTCGATGGCCTCTCGGTGCGCTTTGGCGGCGAAGGCGCGCAAGAGACGGGCAAGACCGCGGCCAAGGGCTACACGGTGCTCGATCGCAAGAAGCTGATGATCCCGCCCGTGCAGCGCAATAACGCGATGGTCACGTACTACAGCGCGATCGGCACGCTCGTCGAACTGGCGGTGAACGAGGCGAGCGGCAAGGTCGAACTGCTGTCGCATCACTCGATCATGGAATGCGGCAACCAGATCTCGCCGCAACTCGTGTCGGGCCAGTTGCAAGGCGGCCTCGCGATGGGCATCGGCCACGCGCTGCACGAATATCTGCCGCTCTACGAAGACGGCCCCGGCAACGGCACCTGGAACTTCAACCGCTATCACTTGCCGCTCGCAAGCGACGTCGCCGTGTGGAAACAGACCGGCGAAGTGCTGCCGCCGCTCAGTGAGACCGACCCGCCGAAGGGCATCGCCGAGGTGGTGATGATCCCGGTGGTCGGAGCCATCGTCAACGCGATCGCGCATGCGATCGGCCATCGCTTCACCGCTTTGCCGGTGACGCCGAAGAACATTCAGGAGGTGCTCGCATGACGGCGATCCAATCCGCCGCGGGCGTCGAAACACGCTCGCTCTCGATGACCATCAACGGCAACAAGGTCGGGCCGATGCAAGTCCCCGCCGGTCTGCCGATGATCGATTTCCTGCACGAATACGCGGGCCTCACGGGCTCGCGGCTTGGCTGCGGGCAGGGCGTCTGCCACGCGTGCGTCGTCATCGTGGATCGTGCCGACGGCACGAGCGAGGAAGTGCGCACGTGCATCAATGGCGCGCATTTCTTCGACGGCAAGACCGTGCGGACCATCGAAGGCCACGCGAAGCGCAACGAGCACGGCGAAGTCGTCGAACTCGCGCCGGTGCAGCAGAAGTTCCTCGAGCACTTCAGCTTTCAGTGCGGCTATTGCACGCCGGGCTTCGTCAACGCGACGACCGTGCTGCTGGAGCGGCTCAAGCGCGAGCCGATCGCGAAGGATCAGATCGAAGCGACCATCATGGACGCGCTCAACGATCACATCTGCCGCTGCACCGGCTACGTCCGTTACTACGAGGCGGTGAAGGACCTCGTGCTGTCCACGCCGGGACTCGTGAAGGACGCCGCATGATGGGATCGACCGTAACCGTCACTCGCCGCTTCTCGCGTGCAATCCGGGCGTTGCCGCTCGTTCTCGCGGCAGCCGGCGCGTTCGCGTTGTCCGCCTGCGGCAGCCATGAGAACGCTGCGCCGAAGACCAGTTCGCCGGAACTGGTCGCGCGTGGACGTTATCTCACGCAAGCCGCCGATTGCGCCGCGTGCCACACCTCGACGGGCGGCGCGCCGTTCGCGGGCGGCGTGAAACTGGAATCGCAGTTCGGCACGTTCCATGGCACGAACATCACGCCCGATTCGAAATACGGCATCGGCCAGTGGAGCGCGGACGACTTCTACGCCGCACTTCACGACGGCAAGACGCCGAAGGGCAAGCTGTATCCGGCGATGCCGTACACGTCGTATCGGCAGATGACGCGTGAGGACAGCGATGCGATCTACGCCTATCTGATGTCGCAGAAGCCGGCGGCCGTGCCGAACATCGGCGCCGATCTCAAGTTCCCGTACAACGTGCGCTTCGCCGTGCGGTTCTGGGACGCGCTGTTCCTGAAGGATCAGTTGCCGGACGCCTCGACGGGACATTCCGCCGACTGGACGCGCGGCCGCTATCTGGCCAACGCGCTCGGTCACTGCACGGAATGTCACACGCCGCGCGGCGCGTTCGGTCAGCTTGAGGGCGCGCAGACGCTGCAGGGCGGAACGCTCGGACGCGTCGGTGCGCCGGACATCACGCCCGCCGCACTGGCGGCGCGCGGCTGGACCGGACCGGACCTGCAGGCGTTCTTCTCCACCGGTTTCGCGAAGCAAGGCTCGGCGTTCAGCGAGATGCATCCTGTCGTTTATCTGAGCACGCAGCATCTGAATCCGGACGATCTGCGCGCGCTGACGGTGTATCTGCTGGGCGATGCGCCGCCCGCACCCGCGCCGATGACAGTCCAGAGCGGCGATGCCGCGCAACTGGCAGCGGGCCGCAATCTTTATCTCGATTCCTGCGCCGGCTGTCACGGACGCGAGGGCGAGGGCAAGCCGCATGTCGCAGTGGCGATGAAGCAGAACTCGACGCTGCGTCAGAGCGATCCGCGCAACCTGATCGTCTCGATGCTCGACGGTATCGAAGCGCAGGCGTTTCCGGGCATCGAAAGCATGCAGCACATGCCCGCTTTCGCCGGCACGTATAGCGACGAGCAGATAGCGCGGTTGACGAACTATCTGCGCGTGACGTGGGGCGGGCAGCGAAGCGACGTCACTGCCGACGAGGTGAAGTCCTTACGCTAAAGAGAGAAGGCCACGCAAATGCGTGGCCTTCGTCTTTTGGGATCGTCCAACTGGCTTCAGCGTGTCGTTCAAACGCGCACGCCGCGCTCCGCAAGCTGCCGCTGCAGCGCCGGCCACATCTTCGAGACTGCTTCTTCGCCCGCCAGAATCGCTGCGTTGCGCTGACTGAAGTCGCTGCTGCTCATCGCGTTGAGATTCGGGCGAATGACCGCGTCCGCGTATTTGTCGAGTTCATAGGCCTTGATCGACTGGCCCATGATCGTGAAGGTCTGCATCAGCACGTCGAACGAACTCTGCGTGAGCGCGGTTTCCGGACGCGCGGAGATGTCGACGGCAATCACGAAATCCGCGCCCATCTTGTGCGCGAACGCAGCCGGCACCGGGCTGACGAGGCCGCCATCGACGTATTCGTGGCCGCCGATTTTCACCGGCTCGAAAATGGACGGCACGCTGCACGACGCGCGCACCGCGATGCCCGTATTGCCGCGCTGAAAGAGAATCGGCTGGCCGCTCCTGAGATCCGTGGCGACGATGCCGAGCGGCTTCGCCATCTTCTCGATCGGCCGATTGTCGAGCGTCTTGTTGAGGTAGTTCTGCAGCGCGACGCCTTGCAGGATGCCGCGCGTGCGAAAGGGCATCGCCCAGTCGCTGATCGACGCTTCGTCCATCGTCAGCGCGAGCTTGTTGATCGCAATGCCGTTCATCCCCGAAGCGTACAAGGCCGCGATCACCGAACCCGCGCTCGTGCCAGCCACCAGATCGACCGGCACGTTGCGGGCCTCGAGCGCCTTGATGACGCCGATGTGAGCGAAGCCGCGCGCCGCGCCGCCGCCGAGCGCGAGACCGATGCGGGCCGGGCGCTGCGGAGCTGCGTTAGGCGCGGGCGTGGCCGCGACGGGCGCGCCGCCGCCGGAGCTGCCGCCGCCCGTGGTGGTGCAGGCGGCGAGAACGGACGATGCCGCCGCGAGCGAAAACGCGCGGCGCGAAAGACGAGGTGACGATGACTTCAAGGCGAACTCCAGCGGTGCGACGGGTGCGACGGATGTGAAAGGGCCGCTTTCGAGGACGGTTTCGCGTGCGAGGGAAAACGGCGCGCACATCATAAAACAAAGCCGGGCGGGGCGGCGTGAAGCGGTCGACGAGTATAATTTCGTCTCATTTTCTAGGTGGCGCGCGCCTCGTGCCCACGGCGCTTTTCGTTCCGTCAGAGCGCTTCGAGCAACCGGCTGTGAGACGCGCGCAAGGCATCGCGGTTTGCGAGCGCCGGCCATCGAGTATTTCGAGAACAACGCAATGACCCAAGTCCGTACACGCTTCGCCCCGAGCCCGACCGGCTTCATCCATCTCGGCAATATCCGCTCCGCGCTCTATCCGTGGGCGTTCGCGCGCAAGATGAAGGGCACCTTCGTGCTGCGCATCGAGGACACGGACGTGGAGCGCTCAACGGAAGCATCCGTCGATGCCATTCTCGAAGGCATGGCGTGGCTCGGCCTCGACTTCGACGAAGGCCCGTTCTATCAGATGCAGCGCATGGATCGCTATCGCGAAGTCGTTGCGCAGATGCTCGAAAGCGGGCTTGCGTACCACTGCTACATGTCGACGGAAGAGCTCGACGCGCTGCGCGAGCGCCAGCGCGCCGCGGGCGAGAAGCCGCGTTACGACGGCACGTGGCGCCCGGAGCCCGGCAAGGTGCTGCCGCCGGTGCCCGAAGGCGTGCAGCCGGTCGTGCGCTTTCGCAATCCGCTGACGGGCGTCGTCGCGTGGGACGATGCAGTGAAAGGGCGCATCGAAATTTCGAACGAAGAACTCGACGATCTCGTGATCGCGCGCCCGGACGGCACGCCGACGTACAACTTCTGCGTGGTCGTCGACGATCTCGACATGAAGATCACCCACGTCATTCGCGGTGACGATCACGTGAACAACACGCCGCGCCAGATCAACATCCTGCGCGCGCTGGGCGGCGAGCCGCCGGTGTACGCGCATCTGCCGACTGTGCTGAACGAGCAGGGCGAGAAGATGAGCAAGCGCCACGGCGCGATGAGCGTCGTCGGTTATCGCGATGCGGGCTATCTGCCGGAAGCGGTCGTGAACTATCTCGCGCGGCTCGGCTGGTCGCACGGCGATGCGGAAATCTTCTCGCGTGAGCAGTTCGTCGAGTGGTTCGATCTGGACCATCTCGGCAAGTCGCCGGCGCAGTACGACCACGACAAGCTCAACTGGCTGAACGCGCATTACATCAAGGAAGCGGACAACGCGCGGCTCGCGGAACTGGCAAGGCCGTTCCTCGCCCAAGCCGGAATCGACGCCGCGGCCATCGACGGCGGCGCGCCGCTGGATCAGGTTGTCGCGCTGCTCAAGGATCGCGCATCGACGGTCAAGGAGATCGCCGAAAACGCCGCGATGTTCTATCGCGAGCCGGCCATCGACCCCGACGCCTACGCGCAGCACGTGACCGACGCGGTGCGCCCGGCGATCGCCGATCTGCGCACGGCGCTCGAAAAGGCCGAATGGAGCAAGGAAGCGATTTCGGCCGCGTTCAAATCGACGCTGAGCGCGCACAAGCTCAAGATGCCGCAGCTCGCGATGCCGGTCCGTCTGCTCGTCGCGGGCACGACGCATACGCCGTCCATCGATGTCGTGTTGATGCTGTTCGGCCGCGAAACGGTGCTGCGCCGGCTCGGGAAGGCGGCTGCCTGAAGAAGCGGCGCGCAATGGGCGAAAGTGCCCATTGCGCGCGAAAGCGGCGGACAGGCAAAAAAAGTTCGATTGTTCGGCCAGAAGGTATTTACAAGTTCGAAAACGGCCGCTAGAATCTCGTTTCTGTTCTGCAAGGGGGTATAGCTCAGCTGGGAGAGCGCTTGCATGGCATGCAAGAGGTCAGCGGTTCGATCCCGCTTACCTCCACCAAAGAACAGATGAAGTGAATTTGCGAAGTAGTAGCCGAAACCGGAAGCCGCAAAAAATACTTCACAAGATACTCGAAGTTGTTTAAAATCTCGGTCTTCGTTGATTCGAAGCAGCAAAAAGAATCAGCGAAGCAAGCTGTAAAGACAGAATCACAAGTTTCTGTCCCCTTCGTCTAGAGGCCTAGGACATCACCCTTTCACGGTGAGTACAGGGGTTCGAATCCCCTAGGGGACGCCAAAACATCGGCGGCTGCTAGTTGAAAGCGCTGCGAGTTTCATGAGCCAGTCAGGCGCGTGAGACGATGGAAGAGTTGGAGCGGTAGTTCAGTTGGTTAGAATACCGGCCTGTCACGCCGGGGGTCGCGGGTTCGAGTCCCGTCCGCTCCGCCAATGCCTTGCGAGCAGGAGTAGTCCGGCTGATTAGCCGGTTTTTTTTCGCCGCAGGGTTGCAATAAGTTTGTTGTCCCCTTCGTCTAGAGGCCTAGGACATCACCCTTTCACGGTGAGTACAGGGGTTCGAATCCCCTAGGGGACGCCAGAACATCGGCGGCTGCTAGTCAAGCGCTGCACGTTTCGCGAGATTCGTCACTCTCGCGGGCGCGATGAAAGAGTTGGAGCGGTAGTTCAGTTGGTTAGAATACCGGCCTGTCACGCCGGGGGTCGCGGGTTCGAGTCCCGTCCGCTCCGCCAGCTCAAGATGAGAAAATCCAGCCTTCGGGCTGGATTTTTTTTGCCCGTTCTCCCCGCATTTGCTGCCTGATTTCCTGATTAAGCGGAAACCACGCTGTGATCCTCGCATTTTGATTGCCAGCACGCTCGCGCTGTCATAGTGTGGAGGCACTGTCCCGTGCCTGCATGCGTGCGATGCTCGACCCGACCGAAGACCTTTCCCTCTATCAACTCCGCCAGGCGACGATGGCCGATTTCGCCTTCGCCGAAGCGCTCACGCACGACAACATGGTCGGCTACTACCGGCGGCACAACCTCGTCTGGCGCGGCGATCTGTTCCTGTCGAGCTGGCGAGAGTCGGAGAACTTCATTCTGCAAGCGGACGGCGTGCCGATCGGCATGATGCGCGTCACCGAGGAACATCATTCCCTTCATATTCGCGACGTGCAGATCGCGCAGGGCTATCGCGGGCGGGGCGCTGGCACCTTCCTCCTCAACACCGCCCATCGGTGGGCCCGGGCGCGCGGTCTGGCCGAATGCCAACTGCGCGTGTTCGTCGATAACCCCGCCGCGCGGCTCTATGTGCGCATGGGCTATCGACCGGCCGGGCCGCGGCTGGCGCAACTCGGCGCTATAAGGCACATGGTTCGGCGCGTCTGAGGCTTTCGACCTAGCCAATTAGAGGCTGTCGCCGTTGCCTCCGTCGCTGGAATCGCGTGCGAAGAAGGCGCGGGGGCTTTCGCCGAAAGCGCGGCGGAACATCGCCGAGAACGCACTCTGACTCTGATAACCCAGCTCACGTGCAACCTGTGCGAGCGGCCGCCCCTGGCTCAAGAGCGGAATGGCTCGCGCGAGTACCGCCTGCTGACGCCACTGCGAAAAGCTCACACCCAGTTCCCGCCTGAAAAGCCGCGCGATGGTCCGCGTGCTCGCGCCCGCTTCCGATGACCAGCGTTCCAGGTCCGCATGCGAGGGGTCCGCCAGCACCGCGTTGCAGAGCGCGCGCAGGCGCTTTTCCGTGGGCATCGGCACGGAAAGCGGCAAGGGCTGAGAGCGAATGATTTCATCGAGCGCGAGGGTGCCGAGCAGCCGCTCGCGCTCGCGGGTGATCGGCTTGTCGTCGAGCGCTGCAATCACTTCCCGCAGTAGCGGCGATACTTCAACGACACGGCACGCATCCAGCCCCGCCGGCACGACGCTGGCATCCACGTACAGCGTGCGCAGATACGCGTCCTCGACGATCACGACTTCGTGGGTCACGTTGGGCGGCACCCAGATCGCGCGCGAGGGCGGCACCATCCAGGTGGAATCGGCGGTCGCGACGCGGAGCACGCCGCGCGATGTGTACGCCACCTGCGCCCACGCATGCGTATGCAGCGCGATCCGCACGCCGGACGGCACCGGGCGCGACCGTACGCGGATGGGATGGTCGAGCGTCGGCGAATGCTCGACGGGAATGTCGAGATGTTCGACTTCCTCGTTGATCGGCCGTGAATGGGCGAAGGACGCCATGTTCGTATCAGTCTGTGCTCGTGTTGCATGACGGCACTGGACACCGGCCGCGACCCGTCGATGTTAGTCGAGCAGCGAGCGCAGCGGGTTTTTGAGCGGCGATAATGGTCGCTCACCTGATTATCGACGTGGGAGCGGTTTCTCCGATGCAATACGTTTTCGTGTACGGCACGCTGCGAGCGGGCGAAGTCAACGATATCAACGCGGCTGCACAACGTCATGCGATTGCGGCGCCGACCAGAATCAGCGCTGCGCACGTGGCCGGCCGTTTATACGATTTCGGCTCGTACCCGGGACTGGTGCTGGACGACGCAGGCGCGCCCATTCATGGGGAGGTTTATCGGATCGATGACGCGCTCGTGCCCGTGCTGGATGAGATCGAACACGTGTATCCGGGCGTGGAAGGGCTTTTTCGCGCGCATCGTTTGCACGTCGAAGTCGAGCTGGACGGCGCGGCGACGCCCATCGACTGTCTGATCTACCCGGTGACGGCGGCAGCGGCGCAAGGACTGCCGCGCATAGAAGGTGGCGACTGGATCGCGCACCGGACTGCTCGCGGCTAAGCGCGAAACGAAAGTAAAAAGCAATCCACGCCGTCACGCGACGCGTGTGCATCGCAGTGACGGCGCGACGACCCGCGCTGCGGGCCGGAAGCCGAAGCGCGTTACTCGGCGGATTGCTTCTTCGACTTGCCGTGCGACTTCTTGTGATGGCCCGACTTGCCCGACGTCGACTGGTCCATCTGCATGTCTTGCATGCTCGACTGGCGCGATTGCAGCGCTTGCGCGCGCGATTCGACGTCCGCGATCGTTGCGGGATCCGTGCTCATCCGCACGCCTTGTTCGCTTTGCGCATAGGCCGATGCGACTGCGCTAATGGACAACAGAACAGCCAGGGACACTTTCTTCATTTTTAGCTCCTAATAGCAGTTGAACCCGGGAATCGCCTGCCGATCCGGTTGGACAGACGCATCGAGACGAGCAAAAAGCGCTCCTGCCGATGACGGCGCGCTCGTGCGTCAATGACGACGGCGATGACGCGGGCCAGCCGGCGGGCGACGATTCCGCCTGGTCGATCGTAAGCCCAAAACAAGTACGCAAGATGTCGGACAGGCGATTTCGTCCAGCCATCGAGGCCGGAGCAAAATCATACCGGCGCGTTTCAGTACTTTTTAGTCCTGATTATTTTGATATGGCGCCCCTAATATAGATGCAGCCAGCGATAGACATGAAACCGGGCCAGTCCAACGAGTTCATGCAGCGCCAACTCGCTGTTTTCGAAGCTCTTGAAGCGCGGAATGAGCGTGAGCCGTGAGCGCCGGACGTCGGAGACATAGGGTTGCGGTTCATAGCCGAACGCCTCGAAAGCCCGGACAGAACGCCGCATGTGGTAAGCCGACGTGATGACGATCAAAGCGCCATCGTGCGCGTTCCCTAAGATATCGGCTACGTTCTGTGCGTTCTCGTAGGTGTTCAGGCTTTTGTTCTCGCGCGTGAGGTCGGCGGATGGCACTCCGCGCGCCAGGACGTAAGGCGCATAGTTGTCGGCTTCCGCTTGACCGTGATCCTGCGGGTCGCCGCCGCTCAGGATGACGCGGCAGGACGCGCCTTTCGCGCGGCACTCGCGATAAACCTGCGCCGCGGCATCGATGCGCGGCATCGCGGCCCGCTTGGGAACGAGTCCGGCGTCGCTGCGGGAAGTGCCGCCGCCCATCAGGACAATCGTCGTTTTAGGAGCGAAGGCAGGCGGTATCGTCTTTTCATAACCGTACTGTGCGAGGACGAACAGCGGCCTCGCGAACCAGCCTGTACCGAAGCCCCAGGCGAGTAACAGGCCAACGATGGCGATCTGCTTGCGCCTTCGCGGCCAAAGCGCTAACAATGCGAAAAAAAGCAGCAATAAAGTAAATAGAACCGATTTGATTGGGGTAACGTATTGGTTTAAGGACAATTCGCTCCGTCATCGTGTTTTCGAGAGCGCATCGGCGGGGATGTAGAAGGCGCGTGATCAGCGCGCGTCAACGGGGGTTTTAAGAGAAAGCAGCACCTAACGCAAGCGGCGGCCAAACATTCAGGCTGCGAACGGCAGTCTCGCTCGTCAGCGCGAAATTCGGCGCGCCGCGTTTAGTCGACGTCGCGGCTGTCTTGCGACCGTCACGAGCGTCGTCATGGCTGCACAGGAAGAAAGAACGAGATGACCACGTATTCCAACGAAGCCGTACTCGAAGCACTTCGCCGAGCCCAGTATCGTCAAGTTCCGTGGGCGAAACGCCCCAACGTTTTCGACCGTCTTCGCGCCCTCGGGCTGCTCGAACTCGCGCGCCAACGAACCGTCGCGCCGGCGCCCGGGTTCCACGCGCCAGTCGATATCGCCGTCGTCACCGAGCGTGGAAAGCAGGAATTTTCGCGGCTGTCGAGAGATGAGCGTTCAACCGACTGGGATTTGCGCCGTGCCGAGCCATACACGTTCGGCGGCCACGAAGCGATGCTCGAAGCGAGAATCTAGTCAGCGCCCCTGGACGGCGCGGACCGATCGGTGAACGGGCCGAGGGGCAGCGTCGTCGCTGGTGCGGGCGGTGAAGGTCGAAAAAAAGCCCGTATCCTGGGGATACGGGCAGACCGGATATCACTGTTGCCATGCTGTGCTCATGGCATAAGGTGTGACTGATGCCAGCGCGCGGGGTTCCGCGATAACGAACCGCCGCAATCAGTGTTGCGGTGAGCGTTCCTCGCGATCGTTGTCCGGCCGAGCGCGGACATTGCTCGCGATGTCCCCGCGCAGGTCGCCGCGCGGCGCGGGCGGTGTCGCAGTACGGGCGCGCGCTGCATTCTGTTGCGAAGCCGCCGACGTGCGGGCGCCCAAACGCAATTCCGATGATGCGAGCGGCGGCTGGGCCTGGCCGGCTGCCGCTACGCCTACGAGCGCGAGCAGCGCGCCCCGGACGAGCAGAGTCGATGCCTTCATGGAAAGTCCTTCGAGTCCTCGTGGACGTGTTCATCCACTCCACAAGCTATGCCTCGTCGGATCGTGCCGCTGTAAGCAATGGTAAAGAGATGTATCGCGTAAAGCGGCTAGCGCTCTTGCGAGAGAAAAGAGTTACGACGCGCGCAAAGGAAGAGAGACCGCCGTAGCCGGCGCGCAACCGGCTACGACCGAAGCAACTGACTCAGGCCATCTTCGCGGGCGCGCGCCAGGATTCCGGATTGGTCCAGAAAGCGCCGCGCAAGCGGTCACGGCTGGGCGGTGCGGGCGGCTTCACCGCGCTAGAACCGATGCGTCCGCGCAGCGAAACTTCACGGCCGTTGCTCGACAGCCGCTTCACGATTTCCGCGAGCGTGCCATCGGCTTGCCATTCGTCGAAGCGACGACGGCAGGTAGGCGGCGAAGGATAACGGCCAGGAAGCTTCGACCAGCCTTCGCCGGTCGACAACACCCACAGCACGGCGTTCACCACCGAGCGCGCTTCGACGCGCGGACGGCCGCGCCGTTCGCTACGCGCCGGCTCGGAACAGAACAACGCCTCGACCAGCGCCCACTCGTTATCTCTCAAATCGTCGAACAGCACCATATCTCACCTCAGCGAAGCTAACCCCGGTGCGCTGCCCCGCGCCGCGCACTCTGGTCGGAATCCGATGAACGAATACCAAGGAAAGGCCGAAGCGGCCGCGGCAGTGCTGCAAGATGTCCGCGTATGGCTCCGACCTTTGTGCGCAATGAAATGCGAGAACCGTGCCATGCGTATCGCGAAATCCCGGGAACCCGCATGGCAGTAGGCTGACGCGATGCCAGCATGGCCCGTATCAGACCCGAAACGGATTGATTAAGAAATCGGGACAATCACCAATCCTGTGCAGCAGGCCCATCCGCCGTGCGTTCAATGCGGATTGCTGCACCGCAGCGAAACCAGGGCCGATAAGCGAGCGGCGACGCAGCGCCCCTATAATCCGGCATGAAAACCGGCTATTGATGATTCTGTGTAATGAACGCGCCTCTGAACGTGACGTTGCGGCAACTGCGCGTCTTTATCGAAGTATCCCGGCTGCGCAGCTTCAGCCGCGCGGGCGATGAAATCGGCCTCACGCAATCGGCGGTCAGCCGCTGCGTGCGCGAGCTGGAAGGCGAGATCGGCCTGAAACTGATCGACCGGACGACGCGCGAGGTGCAGTTGACGGACGTCGGCGTCGATCTCGTCGGCACGGTATCGCGGCTGCTCGCCGATCTCGACGAAGCGTTGCGCGAGGTGCGCGATCTCGGCCAGCAACGTCGCGGACGCGTGATCGTCGCCGCAAGTCCGACGGTCGCGTGCCGGCTGATGCCGCGCGTGATCGCCTCGTGTCTGCGGCAGCATCCGCTCATCACCCTGAGTCTGCGCGATGACGTGCAGTCCGACGTGGTCCGCAAGGTCAAATCGGGCGAAGTGGACTTCGGCGTCGTGATCGGGCCGTTCGCTGCCGACGAGCTCGAGTGCCAACCGGTGATGACCGATTCCTTCTGTCTCGTCGCGCGACGCGATCATCCGCTCGCGCAGGAGCGCGCCGCGCCCTGGGCGGCGCTCGCGGGCCAACGGCTGGTGATGCTCGACTATGCGTCCGGCAGCCGGCCGATCATCGATGCCGTCATGCAGGAGCATGGCGTCGACGCGCACGTCGTTCAGGAGCTTGGTCATTCGGCGACCGTGTTTGGTCTCGTGGAGGCGGGCGTCGGCGTCAGTGTGTTGCCTTGGCTCGCGCTGCCGCTGCCGGCGGACTCATCGCTCGTGGCGTTGCCGCTCGAGCCGCGTGCCGAGCGCACCGTCGAGCTGGTGCGCCGGCGCGACCGGTCGTTGTCGCCTGCGGCCGAATCGGTTTGGGCGTTGATCGCGGGGCTGCCTGCGCGCGCGGAAGAACTGGAATAAGGCCGGAATAAGCCCGAAATAACGCCGGAACGAGCGGCAGGTCATCTCGAAATCGACGCGGCCGCGTTAGACTTCGTTTTTTTCGACGGAGCGGGCGATGAGTGAATCGGAAGGCGCGGTGATCGTTGAATTGAGCGGCTTGACGGGCGCGCAGGCGGAGATGCGCGGCGCTCCCAACGCGCGCGATGCCGTGCGGGCGCTGCGGCCTTCGCAGATCCGCGAAGTGGCGAACGCGGGGTTCGGCGTGCCCGATGTGCTGCCGTTCTGGTTCGGCGAGTCGGACCGCGTCACGCCGCCTTTCATCCGCGATGCCGCGAGCCGCGCGCTCGCCGATGGCGCAACGTTCTACACGCACAATCTCGGCATCGCGCCGCTGCGCGAGGCGCTGGGGCGCTATGTCAGCGCACTGCACGGCGCGACGCCCGCGGAAAACATCGCGGTGACGAGCGCCGGAGTCAATGCGCTGATGCTGGCGGCGCAACTCGTCGTCGGCGCGGGCGATCGCGTGGTGGCGGTGACGCCGCTCTGGCCGAACCTCGTCGAAATCCCGAAGATCCTGGGCGCGACGGTCGACACGGTTTCGCTGAGCTACGGCCCGCGCGGCTGGACGCTGGACGTCGAGCAACTGCTCGCGGCGCTGACGCCCTCCACGCGCATGCTGATGATCAACTCGCCGAACAACCCGACCGGCTGGACGATGACGCGCGACGAGCAACGCATCGTGCTTGAGCATTGCCGGCGGCATGGCATCTGGATCGTCGCGGACGAAGTCTATGAGCGGCTCTACTACGGCGCGGGCGCAACGGTCGCGCCGTCGTTCCTCGATCTCGCGGCGCGCGACGAACGCGTGATCGCGGTGAATTCGTTCTCGAAGGCGTGGCTCATGACCGGCTGGCGTCTCGGCTGGATCGTCGCGCCGACGGCCTTGATGGACGATCTCGGCAAACTGGTCGAATACAACACGTCCTGCGCGCCGTCTTTCGTGCAGCAGGCGGGCATCGTCGCCGTGGAGGAGGGCGAAGCCTTCACGCAATCGCTCGTCGCCGATCTGCGGGCAAGCCGCGATCACCTCGTCAAGGCGCTGCAAAGCATCGACGGTGTCGATGTCCGCGCCCCCGACGGCGCGATGTACGTGTTCTTCTCGCTGCCCGGCGCGTCGGACAGTCTGGCGCTGTGCAAGGCGCTGGTGCGCGAGGCGGGGCTCGGACTTGCGCCGGGCAGCGCATTCGGCGCGGAAGGCGAAGGTTTCGTGCGCTGGTGCTATGCATGCGACCCCGCGCGGCTCGACGAAGGCGTCGAACGCTTGCGGCGTTTTCTCGCGCTACGCACCTGATGAGTGAGCGCCGGGGCAGGGAATCAATCACCTTTACGCCCCGGTTCTTTTTGCGTAATATGGCGCTCAGTCATGCGCTTTCGCCTAGGAAAGCGCCACCTCGTCCGGCTGGGATGGCCCGGCGATTCGCTCACCGATCGCCCATTGATGCCTCCCCCCGGTGCGTGCTCCCAATCAATATGACCGATCAATCGGGCGAGCGCGTCTGAAACTCCGCGTCCAGCTTTATCGCGTGCACCGCTGCGGTGCCGTTTGAATCCGCTCAGGCTCGATTTGAAATTGGATCATTGACCATACAGGGTTGACCCAAGCTGCATGAATACCCAAGAGGCGAAAATCGTCCTCGAGACCGCTTTGATCTGCGCGCAGGAGCCACTGCGGCTGAGTGAGTTGCGCAAGCTTTTCGCCGAAGACATATCGGCGGATACCGTGCGTACGCTGCTCGAAGAGCTCCAGGCCGCATGGTCGGACCGCGGCGTCGAACTCGTGGCGCTCGCGTCGGGATGGCGCTTTCAAAGCAAGGCCGCCATGCGGACTTATCTCGATCGGCTGCATCCGGAAAAGCCGCCGAAGTATTCGCGCGCCGTCATGGAAACGCTGGCTATCATTGCTTATCGGCAACCGGTGACGCGCGGCGATATCGAGGAGATTCGCGGCGTCACCGTCAATACGCAAGTGGTCAAGCAATTGGAAGATCGCGGATGGATCGAGGTGATCGGTCATCGAGATGTACCCGGCCGGCCCGCGCTCTACGCGACGACCAAGCAGTTTCTCGACGATCTCGGCCTGACCGCGCTCGACGAACTGCCCGCGCTGGACAATCCGTCGTCGCAACTGGAAGCATCGTTGCTCGCGCAGCATTCGATCAATTTCCCGGATGGCGCGGCGGCGCAGGCGTCGCTGAAAGACGCCACGGGCGAAAGCGGCGAGCAGGACGCGCAGGTAGCCGATATCGATCAAACCGCCGCAGAGGCAGCGGAAAGTAACGAAAAAGCCGGAACGGATCATGCGAACGTGGATGGCGAGACCGCCGCTTCGTCGCTGACCGAATTTCGCGTGCAGCCGCTGAAGCCGGAGCACGAAGCCGCAGACGCCGGCAGCGCGGATGCGGCTCGCGAGGCGCACGGCGACGAACAGGCCGCACGCCCGTCGTCCGGCGTCGACCTGACCGACGACGATTCCGAAGAGGAACCGAAGGCGCGCCGCGCCTGATGCAATTGCATGGCCCCTGATTCACCCGGTCTTCGATAAAAGATTACGTCGAAGACGGAGGCCGGTCCGATCAGTGGATATTTTTGGCGCGTCCGCCCGGGCGCGCACTTCGACATTTGAGGTTGTTTTGACACACTCCCACGACAGCGATTCGCCCGAATCCGCGCGGCCCATGCATGCCGCGGACGCCCATGACTCGGCCGATGCCGGCGAACGCACGCGCAGCGACGAGAGCGCCGACGGCGACGATCGTCCGCGCCGCGGCCTGCGTCGCGGGCCGCGCAGTCTGATCGCGCGACGCCGCGCTGTCGCCAAGACGAAGGGCGCCGATGGCGCGCCCGCCGCGCCGGGCGCGGTGACGGAGGCGCCGCCCGATGGCGTCGTGGTCGCGCAGGTACGCATGCCGCGCAAGGACGCGAGCGCGAAGACGCCGCGTAACGCCGGCGGCGAGCCGCAGACCGAAAAGCAGGGCGAGAAGCCCGCGCGCAAACAAGGCGGGCGCAAGAACGCGCGCCCCAATCCGGGCGAGGCGGGAATCGAGGCATCGGGCGAAACGGCAGCCGCCGCACCGCGCGAAGGCGGTCGTCGCAAGGCGCCCCAGCAGACCCGCGACAAGCAGGACAAGCGCGGTAAGCGCAACGATGCGGGCCCGGCGACGGTCGAGAAGGCCGCCGCCGCTGCCGTCGACGACGTGTTCGCTTACGTGACGTCGCCCGCATTCGACGCGGACAACGGTTCTGGCGGCGTGCGTGCGCCGATGCTGCGCCGCGGCCGCAATGCCACCCAGCAAAAGCGCGTGCTCGAGCCGGACGACGACACACCGAAGCTCCACAAGGTTCTCGCCGATGCGGGCATGGGCTCGCGTCGCGACATGGAAGAACTGATCATCGCGGGGCGGGTGTCGGTGAACGGCGAGCCGGCGCACATCGGGCAGCGGATCATGCCGACCGACCAGGTGCGCGTCAACGGCAAGCCGCTCAAGCGCAAGCTCGCGAGCAAGCCGCCGCGCATCTTGCTGTATCACAAGCCGACGGGCGAGATCGTCAGCCACGCGGACCCGGAAGGGCGTCCCTCGGTGTTCGACAAGCTCCCGTCGATGAAAACGGCCAAGTGGCTCGCGGTCGGCCGCCTCGACTTCAATACCGAAGGCTTGCTGCTGCTCACCACCTCGGGCGACCTCGCGAACCGCTTCATGCATCCGCGATACAGCGTCGAGCGCGAGTACGCGGTGCGCGTCGTCGGCCAGTTGTCGGAGGCAATGAAGCAGAAGCTGCTGAAGGGTGTCGAACTCGACGACGGCCCCGCGAACTTCCTGCGCATTCAGGACGGCGGCGGAGAAGGCACGAATCACTGGTATCACGTCGCGCTGGCGGAAGGCCGCAATCGCGAAGTGCGCCGGATGTTCGAAGCGGCCGGCCTGATGGTCAGCCGCCTGATCCGCACGCGTCACGGTCCGATCGCGTTGCCGCGCGGCCTGAAGCGCGGCAAGTGGGAAGAGCTGGAAGACAATCAGGTGCGCAGTCTCATGGAGTCGGTGGGCCTGAAGGCCCCGGTCGCCGAGAAGGGCGGACGCAGTTCGACGCCGCGTGTGCAGCCCGATCCGATGCAAACCTCGATGGGCTTCATCACCCGTGAGCCGGTGCTGAGTTCGCACTTGCGCATGGCGCAAACGCCGGTTCGCGGCGGGCGGCGCGGCGCGGCGGGCGGCATGCCGGGCGGGTTCGGCTTGGGCAGCGGTTTCGGCGGGAACAGCGCCAATGCGGGCGGTTCCGGCCGGCGCGGTGGCCAGGAAGCGAACGGCAATCGCGCCGGCGGCGAGCCCAACGGCAACCGCGCGAACAGCGGCGGTCGTGGTCCGGGCCAGCGCGGCGCTCGTCCGCAAGGCGGCCCGCAGGGTGCCAATGGCCCGGCCAAGCGCGCAAGCGGCAATGGCCCGCGCGGCGGCAATCGTCAGGGCGGCGGACAGCAGCCCGCTGCGACGCAGGGCAAGGCCGGCGCAGGTCGCGGCGGTCCGCGCAATCGCTCGCGCGGACGATGAAAACCTGTTCGTCGCCTGACCGGGCGACGAACAGGACCGGTCGATAGCGGCGCTGTCGGCCGAATTCGAAAGCGCGCAGCCCGCGGCATCGACACAAAGCAAAAAAGCATGCGATCCGGCGCGAAACAGTGCCGAACGCGGGCGTTACGTTTGCGTTTATCCCGAAAAATGGCTAAAATCACGAAGTCGCTGGGCACATAGTTTTCGCGCTGCCCGGGTGCGACCTCGGTTGAAAAAGATGGGCGTTGCGCCCATTTTTTTTTTGGCTTTTTGGTTCGGCATCTCGGGAGCAGGGGTGCGCGCCCGGTCAAGGCGCTCGCCCGCAGGTGTTTCGCGGCGCGATGCGCGAACACCTTGGAGTTACTGTGCAACTGACGGAATTGATTGAAACCACGGTCTCGAGCCTGGGCTACGAGCTTGTCGATCTCGAGCGTTCGGGAGGCGGCATGCTGCGCATCTATATCGACCAGCCGGCCGGTATCGCCATCGAAGACTGCGAAAAAGTCACACGTCAGCTCCAGTACGTGCTCGAGGTCGAGAACATCGACTATGACCGCCTCGAAGTGTCGTCGCCGGGGCTCGATCGCCCGCTCAAGAAGCTGGCCGATTTCGAGCGCTTCGCGGGAAGCGAAATCGTCATCACATTGAAAAAGCCGCTGGACGGCCGCAAGTCGTTCCGGGGCATTCTGCACGCCCCGCAAGGCGAAAAGATCGAATTGGAATTTGAAGGGAAGGACGGCGCCGCAATGCTCGATTTCACGGTCGCGGACCTCGATAAAGCACGTCTCGTCCCCAAAGTTGACTTTAGGAGCCGCAAACAATGAGTCGCGAAGTTTTGATGCTGGCGGATGCGCTGGCGCGCGAAAAGAACGTCAACAAGGACGTGGTGTACGCAGCCCTGGAGGCTGCGCTGGCTTCGGCAACGAAAAAGCTGTTCGAGGAAGATGTCGATATCCGTGTCGCGATCGACCGTGAAAGCGGCGAACACGAAACGTTCCGCCGCTGGCGCGTAGTGCCGGACGAGGCCGGCCTGCAAGAGCCGGATCAGGAAATCCTGCTGTTCGAAGCGAAGGAGCAGAAGGCCGACGCAGAGGTCGACGATTTCATCGAGGAACCGATCCCGTCGATCGAATTCGGCCGTATCGGTGCACAGGCCGCGAAGCAGGTCATCCTGCAGAAGGTGCGCGACGCCGAGCGCGAGCAGATCCTGAACGACTTCCTCGAGCGCGGCGAAAAGATCATGACCGGCTCGGTCAAGCGTCTGGACAAGGGCAATTTCATCGTCGAATCGGGTCGTGTGGAAGCGCTGCTGCGCCGCGACCAGCTGATTCCGAAGGAAAACCTGCGCGTGGGCGACCGCGTGCGCGCGTACATCGCGAAGGTCGATCGCACCGCGCGCGGTCCGCAGATCGAACTCTCGCGCACGGCGCCCGAGTTCCTGATGAAGCTGTTCGAACTCGAAGTGCCGGAAATCGAACAAGGGCTGCTGGAAATCAAGGCGGCCGCGCGCGATCCTGGCGTGCGTGCAAAAATCGGGGTGATCGCCTACGACAAGCGCATCGACCCGATCGGCACTTGCGTGGGCATCCGCGGTTCGCGCGTGCAGGCTGTGAGGAACGAGCTCGGTGGCGAGAACGTCGACATCGTGTTATGGTCGGAAGACCCCGCGCAGTTCGTGATCGGCGCCCTTGCGCCGGCAGCCGTCCAGTCGATCGTCGTCGATGAAGAAAAGCATTCGATGGACGTCGTCGTTGACGAAAGCGAACTCGCGGTCGCCATCGGCCGCAGCGGCCAGAACGTTCGACTCGCCAGCGAGCTCACCGGCTGGCAGATCAACATCATGACGCCGGACGAGTCGGCGTTGAAGCAGAACGAAGAGCGTGGCAAGTTGCGCGACCTGTTCATGGCGCGTCTCGATGTCGACGAGGAAGTTGCCGACATCCTGATCGACGAAGGCTTCACGAGCCTCGAAGAAATCGCCTATGTGCCGCTCAACGAGATGCTCGAAATCGAAGCTTTCGACGAAGACACCGTGCACGAGTTGCGCAACCGCTCGCGTGATGCGCTGCTGACGATGGCCATCGCCAACGAAGAGAAGGTGGAAGGCGTCGCGCTCGATTTGAAGAGTCTGGAAGGCATGGACAACGAGCTTCTCGCGAAGCTCGCGGAGCACCAGGTTCAAACCCGCGATGACCTCGCGGAGTTGGCAGTAGATGAACTGGTCGAAATGACCGGTATGGAAGAGGATGCCGCTAAGGCGTTGATCATGAAAGCACGTGAACACTGGTTCCAGTGAGAAATGACCATGGCGCACTGATATATCGCGGCCGGTTTGGCCGCATGACCCCGATCTAACCGCAAGGATTGGTCCTTGCATCAAGAGGAATGAATGGCGAGTAACAACGTAGCCCAATTTGCCGCGGAACTCAAAATGCCTGCGGGCGTCCTGCTCGAGCAGTTGCAGGCGGCTGGCGTCCAGAAAGCGAGCGCGAACGACGACCTGTCCGAGACGGACAAGGCGCGTCTGCTCGATCATTTGCGCAAGTCGCACGGTTCCGCCGACGCCGACAAGCGCAAGATCACTTTGACCCGCCGGCATACGTCGGAAATCAAGCAATCCGACGCAACGGGTAAAGCTCGCACCATTCAGGTCGAGGTGCGCAAAAAACGTGTTTTCGTGAAGCGCGACGAAACCGGCGTCGAGCAGCCTGTCGAAACGCCCAATCACGTCGAAGAGCCGGAAGTCGACGAGGCCGAACTGCAGCGCCGCGAAGAAGAAGCGCGCCGCGCCGCCGAGCAGCTCGAGCGCGAAGAGCGCGAGCTGAAGGAGCGTCAGGCCCAGCTCGAGCGCGAGGAAGCCGAGCGCCGCGCCCGCGAGGAAGCCGCTGAAGCCGAGCGCCGCAAGCAGGAAGCCGAGGCGGAACGCCGCGCGACGGCGGCGGCGCAGGCAGCGGAAATCTCCCGTGCGGCTCAGGCTGCACGTCAGGAGGCGCGTACGCCGGTCACCGCCGAGGCGAAGGCCGAGCCGAAGCAGGACAAGCAAGACAAGCAAGACGACAGCGCTCAGCGCGCAGCCGCTGCCGCCGCCGAAAAGGCAGCGGAAGAGAAGGCCGCCAGCGAGCGCGCCGCCCAGCGTGAAGCCGCGAAGAAGGCGGAAGAAGACGCGAAGGCGGCCGCTGAGAAGACTCGCATGGAGCAAGAAGCCATCGCGAAGCGCCGTGCGGCGGCTGAAGCCGAAGCACGCGCCATCCGCGAGATGATGAACACCCCGCGCAAGGCGCAGGTCAAGGCGCCGGAACCGGCCCCGGCTGCGAAGCCGGCGGAAGCGGCCAAGACTGCCGAAGCGAAGGGTACGCTGCACAAGCCTGCGAAGCCGGAAGGCGCGCAGGCAGCGCGTCCCGCCGTCAAGAAGCCGGCTGCCGGCGCACCTGCGCCCGCAGCGGCGGCTCCTTCGGGCGACAAGAAGAAGGCCGGCAGCAAGGGCGGCTGGCAGGACGACGCATCGAAGCGCCGTGGCATCAAGACGCGCGGCGACACGAGCGGCGGCGTCGATCGCGGCTGGCGCGGCGGTCCGAAGGGCCGTGGCAAGCATCAGGATCAGACCACGTTCCAGGCGCCGACCGAGCCGATCATCCGTGAAGTGCACGTGCCGGAAACCGTTTCGGTGGCCGACCTTGCGCACAAGATGTCGGTGAAGGCTTCGGAAGTCATCAAGGTAATGATGAAGCTTGGCCAGATGGTCACCATCAACCAGGTGCTGGACCAGGAAACCGCGATGATCGTCGTCGAGGAACTGGGCCACCGCGCGGTTGCGGCCAAGCTGGACGATCCGGAAGCGCTGCTGACCGAAGGCGAAACGACCGAGGAAACGGCGGAGCGTCTGCCGCGTCCGCCGGTAGTGACCGTGATGGGTCACGTCGACCACGGCAAGACGTCGCTGCTCGACTACATCCGTCGCGCGAAAGTGGCGGCGGGCGAAGCGGGCGGCATCACGCAGCATATCGGCGCTTATCACGTCGATACGCCGCGCGGCGTCATCACCTTCCTCGACACGCCGGGTCACGAAGCCTTTACGGCAATGCGTGCGCGCGGTGCGAAGGCGACCGACATCGTCATTCTGGTGGTCGCAGCCGACGACGGCGTGATGCCGCAGACGAAGGAAGCAATCGCTCACGCGAAGGCGGGCGGCGTGCCGATCGTCGTCGCGATCAACAAGATCGACAAGCCGGACGCCAACCCCGACCGCGTGAAGCAGGAACTCGTCGCGGAAGGCGTGGTGCCGGAAGAGTACGGCGGCGATTCGCCGTTCCTCGAAGTGTCGGCGAAAACCGGCCAGGGCATCGACGATCTGCTGGAAAACGTCTCGCTGCAAGCCGAAGTGATGGAACTGACCGCGCCGGTCGAAGCTGCCGCCAAGGGTCTCGTCATCGAAGCCAAGCTGGACAAGGGCAAGGGTCCGGTCGCAACCATCCTGGTGCAGTCGGGCACGCTGAATCGCGGCGACGTGGTTCTGGCAGGCAGCGCCTACGGCCGCGTCCGTGCGATGCTGGACGAAACCGGCAAGCCGACGAAGACCGCAGGTCCGTCGATCCCGGTGGAAATCCAGGGTCTGTCGGAAGTGCCGGCGGCGGGCGAAGAAGTCATCGTGTTGCCGGACGAGCGCAAGGCGCGCGAAATCGCGCTATTCCGTCAGGGCAAGTTCCGCGACGTGAAGCTGGCGAAGCAGCAAGCCGCCAAGCTCGAGAACATGCTCGAGCAGATGGGCGAAGGCGAAGTGCAGAACCTCCCGCTCATCGTCAAGGCGGACGTGCAGGGCTCGCAGGAAGCGCTCGTGCAGTCGCTGCAAAAGCTGTCCACCGGCGAAGTGCGCGTGCAGATCGTGCACAGCGCGGTCGGCGCGATCAGCGAGTCGGACGTCAACCTGGCAACGGCGTCGAAGGCGGTCATCATCGGCTTCAACACGCGTGCGGATGCGCAAGCCCGCAAGCTCGCCGAATCGAACGGCATCGACATCCGTTACTACAACATCATCTATGACGCAGTGGATGAGGTGAAGGCGGCGATGTCCGGCATGCTCGCGCCGGAGAAGCGCGAGACGGTGACGGGCATGGTCGAAGTGCGCCAGGTGATCCGCGTGCCGAAGGTCGGCCTGATCGCGGGCTGTATGGTGACGGACGGTTTCGTCAAGCGTTCCTCGTCGGTGCGCGTGATCCGCAACAACGTCGTCATCCATACCGGCGAACTCGAATCGCTCAAGCGCTTCAAGGACGACGTCAAGGAAGTGCGTCAGGGCTTCGAGTGCGGTATCTCGATCAAGAACTTCAACGACATCGTCGAAGGCGATCAGCTGGAAGTCTTCGAAGTGACGGAAGTGGCTCGCACGCTGTAACGCATCAATACGCTGAGCCTCGAGGCGGAGCGGGCCAAACGGCTGGCTCCGCCTTTTTCTTTGGCGCGGCGGCAAGACAGAAAACGGAACAAGATCATGGCTAAAAGACGGACATCCGCGAACCGCAACGTGCAGATTGCGGATCAGATTCAGCGAGATTTGTCGGAGTTGATGCGCGAGGTGAAGGACCCGCGCGTCGGGATGGTGACGATTCAAAGCGTCGAACTCACGCCGGACTACGCGCACGCGAAGGTCTATTTCACGACGCTCACGGGCGATCCGATGCAAACGCAGGAAGCGTTGAACCACGCGGCCGGCCATCTGCATAACCAGTTATTCAAGCGGCTGCACATCCATACGGTGCCGACGCTGCATTTCCACTATGACCAGACGATCGAAAAGGCCGTCGAGATGTCGCGCCTGATCGACGAAGCAAACGCGACGCGCGCCAAGGACGACGAGGAAGGCGCCTGAGCGATGACCGCTTCGAAGAACCACGCCGCCCGGCCGAAGCTCGTGCGCCGCGCGCTCGATGGCGTGCTGCTGCTGGACAAGCCGCTCGGGCTGTCGAGCAATGACGCGCTGATCAAGGCGAAGCGCATTTATCTGGCGAAAAAGTCGGGTCATACCGGCACGCTCGATCCGCTCGCGACTGGCCTCTTGCCGCTTTGCTTCGGCGAAGCGACCAAGTTCTCGCAAGACCTGCTCGACGCCGACAAGACCTACGAAGCGACGATGCGTCTCGGCATCCGCACGGCGACGGGCGATGCCGAAGGCGAAGCGGTGGAAACGCGCGACGTCGCGTGCGATGAAGCGGCCGTCGAAGCGGCGATGACGCGGTTCATCGGCGATATCGTGCAGATTCCGCCGATGTACTCGGCGCTAAAGCGCGATGGCAAGCCGCTCTACGAATACGCCCGCGCCGGGCAGACGGTCGAGCGCGAAGGCCGTCAGGTGACGATTCACGCGCTGAAGATGATCGCGTGCGCGTTGCCGCTCGTGACCTTTCGCGTGACGTGCAGCAAGGGCACCTATGTGCGGACGCTGGCGGAGGATATCGGCGAGGCGCTGGGTTGCGGGGCGCATCTGACGGCGCTGCGTCGCACGGGCGTGGGCGCGCTGACGCTCGAACATGCGCTGACGCTGGACGAACTGGCGGAACTCGACGAAGCGGATCGCGACGCGCGGCTGCAGCCGGTGGACGCGCTGTTGTCCACGTTTCCCGCGGTGCGGCTCGACGACGAAGCATGCCGCCGGTTTCTGCACGGGCAGCGGCTCAAACTGGCCGAAGTGTCGCCGGAGCACATCGAGGCGGGCCGCGTGCGCGTCTACGCGCAGGCAGGCGGCCGTTTGCTCGGCGTGGCAAAAGCAGGCGAAGGCGTGCTCGCGCCGGAGCGCCTCGTCGTCACGGCAAGCTAAGCACAAACGAAAAAGCCCGGAATCGCAAGATTCCGGGCTTTTTCACGTGCGCGGTGCAGAAAGACTCAATGCGCCGCCGATGCCGCCGCCGCCGAATCCCCGCCGCCCGCGCGTTCGGGCCGCGTGATCCAGATCAGCGCGATCAGCGCGACAAAAATTCCCGCTGAAATATAGAACATGTCGTTCACGCCAAGCTGCGCGGCCTGCTGCGTCGCCATGCTGTTGAAGAGACCGTAAGTCTGTTCCTGCGACATGCCGAGCGCGCCCATCTGCTGCATCGAATTCACGAACGTCGGGTTGTAGGCGTTGGCCTGTTCGATGAGTTGCGCGTGATGCACGATCGACCGATGCTCCCACGCCGTCGAGAAAATCGACGTGCCGATACCGCCGCACATGATCCGCACGAAGTTCGACAGTCCGGACGCCGCCGGTATGCGATGCCCCGGCAGCCCCGACAGCGTGATCGACACGAGCGGAATGAAGAAGCCCGCCATGCCGATGCCCTGAATCAGCGTCGGCAGCGTCAGCGACCACGTATCGACGCCGGTCGTATAGCGCGAGCGCATCCAGAAACACAGCGCAAACACCAGGAACGCGGCCGTCGCGATGCGGCGCGGATCCGTGCGCGGCAAGAACTTGCCGGTGATCGGCGAGAGCAGGATCGCGAACACGCCGACGGGCGCCATCACGAGACCGGCGTTCGTCGCCGTGTAGCCGATATCTGTCTGGAGCCACAACGGCAGCAGCACGAGATTGCCGAAGTACAGCCCGTAACCGATCGACAGCGCGATCGTGCCGCCCGTGAAGTTGCGCAATTCGAATAGCGACAAGTCGACGACCGGATGCTCCGCCGTCAGCTCCCACACGATGAAGAACGCGAACGAGATGACGGCGATCAGCGCGAGCACGACGATGGTCGTCGAGTTGAACCAGTCGAGGTCCTTGCCCTTGTCGAGCATGACTTGCAGCGAGCCGACCCACACGACGAGCAGCGCGAGCCCGACCGTGTCGATCGGCGCCTTGCGGATCGCGGAATCGCGGTCGCGGAAGATCACGAACGTCGCGAGCGCCGCCGCAATGCCGACCGGGATGTTCACGTAGAAGATCCACGGCCACGAAATGTTGTCCGAGATCCATCCGCCGAGCACGGGGCCGGCGACGGGCGCGATCAGCGTGGTCATCGACCACATGGAGAGCGCCATCGGCGCTTTCTCGCGCGGATAGCTCGCGAGCAACAGCGTTTGCGACAGCGGGATCATCGGGCCGGCGACCGCGCCTTGCAGCACGCGAGCGGCAAGCAGAAACGGCAGCGTCGGCGCGAGTCCGCACAGCCACGACGCGAGCACGAACAGGATGATCGAGCCGAGAAACAGCCGCACCTGGCCGATACGCTGCGTGAGCCAGCCGGTCAGCGGCACCGAGATCGCGTTGGCGACCGCGAACGACGTGATGACCCACGTGCCCTGATCCGACGATACGCCGAGGTCGCCGGAGATCGACGGAATCGAGACGTTGGCGATCGACGTGTCGAGCACGTTCATGAACACCGCGAGCGACACGGCGATCGTCCCGACCACCAGCTTCCCGCCCGAGAGCGGCGGATGAACGACGTTAGCTTGAGACATGTGTGGAGTCCGCGATGCTGCCGCTTACATCAGCTTGGCGGCCGACGCGGACTTCGTCGCGTTGCCGCGCGAAGCCGACGGCGGCGTGCCCTGCGTGCCGGCGCCCGTACCGGCGTTCTGCTGGATGATGCGCGCGATTTCCGCGTCCGCCTGCTCGCCGTACTTGTCGAACACGTTCGTCTGATACACCGTGTTTTGCGCCGCGCCGAGCTGACCGCCTTGCTCGTCCTTGATCGTGACATCCACGTTCATCGACAGGCCGATGCGCAACGGATGCTGTTCCAGTTCCTTCGGATCGAGCTGAATACGCACCGGCAGACGCTGCACCACCTTGATCCAGTTGCCCGTCGCGTTTTGCGCCGGCAGCAGCGAGAACGCCGAACCCGTGCCGGCCGAGAAGCCGATCACCTTGCCGTGGAACACCACGCCCGATCCATACAGGTCAGCCGTCAGTTCGACCGGCTGGCCGATACGCATGTGCTTCAGCTGCACTTCCTTGAAGTTGGCGTCGACCCACACGGCGTTGAGCGGCACGATCGCCATCAGCGGATTGCCCGGCGCCACGCGCTGGCCGACCTGCACCGAGCGCTTCGCGACATAGCCCGTGACCGGCGCGGGCAGCGTGTTGCGCGCATAGTTGATGTACGAATCGCGCACCTTCGCCGCAGCGGCAAGCACGTTCGGATGATCGGCGATCGTCGTGTTGGCCGTCAGCGAGCGGTTGGACGCGAGCTCCTGTTGTGCTGCGTCGAGCGCGGCTTGCGCGCTGCGAACCGCATCGCGCGCGTGCGAGATTTCTTCCTGCGACACCGCGCCCGTCTGTGCGACGGTCAGGCGGCGGCGAAGGTCGTCCTGCGCCCGCGACAAGTCCGACTTGCGCAGGGCGATCTGCGCTTCGTACTGGTTGTTGTTCACGAAGAACGTACGGACCTGGCGCACCGTCTGCGCGAGATTCGCTTCGGCCTGATCGAGCGCGACCTTGGAATCGGCCGGATCGAGCGCGACAAGCGGATCGCCGGCTTTCACGGTCTGCGTATCGTCGGCATTGACGGAGATGACTGTGCCGACCACTTGCGGCGTGATCTGCACGACGTTGCCGTTGACGTAGGCGTCGTCGGTGTCTTCGTGGAAGCGCGCAACGAGGAAGTAGTACAGGCCGTACGCGACAGCCGCGATGATGATGACGAGCACGATCAGCGCCATCAGCCGGCGGCGCTTGCCGTTGTTTTGCTTCGGCGCCGGCGCGGAGGCGGGTGCGCTGGCGGCGTTCTGTTTAGGGTCGCTCATGAAGGGCTCCGAAAATTCCGTATTGGTCTTAATGCGTGTTCTTGTGCGCGGCTCAGTGCGATGCCGCTTGCTGGTTCACGGCCTGGCGCTGTCCGCTGCCGTCGATGGCAAGGTCGGTGCTCGTCGCGTCGAAACCGCCGCCGAGCGCCTGGATCAGCGCGATCTGAAGATCGCTGCGCTTCAGGCGCAGGTTCGTGACGGTCTGCTCGTTGGCGAGGCGGTTCTGGTCCGCCGTCAGCACTTGCAGTTGCGGCGACAGGCCCGCTTTGTAGCGGATCACCGCGAGCTGGTAGGCGCTCGTGGCGGCGGCGAGCGCGCGCTGCGCGTCGGCCATTTGCCTGTCGAGCGCGCGGATCGCGGCGATGTTGGTCGCCACGTCGTTCAGCGCGTTGATGAGCGTCTGGTTGTAATTGGCGACATCGTTTTCGAAGTCGGCGTAGCGGCCCTTCAACTGCGCGCGCAGTGCGCCGGCGTCGAAAATCGGCAGGTGGATTGCCGGGCCAGCCTGAATCTGCCGGCTGCTCGCCGTCAGGAAGCGGCCCCAGCCGAAGGCGTCGAAACCGAAGCCTGCCGCGAGGTTGATGTCCGGGAAGAACTC
The DNA here is from genome assembly GCF_022879615.1 of Caballeronia grimmiae. Classification (NCBI taxonomy): domain Bacteria; kingdom Pseudomonadati; phylum Pseudomonadota; class Betaproteobacteria; order Burkholderiales; family Burkholderiaceae; genus Caballeronia; species Caballeronia grimmiae. The sequence goes on from NZ_CP084271.1 coordinate 1,187,715, forward strand.
GGCCTTCGCTTCCTTGATGTTGTGCGTCGCCGCTTCGATTTGCCAGCGCGACGCGACGATATCCGGCCGGCGTGCGATCAAATCGGCGGGCACGTTGTCCGGCAGCGCGACGTTGATGTCCGGATTGATCAACGGATTGGCAATCTGCAGCCCGCGATCGGGGCCTTTGCCCAGCAGCGCCGCCAGCTGATAGCGCACCGACTGGATCTGCCCGTCGAGTTCGCTGAGATTGGTCTGGCTGGTCGCGACGTTGCCTTCGGCGGTGCGCTGCTCGACATTCGTGTCGAGACCGGCGGTGACGCGCCCGCTCGTGATGCGCCCCACGTTCTCGCGATTGGAGATCTCGCGCTGCGTCACATCCCGCAGCGCATAGAGCAGCGCAAGCTGGTTGTACGTGCGCGCCACGGATGCCGCCAGCGTCACGCGCGCCTGCTGCATGTCGGCTTCGGCCGCCTTCTGCTGCGAGACCGCCATGTTCAGGCGCGAGCGGTTCTTGCCCCACAGATCCAGATCCCACGACGCGCTCGCGAGCACGTTGTTCTCGCTGTACCACGTTCCGCCGTAGGGCGGCGGGAAGAGGGCGTTGGCCGAATAGAGCTCGCGCGTCCACGAATATTTGGCCTCGACGTGCGGATAAAGCGACGAACGCGAACTCTCGATATAAGCCGACGCCTTCGCAATGCGCGCCTGCGCCTGCGCGATGCTCGGATTGCCCGCGAGCGCCTCGTCGATGAGTTGCGGCAGTTGCGGATCGCCGAACTGTTTCGCCCAGTCGAGGCTCGGCCACTGGCCGCCTTGCGCCGGCACGCTCTGGGTGGACTCCAGCGTTTCCGGTGCGGTGATCTGCTTGTCGCTCGAAATGCCCGCGTAGTTCGCGCAGCCCGCGATCGCGAGCGCAGCCACGGCGGCGGCCACGGCGCTCTGCGCGCGGCGCAATCGGCTCGCGGGCCAAAGTGCGGACAAGGAAAGGTGTTTCATCGCTCGTCTCTTGAGAGAGGTATGGATTATGGACGTTGCAACTATTTCAGATGCGCTGGCAGACGGATCGTCCCGCGCGTCATCGCGAAGGCGCGCCGGGCTTTTCGACGGTGCCGGCGAGGCACGCGGCAGCGGGATCGCAGGTGTTCGCGAGAATCCGCCGCAGCATGCTTTTCAGGAACCCGACTTCCTCCGGCGTGAAGCCGGCGAGCAGCGTATCCAGCACGCGCGTGAAGATCGCCGGGACCTGCTCGGCCATCGCGCGGCCGTCGGGCGTGAGCGCGAGGCGCACCACACGGCGGTCTTCGTTGCTGCGCACGCGCGACAGCAGCCCGCGCTTTTCCAGCCGGTCGATGAGACGCGTGACCGCGCTCGCGTCGATGCCGTATTCGCGGGCAATGTCGGCCGCCGTCAAGCACTTGCCGACCGCCAGCATGAACACGATGCTCGCCTGCGTACTCGTGATGCCGAGTTCGGCAGTCGTGTGCTGCGTCACCATGTTCCAGAGCGTCGAGCGCACGCGACTGATCAGATAGCCGACGCTCTCGCTCAGCACATAGCTGTCGATCGACGTGGGTTTTGGGGCGTCGCTCATGAAAGGAATATGCAAGTGCAATAGTGGACTAGGCAGGATTATAGGCGCGGCGTTGCGCCGCCTGCAAGGGACTTTTCTGGATCCGCTTACAATGAACGGCGCGTTTCGCTTGCGGCCTTATGCGACGAGCGTCAGCACGTCTCGCCGCGTTCGGCGGCCCGGCGCGGCGCCGTCGAAGGCCTCGCTAGAGGTTCGGGTAGTGTCCTATTGTCGAAAAGACGACGTTTGTGCGTGCTATACTTTACGGTTCTCACCGCGCCGGGCCGGAAGAGTAGTTCAAATCCCTGAAGTCTTCCGAGCGATCCACGCCAGGCGTCATGCACGATGTGACGCTCAATCGACGGTCTGCCGAGCCAGCCAGGAGTTTTCAACTCCCGGGGTTCGCTTCGACGGCGCACAACCAAGATATCCCTTATGACTCGCGCCCTCCGCAATATCGCCATCATTGCTCACGTCGACCACGGCAAGACCACGCTCGTCGACCAGTTGCTCCGTCAATCGGGCACGTTCCGTGAAAACCAGCAGGTCGCCGAGCGCGTCATGGACTCGAACGACATCGAAAAGGAACGTGGCATCACGATCCTCGCGAAGAACTGCGCGGTCGAGTATGAAGGCACGCACATCAACATCGTCGACACCCCCGGGCACGCCGACTTCGGCGGCGAAGTGGAGCGCGTGTTGTCGATGGTCGATTCCGTCTTGCTGCTCGTCGACGCCGTCGAAGGCCCGATGCCGCAAACGCGCTTCGTCACGAAGAAGGCGCTCGCGCTCGGCCTCAAGCCGATCGTCGTCGTCAACAAGGTGGATCGTCCGGGCGCGCGCATCGACTGGGTGATCAACCAGACCTTCGATCTGTTCGACAAGCTCGGCGCCACCGAAGAGCAACTCGATTTCCCGATCGTCTATGCATCGGGTCTGAACGGCTTTGCCGGACTGAATCCGGACGTGCGCGAAGGCACGATGCGTCCGCTGTTCGAAGCCATCCTCGAGCACGTGCCGGTTCGCCCGGCCGATCCTGACGGTCCGCTGCAACTGCAAATCACGTCGCTCGACTATAACTCGTACGTCGGCCGTATCGGCGTGGGCCGTGTCGCGCGTGGCCGCATCCGCCCCGGCATGCAGGTCGCGGTGCGTTCGGGCCCGGACGGCGCAATCCTGAATCGGAAGATCAATCAGGTGCTGTCGTTCCACGGCCTCGAGCGCGTGCAAGTGGAAGAAGCGCAAGCGGGCGATATCGTGCTGATCAACGGCATCGAGGAAATCGGCATCGGCGTGACCATCTGCGCGCCGGAGAATCCGGAAGCCCTGCCGATGATCACCGTCGACGAACCCACGCTCACGATGAACTTCCTCGTGAATTCGTCGCCGCTCGCGGGCAAGGAAGGCAAGTTCGTGACGAGCCGCCAGATCCGCGATCGTCTCACGAAGGAACTGAATCACAACGTCGCGCTGCGCGTGAAAAATACCGGCGACGAAACCACGTTCGAAGTGTCGGGCCGTGGCGAATTGCACCTGACCATTCTCGTCGAGAACATGCGCCGTGAAGGGTACGAACTCGCGGTGTCGCGTCCGCGCGTGGTGCTGCAGGAAATCGACGGCGTGAAGTGCGAGCCGTATGAAAACCTGACGGTCGATATCGAAGACCAGCATCAGGGCGGCGTGATGGAAGAACTCGGCCGGCGCAAGGGCGAAATGCTCGACATGACGTCCGACGGCCGTGGCCGCACGCGCCTCGAGTACAAGATTTCGGCGCGCGGTCTGATCGGCTTCCAGAGCGAGTTCCTGACGCTCACGCGCGGCACGGGTTTGATGAGCCATACCTTCGATTCGTATGCGCCGGTCAAGGAAGGCTCGGTGGGCGAGCGCCGCAACGGCGTGCTGATCTCGCAGGACGATGGCGCCGCTGTCGCTTACGCGCTGTGGAAGCTGCAGGATCGCGGCCGCATGTTCGTATCGCCCGGCGATGCGCTGTATGAAGGCATGATCATCGGCATTCACAGCCGCGACAACGACCTCGTCGTGAATCCGATCAAGGGCAAGCAGTTGACCAACGTGCGCGCATCGGGCACCGACGAAGCCGTGCGCCTCGTGCCGCCGATCCAGCTTTCGCTGGAATACGCGGTCGAGTTCATCGATGACGACGAACTCGTCGAAGTGACGCCGCAATCGATCCGTCTGCGCAAGCGTCACCTGAAGGAACATGAGCGCCGTCGCGCAAGCCGCGAGTCGGCTGCTGACTAAGCCTCACAGCAGTGACAAGCAAAAGCCGCCTTCGGGCGGCTTTTGTGTTTAGTGGCCGTCAATGCCGCTAAAGATTGTCCGGCGGCAACCGTTAAATATCGGGAGCATGCGCCCTTGCAACGCGGATCAGCGCCCGCAAATGCCCGTTGCAGAAGGGCGAAGACGAGAGCGACGGTGCGACCACCGGTCATATGACGAATGGTTATGTGCTATGCTACTCGGATTAGCTGTCGCATTTTAGGTCCTTCCAAGCAGACTTGATTCGCGCAATCCGCTAAACGGTCAGGCCGTGTCGCGGAAGGTTTTGTAACCCGCACTTCCTCGAGAAACTCGAAGAAAGGTGAGCGTAAAATGATGAAGCAATTCCAGTCGAACTCTTATCTGTTCGGCGGTAATGCTCCGTACGTCGAAGAGTTGTACGAGGCATATCTCGATAATCCCGCGTCAGTGCCCGAGACCTGGCGAGCCTATTTCGATGCGTTGCAGAACGTGCCCGCATCGGACGGCACCAATCACAACGACGTGGCCCACGGCCCCATCGTCGAATCTTTCGCACAACGCGCGAAGTCGAACGCCTTCCTCCCGCGTGAAGGCGCAACGGAAGACCTCGCCACCGCGCGCAAGCAAGTCTACGTTCAGTCCCTTATCGGCGCGTATCGCTTTCTCGGCTCACAATGGGCCAATCTCGATCCGCTCAAGCGCCGCGAGCGTCCGCATATCCCCGAACTCGAGCCTGCGTTCTACGACTTCACTGAAGCCGACATGGACCAGACGTTCAGCGCCACGAACCTGTATTTCGGTTTCGAGCGCGCGACGCTGCGCGAGATCGTCAAGGCATTGCGCGACACGTATTGCGGCACGATCGGCGCCGAGTACATGTACATCAGCGATCCGGAACAGAAGCGCTGGTGGAAGGAACGCCTCGAGTCGATCCGCTCGACGCCCAATTTCTCGAACGAAAAGAAGAAGCACATTCTGAATCGCCTGACGGCCGCCGAAGGCCTCGAGCGTTTCCTGCACACCAAGTACGTCGGCCAGAAGCGCTTCTCGCTGGAAGGCGGCGAGAGCTTCATCGCGTCGATGGACGAAGTCGTCCGTCATGCGGGCAAGAACGGCGTGCAGGAAATCGTCATCGGCATGGCGCACCGCGGGCGTTTGAACGTGCTGGTCAACACGCTCGGCAAGATGCCGGCTGACCTCTTCGCCGAATTCGAAGGCAAGCACGTCGACGATCTGCCGGCCGGCGACGTGAAGTACCACAAGGGCTTCTCGTCGGACGTGTCGACCGAAGGCGGCCCGGTTCACCTGTCGCTCGCGTTCAACCCGTCGCACCTCGAAATCGTGAACCCGGTGGTCGAAGGTTCGGCGAAGGCGCGTATGGATCGCCGTGGCGACGAAGAAGGCCTGCAAGTGCTGCCGGTGCAGATTCACGGCGACGCGGCCTTCGCAGGCCAGGGCGTCGTGATGGAAACGCTGAATCTCGCGCAGACGCGCGGCTACGGCACGCACGGCACGCTGCATATCGTCATCAACAACCAGATCGGCTTTACGACGTCGGACCCGCGCGATTCGCGCTCGACGCTGTACTGCTCGGACGTCGTCAAGATGATCGAGGCGCCGGTGCTGCACGTGAACGGCGACGATCCCGAAGCCGTCGTGCTCGCCACGCAGCTCGCGATCGACTTCCGCACGAAGTTCCACAAGGACGTGGTGGTGGACATCGTCTGCTTCCGCAAGCTGGGTCACAACGAGCAGGACACGCCGGCGGTCACGCAGCCGCTGATGTACAAGACCATCGCGAAGCATCCGGGCACGCGCGCGCTGTACGCCGAGAAGCTGGTGCAGCAAGGCGTGATCACCGCTGAAGACGCCGATAACTTCGTGAAGGCGTACCGTCAGGCGATGGACGAAGGCCATCACACGATCGATCCGGTGCTCTCGAACTACAAGAGCAAGTACGCGGTCGACTGGGTGCCGTTCCTGAACCGCAAGTGGACCGACGCCGCCGATACGGCCGTCCCGCTCGCGGAACTCAAGCGCCTCGCCGAGCGTGTCACGACCATTCCCGAGAACTTCAAGCTGCATCCGCTCGTCGAGCGCGTGATCAACGATCGCCGCGCAATGGGCCGTGGCGAATCGAAGCTCGACTGGGGCATGGGCGAGCATCTCGCGTTCGCGTCGCTGGTCGCATCGGGCTATGCGGTGCGTCTGACGGGTCAGGATTCAGGCCGCGGCACGTTCACGCACCGTCACGCCGTTCTGCACGATCAGAACCGCGAACGCTGGAACGACGGCACGTACATCCCGCTGCAGAACATCGCGGAAGGGCAGGCCAAGTTCACCGTCATCGACTCCGTGTTGTCGGAAGAAGCGGTGCTCGGCTTCGAGTACGGCTATTCGACCGCCGAGCCGAACACGTTCGTCGCGTGGGAAGCGCAGTTCGGCGACTTCGTGAACGGCGCGCAGGTCGTGATCGACCAGTTCATCTCGTCGGGCGAAGTGAAGTGGGGCCGCGTCTCGGGTCTCACGATGATGCTGCCGCACGGCTACGAAGGCCAGGGTCCGGAGCACTCGTCGGCGCGTATCGAGCGCTTCCTGCAACTGTGCGCGGATCACAACATGCAAGTGGTCCAGCCGACGACGCCCGCGCAGATTTTCCATCTGCTGCGCCGCCAGATGATCCGCCTGTTCCGCAAGCCGCTGATCATCGCGACGCCGAAGTCGCTGCTGCGTCACAAGGAAGCTGTGTCGGATCTGTCGGAACTGGCGAAGGGTTCGTTCCAGCCGGTCATCGGCGAAGTGGACGAAGCCATCGACGCGAAGAAGGTGAAGCGCGTGGTCTGCTGCTCGGGCCGCGTGTATTACGACCTCGTCGCGCATCGCCGCGAAGCGAAGGCGAACGACGTCGCCATCGTGCGTATCGAGCAGCTGTATCCGTTCGCGCACAAGCAGTTCGACTCGGAACTCAAGAAGTTCGAGAACGCGACCGAAGTGGTCTGGGTGCAGGACGAGCCGCAGAATCAGGGCGCATGGTTCTACGTCGAGCACCATCTGCGTGAAGGCATGAAGGAAGGGATGAAGCTCGCGTACAGCGGCCGCCCGGCTTCGGCCTCGCCGGCAGTCGGCTACTACGCGAAGCACTACGAGCAGCAGAAGGCGCTGGTCGAAGGCGCGTTCGGCCGCCTGAAGGGCGCGCAGACCATCGCGAAGTAATCTGCCTGACCGTGACCGGCGCGCGAAACGTGTGCCGGTCCCGATGCTCGTACACACAGACACGCATTAGGACAATACAGAAATGGCTATCGTAGAAGTCAAGGTTCCCCAGCTCTCCGAGTCGGTCTCGGAAGCCACCATGCTGCAGTGGAAGAAGAAGCCGGGCGAGGCTGTCGCCCAGGACGAAATCCTGATCGAAATCGAGACCGACAAGGTCGTGCTCGAAGTGCCCGCGCCGTCCGCCGGCGTGCTCGCACAAGTCATCAAGCATGACGGCGATATCGTCACCGCCGACGAAATCATCGCGAAGATCGATACCGAAGCAAAGGCAGGCGAAGCGCCCGCCGCCGTCGCCGCTGCCGGCGACGCGGAAGTGAAGCCCGCGCCGCAAGCCGAACCGGCGGTTGCATCGTCGTCGGCGAATGCACAGGCCACCGCGAGCGCAACGGGCGGTTCCGTGACGGGCGGTGCAACGTCGCCGGCCGCAACGAAGATTCTGGCGGAGAAGGGCGTATCGGCCGATCAGGTGTCGGGCACGGGCCGCGACGGCCGCATCACCAAGGGCGATGCCCTCGCCGCACAGGCAGGCGCACCGGCTGCGAAGGCCACCGCACCGGCTCCGGCCGCCGCGCCCGCGAAGGCTGCGAAGCCGTCGCTGCCGCAAGTGAACGCGCCGGCATCGGCTGATCAGTGGCTGAAGGATCGCCCGGAACAGCGCGTGCCGATGTCGCGCCTGCGTGCGCGTATCGCCGAGCGTCTGCTCGAATCGCAGCAGACCAACGCCATCCTGACGACGTTCAACGAAGTCAACATGGCGCCGGTCATGGATCTGCGCAACAAGTACAAGGACCGCTTCGAGAAGGAACATGGCGTGAAGCTCGGCTTCATGTCGTTCTTCGTGAAGGCCGCCGTTCACGCGCTGAAGAAGTTTCCGCTGGTGAACGCGTCGATCGACGGCAATGACATCGTCTATCACGGCTACTTCGACATCGGTATCGCGGTCGGTTCGCCGCGCGGCCTGGTGGTGCCGATCCTGCGCAACGCGGATCAAATGAGCCTTGCCGACATCGAGAAGAAGATCGCCGAGTTCGGCGCGAAGGCGCGCGACGGCAAGCTGTCCATCGACGAAATGACGGGCGGCACGTTCTCCATCTCGAACGGCGGCGTGTTCGGCTCCATGCTGTCGACGCCGATCATCAACCCGCCGCAGTCCGCGATTCTCGGCGTGCACGCCACGAAGGAACGTGCGGTCGTCGAGAACGGCCAGATCGTCATCCGCCCGATGAACTACCTCGCGCTCTCGTACGACCACCGCATCATCGACGGCCGTGAAGCCGTGCTGTCGCTGGTCGCGATGAAGGACGCGCTGGAAGATCCGGCGCGCCTGCTGCTCGATCTGTAAGAAGCATCGTTGCCCCGGCGCGCGCGATAGGCTCGCGCGCGCCGCGTAAAGCGTCTCCGCAGAAGCGGAGTCACCTCAAGGAAAGTCATGTCCAAAGAATTTGATGTCGTCGTGATCGGCGCGGGCCCGGGCGGCTATATCGCGGCGATTCGCGCAGCGCAGCTCGGCAAGACGGTTGCGTGTATCGAGAAGTGGAAGAACCCGGCCGGCGCGCTGAAGCTCGGCGGCACGTGTCTCAACGTGGGCTGCATTCCGTCGAAGGCGCTGCTCGCGTCGTCGGAAGAATTCGAAAACGCGTCGAAGCATCTCGCCGATCACGGCATCAGCGTGGCGGACGTGGAGCTCGACGTGTCGAAGATGCTCGCGCGCAAGGATGGCATCGTCGACAAGATGACGAAGGGCATCGAGTTCCTGTTCCGCAAGAACAAGATTACGTGGCTCAAGGGTCATGGCAAGTTCACCGGCAAGACCGGCGCGGGCGTGCAGATCGAAGTGTCGGGCGAAGGCGAAGCGGAAGTCGTCACGGCGAAGAACGTGATCATCGCGACGGGTTCGAAGGCGCGTCATCTGCCGAACATTCCGGTCGACAACAAGCTGATCGCCGACAACGAAGGCGCGCTGTCGTTCGACTCGGTGCCGAAAAAGCTCGCCGTGATCGGCGCGGGCGTGATCGGCCTGGAGCTCGGCTCGGTGTGGCGTCGTCTGGGCGCGGAAGTCACCGTGCTCGAAGCGCTGCCGCAATTCCTCGGCGCAGCGGACGAATCGCTCGCGAAGGAAGCCGCGAAGCAGTTCAAGAAGCAGGGCCTCGACATTCATCTCGGCGTGAAGATCGGCGAAGTGAAGACGACGGGCCAGGGCGTTTCGATCGCCTATACGGACAACGCCGGCAATGCGCAAACGCTCGACGCGGATCGCCTGATCGTGTCGATCGGCCGCGTGCCGAACACGGATAACCTCGGTCTCGAAGCGATCGGCCTGAAGGCGAACGAGCGCGGTTTCATCGACGTCGACGACCACTGCGCGACGAGCGTGCCGGGCGTCTACGCAATCGGCGACGTGGTGCGCGGCCCGATGCTCGCGCACAAGGCGGAAGACGAGGGCGTGGCGGTGGCGGAAATCATCGACGGCCAGAAGCCGCATATCGACTACAACTGCGTGCCGTGGGTCATTTACACGGAACCGGAAATCGCGTGGGTCGGCAAGACGGAACAGCAGCTCAAGGCCGAAGGCCGCGAGATCAAGACCGGCCAGTTCCCGATGATGGCCAATGGCCGCGCATTGGGTATCGGCAAGGCCGAGGGCTTCGTCAAGATGATCGCGGACGCGAAGACCGACGAGATCCTCGGCGTGCACATCATCGCGGCGGACGCGTCGGACCTGATCGCGGAAGCGGTCGTGGCGATGGAGTTCAAGGCGGCGTCGGAAGACATCGGCCGGATTTGCCACCCGCATCCGTCGCTGTCCGAAGTGATGCGCGAAGCGGCGCTGGCGGTGGACAAGCGCGCGCTGAACATGTAACGCTCGACGCTTCGCACGGGGTCCGTTCACCTGAAAACAGCGTGGCTGTTGACGAGTGAACGGCCCCGACGGCATCGCGAAACGAAGGCGAGCGGATCAACCGCTCGCCTTCGTCATTTCAAACGGCAGAAGATGAACGTCACCGAATACTACGAAAACGAACTGCGGACGCGGGGTTATCAATCGGACGCGGCGCAGCTTGCGGCGGTCGAGCGGCTGCAGCGCTGCTACGAGGAATGGGTGGCGTACAAGGCGCGCCGCTCGAACGCGCTAAAGAAGTTCCTTGTGCGTCCCGATCTGCCGAAAGGCGTCTACATGTGGGGCGGCGTGGGGCGCGGCAAGAGCTTCCTGATGGACAGCTTCTACGCCGTCGTTCCGGTGCAGCGCAAGACGCGCCTGCATTTTCACGAGTTCATGCGCGAAGTGCATCGCGAGCTGGAAGAGCTGAAAGGCCAAGCCGACCCGCTCGATGAGCTCGCGCGGCGCATTGCGAAGCGGTATCGGCTGATCTGCTTCGACGAGTTCCACGTCTCCGATATCGCCGACGCGATGATCCTTTATCGCCTGCTCGATCGCCTGTTCACGAACGGCGTGCAGTTCGTGATGACGTCCAACTACGATCCGGACACGCTGTATCCCGAAGGATTGCATCGTGACCGCCTGCTGCCGGCGATCGAGCTCATCAAGAAAAATCTCGACGTGCTGAACGTGGATGCCGGCACCGACTATCGCAAGCGCACGCTGTCTCAGGTGAAGGCGTATCACTGGCCGCTCGGCGCAGCGGCGGACAAGGCGCTGCGCGCGGACTACGCGAAGCTCGCGGCAGTGCCGGATGAAAGCCCGATCCTGCATATCGAGAAACGCGAAATCAAGGCACTGCGCAAGGCCGATGGCGTCGTCTGGTTCGATTTCGCGACGCTGTGCGGCGGCCCGCGCTCACAGAACGACTATCTGGAATTGGCGAGCCGCTTCCACGCGGTGATCCTGTCGGACGTGCCGCAGATGTCGCCGCGCATGGCGTCCGAGGCGCGCCGCTTCACGTGGCTCATCGACGTGTTCTATGACCACAAGGTCAAGTTGCTGATGTCGGCGGCGGTGCCTGCCGAGCAGCTCTACGTGGAAGGACCGATGGCCAACGAGTTCGCGCGCACGGTATCGCGCATTGTCGAGATGCAGTCGCAGGAGTATCTCGAGACGCCGCGCCGCACAGTGAACGTATCGCTTACCTAGGTTAATACGAGAAATCAAAAATGTGCTGTTAGCCAAACGGCATAAGGCTTGGGCCGGATTTTCAAGATTCGGATGCCTCTGATTTGCCAGCCGGAAGTCACTCGGTATTGTTCTAGCCAGTTATTAGTCAGCTAATTGGAGAGAATACCGTGAAGCCTTACCGCGATATGTCCGACGAAGAATGGCAGATGGTTGCTCCTCTGCTCCCTGAACTGCGCCCGCGTTCGGAGTTGCGCGGTCGGCCGCTCGCCAACACGCGAGCGGTGCTGAACGGCGTGCTTTGGGTGATGTACAGCGGCGCGTCGTGGTCCACGCTGCCGCGCAAGTATCCGTCGTATCAGACCTGCCATCGCCGTTTCAAGGCGTGGCACGAGTCGGGTGTGTTGCTGCGCGTGATGACGCAACTGTTCGGCCCGGCGGGGGAATCGCTTTATGCGCTCATGACGTCGCGCATGAGAGTGCCGGCCGAGATGCCTGTCGCGGCGGTGGACGTTATCGCCGGCGTGCCGGAGATTGCCGCGGCGCGTGTGCAGCATGTCGCGGCGCCCGTGCGCCACGCCGCGTGAGCGCAGCAAGAAAGACGTGACGCGCTTGCGCGTCGCTAAAAAGCCGGCGAAGACGCGGAGTCTTCGCCGGCTTTGTCGTTTATAGGTGCGTCGCGCGCATCATTCCTGCCGCAGCCACGTTTGCGAGCGGCCGAGCAGTGACACGCCGATATAGCCGCGCACCACCAGCTTTTGCCCGCCGCTCTCGAGCCTCATCCTGCATTTGTAGAGCTTGCCGTTCTCCGGGTCGAGAATGTGCCCGCCGGTCCACGCGTCGCCGTCGCGCTTCATGCCGGTGATGATCGTCATCCCTTTGATCAGCTGGTCCTTGCGCTCGTCCGTGCAGGACGTGCAGCGCCGCTCCGGGTGATCGAATTCGCCGATGCCGCGCACGACTTTGCCTTCGAGTTGCCCGTTGCCGTCGTCGACGATCTGGATGATCGCTCGCGGCTTGCCCGTCGTGTCGTCGATGGTTTGCCATGTGCCGACCGGCGTCGCCGCTTGCGCGAACGCGCCGGCTGCCGCGAACGCGAGAAACGCGGTCGTCACCGCGCGCGCCCCGAGGCGGCCGATGTAATGCGTCATGTGATGTCCTTGTTCTTGTGATGGCGCTTTGATTTTCGGATCAGGCGTTGCTTTGCAGGGCCGCCTGAAGCGTCTCGAAGGTCTGCAACGCGGTGCGGTCGAAGTGCAGCGGCGTGACCGAAATGCGCTTCGACGCGACGACGGCCGTTTCGCTGTCGGGTGCGTTTTCACGCGGTCCGCGCTGAAAGCGCAGCCAGAAATAATCGATGCCGCGTGGATCGACTTCCGGCACGACGTCGATGCCCTCCACGAGTCCGACGCCCTGCCGCGTCACGGTCAGCGGACCGGCGGCCGATGCATCGCAATCGGGGAAGTTGACGTTGAGACACGTGGGCGCGTCGTGCGAGATGGCGAGCAGCCGGCGGATGACGCCGGGCGCGAGTTCACGCGCGGTATCCCAGCGCACGTTCTCGCGATCGGAGAAGGTCTGACTGAGCGCGATGGACGGCAGCCCGAGCAACAGCCCCGTCATCGCGGCGCCGACGGTGCCGGAGAACATTGTTTCGACGCCGAGGTTGGCGCCGCGATTGATGCCCGACAGCACGAGCGTGGGCGGGGCGTCCTTCATCAGATGGCGCGCGGCCATCACGACGCAATCGCCGGGAGTGCCTTGCACGCCGAAGCGCCGCTCGCCCTGACGCGAGATGCGCAGCGGCGAATGCAGGCTGATGGAGTGCGACGTGCCGCTTTGATCGTGTTCGGGTGCGATCACCCAGACTTCGTGCGCCAGTTCCGCGGCGACGGCTTCGAGCACGGCGAGGCCGGGCGCGTCGATGCCGTCGTCGTTGGTCAGCAGCACACGTTGAACGATGGGTTCAGTAGCGGACATCGCGAGTCGCTCCTTCGGTCGGTGGTGAATGTATCGACCGATTATTACAGACTTCGCGATGAATGGCGGACCGCTTACTTCACGCCGAGGCCGCGCAGCACGGCGTTGCCGTCTTCGGTGAGGCGCACTTTCTGGCCGGTTGCGTCGGGCGACACGATTTCGACATAACCGTATTCCTGCAACGAGGCGACGTCGGGCGTGGCGGCCATCACGTCGATCGGCGCGTGCAGCAGCAAGAGCAGCGTCGCGATTTCGTGGTGACTAAGAAACCGCTTGATGGCTCGGGCGGGCCGGAGATTGGAGCGGAGGTTCATGAGCGAACTCCTTGTGTTTGCATGACGATGCGGGCCGCTTGCCGATGCGGCCGCGTTGATGTCGATGATGAAGTCGGGCAAGCGTATCGACGCATTCTTAGGCGAAACTTAAATCTTGCGTTGCGGGCGAGAAGCAGGCGTTACAGCGCGTGTCAGGAAGTCAGCGGGCGCTTCAGAAGCGATAGTCGGGATTCTCGGGATCGAAGGTCAGATCGTCGAACGGCTTCGGGGCGACGTGCTCGAAGACGATGCTTTCGAACGGATTGCCGTCGTCGTCGAACGACTCGACGGTGCGAAAGAGCGGCTGTTCCAGGTCGAGGCCAAGCACTTCGCGTTTCGCATAGAAGCCCGGCTGGCCATCGGGCGCGGTGTACGTCAGGGCGACGACGCGCACGCCGTGGACGGTTTTCACTTCAACGTTCGAGGGTTGCGTGATGCCTGTCGCGGCGAACTTGCGGCCTTCGTCGATAAAGCGTTGCGTGATGGCGTCGATACTGAGTTCGCGGATCGAATGATTCGATTGAGCGCGGGCGAGCGGCCCGTTGACGGATGCCCACATCGGCAACACGCCGAGCATGCCGCCGAGATGACCGTAGAGTTCGCCGGGGCGTTTGGATGCATCGTAGATGACTTCCTGGCCGGCGTGAGCGCCATCTGGCAGCCACTTTGCGTAGATCCGCAGCGGTTCGTGGGTGACGCGCACGAGCATGTGATCGGCGCGCCTGGGCCATCGGCCGTTGATGCGTTCGCGCCGCAGCATGGTGAATTCGCAGGATGCGTATTCGCCGAGTCCCTGTTGCAGATAACGGGGGAGCGTGTGGGGATCGAGCGAGCGAAAGAGGGTGGTGAGTTGGTTGTCGTCGAGCGCGGCGAGCGTGCCGTTAGCGGCGGCTTGCGAGAGCCAGTGCACTTGTTGATCGATGGTTTGCGTGCCGATGCTTGTGGCATCGCTTTCTTGCGCGTGGGCGTGCAGACCGATGACGAGAAACGCGAACGCAAGCAGGCCACGAAGCGAGCGGGGAAGGAGGCAAGGGCGCGTGGGCGGCATGGGACATCCTTGATTGCGGCAGCAGGGCGGGCATCGCGCGGGAGATGGGGCGAAGCGGGATGTCATCGTTAACGATGAAGCAGGTGCCTTTCTTCCGTTGATGCTTCGGGGAGTAGGTTATGCCCCGATGGATGAACGCGCCAAGGACTTGGAGGACGTGGCGCGAGGTGCTGATAGATTCGTGTGCCACCGTCGTGTGCAAGCGCTTGCATATGGTCTCGCGTAGCACGTTGCGCGGACGGGTTTCAACGAGCTAACCGCTCAGAGGGACGTGGCGCTCAATGCCGTGAGAAGTGGTTCAAGGTTGCTAATTAGTTCGAGTGCCACCGTCGTGCGATGAGGCGCTTACACATGTTTTGGCGTAACACGTTGCGCCCCACTGGTTTTGACGAGCCAAGGGGCTCGGAGGACGTGGCGCTCAGTGGGCGCGGAAGGTGATTCAAGGCTCTTTCAAGCTGAGTGCCACCGATGTTCTACGAAGTGACCACACGATTAGTGCTGCGAGCGGTTCGAAAAAAACTGCTTTCTAGGTTACTTTCTTGCATGGGACCAGAGTAAGGCGGTAAAGCGCCAACTCTGGTCGACAGCCAAGAAAGTGACCCCCGCCCCGGAAAGGGGCGAGCTACTAGACCGACACGAAACCAAGCTCCCAGCACGATCAGCCTTACCGCTCCAAAATCGCCACAACCCCTTGCCCGCCCGCAGCGCAAATGGAGATAAGCCCCCGCAAAGGCCGCCCATCGCCGCGCTCGGGCGCATTCGCGAGCAACTTGGCGAGTGTCCCGACGATGCGCCCGCCGGTCGCCGCAAACGGATGCCCCGCAGCGAGCGATCCCCCGCTCACGTTCATCCGCGAGAGATCGACAGCGCCGAGCGGCCCCACAAGTCCGAGCACGTCGCGACAATACTCTTCGTCCTGCCAGGCAGCGAGCGTACAAAGCACCTGTGCGGCGAACGCCTCATGAATCTCGTAAAAATCGAAATCCTGCAGCGTAAGACCGGCACGCGCGAGCATCGGCGGCACCGCGTACACGGGCGCCATCAACAACCCTTCACGTTGATCGATGTAATCAACCGCCGCGTTAGCGGAAACAGTGAGATAAGCAAGCACCGGCAACCCGCGACGCGCAGCCCATTCCTCGGACGCCAGCAGCACCGCCGAAGCCCCATCGGTGAGCGGCGTCGAATTCCCGGCAGTGAGCGTACCCGCATCGCGATCGAATACGGGCTTCAACTGCGCAAGCTGATCGAGCGATACATCCGGACGAAGATTGTTGTCACGCGTGAGCCCATGAAACGGCGTCAGCAGGTCGTTGAAGAACCCGCGCGAGTAAGCCGCCGCGAGCTTGAGGTGACTCTGCTGCGCGAGCGCGTCCTGCGCTTCCCGAGAAATCTTCCAGCGTTTGGCCATGAGCTCGCAATGCTCGCCCATCGAAAGCCCGGTGCGCGGCTCCACGTTGCGCGGCAGTGCCGGCCGGAAGAACATGCCAGGCCGCAGTTTCGCGAGCGCGCCGGCGCGTTGACGCGTTGAACGGCTGCGATTCGCTTCGAGCAAGATCTTGCGCAGGCGTTCGTTCACGCCGATCGGCGCATCCGATGCCGAATCGACGCCACCCGCGATGCCCGCATCGATCTGCCCGAGCGCGATCTTGTTGGCGACGAGAATCACCGCTTCGAGGCCGGTGCCGCATGCCTGCTGCACATCGTAGGCGGGCGTCTGCTTCGCGAGCGTCGTCGCGAGCGCGGCTTCGCGCGTGAGATTGAAGTCGCGCGAATGCTTGAGGACCGCGCCGGCCGCCACTTCGCCGAGCCGCACGCCGTGGAGGTCGAAGCGATCGACGAGCCCTTGCAGCGTGAAGCTCAGCATGTCCTGATTCGAAGCCGTCGCGTAAGCCGTGTTCGATCGCGCGAACGGAATCCGGTTGCTGCCGATGATCGCGACGCGGCGCACTTCGTTCATGGCAACTCCCATTCGAAACGCCCGCGCAGATGTGGACGCTCGCCCGCAAGGTCGCGCACTTCGAAGTCGCGTACATCGGGCGCGGGCTCGGCGCTCCACAGGGTTGCATCGCCGGGAAGGTAGAGCGGCAGCTTGAAATCGCCGTGCGCGTGACCCGCAGCGAGCGCCTTCGACGGAGACAGCGCCGCGAGCGTGCGTCCGAGCGTCCACATGCCATGAGCGATGGCGCGCGGAAAACCGAACGCCTTCGCGCTGAGCGCGTGCAGATGGATCGGATTGAAGTCGCCCGACGCCTTCGCGTAATCGCGCCCGAGCTGCGAGGGGAGTTGCCAGCGCGCTTCGCGAACGAGCGGCATGTCGGGCGCTTCCGCGGCACGTGGCAGCGGCGCGGCGCTCTCGCTTCTGACGCCGCGTTTCAGATAGACGCTGTCGCCATCCCAGACGGCTTCCCCGCGTCGATAAATGCGCGTGTGCAGCGTGAAAGCGTGTCCTTTCTCGTGCGCCACGACCGGCCCGCATTCCACTTCGATACGCACGCGCTGTCCGGCGGCGAGCGGCCTGCGCAGGCGCACGCTGTTCGCGAGATGCACCATGCCGAGCGCGGGCCACGGAAACGACGGGTCGGTGAGCATCATCAGATGCAGCGGAAACGCGAGCACATGCGGGAACGTCAGCGGCACGCCATGTTCCGGGATGAAACCGCACACGCGCGCATAGCGGCCGATGTGCTCGGCGTCGAGCCGCACGTCCGGGCGCACGAGCCGCAGCGCGGGCAGTTCCGGCGCACGGCCGCGTCTGAACAGGCCGGGCAGCAGGCGCCCATAGAGTTTGGCGGGCGGCGGCAAGGTGTCGATGACGACGGTGCGCGCGCGTTGCATCGGCGATGCGGACAAAGGCGTCTGCATCGCTAGGCTCCGACGAGGCTTTGGCCGCACACGCGCACGACATTGCCCGTGATGTTCGCGCACGACGGACTCGCAAGCCACGCGACGGTTTCGGCGACATCGACGGGCAGGCCGCCTTGTCCCATCGAGTTGAGGCGCCGTCCCGCTTCACGCGTCGCGAACGGCATGCGCGCGGTCATGTGCGTTTCGATGAAGCCCGGCGCGACCGCGTTGATCGTGATGCCGCGTTCGCGCAAGAGCGGCGCCATGCTTTGCACGCGCCCGATCACGCCGGCCTTCGATGTCGCGTAGTTCGTCTGTCCGCGATTGCCCGCAATGCCGCTGATCGACGACACCGCCACGATGCGGCCTCCCGCACGCAGCACGTTTCGAGCGAGGAGCGCATCGTCGATGCGTTCCTGCGCGAGCAGATTGATCTCGAGCACGCTGTCCCACATCTCGCCGGTCATGCGCGCGATGGTCTTGTCGCGCGTGATGCCCGCGTTGTGCACGACGATATCGACGCCGCCCGACGCAAGAAGCGCCGCCGCGATCTCGGCGGGCGCATCGGGAGCGGCGATGTCCGCGATGAGCGCGGCATGCGCGCCGCCCGACGGCGACGCGTCTTCGATCGCGAGCATGGTCTGGTCGAGCGCGTCGCGGGCCGCCTCGATATCGATTCCGGTGACGATCGCGCCTTGCGTCGCCAGCACGGTCGCAATCGATGCGCCGATGCCGCGCGCCGCGCCTGTCACCACGGCGCGCGTGCCGGCGAGCGGTGTCGCGTAGCTTGCCGGGGCGGCAGCGGGACCGTCGGTATGCACGACCTGCCCCGAGACGTAGGCCGAACGCGGTGAGAGGAAGAACCGCAGCGCGCCTTCGATATCTGCGTCGCCGGCCACGTAAAGCAGATTCGACGTGACGCCGTTGCGCGCCTCCTTGCCGAGCGAACGCGTCATGCCTTCGAGCGCGCGCTGGGCGGTGGCGGCGCGCGGGCTCGCGCATGACGAGGGCGCACGCCCGAGCAGGATGATCCGTCCGCTTTTGGCGAGCGAGCGTATCGCGTCGTGGAAGAACGAGTACATCGGCCGAAGCGCGCTGCTTTCGGTGATGCCGGTTGCATCGAAGATCAGCGCGTGGACGCGGTGTGTCGCGGCGGCATCGGCGGGGGACGGTTCGAATCGGCCGCTCATCGCGCCCTGGGCCTGCGCGAGCGCCAGCCAGCCGGGCGCGCTGTCATGGGCGATGCCCGTCATGCCGATGGCAGTGAGCACGCGGATGAGCTGATCGAACATTTGCGGCGACGGCCCGGCGCCGATGGCGGCTATGGCGCCGAACTCGGCTTCGCCCGGTCGATGGCGGCGCAGCACCTCGGGCTTCGGCAGCCCGAGCGCGCGGGCGAGGCTCGTGCCGAAGGGCGAATTGACGAAGTCGAGATAGCGGTCTTTCATCGATTCATGTTTGGCGGACGGAACCGGTGGAGAGCGCGGCGCTGTGCGCGGCGCGGTTATGCGTGCGGCAAAGGACTCAGGATACGCAAGTCTTGAAGCACGCACTTCTCACGGCAGCGGCGAGATTTCGCCGGACCGCGAAAAAAGGATAACCGCTTTGATGCGTCTGATGTGTTCGTCGCCTTCGGTGTAGTCGCCGCCAGATGACTCGCGCAGGTCAACGAGACACCAAGGCTCCGCTGCAGCGGGGAGCCCCAGTGCCGCCCGAACTACCCGGCCGCTCTCATTTCCTGCGCCGACCGCGTCATATCGATTCCCTTGCGCTCGCGGCTGAAGAAAATCAACGCCGCAATAACGACCGCGACCGTCCCCGCGACGATCGCCATCGCCATTCCATAATTATTTCCGTGCGCTGTCGCGATGCCTGCTTGCATCGTGGCATTAATGGCCGCCAGCAGATTGCCGAGTTGATATACGAGCCCCGGAAACGTCGCGCGAATCTCATCCGGCGATATCTCGTTCAAATGCACTGGAATGACGCCCCACGCGCCCTGGACGGAAATCTGCATCAGGAACGCGCCGATTGCGAGAGCCACAGGTCCCGCCGAGAAAGCCCACAAGTAAAGCACCGGCAATGCGATCAATGCCGCGATGAAAATCGCGACGCGCCGTCCGATTCGCTCCGACATCGCGCCGAAAAATAGTCCGCCGACGATCGCGCCGATATTCAGCACGATGGTAATCATCGACACCGTGTGCGGATCGAAATGATGCTGTTCGCGCAAAAACGTCGGATAAAGATCCTGCGTGCCATGCGAGAAGAAATTGAATGCGGTCATCAGGACGATCGCGTAAAGCGAGAGCGTCCAGTTCTGCTTCAGCGTCGCAATCAGACCGGGCCGCTCGCGCTTTTCCATCGCGCGCCAGGCGGGGGATTCCGGCACGTGCGCCCGCACATAGAGCACGAGCAGCGCCGGCGCGACGCCGACGAAGAACATGCCGCGCCAGCCTACGTATTGATAGAGCACGCCAAAGACGATCGACGCCAGCAGATAACCGCTCGGATAGCCCGCCTGCAACAGGCCGGAAACGAAGCCGCGCGCTTTCGGCGGCACGGTTTCCATCGTCAGCGCGGAACCCACGCCCCATTCGCCGCCCATCGCGATGCCGAAAAGCGCGCGGAGAACGAGTAGCGTCATCAGATTCGGCGATAACCCCGACAGCAATTCCAGCAGCGAGTAGATCGCGATGTTGATCATCAGTGTCGGACGGCGGCCGTATTTATCCGCCAGCCGGCCGAAAATCAGCGCGCCGACGGGGCGCATGGCGAGCGTCAACGTAATGGCAAAGGCAACTTCGGGAATACTGGTTTTGAACTCGGCTGCGATGTCTTTCAATACGAAGACCATCAGGAAGAAATCGAATGCATCCAGCGTCCAGCCCAGATAAGTCGCAATCGTCACGTTTCTTTGTTCTCGCGTCCAACTCATCGCCTGGTCTCCAGTTCGGTTCTGATTAGTCAGCGTTGAGATGCGGCAAGGCGTGATACCCAGGCCGTATCGAGCGCGCGGCAGCGCAGAGCGGTCGCGCGGGCACGACGAGTGTACGCCGCTGCTTAATGGCGTGCTGAATTCGAACGGAGAGCGAGTGTTAGTCCGGGGCTAATATGGATAACCGGATTCTGGATTAATCCATTTGCCTTCGATCAAACGAAAGATTGGAACGAATACGAAAGGGCGCTGAATTAATTTCGCAATGAAGAAGACGTCGCGGCAAACAAAAAGCCCCACGTTGAAGCGTGGGGCTGATTGCGGCGCTGTTGCGCGTTCGCGTGTTTCGCGAGAGGGACCTTGGTGCCCAGGAGAGGACTCGAACCTCCACGGTGTTGCCACCGCTAGGACCTGAACCTAGTGCGTCTACCAATTCCGCCACCTGGGCCAAGGGGTACAGCAGGCCCGCTATTTTAGCGGGAAGCCGGGTGGTGTCAACTGCAGACGCTCACACCGGCCAGAGACGAAAAACACAGTCTCTGCATAAAAAGAAAACGCCACCCGAGGGTGGCGTTTTCCAACATCTGGTGCCCAAGAGAGGACTCGAACCTCCACGGTGTTGCCACCGCTAGGACCTGAACCTAGTGCGTCTACCAATTCCGCCACCTGGGCAAGGGTGCGTGTACTGCGTGTTTTGCGTGCGTTCAGCAGCAAAGAACGCCATTGTAGCGTGTTCCTGAGGCGTGTCAAGCCTTCCTTGCGATGATTTCTCTGGACCGGCGTTTGCACGCAATCCGCGTCGAAGCGGCCATCGGAATGATCATCGGCGTAAGCGCTGCACGGCAAGAATCACGGCAAACCGCCGTATGGCACGGTGTTAGAATCGTTTCGACGATTGCCGCTCGACTCGCGGCAAAACACGCGAAAGTCCCGTTCAACGAGAAGAACATTATCAAGCCCTTGAGCAAATATCCGTATCCGATTCCCAGCCGCGAAGAAATCCTCGGTGTGCTGCGCACGAGCGAGACTCCACATGCCGCGAACGACATCGCCGAGGCGCTGTCGATCAAGCGCCAGGAGCGCGAAGGCTTCTTCAAGCGACTGGCGGCCATGGAACGCGACGGGCAAATCCGCCTCGACAAGCGCGGCCATTACCAGCTCACTCATCCGTCGAACTTCGTCGCGGGCCGCGTGCAGGGTCATCGCGATGGCTTCGGCTTCCTGATTCGCGACGACGGCCAGGACGATCTGTTCCTGCCGAACGGCGAGATGCAAAAGGTCATGCACAACGATCGCGTGCTCGCGCGCATCGTCGGCTACGACCGGCGCGGGCGGCCGGAAGGCCATATCGTCGAGGTCACCGAGCGCGCGAACAAGCGCGTTATCGGGCGGCTTATCAACGAGAATGGCGCGCTGCTCCTCGTGCCGGAAGACAAGCGCATCGGCCACGACATCCTGATCACGCAGAATCCGAAGAAGGCGAAGGTCGGGCAAGTGGTGTCCGTCGATCTGACGGATTTCCCGAGCCGGCATTCGCAGCCGCTCGGGCGCGTGGCCGAAGTGATCGGCGACATTGACGATCCCGGCATGGAAATCGAAATCGCCGTGCGCAAGTACGGCGTGCCGCATGAGTTCAGCGAAGGCGCGCTCGCCGCAGCCGCGAAGCTGCCCGACGAAGTGCGTCCGGCGGATATCCGGCATCGCGTCGACTTGCGCGACGTGCCGCTCGTCACGATCGACGGCGAAGACGCCCGCGATTTCGACGACGCCGTCTATTGCGAGCCGATCACCGTCGGCCGCGGCTCGGGCTTCCGTCTGCTGGTGGCGATCGCGGACGTCTCGCACTATGTGCAGCCGGGCGAGCCGCTCGATGTCGACGCGCTCGATCGCAGCACATCGGTGTACTTCCCGCGCCGCGTGATTCCGATGCTGCCGGAGAAGCTCTCGAACGGCTTGTGCTCGCTGAACCCGGATGTCGATCGCTGTGTGCTGGTGTGCGACATGGTCATCACGGCGCGCGGCGAGATCAAGGCGTATCAGTTCTATCCCGGCGTGATGCACTCGGCGGCGCGGCTCACCTACACGGAAGTCGCGGCGATCCTCGCCAACACGAAGGGGCCCGAAGCCGCGCGACGCGCCGAGCGCGTGCCGGACCTGCAGAACCTGCACGGCGTGTTCAAGTCGCTGCACGCGGCGCGGCAGAAGCGCGGCGCAATCGACTTCGACACGACCGAGACGTACATCGTCGTCAACTCGCAAGGCAAGATCGAGCAGATCGTGCCGCGTCATCGCAATGACGCGCATCGGCTGATCGAGGAATGCATGCTGGCCGCGAACGTCTGCGCGGCGGATTTTCTCAAGCGCAACAAGCATCCGGGCCTTTATCGCGTGCACGCGGGGCCGACCGAAGAGAAGCTCGAGAACCTGCGCCAGTTTCTGCGCGGCGTGGGCCTCACGCTGACCGGCGGCGACAAGCCGCATGCAAGCGATTACGCAGCGCTGATCGCGCAAATCCGCGACCGGCCTGACGCGCAGATGCTTCAGTCGATGGTCCTGCGCTCGATGCAGCAGGCGGTCTACAGTCCGGACAATATCGGCCACTTCGGGCTTGCGTACGAGGCGTACGCGCACTTCACGAGCCCGATTCGCCGCTATCCCGACTTGCTCACGCACCGCGCGATCTACGCGATTCTGCAGGGCAAGAAGTACGTGCCGAGCATCGGACACGACGTATCGCTTAGCACCGGCCTCACGAAGGCGGCGCGCGAAATGCAACTGGCCGACGACAGCGCGCGCGGCCGCTCGCGCAACAACGTCGCGGTGTGGGAGGAGTTGGGGCTGCATTGCTCGTCGAACGAGCGCCGCGCCGACGAAGCCTCGCGCGATGTCGAAGCATGGCTCAAGTGCTACTTCATGCGCGACAAGCTGGGCGAGGAATACGGCGGCATGGTGAACGGCGTGACGTCGTTTGGTATCTTCGTGCAACTCGATTCGCTGTTCATCGAAGGGCTCGTGCACGTGACGGAGCTTGGCTCCGACTACTTCCAGTACGACGAGATCAAGAACGAACTGCGCGGCGAGCGCACCGGCATCCGCTATCGCATGACGGACCGCGTGCGCGTGCAGGTCGGCCGCGTCGATCTCGATGCGCGCAAGATCGATTTCCGCCTCGTGCGCGATACGCCGGTGAAGCCGTCGCCGAGGCCGTCGCCCGCGCCGGAGCATGGCGCGCCGGGCGGCAATGGTTCGTCGTCGGGTCCGCGCATCCGTCAGCTGGCCGATGACGATACGCCGGGCACGCGTCAGCGCGGCGGCTCGAAGAAGGGCGGGACGGCTACGGCGCGCAGCGGCGCGGCAAAGAAGCGCGGCGCGGCGTCGAAGTCGCCGGCGCAGGCGAGACCGGCTCGCAAGAAGCGCGGATAAGCGCTGACGGGCGCGGTCGATCGCCCACTACATTACGCGCGGTCCGATGCGTTTTCGCGTCGGACCGCGTCGTGCTTTTCATGGTTTCCAGCGAAGGTTCAGATCAGTCATGTCACGTCTCAAGGTTCTATACGGTTTTCACGCGGTGACGGCGCGTTTGCGCGCGGATGCATCGTCGATCGAGGAGGTGCTGTACGACCCCACGCGCAAGGATCGGCGCATGCAGGACTTTCTGCGGACCGCGAAGGAAGCGGGCGTGCGCCTGATCGCCGCCGATGAATCGCGCCTGTGGGGCCTCGCGGGCAACATCCAGCATCAGGGAGTGGTCGCGCGCGCGAACGACCTGCCGCTCGCGCAGAATCTGGCCGAACTGCTCGACGGCATCTCCGGTACGCCATTGCTGCTGGTGCTCGACGGCGTCACCGATCCGCACAACCTCGGCGCGTGCCTGCGGGTCGCGGATGCGGCCGGGGCGCATGCGGTGATCGCGCCGCGCGACCGTTCCGCCGGTTTGAACGCGACGGCCGCGAAAGTGGCGAGCGGCGCGGCGGAAAGCGTGCCGTACATCACCGTGACGAATCTGGCGCGGGCGCTGCGCGAACTGAAGGACGCGGGCGTCTGGGTGATCGGCACGGCGGGCGAAGCAACGGCGAGCCTGTATGAGACGAAGCTGGACGGCCCGGTGGCGATCGTCGTCGGCGCGGAAGGCGAGGGCATGCGCCGCCTCACGCGCGAGACCTGCGACGAGATCATGAACATTCCGATGGCGGGGACGGTGGAAAGCCTGAACGTATCGGTGGCGAGCGGGGTGTGTCTGTTCGAGGCGGTGCGGCAGCGGGGAGTGAAGAAGTAACGTGCGCGTCGTGCTTCGCCTGTCGTCAGTGGCGCTTGCCTGCGCCATCGCCATGACCCTCACCGCCTGCACTTCCACCATGCAAAACCGCGGCACCTACATCGCCGACACGCAATATCACGCGAAAAACGCCGATTCCCGCGTGCGCTTCCTCGTGATGCACTACACCGAGATCGACGAAGCGCGTTCGCTCGCCGTCCTGACCGGCGACGAGGTCAGCGTCCATTACGTCGTGCCGGATGCCCCGCGCATCCACGACGGCGAGCCGGTCGTCTATCAGCTCGTGCCGGAAGACAAGCGTGCGTGGCATGCGGGTCAAAGCTACTGGCAGGGCGCGACGGAGCTGAACGCTTCGTCGATCGGTATCGAGAACGTGAATCTCGGCCCCGTCGATACCCCCTCCGGCCGCGCGTGGCAACCGTATCCGCCGGCGCAGATCGACGCCCTCGTGAAGCTCTCCCGCGACATCGTCGAGCGATACGGCATTCCGCCGACGCGCATCGTCGGCCACAGCGACATCGCACCGCAACGCAAGATCGATCCCGGCCCGCTGTTTCCGTGGCGCACGCTATACGATGCGGGCATCGGCGCATGGCCCGATGCACCGGCGGTCGCGACGCATCTCGCCGGCCGCGATCCGAAAGCGCCCGTCGACGTGCGCGCGCTGCAGCAGAAGCTCAAGCGCTACGGCTACGACATCGCCGCCGACGGCGTATTCGACGACCGCACGCGCCGCGTCTTCAGCGCGTTCCAGATGCATTTCCGCCCGTCGGACTACGAGGGCGATGCGGACGCCGAAACCGATGCGATCGCGCAGGCGCTGCTCGACAAATACTTCCCTCGATAAGACTCAACGAAAACATGGGCGATTACTTTCTGCCGATACGCGCGCTGCATATGGCGTGCGCCGGTCTCAGCATCGCGGGCTTCGCGTTGCGCTGGATCTGGATGCTGACGAACTCGCGGCTGCTCACCGCACGCGCGACGAAAATCGTCCCGCATATCGTCGATACGCTGCTGCTCGCGAGCGCCGTCGCGCTGGTCGCGATCATCGGCTTCGGGCCGAACGCCGCGTGGCTGTCCGCGAAAATCGCCGGCCTCGTCGTCTACATCGTGCTCGGCACGCTCGCGCTGAAGCGTGGCCGCACGAAGGGCGCACGCGCGGTCTTCGGCGTGCTGGCGATCGCCGTGTTCGCGTTCATCGCATCGGTTGCGCGCACGCATGATCCGCTCGGCTTCCTGCACGCCATCGCCTGAACCCGCGCAAAAACGCGTGGCCGTCGCGCGGGCTCCGATAAAATCGGAGTTTTCTCTCACGCGCAGCACCACTTCATGACTCAGGACGAACTCAAGCAGCTGGTCGGCCAGGCCGCCGCCGACTATGTGAACGCGCAGGTGCCGGAAGGCTCGATCATCGGCGTCGGCACCGGATCGACGGCCAATTGCTTCATCGACGCGCTCGCCGCATCGAAGTCGCGTTATCGCGGCGCGGTGTCGAGCTCGCTGGCCACGACCGCGCGGCTCGAATCGCACGGCTTCCAGGTGTTCGACCTGAACGATATCGAATCGCTGCCGGTCTATGTCGACGGCGCCGACGAAATCGACGTGAGCGGCGCGATGATCAAAGGCGGCGGCGGCGCGCTCACGCGCGAGAAGATCGTGGCGTCGGTGGCGGACGTGTTCGTCTGCATCGCCGATGCGAGCAAGCGCGTCGACGTGATGGGCACCTTCCCGCTGCCTATCGAAGTCGTGCCGATGGCGCGCACGGCGATCGGCCGCAAGCTGACGGCGCTCGGCGGCGTGCCGATTGTGCGCGTGACGAAGGACGGCATGCCCTTTATCACCGACAACGGCAACGAGATCATCGACGTGAAAGGCCTGTCGATCACCGATCCTCGCGCGCTCGAAGCGCAAATCAACGCGTGGCCGGGCGTGGTGACGGTCGGTCTCTTCGCGGCGCGCGGGGCGAACGTGTGTCTGCTGGGCACGGAGCAGGGCGTCGAGCGCATCGACTACTGAAGCGCCGCAACACAAGCGAAAAAGGCCGGGCAACGCGAGTCGCCCGGCCTTTTTTTGATGTGTGCAAATCAGTACGCGTTGCGTCCGATGAATCCTTTGAACAGCGTCAACGCGACGATCTTGATGTCGAACCAGAACGACCAGTTGTGGATATAGAACAGGTCGAACTTCACGCGGCTCTGCATCTTTTCGACCTTCTCCGTCGCGCCGCGATAGCCGTTCACTTGCGCCCAGCCGGTAATGCCGGGCTTGATCCGATAGCGGAACATGTAGCCGTACACGAGATCCTTGTACAGATCGTCGTGCTCGATCGCGTGCGGACGCGGCCCGACCACCGACATATGCCCGAACAGCACGTTGATGAACTGCGGCAGTTCGTCGAGGCTCGTGCGGCGCAGGAACGCTCCGATCTTCGTCACGCGCGGATCGTTGCGCGTCGCCTGGGTGACATGGCCCGTCGTTTCCTTGTGGACCGCCATCGAGCGGAACTTGTAGATGCGGAACGGACGCCCGTCCGCACCCTTGCGATGCTGCGTGAAGAACACCGGGCCATCGGAGGTCGCCTTGATCGCGATGGCGATCGCCACCAGCAACGGTGACAGCGCCAGCAGCGCGGCGGCGGCGAAGCAGCGGTCGAACAGCAGCTTCGGCCACATCTGCAGCGTATTGACCGGCGATGTCGTCAGGTTGATGGTTGCGAGGCCGGCGACATCGGTCATCGAATGATTGAAGAGCGAGATGCTGCGCGTGTCGGGAATCAGCCGAAGATTCACGAAATCATGGCGCAGCGCATGCACGAAGCGATAGATCGTGTGCTCTTGCGACAGCGGCAACGCGAGCCACACTTCGTTGATTTCCTCGGCGCGCACCTTCTCGACGAGTTCATCGAAGTCGTTCAGCACCGGCAGGCGAGCGGATGCGCCTATTCTGCTGCCGACGCCCGTCGCTTGCAGTTCTTCATCGCCCGTCGTATCGAGCAGGCATACCGGCGTAAAGCCTTGCTCGGGCGTGCTGCTCAGGTGCGCGAGGAGGGTGCGCGCAAAGCCCTGCGCGCCGACGATCGCGACCGTGCGCTGATTGAAGCCGCGTCCGCGCATCACGCGCAGGCCGAAATGGACGGCGCACTTCGCGAACACGATGAGCGCGCCGGAAATCAGCGTCGAGTAACCCAGCCACAGGCGCGACACCGCATCCATGCGATGCAGCGTGAACGCGAGCAGTAGGGCGCCCGTGACCACGGCGATCCACGCGAGCGTGACGCGCGCGAGCATCATCGGCAGCGGTTTGCCGCGCCAGGTGTCGTACACGCCGAACGCGGGGAACAGCAACAACGCGAGGACGCTATTGAAAGCGATCAGCAGTCTCTCAATATCGCTGAAATCGAGCGAGGAGAAGCGCATCGAATGCGCGATTACCCCGCCTGCGATGATCAGCGACACGTCGAGAGCGCGTGCCGTCCAGCCGAACATGTCGTGCGTATTGCGCGTCTGCATCTGCATCGTCAGACGCTGGACGCCGACACGGCTTCCTGCGCACGCAAACGCGGCAGAAGACGGTCGAACTCGCGCTTGACCAGGCCGTAGCACTCGCAGGCGCGCGCTTCGAGACCTTCGCGATCCACGACCTTGATGCAGCCGCGGCTGTGATGGATGAGGCCCGCGTCGTGCAGCTTGCCCGCCGCTTCGGTCACGCCTTCGCGACGCACGCCCAGCATGTCGGCGATGAGTTGCTGCGTCACTTGCAGTTCGTTCGATGCGGTTCGGTCGATCTCGATCAGCAGCCAGCGGCACAGTTGCTTGTTCAGCGAGTGGTGACGATTACATGCCGCGGTCTGAGCAACCTGCGTGAGCAGGGCTTGCATGTACAGCAGCATCAGGCGGCGCAGAAAGTCGGAGCGGCCGAACTGATCACGGAGCGCCTGCGCGCTCATGCGATAAGCGAAGCCGGGGCACTGCACCTGTACGCGAGTCGGCATCGTTTCACCGCCCGTCAGCACCGGCACACCGGTCATGCCTTCGCGGCCCACGGCGGCGATTTCAACCGAGCCGCCGTCTTCCATGGTGTGAAGCAGGGAGATGATGGCCGTCGTCGGGAAGTACACGTGATGAATGCGTTGGCCCGAGTCACAGAGCAGTTGTTCAGTGCGGAGTTGAACGAGTTCGAGATGCGGAGTCAGCGCTTGCCATTCGTGCGCGGGAAGCGCGCCAAGCAGGTGGTTGCCGTGCAGGTCGGACTGGAGGGTCAGCATGATTTTTTCTCTCGTAACTTCGCGCGTTGCGCTTCACTTTTTATACTGGTGTCACCGTTCTCTGGCGCGGCTTGCTGCCGCTACCGAAAACGCCTCACACCAGCCCCGTTAGCAGCCCGTCCTCGCTTGAGTTGATCTAGTTGGTCGCGTCGGTTCGGGTTGCGCGACTCTTTTAGCGAGGACTGTGCCAATGCGGGCAATGTCAATGCTGGTGGGGCCTCGTCGCCGGCGTGCCGGTTGTGATGCGGCGCAGCGCTTCGCTTTTGTTTCAGTCTTGAACATCGGTGGTCTTAAGAATACGAATGCGCCGCGAAGGCTATGGTCAGCGCATTCCCGCGAATCCGCGGCCCGATCTTCGTTCATCACCGTGCGATAAGCCTCGCAGACAACCGCCACTCCGAGCGGACACCTACTATCGTAGGGATAAATAAAATTGATTCATCCGTGTTCCATCCGTTTGGTGGCCTGGCGAACGTGTCATTTGCGCGGGTGGCCATGAGGTCCGCTCGAGCCTTTCCACACGGGGCTTGGGGGGCGTCGAACAGTCAACGCGGCCGATTCTCGCGAAATGCCTAAACGTTGCGCCCGCTGCACGTTTCGCAGATTCTGTGGGCAAAGCCTCGTTCGAATGCGCCCTGGCGCACCACGGCGTGGCGTGCTGCGCCCCACATAAGCCTCTGCCGGAGGCTCCGCTCCGGGCTGACGAAACCGACGCCAGCGTAAAACGTTTGCGCGCCGGAATCGACGTATCGTGCTTTTTCGACTGAGGAGAACCGTGGTGCGACCGCACAGAAACGTTTCATCGAGGACAATGTTCGACGCCATTCATCTCATCACATGCCGATGAAATGCGAATGACATATTCGCGTTCGATGACTCGATGTTGCTCCTGCGCCGACACAAGCGGTCGAAGTGCCGGCTCAGGCGCGCCATGAAACGATCAACAGACAATATCGGCCAATGGCGGCACGACCCGTTCCCAGGCTTCCTGCATCGCGTCGAACGATGCATCGCACATGTCGTCTTCGGAGCGCGACAGCGCGCGCGCAAGACGGCACTGCATGACCATCGCTTCGCTTGCGATCCTGCGTGCGCCGAGTTGCGTGGACACCGGAATGTCGAAGCCCTGCTCGCGCATCCACTGCAGGTAATGCGCGAGCAGTTCGAAGTTCGCGCCGAGCTGACGCATCACGTTGCAGGCATAGAGGCGCGCATAGGGTTCGCCTCGCGCGAGCATCGTATCGACGTGTGCGGGAAACGCGGCGCGCCATCGTTCGATCGGGTTATGCGGCGGACGCCGCAGAAGATGCGCGCAAAGCAGATCAGCGGATGCTTCCGCCAGCGCCGTCCCCGACAACGGATCGCGCACGCGCTTGACGAAGTCCACATGCGGAAAGAGCGTCTGCCCTTGCACTGTGCCCGCTGCACCGGATTGTCCCGCTTCATGCGCGGCGTTGGTTCTCAGAACGCCGTCGTAATCGTCGTCATGGAGCAGGTGATAGCCCGTGTGATGAAAGTAGCCGAGCCGCTTTGCATTGGCATCGATCACGTCGATGCCGATGGTCGTCTTCGCATGTTTCGAGCGATACGACAGGCCGCGCGTATCCGGCAGATAGAACGCATCGACTTCGACGAGCACGATGTTGTTGCGCCGCGTCTGCACGATGGCGCGTTCTTCCAGCGAATCGAACACCGATAGCTCCTGCACCTGCAACCCGTATAGCTTTTCGATGTCTTCTTGCGGCAGCCGCGCGAGCGTGAACTGATCGTCTTCGAAGTCTTGCATGACGGTGAAGGCGAGCGCCGCATGCGGCTCGAGTCCGTTGCCGTGAAGAAGCTCGATCCATAGATCGACAGGGCTTGCACCATCGCGCCAGATGCGCTCACCGTGATGCAACTCGTGCGCACGATGACGCCGCGCACGGATGCGCAGCGGGTCGAGCGAAACAACGCGTGAACGACTGACGCTGGAAGTCGTCATAGCGCTGGTATGAAACGCGCTCATGGTGTGACCTCGGGACCGGAGAAGCCGGCAACCGATACCGCGTGCGTTTCGAAGTCCTCGTTGTTTTTACCTGCGTTTCTATCGCGTTCGATGGCGGTATGCATTTTGATTTTCCCATGAAGGTGCCGGGCGACGCGAGCGCAATCGACACACGTGCGCAGTCCTTGCGCGAATTTGCGCAAGACGCTTCGACGTATGTGGCGCTGTTTTGGAAGACGTTTTTTCCCCGAACGTCCAATGCGCTTCAGGCCTTATTTGACGGGGCTGCAACGTCGAGCGTCGGTGCGCCCGCGCACTGAAACATTGCCGCGCGCGACTTAACGTTCAATCGTCAACGCCGGGATAACCGGCAAGCAAGGAGAAAAAGAACATGAATTGGAAAATCCTGGATTTCGAACAGCTCACTGCGCGCGAGCTATATCTGATTCTGCGCGCGCGCAGTGCGGTGTTCGTCGTCGAGCAATCGCATGTTCATCTCGATGCGGACGGCCGCGATGAAACCGGCGTACACGTCTTCGCCACCGACGACATGACGCGTGCAATGCCAGTGCTGGCCTATGCGCGCATTCATGAAGGCGATGTCGAAGATCCGGAAGTCGTGGTGGACAAGATACTGACAAGCCCTTTGCGTCGTGGCGACGGCACCGCGCATGCGCTCATCGAACGCGTGCTTGCCGTGTGTGCGGAACGTTGGCCCGGCCGCGCCGTGCGTTTGACGGCTCCCGCCAGCCTGCGCGGTTTCTACGAAGCATTCGGCTTCAGAAAGACCGAAGGACCGTTCCTTGAACACGGGATGCCTTTTATCGGTCTGACGAGAAAGAGCCGTCAGGCGCGCGAAGCGACAGGCTCGGGCAAACGTCCGATCGGCGCAAGCGCATTCGCCGACACATACGAACTGCTGTAAGCCGTGCCGGCGCGCGTCGAGCCGCTCGCGCGCCATCCGTCGTCACATCCAGAAAAATAACGAATTAACGCGCCCGGCGTACTCACGTATGACGGGTACGCGTGCAACCTGCTCCCCCATGCGAATAGTCCATCTCGCCAGTCACGCGCAGACCATCGGCAACGGCACCGTCAACATGATGGTGGACCTCGCATGCATGCAGGCGCGGATGGGGCAGGACGTGGTGGTGGCTTCGTCGGGCGGCGGTTTCGAGCCGCTCTTGCGCCGGCATGGCATCACGCACATTCCGCTTCAGCAGTCGCGCCAGCCTTGGCGCGTGCCGTCGATGATCGCGGGCTTCAACAGACTCATCGATCGTTTCGATCCCGACATCGTTCACGCGCACATGATGACGGGCGCGCTCATCTCGCGCTTCGGCAGCATGCGCCGGCGTTTCGCGCTGGTGACGACGGTGCATCATGAGTTGCAGAAGAGCGCATCGCTGGTGCGCGCGGGCGATCGCATGGTCGCCGTGAGCGACGCCGTCGCGCTCACGCTTGAGGAGCGCGGCATCGGCAAGGAGCGGCTCTCGGTCGTGCTTAACGGCGCGGTCGGCGCGCCACGGCTCGTGTGCCGGCCAATGGCGAGGCAAGTGCGGTTGAGGCATCCGAACGTGGTGTGCGTCGCGGGGCTGTATCGGCGCAAAGGCATCGCTGATCTGCTGAAGGCCTTCGCGCTGGTACGCACGCAATCGGAAGATCAGCGCGAATTCCTGCCGGCGCCGTACCTGTACCTGATCGGCGATGGTCCCGAGCGCAGCGCGATGGAAGCGCTCGCCGCCGAACTCGGCATTGCTGATGCGGTGGAGTTCACGGGCTTTGTCGCGGACCCGCGTCCGTACCTCGCGTGCGCCGATGTGTTCGCGCTCGCCTCGCATCAGGACCCGTGTCCGCTCGTGATCGCGGAGGCGCGCGAAGCTGGCTGCGCAATCGTTGCGACGCGCGTGGGCGGCATCCCCGATTTGCTCGACGATGGCGCGGCCGGCGTCCTCGTGCCGCCGGGCGATCCCGCGCAGTTCGCGGCAAAGCTGCGCTGGCTGCTCATCGATTCGCAGGCGCGCGGCCAGTACGCAGTGCGTGCGACGGAGAATCTCGAGCGTTTGTCGGTCGAGCGCGTCGCGGCCGACTACATGACGGTTTATCAGCAAACACTGGCCGAGCGCCAGTCGCTGGATCTTCGGTCGATGCGAATCGACGCAAGGCGCACGCGCTCCACCAACGGCGCGGCATAAGTGCAGACGAACGCAGTTTTCAGCGTCGCATTCGTCGGGGGAATGTACTAAGCACTGCACGATATTCGCTGCAACGCGTCATACAATAGCCGCCCCCAATCGGGTGAGCGTTCGCGTTCGCACAGAAAGCCTACTGGATGCTTGCTCAAATGACTGTATCAGCGGCCGGCGAATACCACGGCCGAAAATAGTGAACGCCAGCGCCGCGCTGCGGTGCCGCCATTCCTCAGTTTTGCTGATGAATGGAGGCACGCGCGCGGCGCAAGCGCAGCTAGGAGAAACAAGCGGACGGACAAGGCAAGCGGCAGATACGGCGGCGCTTCGTGCGAAGGCGAGAGGGATTACCCTGTCAGGAGTCCCCCCGACTGGTTTTCGACGCCACGAAGACGCAACGTATAGCGCGATGATCGAATGCGAAAGCAGTCATCGTGCCTTGCCGCCAAGGGACGCGCGAAGCGATGCGATGCGCACGGACACACACGGCTACGGACAGGCGGAAAGGGGAGAAGCGTAATGGATGAAAACAAAGAGCGGTCGCTGGTGGCGAAAGTCATGGACGGACTCGTCTCCGGGATCGTCGAGCAAAAATATGGCGCGATATTGCCACCGCAGGACATTCTCTCGAAAGAATTCGACGTAAGCCGCACCGTGATGCGCGAGGCGCTCTCGATGCTGCTCGCGCGGCACATGCTGGACGTGCGGCCTAAAACGGGCACGCGCATCCGCCCGATGAGCGACTGGCGTCTCATCGACGAAGACGTGGTGAGCTGGCGCTTCCGCGCCAAGCCGGATCAGACGTTTCTGCGCGATGTAATCGAATTCCGCATGCTGATCGAGCCGCGCGCCGCCGCGCTCGCAGCCGCCCGCGCGACGCCCGATGAAATCGCCGGCATCCGCGACGCTTTCGAGGCGCTGTCGCGCCTGCACGTCGGCGAGCCCGGCTATCAAGCGGCGGACGAAGTGCTGCATACGCGCATCGTGGCCGCGAGCGGCAACCAGTTCTTCAGGCAGATGACCGCCATCGTGCGCGGTGCGCTGGTGACGGTGAATCCTA
Source organism: Caballeronia grimmiae (assembly GCF_022879615.1). Classification (NCBI taxonomy): domain Bacteria; kingdom Pseudomonadati; phylum Pseudomonadota; class Betaproteobacteria; order Burkholderiales; family Burkholderiaceae; genus Caballeronia; species Caballeronia grimmiae. The sequence continues at coordinate 1,221,774 of NZ_CP084271.1, forward strand.
TCGTCGATGGCATCGAGTCCGTGCGCGAAGCGACGCTCGCGGCGCAGCTGAATGTCGTCGAGGCGATCGAGGCAAAAGACCCGGCGGCGGCCGAGCGCGCGACGCGTGCGCTCGTCGATCTCGCCGCCGAGGAAGTCGGGCGCGCATTTTCGCTCGAGCGCATGGGCGAGCGCGCGACGCCGCCGGACGTCAACGCTTCCGCAGGCGTCTGACGCCATCGCCCGTCGAAGGGCGACCATGCTGTCCGAGCGAAGCCGGGAGAAGTCCCGGCTTTGTGCTTTCTGCGACGCGTGTTCAGGCACAATGCCCCGCACGACGAACACAACGCGGAGGCGCGCTTGACGCATACCAACACCAATCTCGAAACGATCCGCTGGGGCATCGTCGGCGCGGGACGCATCGCGCAGCGCTTCGCCGGCAGTCTGCAACACGTGGAAGGCGCGACGCTCGCGGGCGTGTGGTCGCGGCGCCCGGAACCTGCCCGCGCACTCGCCGAGCCGTTCGGCGCGCGTGCGTTCGAGAACTTCGACGCGCTGCTCGACAACATCGACGCCCTCTATATCGCGACGATGCAGGACAGTCACCCGCATTACGCGTTGCGCGCGTTCGAAGCGGGCAAGCCGGTGTTGTGCGAAAAGCCCGCCGCCGTGAACGCGCGCACGCTGCAGCGCATGATCGATGCGGCGCGCGCATCGAAGCTGCTCTTCATGGAGGCGATGAAGCCGCCGTTTTATCCGCTCTATCGCCGTCTGAAGGCGCATCTGCAAAGCGATCCGATCGGCGATATCGGTCTCGTGCGCGCGGGTTGCTCGATGGCGAATGTGCCTTCGGATCATCCGTCGTTTTCGCTCGATGCGGGCGGCGGCGCGCTGCTCGATATCGGCATCTACGAGGCGTTTCTCGCGGTCGACTGGCTCGGCGAGGCGATCGACGTGCAAACCATCGGCCGGGTCGGGGCAACGGGCGTCGACGTGTTCGCGAGTCTGAACGTGCGCCACGAGCGCGGCATTTCGCAGACGTTCTGCGGGCTCGACATGCAGGGGCGCGGCGATGCGCTGATCGGCGGAACGCTCGGCACGGTGACGATCCACGAGAACTGGTGGAATCCGGCGCGCGCGACCATCGCTTATACGGACGGGCGCACGGTCGAACTGGACGAGCCGTTCACGGGCGGCGGCCTCAACTACGAGACCGCGCATTTCTGCGAACTGCTGCGCGCCGGCGCGACGGAAAGCCCGGTCATGCCGCACGCGACGTCCATGCGCATGATGGCGATCATGGACGCCGCGCGGCGCGATCTCGGCGTGCGCTTTCCCTTCGAGACCGACTGAAGGGCAGCGGCGCGCTAGTGGCGTCCCGGCAGCGCGAGACGCCGCTCGAACACGCGCTGCACAACTTCCAGCACGCTGCACAGCACCCAGTAGACGAACGCGGCAGCGAGGTAAAGCGGCAGCGGCTGATACGTCGATGCAATCACTTCCTGCGCGCTTCTAAGAAGCTCCGTGACGGTGATGACCGATACGAGCGACGTATCCTTGATGAGACTGATGAGGCTGTTCGACAGGCTCGGCACCGCGATGCGCAACGCCTGCGGCCCGATCACGTAGCGCAGCGTTTGCGTGCGCGACAACCCGAGGCTGTACGCCGCGAGCCATTGCCCGCTATGGATGCCGAGAATCGCGCCGCGCATGCTTTCCGACAGGTACGCCGCGACGTTCGCCGATAGCGCGATCACGCCGGCGGGCGTCGGTTCGAGCGAGATGCCGAGACTCGGCAAGCCGTAATAGATCACGAATATCTGCACGAGCAGCGGCGTGCCGCGCATGATGCTCACATAGCAGCGCCCGATGGCGACCAGGCCACGGTTGTGGCTGATGCCCATCAACGCGAGCACGACGGCCCCGATGAGGCCGAAGAACATCGAGTAGAGCGCGAACTTGATCGTCAGTAGCGCGCCTTGCGCCAGCACCGGCGCCGATTGAACGAGCAGGGAAGTCGTGGACATGAAAGGGGAAACGTAAGCGGAAAGCGCGCGAATCCGAAGCAAGCGCCGCGCGCAAAGCGCCCATCATAAACCGGACGCCAAAAAGAGAAGGGCGGCACCGCAAAACGATGCCGCCCACTGCCGAATGCCGGTCAGTCCGCGCTTACTTGGCCGGCTTCGTCACGTCGATGCCGAACCACTTGTCGGAGATCTTCGCGAAGGTGCCGTCCTTCTCGAGCTGGGTCACCGCGTCGTCGATCGCTTTCGCGAACTTCGGATTGCCCTTCTTGAACGGAATGCCGGACGGGTTGCCCGCGCCGACGCTCGCACCCGTGCGCAGCGGCAATTGCGAGTTCTTGAGCAGATACGCGAGCATCAGACGGTCGTTGAGCGCGGCGTCGAGACGGCCCGCAGCCAGATCGCGCAGATATTCCGGCGCGCCCGGATACGTCTTGACGTCGATGCCCGGCACCGACTTCGCCATGTCCATGTAGTTCGTGCCGAGGCCGACGCCGAGCTTCTTGCCCTTCAGTTCTTCGAGCGACTTGAACTCGCGCTTGTCGTCCGCGCGCTGGATCAGTTGCGCGTTCGAGTAGGTGTACGCCGGCGAGAAGTCGAGCGTTTCCTTGCGCTTGTCGGTGATGCCGACCTGGTTGACGATCACGTCGAACTTGCCTGCCTGCAGGCCCGCGATGATGCCGCTCCACTCCGTCGTGACGAACTCCGGCTTCACGCCGAGCTTCGCGGCGACGGCCTTCGCGATGTCCACGTCATAGCCAACGAGCTCGCCCGACGGCGACTTCGAGTTGAACGGCGGGAACGTGCCTTCGAGGCCGACGCGCAGCGTGCCGCGCTGCTTGACCTGATCGAGCAGATCCTCGGCATGCGCAGCCGTGGTGACGGCGGTGAAGGATGCGCCGATCAGGCTGGCGGCGACGAGCTTCTTGAGCGTGGACAGTTTCATCGTGTTGTTTTCCTGGTGTTGGCTTGAGGGCGGCGCGTGTCTCGCGCGTCCGCCCGATAGGTGCGGCATCATAGATAAAACGCAAGCCGCGCGTCAGATCGTTTGCTTATGTCGATATTCCTATGCAAGCGCCTCGACGCATTCGGTGACGAGGGCCGGCCCGCGATAAATCAGCCCCGTATAAATCTGCACGAGCGATGCGCCCGCCGCGAGCTTCGCGCGCGCATCCGCGCCCGAGAAAATCCCGCCCACGCCGATGATCGGCACATCCGCGCCCACTTCCGCGCGCAGCTTGCGAATCACTTCATTCGATGCATCGAATACCGGACGCCCCGACAGCCCGCCCGCTTCGTCGCCGTGCGGCATGCCGGCGACGGCCGTGCGCGAAAGCGTCGTATTGGTGGCGATCACGCCGTCGATGCGATGCGTGAGCAGGGTGCCGGCGATCGACTTGATCTGCTCGTCGTCGAGATCGGGCGCGATCTTGAGCGCGAGCGGCACGAGCTTGCCGTGCAGGTCGGACAGGCGCTGCTGCTTGTCCTTGAGCGCGCCGAGGAGGGCGTCGAGTTCGCCCGCGCCCTGCAACTGGCGCAGGTTCTTCGTGTTCGGCGACGAGATGTTGATCGTCACGTAGCTCGCGAACGGATAGACGCGCTCGAGACAATAGAGGTAATCGTCGGCGGCGCGCTCGATCGGCGTATCCGCGTTCTTGCCGATGTTGAGCCCCAGCACGCCGCGATAACGCGCGGCCTGCACGTTCGCGACGAACTGATCGACACCGCCGTTGTTGAAGCCCATCCGGTTGATGAGCGCGCCCGCTTCCGGCAGCCGGAAGATGCGCGGACGCGGATTGCCCGGCTGCGCGCGCGGCGTGACCGTGCCCACTTCGATGAAGCCGAAACCGAGGGCCGCGAGCCCGTCGATGCACGCGCCGTCCTTGTCGAGACCCGCCGCGAGGCCGACAGGATTTCTGAAAGTAAGGCCCATCACCGTGCGGGGAGAGTCGGGGCCGTGTCTGCCGAGCATGCCGGCGAGTCCGGTGCGGCCAGCCGCGCGGAGCATGCGCAGCGTCAGGTGATGCGCGTCTTCCGCGTCCATGCGAAAGAGGCGCGAACGCGCGAGCGGATAGAGAGAACTGAACACGAAATGAAAGCCGGCGACGGCGAATTTTTTGAGACCGCTATTTTAGCGGCTTTGGCGCGTCTGCCGGACTGCCTGAAGCGCCTGGATGCGCGGCGGCTATTTCGGCTGGCTCGGGCCGTTCATGCGCCCGGGCATCGGCAGCGCGCCCGCCGAGTGTGTCGAGGCGGGATCGAGCAGCGACCAGTGGCCGTCGATCAAGCCTTCCAGCGGCCGGAAATTGGCCTTGTACGCCATCTTTTCGCTTTCGCGAATCCAGTAGCCGAGATAGACGTGCGGCAAGTCGAGGCTTTTCGCCTGCTCGATCTGCCAGAGAATGTTGAACGTGCCGAAGCTCGTCTTCGGCATATCGGGCTCGAAGAACGTATAGACCGACGAGAGTCCGTCGCCGAGGATGTCGATCATGCTGATCATGCGCAGCGGGCCGGGCGCATCCGGCGTGTCCGGCGAGGGCCGCTCGCGGAATTCGACGAGCCGCGAGTTGATCCGGCTTTGCAGCAGGAACTGCTCGTATTGATCGCGGCTGTCGCGGTCCATGCCGCCGCCCGCATGCCGCGCTGACTGGTAACGCATGTAAAGCGCGTAATGCTCTTCGTCGTAATGCAAAGGCGCGACGCTCGCGACGAGACCGCCGTGCAGCTTCCACACGCGCCGCTGCGCCCGGTTCGGCACGAAGCGCCCGACCGGCACGCGCACCGGAATGCAGGCCCGGCAGCCGTCGCAGTAAGGACGATAGGTGAACACGCCCGAACGCCGGAAACCGGCCTTGACCAGTTCCGTGTAGACATCGGAGTTGATGAGATGGCTCGGCGTCGCGACTTGCGAGCGCGCGACGCGCCCTTCCAGATAACTGCAAGGGTAAGGCGCTGTTGCATAGAATTGCAGCGCGGAAAGCGGTGACAGCGGCAGCTCGTTCGGATGTGTCACGTTGGAGGCTCTCGCAGGCGTCGTCTCTCGTGGCCGGCATCGCCGGCTTTTGGGCAAGCGGCGCCTGGCTAATCGTGCTTGTCGTCAGTACTGCGTTGCAAGCGTCGCGCCTGGCGGGACGCAACGCGCTGAAGGCGTCAGCGCGCGGGCGTCTCGATGAGACCGGCGAGGACGGATTTGTCGAAGCGCCAGGAAATGGGCGGTTCGGCGACTGCCTTGCGCAGATGCGCGACGAACGCGCGGCGGGCAATCTCGCGGCCGCCCAGCGACGCCAGATGCGACGTGTTCTGCTGGCAGTCTATCATCTCTATTTCGTTGCGGCGCAAGTGTCCGACGAGTGCGGCGAGCGCGATTTTCGACGCATCGGTGCGGTGCGCGAACATCGATTCGCCGAAGAACATCCGCCCGAACGAGACGCCGTACAGCCCGCCGACGCGCACGCCGTCGAACCACGTCTCCACGCTATGCGCTTTCCCCTGGCGATGCAGCGACGTGTACGCATCCACGATATCGCCCGTGATCCACGTGCCGCGCTGGCCCTCGCGCGGCGTCTGCGCGCACGCGCGCATGACGGCGGGGAAATCGTCGTCGACGCGCACTTCCCACAGCGGATCGCGCACGACATGCTTGAGCGTCTTGCGCAGCGAATGCGACACCTTGAACTCGGCCGGCACGAGCACCATGCGCGGGTCGGGGCTCCACCAGAGCACCGGCTGGCCGTCCGAGTACCACGGGAAAATGCCGCGGCCGTAAGCGTCGATGAGGCGCGCGGGCAGCAGATCCGCGCTCGCGGCGAGCAAGCCCGGCGCACCGCTCGATGCGCCGAGCGCGCGCTCGACGGGCGGGAACGGATCGTCAAATGCGAGCCAGGGGACCATGATCGGCGGGCGCTGCTTCAGCCTTCACGCAGGGTGCGGAAGATATCGCCCGTGTGCAGCGTGAAATTGCCGGCGGCGCGGTCGGCAAAGAAAAAGCGCAGCGTCTGCCCGACCGTCGGGAACGCAATCTCGTCCCAGGGAATCTCGCTTTCCTCGAAAAGACGCACTTCGAGGCTTTCCTCGCCGGCATCGACTTCGATGTCGAGCAGCCGCGCCAGATAGAACAGATGCACCTGATGCACGTGCGGCACGTTGAGCAGCGTGAAAAGGCTCTGAATCTCGACGCGCGCGCCGGCTTCCTCCAGCGTTTCGCGCGCCGCGCCTTCGCTCGTCGTCTCGTCCATTTCCATGAAGCCCGCGGGCAGCGTCCAGTAGCCGTAGCGCGGCTCGATCGCGCGGCGGCACAGCAAGACCTTGTCGTCCCACACCGGCACGGTGCCCACGACATTGCGCGGATTCTGGTAGTGGACGGTGCCGCACTGGCCGCATACATAGCGCTCGCGGTTGTCGCCGGGCGGAATGCTCAGGCCGACCTCATGGCCGCAGACGGAACAGAATTTCATGGAAATGGATGGCGGAAAGTGTGGTGCGAGTGTATCACCGGGGCGGGGCGGCTTTGGCGCGTGACGGTCGTTCGGTTTCTTTATCTTCGATGCTTCGCGCGCGGGCGAAGCCGGCCGGCTACTCGCTACAATAGTTGCTCATAACCTGCCGTCTCATCACACAAGCGCGCCGCGCGCCTCAGCGAACCCATGTCATCACAACCCCGTCCTCCGATGCTCGCCACCGCCGACGCCCTCGGCCTTCTGCTCGATGCCGCGCGCCGGGTGGATGGCGTCGAGCGCATCGACACGCTCGATGCGCTCGGCCGCGTGCTGGCCGCCGACGTGATCTCACCGCTCGACGTCCCGCCGATGCACACCAGCTCGATGGACGGCTACGCGGTCCGCGCCGCCGATCTCGCCGCCGCCAGCGACGCTGCGCCGGTCGCGCTGCCCGTTTCGCAGCGGTGCCCGGCGGGCTAACCGCGGCCGCTCGCGGCGGGCACGGCGCGCATCTTCACGGGCGCGACGGTGCCGCCGGGCGCGGACGCGGTCGTGATGCAGGAGATGGCGCGCGCATCCGGCGACGGGAGCGTCGCGTTCGCGCAAGCGCCCGAGGCAGGCGAATGGATCACGCGGCAGGGCGCGGACATCGAGCGCGGCGCGGTGATCCTGCCGGCGGGCACGCAACTGACGCCGCAGGCGCTGGGGCTTGCGGCATCGGTGGGATGCGCGTCGCTGGAAGCCGTGCGCCGTGTGCGCGTCGCGATTTTCTTTACCGGCGACGAACTGCGCATGCCCGGCGAGCCGCTCGCGCCCGGCGCGATCTACAACTCGAACCGCTTCACGCTGCGCGCGCTGCTCGCGAAGCTCGGCTGCGACGTCACCGATTTCGGCATCGTGGCGGATCGGCTGGACGCGACCCGCGATACCCTGCGCCGCGCCGCGCTCGACCACGACCTGATTCTGACGTGCGGCGGCGTGTCGGTCGGCGAGGAAGATCACGTGAAGCCCGCTGTCGAGGCGGAAGGCCGCATCGCCATGTGGCAGATCGCGATGAAACCGGGCAAGCCGCTCGCGTTCGGCGCGGTGAGGCGCGGACAGGCGAGCGAACCGGACGAGGCGTATTTCATCGGCTTGCCGGGCAATCCGGTATCGAGCTTTTGCACGTTCCTGCTCTTCGTGCGGCCGTTTATCCTGCGGCTGGCGGGCGTGGCGAACGTCGCGCCGCGCGTCTACTCGATGCGCGCCGACTTCACGCAGAAGAAGGGTGACCGCCGCAACGAATTCCTGCGCGCGCGCGTGAACGAGACGGGCGGACTCGACGTGTTTCCGAACCAGAGTTCGGCGGTGCTGACGTCGACGGTATGGGGCGACGGACTCATCGACAATCCGCCGGATCATGCGATCAGCGCGGGCGAGATGGTGCGCTTCATCCCCTTTTCAGAACTGATGCGCTAAGCGATGGCGAAGGACCGGCGTAAATGAAAGTCGAACTGAGATTTTTTGCGAGCGTGCGCGAGGCACTGGGCGTCGCGAACGAGACCGTGAGCGTGCCGGACACGGTCGTCAATGTCGGCGACGTGCGCGCCTGGCTGCGCATGCGCGGCGGCGTGTGGGCCGAGACGCTCGCGGAAGGCCGCACGCTGCGCGTGGCCTGCAATCACGTGATGACGAACGCCTCGCAGCGCATCACCGATGGCTGCGAAGTCGCATTCTTCCCGCCGGTAACGGGCGGCTGACATGACGACGCTCGCCAAAATCCGCGTGCAGGAAGCCGATTTCGATCTCGGCGCGGAAGTCGCCGCACTGCGCGCCGACAATCCGAAGGTCGGCGCGGTGGCGTGCTTCATCGGGACGGTGCGTGACCTGAACGAAGGCAGCCCCGTCGAGACGATGGAACTCGAGCACTATCCGGGCATGACCGAGAAGTCGCTGGAAGCGATCGCCGATCAGGCGCGCGAGCGCTGGCCGGGCTCGGACGTGCTGATCGTGCATCGCGTGGGGAAGCTGAAGCCGCTCGATCAGATCGTGCTCGTCGCGACGACGGCGATGCATCGCGCGGAAGCGTTCGAATCGTGCGCGTTCGTGATGGACTATCTGAAGACGCAAGCGCCCTTCTGGAAGAAGGAGAAGACCGAACGCGGCGAGCGCTGGGTGGACGCCCGCGAATCCGACGACGCCGCGCTCGCGCGCTGGACGACGCCGGAAAACTGATCGTTATCGCTCGTCGACGGGCTTGCCGACGAATTTCGCGGGAAACGGCTCGCCGGCGGGGCGCTCGGGAAAGCGCGGCTCATCGTTGCCGCCGGTGCGCTGGCGTTTCAGCGCCGCCAGCAGTTCCTCCTGTTCGGCGGGAATCCGGTAGTCCCAGCCGAATTTGCTCAACTGCAGGCTCTGCGCGATGCGCAACGCCGGTTCCATGAACTGCACCGCGGCGGCCGGCGCGTAGCGCGCTTCGACCATGTTCAGGAACAGCGACAGCCAGCGCGCAAAGTGACGTGGCTCGATGCCTTCCAACGGCCGATGCGCTTCCTGCACGTTCCCGCGATACTGCTTCGAACCCAGCACGAGGCTCGACCAGAAGGTCGTCATCTTCGCGAGATGCTCGTCCCAGCGGCCGGCCAGTTCGCGGGCGAAGATCGGGCCGAGCAGGGGATCATCGTCCACGCGGCGGTAAAACGCTTCGACCAGCGCGCGGATGTTGGTTTCGTTCGGTTCGCGCTCGCGTGTGTCGGCGGCGCTCGGAGGGTCTTGACTCATGGCGTAAATCGGTCGGGCAGACGTCGATGGGGTATTTCCTGACGGCAGGCACTCATCTGGCGCAAAATGCGTGTCTCATCCAGGCTGCGCCCGGATATTAGACCGTGTGACGCCCACGCGGGTCGATCGCCCCTTGGGATCGCGCGGATTTATTGCCGCACCCGGCTCTTCACTCATCGCACGACATCATGCGACTGACCGACTACACCGATTATGCGTTGCGCGTCCTGCTCTACTTGTCGGTGCGGCCGTCGGGCCTCTCGACGATTCAGGAAATCGCCGACGCTTACGGCATCTCGCGGAACCATCTGATGAAGATCGTCCAGCAACTGGGAGACCTGGGCTGGGTGGAGACGGTGCGCGGGCGGCGCGGCGGCCTGCGGCTCGCCGAGCGGGCGCGTTCGCTGACGATCGGGGAGATCGTGCGGGCAACCGAGAGCGATTTCGCGATCGTCGGCTGTTTCGCGCGCGAGGGCGATCATCGCCATTGCGTGATCCAGCCGGTCTGCCGGTTGCGCGGCGCGCTCGCCGCCGCCCGCGATGCCTTTCTCGCCGAACTCGACAAGCGTACCGTTGCCGAACTCTCGGAGCCGGAGAACGAACTCGCGCGGCTGCTGGGCGTCGCGAATGAGGGTGCCAGGCCCGCGATTGCGATCGTATCGTCCGATACGCCGCGCTGAACGTCCGTTCGCGCTACGGCTCGTATCCAAAGACGCCGTTCGCGCGCCCAAAGACCCAAAAAAATGCGCTCGTTGAGCGAAACCATGCTTGAAAGCGGGCGAAACTGCCTCATTTTGGTCGTATTCAGAATTGGAGCTGTCCAAAAATGAGAATCGACAAACTCACCACCAAGTTTCAGGAAGCCTTGTCCGACGCGCAGAGTCTGGCGGTCGGCAACGACAATCAATATATCGAGCCTGTGCATCTGCTGTCCGCGTTGCTCGCGCAGCGCGACGGCTCCGCGCGCTCGCTGCTGTCGCATGCGGGCGTGCAGGTTCAGGCGCTGCAGTCGGCGGTCAACGACGCGATCGGCCGTCTGCCGCAAGTGCAGGGCACCGATGGCAACGTGCAGGTTAGCCGCGATCTGGCGGGCCTGCTCAACAACGCCGACAAGGAAGCGCAGAAGCTCAACGACACCTACATCGCGAGCGAAATGTTCCTGCTGGCGGTCGCCGATGACAAAGGCGAGGCCGGCCGCATCGCGAAGCAGCACGGGCTCACGCGCCGTGCGCTGGAGGCCGCGATCAACGCGGTGCGCGGCGGCGCGCAGGTCAACAGCCAGGACGCCGAAAGCCAGCGCGAGGCGCTCAAGAAGTACACCGTCGATCTGACCGAGCGCGCACGCGCCGGCAAGCTCGATCCGGTGATCGGCCGCGACGACGAAATCCGCCGCTCCATTCAGATTTTGCAGCGCCGCACGAAGAACAACCCCGTGCTGATCGGCGAGCCGGGCGTCGGCAAGACGGCGATCGTCGAAGGGCTCGCGCAGCGCATCGTCAACGGCGAAGTGCCGGAGACGCTCAAGGGCAAGCGCGTGCTGTCGCTCGACATGGCGGCGCTGCTCGCGGGCGCGAAGTATCGCGGCGAGTTCGAGGAACGCCTGAAGGCCGTGCTGAACGACATCGCCAAGGACGAAGGGCAGACCATCGTCTTCATCGATGAAATTCACACGATGGTCGGCGCCGGCAAGGCCGAAGGCGCGATGGATGCGGGCAACATGCTGAAGCCTGCGCTCTCGCGCGGCGAGCTGCATTGCATCGGCGCGACGACGCTCGATGAGTATCGCAAGTACATCGAGAAGGATGCGGCGCTGGAGCGCCGTTTCCAGAAAGTGCTCGTGGATGAACCGTCGGTGGAAGCGACCATCGCGATCCTGCGCGGCTTGCAGGAGAAGTACGAGCTTCACCACGGCGTCGAAATCACGGATCCGGCGATCGTCGCGGCGGCGGAACTGTCGCATCGCTATATCACCGACCGTTTTCTGCCGGACAAGGCGATCGATCTGATCGACGAAGCGGCGTCGCGCATCAAGATGGAAATCGATTCGAAGCCCGAAGAGATGGACAAGCTGGATCGCCGTCTCATTCAGTTGAAGATCGAACGCGAGGCGGTGAAAAAGGAAAAGGACGAGGCATCGCAGAAGCGGCTGCAACTCATCGAAGAGGAAATCGAGCGGCTCAACCGCGAGTATTCCGATCTCGAGGAAATCTGGACCGCCGAGAAGGCCGCGGTGCAGGGCAGCGCGCAACTGAAGGAAGAGATCGAGAAAGTGCGCGCTGACATCGCTCGTTTGCAGCGCGAGGGCAAGCTCGAGAAGGTCGCCGAGTTGCAGTACGGCAAGCTGCCCGAGCTCGAAGCGCGGCTGAAGCAGGTCACGCAGGCGGAATCGCAGGAGCAGAACAATCCGACGCGTCCGCGTCTCTTGCGCACGCAGGTCGGCGCGGAGGAGATTGCGGAAGTGGTGTCGCGTTCAACGGGCATTCCCGTGTCGCGCATGATGCAGGGCGAGCGCGAGAAGCTGCTGCAGATCGAGGGCAAGCTGCATGAGCGCGTCGTCGGCCAGGATGAAGCGATCGGCGCGGTGGCCGATGCGATTCGCCGTTCACGCGCGGGTCTTTCCGATCCGAACCGTCCGTATGGTTCGTTCCTGTTCCTGGGGCCGACGGGCGTCGGCAAGACGGAACTGTGCAAGGCGCTCGCGGCGTTTCTGTTCGATTCGGAGGAGCATCTTATCCGCATCGACATGAGCGAATTCATGGAGAAGCACAGCGTCGCGCGGTTGATTGGCGCGCCGCCGGGATACGTCGGTTACGAAGAGGGCGGCTATCTGACTGAAGCGGTGCGCCGCAAGCCGTATAGCGTGATTCTGCTCGATGAGATCGAGAAGGCGCATCCGGATGTGTTCAACGTGCTGCTGCAAGTGCTGGACGATGGCCGCATGACCGATGGACAGGGCCGTACCGTGGACTTCAAGAACACGGTGATCGTCATGACGTCGAATCTTGGATCGCATGTGATTCAGGGCATGGTCGACGAACCGCACGACAAGGTGAAAGACGCGGTCTGGGAAGAAGTGAAACTGCATTTCCGGCCGGAGTTCCTGAATCGTATCGATGATGTCGTGGTATTCCATTCGCTTGATCGGGCGAATATCGAGTCGATCGCGAAGATTCAACTGCAGCGCTTGCATGACCGGCTGGCCAAGCTGGATATGCAGCTCGATGTGTCGGATGCGGCGCTGGAGCAGATCGCGAAGGTGGGTTATGACCCGGTGTTCGGTGCGCGGCCGTTGAAGCGGGCGATTCAGCAGGAGATCGAAAATCCGGTGGCCAAGCTCATTCTCGCGGGGCGCTTTGGGCCTAAGGATGTGATTCCGGTTGATATCCGGGATGGCGAGTTTGTATTTGACCGGGTGGTGCATTAAGGTGTGGTTTGCTCCCTTGCTACGGCGGGGGAGCGGTGGAAAGGCAACGGGGGACCGTTGCCTTTTTTCTTGGGTAGTACGTGGTTAGAACTGGCTAGTCTGATTGAAGCGCGGCTTGCGCTCCCGGTGCGGTTTGTTGCGCCTGAATGAAGTCGCTTTGGCGGTTGATCCGAACTGTAGTACGGAATTTCAAAGTCGGAAATTTGCATGAGGTGGCTGCGGTATTTAGTTTGGATACCGTATCAAATACATCTCGCTGTTCAGCTCATACGGACTGACATTCTCTGCATAGATGGATTGGAGAAGCTGATAGCGGCGGACCGCGGGAGGGTTAATCGCGTGCGAACTTCCCACGAACCTGGCCGACTGCGCGCCATCGCCTCCTCGGCCGGCATCGCAGCAGCGCCCGCACATTGCCCGGGCCGTGCGTGATCGCATTTCTCGCATAGCTGCATGCTTGCGCCACTACGGCGAAACGCCAGCGGTTCGCCTGAACCGCATCCGCGCCTCTCTCTAAGCCGCGGAGTCGAAAAAGCAAAAGCCCCGCCCGGCTTCGCCGGGCGGGGCCTTCAAGTCATCCCAATGCAGGACGAACCGCGTCTTATCCCTGCTTCGGGCTCTCGCTTCCCCCGAACAGCCCGGCGAGGCCGCCCAGCGACCCCAGCACGCCCGTCAGATCCAGCTTTCCTTCCGGCGGCACTTCGCCGTTCGGCGTCGCACGGTCGACGATATGCGGCAGCACCGTCGCCAGCAATCCCGAAAGCTGATCGCCCGACACGCCCGCCTTCTGCGCCAGCGCGCCGACATTCTCGGACCCGAGCACATTAGTCAGCAGTCCCGGGCTAATCGGCTTGTTCTCACCCGTGCCGATCCACGACGACACGATATCGCCCGCGCCGTTCTGATGAAAACGCTGAATCAGGCCAGCGATGCCGCCAGGCTGGCTGTTGACGAACTCAAGCGCCGCCGCGATCAGCGCGGCCTGACCGCCGCCGCTCTGGCCGCGTTGTTGCGACGAGTTGCCGAGGGAGGAGGCGAGGATATCGAGTAGGCTCATTTCTATCTCACTACAAAAGGTTTCGGGTAACGTTGCGCTTCACAGACCGCTGGCGGCCGTGGCGCTCGCCGCTTTGTCTTTCTTGCGCTTTGATTTGGACGCTTTCGCGTCGCTCGTCGCGGCCGGTGCCGATGCTGCGGCACTCGTCGCGCTCGATTTCTTCTTGCCGGAAGCAGTGGACGGGCCCGACGCCGGCGTCACAGCCGGCGTCCGCTCGTTCGTGGCCGCGGGCGATGTCGCCGCGGTCGCCGCCGTCGATGACCTGATCGTCGAATTGGGCGCCGCGCCGCCCTGCGGCTTCGTCGACGAGGGCGTCGAAGTCTTGCCGGTCGGCGGCAGCGACGAGCCGCCGATGGTCAGTCCATTCTCCTCCAGCTTCGCCACCGATTTCGTGCCGAGGCCCTTCACGCGATTCGCGAGGTCGTCCGCGTCCTTATACGGTCCGTTCTTCGTGCGTTCATCGACGATCGCCTTCGATTTTACCGGCCCGAGCCCTTTCACCGCTTCGAGCGCGGCTTGATCGGCGGTATTGACATCGACGGCGGCCAACGCGGCGCCGATGGACAGCATGAACGCAACGCACAGCATCAACAGCTTCTTCAGCATGACGACACTCCGGACAAAGGAATCGAAACAGTGGATCGGAAACGCTCAGGCACGTACCGTCGAATGAATCAGGCGGGCAACGCCGTCAAGCATAGGACAATTTTCCGCCCTGGGCGTCGACCGTGGGCATTTTGCATGACCCGGCAGGATGCGCCGCGTTTGCGCACAATCTTTAACGTCGGAGAGATAAGTAGCCTGCCGCGAAGCAATCGTCGGCGAGAGAATTTTCGCGATGCCAATGTTCGCGTGATCCAGGCAACTTATTTCGATGCCGGCCCGGCTGTCTTTGCGAACGCACCGCGCACTTCGAAGCCGACCTTGTCGACCGTTTCGCCGCGCGCATCGACGAGTTCGAGCACATGCCGGCCCGGCCACGGCAGCCAGGCGGCGCGGGCATCGTGACCGAACGGCTTGCCATCGAGCCGCCAGACGAGACGGCCGCCGCCCGTGCGTTCGAACCACACGCGCTGGCGCGCGGGCGGAATGTCCGGATCGAGCGCGAAAATGGTGCCGTCGGTCGGTGCGCCGATTTTCGCGGCCTTCGCATCGAGGCGCACGGCGCGGGTTGCCGCCGCAGCCGTCGCCGTCAGGCCAATCCGGTCCATCTGCGTGCCGCGCACGAACCATTCGTCGCGCGCCGGCTCGATATCGTCCTGATATGCGACGCGCGTCTTCACGACGCCCGGCGGCGCATCGGGCGCGCGGCTGCCTGTACGCCGATGCAGATAGTTGACGAGCGCATTCCACGCGGGCGCTGCGCCCGTCACGCCGGAGACGTCCCACATCGGCGCGCCGTCCGCGTTGCCGACCCACACGCCCACCGTATAGCGCGACGTGAACCCGACCGTCCAGTTGTCGCGCATGTCCTTGCTGGTGCCGGTCTTGACCGCGCTGAACGTGCGGGTGGCGAGCACGCTGTCGAAGCCGAACGTGCGGGTGCGCGCGTTGTTGTCGGCAAGCATGTCGGTGACGATGAAGCTCGCCTCCGGGCTGAACGCGCGCGTTCCGGCAGGCGCCGCCGGATGGTCCGCTAGATCGAAAGCTGGCCGCGCGATGCCCCCGTTCGCCAGCGCCCGATACGCATTCGTAAGCGACGCGAGCGTCACATCGGCGCTGCCGAGCGCGAGGCTGAAGCCGTAGTAATCGCCGGCTTGCGACAGCGGCAGGCCCAGCGCGACGAGCGTCTTCGCAAAGCGATGCGGCGTCACCAGCACGAGCGCCCGCACGGCCGGCACGTTCAGCGACGAGCCGAGCGCTGTGCGCACGCTCACCCAGCCCTTGAAGTCGTGATCGTAGTTCTGCGGGATATAGAGGCCGCCGCCCGTCGCGAGATCGAGCGGGGCGTCGTTGAGCAGCGTGGCGGCGGTCAGGCGCTTTTCGTCGATCGCCTGGGCGTACAGGAAAGGCTTGAGCGTCGAGCCGGCCTGACGTTGCGCGAGCACGGCATCCACTTCGGGTGCGTTCGACAAGCCGCCCGCCGATCCGACCCAGGCGAGCACTTCGCCCGAAGCATTGTCGATGACGATCGCCGCCGCGTCGTGCACGTTGCGCGGATGCGCGTGCGCGTTCAGCTCGGCCAGCGTGCGGGCGAGCGTGTCGCGGGCGAAGCGCTGAAGCCGCGCATCGAGCGTCGAACGCACGCGCGCGCCGGCTGCGGGATGCACTTCACCCGCGATACGCCGCGCGAAATGCGGCGCGAGCGCATCGTCACCGCGCGCGTACGACGGCGCGGAGGCCGTGCGCGTGAGCGTCAGTTGCGCGTAGCTGTCGAGGTTGACGCAGGGATCGGCCGCCTTCGGTTTGCCGTCTGCGTGCAAGGACTGCATGTCGCGCAGGATGAGGCACGCGCGAGCCGCAACTTTCGCATACGGCGCATTCGGCGCGCGCACGAGCGCGGCGGCCAGCGCGGCTTCGCGCTCGTCGAGGCCCGAAGGCGCCTTGTCGAAGAGCGTCTGCGACAGCGCCGACAGCCCGATGATCTCGCCGCGAAACGGCACGAGGTTCAGATACGCTTCGAGGATCTGGTCCTTGCGCCACGTGCGCTCGAGCCACAACGCGCTGACCGTCTGCTGCGCTTTTTCCGCGAGCGACCGCCTCCCGGACGGCTTTCTGCCTTCCTCGCCGATAAGACCGGTGAGCTGCATCGTCATCGTCGATGCCCCGCGCGTGCGCGTGTTCCACAGGTTGCCCCACGCGGCGGCGGCGGCCCCGCGCCAGTCGACGCCCGCGTGCTCGTAGAATCGTTTGTCCTCCGAAACGACGATCGCTTCGCGCAGCGCCGGCGACACCTCCGCAAGCGCGATCCAGTCGCCGCGCCGCGCGCTCTTGTCGATGCGCGTGCGTTGCAGCGTTTCGCCGTCGCGGGCGAGCAGCAGCCAGTCGGAGCTGCGCCAGTTCGCGCGCACGTCGTCGAAGCCCGGCGCGGCGTGAGCGGCCGCGCAGAGCGCCATCGCGATGACGAAGCAGGCGGCGCGCTTCACGATGTCACTTCGCCGCGAGCGGCTTGACGACCATCGGCGCATTCGGCAAAGCACCGAATGTCGACGGAGCGTAGAGCGCTTCGACGCGCGTCGGCGGCAGGCCGAACGTGCCGGCGTTGTTGAGCCGCATCGTGTATTCGACCTTCAGCGCGCCCTTCGGCAGATAGTCGTAATACGCGCGATAGCCGTCGAAACTGCGCTCGATGAACGTCGCCCACGCCGCGCCGGCCTGCTTCTCGCCGCGCGTCGCCGCTTCGGAATCGCGGCCGAGGCCGGAGCCGAGGATGGTCGCGCCGGCGGGAATCGGATCGTTGACGACGACCCAGGTCATGTCGCTTTGCGCGTCGATCTCGAGCCGCACGCGCACGATGTCGCCACGCGAGAGCACGCCTTTGACCGCAGGCTCCACGGGCGTCACCGTCTTCGTGATGCGATAACCGGCCGCGAGCGGCGCCTTCAGCGCAACTGCCGCAAGGCTTTCGATGGTCGCCCACGGCTTGCCCGTGCCGTTTTGGGTAAGGGTGAGCGAGCCGGTCGACCACGGCAGCATCGTGCTGCGCGTGTTGGCGGTCTTGGTGATTGGCGTGACCGACGCCGTCGACGCTATCGCCGCCGGCGCGGCTGCATCCCAGTTCACGTCACGCACCGACGAGCCGAGCGCGACCGCCGTGCTGCCCGTCACCGGCGTGCTTTCGAACAGGCGCGAGAAGCGGCCGACCGCGAGCGATCCCCACAGGTTGGCCGTGGTCGTCTGCCATGCGCCGTGCTGCTGCATCGCGAGCAGGCCCGCGACGAGACGCGGCATCTCCTCCTTCCAGCCGGGCGCATCGGCGAAGAGCAGGGCAGTGCGCGCGGCGTTCGTCTCGACGCTCGTCATGAGCCACCAGAGGTCGTCGTCGCGCTCGGTGGAGAAACTGAGACGCGTGCCTTGATACGTGAGCCGCGCACGAATGATCTGCTCGGCCTGCGCGCGCTTTTCTTCGCGATTCGGAATGCCGTCGACGCGCGACAGAATCGCGTAATAGTCGAGCACCGCCGATGTCGGCCACTGATTCGGCGCGACCGTGATCGAGCCGAGCATGCGCGGCTGCGCGAGACCGTAACGCGAGAGCGCTTCGATGGCCGCGAGCTTCTCGAAGTCGAGGTCGTTGCGCGGCGCCCAGAACTTGCGTTCGACCTTGCCTTCGACGAAGTTCGCGAGGCCCGCCGTCAGCCGGTCACGCAGATCGGCGGGCAGCGCGAAGCGGCGGTCCGCCTTCGCGGCTTCGTCCGTCACGGCAAGCAGATACGCACTCAGCGCCGGGCTGCCGCTCGCGCGCTGATCGTCGAACGGCGGGAAGTAATTCGCGAGGCCGTCACCATCGAGATAAGCCGGCATGCGCGTGAGCACGCCTTGCCATTGCGCGGCGTCCATCAAGCCGAGTGCGCGCGAGGTCTGCTGTTCGAGGCAGTTGTACGGGTAACGCTCGAACCAGCGGCGCACGCCCGGCAAGCCGTCCGCGAGCTTCGGTTGCAGCGATACCGCGATGCCGCCGCGCACCGCGCCATCGGCCGCTTGCGTTGCATCGGCGGGCGGCGCGACGGGCAGCGCGAGCGTGCCATCGACCTGTGCGATGGTCGCCTGCTGCACCGTCACCGGAATCGCTGCGACGACGCGCTGCGTGAGTTTCACGGCGTCGGTGGCCTTGCCCGTGCCTTGCTCGCTGGCGCTCACATCCCAGACGAGGCTGGCGGAAGCGTTCGCGCCGAGCACATCCGGCGTGGTCACATCCCAGGCCACTTCCTGCGACGATCCCGCCGCCAGTTCGATGGTCCGCGCATCGAGCGCGAGCGGACCCGCGTGCGGCGCAAGCACGACCCGCATCGTGCGGGACGTCGCGTTGCGCAGCGTGAACTGCGCGCGGAACGAGTCGCCGACGCGCACGAGCGGCGGCAATCCGGAGATGAGCTGCAAGTCCTGCGACGTCTGGATCGATGCGCTGCCCGTGCCGAAACGGCCCGCGCCGACCGCCGCGATCGCGACGATCCTGAAGCGCGTGAGCGCGTCGTTTAGCGGGACATCGACGGATGCTTCGCCGTTGGCATCGAGCGTGACGCGCGGATTCCACAGGAGCAGGGTATCGAAGAGTTCGCGAGTCGCGCCGTGTCCGCCGCCGCCGCCCGCAGGCACGGCCTTGCGCCCGAAGTGACGCCGCCCGACGATTTCCATTTGCGCGGTCGCCGTTTCCACGCCGTATGCGCGCTGTTGCAGCATCGCGTCCAGCACGTCCCAGCTTTGGTTGGGCATGAGTTCGAGCAAGGCTTCGTCGACGGCGGCGACAGCGATCTGCGTGCCGGCCGGCGCGGGTTTGCCATCGGGCAGGGCGGCCTTCACCTTCACATGCGCCGTCGTGCGCACCGAATACGACTTCGCGTCCGGACTCACGCTGACCGCGAGCTTGTGCGACGCCGTGCCGACCTTGATCGACGCAAGCCCGTAACGGAACGCGGGCTTCGACAGATCGACGAGCGGCGTCGGCGCCTGATACTGGCGCCCTTCGTACCAGAACGCACGCGCCCATTCGACCGGCGCTTTCCAGCCCCACGTGAAGAACGAGTACCACGGCACCTCGCGCACGCGTCCGCGCAGCGCGAGCACCGACACGTACACGTTCGGCCCCCACGCGTCCTGCACCTTCAGCTCGATGGTCGGATCCTTGCCGTTCAGTTCGACGACGCGCGTCTCGACGATGCCCTCGCGCTCCACGGCGACGAGCGCCGTCGCCGCGCGAAACGGCATGCGCACCTGGAAGCGCGCGGTTTCGCCCGGTTCGTAGCTGGTTTTTTCCGACAACACGTCGATGCGGTCCGTGTTCTCGCCGCCAAACCACAGTTCGTCCTCGCGCGTGACCCAGACCGACGTGCTCGCGTTGGCTTCGTGGCCGTCGCCGTCTTTCGCGACCGCGATCAGATCGACGTTGCCCGCCTGTTTCAGCTTGGCGTCGCAGGAGAGCAGGCCGTGATCGTCGCTCTTGCCGCTGCAGAGCGTGCCGAGGTCGCTGGTCTCGCTGTGGTTGTCGTAGGCATAGAAGCCGCCGACCA
Organism: Caballeronia grimmiae; assembly: GCF_022879615.1. Lineage (NCBI taxonomy): Bacteria > Pseudomonadati > Pseudomonadota > Betaproteobacteria > Burkholderiales > Burkholderiaceae > Caballeronia > Caballeronia grimmiae. The sequence continues at coordinate 1,241,620 of NZ_CP084271.1, forward strand.
TACGCTTGCGCGAGCTGGACATCACGCGCGCAATGCCCTTGATTTCGATCGATACCCCCGCACGCGGCTTGCCTTGCAGATCGAGCGCGAGCGCCTGGACCGGCACGGTATCGCCGACCGACACCCAATGCCCGGCCTTCACGCCGACAGCGACCGCGGCGGGCCAGAGCGTCGCCGCGCCGCTGATCGTCTGAATCTCGCCGTTCGGGTCGGCAAAGGTGGCTTCGAGCGCGAGGCGCTTCGGCGCATCGACGGCGGGCAGCGGCATCACGGTCAGCTTGCCCGCGCCATCGCGATCGAGCGTCACGCGCACCTTGTCGGCGATCAGTTTCGTCGTGGAATCGCCTTGCTGCTCTTCGCCGCCATCGCCTTCCTGATCCTCGGCGGGCGCGCTTGCGCCATCGTTCGCCGGCTTGCGATACGGCGAGAAGCTGAATCCTTCGAATTGCGAAGCGAAGGACGGGTACGCGTCGCGCACGAGCGCCGACACCTGCACCGGCAGGTTCGACGCCGGGCCGCCTTGCACATATTCGAGTCGCACGCAAACCGGCGCTTCCTTCGCGGCGACGAGTCCCGGCGATTTGCTGTCGCCGGCCGAGATGGAGCCCTTGAAAACCGGCAGGCGGAATTCCTCGACGCGAAAGCTGCCCGTCGCGTACGACTCGCTGACCGGGCCGCCGTTGTCCTCGTCGTCGGTGCTGCTTGCACCGGACTTGCCGTCGTCGAGCGATACGCTGTACTCGCCGAGCTTCGCCGCTGCGGGCACGTTGAACGTGGAATCCGCGCTATGGTCCGCGGCCCACGCGAGCGGCAGATGCCACGTCTGCCCGCTGCCGATATGGCGGATGGTCACGCGCGTCGGATACTTCTTCGCGAACGCGAAGCCGCCGAGCGTCTCGACGCGCAGCAGATGCTTCATCGACACCGTTTCGCCCGCGCGCAACAGCGTGCGGTCGAAGATGGTGTGGGCACGTGCGGTGCGCGTGACGCTCATGTCGGTCGGCACGTTGAAGCGCCATGATTCGATGCCGCGATTCCAGTCCGATTGCACGAAGGCCATGTCGGGACCGGTGACGGGATCGTTCACACGCGCCGATACGAAGAAGCCGTCGTAGGCCAGGCTCCGTTCGCCGCACTCGCGCGCTGCCGCGAGCGGCTTGTCGATCCTCGCGATGCCTTGCGCATCGGTGGTGGCGGTGGCGACCTGATCGCCGTTGCAGTCCGTCACGCGCACTTGCGCGTTCGGCACGGGCTTGCCCTTGTCGAGCGTCGTCACCCAGACGACGCTGTTTTCGCGCCCTTGCTTGAAATGCACGCCGAGGTTCGTGACGAGCACCGACGTGCGGACGAACATCGACTGTTGCTTGCCCATCAGCGATGCGCCGAGCGCCGGCGACGCCAGTTCGACGACGTAAAACCCGGGCTTCGTGAACGGAATGCCGACGACTTCGAACGGCCGCAGTGCCTTCGGATCGGCGGCGGGCAGCGTCAGCGTTTCAACGCCCGCGCGTTTGGTCAGGAGCGAGAGCGAGCGAATGTCGATGGCCGGATCGCTGCTCACGGTGCCATCCTGATTGCGCACGATGACCGGCGCGATGCCGTTATGCAACGCTTCGGGCATGCGCGCCTGGACGCTCGAGCGCGACATCGTCATGCCGTTGAACACGTCGACGGTTCGCATCCATTGGCGGATGTCCGTGTCCGCATCGAGCTTCAGCTTGGTGATCCTGGAAGCGCCGGCGTTGAGCCCTTGCACGTGCAGGTCCGCTTCGACGTGACGCAGCGTGACCGGCAGCATGGCGGGCATGTCCGGCTCGGCAAACCGCTCGATGATCCCGAACGATCCCGACGAGAATTTCGCGAGCGGCGGCATCCCGGCGGTGGCCGTCTTGAGCGGGAAGAAGTCCGCGTTGGCGAGCGCGCGGCCGCTTACGTCCTTCAGATTCGACGGTGCTTCGATGGTGAGCGCAGCGCGCTCCGGCAGTGGCGCGGCGAACTCGACGGCGCTTACTTCGGCATCCTTGTCGTCCGGATTGAAGCGCGGGGCGACGCTGCCGTTCGGCCCGCGCAACACGAACTTCGCTGCGTCCGCGCGGCTGATCGGCGCGGTGAACGAGAGCCGGACGGGACTCAGCGGCGTGCACGGCGCGTTCGCGTTCTCGCGCTCGCACGTGAAGCCGGCCTTGAACGGTTCGCGCACGGTGTAATCGAAGCGCTTCTCGACGTCGTTCGGGATGCCGCTCGGCCCCGTCACGCCTTGTCCGAAGACGAGCTGCATCTTCGAGGCGGACGGCAGCCGCTGCTGGCAAGCGAGCGTGAGCACGCGATCGCTTTCTTTCTGGTAGCGGAAATGTTCGAGGAGAGCCGTGCGGGTCGCGTCATCGGTCATGCGCACGGGGATGCGGTTGCCGAGCGCGCTCGATTCGCACCAGACGTGATCGAGCACGGAGGCTTGCGTCGCCGGACCGTTCAGGCGCAGCACGAAGACTTGATCTTCTTCGATGTCGCCGCCACTCGGCTCGATGCGCGTCACGAACGGACCGCCGGTCTGGAACGTGAAGTGACTCGGACCCGCGAGCGCGTTGCCCGCGGCGGACTTGATGCCCGCGTTGAGATCGACGGCGCAGCGCACGCCGGGCGGCAGGTCGCTGTTGAAGTCGAAGGCCCAGGTCTTCTGGTCGATCCAGCGCGCACTGCCCGCCGTGGCGGCCGCGGGCGCGCCGTCACATGCCAGCTTCGCCGGGGCGGCGGCAGCGGGGCTGCCGAACGCGGTCATTGCTTCGTCGAACTTGACGACGACCTGCCTCACCTGGGCGACCTTGCCTTGCGGCGACACGCTGACGGCGCGCGCCGCATCGGCCCGATGATTCGCCACGCTCAACGCCAGCGCGGCGAGTACGGTGGTTGCGGCCAGGATCCATTTTTGTTTGCTGATAACGCGGCTCATCCACTCGCTCCGAGGGTTCCTCGACGCGCGATTCTACTGGACGCCTACGTTGTTCTTACTGTCCGTGCGAAAGCGTTGACGCTTTGCGACGAATCGGCTCAGCGCAGGTCGACGGTGCTGATATGTCGGGTGCTCACGCGCCGCCAGTAGAGAAAGAGGCCGACGCCCGCCACGCCGAGACTGAGCGAATTGGCGATCCAGAAACCGCGTGCGCCTTGCAGCGAAGCGGGCACTGCGCCGCCGACATCGAAGCCCAGCAGATAGCCGCCGCCGAGTCCGATGCCCCATAGCGCGATCGCATAGATGACGGTCGGCACGATCGTCACCTTGTACGCGCGCAGAATGAACGCCGTGGTGATCTGGAGCGCGTCGCAGAGGTGATAGAAGAAGATGATGAGCACGAGCGGCATGGCTGCGGCGATGACGTTCGGATCGGGCGTGTAGGCGCCGATCACGTGCGGCCGCGCGGCAAGCAGCGCGACGCCATACCCGAGCGCCAGGACGCACGCCATGCCGATGCCGTGACGCGAGATCGACGCGGCATCGTCGAAGCGTTGCGCGCCGAGCGCCTGCGAGACCAGCGTGGACGATGCGATGCCGATCGACAGCGGCGTCATGTACAGCACGGCGCCGAGATTGCCCGCGATCTGATGACCGGCGAGCGTCGTCGTGCCGAAGCGCGAGATGAAGAGCGCCATGAACGTGTATGACGTCACTTCGATCAGGTACGAGAGGCCCATCGGAATGCCGAGCCGCAGAAGCGCGACCTGTCGCTTGAACACGGGCCACGTGAAGCGCGAAAAGATGCCGAATGGACGGAAGAACTCGAACTTCAGCAGCACCGTCATGCCGACGATCGCCAGCACCCAGTTGATGAGCGTGCTCGCGAGCGCGCAGCCCGGCCCGCCGAGCGCGGGCACGCCGAAGCCGCCGAAGATGAACCAGGTGTTGAGCGGAAACTTGAGCACGAGTCCGCCGATCTGCAGAAACATCACGAGCCGTGGCTTGCCGACCGCGTTCGTCAGCGAGCTGTAGACGCGAAACGCGAGGCTCGCGGGCAAGCCGAACGACAGGATGCGCAGATAATCGACCGTGCGGTCATGCAGCGCAGGCGGGGCTTTGGCGAGACTCAGCAGCGGTTCGGGAAAATAGAGCAGGACGAAACCGGCGACGGCGAGCACCGCCGCGAGCCACAGCGCCTGACGCGTCTCCTCGCCGATCTCGCTTTCGCGGCCCGCGCCGAAGAGTTGCCCGGCGATCGGCTGCAGCGCGACCAGAATGCCCGTCAGCCCGATGTAGACGGAGATATAGATCGACGAACCGAGGCCGAGCGCGGCGAGATCGGTGGCGGAGAAGCGGCCGACCATCGCGGTGTCGATCACGCCGAACGCGATCACCGCGAGCTGGCCGATCAGCACGGGCCATGCAAGCGATGCGATCTTTCGCACATCGCTCCACATGCCGGTCGTGCCGGTACGAACGGGTGATATCGAGGTCATGTCCTTTTATTGCGGCCGGCGCAGGCTGCGCTTGCGCACGGGTTTTGCCGGCGGCGGCACCGGACGCTGGATGCGCACATACAGGCGGAACCGCTCGTCGCGATCGGCGACGCGCCGGCCTTCCCAGACGAGCTTCCATTCGAACGTCGACATCGACGACGGATCGCCGAAGTCCGCGCGATCCTGACGCAGGATCACGTCGCAGTCTTCGTCGAATGCAAACTGCATGCCGCCGAAATAGGCGAACGTGGCGATCTGCGCGTCGCCCAGGCGCGCCGGGGAGATGCAGGTGTAATCAGGCGGAAGATGCGATGCGATCTGCTCCGCGACGTCGCGATAGGTGCGGCTATAGTTGACCACCGGAAGCCACAATGTCATGAGCAGCACCCACATCAGCGTGGTGCCGGCGCTCGACAATACGACGCTGCGCCACAGCACCTTCGGATGACGCGTGAGACGCCAGCGCGCGAGCATGAACCAGCAGACCGTCACGGCGACCGCGCAGACGAACGAGATCAGCTTGAACTCGGGATGAAAGCCCGGCGCCAGACGCGCGAGATTGCGGGCCATCGGCGCGGGAAAGCCGAACATGCCGGCCGTCCATACGAGCCAGACCAGCGTGCCGATGATCGTGAAGCTCAGCATCGCGAACCAGTCGATCGCGTTGATCGCGCCGCGCTTGAGCGTGGGCAGCGCGAACGTCGCGAGCACCGAGAGCGGCGGCAGCAGCAGCATGAAGAGCCGGTTGGTTTCGTGCGCCTGCAGCACCACCAGCACCAGCAGCGGCCCGATGATCGACAAGGGCACCGCGACGTGCGGCGAGCGGCGCATGCCGCCCCAGCTCACGAACGCCCAGATCGCGAGCGGCCACGCGGGCCACGTGAAGAGCGGGAGGTTCTTGATCGCGTAGCCCAGTTCCAGCGACGGCGGCGCGGTGAAAGTATGGAAGCTGTTGCGCCACCATTGACGCAGCCACCATTCGCCGTCGTCGGGGAAGAAGTGCAGCGTCGGCAGCACCCAGGCGGCGATCAGCACGACCGCAACCGGCAAGCCGTAAATCAGCAGCGGCGCGGCGCGCACCTGACGCACGATGACGGTCATCGCGAGCGTGCAGAGCAAAAGCGCGAACACGAGCACCGGCGAGCTCGACAACCCGACGACGCCGATCGCCGCGCCCCACACGAGCGCGCCGTGGATCGGCTTGTCCAGGCTGCGAACGAGGCCGTAGATGAGCATCGCGGTGCCGGCGAACTGCGCGAGTTGCGGCGTGGTTTCGTGGCCGCGCTCGGCCAGACCGAAGCACGCGAGCAGGATGAGCAGCGCGCCATCGGCGAGCGTGCGGCCATAGTCACGCGGTTCCGGCTCGCCGCCGAAAGCGTATTTAAAGGGCTGGGCTTCGTCACGCCGGCCAAGCAAATAGGCCGAGTACCACACGAACGCGCACGCGAGACAGAACAGCAGCCCGGTAATGACGCGCGATGCGTTGCTCGCATCGACCCATGGACTCAGCACGCGAATGAACGTCGCGCCGAGCCAGTACATCAGCGGGCCGTCGCCGGTGGCGGCTTTGCCGATCAGGTTCGGCAGGAGCCAGTCGCGGGCGTCGCCGTTGGCCATCGTCCACATGACGCCGAAGCCGGCCGCGTCTTCGTTCTTCCAGGGATCGCGGCCAAAGAGGCCAAACGACGCATAGGTGATGCAGATGGCGAGCAGCAGCCAGCGCGGCAGGGCGCTGGTGGCGGAGGCGGTCAGACGAACGACAGATCGCATGCGAGAAGCTTGGTGAAAAGACGGGCCTGAGAGATGCGCCGAAACGCAGCGTGGCTGGAGCATCCGGCATTGTAGTCGTGTCGCGGGTTGCAGCGTTCAATGCGGGACGACGCTCCACGCTTGCGATGCAGCGGCGCGACGCACAAACCGCGCGCCGACAAAAAAGGGCAGCCGAAGCTGCCCTTTTTGCTGAAACCTGAAGCCCAACTTACTTCTTGGCGGAGAAGCGTGCGAACTTGTTGTTGAACTTCTCGACGCGGCCGGCCGTGTCCATGATCTTCTGCTGGCCGGTGTAGAACGGGTGCGATTCCGACGACACTTCGATCTTCGCGAGCGGGTACGTCTTGCCGTTGAATTCGGCGGTCTCGCGCGTCTGGATGGTCGAGCGGGTCACGAAACGGAAGTCGTTCGACATGTCGACGAACAGGACTTCGCGATAATTCGGGTGAATGCCTTCTTTCATGGTCTTTCCTGGTATCTGGCGGTAGCCAACCCGCCGCACCGTTTCACGGCGCTTTTCGCGAGTCACTTGCCTGGGGTCGAAAAATGGCGATTATGCCAGAAAATCAGCCGCTCGACACTTTTTGCGGTCAGGCGGAGTAGCCGGTCAGCGCACCGACGTTCGCCGGATCCTGCCGGTAATACCGCGCAAGCAGCCGATAGAGCTCCGGGTACTCGGATTCGAATGCGTCCGGCGTGACGAAGAGCGCCTCGCTGCACACGGCGAAGAACTCCGACGGATGGTCCGCCGCATAAGGATCGATCAGCGATTCGCGCTCGAAACGGCTCCAGCGCCGCTGCGGCACGGCATCGACGCGGGCGCAGAACTGGTCGTAGGCGTTATCGAAGATATCGGACCAGGCGGCGTTGTCGAGCGGCGCGTGCCAGCGGCGAAAGAGCGGAGGGTGCCCGTCGGCTTCGCCGTTGACCATGTCGATCTTGTGCGCGAACTCGTGGATTACGACGTTGTACGCGTCCGAGGCATCGGCCATCTGCGTGTCTTCCCACGACAGCACGACCGGCCCGCCTTCCCATGCTTCGCCGCTCGCGTCGTGCTCGATCTCGTGAACGACGCCGGCTTCATCCTCCACCGTCTTCCTGATGACGAACTCACCCGGATAGATAATCACGCCGACCCAGCCGCCATACAGATCGAGGTCCAGGTTGAGCACCGGCAGGCAGGCTTGCGCGGCGATCGACACGATCATCTCGTCCGTCAGCTCGAGTCCATGCGCAGTCGAAAATTCCTTCTGCGCGATGAAGAGGCTCGTCGTCTCGCGCAGACGCTCGCGGTCGGCCGCGTTCAGGTGGCGGTAGAACGGGAACGCATCGAGCGTGCGTTGCCAGAGGGCGTCGTCGATAGCGTGTTTGCGCAGCGCGCGCTCGCGGCGTTGCGCGCCGAGCCAGCGGGTGAAAAGATTGGCCATCGGTCGTGCGGATCGTGAAGACAGATCGATTGTACGAAGCGCGGCATGCCCGCGAGCATAAAAAAACCGCCTGACGGTGCAGGCGGTTTTTTGTGTCGAGCAGGGATCAACTCCCGCCGCGGCGCATCATGTCGAAGAACTCGGAGTTGCTCTTCGTCTGACGGATCTTGTCGAGCAGGAATTCCATCGCTTCGACTTCGTCCATGTCGTGAATGAACTTGCGCAGCACCCACACCTTTTGCAGCAGGTCCGGCTTGATGAGCAGTTCTTCGCGGCGCGTGCCTGACTTGTTCAGGTTGATCGACGGATAAACACGCTTCTCCGCGAGGCGGCGTTCCAGGTGCACTTCCATGTTGCCGGTGCCCTTGAACTCTTCGTAGATCACGTCGTCCATGCGGCTGCCGGTTTCGATCAGCGCCGTGCCGATGATGGTCAGCGACCCGCCTTCCTCGATATTGCGCGCCGCGCCGAAGAACCGCTTCGGACGCTGCAGCGCGTTGGCATCGACACCGCCCGTCAGCACCTTGCCCGACGCCGGCACGACCGTGTTGTACGCACGCGCGAGACGCGTGATGGAGTCGAGCAGAATCACCACGTCGTGCTTCATTTCGACCAGGCGCTTCGCCTTCTCGATGACCATTTCGGCCACTTGCACGTGACGCGCGGCGGGTTCGTCGAACGTCGATGCGATCACTTCGCCGCGCACCGACCGCTGCATTTCCGTCACTTCTTCCGGACGCTCGTCGATGAGCAGCACGAACAGGATCACGTCAGGATGATTCGCCTTCACCGCATGCGCGATGTGCTGCAGCATCACGGTCTTGCCCGACTTCGGCGACGCCACCAGCAGGCCGCGCTGGCCCTTGCCGATGGGCGAGATCATGTCGATGATCCGGCCCGTGACGTTTTCTTCGCCGCGCATTTCGCGTTCGAGCGGCAGCGGCTTGTTCGGGTGCAGCGGCGTGAGGTTCTCGAACATGATCTTGTGTTTCGAGGCCTCGGGCGGCTGCCCGTTGACTTTGTCGACCTTGACCAGCGCGAAGTAACGTTCGCCGTCTTTCGGCGTGCGGACTTCGCCTTCGATCGTATCGCCGGTATGCAGATTGAAGCGGCGGATCTGCGACGGGCTGATATAGATATCGTCCGTACTCGCGAGATAGGATGTCTCGGGCGAGCGCAGGAAACCGAAGCCGTCCGGCAGCACTTCGAGCGTGCCGTCGCCGAAAATCGTGTCGCCAGCCTTGGCGCGCTTTTTAAGAATCGCGAACATCAATTCCTGCTTGCGCAGGCGGTTCGCGTTTTCGATCTCGAGGCCATTGGCCATCTCGATCAGTGCAGACACGTGCTGAGACTTGAGCTCGGATAAATGCATACGGATTTCCCGCCAGGGAGAAGAGGTGCGACAGAAAGATGGGAGAAGAGGTGAGCGGAACCGCTCTAGGACTTAATACTTCTTGAAGTCTTGTAATTCTAGCATAGCACACGCCTTGCGGGCCTCGGATAGGCCGGGGGCGGGGCTTTTCAGCCGATGTTGTCGCGCGACAACATCGGCCCGGGCGCGTTCTTCATGGCGCTGCCGCCGGGATAAACGAGGCAGACGCCCGGCGACGCTTTTACAGGTTGCTGTCGAGGAATGCGGTGAGCTGCGACTTGGACAGCGCGCCGACCTTTTGAGCGGCGACCGCGCCGTTCTTGAAGAGGATCAGCGTGGGAATGCCGCGCACGCCGAACTTCACCGGCGTCGACTGATGTTCGTCGACATTGATCTTCGCGATCTGCAGACGATCGCCGTAATCCTTCGCGACTTCGTCGAGGATCGGGGCAATCATCTTGCACGGACCGCACCACTCGGCCCAGAAGTCGAGCAGGACAGGTTTATCCGACTTGACGACGTCCTGTTCGAAAGAAGCGTCGCTGATGTGCTTGATTGATTCGCTCATTATCTGAATACCTCAATTGATTCGAGGCCGCGTTGGAATGCTCGCCACGATACACCAAAACTGAAAAGGAAATTCGCCGCTCGAAAGCCGCGAACTCCGCTTGCCGGACGTCGTCATGAAGCGTGCGATCCGCCGGTCACGGATGAGTCATGTGTCATCTTAGCTTACTTTGCTATCCGTTGCCGGTGCCCGATAGGGGACCATCTGAGGCCGAAAACTCGCAGCGCAAGAGGGCGCCTGTACGAGGCTTCCGGGCGTCGCGCGGGCTGTGCTATGATTCGTCGTGACGGGCCTCCTCGCATGGTGGCGCGGTCAACCTGGTCAGGTCGGGAACGAAGCAGCCACAGCCGCTTTCCACCAGTGCCGAGGGTCGGGCTCGTCACCTTCCGCTTTTCTTCTGCTGTATCTCCCCCATCTTCGAAGTCATTCCGGCATGAGCCGCTGCTTTTGCGCGCGTTGCTTCGGGCATCTGTCGTCCCGGAAGCGGCCGTTCCGACGCCCGGCACTGCGCGTCCGGGCGGCGTTTACCCAAAGTCGTTGCTGATACAATTTCGCGCATGACCTATCAAGTTCTCGCACGCAAATGGCGGCCGAAATCGTTCGAGTCGCTCGTCGGCCAGGAGCACGTCGTTCGGGCGCTCACGCACGCCCTCGATGGCGGCCGTCTGCATCACGCGTATCTGTTCACGGGCACGCGCGGCGTGGGCAAAACGACGCTCTCGCGGATCTTCGCGAAGGCGCTCAACTGTGAAACCGGCGTGACCTCGAAGCCGTGCGGCGTGTGCCGCGCGTGCCGGGAAATCGACGAGGGCCGCTTCGTCGATTACGTCGAGATGGATGCGGCGAGTAATCGTGGTGTGGATGAAATGGCCGCGTTGCTGGAGCGCGCCGTGTACGCGCCGGTCGATGCGCGCTTCAAGGTCTACATGATCGACGAAGTCCACATGCTGACGAACCACGCCTTCAACGCGATGTTGAAGACGCTGGAAGAACCGCCGCCGCATGTGAAGTTCATCCTGGCGACGACCGATCCGCAGAAGATTCCGGTCACGGTGCTGTCGCGCTGCCTGCAGTTCAATCTGAAGCAGATGCCGGCCGGGCATATCGTCTCGCATCTCGAGAAGATCCTTCAGCAGGAACAGATCACGTTCGAGTCGCAGGCGCTGCGGCTCCTGTCGCGCGCCGCGGACGGCAGCATGCGCGACGCGCTCTCGCTGACCGATCAGGCCATCGCGTATTCGGCCAACGAAGTCACCGAGGAAGCCGTGCGCGGCATGCTCGGCGCGCTCGATCAAAGCTATCTGATCCGGCTGATCGACGCCCTCGCCGCGAGCGATGGCGAAGGCGTCCTCTCCATCGCCGATGAAATGGCGCTGCGCAGCCTGTCGTTTTCGACGGCGCTGCAGGATCTGGCGAGTCTGCTGCATCGAATCGCTTGGGCGCAGTTCGCGCCGTCGTCGGTGCTCGACGAGTGGCCCGAGGCCGCGGATATCCGCCGCTTCGCGGAGATGCTCTCCGCCGAGCAGGTGCAATTGTTCTATCAGATCGCAACTGTGGGGCGCGGCGAACTGGGCCTTGCGCCCGACGAATACGCCGGCTTCACGATGACGCTTTTGCGCATGCTGGCGTTCGAGCCGGCGGGCGGGCCGGGCGGCGGCGGTGTCGCCGTCAACGCGCCGCAGCCGGCCAAGGCGCAGCGCAGCGCCGCGCTCGCCGGCGCGATGGCCGAGCGCGCGGTGGCGCCCGCGCCGGTGTCCGCGAAGGCGGTGGAAGTATCGCCCGTCGAGACTTCGGCGAACGGTTCGCCGCAGCCGACGGCGGAAGCGCCCGTCATGCGCGTGGAACCTGCGGATATTCCTCAGCCGCAGCCGGTTACGGGTGAGCCGGCGGTTAGCGAGAAGCCGGCGCAGCCGGTCGCGGAAACCATCGTCGACGCCTCTGCTGATGTTGCTGCACCGCCTGTCGTCGTGACGCGAGCGGCCGAGCCGAGTGAGCCAAGTGAGCCAAGTGAGCCCGCCGATGCGCCGCCCGCCGCGTCCGCGCCGCTTCCCGAAGCAGCGCGTCAAGCGTTGAACGATGCCGCGAGTCAGGCACAGGACACCCCGCAGGCCGAAGCGGCGAAGCGCGCCGGCACCGGACCCAGCGCCGCGCTCGAAGTGCTGCGCAGCGCGGGCATGCGCCTGTCGTCGGATCGCGGAGCGCGCGGGGCATCGGCGGCTGCGGCGAAGCCTGTCGCCCCCAAACCGGTCGCCAAGCCGGCCGTTCAGGTTCAGGCTCCCGTGCCGCGTCGCGCAGCGCCGGCCGCTGCACCCGCAGCCGCGCCCGAATTGCAGGCCAAGCCCGCTGCGAAGGTCGTCCCGCCGTGGGAAGACATGCCGCCGGACGATTACCCGTCGGTATCGTCGGAAGATGAGTACTTCATGCCGCCCGATGACGGCTTCGTGCCCGCGTTCGATAGCGGCCCCGACGACATGCGCTTCGCCGGTGAGTCCGCATCCACGCCCGCACCGAAAGTCGATGCCACGCCGCTGCCGCCCGCCGTGCCGCTCGATGCGCTCGGCGTCGCGGTCGAATGGGCCGTGCTCGCAGCCGATTTGCCGCTCAAGGGCGTCGCCTATCAGCTTGCGTTCAACAGCGAACTGACCGCCTGCGACGCGAATTCCGTCACGCTCGCCGTCGCGGTCCAGATGTACGCCGACGCCTCGCACGTCGCGAAGCTCAAGGCTGCGCTCGCCGAAAAACTCGGCCGGGCAATCGAAGTCAACGTCGCGGTCGGCCCCGTGCGCCGCACCGCCGCCGCGCTCGATGCCTGCGAACGCGCACGACGCCAGCAGGAGGCCGAACAGGAAATCCAGCGCGACCCGTTCGTGCAGTCGCTGATCCGCGATTTCGGCGCGAGCATCGTGCAAGGCTCGATCCGGCCACTCGCCGACGCGTCCGCACAGCAGGCGCCGCGCGCACAGTAAGATTGGCCGCATCCGCGGCATCGCCATTTTTTGCGCGCCGTTGCAGCCGTTGCATGCGCGGCGCGCTTGTCGCCATCCGCCATATCCGCTTTCCAGCAAGGAGCCGAACCATGATGAAGAACCAACTCGCCGGGCTGATGAAACAAGCTCAGCAGATGCAGGAAAACATGAAGAAGATGCAGGACCAGCTCGCGCTGATCGAGGTCGAGGGCCAGTCCGGCGCCGGTCTCGTGAAAGTGACGATGACCTGCAAGAACGACGTGAAGCGCGTGTCGATCGATCCGAGCCTGCTCGCCGACGACAAGGACATGCTGGAAGACCTCGTCGCCGCGGCCTTCAACGACGCCGTGCGCAAGGCGGAAGCCACCACGCAGGAAAAGATGAGCGGCATGACCGCCGGCATGCCGATGCCGCCGGGCTTCAAGCTGCCGTTCTAAATCCGCGCCCCGTACGGGGCGCGCCATGAGGACACATGAAACAACCTTCCGCATTGTCGGCGCTCGTCGAGGCGCTGCGCGCGCTGCCCGGCGTCGGTCCCAAGTCGGCGCAGCGCATGGCGTATCACCTGATGCAGCACGACCGCGCCGGCGCCGAAAAGCTCGGCCAGTCGCTGCTGTTCGCGACCGAGCATCTGCGGCACTGCGAGAAGTGCAACACGTTCACCGAGGCGGCCGTCTGCGAAGTCTGCCTCGATGAAGAGCGCGATCCGGCGTTGCTGTGCGTCGTCGAGACGCCCGCCGATCAGATCATGCTCGAGCAGACGCTGACCTATCGCGGGCTTTACTTCGTGCTGATGGGCAGGCTCAGTCCGCTCGACGGCATCGGTCCGAAGGAGATTCACTTCGACCGGCTCATCAACCGCGCGCTGGATGGCGTCGTGCAGGAAGTGGTGCTCGCCACCAACTTCACGAACGAAGGGGAAGCCACCGCGCATTACCTCGCGCAGACCTTGAAATCGAAGGGGCTGAAGGTGACGCGGCTCGCTCGCGGCGTGCCGGTGGGCGGCGAACTGGAATATGTCGATGCCGGCACCATCGCCCGGGCGATGATCGATCGCCGCTCCGTTTAGCCCTGTGACATCCAGCGGAATCCACAAGTCATGACAGAAACCGAAGCACTCGCGCTCGCCACGCATCGGCATTACAAGGGTGGGCTTTATCGCGTGATCGGCGTCGCGCGGCACTCCGAAACCGAAGAAGAAATGACGGTCTACGAACACTTGTGGCCGCACGACCGCGGCCTGTGGGTGCGTCCCGCGCAGATGTTCAACGATACCCTCGCGGACGGCACGCCCCGATTCAAGCCGCTCTGAAGCAGTCGACAAAGCCCGCTGACATGAACGGGCCGTAAAAAGCTATTGATAGGAGACGCGAATGACCGCAACGACCGGGCCGCTCGCCGGCGTCAAAGTGCTCGAACTCGGCACGCTCATCGCCGGGCCGTTCGCCGCGCGTTTCATGGGCGAGTTCGGCGCGGATGTCATCAAGATCGAAGATCCGAACGGCGGCGATCCGCTGCGCAAGTGGCGCAAGCTGTATCCGGAAGTGGGCGGCACGTCGCTGTGGTGGGCCGTGCAGGCGCGCAACAAGAAATCGGTGACGGTCAACCTCAAGGCGGAAGAGGGCAAGGAAATCGTGCGGCGGCTCGCGAAGGAAGCCGATGTCGTCGTGGAAAATTTTCGCCCTGGCTTGCTCGAAAAGCTCGGTCTCGGCTACGAAACGCTGTCCGCCGACAACCCCGGCCTCGTGATGGTGCGGCTGTCAGGCTACGGGCAGACCGGGCCGTATCGCGACCGGCCGGGCTTCGGCGCGATCGCCGAATCGATGGGCGGCCTGCGTCATATCACCGGCTATCCGGACTTGCCGCCGCCGCGCATCGGCATCTCGATCGGCGATTCGATCGCGGCGCTGCATGGCGTGATCGGCGCGCTGATGGCGCTGCATCATCGGCAAGTCAATGGCGGCAAGGGGCAAGTGGTGGACGTCGCGCTCTACGAAGCCGTCTTCAACATGATGGAGAGCGTCGTGCCGGAGTACGGCGTGTATGGCCTCGTGCGCGAACGCACGGGCGCGTCGCTGCCGGGCATCGTGCCGTCGAATACGTATCCTTGCCGCGATGGAAGCATCGTGATCGGCGGCAACAGCGATCCTATTTTCAAGCGGCTCATGATGGCGATCGACCGCGCCGATCTCGCCGACGATCCCGCGCTCGCTTCCAACGATGGCCGCGTGCCGCGCACGCAGGAAATCGACGACGCGATCGCCGCCTGGCTCGCGACGCGCAGCATCGACGAGGCGCTCGCCGTGCTCAACGCCGCCGAGGTGCCGGCCGGGCGCATCTACAGCGTGGCGGACATGTTCGCCGATCCGCAATTCATCGCGCGTCAGATGCTTCAGCGCTTCCCCTGGCAGGACGGCCGCGAGATTACGCTGCCCAACGTCACGCCGAAGCTATCGGAAACGCCCGGCGAGACACGCTGGCTCGGACCGCAACTCGGTGAACACACCGATGAAGTGCTTCAAACGCTCGGGTATCATCCTGACGACATCGCGCGGCTGCGAGCGGCCAAGGTCATCTAGGTCAGCTTCACCGCGACAACAACAAAACACATGCAGCAAGCAAGCTTGCATGGGACAGGAGACAAACAACGATGAAACGCAGAACGTTCATCGCGAGCGGCGCCGTGCTCGCGGGTGGTGCACTGTCGGGCATGCCGCTCGCCTTCGGGCAGGGCAAGCTGGAGCAGACGAAGGTGTCGATCGCGGTCGGCGGCAAGAACCTCTTCTACTATCTGCCGCTCACGATCGCCGAGCGCCGCAACTACTTCAAGGATGAAGGGCTCGACGTCGAGATTTCGGATTTCGCGGGCGGCGCGAAGGCGTTGCAGGCAGCGGTCGGCGGCAGTGCCGATGTCGTATCCGGCGCGTTCGAACACACGCTGCTGCTGCAGGCGAAGAACCAGTATTTCCGCGAGTTCGTGCTTCAGGGGCGCGCGCCGCAGATCGTGCTCGCCGTATCGAAGAAGGCGATGCCGAACTACAAGTCGGTGGCCGATCTCAAGGGCAAGAAGATCGGCGTGACCGCGCCGGGCTCGTCGACGTCGATTATGGCGAGCTTCGTGCTCGCCAAGGCAGGGCTGAAAGCGAGCGATGTATCGTTCATCGGCGTGGGCGCCGGGGCGGGCGCGATTGCCGCGCTGCAGTCCGGTCAGATCGACGCCATCGCCAATCTCGATCCCGTGATGACCAAGCTGGATCGCGCAGGCGATATCCGCATCGTCTCCGATACGCGCACGCTTGCCGATACGAAGGCGGTCTTCGGCGGCAACATGCCTGCGGGCTGCCTGTACACGTCGCAGAGCTTCATCAACAAGAACCCGAACACGACGCAGGCGCTGACCAACGCGATGGTCCGCGCGCTCAAGTGGCTGCAGGCGGCATCGGGCAAGGAATTGATCGCGACCGTGCCGGAAGGCTATTTGCTCGGCGATCGCGCGCTGTATCTCGACTCGTGGCAGCACGTGAAGGAAGCCATGTCGCCGGACGGCCTGATGCCGGAAGACGGCCCGGCGACGGCGCTGAAGACGCTGCAGGCGTTCGACGAAACGGTGAAGGGCAAGCCGATCGACGTGTCGAAGACGTGGACCAACGACTTCGTGAAGAAGGCGCTCGCGACCGTCAAGGCGTGAGCGATGAATACCACTTCGACACCTGCGCTTGCGCTGGAAGACGTCACGTGCACGTTCGCTTCACGCGATAGCCGCAGCGACCGTTATACGGCCGTTCGAAACACCGACCTCACGATTGCGCCGGGCGAGTTCGTCTCCGTCGTCGGTCCCACGGGATGCGGCAAGTCGACGTTGCTCAATGTATCGGCGGGACTGTTGCAGCCGTCGTCCGGCACCGTGCGTGTCTTCGGCGAAAAGCTGAATGGCATCAACCGGCGCGCCGGCTACATGTTCCAGGCCGATGCGCTGATGCCCTGGCGTTCCGCGCTCGAGAACCTCACCGCCGGCCTCGCGTTCCGGGGCGTGACGAACGACGAAGCCGCGGCGCGCGGCGAGGCATGGCTCAAGCGCGTGGGCCTCGGCGGTTTCGGCGACCGCTATCCGCATCAATTGTCGGGCGGCATGAGAAAGCGCGTCGCGATGGCGCAGACGCTCATTCTCGATCCCGACATCATCCTCATGGACGAGCCGTTCTCCGCGCTCGACATCCAGACGCGGCAGTTGATGGAGAACGAGCTGCTCGATCTGTGGGCCGCGAAACGCAAGGCGGTGCTCTTCATCACGCACGATCTCGACGAAGCCATTTCGATGTCCGATCGCGTGGTCGTGCTGTCGGCGGGGCCGGGGACGCATCCGATCGGCGAGTTCGCCATCGACTTGCCGCGTCCGCGCGATGTCGCCGAGATTCGCTCGCATCCCCGTTTCGTGGAGTTGCACGCGCAGATCTGGGGCGTGCTGCGTGAGGAAGTGCTCAAGGGTTATCAGCAGCAGTTGAAACGGAACGATCATGTGGAATAGGCTGCGCCCGAATCGAAAAAATCTGGTCCTGTGGCAGGTCCTGCTGCTCGTTGCGTGCTTCGTGCTGTGGTACGCGCTGACCAGCCCGACGCTTCTGCCGCCTTTCTATTTCGACGACGCGAACAAGGCCGCCTTCTTCTTCGGCGAGCCGCAGAAGGTGCTCGTGCGCATCTGGGAATGGTTCAGCGGCGGCGAGATTTATCTGCACCTGTGGGTGACGCTGATCGAGACGGTGCTGGCGTTCGTCATCGGGACGGTGTTCGGTCTTGGGGTCGGTCTGTGGCTCGCGCTCGCCCCGACGATGAGCGCGCTTCTCGATCCGTACATCAAGGCCGCCAACTCGATGCCCCGCGTGATTCTCGCGCCGATCTTCGCAGTGTGGTTCGGCCTCGGCATCTGGTCGAAGGTGGCGCTCGGCGTGACGCTGGTGTTTTTCATCGTGTTCTTCAACGTCTATCAGGGCGTGAAGGAAGTCAGCCCGGTCGTGCTTGCAAACGCGCGAATGCTCGGCGCGAACCGCAAGCAACTCCTGCGGCACGTGTATTTGCCGAGCGCGACGAGCTGGGTGTTTTCGAGCTTGCATACATCGGTCGGGCTTGCGTTCGTCGGCTCGGTGGTCGGCGAATATCTCGGCTCGGCGCGGGGCGTCGGTTATCTCATCTTGCAGGCCGAAGGCACGTTCGATATCAACACGGTCTTCGCCGGCATTCTGGTGCTGACCGCGTTCGCACTCGTGCTCGATGGAATCGTCGCGCTCGTCGAGCGCCGGCTGATGAAGTGGCAACCGAAGAGCGGCGAGACCGAAAAGCTGTGAGTGCTTTATGCGCGCGTGACGTTAAGTGACACGCCGGTGTCAGCTCGATCCGCACAAGTCGGTTATCCTTTCGAAAACCGAATCGAACCCTGGGCCACGCTCGATGGCGCATTGCTGTAAGATTCGGCCCGACTTTCCGTGCTCGGGGCATCGTGGTGCACGGTTCGGCGGGCTCCCGGGTTCGGTGCGGTTCCCCATCGGCGGCGCGGCGCCTTCATGATGCGATTCAAGCGATTTGCGCAAGACAACGAATGAGATTGGACACCAGCAATGCGGTTGCGGTGGCATTGCCGCCGCCGATCGGAGACAGCCTGATCGGGCTCGTGCTCGTCAACAATCTCATCCGCAACGGCTATCGGCCAGTCGTGTTTGGCTGGGTCGCGGAGCAACTCGCGGACTGGCTGCCAGGCGTGGACGTTCGAGAGCCGGGCGCATGCCGGGGCGCCTTCGATACGGTCATCGAACTCTGGAAGACCGACTACGCCGCCGCGCTGAGCCGCTCGGGGCAAACGCTTCGCCTCGATGAATTCCCCGAATACAGCGGCAGCAAGCATATGGTGGAGCGCATCGTCAATATCGCGACGAACGTGCTGCATCTGCGCGAAGTGACTCGCTCCAATGGCCTCGTCGTGCCCGCTGGCGTGATGCGCGGGCGCTTCGGCAATCGCGTGGTCATCCATCCGACCGGCAGCCATCCCGAGAAGATGTGGGACCGCGACAAGTTTCTCGCGCTGTCTCGCGCGCTCTCGCGGCGTCAGCTCGTGCCGAGCTTTCTTGTTTCGCCGGCGGAGATGTCCGGCTGGGACGACGTCGCGCGCGCAGGGCACGAGGTCAACGCGCTGCCGCGTCTCGGCGATGTCGCGACGTGGATCGCCGAATCGAGGTGGTTCATCGGCAACGATTCCGGGCTCGGTCATCTTGCTTCGTCGCTCGGCGTGCCGACGCTGACGCTCTTCATGCGACGCGGGCTCGCCCGGTCGTGGCGGCCGGGCTGGGGGCCGGGGGCCGTGGTGCTGCCGCCTGCGCTGGTGCCATCGGCTGCATTGAGGGAGCGGTTCTGGAAGCGTCTGCTCAGCGTGCGCCGCGTGATGGCCGCCTTCAATGCGCTGAAGGGCGCAAGCGGGCGCGACACGCAACCAGTCCGGCCGGGCGCGCGGCGTGAGCGGGACGCAGCGCAGGCGACAGTACTGCCGGATGCCTAACCCGTAGCTTCGCCGCGCCCTTTGCCGATGCAATGTCGCGACGGCCGCCTCACATCTGCACGACCACTTTCCCCGTTACCCGCCGGTTCATCATGTCGTCGAGCGCTTTCGCCGTTTCATCGAGCGTATAGCGTTTCGTCACGGCGGGACGCAGCTTGCCGGTTCTGATCCAGTCGACCATCGTCGCGTATTCGCTTTCCGCAAGCGCAGGTTCGCGGCGCATGTGATCGCCCCAGAACACGCCGACGATGCTCGCGCCTTTCAGCAGAGCGAGGTTGAGCGGCAGCCTCGGTATCTCGCCATTGGCAAAGCCGACCACGAGATACCGCCCGCGCCAGCCGATGCTGCGAAACGCCGGTTCCGCATACGCGCCGCCTACCGGATCAAATATGACATCCGGCCCATTACCGCCGGTCAGCGCCTTGACGCGTTCGCGCAAGTCTTCGTTCGCATAGTCGATCACATCGTCAGCGCCATGCTCGCGACAGAACGCGAGCTTCTCCGCGCTCGACGCCGCCGCTATCACGCGCGCCCCGACGATCTTGCCGATCTGCATCGCCGCCAGCCCGACGCCGCCCGCCGCGCCGAGCACGAGCAGCGCGTCGCCGGCCTTCAGCGCGCCGCGATCGACGAGCGCGTGATACGACGTGCCATAGGCGATCATGAAGGCGGCGGCATCGGCGAAATCGACGTCATCGGGCAGCGCGATGCACGCGGTCTCGCTCGCCCGGGCCTGTTCGGCGAACGCGCCTTGCGCCGTGTAGGCCGTCACGCGCATGCCGGGCCGAAAGCGCGTGACGCCCGCGCCGACTTCGCGCACGACGCCGGCGAACTCCGCGCCCGGCGTGAAGGGCAGCGGCGGCTTGAACTGGTACTTGTTCTGGATGATCAGTACGTCGGGGAAATTGACGCTCGCCGCCTTCACGTCGATGACGACTTCGCCCGCTTCTGGATGCAGGTCGGGCAGCGTCTCGATGACGAGCGTCTCGGGTAATCCGTGCAGGTTGCAGCGAACGGCGCGCATGTTGTCTCCTTGTCGGTAGGCGCTCAGTTTATGACACGGCGCACACGCCGTACGAGCCCCGGCGACTCGTTCGCGCGTCATGTTTCCTCGGTTACAATCGTCGGATGCGAATCCTACTCAGCAACGACGACGGTTACCTGGCTCGCGGCATCAACGTGCTGCACGACGCCTTGCAGCCACTCGGCGAAGTGACCGTGATGGCGCCGGAGCAGAACTGCAGCGGCTCATCGAACTCGCTCACGCTGTCCCGGCCTCTGAGCATTCATCGTGCGGCGAACGGTTTCAATTTCGTGAACGGCACGCCTACCGACTCGGTGCACATCGCGCTGACCGGCATGCTCGACGAGCAGCCGAACCTCGTCGTGTCGGGTATCAACAACGGGCAGAACGTCGGCGAGGACACGCTGTATTCCGGCACCGTCGCGGCGGCCACCGAAGGCTTCATGTTCGGCATTCCGTCCATCGCGTTCTCGCTCGTCGGACGGGACTGGCTGCATCTCGAAGACGCGGCGCGCGTGGCGGCGGAAATCGTCGCGCACTTTCTCGATCATCCGATGCCCGGCCATCCGTTGCTGAACGTGAACATCCCCAGCTTGCCGTACGACCAGCTCGGCGAATGGCGCGTGACGCGTCTCGGCAAGCGCCATCCTTCGCAGCCTGTCATCCGCCAGGCCGATCCGCGCGGTAATCCTATCTTCTGGATCGGCCCGTCGGGCGATGCGCTCGATGCCAGCGAAGGCACTGATTTCCATGCCGTGGCGAACGGCTATGTCTCCATCACGCCGCTCCAACTCGACCTGACGCACACGAAGCTCATGGCCGAGACGCGCGAATGGGCGCGCGCCGGGAGCCGCCGCACATGACCGACGAGCGCGCCAAGCGCTTCCCGCTGGCGCTCGCGGACCTGGTACGCGAGCCGCGCAAGCCCGCCGGCCGGGCCGATGCATCGCGTGCGAAGCCGGCCGCCGCATCGCCGGGCAAGCCTGGCGCGTTGCGGTCTCCGGCGAGCGCGACGAACAGCGGGGCCGCTGCATCCATTTTCTCTGCGAAACAGACACCCGTTACGGCGAAACCGGTTCCCGGCGCGACGCGAAGCCCGGCACAAGCGCCGCATCCGCGTACGAGCGCGTTGCGCACCGCGCAGCGCGGCATCGAACGCGACGCGCTGAACGGCGCCGCAAACGCCACATCGAAGAAGGGCGCGCCCAATGTCGCGCTGGCCAGCACGCAGACGCTGACCTCGGAACGGGTGCGCGAGCGCATGGTCGAACGGCTGCGCACGAACGGCATCGCGGACCCGCGCGTGCTGAACGCAATGTCGGTCGTGCCGCGTCACATGTTCGTCGATCCCGGGCTCGCCGCGCAGGCCTACGAAGACGCGGCGCTGCCGATCGGTCATCACCAGACCATCTCGAAGCCGTCCGTCGTTGCGCGCATGATCGAACTCGTCGCGACCGGGCGCACCCTCGACAAGGTGCTGGAGATCGGCACCGGTTGCGGCTATCAGGCGGCAGTGCTGTCGCAAGTCGCAAAAGAGGTGTATTCCATCGAGCGCGTGCGCCCGCTGTCCGAGCGCGCGAAGCTCAATCTCAGGCCGCTGCGTGTGCCGAACATCCGGCTTCACTATGGCGACGGCCGCCTCGGACTGCCGGCGGCTGCACCGTTCGATGCGATCGTCATCGCATGCGCGGGGCTCGACGTGCCGCAGGCTTTGCTCGATCAACTGGCAGTGGGCGGCAAGCTCGTTGCGCCGGTCGGATCGCAGGCTGCGCAGTCGCAAGTGCTGACGCTCGTCACGCGCATTTCAGCGACGCAGTGGCGCGAGTCCCAGCTTGATCGCGTTTTCTTTGTACCTTTAAAATCCGGAGTGATTTGACACCGATGAGTATCTTGCGTGCTTTGCGAGAAGGAAGTGCGGACGTTCGTCTGACGGCGGCGCAGCGCGGCGTTTGCGTACTGGCGCTATCCGTGCTGGCGGCCTGTTCGACGCGCATGGACATGGCGCCGGTGGTCGACAGGACGGGCGCACCGATTGCCACCGACGCGGCTCAGGCAGCCGCCGCCGCCAACGCTCCGCCGCCACCGGGCTATTACCGTGTGAAGCCGGGCGACACCCTATATCGGATCGCACTGGAAAACGGTCAGAATTATCACGACATCGCCGCGTGGAATAACCTGACGAACCCGAATCAGATCGAAGTCGGTCAACTGGTGCGCGTCGCGCCGCCGGGCGCGAATCTCGCCGCGGCGACGCCGGGTGTTTCGACGGCGCCTATCGCGGGCGGCGCGGTGCAGGCACAACCGCTTGGCGGCGGACAGCAGCCCGGCGTTGCAGCGGGCGCAACGGGTCAGCCGCCGTACTACGGTCCGAGTTCGGGCATGGGCGCAGCGCCTGCGGATGCGGCCAGTGTGCCGGGCGCGCCGGGCCTGGATAACAGCGCGGCTGCGGCGACTCAGCCGGCGTTCAGCTGGCCGGCGCGCGGTCCGATTATCGGTACGTTCGACGATGCGAAGAACAAGGGTTTGAATATCGGCGGCGCGGCTGGAGATGCGGTCAACGCTTCAGCAGATGGACGGGTGGTTTATTCCGGAAATGGGCTGCGCGGCTATGGCAATCTCATTATCATCAAGCACGACGCTACTTTTCTCACGGCATATGCACATAACCGCGCTTTGATGGTAAAAGAAGGTGACGCGGTGACTAAAGGGCAAAAGATCGCTGAGATGGGCAACAGCGATTCGGACCGTGTGATGTTGCATTTCGAAGTTCGCCGGCAGGGTAAACCTGTTGACCCACTGAAGTATTTGCCGCCGCAATAAAGCGGAACCATCATGCCGAAAACGAAGCGCCGCCTGCCGCAAGCCGAGACTGAGACGATCAGCCGACCTTTGCAAGTGTCGGTGGAGGAGGGTGCTTCGACTCACGATGACGACGCCGAGAATATCGACGTCGAAGTCGACTCTGAGGAAGAAGGCGGAAGCCGGGAAAAGAGCGAAGAAGGCGCCGAGCGCGCAAACGATTCCGCGCCCGATGCCGACGACTTCCGCTCGCTGCTCCAGGCCGAACTCACGGCCGACACCATCCAGCATTATTTGAACCGCATCAGCGTGAAGCCGCTGCTTACCGTCGAGGAAGAGCAGCGCTATTCGCGTCTCGCGAAGGCGGGCGAATTCGAGGCGCGGCAGGTGATGATCGAGCGCAATCTGCGGCTGGTCGTCAGCATCGCGAAGGGTTATTTGAATCGCGGCGTGCCTTTGCTCGACTTGATCGAAGAGGGCAATCTTGGCCTCATGCATGCGATCGAGAAATTCGATCCAACGCGCGGTTTTCGTTTTTCGACCTATGCGACGTGGTGGATTCGCCAGAGCATCGAACGGGCGATCATGAATCAGGCGCGCACGGTGCGGCTGCCGGTGCATGTGATCCGCGAACTCAATCAGGTGCTGCGCGCGAAGCGCCATCTGGAAAAAAATTCCGCCAACTCGAACGATGCCGTCGCGCCCGAGCGCCGCGATGCGAGCATCGACGATATCGCATATCTCACGGGCAAGACGCCGGAGGAAGTGACCGACATTCTCGCGCTGAACGAACACACCGCATCGCTCGACGCGCCGCTCGACCTCGATCCGGGCAGCAGCCTGCTCGACCTCTTGTCCGACGACCAGAGCCAGTCGCCCGACGCCGAAGTGCAGCATCGCGAGCTGGAATCGCTTACGCGGCTGTGGCTGTCGCGGCTGTCGGACAAACACCGGCATGTGATCGAGAGACGTTTCGGACTCAATCACATCGAGCCGGCGACGCTCGAAGAACTGGCCGACGAAATGGGCCTCACGCGCGAGCGTGTGCGCCAGATTCAGCAAGAGGCGCTCGTGAGGCTCAAGCGCTTTTTCGCATCCAACGGCGTTCGCAAGGACGCCGTGCTTTAACGCTAATCGACGCCCGCGAGGGCGTCGTATCGCCGTACATCCGCAGGATTCAATGACACCGATTCTCGTATTCGACATCGAGACCATTCCCGATGTCGACGGCATTCGCCGTCTCGAAGACTTACCCGACGATCTCTCCGACCGCGAAGTCGCGGACCATGCGTTCGCCGCGCGCCGTGAACGCGTCGGAAATGATTTTTTGCCGCATCATCTGCAGCGCGTCGCCGCCATCTCCTGTGTTTTCCGGGACAACAGCGGCTTTCGCGTGCGCTCGCTCGGCGCGCCGGGCGACAACGAGGCCGCGCTCATTCAGTCGTTTTATCGCGTGATCGAGAAATACACGCCGCAACTCGTTTCCTGGAACGGCGGCGGCTTCGATCTGCCCGTGCTCCATTACCGTGCGCTCGTGCATGGCATCGCCGCGCCGCGATACTGGGATCTCGGACAGGACGATCGCGAGTTCAAATTCAACAACTACATCAGCCGCTATCACATGCGGCATATCGATCTGATGGACGTCCTCGCGATGTATCAGGCGCGCGCCAACGCGCCGCTCGATGCGCTCGCCAAACTGTGCGGCTTTCCGGGCAAGCTCGGCATGGACGGCGGCAAGGTCTGGGAAGCGTATTGCGACGGCCAGCTCGAGGAAATCCGCAACTATTGCGAGACCGACGTCGTCAACACGTATCTGATGTACTGCCGTTTTCAGATGATGCGCGGCGGTTTCACGCCCGACGAGTACGCCGACGAAATCAACTTCGTGAAGAACGCACTCGCGCAGGAAGCATCGCCCCACTGGGCCGAGTATCTCGCCGCGTTCGGACGATGACTTCGTGACGTTCGTCTACAATCTCGCATTTGCCATCCCGTCAGTCAGGAAGTACGCAGGTGTCTGAAGCCGCTCGAAAAAATTCACATCGCCGCCGCGCCGCGCCGGCCAAGTCCGTCACGCCCGATCCCTCGTTCGTCGCGCCTGAAATCGAAATCGATGCGCTCGATATGGAAGCGCGCGGCGTCGGCCGCACGGTCAACGAGGATGGCGAGCCGGGCAAGGTGATCTTCGTCGAAGGCGCGTTGCCGGGCGAACGGGTGAGCTATTCGAGCTATCGCAAGAAGCCGAGTTTCGAGCAGGCACAAGTCGTCAAGGTGCTGCGCGAAAGCGTGATCCGCGCGAAGCCGAAGTGCCAGTTTTTCGGCACCTGCGGCGGCTGCTCGATGCAGCATCTCGATGTACGCGCGCAAATCGCCGTGAAGCAGCGCGTGCTGGAAGACAATCTTCAGCATCTGGCGAAGCTGCGCGCCGAGACCATGTTTCGGCCGATTCACGGGCCGTCGTGGGGCTATCGGTATCGCGCACGCCTGACGGTGCGGCATGTCGAAAAGAAGGGCGGCGTGCTGGTCGGTTTCCACGAGCGCAAGAGCAGCTACGTCGCCGACATGACGAGCTGCGAAGTGCTGCCGCCGCACGTTTCGGCGATGCTCGTGCCGCTGCGTCATCTGGTGGCAGGGCTGTCGATTCGCGATCGCATGCCGCAGATCGAACTGGCGGTCGGGACCGACTTGACCGCGCTCGTGCTGCGCATTCTCGAGCCGCTCAACGAAGCCGACGAGGCGCTCATCCGCGCATTCGCCGATGAGCACGGTGTGCAGTTCTGGCTCCAGCCGAAGGGTCCGGACACCGTCTATGCGTTTTACCCGCTCGACCGCGAGCTGGCTTATACGCTGCCGGAATTCAACATCCGCATGCCGTTCAAGCCGACCGATTTCACGCAGGTCAATCACCAGATCAACCGCGTGCTCGTGGCGCGCGCGCTGAGCCTGCTCGCGCCCCAGCCGTCGGATCGCGTGCTGGACCTCTTCTGCGGGATCGGCAATTTCACGCTGCCGCTCGCGCGGCTGTCGCGCGAAGTCGTCGGCATCGAGGGAAGCGAAGCGCTGACGGCGCGTGCGCTCGACAACGCGAAGGCCAACGGCGTCGACGGTTATACGTCGTTCGCATGCCGAAATCTGTTCGAAGTCACCGCCGATGACTTGCGCGCGCTCGGCGCGTTCGACAAATTCCTGATCGATCCGCCGCGCGAAGGCGCGCTCGCGGTATCGAAGGCGCTGGCGGACATCGCGCAAAGCGGCGACGGACCGCTGCCGAAGCGCATCGTCTATGTGTCGTGCAATCCGGCGACGCTCGCGCGCGATGCCGGTCTGCTCGTGCACGAAGCGGGGTATCGGATGAAGGGCGCGGGCGTCGTCAACATGTTCCCGCATACGTCGCATGTCGAATCCATCGCGCTGTTCGAGCGCGACTGAGGCTTCGCACCTTTCAGCAGACGTAAAAAAACCGGCCCGAAGGCCTAATGCCGTTCAGTTAAGCGACTGAACGGCATTTTATTTTGGTGCGGGAAGTAGTTGTAAACGTTGCGCCGAGCTGTTAACTTTTCGGGGCGATGCTTGCCAACCACCTCACCTTCGTAATCGAAGCTCAAGAGCCGACCGATCTGCGACGGTTGGCTGAGCATCTGCCCTACGAGTGGGTCACGCGCGCGGTCCAGGCAACGGGCGCAGCGAGCATCCGGCGCCGTCGTCTGCCGGCTGAGCAGGTGGTGTGGCTGGTGATCGCGCTGGCGATGTACCGGCACTGGTCAATCAGCGAAGTACTCGACAGTCTCGATCTGGCCTTGCCCAACGAGGCCGCGCCGTTTGTGAGCAAGAGCGCCGTGGTGCAGGCCCGCCAACGCGTGGGCGAGGCGCCGATGGCGTGGCTGTTCGAGCAGACGGCACGGGCGTGGACGACTCAGGACGCGGCTCACCATGCGTTCAAGGGATTAAGTCTTTGGGCGATGGACGGCACCACGTTGCGCGTACCCGACAGTGCGGCCAACCGTGAGCACTTTGGCGCGCAAGGTTATGCCAGCGGCAAGGTGGCCAGTTATCCGCAGGTGCGCGCCGTGACGCTCACCGCCATTCCGACGCATCTGGTCGCCGATATCAATTTCGGTCGCTACGACACCAACGAAATGATGTACGCCAAAAGCCTGCTGCCGCAGATTCCGCAAGACTCGCTGACGGTGTTCGACAAGGGCTTTTTGGCTGCAGAAATCCTATGTGGGCTGACGATGAACGCCCCCAATCGTCACTTCCTGATTCCAGCCAAAGCGAATACCTGCTGGGAAGTGGTCTCGGGTACCGCTGACGATGCGACGGTGCGCATGCGCGTCTCGCCGCAGGCGCGCAAGAAATGTCCGGCTTTGCCCGAATTCTGGAATGCGCGCGCGATCCGAACGATCGATGCGCGTGGACGCGAACGCGTGCTGTTGACTTCGCTCGGCGATCGTCGACGTTTCAAACCCGCCGATATCGTTGCCTGCTATGAGCGCCGCTGGCAGATCGAGACCAGTTACGGCGAGCTCAAGCAATCGATGCTGGGTTCTGAGTTGACCTTGCGCAGCCGCACCGTCGAAGGCGTGTATCAGGAGATATGGGGTGCGCTGATCGCCTACAATCTGATTCGCCGTGAGATCGCCAGCGCCGCATGGGAGGCGAAACTCGCACCGACCGACATCAGCTTCGTGCGCGCCCTCCATACCATCCAGCACGAACTCATGTGGGCCGCCCTTACGCCGGCCTATGCAAAGTTGCCCGCATGCCTTCGGCGCCTGCGCGAACGGCTCAAGTCCCTTCCAAATGAAAAACGACCCGGGCGCACATGCGACCGAGTCGTCAAATCCCGCCCCTCACGTTACTCCGTCCGGTACCTTAGAAAGAACCTTAACTGAACGGCATTAGGCCCGAAGGCCGGTTTTTCGTTTCTGCGCGCTCCGCCGACTTAGTTGCGGTTGCCGCCGAAGATGCCGAGCAGCGCCAGCAGGTTAGTGAACACGTTGTACAGATCGAGGTAGATCGCGAGCGTTGCACTGATGTAGTTCGTTTCGCCGCCGTTCACCACGCGCTGCACGTCGAACAACATGTACGCCGAGAAGATCACGATGGCGAGGACGGAAATCGTCATCATCAGCGCCGGCAGTTGCAGGAAGATGTTCGCGAACGCAGCCAGCAGAATCACCAGCACGCCCATGAACAGCCACTTGCCGAGGCCCGAAAAGTCCCGCTTGCTGACCGTGGCAATGGTCGCCATCGCGGCGAAGATCACGCCTGTGCCGCCGAACGCCATCATGATGAGCTGCGGCCCATTCGAGAAGCCGAGAATGAAGCTGAGCAGGCGCGACAGCATCAGGCCCATGAAGAACGTGAAGCCCAGCAGGACGACGACGCCCATGCCGCTGTCCTTCGTCTTCTCGATCGCGAACATGAAGCCGAACGCGATGGCCAGAAACGCGATGAAGCTCATTGCCGGGCTGGTGGCGGCGAACAGCGAGAAACCCGTCGCCACGCCGACCCAGGCCCCGAGGACCGTCGGCACCATCGAAAGCGCGAGCATCCAGTAAGTATTGCGCAGGACCTTGTTGCGCACCTCCACCGAGGTAACGCTGCCGTTGCGGCCAAAGCTGTAGGGTGATTCGTTCATGGTTTCTCCTTGCTCCAATTGTCTTCGTTGGTCCTGCTTCAACATCCGTCACACGTGAATGGTAGGGTCGCAGACTTAAGCCATTCTTAGCCATTTCGCGGCGCTGCGTTGCAATGCCACGTTTGGATCCAATATGGCTGCGGAGCGCCCCAAATTCAATGGTTCTGCCCTCAATTTCGCGCGGCGCACCGCGCAGTCCTTGCCTCTTTGATGCTTACGGCACCGTAAGGTTTCAATCGAAATCATACCTTGCTTCGTGCTACAATTGTCGATTCGTTTTAATCCGTAAACAGTTCATTTTTTGGAGTTTTTCATGGCGATCGAGCGCACCCTGTCGATTATCAAGCCGGACGCAGTGGCAAAGAACGTTATCGGCCAGATCTACAGCCGTTTCGAGAACGCTGGTCTGAAGATCATCGCGTCGCGCATGGTTCATCTGTCCCGCGCGGACGCTGAGAAGTTCTACGCTGTGCACGCTGCACGCCCGTTCTTCAAGGACCTCGTGGAATTCATGATCTCCGGCCCGGTCGTGATCCAGGTGCTGGAAGGCGAGAACGCAATCGCCAAGCATCGTGACCTGATGGGCGCGACGGACCCGAAGAAGGCGGAGAAGGGCACGATCCGCGCTGACTTCGCTGACAGCATCGACGCAAACGCCGTGCACGGCTCGGATGCGCCGGAAACGGCGCGTCAGGAAGTGGCGTTCTTCTTCCCGGAAGTGAACGTCTACTCGCGTTAATCGAAACGCCGATCGGGAAACCGATTCAAGCGTTGGTCGCCGCGCCGGACCAGTGGCGCGGCCATCGCGCCGCAACGCATAAATGGTTGTTAAAAAGCAGGAATTGGCGCGAACGGTCCCGGACCAGGTTTGATAGAACCGGTCCGGGCTTCGCAATCTGTAAATGGCAGAACTCGACATGACGAGCAGCACCACCGTCAATCTTCTCGATCTCGACGCCGCCGGGCTGGTCGCGTATTGCGGCACCCTTGGCGAAAAGCCGTTTCGCGCCAAGCAATTGCAGCGCTGGATCCACCAGTTTGGTGCCGACGACTTCGACGGCATGACGGATCTCGCGAAATCGCTGCGCGAAAAACTCAAGGGCCGCGCCAGTCTGGCGATGCCCGACATCATCAGCGACCACGTTTCCGCCGACGGCACACGCAAGTGGCTGATCGACGTCGGCAACGGCAACGCGGTCGAAACCGTGTTCATCCCGGAAGAAACGCGCGGGACGCTGTGCGTCTCGTCGCAGGCGGGGTGCGCGGTCAACTGCCGGTTCTGCTCCACCGGGAAGCAAGGTTTCTCTCGCAATCTCACGACGGCGGAAATCATCGGCCAGTTGCGCATGGCGGAGTTCGCGCTGCGCAAGTCGCTTGGCCGCGAGGTCGGCGGCCCGGGCAAGGGCGAGCGCGTCGTGACGAATGTCGTGATGATGGGCATGGGCGAACCTATGCTCAATTACGACGCCGTCGTGCCCGCCATGCGCCTGATGCTCGACGACAACGCCTACGGCCTGTCGCGCCGGCGCGTGACGCTGTCCACCTCCGGCGTCGTGCCGATGATGGACCGCCTCGCAGCAGACTTGCCGGTGGCGCTCGCGGTATCGCTGCACGCGCCGAACGATCCGCTGCGCGACATGCTGGTGCCGCTGAACAAGAAGTATCCGCTGCGCGAGTTGATGGCTGCGTGTCAGCGTTATTTGAAGGTCGCGCCGCGCGACTTCATTACGTTCGAATACTGCATGCTCGACGGCGTCAACGACACCGAAGCGCATGCGCGCGAACTGCTCGCCGTCACGCGCGATGTGCCGTGCAAGTTCAACCTGATCCCGTTCAATCCTTTCCCCGAGTCGGGCCTGACTCGGTCGAAGAACGAGCAGATCAAGCGCTTCGCGCAGATTCTCATCGACGCGGGCGTCGTCACGACCGTGCGCAAGACGCGCGGCGACGACATCGACGCGGCCTGCGGTCAGCTCGCGGGCGCAGTGCAGGACCGCACGCGGCTTGCCGAGCGCACGAGCCGCGCGGGAAGCAAGGTGATCGAGGTGCGCGCGGTCTGACGGCGGCGCGGTCCCGGCAGAACGCCGGGTGCGCCCTTGCGGCACATTGGCGTGCCGCCGCAACACAAGAACACAGATAACAACGAAGCAAGCGCTCCACAGGGCGCGCAAAGCCGAACATTTTGTTATAAAGCGGTCTGCAACAGCGCCGGAGTTGTATTGTTCAGTGCTTTTTGCACTTCACGGCGCAGCAGCGCTCTATAAAAGATTCGATGCGAGGAATTTGGGATGAGTGAGCCGCAACACCCGACGCCTTTCGGCAGTCATACCGGCGATGTGCCTGCCACTCAGCATGATGGCCGGACGCGCGTCGACGGGGCGGCATCGGGCGAGCGCCAGGCGGAGCCGCTGGACTCGCTGGAAGCAGTGGGCGCGCGTCTCGCGCAGCTTCGGCATGCGAAAGCATGGTCGATCGACGATGTATCGGCGCGCCTGAAAGTGTCGCCGCAGAAGCTGGCCGCGCTCGAAGAGGGCGACATCAGCCAGTTGCCGGACCGCACGTTTGCGGCGGGGATCGTGCGCAGCTACGCGAAGGTGCTGGGCGCTGACCCGACGCCGTTCACGCAGGCGTTTCGCCGCGAGGGCGTGCCGGTCGAACACAATTTGAAGGTGCCGGCGTCGTCCGGCGCGGGCTTGCCGCGCGGGCGCGTCTCGATGCCGCTCGGCAATTCATCCGGGCGCAAGCGTTCGTGGTTGTGGGGCGTGGCGGCGATCGTCGCCGTGCTAGCCGCGCTCGTGATGTGGCATACCGGCGGCGATTCGTCGGCGTGGCTTGCGCGGCTGAAGTCGAGCGCGGGCTCGGCCGCAACGTCGATCGACAAGCCTGCCTCTTCGCAGGCGGCAACGCCCGACGAAGCCGCAGCGGCGAATACCGGCGAGGCATCGCTGCCCGAAGTGGCGGCGGCGCCCGGCGAACAGCCGATGCCGCGCCCGCTCGGCACGAACGCGCTGCCGGCGTCATCGTCGACGATCGCAGCCGTGCAAGGCGCGAGCGCGCCGGCGGCTGCATCGACGGTCAAGGCAGCTCCGGCGGCTGCAGTCCCGGCATCGGCTGCTTCGGCTCCGGTTGTCGGAAGCGCAGGCACGGGCGCGAATGCGATCGAACTGAAGGTGAAGGAAGATAGCTGGTTCAACGTGCGCGGCAAGGACGGCAAGGAACTGTTTTCCGGCCTCGTCCGTGCGGGCAGCGTGCAGCGCGTGCAAGGCGAAGCGCCGTTCAAGGTGACCGTCGGGAACGCGAAGGGCGTCGAGTCGCTGTCGATCGACGATCAGCCCGTCGACGCCAAGAAGTATTCCGGCGCACGCGGAAACGTCGCGCGCCTGTCCTTGCCGTAAGAGGCAGACGGAGCCGCCAGCGTCGGTGATTCAGCGCGCGGACATGACGAGGGCGTCCCGGTTCGGCCGTGACGCTCGTTCGAGGTTTCAAACAAGCGACGGTCGCTGCATGCGCAGCGCGCCGATTGCCAAAGGGTTTTTCGATGCAATCCGAAGCTCAATCCCTGATTAGCAGCAAGATTTGTTCGACCGATCCGGTCTTCGGCGGTCCGTTGTCTCGCCGTTCGTCGCATGCCGTCGACGTGCGCTGGGGCGGCCAGCTCGTCACGATCGGCGGCGATGCGCCGGTGCGTGTCCAGTCGATGACCAACACCGACACGGCCGACGCCATCGGCACCGCGATCCAGATCAAGGAACTCGCGCAGGCCGGCTCTGAACTCGTGCGCATTACGGTGAATACGCCGGAAGCGGCGGCCGCCGTGCCGCACATCCGCGAACAGCTCGACCGCATGGGCGTGTCGGTTCCGCTCGTCGGCGACTTCCACTACAACGGCCATCTGTTGCTGCGCGACCATCCGGCGTGCGCCGAGACGCTGTCGAAGTACCGCATCAATCCGGGCAACGTCGGGCAGGGCGCGAAGCGCGATACGCAGTTCGCGCAGATGATCGAAGCCGCCATCAAGTACGACAAGCCGGTGCGGATCGGCGTGAACTGGGGCAGCCTCGACCAGGACCTGCTCGCGCGCATGATGGACGAAAACGCCGCGCGTTCGAAGCCGTGGGAATTGCAAAGCGTGATGTACGAAGCGCTGATTCAGTCGGCGGTCGGCTCGGCCGAACGCGCCGTCGAACTGGGTCTCGGCCGCGACAAGATCATTCTGTCGTGCAAGGTGAGCGGCGTGCAGGATCTGATCGCGGTGTATCGCGAACTGGCGAAGCGTTGCAGTTTCGCGCTGCACCTCGGGCTCACCGAGGCGGGCATGGGCTCGAAAGGCATCGTCGCTTCGACGGCGGCGCTCTCGGTGCTGCTGCAAGAAGGCATTGGCGACACGATTCGCATCTCGCTGACGCCCGAGCCGGGCGGCGCGCGCACGGGCGAAGTCGTCGTCGGACAGGAGATCCTGCAGACCATGGGTCTGCGCTCCTTTACGCCGATGGTCATCGCATGTCCCGGCTGCGGCCGCACGACCAGCACGCTGTTCCAGGAACTAGCGTCGCAGATCCAGACGTATCTGCGCAATTCGATGCCGGTCTGGCGTGATCAGTACCCGGGCGTCGAGAAGATGCACGTGGCGGTCATGGGCTGCATCGTCAATGGGCCGGGCGAGTCGAAGCACGCGAATATCGGCATCAGCTTGCCGGGTTCCGGCGAGAATCCGGCCGCGCCGGTGTTCATCGACGGCGCAAAGGTCAAGACGCTGCGCGGCGAGCGCATCGCCGAGGAATTCCAGCAAATCGTTAGCGACTACGTCGAACGCACTTACGGCCAGCGCGTCGAGACGTCCGCGGCATCACTCTAAAGACAGATGACTGAACAGAAGAAACGGCTCTCGAAGCTGAGCGGCGTGAAGGGCATGAACGACATCCTCCCGCAGGATGCCGCGTTGTGGGACTTCTTCGAAAGCACCGTCAAGTCGCTGCTGCGCGCATACGGCTATCAGAACATTCGCACGCCGATCGTCGAGCATACGCAGCTTTTCACGCGCGGCATCGGCGAAGTGACCGATATCGTCGAGAAGGAGATGTACAGCTTCACCGACGCGCTCAACGGCGAGCACCTCACGATGCGTCCGGAGAACACGGCGGCCGTCGTGCGCGCGACCATCGAACACAATCTTCTGTACGACGGCCCGAAGCGCCTGTGGTACATCGGGCCGATGTTCCGGCATGAGCGTCCGCAGCGCGGGCGGTATCGGCAGTTCCATCAGGTCGGCGTGGAAGCGCTCGGCTTCGCGGGTCCGGATACGGACGCCGAAATCATCATGATGTGCCAGCGCCTGTGGGACGACCTGGGCCTCACCGGCATCCGGCTCGAACTGAATTCGCTCGGCCAGGCGGAAGAGCGCGCGGCGCATCGCAAGGAACTGATCGCGTATCTCGAACAGCACGCCGATTCCCTCGACGAAGAAGCGAAGCGCCGTCTCTATACGAACCCGCTGCGCGTCCTCGACACGAAGAACCCGGCGATGCAGGAAATCGCGCAGAACGCGCCGAAGCTCGTCGACTTTCTGGGCGAGGAATCGCGCAAGCACTTCGACGGCGTGCAGCGTCTGCTGAAGGCGAACAACATTCCGTTCACCGTCAATCCGCGTCTCGTGCGCGGCCTCGATTACTACAACCTCACCGTGTTCGAATGGGTGACCGACAAGCTCGGCGCGCAAGGCACGGTGGCGGGCGGCGGCCGCTACGATCCGCTCATCGAGCAGCTGGGCGGCAAGCCGACGGCGGCGTGCGGCTGGGCGATGGGCGTCGAGCGTATCCTCGAGCTGCTCAAGGAAGAAAATCTGGTGCCGGAAGCGGAAGGCACGGACGTGTACGTCGTGCATCAGGGCGAAAAGGCGGCGGAGCAGGCGTTCATCGTCGCCGAACGGCTGCGCGACACCGGCCTCGACGTCATTCTGCACTGCAGCCCGGACGGCGCGCCGGCGAGCTTCAAGTCGCAGATGAAGAAGGCGGATGCGAGCGGCGCGGCGTTCGCCGTGGTGCTCGGCGAGGACGAACTCGCGCAAGGAACGATCGGCGTGAAGCCGCTGCGCCGCACCGGCGACGAAACGGCCGATGCGCAAAAGAACGAGCAAGTCAACGTTCCGGCGGAAGACTTGACCGAATACCTAATCAAT
This sequence comes from Caballeronia grimmiae, assembly GCF_022879615.1. Lineage (NCBI taxonomy): Bacteria > Pseudomonadati > Pseudomonadota > Betaproteobacteria > Burkholderiales > Burkholderiaceae > Caballeronia > Caballeronia grimmiae. Next base: position 1,276,355 of record NZ_CP084271.1, read on the forward strand.
GCGATGGTTGCATCCGCCGACGAGGACGCCTGACGAACAGGCATCGGTCGGATCAAGCGCCGCGCGCATCGTGGAGATCGGTCCGATCCCGCCATCGTGCCAGGCCACGATGGGCAATGAGACGCAGGAAGGAATAGCTGGACGATGAGTTACCACGACGAACAAGAATCACTGGAAAGTGTCAAGGCCTGGTGGGCCAAATGGGGTAACGCCACGACGTGGATCGTGCTCGTGGCGCTCGTCGTTGCGGCCGGTTTCAACGGCTGGAATTACTGGCAGCGCCGTCAGGCGGCGGAAGCTTCGGTGCTCTACGACCGGCTTCAGCAGGCCGTGAACGGCAACGATCAGAAGCTCGTCGCGCGCGTCGCGTCGGACATGGAAGACAAGTTCGGCGGCACGGCGTACGCGCAGATGTCGGCGCTCTCGGCGGCCAGGTCGCTTTACGCAGCGGGCGATGCCGCCGGCGCGAAGGCGCAACTGCAGTGGGCCATCGACCACGCGAAGGACGACGAGTACAAGCAGATCGCGAAGCTGCGCATGGCGCTGATCCTGCTCGACGAAAAGAGCTACGACGCCGGCCTTAAGCTGCTCGCCGACGCTCCGCTCGATGCGTTCAAGGGCGTCGTTGCTGATCGCCGCGGCGATCTGCTCGCAGCGCAAGGCAAGCGCGAAGACGCGCGCGCCGCCTACAAGACGGCGCTCGACAGCTTGCCGAAGAACGACGCGGCCACCCGGCAACTGATCGAGTTCAAGCTCGATTCGCTTGGCGGCTGATCGCTCTCGAGCGACGGCTTCGACCGTCGCTTCGTTCAAGCGCCAACGCTATTTCGCCAATCAAGCCGCCGCGCCGCGCGTCGCCATCGAGCGAAGCGCGGCTGCGCCGGTCAACCGAATTCACCCATTCATGTTGCGTCCACCGATGATTCAATTGAAACGCTACGCCGTGCCCTTCGCCTGCGCGATGACCGTCCTGCTGGCCGCCTGTGCGTCCACCAAGGACGAACGCCGCGTGCCGACACCGCTCGTCGACATCAAGCCGGTGCTGAATGTCAATCAGGCGTGGAAGGCGAGCGTCGGCAAGGCCGGCCGTTACCTGTTCGCGCCGGTTGCCGTGGGCGATGCCGTCTTCGCCGCGGGCGAGAACGGCACCGTCGCGAAGATCGACGCGACGACCGGTCAGGAAGTCTGGCGCACCAAGCTCAAGGACGATCTGTCGGCGGGCGTCGGCAGCGACGGCAACCTGACGGCGGTCGGCGGCCTGAAGGGCTCCGTCTACGCGCTCGGACCGGACGGCAAGCAATTGTGGACGGCCACGGCGCCGGGCGAAATCGTTTCGCCGCCGCTCGTCGGCAATGATCTCGTGGTCGTGCGTACCATCGACGGCAAGGTTATTGCGTTTAGCGCGCAGACCGGCGAGCAGAAGTGGATCTTCCAGTTGCGCGCCGTGCCGCTGAATCTGCGTGTGGCCGCCGCGATGACCTTCGCCGGCAATCAGGCGGTGCTCGCGGGCTTCCCGGGCGGCAACTTCGCCGCGATCAACCTGCAAACGGGCGACGCGTACTGGCAAGCGCCGGTGTCGTATCCGAAGGGCGTGACGGAAGTCGAGCGCATCAACGACGTGACCGGCGCGCCGGGTCTCGTTGGCGCGCAGACCTGCGCGGTGACGTTCCAGGGCAAGATCGGCTGTTTCGACGCGAATTCGGGCCGTCCGGTCTGGGAGAAGAACTTCTCGAGCGATAGCGGTCTCGCGCAAGACGAGCAGATCGTCGCCGCCGGAGACGACTGGTCGGTGGTCAACGCCTTCCGCGCGTCGGACGGCACGCCCGTCTGGAAGAACGACAAGCTGAAGAGCCGCCGGGTCAGCGTGCCGTTCATCCTGGGCCGCGCGGTCGTCGTGGGCGACTACAAGGGCTTCGTGCATTTCCTGAGCGTGGACAACGGTGAGATCGTCGGCCGCGCGCCGACCGATGGCAGCGAAATTACCGCGCCGCCGGTGCTGGCGGGCAATACGCTCGTCGTGCAGACGCACGATGGCGGCCTGTACGGCTTCCGTCCGCAGTAAGCGTCATGCAGCGCTTCGTCCTTCGCGGGACGAAGCGCGATTGGAAAGACCGGCGCTCGCAGCGCCGAGGCCCTGAACAGGGTTGCAGAAAGAGAGCGCGACATCCGTTCGCGCTCGACAAGAACGGCCCGCCAGGCCGGGCACGAAAGAACAAAGCGCGCCGCCGATGCCGCGCGACACAAGCCCGCGCAAGGCAACCATCGGTGCACGGCGCGACGGCCCGACAGCGGCATAAGCTGCAAAGCGGCGAGCCGAATCCATGCTAATTTTCGACAAGCGCAGCCATTCTCGCGGCGCAAGCGGCGAAGACGCCGTACCGCGCGTTTCGCCCATCGCCTTGCGTTCAACTGTGAACAAACTCTGATGAAACCCGTGATTGCCCTCGTCGGGCGCCCCAATGTGGGGAAATCCACTCTCTTTAACCGGCTGACGCGTTCGCGCGATGCGCTCGTCGCCGATCTGCCCGGTCTCACGCGCGACCGCCACTACGGCGAAGGGCGCGTAGGCGGGGAGCGTCCGTATCTCGTCGTCGATACCGGCGGCTTCGAGCCGGTCGCGAAGGACGGCATCCTGCACGAGATGGCGCGTCAGACGCGGCAGGCCGTCGAGGAAGCCGACATCGTCGTGTTCATCGTCGACGGACGCAACGGGCTCGCGCCGCAGGACAAGTCGATCGCCGATTATCTGCGCAAGACCGGCCGGCCGCTCTTCCTGGTGGTCAACAAGGCAGAGGGCATGAAGTACACGGCGGTTGCGTCGGAATTCTACGAACTCGGCCTTGGCGATCCACGCGCGATTTCGGCTGCGCACGGCGACGGCGTCACCGAGATGATCAACGACGCGCTCGATATCGCCTATGCCGGTCAGCCGGAAGAGAGCGAGGAAGAGAAGGCGCAGCACGGCGTGAAAATCGCGATCGTCGGACGGCCGAACGTCGGCAAGTCGACGCTCGTCAATACGCTGATCGGCGAAGAGCGCGTGATCGCGTTCGACATGCCCGGCACCACGCGCGATTCGATCTATGTTGATTTCGAGCGTCAAGGCCGCAAATACACGTTGATCGACACGGCGGGTTTGCGCCGTCGCGGCAAGGTCTTCGAAGCGATCGAGAAGTTCTCGGTCGTCAAGACGCTGCAGTCGATTTCAGACGCGAATGTCGTGATTCTCCTGCTCGACGCGCAGCAGGACATCTCCGATCAGGACGCGCATATCGCGGGCTTCGTCGTCGAACAGGGACGCGCGCTCGTCGTTGGCGTGAACAAGTGGGACGGGCTGGACTCGCATGTGCGCGAGCGCACGAAGGCCGATTTGACGCGCAAGCTGAAGTTTTTGGACTTTGCTAAATTTCACTACGTCTCGGCGCTGGAGAAGACGGGCATCGGCGCATTGATGAAGTCGGTCGATGACGCCTATGCCGCCGCGATGGCGAAGCTGCCGACGCCGAAGCTCACGCGCGCGCTCATCGAGGCCGTCGAGTTTCAGCAGCCGCGCCGCCGCGGGCCGGTCCGGCCGAAGCTGCGCTATGCGCACCAGGGCGGACAGAACCCGCCGATCATCGTCGTGCACGGCAATGCGCTCGATGCGGTCACCGATACCTACAAGCGGTATCTGGAAGGCCGATTCCGAGAAACTTTTGGACTGGCCGGCACTCCATTGCGCATAGAGTTTCGCTCGAGCAAGAACCCCTACGCGGACAAAGAGTAAGCGCCCGCGGAGCCAAGCGTTTCGGCCTCATTGGCCAAATGGCCGGTCTGGTGCGGAAACGAAAATCGGCTATAGTGTAGCGATTGCCGGCGGATCTCTTTTTCTTCGTCACAATACTTCTAACCTGCAAAAAACACGGAGTTTGCTATGAGCAACAAAGGGCAATTGTTACAAGACCCGTTTTTGAACGCACTGCGTAAAGAGCACGTGCCGGTCTCGATCTATTTGGTCAACGGCATCAAGCTTCAAGGGAACATCGAATCGTTCGACCAGTACGTCGTGTTGCTCCGGAATACGGTCACCCAGATGGTCTACAAGCACGCCATTTCAACGGTCGTGCCGGCTCGCCCGGTGAATTTCCACCCGGACGCTGAATCGTCCTAACCTCGTTGCGGCCGGCGCGCCGTTGCCATTCCGAATTCGAACATTGAGCAACTCGCCGGTCGCTTCAAAAACTATCCAGACATAATTTGATTAACGCAGCGCTTGTGGGCATCGATTTCGGCAAGATCGATTTCGAAGCCAGTCTCGAAGAACTCAGCCTGCTCGCAGAAAGTGCGGGCGCCCATCCTGCCGTTACGCTCACCGGCCGTCGGTCCAGTCCGGACGCCAAAATGTTCATCGGCAGCGGAAAGGTCGAAGAACTGCGCCTTTCCTGCGAAGCGAACGACGTCGATCTCGTCATTTTCAATCACGCGCTCGCGCCCGCGCAGCAACGCAATCTCGAACTTGCGTTGAATCGCCGCGTCGTCGATCGCACTAGTCTCATCCTCGATATCTTTGCGCAGCGCGCCCGCAGCCATGAAGGCAAATTGCAGGTCGAGCTCGCGCAGCTGCAATATCTCTCTACGAGGCTGATTCGCGCCTGGACCCACCTCGAACGCCAGAAGGGCGGTATCGGTTTGCGCGGTCCCGGTGAGACGCAGCTCGAAACCGACCGCCGGCTGATCGGCGAGCGGATCAAGGCGCTGAAGACGCGGCTTGCGAAGCTGCGCCGTCAGCACGGCACGCAGCGCCGGCAGCGTCAGCGCAATCAGACGATGTCGGTGTCGCTCGTCGGCTATACGAACGCGGGCAAGTCGACGCTGTTCAACGCGTTGACCAAGGCGCAGGCGTATGCCGCCAACCAGTTGTTCGCCACGCTCGACACCACGTCGCGCCGCGTGTTCCTCGGCGAGGAAGCGGGCCATGTCGTCGTGTCGGATACGGTCGGCTTTATTCGCGAACTGCCGCACCAGCTCGTCGCGGCGTTTCGCGCGACGCTCGAGGAAACCATTCACGCCGACTTGCTGCTGCACGTCGTCGACGCATCGAGTCCGGTGCGTCTCGATCAGATCGATCAGGTGAACGAGGTTTTGCACAGCATCGGCGCGGACTCCATCCGCCAGATTCTCGTCTTCAACAAGATCGACGCCGTGCCCGAGCTTGCGGCTCGCGGCGAGGCGGTTGAAAGGGATGAGTATGGTAATATTTCGCGCGTCTTTTTGAGCGCACGCACGGGTCAGGGACTCGACGGGCTGCGCGCCGCCATCGCCGAAATTGCTTCAGCGGAAGCAGGCGAACCCGAAGAAAGCGTGCCGAGCGTGTTCGCCGAAACAGGCGAGCCGGCGCAAATGTCGGAAGCCACGCAATTCCCGCAGTCCACGCAGTCCGGGCCGAACGAGACACACGACGAGAACGCGCAGCCGGAAGACCACCGGCCAGCCGGAGAACGTGACGGCCACAAGGTTCCTGAACACGGACACTAACTGCTCCGCATGACCGACGCGGCATCGAACCGGCTGTCTAATGGTGAATCACTGAGTGAACGATTATAACGAGCGGACTAACAGGCAGCGCATGCATGCGGCCTTTTCGATCAACGATCCGCGCTGGGGGCGGGGCGACGGCGACGGCGTCAAGAACGATTCGAAGCGCCCGCAGGACGGCAAGCGCGGCAACGGCAAGGAAGAAGGCCCGCCGGATCTCGACGAAATGTGGCGCGAATTCAATCGCCGCCTCGCCGGTATTTTCGGCCGCAAGCCGAACGGCGGCATGCCGCGCGACAACGGGCGGGGCACGCGCATCGGCGTGGGCATCGTCATTGGCGTGCTCATCGCGATCTATCTCGGCAGCGGCGTGTTCGTCGTGCAGGATGGGCACGTCGGCGTGGTCTCGCAGTTCGGGCAATACCGGCAGACGGTGACGCAAGGCATCCACTGGCGTTTGCCGTATCCGTTCCAGTCGCACGATATCGTCGATACGTCGCAAGTGCGATCCGTCGAAATCGGACGCGGCACGGCGCTCTCGCAACGCAACGTGCGCGATGCATCGCTGTTGACGAACGAAGCCGACATTCTCGACGTGCGCTTCTCCGTGCAGTATCAGATCAAGTCGCCGACCGACTTCCTGTTCCGCAATCCCGATCCCGACCTGAGCGTCACCGAGGCGGGGCAGGCCGCGATCCGGGAAATCGCCGGCGCTGCAGCGACGGACGATCTGCTTTACAAGGACCGCGAAGCATTGCGCCCGCGTCTGACCGAATCCATCCAGCGCTCCCTCGACGCCTACCGCACCGGCCTGCAGGTGACGGGCGTGACCGTGCAGAGCGTGCAAGTGCCGACTCAGGTGCAGGCGGCGTTCGAAGAAGCCTCGCGCGTGCGGCAGGACAACGAGCGCGCCCGCGATACGGCCGAGGCCTACGCCAATCAACTGCTGCCCCGCGCAAAGGCGGATGCCGCGAAGATGATCGCAGAAGCCACCGCATACAGTAACCGCCAGGTGACGCAGGCTCAGGGCGACGCCGAGCGTTTCAAGGAGGTCTACGCGGAATACTCGAAGGCCCCGGCGGTCATTCGTCAACGCATGTACCTGGACACGATGCAGCAGATCTACTCGCAAACTACCAAGGTATTCGTGGACAGTAAGGCAGGCAATAACGTGATTTATCTGCCGCTCGACAAGCTCATCGACGCGAATCGTCAGCAGGCCAGGGACGCAGCGGCGAACACCGGCAGCGCCGCGTCGGCTCCCGTTGAACCGCAGGTGCGTCCGCAAGCCACGGCGCCCGCCTCGGCGCCGGCAGCAGCAGCGCCCGCGAGCGGTGCAAGCCCTGCAAGCGGCGCCAGTGCTGCGAGTGGCGATCCGCTGCGCTCGCGCGATGCGTTCCGCTCGCGCAGCCGTCAAGACGACCTGCAGTAAGGAGCGCGAACATGAATCGAATCATTGCGCTCGTCGTCGCAGTCGTCATCGTGCTGTTTATCGGTTCGTCGATGGTCTTCACCGTCGACGAACGGCACGCCGCCATCGTCGCCGCTCATGGGGACAGCAACCCGCGCCTCGACGGTCCCGGCCTGCACTTCAAGCTGCCGCCGCCGTTCCAGACGCTCACGCTCATCGACACGCGCACGCTCACCATCGACGAGAACGGCGCCGATCGTTTCACGACGTCGGACAAGAACGAAGTGCTGGTGAATACGGTCGTGAAGTATCGCGTGGCCGATCCGCTCAAGCTCTTCGTCAGCAACGAGAAGAACACGCAAACCGCGCAAGAGCGTCTGATCGCGCTCGCCCGCACTGCGCTTGCCAGCGCGTTCGCGAATCGCTCGCTGACCGATGCGCTCGGCAATCAGCAGGCGCTCGAGAACGAAGCGCTGAAGGCGGTGGAAGGCGCGGCCGGAGCGTTCGGCGTGCAGCTCGTCGACCTGCAGATGACGCGTATCGACTTTCCGTCGGCGGTGGCCGATTCGGTCTACAAGCGCATGATCGCGGCGCGCCAGCAGGCAGCGGCGAACGAGCGCGCGAAAGGCACGGCGGAAGCGGACAAGATCAAGGCCGATGCGGAACGCGAGCAGCAGCAGATTCTCGCCGATGCCTACAGTCAGGCGCAGTCGATCCGCGGCGAAGGCGACAGCAAGGCCGCCGCCATCGCAGCCGACGCATACGGACGCGATCCGCAGTTCTATCAGTTCTATCAGAGCCTCGAGGCGTACAAGAAGACGTTCAAGCCCGGCGACGTGATCGTGGTCGATCCGAGCAGCGACTTCTTCCGCTTCATGAAAAGCCCGAACGGCGGTGCGGACGCATCCGCTGCCGCAGCGAAACGCTGACCGTACCCGCGCCGCGCGCCAGAGGTGAATAAACACGCGCGCGGCGCCTTCTTCCCGAGAACATGGTCGAGACGATACTGCTCGCACTTGCGTTGATGCTGATCATCGAAGGCATGTTTCCCTTCGTCTTTCCCACGGCCTGGCGCGACACGTTCCGCCGTATCGCCGAACGGCCGCCGCATCACATCCGCATCGGCGGATTGATCGCGATGGCGCTCGGACTGATCCTGTTGTGGATCGCCACGTAAGTCGATTCGCGGATCGCAGCGCCCGGCGGGGTTCCGCCATTTAGCCTATCTTTGTCTCTATCCGCCCATGCGCGCCGTGCTTGCGAGCGCCGCGTGCCCAAGCAGGAAACGTATCGATGTCCACCTGGTTGCTTCCCGAAAATATCGCCGACGTGTTGCCGTCGGAAGCCCGCAAGATCGAAGAGCTGCGCCGCCGCCTGCTCGACCGGTTTCGCTCGTACGGCTACGAGCTCGTCATGCCGCCGATGCTCGAATACCTCGAATCGTTGCTGACGAGCGGTGGAAGCGACCTCAATCTGCGCACCTTCAAGCTCGTCGATCAGTTGTCGGGGCGCACGTTGGGTTTGCGGGCGGACATTACGCCGCAGGTGTCGCGTATCGACGCCCACTTGCTGAACCGGCAGGGCGTCACGCGTCTTTGCTATGCGGGTGTCGTGCTGCATACGCGTCCGCGCGGCCTGCACGCAACGCGCGAGCAGATTCAGATCGGCGCGGAAATCTACGGTCACGCCGGGCTGGAAGCGGATCTCGAGATTCAGCAATTGATGCTCGATTCGCTGCACCTCGCGGGCTTGTCCAAAGTGCGTCTCGACCTGTGTCATGCGGGCGTGCTCGCGGCGCTGCTTGAACTGGAGCCGGCGGCGGCATCGCTCGGAGAAGCGCTCTACGACGCGCTCGCCAGCAAGGACGTGCCGCGCATCAACGAACTGACGGCGCATCTCGGCCATGTGCCGCGCGAGGCGTTGCGCGCGCTGCCTTCGCTTTATGGCGATGCTTCGGTGCTCGAAATGGCGCGTGCGCGTCTGCCGAATCTGCCGGTGATCGCGCGGGCGCTCGACGACCTCGCGTTCCTCGCCGCCCGCGCCGACGGCGCCGAGCTGATGATCGACCTGGCCGACCTGCGCGGCTACGCGTACCACAGCGGCGTGATGTTCTCCGCTTACGTCGATGGCGTGCCGAACGCGGTTGCGCGCGGCGGCCGTTACGACGATGTCGGCTCGGCCTATGGCCGCGCGCGGCCCGCGACGGGCTTCTCGCTGGATCTGCGGGAAGTGGCGCGCATTTCTCCCGTCGATGCACGCGGCAGCGCGATCCTCGCGCCGTGGAAGCACGAAGAACCGTTGCGCGCAGCCGTCGCGACGCTGCGCGATGCGGGCGAAGTCGTGATTCAGGCGTTGCCGGGCCACGAACACGATCTCGACGAATTCGCATTCGATCGCGTGCTGGTCGAGCGCGACGGGCAATGGGCGGTCGAGGAGCGCGTGAATCCGGCTCGTTCCGGCGCCTGACGGCCCAGGACTTTCGTCATCGCGCGTGCAAGCGCGTGAACCAGACCTAATCGCGGCATGCATCCCGAAAAACTCGGAAACAGCCGCGAACATAGGTAAAATGCGTTTTTAACCAGCTAACGAATCAACATGTCTGCCAGTGCAGTGAATGTGAACCCGGGGCGCAACGTCGTCGTGGTGGGCACCCAGTGGGGTGACGAGGGCAAGGGCAAAATCGTCGACTGGCTGACGGACCATGCCCAGGGCGTCGTGCGCTTCCAGGGCGGTCACAACGCCGGCCACACGCTCATCATCGGCGGCAAGAAAACCATCTTGCGCCTCATCCCGTCGGGCATCATGCGCGCGGGCACGGCCTGCTACATCGGCAATGGCGTCGTGTTGTCCCCCCAGGCGCTGTTCAAGGAAATCGACGAACTGGAAGCCGCGGGCATCGATGTCTGCAAGCGTCTGTTCATTTCCGAAGCCGCCACGCTCGTTCTGCCGTACCACGTCGCCATCGACCAGGCGCGCGAAGCCAAGCGCGGCGCCGGCAAGATCGGCACGACGGGGCGCGGTATCGGTCCGGCGTACGAAGACAAGGTGGCCCGTCGCGGCCTGCGCGTGCAGGATCTGTTCGACGCGCCGCTCTTCGCAGAACGTCTGCGTGAAGTGCTCGACTTCCACAACTTCGTGCTGACGAAATATCTCGGTGCAGCCGAAGTCGACTATCAGGAAACGCTCGACACGATGCTCGGCTACGCCGACCGTCTCGCGCCGATGGTCACGGACGTCTCCCGCCGCCTGTACGACGAAAACCACGCTGGCCGCAATCTGCTGTTCGAAGGCGCGCAAGGCACGCTGCTCGATATCGACCACGGCACGTATCCGTACGTCACGTCGAGCAACTGCGTCGCGGGTGCGGCGACGGCTGGCGCGGGCGTCGGTCCGCAAAAGCTCAACTACATGCTCGGCATCACGAAGGCGTATTGCACGCGCGTGGGCGCCGGCCCGTTCCCGAGCGAACTGTACGACGCGGATAATCCGAAGCACCAGGACCCGGTCGGCGTGACGCTCGCCTCCGTCGGCAAGGAATTCGGCTCGGTCACCGGCCGTCCGCGCCGCACCGGCTGGCTGGATGCCGCCGCGCTGCGCCGCTCGATCCAGATCAACGGCATCACGGGCCTGTGCATGACCAAGCTCGACGTGCTCGACGGCCTGGAAGAAGTGAAGCTGTGCGTCGGTTATACGCTCGACGGCAAGGCGCTGGACATCCTCCCGCGCGGCGCATCGGAAGTGGCGCGCTGCGAGCCGGTCTACGAGACGTTCGGCGGCTGGAAGGAAAGCACCGTCGGCATCACGCAGTGGGACAGCCTGCCCGAGAACGCGCGTGCTTACCTCACGCGTGTGCAGGAAGTGGCGGGCGTGCCGATCGACATGGTGTCGACCGGTCCTGACCGCGACGAAACCATCCTGCTTCGTCATCCGTTCAAGGTCTGAGCGCGCCCAAGCCTCGGCCTGAACCGGACGCTGTAAAGAATGTGGCCGCTTCATGCGGCCACATTTCGTATATAACCGCACTATGCAATCGAAAGAGCCTCACATGATCGCGATGACCGACCCGCGTAACGACGAAAAGAACCTCTGGGTCAACTGGGACGAATATCACCGGTTGATCGAAATTCTCGCGCTGAACGTGCACGACTCGGGATGGAAGTTCGACAAAATCCTGTGTCTCGCGCGCGGCGGCCTGCGCGTCGGCGACCAGCTTTCGCGCATCTACGACCTGCCGCTCGCCATTCTTGCGACGAGTTCGTATCGCGAGGCCGCGGGCACGCAGCAGGGCGACCTCGACATCGCGCAGTACATCACGATGACGCGCGGCGAACTGTCGGGCAACGTGCTGCTCGTCGACGATCTCGTCGATTCGGGCGTCACGCTGGCGCGCGTGCAGGACCATCTGAAAGAGCGTTATCCCGCGATCACCGCAGTGCGCTCGGCGGTGCTCTGGTACAAGGCGTGCTCGAAGGTCAAGCCCGACTATCACGTGCAGTTTCTCGAAACGAATCCGTGGATTCATCAGCCGTTCGAGGAGTGGGACACCGTGCGTCCTCACAACCTCGGCGCCTGGATCAAGCGAGGCACGCAGAACGGCCGCGTTTGAGCATCGCGCCGTCCTGTTTGTTTCGATGCACTGCGCCGTTGCGCCGGGGTTTTCTCCCGACGCAACGGCGTTTTGCTTTCCGGCCGCCTTTCAGCGCGACCGTGTTGCAAAGGCGTGCCGCGCCGCTTACGCATTCGGGGCACGATGCTAAACTCTTACTCGCGTCTGTCGTGGTGCGTGAGCAACACGCAGGCAGACGTCTTTGCGTGCGACGTTAGATAGAATGGCGTTCGGTTTTCTTCCGCCCTGGACGGATCTCTCGCTTTTATGACTAACATGACTCACGCGCAAGAGCGCAAACAGCCTTTGCATTCGCTTGCGCTCGCGGCAATCGGCGTCGTCTTCGGCGACATCGGCACGAGTCCACTGTACGCTTTGAAGGAAGCCTTTAGCCCAACCCACGGCATCGCGCTTTCCGAAGCCTCCATCCTCGGCGTCATCTCCCTGCTGTTCTGGGCCATCGTCATCGTCGTGGCCATCAAGTACGTGCTCTTCGTCATGCGCGCCGACAACAACGGCGAAGGCGGCGTGTTCGCGATGATGACCCTCGCGTTACGCAGCGTGAAAGACTCCGGCCGTCTTTCCGGTGTGCTGATGATGCTCGGCATCTTCGGCGCATGCATGTTCTATGGCGATGCGGTCATCACGCCGGCGATGTCCGTGATATCGGCGGTCGAAGGTCTCGAGATCGCCGCGCCGAAGCTCTCGCCTTACGTGATTCCCATCACGATGGTCATTCTCGTGATGCTGTTCTGGATTCAGCGTCACGGCACCGCCGTGGTAGGCAAGCTCTTCGGGCCGATCATGCTGGTCTGGTTCGGCACGCTCGCGGTGCTGGGCGCTTATCACATCGTGCTCGCGCCGGGCGTGCTGGTTGCATTGAATCCGTACTACGCCGTCTCGTTCATGGCCGATCACGTGCTGCAGGCGTATATCGTGCTCGGTTCGGTCGTGCTGGTGCTGACCGGCGCGGAAGCGCTCTATGCGGACATGGGCCACTTCGGCGTCAGGCCGATCCGCTACGGCTGGTACGGGCTCGTGATGCCGTCGTTGCTGCTGAATTACTTCGGGCAAGGCGCGCTGCTGATGCACTCGCCGAAGGCCATCGAAAGCCCGTTCTTTTTGCTCGCACCGGAATGGGCGCTGCTGCCGCTCGTGATTCTGTCGACGATCGCGACGGTGATTGCATCGCAGGCCGTCATCTCCGGCGCGTATTCGCTGACGAGTCAGGCGATCCAGCTCGGTTACGTGCCGCGCATGAAGATCCTGCATACGTCCGAACTGGCGATCGGGCAGATCTATATTCCGCTCGTCAACTGGATGCTGCTGTTCATCATCCTGTGCATCGTGGTCGGGTTCAAGAGTTCGGAAAACCTGGCGGCCGCGTATGGTCTCGCCGTCACCGCGACGATGCTCGTCACCACCATCCTCGTGTCGGTCGTGATGACGAACCTCTGGGGATGGAACCGCTTTCTGGTCGGCGCGATGATCGCGATGATTCTCGTCATCGACATCGGCTTCTTCGGCGCGAGCCTGCTGAAGATCGAGCAGGGCGGCTGGCTGCCGCTGTGCATCGGCGGGGCGCTGTTCTTCCTGTTGATGACCTGGTACAAGGGCCGCATGATCGTGAAGGATCGCACGGCCGCCGACGGCATCCCGCTGATGCCGTTCCTGCAAGGCTTGCTTGCGCACCCGCCGCATCGCGTGTCGGGCACGGCCATTTATCTCACTGGCAGCGATTCGCTCGTGCCGGTCAGCCTGCTGCACAACCTGAAGCACAACAAGGTGCTGCACGAGCGGACCATCTTTCTGAATTTCATCACGCGCGATATCCCTTATGTGGACGACGCGCATCGGCTGGAAGTGAAGGACGTCACGGGCGGTCTCTTTCTCGTGAAGGCTGCGTACGGCTTCAACGAGACGCCCGATGTGAAGGCGGTCCTCGAACAGATTACGCGCGCGCACGCGATGACCTTCGAGTTGATGGACACGTCGTTTTTCATGGCGCGTGAGACCGTGGTGCCGACGGAGTTGCCCGGCATGTCGGTGTGGCGTGAACGCGTGTTCGCGTGGATGCATCAGAACGCCGCGAAGCCGACCGACTTCTTTAGCATTCCGGCGAATCGCGTCGTGGAACTGGGGACGAAGATCGAAATCTGAGCGCCGAGACGCTCGAAAAAAAACCCACGCCTCGGCGTGGGTTTTTTGTTGGCACCGCAAGTCGCTTATCGTTTGAGTTTCGCGAAAGCCGCGGCCATCGCACCGGCGGCTTCCGGCTCGCGGCGCTGGTTGCCCCGCGCATCGCGTCCGCCGCCCGAAGCGCGACGATCCTGCCCGCCACGCGCCGATGCACCCGCGCCGCCGCTCGCCGATGCCGCTGCGAAGTCGTCGTCGAGGCGCATCGTCAGCGAAATGCGCTGGCGCTTCACATCGGTTTCGAGCACTTTCACCTTCACGACCTGACCCGCCTTCACGACTTCGTGCGGGTCCTTGATGAACTTCGTCGACATCGCCGATACGTGCACGAGACCATCCTGGTGCACGCCGATATCGACGAACGCGCCAAATGCCGCGACGTTCGTCACGACGCCCTCGAGCACCATGCCCGGCGCGAGATCCGAAATTTTCTCGATGCCCTCGCGGAACGTCGCCGTCTTGAACTCGGGACGCGGATCGCGGCCCGGCTTTTCGAGTTCGGCGAGAATGTCGCGCACGGTCGGCAGGCCGAAGCGATCGTCGACGAATTCCGTGGGCGAAAGGCCCGCGAGCGCCTCACGCTTGCCGAGCACATCGCCGACGTGCTTGTTGATCTTCGCGAGAATGCGCTGAACGACCGGATACGCTTCCGGGTGTACCGACGAACGGTCGAGTGGATTCTCGCCATTGTTGATGCGCAGGAAGCCCGCGGCCTGCTCGAAGGTCTTGTCGCCGAGACGCGGGACCTTTTTCAGGTGCTCGCGCGAGGGGAACGGCCCGTTGGCGTCGCGATAGTCGACGATATTGCGCGCGAGCGTCGCATTCAGCCCCGACACGCGGGCGAGCAGGGCGACGGACGCCGTATTCGCATCGACGCCGACCGCGTTCACGCAATCTTCGACGACCGCATCGAGCGAGCGCGCAAGTTCCCGCTGATTCACGTCGTGCTGATACTGGCCGACGCCGATTGCCTTCGGTTCGATCTTGACCAGCTCGGCGAGCGGGTCCTGCAGACGCCGCGCGATCGACACCGCGCCGCGCAGCGACACATCCAGCTCCGGAAACTCCTTCGCCGCGAGTTCCGACGCCGAATACACCGACGCGCCCGCTTCCGACACGACGATCTTCTGCAGATTCAGATCCGGATGCTTCGCAATCAGTTCGCTCGCGAGCTTGTCGGTTTCACGCGACGCCGTGCCGTTGCCGATCGACACGAGTTCCGCTTGCGTTTCGCGTGCGATCCGCGCGAGCTTTGCGATGGAGCCGTCCCAGTCGCGGCGCGGCTCGTGCGGGAAAATCGTATCGGTGGCCAGCAGCTTGCCGGTGCGATCGACGACCGCGACCTTCACGCCCGTTCGCAGGCCCGGATCGAGACCGATCACGGCCTTCGGACCCGCGGGCGCAGCGAGCAGCAAGTCCTTCAGATTGCGCGCGAAGACGCGAATTGCTTCGTGCTCGGCTTCTTCACGCAACTTCGTCAGCAATTCGTTCTCGATATGCGGCTGCACCTTCACGCGCCAGCACCAGCGGCACACATCGGAGAGCCACTTGTCGGCGGCGCGCCCGCGATTGGCGATGCCAACGTGCTGCGCGATCATCGCTTCGCACGGATGCGGCACTTGCGCGTCCAGTTCCTCGCCGAGACCCAGCTTCACGGACAGCACGCCGGCGTTGCGGCCGCGAAATAGCGCGAGCGCCCGGTGCGACGGCACGGTGCGAATCGTCTCGCTATAGTCGTAGTAATCGCGGAATTTCTCGGCTTCCTCGCCTTGCTTGCCGTCGACGACACTCGACATCACGCGGCCCTGATTGAACAGGTAGTCGCGCACCTTGCCGAGAATCTCGGCCGTTTCACCGAACTGCTCCGACAGGATGTCGCGGGCGCCGTCGAGCGCGGCTTTGGTATCGGCGACACCTTTCTCGGCATCGACGAACCTGGCGGCTTCGGTCTGCGGATCGAGCGTCGGGTCCGCGAGCAGCGCCTGCGCGAGCGGCTCGAGGCCGGCTTCGCGGGCAATCTGCGCGCGCGTGCGGCGCTTCGGCTTGTACGGCAGATAGAGGTCTTCGAGCACCTGCTTGCTGTCGGCGGCTTCAATTGCGCCGCGCAGCTCGTCGCTCAGCTTGCCTTGCTCGTCGATGCTTTGGAGGATGGCAGCGCGGCGGTCTTCCAGCTCGCGCAGATAGAGGAGGCGCTCCTCGAGCGTGCGCAATTGCGTGTCGTCGAGATTGCCGGTCACTTCCTTCCGATACCGGGCGATGAACGGGACAGTCGAGCCTTCGTCGAGAAGCTGCACGGCGGCCGCGACCTGGCGCGGCTGCACGGTGAGTTCGGTGGCGATGCGCTGTACGATCTTGAGTGCTACGGTTTCCGTCATGGTTCTGCGCTGTCTGCTGGCTCGTCAGGGAAGCGGCGGCGGGGCATGCTCCGGGCATGCGTGGGAGTGCGCGAACGTGCGCCTGGCCGGCGCCGCCGGACGCCGTGACGAGCGATGGGCCGGGTTGCTGGAGCAGGGCATTTTGCCATAAATGCCGGAGCGCTCCGGCGGGCGGTGATAGAATTTCGGGATCGCGCAAGCCCTGTTTTTCCCTTCGCGCACCTGATTCCTTATCACGTTGCCGTTCATCAATTTGCTCAACTTTCGCTTTTCAAAGGCCTCGCCGATTATGCTGGGCGTATCGTCGATAGGCGTGCTTCTGGCGCTCGCATCGCAGCCGGGAATCGCGCAGACGGCCAGGCCGATCGATCCGACGACCGCCGTGAGCACGCAGCCGCTCGACGCCGCTTCGAGCGACGCAGGCAGCACGGACGAGGCGCTTCGTGCCGGCTACGACAAGCGCCAGAAGGCGCTCGACAAGCGGACATCGGAGAACGATTATCGCTATGGCGTGAAGCAGCACGACTGCTACAGCAAGTTCTTCGTCAACCACTGCCTCGACAATGCACGCACTGAAATGCGGGAAGCGCGTCAGCAGATCCGCCAGGAACAACTCGCACTCGACGACGAGCAGCGTGCGGAACGCGCGAAAGAGCGCGATCGCCAGACCGGGTTGAAGCAGGCGCAGTACGAAGCCGAGGCGCCGCAGCGCGCGGCCAACGAGAAGTCGAATCAGCAGGCGTACGAGGACAAGCAGCGCCAGAATGCGCTCGCCGCCGCGCAGCGCGACGCCGAGGCGCCGCAGCGCACGGCCAATCAGGCAGCGTACGACCGCAAGCAGGCGGACTACCAGAAGAAGCTGGATGAAGCCCGCGCGCGCGGTGTCGCTGAAGCGCAGGAGCGCGAGCAGAAGGCGCAGCGTTACGAGCAGAAACAGCAGGAAGCCGCGCAGCATCGCGCTGAAGTGGACGCGCGCCAGAAGGAAGCTGCGCGTAAGCAGCAGGAAAAGGCACAGCAAGCGCAGCAGGAACAGCAGCGGCAGGATCAGTTGAAGCAGCAACAGCAGCAGCAGGGCAAGTAGCGCCGCACGGCGCGGCGCGGTGGTCGACGGCCTTGCATGGGACCACAGTAAGGCGCTAAAGCGCCAACTGTGGTCGACAGCTTTGCATGGGACCGGAGTAAGGCGCTAAAGCGCCAACTCCGGTCGACAGGAGGCGAGGATGCAGCAGCGCTTGAACGCACCCCGACAAACCGCCGCGGATGCCGCTCTGATCCGCGATCGCATCGCGCAATTGCAGGAAGAGCATCACGGCCTGGACACGCTCATCGAGAAACTGTCAGGTATCGACGATCTCGAATTGCGCCGCCTCAAAAAGCGCAAGCTCAAGGTCAAGGACACCATACTTCTGCTGCAATTGCAGCTGGACACCGACCCGCACTGACCGCTCGCGCGGTGCAGTTGCAGTAGTCGCGTGTTCACCGGCGGCTCGCCCCGCCGGCGGTGCGCCGCATCGCACGAAACCCGCAGAATACGCAGAATCGAGCTCCCTTTGAACTCTCCCGTCCCTACCTCCGACTCCGCGAGCACGCCGTTCGCGCTGTCGGACAAGCGCCGCGTCGAACTCGATGCGATCTTCTCCGCCGATGGCCTGCTCGCACGGGCCATCGACGGCTATCGGTCGCGTGCATCGCAGATCGAGATGGCGCGCTCCGTCGCCGCCGCGATGGAAGCGTCCGGCCGCGCGATGCCCGAGCCCGCGATGTTCGAAGCGCAGCGCCGCCCCGCACGCAAGCTGGGGCCATCGGACAAGCCGTACGCGCCCGACGAGCCGCCCACCGACGACGTCGGCATCGCGACCGCGAAAGCGGCCATCGACGGCGGCGAGAATACGCTGATCGTCGAAGCGGGAACCGGCACCGGCAAGACCTACGCGTATCTCGTCCCGGCCATGCTATGGGGCGGCAAGGTCATCGTCTCGACCGGGACGAAGCATCTGCAGGACCAGCTTTTTCAACGCGATATCCCGACGGTGCGCGACGCGCTCGCCGTGCCCGTATCGGTGGCGATGCTCAAAGGCCGCGCGAACTACCTCTGCCACTACTATCTGGAGCGCACCGCGGACAACGGCCGCCTGCCGTCGCGGCAGGACACGTCGCATCTGCAGGAGATCGTCCGTTTCGCGAAGATCACGCGCACCGGCGACAAGGCCGAACTCGCAAGCGTGCCCGAAAATTCGCCCGTCTGGCCGATGGTCACGTCCACGCGCGACAACTGTCTGGGCCAGGAATGCCCGCATTACAAGGACTGCTTCGTGATGCAGGCGCGCAAGGAGGCGCAGCAGGCGGACGTCGTCGTGGTGAATCACCATCTGTTTTTCGCCGATGTGATGCTGCGCGACACGGGCATGGCCGAACTCTTGCCGATGGCCAACACGATCATCTTCGACGAAGCGCATCAGCTTCCCGAAACCGCGACGCTCTTCTTCGGTGACACGCTTTCGACCACGCAACTTCTGGAACTGGCGCGCGATACCGTCGCCGAAGGTTTGAGCCACGCGCGCGACGCCGCCGACTGGACCAAACTCGGCGCCGCGCTCGAACGCGCCGCGCGTGACCTGCGGCTCGCGTTCAAGGAAGATTCGGCGCGCTTCTCGCTCGGTCAGCTTCCCGACGGCCATCCGCTCTTCGACGCGCTGGATACGCTCGAAACGCATCTCGACGCCCTCGCGGCGGCGCTGTCGTCGCATGGGGAGCGGGCGGAATCGCTGCAGGCGCTGGTGCGCCGCGCGCGCGAGTTGCAGGACCAGCTTGCGGGCTGGACCACGCCGCCGACGCCGCTGGAGCGCGCCGTCGTGGAAGACGAAGATATCGCGAAGGAAGCCGCGAAGGACGAGCCGAACGAGATGGTGCGCTGGATCGAAGTGTTCTCGCACACGGTTCAGTTGCACGAGACGCCGCTGTCGGTCGCGCCGATCTTCGCGAAGCAGCGCGCCGGTGTGCCGCGTGCGTGGATCTTCACGTCGGCGACGCTGTCGGTGCGCGGCGACTTCACGCACTACGCGGCGCAGATGGGGCTCAACGCCCGGCGCTCGATGACGCTCCCGAGCCCTTTCGATTACCCCTCGCAAGGGCTTCTGTACGTGCC
Organism: Caballeronia grimmiae; assembly: GCF_022879615.1. NCBI lineage: Bacteria > Pseudomonadati > Pseudomonadota > Betaproteobacteria > Burkholderiales > Burkholderiaceae > Caballeronia > Caballeronia grimmiae. The sequence continues at coordinate 1,295,602 of NZ_CP084271.1, forward strand.
GCGCAATCTGCCACAGCCGTCGTCGCCGCAGTTCACCGACGCCGTCTTCGAAGCCGCGTTGCCGGTGATCGAGGCGGCGGGCGGCGGTGTGTTCGTGTTGTGCACGACGCTGCGCGCGGTGGATCGCATCGCGTCGCGTCTGCGCGATGTGATCGATCGGCGCGGCTGGGGCAACCCGCTGCTCGTGCAAGGCGATGCGAGCCGCACCGAACTGCTCGATCGTTTTCGCGCGTATGGGAACGCGATCCTCGTCGGCAGCCAGAGCTTCTGGGAAGGCGTCGATGTGAGAGGCGATGCGCTGTCGCTCGTCGTCATCGACAAATTGCCGTTCGCGCCGCCCGACGACCCCGTGCTGGCCGCCCGGCTCGACGCGCTCACGAAGAAAGGGCTGAGCCCGTTCGCGGTGCATCAGTTGCCGCAGGCGGTCATCACGCTGAAGCAGGGCGCTGGCCGTCTGATCCGCGCCGAAACGGATCGCGGCGTGCTGATGATCTGCGACACGCGCCTCGTCGACAAGCCCTATGGCCGCCGCATCTGGCAGAGTCTGCCGCCGTTCAAGCGCACGCGCGAACTCGATGTCGTCCGCGCGTTTTTCAGTGATTCGCCGAGCTCGACTGTGGAACTGGCCGACTAGCGAAGTTGCCGATGCGTTCGATGTTCGCGATCGCCCGGGCGATCCGAGCGTCGGCGTCGGCTGCCGCTGCCGCTGCCGCTGCCGCTGCCGCTGGCCCGCGCGCGGGCGCCTGCCTGACGCGCACCGACTGGCTGCCGTATGCGCCGCCATAACTCCGCGTGTCTTGTGACGAACTTGGCGCGTTGCCGGCTGCCGCGCGCTCGCTCGCGTCATCCGCGTTCGATGAAAGATTCGCGACGATGCGCGCGTTGCTGATCGCGCCGGCCTTGATGCGAATGCCGTTCGCCGCCAGCACGCCGTTCACTTCGGCCAGCAGCGCCGCCGCCGATTGCTGCGACTGAAGCACGCTGCGGAAGCGGTGGATGGCCTGCGCATCGGGCGCAACGGTGCGTTCTCCATCGATGTCGATGCCGATGCGCGCGAAGCGTCGAAACGCGATGCTGTCGATGAGCGCGTCCTCGCAAGCACGGTCCGACAGTCCGAACCAGTTCTGAATAAAACAAACGCGCAACATGCGTTCGATGCTCGCGGGAAACGGCTCGTCGCCGTCGCGCCCATGCTGCTCGACGATGGCGCACAGGCGCGGCCACGGGAGCAGCAGGTCCATCGTGTCGAGAAATTCGTCGCGCTGAGTGCGCCTGAATTGCGTCGCCGGAACTGTTTCGTCCCGGATGGGGGATAGCGCCATGCTGATCTCTTTCATAGTCTGTCACGCTCAGGCGGCGCGCAGTACCGCTTCGATGCCTGACCGTGATATCAGGATTGCTAAATTTTGTTGCCAAAAAGCAAAAATTTAAGCGAAAAAATAGGGCGTCCGAGACGCCCCTTGTCGAAAGGCCGACGCACTGCGCCGGCCGCTCGGTGAACATTACCAGATCTGATACCAGGGCTTCTCGGCGCCTGCGCGGGCCTTCCCGGTGACGTACGGGCTGTCCGGGAACGTCGCGGCGAGCACGCGCTTGGTGTCGTCGGCGAGTTGCGGCTGGTCGAGCCGTTGATACGACAGCATCATGATGTGCAGCGCTTCTTCCGTCGCGGGCGCATTCTTGTATTCGCGGATGGCGAGCTGCGCGCGGTTGATAGCCGCGACATACGCGCCCCGGCGGTAGTAATAATTGGCCGCGTGCACTTCATGCGAGGCGAGCGCATTCACGATGTAGCGCATGCGCTGTGCGGCGTCCGGCGCATACTTGCTTTGCGGATATTTGTCGACGACGACCTTGAACGCGTCATACGACTCCCGCAGCGATTTCGGATCGCGCTCGCTCATGTCCTGACCGGAGAAGCGGCCAAAGAGACCGAGGTCGTCGTTGAAGTGGATCATGCCCTTCAGATAGTACGCGTACGAGATCTCAGGGTGATCCGGATGCAGCCGGATGAAGCGGTCGATGGCCTGGTCGGCCGAGGCGGTTTCGCCGTCCTTCCAGTTGCAGTACGCGACGTTGATCTGCGCCTGCTGCGCGAAGTGACCGAACGGATCGCGCCCTTCGAGTGCCTCGAAGTACTTGGCGCACTTGCCCCAGTCGCTGCCCGACAGCGCGTCCTGGGCCTCCGTATATAATTTGTTGTTATTCCAGAGTGCGGTTTCGTCCGTCTTCTCGGGCAAGCCGTGACAGGCCGTGACGATGGCGACGCTCGCGGCCAGCGCCAGATACTTGATCGATTGCCGCATCGATTGATGAATGGTGTTGAAGGCTCGCATCAGTGCTTGCTTATCCTGGCTAAAACTGGCTATTACTGGCTCTTTCCAGCTGTGTTCAGCTGTGACCCCGGTGCAGTCTCTTCCGCGCGGCGTGCCGTTCGGTCGACCGCGATGCTTCCCGGTCCGCAACGTCGAAGCACGGGCGGCTCGCAGACTGGACGATGACGTTTTACTTCATCGCATCACCACCGGCCGCTCCTCGCGTACTTCCCGTTAATCTTCTTCAAATGACCCGCTCAAGTACTCGTCGTACCAAAGACCAACTCAAAGATTATAGCCGATGCGATACGGCCGACGACGCAGCTTCGCCGCAATCGCCGCAGGCAAAGGACCCGGCTGCATCGTCCGCCGACGTGCGCACCGCGCACGTTCCCGACGAACTCGCGGGCGACCGGCTCGACAAGGTGCTGGCCAAAGTCTTCCCGGAATTCTCGCGCAGCCGCTTGCAGGGCTGGATCGAGGAAGGCCGCGTGCTCGTCGACGGCGCGAGCGCCAAAGTGCGCCAGTCGGTGCCGCTCGGCGCGACAATTTCGCTCGTGCCCGACCTGCTGCCGGAACAACTGGCGTTCACGCCGGAGCCGGTGCCGCTGCATATCGTCTACGAAGACGACGCGCTCGTCGTCATCAACAAGCCGGCGGGCATGGTCGTGCATCCGGCGGCCGGCAACTGGAGCGGCACGCTCCTGAACGGCCTGCTCCATCGATACGGCGACGCGGCGATTGGCCTGCCGCGCGCGGGCATCGTGCATCGTCTGGACAAGGAGACGTCGGGACTGATGGTCGTCGCGCGCACGCTGGAAGCGCAGACCGATCTCGTGCGCCAGTTGCAGGCGCGCACGGTGAAGCGCCGCTACGTCGCGTTCGTCTGGGGCAACATGCGCGATGAAGGCACGATCGACGCGCCCATCGGCCGCGATCCGCGCGAGCGCACGCGCATGGCCGTCGTCCAGAGCGCGGCGGGCAAGCACGCGCGCACGCACTTTCGCACCATCGACCGGGCGGTCTGGAACGGCCAGCCCGTAAGCGCGATCCATTGCGATCTCGAAACCGGCCGCACCCATCAGATTCGCGTGCATTGCGCGCATGCGGGGCATCCGCTGCTGGGCGATCCTGTCTACGGTCACGTGCGCGGCAGGCGTTCGGTGACGCCGCTGCCGAACGGCTTCGCGCGGCAGGCGCTGCATGCGTGGCGCCTCGGGCTGGTTCATCCGCTGACGGGCAAGGACGTGCACTGGCGCGCGGACGTGCCCGACGATATGTCGACGCTCGCAGCGGAACTCGGCTTCGGGCGCGACGAGGATATCGAGCTGGACGAAGACGAGGACTTCGTCGAAGTCTACGAGGTGGGCGGGGACGAAGGCGACTGGGACGAAGACGACGATTACGAGGACGACGAAGCATGATCGATTCACGCACCGGCGAAGCGCCCGCACTCGATCCGCAGCACTGTCTGTGGCCGCAATGGCGCGTGTCGCCGCGCGTTCGCGCATTCGTGACGACGCGGGCGGGCGGCGTCAGCGCCGCGCCTTACGACGGCGGCGCGCCTGACGCGGGCGGGCTGAATCTGGGCCTGTCGACCGGCGACGCGCCCGACGCGGTGCGCGAGAACCGCCGCCGTGCGCTCGCGCTCACCGGTGCGCGAGATGCCGCGTGGCTTCAGCAAGTGCACGGCACGCAGGTCGAGGACGCTCACGCGGTCATCGGCGCGAGCGGCCCCGTCAATGCCGATGCAAGCGTGACCGACCGCGCGGGCATCGTGTGCGTCGTGATGACCGCCGATTGCCTGCCCGTGCTCTTCTCCGACGACGACGGCCGCGCGGTCGGCGCCGCGCATGCGGGCTGGCGCGGACTGGCGGCGGGCATCATCGAAAAGACGGGCGAGCGGGTTGAGGCGCTGGCGGGCGCGCCGGCATCGAAACTGAACGCTTATCTCGGACCGGCCATTGGTCCTGCGGCTTTCGAAGTCGGAGAGGACGTGCTGGAAGCGTTCGCCGCTGCGTCCGCTGCGGACCGTCGCGATGCAACGGCGGCTGCTTTCCGGCCAACCGGCAGCGAGAACAAGTATCTCGCTGACATCTACGCACTCGCGCGCCTGCGACTCGCCGATATCGGCATCGACGCCACGCGCATTCATGGCGGCGCGCATTGCACGGTGACGGAAAGCGCGCGCTTTTATTCATATCGTCGAGATCGGGTGACGGGCCGCATGGCCGCCATGATCTGGCTCGCCGATTAATCTGTCCGCGCTTCAATCGCGATTTCAACCCCCATGGCGAAGCCTTTTCTTTCATGGGGGAAAACGATAATTATAAAAATATCGCACTGCGGCAAAATCGGGACGAAGCATTGACATGCTCGACACCCAAGAGCAAGAATGTTCCCGGAATTCATTCAATCGGGCACGGCGTAGCAAGGCACTCTTGCCACGCGCAATTAAGGCGCATCAATACTTGCGCGCTGGTCAGGGAAAGCCCGGCAATGCCTGCATCACAATCAGTCTTGCGAGACTCAGAGGTCAAAGGCGGGTATGGCTTCCAAAACTTCTTCTTCATCTTCCCGCTCCAGCACGGCCGACAGCACCCCGGCGCAATCTCCAGCCGATATGACCGGCGTGCAGCAGGCCTTCGAGCAATGGCTCAACGCATGGCGAACCGTGGCCGATCCCGGTCAATGGGTCAAACTCACTGAACAGACGAATCAGGCGGCGAGCGCGTTTGCGGCGAACGCCGGGAAGCCGGTCATGCCGGGACTGGGCGCCTTGCCGTTCCCGGGACTGGGCGGATTGACGAACGGCCTGGCCGCCGCGTTTCCGACCATCGCGAACATGCCGCAGATGCCGCAGATGCCGGACATCACGAAGATGAACGGACTCGCGGAATTCGCCAAGCTGGCGAGCAGCATGCCGGGCTTCGGCGCGGCGATGCAGGGCCTGCCCACTTTGCCGAAGATTCCGACGGCAGCGATCGCGCCGGAACGTCTGCATCAACTGCAAAGCGATTACACGCGCGACGTGACCGAGCTGCTCAAGCAGGCGAGCGAGCAGAACATCGACGCCGCCGCGCTGAAGGACCGCCGCTTCAAGGACACCGCGTGGCAAGCCACGCCGGCATTCGCGTTCACGGCTGCGTGGTATCTGCTGAATGCGCGCTATCTGCAGGAACTGGCCGACGCGATCCAGAGCGATCCGAAAACCCGCGAGCGCATTCGCTTCACCGTGCAGCAATGGGCCGCGATGGCCGCGCCGAGCAACTTCCTTGCGCTCAATCCGGAAGCGCAGAAGGCGCTCATCGAAAGCAAGGGCGAGAGCCTGCGTCAGGGCATGTTGAACCTGCTCGGCGACATGCAGCGCGGCAAGATTTCGCAGTCGGACGAATCGGGCTTCAAGGTCGGCAAGAACATTGCGACGACCGAAGGCGCGGTGGTGTACGAGAACGAACTCGTGCAACTGATCCAGTACAAGCCGCTAGCGCCGAAGGTCCATGCACGGCCGCTGCTGATCGTGCCGCCCTGCATCAACAAGTTTTATATCCTCGATCTGTCGCCGGAAGGCTCGCTCGTGCGCCATGCGCTCGAATCGGGACAGCAGGTGTTCATCCTGTCGTGGCGCAATGCGGATCAGTCGATCGCCCACAAGACGTGGGACGACTACGTGCAGCAGGGCGTGATCGAGACGATGGCCGTCGTGAAGGACATCAGCGGCGCGGACAAGATCAACACGCTCGGCTTCTGCATCGGCGGGACGATGCTCGCGACGGCGCTCGCGGTGGAGAAGGCGCGCGGCAACGAGCCGGCCGCATCGATGACGCTGCTCACCTCGATGCTCGACTTCTCCGACACGGGCGTGCTCGATGTCTTCGTCGACGAGGCGCACGTGCAGATGCGCGAACAGGCCATCGGCGGCAAGAACGGCGCGCCGGCGGGGCTGATGCGCGGCATCGAGTTCGCCAACACGTTCTCGTATCTGCGGCCGAACGATCTCGTGTGGAATTACGTCGTCGACAATTACCTGAAGGGCCGCACGCCGCAAGCGTTCGATCTGCTCTTCTGGAACAGCGACTCGACGAACCTGCCGGGCCCCATGTCCGTCTGGTATCTGCGCAACACGTATCTGGAGAACAAGCTCCGCGAGCCGGGCGCGCTGACCGTGTGCGGGCAAGCCATCGACCTCACGACGCTCGACCTGCCGACCTTCATCTACGGTTCGCGCGAGGACCATATCGTGCCGTGGAAATCGGCGTATGCTTCCGCGCCGATTCTGTCGGGACCGCAGACGTTCGTGCTCGGCGCATCGGGGCATATTGCGGGCGTGATCAATCCGCCGTCGAAGAACAAGCGCAATTTCTGGATGCTCGACAACGCGAACGGCCGCCTCCCGAACGATCCCGATGCGTGGTTCGAAGCCGCGAGCGAGCATCCCGGAAGCTGGTGGCCGACGTGGACGCAATGGCTCGCCGCGAATGCCGGCGAGCAGGTGAAGCCGGCTGCGTCGCTCGGTTCGAAGGCGTATCCGGTGATCGAACCGGCGCCCGGGCGCTACGTGATGGAGCGTGACAGTTGAGCGGTGCTTGAGACGACAACCCGGGGCGAAATGGCGACTGTGCGCGAGACCGCATAGGCACTCACGAAACGGCATTAACATGCGATGCCAAAGGAAACTGAAATGACTGACGTAGTGATCGTATCGGCCGCGCGTACGGCGGTTGGCAAGTTCGGCGGTTCGCTCGCGAAGATTGCGGCGCCGGATCTGGGTGCAACGGTGATTCGCGCGGTGCTGGAGCGCGCGGGCGTGAAGCCGGAGCAGGTGAGCGAAGTCATCATGGGTCAGGTGTTGACGGCGGGGTCGGGTCAGAATCCGGCCCGTCAGTCGGTGATCAAGGCCGGCCTGCCCGAAATGGTTCCCGGCATGACGATCAACAAGGTCTGCGGCTCGGGCCTGAAAGCGGTGATGCTGGCGGCCAACGCGATCATCGCGGGCGATGCCGAGATCGTCGTCGCGGGCGGTCAGGAGAACATGAGCGCCGCGCCGCACGTGCTGCCGGGCTCGCGCGACGGCTTCCGCATGGGCGATGCGAAGCTCATCGACTCGATGGTCGTCGATGGCCTCTGGGACGTGTACAACAACTATCACATGGGCACGACGGCGGAGAACGTCGCGCGCGAGTACGGCATCTCGCGGGAGGAACAGGACAAGTTCGCGGCGCTGTCGCAAAACAAGGCGGAAGCCGCGCAAAAGGCCGGCCGTTTCAACGACGAGATCGTGCCGATCGCGATTCCGCAGCGCAAAGGCGAGCCGCTGCAGTTCACCACCGACGAGTTCGTGCGTCACGGCGTGACGGCCGAGGCGCTCGCGGGCCTGAAGCCGGCGTTCTCGAAGGAAGGCACGGTGACGGCGGCGAACGCGTCGGGCATCAACGATGGCGCGGCCGCGGTCGTCGTGATGTCGGCGAAGAAGGCCGAGGCGCTGGGCTTGACGCCGCTGGCGCGAATCAAGGCGTACGCGAACGCGGGCGTCGATCCGAAGGTGATGGGCATGGGTCCGGTGCCGGCCTCGAGGCGCTGTCTGGAGCGCGCGGGCTGGGGTGTGAACGATCTGGACCTGATGGAGATCAACGAGGCGTTCGCGGCGCAGGCGCTGGCCGTGCACAAGCAGATGGGCTGGGACCAGTCGAAGATCAACGTGAACGGCGGGGCGATTGCGATCGGTCATCCGATCGGCGCATCGGGCTGCCGCATTCTGGTCACGCTGCTGCACGAGATGCAGAAGCGCGATGCGAAGAAGGGCCTGGCGTCGCTGTGCATCGGCGGCGGCATGGGCGTCGCGCTGGCGGTCGAGCGTCTGTAAGGCGCGTCGGCGGCACGGAGACGAGCGAAGCGGGCGGCGCGGTCAGGCGCGGCCCGCATAACGAAAAGGGAGTCGGGAATGACGAAGCGCATAGCGTATGTAACGGGCGGCATGGGCGGCATCGGCACGAGCATTTGCCAGCGTCTGCATAAGGATGGCTTCACGGTCGTCGCGGGCTGCGGTCCGAATTCTCCGCGCCGCGTGAAATGGCTCGAAGAACAGAAGGCGCTCGGTTTCGACTTCATCGCGTCGGAAGGCAATGTCGGCGATTGGGATTCGACCAAGGCCGCGTTCGAGAAGGTCAAGGCCGAAGTCGGCGAGGTCGACGTGCTCGTGAACAACGCAGGCATTACGCGCGACGTGGTGTTCCGCAAGATGACGCACGAAGACTGGACGGCGGTCATCGACACGAACCTGACGAGTCTCTTCAACGTGACCAAGCAGGTGATCGACGGCATGGTGGAGCGCGGCTTCGGCCGCATCATCAATATTTCGTCGGTGAACGGGCAGAAAGGCCAGTTTGGCCAGACGAACTATTCGACTGCGAAGGCCGGCATTCACGGCTTCACGATGGCGCTGGCGCAGGAAGTGGCGACCAAGGGCGTGACGGTCAACACGGTGTCGCCGGGCTATATCGGCACGGACATGGTGAAGTCCATTCGTCCTGAAGTGCTGGAGAAGATCGTGGCGACCATTCCTGTTCGACGTCTGGGCACGCCGGACGAGATCGGCTCGATCGTGGCGTGGCTGGCTTCGGAGGAATCAGGCTTTTCCACCGGCGCGGACTTTTCGCTCAACGGTGGCTTGCACATGGGCTGACGGGCGGCGGCGGCCGGCCGGGCGCCCGGGGCGCCTGTCCGGCTGGCCGCGCTTGCCGGATATATCAATGACGCGGCGACCCAGCAGCAACGCTTTTTTGCGACAACGCAAGACATGCCTGCTGCCATCGCAGTAAAGTCTTGCGTTTAAAGGCGTTCAATGACCACCCCTACTACTACAAAGAAATCCGCCGAGCGGCTGATAAAAAAATATCCGAATCGCCGGCTGTATGACACGGAGACGAGCACCTACATCACGTTGTCGGATGTGAAGCAGCTCGTGCTCGATCAGGAAGAGTTCAAGGTGCTCGATGCGAAGTCCAACGACGACCTGACGCGCAGCATCCTTCTGCAGATCATTCTCGAAGAGGAGAGCGGCGGGTTGCCGATGTTTTCATCGGTGATGCTCTCGCAGATCATCCGTTTTTACGGGCATGCGATGCAGGGCATGATGGGCACGTACCTGGAGAAAAATATTCAGGCGTTCATCGATATCCAGCAGAAGCTCTCCGAGCAGAGCAAGGGCATTTATGACGGCAATGCGCTGAATCCGGAAGTCTGGTCGCAGTTCATGAACATGCAGGCGCCGATGATGCAGGGGATGATGACCAACTACATCGAGCAGTCGAAGAATATGTTCGTGCAGATGCAGGAGCAGATGCAGAGTCAGGCGAAGTCGATGTTCAATACGTTTCCGTTTCCTGGGCAGCAGGCGCCGGGGGAGAAGAAGTAAGGGTTTTTCTTGCTCTCGCTTGGGTGTTTTCGTTTCGTGTCGGTTCATTAGTGCGCCCCTCCCCGGGGCGGGGTCACTTTCTTGGCTGTCGACGAGAGTTGGCGCTTCAGCGCCTTACTCCGGTCCCATGCGAAGAAAGTAACCAAAGAAAGCAGCTTTTTTCGCCCGACGGACTGACCGGTGTAGCCACTTCGTAGAACGTCGGTGGCACTCAGCTTGCCGACAGCCTTGAATCACCTTCCGCGCCCGCTGAGCGCCACGTCCTCCGAGCCCGTTGGCTCGTTAACACCAGTGGGACATTCCAGTGTCGCGACGAGAAAACACCGGCGGCTCGCCGCGTCCCCGAGCGATGTTCGTTTCCCGAGTCAATCTTTAAGGTGCCGTCCTCGCGTCCGTTACGCCTATTCGCGCACAGATGGTTTTGTCGAGCCAAAGGACGCCGAGCACAGTACCGCGCGGCCGGCGCGGATGCTGATCCGAGGCTGTACACAAGCTCAGTGTCAACGCTGCTCTACAGCGTGCCCGCTCAGATCAGTGCGTCGGACCCGAAGCCGCTCTTTCCGCATGGACCAAAGTAAGACGCTGAAGCGCCAACTCAGTCGACAGCTAAGTAATTCATCCTCGCCGAGCAGGCGGCTGCCGAACAAGACTGCCGACAGCCGTAAAAGCACCGCGGAAGTACGACCGAACCACCGCGAAAGCCGCCAACCCATTGCGGTTAAAATAGCGAATTCGCCGCAACCCGAGCGGCATGCACGCCCGCAACCGTGCCTCTCCCCGAATATCCCGTGAATACTCCAGTCAAGCCTACCTCCACCGCGCCAGCGCCCAAAATCGGCATGGTCAGCCTCGGCTGCCCCAAAGCCCTCGTCGATTCCGAGCAGATCATCACCCAACTCCGCGCCGAAGGTTACGAAATCTCCGGCACATACGACGGCGCCGATCTCGTCGTCGTCAACACCTGCGGCTTCATCGACGAAGCGGTCCAGGAAAGCCTCGACGCCATCGGCGAAGCGCTCAGCGAAAACGGCAAGGTCATCGTCACCGGCTGCCTCGGCGCAAAGAAAAGCGCAAGCGGCACCGGGCTCATCGAGGAAGTGCATCCGAAAGTGCTCGCCGTCACCGGCCCGCACGCCACCAACGAAGTGATGAACGCAGTGCACACGCATCTGCCCAGGCCGCACGATCCGTTCGTCGATCTCGTGCCGCCCGCCGGCATCAAGCTCACGCCGCGTCACTACGCGTATCTGAAGATTTCCGAAGGCTGCAACCATCGCTGCTCGTTCTGCATCATCCCTTCGATGCGCGGCGATCTCGTCTCGCGGCCCATCGCCGAAGTCATGCTCGAAGCGGAGAATCTCTTCAAGTCCGGCGTCAAGGAACTCCTCGTCATCTCGCAGGACACGAGCGCCTATGGCGTCGACGTCAAATACCGCACCGGCTTCTGGAACGGCAAGCCGCTCAAGACACGCATGACCGAACTGGTCGGCGCGCTCGGCGAACTGGCCGCGCAATACGGCGCATGGGTGCGGCTGCACTATGTCTATCCGTATCCGAGCGTCGATGAAGTCATTCCGATGATGGCCGAAGGCCCGTTCAAAGGTCACGTGCTGCCGTATCTCGACGTGCCGTTCCAGCACGCGCATCCCGAAGTGCTGAAGCGCATGAAGCGCCCGGCCAACGCCGAGAAGGTGCTCGAGCGCGTGAAGGCGTGGCGGGCCATCTGCCCCGATCTCACGATCCGCAGCACGTTCATCGCCGGCTTTCCCGGCGAGACCGAAGAGCAGTTTCAGACGCTGCTCGACTTCATCAAGGAAGCGGATCTGGACCGCATCGGCTGCTTCGCGTATTCGCCGGTCGAAGGCGCAACCGCCAACGAACTCGACGGCGCGCTGCCCGACGAAGTGCGCGAGGAACGCCGCGCGCGCTTCATGGAACTGGCCGAGGAACTGTCGGCGAAGCGCATGAAAAAGAAGATCGGCAAGACGCTGAAGGTGCTCGTTGACGAAGTGAGCGGCGAAGGCGGCGTCGGCCGGACGGGTGCGGATGCGCCGGAAATCGACGGCGTCGTGTATATCGCGCCGCCGGCGAAGGCATCGAAGCGTTACAAGGCTGGCGATTTCGTCTCCGTGAAAATCACCGGCGCCGACGGCCACGATCTCTGGGGTGAGGTCTAAACGATGACGCCGCAGAATCCGCAGCATCCAGCCATCCTCGCGCTCGGCGAGGCGATGATCGAGTTCAATCAGTCAAGGCGCAATGAGCCGAACTATCTGCAAGGCTTCGGCGGCGACGTCTCCAACTTCCTGATCGCGGCGGCGCGGCAAGACGCGGCAACCGGCTTCGTCTCCGCCGTCGGCAACGATCACTTCGGGCAACTGCTGCTCGATCTGTGGCGGGCGGAAAACGTCGATACCTCCGCCGTGCGCATCGACCAGCACGCGCCCACCGGCGTTTATTTCGTATCGCATGGCGAGAGCGGGCATCGCTTCGACTATTTGCGCGCGGGATCGGCGGCGAGCCGCTATGCGCCGTCGGAATTGCCGCTCGACATGATCGCGGGCGCGAAGGTCGTGCATCTGTCGGGCATCAGTCTCGCGATCGGCGTTGCCGCGTGCGACGCCGCGTTCGCCGCCATCGATCACGCCCGCGCGAACGGCGTCGCGGTCAGTTTCGATACGAACCTGCGCCTGAAGCTGTGGCCGCTTGCACGGGCCCGCGCGGTGATGCTCGAAACGATCCGCGCGACCGATATCTGCCTGCCGAGCTACGACGACGTCACCGCGCTCACCGGTCTCGACGACAAGGACGCCATCGTCGACGCGCTGCTCGCGCTCGGCCCGAAAGTCGTCGCGTTGAAGCTCGGCAAGGAAGGCGCGTACATCGCGACGCCCGCCGAGCGGCGGGTGGTGCCGGGCCGCGTCGTCAATGCGGTCGATGCCACCGGCGCAGGCGATTGCTTCGGCGGCGCGTTCATCGCGCGCATCGTCGCGGGCGACGATCCTTTCACCGCCGCGCACTATGCGAACGTGGCGGCGGCATTATCGACGCAAGGCTTCGGCGCGGTCGCGCCCATTCCCGGCCGGGCGGCTGTCGAACGCGCGCTCGCCGGATAATCCGAGAACACAGACCAGGAGACGACAACATGAAGCGCGAAGTGGTGGTGGCAAGCGGCGTGCGTACGGCAATCGGCGACTTTGGCGGCGCGCTGAAGGACTTCACGCCGGGCGATCTCGGCGCGCGCGTCGTGCGGGAAGTGCTTTCGCGCGCGCGCGTATCGGGCGACGAAGTCGGCCATGTAGTGTTCGGCAACGTGATCCAGACCGAGCCGCGCGACATGTATCTGGCGCGCGTCGCCGCACTGGACGGCGGCGTCACGAAGGATGCGCCCGCGCTCACGGTGAACCGGCTGTGCGGCTCGGGCTTGCAGGCGATCATATCGGCGTCGCAGTCCATCCTGTTGGGCGATGCCGATATCGCCATCGGCGGCGGCGCGGAAAGCATGAGCCGCGCGCCGTATCTGATGCCGGCTGCGCGCTTCGGCCAGCGCATGGGCGATACGCGCATCGTCGACATGATGCTCGGCGCGCTCAACGATCCGTTCGACAAGATCCACATGGGCGTGACCGCGGAAAACGTCGCGAACAAGTACGGCATCACGCGCGAGGCGCAGGACGCGCTCGCGCTCGAATCGCACCGCCGCGCGGCGAAGGCCATCGAGGCGGGCTATTTCAAGGAACAGATTCTGCCGATCACGCTCGCATCGAAGAAGGGCGATACCGTATTCGACCAGGACGAACACGTTCGCATGAACGCCACGGCGGATGACTTCGCCAAGCTCCGGCCGGTCTTCGCGAAGGAGAACGGCACGGTGACCGCCGGCAACGCATCCGGCATCAACGACGCGGCGGCGGCCGTCGTGCTGATGGAGCGGGGCGTCGCGGAGAAGCGCGGCCTGCAGCCGCTCGCACGGCTCGTCGCGTATGCGCACGCGGGCGTCGATCCGAAGATCATGGGCATCGGACCCGTGCCGGCGACGCAGAAGGTGCTGGAACGCGCGGGCCTGAGCGTCGACGATCTCGACGTGATCGAAGCGAACGAAGCCTTTGCCGCGCAAGCCTGCGCCGTCACGAAGGAACTGAAACTCGATCCCGCGAAGGTCAATCCGAACGGCTCGGGCATTTCGCTCGGCCATCCGATCGGCGCAACGGGCGCGCTCATCACCGTGAAGGCGCTGTACGAACTGCAACGCATCGGCGGCCGCTATGCGCTGGTGACGATGTGCATCGGCGGCGGGCAGGGCATCGCGGCGATCTTCGAGCGCATTTAACGTTGTATCGAAGGAAGCAAGCATGAAAGAAGCAACGAGGCGGCCGGGCTTTCCGGTTCGGCCGATGACGATGGCTGCGGCATCGCTGGCGTTTGCGCTCGCGCTCGCGGGCTGCAATTCGCCGATGCCGCCGGATACGTCGAGCGCCGCAAACGGGGTCGCGCCGAAGGGCGAGTCCCACGGCGCGGACGACGCCATCCGCACGCTCGCCTTGCCGCCACAGAAGCCGCTGTCGCCGAATCCGGAGTACGCGCGCTTTCCGCGCTATGTCGGCACGCTCGGCGGCAGGCAGATCGAAATGAAGCTCGGCGCGAAAACAGACGAGCCGTCCGGCGTGCACGGTGAATACCGTTTCGCGGGCAGCCCTTCGGTGATTCTCGTCGCCGGCGACCGTGACGGCGACACGCTCGAAATCGAAGAATCGAACGACGGCACGCACATCACCGGCAACTGGATTGGCAAGTTCGAAGCGGACGGCAGCGTGACGGGCGAGCGCATGAATCCGGACGATTCCAACGCGCAGCCGTTCGACCTGCGGCCTGCCGTGGCCGGCGTGAAATTGCCGCCCGCGCCTGCTGGCGGCGGCGCGGCGCGTCAGGCCGCGCCTTCGCTGGAACCTGCGCCGCCGCTGCCGCCGTCTAACGCCGTCGGTGGCACGAGCAACGTGATCATCGGCGAATAGGTTTATTGCATGCAACCGGGCGCCGCCCGTCCTTTTTATCTCATCGCTTTTTATTCATGACCGATTCAAGCAGCCAGAACCGCGACCTGCAAACCCGCATCGTGCAGCCGAACGATTGCATCACGCCCGGCTTCGAGTCGTTTGCGGTGCCGGTGGCGCGGGCGTCGACGGTCGTGTTTCCCGATCTCGCGACGATGCGGGCGCTCGTCTGGAGCGACGATTCCAAGTGGCGCTACGGCCTGCACGGCACGCCGACGACGATCGCGCTCGCGCAACGCCTCGCGGCGATCGAAGGCGGCGAGCACGCGCTCTTGCAGCCTTCCGGTCTGGCGGCGATATCGAACGTGTATTTCGCGCTGGTGAAGGCGGGCGATCACGTACTGGTGCCGGACAACGCGTACTCGCCGAATCGCGAGCACGCGGACTGGCTCGCCGCCGACTTCGGACTCGAAGTGACCTATTACGATCCGATGACCGGCGCGGGCATTGCCAATTCGATCCGGCCTAACACGAAGCTGATCTGGCTGGAAGCGCCAGGCTCGGTGACCATGGAAGTGCAGGACGTGCCCGCGATCGTCGCCGTGGCGCGGGCGCACGGCATCGTAACGGCCATCGACAACACATATTCAGCGGGGCTCGCGTTCAAGCCGTTCGAGCATGGCGTCGATATTTCGGTGCAGGCGCTGACGAAGTATCAGTCGGGCGGCAGCGACATCCTGATGGGCGCGACGATCACACGCGACGTCGAACTGCACAAGAAGCTGAAGCGCGCGCGCATGCGTATGGGTATCGGCGTTTCGGCGGACGATGCATCGCTGGTGCTGCGCAGCCTGCCGTCGATGAAACTGCGCTACGAAGCGCACGACCGCTCGGCGCTCGCGCTGGCACGCTGGCTCAAGACGCGTCCGGAAGTGGCGGCGGTACTGCATCCGGCGCTGGAAGACTGCCCCGGCCACGCGTTCTACGAGCGCGATTTTTCAGGCGGCGCGGGCGGCCTGTTCTCGATCGTGTTCGACGGGCGCTATAGCGCCGCTCAGGTCGATGCTTTCGTCGAGGCGCTCGAATTGTTCGCGATCGGCTGGAGCTGGGGCGGCGCGCACAGCCTCGCGATGCCCTACAACGTCCGCTCGATGCGCACGGCGTCGCAGTGGCCGCACGAGGGCGTGCTGGTGCGGTTTTATATCGGTCTTGAAGACGAAGCCGACTTGCGCGCGGATCTCGAGGCGGCGCTCGTCAAGGCGCTGGGCTGATCGTTTCAGAACAGGCGCAGCAGGCCGTCGAGTCCGACGAAGTTGAAGGCGACGGTGGCGGCCTCGCGCACGACCGGCTTTGCGCGGAACGCCACCGACAATCCCGCTTCGGCCATCATCTTCAGGTCATTTGATCCGTCGCCCATCGCGATGGCGCGCTTCGGATCGATGCCAATCTTTTCGCACGTCTCGCGCAGCGTGCGCGCTTTGGCATCGGCATTGACGATTTCGCCGATGACCTTGCCCGTCAGCTTGCCATCCACGATTTCGAGCGTGTTCGCCCGCGTGTAGTCGATGCCGAGCCGCGCTTGCAATCGCTCCGTGAAGAACGTGAACCCGCCTGAAACGAGCAGCGTCTTGAGACCGGCGGCGCGTGCGCCTTCCAGCATGCGTTCCGCGCCGGGCGAAAGGCGCAGGCGTTCTTCGTAGACACGTTCGAGTGCGCTCGCGTCGAGACCTTTGAGCAACGCCACGCGGCGCGTCAGGCTTTCGTTGAAGTCCTTGATCTCGCCGCGCATCGACGCTTCGGTGATTGCCGCGACTTCCGCTTTCAGACCGCAGAAGTCCGCAATTTCGTCGATGCATTCGATCGTGATGAGCGTCGAATCCATGTCCATCGCGACCAGGCCGAAATCGGAGAGTTGCGCTTGCGGCTCGATGAACGCGTAGTCGAGCGCATGCGTGCCGCAATAGGCGTCGATGTCGGGACGCTGAAGCGGATCGGCATCGGACAAGCGCAGGAGCGTGTCGTCGATGCGCGCTGTTACGGTCGAGCGGGCGAGAGCGGCGAGCGGCTTCAGGTGCGAATCGGAGATTGGGGCAGGGCTCTGGATGACGAGGTTCATCGAAGACGGTGCGGAGGTTGCGCAGACGGCTATTGTACGGGGCGCAGCGGGGATTTTTGAAACGCTTGCTGGAGCGGCGGTTTGCGTTTTGCATGTTGCGTGATGCATGCAATATGCGATTGCCGCTGCTTGGCGTTGCCGGGGCGGTGGCTTGTTGATGGAGCGGCATCGCAGGCGTCGGTTTTTTCGCTGCTTCATTGACTGTAATGCGGACGCGCAGCGATCTGCATGCAGCACGCAGCATTTGATCCGCAGGATCTTTTCTCGAAGCCGCTTCGTAGCAGCATCTTTGGCGCGGGTTGCTGTTGCGGCGGCCGGGCAGCAATTGCATGCAGCACGCCAAACGCAATACACAGCACGCAGAATGCAAACGCACGATTCACAGCCCTACCTTTGCACCCGCCCCGGCTCCCTATCCCAATAAGGCGGCTCCCCAAACCGTCCCGCCAGAAACTCGATGAACGCCAGCGTCTTCGGCGGCACGAACGCGCGGCTTGGATACACCGCCCAGATCGCGACGGTCTGCGCGAGCGGATAGTCATCGAGCACGGTCACGAGTTCGCCGCTCGCCAGAAGCGGCGCGACGCTCCATGTCGACTTCAGTCCGATGCCGATGCCCGCGGCGAGCGCATCGCGGATTACTTCGCCGTTGTCCGTCACAAGCCGGCCGGATACGCGCACATCGATGACGCCAGTCGGCGTGACGAAGCTCCAGTCGCGCTGGTTCGCGAGGATCACGCATTCGTGCTGCGCGAGATCGGCTGGATGGCGCGGCGTGCCGTGTTGCGCCAGATAGGCCGGCGACGCGCACAGCACGCGCCGATTGCTCGCGAGCTTGCGCGCAACCAGCGTCGAATCCTTCAGCGCGCCGATACGCACCGCGAGATCGATCCCTTCATCGACCACATCGACGATCTGATCGGTCATGCGCAGATCGACGGTGACGGCCGGATACTGCCGCAAGAAGTCGGGGATGAGCGGCGAAATATGCTGCCGGCCGAGCGACGAAGGCATCGTCACGCGCAGCCTTCCGTGCGGCTGCTCCAGCGCCCGGCCGACCGACGCCCGCGCCGCTTCGGCCGCATCGAGCAGGCTGCGCGCATGCGTCGCGAAGATTTCGCCTTCCTGCGTGACGCTTACGCGCCGCGTCGTCCGGTGCAGAAGCCGCGCACCGAGCATTCGCTCCAGTCCCGCGATGCGCGCGCTCGCCACCGCAGGCGACAAGCCGAACTCCCGCGCCGCTGACGACAGGTTCGCGAGCGCCGCGGCTCGCACGAAGAGCGCAACGTCCAGCAGATCGAGCCGGTCGCGCGTGCCTTCGGGCAGGAACTCGCCCATTCGATGGATTTCCCGAAAAATGTTTCAAGGATTATCGCGGTTTTTTGCATGCCGCATGCAAGCTACCATGACTCCATCGTTTGAATTCAACACAAGGAGCCATCATGAAAGCCATCGGCCTGACGCGTTATCTGCCGATTTCCAATCCGGAATCGCTCGTCGATATCGAGCTGGACAAACCCACACCTACAGGGCGCGACTTGCTCGTGAAAGTCGAAGCCATCGCAGTGAATCCGGTCGATACGAAAGTGCGCGCGCCGAAAGACAAGGTGGAGGAAACGCCGCGCGTCCTCGGTTGGGACGCGGCGGGCGTGGTCGAAGCGGTCGGCCCCGAGGTCACGCTCTTCAAGGTCGGCGACCCCGTCTACTACGCCGGCGACATCACGCGTCAGGGCGCCAATAGCGAGTTCCATCTGGTGGACGAGCGAATCGTCGGCGCGAAGCCGAAATCGCTGGATTTCACGCATGCGGCGGCGCTCCCGCTCACGACCATCACCGCGTGGGAAGCGCTGTTCGACCGGCTCAAGGTATCCGCCGAAGGCAAGGACGCGGGCAAGACCGTGCTCATCATCGGCGGCGCGGGCGGGGTCGGGTCGATCGGCATTCAGCTCGCGAAGCAGGTCGCCAAGCTGCATGTGATCGCGACGGCGTCGCGGCCGGAATCCGCGAAATGGGCAAAGGAACTGGGCGCGGATCGCATCGTCAATCACTTCGAGGACATTCCGAAGCAACTGAAAGACGCGGGGATCGGCCAGGTCGATTACGTGCTGATTTTCAACGACACCGACAAGCATTTCCCGGCAGCCGCCGAAGTCGTGAAGCCGCAAGGCGGCATCTGCACGATCGTCGAAAACGCGGGGCCGCTTGCCATCGATTTGCTGAAGGCGAAGAGCGCCGCGTTTCATTGGGAGTTCATGTTCACGCGCGCGATGTTCAAGACGCCTGACATGATCGAACAACACAAGCTGCTGTCCGAAGTGGCGCGGCTGATCGACGCACGCACGATCCGCACGACGCTCGGCAAGAACATCGGCAAGATCGATGCGGCCAATTTGCGCGAAGCGCATCGCCTTCTGGAAGAAGGGCGGGCAATCGGCAAGCTGGTCCTGACGGGTTTCTGAAGCCGCGTTTGAAACGGTCCGGCGCTTCGTTTTGCCGCGCGGCTGCCTCGGGTTTTCCATGAGAAAGGCCGGACACGCGCGGCGCTAGACTGACTCCGCTATAAGCCGATTCGGCGTCGATCGCGCCGGATCATCATCAAGTGCTTGTCACGGAGGTGCCGGATGAATCGACGTTCGAACGAAGGCCGCCGCGTTATCGCAGCCATGCTGGCGATGACCGCGCTCGCGACGGCTCACGCGACGCCCGGCATCAAGGTCCTGTCCGAAGCGCCCAACGACGGCCCGATCAAGTACACGATCAAGATGGCGTCGAAGAACTTCGGCAACGAGCAGGAGACGCGCACGATTCGCTCCGGTCAGACGGACGACTTCACGTGGCAGGGCACGGCGCCAAACGGCGCACAACCTGTACCGGATGCGTGTCTGCAGGTCGCATCGGTGCCGCGCAGCGCGGAAGGCCTGGCCGTGAAGCAGGTGCAGATTCGCTTTGCGCCGGTCATCGCGGATAACGGCGTCGCCAACGTGCAGCTCAGTTTCCGCGCTTACGCGCCGAAGGGGACGAGCAAGGTGACCGTGGGCGGCAAGACGCTGCAATGTCCCGGCGATAACCACCTCAGCCAGATCGTCCGTTTCTCGATGCCCACGTCCACTGGCTCGAAGAAGACGGTCACGCTCGACGACGGTACACAGCTGACCGTCACCGCCAGCCGGAAGTGAGCTAACGACAACCGAGGTGCATTCTGCATGCAACCTTAGCCTGCAACTAACGGTCTGTTAACGCGACCACCCGGCTCGACCAGCACAGCCACGCTTGGCACACTTCCTGCGACTCAACACGATGCGCAATGCGCCGCATCCCCATGTTCGGCGCAATCATCGACCGTTCCGACAGCGAGGTGCCCGCGATGCCGCACATGATCTGGAAAGGCGCGATCAGCTTCGGGCTGGTCCACGTCCCCGTGCAACTTTATCCGGCCACGCAGTCGGAGAAAGTCGGCTTCAATCTGCTCGACAAGCGCTCGATGGATCCCATCGGCTACAAGCAGATCAACAAGAACACCGGCAAGGACGTCACGCGCGACAACATCGTGCGCGGATTCGAATACGAGAAGGGCAAGTATGTGGTGATGACCGATGCGGAAATCCGCGCGGCCAATCCCGAGTCGACGCAGACGGTCGATATCCTCTCGTTCGTCGATGCGCCCGAAATCTCGTTCCTGTCGCTCGATACGCCGTACTACCTCGCGCCCGATCGCAAAGGCGAGAAGGTCTATGCGCTGCTGCGCGACGCATTGAAGGACACCGGCAAGGTCGGCATTGCCAGCGTCGTCCTGCATAACAAGCAGCATCTGGCGGCGCTGATCCCGGTCGGTCCCGCGCTCGCGCTCAACACCTTGCGCTGGGGCGACGAAGTTCGCGATTTCTCCCAGTTCACGTTTCCCGATGAGGACACGAAGAAAGCAGGCGTCACGCCGAAGGAACTGGATATGGCCAAGCGCCTCATCGACGACATGAGCGATTCCTGGGACCCGACGAAGTATCACGACACGTTCCGCGACGACATCATGAAGCTCGTCGACCAGAAGGTGAAGGAAGGCAAGATCGCCGAAGTGATGAAGTTCGAGGAAGGCGGCGAAGAGAAGGCGAGCGCGGACATCCTCGATCTGTCGGAACTGCTCAAGCGCAGCCTCAAGAGCGGCGGCGCGGCGAAGGGCGGCAAGGCGTCGCGAGCGAAAGACGATTCGGGCGATGACGCCAGCGAGGAACCGGCGCGGCCGGCGCGCAAGACGGCGCGTCGCAAGCGAGCCTGACAGCGATGATCCGCAATCCATGAAAGCACCGGTAAAGGAGCCTTCACGACGATGACGGCCAAGCTCGAAACCTATCAACGCATGCGGCGCTTCAATGAGACGCCGGAGCCATCGGGACAGAAGTCCGTCGCGCGCCGGGCGTCGCGCACGAAAAAGCCCGTAAAACAGGCACTTTCCTTCGTCATCCAGGAACACGACGCCCGTCGCCTGCACTATGACTTTCGTCTCGAACTCGACGGCACGCTGAAGTCGTGGGCGGTGCCGAAAGGACCGAGTCTCGATCCATCGGTGAAACGGCTGGCGGTGCATGTCGAAGATCATCCGATCGATTACGGCTCGTTCGAAGGCGATATTCCCGAGGGCAATTACGGCGCGGGCAGCGTCATCGTGTGGGATCGCGGGACGTGGGCGCCGCAGACGGGCGGCCCCGAAGACGCTGCGCGCGAGTACGAAAAGGGCAAGCTCAAGTTCATCCTCGACGGCGAGAAGCTGCAAGGCGGCTGGACGCTCGTGCGGAGTCACATGCGCGGCAGCGGCGACAAGGAGCAATGGTTTCTCATCAAGGAACGCGACAATGAAGCGCGTCCCGAAGCCGAATACGACGTACTCCTGAAGAAGCCGGGCAGCGTGTTGTCCGATTCGCTCGGCGCGCGGCTGGAGAACGGCGAGCTGCGCGATCGCACCGAGCGCAAGGCGCAGCCGGCATCGCGGCGAACGGTTGCGCGTGCCGCGAAGGCCGCGAGCGACAAGGCCGATGGTCACGCGCATCCGGATATCGTCGCGACACGTAATGCAGAATCGTTGCGCGCGCTCTCGCATGATCCGGCCATCGAAGGCGCGACTAAAGCGAAGCTGCCCGCGCTTCTTAAGCCGCAACTCGCCACACTCGTCGACGCCGCGCCACCCAGCGACGAATGGACCTATGAAATCAAGTTCGATGGCTATCGCGTGCTTGCGCGCATCGAGCAATCGAACGGCAAGCGCGATATCCGCATCTTCACGCGCAACGGCAACGACTGGACCGCCAAGTTTCCAAAGCAGGTGAAGGCGCTCGAAAAGCTGGATATCGACAGCGGCTGGCTCGATGGCGAAGCCGTCGTGCTCGACGATCGCGGACTGCCGGATTTTCAGGCGCTGCAGAATGCGTTCGATGTCGGCCGTCCGCAAGGCATCGTCGTGTACTTCTTCGATCTGCCTTTCCTCAACGGCTATGACTTGCGCAACGTGCCGCTCGTGCAGCGCCGCGCGTTGTTGAAGGCGATCGTCGAACCCGTCGGCGATGCCGCGCTGCGCTATTCCGAGGACTTCGCCTTCAGCGCCGACGATCTGTTGAAGAGCGCCTGCGACATGTCGCTGGAAGGGATCATCGGCAAGCGCATCGACAGCACGTATGTATCGGGGCGCAGCAATTCGTGGATCAAGCTGAAGTGTCGGCGGCGGCAGGAGTTCGTCGTGTGCGGCTATTCGGAGCCTTCGGGAAGCCGCGGGCAGTTCGGTGCGCTGCTGCTCGGCGTGTATGACGGCAAGGGCAAGCTGCAATACGCGGGGCGCGTCGGCAGCGGCTTCGATCATGCGACGCTCGTCGCGGTGAAGAAGGAACTTGACAAGCGCGAGACCGATCGCATGCCTTTCGAGCGCGAGCCGCAGGAGCGCAGCCGGACGCCCGTGCACTGGGTAAAGCCGGAACTCGTGGCTGAATGCAATTTCGCGGAATGGACCAAGGAGCGCATCGTGCGACAAGCATCGTTCGTCAGTCTGCGTGACGACAAACCGGCGCGGCAGATCGTGAAGGAAGAGCCAGCATCGGCGAAAAAAGTAGAAGCGGAAGTCGAGGAAGACACGGCTAAAAAGCCTAAAGCGCGCAAGACGGCGGCGCGCAAATCCGCTGCGAAGGAAGCGCCGGCGAAACCCGCGCCGAAGACGCGTTCCAAAGCGAACACGAGCGAAATCGAAGGCGTGAAGATCAGCCACCCGGATCGGGTGATCGACAAATCCACTGGCCTCACGAAGCTCGATGTCGTCGAGTATTACGCGTCGATCGCCGAATGGATGTTGCCGCATCTTCACGACCGGGCCGTGTCGCTGGTGCGCGCGCCGGACGATATCAGCGGCGAGCTGTTCTTTCAGAAGCACAGCGCGAGACTGGCGATTCCGCATATCACGCAGCATCCGGATGCCGACCCCGAGCATCCGCCGTTGTTGACCGTCGAATCGGCGCAGGCGCTCGTCGGCACCGCGCAGATGGGCACGATCGAATTGCATACGTGGAACTCGCTAGTGTCGAACATCGAGAAGCCGGATCGCATGGTGTTCGATCTCGATCCGGGCGAGGGCGTCGGCTGGGATCGCATGCTCGAAGCCGCGAAACTCACGCGCGATTTGCTGCAAGAACTCGGGCTCACGTCGTTCTGCAAGACGAGCGGCGGCAAGGGCGTGCACGTGGTCGTGCCGCTCGCAAAACAGGCCGGCTGGGATGAAATGAAGGCGTTCTCACAGGCGGTCGCGCAGCATATGGCGAAGACGCTGCCGAAGCTGTTCTCGGCCAAGATGGGCATGCAAAACCGGCGCGACAAGATCTTCATCGACTATCTGCGCAACAATCGCGGCTCCAGCACGGTCTGCGCGTTTTCGTTGCGCGCCCGGCCAGGCATGGGCGTGTCGATGCCCATCCGCTGGGACGAACTCGACGAGACCACGAGCGGCGATCAATGGAACATCGGCAACGCGCGCGCACGCATGGACGCGCTCGCCGCCGATCCGTGGGAAGGCTATGCGAAGGCGCGTCAGCGGCTCACCGTGCAGATGAAAAAGCGGCTGGGTATCGGCGGGTAAGGGCGTCGGTCAACCTGAACACATCAACGCAAACTCTGGACATCGACATGAAAACGACGAACGAATCGCCCAAGGACGAAATCGACGAAGATGCCGCCAAGCCGCCGCTGCCGCACGAAACGGATCAAAGCGCGCAGTCGCAGGAGGAAGCGGAGCCGCGCGATATCGGCAAGCAGGCGCATGAAGACATCGAGCGCGGACTCGTCGACACCGACCGGCGCGGCAATCTCGATGGCGACGGCCAGCCGAAGCAATGAACCAACCAGTGAATTTTTTCGACACGAGGAGGGACCGGATGCGAGCGTTGCGCATGACATGGCGGCGGCCGGTTGCGTAGAATGATTCGCTATTCACGAAAAGCGCGCCACGCCGCACGCTTTTACCGATTCAAGCGACGCTCACACGCGTCCGACCGGTAAGCCCTTCCTATCAGTACGCCTTTCGCGGTATCGCCGGCGCCGCAGCCGATACGATCAAACAATGCAACATGACCTTCTGTCCCGCCTGAAGAACGAAACTGCCGCGTGCCACACACGGCTGGAGAACTCGCTCGATCTGATGCGCGACGATCTGCAGCGCGACGAATACGTCGCCCTTCTGCAACGCTTCTATGGCTATGTCGCGCCGTGGGAGGATGCGATCGGCGCGCACATGCCTGCAGCGTTGCACGCGTTCTTCGACGAGCGCCGCAAGACGCCGCTGCTCGCTGCCGATCTCGCCGCATTGACGGGCGAGCGCGTCGCTCACGATGCGCTTCTCCTCGCCGATGCCAGCCACGACCTGCCGCGCGTCGACGGTATCGGTGCAGCGTTCGGCTCGATGTACGTGATGGAAGGCTCGACGCTCGGCGGACGTTTCATCGCGCCGCATGTCGCACGCTTGCTGCAACTGCAGCCGGGCATCGGCAACCGCTACTTCGACGGCTACGGCGCGCGCACCGGCAGCATGTGGAACGCTTTCCGCGAAACCGCCGTGTCCACGGTCCCCGAAGCGCAGTACGACGCGGCCGTCACCGCGGCCATCGCCACCTTCGAAAGCCTGCAGTCCTGGCTGTGCGGGGAGCCGCTGGAAGCGCGGGCGTCATCCGGAGCCGCCGCATGAGCGATAACCCCGGCGCGCGACGCGCTCCGAACGAGGGCGAGGCGAAAAGCGCAGGCCCGCCCGACGCCGAAGCGCGCCGCCGCACGCTCGATTCGGGCATCGCCGGCGAGGATTGCGCCGCTGAACCGATCCATATTCCCGGCGGCATCCAGCCGCACGGTTACCTGCTCGTCATCGACGAACGCAGCGCCGATGCGGCCGGCCCGCGCATCGTGCAGGCGAGCGAAAACATCGCGGCGCTCACGGGCGACAGTGTCGACGCGCTGCTCGGCAAGCCGCTCGATGCGCTCGTCGATGCGCAGGGCGCACAGCGCATCATGCAGGCGGCAACGACGATGGAAGTGGAGGACTCGCCGCTTTACGTCGGCTCGATCCACATGCAGCGTAGCGGCGCCGTTCGTCTCGACGTCACCATCCATCGGCACGACGGCGCGCTGATCGTCGAGATGGAAGCGGCGACGCAGTCCGGAGATTCCGCCTTCTTGCCGATGTATCCGCTGGTGCGAACGTTTGCGCGCGGCCTACAGAATGCGCAGACGGTGCAGGAACTCGCCGAGCTTGCCGTGCGCGAAGTGCGGGCGATCAGTGGCTTCGGCCGCGTGATGCTCTACAGTTTCGACGCACAAGGGCGCAGTCACGTGCTCGCGGAAGACCGCGACGCGAGTTACGCGTCGTTCCTGCATCAGTTTTTTCCGGCGTCCGACATTCCGCCGCAGGCTCGGGCCTTGTATCTGCGCAACCGAATCCGCCTCGTCTCGGACGTCGGCTATGTCCCCGCGCGCCTCGTGCCCGAGCGCAATCCCGTCACGGGCCGCGCCACCGATCTGACCTACGCGGCGCTGCGCAGCTTCTCGCCGGTGCATCTGGAATACATGCGCAACATGGGCACGCACGCGTCGATGTCGGTGTCGATCGTCGTGCGCGGCAAGTTGTGGGGGCTCATTTCCTGTCACCATCACGACCCGCGCGAGGTTCCCTTCAGCACGCGGCTCGCAATCGAGCATCTCGGCAACATGCTGTCGCTGCAGATCGAAGCGAAAGAAGAACGCGCCGAGGCCGAATATCTCGCCGAACTGCGTCGCACGATGGCGCGCATGATCGCCGCGATGGGCGAGCAGGAAAGTTTCGTCGCCGGGCTGCGCGGCGTGCCGAAAGACGTGCTGAGTTTCGCGCGTTCGGCGGGCGCGGCCATCGTCATGAACGATCAGATCACGCTGATGGGCGCGACGCCCGACGAAGACACCGTGCGCGCGCTCACCGACTGGCTCGCGGAAAACACGTCGGGCGTCTGGGCGACGGATTCGCTCGCGCGCGAATGGCCGCCGGCGAAGACGCATCAAGACAAGGCGTGCGGCGTTCTCGCGGTGCCCGTGTCGCAGATTTTCCGGAACTACTTGCTGTGGTTCCGGCCCGAGCTGATGCAGACCATCAAGTGGGCCGGCGAGCCCGTCAAGCTGCGGGGTGCGCACGGCGCGAGCGCGCCGCGCACGGACTTCAGCCCGTGGCTCGAAACGGTACGCGGGCATTCCGCGTCGTGGCGTCAGGGCGAGCTGGAAATCGCCAGCGAGTTGCGCGGCGCGCTCCTCAACATCGTGCTGCGCCGCGCCGAGGAACGCGCGGAACTGGCAACCGAACTGGCGCGCGCAAACAAGGAGCTGGAAGCGTTTTCGTATTCGGTGTCGCATGACTTGCGCGCGCCGCTGCGTCACATCGCCGGCTACGGAGACTTGCTGCGCGAGCAGGAAGGCGAGCGCATGTCCGAGAAGAGCCGGCGTTTTCTGAACAACATGCTGGAGTCGGCACGTTTCGCGGGCACGCTCGTCGACGACCTTCTGACCTTCTCGCAAATGGGCCGTGCGGCGCTGCGCCCCGCGCCGGTCGAACTCGGGCAACTCGTGCGTTCGATCGTGCAGGAATTCGAGGCCGACACGCCCGAGCGGCGCATCGAATGGGTCATTCATGACCTGCCGCGCGTCATTGGCGACGCCGCGTTCCTGCAACTCGCGCTGCGCAACCTCATTTCGAACGCGGTGAAATATACGAGAACGCGAGAATCGGCGAAAATTGAGATATTCGCGGCCCGCAGCGGCGATGAGCACATCATCGGCGTGCGGGATAACGGCGTTGGCTTCGACATGAAATACGGGGCCAAGCTGTTCGGCGTGTTCCAGCGGCTGCATCGCGCGGAGGAATTCGAGGGAACGGGGATCGGACTCGCCAACGTGCGGCGCATCATCGAGCGGCACGAAGGGCGCACGTGGGCCGAGGGACGGCTGGGCGAGGGAGCGGTGTTCTACTTCTCCCTCCCGGTCGAGTTCCGCAGCCTGACCGGCCGCGAGGCCGCCCGTCCGTATTCCGCCGCGCCGCCGCAGCGTCAGTAACGAAGTCAACACCAGACCATGCTCAAACCCATACTGCTCGTTGAAGACAATCCGAACGACCTCGAGCTGACCCTCGTTGCGCTCGGCAAGAGCCAGCTCGCCAATGAAGTGATCGTCGCGCGCGACGGTCAGGAAGCCATCGACTACCTGACGAGCGCCGGCGACTGGAAGGACCGCACGCCCGGCAATCCGGCAGTGATTCTGCTCGATCTGAAGCTGCCGAAGATCGACGGTCTCGAAGTGCTCGACATGATTCGCACAAACGCGGCGTTGAAAAGCGTCCCGGTCGTGATGCTGACTTCGTCGCGTGAAGAACAGGACCTGATCCGCAGCTATGAACTCGGCGTGAACGCTTACGTGGTGAAGCCCGTGGAATTCGGGGAATTCGTCGAGGCCATCAGCGATCTCGGCGTGTTCTGGGCCGTGCTCAACGAGCCGCCGCCGGGCTCCACGCGCTTTCGCCGCCCGCTGGCAGGACAATGAACGCTGTGCTCATGCCCGCCATCCCGACGCCATCCGTGCCATCCGTGCGCCCGCTCAATCGCGAGGCCGCCTAGATCATGCAGCCCCTGCAACTGCTTCTCGTCGAAGACAACGCGCTCGATGCGGAGCTGACCATCGCCCAGCTCGAACGCGCCGATTACGTCGTCGAGGCGTCGATCGTCTACGACTCCGCGAGTTTCATCGCCGAACTCGAAGCCCGGCGCTTCGACGTGATCCTCGCCGATTTCGTGATGCCGACGTTCTCCGGCATCGAGGCGCTTTCCATTGCGAGCGAGCGCGCGCCGGATACGCCGTTCATCTTCGTGTCGGGCCTGCTCGGCGAAGAGCACGCGGTCGACATGCTCAAACGCGGCGCGACCGATTACGTGCTCAAGCAGCGCCTGCAGCGGCTGCCCGCCGTCGTGCGCCGCGCGATGCGCGAATCCGCGGAGCGTGCGCAGCGCATCGCGGTGGAACGGGCGCTGCGCGAAACGGAAACGCATTTCCGTTTGCTGATCGACGCGCTCAAGGACTACGCCGTCATCACGCTCGACCCGGAAGGGCGTATCCGCACCTGGAACGCGGCGTCCGAGCGCATTCTCGGTTTTCCGCCGCAGGACGTGCTTGGGCAATCGGCGAGCATCTTCTATAGCCACGACGACCGCGAAGCCGGCGTGTTCGACAACGAACTGGAAACGGCGCGGCGCGAAGGCAGCGCTTCCGATGATCGCTGGCTATGGCGCAAGGACGGCCATTCGTTCTTCGCGTCCGGCGTGACGACCGCCATCCGCACCGAGCAGAACGAACTCATCGGCTTCTCGAAGATCGTGCGCGACGCGACCGACGCCCACATGGCCGCCGACGCGCTGCGGCTCGCGAAGGATCAGGCGGAATCCGCGAATCGCGCGAAGGATCACTTCCTTGCGGTGTTGTCGCACGAATTGCGCACGCCGCTCACGCCGATTCTCGCCGCCGTGCGTCTGCTGGAGATGAAACACCCGCTGCCGCGCGAGGCGCATCCGACGCTCGACCTGATCCGCCGCAACGTCGAACTGGAAGCGCGGCTGATCGACGATCTGCTCGACCTCACGAGCATCGCGCGGGGCAAGCTCAGTCTGAATTTCGCGAGCGTCGCGCTGGACACGCTGCTGACGAGCGCGCTCGACATGTCCGAAGCCGATCTGCGCGCAAAGAATCTCACGCTCGAAACGAAATTCGACGCGACGCGCTTCGTCGTCTCGGGCGATGCCGCGCGGCTGCAGCAGATCGCCTGGAATCTGATGAAGAACGCGGTGAAGTTCACGCCTGCGGGCGGGCGCATCGAGGTGCGGGCGTGGAATCCGGACGATGCGACCATTGCGGTGTCGGTGACGGACAGCGGTATCGGCATCAGCGCCGAAGCGTTGCCGCGCATCTTTTCGGCATTCGAACAAGCCGACGATTCGATCACCCGCTCGTTCGGCGGCCTCGGCCTCGGACTCGCCATCGCGAGCACGCTCGCACAGAAGCACGGCGGCACGTTGTCCGCCTACAGCGATGGCCGCGATCAGGGCGCGCGCTTCACGCTCACACTGCCGCTTGCCCGCGTGCAGCCGGCGCACGAGGCCGCGCCGCTGCCGCAGGCCGCGCAGCAGGAGCCGGGCAGCGCGCTCAGAGTGCTGCTCGTGGAGGACAACGAGCAAACGTCGTCGGCGATGGCCGAGGTGCTCGATATGCTGGGCCACGACATCACCGTCGCGACGACCGTCGCCGATGCGCTCGCGTGCGCGAAGCGCGGTACCTTCGATCTGCTCGTGAGCGATATCGGCTTGCCGGACGGCAGCGGCCTCGACATCGCGCGGGCATGGACGACGCTCCAGCCGGGGCGGCCGTCAGTGGCGATCACCGGATACGGCATGGACGAGGACATTCGTCGCTGCCGCGAAGCCGGATTTCGCGATCATCTGACGAAGCCCGTCAACTTTGCGCGGCTCGAGGCACTGATTCAATCGCTCGCGGATGAACTCACGCGATAGACCTATGTGAAAAATTGCGCTCCGTGCACGGAACGATGTCGATTGGCGGCATGCTTGCTCGTCGTAGTTTGACCGTTTCTTCAACCCGTCACGGAGCCGATATGCCGCAATCCCCCGTCAAAGCCATTCCCGAAGACATGCACTCGCTGACCCCGCACATCGTGTGCGCGGGCGCGGCCGAGGCCATCGAGTTCTACAAGCGCGCGTTCGACGCGATCGAACTGGGACGTCTGCCCGGTCCCGACGGGAAGCTGATGCACGCGATGATCCGGATCGGCGATTCGGTGCTGATGCTCGTCGACGAGAATCCCGACTTCGGCCTGCTCGGCGCGACGGCGCTCAAGGGCTCGCCGGTCATCATCCATCTGTATGTCGAGGACGCCGACGCCACCGTGAAGCAGGCCGAAGCCGCCGGGGCGCGCGTGATCATGCCGGTTGCCGAAATGTTCTGGGGCGATCGTTACGGGCGTCTCGAAGATCCGTTCGGGCATCAATGGTCGGTCGCGACGCATGTGCGCGATGTCAGTCCCGCCGAGATGCAGAAGGCGACGTGCGGTCATCGCGAATGACGCGCGCAGCTTGTCGATGAACATCACGAAGGAGGAGCGCATGAACAAGATCTCGCCCTGTCTCTGGTTCGACGGCACTGCGCAGGAGGCCGTGGACTTCTATGTCAGCGTGTTCAGGAACGCGCGCATCACCAACACCTTGCTGCATAACGAAGCGAGTCCGGGGCCGGTCGGCTCCCTGCTTGCCGTAGAGTTCGAACTCGACGGCGAAGCCTTCCTCGCGCTCAACGGCGGGCCGGAGTTCCAGTTCACGCCGGCCATTTCGATGTTCATCCAGTGCGATGATCAGGCGGAGATCGACCACTACTGGGACAAACTGCTCGACGGCGGTCAGGCGATGGCGTGCGGCTGGCTGACGGACCGCTTCGGCGTGACGTGGCAGATCGCGCCTCGCCGGTTGATCGGCATGCTTCGGGATCCGGACCCGGCAAAGGCCAATCGCACGATGGCGAAGATGCGGGAGATGATCAAGCTGGATATCGCGGCGCTGGAGCGGGCGTATCGCGGAGAGTGATCAGTTGCGCCGGTTCTTGCGCTGCCGCTCGATCAGCTTGCTCGACATGAACCGGTGGTCCGGCGAGAACAGCCGCCGGTAAGTCAGCACGACGGCCGCGACCACGCCCAGCCCCGATGCCGCCGCGATCAGAAACATGATGACGATCTGATACCGCACCGCCTGCAACGGCGATTGCCCGGCGAGCACCTGGCCGGTCATCATCCCCGGCAGGCTCACGAGGCCGACGACGGCCATCTGGTTGAGCGTCGGAATCATGCCCGCGCGCACCGCCTGGCGCGCGGGCCCTTGCGCCGCTTCCCAGCGCGTCGCGCCGAGCGCAAGCGACATCTCGACGGCTGCGCGTCCCGCCGTCAGCTCCTCTGTCATGCGTTCGATGCCGAGCGATACGCCCGTCAGCGTATTGCCGAGGATCATGCCGAGTATCGGAATCGCGTATTGCGGCTCGTACCACGGATGGATGCGAATCACCGCGAACAGGCCGAACGCGCCGATCAGCCATGAACTGCCCCATATCGAGACAAGGCTGTCCATGCGCTGGCCCGCATACGTGCGCCGCCCGCGATTCGACGCCGCGAGGCCGGCGATCACCGTCATGAGGGCCATCAGCGGCAGCACGACGGTCCAGCGGCTGAACGCGAACACCCAGCCGAGCACATAGCCGATCAGAAGCAACTGCACGACAGTGCGGATCGCTGCAATAAGGAGCCGCCGCTCCAGTCCTAGCCTGAGCGCCACCGAGAGCGCGCCGTTTACGACGATCAATGCCGCCGCGAGGCCGATATCAAAGAGACTCAGGTTTTGATAGCCCGTCATTGCGCGCGCTCCGGATCGGTCAGCAGGCCCGCAGTCATCGTGAGGTGCCGCGTCGCCACGCGGCGGGCCTGCTCCATATCGTGCGATACCCAGACGCACGCCCGCGCGCCGCCATCGAACCAGTCGCGGACGAGCGCCTCGATTGCGCGCGCCGAAGCCGGATCGAGCGAGGCGGTCGGTTCATCGAGCAAGAGCACGTCGGGTGCAAGTTGCAGCACGCGCACGAACGCGGCGATCTGCGCCTCGCCGCCCGATAGCTCGCTCGCGGGTTTGTCCAGAAAATCAGCGTCGCGCCCGGCCGCATGAGCGAGCCGCGCGGCGGCGTCGCGATCGAAGCGAACATCGCGGTAGGCCTTGAGCGTGAACGGGTAACGCAGGTTGTCCTCGACGCTGCCATCGAGCATCGCGGGCCGCTGCGCGATATACGCGACATGCCGCCGATACGCCGGAATGCCCGTCCGCGCGATGCGTTCGCCTCGCCATGTGATGAAGCCCTCGTCGCATGGATCGAGCAGCGCGAGCGCGCGCAGGAAGACGCTCTTGCCGGAACCCGACGGCCCGGTGATCGACACGCGCTGTCCCGCGTCGAGCGTGAAGTCGGTGGGATGCAACAGCAACGTTCCGCGCGCCGCGTCACGGCGCACGATCCCGTTCGCCGCGACGAGCGCCACGGAGGAATTTGGCATTCGTTCGATGGGAGAATTTTTAGTGTGGCGTCATCTTACGCGCGATGGTTGCGCATAAAGCGGGCATGGCTTGTGCTCGCGCAACGTCAATCAGCAAAAAAGGATGGAGCCGATATGGCGCAAGCCCCAACCGCCGGGAGAAATGGCAAGAAGGTCGGCAAGATCGTCGCATGGATCTTCGCCATCCTCGCGATTCTGATTGCGATCCTCGTGGTCATTTTTCTGACGTTCGACTGGAACCGTCTGCGTCCCTGGGTCGATGACAAGGTCACGCAGGCCATCGGCCGGCAGTTCCATATCACCGGCGATCTGAAGGTCGGCTGGCGGCGGCCGCCGAACGAAACGGGCTGGAAACGCTGGGTGCCGTGGCCGCGCTTCTCGGCCGAGAAGATCACCATCGCCAATCCCGACTGGGCGCGCCAACAGCATTTCGCGACGCTCGATGAAATCGACTTCCAGGTGGCCGTGCTGCCCTTGCTTGCGCACGATATCGTCATTCCTGCGATCAACCTGGTGAACCCGTCCGTCGATATCGAGCGGCTCAAGGACAATCGGAACAACTGGACGTTCAAGTTCAAGCAGTCGACCGAGCCGTCGACGTGGAACCTGAAGCTCGGTGACATCTCGCTTTCCAAAGGCATGATCGCCGTGCGCGACGAGGTGACGAAGGCGGATATGAATATCGTCGTCGATACGCTCGGGCAAGCCGTGCCGATCGGCGAAGTGATGAAGCAACAGGAAGCGGCATCGGCGAAGTCGTCGGCGGAAATGGTCGGCAAGGGCGGAGCCGCGAAGCTCGAGAAGCAGGCCGATGCGGCGGCGGCGTCTGAAGCGTCGGCGGCATCGGCTGCGTCGGCGGCCGCGGCGGCGAATGCCTCGGCGCCGAATCCGGCGAGCACGTCGGCGCAGCAAAGCATCACGACGAAGAACGCGGAGAAGCCGCCCGTTCCGCCATACGCGTTCGGCTGGACCGCGAAGGGCACGTACAACGGCGGCAAGGTGTCGGGCGAGGGCAAGCTCGGTGGCGTGCTCGCCGTGCAGGATGCGAAGCGCCCGTTCCCCGTGCAGGCCGACGTGCGTCTCGGCGATACGCATATTGCATTCGTCGGCACCGTCACCGATCCGGCGCATCTCGCCGCGCTCGATCTGCGTCTTTGGGTGCAGGCCGTCAGCATGGCGCATCTCTATCCGTTCACGGGCGTCACGCTGCCCGAAACGCCGCCATTCGCGACGGAGGGCCGCCTGACCGGGCAGTTCCGCGAAGAGGGCAATGTCTTCCATTATGAGAACTTCACCGGACGCGTAGGCGGCAGCGATATCAACGGCTCGCTCGTCTATGCGGCGAGGAAGCCGCGCCCGCTGCTGCAGGGCGAACTGGTTTCGCATCTGCTGCAGTTCTCCGATCTCGCACCGATCATCGGCGCGGATTCGAACGCGAGCAAGGCGAAGCGCGGCGAGACCGAGAAGCAGCCGTCCGCGAAGGCGTTGCCGACCGAGGAGTTCAAGACGGATCGCTGGAAGGCCATCGACGCCGATGTGAAGTTCACCGGCCAGCGCCTCATCAAGGACCCGAAGCTGCCGATCACCGATCTCTACACCCACGTCATCATGAAGAACGGCGTGCTGTCGCTGGAACCGTTGAAGTTCGGCGTCGCGGCCGGGACGTTTGCATCCAACATTCACCTGGACGGCAGCACTGCGCCGCTGAAGGGCAAGTTCTCGGCTGAAGCGCGGCATCTGAAGCTGAAGCAGCTTTTCCCGACGAACAAGACGATGCAGTCCGCGCTCGGCGAGATCAACGGCGATGCGGCGCTTTCCGCGACCGGCAATTCGCCCGCGACACTTGCGGCGACATCGAATGGCGAAGTGAAGGCGCTCGTCACGCAGGGCACGGTGAGCCGGCTGTATATGGAAGCGGCGGGCCTGAACGTGGCGAACGTCGTCTATGAGAAGCTTTTCGGCAAGCGCGACGTGAACATCAATTGCGCGGCGGCGGACTTCGTCGTGACGGATGGCGTACTGGATTCGCGCGTGTTCGCACTCGATACCGACGATGCGGTCATCAATGTCGACGGCCACATCAACCTGAAGAGCGAGGACATGGATTTGAACATCCATCCTCATACGAAAGGCTTCCGCGTGTTTTCGCTGCGTTCGCCGCTCTACGTCAAGGGCACGTTCAAGGATCCGAAGGTCGGCGTGAACGTCGGGGCGCTGGCGGTCCGAGGCGGTGCGGCGGTCGGGCTCGGGCTCATCAATCCGTTCGCCGCGCTGATTCCGCTTATCGCGCCGAGCAACAACAAGCCGCTGCCCTGCAACCAGATGCTTGCGGACATCCGCAAGGCGCCGACCGCGCCGCCGGCGGGCCAGAAGCAGAAGGCGAAGGCAGCGCCGGCGTATATGTCATCGGATGCGGCGGCGAGCGGCGCCGCCGCGCAGGGAGCGGGAAAGTCAACGAAGAAGCCCGCGGCGCCAGTGGGGGCGAGTGCGGCGCAGTATCGGGGGAGTTGAGGCTGTCGGATGCTGAGAAGGGCTGAGCGCGGTCCCGCCTGCGCTATTTGACGATCTGTGCCCGGAACATCCGTTCAGCGGGGTGTCTAGCAAGAAGCGTCTAATGGCCAGTTCAGCCGCTCAAACCGAGATTCCCGGTCCGCCATTGCTGCCGAGCAACTGCTCGACTGCATCGGCGTCCTTATAATCCTGTTCGGGCAGACCGTCGAATATGGTAATGACATCGTTGCTGACGCCTGCTTCGCGCGCCGCATCGACGAGCGCATCCTTGTTGGCGGGGTACGTCACCCGGCGCAATACCTGCGCGATTTCGTCGTCGATCGGTTCATCGTTCAAACCGTGCTCCTGGGATGGCTGATCCGTCATCGTGGCGTCCTGTTGATGTTATTAAGATACGGAGCTGCACGCGAGGCGCTCAGGTCTGCACCTGGATCGTCTGGCTCGCCATGCCACGGGTCGGTGCGCGCGACTTCGGCAGAGGTACATGACGCCAGCGAGCGTGATCAAGACTTTGCGCCGAAATGTCGGGCGCAGGCGGTGCGACCGGCGCGGCATTGAGGCGCAACGCGGCGCGCGTCGCCGATGCGACGGCCACCGCTCCGTCCGACGAACTCGTATGCAGCGGCGCGGCGTAGCACGACGCCGAAACGAGAGCCATCGACAACAACGTTGAGGTCTTCATCGGGCAACCCCTCCTCACGTAAGCAGCGAGTAGCACGAAGCAAAGCCTATGCCGATGCCACGCTCGCTTGCGTTTCGCGTGTGCAGGCTCAGCAACCCCTGGCGCACGGGCGCGACGAGCGGGCGTCGCGCGACCATTCTTCGAGTAACGTGTGAACTCGCGCACAACGACATTCGCGCGATGCGACTTGCCGTACGCACCGGTAAGGCGGCACGAAATTGCACGGCTGCGCAGTTTCAGCGCGTCGTCGGGTTCAGACGGAAGTATGCGTCGAGGAGCGAAGTCTTGTACACGACGCCGAGCAAAAGCGGTTCACTCTGCCGTTCGACGACCGGCAGCCGCTCGCCCTGAAACGCCAGAAAGTGCTGCAACGCCTCGCCGAGCGACATGTCCGGCGTCAGCACATCGAAATGCGGCTGGAGATAATCGGCGGCGGTTTTCTTCGCAGTATCGTGCTCGTCGAGCAGATCGGACGTAATGTCCTTCAGCGCGACGACGCCGCGAAAGTGCCCGGCTTCGTCGATCACGTACAGATACTTCACCGGATATTCGAGGAATACGCGCGTCATGTCCTTCACGTTCGCGGTGAGCGGCACGACGGTATCGGGCGGCTTGACGAGCTCGCGCATCTGCGTCGCGGCGAGGCGCAGGCGCTCTTTCTCATCGCGTGTGCGGCGCAGCGTGACTTCGTACATCGACGTCTGTTCAGACGTACGCGCAATGAAATACGCGACCACGCAAGAGAGCATCAGCGGCAGCACGACCTGATACGAGAGCGTCATCTCGAAGATCATCAGGATCGCCATGAGCGGCGCGTGCGTTGCGGCGGCGAGGAACGCGCCCATGCCGACCATCGCATAGGCGAAGGGCGCGGAGGTCGCATTCGGCCAGATCGCATGAACCGCGATGCCGTACAGGCAGCCCAGCACCGCGCCGACGAATAGCGTCGGCGTGAAGATGCCGCCGACCGCGCCCGAGCCCGTCGTCGCGGCTGTCGCGATGATCTTGAACACCAGCACGGTCAGAAGCGCCGTCCACGTCCACGGCTGATGCAACAGCGAGTTCACCACTTCATAGCCGTTGCCCCAGACTTCGGGCCACCAGATCGAGATGACGCCGACGATCAGACCGCCCAGCGCAAGACGCAGCGGTAAAGGCAGCGGCAGCAGCGAGAAGCGCTTCTTCGACGCCGCCAGCAGCCGCAAGAAGTGCGGCGCGAGCGTGCCGCACAACACGCCCAGCACGACGAACAGCAGCACTTCGACACCGGCGATCGTCGGAAACACCGGCATCTCGTAGGGCGGGCGATACCCGGCGAACTCGCGCATCGTGATATTCGCGACGACCGACGATACGACGACCGGCCCGAAGCTCTCCATCGCCATCGAACCGAGGACGATCTCCGTGACGAAGAACGCTCCCGCGATTGGCGCGTTATAGGCCGACGTGATGCCCGCTGCCGCGCCGCACGCCACGAGCAGGCGCAACCGCGGCGGATCGAAATGAACCCATCGCCCGATCAGCGACGACGCCAGCGCGGCAAGCTGCACCATCGATCCTTCGCGGCCGATCGAGCCGCCGCTCGTGATCGTGAACAGGGACGACAGGCTGCGCCAGATGCTTTGCCTCACGGGCACCGCGCCATCGCCGATGGTGACCGCTTCCATGTAGTCGGTGTTCGCGTTCTTCTTCGTGTGGCGTCGCGCAGCGATCAGACAGAAGCCCGCGACGAGCCCGCCCGCAGCGGGAAGCGCGACCCGGACAGGCCACGGCAGGATGTTCGCGAGCGCAACGAGTCCTTCCGAGTGATTGCCGAGCAGCCGTTGCGTGAACGCGATGCCTTCGCGAAAGACGGTCGTCGCAAGCGCGCCGGCCACCCCGACCACGACGGCCCAGATGAGCATCGTGTGCGAATCGGACAGGCGAAAAAGCCGTTGGGCGCGCGTGCGCAGCTTGAGCAGGAACGAAAGCACGTTTGCTGTTTTCGTGAAAAGCTTAGAAGGAAATGGAATATGGAGCGCCCGCAAGGATAGCATTGCGGAGCGCGCGTGGAGCCTGGGCGCGCGCACAAAAAAGCCCGGCTCGTGATGCGAGCCGGGCTTCATCGCGCAG
Source organism: Caballeronia grimmiae (assembly GCF_022879615.1). Taxonomy (NCBI): domain Bacteria; kingdom Pseudomonadati; phylum Pseudomonadota; class Betaproteobacteria; order Burkholderiales; family Burkholderiaceae; genus Caballeronia; species Caballeronia grimmiae. Next base: position 1,333,410 of record NZ_CP084271.1, read on the forward strand.
GCCGATGCCGCGCTCTCGGCGCGCTACCACTTCGGCGCGAACGGCGGATTCGCGTTGCGCTTTCCTTCGTCGAGCGCGTCGATTTTGGCGATGTCGTCGGCTTCGAGCTTGAGCTTTTGCGCGTCCCAGTTGATCTGCTGATGCTCCGCATTCGTCGATGCCGACAGCACCACGATGTCCCGCGACAGCAGCCACGCAAAGGTCACTTGCGCGGGTGTTGCGCCGTGTTTGGCGGCGATCGCTTTGATCGTCGGATCGTTATGCGCGCGGCCTTCGCCGAGTGGCATGTAGGCCGTGACCTTGACGCCGAGCCGCTGCGTGGCTTCGACGAGCGCCCGGTTCGCGAGGAACGGGCTTACTTCGATCTGATTCGTCACGATCTCGCGGCCGCCCGGCGCGTTCAGCGCCTCTTCGAGTAGCGGCGCCGTAAAGTTCGACACGCCGTAGTGGCCAATCAGGCCGAGTTGCCTTGCTTCCTGCATCGCGGCGAGCGTCTCGGCAATCGGCACCGCGCCGTTCGGCGATGGCCAGTGCACGAGCGCAAGATCGATCGTCCCGATGTCGAGCAGCGCGTGACTCTCCTTCAGAATCGCGATCAGCTTGTCGCGCGCGAGCCGCTCCCACCAGACCTTCGTCGTTACCCAGACGTCGTCCCGAGGAATGCCTGAATCCCGGACGCCCTGACCAACGGCGGCTTCGTTGTTGTAGAACTGAGCGGTATCAATGTGACGATAGCCAATCTGCAAGGCGCTCTTGACTGCGTTCACCGTTTTGTCGGCATCGACGCGAAACGTGCCGAGACCGAAGGATGGAATCGTTGCGACCATTCTGGCTCCTTGTGACGAGTGAGTTTGCATCGACCGGGCGCGTGAGTCACTTAGCGTCCTGATCGAGTTCGGGATAGTGACGGAAAATGCCGGATTCGTTGAACGGGATGCGTCGCTCCGAATCCACGTACGCAGCGATGTTGGGCCGCGCGAGCACCGCGTCGTGCAGCGCAGACACGCGCGGATAGTGCTCCGCGAATGTCTTCATCGCGCGAGGGAATGCGTAATGCAAACCTTCGACGAGCTGAAACATCGACAGATCGACGTAAGTGATCGTGTCGCCGATCATCTGCGTATCGCCGTGCGGGTTCTGCTTGAGCACGCGTTCGAAGTATCCGAAGAACTTCGGCACGCGCTTGTCGAGAAAATTCTGCGCGCGAATCTTGGCGGCGTCTTTTTGGTCTTCAAAATACAAGTCCGTGGCGAGCGGATGATGCGTGTCATGCACTTCCGCGACGAAATCAGTGATCGTCAGTTGCAGTCCATGCGCGACGTAACGCGAGCCTTCATCCTTCGGCGCAAGATTCAGCTTCGGACCGAGATACAACAGAATGTTCGCCACATGCGGCACGATGAGTTCACCGTCTTTCAGAAACGGCGGTGCGAAGGGAATGTGCGGCTCGGTCCTGCTGTTCATCAGCCTCATCATGGCGTCCGTGCCATAGCCGTCTTTCTTCGATTCGCGCGCCACGTCGATGTACTCAGCGCCCGCATCCTCCAGCGCGAGCCGCACGAATTCACCGCGGCCCTGCAGACCGTCCCAGTAGTAGAGTTCGTAAGCCATGCGTGAGCTCCTCGTCAGTCGTGCCGCAAGCCGCGGCGTTGTCTGTCATCGTCCATTGAAGCACGGCTGCGAGCAACGGCTATTCCTGTGCTGGTGAGCGGCCAGCGGTCAAAAAGCCCCGGTGTAGAATGGTTTTCTGCATTCGGCATGCATGAAGTACCGGACGCATAGCGGCAGCGAAAGACATAGACATCGAAGCGGAGAAGGGATGGACAAGCAAGGCTTCACCACGGGCATCGTTCACGGCGACAGAAACACGGGTGTCGAACACGGTGGCCTGCGCCAACCGATTCACACATCGGTCCAGTATGGATTCGAGCGCGTGGAAGATCTGATCGGCGTATTCCAGGGCACGAAGAAAGGCGGATTCAATTACGCGCGGCAAGGCACGCCGACTACCGCCGCGCTGGAACGCAAGATTACGAACCTCGAGGAAGGCGTCGGCTCAATATGTTTCAGCACGGGCATGGCGGCGATCACGGCGGTGTTCCTCACGCTTTTGCGTGCGGGCGATCATCTCGTCGCGAGCCGCTACGTCTTCGGCAATACGAACAGCCTGTTCAATACGTTGCGCACCCTCGGCGTCGAAGTGACGACCGTCGATGCCGGCGTGCGCGATAACGTGGCCGATGCCATCAAGCCGAACACGCGCATGGTGTTCGTCGAAACGATCGCTAATCCGGGCACGCAGATTCCGGACCTTCGGGGTATCGGCGAACTGTGCGGCGAACGTGGGCTTGCGTATGTCGTCGACAACACGATCACGTCGCCTGCGCTGTTTCGGCCGAAGCACGTCGGCGCGAGCCTCGTCATCAATTCGCTGACGAAGACCATTGCGGGTCATGGCGCGGCGCTCGGCGGGGCAGTCACCGATACCGGGCTGTTCGACTGGAGTCAATATCCGAACATCGCGGAGGATTACCGCCGTTCCGCATCGAAAGAACAAGGCCTTCTGCAGATTCGCAAGAAAGGTCTGCGCGATATGGGCGCGGCCTTGTCATCGGAACAGGCGCATCAGATTGCGTTGGGGGCTGAGACGCTTGCGTTACGCGTCGCGAAGTGCAGCGACAATGCGCTCGCGCTCGCGAATTATCTGGAGCGACACGACGCGATTGGCAACGTGTTTTATCCGGGGCTCGAAAGTCATCCGCAGCATGGCATCGCGAAGGCGCTGTTCAAGAGCGGCTCGTGGCTGCTGTCATTCGAGTTGCGTAATCCGGATCGAATGGTCGATGTCATCAACGCTTTGCAACTACCCGTCAAAGCCACCGGCCTCGGCGACACGCGCACGCTCATTATTCCCGTTGCGCCGACGATCTTCTTCGAGGCCGGCGAGCAAACGCGCAAGGCGATGGGCATATCGGACGGGATGATCCGGCTGTCGGCAGGCATCGAGGAAATCGACGACCTGATCAGCGATTTCGAGCAAGCCTTGAAGCTCGCATAAGTGGTTTTCTTCTGAATGCAAACAAAAGGGCCGCCTTCGCATGAAGGCGGCCTTTGCATTTTGAATGCGGTCGATTAGCTGAACAGGCGCTCGACGCCGAGGGTGATCGCCAGTCCGCCGCCGATCAGCCATGCATAAAGGATCGCGCCGGTGGCAAGCGCACGCGGGCCCGCTTCGCGGATCTGCGAGATGCGCGTTTCCATGCCGAGCGCGGTCATTGCCATGGTGAGCGCGAAAGTGTCGAGCGTGTTGAGCGTGCTGGTTGCGGCATCGGGCAGCACATGCAGCGAGTTCACGACGACGAGCGCCAGAAAACCGAGCGCGAACCAGGGCACCGCGAGCTTGCCTTTGCCCGCTTGAGGCGTACCGTCCGACGCGTGATTGGCGCCGCGTGAGCGGCTGACCCAGAATCCCACGACGAGCAGCACGGGCACGAGCAGCATTACGCGCGTCATTTTCACGATGGTCGCAATGTGCGTCGCTTCCGGGCTGACGTTGCTCGCTGCGCCCACGACCTGCGCCACTTCGTGGATCGTGCCGCCGAAGAACAGGCCCGCGCCGAGCGTATCAAGATGGAGCCAGCCGGCGTGCATCGCGAGCGGATAAAGGAACATCGAAAGCGTGCCGAACAACACGACGCTGCCGACGGCCATTGCGCTCTTGTGCGGCTTCGACTGCAGCGTGGATTCGAACGCGAGCACGGCCGCCGCGCCGCAAATCGCGCTGCCGGCAGCGGTGAGGAGGGCGGTATCGCGATCGAGCTTCATTAGCTTCATGCCGGCCCATGTGCCGATGACGAGCGTGCTGACCACGACAAGCACCGACACGGTGATGCCAGCGAGACCGACCTGCGCGATTTCCTGCAGACTCACGCGTAGCCCGAAGAACGCGACCGCGATCCGCAGGAGTTTGCGCGCCGAGAAGTTCACGCCGGCCGCCCAGCTTTGCGGCATGCCATCCTTGAGTGCGTTGCCGTAGATCGCCCCCGCGATGATGCCGACGATCAGCGGGCTGATTCCAAGCCCGGCGATGGCGGGCAGCGCCGCGAGCCGCGTGACCGCCGCCGCGAACAGCGCGACGAACAAGATACCGTTCAGTTGTCCGCGTGCGGTGGAATGCGAAGTACCGGGAGCGTGCGATTGGAGCGTGGACATGGCGTCCTTCCTGCGAGCGTTAGGGCGATGTCGTTATCCTATTCTTGATATATGCATATGAAAAATCGTGATTTAGAATGCAATATATCGGCTGAAATGATATTTTTACGAAATGACCCCGGAACAACTGATAACCTTCGCCACGGTGGCAGACCACAGCAACATCAGCCGGGCGGCAATCGCATTGCATTTATCGCAGCCTGCCGTGTCGGGGCAACTCCGGCTATTGCAGGAAGAATTTGGCGAACCGCTGTATCAGCGCGATGGACGCGGCGTTCGCCTCACGCCCGCGGGCGAACAACTGCTCGTGCATGCCGCACGGCTACGCGAAACTTTCCGGGACGCACATGGCCTGCGCGACGCGATGCGCGGTTTCGAGCGCGGCACGCTGCGCGTCGGCGCTAGCACGACGCCCGCCAGCTATCTGTTGCCCTACCTGATCGCCGCTTTCCATAAGCGATATCCGGACGTCGCTGTGACGACCATCGATGGCAATACCACCGAGATTCTTGCGGCGCTCGGTTCGCTCGATATCGCCATCATCGAAGGGCCAGCGGGGCTCGAACTGCCTGCCACCGCGAGCGTCACGCCGTGGCGCGAGGACGAGATCGTCGCGATCGTGCCAAGTGACCATCCACTCGCCGATGGTCGCGATGCCGCCACGCTCCCGGCCTTGAGCGAGCATCCGCTCGTGTTGCGCGAACGCGGCTCGGGCGTGCGGCAGATCGTCGAGCGTGCCTTTGCGGATTGCGGCGCCCAGATGCGCGTCGCGCTGGAGATTGCGGGCGTCGAGGGCGTCAAGGAAGCAGTGCGGGCGGGGATGGGCATCGGGTTCGTATCGGCGATGTCGATCCGTCACGAGTCCACGCTGCTGCGCTGCATGCACGTATTGCCGACGCCGCTCACGCGCCGCTTTTCCATCGTGATGCCGCATGCAGCGGCGCCGTCGCGCGTCGCATTGCGGTTCCTTGAACTTTGCGAACAATCTGATTGCTTCGGCTAGGGAATTCCACTATGGCGCGACTTGGCGCGCTCGGCGCACTATCTGTTCTCAGCAAGACGCCCAGGCGTCTTTTTTCTGGTCGGTGATTGGAACCGGTTCCAAGCGAGCGAGAGCGTGGTGGAAAACTCGAACAGCATTGAAGTCGTCATCGTCGCGAGCGCATTTGGCGCCGAAGCAGCGCGTCGCGATGGACACGCCGTTTGCGCGGAGAAGGCGGCACTCGCGGGCGCGGACGGTTTCGAAGTGCGGCGCGAGCTGATCGCCGACGATGCAGGCACGCAACTCGATGCGTTGGCTCGTCTCGGCGAACGTATTCGAGGCGCGGGTGTGTGGGCCGTGCACTCGACGCCCGCGACGCTGTTTCGTGGCGATGGTTCGTTGGATGCCGATGCGCTGACTCTCGCCATCGATGAAGCCCACGCGCTAGGCGCGCGCATCGTGAAGCTGCAGTTGGGCGGCAAAGAGGGCAGCGTCGCTACCGATGCCGCGACGATCGATTGCATTACGCGTGCAATCGCTGGCTCGCGGGCGCGGGTTGTCGTCGAAAACGGGCAGTCGGTAGAAGGCGGCCTGCCTGGTGCATTCGAGATGCTGTTCGCCGCGCTCCCCGCAGAGAGCGCTCTCGGTATGACGTTCGACACGGGCAACTGGCACTGGACGGGCGCCGATCCGCTCGATGCGGCGCAGCGGCTCGCGCCGCATGTCGCGTACGTGCATTGCAAGACGACGCAGGGCGAGGGCGCACGGCGCTTCGCCGTTGCGCCGGCGCACGACGACGCCCGCTTCGCCGCGATTCTCGAACAGTTGCCCCCGACCGTGCCGCGTGCGATCGAATATCCGCTCCAGAGCGAAGCCGACGCCGCCGTCCAGGTTGCGCGCATCGCGGCATTTTGAATTCAGCGCGCTGCATGCCGCATTTAGCATGCAAACGCGTAGCACCCAGCACAGAACACAAGGACCCGACATGCAAATACAACACGAAGCCCTAGATGTGGTCACCTACGGCGAAGCGATGGCGATGTTCGTCGCGGCCGCCACGGGGGATCTCGCGACGGTCGGCCAGTTCACCAAGCGCGTGGCCGGTGCGGACCTGAACGTGGCGATCGGCCTGTCGCGGCTCGGTTTCAAGGTGGGCTGGATGAGCCGTGTCGGCAACGATTCGTTCGGCCGCTATGTGCTCGACGTGCTCGCCGCCGAGGGTATCGACGCGCGCCGCGTGACGGTCGACGAGCGCTATCCGACCGGCTTTCAGCTCAAGGGCAAGTGTGACGACGGCAGCGATCCGGCCGTCGAATATTTCCGCAAGAATTCCGCCGCGAGCCATCTGTCTCTCGACGACTATGCCGCCGACTACGTGCTCGGCGCGCGTCACTTGCATCTGACTGGGGTGGCCCCGGCGATATCGGCGACTTCGCGCGAACTCGCTTTCCACATGGCGCGCGAAATGCGTGCTGCAGGCAAGTCGATCTCCTTCGATCCGAACTTGCGCCCGACGCTGTGGCCGTCGCGTGAAGCGATGGCCGATGCTTTGAACGCGCTGGCTGAACTGGCCGATTGGGTGCTCCCGGGCGTGAACGAGGGTTTGACGCTTACCGGCTACGCGAAGCCCGAAGACATCGCGGCGTTCTATCTGGATCGTGGCGCAAAGGGCGTAATCGTGAAACTGGGGGCGCACGGTGCGTATTTTCGCACTGCTGACGACGAGGGCATCGTGCCGGCGGCGCCGGTCGCGAATGTCGTCGATACGGTCGGCGCGGGCGATGGCTTCGCGGTCGGCGTCGTCAGCGCGCTCCTCGAAGGACGCGACATGCGCGATGCAATCGTTCGCGGCAACCGCATCGGTGCACTGGCGATTCAGGTTATCGGCGATAGCGAAGGCCTGCCGACGCGCGCCGCGCTCGATGCACTCGAAGCGCAGGATTCCAACGACAAGACGGCCCGAGCCGCAGTCATCGCCTGATCAGTGAACCGCGAGTAACGCGTCGGCAAGACCGACGCGGACTACCCAGAGAGACTCAACCGACTTACGTTCGGAGACAACCATGCATTCTTCCTCGACACCCAAGCTGGCGGTCCGCCGCTGGTGGGCGATCATGCCGATCGTCTTCATTACCTACAGCCTCGCTTATCTGGACCGCGCGAATTATGGTTTCGCGGCGGCTGCGGGCATTAATCAGGATCTCGGCATTAGCAAGGGTTTGTCGTCGCTGATTGGCGCGCTGTTCTTCCTGGGCTACTTCTTCTTCCAGATTCCGGGCGCGATCTATGCCGAGCGGCGCAGTGTGAAGAAGCTCGTGTTCTGGAGCCTCGTGCTGTGGGGCGGTTGTGCTGCGGCGACGGGCATGGTTAGCAACATTCCATCGCTGATGGCAATTCGTTTCGTGCTGGGCGTGGTCGAGGCGGCGGTGATGCCCGCGATGCTCGTGTTCATCGCGAACTGGTTCACCAAGTCCGAGCGCTCGCGTGCGAACACCTTCCTCATTCTGGGCAACCCGGTGACGGTGCTGTGGATGTCGGTCGTATCGGGCTATCTCGTGAACTCGTTCGGATGGCGTCACATGTTCATTGCGGAAGGCTTGCCGGCTGTCGTATGGGCGGTGATCTGGTGGTTCATCGTGAAGGACAAGCCTGCGCAGGTGAACTGGCTGTCAGAGCAGGAAAAGCGTGACCTCGATGCGACGCTGCGTGCCGAGCAGGCTGCTATCAAGCCGGTAAAGAATTATGGTGAGGCGTTCAAGTCGCCGGCGGTCATCAAGCTGTGTGCGCAGTATTTCTGCTGGAGCATCGGTGTTTATGGCTTTGTGCTGTGGTTGCCGTCGATTTTGAAGAACGGTTCGACGCTTGGCATGGTCGAGACGGGCTGGCTGTCTGCGGTGCCGTATCTCGCTGCGACCATTGCGATGCTGCTCGCTTCGTGGGCTTCCGACAAGTTGCAGGCGCGCAAGGCTTTCGTATGGCCGTTTTTGCTCGTCGGTGCTATCGCGTTCGCGGGTTCGTATTTGCTCGGTTCGACTAACTTTTGGGGTTCGTATGCGTTGCTCGTGATTGCTGGGGCGGCGATGTATGCGCCTTATGGGCCGTTCTTTGCGATCGTGCCGGAGCTTCTGCCGAAGAACGTCGCGGGTGGGGCGATGGCGCTTATCAATAGCATGGGTGCGCTTGGGTCGTTCGTTGGGTCCTATGTGGTGGGTTATCTCAATGGGGCGACCGGGTCGCCGGCCGCTTCCTACGTCTTCATGAGCGCTGCGCTGCTCGGGGCTGTGTGGCTTACGTTGGCTGTTAAGCCTCAAGGCGGTGTTCGCGGGGCGGCGGTGGTTCGGTCTTGATGTGCGCTTCATCTAGGGCATTCTTCGTGCGTTGAACTTGTGTTCGTGTCGGTCTATTGGCTCGCCCCTTCCCGGGCGGGGGTCACTTTCTTTGCCGCTGCAAAGAAAGTAAGCAAAGCAAGCGGCTTTTCTGGCCCGAAGCACTGACCTGTTGTCCACTTCGTAGAACAGCGGTGGCACTCAGCTTGAAAGAGCCTTGAATCGCCTTCCACGCCCGCTGACAACTAACGTCCTCCGAGCCCCTTGGCTCGGCAACACCAGTGGAGCACGATGCGTAACGCACATCTTGAACGGCGAGCATCCGATCCAACAACAATTGCCAAGCGGAGAAGTAGCGCGAAGCGATTGAAAATTCAAGCATTGCTCCTCCACAGAGCGAGGCCTGTTTGCGTTGAATGATGAGTGCCGCGTTGCAAGCGTGATGACTGGCGTATGTTCGGTGTTGACGAGCCAAGAGGACGTGGCGCTCAGCGGGCGTGGAAGGTTGTTCAAGGATGCTAATTAATTTGAGTGCACCGATGTCCCACGAAGTGAGCACACGAGTTCATGCTGCGGGCGGTTCGAAAAAGCTGCTTTCCCCCGCCCCGGGGAGGGGCGAGCTAATAGACCGACGCGAAACAAAAAACATGAAGAGCAAGCAATTCGAAAACAGGCATATCATCGACAGGCAACCAGAAGCCAGAAGCAAACCACCAACCAAAAACTCCTCGCCCGAGTCAAGGGCACCCCAACCCCTATGAATCGCAAAAAAATCGTAGCCTACAAACCCTTACCGTCCGACGTGGAAGCCTACCTGCGAGACCACGCAGACGTAATCAACGTCGACCCGAAGGACAAAGCCGCGTTCATAGCGGCGCTAAACGACGCCGACGGTGCCATCGGCGCAAGCGTGAAGATATCGCCCGACATGATCGAAGGCGCCACGCGCCTGAAAGCGTTCTCGACCGTCTCGGTAGGCTACGATCAATTCGATGTCGACGACCTCACGCGCCGCGGCATCATCCTCACGCACACGCCCGATGTGCTCACTGAATCCACCGCCGATACCGTCTTCGCCCTTATCCTCGCGAGCGCGAGACGGGTCGTCGAACTGGCCGAATGGGTCAAGGAAGGCAACTGGAAAGCAAGCATCGGTGAAGCATGCTTCGGCGTCGACGTGCAGGGAAAGACGCTCGGCATCGTCGGACTCGGCCGTATCGGCGGAGCAGTGGCAAGACGCGCTGCGCTAGGCTTTCGCATGAACGTGCTCTACACGAATCGCCACGCTAATGAGAAAGCAGAGAAGCAGTACGGCGCGAAACGTGTCACGCTCGACGAACTGCTCGCGCAATCCGATTTCGTCTGCCTGCAAGTGCCGCTCACGCCCGAAACACGCGGTCTCATCGGCGCCGACGAGTTGAAGAAGATGAAGCCAAGCGCGATCCTCATCAACGCATCGCGCGGGCCGACCGTCGATGAAGCCGCGCTCATTGAAGCGCTCAGGGATGGCGTGATCCGCGCCGCGGGACTGGATGTCTTCGAGCACGAACCGCTGCCCGCGGATTCGCCGCTGCTCGCCATGAAGAACGTCGTCGCGCTGCCGCATATTGGTTCGGCCACCTACGAAACTCGACACGCAATGAATCGCAACGCTGCGGAAAACCTGCTCGGCGCGCTCGACGGGACGCTCACGCAAAACATCGTCAACCGCGAAGTCCGCATGCGCTGACAGCGATGGGATGGCCATGGTGCATGCGCTAACATGCTTAGGGCGTGCGCACGCCATCCGCAGGGGATGGCTTCGCCGCCCCAACAGCAGGAGACAGGCCGCAATGACGAACAAGTCCAACGACCCCGATCACCCAGGCACCGAGGCGCATCGTCCGCGATCCTTCGCCGGCCGGCCCGCCACGATCACCGATGTCGCTCGCGAAGCCGGCACCGGCAAAACAAGCATCTCGCGCTATCTCAACGGCGAAACCGGCGTGCTCTCACGCGATCTGCTTGGACGAATCGAAGCAGCCATCGCGAAGCTCGACTATCGTCCCAATCAAATGGCGCGCGGCCTCAAACGCGGCCGCAATCGCCTGATCGGCATGCTGCTCGCCGACCTGACCAATCCTTACTCCGTCGAAGTGCTGCAAGGCGTCGAGGCCGCATGCCATGCGCTCGGCTACATGCCGCTCATTTGCCATGCCGCGAATGAAGTCGACATGGAGCGGCGCTATCTGCAATTGCTGACGACGTATCGCGTCGAAGGGGTCATCGTCAATGCGCTGGGCGTGAAGGAAGAACTGCTGCAAGGCTTCACGCATGGCGGCATCCCCGTCGTGCTCGTGGATCGCACGGTCGAAGGCATCGTGACCGACATGGTCGGCCTCGACAACCCCGCCGCCGTCGCACTCGCAACGCGTCATCTCGTCGACGAAGGCTTCGACGAACTGCTTTTCATCGTGCAGCCGGTGACGCACGTCAGTTCACGGCGCTTGCGCGAAGCGGCGTTTCGTGAGACCGTCGCGTCGCTTCGCGCAAGCGGCTCCACGCTCGTCATCGATCTCGCCAGCGCGGCGTCTGCGCTCGCCGAGCTCGATGAGCGTATCGGTGCGGCGCGTGCGGCCGGCAAACGCGTTGCGCTTTTTGCAGCGAACGGACCGGTGGCGCTACGTGTCGCCGTGCATCTGAAGGAGCGGTTCGGCACAAACTGGCAGGCGAGCGTCGCGCTGCTTGCCATCGACGATTCCGAATGGGCGCAACTCGCCGGCATGACGGCGGTGCGGCAGCCTACTTATGAAATCGGCCGGCGTGCAGTCGAATTCCTGCACGAGCGGCTCGGCGGAGCGGCCATGCCGGCGCGCGAGTGCCTATTACCGGGCGAACTCATCGTGCGCGGATCGACACACTGCGCGGTGCCTGAACAAGCGCAACTCCCGTCTCAAGGTTTATGAAGGACAGCGAATGATCAGTCTTTCGACGCTTGCGAGTCTCGTGCTCGTGACGCTCGCCGTCGCCGCCATGCCGATCGTGTTGTATCGGCGGATGCGTCCGCGTTTCGGCCTCGTGCCGCGCGAGGCGATACTCGGCATCGCCGTCTTCGCGCTGTTCGCGATGGTCATCGAGCGCGCGCTCCACGGCTTCATGCTCGGCAACGCGGTCACGTCGAAGTGGCTCGCGAATCCCGTCGCCTTCGTCGTGTATGGCGCGCTGGCCGCCGGCGTCTGCGAGGAAGTGGGGCGCTTTCTCGGCATGAAATGGCTGATCCGACGCGAGCCGGCGGCGTTGCAGCGGCGCGGGCCGGGACTCGGCTATGGCATCGGGCATGGCGGGGCGGAAGCGTGGATTGTCGGCGTGCTCGTGCAGGCGCAATGGATCGTCTATGCGGTGCTCGCGAACAACGGCACGCTCGATTCGCACTTCGAAAGCGCGCCGCTCGATGCCATCGCCCGCATTCATGTGATCCTGATGAGCCTGTCGCCCGTATCGGCGGGGATCTTTCTGGTCGAGCGTGTGACCGCGTTCGTCTTTCAGCTCGGCTTTTCGGCGCTGATGTGGCAAATGCTGCGCGAGCGATCACGTCATGCGCTTGCCGTGCTGATCGCGGCGCATGCGCTCGTCGGCTTGCCGGCTGCGCTGTTTCAGGCGCGCCTGATTCCGCTGATCGCCGCCGATGCGGTTTATCTCGTGCTGGGCGCGATCGTTGCAGCGGCTCTGGTGCGGTACTATCGCCGCGCCGCCGACGACATTCGAATCGACGCGCGCCAACCCTGAACGACCGACATCATGGACGACTATCAATACGACTGTCCGAGCGCGGACATCGACATGCTCGCGCACGTCATCAGTGATCTATTCCCCGAACAGACGCAGTTTGCCGAGCGCATCGACGATACGGGCCGCACTTCGCTGATGATTCATTATGTGGCGATGCGCTTTGGCTCGACGGCCCGCCGCATCACCATCGACGTGCGCTTCGATCCCGCCGCGCTCGCCCGTTATCGCGCGATGCCGCCACGCATGCACGCGCGCAGCTATGCGGTGCTGCGCGCTTATGTCGAAGCGACGCTCGGCTCTTTGGAGGAGACGTACGCGAACGGCGAAACGGTGCCGCGCGAAGTGGAGATCGAGATGGGCGAGGATTTCGCTTGATCGAAGAGACTGAAACGTCGAGGCGCTGAAACGCTCACGCGTCGTGATAGACCTTCGCGAAGCGCGCCGCCTTGACGACGCCATAGTCGCCCGGCGCGTACTGCATGACCCAGTCGCCGGCATCGCCCGTGAGCATATCGCCGTGCGCTGAACGCGCAATGGTGAAGGGCGCGTCCATCTGTTTTGCGAGCACGATGCTCGGCCGGTTCCGGTACGTGCCCGGCTCACCATGCGCGATGCCGCCTTCGGGAAGATACTTCGCGTCGAACCGCTCGCGCGACACGACCCAGCGTTCGCCCGATGCGCCGGTCACGATCGCATCGCCGGGCGCATAACGGTTCGGCCCTTCGAGACTCATCAGTTCGCCCGCGGCGGCAGCGAATTCGACGGACACCGCTTCGTCCTTGACGACACGGCGTGCTGCGGGATCGGATGCGAGGTCGGGTTGCGAGAGCTTGAGCATGAAAAGATGATAGGCGATTGAAGGAGCGCGATCCTAACGGCAATCGCTGCAAACTGCAAAAATCCCGCATCGCGGACGATGCGGGCCTGACTTCGCTTGACTTCGCTTAACGTCGATGGACGCGCTTACGGCTTCGTCGCCGATGCCGCATCTGCGCCCGATGTATGAGGCGTCCGGTGTGCGTGTTCGCGTCGTGCGTGTTCGCGACCTTCCTGACGGAAACTCGTGTCGGCCAGCTTCTTCTGCTCGGGCGAGAGGCTCGTGTACAGCGGCTCGAACGCATCGACCAGACGCTTCGTGCCGTCCGCGTTTGCTTGCGTGATCTGCTGGTACTGCTTCATGTCGTCCAGCGCGGACATGCTGTCGCGCTGCGCGATGCGCTGACGGTACAGATCGGACATCGCGCGGGCGTTGTCGCGCATGGCGTCCGCGAAGGGCGCCCATTGCGCTTCCTGTGCCGACGTGATCTTGAGCTCCGCATGCAGTTTCGCAATGCGCTCTTCGACGCGCGCTTCTCGCTTGGATCCGGCCGGCGCGGATGCAGCCTTTTGCACGGCGGGTGCCGACACAGGCGCGGGTGCGGAAGGAGCGGACGCCTGAGCAAACGCTGCGGTAACGACGCATGACGTCACGATGGCGACGAGTGTTTTTTTCATTCGGGAAGTCCTTCGATCGATGGAAAAGGGAGGCGAGCCACGTCCTGCTGATGAGTGCGCTGAAAGGCTGTCGACAGCGCGGACGGGCTGTGTCGCCGTCGCCCGATATTAGTATCACGATTGGATAACGAAGCGCCTGCATTGCCACAACTGCTTACATTCGATACGTCTCTGGAAAAATCGAACGTTGCGGCGGCGTTTTGCATGCCGCACGCAAAATGCAAAAAGCGATAATCGACGCACAACGACAACGCAAAACAAAGGGACGAAATGAGACCGCCGCGCCTCGATCAACTGGACGACATCGACCGCAATCTCGTTGCGCTGCTGCAGATGAACGCGCGTGAAAGCGTCGCGAATCTCGCGCGGCAACTCGGCATCGCGCGCACCACGGTGATCGCACGCATTGCACGTCTCGAGAAAAACAACGTGATCGCGGGCTATGGCGTGCGGCTCGGGCAGGAGGTGCTCGATGCCAGCATCCAGGCTTATGTGGGCATCAAGATCGCGCCTAAGTACGGCCGCGATGTGCAGAAGCGTTTCGCACGTATGCCTGAAATTCAACTGCTGTGCGCAGTGAGCGGCGAGTTCGATTACGTCGCATGGCTGCGCGCCGATTCGCCGGATCGCCTGAACGATCTGCTCGATGAGATCGGCGCGCTGGAGGGCGTCGAGCGGACGACGACTTCGATCATCCTGGCGCGAAAAATCGACCGCGCCGGGTAGTTGGTCGACAAAATGCAAGTTGCACTCGTCAAAATGACGACAAACGTCGTCGATCCGCATCGTTTTGCGCCTAGGATCAATATTCGCGTCCTCCTAGACTGGTGGCATCCGCATCCACGAGAGGAGACGAAAAAATGAAAGTGGCTCTCATAGGCGCCGGTCTGATTGGCCAGAGCATCGCCCGCTTGCTGCGTGAAACCGGCGATTTCGACATCGTTGCATTCGATCGCGATGAACACGCGCTCGCCCAACTCGACGCGCTCGGCGTCGCGACGCGGCGCGTCGATTCCGCCGATACGCCCGCGCTGCGTCATGCGCTCACCGGCTTCGATGCGCTCGTCAATGCGCTGCCGTATTACCTTGCGATCAGCGTCGCGTCGGCGGCGAAAGCGGCGGGCGTGCATTACTTCGATCTCACCGAAGACGTGCGCGCGACGCATGCCATTCGCGCCATCGCCGACGATGCGCATACCGCATTCATGCCGCAATGCGGGCTCGCGCCGGGTTTCATCGGCATCGTCGCGCACGATCTGGCCAAGCGGCTCGACAACCTGCGTGACGTGAAGATGCGCGTCGGCGCGTTGCCCGAATTTCCAACTAACGCGCTGAAATACAACCTGACGTGGAGCATCGACGGTCTCATCAACGAGTATTGCCAGCCCTGTGAAGCCGTACGCGAAGGCCGCACGCAATGGGTGCAACCGCTCGAAGGCGTCGAACATTTCTCGCTCGATGGCATTGAGTACGAGGCGTTCAACACATCGGGCGGGCTCGGCACGTTATGCGAAACGCTCGCAGGCAAGGTTGAGACGCTCGATTACAAATCGGTGCGCTATCCGGGCCACCGCGACCTGATGAAATTCCTGCTCGATGATCTGCGCATGTCCACCGACCGCGACGGTTTGAAGGCCATGTTGAAACGCGCGGTGCCGTCGACCACGCAGGACGTCGTGCTGATCTTCGTTACGGTGACAGGCATGCGAGGCGGTCCCGGCGGCCAACTCGTGCAGAACGTGTTCACGCGCAAAATTTTCGCGAAGGAAGTTTGCGGCGCGCCGATGAGTGCGATTCAGATCACGACGGCCGGCGCGGTGTGCGCCGAACTCGATCTGTTCCGGGAAGGCGTGCTGCCGCAGAGCGGCTTCGTGCGCCAGGAGCAGGTGCCGCTCGAAGCCTTTCTGAACAATCGCTTCGGCAAGCTCTATGAAGGCGCGAACGCTCTCGCGACCGCGCGGCAACTCGCAGCCGCGTGATCAAGCCACGAGGCGCGCGAGCAAACGCGCCTCGTCTTCCGCCGACGCCGACGTGTTGTCGAACATCAGCAGATCGGCGGCGAGGGCGTCGTCGGGGAAGAACAAACGCTGGCGATACGCCTGCCAGTTTGCGAGCTTGTACGCATCGTTCGGATCGCCGCGCGCCATGATGCGCTCGTGCGCCACGTCTTCGTTGACGTGAACCCAGACCACGCGAATCGTTACATCGTCACCGACCCCTAGCCACGCGCGATCGAACAGCCGCCGCTCGCGCACCTCGCGGGAAAGCGGCGCGATCACAACCGCGCTGACACCGAGCGCGATGTTTTCGGCGGCCGTATCGACGAGACCGCGATACTCCGGGTCACGCAAATGCTCGATGAAAAGCGGGCTGTCGCGGTCATGCGGATCGCCGGTCAGCGCGCCGATCGCCGCGGCGCTGTACTCGCCGTACAGGGTGTCCTTGTCGAGCAGGCAGAAGGGCTTGCCGGTCGCATGCATCAGCGGGGCGAACAGGCGCTTGGCGAGCGTGGTCTTGCCGGTTCCCGCGTGACCGCAAAAGAAAAGCAGATGTTTCATGGGTTCGAAGTCAGCCCTCATTCTGTATGCGCTGATAACGGTTCATCAGCGGCGTCGACGTCATGCCATGCACGATGACCGACGCCGTGATCGCCGCGATGATGAACGGCACGAGCGGCGCAGCCACGGCTTTCGGCGCTTGCTCGATCGCGTAAAGCAGATAGTAGAACGAGCCGACACCGCGTATGCCGAACCACCCCATCAGCAGGCGCTGCGGACGTGATGCACACGCGCCGATGAGCGACGCTTCCACCGCAAGCGGCCGAACCACGAGAAAGAGCCCGGCAATGAGGATCGCCGCATGCCAGGTGAATAGCTCGCGCCACATCGCGCCGAGGACGGAGCCGACCATCAGCATGATCGTCACTTCCGCGATGCGTTCCAGTTCGATGGTGAAGCCGTGCACGCGCTCGGCCACGAATGCGTGCGCGCGCTCGGGATCGGCGGCGGTGGCGCTGACATCGTCGGCGTCGATCGTGCCGACCGCCTCGCGGGCAGACTTGTCGCCGCTTTTCTTCTGTTCGACGCGACGCATCGCGAGGCCCGCCGCGAACACCGCCAGAAACGCATACGCATGTAGCAACTCGGCCACGCCATACGAAAGCGCGATAAGTCCCAGCGCGTAGAAGCCTTCGGAGCCGAGCGCCTCGCCATGCTGCGTGCGCAAATAAGCGACGAGTCGCACGGTCAGGCCGCCGAGCAGCCAGCCGCTCGCCAGCGCGGCGAAGGTGCCCCACGCAGCCTGGAGTACGAAGTTCCAGTGCAGCGCATCGTCCGGTGAGGCTTCGTAGCGGCATACGGCGATACCGAGCAGCGCGAAGGGCATCGCGATGCCGTCGTTGACGCCGCCTTCGGCCGTTAGAGAGAACCGCAGCAGATCGGTGTCGCCGGGTTTTTCGATCTGCACGTCATGGGCGAGTACAGGATCGGTAGGGGCGAGCATCGCCGCGAGCAGCAACGACGATCCCCAACTCATGCCGAATGCGTACACACACAGGAACGTCAGTGGAACGATGGTCAGTACCATCGCGACGAAGCCGAGCCGCACAGGCAGTAGCCAGCGGCGATCGGTGGGCGGCACGCGCAACCGCAGTCCGACGGCGAACAGCGATACCAGCATCCCCACTTCGGTGACGAGGCGCAACACGGTCGCGTCGCCGTCGAGCTGGATATGCAGCAAATCGAAGCCAGCGGGGCCGAGCACTAAGCCGATCGCGAGGTAGCACATGGCGGTGCTGATCGGCAGGCGCTTGAATGTCGAGCCGGCGAGCCCCATGAAGATGAGCACGCCGCCGACGACGAGAAACCAGATCGTCTCTGTCATTGAACGCCTTGGAGGCAGCGGGGTGAATGAACGCTAAATGAACCGGGCAGCACGCACCGTGCCCGTCGGCGGCGTTCGGCGTAAGATGGCCGGGCGTTTCGCACCCCATCTTGAACGCATCGTTCCGACGAATCACGTCGATGCACGCCACCGGAGGCTCACGCATGTCACAGCATTTCGATGCAGTCGTCATCGGTACGGGACAGGGCGGTTCACCGCTTGCCGTGCAGCTCGCGCAAAGCGGCAAACGCACGGCGGTGATCGAGCGGCACCTGTTCGGCGGGACCTGCGTGAACGTCGGTTGCACGCCGACCAAGACCTATGTGGCGAGCGCGCGGGCGGCGCATGTCGCGCGCACGGCGTCCCGATATGGCGTCGATATCGGCGGCGAGATCACGATCGACATGGCGCGCGTCAAGGCGCGCAAGGACGAGGTCATCGGTGCGTCGCGCGATGGCATCGAGAAATGGCTGCGCGGCACGCCGAACATGACCGTCTTCAAGGGGCATGGCCGGCTTACGGGGCCGCACGCGCTCGAGATCACAAGCGATGACAGCGCGACGCAGGACATCGACGCCGACATGATCTTCATCAATACGGGCACGCGTGCGACCGTTCCGCATATCGACGGGCTGGACAGTGTCCCGTATCTCACGAACTCGACGATTCTCGAACTGACGGAGGTGCCCGAGCATCTCGTGATCGTCGGGGCGAGTTACATCGCGCTCGAATTCGGGCAGATGTTCAGGCGCTTCGGCAGCCGCGTCACGCTGCTCGTGCGCGGCGATCGCATCCTGACGCGCGAGGACGCCGACATCGCCCGGGCGATGCAGGACGTGCTCGTGCGCGAGGGCGTCGAGTTTCGCTTCGGCGCGCAAGCCGAGCGCGTAGAGCGTTCGGGCGAAGGGCTGCGCATTTCGCTTGGCGATGAACCGATCGTTGCGTCGCATCTGCTTTTCGCCACCGGACGCACGCCGAATACCGATAACCTCGGTCTCGATAGAGCGGGCATCGCGGTGAACAGACACGGACTGATCGACGTGGACGGCCAGTTGCGCACGAACGTCGAAGGCGTCTGGGCGATCGGCGACGTCAACGGGCGCGGCGCGTTCACGCATACATCGTGGAACGATTACGAGATCGTCGCGGCCAATGTGATCGACGGAGAGTCGCGCAGCGTCGATACGCGCATCATGACCTACGCGGTGTTCGTCGATCCACCGTTCGCCCGCGTCGGCATGAGCGAAGAAGAGGTGCGGCAGGACGGCAGGGACGCGCTGATCGCGACGATGCCGATGACGCGCGTCGGCCGTGCGCGCGAACGCGGCGAAACCGATGGTTTCATGAAGGCGCTCGTCGATGCGAACACGAAGCGCATTCTCGGTGCCGCGATCTACGGCATCGAAGGCGACGAGGTGATCCACACGTTCGTCGACATCATGAACGCCGATGCACCGTACACCACGCTGCAACGCGCGATGCACGTGCATCCGACGGTGAGTGAACTGGTGCCGACCTTGCTGGGCGATCTGAAGCCGCTGCGCTGAACCGGATCAACGCGGTTCAGGCCTCCACGGGCGGCTTTTCCACTTCCGGCGCGGCATGCTCAGTGCGTGTTTCGGGCATCGCCAGCCAGACCAGCGCCACCGCCAGCGCGCCCGCTCCCGCGAGACCGAAGAAACTCATTGCCGTCCCGAAGCGATCGGCGGCAAAGCCCGCCGCCGCCGTAGACAGCGTCGCCCCGACGCCCGCCGCGAGGCCGAAAAAGCCGATCGTGAGGTTGTAATGCCCGCGCCCGCCGGCGACGTCGGCAGCGATGAGCGGCAGCATCACACCGAACACGGCCGCGCTGATGCCGTCGAGCATCTGCACCGGTACCAGCAGGTATGGGCTGCTCACGCCCGCGAACAATAGCGCGCGTATCGGCAGCGCGCAGAAACCGAGGATCAGGATCGGACGACGCCCCCATTTCTGCGCCTGCCGCCCGACCCACGGCGACAATACCGCGACGATGAACTGCGGCACGATGATGCACGCGGCGATCACGAGTTGAACGTTGTCGCCCATGTGCGCCGTGACCTCGCCGGCGGCGAGATTGAGCATCGCCGCGTTCGACAGATGGAACAGCACCACGCACGCCGCAAAAATCAGCAGACGCCTGTCCTTGAGCAACTCGCGCAGCGATTCGCGCTCTTCGCCTTCGGGCGTGAGCTTCGGCTTGCCGGGCGACGTGCGCGGCACGACGGGCGGCGGCTCGTAGTGAATCATGCGCAATGCGACGATCGCCGGCAGCGCGAGCGCCGCCGTCAGAAAGAACACCGAGCGCAGCGACAGATATTCGCCGAACGCGCCCATCAGCGCCGCGGTCAGCGCACTGCCGATCGATGCCCAGCGCGCATTGCGGCCGAGCCGGTCGCCGAGATCGGCGCGCGAGACGAGGGCGAGCGAGATGGCGGCCATCGCCGGGACGAGCATGCAGCTCGCGAAGCCGTGCAGCACTTCGGCGGCGAACACCGGGACGAAGGTCGGGCTCGCGGCGAGCAGCAGCGCACTCAGGATGATCGCGATGATTGCCGAAAGCGCCGCGAACTTCTTGTTGCGCATGGCATCGACGAGCGCGCCCGCGGGAAGCTGGCTCGCCATCGCGGTGATCGTGCCGACGGACAGCATCAGGCCGATCTCGCCCTGCGTCCACTTGTGGGCGGCGAGATACGACGCGATGAAAGGGCCGAAGCCAGTCTGCACGTTGGCGACGAAGAAGTTCAGCCAGTCGAGCGCACGCAGACTTCGTGCAATTACCATGTCGTGATTCTGTTATCCATGTCGTGATCCGTTTATCGGGCGGGCCGCGCGCCCGACGAAGAAGCCTGCGCCGCCACCGAGCCCGAGGCGGTCGTGCCGGAAGGCGTCGAGCCCGCCGGGGCCGAAGCCGCGGCCGTCGCCGATGAAGCCGCTACCGGTGCGACCGGCGACACGATCTTGATGGGCTGCTCGGGCCCGTAGGTCGGCGAGGCCTTGAGCTGTGCGTCGTTGAAATCCATTTGCAGCGCGAGCTGCTTGTTGCGCGAGACGACGTGCAGATCGCCCCAGTTCACCGCAACGTGACGTTTATCCGCTGCAAGTGAACTCGACAGGTCCACGACGAGCGCCTGAGGCTGAGCCTGCGAGTCGACCAGCACGTCGACCACGCGTCCGATGCGCGCGCCGCTTTTTTGCGTGACCGTCGAATCGACGAGCTGCATGAAACCCGGCGGCGTCTCGCTGACGGGCTGCGGCTTCGGCGCCGGGTCCGCAGGCTTGCCCTTCGCGGGCGGCGGCGGAGGCAGAAAGGTAATCGGCGCGGTCTTCGCGTTGGGCGTAAAGCGGAAGGCGGTCCATGGGAAGTTCACCTTGCGATCGCCGACGCCCAGAAAACCCGACAGGTTCACCATCAGCAGCTTCGGCTTCGCCGAGGTATCCACGTACAAGTCCACCGCGCGGCCCACGACCTTGCCGTCCGGGCGCTGCACTTCGGCGTCGAGAAGGCCGTGCAACTGGTCGTGCTGCATGATGCGCGTCGAAATGATCTGTGGCGGCGGCGGTGGCGGTTCCGGCGGCTCGGTTGGCGTCGCGATGACCGGCTCCTGCGGCTTCGGCTTCACGACCCGGCGCTTGGGCTTCGGCGGAGGCGGAGGCTTCACGGCCGACGCGGGCTCCGGCACGGCGACAGCAGATGCGGGCTCCTCGACATCGGCGATTTCGGTTTCGTTCGGAGCCGGGATGTACGAGTGCTCGACGATGGGCGCGGGCGTCTGCTGCGGAAAGATGCCGCACGCCGACAGCGCGCACGCGGCGAGCACGACGAAGCCGGTCGAGAGCCGCGACAAGCCGGCGATCAGGCGCGATGCGGCGCGCCATGCACGCTGTATCCAAAAGGGCGCAGCGAACGCCGCATGGCCGGTCGAGATACCGCCTGTCATCACAAGAGCTCCATCTATCCGTGCCGCCTTCCTGGTTTGCATTTTGTCGACCAACGCGGCGAGCGCGGCCCCGTGTCCTTCGCCGATCAGCCGCCGGGTGATGCGGGACGATTCGCGAGCTGCGCCGCCGTATCGCCCGCGCCCATTTTCTGCGCGAAGTCGCGGGCGGACAGGCCGCCCTGATCGCGCGCATCAGGATTCGCACCGCGCGCAATCAGCAGGTCGACGATCTCGACGCGATTGAACATTGCCGCGATCATCAAGGCGGTGCGCCCGTCGGGCGATGCGCCTTCTACGTCCGCGCCATGCGCGAGCAATGTTTCGATCACGTCTTTGAAGCCCTTGAACGCCGCCCCCGCGATCGGCGTCTGGCCGTTGTCATTGCGCAGGTTCGGATCGGCCTTGTGTTCCAGCAGCACGCGCACGGCGTCGGCATGGCCGTGGTAGCTCGCGAGCATCACGAGGCTATCGCCCTTGTCGTTGAGCAAGTTGGGCGGCAATCCTTTGTGAAGCAGGGCGTCGAGCATCGGGGCGTCGCCCCGGCGCGCAGCGTTGAAGACTTCGGCTGCGAACGCGATGGTCTCTTCGTCGGGGCCTTCGCGTGGTGCTTGATGCGAATCGGCGTTAGGATCTTGCTGCATGTTTCGCTCCGATTTGGATACGCGGCGGTGCGCGGCCGGTTAGTCGTCATGCCTTCGACGATGCTGCCGCAGTTCAATCAGCGCTCGCGGAATCATCGGCAGCATACACAGGTTTGAACGCGCGCCGCACTTGCGGCGCGACAGCACGTTCTGCGCCACGGTTCATCGCGGCTTTGCATCGCTTGACGACGCGGCATGCGCGCCCTTAGGCTCGGTGACACTCTCCGCCTTCGAAACCGCTTCCCATGACGCAACCCCCCACGACTCCCGGCGACGGCGTACGCCGCCGCGCGCCCGCCGCCGAACGCAATCGCGATGCGATTCTAGCCGTCCTTGCACGCGTGCTGCCGGCGCGCGGCGTCGTGCTGGAGATCGCGAGCGGCACAGGACAACATGCGGTTCACTGCGCTGCCGCGTTGCCGGGCATCGTCTGGCAGCCGAGCGACCCCGACGCCGCCGCCCGCGACGCCATCGCAGCGTGGCGTGCGCATGCGGGTCTCGCGAATCTGAACGCGCCGCTTGCCATCGACGTGACGAGCGCCGACTGGGGCATCGGCGCGGTCGCGGCGATCGTATGCATCAACATGGTCCACATCGCGCCTTGGGAAGCGGCCGAGGCGCTCGTGCGCGGCGCGTCCGAACGGCTGAGTGCGGGCGGCGTACTGTACCTGTACGGACCGTATCGACGCAACGGCGCGCATACCGCGCCGAGCAACGAAGCGTTCGACGCCCAACTGCGCGCAACCAATCCATACTGGGGCGTTCGCGACATGGAAGCGGTCGAGTCGCTGGCAAGCCAGGCCGGTTTCGCGCTCGGGGAAATAGTGACGATGCCGGCGAACAACTTCAGTCTCGTCTTCATCAAACAGGCGCGAGCGCAAACGTAGCGGCCGGTCGCACCGAAAGGGGCGACGCCGTGTAGACTGCGAAGGATCGTTCCATTGCGCCGGCACGTGAACCGGCGCGTAATCCGATCTCCTTTCAACGGAGCGTTCTACATGCACGCAGCGTTGCCGCAAGGCGAGCAGGAAGCCGGTTCCATCGACACATCCGCAAGCCCGCCGCGCGATCTGCGCCGCATCGACATTCATCCCGATCACTGGTATCCGCTCGCGTGGTCGCGCGAAGTCAAGCGCAGGCACGCGCACGCGGTGCGCTTTGCGGGCGATCCCATCGTGCTCGTTCGCACGGAGTCGGGCAAGGTGTTCGCGCTCGAGGACCGTTGCGCGCATCGGCAGGTGCCGCTGTCGGCGGGCGTCGTCGATGGCGAATCGATCCGCTGCTGTTATCACGGCTGGACATACGACTGCACTGGCCGCTGTACCGACATTCCCTACCTCGGCCGCGAGCGCCTGCCCAATGGCGTGCGCGCGTATCCGTGCCGAGAAGAGGCGGGCCTCGTGTTCGTCTTCACGGGCGATCCGCAACTCGCCGATACCGCCCGGTTTCCGTCCCTTTCATCCGCAGCCGACAAAGCGTACAAGACCCGGCGCTTCGGGCAGGAAGTGAACTGCCATTACACGTTCATGCACGAGAACCTCATGGACATGAACCATCAGTTCCTGCACCGGCGGCAGATGGGCAGCATGCGGGCGCGGTCGGTCGGGCGCCGGCGGGGCGAGGACTGGATCGAGGTCGATTACACCTTCGCGCGCGAGGCGGGCAAGCAGCCGATCGGCGAGGCGCTCGTCTTCGGCCAGAAGCGCGGCGAGAAAACGGATCCGGCGCACAAGGACGTGATGACGATCCGCACTGAGTATCCGTATCAGACGCTCAAGATCCGCACGAAGGACGAGACGATGGTGATGGATCTGTGGATCGCCTACGTCCCGCTCGATGCGAAACAGCGTACCAATCGTACCTTCGGTCTGTTGTCGATTCGCCGCCCGAAGATACCCGTTCTACTCGATGCCGCGTGGCCGCTGCTCGTGTGGTTTACCGAGCGTATCTTCAAGGAGGATCGGTGGATCGTCGAACGTGAACAGGAAGCGCATGATCGGCAGGGCGCGGACCACAATCACGAGGTCTTTCCGGTCATCAACGAGCTGCGCGCCTTGCTGATGGACCACGGTGTACCGCATCGTGCCGCAGGCGTGCATGAGGTCGACGGCCGGCGCGTGCATCGCATCGTGCCGGTGGAGGAGTTGCCTGCATCCTGACCGGCCGTCATGCCGCGCGACACTGCGGCGCGGCATGCACGGATTGCGGCGGTTGCGCCGCGGCGCTATACATGAAGTTCGCACTAGCCACGGAGGCAGACCATCATGAACAGCGACCCGACCGAGCCGCGCGACACACGCTCGACCGAGCCCGATCTACAGGAGCCGCATCCGGACGTCGAGCATTTCGATGCGGCGATCACCCACGTCGACGAATCCGTCGCGGCCGGCAGGATGGCCGCCGGCGCGGCGAAGGGCATTCTCTACAGCCTGATCGAGACGCTCGGCACGCTCGTCGGCGATCCCGATCTGCCATCGCATGCGCGTTCCGGCTATGAGGGACTGCTGGAAACCGCGCGCGAGCTACGCGCCAGAATCGAGTAGTCATTCACTTTCGGGCGACGCGCGTTTAATCACGCGTCGCTCGCGTCGTATCGCCGCTGCTTTCCGACTGCTTACGAAGAAAATCCGCTTCGCTTATCGCAAGCGACGCTAACGGCTTTTGAATTCCACGTTCGCTTGTTCTTGCGTGGATGCCGTGTCCTCCACCAGATGCACCTCCGGAACGCCTGACTGACTCTCTGCAGAGCCTTCTGCGACGGCGCTCCCGCACGCGCCGACACTCTCCCGATGCCTCGTTGCTGTCAGGCTTTTGTCATGTTCGTGACCGAATGCCGAATATTTGCCTCCTCGCAAATACTGGTTAACCATGCGGTGAAAAAAAACGACACCACCGCGCGCGATTCTTTCGGATTCCATCGGTAAGCCATACACTTGCCAGCGATAAAAGTTACGGTCGATGTAACCGGAGAGCGTTGCCCGGTCCCGGTTTCGATGTCGGCCATGCACAGTTCGCCCATACCGCACGATGCAAGAGGAGAAGAAATGAAAGGCTTCAAAAAGACCCAGGCCGCGCTCATCGCCGCGACCGCATTCGCAGCCGCTGCACCGGCTTTCGCGCAAAGCAGCGTGACGTTGTACGGTATCGTCGACGACTCGATCGTTTATCAGAGCAGCCAGACGAATCTGTCGAAGACGGCGGCTGGCCGTTCCAACGTCAAGCTCGCGTCGGGCATCTGGGCGGGCAGCCGCTTCGGCCTGAAGGGCGCTGAAGACCTCGGCGGCGGCACCAAGGCAATCTTCCAGTTGGAGTCCGGCTTCAACATCAACAGCGGCGCGCAGCAGTACGCAAACGCGATGTTCGGCCGCCAGGCATGGGTCGGTTTGACGAACGCTGGATTCGGTACGCTGACGCTCGGTCGCCAGTACACCTCGTACTACACGCTGATGGCGCCGTACAGCCCGACCAACTGGCTGACGGGTTACTTCGGCGCGCACCCGGGCGATCTGGACGAACTGGACACGATCTACCGCGCGAACAACTCGATCGTCTATACGTCGCCGAAGTTGTACGGTTTCACTGTCAGCGGTTCGTACTCGCTCGCAGGCGTGCCTGACAGCGTGTATCAAGGCTCGACGTGGTCGGCTGCGATCCAGTATCAGCAAGGCCCGATCGGCGGTACGGTCGCGTTCACGCGCATCAACAACTCGACGGTTGGCGGCGGCGTCTACGGCGACGCTTCGACGACCAACACCGCAGGTCAGTCGGGCGTGTCGGCCGTGACCAACGGTTACCAGGGTGCGCAAGCGCAGAACCGCTTCGCGGTTGGCCTCGGCTACACGTTCAACAGCGCGTGGGACATTACCGCGACGTACACGAACGTTCAGTACATTCCGGGCATCAACTCGAAGTTCACCGATGAAGCCGTCTTCAATACGGCCGGCACGGTGCTGCACTGGAAGGCATCGTCGGCATGGGATTTCGCGGCCGGCTATAGCTACACCTGGGCAAGCAAGGCGAACGGCATCTCGGATGCAGCGTCTTACCACCAGTTCAATCTGTCCCAGTACTACTCGCTGTCGAAGCGTACTGGTCTGTATGCACTGCAAGCGTTCCAGCGCGCCAACGGCCGCACGCTTGCAACGCCGACGTTCACGCCTGCCGGTGCGGTCAACCGCCAGACCGACGCAAACGCGACGATCGGCGACGGCTTCAACAGCACGCCGTCCGCATCGCGCAGCATGTTCGCAGCAGGCGTGGGCATCATCCACCGCTTCTAAGCCTTACTCGCTTCACGAGAAAACCGGACGCCACGGCGTCCGGTTTTTTTTTGCCCCGACGCCTCGCGCGTCAGATGAACATGCCGCCCGACACCTCCAGGCGCTGCGCGGTCATCCATCGATTGCCCTCGGACAGCATCGCCGCAATCGCACCGCCGATGTCGTCCGGCACGCCCGCGCGCCCGAGCGCCGTGTTCTGCGCGACGAACTCGTTTACGTCCTGATCGTCGCGCACGGTTCCGCCGCCGAAATCCGTTTCGATCGCCCCCGGCGCAATGGTATTCACCGTAATGCCGTGCGGACCGAGTTCCTTCGCGAGATAGCGGGTGAGCACTTCGATGCCGCCTTTCATCGCGGCGTACGCAGCGAAGCCCGGCAGCGCGAAACGCGTCAGTCCGCTCGACACGTTCACGATGCTTCCTTCCTCGTGCAGGTACGGCAGCAACGTCTGCGTCAGGAAGAACGGTCCCTTGAGATGAATGTCGACGAGCCTGTCGAACTGCTCAGGCGTCGTATCGACGAAGGACGCATGGACGCCAATTCCCGCGTTGTTCACCAGAAAATCGAAGTTGGTGCGCTCGAAGGTCTGGTCCAGCGCCTTGCACACTTCATCGCCGAAATCGCTGAAGGTTTCGGATCGGCTGACGTCGAGCTTCAGCATCGCGCACTTGCAGCCCAGTTCTTCGATCTCGCCGGCTACTGCCTCGGCTGACGCGGCGTCGCTGTTCCATGTGCCGATGATGCCGACACCCTGTTGCGCGAGCTTCAGCGCGGTGCTGCGTCCGAGTCCGCGGCCGGCGCCTGTGATGACTGCGACCTTTGAGCTCATGTATCCGTCCACTGGCTGCTCCTTTTGCGTTGCGTTGCGTTGAACACTGCACGAACTGTAGAACGGCCAGGCGCTCAAGGGAACTCCGCGCGATGCTGCACTGCATCGTGCGCGGGCGCGTGCCTTGCTGGTTGGCTTCGATCAACGCATCGAAGGAGAATTCGCGATGACTTCAGAAGACAACTCGAAACAGGGCAGTTCAGTGCAAGGCAGCGACGCCCCCGGCTTCGCGCGTCCTTTCCGGCTTTTCGCGGTAGAGCAGCGTGTACTCGCGCAGAACGTCGACGGCAAGGTGATCGACATCGGCGCAATGGATTCGAGTAACGGCCAGTTCTGCGCGCGTCTCGATGTCGACGAAATCGCCGTCGAGCCGAAGCGCAGCCCCGAGCTTGCGCTCAAGGCGCTGGTCGACAAGCTTACGTTCGACTACCTCGATGGTCTTTTCACGAGCGAGGGCGAAGCGGAAGTGAGCGGGCGCCTTCAGGACTTCCCGAACGTCGAATTCGAGCTCGACGAAACCCTGCCACGCGATATGGTCGATCGCACGCCGCCTCACATTTTCTGATGCGAGGACACCTGCCTTACTGACCGAGCGGCAAACCGCGCAGTTGCTCGCGCAAGGCGGGATACGAATCGAGGAAGCCGGGCGCATCGAGCCGATCGAACAGGCTCGGATCGATTGTTTCGTTCAGCGCCGCGCCGGCTGCGCGCGGCTCTTTCTGGCAGACATCGCGAAGCAGCGGGTTCTTGCTGGTGAACTCGGTGTAGGAATCGATCGGCTCCGACGCATACGCGGCATCGGGGATGGTTAACGGTTTGTCGAACGTAAGGCCGTGCGATTCCGCTTTTTGCCGCAGCCATTCGGCGGGAATCAGCGGCAGCAGGTCGGCCGGATCGCGGGGCGGGCTGACGTAGCCGCCGCCCACATTTGCATGCGCGCCCGCAAACCAGCGCTGTTCGAGGGGCAGTGTGCCGCGAGCTTGCGCGCCCGGCGTCCACAAGGTCGGCTTGTAAAGAGAGCGGTATTCGTTGGCGGCGACCGCGTGATACGCGGCTTTTGTGCGGTTCGAGAGCGTGGTGTCGTGAAACCGGTAGTAGCTGGAAAAGCCGGGTACCGAGAGACCGCCGATCGGAATGCCGAGTTCGCCGACGGTATCCCACACGCCGATGAACGCGACATCGACTTCACGCGAGAATTGCTGCCGATACGCCTGTACCGATGCGTCGTCCGGACTGACGCCCTGATCGCGATAGATGCCGTAAGCCTGACGAATCGAATCGTTGCTCCAGTCGTTTGCCAGTCCGCATTTGCGGATCAGGCCGGCGAGACTGCGCGCCGAATACGCGCCGCGCGAGAACCCGAAGATATAAATCGATGCGCCCGGCCTGTACCGCTCGCACAACCATGCATAGCCGTGTTTGATGTTGTCGGAGAGGCCGTCGCCGAAGGCGCCGCCGAGAAATTTGTTCGCGAGAGAGAAGAGTCCATTGCCCTGCGTGCCGACGCCGGGCACATAGAGCGTTTCCTGTTCATCGGACTCGGGCGCAAGCTTGTAGAGGAGATACGCGTTGGTGCGGTCGTTCGGCTCGTTCCAGGTGCCATCGAAGAAAAGGGCGAGTTTCGTCATGTTGGTCTCCGGGGCGTGGCCTTGTGTCCTAACAGATAGGAAATCGGCGCCCGGCATGCAAGCGCTTCATGTGCGCCCGTTCACGAACGGCGTGACCGCGCTGGATTTTGTCGGAAACGACAGAGCGCGAGCCGTGTGGAAGTGCGATGCTGAGATTTACAGAGCAGTTTTTTCGTGGAGCGAATCATGCAAAAGCACTTCGCCCGAATTCTTTTGGTCGCTGCTGCATCGACCGCAGCCGCTGCCTATGCACGCGACGACGGACCGCGGTTCGCGCAGGACCGGCTCGACGCGCTCGTTGCGCAGCATGCGGAAGCGAAGCGGCGTATCGCGCCCGTAAAGCAGGACGCGCCGCCCGCCAGTGCTGCGGCGGAGCGCACGGACGGCGCTTCGTGACATCAGTTTGAGTGCTGCTGCGCGCAAGCCGGATTGAAAACCCGCTTCGTCGATGCCGGGTTGTTCGCGAGCTTTCCGACCGGCCGACGTGGCCGGGCCACGAGTTCGCCGCCGCAGTTGGGGCATTTCCCATTCAGCACGCGGGTCGCACAGTCCACGCAAAAAGTGCATTCGAATGAGCAGATTCGAGCTTCGGCGGAATCTGGCGGCAGGTCTTTGTCGCAACACTCACAACCAGGTCTCAACTCCAGCATGACGGTTTCCTGTTGATGGTCTCAGCGCGAGACGGTCGATGCAGCATAACAAGGTGAGCGTTTCCTGTTCGACTGTTTTGCATTCGGTATGCAAATTGCTGAGCTGCCGCGACGTTCCGCCGACTCCGTGCCGACGATCCTCCTCGCACAATCCACCCCGAGCCCATGATCAGGACCTTAGCCAGCACGATCCCCACGAAAGCCTTGTCCATTGCCGTTCTGTCCGCCTCCTTTCTTGCGGCAGGCTGTTCCAGCCTTGGCCCGTCACGCCTGAAGGCCGATCAGGTCGACTACGCCCGCGCACTCGGCGATGCGCAGAAGCGCGAAATCCTCGCTGCGATCGTCGGTCTGCGTTTTGCCGATGCGCCGTCGTTTCTGACCGTGAGCAGCATCATCGCGGCCTACAACTTCGATGCAAGCGGCGGTGCAATTCTGAATGCAGGATCGGGCGCGCAGCCGAACTATGCACAGGCGACGGGCAGCGTGTCGTATTCGAATCACCCGACGTTCACCTTCACCCCGACGACAGGCGACGCCTACGCCAGCGCCTACATCCGGCCGCTGTCGCCGACGCTCGTGCTGCCGCTCGCCGAGAGTGGCATGCCGATCGACTTGCTGCTGCGTATCACCGCGCAATCGATCGCGGGCCTGCAAAACGGCAACGCGCTCGGCGGGCCGAACGCATCGGGCGCGCCGGAGTTCTTCCTGTTGATTCAGGCGTTGAGGCGTTTGCAACTGGCGGGCGAACTGAACGTGGAATCGCGCAACGAGGACCACGCGGGGCGCGTGTATATCACGCTCGCCGCGACGCGCAGCGGCTCGAACAAGGCCACCGTCGACGATCTCGCGCTTGTCCGCAAGCTGCTTCATCTGTCGCCGAAGATGAAGACGTACGAGATCGTGTACGGCCAGTCGTCGGACAAGGATCGCATTCCGATGGTGACGCGCTCGGTATTCGGCATCCTGACCGATCTCGGCGCGCAGATTCCCGTGCCCGACGCGCAAGTCGGAACCGGCGCGACAAAGCCGACGATCGGGCTGATCGGCGGCGAAACGCGGCCGACCATCGTCGTGAAGGTCGGCGAGAAAGCGCCACAGGATGCGTACGTAAGCGTGCTCTACGACAAATCGCAGTACTGGATCGATCGGGGCGACTTCGACTCGAAGTACGCGTTCACTGTCGTGCAGAACCTGATGGCGCTCGCCGAAGTGACCGATACGTCGAAGGCGCCGGTGGTGACGATTCCGGCGAACTGACATTGCGTTTTGCATGCGGCATGCAGTACGCCGCATGCAAAACGCCTCCCTGACAGCCGGCTGACCGTTTCATGTCACGGGCGACAAGTTGTGCTCAGCAAGAGGTAAGGGTGATGCCGTGCCAAACCACGCTACGCAGCTTGACTGACGCCTTTCGACGCAAAGCACCGCATTGATCTAAAGAAAACCTTCCGCATAAACCCTCGCAACCGTTTGCGCGATTTGTTTTGTAAGCTTCATCTGTGTCATCGTGTCGAGACCATCGAGCAGGGCGAAACAACACAGCGCGCAGATAACAAACCCAACGGGGCAGGCGGAATTTCGATGTGGATCGTAAGACTCGCGCTCAGGCGTCCGTACACGTTTATCGTCCTGTCGCTGCTGTTGCTGATCATCGGCCCGCTCGTCATTCTGCGCACGCCTACCGATATCTTTCCGAACATCGACATACCGGTCGTCAGCGTCATCTGGAGTTACAACGGCCTGCCGCCGGATCAGATGGAACGCCGCATCACGCTGAACTACGAACGCGGTCTGTCAGTTGCGGTCAACGACATCGAACACATCGAATCGGAATCGTTGCCGGGCATCGCGGTCATTCGCATCTATTTCCAGCCGAACGCGAACGTCGATGAAGCTATCGCCGAGATCACCGCGCTCTCGCAGACGCAGTTGCGCTCACTTCCGCCCGGCATTACGCCCCCGAACATTCTGCGCTTCAATGCATCGACGGTGCCGATATTGCGCCTCGCTTTGTCGTCGGCCGAACTCACGGAACAGCAACTTTATGACTTCGGCAATAGCTTTCTGAAGACGCAGCTTGCGACCGTGCAGGGCGCATCCGTGCCGTTGCCGTATGGGGGCAAACAGCGGCAGATCATGGTCGATATCGATTCACAAAAGCTGCAGGCCAAGAACCTCGCGCCGACCGATGTCGTCAATGCAATCAGCGCGCAGAATCTGATCTTGCCCACCGGCACGACGAAGATCGGTTCGATGGAATACTCAGTCGGCCTGAACGCAAGCCCGAGCACGCTGGAAGGACTCAACGACATCCCGATCCGCACCGGCCCCGGCGGCACGATCTACATCAAGGACGTCGCGCATGTCCGCGACGGCTTCCAGCCGCAGACCAACATCGTGCGCGTCGACGGCACGCGCGCATCGCTTCTGACGATCAACAAGAGCGGCAACGCATCGACGCTCGATATCGTTGCGCGCGTGAAGAATCTTCTGCCCACCTTGCGCGGCATGGTGCCTGAATCGCTGAAGATAGAGCCGGTCGCGGACCAGTCGTTGTTCGTGCGCGCATCGGTGTCCGGCGTGCTGCGCGAAGCGGTCATCGCAGCCGGATTGACCGCGCTGATGGTGCTGCTCTTTCTCGGTAGCTGGCGCGCGACGCTCATCATCGCGATCTCCATTCCGCTATCGATGCTGACGTCGATCGTCGCGCTCTCCGCAATCGGCCAGACGATCAACATCATGACGCTGGGCGGGCTTGCGCTGGCCGTCGGCATTCTCGTCGACGATGCGACGGTCGCGATCGAGAACATCAGTCAGAATCTGGAGCAGGGCAAGGAACTCGAACAGGCCATTCTCGATGGCGCACAGCAGATTGCGGTGCCGACGCTCGTCTCCACGCTTTCCATCTGCATCGTATTCATTCCGATGTTCCTGCTCACCGGCGTCGCTCATTATCTGTTCGTGCCGATGGCCGAGGCCGTCGTGTTCGCGATGCTCGCGTCGTACTTCTTCTCGCGCACGCTCATTCCGACACTTGCTAAGTATCTGCTGCGTCATCACGAACACATGGGCGGCGATGTCGAATCGATGAAGGGTTCGCGCAATCTTTTCGTGCGCATTCATCTGGGTTTCGAGCGGCGTTTCGAAGCGGTGCGCGGCCGATATCGCGCTTTTCTCGAAGCGCGGCTCGCGCATCCGGGCCGCTTTGCATCGCTCTTTCTCGCGTGCTGTCTGCTCTCGCTTGCGCTCGCGCCGTTCCTGGGACGCGACTTCTTTCCATCGGTCGATTCGGGCGTCATCGCGATGCACATGCGAACCAAGACAGGCACGCGCATCGAAGAGACGGCCGTGCTGACCGACCGCGTCGACAATCGCATACGCGAGCTAATCCCTCGCAATGAGATCCGCTCGATCATCGACAACATGGGTTTGCCGGTATCGGGCATCAATCTCTCGTATAACAACACGGGCACCGTGAGCACCGCCGATGCGGACGTGCTCATCAGCCTCAACGAAGATCATGCGCCGACCGACGACTATATCCGCATGCTGAGAAGGCGCTTGCCGCAAGAGTTTCCCGGCGTGACGTTCTCGTTCTTGCCCGCCGATATCACGAGTCAGATCCTCAACTTCGGCTTGCCCGCGCCGATCGATATCGCGATCACCGGGCGCGACGTGCGCGGCAACCGCGACTTCGCGAATCATTTGCTCGAGAAGATACGTCGCGTCCCCGGTCTCGTCGATGCACGCATTCAGCAGCCCTCCGATCTTCCATCGATCAATGTCGAAGTGGACCGCACTAAAGCGTTGCAAGCGGGATTCACACAGCGCGACGTCGCGAACAATCTGCTCATCACGCTGTCGGGAAGCCAGCAAACGACGCCGACGTTCTGGCTCAATCCGGTCAATGGCGTGAGCTACAACGTGATCACGACGGCGCCGCAATACGACATGAATTCACTGCAATCGGTGGCCAATATTCCGGTGACGTCGGCGAGCGGCAAGACGAATATTCTCGGTGCGCTGGCCTCGCTTTCGCGCAGCTCGCGCGATGCAGTCGTCTATCACTACAACGCGCAGACCACCATCAATCTCTATGCGACGACGGAACGCCGCGATCTGGGTGCGGTATCCGACGACGTGCAACGCATCATCGATGAATCGCGCGGACAATTGCCGAAGGGATCGTCCATCGACATACGCGGTCAGGTCGAAACGATGAACACGTCGTTCTCGGGTCTCGCGCTCGGGCTGATTCTCGCTGTCGTGCTGGTGTATCTGCTGATCGTCGTGAACTTCCAGTCGTGGCTCGATCCGTTCATCATCATCACCGCGTTGCCGGGCGCGCTCGCGGGCATCGTGTGGATGCTGTTCCTCACGCATACGACGCTGTCGATTCCCGCGCTCACCGGCGCCATCATGTGTATCGGCATTGCGACCGCCAACAGCATTCTCGTCGTGAGCTTCGCGCGTTCCGCGCTCGACGAGCATGGCGATGCCCTGCGTTCCGCGCTCGAAGCGGGCTATACGCGGTTCCGTCCCGTGCTGATGACCGCACTCGCGATGATGATCGGCATGGTGCCGATGGCGATCGGGCTCGGCGAAGGCGGCGAGCAGAATGCGCCGCTCGGGCGCGCGGTGATCGGCGGGCTGATGGTCGGCACCGTGGCGACGCTGTTCTTCGTGCCCGTCGTGTTTTCGATGGTCTACAAGCGCATCGAGGCACGCAAGGAACGCGACGCAGGCATGCAGAAAGCACATTCCTGAATAGACGGAGCATGAATGGAAGAGCAGTTGACGCAACGTTCGGCGACCGGCAGGCGAGGACGCCTGTGGCTCGTGATCGCGCTGTTGATCGTGGCCGGCATCGTCGCACAGGGCATCTGGTCGCGCCATGCCGAGCACGCGGAACTTCAACGCGATGCAGCCGAGCACGGCATGCTGACGGTCGAAGTCATCAAGCCCACGCAGATGAAGCCGACGCAGGACCTGTTGCTCGCCGGCGATATCCGCGCGTTTTCCGATGCGCCGATCTTCGCGCGCACCAGCGGTTATCTGAAGCGCTGGACCGTGGACATCGGCAGCAAGGTGAAGAAAGGCCAGTTGCTTGCGGAGATCGATGCACCCGAGATCAACGATCAACTGCGTCAGGCGCGCGCCGATGCGCAGACCGCTCGGGCGAACTATCTGCTCGCTAAAAGCACGGCGGAACGCTGGGCGCAGATGGCGAAGAACAATTCGGTATCGCGTCAGGAAACCGATGAGAAGAACGGCGACATGCTCGCAAAAGAGGCGTCGCTGAATGCGGCGCAGGCGAACGTGTCGCGGCTTGAACAGCTCGTCTCGTTTCAGAAGATCTATTCGCCGTTCGATGGCGTCGTCACCGCGCGCAACACGGATGTCGGCCAGTTGATCGATGCGGGCAGCGGCGCGGCGGGCCGCGAGTTGTTCCATGTGCAGGACGCCACGACGCTGCGTGTATTCGTCGATGTGCCTCAGACGTATGCGCGCATGGTGACAGTCGGCATGCCGGCGGAATTGCTGTTGAACGAGGATCGCAATCGCAAGTTCGAAGGCGTGACGGTGCGCACGGCCGGTGCGGTCGATCCGGTCGCGCGCACCATGCGCGTCGAGGTCGACGTGAAGAACCCGACCGGCGAATTGCTCGCGGGCGCTTATGCGCAAGTGCGTTTTCATCTGACGAGCGCGACGGCGTCTTACACCTTGCCCGGCAATGCGCTGTTGTTCAGACCGGACGGCGTGCATGCGGCGAGCGTCGATGCGAACAATCGCGTGAAGCTGCTGCCCATTACGCTTGGCACCGACTACGGCACGCGCGTGTCGATCGTATCGGGGTTAAAGGGCGATGAGCGCGTAATCGTGAATCCGCCGGACTCCATCGTCGATGGTGCCACGGTGCGCATCGGGCAGGCGCATGTGAAGAAGAGCGGTCAGGCATCATGAAGCGCATGCATGCGGGCTTCACGCTGTCGCTGTTGTCCATGACGATGGCCGCCTGCACGGTCGGTCCCGATTACGTTCGGCCAGATGTGACGACGCCGGCTTCGTTCAAGTCATCCATACCGGCGGACGTACCCGTATCGACGCAAGACTGGAAGCCTGCGCAACCTGCGGACGCGATGCCGCGCGCACCGTGGTGGGAAGTCTATGGCGATCTGCAACTGAACGCGCTGGAAGAGCGCGTGGCCGCTTCGAATCAAACGGTGGCTGCCGCAGCCGCGCGTTATCGCGGCGCGCGTGCAGCGGTGCGTCAGGCGCGCTCGGCGTTCTTTCCGACCATCACGGCCAACGCGTCGTTCAATCAGTCGCGGGTATCGTCGAATGTGTCGTATCGATCGAGCGCGGGCGTGACCGTGCCGGACTATCTCGTCGAGGCGCAAATCTCATGGGAGCCGGACCTGTGGGGCCGCATTTCACGCGCGGTCGAAGGCGGGCAAGCGGAAGCGCAGGCGAGCGCGGCGGACCTGCAAAACGCCATCCTTTCGATGCAGGCGGAACTCGCGACGAACTACTTCGATCTGCGCGGCACGGTCGAAGACGAGCGCCTGCTCAAGGAGACGCTGCAAGCCTACGAAAAGGCGCTTGCATTGACGCGCGATCGCTTCGCGGGCGGTGTGGCGGCGGAATCCGATGTGGCGCAGGCGGAGGAGCAGTTGCGCGCAACGCAGGCGCAATTGATCGAGCTTGAAACCACGCACGCGAGTCTCGTCAATGCGATCGCGATTCTCATCGGCGAACCGCCTTCGACCTTCGCACTCGACGTCGCGCCGCTCGATGCGGATCATGTGCCGCATCCCAGCGCGGCGCTTGCCGCGTTGCCGCTGTCGGTGCCATCGGCGTTGCTGGAGCGCCGCCCCGATGTGGCGGCGGCCGAACGGCGCGTCGCTCAGGCGAATGCGCGCGTCGGCGTCGCAACGGCCGCATTCTTTCCCAACCTGTTGCTGGCCGCGACCGGCGGTCTCGAAGCGACGCGCTTCAGTTCATGGCTGATGGCGCCGAGCCGCTTCTGGTCGCTGGGGCCGCAACTCGCCTTCACGGCGCTCGACTTTGGCGGCCGCGCGGCAGCCCGCGATGCGGCGCGTGCCGCATATGACGAGAGCGTCGCGGATTATCGGCAAACGGTGCTGACCGCGTTCGGTCAGGTCGAAGACAACCTGAATGCGCTGGACGTGCTGCGTCGCGAAGGCGAAGCCCAATCGCAAGCCGTCGATGCCGCGAAGCGCGCGCTCGACAAGATCGGCAATCGCTATGAAAACGGGGCGATCACGTATCTCAACGTTGTCGTGACGCAGGCCACCGTGCTGTCGGATCAGCGCGCGGCGGTGCGTATCCAGCAGCGCAGAATGGCTGCGAGCGTTGCGCTGGTGAAGGCGTTGGGCGGGGGATGGAGCGCGGACAGCTTGCCTCGCGCCGATGAAGTGTCGGCGCGAGAGTAAAGCATTGCGGTGCGCTCAGGCGCGTTTGCGTGGCCGGCAAATCATGAAGTATCGCGAACTAATCCACCACGGCGCATGCGGGACAGGACTCACGTGCACGGCTTCGATGGCGAAGCGTTCGCCGACGATCGCGCGCAGCTCGCGGAAATCGAAGCCTTTATGCGTGGTGCGCGGATTCTCGGGTCGTTGCACCCGAATGCCGATCATCGACTTCAGCACTTCGGCGGGCGAGTACTCGGACTTCAGCGAGCGGCTGCGAATCATCCAGTTCGATACTTTCGGGGCGATCGCGAGACCGTACATGATCGGCACGGAAATCAGCAGCGCGCCGTGCGGCTTGAGGATGCGCGCGGCGTCGTCGAGCAGGGCGTCGAGCTCGCTTTCGTACAGATGCTCGCAGACTTCGAACGACGTCAGCACGTCGACACTGTGCGGTGCCACGCCATCGAGCGATTCCGCGTAACGGACTTCAGGAAACGTCGGCGCCATGAACTTGTCGTGACCGATGAGCGTGATGTCGGGCCGCGCTTCACCGAGCGTATGCAGAAAGAGCCCCGGACCCGCGCCGAAATCGACGACCGTGCCGCGCATCGGGCAGAGGCCGGTGACGAGATCGGTCGCCATCGTCATTCGCGTGCGATGCGCAAAACGCGCGAGCGGATTGCCGGAATTGACGGTCTGTTCTGCGTATGAAATCTCGCGCATTCGAAGTCCCCTGTTTTTATTGACTCGTGATCGAATGATCTTTTTTCTGGCCGTTTTCGACGATATTGCAGCGACGCACAGTGCCGCGCAATCGCCGTCGGTAGGCGTTGCCCGCCTAACTTCTGCCGGTGTCCGCCATCACGGTGTTCGTCTCAGGGGGATATCGACGTTATAGCAAGAGCCACACGCCGCACGCGATGAGGGCCACACTCCATAGCCAATCGACGTTGATCCAGCCGCTTCGCAGGAAGGCGAGGCCTGTGCGCTCGTGCACTGACATCGCAAAGAGCGAGATGCCGGCGATGACGGCGAGCATCGCGACCGTATGCACCGACAGGGCAACCGCGCCTGCTTCGAACGCCCCAGCAGATGATTTATTCGTCGCACTGCCGCAGAACGGCAATAGCGCGGGAACGAGCATGAAGCCCGCGCCGTGTGCGCTGGACATCACGAACGACCACAGCGCGAGGCCGGCCAGCCCGGTGCGCATGCCGACCGCCGGACGGCCGCGGTGCCCGCGCCACGCACGCCATACGCCCCAGCCGATCAGCAGCACGCCGGAGCCGCGCGCAAGCGTCTCGTGACTGACGAACGATCCCAGCGTGAGCACGCCCGCCAGGACGAGCGCAACGGATAGCGCATGCCCCAATGCGATCGGCACGAGCGATAGCAGCACCACGCGCTTGCTATGCGCATAGAGACCGAGGGCGAGCGCGAAGAGCCATCCCATGGCGGGATTGACGCCATGAAACGCGCCAAGGCCCGCGGCGGTAATCCAGAGCGCGGGCGTGCCGGTATTCATGTGTCCACGCTCGTCGAAGGCGTCACGGATAGCAATATGAATCCGACGAGCAATCGCCGCCTTGCAGCCGTATCTGATGCGGGCGATGCCCCTTCGGCCAGTCGATGAAGAAGCGTTCGTCGATGCTCAGGCCTCCGTCCGCGCCAGCGTCGAGCTTCACCATCCAGCCATTGATGCCTTCGGGATAAAACTGCGAATCCACCGCACCGTATAGCGAATTCGTGAAGTACACGCGGCGTCCATCGCGGCTGACTTCGACCATCTGCGGGCCTCCATTCAAGTGGCCGTTGCTTGCGCCTGCGTGCGTCGCGCGGGCGACTACGCCGCCGATGCGAACCTTGCCCGCGAGCTTCGGTGCAAAAGGATCGGAGACGTCGTATTGCAGCATGTCTCCGGTGCCCCAGCACGATACGTAGAGGAAGCGATCATCCATCGACAGGTCGATGTCCGACACTAGAGGCGGCACCGCGCCAAAGCCCTGCAATAGCGGTGGCAGCACCGAGGCGTCGGCGGGTTCGGCGGGAATGTCGATCACTTTCTTGACGGCCCACTTGTCCTTGTCGCGATACCACGTCCAGATCGACGACGACAGATCCTTCAGGCTGATCACGCAATTGACGAAGCCATAAGCCTTCGTTGGATCATGTGCGGGACGCAGCTCGAAGACGAGCTGATACTCATCGCCGAAGTCGATCTCCTGCACGTGCTTGCGCTTCGTCAGGTCCCAGAAGTGCAGCTTGCGCCCGTACTTCGCGCCGAGCAGCAGTTCTGGCACGAGACCTTCTTCGAAGGTATCGGGCGTGCCCCATTCGCTGGTGACCATCGTGTCGTAACCGAGATGCCACCAGGCGTCGTATGCAAGCTGCTGCGGCCCGCGATCCACTTCCCAGCGGCCAAGCGGATCGAAGCTCTGTTGATCGAGCATCAGCACGCCGCCCGGCGCCTTGCCTTCCGCATTGCCGAGCGCGCTGACATAGATGCCGCCGGGGCCGCAATGAACGGTGTGCGGCCGCGTATAGCCGGTCTTTTCCGCGAGTTCGGCGGCCTCGATCGTCTTCACGATGACCGGCTTCTTCGGATCGGGCTTCGTATCGACGATATGAATGCGCGACGAACGCAGCCCCGGCACGACGAGATAGCGCCGCTCCATATGCGGATGCGGCGCGTTCGGACACAGGCACGACGAGCACGCATTCCAGCCGAAGTGATGCAGCTCGTCGCCAACATCGGGCATCGCCAGTTCGCCCACGATTTGCGCATAGTTCGGCGAGTCGGGGTCGACATCGACGACGGCCAGCTTGTCTGGCATCTTGCGCTCGGGGTCGAAGGTCGCGACATAGGCGAGCGTTTCGCGCGGCGCCTTCGCGGCGAGTCGCGGGGAAGGGTAGAAGCTCGGATCAGGTTTCCATGTCGCCATGTCGATTCTCCCAATGAGCGGTCCTTCTGCACTATAGGACACCCATCGGTCGAATGCGTCGGGCTGCTTATAAGGGATTACGCAATACAAATCGATTTACGGCGCAGTGCGCTTTGACGGCGCGAGAGCATCTACAATGAAAGCGTCGTCCTCTTGCCCTGAAGGAGGTTCCGATGACCGAGCCGATGATTACCTTGATGGTCGGAGTCGTCGTGGTGCTATGCGCCATCGTGATTCTGGTCATGCATCACAGGCACCCGCATATTCATCCACCGAAAGCGCGCTGGCTCGATACTCATCCGCCGCGTGACTGGCTGCATCACAGGCACTGAATGCGATGGACCAAGCGGATATGACGCCGGTTTTTACCGGCGTTTTTTTCGTCCTAACGTCTTGGCCCTTTCATCGCTTCGGCTTCCATCGCAGCGTGCCATTCCTCGCTGTTCTCGATCGGATCGATCCCTTCGTCGACGGACGCCGATGCGCGTTCGGCGAACGCGCGCGTTTCTCCGTCGGCCTCTTCATCCGACGCTTCGTCGCTGTCGGGTGGGTCAAGCATGTCGCGCAGCATCGCGGTCAGTTCGGGCGTATCCCACGGTTCGCCGCGCTGCTTCTTTTTCTTGATGTAATGCCTGACTTCGGCATCCTGCTCGGGCGTGAGCGGCAGGCCGCGAAACGTGCGCTTGGCGTCGGTGTCGGTCATCGGATGCTCCCTCGCTTGCAGCAACAAGCGTCCCTAGTGTAGCGCCGTTCGATGGGTGCAACGCGATTCTTCAGAGCGGAGGCAGCCTGCGCTCGATAGGCGTCGTCTTCACGATGGCCGTGCTCGTCGCGGCGCGGTCGGTGACCTTCGCAAGGATATCGTCGAGATGTTCGATGGAACGCAGATACAGGCGGCAGACGAAGCAGTCATCGCCCGTGACCTTCACGCATTCGACGAACTCGGGAATCCGCCGGATCGCTTCCTCGACCAGATGCAACTGACCCGGCAACGGCTGAACGCGCACGATGGCTTGCAGCGTATAACCGAGCGCGGCCGGATCGATCTGCACCGTGAAGCCGCGAATGACGCCTTGCGATTCGAGACGGCGGATGCGCTCGGCCGTGCTCGGCGCGGACAGTCCGATGCGCTTCGCCAGTTCGCTTACCGCGATGCGTCCGTCGCTTTCAAGCACGCTGATCAGTTCGCGATCGATGGCGTCGATGGTCGTCTGCGATGCGTTAAGGTGCTTCGGCATGATGGCCTTCGATAGCAAGATGAAGAACGAAAAGTGCCTTATTTTAGGCATGGTTTTACGTGGCGCGCATCGATAGACTTCAGCTTATCGAAACCGCGTCCGAATCACCGCCATGAACAGTCACGCGATCAGCAACACCCGCAACGCCGCCGGGCATCGGCGCGGCGCCATCGAAATGACGCTCGCGATGCTGATGTCGGGCACGATCGGCTGGCTCGTCGTGTCGTCGGGGCAGTCGGCATGGAACGTCGTGTTCTTCCGCTGCGTCTTCGGCGGAGCGACGCTCGTCGCGATATGCGCGATGCTCGGTTTCCTCCGCAAGCGCTATTTCTCGTGGCGCATGCTGGGATGGGTCGCGCTTGGCAGCGTCGCGATCGTCGGCAACTGGCTGCTGCTGTTCGCCGCATATTCGCGCGCGTCGATTTCGATGGCCACGACCGTCTACAACACGCAGCCGTTCAT
Organism: Caballeronia grimmiae; assembly: GCF_022879615.1. Taxonomy (NCBI): domain Bacteria; kingdom Pseudomonadati; phylum Pseudomonadota; class Betaproteobacteria; order Burkholderiales; family Burkholderiaceae; genus Caballeronia; species Caballeronia grimmiae. The sequence continues at coordinate 1,375,142 of NZ_CP084271.1, forward strand.
GCTCGTCGCGCTCGGGGCGCTCGTGCTGCGCGAGCGAATTTCCGCTTCGACGCTCGCATGGCTCGGCATCGCGTTCGTAGGGCTCGTGATGGTCGTGCGCGTCGAACCGGCGGTGCTCGCGATGCCCGGACGCTATCTCGAAGGCATCGCCTATGCGCTCGGCGCGGCCTTTCTGTACGCGATATCGTCGATCATCACAAAGCGCCTCAAAGACACGCCGCCGCATCTCATCGCCATGTTGCATGTGCTGCTCGGCATCGCGATGCTCAGCCCGTTCGCCCAGTTCGATGCCGCGCCTGCAAGCATCGGCGGATGGGCCGACCTGATCGTGCTCGGCGTCGTGAATACGGGGCTCATGTACGTGCTTCTTTACGGCGCGATCCAGAAACTGCCCGTCGCCATGACGGGCGCGCTGTCGTTCATCTATCCGGTGGTGGCGATCGTCGTCGACTGGCTTGCGTTCGGCCAGCATCTCGCCTGGCTGCAAGTCGCGGGGGCAGCGCTGATTCTGCTCGCAGCGGCGGGCGTCAATCTGCAATGGCGCATCGTGCCGGCACGCCGCCATGCGAACGAATGATGCATGCAGAATGCGATGCGCGTCGTATAGAATGGCCCGCTTTTCCGAACAACATCGAAAGCGCCGCCATGTGGTTCAAGAATCTTCAGCTTCACCGTCTTCCCGCTCACTGGACCGTCACGCCGGGTCAAATGGAGCAATGGCTCGCGCCGCTTGGCTTCTGCGCCGCATCGAGCGTCGAGAACGAGCGGCGCGGCTGGGTCTCGCCGCGCAACGACGATTCGCTCGTCTACACGATCAACCGCCAGATGCTGATCACGTATCGCGCGGAGAAGAAACTGCTGCCCGCGTCCGTCGTCACGCAGTTCACGAAGGAACGCGCGCTCGAACTCGAAGGGCAGCAGGGCTTCAAACCCGGCCGCAAGCAGATGCGCGAACTGAAGGAGCAGGTGACCGACGAGCTGTTGCCGCGTGCATTCAGTATTCGCCGCGATACGCGCGTCTGGATCGATCCGGTGCATGGATGGCTCGCGATCGACGCGGCATCCGCGACGGTTGCCGATGACATCATCGGATTGCTGGTGAAGTCGGTCACGGATCTGCCGCTCGCCAGCGTTCGTCCCGCGCGCTCGCCGGTATCCGCGATGACCGAGTGGCTGCTGAGCGGCGACGGTCCCGCAGGCTTCACGCTCGATCGCGACACCGAACTGCGCTCGACCGGCGAAGGCAATGCCACGGTGCGCTACGTCGGCCATGCGCTGGAGGCCGAGGACATGCGCCGCCACATCGAAGCGGGGAAGCAGTGCATGCGTCTTGCGATGACCTGGGACGACCGCGTGTCCTTCGTGCTGACGCCGTCGCTGACGCTCAAGCGCGTGACGCCGCTCGACGTCATCAAGGAAGCCGCCGATCCCACCGCGGCCAACGACGACGAGCGTTTCGAATCCGACTTCCTGCTGATGACGGGCGAACTCGCTCGCCTGTTCACGGCGCTGACCGAAGCACTCGGCGGCGAAGAAGACCTGCGCGCCGCGGCATAAGCCGCCTTCAAGGCCGGGTCACGCCGCCGGCGATGCGAACGCGTAGCCGTTCTTGCCGTTGCGCTTGACGGCGTACATCGTGTCGTCGGCGGCGGCGACGAGCCGCCAGTAATCGGTCACGCGATCCGGATAACTGGCGATTCCGATGCTCGCGCGCACGAGCGACAAGTCCATGCGGCCATCGGTTTCCGCCACGCACGTGATGATGCGCTGCGCGATCGCCGCCAGTTCCAGATCGCTCGAAAATTCCCGCACGAGCACGGCGAACTCGTCGCCGCCGATGCGCGCGACCACATCGCTGTTGCGCACCGTCTGACGAAAACGCCGCGATACCGCAATCAAAAACTCATCGCCGATGCGGTGGCCGTGCGTATCGTTGACGCGCTTGAATCCGTCGAGATCGATATACAGCACGGCGATGCGTTTTGCATTCGTGCCGTCGCCGAGATGCTCCGCCGTTTCTTCTAGCGCGGCGAAAAGCTTGCGGCGGTTGGGAAGGCCGGTCATCGCATCGTGCAGGGACGCGTGCTCGAATTCGCTCGAAAGTCCAACCAGTTGCCGATTGCGTTTTGCATACATTCCGAGCGCGGTTATCAGCACGCCAAATACGATCGACGACAGCGCGATCAGCGTATGCGACACGCTGACGATCCGTTCGCGCACATCGGCGCTCGCGCGATCGCGTTCGGCGCGCCAGTACAAATAGGCGGAATCGAGCGCGGCGCTCGCCGCTTTCAGATCGGCTGCGGGCAGGAGCACGCTCGAAGGCAGCGCGGGGGCGGGCGCCGGACTGGATATGATGAGGGCATGCAGGCTCGCGAGCCGCGCGGCGAATTCAATGCGCGCGTCGCGATAGGCCGCGCGATGGGCGGTGTCGCTGGTCGAGGCATCCTGTAGCGCCAACGCGGATGCGCGCGCCGTATCGGCCCGCTCGACCGCTTCGAGCACGAGTCCGATGTATTCCTGCTGGAGTTGCGCGGAGAAAATCGCGCGGACCTGAAACGCGAGAAAGAGCAGCCCGATCAGCAGGCAGAGCAGCGCGACGCCGGCCAGGGGCGCGGGACCGGGCACACGCAACCGCTGGATATGCGCGCGCGCGCCGTCAGTCCACCGAAGTGCGCGCGTCGAAAACGCGTCGCCGTCACGGACGGGAATATTCCTCTCGCTGACCGGATGTGGCATTGCGTCGATAGCTCACTCGATGAAAGAAGGCGCCCACGCGGGCAAAGAGTCCCGGCTCGGCCTTCGCTGGCGGCGCATGACGCTTGACGTTCTGGTTCGCTTGCGCCGTGCGCGCCGGTTTCTCCGCTGCACGGTTCGCGCGATTGCCGGATTGACTCGATGGCGTCGCGCGGCGCTCGGTGGTGTCGTCCTCGGCGATGGCGGCCGGCGCTGCCGCGACGGCGCTCAGACCGGGCCGGTCAAGCGCAGGCGGACTGCCCGCGAGCTTGATGTTCTCGGGATGCGTCACCGTCGAGGGCGCTTCCACTACGCCCGACGACTGCGTGGCCGCTAGGACCGGTTGATCGACGCCGAGCGTCTGCCGCGCACTGGTCATCGCTTCTGCATACACGCGCTGGTCCTGATTGAACCACATGCTGTATGCGACGGTGCCGAGCACGCCGACGCCGAGCGCAGTCGCCGACGCCATCCACAGCGCGAGCCGGCCGAAGCGGCGCGGCGGGCGCACGGGATCGGGCTCCGCCTCGATATCTTCTTCGTCGTCGAAGTCGGCGAAGGATCCGGACGGCGCATCAGGCACGGACGGATCGTTAGCGGGACTCGGGCCGCCCGCGAACGGCTCTTCAGGTAGCTCAGCGTGTCGGGGCATGGCAGCGCTCCAGAATCATGTTCGTCGACGGCGGCAGGCGCACGGCGCATCGAGTGCGCTGGCAGCCTGACGCGCAAGCCGTGTGAAGCGCCGGACGCAAAGATCACGAATGCGAGCAGTGCGCGGCGCGTGCCATTCGATCATAAAAAACGAATGCAATACGCAGATTTCAACGAAGAGGAAGTTCTCTCTTCGCACCACGTAACTAGCGCCGCATGCGGAAAAAACTTCCCGATGCGGCACGTAAGATAAGGCAAAAGTACGTACATGTTGCGAGGCGCGGCGAATAGCGGCGTCGCCCGCCCGTGCAAAAGCTGAATAGTACCGTAGCATTGAGCAGGCCAGCACGGCACGTTCGACATTCCTCAGATCAGCGGTGCCGCTTTTGGTGGCATCGCGCACAGACGGCGCATGACTTCATGGTAGCGCGCATGGTGTTCAATGCTGCGCATCCTCGGTCGTAAACGGCTTGGTGACATCGCGTTCGGGCAAGCCGAAACGCTCGAACTCCGATATCACCTGTGCCCCGAAAAGCAGAAGCGTCGCGAGCGCTTCGAGGCTGAACAGCACGACGATGGATGTCGTCAGCGAGCCATAGACGACGCTCACTTGCGACAGCGTCGCGAAGTACCACACGAGGACGTGCCGCGTGATTTCCCAGAGCACGGCGGCCGTCACGCTGCCGAGCAGCGCGAGCCGAAACGATGGCCGACCGACCGGCATCACGAGATAGATCGACGTCAGCACGAAAATCTCGCCGGCCACGCCGAGCAGATACAGCAGCACGCGCGAAGCACCCTTGAGCGACACTTCGATGCCGAGCAGCATGACGCTGTTGTCGCCCATCGCCTGCAAGCCGTTCGACACGAGCGTCACGATCAGCATGCCGACGCCGAGAAACAGGATGTAGCAATAAGGCAGCAGCGCGGAGAGCAGGAAATGCCGTCGACGGATCGCGACGCGATGGACGAAAATCACCGACATCGCGTTTTCGAGCACGGTAAAGGCGAGCGAACTGAAGAAGATCATCGTGACGAGCAGCAGCCAGCCGATGACCGCGCGATGCGTCAAAAAATTGGCGAGTTCCCGAACGATCGCCCGCGCCTGTCCCGGCACGAGCCATTCGAGCAGATGCGCGAGCGTTTCGAGCAACTCGCGCTGGCCGACGAACTTCGACAGCACGATGACAATGAGGATCAGCAGCGGCACGATCGACAGAAGCGCGTAATACGCGACCGCGCCCGCGAGCAGCATGCCCTGATTGGCGCGAAACGCCTTGATCGTGCGCTTGAGAAAGCCGAACGGATGGCGCGCGACGTTGTGAAGCTGAGGCCCCAGTACAGGGCCGAGAATCTTCGACATGGGACCTCCGCGACGCGCGCATGTGCGGCGATGGGCGCGATGTCCTGCCCGCCTGATCTAAAAGAGGATGTGAGGGTCGGGGAGCAAGTTGCACGCCCGGCTGCGGAGTCAGCCGGCTTCAGCGTTGTTGTTGCTGGGCAGCGGCTTGCTGCGCGGCCTCTTCGAAGGCGATATCGAGCAGCGCATCGACATCGCGTGCGGGCAGATCCGCCGCTTCGATGCGGCGCAGGCGGCAGAAGAGCGCGAGCGCTTCGGCGGCGGCCGCGAAGGCATCGCCCAAAGCCACGGGACTTTCCTGCTGTGCGATTTCCGGATCGCGGGACGGGAGGCGTTTTTTTCTCATGGCCCACATATCGGCATGGATGCAGCTTTACTTGAGCGGGCAAGCCTGCATCGTTCACCTTTTCGGAATCATGCATTAATCTTGCATCAACGGCCGGCGCAACGAGTCCGCGCATGCATGAGCGAGCCGTCGCGGCGCGGTGCCTCTCTATAGCGCCGGCCATTCGCATGTTCATCGCGGCTTCTTTAGTCTGCCGAACGTGAGCGTTCAACCACGGGTTGAAGCACGCCTCGGCCAGGGAGACGGTCATGCCTGCTTCTCACGTCGCCGATTCGTCCACGCCCGGCCCCGGCGCCGATGTCGAAATCGTCAACGCCGACGAACGCCTCTACAACCACGATCTCGCGCCGGTTCCGCGCGCACGCCGCACATGGACGGGCTACAGCATCTTCGCGATGTGGATGTCGGATGTTCACAGTGTCGGCGGGTATACCTTCGCGGCCAGCCTCTTTCTGCTCGGACTTTCAGGCTGGCAAGTGCTGCTCGCGATGACCATCGGCATCCTGATCGTCTATGTGCTGATGAACTGGGTCGGCAAGCCGAGCCTCGTGCACGGCATTCCGTTCCCGGTGATGGCACGCGTGTCGATGGGCGTCATGGGCGCGAATCTCGCCGCGCTGATTCGCGGCGTCGTCGGCATCGTGTGGTATGGCGTGCAGACCTACTTCGCATCGAAGGCGGTCGCGACGCTCTTGCTGCTCTTCGTGCCATCGGCGGTGGCGCTGCGCGATTCGAGCTTTCTCAGGCTCGACATGCTCGGCTGGGTCAGCTTCCTCTTCATGTGGCTGCTGCAACTCATAATCTTTCAGCGCGGCATGGAGATCATCCGCAAGTTCATCGACTTCTGCGGGCCGGCGGTGTATGTGGTGATGTTCGTTCTGATGGGCTGGATTCTGTATCGCGCGGGCCTCGGCAGTCTCGACCTCACGCTCTCCGGCAAGGTGCTGCCCGGCGACGAGCAGTTGCACGCGATGGTCAACGCGACCTTGCTCGTCGTAAGTTATTTCGCGGCGCTGCTGCTCAACTTCGGCGATTTCTCCCGCTTTGCAAAAAGCGAGCGGCAAATGAAGATCGGCAATTTTCTGGGGCTGCCATTCAACTTCCTTGCATTCGCGATCATCACGGTGATCGTCACGGCGGGCAGCGAGAAGGTCTTCGGCACGATGATCATGGACCCGGTCGAGATCGTTTCGCGTATCGACAACAAGCTCGCGGTGGCGATCGGCAGCATCACGTTCATCATCGCGACGATGGGCATCAACATCGTTGCCAACTTCGTTTCGCCGGCCTATGACATTGCAAATCTCTTCCCGAAGCACGTCGACTTCAAGAAGGGCGGGCTGATCGCATCGATACTCGCGGTCCTCGTGTGCCCGTGGATCTTCGTCGACAGCCCGAAGGCCATCACTATCTTCGTGTCGGTTTTCGGCGCAGTGCTCGCGCCGATGTACGGCGTGATGATGGCCGATTACTACCTCGTCAAGCGTCAGCAGGTGAACGCCGCCGAGCTGTACACGATGCAGCCTGGCGGTCGCTTCTACTACGACGGCGGATGGAACAAGGTCGGGCTGACCGCGTTGCTCGTGTCGGGCGTCATCTCGGTGGGATGTGAACTCTCGACGCAACTGTTGAAAATTCTGCCCGCCAACAATCTCGGCTGGCTGATCGGCGCGGTGGCCGGCGCGGTGCTGTACGTCGTGTTGATGCGCATCGCGCGGCGCAAATAGCTCTGCTTGCGCGATGCGCGGCGTCGCAAGTCGAGACGATCGCGCATCCGAACGAGACGCTGCGACATTCGCACGGCCGCCGCTCGCCCCTAAGCTCTCTCCAACGACAGACGAACGCATTCGCGCTCGCCGCGTCCTTCGATAAGGAGAGGCAGCAATGAACACGAATCTTCCATCCGGGCGTGCGCCGATGCCCGTAGCGTTCCTCGGCATCGCGGTCGGTGCGCTCGCGCTTGCCGGTGCGTGGCGCGCGGCCGCGAAGGTTTGGCCGATTCCCGAAAGCGTGCCGGCGGTGATGACGATGGTCGCGCTCGCCGTGTGGCTGGTGCTGATGTCCGCCTACGCGCACAAGTGGCTCACGCAGCGCGCCGATGCGATCGCGGAGATGCAGCATCCGGTGCAATCGTCGTTTGCCGCGCTCGCGCCCGTATCGGCGATGCTCGCCGCGCAGGCCGTGCAAAGCGAATCACGCACCCTGGCGATCGTGCTGTTCGCGGCGGGCGTCGCGAGCCAGCTTGCGCTCGGCGCGTATCTGCACGGACGATTCTGGCAAGGCGGCCGCAAGCCGGAATGGACGACGCCCGCCATGTATCTGCCGACGGTCGCGCCCAGCTTTGTCGCGGGCACGGCGGCAGCGGGCCTGGGCTGGACGCAGGCCGGCATGCTGTTCTTCGGAGCGGGCGTGTTTTCGTGGATCGCGATCGAATCGCTCGTGCTTCATCGCGCGGCGGTGCATGAGCCGCTGCCCGATGCGCTGCGCCCGAGCCTCGGCATTCAGCTCGCGCCGCCGGTCGTGGGTGGCGTGTCGTATCTCGCCATCACGCACGGCGCGCCGGATACCTTCGCGTACATGCTGCTCGGCTATGGGCTGTATCAGGCGCTGATGCTCGCGCGTCTCGTCCCGTGGATTCGTCAGCGCAATTTCACGCCGTCGTACTGGGCGTTCAGCTTCGGCGCGGCCGCGCTGCCGACGATGGCCATCCGCATGCTCGAACGCGGCGCGCAAGGGCCGGTCGAGTGGATTGCGCCGGTGGCGTTCGTCGCGGCGAACATCGTCAACGCGATGCTGGTTGCCGGAACGCTCCGGGCGATGATCGCAGGCCGCTTATTGCCCGCGCCGGCGATCGCGGCGAAGGGGGCTTGACGGTTTCGCGGCGGATTCTCCGCGTGCAGGGGGAATCCGCGAACCGCAGGGCGGCGAGTCCTTCTCGGTGAAGCCGCTGCTCAATGCTCGCATTCCGCACGCATGGGCGCTTCACGCCGACTCGCTCCCCAGCAAGAACGCCACCCACGTCTTGATTCGATGAAAGCGCCAGCCGGAATCCGCGAACCGCAGGGCGGCGAGTCCGTCTCAGTAAAGTTGCCGCTCAATGCTCGCATTCAAGACGCTTGGGCGCTCCACGCCGACCCGCTCTCCAGCGTCCCAGTGACGACATCCCGCAAGAACGCTACCCACGTTCTGATTCGATGAAAGCGCCAGCCGCAACCGGCGAACCGCAGGGGCGGCGAGTCCGTCTCAGCGAACGCTCCACGCCCGATGCCCGCATTCACCAAGCCTGCGCTTCACGCCAGCTCGCTCTCCAGCGTCCCAACGACGAAATCCCGCAAAAACGCGACCCACGTCTTGATCTTCGCATCGAGATACTGGCGCGACGCGTACATCGCATAGATCGTCATGGTCTGGAGTTCCCATTCCGGCAGCACGCGCACGAGCGCGCCGCTTTTCAGCAACGGCTGCACCGACAGCGCCGGCAACGGCGCAATGCCGAGTCCGTCCGTGACCGCGACGGCGAGCGCGTCGGCGGCGTTCACGCGCAGGCGTCCCGGCGGCAAGTCCACTTCGACGCTGCCTTGCGGGCCTTCGAAGATCCAGCGGTCCACCGGAAAGAACGCCGTGACGAGTTGCAGACACGCGTGTTCGGACAGTTCTTCGATGGAGCGCGGAACGCCCGCACGCTCGAGATAGCGCGGCGACGCGCAGAGGACGCTCGGCATCGTGCAGATGCGGTGAGAAATGAGCGCAGAATCCGGCAGTGTCGATGTCGTGATCTGCAAGAACACGTCGTAGCCTTCGTCGAGCATGTCCGGGACGTTCTGCGACAGCGTCAGCTCCACACGCACTTGCGGATGCGCGTCCAGATAGCGCGTGAGCGCGGGCACGACATAGTGCTGTCCGAAGGTGATCGGCGCATGCATGCGGAGCACGCCGCTCGGCGACACTTGCGCGTTGCTGGCTTCGGCCTCGGAGACATCGACGAGCGCGATTACTTCCTTGCAGCGGGCGAGATAACGGTTGCCCGCATCGGTGAGCGCGACACGGCGCGTCGTGCGGTTCAACAGGCGCGTGCGCAGATGCGCCTCCAGATCCGTGACTGCACGCGACGCCTGCGCCGTGGTGATGTCCAGCTGTTGCGCCGCCGCAGTGAAGCTCGCTGCTTCCGCGACGCGCGTGAAAATCCGCATGCTTCGCAACAGGTCCATTCGCGCATCCCGTTTTGACGAAGCCCGCACTATCCCACGAGCATGCGCGCCGGCGCAACGGCGGGCGGCGGCGTTGCATTCTCAACCGACCGTTCGTTTCAGCGTTCACATCTGTTACAGGTGTTGTAACGCAAGCGCGCGGCGCCGCGAATACCATGGATTCATGGCCGCACTCTCATTGCGGCCTTGGGCAGGGGAAGAAAAAAATGAAGATCAAGAGTGTCGTAGGGCTGGGGATCGTTGCCTTCGCGGGTCTCGCTTGCGAAGCGGCGACGGCGGGCGTGAGCATTGGCGTCAATCTCGGGTTGCCGGTCGCGCCCGTTTACGCTCCGCCGCCCGTGTACGTGCAGCAACCCGTCTATGTCCAGCCGCAGCCGGCTTATGTCGAGCAACAACCGGCTTACGTGGAGCAGCAGCCGGTGTACGTCGAGCGGCAGCCGGGACCGCCACCCGCCGCGTACCAGGCTGCGCCGCCTGTCGTGTATCAGCCCGCGCCCGTGGTCGTGGCGCCCGCGCCGGCGATCGTCATCGGCTGGCATGGCGACCGGTACTGGGACGGCGCGCGCTACTGGGAGCGTCGCGACTGGTACGCGCATCACGGCGGCTATGGTTATCGTCACTGGTAAGCCGGAACTGACGGGGAGGCTGTTGTCATGAAAACATCAACTACAACGAAGCCGGGCGGGCGAAGTCTGGCGCGCTCGCTCGTCCTGCCCGTCGCGCTCGGGCTCGCGGTAGGGCTGGGCGGGTGCGTCTATGCGCCGCCTTATGGCTATGCGCCCGCGCCGGCATACGGCTACGCGCCGGCGTATGGATACGCGTACGGGCCGGCTCACTACGCGCCGTCGGTGTCGGTGGGAGTGGGATTCGGCGGAGGTTATGGGCACTGGCACGGGCGGTGACACCCACCGTGCCTGTCTCGCGGCTCAACGGCGTTCGACGCAAGCCGCGTTCGGCTGATTTGCCGGCATCCTTGGAACACCCGTTGCTCGGCCTTCGCAAACTCTCGCGGAGAACCCGATATGGCCGAGCAATCCGAAACCCTTCATGCAGCCGACGCCCGCTGCGAGCACTTCATGCTCGCCGCCAATGGCTGGGTGCCGAACAATGCGCGCCTGCCGGTGCTGCTGTGGCACGGCGCGATCGAGCCCGGCGGCCGCGACTGTGGCAGCCGCTTCGAGGCACTCTTCGCGCAGAACGGCTGGCCGCCGCAATGGCGCGACAGCGTCTTCGACTATCACCATTTCCACTCGACGGCGCATGAGGTGCTCGGAGTTGCATCGGGCGAGGCGGAGCTGATCATCGGCGGTCCGGGAGGGCGCGTGATCTCCGTGCGTGCCGGCGATGCGCTCCTTCTGCCTGCCGGCACCGGTCATTGCCTGCTGAAAAGCGGCGGCCGGTTTCAGGTGATCGGCGCGTATCCGCCGAACCAGCAATGGGACATCCGGCGCGACGCCCTCAGCGCCGACGACCTGCGCGCGATGCAAGCCTTGCCGTTCCCGGCCACCGATCCCGTCGGCGGAGAGGACGGCGCCCTCACGCGGCTGTGGCGTTGAGCGCGATGCTCCGCCGTCCCGTCACTGCTTGACGCATTCCGGACGGCGGGTGCGCCACGACGGCACGCGTTTGACTACGCCGGTCGCCAGCGCCGTGCCCGCGAGCACGATGCCGCACGCCACTGCCATGCCGATCGACACGCGTTCCGACAAGAACAGCGCGCCCCATAGGATGCCGAAGATCGGGATCACGAACGTCACGGTGATCGCGCGCGCCGGCCCGGCCACCGCGATCAGGTGAAAGAACACCATGTACGCGACACCCGTGCATGCGACACCCAGTGCGATCACCGCGCCCCACGCGTGCATCGACACCGGTCCCGCGGGCCACGACACCAGCGCGAACGGCAGGAGCACGAGGGTCGCGGCCGTCATCGTGCCGGCGGCGACGGTCAGCGAATCGACACCCATCAGATGGCGCTTTGTATAGCTTGCCGCGATGCCGTAACAAAGCGTCGCGGCGAGGCCGGCCAGGGCAGCGAGCGCGGTGCTCATCGGCGTGACCGCGGAGGCCGTCGCGCCCGGATGAGCCAAGGTCTGGTCCCATACCAGCGCGAGCACGCCGGCGAAGCCGATCGCGAGTCCCGCAACGCGCAGGCGGCTCAGGCGATCGCCGAGCCACACGAACGCCACGAGCGCGCCCCAGAGCGGCGTCGTCGCGTTGATGACGGAGGTCACGCCCGCCGACAGCGTCAGCTCGGCATACGCGAAGAGACAGAAAGGCGCGGCGGAGTTGAACACGCCGACGACGATGAGCGGCCACGCGCGCTGCCGCATCGTCGCGATGGCTTCGCGCGGCGAGCCGCGCAGCGCCAGCACGATCAGCAAAAACAGCGCGCCGATGCCGACGCGCAGCGCCATCAGCGGCGCGACGCCGAGATCGGTCACGCCGACACGGATGAACAGGAAGGAGCCGCCCCACAGCGCGGCGAGTAAGAGCAGTTGAGCAAGATTGACGGGATTCATGGCGGGCTTCGCAAAGGAGTCGGGAGCGAAGCCATCGTATCGGCGGGCGCGCGACGGATGCTTCGGCGCGGCGTGAAACGAAAGATGCATCGCCTGACAGGAGAGTCATCGTAGGCGTGCGGATCGCGGGCGGCAAACGAGCAATTCTCACCGGTATGTGAAAGAAATTGCGATGCGGCGCGCGGCCGTCCGGCGAACCGGCCTAGGCCGAACGGACGACTGGCGGGCGTGGCGGTCCGGTGCGACTCTTGCGTCATCGATACGCGCATTGATTGGCCAATGCATCTGGTACGCACAAGGAGAGGACGTCATGGCTAACGTAAACGGCAACGCATCGGGGAGCACGGCAGGCATCACATCGGATAACGCGTCGGGCAACGGCGCGGGGACGCCCGGCGGGCAACCGCCAGCGCCGCCGCTGTCGCGCAGCGCGGTGACGAGCGCGATGGAAGCGGCGCTGGGACCGGGCATGGAGCAGGGCAGCGATGACAACGTGACGCCGCTCGCGGCCGGCGCGGCGCACAAACCGCCCCGGCACGTGCCGACGCGTTCCCCGGAGCATGTGCATGGCAGCCCGCTCGAAGGCGGCGACAGTCCCGCGGTGCTTGCGCAGCCGGCTTCGGCATCGTCGGAGGGGCAGGGCAGCCGCTTTCATCCCGATCCCGCTTCGACGAGCGGACGCGCGAAACGCGTGATCGCGGGCGCGCAGGATGTGGCGGTTGCGCGGTATCGCCGCGTCACGGAGGGCACCGATGACTTCGTGCACGACAATCCGTGGAAAGCGATCACGATGGGCGCGATAGGCGGTCTGATCGTCGGCTTGCTGATTTCTCGCTGAACGCGCCGGGCCGGGCGGCGGGCCTCGTCCTTGCTTGATGGATTACGGTGCGGCGCTCATCGCCGCGCCGAACACATGGACGGAGAACTGAACAAAGCGGGAACGGGCCGCCGCGAAGTCTGGACGCCTCGCATGGCGGTCGTCAGCGCACCGCGACGCGTGCTGATCGCGCATTCGGAGCCGAATGTCGGGGACTCTTTTGCGCTGCTGCTCGCGATGCGCGGCTTCGAAGCCGTGCAGATCGGCGAGCCGGAACGCGCCGTTCAGTTGTCGTCGACGTGGCATCCGCAGGCGGTGTTCGTCGATACGCGGTTCGGCAACGCGGCGGGTGGACAAGCGAGGCCGGCAATGCCGGACCACTGGTTCGTGCGCGAGTTGCGCGGCCACGCCGACACACCCGACACGCCGCAACAACTGGTGATCGCTTTCGCAGCCGATGAAATGCGCGATACGCTGCAAACAGCCGGTTACGACGGCGTGTGCCGTAAGCCGTGTCCGTTCTGGTGGCTGGTGGATGTACTGACGCGTTTTTATGCGCGATGACGGAGCGCGGTGTGATCATTGACCGCAAGCCTGCGGCGATAACTCGACGTATGGATTACGTGGTCCGTTAGATGCGGATGCGCCAACTCCATTGCATCCAATGAAAAGAGCAGCACGAAGGCTGCCCGTTTATCGAGAAGAAAGAGTACGTCGCTCTTTCCGTGCGTTGTTCGAACGCCTAGCGAAAGTCGCGCTCCGAGTTTGGCTGAATCGCGCATCGCGACGGACGCGCTCATCAGCCAACGCAACTAAGCAACGCTTCAGCGGCGATTGAAGTCGTTCGTTTCCAGTTCGACCGACTGTCCGCCATTGCGCTCGAGCGTTCGCCGGGCTGCTTCCTCGATCTCGACACGTCCGCCTTCGAAGGCACTCAGCATCGCGTGCGACGAAGTGCCGGCATTACCGAAGTGATCGTTGAGCGCATCGAGAGAGACGCTGCACCAGACTTCGCGTCCATCGACGGTCGCTTCGAATGCGACCCGCGCTGCCGCCACGACGTGACGCCGCCCGCTGAACTCTATTGCCATCCTTCACCTCCTGTTTTCGTCAGAGAAACGCTGCACGGTCTGCAACGCTCATGCCCGCCGCGACCGCACTGCGCTAACAGCACGAACAGCCGCCGACATGCCGCATGCCGTAGCCGCCCACGCTTTCCTTCGATTCTCCGCCGCTGCTTCCTACCGATGGCGCGCCGATTGTCACACGTGGTGCGGTCTCGCCGCAGCCGGGACAGGAAACGGGGTCGTCACGCTCGGCGATGCGGCGCACTGCTTCGAACGCGCCGCATCGCGCGCACTCGTAGTCATAAACGGGCATGGTGCTCTATCGGGAAAGGGAACAAGAACAGTGTAGCAACTCATGGCGTCAGCAAGCCATGTTCCGAATCGTGTCATGCGTGAAACAGCGTGGCATCGGTATTGCTGAAGAAGCGGCAAACAACCGCCCAAGGAGGCTTCAATGAAAAGCAATGCAGTTCTGCTCACCGCGCTGGCATCGGCGCTTCTATCCGCCGCGCCGGCAGTCGCACTTGCGCAGACGCAGGCGGCCAGCACCACGCAAGCCAATGAACTGGGATCGCCAGACAAGGAATTCGTGCAGGCAGCGTCGATGTCGAGTTCCACCGAAATCGATGCAAGCAAGCTCGCGTCGAAACAGTCGCAGGACAAGGACGTGAAGAATTTCGCGCATCACATGATGGTCGATCACACCAAGCTCACGCTGCAACTGAAGATGGCTGCGCCGCACGGCGTCACCGTGCCGAAGGACAACTCCGATACCGCCGTGCTCGATTCGCTGAAGGGCCTGAAGGGCAAGGAGTTCGACACCGCCTATATTCAGAAGGTCGGCGTCGAGGGCCACAAGCAGGCCGTCGAGGCTTTCCAGAAGGAAGCGCAGGAAGGGCAGAACGCGGATCTGAAGAAGGCGGCTCAGAAGGCGCTGCCGACCATCCAGCAGCATTTGAAGATGGCGCAGGATCTCGCGGCCAAGAAGGGCGTGCAGTAAGCAGTTCCATGACAGGCGCGGCGCAAGCCGCGCCGTCTCAGCGTTCGCGGATCAACGCGCGCCCTGGCGCAGCAAGCGCTCCCGCGCTTCGGGAATCGACTCGAAGACACCTTCGCCTTCGTCGAAAACCGATACCTCTCCCTGCCCGATGTCGTAGACCCAGCCCTGCACCTGCAATTGTTTGAGCGCGAGCCGCCCGGCCACTGCCGGATGCGTGCGCAAATGCGTGAGTTGCAGCCGGATGTTTTCTTCGACCATCGCCTGCACGACGCGTTCTTCCTCCAGCTTTCTCGCCGTCACGACGCTGCGCGCGGCTTCCGCGTTGCGCAGCCACGCGTGAACGGTGGGCATTTCATCGGCGATCGTCGCGCCCGACGCGAGGCCTTTCATCGCGCCGCAATCCGAATGGCCGCAGATCACGATCTGCCGCACGTTCAGCGCCAGCACCGCAAATTCGACCACGGCTGACACGCCGCCGAGCATCTCGCCGTACGCCGGCACGATATTGCCGATGTTGCGGCACACGAACAGCTCGCCGGGACGCGTCTGCGTAATCATTTCCGGCGACACCCGCGAGTCCGCGCAGGTGATGAACAGCGTATGCGGCGCCTGCTGGTGCGCGAGGCTTTTGAAAAGCGCTTCGCTGTCGGGAAAAACGAAGCGGCTGAAGTCTTCGGCGCCTTGAAGAAGGTACAGCAGGTCGGGCTGATCGGAGCCTTCGCGTTGTTCGCTCATCGTGGATTTATCGGACATTGGGGGCCCTTTAAGTGCGGATTGGCGAGCGGCTGCCCGCCGCCAACCGAGAGCTTGCGGGGTTTTGAGATGATGCGCAAGTCGTTGGCGAAGGACTTCGCACCGTGGCGAGCGTTACTGGCTGCGCGCGCAGCGGGCGAACGGTTCGATACATCGCGTCGAACCTACGTCCGGAGCATGAAGACTTCGGTTTTTACGAACTAATGCGCTCGATTTCGTGCATTTCATGGCGTCGATGCTTCCGCTAGATTGTCTCCATCGAAAGCAAACCGAAAGGAATCGACATGAAATGCCCTGTCTGCCCCGCGACGGACCTGCTGATGACCGCTCGCGAAGGCATCGAAATCGACTATTGCCCGAAGTGCCGCGGCGTGTGGCTCGATCGCGGCGAACTCGATCGTCTCGTTCAGCGCGACGAGCAGGTGTCGTTGCAGAAAATGCAGCAGCCGCATCACTACGCTCGCGATGGCGACTGGGACCGTCGCGATCACGATCATCGCTACAGCGATTCGAAAGGACGGCACGGTTATCCGCGCCGCAAGAAATCCTTTCTCGGCGAAATGTTCGACTTCGATTGAAGCAGGCAGCAGGCAGGTGCAGCGCAACTTCCCAGGCAAACGGAGAAAGGCATGGCAACGGTGAAGCAAGTCCTGAAAGCGAAGTCCGATACGGCCGTCCATACGATCAGCGCCGAGGCGAACGTCTACGAAGCGATTGCATTGATGTCGCATGCCGGCGTCGGTGCGCTCGTCGTGACGGCGGGCGGGGATCAGAACGGCGCGGTGCGCGGCATCGTGACCGAGCGCGACTACGCACGCAAGGTGATACTGCAGGACAAGGCATCGCGCACGACAACTGTCGGCGAGATCATGTCCGCTCCGGTGATGTCAGTCGGTCTCGCCACGCGCACGGACGATTGCATGGCGCTGATGACGCGGCATCGCATCCGTCATCTGCCGGTGATCGATGGGGTGCGGCTCGTCGGCATGGTGTCGATCGGCGACATGATCCGCTATGTGATCGACGAGCAGCAGTTCGCGATCGACCAACTCGAAACCTACGTGCGCGGCCCGCACCACGATGCGCCGACCTGCGCACTCACGCGCCGCAGTCCGCTGCCGCAAACGCTCGCGACGCGGCTTATGTGAGTTCTGCACACCTCGTCAAGTCGCGTCTATCTCGGCGGGATACGCCGCCTCTTTAGGAACGGCCCTCTCGTTGCGGCGCAGGCGATTGACCTGCGCCAGCCCCAGCGACAGACCCGGGTCCAGATAATGAATGACGAGGCTGCGGCGCTCGCCCTCGAGCACATCGAGATTGCAGTGCTGCATCAGAAATCCGTTGAACACGTAGATGCTGCCCGCCGTGCCCCGGATGTGCGTGCACAGCCCCTTGTCCAGATGGCGCTGCGTGCGCGCCGCGCGAAGCGGGAAGGGTAGCGCGCGTTCGCCCCACTGCATGCTCTTGCGCAAGACGTTGTCGCGGCGTCGCGGAATGCCGCGCGCTTTCGGATAGACGATCAGATCGCCGCTGCGGTCGTCATCGCTTGCGGTCTGCAGCACGATCACGAGCGTCAGCACTTGCGAATCGAAATGGCGGCAATGGCTGCCTGACGTCGATGCGCTGCTTCCCACGCGAAGCCCGAACCACGGTCCTACCTTTCCGTCGACATGCATCGTCGAGGCGAGCCAGTTCGACGCGGCCCGCACCGCCTCGCTTTCCAGTTCCCTGAACGCGGCGTCGTCCCGCAGCGTGTGCACGATGTCTTTCGCGCAGCCGAAGAACTGCTCGTGATCCGGTGTCGCTTCGTAAGCTGCATCGAGCTTGCTTTTGATCGCGGCGAGCGTCGGCGGCGCCACCATCGATTCGAAGATCGCGATACCCCCTCGCGATGCCTGCGTCAGTGCGGCACGGTCTTGTGCATTCATATAGCGCTCTCGGGATGACGTGGATGGACGGCGATTCGCTTGGGCGTCGCATGTCCTGCGGCGCATTTGATAGGCAATCCTATGCTTGCCCATCACGCCGCTATGTACGACGACGAACGCATGTTCGCGACGTGACGTATCGACGCGAATGCGGCCGCCGGCGAGCCGATACCGCGTCTATGTGCGCTGCCGCTCTTAGCAACGATTGCGAGCGCACCGTTATGCGCGAAAGCCGACATAGCAAACGTGAACGCGCCTCGCCGCCCGGGCGAAGCGTGCGTCTTCGCACTGAGCCGCGTATACCCCACAGGTAAATTTCCGGCAACGGGGATGAGCCTGGCCAGGTTCGTCGGCAGTCACCCGCGCGTGCACACAACAAGAGGCGGTCGCCGGTTGCTTTCGACACGACGACACCCAACGACATGCGACGGTAGAACAATGAACAGGGTATTGGACAGGGCATCGCTCGAAGACAAGCTGTGGGTGGCGAGTTTCATCGCAGCCGTCGGCAGCGACGTGCTCTCGGGCGTCATTCGCTACTACACCTCGATGGCAGGCGTGCCTCAGGCCGCGTATCTTCCCAAGCTGCTGATGCTTGCCTGGGTGATGTACACGCTGATCAGGCGTCCAAGAGCGAGCCACGCGCTCATCGCGTTGTACATGCTCGCGGAATCGTGCGTGTCGCTATCGCATGGCGTCGCGCCCGAAGCTGTCGGCTTCTGGCTGTGGACGGTCACGCCGATGCTCTTCGCGCTCACTGCGACACCGCAAGCACTCGCGTATCTGAACGGCCGGGTTGCGACAACGGGGCTCGCGGTGCTGGCGGCGCTTTGCGGCATCGGCATCCTCGCCAACACCTTCATGACGATGCCGTGGGTCGGCGTCAGCGTCTCCGTCGGCGGGCATAACGTACGTGCCGCTGTGGCGTCGTATGTCGGCATCGCATCGCGGCTTTCGGGCTTCGGGCGCGACAGCGCATCCACGGGCCTGATGGCGGGTCTGCTCACAGCGTGGCTGCTGATGCGCACGGACAAGCGCTGGTTGCAGTGCGTGCTGCTTGTGTGTGCAGGCGCGGCGATTCACGCCACGACCAACAAGACGGCGCCGGTCTCGCTGGCCATTGTCGTCGTTGCGCATTGCTTCTTCTCGACGATGACGATCAAGCGCGCCTGCCTGTGGGCCGCAGGAATCGCGATCGCGTTTCCGTTCGTGTCGTACATCGCCACGCTGATGTTCAATCTTTCAGGCACCGGTTTCACGACGCTCGCTTCGTTCCAGGACCGCATGTTCAACACATGGCCGGTCATCATGGAAGGATTGCTGAAGAACAACCGCATCTGGCTCGGCCTCGGGCCGGGCGGCTTCGGCTCGGCAACGACGTATTACGAGAGCGCGTTCGGCTTCAATGTCGCCTACGCGGACAACTCGCTGCTGTATGCGATGGCGAACTTCGGGATCGTCGGCGCGCTCCTGCTCGTGGCGTTTTTCGTGCGGCTGATGATGCGCGCTCCGACCGACGACCGGCCGACGTGGGCGATGCTGCTCTATCTGCTCTTCTCGTGTGCGACGACCGATACGTTCGAATCGATCGGCTGCCTGCTGTTCTTCGGCGTCACGTTGAGCTATCTGCGCGAGAACGCGGCGTTCATGCAACCGGTCATCTGGCGCATGCCGGCCCGCTTTACGCCGGCCAACTGGCGGGCGCGCGCAACCGTGATCGATGCGCCGCACGACGGCCTGCGGGGGCTCTGACATCATGCAGAAGAGCGGCAATATTCGGCGGCGGCTCGCAGTGGCCGCCGTACTGGCGATGTGCGCGTCCATGCTGCCCGCATCGGCGACGCCGAGTCTCACCATCGATGGCTCGTCGTCGTCGCTCGAACGCGCGTACGTCGCGTTGCCGTCGTTTGCATCGGCGAGGGCGAACACGGGCGTGGCGATCCACCAGATCGGCGATACGAAACTGCTCGACGCCGTGAAGGACGTCGGCTTCTCGTTCGTGCGTACGGACCTCTTCTGGGAAGCGGTGCAAGCGCCCGATGGCTGGCACTTCGCCGGCTTCGATGGTCTCGTGAACAATCTGCGCGCACGCGGCCTCGGCGCGCTGCTGATTCTCGGCTACAAGCATTACGCCTATAGCCCGAATCAGCCGCCGACATCCGCGCCGCAGCTTGCCGCGTTTCGCACGTATGTCTATCAGGCTGCCTTCCGCTATCGCGATGCGCCCGTGCGCTTCGAAGTATGGAACGAGCAGGACCACAAGGATTACTGGCTCGCGGAACCATCGCCTGCGGCTTACCGCGCGCTGCTTCAGAACGCGGTGCAAGCGGCGCGGACCGCCAATCCGAACGTGGTAATCGCAACGGGCGGAGTCCAGCAGGTGGATCGCGGCTTCATTCGCGCAGTCGGCGATATCAGCGCGACGCAGACGGGCCCCGATGCAGTGAGTGTGCATCCATACCGGCAGCAGGAGCCGGAAACAGTGCTCGACGACTATCGCGAGTTGCGCCACGACCTGTCGGGCTACGTTAAACGTCCGCAAGTGTGGGCAACCGAATGGTCATACCCGAGCTTCGGATATCACTATGTAACTGATATCGGAAATGGTCATTCAAGCGAGGCGCGTGCGAGACAGGCCAACTACGCGGTGCGGCTGCTGATGATGAACTGGATCGCGCAAGTCGGGCTGACGTCGTATTACGACATGCGCAACGACGGCACCAACCCGAAGGAAATGGAACATAACTTCGGACTACTGGATGCCGGAAACAGAAAACTGCCCGCGTATCACGCAGTAAAGCATCTGTTCGCGTTCACGGCCAACACGAAAAATGCGCGCTACTTCATCGACGAGAAGGAGCAGACCGTCGTGCTCAAGTTCGACGATGCGCGCGCCACGAAATACGTTGTCTGGTGCTACGGCGCGGGCAACGTCATGAATCTCGATGTATCGCGTCTGCCGGCCAGCGCGGTCATCGCCGATCTGTACGGCACGCGGCGCGACAGGCGCAACGTGCTCGCAGTGACCGAAGCGGAAGGACCGGTGTTCATCACGGTCGGTTCATAGTATCAAGCGGCGTGTACGAGGGAACGCGCCGTCGTCGGTTGCGACTGACGTCTCTGGTTTTCATCTAATTTGTTAGGGATATAACATGCTTTCATATAACATGCGCCCCGCCATGACGCCAGTTCCGCAACGCGGCGACGGTCTGGTCGATCTGTGGCGCAGCGTCGTGCGTCACAAGACGTTGCTCGGCGCTGTGACCGGCACGTGTTGCGCAGCGGGCGTGCTCTACGTTTTGCTCGCAACGCCGCAATACCGCGCCGAGGCGCTGTTGCGCGTGCAAAGCAAGGCGGGCACGTCGATCAGCGCACTGTCGGACGTATCCGGTTCCATGGCCGCCGATGCTTCCGCCAGTGATGAAAGCGATGTACTGACTTCACGCTCGGTCGTGAGCGCGGCGATAGCGCAGACGAGCGCCGATACGGTCGTCGAGACGCAAAGTCATTTTCCGCTGATCGGCAGTTATCTGGCTTCGCGTCACGCAAGCGACAGCGAACTCGCGCCCGCGCCGTTCGGACTGGACCAATATGCATGGGGCGGCGAGCGCCTGAAGCCCGGCGTTTTCACGGTGCCCGAATCCGCGTTGAAGATGAAGTTCCACGTGATCGCGGGGCAGGGCGGACGCTGGACGCTCTTCGACAAAGACGACAAGGCGCTCGCGCAAGGACGTATCGGCGAGACTGTGTTCTTTCAGGTCGATACGCCGGACGGGCGTGCTCCCGGCGAGCTGCGCATCGACACGTTGCGTGCGCGTCCCGGCGTGAGCTTCGAGTTGCGCAAGTATTCGCAACAGACGACGTTCGACAACGTGCTCGCGCGGCTGCGCACGTCGATTCCGCCGCGTGAATCGACGCTGCGCGATCCGTCGTTGATCCGTCTCAGCTATCAGGCCGAATCGCCGCTGGTGGCACAGGCCATGGTCAACGCGATCATCAAGACGTATCAGGAGCGCGATGCCGAACGCCGCGCTGCGCAGGCGCAGACGAGCCTCGACTTCCTGAAGAAGCGCCTGCCCGCGCTGAAGCATGATCTGGAAGCCGCCGAGAGCCGTCTGAACGCGTTTCGCACGCAGACCGGCACGGTGGATATGGCGCAGCAGAACACCGCGCTCATCACGCGCATGAGCCGCCTTGAAGAGCAGCAGACGACCTTGCAACTGGCGCTCGACGCCGCGCAGCATCGCTATCGGCCGGAGAACGAGAACTATCAAAGCGCGCTCACGCAGCTCAATCAGGTGAAGCATGAGATTGCCGAGACGTCGAAGATTGCGGCGAATCTGCCTACCGTGCAGCGGCAATACGTCGAGCTTGCACGCGATGTGGCCGTCACGACTCAGCTCTACACGAGCGTGCTGACCAATGCGCAACAGCTCGAAGTCGCGGCAGCCAGCACGCCGCCGGGCATGGCCGTGGTCGACTGGGCGGTCGCACCCGAGAAGCAATCGTGGCCGCGTGCGTGGATCGTGCTGCTCGGCTCTATCTTCGGCGGCTTGTTCCTCAGCACTGTGTCGATCTATCTGATCGCGATGAATCGCAAGGAGCTTCGTAGTCCGGAAGAAATCGATCACTTCTCGCAACTGCCGCGTCTTGCCGTGATTGCTCGTTCGACCGCGCAACTGAAGCAGGACGTCCGCGCGCTGACGCACAACGCCGCGCCCGCCAAGCTGCTCGCGATGGCGAGTCCGACCGATCCGAGCATCGAAGCGCTTCGTTCGCTGCGCAGCAGTGTGCGTGCGATGCTGAGCGGCGCGCCGGTTCCGATGAACCAGTTCGGCCTGGGCGGCATGAATCCGTTCAATTCGGCCAACGCGATGTCGTTCGCCGGCACCACGAGCGTGATGAATCCCGGCTATGTCGTCGATGCAAATCAACCGGGCGGCAAGGTCATCCTGTTCACCGGTCCGACGCAAGGTGTGGGCAAGAGCTTCGTGTCGTCGAACTTCGCGTATCTGCTGGCCGAGACGCGCGCGTCCGTGCTGCTGATCGACGCCGACATGCGTCAAGGGCGGCTGCGTCATCTCGTCGATGGCCGCACCGGGCCGGGGCTGGCCGAAGTGCTGGAAGGGACCGCGCGCCCGGACGAAGCAATCGTCCCGCTCGGCAACGGTGGTCTCTCGATCATGGATGCGGGTGCGTTCTATCCGGAGAACCCGGCGGAACTGCTCGGCCGGCCGGCGTTCCAGGAAACGCTCGCCATGCTGCGCGACATCTACGATTACGTCGTGATCGATTCGCCGCCGGTCCTGCCGGTTAGCGACGCGCTTTCGATCGCGACGCAGAACTGCGACCTGGTGCTGCTGGTGTCGCGGGCCGATCGGACGGGTGCGCGGCAACTCGAGGAAACCTTGCGCCGCCTGGAAAACGTGGGCGCGAAGGTAGGCGGTCACGTGTTCAACGGGTTTGCGCCGGGACGCTACGGCGCACGCGAAGAGTACGGCTTCAAGACGGTCGCGCGTTAAGCGGGACAGGCGGTCCGGCGGATCATCACGCCGGACTGCCGAGCTGCCGGACGATCAGGCGTCGGCGTGCAGGAGTTGCTGCAACGTGCCGACGACTCGGTCCCAGCCGCCGAGTTCGCTTGCCCGCACGAGGCGCATGCTCGGATACCAGGGCGTGGACGTCGGCTCGCGCTCGTATCGCCACTCGGCGACCTGATTCAGGAACATGTAGCAGCGCTTGCCGAGAGCGCCGGCGTAATGACTCAGCCCGCCATCGTTGCCGATGAAGATATCCAGCTGGTCGATGATTGCCGCCGAGTGAGCCAGCGTCAGATCCAGGTTGAGCGTGGTGAAACGGTCGAGATCGGCCGAGCGCGGGTCGTTCAGCCAGCGGCGGCGTTCGAAGCCCCGTTGCATGATGACCCAGTACACATCGAGGGAGTCCTCGAACAGCGGATCGAGGTCGGGCAGACACAGGCTGCGGTTCGCGAAGTTGTTCGCCGATTCGCAAGAAGACCAGAACAGGCCGACGCAGCGCCGTCCGCGCGCACGCGTCCGAATTTCATCGATGATGCCGTCGACACTCGACGGATGGGCCGGCTCGATGTACCGGTGCGACGGCGCGTAACCCAGCACCGGGAAGAGTGACGTGAAAAGACTGAACGGGTCGGTCCACATCGCGGAGTCGCCCGACGGCCTTTCGAAACCGGCGGCGTACATTGCGCGGGCCAGTTCGGCTCGCTCCGGCTCGGGCATCGCGAGGCGAAGCAGGTTGTTGTCGTAAAACACCTGTACACCCATCGCTTCCAGCGCGCAAAGGTAGCGCGACCAATTGACCATATCGCCATAGCCGGACGCGACCAGACGAACTTCGAGGCGCGCGGGCAGGGCGCGCTCGCCGGTCCAGTAGCCTGCCAGATCGAGATGAGGGAAAAGAATCCGGCGCGAATCATGGGACGACCAGTAATGATGCATTGCCGCGACGCCCTGCGCGATGCCATCGCGCCGCATCGTGCTGCGCGCCTGATGGTGACCGAGCACGAAAGCTGAATGCTCGTCGAGACCTTCGGGAGTGATGCCGATCACGCCGTCGTCGTCACCGAGATAATGCCAGCCGTAAACGCGCCATAGACGGGCGGCAACCGGCGAGGTGTTCGCCTTCTGCGCGAACTGTTCAATGGCCGCGAGCGCCACTTCCTTAAGTCCTAGGTGAACACAGATGTCACACAGACAGTGAACGTGGAAAGCGAAATTCTCGGATTTGCGTGTCAGCCCGACGCAAATGTCGAGCGCCTTGTTGAATTGGCCAGCGCGAAGATGAGTGACGGCTCGCCAGTGCCAGTAGTCGGGCGTGTGGCCGTCCGACGCACGCCGTTCGTCGAGGAAACGGAAACACTCGGCGATATTGCCTGCGTAGAGTTGCTGATGGAGGTCGTGGTATTGCTCGATCATGCTGGAGTCCATGAAGTAGGTTCAGCTGCGCTCGATCGTGTGATCCCGCTTGCTTACCTCTTTGTAGTAGGACCAGCGTGGCGCATCAACACGCGACTATGGCACGCAGAGCGGCAGTGTTTCAGATTCGGGATGATCGCCCAAAAAATTTGACGATTGGACGATCTCGACCTGCGACCGAATTGAAAATTCCGCGGTTATTCCAGATAAGCCGCGGGCAAGGTTGCAAGCCAGGCGTTCGTCAAAAGTCGCGCACAAGCGGTACGGATTCTGGACGAATGGCGGACGCCATGATTGAACAAGTTCGTTCTGGTAATCAGCGCTTTATACCAGCTGACGGGCGCCACGGAACATTGCGTCGATCTTCGGGGATACGCCGCCGAAATTGCCGGACAACAGCTGCTCGCAAAGACGGAAGATGTCGATCATTTCGTCCGATTTGCTGCAGATCCCGATTCTATTCATGCAGAAAATCTCGTCCAGAATAATCACGTCTCTTAATGTCGTGCAAAACAAAATAGGAACGCAGGGAAAGCGGCGTCTCAATTCGAGAAGACAATCCAGATTACCGATATCCACGTCTCGCTGCACGCACACGGGATCGAGTATGAGAAGGTCGACGCTGTTGGCCTGCAGGCGGTCAATCAGATCGAAACGTAAAATCACCGAATCAACCGTACTCTCCAATGGACCTTCGCTGAGCAGCGATCGCAAGGCGTGAACAATGACCGGTGCGGTTTCAGCGACGAGAATCTGACGACGAGCAAACTCCTGTTTCATTTCCATGCCCTGTGATGTGTTGAAGAGTGAATCGGTTTCAGAAGCCGAGAATAACTGAGTAAGAGGTCACGTACTATTAAAATTTTTCGACTGTCCATTCTAAATTCCATAGTAAGAGTCATTCTTAGGGAAATCCGAGTTAAATTAAATGCCTTCGAGGTGAATTAACGGATTCGCGGCAGTTAGTTTTGATAAGTCCGTGATCGATGCCTGTAATCGTCGAAACGGCTCAAGTGAACAGGTCACGCATGAAACCTTCAAAAAATTGTGGCGCTGGCTGAACAGATGCAGTTCGTCTTGCTGGCGTTGTTGCAAGCCCCGTCTTTGCAGCCGAGAGAGTGTGACCAAGGAGGTGAGGGCGCAATACGATGTATCTGAATTGATGTGCGTGGCGTGGTGCCGACCCCGGCCGAGGACGTGGAGTCATGGGCCTTTTTGGGGGGCGTGCGTTCGATGAGCGTTGCTAGATTTACAGGCGGTACACGTAGACGGTTGTCGTTCGCCGATTCTCTTAAACAGCGTGTAAAGCGGAGTCCGACATTAATACTGCATGTCAGTTTGTGTCGCCGCGATATGTGGAAATTAATGCCAAATTTATGCGAAACATCCTTTCCCTGCTATTCAACGGGAACGTCCGTATTTCATTGATTCCCTACCATCGAGTTAATGAAGCGCGACTGCCCCCCGTTCGATATTCGCAACCGAATTCAAGTTGAGCTAACCCCGCCCTTGGTGATTCGACTTATCTCAATCGGTCGACTGCCTATAATCTCGTTCCCGAACCACGATAGAAGTGCGTACAGTGAAGCGCAAGTTCCGCGCTTACATACGCTGTACAGTTGAGAGGCTTGTATGAATGATGTACGAGAGCGCATCCTCGGAACCGCCGCGCGTTTGTTTTCTCAGCATAGCTGCCACCAGATCGGCGTCGACCTGATTGCGAGGGAATCGAACGTGTCGAAGGTGACGATGTACCGATACTTCCAGTCGAAGGAAGCGTTGTTGCTGGAAGTGTTGAAGGAACGGATGCAGGCAATAGAAGAGGCGCTGACATCCGCCATCGCCTGCAACCCGTCGGGCAGGGAGCGGCTCAGGGCGATCTTCCAATGGTACGAAAGCTGGTTCAATCAGCCCGATTTTCAGGGATGCGTCTTTGTCGCCGCACTTTACGAGTATCACGCTCATCCGCAGGTAGTCAGCATGGCGGAGGCGCAAAGGGAGCGGCTTCGGGAACTGATCCGGCGCACGTTGTTCGACATGATTCATCCATCCGTCCTGGACCAGTTGAGCCGCCAGATGGTGTTTTTGCTGTACGGCGCGATCTTTTTTGCACAGACGGGCAGGAAAGGCGCGGCCGCGCAGGATGCGTGGGAATGCGCGAGTCAGCTTATCGACTTCGCTATACAAGGAAGAGCGTGATGGAAGGTTCAAGAACGCGCGAGCGATCGCATGAAGCAAGGCTGGTCGCTCACGTCTCAAAAAGCCCGGGCAGTGCCGTACAGACGGCTTCTATGAGAATAGAAAAGGCGCGGTCCGCGGCAGCGCCAGCCTTCCTAGCGATCCGCATTTTCGCCGTCAGGCGGCACGCCTGCGGGACTCGGGGGATCACGCAACTCGGCGTCTTGCTCCGGGGCGTGCGGCGGATCTTTTGGCTGCGCCGGGCCCAGATCGGTCAGGCCGTCCGAGTCGATGGGGTTTGCGGGCGGGTTGGTGTTTTCGGTAGATGCGGTCGACATAGTGGCTCCATTTCCGTGACGTTCCAGTTCTCGTTGCGCAGCAAGCGGTGGTCCGCTTGCGTGGGCATTTTTCGTGCTGAAACGGTATCGCGCGCTCGGACGCGCTTCCACGAACAACTGAACTGGGAGTTGACCATGACAATTCCGCAGAACGAACCCGGCACCGATGTCGTCGATAACGACAAGGCGAAGCAGCCAGCCACGCAGGCCGACGAGACCAACAAGGACTTGCCGTTAACCGAAGCCGATGACGGCAACACGCGAACGCCGACGGATCTGTCTTGAGCGCCAGCGGGACGGCCGCCGTGCGGCCGATTCTTTGCCAGTTCATCGTAGCTTTCGGTAATGACTGGATGCGGAGACGCCAAACCGGCAACCACGCACGAAGAGCGGCTGCGTCAAGCTGAAGGCATCTGCTAATGACAAGCGCGATATCGGATGTAAGCACGTAATAGAAATACCGCTAATTTGTCTTATGTCAAATCGACAATGCGCCAAGCCACATCACCCTAACTCCCGCTCACGCCCCAACAGAAACTCCCGCTCCCTCGCATTCCTCGCCAACGCCGCCGCTGCAAGAAACTCTTCCCGCGCCTCGTCCTTCCGTCCGACGCGCGCCAGCAGATCGGCCCGCACACCGGGCAACAAGTGATACCCCCGTAACGCTTCCGAATCCCGCAACCGATCGACGATATCCAGCCCAGCCTGCGCCCCGACCGCCATACTGACCGCGACAGCCCGATTCAGCTCCACAACCGGCGTCGGCGCGACCACCATCAACGCGTCATAAAGCGCAACGATCATCGCCCAATCCGTCTCCGCTGCGGTCGCCGCTCGCGCGTGGCATGCAGCGAGCGCCGCCTGCAGCGCATACACGCCGCGCGCACCGCCCAGCGCGTCGGCTCGCGCAAGCGCGGCGAACCCGCGCTGGATCAGCAGCGGATCCCATCGGCTGCGGTCCTGATCCGGCAGCAGTACCGGACGCCCGTCGCGGTCCACGCGCGCCTTGATCCGCGACGCCTGAATCTCCATCAACGCGACGAGCCCGTGCACTTCGCTTTCTTCCGGCATCAGCTCCGCAAGAACGCGCGCGAGCCGCAGCGCGTCCTCGCATAGCGCGGGACGCATCCAGTCGGCGCCGGCCGTCGCCGAATAGCCTTCGTTGAAAATCAGGTAGATCACTTCGAGCACCGACGCCAGCCGCGCCGCGCGTTCAGCGGCCTTCGGCGCCTCGAATGCGACGCGCGCCGCCGACAACGTCCGCTTCGCACGCACGATCCGCTGCGCGATCGTCGGTTCCGGCACGAGAAAGCCCCGCGCGATTTCGTCCGTCGTCAGCCCGCCGAGCAGCCGCAACGTCAGCGCGACGCGCGCATCCAGCGACAGCACCGGATGGCACGCCGTGAACACGAGCCGAAGCAGATCGTCGCCGATATCGTCTTCGCGGGCGGCGTCGAGGGCATCGACGAAATCGGGGGTCACGTGCATCTCCTGCGCGTCCAGATCGCGGCCCAGTTCCTCGTGCTTGCGTGCGTGCAGCGCATGCTGCCGCAGACGGTCGAGCGCCCTGTTCTTCGCTGTCGTCATCAGCCACGCTCCCGGCTTGTCCGGCACGCCCGCACGGCCCCAGTGCTCGAGCGCCGCGACGAACGCGTCCTGCGCCAGTTCCTCGGCGAGCGCGACGTCGCGCACCACGCGCGCCACGCTGGCAATCACCTTCGCGGCCTCCATGCGCCATACCGCGTCGATCACCCGGCGCGTCGCCGCATCGCGCTCGTTCAACGCGTCGTTCACGCCGCTTCCGGCGCCATGTGCACCAGTTCCCAGATGTGTCCGTCCGGATCCTCGAAAGCGTGTCCGTACATGAAGCCGTGATCCTGAGGCGGACGCGGCGTGCGCCCGCCCGCGGCGACGGCCTTCGCGATCACGTCATCCACTTCCGCCCTGCTCTCGCACGACAGGCAGACGAGCGTCTCCACGTGCGTGTGCGCGTCGATCAGCGTCTTGTCGGTGAAGGTCTGGAAGAACGGTTCGGTGAGCAGCATCGCGTACAGGTTCTCGCCAATGACGAGGCACGCGGCATTCTCGTTCGTGAACGCCGGGTTGAAGCCGAGACCGAGCGCCTTGAAGAACGTCATCGATCGCTTGAGATCGCGTACCGGAAGATTCACGAAGATTTGCTTGTGCATGTTGCGTGTCCTGGTTTTCCTTTTCTTCGATGACGACGATCGACGACCACACCGATCGACAAAAAATCACAGATAACACGGCCCTATCTTGCGCACTTCGACCGTGCACCACGCCGCAGCCGGGCATTCCGCGGCGATCGCGACAGCTTCGGCGTGCGTCTCGCAATCGAGCAGGAAGAAGCCGCCGATCATTTCCTTCGCCTCGGCGAAGGGTCCGTCGATGATTCTGGCGCGGCGATCGCCGCCCGATGCATTCGATACCCGCGACGCATCCTTCAGCGATGTCAGCGATTCGCACGCGCGCAACACGCCGCGCGCTTTGAGTCCATCGGCGTATTCGACCATCTGCCGATACGCCTCCCGGCCTTCTTCCGGCGTTCGCTGCGTACGCTGTTCGACCGGTTCAACGATGAGCAACAGAAAAGCCACGGCGGTCTCCTTAGAGCGGATTCGTGCCGCCAACTTAAACCGTCGCGAGGCACGCCGCAATCGGGAAAGATTCGTACGACAATAAGGATCAATTGTCGTACGTTACATCGAGTTACGCGCCGTTACGTGCAGTTCGCATCAATCGAAGGTAGTATCTGCGGCCAATCGTCTGATCGCTGACGCGACTCAGGCAAAAACGACCGGTGCGCCCTCGCGGTTCCGTCCAACTTCCTCGCTGCTTATGAACAACAAGAACGCATTCCTGCTGTCTCCTCTCGTCCTTGCGCTCGCTGCTTGCGGCGGCGGAGCCGACGACGCTTCGATGCCCGCGTCCGTCGCCAACGCGGCAACCAAGCCCGCTCTCACGTGCGCGTCGCCGGCGACGTCATCGGCGTCGGGCGGCTCGGGCCAGATCACCGTCGATACCCCGAGCACCGATGGCTCGCGCATGTATCCCGCCGGTGCGAAATTCCCGGTGGCGATCACGACGCGCGCCGGTTCGGCCGATACGCTCAAGTGGACCATCGCCGATGCGCTCGGCAAGACGGTCGCGAGCGGCAGCTTCGCCGTGCCGGGCGCCGCCACGAAAACCACCCTCACCTGCTCGTCGACGCTCGCGGGCTATTTCGCCGTCTCGGCAACGCTCGCGAATCGCGGCGGACAGGTGCAGACGGCGGGCACGCGGCCAAACGGCATCGCGACTTTCGGCGTGATGCCGAATCTCGCCAGCGTCATCCCTCCGGTGACGTATGCGAAGCAGGAGCAGCATCGCTTCGGCATGCAGGGGTTCAACGGCAACGCGACGATGCTCGGCGCGCTCGGTATCTCATCGACCATCGACGACCGCCAGATGTCCGTGATGGAGCCGAGCGGCCGCAACACCTTCAACCCGGCCGCGAACAATCTCGATCCGTTCTATACGTCCGGCAACGTGATGCGCCTCGTGCGGCTCGACGGCATGCCGGGCTGGGCGAGCGCGCACGGCCAGAGTCCGGACTACGGCTACGTTCCGAACGACCTGTCGTACTTCGCGAACTACACGGCGCGCGTCGGCCAGGAAACGGAAGCGATCCGCGCGCGCTACTACCCGACGATGTCCGCGAACTATTACCAGGTCACGTGGGAGCCGTACATCCTGTGGAAGGACACGGACGCCAACTTCGTCGCGCTGTACAAGGCGGCGTATCAGGGCCTGCATTCGAGAGATCCGCACGCGGTCGTGATGGGCCCGGCCGAGCCGTTCCCGTCGCTGACGACGGAGCGCCTCAAGCGCCTCGCGCCGCTCGGGCTGGCGCAGTATCTCGACGGCATCGCCACGCACGGTTATTACGATGCAGGCACGTCGCCGTCGCATCCGCCGGAGCGGCGTCACACCGACGCCAACCTCGCCGATGCCGCCAATTCGCTGCTCAACGAGATGCGTAATCTGCGCGCGGAGATGGCGAAGGACTACAAGCCGAACATGAAGCTGTTCGTGACCGAGACGGGCATCAGCTATGACATCGGCTCGAGCTACGGTCCCAACTATCCGACGCCGAACGTGCTGTTCGCGCAGGGCGCGGTCGTCGCGCGCACGCACATCATCCTGCTCGGCGAAGGCGCGGATCAGACCTACGTGTTCTTCGGCCCGGACTTCCCCGGCGAACCCGGTTACGGCACGTTCTTCGATCTCGATCATCCGCAAGCCGAATTCGGCACCACGAACATCAGCCCGAAGCCGGCCGCCATGGCCGTCGCCGCGATGACGCGCGTGCTCGACGGCACCGTGACGCTCGGCCCGGTGAACAACCTGCCGTCGGGCGTGTATGCGTATGCGTTCCAGCAGCGCGGTAACGGCAAGGTCATCACCGCGCTCTGGACGCACAACAACGCGGTATGGCCGGCATCGAACGGAACCTTCAGCGCGACGTACAGCGCCGCCTACAAGCTCAACGTCGATGCAGCCGGCACGAGCGGCACCGTGCAACTGATCGACGCGATGGGCAACGTATCGAGCGCGCCGTACACGAACGGCGTCGTCACGCTGACGCTCACCGAATCGCCGCAGTACGTCGTATCGGTGAACGCGGATATCGCGAAGAAGAACGCGACGAGGCCGCAGGGCTATACCGGCGCGTAACTGTCAGGATCGATGCGGACGTCATCTCGATATTGACAGCGCCGCGCATTCGCCTCGATACTGCACGACATGCACGCAACTCTTCTCCTCGCCATCGCCGCGATTAAAAACCCAGTGAACGCCATGTACGGCGGGTCATCGGGAGAGCGTGTGCGCTAGCGAGAAACAAGCAAAAGCTGGCAAGTCGATTCCGAAGGCCCCGCCGAAAGACGGGGCCTTCTGCTTTATGCGTGCATCGCGCCCCGTCTTTGGCTCACATCATGGAGAGCAAGATGGAAGAGCTGTCGAAACTGCTGGACAGGCGCGGGACGCGCGTCGTGGTGTATGTCGATGTGGCCGCGCGTCATACCGTGTCGTGGCGTCTCCCGTGCGATGCGGAATTGCGCATCGGGAGCGCGTCTGTGTGGCTCACACGCCATTCGGATCCCTACGACTACTGGATGCAGCCGGGCGACGTGCTGCGTCTCGTGCGCGGCGAACGCATCTGGCTGTCGTCGGACTGCGATCACGCGATC
Organism: Caballeronia grimmiae; assembly: GCF_022879615.1. Taxonomy (NCBI): domain Bacteria; kingdom Pseudomonadati; phylum Pseudomonadota; class Betaproteobacteria; order Burkholderiales; family Burkholderiaceae; genus Caballeronia; species Caballeronia grimmiae. The sequence continues at coordinate 1,407,251 of NZ_CP084271.1, forward strand.
GAGGTCTCGCTGACGTCGTATCGTGCGAACTTGAAGCGCCCGGCGTGGGCGCGCATCGTGGAGCGCTTCATGCCGCGCGCCGTCGACGCCATATGAAGCCCGCCGCCTAAGGCGCGACGCACCGAAAGCTCGTCGCGAGATTGACGCTGCCCTTGCCGATATAGCGCGGATAGCCGGGATAGCGGCAGATGGGTCGCGTGCGTCCGTTGGTGGCGGGTGCGATGTCGCTGCCGACGAGCGTCTCCGGTGCGACGCCGTTCGTCACCCAGTCGTCGAGCGCGCCGAGTTCGTCCCATGCGGGAATGAACACGCCGTTGCCGTGCTGAAAGCCCGGCACCATGTAGAGCCGCATGAACGAATCGACGGTGTCCTGACCATAACGCTCGACGAGCCCGCGATAGAACGCAAGCGTCTGGTTCGGGCTGATCACTTCGTCGGCCAGGCCGTGCATCGCAACGAGCTTGCCGCCGTGCGCGATGAACGCGGTGAAATCCGGGTTCATCGCACCGACGGTGTATGAAAGCGTCAAGAGCCGCTGCCGCCAGTTTCCGGGGTTGTCGATATCGAACGACAACACGCTGAAGCCCGGATCGCGCGTGACGAAGTGGCGGATATACGCATCGCCCTGAGCGAAGAGATAGCCGTTGGCCGCGAACGTCGGCGGCGCGACGAGCGTCGGCGAGTCGCCGAGGCCGAGCGCGCCCGAAAAATCGACGCCCTGGAACACGTTGTAACCCGGATACTGATCGACGCCGTAGGCAAGCGCGTAAGGCATCGTCAGTCCGTCGCGCAGCAATTGCAGCGTGTCGAGTTGCGCATCGGACAGGCAACTGTCGCGCAGGGACGGACGCTGCCCGTTCGCGCAACGCAGTGACGCGATGATCTGCGGTTCCAGCTTCCGGCACGCCTCCACGTTACCGACGATGCCATCCGCGAGGCCATCCAGCCGGTCGCATTCGTGCACGACGGTTTCGAACACGCGCCGCTGCTGCGCAATCCCGACGAAACCGCCCGGTTTCGCATACGACGCCTGCCCGAGCTTCACGCCGAGCAGCCGCACGCCCGAGAAGTTGATGGCGGGCGCGTTGGCGATCACGCCGTCGTAGTCGTTCGGGAAACGTTCGATCACGGTGAAGCCTTCGCGTCCGCCCGTCGATCCGCCCGCGAAATACGTCTTGTCCGGCGTGCGCCCGTAGCCCATCTGGATCAGCGCAAGCGCCACGTCGCGCGTTTTCTTGAGATGCGCAAAGCCGAAATTGACGATCGCCTCGTCGTTGACCGCGAAGTCCGCGCGCCCCGAATTGCCGACGTGGCCCGAGTCGGAACCGAACGTCGCGTAGCCACGTGCGAGCGGCGTCGAGTCCGGGGCGAAGGGCATCGGCTGAGTGCCGGAAACGAGCACTCCGTTGTAGCCGCCGCCGCCCATCTGCAGCGCGCGGCCGTTCCAGCGGCTCGGCAGATTGACTTCGAAGCGGATGTCGGGCGTGGTGTCCTGCAGCGCCCGGATGACGCCGTTGATGCGGCAATACTCGCCGTTACGGTTGCCCGGCGCGGCGGCCTTGACGACCGATGCCGTGGTGATCAGCGCGCCGCGCGTCGGCAAGCCGATGATCGACGCGGGCACGGTCTTGCCGGCGAGGTCGTCGCAATGCTTCGTGACATACGCGGCGGCGTGCGCGTTCGCGAGCGGCATCGTCGCGGCGATCGCGAGCAACAGTGCGCGGCACGCCCGTGACAACCGGCGCGAGGCATCGGAGGAAAAGAAACGGCGGTTGGGAAGCACGGGTTGGCGAGGATACTTCGATGGCCGCTCAATATATAAGAAGCGATCGGCGATAGCCATTCGGGGCCGCCGTCCGGCGTTGCAGCGGCACAACCGCCGCGAAGCACGGCGTGTGCCTCACTCGCCGTCCCACTCCCCGCGCAAATCGCTGTCCTGCAGGAGTTGCAGAAGCGTTTCGGCGGGCCGGCTCAGATGCTTCGCCCCGAACGCGATGAACTCCACTTCGGGCAATTCCGGCAACTCCGCCCGGTTCGCCGGCGGCGCCAGCCCCCGGCCCGCCAGAAAATGCGAGCGCACCGTGAGCCCGAGCCCGCCGCGAGCCGCGGCGATGCAGCCAGCGTGGCTGCTGCTCGTGCAGACGATCTGCCAGCGCGCACCGGCCATCGCGAGCGCATCGAGGACGACGGCGCGCGTGACGCTCGGCTCCGCGACGAGAATCAGCGGCAGCGGCAGGCTGGTATCGACGACCGTGCCCGGCTTCGCCAGCCATTCCAGACGCCCGCTGAAAAGCCGCGTGCCGCGCGCATCGCCGAGTCTGCGCTTGCCGACCGCGAGGTCGAGTTCGCCGGAATCGACCAGTTGATAAAGCCGCCCCGTCATGCCGATGGTGATCTCGAGGTCAACGTCCGGATGCGTATCGCGGAACGCCGCGAGCACGCTGGGCAGCGGCCCGAGCGCGAGATCGTCCGATGAGCCCAGCCGCACGCGCCCGCGCAGCCGCTGCGAGCTGAACTGCGATTCCGCGTGCATCATCGCTTCGAGGATCACGCGGGCGTGGACGAGCATCGCTTCGCCGTCGGCGGTGAGCGCGAGCGAGTGCGTGTCGCGCACGAACAGCCGCCGGCCGACGCTTTCTTCGAGGCGTCGAATGTGCTCCGACACGCTCGATTGCCGCAGGCCGAGTTGCCGGCCGGCATCGGTAAAGCTGTGCGACGCGGCCACCGTCGCGAAGGTGTTCAGCCAGAGCGGATTCAACATGCGGCATTTTGATCGGCTTTTCCGATCACAGTCAATGTGGTTAGCGGGCTTCCCGATGATATCGCCCGTCATTAAAATTTCACGATGCCCTTGATACCGATATCAGCGGCGCGCTTACGACTTCACCCCATGACCAGACAGTCTTCGCACACGGCGCTACTTTGGATCGTCGCCGTGGGCTTTTTCATGCAGGCGCTCGATACGACCATCGTCAACACGGCGCTGCCTTCGATCGCACGCGATCTGCACGCCGCGCCGCTCGCCATGCAGGCGATCGTCGTCGCCTACACGCTCACGATGGCGCTGCTGACGCCCGCATCGGGCTGGCTCGCGGACCGCTTCGGCACACGGCGCGTCTACTTCGTGTCGATCAGCCTGTTCGTCATCGGATCGCTGACCTGCGCGATGGCGCGCTCACTTGATCAACTGGTGCTCGCCCGCGTGCTGCAAGGCATCGGCGGGTCCATGCTGCTGCCGATCGGCCGCCTTGCGATCCTGCGCGCTGTCAGCGGCGAAGCCTATGTCTCCGCGCTCGCGATGATTTCCGTCGCCGGCCAGGTCGGACCCATTCTCGGCCCGACGCTCGGCGGCTGGTTCGTGGAATCGTTCACATGGCACTGGATCTTTCTGATCAACGTGCCGATCGGCGCGGTCGGGCTTTATGCGGTGCATCGCTTCTTGCCCGTCGACACGCTGCACGATGCGCCGCCTTTCGATTTCATCGGCTGCGGACTGCTGTCGCTGTGCATGGTGTCGTTTTCGCTCGCGCTCGATTGCCCGGTCGAGACGCATCGCGGCGCGGTATCGGCTGCACTGTTCGCCACCGCCGTGGCGTCCGCGTTCGCGTATATCCCGTACGCGCGGCACCGGGCCAATCCGCTCTTTCAACTCAGGCTCTTTCGCGAGCCGAATTTCAGCGTGGGGCTCGTCGGCAACCTGCTGTGCCGCATCGGGTCGAGCGCGGTGCCGTTTCTTTTGCCGCTCATGATGCAGCTCGAACTCGGCTATAGCCCGCTGCAATCCGGCTTGATGATGCTGCCCATCGCGATCGCCGGCACGCTTTCGAAGCGCTGGATCGCGCGGCTCGTCAAGCGCTACGGCTACGATCAGTTTCTGCTGGTGAACACGGCGCTCGTCGGCGTGTCGATCGTCGCGTTCGCGGCGTTCTCGGCGTCGGTGCCGCTCGCCGTCGAGATTGCGGTGCTCGTCCTCTTCGGCGCATGCAACTCGATGCAGTTCGCCGCGATGAACAGCGTCACGCTCAAAGGCTTGTCGCGCGAGGATGCGGGCAGCGGCAACAGCCTCTTCTCGATGGTGCAGATGCTCGCGATCGGCCTCGGCGTGTCGATCGGCGGATCGCTCGTGCAGGTGTTCGAAGGACACTTCGGCTCGGCGTCGATTGGCTTTCGGCTGAGCTTCGTCTGCATGGGCGTGGTCACGCTGCTGTCAGGCGTGGTGTTCCGGCGGCTCGATCCGGCGCCGCCCGCGCAAGCGCAGGCATCGGCGGCGCGTTAGCGCGTGACGTCAGCCTGCGCTTCGGGCAGGCGTAGGGCATCGGCGCTATCCTGCCTCTTCCCGCAAGCCCTTCCCTCTTTCGGAGCGTAACCGTGCAATACCGCAAATTCGGCAGCACCGGTCTCACCGTCTCGCGTCTCACCCTCGGCACGATGACCTTCGGCCTGCAAACGGACGAAGACGTGTCGCGCGACATCATGGACCGCGCGAGCGATGCGGGCGTCAATTTCATCGATACCGCCGATGTCTATCCGCTCGGCGGCACGGAAGACATCGTCGGGCGCACGGAGGAGATCGTCGGGCGCTGGCTGGCAGGCAAGCGCGACCGCTTCATTCTCGCGACGAAGGCCGTCGGCGTCATGGGGCCGCTCGCGTGGAACAAGGGCGCGTCGCGCAAGCATCTGCTCGACGCGATCGACGCATCGCTGAAGCGGCTCAATACCGATTACGTCGATCTGTATCAGCTACACATGGATGACCGCGACACGCCGCTCGACGAGACGCTCGAAGCACTGGATGTGATCGTGCGGCAGGGCAAGGCGCGTTATATCGGCGTGTCGAACTTTCTGGCCTATCGGCTCGCGCGGGCGCTGGGCCGTGCCGACGTGCTGCGCACGGCGCGCTTCGTCTCCGTGCAGCCGCGCTATAACCTGCTGTTCCGGCAGATCGAGCGCGAATTGCTGCCGCTGGCGAACGAGGAAGGGCTTGCGGTGATTCCGTACAACCCGCTCGCGGGCGGATTGCTGACGGGCAAGCATCGTCACGACGCCGCGCCTTCCGATGGCCGCTTTACCGCGACGGTCGGCAAGGCGGGCGAGATGTATCAGGAGCGCTATTGGCACGAGCGCGAGTTCCGCACCATCGAGAAGCTGAAGGAACTCGTCGCGCCGACCGGACGTTCGCTTGCGAGCACGTCGCTGGCGTGGGTGCTCGAAAATCCTGCGGTGACGTCGGCGATCATCGGTGCAAGCCGGCCGGAACAGCTCGACGATACCCTCGCGGCCGTCGATCAGCCGCTCGATGCGGACCTCAAGGCGAAGCTGGACGATCTGACCGTCGAATACCGCTGGGGCGACGCGCAGCGGTAAGCGCCATCACGCTCGCGACTGCCGCGCCCGATAGATGCCTTCGAGCGAATACAGCGCGAGCGCGGCCCAGATTGCGCCATAGCCGATCAACTGGTCGTGGCCGAACGCCTCGCGATACAGCACGACGCCGATCAGCAGTTGCAACGACGGCGTGATGTACTGGATGAGCCCGAGCATCGACAGCGGAATGCGGCGCGCGCCGGCGGCAAACAGCAGCAGCGGCACGGCGGTGACAGGGCCGGCCGCGGCGAGCAGCAGCTTTACACCGGTGGATGCATGGGCGAAACCGCTGCCGCCGTGCGAACTCAACACGAAGAGATACAGCAGCGCAATCGGGCACAGCAGCATGGTTTCGAGCGTGAGCCCTTCCAGCGCGCCGAGCGTCGCCGTCTTGCGCAGCAGGCCGTAGCCGCCGAAGGTGAGCGCGAGCGCGAAGCTGATCCACGGCGGCGCGCCGTTGGCCCACGTGAGCCACGCGACGCCGAGCGCGGCGACAATTACCGCGATCCACTGCCCCGGCCTCAGCCGTTCGTGCAGGAACGCCATGCCGAATAGCACGTTGACGAGCGGATTGATGAAGTAGCCAAGACTCGCCTCGACGATGCGCCCGTCGTTCACCGCCCAGATATAAATGCCCCAGTTGGCCGATAGCAGCACCGCGCTCGCCGCGAAGCGCGCGAGCAGCCGCCGGTCGCGCAACACGGGGCCGAGCCATTGCCACTGACGCCGCACGGTGAGCACGATGAGCAAAAACGCCATGGACCACGCCATGCGGTGCGCGAGCATTTCCACCGCGCCGATCTCGTGCAGCGCCTTGAAATAGATCGGAAAGAGGCCCCAAATGGCAAAGGCCGTGAAAGCATAGACGACGCCTGGATTCATTGTTCGATGCGTGAGGCAGTAAGGCTGCGGAACCGATCGGAAGCCGTCTGCAAGGAATGGAAGCAGAATTCTAGTCGACGCGGCGGCGTTTCCTGTCTTTTGCGCGAGCCCGGGCGAGATTCGTGCTCGAAGTCACGTGCTAGCATGGCCCCGCACAATCACCTGTCGCTTCGCTAATGAACAACAATCAGCCGTCCGTCCATACCCGGTTCTTTCACATCCTGCTGTTCGTCGTCTCGGTTGCGCTCGGCTGGGTGCTGCTGCCGTTCTTCGGCGCCATCTTCTGGGGCGCGATTCTCGCCCTGCTGTTTCAGCCGATGCAGCGCTGGCTCACCGTCCGCTTCGGCAAACGCCGCAACCTCGCCGCGCTGACGACGCTCGCCGCCGCGATTCTCATCGTGATCATTCCGGTGGCGGTTGTCGCGGTGACGCTCGTGCAGGAAGTCGCGCTCGTCTATACGCGCATCAAGAGCGGCGACCTCAACTTCGGCCTGTATTACCAGCATGTGCTTCATGCGTTGCCCATGTCCGCGCAGCAAATGCTCGGGCGATACGGCCTCGACGACATCCCCGGCCTCCAGCGCAAGCTGATGGAAGGCGCGTCGCAGATCAGCCAGTTTGCGGCGGCGCAGGCGCTGCTGATCGGCCAGAACACGTTCCAGTTCGTCGTGAGCTTCGGCGTGATGCTGTACCTCGTATTCTTCCTGCTGCGCGATGGCGGCGAGATCGGCCGGCGCATTCGCCGCGCAATTCCGCTCGATCCCGCGCCGAAGCAGCATCTGATCGCGAAGTTCACCACCGTCGTGCGCGCGACGGTCAAGGGCAACATCGCGGTTGCGGCCGTGCAGGGCTTTCTCGGCGGAATGATCTTCTGGATTCTCGGCATCAACGGCTCGCTCCTGTGGGGCGTGCTGATGGCGTTTCTGTCGCTCTTGCCCGCCGTGGGCGCGGCGCTCGTGTGGGTGCCCGCCGCCCTCTACTTCTTCATGACGGGCGAGATATGGCGCGGCATCGTGCTGGTGGTGTTCTGCGTCGTGGTGATCGGGCTCGTCGATAACGTGTTGCGGCCGATTCTCGTCGGCAAGGACACGAAGATGCCGGACTGGGTCGTGCTCATCTCGACGCTCGGCGGCATGGCGCTTTTCGGCATCAACGGCTTCGTGATCGGGCCGCTGGTTGCCGCGCTCTTCATGGCGAGCTGGGATATCTTCTCGCAGGACGAGGAAGGCAAGAGCGTATGAAAAAACGGCTCCGCGTAGGAGCCGTTTTCATTTTGGGAAACCGCCGCGTCAGCGTGAATGCGGCGAGTTGTAACGGCACTCGAAGCGCTTTCTCACCGTCCCGTTCTCATCGACGCTTTCCAGATACACATCGAACTGCCACAAGCGCGCCATGTGCTTGAGCACTTCGTCGCTGTCGTTCGACAGATGGCGGTTATCGGTCATGAAGTGACGCAGCGTGAGGCTGCGATCGCCGCGCGTGTTCACCGAATACACCTGAATGTTCGGCTCGCGATGATGAATGTCGTACTGCCGCGACAACGCCTGCCGCACGTACCGATAGCCGCTCCCGTCGTGAATCGCCGATACTTCGAGCGCATCGCGCATGTCGTCGTCGAGGATCGAGAAGAGGCGCATCTCGCGTATCAAATGCGGCGACAAGTACTGCGCGATGAAGCTCTCGTCCTTGAAATTGCGCATCGCGTAGTGCAGCGATTCGAGCCAGTCGCTGCCCGCAAGCTCGGGGAACCACTCGCGGTCTTCGTCCGTCGGGCTTTCGCAGATGCGGCGAATGTCGCTCATCATCGAGAAGCCGAGCGCGTACGGATTGATGCCGCTGTAATACGGCTTCGTGACCGGCGGCTGATACACCACGTTGCTGTGCGAATGCAGGAACTCCATCATGAAGCCGTCTTCGAGACGGCCTTCGTTATAGAGCGTGTTCAACAGCGTGTAGTGCCAGAAGGTCGCCCAGCCTTCGTTCATCACCTGCGTCTGGCGCTGCGGATAGAAGTACTGCCCGACCTTGCGCACGATGCGGATTACTTCGCGCTCCCACGGCTCCAGGAGCGGCGCGTTCTTTTCCGCGAAGTACAGCAGATTTTCTTGCGGCTCCGGCGGATAGCGGCTTTCCGTTTCCTCGGCGGACGGCGCCTTCTTGTTCGGCAGCGTGCGCCACAGTTCGTTGACCTGCGATTGCAGGTACGCCTCGCGCTCGCGGCGCATCGCCGCTTCCTTCGCGAGCGACAACTTTTGCGGACGCTTGTAACGGTCGACGCCATAGTTCATCAGCGCGTGACACGAGTCCAGCAGTTCCTCGACGCGATCCAGCCCGTAACGCTCCTCGCACTCCGCGATGTAATTCTTCGCATAAACGAGGTAATCGATGATCGCGTGGGCATCCGTCCACAGCCGGAACAGATAGTTGCCCTTGAAGAACGAGTTATGCCCGTAGGCGGCATGCGCGATGACGAGCGCCTGCATCGTCATCGTGTTCTCTTCCATCAGATACGCGATGCAGGGGTTCGAATTGATGACGATCTCATACGCGAGACCCATCTGCCCGCGCCGATAGCTTTTCTCAGTGGAGAGAAAGTGCTTGCCGAACGACCAGTGCCGATAGTTCACCGGCATGCCGACGGAGGCATACGCGTCCATCATCTGCTCGGCGCTGATGATCTCGAGCTGAATGGGATACACGTCCAGCCCATAACGATTCGCGACGCGCGAAATCTCGGCGTCGTATTCTTCGATCAGCTCGACGCTCCAGTCCGACGGACACGGCAGCGGCCGCTTGTCTGCAACGTTCATCCTGCCTTCCTCGTGCGTCTTTTCGGACGCATTGCGTTGCCCCGCTTCCGGTCCGAGCTTCGAAGGAGCACGATCGTCCGTGCCGTCCAGATGATAACCACGCGCTTCGTTGTTCGAATGCCTGCTCGTCATGCGGCCGCCTGTTGTTTTTCGAAAAGCTCGCGGAAGACCGGATAGATATCCGAGGCCGAGTCGACTTTCTTCATCGCCAGCTCAGGGGCGCCCGCTGCCAGTTGAGCATACTCCAACCAGAGATTCTGCTCCTCTGGCGCTACCTGGATATAGGCAAAATACCGGACCTTCGGGAGGATGTCGTCCGCCAGCAGCTTGCGGCATTTAGGGGAATCGTCCGTCCAGTTGTCGCCGTCGGAAGCCTGTGCGCCGTAAATGTTCCATTCAGTCGGCGAATAGCGCTCGTCCATGATCTTCTTCATCAACTCCAGCGCGCTCGATACCACCGTGCCGCCGCTTTCCGTCGAATGAAAGAAGGTGTCCTCGTCCACTTCCTCCGCACGAGTATGGTGACGGATGAAGACGACTTCGATCTTCTCGTAGTTCCGTTGCAGGAACAGATACAGCAGGATGAAGAAGCGCTTCGAGAGGTCCTTGCGCTGCTCGTCCATCGAACCGGATACGTCCATCAGGCAGAACATCACGGCCTTGCTCGATGGCGTCGGCTGCTTCACGCGGTTGATATAGCGCAGATCGAAGGGATCGATGAACGGAATGCGTGTGATCCGCCCCTGCATGACGACAATTTCCGCTTCGAGACGCGCAATCTCTTCGGCGTCGCCATCTTCGGCCTTGAGCTGTTCGAGCTGGCGTTCCATTTCGCGCAGTTGCGTCGCGAGCGGCCAGCCGAGCGCGATGCGCCGCCCGAGCGCGGAGCGCAGCGATCGCACCACGTCGATATTGTTCGGCGTGCCTTCCGCCGCCCAGCCCGCGCGCACGTTCTTCCACGTGGGCACCGCGAGCAGTTGCGTCTTGACGAGGCGCGGCAGTTCGAGATCGTCGAAGAAGTACTGCATGAACTCTTCGCGCGACAACTCGAAGACGAAGTCGTCCTGCCCTTCGCCCTCGTTGCTGGCACTCTTGCCGCCGCCGCCCGAGCCGCCCGGCGGACGCGGAATCTTGTCGCCGCGTATGTAGTCGGCGTTGCCCGGATGGACATACTCGCGCTTGCCGCCCGGCCCATGCCGGAACGACGGCTCCGCGATGTCCTTCTTCGGAATCGTGATGCTTTGCGTGCTTTGAATGTCCTTGATGCTGCGATCGCGCACCGCGTCGGACACCGCACGGCGAATGTAGTTCTTGACGCGTCGCAGGAAGCGTTCGCGGTTCGCGATGCTCTTGTTCTTGCCGGCTAACCTGCGGTCGATGATTTGGTGCAGCACATCCAGTCTCCCGCGTAATTGGCGAGGTGCGAGGCGCTGCTCGAGTTCTTGGCGTACCGCGCGGCTCGCCAGCGTCTCTCACTCGCAACGTGCCCGCCTTGCCACCCGGTTCGATTGATGAAGCCGGGCGGCGCGAGCCTGAGTCACGACAACCTGTCCTTCTCTACCACCTCAAGACGACTTGCGCACCCGCAGATACCAGTCGCACAGCAGGCGGACCTGCTTCGGGGTGTAACCCTTCGCGACCATGCGATTGACGAAGTCCTCGTGCTTCCTCTGCTCTTCCGCCGATCCCTTCGCATTGAACGAGATGACCGGTAAGAGTTCCTCCGTGTTGGAGAACATCTTTTTCTCGATCACGACGCGCAGCTTCTCGTAGCTGATCCACGCGGGATTCTTGCCCCCGTTGGCCGCACGCGCACGCAACACGAAGTTCACGATCTCGTTGCGGAAGTCCTTCGGATTGCTGATGCCCGCGGGCTTCTCGATCTTCTCCAGTTCCGCATTGAGCGCGGCACGGTCGAAGCTCTCGCCGGTGTCGTGATCGCGGAACTCCTGATCCTGAATCCAGAAGTCCGCATACGTCACATAACGATCGAAGATGTTTTGTCCATACTCGGAATACGACTCCAGATACGCGGTCTGAATCTCCTTGCCGATGAATTCCGCATACCGCGAAGCCAGCACGTCCTTGATGAAGGACAGATACTTCTGCTCCGTTTCCGGCGGGAACTGCTCCCGTTCGATCTGCTGTTCCAGCACGTACATCAGATGCACGGGATTGGCCGCGACTTCGGTCGAATCGAAGTTGAAGACGCGCGAGAGGATCTTGAACGCGAAGCGTGTGGAGACACCCGTCATGCCTTCATCGACACCGGCGAAATCGCGATACTCCTGATACGACTTCGCTTTTGGGTCCGTGTCTTTCAGGTTCTCGCCGTCATAGACCTGCATCTTCGAGAAGAGACTCGAATTCTCCGGTTCGTGCAGGCGCGTGAGGACCGCCATCTGCGCCATCATCTTGAGCGTGCCGGGCGCGCATACCGCATCCGCCAGCGACGAGTTGCGCAAGAGCTTCTCGTAGATCTTGACCTCTTCGCCGTAGCGCAGGCAATACGGCACCTTGACCACGAAGATCCGGTCGAGCAGTGCCTCGTTGTTCTTGTTGTTGCGGAACGCCTTCCATTCCGACTCGTTCGAGTGCGCGAGAATTACGCCGTCGAACGGGATGGCGCCGAAGCCTTCCGTGCCCTTGAAGTTGCCTTCCTGCGTCGCGGTCAGCAACGGATGCAGCACCTTGATCGGCGCCTTGAACATTTCGACGAATTCGAGCAAGCCCTGATTGGCCAGGCACAGGCCGCCGGAGTAGCTGTACGCATCGGCGTCGTCCTGCGAATACGTTTCGAGCTTGCGGATATCCACCTTGCCGACGAGCGAGGAGATGTCCTGGTTGTTCTCGTCGCCCGGCTCCGTCTTGGCGATACCGATTTGCCGCAGGATCGACGGATAGCGGCGCACGACGCGGAACTTGCGGATATCGCCGTTGTATTCATGCAGGCGCTTGACCGCCCACGGCGAAAGAATGCTTTTGAGGTAGCGGCGCGGAATGCCGTATTGCTCTTCGAGCACGGGGCCGTCTTCGTCGTAATCGAAAAGGCCGAGCGGCGATTCGTTGACGGGCGAGCCCTTCAGCGAATAGAACGGCACGCGCTCCATGAGTTGCTTCAGACGTTCGGCGATCGACGACTTGCCGCCGCCCACCGGACCCAGCAGATACAGGATCTGCTTCTTCTCTTCGAGACCCTGCGCAGCGTGCCGGAAATACGACACCACGTTCTCGATCACCTCTTCCATTCCGTAGAACTCGCGGAACGCCGGATACACCTTGATGACCTTGTTTGCAAACACGCGCGACAGCCGCGGATCGAGACGCGTGTCGACCATTTCGGGTTCACCGATGGCCGTCAGCATGCGTTCGCCGGCTGTTGCGTATGTGGCAGGATCTTCCTTGCAGAGCGCGAGATACTCTTCCAGCGAGAACTCTTCCTCGCGCGTTTTTTCGAAGCGGGTCGCGAAACTGCTGTAGATATCCATGCTACCTCCTCGCCGAAGTCAGAAAGCCTTGGTCGTCCCGACGCGCGTTATCGAAACGACATCGCTTGAATTCATCCTAAACCCTTTCGAATTTTTTTTCACGCACTAGCTAATATGATTTGCTTCGAAGCTCCTTCGAACAATCACTAGCTTGGTGAGTTATTTTCGTTCACCTACAATCCTCAGTCCCGATGTCAGCATTGCCGTGTTCGCTGCATCGCGCTTTCGTTGTGTTCCAACAGCCTCGTTCCGCCAAAGTGGTGGCGTGGGGCGAACGCATCGCTCGATGCGCTTCCTGTTGCGCACAGATGACATCGGTCACGTGAGCACGAGTTCGAGTTCGCCGATGCGGTCAATCGCGCCATGCACCATCGACGGCCCCTCCACGCGATACGCGCCCGTATAGGATCCGGTGGTGATGGTCCAGAAGGGCTCGACGGTCAAACCCATGCGGGAACAATGGTTGACGAGCCAGGGCAGCAATTCGCGAGGATCGCCCGCAGGATTGCCTAGCGTAGCCGGAGCAATCCCCACGCCATCGAGAGTGAGTTCGAGCCGCGGCGCGAGAAAATCGAAGCCCGGTGCGACCACGTCGTAAGGCTCCATGCCGCTCGTGATGAGCGCGCCGTTATTCTGCGCATCCGCAAGCTGTGCAAGCGGGTCGAGATTGGGCCATTGCGCGAAACGGCTATCGACCACTTCGAGCGCGACCGCCATGCCGCCGATTGCCGCGAACACTTCGGCGCGCGTATAGGGCTCGGATTTCGGGGGCAAGGCATAGGCGAAGCGAAACGCTATCTCGAGTTCCACCAGCACGCGAAAGAAGCTGCTGCAAGGCAGGCGCGCGGGCGACACATATACGCATTCCGCATCGATGGGTGCGCCCGTGGCAAGCGAATCGGGTGCGCGCGCGCCGATCTTCCAGGCGCCGATGCGCGCTTTCGTATCGCGCAGGACTTCGTGCTGGATGGCGTAGGCGGTGTGCGCGTCGGGGGGAAGATCGCGCTCTTCGAGCGAGTCGATCAGTTGATGCTGACGCCGCGCTGCAACGAGCTTGGCGGCGAGTGTCGATCCGGTCATGTTGCTATCCTCGTGTGAACGATGACACACAGTGCAACAGTGTACGGGCTGCCGGATCGATTTGCGTTTGCCCTTGCTGGCGTCATGTAACCACGCGACGCACGACGCTTGAACGAATCGTGAACGGACGATGTGAGCGCGTCCCCGCCTTCGCCGCGAAGCAGGCGTCGCTTATTTCGACACTTCGTTCCGATGCGGAATCGACGGCTGCGCGCCTTCGCGCGTCACGGCGAGCGCGGCGGCGCGCTGGCCGAACGCGATCGCATCGGCGACGGCGCTGCCGCGTGCAAGCTCCGCCGCAAATCCGCCGATGAACGTATCGCCGGCGGCGGTGGTGTCCACGGCCTCGACCTTCGGTGAGGGCAAATGCCGGCCATCGTCATCGCCATGAAGCAGCGCATACACGCCCTGCCCGCCCAGCGTCACGATGACGTTGCGCGCGCCCTTCGCCTTCAGCGCGTGCGCTGCGCGGCGCGCATCGTCGGGCGTGGAGATCGGAGCGCCGGTCAGCGTGCCGGCTTCGAGTTCATTCGGAATGAGATAGTCGACGAGGGGAAACCAGTCGGCGGGCAAGGCGCTCGCGGCGGGCGCGGGGTTGAGAATCGTCGTGCGTCCGAGCCTTCGCCCCGCGGCGAGCGCCGCGCGCACGGTTTCGGTCGGAGTTTCGAGTTGGCAGACGATGACATCCGCCTGCGCCAGCATCTCCTCCTGCGCGCCGATGCGCTCAGGCGTCACCTCGGCGTTGCTGCCCGCGACGATGACGATCGCGTTCTGGCTCGCGTCATCGACGATGATGAGCGCCACGCCCGTCGGCGCGTGCTCGCTCGTGGCTAGCGCCGTGCAGTCGATGCCTTCCGCTTCGAGGCTGCTCTTGAGCGTCGCGCCGTTCGTGTCGTTGCCGACGCAGCCGATCATCGCAACCTGCGCACCGAGGCGCGCCGCCGCGACTGCCTGATTGCCGCCCTTGCCGCCCGGCACCTGCGCGAACGCGTGCCCCGCGAGCGTTTCGCCCGGCAGCGGCAGGCGCGGCGCGCGCGCGACGAGATCCATGTTGAGGCTGCCGACCACGGTCACGCGGCCGCGCGAGGCAGGGTTCGGCTTGGCTTTGTCGGTCATCGTGTTGAGTGTTTGTCGATCGAAGGGTTATTCGGCGTTCACCGCGACGGTCCGGCCACGCGCGGCGCGGAACGTCTGCGGGGCCACCGCCGTCGATTCGCGGCGCACGAGGCGCGGCGGCACGACGCGGCGGCGCGTCGGACCCGGCAGCTTACCCGTAATGCGCTCGATCAGCGTCTGCGCGGCCATCTCGCCGAGCGAGCGCACCGACTGGCCGACCGTCGACAGCGCGGGATACGTGTAGCGCGACAGCTCGACGTCGTCGAAACCGATGATCGAGCAATCCTCCGGCACGCGAATCCCGCGTTCCGCCGCCGCACGCAGCGCACCGATACCCATCATGTCGTTGCACGCGAAGATCGCGGTGGGCCTCATTGAATCGAAAAGTTGCGAGGCCGCCGCGTAGCCGCCCGTCGCCGAAAAGTCGCTCTGCACGATCGCGTCCGGACCGATTCCGACGCCGCTTTCGGCCATCGCGCGAATGAAGCCGTGCAGGCGCATTGCGCTCACCGCCGTTCCCGCCGGACCCGTGATGCAGCCGATATCCGAATGGCCGAGTTGCAGCAGATGCCTCGTCGCGCAATACGCGCCCTTTTCGTGGTCGATCTGCACGAGATCGGCCGAGATGCCCTCGATGTTTCTATCGACGATCAGAAGCGGCTCGCGCGCGTTCGCGAGGCATTGCGCAAGCACCGCATCCTCGCCCGCCGATGCGATCACCAGCCCGTCGATGCGCTTTTCCTGCAACACGCGCAGATAGTTGCGCTGCTTGGCGGGATCGTCGTCGGAGTTGCAGAAGAACACGCAGTAGCCGTTCTTCGCGCAGCCGTCCTCGACGCCGCGCGCCAGTTCCGCGAAGTACGGATTCGTCGCGTTCGGCACGAGCAGGCCGATGGTCGCCGTCGAGCGCGCCTTGAGCGATCGCGCAACCGCCGACGGCACGTAGTCCAGCTCGCGAATCGCCCGCTCGACCTTCGCCCGCACATCGGCGGACACCGGCCTCGAATTGTTCACTACGTGGGACACCGTCGTAAACGACACCCCGGCAATGGCTGCCACGTCTTTGATCGTCGCCATACATCGTCCTTCGCTTTTCTGGTCCAACTGCTCTTGTCGACCGGATACGTTCCGTGCGCACGGCCCTCCCGTACGCAATTGCCGCTCCCCGTTGCTCCACGCGTGCAAACGGAAACGCCCGGTTCCTCTTTTTTCGTCGCCACGCTGCACGGCGACGTCCTGCCGATACTGCCCTCAGGCGCGCTTGCGCCTGCTGCGATACGTGTCCAGCACCACTGCCACCACGATCACCGCGCCCGTGATGATTCGCTTCGTCGGCTCGTTCGCGCCGATCTGCGCAAGCCCCGCCGCGAGCACCGAGATGATCAGAACGCCGAAAAACGTGCTGATGACCGAGCCGCGCCCGCCCATCAGACTCGTTCCGCCGATCACCACCGCCGCGATCACCTGAAGCTCCACTCCCGCGCCCGCGTTCGGATCGGCGGCTTCGAGGCGCGAGATCTGAAACAGCGCCGCGAGCCCGGAAAGCGCGCCCATCAGGGTGAAAACGATTACCTTGTACGGCCGCGGGTCCACGCCCGCGAGCCGGACCGCTTCCTCGTTCGTGCCTATCCCTACCAGATATCGGCCGAAAATCGTCCGAGTCAAGACCCAATGCGCAATGATCATCACCGCGACCGCGATCAGGAACGCGGGCGAGATGCCAAACGCGATCGGATTCGAGAGAAAGTCGAACGCGTCGCCGATATACGCGGTGCGCGAATTCGTCATCTGGTACGCGAGGCCGCGCGCCGCTTCCAGCACGCCGAGCGACACGATGAACGACGGAATCCGCCATGCGACCGTCACGAGGCCCGTGACCGTGCCCGTCAGCGCGGCGGCGGCAAGGCCGATCAACGCCGCCGGAAACGCCGGCCAGTGCCACTTGAGGGCCGCGACGCTCACCACCGACGCACCGAGCGCCAGCACCGACCCCACCGAAAGGTCGATGCCCGCGATGATCAGCACGAAGGTCATGCCGATCGACATCACGACGAGATCCGGTATCTGGTTCGCGATCGTGCTGAACGTGTCGTACGTCAGAAAGTGCGAACTCAGCACCGAAAACAGCGCGATCATCGCGGCCAGCGCGCCCGCGAGTCCGATGTAATTCGAGAACCCGAGGCGCGTGCCGGCGCCCTTCGCCGTCTTCGGTGCATCGGCTGAGAGCTTCGCGTCGGTCTGGCCCGTCATTCAATGCTCCACGAAAGTGTCTTGTTCCGGCGGCTTCGCATCGGGCACGAGCGGCTCGTGCAGCATCGCCTCGCGCTTTGCATAGCCCGCGAACGCCGCAGCGAGCAGCGCGTCCTGCGTCCAGCTGTCGCGATCGAAAACGCCCGTCATCCTTCCCGCCGACATCACGCCGATGCGGTCGCAAATCAGCATCAGCTCGCGCAGATCGCTCGATACCACCACAAGCGCCCGGCCTTCGCGAGCCAGCGCGCCCATCAATCCGTAGATGTCGAATTTCGCGCCGACATCGATGCCGCGCGTCGGTTCGTCGAACAGCAGCACGCGGCACGCTTCGCGGCCTTCGCGCGCGAGCCAGCGGCCGATCACCACTTTCTGCTGATTGCCGCCCGACAGTTCCGACACGGCCTGCGCCGGTCCGGACGTGCGCACGCGCATTGCGTCGATCTGCCGCTGCGCAAGCGTTGCCTCGCGGCGCGCGTCGATCACGCCATGGCGCGCCACCGCGCCCACATTGCCGAGTGAAACGTTCGCGGCGATGGGCAGGGCGAGCAGCAGGCCCTCGCCCTTGCGGTCCTCCGTGATGAGCGCAATGCCGTGCCTCACCGCGTCCGACGGCGACTGCACGTGCACCGGCTGCAACGTTTGCCCGTTGCGGGCGATCGACACCGTGCCCGCGTCCGCGCGATCCGCGCCGTAAATGAGGCGCATCAGTTCCGTGCGGCCCGCGCCGATCAGCCCGCTTACGCCGAAAATCTCGCCTGCGCGGACATCGAACGAAACGTCGCGCACCGCCTGGCCGCGCGTCAGGCCGTCCACTTTCAAGACGACATCGCCCAGGCGCTTCTCGCCCAGATCGATGCGCTCGCCAAGCTCACGCCCGACCATCAGCGTAACGAGCTGCTCGCTCGACAGCGCGTCCATCGGTCCGATATGGACGAGGCGTCCGTCGCGCAGGACGGCTGCCCGCTCCGCGATGCGCCGCAATTCATCCAGCCGATGCGAGATGTACACGAGCGCCACACCGCGCGCCTTCAGCCGCGCGATCTGCTCGAACAGCAGATCGACTTCGCGGGCGGTCAGCATCGCGGTCGGCTCGTCGAGAATCAGCACGCGGCAATCGCCAATCAGATTGCGGGCGATCTCCACCATCTGCTGATGACCGATGCCGAGATCGCCGACAAGCGTGTCCGGATCGATCGCATCCAGCCCGACTTGCGCCATCGCGTGACGGGCGTCGTCGGCAAGACGCTTGCGGTCGATCCAGCCGAACTTCACGCGGCCCTTCTGCGGCAGCCGGTTCAGGAACAGGTTTTCGGCGACAGACAGCGTCGGCAGCAGATTCAGTTCCTGCATGACCATCCGCACGCCGAGCGCTTCTGCATCGGTGCGGCTCTGGGGCGCATACGGGTGGCCCGCGAGCGTCATCGCGCCGGTGGTCGGATCGGCGAGACCGCCGATGATCTTCGACAGCGTGCTCTTCCCTGCGCCGTTCTCGCCCGTCAACGCGAGCACCTCGCCGGGCCTGAGCCCAAGCGAAACGTCGGTCAGCACCGGCTCGACATAGGTCTTGCCGATGCCCGCGACCGTCAGCACGCAGGGGTCCGCATCGTTCATATTGGCGTAGGGTCGGTCAAAGCTGGGTCAGCATCCTCGCTTGCTTCAAACTCGCTTTCTTCAAACTTTCGGGCTGCGTCTTTCGTCCGCGCCCGTGCGCGTTTTAACGGCACGATGGCCGCGAACTTGAGGACGGTCGGTTCGCGCCCCCACGCTCGCGGCCTTGCGACTTACTTCGTGACCAGGTCGACCGGAGTTTCCACCACGGTCGACAATGTCGATTGCTTCTGATGGCCCGCGATGGCCTTGAGCGCCACGTCGATGCCGAACACCGCCTGTTTCGCGGCGTATTGATCAGCGGTGGCGAGCACGCGGCCGTCCTTCAGCATCGGCTTGATTGCGTTGATGTTGTCGTAGCCGACCACCTGCACCTTGCCGGCCTTGCCCGCGGCGCGCACCGCCGACACCGCGCCGATCGCCATGTTGTCGTTGCCGCACAGGAGCGCCTTGACGTTCGGATTCGCGTTGAGAATCTGCGAGGCGACCGCGTTGCCCTTGTCGATTTCCCAGTCGCCCGATTGCAGCGCGACCACTTTCATGCCGCCGGCGTCCATCGCGTCCTTGAAGCCGGCGGTGCGCTGCTGCGCGTTCGTCGTGGTCGACACGCCTTCGATGATCCCCACTTCATCGCCCTTCTTGAGGTGCTTCGCGAGATAGTCGCCGACCTGACGCGCGCCCTTGCGATTGTCCGGTCCGACGAACGGCACGTTCAGATCTTTCGACTTCAGCACGTCCTGATCGAGCCGGTTGTCGATATTCACGACGATGATCCCGGCATCCGCCGCCTTCTTGATGACCGGCACGAGCGCCTTCGAATCCGCCGGCGCGATGACGAGCGCATCGACCTTGGAGACGATCATCTGCTCGACGATGCGGATCTGCGCGGCGGTATCCGTTTCGTCCTTGATGCCGTTGGTGATGAGATCGAACTTCGCGGCGTTCTTCTGCTGGTATTCCTTCGCGCCGGTTTCCATCGTCAGGAAGAACTCGTTGGCGAGCGACTTCATCACGAGCGCGACTTTCGGCTTGGCCGCGCCCTGCGCGAACGCGGACGACGATGCAAACGGCAGCGCGGCGCACACGGCCAGCGCGACGGCAGCCGACAGAACGCGGCGGCGAACGGTTGATTCCATGCGGATCTCCTCCAGTGCTTTCATTGGTGTTGTCGGA
Source organism: Caballeronia grimmiae (assembly GCF_022879615.1). NCBI lineage: Bacteria > Pseudomonadati > Pseudomonadota > Betaproteobacteria > Burkholderiales > Burkholderiaceae > Caballeronia > Caballeronia grimmiae. The sequence goes on from NZ_CP084271.1 coordinate 1,427,025, forward strand.
CGGGCGAAGTGGCCGGAACTGCGGATTGCAACGTTTGCCCGCCGTCGATTCTCGTAGCTGCCCGGCGAGCGGTCAAATGGGACTAACGTGTAGGAAGTGCTCCAGACGCGCCACGCGATACGCCGCTCAAAGCCCCTCGACGGATTCGCCTTCCACTTCGTTGTCGACGATCTTGCGTCCATATTCGATACCGGCGCGCGTGGCATCGATCGGACTGTCGAACGGTTCCTGGGCGGGCACGCCGAACATGGCCTCGCGTCCGCTTTCGCCCGCCGCGCTGCGCGAAATGGTCACGAAGATGTCGAAGTGGCGCGGACCGTCGTCGGGCTCGCCGCGCTCGTGCGCGCGGCGCATGGCCTGTACGCGGATTTCGAAGCCCTTGTAGTGATCGGCGAGCGGCGTGGACATGAGGCGGCTCCTTCTATCGTGGAAGAATTGGCGCGCAATGCGCCGAACCAATGACTCGACCTTACGGAAACCGCCGGTCGCTCATCCTCGCGAAAGGACGATGCAAGCGTAATGTTGCAGCGGCGTCGAATGTCACCTTATCGCACACTTTGCAGGAACCCGGTTTGCCATAATGCGCGGGCGGGTCATCGATACTCGCTGTCCTAACAAGATGTCACTTACTCAGGGAGCGTCCCCATGAACATGCGAGCTACTGCGCTCATCGCCGTGCTGAGTCTCACACTCGGCGCGAACACGGCTTTTGCTGCTAACAGCCAGCAATCGAAGATGTCCGAATGCAACAAGCAGGCGGCCGACAAGAAAGGCGATGACCGCAAGGCCTTCATGAAGAGCTGTTTGTCGGCATCGGCATCGGCGTCGGCGCCTGCTGAAGCTTCCGCGCCGATGACGCAGCAGCAGCGCATGACGGCGTGCAATTCGCAGGCGTCCGGCAAGAAAGGCGACGATCGCAAGGCGTTCATGAAGAGCTGCCTGTCGAGCGCTCCGGCTGCGGCCGCTTCGGAACCGATGACTCAGCAGCAGCGCATGACGGCGTGCAATACGCAGGCGACCGGCAAGAGCGGCGACGACCGCAAGGCCTTCATGAAAAGCTGTCTGAGCAACAAGGGCTAAGCACCCCTCTCGATCCGGGCCGCGCCGTTCGCGCGGCCTGTCGTCTTTTCCCTGCTTGCCGGCCTATATTGCACTGCAACCACGCAAGTGATTCGCGCCGCCGTCTTTTTCTCCTAAGATGGCGCGAAGGCGGCCCTTCGACAATACAAGAAATACGCCATCGGCCGCCGCTCGTCTAGCGCAGCGTCCCGCTTCGCAAGGAGGCACGGATGGCATGGAAGCACAAGAACCGCTGGTTCCGCCGGTGGCTCCTGACGATCACCTTCTGGGCCGTGCCCGTGATGATCGTCGCGGTCAACGAGGCGCGCGAGGAGATGGCCTACAACAAGGTCGATCTTCAGAAGTCGCTTGCCACGTGGGAGTTGTCCGATGCACAGCGCGCAACGGGCGCCGCGGGCCGGTGTCACGGCGATCCGGACGAGGCGCGCGCCGCCGGCTGCCCCGCCGACATCCTGCTCGCCAATGCGCAGAAGCATCAGGAAGCGCTCGACGAATACGCGCATCGCAAGGCGACGCTCGCCGGTTATCTTTGGCACGCCTTCGTCGGCTACTGGGTAACGCCTGCCGCGTTCTTACTCGTTGTCGGCATGACGATCGGCGCAATCCGCCGTGCGCTCAGGCGGCCCGCGCAGGCGCCGCGCCCCGTTGCACCGACTCATCCTACGGAAGTAAAAACGACGAGCCATCCCTGAGTATGCGCCGGGTACGGTCGTTGCTACTGCCAACGGCGGCGTTCCTGTAACACGCGCAAAAGGGTGCGGCGCAATTAGTGCATGGCAGATGCGACGCTTGCGGCAAACTGACCAGTCGATCGATGACCTTTCAGATAACGTTCGGAAAACTTGACGTTTTGCCGCTGGCAGCATGCAATGGATGGACATCGCCGATGTCCGGTTCGTGTGACTCGCGCTCATCGGCCGGGTCTCGCGTTTCGTTGTCGCTGTGCTATAACTTGGCGTGCCTCACCCTCCCGCTCTATGGGGTTTCCTAATTCCACGATGGAGAACAATGATGCAAAGACGAAACTTCATGCTCAAGTCGACGGCCGTGTTGGCGCTGGGAGGCCTCGCGCTTGCCGGTTGCACGACCAATTCGAACACGGGCGCTGAAAAAGCCGCCAGTTCCGCCGATGACCGCCGTTCCATCGACGCTGACGTCGACGGCACCATCCAGCGTCTCTACACGACGGTTCCCGGCTCGCGCGAACTGGTCGCGAAGTCGCGCGGCATTCTCGTCTTCCCGTCGGTGATTCAGGCCGGCTTCATCGTCGGCGCCCAGTACGGCAAGGGTTCGCTGCGCGTGGGCGGCAGCACCGTCGGCTATTACAGCACGACGTCGGGCTCGTTCGGCCTGCAGGCGGGCGCGCAGTCGAAGGCGATCATCTTCCTGTTCATGACCCAGGACGCGCTCGACAAATTCCGCAATTCGGACGGCTGGGCTGCAGGCGTCGATGCATCGGTTGCGCTCGTGAAGATGGGCGCAAACGGCGCCGTCGATACGACCACCGCCACCGCGCCGGTCGAAGCATTCGTGCTGACCAACGCGGGGCTGATGGCCGATGTCTCGCTGCAAGGCACGAAGGTCACGCGCCTCAAGATGTAACGGGCGTTTCATCCTTCACGGCAGCAAGCATGACCGCCGTGTGGCGCGACGCGAGGGTCGCGCCACACGGCGGTTTTTTTACGTCGTTGCGCTGTCGATCAGCTTGAACCGCGAGCGTTTCTGCGCACGCACCACGGCCCGATACGCATCCAGATACTGCCGCGCCATCCGATGCGACGTGAAGCGTTCCTCGAAGCGTCTTCGCACACCCTCGCGCGGCAGCGTATGCAGCCGGTTGACGGCCGCGACCGCGCCGATCTCGTCTTCGACGATAAAGCCCGACACGCCCTCGTCCACCACTTCCGGCACGGCCCCGCGATTGAACGCGATGACAGGCGTGCCGCAGGCCATTGCTTCGATCATGGCGAGGCCGAAAGGCTCCGGCCAGTCGATCGGAAACAGCAGCGCGAGTGCGCCCGAGAGAAACTCCGCCTTCTGGCTATCGTTGATTTCGCCGATGTATTCGACATACGGCAATTCGAGAAGCGGCGCGATTTCACGCTCGAAATACTCGTGATCGGCGGCATCGACTTTGGCGGCGATCTTGATCGGCAGGCCGCAGCGCCCGGCGATGCGGATCGCCGTATCGACGCGCTTTTCCGGCGAAATGCGCCCGAGGAACGCCAGATACTTGTGCTCGACGGGCTGCGGCACGTAGAGCTTTTCCGGCAGCCCGTGATAGACCGTCGACACCCATTTCGCCTGCGGCAACGGATGCCGCTGCGCATCCGAAATCGACACGACCGGCGCGGTGTTGAAGGTATCGAACACGGGCTGCTGCTCCGGCAGATCGAGGCGGCCGTGCATCGTCGTGACGAACGGCGTCTCCTGCCGGTTGAAGAGCGAGAACGAGTAATAGTCCATGTGGAAATGCAGGACGTCGAACTCTTCGGCCCGGCGCCGCACCATTTCCATCAGCAGCATATGCGGCGCGATGCGGTCGCGAATCGCGGGATCGAGCCGCAGCGCGCGCGGCCAGACCGATTCCAGCTTCGCGGTGGTCTGCGAATCGCCGGTGGCAAACAGCGTGACCTCGTGCCCCAGTTCGACGAGCGCTTCAGTCAGATACGACACGACACGCTCCGTGCCGCCATAGAGCTTCGGCGGCACCGATTCGGTCAGCGGGGCGATCTGGGCAATTCTCATCGTTCGTCTCCATGCATTTTCGACGTCCACCCGAACTCGACGCGCGGCCTCTCTGCCACGCGCTTCGAGTATGACAGCAGGGTGTAAGCGGGCTAACGAGGTGTTGCCCTAGGCGTCGATTCGCGAGAAGCCATTATCGCGGGCGAACGGCGGCGAAACAGCGCTTCCTTGCACTTTCAACACCTTGTTACAGGCGGGAAACACTCGTTTCGCGCGGCTGTTACTTGCGCCGGACGTCGCGTAGATCGGCGAGAAAATTGTCGCGCCAGACGCCGAGGTCGTACTTGCGCAGCGCGGCCATGTTCGCCTCGTAGCGTTGCTGCCGCTCGGCAAGCGGCATCGCGAGCGAGCGCGCGAGGGCGTCGCTCATGCCGACGACGTCATGCGGGTTCACCATCACCGCGCCGGACAATTCGCCCGCCGCGCCCGCGAACTGTGAGAGCACGAGCACGCCGGGGTCGTCGGGATTCTGCGCGGCGACATACTCCTTCGCGACGAGATTCATGCCGTCGCGCAGCGGCGTGACCAGCCCGATTTGCGACTCGCGAAACAGCGACATCAGCTTCCAGCGGTCGTATCGCTGATTCAGATAGCGGATCGGCGTGTAATCGAGGCCCGAAAAGCGCCCGTTGATGCGCCCTGCTTCGTACTCGAGGTTCTGCCGGATCTGCTGATAGGTCTCGACGTCCGAGCGCGTGGGCGGCGCGATCTGCACGAGCGTGACGTTGCCGCGCCACTCCGGCGATTTCTCCAGAAAATGCTCGAACGCGCGAAAGCGTTCGACGAGTCCCTTCGAATAATCGAGCCGGTCGACGCTCATGATGAGCTTGCGGCCTTCGAGGCTCTGTTTCAGGTCCATCACGTCCTGACGCGCCTCGCCGCGCTCGGCCTGCTCGGCGATCTCGTCCGGGAACACGCCGATGCGATACACGCCCGTCTTCAACTTTCGGCCGAACGCTTCGACCTGCCCGTCGCTCGTTGCCTTGCCGTGGGCGTGGCGCACGATGTAATCGTGGAACGCGATCTGATCGCCTTCGGTCTGGAAGCCGACGACGTCGTAGCAGCACAGCGACCGCACGAGTTCTTCATGCGGCGGAATGTTCAAGAGAATCTGCGGCGACGGAAACGGAATGTGCAGAAAGAAGCCGATGCGATTCGTGATGCCCTCGCTGCGCAACGCTTCGGCGAACGGAATCAGGTGATAGTCGTGGACCCAGATGACATCGTCCGGTTGCAGCAGCTTGATGAGCTTGTGCGCGAGCCACGAGTTCACGCGGCGGTAGCCGGCGTATTCGTCGCGGTCATAGACGGCGAGATCGTTGCGATAGTGGAACACGGGCCACAGCATCGCGTTCGAGAAACCGCGGTAGTACTGGTCGTAGTCCTTCTTCGGCAACCCGACGGTGGCGAACGTGACCGCGCCGTCCTGCTCGAGCGACGGCCCCTGATTCGCGACGGTCTCGCTCACCACGTCTCCGCTCCAGCCGAACCAGACGCCGCCGCTGTCCTTCAGCGCGCCGAAGACGCCCACGGCGAGCCCGCCCGCGGAGCCCTTGGTTTCGGTCGGCGTGGCGACCCGGTTGGATACGACGACGAGACGGCTCATATGCATTCCTCTTGCGTTTTATTGTCTGCTGCGGGACACGAGCGGCCCGCTTCCAGCTTTTCGACTAGCAAACGGCGTGCGGGTTTCAACGCGGTGCGCGGCGAGCGCATTGAACGACGGGAAAGAGAAGCGCGGGCGGCGTGGGACAGCCCCCGTCGGGCCATCGGCACGAGGGCTTGCTTCGAAAAACAACGCGACGGCCGGCGGCGAGCCGTGTGAGTTCGCCGCCAGCCGCCTAACACATGCTCAACGCTCCGCCTTGCACGGAAACGCTTTACCGAGGCCCAGCGAGACCATCGTCGTTGCGTTGAAGGCTGCCTTGTCGGGGTTATCGGCGATGTACTTGCGCACCGCATCCGTCAACTGTTGCGGCTTCACATCGGTGGGCAGGCAGAAGTACTGGCCGACCTGCGGCCCCGTGGTCCCGCCGATCGCCTCGATCGTGTTGTAGATGCCGTCCGCTGCGCCTTCGATATAGGCGGCGCAGGCCGTGCGCGAGTTGGGATCGGTCTTCGTGCAGAGCGTGTTGAGATCGTTGCCCGTGAACGCGAACGCGCAAACCGGCGTCGCGAGTGCACAGGCGATGACGAATTCCCGCAGCATGATCTTCCTTGTATGTTGATCCGCGGCTTGATGGGCGAAGGCGGTCAGGCCCGGCCGCCCTTGCCCGGATTCATGTCGGCGTGACGATATTGCGCGTCGATCCGCGTTATTTTGACCCATTTGCGCCGCTTTGCGGAGCGCCGCCCTGCATTGCATCGAGGCGCGCCTGCAGGCCTTCGGCGACATCGCGTTCGTTGTACTTGCGTGCGAAATCCACCGCGGTCATGCCGAGCTGATTTTTCACGCGCAAGTCCGCGCCTTCATCGAGCAGCAGCTTGCATGTCGACAGATGACCGCCGCGTGCGGCCATCATCAGCGGTGTCGTGCCGTTCGGCGATCCCGCGTCGATATAGGCCGAATGGTCCAGCAAAATCTTGACGACGTCGTCATGGCCGTTGGTCGCCGCGTAATGCAGCGGTGTCCAGCCCTTCTTGTTCACTTCCGCCTCTTTCGCGATCAGCAGATTCACGAACGTCGCGTCGCCGTTGAGCGCGGCGAGCATCATTGCATTTTCGCCGGCCGGATCGGCTTTTTCGAGGTCGATGTTCGGGTTATCGGCAAGAAGCTGGCCGACTTTATCCGACTTCTCCCGCGCCGCGATGACGAGGATCGGCGCGCCGGTGTTGTCGACCGTATTCGGGTCCGCGCCCTGCGCCAGTTGTTTCTTGACCGCCGAGACGTCGTCGAATTTGACCGCCTTGATGAGCGAATCCACGGACGCGGCCCACACCGGCTGCGCAAACGCGCACGCCGCGACGAGCGCGCCCGCAAAAAGGCCGCGCACCGTCGCGCGCCGGGCGCGGTTCGTCGTGGAGAGAGTGGAAATCATCGGGGAATTGTTCATGGTGGACCTTCGCATTGCTTCAATACAGGGAATTCGCCGCGCTTCGCTTTGGAGACGCTCAGGCCGAAGCTGCCGGCCGGGCGATCTTGAACAGCCGGAAAAAGTTGTCGGTGGTGGCCTGCGCAACCGCTTCATCCGTCTCTTCGCGCAATTGCGCGATGAAGCGTCCGACATAACTGACGTAAGCAGGTTCATTCGGCTTGCCGCGATACGGCACCGGCGCGAGATACGGCGAGTCCGTTTCGATCAGCAGCCGGTCGAGCGGCACGCGCCGCGCGACGTCCTGCACGTCGGTCGCCTTCTTGAACGTGACGATGCCCGACAGCGAGATATGGAAGCCCTGCGCGAGCGCCGCTTGCGCGACGTGCCACGGCTCGGTGAAGCAATGCATCACGCCGCCCGGTACGCTCGCCCGTTCCTCTTCCATGATGCGCAGCGTGTCTTCCGACGACGACCGCGTGTGGATGATGAGCGGCTTGCCCGTCGCGTGCGCGGCGCGAATGTGCGTGCGAAAGCGTTCGCGCTGCCATTCCATATCGGCGATGCTGCGCCCTTCCAGCCGATAGTAATCGAGCCCGGTCTCGCCGATCGCGCACACCTTCGGATGCGCGGCCAGTTCGACGAGTTCCGCGACGCTCGGCTCCCTCATGTCCTCGTGATCCGGATGCACGCCGACCGACGCGTACACGTTGTCATGCTGCTCGGCAATCGCGAGCACGGAGGGCAGCGTTTCCAGATCGACGGACACGCACAGCGCATGCGTGACCGCGTGCTCGCGCATCTTGTCGAGGACGTCGGGCAGACGGTCGGCGAGGCCTTCGAAATTGATGTGACAGTGAGAATCGACGAACATCCGTGCTCCTTTGCAGCGAATACTTTCTAGGCCGCAGCCGCGACGCCCGGCTTTGCCGCGCCGTCGAGCCGCAAGCCCAGAATGACGAGATCGCGCTCGACGCCATCGAGCATCGCGACGCGCGGCAGCGTGCCCCACGCCGTGAAGCCGAAATTGGCGAAAAGCCGCATGCTCGGCTCGTTGTGCCCGAACACGAAACCGAGGACGGTATCGACGCCGAGCGACGGCGCTTTGTCGAGCGCTTCCTGCAGCAGCTTCTTGCCGAGGCCCTTGCCGCGCGCCCGGTCATGCAGATAAATGCTCACTTCGACGGTGCGCGCATAGGCGGGCCGGCCATAGAAGTCGGAAAAACTCAGCCACGCGATGACGTCGCCGCCCTCTTCGACGACCCACAGCGGCCGCGCGTGCGGCCCGTGCGAGTGGAACCAGGCGAGCCGGCTTTCGATGCTGACCGGGTCGAGGTCCGCCGTCACCTGCCGCGAGGCGATCGTCGAATTGTAGATGGCGACGATGGCGGGCAAGTCGTCGAGCGTGGCGTCGCGATACGTGAGGCTCATGGGCGTGCTAATCGGAAGATGCAACGAGTCAGTGAGTGAAGATGCCGCGATAGGCGAGGAACAGCTCCTCGAACACGAGCCGCGCGTTCAGCGGATGATTTTCTACCGCGCGCTGGCGCGTGACCGTCTTGATGTAGCGGGCGAGCGCGGCGGGATCGGCGCTCTGCGCGCAGCGGGCGAGCGTTTTCCCCGCGCCGGGGAAATAGCGCGGACGGCCGGCGGTGCGCTGCGCGAGCAGATCGTACAGCCAGCGTTGCAGCCAGCCGAGCACCATCGGCACGGGCAGCTTTTGCAGATTTTCGCCGCACGCGAAGGCGTCGCAGTTCGGGCCGGCCGCCAGTTGCGCGAGCGTGAAGTCACGCAGCGCGCGGTGTTCGTCGCTGGCGAGCGCGAGCGCGGCGAGCGGCGCGCCACCGGCTTCGGCGAGCAGCCCGGCGGCATCGTCGACGCCTTGCGACGCGAGCCACGCGCGGGCGTCGCTGGCATTCGGGACGCTCATCGGCCATTGACGGCATCGGCTGATGATGGTCGGCAACAGCCTGTCGATGCGCGCCGACACCAGCAGGAACACGACGCCCGACGGCGGTTCTTCGAGCGTCTTCAGAAGCGCGTTGGCCGCCGCGACGTTGAGCGCCTCGGCCGGATACAGAAGCACCACACGCAAGCCGCCGCGATGCGAGCCGACGCCGCAGAAATCGAGCAGCGCCCTGACCTGCTCGATCTTGATTTCCTTGCTGGGCGCGCGTGTCTTCTTGCTGTCGCCGTCGTCGGCTTTATCGGCGGATGCATCGTCGCCGGCGAGACCCGCGAGGGCTTCGGGCAGCACGGCGCGGTAATCCGGGTGATTGCCCTGCGAGAACCACAGGCACGCTGGGCACGTGCCGCAAGGCTCGCCGTTGGCGGCGGGCGTCTCGCACAAGAGGCCCTGCGCGAGATGCTGCGCGAAATGCAGCTTGCCGATGCCCGCTTCTCCGTGCAGCAAGAGCGCGTGCGGCCAGTGCGCGCGTAGTTGCTGGAGGCGTTGCCAGTCGTCGGTTTGCCAGGGATAGATCATCGTAGAGGCTGGTGAGAAATCAGAGTCCGGCGACCACGTCTTCGAGCCGCTTGCGGATGGTATCGATCGGCTGTGTCGAATCGACGATGACGAAGCGCTCCGGCGATTCCGCCGCGCGGCGCAGATATTCGGCGCGCGTGCGCTCGAAGAACGCCTCCGATTCGCTTTCGAACTTGTCGGGCGCGCGGGCAGCCGAGCGCCGCTCGCTCGCGGTGTCGGTAGGCACGTCGAAGAGCACCGTGAGGTCCGGATGAAAACCGCCCTGCACCCAGCGTTCGAGCGCCTCGAGCTTGTCGCGCGGCAGGCCGCGCCCGCCGCCCTGATAGGCGAAAGTCGCATCGGAGAACCGGTCCGACAGCACCCAGTCGCCGCGTGCGAGCGCCGGCTCGATCACTTGCGCAAGATGCTCGCGACGCGACGCGAACATCAGGAGCGCCTCGGTTTCGAGGTCCATCGGCTGATTCAGCAGAATGCCGCGCAGCGTTTCGCCGAGCGCGGTGCCGCCCGGCTCGCGCGTCGTCACGACACGGCGGCCGCTCGCGGCGATCTTGCCGTCGAGCTGCTGGCGGAACCAGTCGAGATGCGTGGTCTTGCCCGCGCCGTCGATGCCTTCGAACGTGATGAACCTGCCACGCGCCATCATTGACCCCGGATGTACTTGTCGACGGCCTTGTTGTGGTCGCCCAGATTGTCGGAAAAGAAGCTGCTGCCGTCCCCGCGCGAGACGAAATACAGCGCGCTGCTCGCGGCGGGATTCAGCGTGGCGTTCAGCGCGGCCACGCCCGGCAGCGCAATCGGCGTCGGCGGCAGACCCATGCGCGTGTAGGTATTGTACGGAGTGTCCGTCTGCAGGTCTTTTTTCTTCAGACGGCCGCCGTAGTCCGGGCCGAGCCCGTAGATCACGGTCGGGTCCGTCTGCAGCGGCATGCCGATGCGCAGCCGGTTCGCGAATACCGCCGCCACGAGCGGCCGGTCCGCCGCGCGCCCCGTCTCCTTCTCGACGATCGACGCCATGATCAACGCGTCATACGGCGTCTTGTAAGGCAGATTCGGCGCGCGCGTGTTCCATGCTTCGGTCAGCCGCCGCTGCATCGTGCGATAGGCGCGCTTGTAGACGGCGAGATCGCTCGTGCCTTTGTCGAAGAGATAGGTGTCCGGGAAAAAGAGCCCTTCGGCGGAGATCTTGTCGACTTCCGTCGCGCCGATCGCCTTCAGAATGTCGATGTCGCTCATGCCGGCCGTGTCGTGCGTGAGCGCGGGATTGCCGTCCAGCTCGCTGCGCATTTTCTGCAGCGTCCAGCCTTCGATGACGGTCGCGACGTATTCGTTCACATCGCCACGGGCGATTTTCTGCAGCACTTCGTAAGGCGTGACGCCGCTCTTGAACGCGTAATTGCCGGATTTGAGCTGCGCGGACAGGCCGAGCGCGCGCGTCATCAGCACGAAAAGCTCGGGCTCGACGGGCACGCCACCGCGATTCAGTTGCGCGCTCACGCTGCGCAAGCTGCTGTGAGGCTTGATGGTGACGTCGAGTTCGGCGGGCGAAAGCGTCATCGGCCGGTTGGCCCAGTAATACACGCCGCCTGCGACGGCTGCTGCGAGCATGACGACGAACACCGCCGCCACGATGCATTTCTTCAGGAAAGTCATGCGAAACACGCTTGGGATAAGACCAATATAATAACTTGCCCGCCTGCGCGAAGGCCGCTGACCGGTTTGGTTCGCCATTCACGGACTCCCGGCCGCACCGCTGGCATCGACTCTTCCCGACACATGAATCTCCAGACTCCTTCCCTCGCCGCCGCCGATTTCGAAGCCGTCCGGACCGCCGGCGTGTTTATTCCGCTCACGCAGTTCGGCGTGATCGATGTCAAAGGCGAAGACGCCGCCGCCTTCCTGCACACCCAGCTCACGAACGACGTGCAGCATCTCGACGCATCCACCGCGCGGCTCGCGGGCTATTGTTCCGCGAAGGGCCGCCTGCTCGGCTCGTTCCTGATGTGGCGCACGTCCGACGCGGTTCGCCTGCTGATGTCGAGCGACATCCAGGCGCCCGTGCAAAAGCGCCTGTCGATGTTCGTGCTGCGCGCGAAGGCGAAGCTTTCGGACGCGACGGCCGAAGTCGCCGCCGTCGGCTTTGCGGGCGATGTCCGCGCGGCGCTCTCCGGCATCTTCGACGCGCTGCCAGATGGCATCCACGTGAAGGTAGAAGGCCCGCATGGCGCGCTGATCCGCGTGCCGGATGCGGAAAATCGTCCGCGCTTTCTGTGGATCGGCCCGAAAGCGGATGTCGAAGCGCGGCTCGCGAGCCTCGGCGACAAACTGCACCGCGCGCCGGCCGCGCTCTGGGACTGGCTGGATATTCACGCGGGCGAACCGCGCATCACGCAGGCGACGGTCGAGCAATTCGTCCCGCAGATGGTCAATTTCGACGTGCTCGGCGGGGTCAACTTCAAGAAAGGCTGTTATCCGGGTCAGGAAGTGGTCGCGCGCAGCCAGTATCGCGGCACAATCAAGCGGCGCACTGCCCTCGCGCGCGCCGAAACCGCGACGCCCGGCGCGGAGCTTTTTCATTCCGCCGATCCGGGGCAGCCGTGCGGGCTCGTCGTGAACGTGGCGCCGTCGGAAACGGGCGGCGTCGATTGCTTGGTCGAGATCAAGCTGGCGGCGCTCGAAGACGGCGCGGTGCATGTCGGTTCCGCCGATGGTCCCGCGCTTGAATTTCTGCCGCTGCCGTACGCGTTTCCGTCGGACGTGTAAGCGCATGTGCCTCATCGTTTTCGACTGGCAGCCGGACGCAACGGCGGACGCGCAGCCGCACGGCGAGCGCGCCTTGCTGACGCTGGCCGCGAATCGCGATGAATTCTTCCGCCGCGAGGCCGAGCCGATGCACTGGTGGACCGACGCCCCCGGCGTGCTTGCTGGCCGCGATCTGACGGGCGGCGGCACGTGGCTCGGCGTGAGCCGCGATGGCCGGTTCGCCGCGCTGACGAACTTCCGCTCGCCTGCCGAAATGCGCGCCGATGCGCCCACGCGCGGCACGCTGGTAAGCGCGTTTTTGTTGGGCGAACGCGTCGCGCCGATGGATTATCTGGAGCGCGTCGCGGAATGCGGGCATCGCTATAACGGGTTCAACTTGCTTTGCGGCGATTTCACGCGGCGCGAGCTCGGCTGGTACGGCAACCGCGCCGACGCGCCGCCCTCGTTGCTCGGGGCGGGCGTGCATGGCTTGTCGAACAGCTTGCTGAATACGCCGTGGCCGAAACTCGTCGCGCAACGCGACGCGCTGGCCGACCTGATCCACGCCGATGAACATCCGGAACTCGACGTGCTGATCGAAACGCTACGGGATCCGCGCATCGCCGACGATGCGCTGCTGCCGTCGACGGGCTTGTCGATCGAGCGAGAGCGCGTGCTGTCGGCGGCGTTCATCGAGACGCCCGAGTACGGCACGCGCAGCACCACGGCGTTGCGCGTCACGCCGAACGAGCGTGGCATGTCGATTCAGATCAAGGAGCGCAGCGACGACGATGGCTCGCATCGCATCGTGAGGCCGGGCAGCTTCGAGCGGGCGTTCGACTTCGATATCGCTTCGTGACTGCCGCGCGCTCAGGGCTTGCGTCGAAGCATTCGGACGGTGGCGAACTGGAGCAGCACGGTGAGCGCATCGACGAGGGCGAGAAGCGGCAACGGATCGACTCATTTGTCCATGTTGACGGTGCGCGAGTAGAACGGCGCACCGCTGCCGTACGCTTCGATCAGGTTGGCTGCGTTGAAGACAACGACGAGTGCGAGAAGTAAAAGCGCAGAAGCATTGAGACAGATGCGGACGAGCGGTTTGCGCGGCATGTCAGACATCCAAACAATCAACCGCCTCCCTCAGCCCAACGCCTCCCTCAACGCCGCCACCGCATCCGCATGTGCGCGCGCCACTTCGGGCACGAATCCGCCCATCTTGAAGAACTCGTGGATCATGCCTTCGTAGCGCGCCAGTGTGACTCGCACGCCGGCCGCTTCGAGCTTTGCGGCATACGCGATGTCCTCGTCGTAGAGCGGATCGTGGTCCGCCGCCGCGATCCACGCCGGCGCAACGCCTGCGAAGTCCGGATGACCGCCCGCCGCGTCGAGGGGCGCGAAACGCCAGTCGTCACGGTCGCGATCGTCACGCAGATATTGCGCGAAGAACCATTGAATCGTTTCGCCCGACAGCAAATAGCCTTCGGCGAGCCGCGCATGCGATGCACTGTCCTGCCGCGCGCTCGTACCGGGATAAATCAGCAGTTGCAGCCGCAACGGGATGCCCGCATCGCGTGCGAGCACTGCGCAGACCGTGGCGAGCGTGCCGCCCGCGCTGTCGCCGCCGATCGCGAGCCGCGCTGCATCGATGCCCAGCAGCGCCGCTTCCTGCACGAGCCATTGAAGCGCGTCGAACGCATCGTTCACGGCTATTGGAAAGCGATGCTCGGGCGCGAGCCGGTAATCGACCGATACCACCGCGCAGCCCGCATCGTGCGCGAGCTTGCGGCAGAGCGCGTCATGCGTCGCGATGCTGCCGACCGTGAAGCCGCCGCCATGCAGATACAACAGCGCCGCCGCCGGTTCCGCCCAGCTCGGCGCGACCGGATGATAGACGCGCACGCCGATCTCAGCGCCGTCGCGTGTGCCGATACGCATGTCTTCGATGCTGTGCATCGGCAGCGGCGCGATGTCGAGAATCGGCGCGCTCATCGCGTAGGCGGCGCGCGCTTCGGCTGGCGTCAGCGTGTGATACGGCGGACGGTTCGCGCGCGCGACCATCTCGAGAATTTGCGCGATCTTGGGGTTGAGCGGCATCGGCGAAAGAAGCGTTCAAAGGGCACGATGATGCCACGAACCCGTTAATCCGATCTCTTCGCTTCTTGTCTGTGCGACATCGGATCGGTCGGGCTGCGCAACTGCGCGATATCGTCGAGCCGAAGTTGAATCGACGGCATGATGTTCGGATGCGTGATGACGTAAAAGCGCCCTTCCCGCACGGCGTCGAAGGTGAGCGCGGCGACATCGCGCGCCGATAGCCGCCCGCCTTCCACCGCCCGCGTCAGTTGCCGCGCCGCCATCTTTTGCGATGCGGTCAGCGGCGCATCGTTGGCGAGCGCATCGGGGCGCGTGCGTTCGGCATCGGCGATGCCCGTCGGCACGAACGCCGGGCACAGCAGCGACACGCCGACCGGCGCACGTGCGAGCCGCAGATCGTGATACAGCGTCTCCGTCAGCCCGACGACCGCGTGCTTCGATGCGTTGTAGACGCCCATCGCGGGCGCCGCGAGCAAGCCGGCCACGGACGCCGTATTGACGATATGCGCGGGCTCGCCCTGCTTCAGCATGATCGGCGTGAAAGCGCGCAGCCCGTTCGCGACGCCCATCACGTTCACGCCGAACACCCATTGCCAGTCCTTCGGGCTGTTCTCCCAGACGAAGCCGCCCGCGCCGACGCCCGCGTTGTTGAAAAGCAGATGCACGCCGCCGTAGGCATCGAGCGTGGCGCGGGCGAGCGCATCGACCTCGTCCGCATCCGACACGTCGGTGCGCACGCCCTGCGCCTGCCCGCCTTGCGCGCGGACGGCATCGACGGTTGCGGCGAGCGCGGCGTCGTCGATATCGGCGAGCACGAGCTTCATGCCGAGCGACGCGCCCATGAGCGCAAACTCACGGCCGAAGCCGCTTCCCGCGCCGGTGATGACGGCGACCTTGTCTTCGAAGCGATCCAATGGTTCTCCTGATCTGTGGCGTTATCCGTGAGGACGAAGCAACGGCGGCTGCGTGAACTTCAGTCAGGCGCGGCCGGACCAGCGGCGCGCCGCACAGCTCGTCACGCGTCGCTCGGTCCGGGCGTCGCCTTTGGATCGGAGCGCAGCTTCTGTCTCACGACGTCGCGCCCGACGGCGAGCCGCTTCATGTACTTGAACGTGCCGAGCGCCTTTGCGACGAAGTGCCCTTCGCTATCGCGGACTTCGCCTTCGCAATAAGCCATCGTCGTCGAGCGATGCAGCACGCGGCCATAACCGCGCAACTCGCCGCGTCCCGGCTGCATGAAGTTGACCTTCATTTCGACGGTGACGACGCCGATGCCGTCACCCGCCACGCTGCGCGCCGCGATCGCGAGCGCCGCATCGAGCAGGGTCATGGTCACGCCGCCATGCGCGATGCCCCATGTGTTGAGATGCGCGTCGCCGAGCGGCAGACGCACTTCGCTCTCGCCATCGATGGCCTTCACGAGCTCGACGCCGAGCAAGTCGATAAACGGGCTTTCGAGCGCCGGGCCGTGGCTTGTTTTAGTATCAGTCATTGCGGTCACACTTCGTAGTCGACGCACTGGCGCGCTTCGCGAATCGCCGCCACGAAGTCCTTCAACGCCAGATGGCGCGGATGATTCTGGTAGGCGTCGAGCGATGCTTTGTCGTCGAAATCCGAGACGAGCACGACGTCGTAGGTGCAATCGAAACCCGGTTGCGCGGTGCCGACTTCGAAGTGTCCTTGCCCCTTCACGATGCTGCGGCAGGTTTCGAGCTTCGCCTTTAGCTTCTGCGCGTTTTCAGCGCGGTCCGCGCCCTCGGCGAAGTCCTTCAGTTTCCACATGACGATGTGACGCAGCACGGCGGCTCCTGTTGTCTGACGAAGCTGCAAGCGTAGCAAATCCTCGTTGTCCGCGGCGGCTCACGCCGCGTTGACCTGCGCCGCTTGCACGCGCGTTACGCCCGCGGCCCGCATGTCGCTCCAGGCCTTGTCGAGCGAGCCGTTCAGGTCGATCGCGCGGCAGGCGTCTTCGATCACGTGCGCTTCGAAACCGGCGGCGCGCGCATCGAGCGCGGACCACGCGACGCAATAGTCGGTGGCGAGTCCCGCGAGCCAGACGCGCTGTGCGCCGACATCGCGCAAGTAGCCCGCAAGGCCCGTGGATGTCGTGCGGTCGGCTTCGAGGAATGCCGAATAGCTGTCCACCTTCTCGTGATGACCCTTGCGAACGATTAGCCGCGCGTGCGGCGCATCGAGGTCGCGATGCAGCGCCGCGCCGTCCGTGCCCTGCACGCAATGCGTTGGCCAGAGCACCTGTTCGCCATAGGGCAACGCGATCGTCTCGAACGGCGCGCGGCCTGCATGATTCGCCGCGAACGAAACATGCGACGCCGGATGCCAGTCCTGCGTCAGCACCACGTGCGAGAACGCTCGCGCCAGCCGGTTGACGACCGGCACCACTTCGTCGCCACGCGCGACAGCCAGCGCCCCGCCCGGCATGAAGTCGTATTGCACGTCGACGACGAGAAGCACATCTTCCACGGATTTCATATCGCTTGCATCAGGCGTTGAAGCGGCCGTTCGAGGCCGCGAGTCGGGTGAGGAGCGCGGCGGGTTGCCACGCATCGCCGTTGGGCTGTCCGGCGTATCGGCGCACTGCGCGCTCGACGTTCTGGAGACCGGTGGCGTCGGCATGGAACATCGGGCCGCCGCGCCATAGCGGGAAACCGTAGCCGGTGAGATAAACGATGTCGATATCCGATGCCTTGCTCGCGATGCCCTCGTCGAGAATCTTCGCGCCTTCGTTGACGAGCGCATACAGTAGCCGTTCGACGATCTCTTCGTCGCCGATGCTGCGCCGTTCGATGCCCCGCTCTTTCGAATACGCGGCGATCATGTCGTCGACCATGCGCGATGGCTTCGCTTCGCGGGAGCCGTCCGCATAGTCGTACCAGCCCGCGCCGGTTTTCTGGCCGAAGCGGCCCGCTTCGCAAAGCCGGTCCGCGATCTGCGAATAACGCATCTGCGGCTGATCGCGGTAGCGGCGCTTGCGGATGGCCCAGCCGATGTCGTTGCCCGCAAGATCGCTCATGCGAAACGGCCCCATCGCGAAGCCGAACTGCTCGATCGCGCGATCGATCTGCGCGGGCAGCGCGCCTTCTTCCAGCATGAACAGCGCCTGGCGCAGGTATTGCTCGATCATCCGGTTGCCGATGAAGCCATCGCACACGCCCGCGACGACTGCCGTCTTGCGGACTTTTTTCGCGAGCTGCATCACGCTCGCGAGCACGTCTTTCTCCGTCTTCGCGCCGCGCACCACTTCGAGCAGCTTCATCACGTTGGCGGGGCTGAAGAAGTGCATGCCGACGACATCGCCCGGGCGCTTCGTGAACGCGGCGATGCGGTCGAGATCGAGCGTCGACGTGTTCGATGCGAGGATCGCGCCGGGCTTGGCGATGTCATCGAGCTGACGGAACACGCGCTCTTTCACGTCGATGTCTTCGAACACCGCTTCGACGATGAGATCGGCTTCGGACAGATCGCGGTAAGCGAGCGTCGGGGTGATGAGCCGCATTCGCGCTTCGACCTGTTCGTGCGTTAGCTTGCCTTTCTTCGCTTGCGCTTCGAAGTTGCGGCGAATCGTGGCGATGCCGCGATCGAGCGCGTCCTGCGTTGTGTCCAGGAGCACGACGGGCAGGTCCGCGTTGACGAAGTTCATCGCGATGCCGCCGCCCATCGTTCCCGCGCCGATCACGCCGATGCGCTCGATTTTCCGCGCGGGCGTATTCGATGGCACATCGGCGATCTTGCCCGCCGCGCGTTCCGCGAAGAACGCGTGCCGCAAGGCGCGGCTCTCGGGCGTCTGCACGAGCGCGAGAAAGCACTCGCGCTCGAACGCGAGGCCGCGCTCGAAGCCTTCGTTCACGCCGCGTTCGATCGCGTCGATGCACTTGTGCGGCGCGGGGAAATGCTTCGCGGTCTGCGCGATTTTCTCGCGAGCGGACCGGATGATGCGCTCGGCATCCGTATGCGCGATGTCACGGTCGCGCACTTTCGGATGCGGCCCCCTCGTCTGTGCGATGCGCGCGGCGAAGCGCACGGCGGCATCGAGCAGATCGCCTTCGGCCATTTCGTCGAAGAGCGCGGTGTGCGCGAGCTGCTCCGATCTGACTGGCGCGCCCGACACGATCATGTCGAGCGCGGTTTCGAGACCGACCGCACGCGGCAGACGTTGCGTGCCGCCCGCGCCGGGCAACAGGCCGAGCTTCACTTCGGGCAGCGCGATCTGCGCGCCGGGCGCGGCCACGCGGTAGTGCGCGCCGAGCGCGAGTTCGAGGCCGCCGCCCATCGCGATAGCGTGGATCGCGGCGATCACCGGCTTTTCGCTGTTCTCGACGGTCTTGATGACGGTGGCGAGCGTCGGTTCCTGCGTGGCTTTGGGCGTGTTGAATTCGGTGATGTCCGCGCCGCCCGAGAACGCCTTGCCCGCGCCGATGATAACGACGGCCGCCACGTTCGCATCGTCGCGCGCGCGCTCCACGCCTTCGACGATGCCGAGGCGCGTCGAATGCCCGAGCCCGTTGACGGGCGGGTTGTCGAGCGTGATGACGGCGACGTTGTCGCGGATGGTGTACTGCACGGGCATGTATCGCTCCTGTGTGTTGCGCCGATGAGGCATTGTGGGCGATTGAGCCGCAATTTACAAAACACCGTCTGACCATGCGTTAGAAATGCCCGCGCGCCGCCTACATCGCTCAGGCAATCGCCGCGAGTACGTCGGTGAAGTGCTGCCGGTGGCGAAGCAGTACAGGCGGGCCGCGTCGAACGTCCCTGCGTCCTGCACGCTCACATGAATCGGCATCGTTGAGGCTTCGCCAGAACGGATTCGCGGACCGGCGATGGGGCTGAAGCGGCCGTATTGGGGCGAACGACAAAGCGGCCTCTCGACTGTCGCCAAGAGGCCAGCATGGTCGCTGCAAAGTATCGGCTTTCGCTAGTGACTTAATCCGACCAACCCTGCCCGGCGGGACAAAGACGGCTAGACCGTCCTCTCCTCCACCCCCGGCAGCACGTGCTCCCGATACAACTCCCGCAGCCGCACCTTCTGCAGCTTGCCGGTCGCCGTATGCGGCAACTCGTCGGCGAACACGACGTCATCGGGAATCCACCACTTCGCGACCTTGCCTTCGTAAAACGCGAGCAGTTCCTCGCGCGTGAGCGTCGCACCAGGGCGACGCACCGCGACGATCATCGGCCGCTCGGTCCACTTCGGATGCGAACACGCGATGCACGCCGCCTCCGCCACCTGCGGATGCGACACCGCGATGTTCTCCAGGTCGATCGAACTGATCCACTCGCCGCCCGACTTGATCACGTCCTTGCTGCGATCGGTGATGTGCATGAAGCCATCGGCATCGATGGTCGCGACGTCGCCCGTCGGGAACCAGCCGTCGACGAGCGGAGAATCGTCGCGGCGGAAATAGCGGTCGATGACCCACGGGCCGCGCACGTGCAGATCGCCGAACGATGCGCCGTCCCAGGGAAGCTCGCGGCCATCGTCGCCGACCACTTTCATATCGACGCCAAAAAGCGCATGTCCCTGCTTCTCGCGCGATGCGCGCTGCTCCTCCGGCGAACGCTGCTTCTGCCTGAAGCTCAGGCGCGCCAGCGTGCCGAGCGGCGACATTTCCGTCATGCCCCACGCGTGGATTACTTCGACGCCGTATTCGTCTTCGAAAGCGCGCAGCATCGCCGGCGGACAGGCCGAACCGCCGATCACCGTGCGCTTCAACGTCGAAAAGCGCTTGCCCGCCTGCTTCATGTACGCGAGCAAGCCGAGCCAGACGGTCGGCACGCCCGCCGAATACGTGACGCCTTCCGCTTCCATCAATTCATAGAGCGACTGGCCGTCCAGGTCCTTGCCGGGAAACACCAGCTTCGCGCCGACGAGCGGCCCCGCGTGCGGAATGCCCCACGCGTTGACATGGAACATCGGCACGACGGGCAGGATCGCGTCGCTCGACGATGCACCCATCGCGTCCGGCAGCGCGGCGCCATACGCATGCAGCACCGTCGACCGATGCGAGTACAGCGCGCCCTTCGGATTGCCGGTCGTGCCCGACGTGTAGCAGAGAAACGATGCCTGGCGCTCGTCGAGCACCGGCCAGTCATAGAGGCCGTCGTGCGGCGCAATGAGACTCTCGTAGCTCATCACCGGCACGCTCATGTCGCCGAGATGTTCGGCGATGCATGCAGCGTCGCCGAGCGCGATCCAGCCTTTGACGTTCGGGCATTGCGGCGCGATGTTCTCGACGAGCTGCCGGAACGTCATGTCGAAGAACACGTAGGAATCGTCGGCGTGGTCGATGATGAACGCGACCTGATCCGGAAAGAGACGCGGGTTGATCGTATGGCAGACGGCGCCCATGCCGCTCACGCCGTAGTAACACTCGAGATGCCGATAACCGTTCCACGCCAGCGTGCCGATGCGCTCCCCTTGTTCAACGCCCAGCGCACCGAGCGCCTGCGCGAGCTGCTTCGCCCGTTTCTCGCAATCGCGATACGTGTAACGGTGAACATCGCCTTCGATACGGCGCGACACGATCTCCGTATCGCCGAAATGCCGTGCTGCATGAGCCAACAGGGACGACGCGAGCAGCGGTACATCCATCATCTGACCGTAAAGCGGTGCCGCCATAAGGAAAGTCCTCGACGAGTGGAATGCGGTTGGCTACGCGATGGTGACCGTCATGGTTGCCGCCGCGAGGGCGGTCCTGCAGGCCGGCGGGCGCGGAATTACAATATCGTTTAACTCTGAGGCGCTCAATATGTCGTTTTCCCCAAGCAATGCGGTGCGCGCAACGACCGACGAAGCCGATGAACTCGCGTCCTCTGCCGGCTCCATGCAGCGCATCGCCGATGCCGTCCGGAGCGGCCGTCCCGGTTCCTTCGCCGCGCTCGGTTCCGCGTTCCTGACCCGCCTTCCCGCCACGCCCGTTCCCGATCCTTACGTCGTCGCTGTTTCGCGCGAAGCCGCCGATTCGCTCGGCTTCGATGCAAGCGTCGCTTCCGGCCCGGAACACGCCGCATTCGCCGCGTACTTCGCCGGCAATCCGACGCCGCAGTGGCCGCGCGACGCCATGCCCTACGCCGCCGTGTATTCGGGGCATCAGTTCGGCGTTTGGGCGGGCCAGTTGGGCGATGGCCGCGCGATCACGCTCGGCGAAGTCGAACACGCCGGCGCGCGCCTCGAAGTGCAACTGAAGGGCGCGGGCCGCACGCCCTATTCCCGCATGGGCGATGGCCGCGCCGTGCTGCGCTCGTCGATCCGCGAATTTCTGTGCTCCGAGGCGATGCATCATCTCGGCATCCCGACGACGCGCGCGCTCGCCGTCATCGGCTCCGACATGCCGGTGCGCCGCGAAACCATCGAGACCGCGGCGATCGCCACGCGTATTGCGCCGAGCTTCGTGCGCTTCGGGCACTTCGAGCATTTCTATTCGAACGATCGCGTCGACGAACTGAAGGCGCTGGCCGATCACGTCATCGACCGCTTCTATCCGCAGTGCCGCGAGGCGGACGACCCCTATCTCGCGCTGCTCGGTGAAGCCGTGCGAAGCACCGCCGAACTGATGGCGCACTGGCAGGGCGTCGGCTTCTGCCACGGCGTGATGAACACGGACAACATGTCGATTCTCGGCCTGACCATCGACTATGGTCCGTTCGGTTTCATGGACGGCTTCAACGCGCATCACATCTGCAATCACTCCGATACGCAGGGCCGCTATTCTTATAGCCGTCAGCCGCAAGTCGGTTACTGGAACCTGTTCTGCCTCGCGCAGGCGCTGGTGCCGCTTTTTGGCGCGAATTTGCCGGAGGAAGGCCGCGCGGAACGCGTCGTGGAAGAGGCGCAGAAGGTGCTCGAGCAGTACAAGACCGCGTTCGCGCCGGCGCTCGAAGCGAAGATGCGCGCGAAGCTCGGGCTTGAAACCAACCGCGATGACGACGACAAGCTCGCCAACGCCCTGTTCGAAATCATGCATGCGAATCGCGCGGATTTCACGCTGACGTTCCGCAATCTGTCGAAGGTATCGAAGGCGGATGCATCGAACGATGCGGCCGTGCGCGACCTCTTTCTCGACCGCGCGGCTTTCGATGCGTGGGCCGTGCGCTATCGCGAGCGGCTTGCACATGAATCGCGCGATGATGCGTCGCGCGCCGCGGCGATGAATCGCGTGAACCCGAAGTACGTGCTGCGCAATCATCTTGCCGAACAGGCGATTCGCCAGGCGAACGAGAAGGACTTCTCGGAGGTCGAACGTCTTCTGGATGTGCTGCGCCGCCCGTACGACGAGCAACCGGAATACGAGGCATACGCCGGCCTTCCGCCAGACTGGGCGGGCGATCTCGAAGTGAGCTGCTCTTCGTGAGTTGCGCTTCATCCCGCCGCCCCCATCTTCGTTGTCCACCGGACGCAAGAAACGACCAAGGATACTTATGAACAGAGACGACACCCCCGCCGCCGCCGACTATCCGCTGAAAAAGGACGACGACGCCTACCGCAGCGAACTGAGCGAAACGCAGTATCGCGTGACGCGCCACGCCGCGACGGAACGGCCGTTCACCGGCGAGTACTGGGATCATTTCGAGCGTGGCATCTACGACTGCGTGTGCTGCGGCACGCCGCTTTTCGAGTCCGATACGAAATTCGATGCCGGCTGCGGCTGGCCGAGCTATTTCAAGCCGATCAACGGCGAAGTGATCCAGGAAAAGACCGATCGCACGCACGGCATGTTGCGCATCGAAGTGCTCTGCAAGAACTGCGGCGCGCATCTCGGCCACGTGTTCGAAGACGGCCCGGCGCCGACTGGCCTGCGGTATTGCATCAATTCGGCTGCGCTACAATTCGAACCCAAGTAAGGGCTCGCAGGTATCGATGCGCTTGCATCGCGTGTCATCCACGCCCGCTTTTCGAGCGGGCGTTCGCTTATCGCTGCCGTGTCTCCTGCACCCGCACTATCTGATGCCCACCACTTCCGGCCGCCAATGAAATTCCTGTTCGATCTGTTTCCGATCATCCTCTTTTTCGTCGCATTCAAGATCTGGGGCATCTACACGGCGACCGCCGTCGCGATCGCCGCGACGCTCGTGCAGATCGCGTGGGTCGCGTTCCGTCACCGCAAGGTCGATCCGATGCTGTGGGTCAGTCTCGGCGTGGTCGTCGTGTTCGGCGGCGCGACGCTCGTGTTGCATAACGACACCTTCATCAAATGGAAGCCGACCGCGCTCTACTGGCTGTTCGCGTTCGCGCTGATCGTCGCGCAGATCGGCTTCAGGAAGAATCTCATCGAAGCGATGATGGGCAAGCAGATCGTCTTGCCGCATCGCGTGTGGGGACAGTTGAACGTCGCGTGGGCGGTGTTTTTCGCGCTGCTGGGCGTCGTGAACCTGTTCGTCGCGTATAACTTCACCACCGATCAGTGGGTCAACTTCAAGCTCTTCGGCGCGACGGGCTGTCTCGTGCTGTTCATCGTCGCGCAGAGCTTCTGGCTCGCGAAATACATGAAGGAGGAGGACAAGCAATGAGCGAATCGTTCGACTTCATCAACGCAAGCGCGCAAGAGAAGATCACCCATCTCGAAGCGCTTCTCACCGCCGCGCTCGAACCGCAGGCCGTGCACATCGAGGACGACAGCGCCGCGCATGCGGGCCATGCCGGTGCGGCGGCGGGCAGCCATTACACGGTGACGGTCGTCTCCGAACGCTTTGCCGGCAAGGCGCGCGTGGCTCGGCATCGGCTGGTGTATGATGCGCTGGCCGATGAAATGCGGCGCGGCGTGCATGCGCTCGCCATCCGGGCATTCACGCCGCAAGAGTTCGCAGAACAATTCCAATGAATTCACGGCGTGCCGGTTCGCTCGGACCGGCGCCTGGTTTATCTTCGCTAATCTCGCCTGTTAAGGCGTCAGTTTGCTCAGTTAGGAACCTCCGATGACTTTGAAAAAAACCCGCGTCTGGGTGTTGCTGGCGGCATGCGCGGCGGCTCCCGCGTTTGCGCAAAACATCGCCGTCGTCAACGGCACGCCGATTCCCACGGCGCGCGCCGATGCGCTCGTGAAGCAGCTCGTCCAGCAGGGTCAGCAGGATTCGCCGCAACTGCAGCAGGCCGTGCGTGAGGAACTCATCAACCGCGAGATCCTGATGCAGGAAGCCGGACGCGAAGGCATCGCAATGCGCCCGGACGTGAAGGCGCAAATCGCCGTCGCGCAGCAGACCGTGGTGCTGCGCGCGCTGATCGAGAACTTCGTCGCCAAGAACAAGCCGAGCGATGCCGAAGTCAAGGCACGCTACGACCAGCTCGTGAAGCAGACGGGCGGCGGCAAGGAACTGCATCTGCATCACATCCTCGTGGAAGACGAAGCGCAGGCGAAAGACCTGATCGCGAAGATCAAGGGCGGCGCGAGCTTCGAGGATCTCGCGAAGCAGTATTCGAAGGACCCGGGATCGGGCAAGAATGGCGGCGATCTGGACTGGTCGTCGCCGTCGGCTTACGTGCCGGAATTCGGCGCAGCGGCGGAGAAGCTCAAGAAGGGCGAAGTGACGGCCGCGCCGGTGAAGACGCAGTTCGGCTGGCACGTCATTCGTCTGGACGATAGCCGCGAAGTCGCCCCGCCGCCGTTCGATCAGGTCAAGGCGCAGATCGCGCAGCAGATGCAGCAGCAGAAGCTGCAGGATTTCGAAGAGGAACTGCGCAAGAAGGCCGTGATCAAGTAAGCGCGCTTCGGCAGTCACGCGTTGCGAAGCGAAGCCGCCCTCGGGCGGCTTTGTCGTTTCTTGCGCCTGGAGCGCGGTCCGCTACGCGCCCAAGGACAGCAGAAGCCTGCTCAGATTCTGCGGTTGCACGCGGATGATGCCGCTCTGCGGGCTGTCGATATCGGCGATAAGCGCGACGGACAATGAAACCGTCACCGGCAGGATCGTGATGAGCCATCCTTTCCGAAGCGCGCCTCGCGCACCGTAACCTTGCACGACGCACGCAAAGCCTCCGATGGCGATCAAGAGAAACCACGCGCCCAACGGAATGTGATTGATTCGGGCTGCTTCCGAATAATCCTGCGAGTTGAGCACATCGTTCATGCCCGTTACGACGATGCCGCCGATCGGCGTCGGCTGATCCTTGGCGACCTGCTTCGCGAGGTCCCACAGTCGAGTCTGCAGCGCCGCTGTTTCGATTCCAATCTGCGTCATGCGGGCGCGATCGCTCGCCCGGTAATAAGCGGCTCGTAGCCGCGCATAGTCGATCAGCAAGCTTTTGATACGGCTATCGACGGGCGCACCCGCCAGGTCCGCTCGCGCGTACTCCGTGCCGATCGCGTTCGCTTCCGCTTCTTCGAGCGTCTTGCGCGTGTCGTAGCGGCCAACGGCCATCGAGAGACAAAAACCGATCAGCAGCGCAAGCAGGGTCAGCGTTGCGGTCTGAACGACGTTGAAGTCTTCGCGTTCTTCGGCGGAGAGTTCGCGGATGCGTCGGCGAACGAAACCTCCGAGGGCCACCGCCGCGATGAAACCCACGAGAAGCACCACGAAAAGAAACGCTGGATGAGCGACGAATCCTGCCATGCGATGGCCTCCGGATATCGACGCTCACTCGCTGAAACGCGCGGCGTCCTGCCCACCGATATCACTTCCTGTCAGCCGCGACAAGTCATCGCCGCCGGATGCAAAAAGCCCTCGGGAACGTCGAACAGGAGTCCGACTTTCTCGAGGGCGTCAGGCGGGCTCGGGTGAACCGTCCTGTTTCAACGCGTCATCGACGCGCAGCTCAGCCCATGAACCGCCGCGCGTTCTGGAACACGCGCAGCCACGGGCTGGCGTCCGTGGTCCAGTCATCGGGCGTCCAGCTCATCTGCACATTGCGATGCACACGCTCCATGTGCGGCATCAGCACCGTGAAACGGCCATCGGGCGTCGTCACCGACGTGATGCCCTGCGGCGATCCGTTCGGGTTGAGCGGATAGCTTTCCGTGGCGTTGCCGCGATGATCGACGTAGCGCATCGACACGAGCGCGCTGGCTGCATCGCCCTGTTGCGAGAAGTCCGCGAAACCTTCGCCGTGCGCGACCGCCACCGGAATGCGCGAGCCTTCCATGCCCGCGAAGAAGATCGACGGCGAGTTCTGCACTTCGACGAGCGAGAAGCGCGCCTCGAACTGTTCCGACTTGTTGCGCGTGAACTTCGGCCATGCTTCGGCGCCGGGAATGATCGACGCCAGGCTCGACAACATCTGGCAGCCGTTGCAAATGCCGAGCGCGAACGTGTCCTGGCGGCCGAAGAACGCCGCGAACATGTCCGCGAGACGCGGATTGAAGCGGATCGTCTTCGCCCAGCCTTCGCCCGCGCCGAGCACGTCGCCATACGAGAAGCCGCCGCATGCCACCGCGCCCGCGAAATCGGCAAGCGTCGCGCGGCCTTCGAGCAGGTCGCTCATGTGGACGTCGTGCGCGTCGAAGCCGGCGCGATCGAATGCGTACGCCGTCTCCAGATGCGAGTTCACGCCCTGCTCCCGCAGGATCGCCACGCGCGGGCGCTTGTTCGTCGCGATGAAGGGAGCCGCGACGTCTTCCGCCGGATCGAAGGTCAGCACCGGCGACAGACCCGGATCGTTTGCATCGAGCAGCGCGTCGTATTCGGCGTCGGCGCACGCGGGGTTGTCGCGCAGACGCGCAATGCGCCAGCTCACGTCGCTCCACGCACGATGCAGCTCGACGCGCGGCGCATCGTAGATTTTCTTGGCGTCGCGATAGATTTCGATCGCATCGCGCTCGTTCGGCTTGCCGATGACATGCGAGCACGCCGACAGCCCGTGTTCGCGCAGCGCGGCGAGCACCGCGTCGCGGTCCGATGCGCGCACCTGAACCACCGCGCCCAGTTCTTCGGTAAAGAGCGCGCGCAGCGTGCGATCGTCGCGGCGGCCGCTCGTCTGCTTGGTCCAGTCCTTCGCGTCGCCGTAATCGAACTCGTGATTCGCGTCGAGCGTCAGCATGTCGACGTTCAGCGACACCCCCACGTGGCCCGCAAACGCCATTTCGCAGACCGTCGCCCAGAGGCCGCCGTCCGAGCGGTCGTGATAAGCGAGCAGCTTGCCATCGGCGTTGAGCGCCTGGATCGCGGCGAAGAAGCGCTTCAGGTCTTCGGGATCGTCGACGTCCGGCGTCGTATCGCCGATTTGCTGCGTGACCTGCGCGAGGATGCTGCCGCCAAGACGATTGCGCCCGCGGCCAAGGTCGATCGCGATCAGCACGGTGTCCGTATCGGCGGCGAGTTGCGGCGTCAGGTGACGCCGCACGTCCTCGACCGGCGCGAACGCCGAAATGATCAGCGACACCGGCGACACCACTTCCTTCTGCGCGCCGCGTGCATCCTGCCACTTCGTGCGCATCGACAGCGAATCCTTGCCGACCGGAATGCTGATGCCGAGCGCCGGGCACAGTTCCATGCCGATCGCTTTCACGGTGTCGTACAGCGCGGCGTCTTCGCCCGCGCTGCCGCACGCGGCCATCCAGTTGGCCGACAGCTTCAGCTTGTTCAGCGATTCGATCGGCGCGGACGCGATGTTCGTCACCGCCTCACCCACCGCCATGCGGCCGGATGCGGGCGCGTCGATCACGGCGAGCGGCGTGCGTTCAGCCATCGTCATGGCTTCGCCGCGGAAGCCCGCGTAGTCCATCGTCGTGATCGCGCAATCCGCGACGGGCACTTGCCACGGCCCGACGAACTGGTCGCGCGCGGTCGTGCCGCCCACCGAACGGTCGCCGATGGTGATGAGGAACGACTTGCTCGCGACGCTCGGATGCTTGAGCACATCGACCGCGATTTCGGACAGCAGCAGGCCCGTCACGTCGACGGGCTCGAAACGCGCGGTTTCGCGCTTGACGTCGCGATGCATCTTCGGCGGCTTGCCGAGCAGCACGTCCATCGGCATGTCGACGGGCGGCTGGCCTGCGTTGTCATCGTCGACGACTTTGAGCTGACGCTCGTCCGTCGCCACGCCGACGACCGCGACCGGGCAGCGTTCGCGCTCGCAGATCGCTTCGAACGCGGGATAATCGGCCGGCGCGATCGCCAGCACATAACGCTCTTGCGCTTCGTTCGACCAGATTTCGCGCGGCGACAGGCCGGTTTCCTCGAGCTGGACCTTGCGCAGATCGAAGCGCGCGCCTTTGCCCGCGCCATCGACGAGTTCGGGGAATGCATTGGAGATGCCGCCCGCGCCGACGTCGTGAATCGACAGAATCGGATTGCGCTTACCCTGCTGCCAGCACGCGTTGATGACTTCCTGCGCGCGGCGCTGGATTTCCGGATTGCCGCGCTGGACCGAATCGAAATCGAGTTCGGCGGTGTTCGCGCCGGTCGCCATCGACGACGCCGCGCCCCCGCCCATGCCAATGCGCATGCCCGGCCCGCCGATCTGAATCAGCAGCGTGCCCGCAGGCAAGTCGTGCTTGTGCGTGTGCTGATCCGAAATATTGCCGATGCCGCCGGCGATCATGATCGGCTTGTGATAGCCGTACACGCGGCCCGCGGCGTTCTGCTCGTAGGTGCGGAAGTAGCCGCCGAGGTTCGGGCGGCCGAATTCGTTGTTGAACGCGGCGGCGCCGATCGGGCCGTCGATCATGATCTGCAACGGCGATGCGATGCGCTCCGGCCGGCCATACGGCTCGTGCTGATCGGCGGGGTTGCGCGACGGCAGCGGCGTTGCGCAGTCGCGGGCGTTCTCCCACTTCTGCCGCGCATCGGGCAAGTCGAGATTCGAGACCGTGAAGCCTGCGAGACCGGCCTTCGGACGCGCGCCGCGTCCCGTCGCGCCTTCGTCGCGGATTTCGCCGCCCGAGCCCGTCGCCGCGCCGGCGAACGGCGAGATGGCCGTCGGGTGGTTATGCGTCTCGACCTTCATCAGCGTGTGCGTCAGCTCGACGTGGCGCCCGTAGTGCTCGCTGTCGCCGCGCGGGAACCAGCGCTCCGCGATGCCGCCCTGCATGATCGCCGAATTGTCGGAATACGCGACGATCGTCCCTTCGTGATTCAGCTTCTCGGTGTTGCGAATCATCTGAAACAGCGACATGTCCTGCTTCTCGCCGTCGATAGTCCATTCGCCGTTGAAGATCTTGTGGCGGCAATGCTCGCTGTTGGCCTGCGCGAACATCATCAGCTCGACGTCGGTCGGATTGCGCTTCAGCCCTTTGAACGCGTCCACCAGATAGTCGATCTCGTCGTCCGCCAGCGCGAGCCCGAGTTCCATGTTCGCAGCTTCGAGCGCGCGGCGTCCCGTGCCGATGATGTCGACCGTTTGCAGCGGCTTCGCGGGCAGTTCGTCGAAAAGATGCAGTGCCTGATCGCGCGACGCCGCGACGTTTTCCGTCATTCGGTCGTGCAGCGCGTCGGCCACTTGGGCGCGCGCTTCGTCCGACAGCGTCTTCTTGCCGCCGAGCAGCCCGCTTTTCATGACGACGGAATATTCGACGCCGCGCTCGATGCGCCGCACCTGCGTCAGTCCGCAATGATGCGCGATGTCGGTGGCCTTGCTCGCCCACGGCGACACCGTGCCGAAACGCGGCACGACCATGAAGGTCTCGACGTGACCGCGTTCCTTCGGTTCCTCGAACGGGGCGCCGTAGTGCATCAGCGCGTGGATGCGGTTCGTGTCCTCATCGGAGAGCGGCTCCGACGAGTTGACGAAATGCAGGAATTGCCCGCGCACGCCGACGATATTCGCATCGATTTTGACGAGCGTTTCAAGAAGACGGGTCTGACGGAAATCGGAGAGAGCCGAAGCGCCGGGAAAACACGAGAAGTGGGCCATTGTGACGATGCGTCGATGACGTCTGTGAGCCGCTCGACGGCACTCGGAGCGCCGAGTGTGCAAAGCGGCGTGAGGCGAAAGGAAGACCGCGATTATAACCCGGATGCGTCTCGAAATCGGACGGCTGCGGCGCGAGCGGCCTGTCGTGTCCACGCCGCGGGCGACGCGCGTTCTTCGGCGCGTTTCCCGAAATAGCCGGACGCCCAGGCCGCACCGTCGGCAAGGCCCGATTGGCGGTCCCTAGGCAGCGAATTTGGCGCTATCATGGCGCGCTTTCCAGGGGCGCGGCATGCCGCCGTGCTCGCCGTCCTGCCGTTAGAACATGCGGCTTCTCCGGCGCGCGATGCGCCGCCCCGGCCGTGCTATACCCGCCTTCGGGCACAAAAAATCATGGATGTCATCGTCATCGGCGGAGGAATCGCCGGCATCGCCACCGCCTATCAGTTGCATTCGGCCGGGCATCGCGTCTGCGTGATCGAGCGCCACGCGACCGTCGCCCAGGGTGCGACCTACGGCCAGGGCGGCGCGCTGCTGCCCTCGCCGCTCGACGTCTGGTTCGGCCCGACGTTCATGGCGTCGTCCCGCGCGAAACAAAGCGGCATGCTGGTCAAGACCGGCTTCGACGGCGCGGCCCGCGATTTTCTGAAGCAGCTCGGGCGGCTGCGCAAGCCGGAGGCCTTCGCCGCGCAATATGCGCTGCTTCAGCCGCTCGTCGCGTTGTCGCGGCGTTGCATCGCCGAAATCGAAACGAAACACGAACTGGAGTTCGAGCAGCGCGTCGGCCTGCTGCACGTGTTCCGCAATGCCCGCGAGCTGGAGGACGCGCAGCCGGCGATCGACTTGCTGAGAGACGTCGGCGTGCCGCATCGGGTTCTGACGCCGGAGGAATGCGTCGCCTTCGAGCCGTCAGTGCCCGACGATCCGGCATTCGCCGGGGGCGTGCTGCTGTCCGCCGAGCGCACCGCCAATTGCCCCCATTTCACGAAACAGCTGAAGCAACTTCTCGAAGACAGCGGCGTGCAGTTCCGCATGAACCGGGATGTCGCCGCGGTGCGTCTGGAGGAGCGCCGCGCGGTGGTCGAATTGTCGGGCGCGAAGGGCAGCGTGAAGCGCCCGAGCGAGGTGGAACTGATTTCCGCCGATGCCATCGTCGTCGCGGCCGGCGCCGATACGCCCGCGTTGCTGAGCGGCTTCCGGTCGACGTCGTCGCTCTATCCGGTGCGGGTGCATACGCTGACCGCGCCGGTCGCCTACGACGAGCGCGCGCCGCATACGACGGTCGTCGATTCCGTGAAGCGCATCACGATGACGCGCGTGCATCAGCGCCTGCGCGTCGGCGGCGCGGGTGTCTTCCAGAGCCTCTCGAAAACCGACAAGCCGATCGACGCCGCCCTCGCCCGCCGCGCGCACGATGTGCTCGGCCAGGGCACGCACGACTGGATTCCGGGCGCGGCGCGCGTCTCGGCGGCGCGCGCGTGGGACGGCTTGCGCCTCTTGTCCGTCGATGGCCTGCCGGTCGTCGGCACGACGCAGCATCCGCGCCTTTTCGTGAACGCGGCGCATGGCCCGGCCGGCTGGGGCCTCGCCTGCGGCTCTGCTAAAGTGGTCGCGGATCTGGTCTCGGGTGTGACGCCCGACATCCCCGCCGACACGCTCGCGGCGCTCAACATCGAACGCTTCTGAGCCGCGCGGGGTGGCATGAACGGTGCGAGCCGGATCGCCTTCCGTCGACCGCCCGCTCATCTGCTCCGCGCCACCATGACCGCTTCCTACTTCACACCCGACGACGCCCTCGCGCTGCTCACGCTGAACGAATTGCGCACGGTCGAGGCGCGCGCCGCCGCCGCGCTGCCGCCGCATACGCTGATGGCGCGTGCAGGCGAAGCCGCCGCGAACTATCTGCTCGACGCCCTCGCCCGCGATCCGGACGCGGCCACGCTCCCCGTCTGGATCGTGGCCGGCCCCGGCAACAACGGCGGCGATGCGCTCGTCGTCGCTGAACGGCTGCATCGCGCGGGCGTTGCCGTGCGCGTCTGCATGCCGAGCGAAGTCAAACCCGACGACGCGCGCTGGGCGCTCGACGCCGCACGCGCCGCCGGCGTCACGATCGAAAGCGAGCCGCCCGCCTCGTTCGATGGCCTCGGCTGGCTCGTCGACGGGATGTTCGGCATCGGCCTCACGCGTGCGCTCGATGGCGTCTTCGCCAACATCGCGGCGCGCATGTCGCGTCGCGGACGCGAGTCGGGCCGCGTGCTGGCGCTCGACGTGCCGAGCGGCCTCGACAGCGATACCGGCACGCCCGTCGGCGGCGGCGAGGCGGTGCGCGCGACTGTCACGATGACCTTCATCGGTGCGAAGCCGGGCCTCGTCACCGCGCAGGGCCGCGATTTGTGCGGCAGGCTGCATGTCGCGACGCTGGACGTGGAGCCGCTCGCGGCGCCGTCCGTCGTGCTCAACGCGACGTCGCTGTTTCGCGCGCATCTGCCGCCGCGCGACTACGCGACCAACAAGGGCACGTTCGGGACGCTCGCGGTCGTCGGCGGCGACACCGGCATGTGCGGCGCGCCGATTCTGGCCGCCCGCATGGCGCTCTATGGCGGCGCGGGCAAGGTCCACGTCGCGTTTCTCGGCGAAGGCGGCCCGCCCTACGATCCGCCGCATCCCGAACTCATGCTGCATCACGTCGACGGCTTCGCGCTCGACAAGATGGACGCGCTGGCCATCGGCTGCGGCATGGGCAAAAGCGATCGCGCGAAGAAAGTGCTCGCCGACGTGTTGAAGCTCGACATGCCGAAGCTGCTCGACGCCGATGCGCTCAACCTCGTCGCCGAAGACGACGCCCTCGCCCGCGAAGTCGCCGCGCGCGGGCAAGCGGGCGATCCGTGCATCCTGACGCCGCACCCGCTCGAAGCCGCGCGCCTGCTGCAAACGGATGCGAAGGGCGTGCAGGCGGACCGCATCGCCGCCGCGCGCCAGCTTTCGGCGCGTTATGCCGCCGTCGCCGTGCTGAAAGGCTCGGGAACGGTGATCGCATCGCCGGATGGCCGCGTCGCGGTGAATCCGACCGGCAACGCCGGACTCGCGACCGGCGGCACCGGCGACGTGCTCGGCGGTCTCATCGGAGCATTGCTCGCGCAAAAGCTGCCGGCGCATGAAGCCGCGCTCGCGGGCGTCTATCTGCACGGGCTGGCGGCACAGACGCTGTCCGCGGAAGGCACGGGGCCCGCCGGACTCACCGCCGGCGAACTCGCGCCGCAAGTGCGCAAGCTCATCAATCGCCGCTTCTACGCCGCCAGCGTGTGACGCGTTGCAAGCATCCGTTCACGCATCGTCGCTATACTCCCTTTGTTTCCTTTTGCTCCCTTGATTCGGGCATCCGCGGCGGCACGGGCTGCGTTCGACGAACCTCGATGGCCGCAGAGGTACGCCCCTGGCCGAACCGCATCGCACCAAAGTTTTCTGTTAATCACGACTATCGGACCGCTATGACGCTCAATTCGCTTCCCGCCTGGTCGGCGCTCCAATCGCATTACGATGCCATCTCCGGCGAGCGCCTGCGCGACTGGTTCGCGCCGCAAAACGACACCGCACCGACGCGCGCGGAGCGCCTGACGTTCGACGGCGGCGGACTCACCATCGATTTCTCGAAGAACCGCATCACCGACGCGACGCTCGAACTGCTGATTCAGCTGGCCGAGCAGGCCGGCGTCACGAAGCGCCGCGACGCGATGTTCAATGGCGACATTGTCAACATCACCGAAGAACGAGCCGTGTTGCACACCGCCTTGCGCGCCCAGTCGCCGGACGCGCCGTTCCATCAGCAGGTGCAAGCCGAAAAAGCGAAGATGGCCGCGTTCGCCGACAAGGTCCGCGACGGCTCGTGGACCGGCTACTCCGGCAAGCGCATTCGCCATGTGGTGAACATCGGCATCGGCGGGTCCGATCTCGGGCCGAAGATGGTCGTGCATGCGCTGCATCATCTGGCGTCGAAGGAACTGGATACGCATTTCGTCTCCAACGTCGATGGCGCCGATCTCTACAACGTGCTCGAGCAGATCGACGCGGAAGAGACGCTCGCGATCATCGTGTCGAAGACGTTCACCACGCTCGAAACCATGACCAACGCGCATTCGATGCGCAACTGGTTCATTCAGCAGGGCTGTCCGGAAGATCAACTGTCGAAGCATTTCGTCGGTGTGTCGGCGAATCCGGCGGAAGTCGTGAAGTTCGGCATCGCGAAGGAAAACGTCTTCGAGATGTGGGACTGGGTCGGCGGCCGCTATTCGCTGTGGTCGGCGGTCGGCTTGTCGATCATGCTGTCGGTCGGGCCGAAGAACTTCGACGCGCTGCTCGAAGGCGCGGATCAGATGGACCGCCATTTCCGCGAAGCGCCGCTGGCCGAGAATCTGCCGGTGCTGATGGGGATGATCGGCATCTGGTATCGCAACTTCTTCGGCTCGCAGAGCGATCTGATCGCGCCTTACTCGCAGGCGCTGCACTATTTGCCGTCGTATCTGCAGCAACTGGAGATGGAGAGCAACGGCAAGTCCGCGACGCTCGACGGCGGCATGGTCGATTACCCCACGGCCGCGGTGATCTGGGGCGAGCCGGGCACGAACGGCCAGCACGCGTTCTTCCAGATGCTGCATCAGGGGCCGACGCTCATTCCGATCGACTTCATCGCCGTGCTGACGCCCGAGCATCCGCTCGTCGATCATCACGCGAAACTGCTCGCCAACTGCTTTGCGCAGAGCGAAGCGTTGATGCTCGGCCGCACGCTCGAAGAAGCGAAGAAGGTCGCAGGTCCGGGCAAGGAGGCGCTCGCGACCCATCTGAGCTTCCCGGGCAACCGGCCCACGACGACCATCATGCTCGATGCGCTCACGCCGCAATCGCTTGGCGCGCTCATCGCGCTTTACGAGCACAAGGTGCTGGTGCAGGGAACGGTGTGGAACGTCAACTCGTTCGACCAGTGGGGCGTGGAGCTGGGCAAGATTCTCGGCAAGGTCGTCGAAGCGGATATCACCGCTGCGAGCGTCGATGCATCGAAGCATGATTCGTCGACGTCCGCGCTGATCGAACGCGCGCGCAAGGCGCTCAAGCGCTGAACGCCGATACCGGCGGCGGCTCGTCTGCGGCTAGACGCTCAGGCCGTTGACGAGCCGCCCCGCTTCGATCGTCACCGTCGCGTCGCAGCGTTCGGCGAGTTCGGCATCGTGGGTGACGAGCACGAGCGTCGCGCCGTTGCGGCTGTTCATCTCGAACATCAGGTCGATGATCGCGTAGCCCGTGCCGGCGTCGAGGCTGCCCGTGGGTTCATCGGCGAACAGGACTGCGGGATGCGTGACGAAGGCGCGCGCCAGCGCCACGCGCTGCTGCTCGCCACCGGATAGCAGCTTCGGATAATGGCCCGTACGCTGTGAAAGCCCGACTTGCTCCAGCAGCGACCGGGCGCGCTGCGCGATCTGATCATGCGGCATCTCGGCGCGCAGTTCGAGCGGCAGCATGACGTTCTCGAGCGCGGTCAGATGCGGCATCAACTGGAATGACTGAAATACGAAGCCGACCGCGCCGCTTCTGAGCGCGGCGCGCTGGTCTTCATCGAGCGTCGTCAGCTCCTTGCCCAACAGGCGAACCGAGCCCTCGCTCGCGCTGTCCAATCCCGCGAGCAGGCCGAGGAGTGTCGACTTGCCCGAGCCCGATGCCCCGACGATCGCCACGCTGCTGCCCTTCGCGATGGACAGATCGATCTGATCGAGAATCGTGAGCTCGCCCGTTGCGTCCTTCACCCGCTTGCTTAATCCCCGTACTTCGATGACCGGCTCGATATCGTTTTGCATGGACACCTTGAAAAATAACTGGAGCGCGCGTGGTTTCGTCTGGGCCGCTGTCGCGAGCGCGATGTTCGCGGCGGCCGCATCGTCGAGCGTGAACGCTGCGGAAGCACAAGCCGCCCAAGCGCCGCCGACAAAGCCCGCGATCGTCGTGCTGGGCGATAGCCTGTCGGCGGAATACGGCCTGCCGCGCGATACCGGCTGGGTCAATCTGCTGCGCGAGCGGCTGGCAAAAGAGCGCTTCGATTATAGCGTCGCCAATTCGAGCATCAGCGGCGACACCACGAGCGGTGGACGCGCGAGGCTGACCGCGGTGCTCACGCGCATCAAGCCGGCTGTGGTGATCGTCGAACTCGGCGCGAACGATGCGTTGCGCGGCGTGCCGCTCGCAACCACGGAGGCGAACCTGCGCGGCATCGTCGATGCGTCGTTGGCCGCCCATGCGAAGGTGCTGCTCGTCGGCATGTACGTTCCGCCCAATTACGGCCCCGACTATTCGCAGAAGTTCCATGCGGTGTACGAGCGCATCGCGAAAGACAAGAAGGTATCGCTCGTGCCATTTCTGCTCGCGGGCATCGAAGACAAGCCGTCGATGTTCCAGTCAGACCAGATTCACCCCACCGTTCAGGCCCAGCCTTTGCTATTGAACAACGTCTGGCCAACGTTGAAACCGTTGCTGGCTGCGGGCGCGTCGCAGTAACCGGATGCCAGCCGCGCCAGCCCTTCGACCAAGCGCGAAAAAGACGGCCACGATTCAGTACTCTGAGACTTTCGCGTCACTCACTCTAATATCACCGCTCAGTACGGAGCGAATCAACAAGGAGGTCACGTGAAATATTTCTCCCTGCTCGCATTGACCGTTGCGATCTCGGCTTGCGCCGCACAGCCGCCTGCAGGCGTGCAGCAAGTCGGCACGAGCCAGAAGGCGCCGAAGGTGGTTGCGCAATGCGTCGCCGAGAAGTGGGCGCAGAAATCGCAGCAGCAGGTCATCTCGCAAGACACGCTCGCCAATGACCAGGCGCTCGACGTGTTCGTTCCGGGGCAGCAGCCGCCGAACGGCGCAGCAGCCGTGGTGCGCCCGTCGTGGTCGGGTCCGGGCTCGTGGGTCGGCTTCCGCGCCGCGGGTGCGGCCGGCAGCGACACGACCGGCGACATCCAGGCTTGCCTGTAAGCGCGCCAATGTCACGCGTCACCGGCGTGCGATCCCGGTGACGCCGATAAAAAAGCCCCGCTTCCTTCCGGAAGCGGGGCTTCTTGTTTCAGCCTTCGCTGATGCCGCTGCGCCTTAGTTCGAGGACGGCGCCGGCGCGTGGCTCAGCTTGACGTTCGAACGTGCCTTGAGCGAGCCCATATACGCGGTCATCTCGGCTTCGGCATAGCGCTGCGCGATCTGCTGCTGCGCACCGGCCAGACGGTCCGCCGCGACCGGCGCGGCCTTCTCGATGCCGTTCACGCGATAGATCGCATAGCCGTCCGCACCCAGATCGACGCCCACGTACGCGGGCAGCTTGGAGGCATCGGCCTTGAAGACGGCGCCGAGGGCCGCGGGCGGCAGACCTTGTGCATCGTTGCGCGATACCGTGATCGCCGACGTAAAGCCTTCGGGCGACTTCGACTTCTGCAGTTCCGCGAGCTTGGCCTCGCCTTGCTTGCGTGCCTGCGCGCTCGCCATGTCGGCCACGACCTTGCCGCGCACCGCGTCCTTCACCGCGTCGAACGCGGGAACGGTGGACGCCTTGTAGTCGGTCACACGCGCTGCGATCAGCGTGCTGTTGCCGACATCGATGGCTTGCGTATTGTTGTGTTCCTTCACCGAGTCCGGCGCGAACACGGCGGCGAGGAACTTCGCATTGTTGAGCGGGTTGTCCTGCGGCAGTTGCGGGTTCGGCTTCGGCGTGACCGTCGCGGTCTGGATCGTCAGCTTGTACTTGTCCGCCGCCGGTTGAAGCGACTTGGCCTTTTCATAGACGATGTCGTTCAGTCCCGTCGCGGCTGCGGAGAACGCGTTCGATCCTTCTTGCGCGGCGTAGTCCTTCGCGATCGCATCCTTCACTTCATCGAAGGGCTTGGTCGCGGCAGGCTTCACGTCCGTCGCCTGGATGATGTGATAACCAAAGTCCGATTCGACGATGTTGCTCACCTCGCCCTTCTTCAGGCTGAACGCAGCGTCGTCGAAAGCCTTGCCGCCCGCGATCTGCCCGCGCGTGAAGTAGCCCAGATCGCCGCCCTTGCTCGCCGAGCCCGGGTCCTCCGAATCTTTCTGCGCGACTTGCGCGAACTGATCCGGATGCGCCTTCACCTGCGCAAGCAGCGACTCGGCCTTCTGCTTCGCTTTCGCCTTGTCGGCTGCGCTCGCGTCCTTCGGCGCATTCACGAGAATATGGCTCGCGCGGACCTCGCCTTCGGTGCGATAGCGCTGGATATTGTCGTCGTAATACTTCTTGAGATCGGCGTCGCTCGGCTTCGATGCAGCCGCGAGCGTGGACGGCGACAGCACGAGATATTGAATCGTGGCCGTCTCCGACGTCGCGAAATCGTTGCGATGGGCGTCGTAATAAGCGTGCAACTGCGCGTCGGTCGGCTGGACCTTCGCGGCGAAGTCGGCGGTGCGCAGCAGCAGGCCCTGCACGGCGCGGCGCTGCTCGGCGAGTTCGGTCAGGTTCTGAGCGAGCGCCTTCGACGTGAACGACGTTTGCTGAATGCTGGCCGGAATCTGCTCATTGGCGATCGTGTAGCGCATGCGCTCGTCGTACTGCGCGGGCGTCATGCCCTGCATTGCGAGCAACTGCTTGTATCGCTCGACGTCGATGGTGCCGTCCGGCTTGCGCAGCGACGCGATGCCGGGATCGGCCAGCAGCGCACGGCGCACGGCGTCGTCCGATGCGGTCAGATGCAGGCGTTGCGTCTCGTCCGACAGCGTGCGCTGTTGCACGAGGCTATCGACCATTGCGCTGCGCGTCTCGGGCGTATCGAACATCTTGGCGTCGAACTGCGCGCCCAGCATCGAGCGGGCGCGTTCGACCTGCTGCCTGAACGCACTATCGTATTCGGCGCGCGTGATCTTGTGACCGTTCACGCTGGCGACGTACGCGTTTTCGTCGAAGAAGCTGTTGAAGCCCTGAATCCCCACGATGCCCAGACCGGGCAAGATGAAGAGCATCAGCAAGGCCATCGCCAGGCGCTGGTGACTGCGGAAGAATTGGAGCATGCTTAACGCTGCGTATTAGACAAAACGCCCGATATTACAACAGTGGGACGGGAAAAGGCGAAAGGCGGGGATGATTCGCACCCGAGGACGGTCGCGAGGCGTTGTTATCAGTCACTTGCAGCCGGTTGGTGAACACCGTGATGCATCGGCCGATGCGCGCATCAGGCCGTTAGGACGTTTAACTATGCACGCGCAAAACAAAAATCCCGCAAGCGGCGAAGCTTGCGGGACTTTCGATTAACTTGGCGGAGCGGACGGGACTCGAACCCGCGACCCCCGGCGTGACAGGCCGGTATTCTAACCAACTGAACTACCGCTCCTAATTCGATGCGCCACGAAACGATGAATGGGAAACTGGTGGGTGCTGAGAGGCTCGAACTCCCGACCTACGCCTTGTAAGGGCGCCGCTCTACCAACTGAGCTAAGCACCCGTTCCGCCATTCTTTCGGCTCGCGCCCGCTTGTACGGCCCGGTTAGAAGTTCCGTATCCAGCGAGTCCGCTAGTCTAGCGCATTGTTTTGGCGTTTGCCAGTGGAGAATGAGGAAATTCTGCCGCTTTGTTCGCCATCATGGGCATCAAATGAAGCGCCAATAAAAAACCCGCGGACGGATGCCCGCGGGTTCTTAAAACAGCGCTTCGACGCGATGCCTCAGTGCTTCACGACATCGCCCGATGCGGGCTGGTCTTTCTGCGTTTCCGCAGCGACCGGCGTCGCCTTCGCTTCCTCTTCAGGCAGCGCCTCCGGCAGACGTTCCAGCGCCAGTTCGAGCACGCGATCGATCCATCGCACCGGCACGATCTCGATGGCGTTCTTCACGTTGTCGGGAATGTCGGCCAGATCCTTCGTGTTTTCCTCGGGGATCAGCACGAGCTTGATGCCGCCGCGATGCGCCGCCAGCAGCTTCTCCTTCAACCCGCCGATCGGCAGCACTTCGCCGCGCAGCGTGATTTCGCCCGTCATCGCGACATCCGCGCGAACCGGAATGCCCGTCAGCACCGACACCAGCGCCGTGGTCATCGCGATACCGGCGGACGGACCGTCCTTCGGCGTCGCGCCTTCCGGCACGTGGATGTGGATGTCCTTCTTCTCGAAAGACTCATCCGTGATGCCAAGACGGCGCGAACGCGAACGCACGACCGAGCGCGCCGCTTCGACGGATTCCTTCATCACGTCGCCGAGCGAACCGGTACGGATCACGCCGCCCTTGCCGGGCATCACCGCCGCTTCGATCGTCAGCAGATCGCCGCCGACTTCCGTCCACGCGAGACCCGTCACCTGGCCGATCTGATTTTCCTTCGCGGCGAGACCGAAGTCGTACTTGCGCACGCCGAGGAAGGTATCGAGATTCGAGCCGTCGACCTTCACCGCGCCTTCCGCCTTCTTCAGCAGCAGCATCTTCACGACCTTGCGGCAGATCTTC
The DNA here is from genome assembly GCF_022879615.1 of Caballeronia grimmiae. Classification (NCBI taxonomy): domain Bacteria; kingdom Pseudomonadati; phylum Pseudomonadota; class Betaproteobacteria; order Burkholderiales; family Burkholderiaceae; genus Caballeronia; species Caballeronia grimmiae. The sequence goes on from NZ_CP084271.1 coordinate 1,467,466, forward strand.
GACACTTCACGCTCGAGCGAACGAACGCCCGCTTCACGCGTGTAGTAGCGAATGATGTCGCGGATAGCTTGTTCCGTGACGTCGATCTCGCCTTCCTTCAGGCCGTTGTTGCGCTTCTGCTTCGGCAGCAGATAACGCTGCGCGATGCTGACCTTCTCGTCCTCGGTGTAACCCGAGAGGCGAATGACTTCCATCCGGTCGAGCAGCGGCGGCGGAATGTTCAGCGAGTTCGACGTCGCCACGAACATCACGTCCGACAGGTCGAAGTCCACTTCGATGTAGTGATCCGCGAACGTATGGTTCTGTTCCGGATCCAGCACTTCGAGCAGCGCCGATGCCGGATCGCCGCGGAAATCCATGCCCATCTTGTCGACTTCGTCGAGCAGGAAGAGCGGATTGCGCACGCCGACCTTGGCCAGGCTCTGCAAAATCTTGCCGGGCATGGAACCGATATACGTGCGACGGTGACCGCGAATCTCGGACTCGTCGTGCACGCCGCCGAGCGCCATGCGCACGAACTTGCGATTCGTTGCGCGGGCGATCGACTGCCCGAGCGAGGTCTTGCCGACGCCCGGAGGCCCGACGAGGCACAGAATCGGCGCCTTCACCTTCTCGACGCGTTGCTGGACCGCGAGATACTCGAGAATGCGTTCCTTGACCTTCTCGAGGCCGAAGTGGTCTTCATCGAGCACGCGCTCGGCGTTCGACAGGTCGTTGTTGACCTTGCTCTTCTTGCGCCACGGCAAGCCGATCAGCGTGTCGATGTAATTGCGCACGACGGTCGCTTCCGCGGACATCGGCGACATCAGCTTCAGCTTCTTCAGTTCGGCGTCGGCCTTCTTCTTGGCTTCCTTGGGCATGCGCGCGGCAGTGATGCGCTTCTCGAGTTCCTCGAGATCCGCGCCTTCTTCGCCTTCGCCCAGTTCCTTCTGGATGGCCTTGACCTGCTCGTTCAGGTAGTACTCGCGCTGGCTCTTCTCCATCTGGCGCTTCACGCGCCCGCGGATGCGCTTTTCGACCTGCAAAATGTCGATTTCGGCTTCCAGCTGCGCGAGCAGATGCTCCAGACGCTCGATGACCGGGAACATCTCGAGAATGTGCTGCTTCTGGTCGAGCTTGAGCGGCAAATGCGCGGCGATGGTGTCAGCCAGACGACCCGCTTCGTCGATACCCGACAGCGACGTCAGGATCTCCGGCGGAATCTTCTTGTTCAGCTTCACGTACTGATCGAACTGCGAGACGATCGCGCGGCGCAGCGCTTCGGTTTCGGCGCTATCCGCGTGGTCCGGTTCGAGCGGCATCACATCGCAGGAAAACTGCGTTTCCTGTTCTTCGATGGAAAGCGTCTTCGCACGCTGCAAGCCTTCGACGAGCACCTTCACCGTGCCGTCCGGCAGCTTCAGCATTTGCAGGATGTTGGCGACACACCCTACTTCGTACATGTCCTTTTCGGTCGGCTCGTCTTTCGCCGCGGTTTTCTGGGCGACGAGCATGATGTGCTTGCCGCCTTCCATAGCGGCTTCGAGCGCCTTGATCGACTTGGGCCGCCCAACGAAGAGCGGAATTACCATGTGCGGGAATACGACTACGTCGCGCAGCGGGAGCAGCGGCAGCGTAATGCGTTCCTGCGGGAGGAGTTGGGTTCCTGACATTTCATTTCCCCATGAATGGAATCGGTTCGTTCGTAAGTAAGGCCGTTAAGAGCTATTGCAAGCCTTTATCGGAAGTGAAAAGTCGGTAGTCCAAGATCGTCAGCAAACGTCCACAAGATAAACCGAAAAAATAAACAAAGGCCGTTCACGTTGCCATGAACGGCCTTTCGCCGACACACAGCCCGAATTAATTCGACCCTGCTACTTTGGGTGCGTCTTCATAAATCAGCAGCGGCTTGCCGTCGCCGTCGATGGTGTTGTCATCGACGATAACCTTCGACACGCCCTTCATCGTCGGCAACTCGTACATCACATCGAGCAACGCCTGTTCCAGAATCGAACGCAGTCCGCGCGCGCCGGTCTTGCGGCGAATCGCCTTTTGCGCGATGGCCTGCAGCGCAGCCGGGCGAATCTCCAGTTCCACGCGCTCCATTGCGAAGAGCTTGTGATACTGCTTCACCAGCGCGTTCTTCGGCTCGATCAGAATCTTGACGAGCGCGGCTTCATCCAGCTTGCCGAGCGTCGCCACGACGGGCAGACGGCCAATCAGTTCCGGAATCAGGCCGAACTTGATCAGGTCTTCCGGCTCGACTTCGCGCAGCACTTCGCCGGCGTCGCGATCCTGCTTGCTCTTCACGCTCGCGCCGAAACCGATCCCGGTTTTCTCGGTGCGATCCGTGATGACCTTCTCCAGCCCGTCGAATGCGCCGCCGCAGATGAACAGGATGTTGGTCGTATCGACCTGGATGAAATCCTGGTTCGGATGCTTGCGCCCGCCTTGCGGCGGCACCGACGCCATCGTGCCTTCGACCAGCTTCAGAAGCGCCTGCTGCACGCCCTCGCCCGACACGTCGCGCGTGATGGACGGGTTGTCCGACTTGCGGCTGATCTTGTCGATTTCATCGATATAGACGATGCCGCGCTGCGCCTTGTCGACTTCGTAGTTGCAGTTCTGCAGCAGCTTCTGAATGATGTTCTCGACGTCCTCGCCGACATACCCCGCTTCGGTAAGCGTGGTGGCGTCCGCGATGACGAACGGCACGTTCAGCATGCGCGCGAGCGTCTGCGCGAGCAGCGTCTTGCCGGAGCCGGTCGGCCCGATCAGCAGGATGTTGCTCTTCGACAGCTCGATGTCGTCCTTCTTGTCGAGATGCTTGAGCCGCTTGTAATGGTTGTACACGGCCACCGCGAGAATCTTCTTCGCGCGTTCCTGGCCGATCACGTACTGATTGAGGATATCGCTGATTTCCTGCGGGCTCGGCAGGTCGGACCTGGTCAGCCCGGCCTCTTCCGCCGCGCCGGCCGCCTCGTCGCGAATGATCTCGTTGCACAGGTCGATACATTCATCGCAAATGAATACCGACGGGCCAGCGATGAGCTTCTTCACCTCATGCTGACTCTTTCCGCAAAACGAGCAATACAGCAGCTTTTCGCTGCTGGAACCTTTCTTGTCCGCCATAGATGTGTAAGCCTCCGGACACTCTTGTTACATGATACGCCCATCGATCCGGGCACGCAGATTACCCCGCGCGGCCCGGCCGAAGGGCGTTTTGGCGTTGCGCCGCATCCGTCGTCCGAGTTCGACCGGCCTTGATTGGCAGGCCCGATGCAGCGCCGCTCCGGACGCCTTCAGGGACGCTTGTGCAGCACCTGGTCGACGATGCCGTAGGCTTGCGCGTCGTCGCCGGACATGAAGTTGTCGCGATCCGTGTCGCGCGCAATGCGCTCGACCGGCTGACCCGTGTGATGCGACAGCAGCTGATTGAGACGTTCCTTCAGGTACAGAATTTCCCGCGCCTGAATTTCGATATCGGACGCCTGGCCGCGTGCGCCGCCGAGCGGCTGGTGAATCATCACGCGGGCATTGGGCAGCGCCACGCGCTTGCCCTTCGCACCCGACGCCAGCAGGAACGCGCCCATGCTCGCAGCAAGGCCCATGCACAGCGTGGAAACGTCCGGCTTCACGAACTGCATCGTGTCGTAGATGGCCATGCCGGCCGAGACCGAACCGCCCGGGCTGTTGATGTACAGGCTGATGTCCTTATCGGGATTCTCGCTCTCGAGAAACAGCAGCTGCGCGACGACGAGATTCGCCGACTGGTCGTTGACTTCGCCAACCAGGAAAACCACGCGCTCTTTGAGCAGGCGCGAGTAGATGTCATAGGCACGTTCGCCACGGCCGCTCGTCTCCACGACCATCGGAACGAGGCCGAGCGCCTGGGCTTCGAAGTCCCGCGGAGCATGGGACGCCAACGTGTCGAGCAATTCAGCGCGAAAGGTCATGCAATTTCCTTGTTCGGAATAGGGATACTGAACGACGAAGGGACAGCCATTCAAACGGCATGGGCACGCTCGAACTTTAATGCAAAAAAGGCGTGCGGGCCGCCATCGACGACACCGCACGCCCCTTGGCCGTTCGCGTCAGGCCTGCGCCGTTGCGCTGGCCAGTTCTTCGAAGCTGACTTCCTTGTCGGTCACCTTGGCCTTGCCGAGCACGAATTCGACGACGTTGCTTTCCACGACGTACGCTTCCATTTCGGCGAGGCGCTGCTGGTTCGAATAATACCAGCGGACGACTTCCTTCGGGTCTTCGTAGCTTTTCGCGAACTCGTCGACTTCAGCGCGGATCTGCTCCGGCTTTGCCTGCAAATCGTTGGCTTTCACCAGTTCGGCGAGAACCAGGCCCAGCTTCACGCGGCGCTCTGCCTGCTCGGCGAACATTTCGGCCGGAATCGGCGCATCCGCTGCGTTCGGCACGCCGCGTTGTTGCAGGTCCTGACGCGCCATTTCGACCAGACGCTGCTGATCCTGCTCGACGAGCGCCTTCGGCACGTCCAGCTCGGAAATCTTGAGCAGCGCGTCCATGACCTGGTTCTTCACGATCTGCTGCGTGCGGCGCTTGGCTTCACGCTCCAGGTTGTCCTTGATTTCGGCGCGCATCTTCGTGAGATCGCCGTCTTCGATGCCGAGCGACTTCGCGAAGTCCGCGTCGACTTCCGGCAGATGCGGCCATTCGATCTTCTTCACGGTGATCGTAAACTGTGCCGTCTTGCCGGCGACGTCCTTGCCGTGATAGTCGTCCGGGAACTTGAGGTCGAATTCGCGCGATTCGCCGACCTTCAGGCCCGTCGCAGCTTGTTCGAACTCCGGCAGCATGCGGCCTTCGCCGAGCACGAACGCGAAGTCCTGTGCGCTGCCGCCTTCGAATTCGACGCCATCGAGCTTGCCGACGAAGTCTAGCGTAATGCGGTCGCCGTCCTTGGCTGCCGTGTCCGTGCCGCCGTCGCCGTGCTCGCCGCCTTCGCCGCGTGCGTGGAAATGAACGCGCTGCTTGCGCAGGATTTCGAGCGTGCGGTCGACTTCCGCTTCGGAGATGGTCGTCACGGTGCGCTCGATTTCAGCGGTCGCGACGTCGCCCAGCTTGACTTCCGGATAGACCTCGAAGGTCGCGTCGAATGCGTAGGCATCCTCAGCCGCTTCGCCCTTGGGCGCAAAGCTCGGCTGGCCCGCGACGCGCAGGTTCTCGGCGCGCGTGACATCGAAGAACTCCTTGCCGACCTTGTCGCTCAGCACTTCGGCCTCGACCTGGCCGGCGTACTGCTGCGTGACCATCTTGAGCGGCACCTTGCCCGGGCGGAAACCCGGCATGCGCACGTTCTTGGCCAGCTGGCGGATGCGCGACTCCACTTCCTTCTGAATCGAGTCTTTCGGCAGGGAAATGGTCAGGCGGCGTTCGAGCTTGCCGAGGTTTTCAACTACGTTAGCCATGGCTTCAATCGTCCTAGAGTAATTCGATGTTCGGTGTTCGGTTCTTCCGCGGTTCTAAAGGCGCGGGTCCGTGGAGGGCCGCCGGCGCTCTTCTCTTCAACGGCCGACGTTCGCGGAGCGCGAGAAAACGCGCCATTCAGAAAACGCCCGGACCGTCGCCGAGCGAGTCAGCCAACAGAGCCAGCCATTCTAGCAAACAAATCAAACTGCCTTTGCCTGCGGGAACGGCCATGCTGAGTTTCAGGCGCTTTCGGCCGTTTTAACGCCGACTTTTCGCGTAAATCCGCGTTTTCGCGGCAAGCCGGGCCGAAGCACAATGCCCGCTATGAGGCCGCGGCTATTTTGCTGCGCGCAGCGCGCTGATAAGCTTTGCCGCGCAATCCGCTCGCGAAGGCGGCATGCATTGCCGCGGCGAATCACAGGCATGCCAGAACAGCATAAATGGGGCGTGCCCGCAGCATTTCAATCGACTCTTCAGCGACCTTTTACTATCAGAACATCGAGACACCATGCCTAACGTCACGCCATCCGCGCCCGCTCCCGTCGTCGTCATCGCTCCGGATTCGTTCAAGGGATCGCTCTCCGCCGAAGGCGTCGCGAACGCCATCGCGGAAGGTATCAGGCGGGCGCGGCCGGACGCGGAAATCCGCATTCGTCCGATGGCCGACGGCGGCGAAGGCACGCTCGACGCGATGCTCGCCGCCGGCGGCGAGCGGCGTCTCCTGAACGTGCGCGGCGCGGCGTCCGCCCGGCGCGATGCGGCGACAGGTCTGCTTGCCGATGGCAGCGCGATCATCGAAACGGCGGAAGTGGTCGGCATCACGGACCCCGACGGCATGGCCGTGCCGGTCACGGAGCGCAGCACGCTCGGCATGGGCGAGGCGATCCGCGCCCTGCTCGACTCGGGCGCGCGCCGCTTCTTCGTCGCGCTAGGCGGCAGCAGCACCAACGATGGCGGCGCGGGCCTGCTCGTCGGCCTCGGGCTGAAGCTCTTCGATGCGGACGGTCAGGAATTGCCGCCGACGCCGTCGTCGCTCGCGAACATCGCGCGTGTCGATGCAACGGGGCTTGATCCGCGTGTGAAAGAAGCGGAGTTCGTCGGCATGTCCGATGTCGATAACCCGCTCACCGGCGAGCATGGCGCGACCGCCGTGTTCGGCCCGCAGAAAGGCGTGACGCCCGAGCAGATCGCGGCGATCGACGCCGCCCTCGCCCATTTCGCGGATCGGCTCGAACCGGCGATGGGCGTGGTCAAGCGCAACGAACCGGGCGCGGGCGCGGCCGGCGGGCTCGGTTTTGCGCTGCACATGCTCGGCGCGCGCTTCGAGACCGGCGCGGAAGTCGTGGCGCGCGAGATCGGCCTGGACGATGCCCTCGCCGGCGCGAACTGGCTCATCACCGGCGAAGGCCGCTCGGACGTGCAGACGCTGCACGGGAAGGCGCCTTTCATCGCCTGCAAGCATGCGCGGGCCGCGGGTGTGACGGCATCGCTGCTGTCGGGCGCCGTCGATTCGGCGGCGCTGCCGCGTCTGTCGGAGTTTTTCAGCGGATGCTTCTCGCCCGCGCCGGGTCCGATCACCCTCGATGTCGCGATCCGCGACGCCGCCCGCTTGCTGGCGAACGAAGCGGAGCAGCTCACACGCTTGCGATTCGGCTCAGTCTGAGCATCGCGGGAGCGCGGCGCGTCAGGCTCGCGCCTGCGCCCCGGATCGACGTCCGAACGCCAGTCGATCCAGACACCACACGGCAAGCATCGTCGCCCCCATCAGCGGAAACACGACGCCCACGAGCGCCAGCCCGCCGCGCCATGCGCGCATCGGCGGGCGCCTGGCCGGACGCGACGGCGCGCCGAGCGTGCGCGACGGACGGCGCTTGAGCCACATCACGAAGCCGGTCACCGAAAGCGCCGCCAGTCCGAGCGAAATCGCGGAACAGATGATCTGATTGGCCATCCCGAAGTAGCGTCCCATGTGCAGCGACGTGCCGTACGAGATGACTTGCGCGATCGCTCCGTAGCTCTGATAGGAAATATCGGACAGCACGCGGCCGGTGTACTGATCGATGTGCAACGTGCGCTCCGCTTGCGGATCGGCGGGAAAGTACGACACCGTGTACACGCCGGTCGGGGATGACGGCAACGCGATGCCGTAGTCATCGGCGATACCGTGCTTCGCCGCCAGCGCGACTACATCGTCGAGCGGCACACGCGACGCAGCCGCATGGCTTACGCTGTCCGGCACCGCAGTCGCGCCCACGGCCCACGGCGTCTGGTGCAGCGGCAGATCGTCCATCTTCATCGCCATGCCGTGCATCGCGTGTTCGCCGCCTCCGGGCGACGCCTTGCCGGGCGCGGTCGAATGCACGTGCGCCTCGCCCCACGCGCCTTTCGGATAGCCGAGCGATGCCGATGTCGCCAGCGCCTTGAACTGCTTGCCCCACGAGTTGGACCACGGCAGGCCGCTCAACACGAAGAACAGCGCGCCGATGGCGAGCCACACGCCGCCCACCGCGTGCAGGTCGCGCCACCACGCGCGCCCTTTGAGCGACAAGCGCGGCAGCCACACGCCGGCCGCACGGCGGCTCGCCCTGCCCCACGGCCACCACAGCGCGACGCCCGTGCCGATCATCACGAGCGTCCAGCAGCCGGCCAGTTCCATGAGCAGTTCGCCGGTCTTGCCGAGCATCAGCCCGCGATGCAGGTTGCGAATCTGCTTCATCAACCGGTGCTCGACGCTCAGCGTTCCGAGCACCGCGCCGTCATACGGATTGACGTAGACGCTCTCGCTCTCGCCCGACGGCAGCCGGAACACGAACTCGGCGCTGCGCGTGGGATCGGTCTCGATCTGTGCGAGCGTCGCCACTGCATCGCGCGGCTCGGCGGCGATCGCCTTTGCGAGCAGCGCATCCTGCGAAAGACGCGGAGCGTGGGTATCGGCGACGATCGTCCGGTCGCGATACAACATCGGCTCGATTTGCGGCTGGAAGCAATACAGCGTGCCGGTGATCGCCAGCACGATCAGCAGCGGCATCACGAAGAGTCCCGCATAAAAGTGCCAGCGCCAGAGCGTGCGGCGCTCGGCGATGACGTCGCCATCCGGTTCGGCGAGTGTGGATTGAGGTGCGTGCATGACGTTTCCTGTCGAATTTTTGAGTTGAGAACAAACTGGCTTCAGATGCCGATGCGCCCTTCCACGTAGAACGTGCGGCCCGGATAGGGATGAAAGACGTAGTAGCGTCGATCGAACAGGTTGTCGACGCCCACGCCCAGTTGCGTCGTCTTCGTCGGCTTGTAGGTCAACTTCGCATCGACGACGGCATACGTGCTCGTGCCGCCATAGGTGTTCGGATTGACGTCGGTGTTGGTGAGCGTGTTGTACTGGCGGCCCGAGTAGCGCAGCGCGAGCGTGCCCGCCATCTTCGCGGTCGCGCGATACGTCGCCACCGCGTTCAAACGCCACAACGGAATGCGATAGAAGTACTTGCCGACCGACGCCGGGTTAGTGCTGTTCTCGATGATCTTCGACTGCGTGTACGCCACGTTCGCGGCGAGATCGAGGCCGCGCAGCAACACGTCCTGCCCTTCGTAGCTCGCTTCGGCTCCGCGCGACCGCACCTTGCCGATGTTCTGGAAGTTCGTGACGTTCGGAATGACGGTCGTGTTCGTCTGGCTCAGGATCGTGTTTTTTACGTCGTCCTGAAAGAGCGTGAAGCGGTAGAGGCCGTAGCCCTGCGTCCATTCGGCGGTGAGTTCCTTGGAAAGATCGTTCTCCGGCTGAAGGTTCGGATTGCTGTTGATGATCGACACGCCGTTGATTTGCCCCTGGAACAACTCGCCGACGGTCGGAAACCGATACGCGCGCCCGATGGATGCCCGCAGCGTCAGATCGTTGGTCGCGTCGAATGACAGCGATGCTTTCGGCGACCAGTGGCTCTGGCTGACATCGCCATAAGCGAGCGACGTGGCGCCGAGCGCGCGAGAGCCGTCGTAGGCATTCCAGTTCTCGTAACGCACGCCATAGGTGAACGCCCAGCGCGGCAGGAACCGCCACGCGTCCTGTGCGTACAGGGCTTGCGTGCGCGTGCGGCCGGCGAACGCATTGGCGAAGGACACGCCCCCGCCATCGCGCCACGCGCTCGTGTTCGACGTCACGTTGTCGAGAAAATAGTCGTCGTAGTGATAGCCGAACGATACGGCGTGCGCGGCCAGTCCCGAGCTCGCCGACGGTGTCCAGCTCGTGCGCAGGTCGAGCGACTTCCATCCCGAGCCGGAGCCATCCGTGAGCGTGCCGGGGCCGTCGCCGGGCACGCCGGAATTCGCCGTGCGCGCGATGCTCTGCGTGATGTCGAAGTACGAAGCGACGGCTTCCGCGTTCCAGCCCGTATCGTCGTGCGTGCGCAGCGACAAGCCGTAGAGGAAGTTTTCGCTCGACCCCATGCTCGGCGCGAACGTGGCGACGGGCAGGTTGTATTCGAAGCCGTCGATGTTCACGCGGCCGCTATAGACCGGATTGCCGGCGGCATCGCGCAGGAAGGTCGTCGTGTCGCTGTTGTACTTCTGATGCCAGTAGCCGAGCGTGAAGCCGGCCTGCAGCGTGTTCGTCAGGTCGTAGGCGAGCTTTACGCGCAACTGGTCCTGAAACGTTCGCTCGATGCCTTCGGCCGTCGTGCCGACAACCGCTGTGCGCGCGTTGAACTGGTCGTTGTAGAAGCGCGCGCCGGTGACGGGCGTATCGGCGGCGGTGGCGGGCGTGCGCGATTGAGCGAAAGTGGCGAACTGGAGCGGCTGGCCGGTGTTCTCCAGGTGATCGAAGCCGATCAGGAACGAGAACCTGCCGATGCGGTCGCCCACTTTGCCCGTTGTGTTCGTGCCGTTGAAGCTGCGGTTGATGCCGAACAGATCGAAGTGTTGCGTGAACGCCTGCACCTTCGCGTCGGCTTCGAACTGCGTCGGCATGCGGGTGGTGATGGCGACGGTCGCGCCGATCGAGTTGCCGGGATAAAGCGCCGAGTACGGCCCGTAGATAACGTCGGTGCGGGCGATGTCGTCGGCGAAAACCATCGACCAGCGCGGCGCGAACGACCACGTATTGCCGAGGAAGTTGCTGAGCAGCAAGCCGTCCGCGTACACGAGGCCGCGCGCCGTTTGCGCGTTGCTCGTGCCGCGCACGGAGATGGTCGCGTTCGGATCGCCGATGAAACGCTTGCGCACGGCCATGTTCGGCGCGTACTTCAGCACGTCTTCGGGCGTCGTGACGTTCCAGTACTGGAACTGGTCGGCGGTCACCGTGTTGACGCTGGCGGGCAGGTTCGGATCGAGCGGAGAGCGTACTGCCGACGATGACTGCGCCGTCACGACGACGGGCGCAAGCGTGGTTTCGGGTTCGGCTTCGGGCGAATTGGCGGCGGTGGGCGCGGCCGTGGCGGCGGCGGGCGTGGCGGACCAGGCCGCATGCGCCAGGAGCGACAACGGCAGAGCCGCGCGCGATGGCGTGACGGCGCGACGGCGCGAATGCCGGCGCGCTCGCGTGAGGAGCGTGAACATCGTGGATTCCTGAATGAGCTGGCGAGCGACCGCGTCGCCCGCGCGCTCATGCGCCGGACGAACGACTACGCGATCCGACGGGAGACGGCTTCAGGAGAGGACAGGAGGCGCGCGCGGTGAAGCGGCGTTGAAAGACTTCGTCGTGACGATGCGGATCGGCACGACTGGCGCGACGCGCGCGACGCGCTCCATCGATGCGACGGCATGCGAAGCCGCAAGAACCACCGGCAAATGATGCGCGAGCAGTCCGCAATACGAGCAGGCATCGAGGTGGCCCGCGTGTTCGCCAGCGCCCGCGTGAGACGCGTGGGCTGCGGGTTCGTCGGCGTCTGCGTCGTCGTCGGCATCCGCGTCTGCGTGGTGGTGAGCGTGCTCGTCGGCGGTCGAGAAGACGCTGGGGAGCGTATCGACGGTGCAGAACGCGGCGGCTTCGGTATCGAGCGCGGCATTGCGAGCGGCGATGCTCTGGCTGATGACCGGCGCGACAATAGCCAGCCACATGGCGGCGATGCCGAGCCATGCGACGAAGCGATTGCGCGCGTTGCGGGTCATGAGCGGGAAGAATGCGAAAGGCGAGGAATGACGTGATTCTAGGCAGAGGGCTGCCGGGCCGCAATCGCCAGGCGCGCATGGCGGATATCGACTGCCATTCGTCCTTCGCGTACGGACCATGCGCCGCGCAGCCGATGCCCGCGTGCGATGCAATTTGGCAGACATCGCCTGACGAATGCGTTAGAATGCGCGGCTTGGCACAGTGGACCGGTGCCGAACACGGTGGTTGTACAGCCCCCGTGCTGCGAGGATGGCGAAATTGGTAGACGCACCAGGTTTAGGTCCTGACGCCAGCAATGGTGTGGGGGTTCGAGTCCCCCTCCTCGCACCATACGAACCCCTTTGATCGCCGAAGGGGTTTTTTCATTTCCGGTCCCGGCGTCGCGCGCTACAGCACGATATCGCCTACCGCGACCATCAACACTTCGCCTTTCGCCTGCGATCGCCCCGCGAAGTCGACGCCCGTCTGCCCGATTCGCTTCCTGATTTCCTCCGCGACCCGCTCGCTGGCCTGCGCGGCGGCAATCGGCCTGTCGACATGTGAAAGAAACCGACGCACGCTCGACTGCTCCCAGTGTACGAACACGTTCAGCGGATACGACAGCTTCGCGTCGGCACGGCGCGCAGCCGTGATGTGCAGCCCGAGCGTTGGCGATACGCTCATCTGCCGCGGACACACGCGAAAGTCGAAGCCGAAGTCCTTCGCCACGCTTCTCACCAGGAACGGCACGCACTTGTCGCCGAACTGCTTGTTCTCCGTCTTGCTCAGGGGCATCGCCGTCTCCGATGGGTTCGCGCTTCTCGCGTGTTTTGCGCAGTGTTGCGCGGGCGATGATCGCCGTCAGTGGGCCGGCGCACATCGACTCGGCGCAATCGCCCAGCCAGTGTGGTCTGGATCGCTCAGGCTGCGCTGCATCTCCCGGGCGGATAAAATGGCCGCCGCTTCGCATCCATCGCACACCCCACAAGTCCCCTTCGTGAACTTCAACGACTACTGCCAGAAAAAAGCCGCCCCCGAAGGCTCCAGTGCGTACTACGCGCTGCGCCGCGCGCCCGTCGCGCGCCAGCCGCTCGTGACCGCGCTGTACGCGCTCTATCGGGAACTGGAAGAGACGGTGAAGGAAACCAGCGACCCTACCATCGGCCGCACCAAGCACGCCTGGTGGCAAGCCGAACTCGGCAAGCTCGACGCCGGCGAGCCGACGCATCCGGTCACCAAAGCGCTGCAGGCGCACTGCCCGCCCGGCAGCGCGCTCGATCGGGCGGTGCGCGCATCGCTGCCGATGCTCGTCGATGGCTTCGGCATGGACCTCGATCAGGCGCGCTACCTCGACTGGCCCGGGCTGCGGCGTTATCTGGATCAGACCGGCGGCGCGTTCGGCACGGCCGTCGCGAGCGCCACGGCGCGCGATCCCGAGCAGGCCGCCTCATGGGCCGCGCCGCTCGGCGCCGCACTATTGCTCGCCGAGCGCGTGCAGGATATCGGTGACGACGCGCGCAACGGGCGCATCTACGTGCCCATCGACGAGTTGCAGCGTTTCAACGTGACGGCGGCGGACATCATCAATCGCAAGTACAGCGACGCGTTTTCCGACCTGATGCGCTTCCAGACCGAACGCGCCCGCCGTTCACTGCACGAGGCGCTCGCCGCGATACCGCCTGCCGAGCGCTCGTCGCAGCGCGTGTTGCGCGCGCAGGCCGCGCTTGCGCTGGCTCGCTTCGATGAGATCGAACGGGAAGGCTTTCAGGTGCTGCATCAGCGCATCTCCCTCACGCCGATCCGCAAACTGTGGATTACCTGGCGTACGCGATAGCCGCTACGCGCGCACAAAAGGCAGCGGTTCGAACGACTGCCCGATGACTGGCGCCGACGCGATGCTCCAGCACGCGTCGAGCGCCGTCGCGCAAAACCGTCGAAAGTCGACGGACGCCTGCACGCCGCCGTCCGCGTCGAGCTGATCGAGGTTCGGCGCGTCGCCGAACAGCCCGCCGCGAACCGCGCCGCCCAGCACGAAGTGCGGCGCGGCTGCGCCGTGCTCGGTGCCACGAGCCTCGTTTTCGTGCGCCGATCGTCCGAACTCCGAACGAGTCATCACGAGCGTGCGGCGCCAGTCACCGCTCGCGGTCAATGCCTGACGCAGCGAGGCGACGCCATCGGCGAACTGCGCGAGCAGCGATGCATGGCGCGCCGCCTGATGCTCGTGCGTATCGAAGCCGTTCAGCGCGAGGCGAATCACAGTGACGCCGTGCTGCGCACGGCTGCCGCGAACCACACGCACAGCGGCCTCGCAGGATGCGGCAAACGAACGCATATCGAAAGGCAAGTTCATCTGCGGCATGTTGACGCCAGCCGGAAACGGCCCGGCCTCCGCGGTGCCGAACGTATGCATTTGCGATGCAACCGACCGCGCGAGCCAGCCTTCCCGAAGATAATCCCCCGCGTCCGACGCCGTGTTCCATATCTGCTGCGAGCGGTAATGCGAGCGGCTCGGCTGCGCATAGCCGACGCCCTGCACGATCGCCCATTCGCCGGCATTCCACGCGGGCATCAACGGACGCAGCGACGGATGGAGCCCGGTGCGCTCGTCGATACGTAACGCCTTGTCGCGCGGAATGTGCAGTGTCGGCCGGAGCGCGCGATAACGCTCGTCCGCGATGGGAATGACCGTGTTGAGGCCGTCGTTGCCGCCGTTGAAATCGACGAAAATCAGCGCCTTGACTGGACCGTCCGGACGCGCTGTCGTCAGCGCGGCTGCCGCCGGCATCGGCCCTGCCGCCAGCGCGCCCGCGATCGACAGGAATTCACGTCGGTTCATCGCGTTCGCCCTGGGTCAGGTTCAGCGTTTATAAAGATCGCGCACGGCCTCTTCGATGTGCTGGCGCAAGAGCCGGCGCTCGTCGGCGGTCATGACGGTGTGCCGCGGCGGACGCGCGGGCGGAGTGTCGTCGACCTGCTGCACGGGTTGCAGCACGGCCGACTTGCTGTCGCGGTCGCGCTTGCCCGAACCTTTGCCGCTGCGCTGCTGCGCGCGGACGATTTTGCCGTCCGAGCGGCTATCCTGTGTAAGAACGGTGCGGTTGAACGCGCCCGTGGAACCGGTGGAAGTCGAAGGTTGCGCATAGGCATGCGGCGCGCTCAGCGCGGCATAGAGCGCACTTGCGAGTAGCGTCTTACTGGAAATGCGCCTGCTGCGCACAGGTCCGCGCTGCCGCGCTCCCTTCATGTTGTTCCCTTCGTTGCTCGACAACCGGACAGCCTCATTCTTTTCACACTTTCGCACAGGCGCGACACGCCGCGCGACGCATAGGTGTAATGGAGTATCTACCGAATGGCGGGCCAAGGTAAAGCAGTGTACGCACGGATGATAAGAGGCGTGCCACGGGCTCCGTAAATTTTGTAACTAACTGTTACACTCGCTTTTGTTACAAACTCGGCGTTTGAACAAACGCGCTAAGATGCCTCCATGGAAACCAAGAACCCTTCAAAAATCCTCGTAGTCGATGACGATCCTCGCCTGCGTGATCTTCTGCGGCGCTATCTCGGCGAACAGGGCTTCAACGTGTACGTCGCCGAAAACGCGCCGTCGATGAACAAGCTGTGGGTGCGCGAGCGCTTCGACTTGCTGGTGCTCGACCTGATGCTGCCCGGCGAAGACGGCCTTTCCATCTGCCGTCGTCTGCGCGGCAGCAACGATCGCACGCCGATCATCATGCTCACCGCGAAGGGTGAAGACGTGGATCGCATCGTCGGCCTCGAAATGGGCGCCGACGACTATCTGCCGAAGCCGTTCAATCCGCGCGAGCTCGTTGCGCGCATCCATGCGGTGCTGCGTCGCCAGACGCCGTCCGAACTGCCGGGCGCGCCGTCGGAAACGACGGAAGTGTTCGAGTTCGGCGAATTCGCGCTGAATCTCGCCACGCGCACGCTCACGAAGAACGGCCAGGAAATTCCGCTGACCACCGGCGAATTTTCGGTGCTGAAGGTGTTCGCGCGTCATCCGCGCCAGCCGCTTTCGCGTGAAAAGCTGATGGAGCTTGCACGCGGCCGGGAATACGAAGTGTTCGACCGCAGCCTCGATGTGCAGATCTCGCGTCTGCGCAAGCTGATCGAGCCGGATCCGAGCAGCCCGCGCTTCATCCAGACGGTGTGGGGTCTCGGTTACGTCTTCATTCCCGACGGCGCGGCTTGAGCCTGCACACGCTCTTCAAGCGAGTTCGATACGCTTCATCTTCTTCACCGGGCGGAACCCGATAGACCCATGCGCATCGACAGGCGGCTACTGGCGCTTGCGTTCGGCGGCCTGTTCTGGCGAACCTTCGCGCTGATCGCGCTGCTCATCGCGGTCAGCCTCACTGCATGGTTCCAGAGCTTTCGCGTAATCGAGCGGGAGCCGCGCGCGCAGCGCGTGGCGCTTCAGCTCGTCGCCGTCGTCAAACTCACGCGCACTGCCCTTCTCTATTCCGATCCCGACCTGCGCCGCGCGCTGCTTCAGGACCTCGAAAGCAATGAGGGCGTGCGGGTGTATCCGCGCGAGACGACCGACAAATATCGCCTGCAACCCGACGAATCGCTCAACCGGCTGATCGAGCGCGACGTGCGCGGGCGGCTCGGCAACGACACGATCATCGCGCAGTCGGTGAACGATATTCCCGGCGTGTGGATCAGCTTCAAGATCGACGACGACGACTACTGGGTCGCGCTCGACCGCGACCAGCTCGACACCGTCACGGGCCTTCAATGGGCCGGCTGGGGCGTGTTCGCGCTCGCGCTGTCGCTGTTCGGCGCGGCGTTCATCACGAGTCTCGTGAACCGTCCGTTCGCACGTCTCGCGCTCGCGGCGCGCAAAGTCGGCTCGGGACAGTCGCCGGAACCGCTGCCCGACCGCGGCATGGGCGTCGCCGCCGAGACCAATCGCAGCTTCAATCAGATGGTGCAGAACCTCGAGCAGTTGGAGGCCGATCGCGCGCTGATGCTCGCGGGCATCTCGCACGACCTGCGCACGCCGCTCGCGCGTCTGCGGCTCGAAACCGAAATGAGCCCGTCCGACGAAGCGACGAAGCTCGCGATGATCGACGACATCGAGCAGATGGACATGATCATCGGGCGCTTCCTCGACTATGCCCGGCCGATGCAGCGTATGCCCGAGGCCGTCGATCTGTCGATGATCGCGAGCGAGCTGGCCGTGCGCTTTCAGGCCGACGATGGCGTCGTGATGCGCACGGACCTCGCGCCCGGCGCGATCATCGAGGGCGATCCGACCGACGCGCGCCGTGTCGTCGGCAATCTGCTGGAGAACGCGCGTAAATACGGCCGCAGCGAGCGCGACGATATTGCGCGAATCACGCTGCAAACGCGCGTCGCGCATGGCCGGGTCGAACTGTCGGTGATGGACGAAGGACGCGGTATCCCCGACGACCAGATCGGGCTGATCACGCGGCCGTTCTATCGCGTCGACACGGCGCGCACGCAGGCGAACGGCACGGGCCTCGGCATGGCGATCGTCCAGCGGCTCGTCACGCGTCAGCGCGGCACGCTGAGACTGCGCAATCGCACGCCGCTACCCGGCTTCGAAGTGACCATCGACTTCCCGCAAATGAAGGGCGCACGGTTCGACGGTCCGCGTGACTGAGCGGCGCCCATTTGAAAAACCTATCCGCTTCATTAGGCATAAACTTTTGAAGCCGCGAATTCGCGGGGTTATCATGTTTCGGTTCGACGCACGGTGAACGCCCAGGACGGTGTCATGCGCGCGTTACGGCTTTCCGGTAGTTTGGCTTGAGTTGTCCATTCAACGAACACAGGAGCGTTTGCATGAAGACCGTTGGCGATAAAGTCGAAGCATTCACCGTCACCGCTGCAAAGCCGGGTTTCAATCACCACGAAGAAAACGGACAGTCGGCGTTCGAGGAAATTACCGAGCAGTCCTTCCCGGGCAAGTGGAAGATCATCTACTTCTATCCGAAGGACTTCACTTTCGTCTGCCCGACCGAAATCGTCGAATTCGGCAAGCTCGCGAACGATTTCGAAGACCGTGACGCGGTTCTTATGGGCGGCAGCGTCGACAACGAGTTCGTGAAGCTGGCATGGCGTCGCGAGCACAAGGACCTCAACAAGCTGAACCACTATTCGTTCGGCGACGTGAAGGGCGAACTCATCGATCAGCTCGGCGTGCGTGACAAGGAAGCGGGCGTGGCGCTGCGCGCGACGTTCATCGTCGATCCGGACAACGTCATTCAACACGTGTCCGTGAACAATCTGAACGTGGGGCGCAATCCCGAAGAAGTGCTGCGCATTCTCGACGGCCTGCAGACCGACGAGCTCTGCCCGTGCAACCGCGCGGTCGGCGGCGCGACGCTCTAAGCGCGCGAAACATCGAGCCTCATGCATGAAGCCCGCCCTCTTTCGAGCCCACGCTCGGAAGCCGGCGGGTTTTTTGTCGCCATCGCTTGCCACCGAATAGGAGAAGTCAGTGGAATTCCTTTCCTCGATCAAGGAACTGGTCCCCGATTACGCGAAGGACATTCGCCTGAACATCGACGGCACGATCGCGCGTTCGTCGCTGCAAGGCAATGACGCGGTCGGCGTTGCGCTCGCCGCCGCGTATGCCGCCAAAGCGACGAAACTCGTGGGGATCATCCGCAACGCGGGCGTGCTGTCGCCGGAAGAAACGAATGCCGCGCTAACCGCCGCCGCGCTGATGGGCATGAACAACGTCTGGTATCCGTATCTGGAGATGGCCGACAACGCCGAACTCAAGACCCAGCCCGCCGGATTGCGGATGAACGCGTATGCGTCGCATGGCGGCGTCGACAAGCGGCGCTTCGAGATGTACGCGCTCGCGGCGTCGATCATCGGCAAGTGCCACTTCTGCGTAAAGTCGCACTACGAAAATCTCGTGACCGAAGGCATGACGTTGACGCAACTGCGCGACGTAGGCCGCATCGCCGCGGTGATCGGCGCAGTCGCGCTGACGATCGCGGCCGAGGGAAAGTAAGCCGTCCAGCGCCGCGCTTCACGAGCGCGGCGTGTGCCGCTCAATGGTCGATCGACGTACGGCGCAGCAGCACGGCGGCTTGCGCCTCGATGCCTTCCTTGCGGCCGAGATAACCGAGCTTTTCGTTGGTTTTCGCCTTCACGTTCACGCGATCGATGGACAGGTCGAGATCCGCCGCGATATTCGCGCGCATCGCCTCGATATGCGGCGCCAGCTTCGGCGCCTGAGCGATGACCGTGCTGTCCACGTTGGCGATCGCGAAGCCCGCTTCCGACACGCGCTTCGCAGCTTCGCGCAGCAGCACGCGGCTGTCCGCGCCGGCGAACTCGGTCGCCGTGTCCGGAAAATGCCGGCCGATATCGCCGAGCGCGGCTGCGCCGAACAGCGCATCGGTGATGGCATGCAAGAGCACGTCGGCGTCGGAGTGGCCGAGCAGGCCGAGTTCATACGGAACCTTCACGCCGCCGATGATGAGCTCGCGTCCTTCGACGAGCTGATGCACGTCGTATCCTTGTCCGATTCTGAAATCCATCGATGCAACCTTGCTGTAATGAGTGAGTGACCGGTCGTTGCGGCCATTACACCGGCGCGGAAAGGATCGCGCTGGCGAGACCGAAGTCTTCCGGATAAGTGACCTTGAAGTTGCGCAGGCTGCCCTGCACCAGCTTCGGCGAGTGACCGAGCCATTCGATTGCGCTGGCTTCGTCGGTGAGATCGTGGCCGTCGTGACGCGCACGCTCGATCGCTTCGCGCAGCATGCCGACGCGGAACATCTGCGGCGTCTGCGCCTGCCACAGGCCATCGCGC
This sequence comes from Caballeronia grimmiae, assembly GCF_022879615.1. Lineage (NCBI taxonomy): Bacteria > Pseudomonadati > Pseudomonadota > Betaproteobacteria > Burkholderiales > Burkholderiaceae > Caballeronia > Caballeronia grimmiae. The sequence goes on from NZ_CP084271.1 coordinate 1,486,782, forward strand.
GATTCGGTGCGGGCGATGCGCGGGCCGCCCGACGGCGCATCGGGCATGTTCGGTGCGACGCGCTTGAGCGTATCTGCGACCGGCAGCGCGAGAATGCCGCCGACAGGATCGTCGCGCAGTTCCGTGACGAGCTTGCGAATCAGTTCCGGCGTGATGCCGGGACGCGCGGCGTCGTGCACGAGCACCCAGTCGTCGTCGCGCGCGCCGAATTCGCGCAGCGCGACGAGTCCGTTGTACACCGACGCCTGCCGCGACGCCCCGCCGCGGCGCTGCACGACGAAACGCAGCCCGGCGAAGCGGCGCGCGTCGAAATGATGATCGTCCGGTGCGAGCACGACGAGTGTCTGCGAGAATTCGGGACACGCGTCGAATGCGGCAAGCGTGTAGCCGAGCATCGGCCGGCCCGCGACCGTCTGGTATTGCTTCGGCATCGGCGCGCCGGATCGGCTGCCGGTTCCGGCGCAGGGAATCAGCGCGAACAGACGCGCAGTGGTAGACGGGGCGGCGGGCGAAGTCACGAGAGAATCATGTGGCCAAGTCAAAGTGAAGCCCGGATTTTATAATAGGTCTTTCGCGACCACGTCCGGCGCGCGGCTTTTGACGCTGCGCGCGGACGGTTCAATGCACACCTTATGTCCTCGAAAGCCGTCAACGCGCAGTCCCAGTCTCCCATCGCGCTCGTCAAGGCAGGCCAGCGTTTCGTGTTCGACGGCGCTTCCGGCTCCTCGGATGCGCTCGCCATCGCCCGTTATCGCGCCGCTCATCTCGAAGCCGTGCCGCTTTTGACGGTGCTCTGCGCGAGCGCGGTCGATGCCCAGCGCCTCGCCGCCGAACTGCCCTACTTCGCGCCGGATGCCCGCGTGCGCCTGTTGCCCGACTGGGAAACGCTGCCCTACGACACGTTCTCGCCGCACCAGGATCTGGTCTCCGAGCGCCTCGCCACGCTGCACGATCTCGGCGAAGGACGCTGCGACATCCTCATCGTTCCCGCGACGACCGCGCTGTACCGCATGCCGCCGGCCTCGTTTCTCGCGGCCTATACGTTCTCGTTCACGCAGGGCGAGCGCCTCGACGAAGCGAAGCTGAAGGCGCAACTGACGCTCGCGGGCTACGAGCACGTGAGCCAGGTCGTGCGTCCCGGCGAATATTGCGTGCGCGGCTCGCTGATCGACCTTTATCCGATGGGCTCGCCGCTGCCGTATCGCATCGACTTGTTCGACGATCAGGTTGATTCCATCCGCGCTTTCGATCCCGACACGCAGCGCAGCCTGTATCCGGTGAAGGACGTGCGCCTGTTGCCGGGCCGCGAATTTCCGTTCGACGAAGCGGCGCGCACCGCGTTTCGCAGCCGCTGGCGCGAAGTCTTCGAGGGCGATCCGAGCCGCTCGCAGATTTACAAGGACATCGGCAATGGCGTGCCGTCGGCCGGCATCGAATATTATCTGCCGCTCTTTTTCGACGAGACCGCGACGCTCTTCCACTATCTCCCGGAAGGCTCGCAGCTTGCATTCATCGGCGATCTCGATGCTGCGATCAAGCGCTTCACGCACGACACGAAGCAGCGCTACAACTTCCTTTCGCACGACCGCGAACGGCCGCTCCTCGAACCGCGCCGTCTTTTCCTGACCGACGACGACTTCTTCACGTTTGCGAAGCCATTCGCGCAACTGAAGTTCCCGGCGACGCCCGAAGGCGGCTGGGCCGTGCCTTTGCCGGGTCTCGCGATCGATCGTCACGCCGACGAGCCGCTGCTCGCGCTGCGCCATTATCTCGATCAGACCGAGAATCGCGTGATGCTGGTCGCGGAATCGGCGGGCCGCCGCGAGACGATCCAGCAACTGCTCGCGGATAACGGCTTGCGCGGCGAGTCGCACGATACGTTTCAGGAGTGGCTCGCGTCCGACGCCAAGTTCACGCTCGGCATCGCGCCGCTGGCCAATGGCTTTGCGCTGCCGGCGGAAAAGCTCGCCATCGTTACGGAGACCGAACTATACGGCCCGCTTGCGCGCCGCGCGGGGCGCCGTCGTCAGGAACAGGCGAGCAACGTCGAATCGATGGTGCGCGACCTCGCCGAACTCAAGGTCGGCGATCCGGTCGTGCATGCCCAGCATGGCATCGGCCGGTACATGGGACTCGTGTCGATGGATCTCGGCGAAGGCGAGACTGAGTTTCTACATCTCGAGTACCAGAACGAATCGAAGCTGTATGTGCCGGTCGCGCAACTGCATGTGATTTCGCGCTACAGCGGCGCCGATCCGGATAGCGCGCCGCTGCATCAGCTAGGTTCGGGTCAGTGGGACAAAGCCAAGCGCAAGGCTGCGCAGCAGATTCGCGACACGGCCGCCGAACTGCTCAACCTGTATGCGCGCCGGGCGTCGCGCCAAGGCTTTGCGTTCAAGCTCGAACCGCGCGACTACACGAAGTTCGCGGAGAGCTTCGGCTTCGAGGAGACGCCCGACCAGGCGGCGGCGATCGCATCCGTGATTGCCGACATGACGAGCGGCAAGCCGATGGATCGCCTCGTCTGCGGCGATGTGGGCTTCGGCAAGACGGAGGTTGCGTTGCGCGCGGCGTTCATCGCGGTGATGGGCGGCAAGCAGGTAGCGATACTTTCGCCCACGACGCTGCTTGCCGAACAGCACACGCAGACGTTCACGGACCGCTTCTCCGACTGGCCGGTGCGTATCGCGGAGCTATCGCGTTTCCGGAGCAGCAAGGAAGTGTCGACGGCGGTGCAGCAGATCAACGAAGGAACCGTCGATATCGTCATCGGCACGCACAAGCTCTTGTCGAGCGATGTGAAGTTCAAGCGGCTGGGGCTCGTGATCATCGACGAGGAGCATCGCTTTGGCGTACGTCAGAAGGAGGCGCTCAAGGCGTTGCGCGCCGAAGTCGATGTACTGACGCTCACCGCCACGCCGATTCCCCGCACGCTCGGCATGGCGCTCGAGGGCCTGCGCGATTTCTCCGTGATCGCGACTGCGCCGCAAAAGCGCCTTGCGATCAAGACTTTCGTGCGGCGCGAGGACGATGGCGTGATTCGCGAGGCGATGCTGCGCGAACTGAAGCGCGGCGGACAGGTGTACTTCCTGCACAACGAAGTCGAGACGATCGAGAACCGGCGCGCGATGCTCGAAGCGCTGGTGCCCGAGGCACGTATTGCGGTGGCGCATGGACAGATGCACGAGCGCGAACTCGAGCGCGTGATGCGCGATTTCGTCGGGCAGCGCGCGAACGTGCTGTTGTGCACGACGATCATCGAGACGGGCATCGACGTGCCGAGTGCGAACACGATTCTCATGCATCGCGCGGACAAGTTCGGTCTTGCGCAGTTGCATCAGTTGCGCGGGCGCGTTGGACGATCGCATCACCAGGCGTATGCGTATTTGCTGGTGCATGATCCGCAATCGCTGACGAAGCAGGCGCAGCGTCGTCTGGAGGCGATCCAGCAGATGGAGGAACTCGGCTCGGGCTTCTATCTGGCGATGCACGACCTCGAGATTCGCGGCACGGGCGAAGTGCTGGGCGACAAGCAATCGGGCGAGATTCACGAGATTGGCTTCCAGCTTTATACGGACATGCTCAACGATGCGGTGCGCGCGCTGAAGGATGGCCGCGAGCCTGATCTCAATGCGCCGCTGGCTGCGACGACGGAGATCAATCTTCACGCGCCGGCGATTCTTCCTGCTGATTACTGTGGCGATGTGCAGGAGCGCTTGTCGTTGTACAAGCGGCTGGCGAATTGCGAATCGAGCGATGCGATCGATGGCATTCTCGAAGAGCTCGTGGACCGCTTCGGCAAGCTGCCGGCGCAGGCGCATGCGCTGGTGGAGACGCATCGGTTGCGGCTTGCGGCGAAGCCGCTTGGCATATCGAAGATCGATGCGGCGGAGCTTTCTATTTCGATGCAGTTCGTGCCGAATCCGCCGATCGATGCGATGCGGATCATCGAGATGGTGCAGAAGCATAAGCACATCAAGCTCGCTGGGCAGGACAAGTTGCGGATCGAATCTCGCAGTCCGGATCTTGCTGTGAGGATTTCTACGGTTAAGGAGACGCTGCGCGCGTTGGGGGCGCCGGTTCGGCAGGCTGCGGTTGTCGCTACGCGGTGAGGTTTTTCGGTCTTCGGTTTTTCGTGTCGGTCTGTTAGTGCGCCCCTCCGCGGGGCGGGGGTCACTTTCTGTGCTGTGGACCAGAGTTGGCGCTTTAGCGCCTTACTCGGGTCCCATGCAAGGAAAGTAACCAAAGAAGGCAGCTTTTTTCTGAACCGCCCAATGCACTAACTTGCGTGCCCACTCCGTAGAACGTTGGTGGCACTCGAATTAATTAGCAGACTTGAATATCTTCCACGCGCGCTGAGCGCCACGTCCTCCGAGCCCCTTGGCTCGTTTGAACCAGCAGGACGCTGGGCATCAGGCGGAACCCACCCGCTACGCGGACATTCATCGTCAATAAAGACTCTTGCGCCATCAGGCACTCGCTGGCGCAAAGCGAATCTGCTTCTTGCTCACGGGTGCCTGCCGCTTTCTTGTGACCGTTGGCCTTGCGGTGGCTTCTGGCTTGTGGCTTGTGATTTTAGGTTTGTACTTTTTGGGTTTGGAATTGCGTTCTAGGCGTCTTTTAATGTGTGGCGTGTTGCGTACGTTGGTGTTGACGAGCCAAGGGGCTCGGAGGACGTGGTGCTCAGCGGGCGCGGAAGGTGATTCAAGGCTGTCTACAAGCTGAGTGCCACCGATGTTCTACGAAGTGGCCACGCAGGTCAGTGCATTGGGCGGTTCAGAAAAAAGCTGCTTTCTTTGGTTACTTTCTTTGCAGCAGCAAAGAAAGTGACCCCCGCCCCGGGGAGGGGCGCACTAATAGACCGACACGAATACAAGTTCACAGATAAGAAGAACCGCCACGCAAAAAAACGCCCACGCCCAAAGCCCCCTATACAGGCCAGCACCAAAACTTTGCGCTATGATCAACCCCTACCCGCAGGAGTAAAAAAATGTCACAGATCGCTGCCTCGGCGCATCTCGAAGCCTCCGATTCGCAAGACCTGAAATCCCTGCCGTGGACAAAACGGCTGATCTCCTTCGACACGGTGAGCCGCAATCCCAACCTCGGCCTGATCGAAACCGTGCGCGACGAACTGCGAGCCGCGGGCATCGAATCGACGATCACGACCGATCCGCGCGGCAAGTGGGCCAACCTCTTCGCGACCGTGCCGGCGCATGACGGCGAGACGAACGGCGGCATCGTGCTCTCAGGTCATACGGATGTCGTGCCCGTCGACGGACAGGACTGGGCGAGCGATCCCTTCAAGCCCGAAGTGCGCGACGGCCTGCTCTACGGACGCGGCTCGTGCGACATGAAAGGCTTCATCGGCGCGTCCCTCGCCATGCTCCCGACGATGCAGGCAACCAGACTCGCCAAGCCCATCCACTTCGCACTCTCCTTCGACGAAGAAATCGGCTGCGCCGGCGCCCCGCTGATGATCGCGGACCTGCAAAAGCGTGGCGTGCGGCCCGACGGCTGCATCGTCGGAGAACCCACGTCGATGCGCCCCATCATCGCGCACAAAGGCATCAACGCATTCCGATGCTGCGTGCGCGGCGCGGCAGCGCATTCGTCGCTGACGCCGAAAGGCCTGAACGCAATCGAATACGCCGCGCGGCTGATCTGCTTCATTCGCGATGTGGCCGACGAATTCCGCGCCCAAGGCCCGTTCGACGAACTCTACGACGTGCCCTTCACCACCGCGCAAACGAGCACGATCAAGGGCGGCAACGCGATCAACACCGTGCCCGCCGAATGCAGTTTCGACTTCGAATTCCGCAACTTGCCGACGATGGACCCCGAGCGCATCTTCGCCCGCATCGAATCGTATGCACGCGAGACACTCGTGCCGACGATGCTCAAGGAGAACGGCAACGCGGCCATCGAATTCTCGAAGATCGCATCCGCGCCCGGACTCGACGCGACCGAGCAGGCCGCCATCACCCAACTCGTGCGCGCGCTCACCGAGAATCAGGAGAAGCGCAAGGTCGCCTATGGCACCGAAGCGGGACTCTTCGCGCTCGCCGGCGTGCCGAGCATCGTGTGCGGGCCGGGCAACATCGAACAGGCTCACAAGGCGAACGAGTACGTCTCGCTCGAGCAGCTTGCCGCGTGCGAAGCGTTCCTCGGCAAGTTCATTCACAGCATGTCGGTGGAAGCGCAGGCGCGCTGAATCTTCGGATCAACAAGAGCCATGTCCACAGCCACGCAGCATTCCGACAATACGATCGACGGCACGCCCATCCCAACGCTCGACGACATCGCCGAGCAGCACATGGCGCTCATGCCCTGGGTCGCGCGCACGCCTGTCTTCGAACGTCACGACTTTCCGACGCTCGAAGGCACGCCGGTCACGTTCAAATTCGAACTGCTGCAGGCGAGCGGCACCTTCAAGGCGCGCGGCGCGTTTTCGAACCTCCTTGCACTCGACAGCGACGAGCGCACTGCCGGCGTGACCTGCGTATCAGCGGGGAATCATGCGGTCGCGGTCGCGTATGCGGCGCAACGCATGGAAGTGAGCGCTAAGGTCGTCATCACGAAGAACGCGAGCCCGGCGCGCGTCGCGCTATGCCGCCGCTTCGGCGCGGACGTCGTGTTTGCGGATAACGTCGCCGAAGCGTTCGAGATCGTGCGGCGCATCGAAGCCGAAGAAGGACGCTTCTTCGTGCATCCGTTCAATGGTTATCGCACGGTGCTGGGCACGGCGACGCTCGGCTATGAATGGACGTCACAGGCGCCGGATCTCGAAGCGGTGATTCTGCCGATCGGCGGTGGCGGGCTGGCTGCGGGGGTATCGACGGCAATGCGTCTCGCCAATCCGTCGCTGCATGTGTACGGCGTCGAGCCGGAAGGTTCGGACGCGATGAGCCGCAGCTTCGCCGCCAACCATACGGTGAAGATGGGCGCGATGCACAGCATTGCCGATTCGCTGATGGCGCCGCATACCGAGCAGTACAGCTACGAGTTGTGCCGGCGCCATATCGATGAAGTCGTCACCGTGTCGGACGACGCATTGCGGCACGGGATGCAGCAGTTGTTCAACGAGTTGAAGCTCGCGGTGGAACCGGCGTGCGCGGCGGCCACGGCCGCCCTGCTCGGCCCGTTGCGTGAACGCCTGCAAGGCAAGCGCGTCGGCGTGCTGCTGTGCGGGACCAACACCGATGCCGCGACCTTCGGACGGCACCTGGCCCACGCCTGATCGCCACGAGACGAAGCGGCCCGTCATGAAGGGGCCGCTTCGCGATCACATCACCGCTGCGAGCCGCCTTCTCTCACTTCGCTGCATGAAGTAATTCGCCGCGATCACGCCCGCCGTGACCAGCGCGATAAACAACGTCGCGAGCGCATTCATCTCCGGATTCAGCCCGAGACGCACACGCGAGAACACGACGAGCGGCAGCGTCGTCGAGCCGGGTCCGGACAGGAACGCCGATAGCACGAGATCGTCGATCGACAGCGTGAACGACAAGAGCCAGCCCGCGACGAGCGCCTGCGAAATCAGCGGCAGCGTGATCGAAAAGAACACGCGCAGCGGCGTTGCGCCGAGGTCGAGCGCCGCTTCTTCCAGCGACGGATTCAACTCCCGCACCCGCGATTCCACGATGATCGCCACGTAGGAAATGCACAGCATCACGTGCCCGACCCAGATCGTGAACAGTCCGCGTCCCGCCGGCCAGCCGATCAGCTTCGCCATTTCGACGAACAGCAGCAGGAGCGAAATGCCCTGAATGACTTCGGGAATCACGAGCGGCGCGTTGATCATGCCCGTGTACAGCGTGAAGCCGCGAAACCGCCCCATGCGCGCGAGCACGAAGCCCGCCCAGGTGCCGATCACGACCGACGCGCACGCCGTCAGAAACGCGATTCGCAGCGACAGCCACGCCGCGTTGATGAGTTCCTCGTCGGTCCACAATGCGCGATACCACTTCAACGAAGGCTCCGTCCACACCGTGACGAGCGGCGAATCGTTGAACGAATAGACGATCAGGCTGATGATCGGGATATACAGGAACGCGAACCCGATCCCGAGTGAGGTGACCTGCAGCGAACGGCTCGGCTTGATCATCGCTTCTCCTCCAGTTGCTTCGCCTGGAAGTGCTGAAAGAGCGCCATCGGCACGAGCAGCAACAGCACCATCGCGCAGGTGACGGCGGAGGCCATCGGCCAGTCGGCGTTATCGAAGAACTCGTTCCACATGACCCGGCCGATCATTAGCGTATCCGCGCCGCCGAGCAGTTCGGGAATCACGTACTCGCCCACCGCCGGGATGAACACGAGCAGACAGCCCGCGATGATGCCGTTCTTCGACAGCGGCAGCGTGATCTGCAAGAACGCCTTCCACGGCTTCGCGCCGAGATCGTAGGCGGCCTCGAGCAAGGTCAGGTCCATTTTGACGAGATGCGCGTAAAGCGGCATCACGAGAAACGGCAGATACGAGTACACCATGCCGATATACACCGCGATGTTCGTGTGATACAGCTCGATCGGCGAATGAATCAGACCGATCGACATCAGGAAATTGTTTAGCAATCCGTTGTTTTTCAGAATGCCGATCCACGCATACACGCGAATGAGAAACGACGTCCAGAACGGCAGCATCACGGCCATCATCAACAGATTGCGCGTTTCCGGATTCGACCGCGCAATGTAATACGCCATCGGATAGCCGATCAGCAGGCACAGCACCGTCGATACCGCCGCGACCAGCAGCGAATTCATGTACGTCGCGAAGTACAGGCTGTCGGTCAGCAGAAACGCGTAGTGCGAGAAATCGAGCGCGATGTTCATCACGCCCTCTTTCATCGTCAGCAGTTCCGTGTACGGCGGAATGCCGAGCTGGCTGTCCGCGAAACTGATCTTCACGACCAGCAGGAACGGCACGAAAAACAGCAGCAGCAGCCACAGGTACGGCCCGGCGATGACCGCGGTGCGGCCCGACAGACCCAGACGCTCGGCGATCTTCATGATGTCAGCACCACGCCCGCCTGCGCGCTCCATCGCACGTAGACTTCGTCGTCGAAGGTAGGCGAATCGATCTCGCCGAGCGCGAGGCTCGTCACGTTCGCGACCACCGTCTTGCCGCTTTCGAGCATCACGTGATAGAGCGAATAGCCGCCCATATACGCGATGTTCGTCACCTTGCCGCGGCCCCAGTTGAACGCGCCCTCGGGCGGCTTGCGCGTGAGCGCGATGCGCTCCGGCCGCACCGAGATGGTCACCGGCATGCCGAGCGGCCCGGTGATGCCGTGGCTCACATAGAGGCGCACGGGCAGTTCCGGCGATTCGATGAAGATATGATCCGGCTCGTCCTCGACGACGTTCCCATCGAATAGATTCGTCGAGCCGATGAACTGCGCCGAGAAGCGGCTGTTCGGATACTCATAGACTTCGTGCGGGGTGCCGAGCTGCACGATCCGGCCTTCGCTCATCACGGCGATGCGATTGGCCATCGTCATGGCCTCTTCCTGGTCGTGCGTCACCATGATGCACGTGACGCCCACCTGATCGAGAATGTTGACGAGCTCGATCTGCGTGCGCTGGCGAATCTGTTTGTCGAGCGCGGACATCGGTTCGTCGAGGAGCAACAGCTTCGGGCGCTTGACGAGGCTGCGCGCGAGCGCGACGCGCTGCTGCTGTCCGCCGGAAAGCTGGTGCGGCTTGCGCTTCGCATACTGCGCCATCTGCACGAGCTGCAGCGCGTTGTGCACGCGGTCTTTCAACTCGCCGCCCTTCACGCCCTCCTGCTTCAGTCCGAACGCGACATTCGACTCCACGCTCATATGCGGAAAAAGCGCATACGACTGGAACATCATGTTCACCGGCCGGCGATACGGCGGCATGCTCGCGAGGTCTTCGCCATCGATCAGAATCTGCCCTTCGGTCACGGACTCGAGGCCCGCGAGCATGCGCAGAAGCGTCGACTTGCCACAGCCCGAACTGCCGAGCAGCGCGAATAGCTCGCCCTTTCTCACCGACAGATTCACGCCCTTCACGGCCACTGTTTCGTCGAACCTCTTCACGACATCGACGATCCTCACGAAGTCGTCGCCCGTGCTCTGACCGGATGACGCGCTTCCCGACTGTGGCGCTGCCTTCAACGCGCTCGACTGCTCACTCATGATTGCCTGTTCGACTCCTGCATCTGTCGTCCGCGACTCCGCCGGCGTTCGACGGATCACGAACAAAGCCCCCGGAGGTCCGAGGGCTTCGTCATTTCAATGAATAACCGGCTGTTTCAACTCAGCGGCCGGACTTGAATTCGGTCCACAGCCGCGTTTGCAGACGCTGGATTTCCGGCGGCAACGGCTTGAGCAGGAACAAGGTCTTGATGACGTCCTGCGGCGGATACACCGCCGGATCGTTCGCCACGTCCTTGTCCACGTACTTGCGCGCTTCGAGGTTCGCGCTCGGGTAATACACCGCGTTGGTGATCGCGGCATGAACCTGCGGCGTCTCGATGTAGTTGATCCACTCGTGCGCGGCTTCCTTGTTCTTCGCGTCCTTGGGGATCGCCATCACGTCGAACCACACGGGCGCGCCGCCCTTCGGAATGTAGTACTCGATCTTGAACGGCTTCTTCGCTTCGATCGCGCGATGCTTGGCGATCACCACGTCGCCCGACCAGCCGTATGCGAAGCAGATATCGCCGCCGACCATGTCGTTGATATAGCCGGACGAGTTGAACTGCGTGATGTACGGGCGAATCTTCTTGAGCATCGCGAGCGCTTCGCGATAATCGGCCGGATTCGTGCTCATCGGATCCTTGCCGAGGTAGTGCAGCGCCGCCGCGAACATCTGGTCGGGCGCATCCAGCACCGAGACGCCGCACGCCTTCAGCTTCGAGATGTTCTCGGGCTTGAAGAGGACGTCCCAGTTGTTGAGCGCGGTGTTCGCGCCGAGAATCTGTTTGGCCTTGTCGACGTTATAGCCGAGGCCGGTCGTGCCGTAAGCCCAGGGCACCGAGTACTGGTTGCCCGGGTCCGCGCCCGCGACGAGCTTCATCAGTTCGGCATCGAGATACTTCAGGTTCGGCAGCTTCGACTTGTCGAGCGGCGAGAAGATGTTCGCGGCGATTTGCTTGCCGGCGTAATTGCTCGTCGGCACGACGATGTCGTAGCCGGAATTGCCGGTCAGCAGCTTGGCCTGCAGGGTATCGTCGCTGTCGTAGTTGTCGTACTTCACCTTGACGCCGGTCTGCTTGGTGAAGTTGGGGATGGTGTCCTTGGCGATGTAGTCCGACCAGTTGTACACGTTGAGCTGCGTGTCTTTCGCCGATGCCGCGAGCGGAAGCAGCATCGCCGCGCAGGCGAGCGCACCCGCGAGTTGTCCCAGCCTGACTCGCTTCGAAGCGCAAGCCGCCAGTTTTCCGTTCATCTCTTTTCTCCCTTGTCCGACTTGGTCGACGACGTCGCCGCGCGATTCTGTCGTGCGCGTGCCGCTCGCAGCGCCCCTAAAAACCCGAAAACTACCATTAAACCGAAGGCCGACAAAAAATAATGCGCCGCCTGTCGCGCAAAGCACACGAAGCGAGCGCTCCTCGCGCTGCGCCTGGCCGTTGCCGCCCACGGAAAGTGCGCGCATTTTAGCCCCTAATCCCGCCGTGCGGCACCCGATAAAACCACTTTGCTCAAGTGGAACGACAGTGTGCGGACGCTCTGCGATGTCATTATTCGTGACGGCCGTTCCTGTGCCGCGCCGCTCGCCGGCATCGCGAATAAAGGGAACGCGCAAGCCTGACGAATAGCCAGCGGAACAGTCGTTGCTAGCCATTTCGACGTGCGTCGCGAAAAGCGTCGCCATCACCCGCAACGCACGCTACCGTGGCACGGCGTTCCCGCCGCCGCCCGAGTGCGCCGTTGCACCGCTATTCGAGGCCAACGTCCGCATGAACACCAATCCGTCCGCGCTTGCCCAGCTATCCAACGCCAAGTCCGGCGCGCCGTCGCCGGCCTCTGGCGCGCGCGACGACCGGCCTCGCCGTGCACGCGGCCGCTGGTACTCGTTTGCCGGCGCAGGCTCGCTCGTCGCCGTGGGCTACATGGACCCCGGCAACTGGGCGACGGCGCTGTCGAGCGGCGCGCGCTACGGGTATCAACTGCTCTTCGTCGTCCTGCTCGCGAGCCTGATGGGCATGCTGCTGCAGTGGGTCGCGTCGCGCGTGGGCGTCGTCACCGGGCGCGACCTCGCCCAGCTTTGCCGCGAGCGCTATAGCCGGCGCACGACCGTCGTCTTGTGGCTCGCGTGCGAAGTCGCGATCATTGCGTGCGATGTAGCCGAAGTCGTCGGCAGCGCGGTCGCGTTGCAGATGCTGTTCGGACTCTCGCTGACGGCAGGCGTGCTGTGCTCTGCCGTCGGCACCTTCGCGATGCTCGCGCTGCAACGCGGCGGCAAGCGGCCTCTGCAACGCGCCGTGACCGCGCTGATTCTGTTCGTGAGCTTCTGCTTCGTGGTTCAGCTTGTTCTCGCGCATCCCGTCTGGCACGACGCGCTCATGGGCTTTGCGCCGCCGCCGGCGCTGCTGCGCGATGCCGGCATGCTCTGGCTCGCAGCCGGCGTGCTCGGCGCGACGGTGATGCCGCATAACCTGTATCTGCACTCGTCGCTGGTGAAGCACCATGCGCCGCAGCGGGACGACGAGACCATCGGCGATGCGCTCACCGGCGTGAACATCGACACGTTTGCCTCGCTCGCGATTGCGTTCATCGTCAATGCGTCGCTGCTGATCGTCGCGGCGGCGGTGTTCCATACGTCCGGCTATTCGCAGGTCGACGATCTGGCGGACGCGCATCGGCTCATTGCGCCGCTCGTCGGCAGTCATTGGGCGGGCATCGCGTTCGCGACGGCCCTGCTCGCGTGCGGACTCAACGCGACCGTCACCGGCACGCTCGCGGGCCAGGCGGTGATGGAGGGCTTCCTCGAACTGAAGATGGCTCGCTGGGCGCGGGCGCTGCTCACGCGCGGACTGGCGATCGGCCCGGCGCTCGCGGCTGTGGCGAGCTTCGGCCAGCACGGCTCGAACGCGCTGCTGGTCGCCACGCAGGTAGTGTTGAGCCTGCAATTGCCGCTCGCGGTGATTCCGCTCGTGCGCTTCGCCTCCGATGCGGGTCTGATGGGCCGCTGGCGCGTCGCGCGGGTGCCGCTCGCGCTCGCGTGGACGTGCGCGGGGCTCATCGTGGTGCTCAATGCCTCGATGTTGTGGCAGGCCGCGGTCGGGTAATGACGTTTGCGCTGTAACAGGCAGGTTTCGCGACGCGCAGTTACGATGACGCTCGTCGCGCACCGTCGCTCTTCGACAAAGGATGCCCGCCTGATGGCTTTGGATTCACCGATGCTCCCGTTCCCGCCTGTTCGACGCCACGCGCGTCTCGCATTCGCGCTTCTCGTAATGGCGACCAACGCGCAAGCGACAGTCGCAGTGCTGCAACCGCCGCGCGAAGCGGCTGCCTCGCAACCGCTCGAGCTGACGCTGCTCTACACCGACGACGACAAAAAGCCGCTCACCGTCGACCTGCCGAAACAACTCACCGTGCAACTGACGAACGGCGATTTGCCGCCCGCGCCGCTCGCGCTGACCCGCGATGCGGCGACGCCCGATCGTCTGCGCCTGGCGCCGGGGCAGTATCGCCGGGTGCGTTATTCGGCGCCGTGGCCCGAGTCGGCGCGCGGCACGGTCAAGATCGATCCGGTCGGATTCGACGTATCGCCGATGCTCGTCACGCTGAACCGGGGCGAGAACCAGACGCAGGTCGTTGCGGCCGAAAAACGCGAAGCGCAAGCGGCGACGCCCGCGCAACTGGCGAGCGCCGCTGCGCAGGTCGACACGACGCCGGCCACCGTCGATACGATGCTCGCGGGCCGCTTCTCGACCTTCGATCCGATCTACTTCGCCGATGGCAAGAACGGCGACAACCTCGCCAAGTTCCAGTTCAGCTTCAAGTACCGGCTGCATCTGCCCGACGATCCGCGCTCGCGGGGCTTTCTCGACAACCTCTATTTCGCATACACGCAGACGTCCATCTGGAACCTGTCCGCGCCGTCCGCTCCGTTTCGCGACACGAGCTATCAACCTCAAGTCTTCTATTCCGTCGACGACACCGGCTGGAAAAGCCCGCTCTTCACGCGCATGGGCGTGGCGGCGGGCATCGGGCATGAATCGAATGGCAAGAGCGGTGACGAGTCGCGTGCGATCAACATCGCGTTCGTGCGCCCGACGTGGGACTTCGGCGATATCGCAAGCAATCACCTGACGCTGTCGCCGAAGTTCTATTACTACCTGTCGAAGAGCGGCAACGAGGATATCGCCGACTATCGCGGCTACGTCGATTTTCTCGTGAAATACGGCAGCCCCGACGGCTGGCAACTCGCCACCACGCTGCGCAAGGGCACGAAGCACTGGTACGGCAGCATCGATTCGAACGTGACATATCCGCTCGCCAAGCTGATCGGCAGCGCCTGGGGCGGATACGTGTTCGTCAGCTACTTCAACGGCTATGGCGAGGACATTCTGGATTACAACCAGCGCCATCACTGGATCGCGCGGATAGGCTACAGTATTGCCCGCTGATTCTTTTTTTTCCCGACCTCTACGCTCATGGCTTCGATTCTCCACGACCTCCCCGACAGCCCGTGCATCGGCGTTTGCTCCACGCTTTTCGACGACGTCTGCAAAGGCTGCGGCCGCACGGCCGGCGAAGTATCGAACTGGGTCTTTCTGAACGATGAAGAGAAGCGCGCGATCTGGGAGCGGATCACGCGCGAGGGAACGGCAATGCGCTTCAGAAACGACAAGCTTTGAGACGCCTTTCGGTGGAGTGAACGCGCAGTTGCGGGCTTGCCGGCAACGACAAAACCCGCGCTCCAAACGAAAAAAGCCGCGCAAGCGGCTTTTTTCGATTCTGCGTCTTAACCTGCGGATTCTTACTGAATGCCCTGGCTCGTCAGGAAATCTTCGTAATTGCCGCCGAAGTCGCGCAGCGTGCCATCCGTGCGCACTTCGATGATGCGGTTCGCCAGCCCGCTCACGAACTCGCGGTCGTGCGACACGAAGACCAGCGTGCCCTCGTACTTGTCCAGCGCGATCTGCAGCGATTCGATGGACTCCATGTCCATGTGATTGGTCGGCTCGTCCATCAGCAGCACGTTGTGGCGGCCGAGCATCAGCTTGCCCCAGATCATGCGGCCCTTCTCGCCGCCCGACAGCACCTTCACGTTCTTCCGGATGTCGTCCGCGTTGAACAGCAGCCGGCCGAGCGTGCCGCGCACCATCTGGTCGTCGTCGCCTTCCTGACGATACTGGTCGATCCACTCGGTCAGCGTCTCGTCCTTCGGAAACTCTTCGTACGTGTCCTGCGGCATGTAGCCGACGTTCGCGTTCTCAGCCCACTTGACCGAGCCGCCGTCCAGTTCCACGGCGCCCTTCAGCGACTTGAGGAGCGTCGTCTTGCCCGCGCCGTTTTCACCGATGATCGCAATGCGCTCGCCCGGCTGCACGCTCAGGCTGAAGTTCTCGAAGATCGTCCGGTCGTATTTCTTGGTGATGCCATCGGCCACGACCGCGATGTTATGCAGCTTCTTCTCGAAGTCGAAACGGATGAACGGATTCTGCCGCGACGACGGCTTGAATTCTTCGATCTTGATCTTGTCGATCATCTTCAGGCGGCTGGTCGCCTGACGCGCCTTCGACTTGTTCGCCGAGAAGCGGCGCACGAAGTCCTGAAGGTCGGCCACGCGTTCCTTCGCCTTCGCGTTCGCCGCCTGCTGACGCTCGCGCGCCTGCGTGCTGGCGAGCATGTAGTCGTCGTAATTGCCCGGATAGACCTTCAGCGTGCCGTAATCCATGTCCGCCATGTGCGTGCAGACCTGGTTCAGGAAGTGTCGATCGTGCGAGATGATGATCATCGTCGAGTTGTACTGGTTCAGCACGTCTTCCAGCCAACGGATCGAGTTGATGTCGAGGTTGTTGGTCGGCTCGTCGAGCAGCAGCACGTCCGGCTTCGAGAACAGCGCCTGCGCGAGCAGCACGCGCAGTTTCCAGCCCGGCGCGACGTTGCTCATCGGCCCGGTGTGATCGGCGATATTGATGCCGATGCCCAGCAGCAGTTCGCCCGCACGCGCTTCGGCCGTGTAGCCGTCGTATTCGGCAAACTTCGCTTCCAGCTCGGCGGCGCGCATGTAGTCGTCGTCGGTGGCGTCGGGGTTCGCGTAGATCGCGTCGCGCTCGGTCATCGCGGCCCACATTTCTGTGTGGCCCATCATCACCACGTCGAGCACGCGCATGTCTTCGTACGCGAACTGGTCCTGGCGCAACTTGCCGAGGCGCACGTTCGGCTCGAGCATGACGTTGCCGGAGCTCGGCTCCAGGTCGCCGCCGAGGATCTTCATGAAGGTCGACTTGCCGCAGCCGTTCGCCCCGATCAGGCCGTAGCGGTTCCCTTCGCCGAACTTGACCGAAATGTTCTCGAAGAGAGGCTTCGGCCCGAATTGCATGGTGATATTGGCGGTAGACAGCACGGCGCGTCCTTTTGAATGGTGTACGACGAAAAACCTAAGAGTTTAGCAGCTTTTAGCCGGGCTTTCCGGCGTTGCGGCGCAAGCGGGGCGGCGGCCCGGACCGCGCACGCGGCAGACAGAGCGTCAGCGCCGCGATAAAAGCAGCGCGGGGCGCGGCCCTTTCCGGACCGCGCCCCGCGCGTCACAGCGGCGAATCTGGAAACTCAGGTGCGCTCGGCGATGAACGCCTTCACGACGGCTGCGTCTGCCGGAACGATATCGAACCTTTGTGGCAGTTTTTCAAGTCCCACGAATGCCGCCGGACGCTCCGGCTCCCGATTGAGCGCCTCGCGGATCGTCTCGCCGAATTTGATCGGCTGCGCAGTTTCGAGCACGATCATCGGCACGCCGGGTTTGAGGTTTTCGCGCGCCACCTTCACGCCGTCGGCGGTGTGCGTGTCGATCATGGTGTCGTAGCGCTCGAAGACGTCGCGGATGGTTTGCACGCGATCGTCGTGACCGCTCTTGCCCGACACGAAGCCGAATTCCTTCACGCGCGCAAAGTCGCCGCTTGCCGCCAGATCGAAGCCGCCCTTCTCTTCGACGTCGCGAAAAAGCTGCAACACGCGCGCCGGATCGCGGCCGAGCAGGTCGTACACGAAACGCTCGAAGTTCGACGCCTTCGAGATGTCCATGCTCGGCGACGTGGTGTGATACGTCTCCGCCGCGCCCCGCACGCGATACACGCCCGTGCGGAAGAACTCGTCGAGCACGTCGTTTTCGTTGGTCGCGACGACCAACTGCTCGATCGGCAGCCCCATCATGCGCGCGATATGCCCCGCGCACACGTTGCCGAAGTTGCCCGACGGCACCGTGAAGGACACGCGCTCGTCATTGGTCTTCGTCGCGGCGAAATAGCCCTTGAAGTAATAGACGACCTGCGCGACGACGCGCGCCCAGTTGATCGAATTGACCGTGCCGATCTTGTGCTTCGCCTTGAACGCGTGGTCGTTCGAGACGGCTTTCACAATGTCCTGGCACTGGTCGAAGTTGCCTTCCACGGCCAGGTTGAAGATGTTCGGGTCTTGCAGCGAGAACATCTGCGCCGTCTGGAACGCGCTCATCTTCTTGTGGGGCGACAGCATGAAGACGCGCACGCCGGTCTTGCCGCGCATCGCGTATTCGGCGGCGCTGCCGGTATCGCCCGAGGTTGCGCCGAGAATATTCAGCGACTCGCCGTGCTTGGCCAGCGCGTACTCGAAGAGATTGCCAAGCAGTTGCATCGCCATGTCCTTGAAGGCGAGCGTCGGCCCGTTGGACAACTCCAGCAGCGACAGCGGCGCACCATTCTCGACGCCCAGCGTCTTCAGCGGCGTGATCTGCACGGCGGCTTCTTCGTGGCGCACATTGCTGTAGACCTGCGCGGTGTACGTCTTGCGCGTGAGCGAGCGCAGGTCGTCGGCGGGAATGTCGTCGCTGAACTTCGACAGCACTTCGAACGCGAGGTCCGCGTACGACAGCGTGCGCCAGCGCGCGAGTTCATCGGCGGATACGCGGGGATACTCGGCCGGCAGATAGAGGCCGCCGTCTTTCGCGAGGCCGCCCAGCAGAATGTCCGAGAACGTGTGGCGCTCGTTCGTGCCGGCGCCGCGCGTCGAAATGTAGTTCATGTCGCGTACCTGTTTAGTGCAGCACTGCCATGCGCAGTTTCGTAACCTTCGAGACGACCGTGGACAACGCTTCGATCTCCGCGATCGCCGCGTTCGCGTTCTTTTCCACCGTCTCGTGCGTGATGAGGATGATGTCCGTCTCGCCCTTGTTGCCGCCGTCGACCTGCTCGGATTCCTTCTGCAGGAGCGCGTCGATGGAGATGCCCTTGTGCGCGAGAATGCGCGTGATGTCGGCGAGCACGCCGGTCACATCGGCCACGCGCAGGCGCAGGTAATAGCCGCTCGTGATGTCCTCGATCGGCAGGATCGGCGTATTCGACAGGCTATCCGGCTGGAAGGCGAGATGCGGCACGCGATGCTCCGGATCGGCGGTATGCAGGCGCGTCACGTCGACGAGATCCGCGACCACCGCCGACGCCGTCGGCTCCGCGCCCGCGCCCTTGCCGTAGTAGAGCGTCGTGCCGACCGCATCGCCCTGGACGACGACCGCGTTCATCGCCCCTTCGACGTTGGCGAGCAGCAGCTTCTCCGGCACCAGCGTCGGATGCGTGCGCAACTCGATGCCCTTCTCCGTGCGCCGCGCGATGCCGAGCAGCTTGATGCGATAGCCGAGCTCGCCCGCATAGCGGATGTCGATGGCCGCAAGCTTGCTGATGCCCTCGACGTGCGCGCGATCGAACTGCACCGGCACGCCGAACGCGATCGCGCTCATGATCGTGACCTTGTGCGCGGCGTCGACGCCTTCGATGTCGAAGGTCGGATCGGCTTCGGCGTAGCCGAGTTCCTGTGCCCCCTTGAGCGCGGTCG
Source organism: Caballeronia grimmiae (assembly GCF_022879615.1). Classification (NCBI taxonomy): domain Bacteria; kingdom Pseudomonadati; phylum Pseudomonadota; class Betaproteobacteria; order Burkholderiales; family Burkholderiaceae; genus Caballeronia; species Caballeronia grimmiae. The sequence goes on from NZ_CP084271.1 coordinate 1,505,789, forward strand.
CGAAGTTGATGCCCCGGTCGCGCATCTCCGACAGGATGTAGTTCGTCGTGCCGTTGATGATGCCCGCGATGGCTTCGATGCGATTGGCCGTCAGCCCTTCGCGCAGCGCCTTGATGATCGGAATGCCGCCCGCCACCGCCGCTTCGAACGCGACCATCACGCCTTTCGCGCGCGCCGCCTCGAAGATCTCCGTGCCGTGGACCGCGAGCAGCGCCTTGTTCGCCGTCACGACATGCTTGCCGTTGGCGATCGCGCGCAACACCAGTTCGCGCGCAAAGCCGGTTCCGCCGATCATTTCGCACACGATGTCGATCGAAGGATCGTCGACGACCGCGCGGAAGTCATCGGTAATCGCGACGCCCTCTGCGGCCTGCGCCTTCGCCGGCGTGCGCACGGCAACGCGCGTGATTTCGATGCCGCGTCCCGCGCGCCGTTTGATTTCTTCCTGATTGCGCTTGAGCACCGTGAACGTGCCGCTGCCAACCGTGCCGAAGCCCAAGAGTCCTACTTTGATCGGTTCCATACTGCGCGAGTCTTTATAGAGAGATTAAGCGGAGTGCCGTTTGCGATAGCCGTCGAGGAAGCGCGCGATGCGATTGATCGAATCGGCCAGGTCGTCGACGTTCGGCAGGAAGACCACGCGGAAGTGGTCCGGCGTCGGCCAGTTGAAGCCCGTGCCCTGCACGAGCAGGACGCGCTCTTCGAGCAGCAGGTCGGTGATGAACTGCTGGTCGTCGGCGATGGGGTACATCTTCGGGTCGAGCTTCGGAAACATGTAGAGCGCGGCCTGCGGCTTCACGCAGGTGACGCCCGGAATGGCGGTCAGCATGTCGTACGCGAGGTCGCGCTGCTTGAAAAGACGCCCGCCCGGCACAATCAGGTCGTTGATGCTCTGATAGCCGCCGAGCGCCGTCTGAATGGCATATTGACCGGGAACGTTCGGGCACAGGCGCATCGACGCCAGAATGCCGAGACCTTCCAGATAGTCCTTCGCGCGGCGGCGATTTTCTTCGATCAGCCCGGAAATCGCCATCCAGCCCGCGCGATACCCGCACGAGCGATAGCTCTTCGACAGGCTGTTGAACGTCACCGTGATGACGTCTTCCGAGAGCGCGGCCATCGACGTGTGCGTCTTGCCGTCGTACACGATCTTGTCGTAGACCTCATCGGCGAAAACGATGAGCCCGTGCTCCCGCGCGATGCCGATCAGTTCTTGCAGCAGTTCGTCCGAATACAGCGCGCCGGTCGGATTGTTCGGGTTGATGACGACGAGCGCCTTCGTGTTCGGCGTGATCTTCGCGCGAATGTCGTCGAGATCGGGCATCCAGCCGTTGCTCTCGTCGCACATGTAATGGCGCGGCGTTCCCGACGAAAGGCTCACGGCCGCCGTCCACAGCGGATAGTCCGGCGCGGGCAGCAGCACTTCGTCGCCGTCGTTCAGGAGCGCCTGCATGGCCATCACGATCAGTTCGGACGCGCCATTGCCGATGTAGATATCGTCCAGCTCCACGCCCGTCACGCCCTTTTGCTGCGTGTAATGCATGATCGCCTTGCGCGCGGCGAAGACGCCCTTCGAATCCGAATAGCCCGACGAGCCCGGCAGATTGCGGATCATGTCCTGAATGATCTCGTCCGGCGCTTCGAAGCCGAACGGCGCGAGATTGCCGATGTTGAGCTTGATAATGCGATGCCCTTCTTCCTCGAGGCGCTTCGCGTGTTCGAGCACGGGTCCGCGAATGTCGTAACAGACGTTTTGCAGCTTATTGGATTTGAGGATCGGTTTCACGGCGGGCGGCTCTGATGATGGACAAATACGGTGCGGTTCTTGCGGCGTGCTTGCGGTTTTTGCGGCGCGGCTCGCCGCGGCGATACGCGCGGACGCCGGCGCACCGCTTGGAAGTATCGACGAAAGCGGGTGATACGGGGTTGTGCGGAACCGACACGGCCAGGATTTCACGCCTTCCGGCGCTGCGGATGACGCCCCGCCAGATAGGGCGCGGGCGCTGCCGGCCGGATTGCGTGTCGATGGCGGCTTGTGGCGGCAGGCGAGCGCAACGGTTGCCGCGCAAGCAGACCGTGCGGCCGGAAAGTTATAATTTACCGATTATGGCCCGGTTCCGCAATGCACCAAAGCGCGCCGCGAACTTAGCCGCGCAGCCTTGCCTCGGAGCCGCGTCCGCCCTTCTTCTCTTGCCGGAACTTCGTTTTGAAACTTCATCAGGAATCGAGCGGCGCACTCAATACGATCACGAGTTACGGAGACGGTTTCGTCGCGATCAATCTGCAACGGCACGAAGGCAGCGTCCTCGTGATGCCCGACGCGCCCGTGACGAACTGGCCGGTCTCGTCGTTCGACGCGCTCACCCCCGAACACTTCGAGGCCCTCGTCGAGGCCGCGCCCGAAGTCGTGATTTTCGGCAGCGGCACGAAGCTGCGCTTTCCGCATCCGCGCCTCGTCGCGCAACTCGCGAAGCACCGCATCGGCGTGGAAACGATGGACTTCGGCGCGGCCTGCCGGACCTACAACATCCTGATGTCCGAAGGCCGGCGCGTCGCGGCCGCGTTGCTGATCGAGGCGTGAGCGTCGACTCGCCGCCGATAAGCGTCCGTTAAGCCAGCATCGGCGACACTCGCGCGGCGCGGCCGGACGCCGCCCAGTGGCAGCCGTGCGCCAAAATGACGAATCGGGGCGGCCGTGCGATACACTCCCGCCCGGCGTCCGTCGCGCTCGCGCCGAGGCCTCATGCGCGGCGGCGCCATGCCCTTTCATCGGGCTTTCCGTTGGGTTTCCCACTTCGAGCAGCGTGCGCGAGAACTTGCGCCGTATTTTCATGCCTGAGGATGCGGAACGCGCGCAGTCGCGCCCCGGCACGCGGGCGCGGCAGCACGACAGCACGACAGCACGACAACGTCAAAGCCCTTCTTGATTCACTAGCGCCGCATCGCGGCATCGGACAGGTCGACTTCATGAACGATACGCCTTCGCGGCTACCGCTCACACGCCTTTCGCTCACGCTTCTCGTCCTCGCGCTCGCGATCATCTGGTTCGCGCCGCTCGGTCTGCGCCATCTCGTTCCGAGCGACGAAGGCCGCTACGCCGAAATGGCGCGAGAAATGTTCGTCACCGGCGACTGGATCACGCCGCGCTACAACGGCTACAAGTATTTCGAGAAGCCGCCGCTGCAGACGTGGGCCAACGCGCTCACCTTCGCGTGGTTCGGCATCGGCGAATGGCAGGCGCGCCTCTATACGGCGCTGACGGGCTTCGCCGGCGTGCTGCTCATCGGCTTCACCGGCAAGCGCGTGTTCAACGCGATGACGGGCTTCGCGGCCGCCGTCATCCTCGCGACGTGCCCCTACTGGAATCTGATGGGCCACTTCAACGCGCTGGACATGGGCCTGTCGTTCTGGATGGAGCTCACGCTCTGCGCCCTGCTGCTCGCCCAGCGCCCCGGCCTGCCCGCGCGTCAGGTGCGCCTCTGGATGTGGCTCTGCTGGGCCGCGATGGCCGCCGCCGTGCTCTCGAAAGGGCTCGTCGGCCTTATCCTGCCGGGCGCGGTGCTCGTCATCTATTCGATCGTGTCGCGCGACTGGGCGCTGTGGAAGCGCCTTTATATCGGCAGCGGGCTGATCGTGTTTCTCATCGTCGCCGCGCCGTGGTTCGTGCTCGTGCAGATGAAGAACCCCGAGTTCTTCGATTTCTTCTTCATCGTGCAGCAGTTCAAGCGCTATCTGACGCCCGAGCAGAACCGTCCGGGGCCGTTCTATTACTTCGTGCCCGTGCTGATCGTGGGCTTCCTGCCGTGGCTGTCGATCGTGGTGCAGAGCGTGCGCCACGGCGTGCAGACGCCGCGCCAGCCCAACGGCTTCGCGCCCGTCACGATGCTGCTCGTCTGGTCGGCGTTCATCTTCCTGTTCTTCAGCGCGTCGCATTCGAAGCTGCTGTCGTACGTGCTGCCGATCGCGCCGGCCATCGCGCTCGTGCTCGGCCTCTATCTGCCGTCGCTCACGAAGAGCCAGTACCGCAGGCATCTGATCGGCTACGCGGTGTTGCTGATCGCGGCGGCGTTCGGCGCGATCTTCCTCGGCCGGGCGGGAAGCGCGGGCACGCCGAACGCGTTGTATCGCGCGTTCCAGGTCTGGGTGTATGCGGGCCTTGCGGTGGCGTTCGTGGTGACCATCTTCGCGCTGTGGCTAAACCGCCGCAGCGTGCTGGCGGGCGCGGCGGGACTCGGCGCGGCGTGGCTGCTGCTCGGCACGATCGCCGGCACGGGGCACGATGTCTTCGGCACCGAAAGTTCCGGCGTGAAGCTGGTGCCGGCCGTCAAGGCCGCGATGACCAAGCTGCCGCCCGACACGCCCTTCTATTCGATCGCGAAGCTCGACCACACGATGCCCTTCTACCTCGGCCGCACGATGACGATGGTGCAGGAATCCGACGAACTGAGATTCGGCGTCACGACGGAACCGCAGAAGTGGCTGCCGACCATCGACGACTGGGTGCGGCGCTGGAACGCCGATCGTTACGCGCTGGCGCTGCTGCCGCCGGGGCGCTACGACGAAATGCTCGCGCGCGGGGTGCCGATGCAGGTCATCGCCCGCGATGCGCGGCGCGTGATCGTCGAGAAGCCGCAGCCGTGACGGCGCGCGTCGATGACGCCGGCATCCGCCAATGAACCGAGTATCCTTATTGTCCAATCGATGAATCCGATTTCCTTCACTTGCATCGTCATCGGCGTATTGTTGAACGCGTGCGCCCAGTTGCTGCTCAAGGCAGGCGTCAACGCCGTCGGCCATTTCGATATGACCCCGGCGAACATTCTGCCCGTCGGTTTCCGGATCGCGACGCAATGGCCCATCATCGGCGGGCTCGCGTGCTACGTGGTCAGCGTCGTCGTGTGGATCGTCGGGTTGTCGCGGGTCGATGTGTCGGTCGCGTATCCGATGCTCTCGCTCGGCTACGTCGTCAACGCATTCGCGGCGTGGTATCTGTTCGGCGAAGTGCTGTCGGTGCAGCGGCTCATCGGTATCGGCATCATTCTCGTCGGCGTGGCCGTGCTCGCGCGCGGCTGATTCCCGTTTCACTCCCTTTTTGTTAAGCAAACATTCCATGACTCAGACCTCGCGGCCGTTCCTGCCCTTCGTCAAGCCTGAGATCGACGAGGAAACCATTCAGGGCGTCGTCGACGTGCTGCGTTCCGGCTGGATCACGACCGGTCCGCAGAATCAGCAATTCGAAGCCGAGTTGTCGGCGTATTTCGGCGGGCGCCCCGTGCGCGCGTTCAATTCCGGGACCTGCACGATGGAAATCGCGCTGCGCATCGCGGGCGTCGGCGCGGGCGACGAAGTCATCACCACGCCGATGACGTGGGTCTCGACCGCGAACGTGATCCTTGAAGTCGGCGCGACGCCGGTGTTCGTCGATATCGATCCGGTCACGCGCAACATGGACCTGAACTTGCTAGAAAAGGCCATCACGCCGCGCACGAAAGCGGTCATGCCGGTCTATCTCGCGGGCTTGCCGGTGGATATGGACCGGCTCTACGAGATTGCGCGCGAGCACAAGCTGCGCGTGATCGAAGACGCGGCGCAGGCGTTCGGCTCGACGTGGAAGGGCAAGCGGATTGGCTCGTTCGGCGATCTGGTGTCGATCAGCTTTCACGCGAACAAGAACGTGACGTCGATCGAAGGCGGCGCGCTCATCATGAACAACGAGGACGAAGCGGAACTGGCGCGCAAGTACCGGCTGCAAGGCATCACGCGCACGGGCTTCGACGGCATGGACTGCGACGTGCTCGGCGGCAAGTACAACCTGACCGATGTCGCGGCGCGCGTCGGTCTCGGGCAGTTGCGGCAAGTGGAACGTTTCACCCAAAAGCGCCGCGAACTGGCGCGCGCCTACTTCGACGCGTTCGAAGGCGGCGCGGCGGTGCGGCTCGGCGTCGGACTGCCGCCGCGCAACTTCACCGACAGCAACTGGCACATGTTCCAGATCGCGCTGCCGCTCGACAAGCTGCAACTGACGCGCGCGCAATTCATGGAACAGCTGAAGGAGCGCGGCGTCGGCGCGGGCGTGCACTATCCGGCGCTGCATCTGTTTTCGCTGTATCGCGCACGCGGCTTCGCGGAAGGCATGTTCCCGCACGCCGAGCGATACGGCGCATCGACGGTCACGCTGCCGCTCTTCACGCTGATGAGCGAGGACGATGTCGCGCACGTCGTGAAGTCGGTCGATGAAATCTGCGAACAGTTTGGCCTCAACCGTTAACGAAATGCACAGCCACATGAGTCATTCGGATTTTCCGGCGAATTCGCCCGAAGTCTCGGTCATCATTCCGGTGTACAACGAGGCGGACGGCCTCGCCGCGCTGTTCGAGCGCCTCTACCCGGCGCTCGATGCGCTCGGCACGTCGTATGAAGTCATCTTCATCAACGACGGCAGCCGCGACAAGTCGGCCGCGCTGCTCGCGCAGCAGTTCCACTTGCGTCCCGATACCACGCGCGTGATCCTGCTCAACGGCAACTATGGGCAGCACATGGCGATTCTCGCGGGTTTCGAGCAATCGCGCGGGGACATCGTCGTGACGCTCGATGCCGACCTGCAGAATCCGCCCGAAGAAATCGGCAAGCTCGTCGCCAAGATGCGCGAAGGCTACGACTACGTCGGCACGATCCGTCAGCAGCGTCAGGACAGCCTGTGGCGCAAGAAGGCGTCGCGCGCGATGAATCGCCTGCGCGAGCGCATCACGAAGATCAAGATGACCGATCAGGGCTGCATGTTGCGCGCCTATAGCCGGCACATCATCGACACGATCAACCGGTGCGGCGAGATCAACACGTTCATTCCCGCGCTCGCGTACACCTTCGCGCAGAATCCGATCGAAGTGGACGTGGCGCACGAGGAGCGCTTTGCGGGCGAATCGAAGTATTCGCTCTACAGCCTGATCCGGCTCAACTTCGATCTCGTCACCGGCTTCTCGGTGGTGCCGCTGCAATGGCTGTCGTTCATCGGCGTGATCCTGTCGGTCGGCTCGGCGGGCCTCTTCGTGCTGCTGCTGATTCGCCGCTTCATGTTCGGCGCGGAAGTCCAGGGCGTGTTCACGCTGTTCGCCATTACGTTTTTCATGCTCGGCGTGATCATCTTCGCGCTCGGGCTGCTCGGCGAGTACATCGGCCGCATTTATCAGCAAGTGCGCGCACGGCCGCGCTATCTCGTGCAGACGATCCTCGAGCAGCGCGACGGCTTGCCGGTCGCGGAAAGGCCGATGCAAAACGTGATGCAGCCGATCGCCGCCGTCGTCAGCCGCGAGGACAATGGCCGATGAAGCCGCGCGCCGTCGTCTTCGCCTATCACAACGTCGGCGTGCGCTGCCTGCAAGTGCTGCTCGCGCGTGGCGTCGATGTCGCGCTCGTCGTCACGCACGAGGACAGCGCGAGCGAGAACATCTGGTTCGGCAGCGTCGCGCAGGTCGCGGCGGAGCATGGCATCGACGTCATCACGCCCGCCGATCCCAAGTCGCCCGACGTGCACGACGCCGTCGCGAAAGCCGCGCCCGATTTCATCTTCTCGTTCTATTACCGGCACATGCTGCCGGTCGCGCTGCTCGCGCTCGCCAGATGCGGCGCTTACAACATGCATGGCTCGCTGCTGCCGAAGTATCGCGGCCGCGTGCCGACCAACTGGGCGGTGATCAACGGCGAGACCGAGACCGGCGCGACGCTGCACGAAATGGCGGCCAAGCCCGACGCCGGCGCGATCGTCGCGCAGACGCCCGTGCCTATCCTCCCCGACGATACGGCCGCCCAGGTCTTCGACAAAACCGTCGTCGCCGCCGAGCAGACGCTCTGGCGCGTGCTGCCCGCGTTGCTCGCCGGCGAAGCGCCGCATCTGCCGAACGATCTCGCCGCCGGCAGCTACTACGGCGGGCGCAAGCCGGAAGACGGGCGCATCGACTGGACGCAGCCGGCGCAGCGCGTCTACAACCTGATTCGCGCCGTCGCCCCGCCCTATCCCGGCGCTTTCACGGATATCGGCGAGCATCGCTTCATCGTCGCGCGCGCGCGCCTCGTGCCCGAAACCGGCGCGCCAGGCACACCGCCGCAGAAGCTCGCCGAACTGCGGAGTTTGCCGCCAGGCCTAAGGGTGACGGATAATGCGCTGTTTGGCGTCTGCGGCGACGGCCGCGTGATCGCCGTGCACGAACTGCGCCATCGGCTGCTCGACGCCGCTTCGCATCCCTTAGGCGAAGAACGCGCCGTCGATCCCGCCGAATACGGCCGACTCATTCAATCCAATCGTCATTCATGAAAAAAGTCCTCATCCTGGGTGTCAACGGCTTCATCGGCCATCACCTGTCCAAGCGCATCCTCGAAACCACCGACTGGGAAGTCTTTGGGATGGACATGCAAACCGATCGCCTGGGCGAGCTCGCGAATCACGAGCGGATGCACTTCTTCGAAGGCGACATCACGATCAACAAGGAGTGGGTCGAGTATCACGTGAAGAAGTGCGACGTGATCCTGCCGCTCGTCGCCATCGCCACGCCCGCGACCTACGTGAAGCAGCCGCTGCGCGTGTTCGAGCTGGACTTCGAGGCGAACCTGCCGATCGTCCGTTCGGCCGTGAAGTACGGCAAGCATCTGGTGTTTCCGTCGACCTCCGAGGTCTACGGCATGTGCACCGACGAGCAGTTCGACCCGGAAAACTCCACGCTCTCCTACGGCCCGATCAACAAGCCGCGCTGGATTTATGCGTGCTCGAAGCAGTTGATGGACCGCGTGATCTGGGGCTACGGCATGGAAGGCCTCAACTTCACGCTGTTCCGTCCGTTCAACTGGATCGGCCCGGGCCTCGACTCCATCTACACGCCGAAGGAAGGTTCGTCGCGCGTGGTCACGCAGTTTCTCGGCCACATCGTGCGCGGCGAGAACATCAGTCTAGTCGATGGCGGCGCGCAAAAGCGTGCCTTTACGGACATCGACGACGGCATCGGCGCGCTGATGAAGATCATCGAGAACAAGGGCGGCGTCGCGACGGGCAAGATCTATAACATCGGCAATCCGAAAAACAACTTCTCGGTGCGCGAGCTTGCGAACAAGATGCTGACGCTCGCAAACGAGTTCCCCGAATACGCCGAGACCGCGAAGCAGGTGCAACTCGTCGAGACATCGTCGGGCGCGTACTACGGCGCGGGTTATCAGGACGTGCAGAACCGCGTGCCGAAGATCGACAACACGATGCAGGAACTCGGCTGGGCCCCGCACGCCACCATGGACGACGCGCTGCGCAAGATTTTCGAAGCGTATCGCGGGATCGTGGGCGAGGCCCGCAAGCTGGTCGAACAGGCCGACCAGAACTGAGGGACGACGGGTGGCTCGCATCGTCCTGAAGATCGACGTCGATACGCTGCGCGGAACCCGCGAAGGCGTGCCCAATCTCGGGCGTCTGCTCGACAAATACAGCGCCCGCGCGACCTTCCTGTTCAGCCTCGGTCCGGATCACACCGGCTGGGCGCTGCGCCGCGTGTTCCGGCCGGGCTTTCTCAAGAAGGTGTCGCGCACGTCGGTGGTCGAGCACTACGGCATCAAGACGCTCATGTATGGCGTGCTGCTGCCGGGGCCGGACATCGGCAGGCACGCGGTATCGGAGATGCGCGCAATCCACGAAGCCGGCTTCGAATGCGGCATCCACACGTGGGATCACGTCTACTGGCAGGACAACGTGCGCGCGCGCGACCGTGCGTGGACCGTCGCGCAGATGCAGCAGAGCCATGCGCGTTTCATCGAGATTTTCGGTGCACCGCCCGTCACCCACGGCGCGGCCGGCTGGCAGATGAACGGCTATGCGTTCGAGCAGATCGACGCATGGGGCATGCGGTATGCATCCGATGGACGCGGGCACACGCCGTATATTCCCGTGCTGGATGGCCGCACGCTCGATCACATCCAGATGCCGACCACACTCCCGACGCTCGACGAGGTGCTGGGCGTGGATGGCGTCGACGTGAGCAACGTCGCGGCGCATGTCTTGCGGCATACGATGAACAACCCGCATGATCAGGTGTTCACGCTGCATGCGGAACTCGAAGGCCAGAAACTCGCGCCGGTGTTCGAGCAATTGCTCGCCGGCTGGCGCGCGCAGGGACACAGCTTCGCCACGATGGGCGACTATCATGCGACGCTGGATCGCGCCACGCTGCCGTCGTATCCGGTGACGTGGGGCGAGATTCCCGGCCGTGCGGGCGAACTGATCGTCCAGCCCGGCTGAACGAAGCACAGCGAAATCGCGCCGCGCGCCCGCCCGCTCAACAAGAATCAACGACAACAGGAGAAACCTACGTGCCAGTCGCAGTCGACCAGCCCGTTCCCGACTTCACCGCGCCCGCGACGGGCGGCGAGTTCACGCTTTCGCGCCTGCGCGGCCAGAAGGTCGTGCTGTTTTTCTATCCGAAGGACAATACGCCCGGCTGCACGACGGAAAGTCTCGGCTTTCGCGACCACTACGAGCAATTCAAGGCCGCAGGGGCGGAAATCGTCGGCATCTCGCGCGACAGCGTGAAGTCGCACGACAACTTCAAGGCGAAGCTCGAGCTGCCGTACACGCTCGTCTCCGATTCCGACGAGGCAATCTGCTCGCTCTTTGACGTCGTCAAGATGAAGAAGATGTATGGCAAGGAAGTGCGCGGCATCGAGCGTTCGACGTTTCTCGTGGACGCGGAAGGTGTGCTGCGCCGCGAGTTTCGCGGCATCAAGGTGCCGGGGCACGTAGAGGCTATCGTCGAGGCTGTACAAGCGATTTGAGGCACGTTATATTGGTTTGCAATGAGCGCCTGTCCACCCCATTCCCTTCGCCTTCGCGCCTGCCGCAGCGCGCCTTCCGGCGCCGTCGGCATGGACCCGGGCTACGTGGGACGGGCACGGCGCAGGCGCTCCGAAAGAGAAGTCAGCCGCTGGTTCCGGTAACACGGACGGCGGCTTTTTTATTGGCGTCGCGCGGCGGCCGGGTGGATCGGCGGCCTGTGCGTCGCGAGTCACGCACCGAGGAGCAGATCGAAACCTAGGCGACCGGCGTTTTCGACAACGAAGCGCGCCACCAGGCGCAAACTGCGGGACACTTAGCGCTAAACGCTAGATGGGCGAACGAGCAGGATGCGACAGGCGGCGCACGATACATGACCCGATTCCTTCTGAGGGAACACCATGCCTTTGCCTACCGCCCCGGCCAAGCTCGGCCATCTCCTTCCGGCCGACGAGTACAAGGCCAAAGCCCGGCCATCGAAGCAAGTAAAAAAAGGCGCGACGAGCGATGACGACGCCAACGGCTCCGTCGAGACCGTCGCCAGCGAGCGTCCCCAGGCAGCCAATGCGGCGCATACGCTGCGCGCCATCGCGAGCGACGTGCTGACGCAGACGGCGCCGGAACCGTCGACGCAAACGCCCGCGCCGGCTGCGCGCGGACGCCGCACGAAACAGACTGCCGCGCTGCTGCAGCGCGTGCCGGACGCGCGCGCGAAAAACGACGAGGCTGACAAAGCCGGCCAGGCGGACGACGCCGGCAACGAAGCGCCTCGCGCCAGACGCGAAGCGCGCACGGAAGAGCCCGCGACGACGCCTGCCGCCCCGAGCGCCGCACCCGCGAAAGATTCCCGCACGCAGACCCGGCGCCGCCAGCGCGGCGCGGTCGAGGACGAACTGCGCAAGCTTTTCGTGCTCGATACCAACGTGCTGATGCACGACCCGAGTTCCCTGTTCCGCTTCGAGGAACACGACATCTATCTGCCGATGATGACGCTGGAGGAACTCGACAATCACAAGAAGGGCATGTCGGAAGTGGCGCGCAACGCGCGTCAGGTGAGCCGCACGCTCGATGGTCTCGTGGCCAACGGCGGGCAGATGTCCGAAGGCATCCCGCTTGCCGCGCAAGGCAATCGCGACGCGCTCGGCCGCCTGTACTTCCAGACGACGCTCACCGATATCGAGCCGGTCGAGGGTTTGCCCGTCGGCAAGGCGGACAACCAGATTCTGGGCGTCGTGCGGGCGCTGCAGAAGGAGCGGCCGGATCGTCAGGTCGTGCTGGTGTCGAAAGACATCAACATGCGCATCAAGGCGCATGCGCTCGGCCTGCCGGCTGAGGACTACTTCAACGATCAGGTTCTGGAAGACAAGGACCTGCTCTACTCCGGCGTCCGGCCGCTGCCGCAGGACTTCTGGACGAAGCACGCGAAGGGCATGGAAAGCTGGCAGGACACCAAGACCGGCACCACGTATTACCGTGTGACCGGGCCGCTCTGCTCGTCGATGCTCGTCAACGAGTTCGTCTATCTGGAGCCGCAGAACGGCGAGCCGTCGTTCCACGCGGTCGTGCGCGAGTTGAACGGCAAGACCGCGCTCCTGCAGACGCTGCGTGACTACGGGCATCATAAGAACAACGTGTGGGGCATCACGGCGCGCAATCGCGAGCAGAACTTCGCGCTGAACCTGCTGATGAACCCGGAAGTCGATTTCGTCACGCTGCTCGGTCAGGCCGGCACTGGCAAGACGCTGATGGCGCTCGCCGCCGGCCTCGCGCAAGTGCTCGACGACAAGCGCTACAACGAGATCATCGTGACGCGCGCGACGGTGCCGGTCGGCGAAGACATCGGCTTCCTGCCGGGCACCGAGGAAGAGAAGATGCAGCCGTGGATGGGCGCATTCGACGACAACCTCGAAGTCCTGCAAAAGACCGACGATGCCGCTGGCGAATGGGGCCGCGCCGCGACGCAGGAACTAATCCGCTCGCGCCTCAAGGTGAAGAGCATGAACTTCATGCGTGGCCGCACGTTCGTGGACAAGTACGTGATCATCGACGAAGCGCAGAACCTGACGCCAAAGCAGATGAAAACGCTCGTCACGCGCGCGGGTCCGGGGACGAAGATCGTTTGCCTCGGGAACATCGCGCAGATCGACACGCCGTATTTGACCGAAGGCAGTTCCGGGCTTACCTATGTCGTCGATCGCTTCAAGGGATGGACGCATAGCGGTCACGTGACGCTGGCACGCGGCGAGCGCTCGCGTCTCGCGGACTACGCTTCGGATATTCTTTAAGCGGTCGAACCGCGTTCGCTGCAAAAGCCCGGTGGAGCAATCCACCGGGCTTTTTTTCGGCCGAACGTCCCGAAGCCGCAACAGTTAGGGCGGAAACTTAAAGTGAAATGTCACGACCTGTTGCGGCACGGCCGTGCGGCGGGCTAGTATCGGCGGATTGATTTGTTCCGGCGAGCATGGCTCGCCGCATGCTCGAAATGCGTCGAATCTGGCTGCCGCTCATCGTCACCGTTATGCTTGCCGCGTGTGGAACCGCGCCGCAGCAGGCTGCGCGCAAGCCTGCCACGGCCGGGAGCGGCACCAGCAGCGGCGCCGCGTCCCGGTCCTATGCGCCGCCGCCCGGCTTTCCCACTTTCGTCGATCACAGCGTCGGGCGCGAGGAAATTTCCATTCAGGCGATGTCGCTCGTCGGCGTGCCGTATCGCTGGGGCGGCAATACGCCGGACGCGGGCTTCGATTGCAGCGGGCTCGTGCGCTATGTCGTCGATCGGGCCGCGTCCGTGAATCTGCCGCGCACGACCGCCGAGATGAGCGGACGCGGCGAGTCGATTCAACCCGACGAGGTCGCGCCCGGCGATCTGATTTTCTTCAACACGACAGGCCGGCCGCATTCCCATGTCGGCATCTACGTGGGCAAGCTGCGGTTCGTGAACGCGCCTTCGACGGGCGGCACCGTGCGGCTCGATTACCTGACGAATCCCTACTGGGCGAAGCGTTTCGACGGAATTCGCCGTGTCGCGCCGGCGAAAACAGCGCCGACGCCGTTCGATCAGCCGACTTATATCGCGTCGCAACCTCAGCCGGGGGCGCGGTCACAGGCGGCTCCGGCGTCTAGCCCGATACCCTCCCCGATCGCCGCTCGCGCCGATGCGTTCGAGCCGCTGCCCTCGTCGTCGAGCGCGGCGCGAAGTCAATCTGTCGCGGCGGCTTCGGCTTCTGCACCGGCGCGGCAAACGGCTGCCGTCGACCCGTTCGAGCCGCCATCGGCGTCGCCGAGTCCGGTTACAACGTCGACAGCGGCTTCTTCGTACGCTCGTCAACCCGCCAGCGCCGACGCTTTCGAGCCGCCGCCGTCATCGTCGAGCGCAGCCAGGCGACAGGCGCAAGCCGCGGTCGCCATCGACGCCGCGCCCGATCCGATCCAGGCTGCCGCCGACGCCTTCGAGCCGCCGCCGCCCACCTCGCGCGCCGCACGCCAGCAGGCTCGCGCGGCTCAGGCCACCGCAACAGCGACCGTTCCGGCCGAACCCGCCGAGCCGCCAGTCCGCGTGATGCGCGCGTCGACCGGCTCGCTCGCCCCGGCGCGTCCGGCCCAGAGCGACGACCCCATCGCCCGCTTCGCGGCCGGCAGCGACTGACGCCCGCCGCGCCTCTCTGCTATCGTGTTCCGGTTCATCTTCAACAGCGGCACGAAAGAACCGACAGGAGCGAATCACCATGGATCTGGGTCTTGCTGGCAAGGTCGTCCTGATCACGGGCGGCAGCAAGGGCATCGGCTTTGCCTGCGCGAAAGCATTCGCGCGTGAAGGCGCCAAAGTCGCGATTGTCTCGCGTGACGCCGCCAACCTCGCCCGGGCGCGCGAGCAGCTCGCCGCCGACGGCCATCACGTCCATCTCGCCCGCGCGGATCTGCACGAAGCGCACAGCGCGGAGGACGTCGTCGAGGAAGCGAGCGCAGCGCTCGGCCCCATCGACGTCCTGATCAACAGCGCCGGCGCCGCCCGCCGCTACGATCCCGATTCGCTCGATGCCGCCGCCTACAAAGCCGCGATGGACGCGAAATACTTCTCCTACGTGTATCCGCAGCAAGTCGTGCTGAAGCGCATGGCCGAGCGCGTGCGTAACGAGCCGGACGCGGAGCCTGGCGCGATCGTCAATATCGTCGGGATGGGCGGCAAGATCGCGACGGACATTCATATCGCGGGCGGCGCGGCCAACGCGGCGCTGATGCTGAACACTGTCGGCCTCGCGCATCACTACGCGAAGCTCGGCATCCGCATCAACGCGATCAATCCGGGCGCGACGCTCACCGAGCGCGTCGAAGAGGCGCTCGAACTGGAGGCGCAGCGACAAGGCGTCACGCGGGATCAGGTGCTGGCCGACAGTCAGGCCAAAGTGCCGCTCGGGCGTTACGCGAAACCGGAGGAAATCGCCGACGTCGCGCTATTTCTGGCGAGCCGCCGCGCGAGCTATGTGTCGGGCGCGATCATCCCGATGGACGGGGTCTCGTCGCCGATCATTTGATGCGCTGCGGCCCGGAACGACCGGGCCGCAGGCGAATGCAGAGCAGGTGCCTAGAAAATGTGATGGCCGACCCACCAGCCCGCAGCGGCAAGCGCGGCGGACGCGGGAATGGTCAGCACCCACGCCCACACGATGTTGCCCGCGACGCCCCAGCGCACCGCGCTGAACTTCTGCGTCGCGCCGACGCCGACGATCGCGCCGGTGATCGTATGCGTCGTGGAAACGGGAATACCCAGCATCGACGCGACGAACAGCGTGATTGCCCCGCCCGTCTCCGCGCAGAAGCCGCCGACCGGCTTGAGCTTCGTGATCTTCTGCCCCATCGTGCGGACGATACGCCAGCCGCCGAACAGTGTGCCGAGGCCCATCGACAGGTAACAGAGCGCGATCACCCATATCGGCGGTGCGTCGGCTCCGACAGAGGAGTAGCCGGTGGCGATAAGCAGCATCCAGATGATGCCGATGGTCTTCTGCGCATCGTTGCCGCCGTGACCGAGCGAATACAGGCCCGCCGAGACGAGCTGCAGGCGGCGGAAGCGCCGGTCGACCTTCGAAGGCGGCGTGCGGAAGTACATCCACGACACGAGCAGCATGAAGAAGGAGCCGAGCACGAAGCCGAGCACCGGCGAAATGAAGATGAACGCAACGGTCTTCAGCAGCCCGTCCCAGTTCAGCGACCCCCAGCCCGACTTGGCGAGCGCCGCGCCGACCAGCCCGCCGATCAGCGCGTGCGACGAACTCGAAGGAATGCCGTACACCCAAGTCACGATGTTCCAGCCGATGGCCCCGACGAGCGCCCCGAAGATGACGTAGTGATCGACGATGTTCGGGTCGATCGTCCCCTTGCCCACAGTCGCGGCGACCTTCAGGTGGAAAATGAAATAAGCAATAACGTTGAACGCGGCCGCGAACGCGACGGCTTGCTGGGGCTTGAGCACGCCGGTCGATACGACCGTCGCAATTGAGTTGGCAGCGTCGTGGAAGCCGTTCATGAAGTCGAACACGAGTGCGACTATGACGAGCGTAGCGACAGCCCAGAGGGCGAGTTGAATCGAATGCATCAGTTGGTGTTGTTTTGACTGGCCTCAAATACGGGCCTGTCTGTGTCGTCAGGACCCGCCGCGCAATTTCAGCTTGCGCATGCGGGCTCGGGCGGCATGATCAGGCGTTTTCCAGCACGATGCCTTCGATGATGTTGGCGACGTCCTCGCACTTGTCGGTGATCGTCTCCAGAAGCTCGTAGATCGCCTTGAGCTTGATGAGCGTCTTCACGTCGTCTTCCTCGCGGAAGAGCTTGGACATGGCCGAGCGCAGCACGCGGTCCGCGTCCGACTCCAGACGGTCGATCTCTTCGCAGATCTTGAGGATCTCGCTCGCGCGCTTCATGTCCTCGAGCAGGCTGACCGCGGTCTGCACGCGCAAGCAGGTGGCCGTGCAGATATGCGCAAGCTGGCTCGCCTCCGACGTCACCGCGCGCACGTCGTAAAGCGAAATGGCCGTGGCGACGTCCTCCATCAGATCGAGGATGTCGTCCATCGTCGTGATGAGCTTGTGAATTTCGTCGCGGTCGAGCGGCGTGATAAACGTCTTGTGCAGCAGGTCGATGGTTTCGTGCGTGAGCTTGTCAGCACGCTTCTCGTTCGCCTGGACGTTCTGCTTGTGGACCTCGGCTTCGGGGAGGTTGTCTATCAGCAGTTCGAGCTCGCGGCTGGCGTCGACCATGCATTTCGCATGGGCGTTGAAAATCTCGAAGAATTTGCCCTCGGTGGGCATGAAACGACCGAACATGAAAATCCCGATAGATGGGTCAATGAGGCTGTCATCAAACCGTCGTATTGTACCCGCGCGGTGCAGCCGGCGCACCGCGCCATGGAGACGCGCGAACGAGGTGTCGTAACGGTCTGACAGTTTGCAGCGAAGGAAGGCCGATGGGCCTTACTCGCCGCCGTAGAAGTTCTGCACGCCCGCGAAGTTGTCGAACTTCGTGTACTGCCCGTGGAAGGTCAGGCGCACCGGCCCGATCGGACCGTTACGCTGCTTGCCGATGATGATTTCGGCGGTCCCTTTGTCCGGGCTGTCGGGATTGTAGACCTCGTCGCGATAGATGAAGAGAATGACGTCCGCGTCCTGCTCGATAGCGCCGGATTCGCGCAAGTCCGACATGATCGGACGCTTGTTCGGGCGCTGTTCGAGACCACGGTTCAACT
This sequence comes from Caballeronia grimmiae, assembly GCF_022879615.1. Taxonomy (NCBI): domain Bacteria; kingdom Pseudomonadati; phylum Pseudomonadota; class Betaproteobacteria; order Burkholderiales; family Burkholderiaceae; genus Caballeronia; species Caballeronia grimmiae. Next base: position 1,523,323 of record NZ_CP084271.1, read on the forward strand.
GCGACAACGCGATCACGGGAACATCGAGTTCCTTTGCGAGACTCTTGAGCGAACGCGAGATTTCGGAGATTTCAGTGGCGCGGTTTTCGCCGCCGCTGCCGGAACCGGACATCAGCTGCAGATAATCGACGATGATGAGCCCGAGCTTGCCGCACTGCCGCGACAGACGGCGGGCGCGTGAGCGCAGCTCCATCGGGTTGAGACCGCCGGTTTCATCGATGAAAAGCTGCGCCTCGCTCATTTTCTGCACCGCGTGCGTGAGCTTCGGCCAGTCCTCGTCGGTGAGGCGGCCTGTACGCATGCGATGCTGGTCGAGGCGGCCGACCGAGCCAAGCATACGCATCGTCAGTTGCGTGCCGGGCATTTCCATCGAGAACACGGCGACGGGCAGGCCATACTCCACCGCCACGTATTCACCGATGTTCATCGAGAACGCGGTCTTACCCATCGACGGACGTCCCGCGACGATGATCAGTTCGCCGCCGTGCATGCCCGAGGTCATGCGGTCGAGGTCGACGAAGCCTGTCGGCGTGCCGGTTACATCGCTCGGATTGGCCGTGTGATAAAGCGTGTCGATGCGCTCGACCACTTGCGTCAGGAGCGGGCCGATTTCAAGGAAGCCCTGCGTGCCGCGCGCGCCGTCCTCGGCGATGGAGAACACGCGCGATTCGGCCTCGTCCAGGATCTGCCGGACTTCCTTGCCTTGCGGATTGAAGGCGTCGGCGGAGATTTCATCGGCGACGGAAACGAGGCGGCGCAGTACCGCGCGGTCGCGCACGATTTCGGCATAGCGCCGGATGTTCGCCGCGCTCGGCGTGTTCTGCGCGAGCGCGTTCAGATACGCGAGCCCGCCGACTTCCTCGGCCTTGCCGGCCATGTTGAGCGATTCGTAGACGGTGATGACGTCTGCCGGACGCGTCGCCGCGATCAGCTTGCCGATATGCTCAAAGATGATGCGATGGTCATAGCGATAGAAGTCGCTTTGCGCCATCACGTCGGCGATTCGGTCCCATGCCGCATTGTCCAGGAGCAGGCCCCCGATCACCGATTGCTCGGCTTCGATGGAGTGCGGCGGAACCTTCAGCGCGTCGAGTTGCGGATCTTTTGACGGTGCGTTCATGGGGTGGAATTATCGACGAAATCAGACGGCCGGTGCTTCAATCAGACAACAAAAAAGGCAGGAACCAATGGAGGTTCCTGCCCTTCTTTCCTGCTCGCGAGGCACGAAGCCTCGACGATGACTTACGCGTGCTCGCCGAGCACCGACACGGTCACGTCGACGAGGACGTCCGTATGCAGCGCCACTTGAATCGGATGGTCGCCGACCATCTTCAGCGGGCCTTGCGGCAGGCGCACTTGCGCCTTTTCCACTTCAGCGAAGCCTTGCTTCTTCAGCGCTTGAGCGATGTCCGCGTTCGTGACCGAACCGAACAGACGGCCGTCGACGCCAGCCTTCTGCGAAATCTGCACGGTGAAACCGTTCAGCTTTTCGCCTTGTGCTTGCGCAGCAGCCAGCTTTTCACCGGCGTTCTTTTCCAGTTCGGCGCGGCGAACTTCGAATTCGGCGATTGCGTCCTTCGTTGCGCGGCGAGCCTTCTTGCCGGGGATCAGGAAGTTACGTGCGTAGCCGTCCTTGACCTTGACGATATCGCCCAGGTTGCCCAGGTTGACGACCTTTTCCAAAAGAATGATTTGCATTTTTGGCTTTCCTTAGTGCGTCGTCTGATTAGGCCTTGTGCAGGTCGGTGTACGGCAGGAGCGCCAGGAAACGCGCGCGCTTGATTGCCGTGTCGAGCTGGCGCTGATAGTGCGCCTTCGTGCCAGTCAGACGAGCCGGCGTGATCTTGCCGTTTTCGCCGATGAAGTCCTTCAGCGTTTCCGTGTCCTTGTAGTCGATGTACTCGACACCGGCTGCCGTGAAACGGCAGAACTTCTTGCGCTTGAAGAGCGGGTTTTGTTGCTGACGACGCTTGTCGAATTTCTTACCAGTCGGGCGGGGCATGTTCAGTCCTTTCCAATGTCCTGCAATTCTGTGATGTGAAACACCAGGGTCCGCGCGTTACGGCTTCGTTTCGCCAGAAAGCCGGTGAAGCGTGTTTCGACGCCCATCGGACAGCTTTCCAGCTTGCCGCTCGCTTCGCCGGCCGCGACCGCCTGCAGGGTCAGTTCGATCTTGCGGACGATGCCCGCTTCGACGACTTCCGCTGCGTGTTGCAACGTGCAGCTTGCGATCGGGATGCCGGCGGGCGTGTACCGCACCGGTTCGCGTTCCACGACGCTTGCTGTCAGTTGCAGCCGGTTCACGAGAGCGTTTTGGTTTCCTGGTGGCTTGACAGTGATGAGCTGTCGTTAAGCCTGCGCTTCGGTCGGCTGAGCAGCCGCCTTCTTGGCTTCTTCGCGCTGCACTTCCTTCATCATCGGCGACGGGCCGGTTTCGGCCTTCTTCATCTTGACGATCAGATGGCGCAGAACGGCGTCGTTGAACTTGAACGCGTGTTCCAGTTCTTCGAGCGTCGCCTGGTCGCATTCGATGTTCATGCAGACGTAGTGAGCTTTCGCGAGTTTCTCGATCATGTAGGCCAGTTGGCGGCGGCCCCAGTCCTCGACGCGGTGGATCTGGCCACCGTGCGACGTGATCGTGGTCTTGTAGCGCTCGATCATGGCGGGCACTTGCTCGCTCTGATCCGGATGCACGATGAAGACGATTTCGTAATGACGCATAGATTCACTCCTTGTGGATAGAAGCCACCCGGGCGTCGGACCGGTGCGGCAAGTGAGAAGCCGAAGATTATAGCTTTTTGTATGCGCTCACGCAAATGCGATTTCGAACGCCTTTTCAAGCAGTTAGCTTGACTGGGCGTAGAGCGGCTGCGGCTCGCCGGGCAGGGTCAGGCGACGGCTCCAGTATCCGGGCTGCGCGTAGATTTCCTTCAGATAATCAATGAAGTAGCGCACGCGCGCCGGCACGTAGCGCTGTTGCGGGTAGACCGCGAGGATGTCGTAAGCGGGCAATTCGAAGTCGTCGAGCACGGTTTCCAGTTCCCCCGCTTCCAGTTGCCGCTGGATTTCCCATGTGGATCGCCAGCCGAGTCCGAGCCCTTCCGATACCCAGCGATGCAGCAGTTCGCCGTCGTTGCAATCGAGGTTGCCGGCCACGCGCACGGTCACGAGCTTGCCATTGCGCTGAAAGTACCAGCCGCGGTTCTGCCCGCCCTGCAGGTTGAACGCGAGGCAGTTGTGATTCGGTAAGTCGTCGAGCGTCTTCGGTTTGCCGTGCTTCCTGAAGTACGCCGGCGTGCCGCAGACGACGCGCCGGTTGCCCGCCAGCTTCACCGCGACGAAGTTCGGATCGACCGCTCCGCCGATGCGAATCGACAGGTCATAGCCCTCGCGCACCAGATCGACGACGCGATCGGTCAGATTGAACGACATCTGCAATTCGGGCTTGTCGGCGATGAACGCGGGCGCGTGCGGCGCGACGTGCATGCGCCCGAACGCCGCCGGCGCCGACACGATCAGATGCCCGCCCACGGCGCGACGCCCCGCCGCGAGTTCGTTCTCCGCCTGATCCCACTCCGCGAGCAGATTCTTGCAGCGGTCGAGAAACGCGGCGCCCTCTTCGCTCACCACCAGACGCCGCGTCGAGCGATACATCAGCTTGACGCCGAGACGCTTCTCGAGCGCGTCGATGCGCCGCCCGAGAATCACCGGCGACACGCCCTCTTCCAGCGCCGCAGCCGCGAGGCTGCCCGCCTCAGCAACGCGCACGAAGGTTTCGATCTGCTTGAAGCGGTCCATTTCCGTGTCTCCTGGCCCCGAAGCGAGCCGCACAGTATCTGCATTCGATACTTTTAGTTTGGGAAAAAGCGACTCGTGCTGATCTTATCAAACCTTTTTCACAGTTCTAAAGTGTAACGGAACCCTGCTTCGATGCAGACAGCATTCACGGATAGAGACAAACGAAGGAGACAATCATGGCCAAGATGAGAGCCGTCGACGCAGCCGTTCTCGTGCTGGAGAAAGAAGGCATCGACACCGCGTTCGGCGTGCCGGGCGCCGCGATCAACCCGTTCTACTCGGCGATGAAGCGCTCGGGCAGCATCAGCCACGTGCTCGCGCGCCACGTCGAAGGCGCGTCGCACATGGCAGAAGGCTATACGCGCGCCGCGCCCGGCAACATCGGGGTATGCATCGGCACGTCGGGGCCGGCGGGCACGGACATGATCACGGGTCTCTACTCTGCTTCCGCCGATTCCATCCCGATTCTCGCGATCACCGGCCAGGCGCCCCGCGCGCGTCTGTACAAGGAAGACTTCCAGGCGGTCGATATCGAATCGATCGCGAAGCCGGTCACGAAGTGGGCCGTCACCGTGCGCGAACCGGCGCTCGTGCCGCGCGTGTTCCAGCAGGCGTTCCATCTGATGCGCTCGGGCCGTCCGGGTCCGGTGCTGGTGGATCTGCCGATCGACGTTCAGCTCGCCGAAATCGAATTCGATATCGAGACTTACGAGCCGCTGCCGGTCTACAAGCCGAAGGCGACGCGCGCGCAGGTCGAAAAGGCGCTCACGATGCTCAACGACGCCGAGAAGCCGCTCATCGTCTCGGGCGGCGGCGTGCTCAACGCGGCCGCGGAAGACCTGCTCGTGACGTTCGCGGAGACGCTCGGCGTGCCGGTCATCCCGACGCTGATGTCCTGGGGCGCGATTCCCGACGATCACCCGCTGATGGCCGGCATGGTCGGCCTGCAAACATCGCATCGATACGGCAACGCAACGATGCTGGCGTCGGACTTCGTGCTCGGCATCGGCAATCGCTGGGCGAACCGTCATACGGGCAGTGTCGAGGTCTATACGAAGGGCCGGAAGTTCGTGCACGTGGATATCGAGCCGACGCAGATCGGCCGCGTGTTCGGACCGGACCTCGGCATCGTGTCGGATGCGAAGGCGGCGCTCGAACTCTTCGTCGAAGTGGCGAAGGAATGGAAGGCCGCGGGCAAGCTCAAGGACCGCAGCGCGTGGGTCGCCGATTGCCAGCAGCGCAAGCGCACGATGCTGCGCAAGACGCACTTCGACAACGTGCCGATGAAGCCGCAGCGCGTCTACGAAGAGATGAATCTCGCGTTCGATCGCGACACCTGCTTCGTGACGACGATCGGCCTTTCGCAGATCGCCGGTGCGCAGTTCCTGCACGTGTTCAAGGCGCGCAACTGGATCAATTGCGGACAGGCGGGCCCGCTCGGCTGGACGATTCCGGCTGCGCTCGGCGTGCGTGCGGCGGACCCGCAGCGCAAGATCGTCGCGCTGTCCGGCGACTACGACTTCCAGTTCATGATCGAAGAACTGGCCGTGGGCGCGCAGTTCAAGCTGCCTTATGTGCATGTCGTCGTGAATAACTCGTATCTGGGCCTGATTCGTCAGGCGCAGCGCGGCTTCGATATGGACTACTGCGTGCAGCTCGCGTTCGACAACATCAACGCGCCCGAACTCGACGGTTATGGCGTGGATCACGTCGCGGTCGCCGAAGGCCTCGGCTGCAAGGCGCTGCGCGTGTTCAAGCCGGAGGACATCGCCGGGGCGCTGAAGCAGGCGCAGGCAATGGCAGCCGAGCATCAGGTGCCGGTCGTCGTCGAGATGATTCTCGAACGCGTGACGAACATTGCGATGGGCACCGAGATCGACGCGATCAACGAGTTCGAGGAACTCGCCGAAAGCAAGGCCGATGCACCAACCGCCGTGATGCCGCTCGATTGAACGCGCTACGCCACTGACCGACCATCAGCAAGACAATCAGGACAACACATGCCGAAATTTGCCGCGAATCTGACGATGCTTTTCACTGAGGTCCCCTTCCTCGACCGCTTCGCCGCGGCCGCGAACGCGGGCTTCAAAGCGGTCGAGTTCCTGTTCCCCTACGGCTTCTCGATCAGCGACATTCAGACGCGCCTCAAGGACAACGACCTTCAAATCGTCCTGCACAACCTTCCCGCAGGCAACTGGGATGCGGGCGAGCGCGGCATCGCGTGCCTGCCCGATCGCGTCGCCGAGTTTCGCGAAGGCGTGCCGCGCGCGATCGAATATGCAAAGGCGCTGAAGGTGCCGCAACTGAACTGCCTCGTCGGGATTCCGGCGGCGGGCGTATCGCCGGATCAGGCGCGCGCGACGATCATCGAGAACCTGCGCTTCGCCGCCGATGCGCTGAAGCGAGAAGGCATCAGGCTGCTCGTCGAACCGTGCAATGCGTACGACATTCCCGGCTTCGCGCTGAACCGGTCGCAGGAAGGACTCGATGTGATTCGCGCGGTTGGATCAGACAATCTGTTCCTGCAGTACGACATCTATCACATCCAGCGCATGGAAGGCGAACTGGCCGCGACCATCAGGAAGAATCTGCCGTCGATCGGGCACATTCAGCTTGCCGACAACCCCGGCCGCAACGAGCCGGGCACGGGCGAAATCAACTACCCGTTCCTGTTCGGGCTGCTCGATTCGATCGGCTACGAAGGATGGGTCGGCTGCGAATACAAGCCGCTCAATGGCACCGAAGCGGGCCTGGGCTGGCTGCAAAACATCGGCGGTGTCGAAGCTGCCGTTACCGCTTGAATAAAGGAGGAGCACACAGTATGGCAACGATCGGTTTCATCGGGCTTGGCATCATGGGCGCGCACATGGCGCGCAATCTTCTCAAGGGCGGCCACACGCTCGTCGTGAACGGCAAGTATCCGGTCCCCGACGATATCCGTGGACAAACGCAAGTCGTCGCGGACTCGGCGGCCGTCGCGCAAGCCAGCGAGATCGTCATCACGATGGTGCCCGACACGCCCGATGTCGCCAACGTACTGTTCGCCGACGATGGCGTCGCGCACGGCCTGACCAGGGGCAAGCTCGTGATCGACATGAGTTCGATCAGTCCGCTCGATACGCAGGAGTTCGCGAAGAAGATCAACGCGCTCGGCTGCGATTATCTCGATGCGCCGGTGTCCGGCGGCGAAGTCGGCGCACGCGAAGCCAAGCTGACGATCATGGTCGGCGGCCCGCAGAAGTCGTTCGACATCGCGAAGCCGCTCTTCGAACTGATGGGCAAGAACATCTCGCTCATCGGCGACAACGGCGCGGGGCAGACGACCAAGGTCGCGAATCAAATCATCGTCGCGCTGAACATCGAAGCGGTCGCGGAAGCACTGCTGTTCGCATCGCGTTCGGGCGCCGATCCCGAGCGTGTGCGCAAGGCGCTGATGGGCGGTTTCGCCTCGTCGCGCATTCTGGAAGTGCATGGCGAGCGCATGACGAAGCGCACGTTCAATCCGGGCTTCCGTATCGAACTGCATCAAAAAGACCTGAATCTTGCGCTCGATGGCGCGCGCAAGATGGGCCTTGCCCTGCCTCATACCGCGAGCGCGCAACAGTTGTTCAGCGTGTGCGCGGCGAATGGCGGCAAAGCCTGGGATCACTCGGCGCTCGTGCGTGCGCTCGAGATCATGTCGAACTGGCAGGTGGCGGAAGAGCCGCAGCAAGCGAAAGCTGCGTGATGCTTCCCGCCTGAACCGTGGGGCGTCCCGCGTATGGGCACGCGGGACAAATGCCGCTCTGGGCTGAGGGCGGCAAGTGGGGTCCGAGAGCGGCATCCGGCGGTTGCCGGGTAAGCCTTGGTCGGTCAGACGGTTTGCCGTCGGGTGTCCGCGTCGGATTGCTGCATGAGACGTTTCCATCGATGCCGCGTGCAGCGTGCGGCGTAATCCCTTGTTGAACTTCAGAACTATTCGATGCCGGGCGCGACTAACGTGGCTCTACTTCGCAAGCGGCGCCAACTTGGTTCTTCAAGGAGTTGAACAATGGGAATCCTCAGTTTCATCAAGGAAGCAGGCGAAAAGCTGTTCGGTGCAACGACGCCATCGGCGCAGGCTGCGCCGGCGAGTGCGCCTGTCGATGTTGCCACGCTCAATCAGAAGGCCGGCGAAGCCATTGCGACGTATATCCGCTCGCAAGGACTGAATGCAGACAACCTGCAGGTCAAGTATGACGGCGCGTCCCATACGGTCACGGTCTCGGGCCAGGCGCCCGATCAGGCCACGAAGGAAAAGATTCTGGTCGCGGCGGGGAACGTGCAGCACGTCGACAAGGTGGATGATCAGTTGACTGTGCCTAACGCTGCGCCTGAGTCGCGATATCACACGGTCGCATCGGGTGACAATCTGTGGAAGATCGCGGAGAAATACTACGGCAGCGGTGCGAAGAACGATCTCATCTTGGAAGCCAACAAGCCGATGCTCAAGAGCCCGGACAAGATCTATCCGGGACAGGTGCTGCGCATTCCGCCGGCTAACTGATTGCTTTTGCCGCTTGTGAATGAAAGAGAAACGCGAACTCCGGTTCGCGTTTTGCCTATTGGCGAGGGGCGGTCGCACGCAAGTGGAATGATGTGCCGTCGAACGCGTAGTAGTAAGTGCCGTGTTCGTTGCTCTCGTTGCGGCTTCCCTTGACGATCACCATGCAGCTATTCGCACGGTATTCGATCGGTTCGTCCACATCGAGCGGCCAGTCGGAAACGGTGAAAGGCAGCGGCACAATGCGCCCCGACTGTTTGTCTATTGCTGCCGCCATGACACACCCGGCGCCGCAGCCCGATTCCGCCAGTACAAAATGGCCGGCGAAGCCGACGGGGCCGTTTGCGGCATCGCGCAGAACGCTGCGATATTTGCGGGTTTGCGCATCCGGGAAGTTGAGGCGGGGTGTTTTTTCGATTGACTGTACGGCGCGAGGGCAGTCCTGAAAGTCGGGAAGCCGTTGTGCGAGAGCAGGACTAATAATGGCAATGACGCCGCAGAGGAGGAGTAAGGATGGCTTCAGGCGCATGCTTGATACGGGTGTCGATTAATACCGCTCGAACACCCTCTGCAACGCCCCCGCCTCCTCCACTCCCGCGGCGAGCGCCAGCATCAGCAACACGCGCGCCTTATACGGATTGAGCGTGCCCGCGCTAACGCTGCCGAGCGCATCATCCGATGCAGCGCCGTTTCGCATGACATGTCCCGAACCCACGCGCGATGCCCGCACGACCGCGACGCCTGCCTTCACCGCATCGACGAGCGCCTGCGTCATGCTTGCGTGGATCGAGCCATTTCCCGTCCCCGCCACGACGATGCCCTTCACGCCGGCCGCGACGAGCGCATCCACCGCCACCCGCGATACGCCCGCATAGCTCGTCACGATCTCGACCATCGGCCATTGAGCGCCGAGCGCGAATTCGCTTGCCAGCGTATGCGGCTTCGTCACCGCGCGCTGGAACTCCACGCGTCCGTCCTGAACGAAGCCGAGCACGCCGACTTCCGGCGAGCGAAACGCATCGACGGCGTAGGTGCTCGTCTTGGTGACATCGCGTGCGCTGTGAATCTGGTTATTGAACGCGACGAGCACGCCTTGCCCCTTCGCCTGCGCGCAAGCCGCGACCGTCACCGCATTGAGCAGGTTCAACGGACCATCGGCGGAAAGCGCGCTCGACGGACGCATCGCGGCGGTCAGCACGACCGGCTTCGCGGTCTTCACCGTCAGATGCAGCAGATACGCGGTTTCTTCGAGCGTATCGGTGCCATGCGTGACGACGATTCCCGCAATATCGTCCTGCGCGGCGAGTGCGTCGATGCGCTGCGCAAGCGTCGTCCAGAGCGCATGGCTCATGTCCTTGCTGTCGACGCTCGCGATCTGCTCCGCGTGAATGCGGGCGACGTTGCCGAGCGCGGGCACGGCGTCGAGCAGGTCGTTCACGCCGACGACGCCCGCCTTATAGCCCGCTGTCATGGAAGCGTCGCCGGCGCGTCCGGCGATCGTGCCGCCCGTTGCGAGGACGGCGATACGAGGAAGAATGTCGGTTGTCATGCCGGCGATTGTAAATCAGCCGGCAGGCTTTACGCGGTCTCGCGCAGTTGCGCGGCGATCTGCGTTTCGTCGAGTTGCGGCGCGAACATCTCGATCAGCCGGTACGCATAAGCGCGCAAAAACGCGCCACGGCGCAAGCCGACGCGCGTCGTGCTCGCTTCGAACAGATGTTGCGTATCGAGCGCGACGAGTTCCGTATCGCGCTTCGCGTCGTAAGCCATCGCCGCCACGATGCCGATACCCATGCCCAGTTCGACATACGTCTTGATGACGTCGGCATCGATTGCCGTCAGCACGATATCGGGCATCGCGCCGGCGCTTGCGAAAGCCTGATCGACGTGAGAGCGGCCCGTGAAATCGTTGTCGTAGGTGACGATCGGATACTCCGCGATCTGCTCGAGCGTGATGTTCTCCCGCCCGACCAGCGGATGATCCTTCGGCACCACCACCGTGTGATGCCACGAATAGCACGGGAACGTGACGATGTCCGGGTAGCGGTCGAGCGCCTCAGTCGAGATGCCGATGTCCGCCTCGCCGTTGATGATCATCTGCGCGATCTGCTGCGGGCTGCCCTGCCGCAGTGCGAGATGCACCTTCGGAAATACTTCGGTGAACTGTCTAATGACTTTGGGCAACGCGTAACGAGCCTGCGTGTGCGTCGTCGCGACGACGAGATGGCCGTTGTCCTGATCGGCGAACTGGCGGGCGACGCGCCGCAGGTTCTCCGCATCGAGCAGCATGCGCTCGATCAGCTGATGCACCTGCTTGCCCGGCTCGGTCAGGCCCGTCAGACGCTTGCCCCGGCGAATGAAGATATCGACGCCGAGCTCGTCTTCGAGGTCCTTGATCTGTTTCGACACGCCCGATTGGGACGTATAGAGCACGTTGGCGACTTCCGTCAGATTCATGTTCTGGCGCACCGCCTCGCGCACGAAGCGCAGTTGCTGGAAGTTCATTCTCTGCCTCTCTTGTCTGCTGTCTTTGTTCTGTCTAACGCGTCATTGCGCCGGAAACACGCGCAGCGCACGAGGCACCGCGCGCACGCCATCGCCGATGTCGAGCCGCAGCGCGCGCCATGCTTCGCGGTCCAGTTCGGCTTCGAGCACGCCGCCCGTATCGCCCGCAAGCTCCACGCGCACCGAGCCGCCCAGTGTCACCACGCGCCGCACGCCGACCACGATGCCATCGGGGTGCGCCACGCCTTCCGCATCGTCGGCGCGATACAGCGCGAGATCGTGCGGACGCACATAAGCAAGCGCGCGGCCGCTGAAATGCGCCTGCGTGGTGATCGCTTTCGCGGCGCCATCGGCGATGAAGCCGCTCGCATCGACGTTGCCTTGCAGACGGTTGGCCGCACCAAGAAACTCATACACGAAGGACGTCTGTGGATGATCGTACACATCCTGCGGGCTGCCGACCTGCTCCACGCGTCCATGATTCATCACGACGATGCGATCCGCCACTTCGAGCGCCTCTTCCTGATCGTGCGTAACGAAGAGCGTCGAGATGTGCAGGTCGTCGTGCAGGCGGCGCAACCAGCTGCGCAGTTCCTTGCGAACCTTGGCGTCGAGCGCGCCGAACGGCTCGTCGAGCAGCAGCACTTTCGGTTCGACCGCAAGCGCACGCGCCAGCGCAATACGCTGCCGCTGACCGCCCGACAGTTCCGACGGAAACCGCTGCGCAAGCCAGTCGAGCTGCACGAGCTTCAGCAGTTCATGCACTTTCTCGCGGATGGCCGCTTCGGTCGGGCGCTCGCGGCGCGGTTTCACGCGCAAGCCGAACGCGACGTTTTCGAACACCGTCATGTGTCTGAAGAGCGCGTAGTGCTGGAACACGAAGCCGACTTGCCGATCGCGTGCGCCGACATGCGCGACGTCCTCGCCGTTCAGCAAGACCTGGCCCGCGTCGGCCTGTTCGAGGCCGGCGATCACGCGCAACAGCGTGGTCTTGCCGCATCCCGACGGCCCCAGCAGCGCGACGAGTTCGCCCGCCGGAAAATCGAGCGTGACGTTGTCGAGCGCGGTGAAATCGCCGAAACGCTTTTGCAGATTACGAACGATGATGCTCATGATGATCCTTAGTTCTGTGCGCTTTTTCTGGCTTCGACGAGCGACTGCGACATGCGCCGCTCCGCGATGAGCTTCAGCCCGAGCGTGACGAGCGCGAGCAAGGCCAGCAGCGACGCCACCGCGAACGCGGCCGAGAAGTTGTATTCGTTGTAGAGAATCTCGACGTGCAGCGGCATCGTGTCCGTCTGTCCGCGAATATGACCCGACACCACCGACACCGCGCCGAACTCGCCCATCGCACGCGCGTTGCAGAGAATCACGCCATAGAGCAAGCCCCACTTCACGTTCGGCAGCGTCACGCGCCGGAAAATCTGCCAGCCCGATGCGCCCAGCACGTGCGCGGCTTCTTCTTCGTCGTTGCCTTGCGCCTGCATCAGCGGAATGAGTTCGCGGGCGACGAACGGGAACGTGACGAAGATCGTCGCGAGCACGATGCCCGGCACCGCGAAGATGATCTGCACGTCATGCGATGCGAGCCACGGTCCGAACCAGCCTTGCGCGCCGAACATCAGCACGTAGATGAGACCGGAGATGACCGGCGACACCGAAAACGGCAGGTCAATGAGCGTCGTCAGAAGCGCCTTGCCGCGAAACTCGAACTTCGCGATGGCCCACGACGCCGCCAGGCCGAACACCAGATTCAGCGGCACGGCGATCGCGGCGGTCATCAGCGTGAGCTTGATCGCGGACCACGCATCCGGGTCTTTCAGCGACTCGAAGTAATAGTCGATGCCCTTCGCGAACGCCTGCGCGAACACCGCGACGAGCGGCACGACGAGAAACAGCGCGAGAAACACGAGCGCGATGGCGATGAGCAGCCAGCGTATCGCGCGTGGCTCCGTCACCGGATTGAGCGTATGGACTTCGCGTTGCGGGGCGGTGTTCATCGCAATGGCCTTGCTGTCGGGCGTGCTCATGCGCGGCCTCCCTCTACCTGCAGCGTCGGGGCCGGCGGCGCGACCGTCCTGCTCGTGCGCCTTTGCAGGAACCATTGCAGCGTATTGATGAACAGCAACATCAGGAACGATACGCACAGCATCACGACTGCGAGCGCCGTCGCGCCGGCATAGTCGTACTGTTCGAGTTTCGTGATGATGAGCAGCGACGTGATCTCCGACTTCATCGGCACGTTGCCGGCGATGAAAATAACCGATCCGTATTCGCCGAGCGCACGCGCGAACGCCAGCGCAAAGCCCGTCAGCAACGCGGGGAAAACCGACGGCAGCACGACCCGGCGAAACGTCAGCCAGCGCGTCGCGCCGAGACACGCGGCGGCCTCTTCCTGTTCGCGCTCGAACTCTTCGAGCACCGGCTGCACCGTGCGCACGACGAACGGCAAGCCGATGAACGTCAGCGCGACCAGCACGCCGAGCGGCGTGAACGCGACCTTGATGCCGAGCGGCGCGAGAAATTGCCCGATCCAGCCGTTGCCCGCATACACGGCCGCGAGCGAGATGCCCGCGACGGAAGTCGGCAGCGCGAACGGCAGATCGACGATGGCATCGACGATACGCTTGAACGGGAACGTATAGCGCACCAGCACCCACGCGACGAGAAAGCCGAACACCGCATTGATGAGCGCCCCGCCGAGCGCGGCGAAGAACGTCAGCCGGTACGACGCCAGCACGCGCGGCGACGTCACCGCGCGCACGAATTGCGCCCAGTCGAGCGTCGCCGTCTTGGCAAAGGTGGCTGCAAGCGGTATGAGCACGATAAGGCTCAGATACGCGAGCGTAATGCCGAGCGTCAGGCCGAAGCCCGGCAGCGCGCTTGGCTTGCGCAGGTTGAAAGTGCTCATGCGTGAATCATCCTGTTCCAGTGCGCCGGGGCGGGCGCTCGTTGCTGCATGTGCGTACAGCGGCGTCATGGCGCGCCGCTTGTCGTCGCTTCAATCGGCTCGATGCTCCATCATCGGGCCGCCCTGCTCATTGCCGTTACTGCGGCTGGTAGATCGAATCGAACACGCCGCCGTCCGCGAAGTGCGTCTTTTGCGCCTTCGTCCAGCCGCCGAAGGTATCGTCGATGGTGTAGAGCTTCAGCTTCGGAAACTGCTTGATGAGATCGGCCGGGACCGTTTTCGAGCGCGGACGATAAAAGTTGCGCGCCGCGATCTGCTGGCCTTCGTCGCTATACAGATACTTCAGATACGCCTCGGCGAGCTTGCGCGTGCCGTGCTTGTCGACGACCTTGTCGACCACCGCGACCGGCGGCTCGGCCAGAATGCTCACCGACGGCACGACGATCTCGAACTTGTCCGGGCCGAACTCCTTGAGCGACAGGAACGCCTCGTTCTCCCACGCGATCAGCACGTCGCCCTGCCCGCGCTGCACAAAGCTCGTCGTCGCGCCGCGTGCGCCCGAATCGAGCACGCCTGCGTTCTTGTAGAGCTTCGAGACGAAGTCCTTCGCGCTCTGCTCGTTGCCGCCCGGCTTGTGCTGCGCATACGCCCACGCGGCCAGATAGTTCCAGCGTGCGCCGCCCGAGGTCTTGGGGTTCGGCGTGACGATGGAGACGCCCGGCTTCGCCAGATCGTCCCAGTCCTTGATGTGCTTCGGATTACCCTTGCGCACGAGAAACACGATCGTCGATGTGTACGGCGACGCATTGTCCGGCAGGCGCTTCTGCCAGTCGCCGTTGACGAGTCCCTTGCCGGCGAGCGCGTCGATGTCGTAGGCCAGTGCGAGCGTGACGACATCGGCCTGAAGGCCATCGAGGACCGCGCGTGCCTGGCCGCCGGAACCGCCATGCGACTGCTTGAACGTGACGGTCTCGCCCGTCTCCGCCTTCCACTTCTTCGCAAACGCCTGGTTGAAATCCTGATATAGCTCGCGCGTCGGATCGTACGACACGTTCAGAAACGCGGTTTGAGCATGAGCGTGGACGCTGATGGCCGCCGTCGCCGCCGTCACCGCGAACGCCGCGAAGAGCTTTCTCGCCTTGGTCCCCAATCCCGCTTTCGTGCTTTGCATTCCCCGTTCTCCGTCTTATCCATTGACGGAATCAGTCTATCGGCGCGGCTATATGATTAGAAATAATCGTTTCTCATCTTTTTATATCGAATCGTGCTAACGGCGCTGTTGCTGCTGCGTTCCGCCTGCGAAGGCCAATTCCGGGCGCTTCCGCGACGAAGTTAAAGTAATGCTTGAAAAGCGCGAAATACTGTATAAAAATACAGTCATCTGTTCATCCATACAGCGCAGCAGGGGCCAGCCAGTGACTAGAACTTCAAAACTTACCGCTCGCCAGCAGGAAGTCTTCGAACTCTTGCAGCGCGCCATCGAGCGCACCGGCTTCCCGCCCACCCGCGCGGAGATTGCCGCGGAGCTTGGCTTCAGTTCGGCCAATTCCGCCGAGGAGCATCTTCGGGCGCTGGCGCGCAAAGGCGTGATCGAACTGGCGGCGGGATCGTCGCGCGGCATCCGGCTGATTGGCGAAGCCGTACAGCCGGACGAGTTGCCGCATCAGCTCACCTTGCCGCATCCGAGCATCATGCAGTTGTCGCTGCCGCTCGTCGGCCGGGTCGCAGCCGGCAGTCCGATCCTCGCGCAAGAGCACATCTCGCAGCATTACGCGTGCGACCCGGCGCTCTTTTCCAGCAAGCCGGACTATCTGCTGAAGGTGCGCGGGCTGTCCATGCGCGACGCCGGCATTCTCGATGGCGACCTGCTCGCGGTGCAGAAGCGCACGGAAGCGAAGGACGGGCAGATC
Organism: Caballeronia grimmiae; assembly: GCF_022879615.1. Lineage (NCBI taxonomy): Bacteria > Pseudomonadati > Pseudomonadota > Betaproteobacteria > Burkholderiales > Burkholderiaceae > Caballeronia > Caballeronia grimmiae. The sequence goes on from NZ_CP084271.1 coordinate 1,538,969, forward strand.
GTCGTTGCGCGTCTGGGCGACGACGTCACCGTCAAGCGCTGGAAGCGTCATACGGACGGCGTCGAACTCATCGCGGAGAACCCGGACTACGAGAATATCTTCGTGCGCTCCGGCAGCGGTGAGTTCGCGCTCGAAGGCATTGCGGTCGGTCTGATCCGCTCGGGCGAGTTCTAGCGCGCCCGCTTCATCTCACGCCACGCACGACGCGGCGCGTTTCGAGTACATCAAAGCATGACGGCAGCCGTTCCCGGCTCGCCGCGGTGCGTCCTATCGCCTGGAGAGTCATCATGGAACGTTTTGCCCGTTTGTTGCCCTTCCGCCAGTTTGGCCGCCTGCGTCATCTGCGTGCATTGATTCCCTGCGGCGTCGCGGCGCGTCCGCATACCGAAGCCACGCCCGATCTGTTCGATGAAATGCCGGTGCTGCCGTCTCGCCAGCCGGCGTTCGCCCGCGTGTCGCTCGTGAAGACGGTTCATGCGGAACCGGCGCAGCGCGCGCCGGTACGGGTGTATCGCAGCGAATCGCGCGTCATCATGGTCGGCAAGATCAGCGAGGTGTCGCGCATGCTCGACCGCTGCATCGACGAGGAACGGGCGGGCGTGGCGGGCGGTTTTCTGGCGTGAGCGTCGCGGGTTGACCGGACGGCGGCTTCGGGATGGTTCTCGCGCCGGCGTGCTCAATCGGAGTTTGAACGACGCTCGTCGCCTAGAGGGTTATGCGAGAACTGTCACTCATCTTTGGTCGTGAGTGCAGTCAATGACGGTCTACGCCGGTGGTAGGGAACATCCATCGCGTCATGCCTCTGCAACTCATCTGCTGGAGTGAGCCAAAGATTTCCGAACCATCCAGTTGTTACTAGGCTATTCAGGCCTGGCGACTGCTTAAGTCTCAGCCCGGCGCAAAGCCGGAATCGGCTCACCGCGTCCTAACGCTGTGACGCATCAGTTGCACGAACTTGTCGGTGATCGACGGCAACGTTCTGCCTCGTTTCTTCACGATCGCAATCGACCGCACGAACGCTGGATCGTTGATCTCTTTGCTGACGAGCCCAGGTTCGGCGCGCACTTCTCGCGCGGTCTCGGGCAGGATCGTCACGCCCAGGCCCGCGCGCACCATCGCGACGGCGGTCATCATATACGTGGGTTCGCACGCAATAACGAGCGGCCCGCTCCACTGGCTAAGCGCGGCATCGACAACCGCGCGCACGCTTGTCCCCGGTGCGGTCAGCACGAGCGGAACCTGCGCGAGATCGCTCACGCCGATTCGACGCATGCTCGCGAACGGATGCTCGCCCGGACAAACGACGACGAGCCGGTCCACACCGGCATGCAGGACCTCAAGCATCGGGTCGAGCACGTCCCCCCCGGTGAGCCCGATATCAACTTCTTCCTCGCGCACGAGCGCGTTGACGGTGCTTGCTACGACGTCGCGAATCTGGAACGTGACGCGCGGCACATCGTGTTTCGTGCCGATGATTAATTCCGGCAACGCACTCGCCGCAAAAGTCGGCAGGCACGCGATGCGGATGGTGCCGCTCTCGCCTTCGCCCAGTGCGCGGGCGTCACGCAGCACGTTTTCCATGTCGCGCAGAGATTTGCGCAGCAGCGGCAAAAGCTCGCGGCCCGTCGTCGTCAGCGCGACATTGCGGCTGTTGCGATCGAACAGGCGCGCGCCGACCGCTTCTTCCAGCCGGCGTATCTGCACAGTAAGTGCGGGTTGCGACAGATGCAGCCGCTCGGCCGCCCGAGTGAAGCTTCCCGCCTCGGCCACGGCGACGAGTGCGCGAATATCGCGAAGATTGAGATCCATTATGGTTCGTGATAGCTGCGATCAAATCATTTCAATTGTGTGATCGCTGCTTCGAACTTACTCTGGGCCTCATCAAAAAACAAGATTCGGAGACAGACACATGCTGCCGTTACTCGGCCTCGCCACCATCGTCGTCCTGCTCGGGGCGATTCTTTCCAAACGCATGTCGCCGCTCGTGGCGCTGATCATCGTGCCGATCGCGGCGTCGCTGATTGGCGGATTCGGATTGCAGACCAGCAAATTCGTCATCGACGGATTGAAGAACCTCGCGCCTGTCGTTGGCATGTTCGTGTTTGCGATCCTCTATTTCGGCACGATTACGGATGCGGGCACGCTCGACCCGATCATCGACCGCATCCTGCGCGCGGTGGGCACCAAACCGACGCGCATCGTGATGGGCACGACGCTGCTCGCGCTCCTCATCCACCTCGACGGCTCTGGCGCGGTGTGTTTTCTCGTGACGATCCCCGCGATGCTGCCGCTGTACGAACGCCTGAACATGGACAAGCGCGTGCTCGCCGCGGCGGTGTCGATGGCGGCGGGCATCAACTTTCTGCCATGGACGGGGCCGATGATCCGCGCATCGGCGTCGCTGCATCTGCCGATTTCATCGCTCTTCAACCCGCTCATTCCGGTGCAGGCTATTGGCCTCGTGTTCGTGTTCGGCATGGCGTGGTGGCTCGGCCGCCGCGAGGAGAAGCGCCTCGGCTATTCGAGCGCGACCGGTTCGATTCCGATGCCCGAACGTAAGCTCACGCCCGAGGAAGAAGCGCTGCGCCGTCCGAAGAACTTCTGGTTCAACATCGTGCTGACGATCGTCGTGCTCGGCACGATGGTCGTCATGGGCGAGAAGATTCCGCCCGCGATCATGTTCATGGTCGGACTGTGCATCGCGCTGATGGTGAATTACCCGAATGTCGACATGCAGAGAAAGCGCATCGATGCGCACGCGCGCGCCGCGCTGATGATGGCCGGCATTCTGCTCGCGGCCGGCGTGTTCACCGGCATCATGCAGGGCACCGGCATGCTGAAGGCGATGGCGCAGGCAGCCGTCGGCTTCGTGCCGCCCGCGCTTGCCGGGCACATTCCCGTCGCGCTCGGTCTGGTGTCGATGCCTCTGTCGATGCTCTTCGATCCCGATTCGTTCTATTTCGGCGTGCTGCCCGTGGTCGCCGAAGTTGCGTCGCAGCTCGGCGTGGCGCCGGTGCATGTCGGCCAGGCCGCGCTGCTCGGCCAGATGACGACCGGCTTTCCCGTGAGCCCGCTCACGCCCGCGACGTTTCTCGTCGTCGGACTGTGCGGCATCGATCTCGCGGATCATCAGAAGTTCACGTTCCCGCTGCTGTTCGGCGCGTCGATCGTCATGACGATCGCGTGCGTCGTGCTGGGCGTGTTTCCGCTGTAAGGACGAACCATGAAAGACATCATCAGAATCGGCGCGGGCGCGGGCTATTCGGGCGATCGCATCGAGCCTGCGGTCGAACTGGCCGAACATGGCGCGCTCGACTATCTCGTGTTCGAATGCCTTGCCGAACGCACGATCGCTATCGCCCAGCAGGCGCGCCGCAACAATCCCGATCTCGGTTACGACCCGCTGCTCGAAGCGCGCATGCGCGCAGTGCTGCCCGTCGCGGTGAAGAACGGCGTGCGCATCATCTCGAACATGGGCGCGGCCAATCCTCGTGCGGCCGCGCGCAAAACCGCGCAGATCGCCCGCGAACTCGGGCTCGATGGCCTCAAGATCGCCGCGGTCACCGGCGACGACGTGCTCGACGTCGTCCTGCGCGCGAACCTGCGCTTCGAGGAATCGGGCGACGACGTTCGCGCGTATGCACAACGCATCGTATCGGCCAATGCGTATCTCGGCGCCGCGCCTATCGTCGGCGCGCTTGCAGCGGGCGCGGATATCGTGTTGACGGGGCGCGTCGCGGACCCGTCGTTGTTCACGGCGCCGCTCATCCACGAATTCGGCTGGAACATGGACGACTGGAACACGCTCGGGCAGGCGACCGTGGTCGGGCATCTGCTCGAATGCGCGGGACAGGTGACGGGCGGCTACTTCGCCGATCCCGGTTACAAGGATGTCGGCAATCTCGCGCGGCTCGGATTTCCGCTCGGCGAGGTGAGCGCGGACGGTTCGATCATCGTGACGAAGGTGCCACATGCGGGCGGCGCCGTGACCGAGGCGACGTGCAAGGAACAACTGCTCTACGAGATTCACGATCCGGCGCGCTACTACCAGCCGGACGTCGTCGCGGACTTTACGCAAGTGCGCGTGAGGCGGGAGGCGCGAGACCGCGTGCGCGTCTCGGGCGGGCGCGGCAATGCGCGCACGGATACGCTAAAAGTCTCCGTCGCCTATGCCGACGGCTTCATCGGCGAAGGCCAGATTTCCTATGGCGGACCGGGCGCGGTGGCGCGCGCGAGGCTCGCGCTCGATATCGTGCGTGAACGTCTCGCGATTACGGGCGTCGATATCAGCGAACTGCGTTTCGACCTGATCGGCGTGAACGCGCTCTATGGCGATGCGCTAGCGTCCGGCAATGACGATCCTTTCGAAGTCCGCGTGCGCGTCGCTGGACGGACGTCGAACGCAAAGGAGGCGGCGCGCATCGGCAACGAAGTCGAAACGCTCTATACCAACGGTCCGGCGGGCGGCGGTGGCGTGACAAAGAACACGCGTGAGGTCATCGCGGTGCAATCCGTGCTGCTCTCGCGCGAGCATGTGAATCCCGTTTTCGAATTCGTGGAGGCCAACGATGAAACTGCGTGAACTGGCGCATGGCCGCACCGGCGACAAGGGCAACACGCTGAACGTCTCGGTGATCTGTTTCGATCAGAAACACTACGCGCATCTTCGCAAACAACTGACGCCCGAGCGCGTGAAGGCGCATCTCGCCGAGGTCGTCAAAGGCGATGTCGCGCGCTACGAACTGCCGCTTCTGAATGCCTTAAATTTCGTGCTGGGACATGCGCTGGGCGGCGGCGTCACGCGTTCGCTCGCGCTCGACGCACACGGCAAGTCGGTGAGCGCGGCGCTCCTCGATATCGACATCGAGGAGCCTGTCGTGGATTGAGTCGCGTCGGCGGTCGCAAGACGGGATTTCGCAGGCTTTGGTCGGTTCTGTGCGTATGCTTTTGATGCCACTCATTCTTGAGTGATGGCGAGCGCCCGCGCTTTGCATCGCTCGTGCGCCGCGCAATGAGTTATCCGATTCATCGGATGCGATCCGGATTCACCCCGTCAATGGCGAGCGCGCCAAATATCCGACTTACGCATCGGCGATTTTTTTAGCCCGTCATAAGCACGTCCCATACGTAAGCGACTGCTCCGCGCTTGCCGCCGTTCTAATGAACGGATTGAAAGCGGTACAGCCCGTCGATCCAATAGCTTTCCGTACATGCTTTGATTGCGCCACGGTCGCAACCAGAGCACCGCCCATCTTCGTTATCGCCGCGCGCTTGTGGCTGAAGCTTTGCCTTCGCCGCTTTGAATTGGCTATTCCCGATAAGCACACGCAGGGCCATGATGTCATTGAGTGTGCGTGAATCGCACCAACCTGCTGACGCATAAGCCGCTATCGAAATGAGTAATCTTGATCTGAACTTGCTCCGCGTCTTCGATGCGGTCCTCCGCGAGCGGAACGTGCTTCGTGCCAGCGAGGCAATCAATTTAAGCCCTTCCGCAGTCAGTCATGCGCTATCGCGGCTACGAGGGTTCTTCAACGATGATTTGTTCGTACGAACGGTCGCTGGAATGGAACCTACCACCCGGGCGCTCGAGATGGCTCCGCTAGTACGCGATGCCCTCGTTATCATCGACCGTGCAGTGGGACCGAAGCATTTCGACCCGGCCAGCACCGACAGACAGTTCTGCATAGCGGCGACGGACTACCTGACCGCCGTAGTATTGCCGCCGTTCTTCCGTGCAACGTCGATCGCAGCACCGCGGGCGAGTGCTACGGTCTTGCCTGCGAGCAGGATCGATCTGACCACGCAGATCGATATCGGCCGTGTTGAAATTGCACTGGGATCGTTTTCTAACGTGCCGCCTCGAATCCACGAACAGACATTGTTTGAAGAAAGGGACGTGTTGGTTATCGCGTCGGACCACCCTCTCGCGGGACGAAAAATTCGCTTGAAGGATCTCGCTAACTTGCCTTTGCTGGTTGTATCGACCGGAGGGACCGACGATGGCTTCCTGTCCGAGCGAGGGTTGACTCGCAGGACTGAGATGTTCGACCGCGCTGAGGTGGAGGCCGCATATGAATCGATTGGCAAAAGGCCACAGTTCAAAATCGTTCAACCTCATTTTCTCGCTATTCCCTCGCTCTTAGCCGGGACCCCGGCCGCAGCGATAGTTCCTGCGTCGCTTGCAAGGCTTTTTAGTCAGGCGGGGACGGTGTACGCAGCGGAACTGCCATGGAAGACCACCACGCGAGCCTTGCAGATGATTTGGCACGAGCGTCACGCTCATGACCAGGGTCATACACGGCTGCGAACGATGTTGGCAGACGCGGCGCGGCATGTCGCGAACACCGACGCACAGCGCGTCAGGGGCAAGTCACGCCGGTGAACTGCACGTTATGCATTCTGGTTTGGCAAAAAATGCACTTCCTCGACGGAAACTGTCGCTGTAGCCTCTATCCAAGCATCCGACGAAGGCTATCCAATGTTCACCGACGACATTGAACGGACCTATGAACTGACCGACATGGAAAGGGTCATGGTGAGTCGATTCGCCAATCGATTTTGTTCGAACCGCGAAGTTGATTTCGCAGTCGTTAAGGGCATTGTCAGCTCTGTACGCTACTCAAAAACGGGGCAAATGGGGAACCGTCGCGCGCCGAAGTTGCTGCAGGCGATGCTAAGGATCGTCTAATCGACGTCATCACTTCAGCGCCCGAAACGTTTGCCATAGGTGAGAGTCGGTGCTGTCATTGCATTGTTCCTCTTACCCGCCGGACGCATTGCATACGACGTTGAACCGTCCGCTCCCTGATTACCGCACCCGATGAAACAACACAGACTTCTGCCGACGAACGAAAACCTCGGCATCGTGATTCCCGACAGCCAGCTAGCGCGTGAGGCGACTGAACTCATTCGCGATACCGAAAGCGAATTGCTGTTCCACCACTCAACGCGCGTGTACCTTTGGGGCGCTCTACTCGGTAAGCGAAAGAACCTCGCCTTCGACGAAGAGTTGCTTTACGTCGCGGCCATGTTCCACGATGTCGGCCTGACGTCCGTCTATCGCGAAAGCCAGCTTCGCTTCGAGGTCGATGGCGCGAACGCCGCCCGTGATTTTTTACGAAGCCATCACATCGGCGAGGCGGAAGTACAGAAGGTCTGGACGGCTATTGCGCTGCACACGACGCCGGGTATCCCAGAGCACATGCATCCGGAAGTTGCGCTCGTCCAGGCCGGTGCCGGGATGGACGTGGCGGGACGAGGCTTCGAAGGATTCACGGAAGAACAACGAGCGGCGGTGCTTGCATCGTATCCGCGCGGCACCGCTTTCGCGAGCAAGATGATCGATGCCTTCTACGAGGGCATGAAGCATCGCCCGGGCACCACGTTCGGCACCTTCAACGATGACTTCCTTGCGTACAAGGATCCTGGCTTCGTAAGAGCCGACCTGTGCAGCATCATCTTGAACTCGAGCTGGGGCTGAGAACCTCGCGTCCGGCTTATCAGCACGAGATGGTGATTGGGTTGTCGCGATAAGGCGACGTGTGTCGGGCGGCTCCAACCCAGTGTCTGTTTCATCCGTAGCAACGGCCATCACCCAGTCGGCACGCCATGCAGAAAGCCGTTAGGTTCTCGGCTCTGAAACGGTCGACGAGCGAGTGGCGAGCGGGAACTGAGGGACAACGCCCTCAGTTCCCTGCCCTTGTCGCGCGAGATGTAAAGCAAGGCGATGGCACGTCCACTAACCGTTCCGCGTACCAGTGAAGATACGCCGCCCAGCGTTAGCTAAACGTGCGCGACGACTACGCGATGAACAGGCCGTCAGTCAATGAGTTGATTCGGGCTGCGCAAGACCTGTCGTGCCGACCACCGGAGCCTGTTTTATGAAGAGCGTAACAACGGCGCCAACGAGCGCACAGCCTCCAAGCACCAGTAGTCCAGTAGTGAAGTTACCAGTCAGATCCTTCAGATAGCCCATCACGTATGGACCGACAAAGCCCGAGAGATTTCCGACCGAATTTATCGCCGCAATCCCGCCGGCAGCTGACGCGCCGGTAAGAAACGCTGTCGGGATGGGCCAAAGTAGCGGCGGCATCGCCGAGCAGCCGATCTGACCAACACACAGCAGAGCAAGCACCAGAACCGGTGCACTGACCAGGCCGGCCCCGCCCACGCCTAGTCCAGCCAGCAACAATGCAAAGGCAACATGCTCGCGGCGCTTGAGCGTGCGGTCGGAATTCCGGCAGAGAAGCACCATGCCGATTGCGCCAAAGACGAACGGTACGGCAGCCAGCACTCCCGTTTCGAAGTTGCTGGCGCCGAAGCCCTTGACGATCGTCGGCAGAAAGAACGCCACGCCGTAGTTGGCCGCGTTCAGGCAGAAGTAGACAAACGAACAAATGAGCATCCGCGGATCACTGACGAACTCCTTGATCCCGATATGTCCGTGTCCGGCGGAAAGCTTGCTTTGCTGCTCCTGCTCGATAGATTTTTCGAGCCAGTTAATCTCATCCTTCTGGAGCCATGCGGCTTGAGATGGGCGGTCCGTCAAATAGAACACCACGACCAGCGCCAGCACCACCGAGGGCAGCGCCTCTAGAATGAACAGCCACTGCCATCCATGCAAGCCCGCGGCAGAAATGTTCAGCAAGGCGCCTGAGATGGGCGCTCCGACCACCGACGAAAACGGAATCGCCAGCATGAAAAACGCCACGACTCGCGCTCGATACACCGCTGGGAACCACAGCGTCAGATAGAAGATGACGCCCGGATAGAAGCCCGCTTCGCAGACCCCGAGGAGGAAACGAAGCGTATAGAAGGTCGTTTGATTCGAGACGCCGATGGTGTCTGAGATCGGCTGGATGAACGCGAATAGCAATGAGATAACGCCCCACGACAGCATGATTCGGGCGATCCACAGCCGGGCGCCGAATCTGTGCAGCGCGAGGTTCGACGGGACTTCGAGGAAGAAATACGCGATGAAGAACAGCCCTGCGCCAAATGCGTAGACAGTGTCGCTCAAACCTAGCGCAGCATTCATCTGAAGCTTCGCGAACCCGACATTGACGCGGTCCAGATACGCGACGAAGTAGCAAAGCATGAGAAACGGCACTAGCCGCACCATGACCTTCTTGATCGTTCGGGCTTCAATATCATTCACAGCTATCTGTCTCCCAATCCATGCAGCGCGCTAATGAGCAAGAACCTGCTCTCCGAGTCTCTCCAACCGCTTCCGCGTCTTTCTGTAGACGTATTCAGCGCCGCCGTGATGTTTGATGTGTGATCACAATGTGAAGTTAGAGCAGCGTCATGACGCCGTCAACTCATAGCGACCCTAGGAAACCCTGCATTTATAAAGAAATTGCTTTTGGTAATGGCCGTGCTCGCATGTCGGTTGCCGAATCGATGCAGGCGGGCGGCGCTTCTCCGCCGGGCGCCCGAACGCGGAGAAGTTAGCGGAGCACGGCTGCAATCCACACCATCGCATCTGTACAGCGAAGCCGCACAATAAGATCGGGGACGAGTCGCCGGCGCGGTCCGGCCCGGCCCGGCAGCCACACGGGTCTGCGCATCGGCGTGGCAGCCGAAGGGGGCCTCTTACGAGCTTCTGTTACAGAGTCGCTTAGGTTTTTTTGGGCACGCTTCGCGCAATCATGCGCTCATGGCGGCTTGATCGCCCCAACCTTTCAGGTCATCTGGATCTGTCACGGGCAACGAGTCTGGTTTCGGCCATCGGGTCTACTGATGCGAGCGCCTTCGCGGCGGAAGTTTTAAAACTCCTGTGAGATGCCGCGGGCATATCGCAGTGCACCGTCTTCGCCTACGAGTCAACAATCGCCCACGGACGGTCTCGGTCGCAGACCACCGCGGTGGTCGTTTCCTGAGCAACGTCGCGGATACCTACGCAAAGACTTTCTATGCGCTGGACGGAAATCAGACGATCATTTCATCTGCCCGTCCTCCGAAGCCGGATTCGGCCGTCTTGCTGCACCAGCAGGCCATCGAAGACATCGCGCATGAAGGGTATCGGGCCGCCTGCTAACACCAGCCAGATGTTTCAGGCCGACGGTCCCTTCTGCTCCAGCCGTCGCAGGATATCTGGCTTTCCGTCAATTCCCTTTTTCTCGCGCGGTGCGCCATGCTCGCGATCGACAAGATCGACGATCCGGCCGTCGCACTGAATTTGATCGACGACGCAAGCGAAAGAATGACTGAATCAGCGCCGCAGTAGGTTTCAATTCACACGCCCGCCTCGTCATGCTTTTATGGATTCGACTATCTGCCGCAATCTGACGATGTCCTCGATCATCGAACGAGCATCGCGTTGTCATTCGAAACGTTCCACGTTGAGCCGACTGACTCGTCGAACCATATCCAGTGCACTGCTTTCTACGATCTATCGCCGGAGGCTGGGTAGCGCCGCTTGGCCGGAAAGGTCAAAATCTGCGCTATCGACACCCGAAAGGAAGAGCACATGACATCGTTATTCGATCTGAGCGGCCGCACTGCGCTCATCACCGGCTCCACAAGAGGCATCGGCTTCGCGCTCGCGCAGGGGCTCGCGGTCGCGGGCGCTGGGGTGATCGTGAACGGAACGCGCGCCGATACCGTTGCCGAAGCGGTAGACCGACTCGAAGGCGCAGGCTTCAAGGCAAAAGGTCGCGCGTTCGACGTCACGGATGAAACAGCAGTTGCCAACGCATTCGCGCAATGGGACCGTGACGGCGTCCAGATCGACATCGTCATCAATAACGCGGGCATCCAGTTTCGCAAGCCGCTCGTCGAACTCGAACTCGCCGACTGGCAGCGTGTGATCGACACTAATTTGACGAGTGCGTTCATCGTCGCGAAAGAAGCGGCGCGTCGCATGATCGCGCGCGGCACAGGAGGCAAGATCGTCAACATCGGCTCGCTAACCAGCGAAAGCGCACGCGCGACGATCGGCGCATACACAGCGGCAAAGGGTGGCATCAAGATGTTGACCCGCGCGATGAGTGCCGAGTGGGCGTCGTCGAACATTCAGGCGAACGCCATCGGCCCGGGCTACATCCTCACTGACATGAACCAGGCGCTGGTCGACAACGCCGCCTTCGATGCGTGGGTCCGCAGCAGCAATCCCTCACAGCGCTGGGGTAAGCCGGAAGAGCTCGTCGGCACGACGGTGTATCTGTCGTCGCAGGCATCGAGCTATGTGAACGGCCAGATTATCTATGTAGACGGCGGCTGGCTCGCCGTGCTCTGAACCGAACTTCTCGCGGGCATATAAACGCACTCGCTGAAAGCTGTTCTCCGTACAAGCTAAAGGCAGGCGTTGCGGAGCATTGCGCCTCGCAGCGCCTCGGTGGCGAATTCGTTAGCGAAGCCGCTTGCGTGAAAGGCGGCCATTGCTTCCAATTTCGGTCCCAGACAACGGAAAGCCGGAAAGGACATGAGTGTGAGCTTGTGACCATGACACCGTGCTTGGCGGCGACGAGGATGCGGGTGAGTCCAGGTCGCAGTTGGGCGCGCGAATGTTCGGTCTGCAAAGGTTCGACGAACTTTCGACAGCTCATGTAATCGTTTGCTCTTGCTTGAAATCGCTGGCTTTCAAGAGATAATAAAACTGCGCACTGTCAGTGCGTTCTCTCGTTCGGCCCGCCGGAAAGGCGGGCATTTTTTATCGCCAGGTTCTGCGAGCCTTGAAGACTTTGGATGTCCTGCCGCTGGCAAGTGACGTGCACCGGAAGGTGCATCGATCCCAAGACCGAATGGGAATTGCATCGGAAGACACTCTTTGCGATAACTGCTCTACCTGCTCGCTTCTTGCATTAGCGAACGAAGTACGCCCATTCCAGGATTTCGTACCCGCGTCTCTGCGCCCCCGATGCTTGACCTGCTGTGCCATCCTTCCGTCGATGCTCTTTCGTCCCTTACCGCGCCGTGCCGGAGTCGCCTATGCAGCCGGTTCCGCAAAAGGCGAAACCGGCTTAAGCAAAAGAGCGACGGCGTTAGAAAGATTGCCGCATGCCGATACGAATATCGGCCTGCGTGTTCGAGGTGGACGGCGTAAAGCTATAGCCGATGACTGCATCGACCGGACCCGAGGCGCGCAGATAGTCGCCGGAAATGTAGATGTCGGTCCGCTTGGACAACAGATAATGCAGACCGAGCGATCCCTGATTCCAGTGATTGCCTTCGAAGCGCGTGTGCTGATAGCCGCCGTATAGCGCGATATCGGGCCTGAAGTTGTAGGACGCGCCGGCCTCGTACACCTTCATGTACGAGGTGACGCCCAGCCCCTTGATGTTCGTCCAGGTGAAGTTACCCGACACCATCAGGTTGCCGATCGTCCACGCGCCGCCAACGGCCAGCGCGCCTTGCCTGTCGACGGGAAACGCGTTGGTGCTGTATAGGTCGGTGCGCGCACCCGTGGCCGGATCGATGCTGACCGTGGGCTGCCCGAGGAAAGTGCGCGCGCCGATCATCGCGTAGGGATCGAACGCGTAGATTCCGTTCGGATTGTTGAGTTGCGTATAGGCGATTCCCAGGTTGAAGGTGTTCGCGGCATAGTGTCCGCCCACGCTCCATGCGCTGTTCTGGTGGAAGTTGCCCGATACGTTGCCGAACGAATACATGCCGCCGAACGTGAAGCCGCCATAGTCGTTCGACAGGAACTTCACTGAATTCGGCAGCCGGTCCCCGTTCATGCGGTCGAAGTCGCCCTGGTGGATGGCATATCCGCTCGCCCACGCCGAAATGTTGTAAAGATAAACGAACTCTTCGGTCATATCGAGCTGATTACCGAACGACAACTGGCCCCACTGATTGCTTTTCAGGCCCACGTACGCCTGACGCCCGAACTCCGCACCGCCGAACGCATAGCGTCCCGTGCCGACACGGAAGCCCGATTCGAGCACGAATACCGCTTGCAGCCCGCCGCCCAGATCTTCAGCCCCGCGAAAGCCGATACGATTGCCGTAGGAAATGCCGTCATCGAACTTGAACAGGTGCGAGCCGCCGCTGTTACTCACATAGGTAACGCCCGCATCCAGAATGCCGTAGAGCGTCACACTGCTTTGTGCTTGCGCAACACCCGGTGCAACGGCTGCGCTCGCGGCGAGCGCAAAAGCTGTCATGAAAGACGAACGTCGTGCGGCGTATGGTTTTTCTTGCATCAGCGTGTCCTCTTGTTGTGGGGCGACACGTAAAAATAAGGTGCCATATAGCCGGTGGCTCGACTGATTGCGACATAAATCTGCCCGGGAGCGACCGTCGAATTGCAGCTCGACGTTCAGCAAGCGCGCGCCACGATCATTACCATAGGAATGCGAACTATCCGCTGCAGTGGCAAGACTCAGACTTGCCACTATCGCCTATTTCACGCCCAAGGCGCTTTGAACGGCTTCCAGCCCGTTGCCGCCGCTCACGGTCATTACGTTGTCGAGCCACGCCTTCAACAGCTCGGGGTGACGTTTGAGCGCGTCGGCGGCGGCCGTTTCGAGTCTTGCCTTCTTATCCAGCACGTCGGCAATGACGCCGTTCTCCAGATCCACGCTGAACGCCATCTGCCTGAAAAGGCGTCCGACGTTCGGGCATTGCTGCTCATACCCGCTGCGCGATACGGTGTTCACCGTGGCGCCGCCGAAGTTCGGGCCAAGATATTGATCTCCGCCATCGAGATAAACAGGCTTGAATTTCGTATTCATCAGATGCGGCTCCCACGCGAGAAAAACGATGAACTTCTTGTCGCGTATCGCGCGCTCCACTTGCGTCAGCATGCCCGTTTCACTGGACTCGACGACCTTCCAGTCGCCGAGACCGAAGGCCTTGTCGCCCACCATCTTCTTGAGGTTCTGATTCGCTGGCGCGCCCGGCTCGATGCCGTAAATGCGCTTGTCGAACTTGTCCGCATTCTTCTGCAAGTCCGCGAACCAATGCACGCCCGCTGCGGCGACGTACTCCGGCACAGCAAGCGTGAACTTGGCATTCGACAGATTCGGCCGCACCACGTCGATGGATCTCTCGTCGACGAACGGCTTGATCAGCGGAGCCTGCGCAGGCATCCAGTTGCCGAGGAACACGTCGATCTGCCCTTTCTTCAAGCCCTGATACGTGATCGGCACCGAAAGGTTCGCGACGTCCTGCTTGTAACCGAGTGCCTTCAGCACGATGCCGCTCATCGCATTGGTCGCGTCGATGTCGGTCCAGCCCGGATCGGCCATGCGCACTTGCGTGCAAGACGGCGGATCGGCGGCGAGCACGTGCGACGCCGCGCAGCCGAGCACGGCGGTGAAAAGCGCATGTATGAGGGCATTTTTCATCTGCGTTCCTGTTGTAAGTGCGGGTTGATCGTCTGCAGCTTCAATGTTCCACAGCGGGAAAGCGGGCCATTGCCTCGAGATCGTCGAGGTCGATATGGTTGCGCATATAGCGTTGACTCGCATCGACGCGGGGCTGCCAGTCCCATGACTGGATCGTGCCCAGTGTCGTCGATGCAAAGTGGAAGTGACGGCGGCGCTGGCTCATCAGCACGTCGCGATGCAGCGCATCCAGATCCCAGCGACGCGCAATTTCTTCGCGAAACACGGCCACCGTCGCTCGATGCCGCTCATCGTTAGCGAGATTCGTCCGTTCGAAGGGATCCGCTTCCAGGTCGTATAACTGGTCCGGATCGGCGGGCGAGTGAATGAATTTGTACGCCCCTCGCCGAATCATGACGATGGGCGCAATCGCGCCTTCCGCAAGATATTCGCCGATGGCTTCGTCGTGTCCGCCCGTTCCTGCAAGATGCGGCACGAGGCTTTGCCCGTCGATCGCATCGGGCCAGCTTTCCGGCAATTCTCCACGCGCAATCTCGACCAGCGTCGGCAACACATCGAGATGGGAGACCGATTCTTTCACGCGATGCGGCTCGAACCGCCCCGGCCGATGCACGATCAAAGGCACGCGGCAGCCGCCTTCGAAGAACGTCATCTTGTACCAGAGGTTGCGCTCGCCGAGCATCTCGCCGTGGTCCGACGTGACGATGATCGTCGTCTCGTTTGAGAGTCCGGCCTGTTCGAGTGCTTCCAGGATGGCTCCGAACTGATCGTCCACATACGATACCGCCCCGTAGTACGCGCGCCGCGCGTTGCGAATCTGCCTGTCCGTTGGCGGCGTGCGATCGGCTTCGTAGACATGGCGCAGACGCTTCGAGTGCGGATCGCTCGCCTCGAACGAGTCGCGGTAAGAAGGCATGTCCACGTCTTCGTCGGGGTACATGTCCCAGTATTTGCGCGGTATCGCATAGGGATCGTGCGGATGCGTCAGCGACGCGACCATCATGAACGGCCGCGTGTCCTTGCCCGCGTGCCGCTCGCGCGCGATGTCGAAGAGCTTCTGACGGACGGTGAAGGTCACCTCGTCATCGAAATCGAGCTGATTGGTGCGCACGCACGGGCCTGCATCGATGACGGAGCTCATGTTGTGATACCACGACGGGCGCGCTTCGAAGTTCTGCCAGTCGGGCGTCCAGCCGAAATCCGCAGGATAGATGTCGGTTGTGAGCCGCTCTTCGAAGCCGTGCAACTGGTCGGCGCCGCAGAAATGCATCTTGCCCGACAAAACCGTGCGATAGCCTTCGGCGCGCAGATAGTGCGCGATGGTCAGCGTCTCAGAAGGAAATTCGGCAGCGTTGTCGTAAGCGCCGATATTCGAGGGCAGCTTCCCCGCAAGCAAAGAGAAGCGCGACGGCGCGCACAGAGGACTCGCGCAATACGCCGATTCGAAGACGACGCCCTCACGCGCGAGTGCATCGATATGCGGCGTCTTCGTCACGCGATTGCCGTACGCGGCGAGCGCAAGCGGCGTGAGTTGATCGGCCATCAGAACAAGGATATTTTGTTTCGTCTCAAGCATGGAGCAAGCCTCGAATAGAATCCACTGCAGCGAACCGCGCGGACCGGGACGTCCGCGCAACGCCACTATTGCCGTTCGATTTGCGTCTGTGAAGACGGCATTTCGTTATGCGCCTATAAGGAGCGGTTATGCCACGACAAGACCGCCTGCCGCCCATGCAGGCGCTGCTGATATTCGAATCCGCCGCCAGGCTCGCGAGCTTCACGGCCGCAGCGCGCGAACTCGGCTCGACGCAACCGGCCGTGAGCCAGCGCGTCGTGCAACTGGAGGAAGCGCTCGGCACTCCGCTCTTCGAACGCGGACATCGCGGAGTCTCGCTGACGGAAGACGGAGCGCGTCTATTCCAGGCAGTGCGCCAGAGTTTCGATCTCATCCGCCAGGCTGCGTCCGATATCCGCTCGCGCCATACGCAGCGCACGCTGACGCTGTCGACGGACTTCGGCTTCGCCGCCTACTGGCTGATGCCGCGCCTGCCCCAGTTCAAGGCGCTCATGCCCGACGTCGACGTAACAATCATCACGTCCCAGCAGTTCCCGAGCGCATCCGGCGAGCTCGCGGATGTGTTCATCGTTTTCGGCGACATGCACGGTGACTGGGGATCGCGCCGGGCCGTCAAGCTGTTCCCCGAACGAGTGACGCCCGTGTGCAGCCCGACGTTCGCCGCGACGCACGACACGTCGGACCTTTCGAAGCTGCCACTTCTGCACGTCGAGCGCACGCAGCCCGAGCGATGGCTCTCATGGAGCGCCTGGTTCGAAGCCCACGGACACCCCGCCCCGCCGACGCAAGGCGGATTCACCTTTAACAGTTATGCCCTCGTGACGCATGCCGCGGTCATGGGACAAGGCGTCGCGCTCGGCTGGTCGCCGCTCATCGACGAGCTCGTCGCGACCGGCCAGCTGGTCGCGCTCCGCGATACCCCGCTCGTCACCGAGCGTGGGTACGTGCTGCTCACGCTGCGCGAACCGTCGGCCGCTGTGCGCGCGTTTCAGCACTGGCTGCTCGACGAGTGCGACACGATCATCTAACGTTGTTTGCCTGATTTCAAGCCACGGAGACGTGCCGTGTTTTTATTGATTGACCGTTCAATATAAAAAAAGTAGCATGGTTTTCACGCTCGAACCATCAGGCAGCCGGATGTCTCCGGCGGCTGTGTCATTTATCGAAGTTGAAGGTCATGCCAAAACTTGGAATGCGGGAAGTGCGCCGCGCGCAGCTCATCGATGCCACCTTGCTGACCATCGACGAGTTCGGATTGACGGGAGCGACGCTCGCGTCGGTCGCGCAGCGCGCCGAAATATCGACCGGCATCGTGAGCCATTACTTCGGCGACAAGGACGGTCTGCTCGAAGCCACCATGCGGCATGTGCTGCGTTCGCTGTGGCAAGGCACGTCGCGCCGGCGAAGAGCCGCGAAGGCCGATCCGCGCTCGAAGTTGCGCGCGGTCGTCGCCGCGAACTTCGACGTCGAGCAGGTCAACGGGCCGGTCATGAAAACGTGGCTCGCGTTCTGGTCGGAAAGCATGCACAAGGACCGGTTGCGGCGCTTGCAGTACGTGAACACGCGGCGTCTCTACTCGAATCTATGCGCGGAATTTTCGCGCGTGCTGAGCCGCGGCGCTGCCCGCCGCGCTGCGACCGGACTCGCGGCCCTGATCGACGGCCTCTGGTTGCGCGGCGCGCTCGCGGGAGAACCTTTCGACACGAAGACCGCCCTGCGCGTCTCGTATGACTACATCGACATGGTGATCAAGCCACGCGACTGATTTCATAGCTACGCACTCAGGAGACGTACGCGATGTCCGCATTCGAAGAGCAACGGCTTTACATCGGCGGCGAATATGTCGATGCGACCAGCGGCGAAACCTTCGACACCCTCAACCCCGCTTCGGGCGAAACGCTCGCACGCGTGCAGCAGGCGTCGCAGGAAGATGTCGATCGCGCGGTTCGTTCCGCGCGGACGGGACAGCGCGAATGGGCCGCGATGACGGCGATGCAGCGTTCGCGCATACTGCGCCGCGCGGTGGACCTGCTGCGCGCGCGTAACGACGAGCTTGCCGCGCTGGAAACGCTCGATACGGGCAAGCCCATCTCGGAGACGCGCGCCGTCGACATCGTCACGGGCGCGGACGTGATCGAGTATTACGCAGGCCTCGCGACCGCCATCGAAGGCGAGCAGATACCGCTGCGCGAATCGTCGTTCGTCTACACCCGGCGAGAGCCGATCGGCGTGTGCGCGGGCATCGGGGCGTGGAACTATCCCATCCAGATCGCATGCTGGAAGTCCGCGCCGGCGCTTGCGGCTGGCAACGCAATGATCTTCAAGCCAAGCGAAGTCACGCCTTTGAGCGCGCTCAAGCTCGCCGAGATCTACATCGAGGCAGGCGTACCGGCCGGCGTGTTCAACGTCGTGCAGGGCGACGCCCGCGTCGGCGCGATGCTCGCGGAACATCCCGGCATCGACAAGATATCGTTCACGGGCGGCGTCGAGACGGGCAAGAAGGTGATGGCGCGCGCGGGTGGATCGACGCTCAAGGAAGTGACCATGGAACTCGGAGGCAAGTCGCCGCTGATCGTGTTCGACGATGCAAACCTCGAGCGCGCCGCCGATATCGCAACGAGCGCGAACTTCTTCAGCTCGGGCCAGGTGTGCACGAACGGCACGCGTGTGTTCGTTCAACGCAATGTCGTCGAGAGATTCGAAGCTCTGATCCGGGAGCGCATGAAGCGCATTCGTATCGGCGCACCGGACGATCCGAATACGAACTTCGGTCCGCTGGCCAGTGCGATGCAGTTACAGAAGGTGCTGACCTACATCGAGAGCGGCAAGCGCGAAGGCGCACGGCTCGTCGCGGGCGGCGAACGGCTTATGGATGGTGCATTCGCGCGAGGCCATTATGTCGAGCCGACCGTGTTCGCGGATTGCCGCGACGAGATGCGCATCGTGAAGGAGGAAATCTTCGGCCCGGTCATGTGCATCCTCGCTTTCGACGACGAAGACGAAGCGATCGCGCGCGCCAACGATAGTGTGTACGGCCTCGCGGCGGGGGTCGTGACGGAGAGCCTGTCGCGTGCGCATCGCGTGATTCATCGGCTCGACGCCGGCATCTGCTGGATCAATACATGGGGCGAGTCACCGGCCGAAATGCCTGTGGGCGGATACAAGCAGTCGGGCATCGGCCGCGAGAACGGCATCGTGGCGCTCAACGCTTACACCCGCATCAAATCGGTCCAGGTCGAACTGGGACCGTATCAACCCGTGTTTTGAGGGCTTTTTCGATGAGCGCGAAGGAATACGACTACATCATCGTCGGAGCGGGATCGGCGGGCAACGTGCTCGCGTCGCGTCTTACCGAGGAGGAGGACGTCACCGTGCTGCTGCTCGAAGCGGGCGGGCCCGATTACCGGTTTGACTTCCGAACGCAGATGCCGGCGGCGCTCGCGTATCCGCTGCAGGGACGCCGCTATAACTGGGCCTATGAAACCGAGCCCGAGCCGCACATGAACAATCGCCGCATGGAGTGCGGACGCGGCAAGGGGCTGGGTGGATCGTCGCTGATCAACGGCATGTGCTACATACGCGGCAATGCGCTCGACTACGACAACTGGGCCTCGATGCCCGGCCTCGAAAACTGGAGCTATCTCGATTGCCTGCCGTATTTCCGCAAGGCGGAGACACGCGACATCGGCCCGAACGAATATCACGGCGGCGATGGCCCCGTGCATGTGACGACGAGCAAACCCGGCAATAACCCCCTTTTCGCTGCGATGGTCGAGGCCGGAGTGCAGGCAGGCTACCCGCGCACGGACGATCTCAACGGCTATCAGCAAGAAGGCTTCGGCCCGATGGATCGCACCGTCACCGCGAACGGACGACGCGCGAGCACGGCGCGCGGTTATCTCGACCGCGCGAAGCATCGTTCGAATCTGACGATCGTCACGCACGCAACCACCGACCGCGTGCTGTTCTCGGGCAAGCGTGCGATCGGCGTTGCGTACTTGCATGGCGGCCAGCGTGCGACCGCCCATGTGCGGCGCGAAGTGCTCGTTTGCGGCGGGGCGATCGCTTCGCCTCAGTTGTTGCAACGTTCGGGGGTCGGCCGGGCTGAATGGCTGAAGGAACTGGATATACCGGTCGTGCACGATCTGCCGGGCGTCGGCGAGAACTTGCAGGACCACCTCGAAATGTATATGCAGTACGCGTGCAAAGAACCGGTCTCGCTGTACCCTGCCCTGCAGTGGTGGAACCAGCCGGCGATCGGACTCGAATGGCTGGTGAACGGAACCGGCATCGGCGCGACCAATCATTTCGAGGCGGGCGGTTTCATCCGCACGCGCGATGACGATCCGTGGCCCAATATTCAGTACCATTTCCTTCCGGTCGCAATAAACTACAACGGCTCGAATCCGATCAAGATGCATGGGTTTCAGGCTCATGTCGGATCGATGCGATCGCCGAGCCGCGGGCGCGTGAAGCTCAAGTCGCGCGACCCGAATGCGCATCCGAGCATTCTCTTTAACTACATGGCCGATCCGCTCGACTGGCGAGAGTTTCGCGACGCGATCCGCATCACCAGGGAAATCATGCGGCAGCCCGCACTGTCGCGCTATCGCGGAGAAGAGCTCCATCCCGGCGACGACGCCGCGAGCGATGCCGAACTCGATGCATTCGTGCGCGCCAAGGCCGAAACTGCTTATCACCCGTCGTGCTCCTGCAAGATGGGCTATGACGACATGGCTGTCGTCGATGGCGAAGGCCGCGTTCACGGGATGCAAGGCCTGCGCGTCGTCGATGCCTCGATCATGCCGCAGATCACGACGGGCAACCTCAACGCGCCTACGATCATGCTGGCCGAGAAGATCGCGGATCGCATGCGCGGAATCAAGGCGCTCGAGAAACGTGAAACGCCCTACTACATTGCGGGCAGACGCGACGAGCCCGTTCGAACGGACGGTGCTTTCCACAACGCTAGGGAACTCTATCCGAAGGTAACGTAGCCGCAGCTTCCACGCACACCGTCACGACGCTCGATAATTCAACGATTCGGAGTACAGATGAGAAAGTACACAGCCCCGATAGCGGTGGCAATCGCGATCGCAAGCAACTTCGTCGTCAGTGCCCATGCAGCAGATCCCGCAGCGTGTCGCGCGATTCGCATGGCCGATATCGGCTGGTCCGATATCGCCGCGACAACGGGCCTCGCCACTAACGTGCTGCTGGGGCTCGGCTACGCTCCGTCGAAGATAATCGCATCGGAGCCGATCACGTTCGCCGGCGTAAAAGCCAAGCAGATCGACGCCTTTCTCGGCTACTGGTCGCCCTCGATGGATTCGGTCATCGAGCCATTCGTCAAATCCGGGTCTGTCAAGGTGGTGAACCCGCCCAATCTGACCGGCGCGAAATACACGCTGGCCGTCCCCGATTATGTCTATGACGCGGGGATCAGGAGCTTTGCGGACATCGCCAAGAACGCGGACAAGCTGCAGTACAAGATCTATGGCATCGAGCCGGGCAATGATGCGAACGGTCTGATCGACAAGATGATCAAGACGAATCAGTTTGGCCTCGGCAAGTTCAAGCTCGTCGAGTCTAGCGAGGCGGGGATGCTGGTACAGGTGAATCGGGCGGTGCAGAACAAGCAGTGGATCGTTTTTCTCGGATGGGAACCGCACCCGATGAACGTCCGGATGAAGATCAAATACTTGTCCGGCGGCGACGATGTCTTCGGACCGAACTATGGCGAAGCCAAGGTGTACACCGTGCAGCCGAGCGACTACGCGGCGCGATGCCCGAACGCGGCTAGGTTACTCGCGAACCTTCGATTCACCACGTCCATGGAAAATCAAATCATGACGCGCATCATGGACAAGGAAGACCCCAACAAGGCGACGCTGGCCTGGTTGAAGGCAAATCCGTCGGTGCTCGACAGCTGGCTTTCCGGCGTGACGACTCTTGATGGAAAGCCGGGGCTGCCCGCCGTTAAAGCCTATCTCGCAGACCACTGAGCGCGAAAGCCGGAATCCGGAGGCCGCGGCCAATACCCGCAACCATGATCAACGAGAAGATGTCGGCCTACGGGGCACTCTTTGTAGCGATCCTGCTCGAGATTGTCGGTACGACCTGCCTGCAAAAGTCGGATCAGTTCACGAAGCTCGTGCCTACCCTGGCCATGGCCGGTTGTTATTTGGGCGCGTGCTATTTTCTCTCCATCGTTCTCAAGACGATTCCGGTCGGGCTGGCTTACGCAATTTGGAGCGGACTGGGTATCGTGCTGATTTCGACCGTGAGCTTCTTCGTCTTTCGTCAGCGGCTGGACGCGCCTGCCGTTGTGGGTCTTGGCTTTATCGTATTGGGCGTGGTAATCATTAATGTCTTCTCGAACGCCAGAGTTCATTGAACGAGTGTAGTGGTACCGCATGAATTGTCTCTTCGTGGCGCTGCGCGGGAGCGTACGCCGGGATGCAGAGGCAATCGTCGTCGAGGAGAGACGCCAGTAATTCCGATGAGGGGCGACTTAGTATGTTATGCGAAGCATGTGCAACGACTGTTACTGAGCCGTCCCTTTCGAAACCTGACGCGATGCGCTGCCGCGTCAGCACTCCTTAGCCGTCCGTGGAAACCGTGACGGCCTCCCATGCACGAATCTCGTCGTCGAGCGCCGACAGCTTGCCTCTTACCAGCCCTAGTGCGTCGCTGCCAAGCAAGAGATGCACCGGCGGCCTGTCTGCGGCGATCGCCGTGAGCATCGCACGTGCTGCCTTTCGCGGATCGCCCAGTTGCTTGCCGCTCTTCTCCTCGCGAGATTTGCGAATGGGGTCGAAAACGTCATCGTAGTCCGGGATGGACCGGGGCGTACGCTTCATCGAGCGGCCCGCCCAGTCGGTCCGGAACGAGCCTGGCGCCACGGCCGTCACTGCGATTCCAAATGGCCTGACCTCTTTGGAGAGCGCTTCTGAGATGCCTTCGAGCGCGAACTTGCTCCCGCAGTAATAAGCAATTCCGGGCATCGTAATGAAGCCGCCCATCGACGTCATGTTCATGATGTGCCCGCGTCGGCGCGCACGCATGAAAGGCAGTACCGCCTTCATCATGGCAACTGCACCGAACACATTCACATCGAACTGTCGACGCATCTCCGACAACGGCGACTCTTCCATGATGCCTTCATGCCCGTAGCCAGCGTTATTGACCAGTACATCGATCGGCCCCACGCTGTTCTCGATCTCCGACACTACGGCGTCGATCGCATCGAAATCGGTGACGTCGAGGACTCTTCCGAACGCGACGCCGGGGGATAGCGCCTCGAAATCATCCTTGGCCTGTTCCGTTCTCACCGTACCGACAACCCTGAGGCCCATCGCGAGTGCCTCTTGTGCGAGTGCCCGGCCAAAGCCGCTACTCACGCCAGTGATAAGTAGAGTCTTGCTGAATTTCATGGAAGCACGCTCCGTCACGTTGACTGAAGAGTGCATGCTAATCTTGCAACAGAGGCCCGATAAGGCAAATTCCGCTAATTTCCTTGCACAAAACTATGAGCTCGAAACCGGAGCGGACTGAACGGTCCAGTCGGACTCAGAACCGGATTGTGGCGCTCTTGCGCGCGCTGGCGCCTTGCGAGGGCTACAACCTCACACCACTGCCGAGCGTCCGCATCCTTCGTTCGGACCGGGCGTTGTCGCGCACGCCGGTCCTCTATGACCCGGGCATTGTGATCGTGTGTCAGGGCCGCAAATGTGGCTACTTCGGTGATCGGCTCTACCTCTACGACGAACATCACTATCTCGCTGTGTCGGTGCCGGTGCCCTTCACTATGGAGACCGATGCCACGCCGCAGCGTCCGTTGCTTGCCCTGTACTTGCATCTGGATTTCACCATGGCGGCGGACCTCGCGGCCCAGATCGATCGCGAAGGCGTGACGGACCTCGTAGACGCGCCCCAAAGCATGATGTCGACGCCGATGGACGACGCCATGCAGTCGTCCGTGTTGCGCTTTCTCGAAGCGATGCACCGGCCGCTGGAGCCCGCTGTATTAGGCGAAGGGCTACTGCGCGAACTCTATTTCCGTGTGCTGACCGGAGCGCAGGGGCGTTCGATGAAAGAGGCCCTCGCGATGCGCGGGCAGTTCGGCCGTATCGCTCGATCTCTGCGCCTCATCCACTCCGGCTATGCGCAGCCGCTCGACGTGACGCAACTCGCCAGGGAAGCCGGCATGAGCGTTCCGAGCTTCCATAGCCACTTCAAGGCGATCACGCATGTATCGCCGATGCAGTACGTCAAGTCGACGCGTCTGCATCAGGCCCGGCTGTTGATGGTGCGCGAGGGCCTGAGCGCGGACGCCGCCAGTCACGCTGTGGGCTACACGAGCCCCTCCCAGTTCAGCCGGGAGTTCAAGCGCCTCTTCAGTTCAACGCCCGCAGCGGAGACGCGACGCATGCGCGATAACTTCGCTGTCCCGCCGTTTGCCGACGCGACCTATGTCTCGTCGCACTGAGGGTTGCATGCGCGTTCTCGTCTGAAGGCAATCTAACGATGAACGCACGGTGACCGAGGGTAGAAGACGCGAACGAGAACATGGCGACGGATCGCGCTGGACCGGCGTCTCATGCAGGGGTCAAAAACGTAGCGAGTCGGACTTCGCGATCGCGAACGTATGTCGCCGACGCGTTGCCGACGGTCGGATCGTTGCGGTTCCAAAAACTGAAGCCGAAGTCGACACGCCTCCGCCTTTCCAGCCGTTTGGAGAGCGGTACGAGTGCGTCGGCTGCAGGCGAAGCCCAGTGTGGTTATGCTCGTAAACCGTTCGACATCAACGAACCTATAACGTTGGTGAAGGATTGCACTTGAAGTCGATGGCGAACCAGAAGCGGTTGCTCAGAGCCTTCATCAACTTTGGCCGGGCGCGAGCGTGATGGTCAAGATCGTTAGAAAAGTCGAGCCATTCGAGACAGCATTGGCAACAACGCGGCAGGCGCTTCATCTCGCATAGGACTTGCGAGCAAAGACGCACTTCACCGTAGTGCATTTTCCGAACGGAGTTGCAGACGACTGGCGTGCTTACATCATCTGAAGGAGCTTCAAATGAAAGTACTGATAGTTCTGACTTCGCACGATCAACTGGGCAATACCGGGCGCAAGACGGGGTTTTGGCTCGAAGAACTGGCCGCGCCCTACTACACGTTCAAGGAAGCGGGAGCGGAAATCGTTCTCGCCTCGCCTCGCGGTGGGCAACCGCCGCTCGATCCGAAAAGCAATGAGCCTGAGAATCAGACGGACATGACGCGCCGCTTCGAACGCGATGCGGACGCTCGCGCACAGCTTGCCGCGACCGTGCGGCTGGACAGCGTCTCGCAGGCCGACTTCGATACGGTTTTCTATCCAGGCGGTCATGGCCCGTTGTGGGATCTTGCCGAAGACAAGAACTCGATCGCGTTGATCGAATCCTTCGTCGCCGCCGCCAAGCCGGTCGCCCTCGTGTGTCACGCGCCCGGTGCTCTGCGCCACGTCCGCACCGCTGATGGTAAGCCGCTGGTCCAAGGCAAGAAGGTCACGGGCTTCGCCAATTCCGAGGAAGCGGCAGTGGGTCTCACCGACATCGTGCCGTTCCTCGTCGAAGACGAACTGAAGGCCAAGGGTGGGATTTACTCGAAAGCCGACGACTGGGCGCCCTATGTCGTCACTGACGGCTTACTGATCACGGGGCAAAACCCGGCGTCTTCATCGCCTGCTGCGGCTTCACTGCTCAAGCATCCGGCACTTGCCTCGCGCTAGAACGGACCGCGCCATCCATTGGCGCGGGCCTTTTGACCCACGTCCATCGAACGGGCGTGGTGAAGAGTAATAGGAGGTTCACCGCGACCGGAATTGCCGCGCCGACCGTGCTCGACTTTTGTCATCAGGCGATTGCCTCAGCTTCCGGCTGTGCTCGCTTTCGCTAGCGATCGAACAACCTGCAGACGTCGGCATCAACTGGATCATGCCGCGCCCAACGCGCCGACACCTCTGCGGCGACTCCTCGCCGGCTCCGCGGGCGCCGCGTCCCGGCAGATCGTCCCACGCGTTGTCTGCGAGCCCGGGACAGTCACGATCCCCGCCCGGTCCAGTCTACAGTCTGAACTTCTGTCGAAGCGCCTTCGCAAGCACTTCCGCCGCCTCTGTCGTGCGCCCCCGAGTGCCCCGCATCAGTGTCACGCCGTGATCAGCGATAACCGGAAGTTCATCCAGTACCCGCATGTTCGCGGTGACTCGAGCACGGTCGAGCAGCGTCACCGCCAGACCCGACTCAACGCATGCCTTGATGACCTGCGTCGATCCGCTGTCGAGGATCACACGCCATCTGCGGCCCTCCGACTCGAGCGCGCTCATCATTGCTGCGCGGTACGGACATGGCTCCGCATAGAGCGCTAGTGGAAGCGGTGCGCTCTCATCGCGCGCGAAGGTCGTGCTGCCGACCCAGACTGGCGTTGTGACCGTCAGAAGGTCCGCAGCCGCAACTTCATGCGACGGTTGTACAACGATCGCCAGATCGAGCTTGCCGCGGTTGATCTGATCGCGAAGCTTGTAGCTCGGCGCCGTCTTTACTTCCAGCACGACGTTGGGCCAGCTGGCAGTAAATTCGGGCAAGATGTCCTGGACCACATGCGCCGCGTACTCATCGGGTATGCCGACCAGAACGCGGCCGGCCAAGGTCTTCCCGTGCATTGCCTCGATGGCGCGATCGTGAGCCGCCAATATCTCACCTGTGGTCGACAAAAGCCGCTTGCCCAACGCCGTCAGCGTGACCGACTGGTTGTCTCGATCGAGCAACCGTCCACCCGCGATCGCTTCGAGCCGCTGGATATGGATGCTCACCGCTGCGGGGCTTCTATTGACGAACTCCGCGGCGGTCCGAAATCGTCCGAACCTGGCAATTGCGTGAAAGGTACGTAACAGGTCGATATCGAGAACGGAATTCATGATTTAGCGTTGTTGAACGACCAGGTCAGTATATTTTGATTTCCGAATCGACGCTGCGGCGGTAACGTGCTTTTCATGACGCACACACCCACGGAACGCCAGAACTTGCACACCGCTTCGATCGGCATCGATCGCGTACCGCTTCCCCTGCTCGAGGCGCTGATGGTCGCAACCTGGAGTTCCGGCTTCGTGGGCATGCGGTTCTCAGCCGATTACGCACCGGTGTATCTCGTCATCCTGTGGCGGTTCATCACATTGTTGCTGGGCCTTTTTCCGCTCGTCGCGAGGGAGATCTGGCGCAGGCCCTTGAGGGCTTTACTTCGCCAGTTACTCATCGGAGCGTTGGCGATGGCGGGCTATCTCGCCGGCGTTGCGGGAGGCATCCAGCAGGGCGTGCCGGCCGGACTCGCGGCGCTCGTCGCGGATTTGCTGCCGCTTGGCGTAGTGCTCATTTCGACGTTCGCCTTCCGGGAACGCAATCCGGCCGCAGTATGGGCAGGGTTGACGCTAGGCGTTGCAGGAACGCTCATAGTCGGCCGCGACGCCGTTTTGCTCGGGAAAGCACCCGCGTGGGCATACGGACTACCCGTCGCCGGAATGCTTTCGCTCGCGGTAGCGACTGTGTGGCAGCAGCGGACCACGACTCGTAACGACGGGCTAAGTCCACTCGGCATGCTGTGGCTACAAAGCTTGGTTTCGGCACCGATTTTTTTCGGGCTGCAGGCCTTGCAGGGACAGGTGATGCCGCTTATGAGTGTCGGATTTGCCGCAAGCGTCGCCTGGACGGCCATCTTCGCAACTGTCGGCGGATGCGGCCTATATTGGCTCTGCCTGCGGCGGTCGTCGCCCGCTCGCGTCACGAGCGTGCTCTTTCTCAGCCCGCCCGTCACCATGATCTGGGCATGGGCGATGTTCGGAGAGCCGTTGTCCGGTTCGATGGCCATCGGGACAGCAATCTCTGCGCTCGGGATGATGCTGGTGATAAGGGATGGTCGCAAACAGGCTGCGTGATGCTCTCGTCTTCTCCACGGCTAAGCTCGCGCGAATCGAGGAATCGTGAGTACGTCAGCAAGCGACGCAGTTCCACTCTCACTGACAGATTTCTCGCACCGCGACGGAGCGCCGCTGCGTTCAGTCGATAACGCACTCACGCGTTGTTTAAGGCAGCAAAACGCCAGCCCAGCGGATGCCCGGCCTCATCTGAAAGCATTGCGCCGCGCGATCCCGGCGAATGGCCGCCCACGCCGCCACGCGCCGGATATCCGCGCCGGGGCGCTTGGCCCAACCGCCGATGCTGCCACAGACAACCGCCGGTACTGCGACTTCAACACCTTCGTCGTGACCTATCAGCACGGCGCAGCGACGCGCGCTACTCGGCCACCTTCCGCCGCAGCCGGCTCGCGTCAGGGAAGCTCGCCGCCGTCGATCTCAACGGCTGACGAGCTCGCAGCACGATCATGCGCCCTCTTCAGCTTTAACCGGCTTCGCGGCATACGCGGCTTCGTCTTCCGCTTCGGCGGATTCGCCCGCCTGACAGACCGCCACCAGAATGCTGCACTTCACGCGATCGAGCAGCGGCGTATTGCCCGCGCCCATCCACCATCGCGCGAGTCCGCTGCGGCAGCGATGCCCGACGACCACGAGGTCCACCTTGAGGTTGTCGGCGAGCGCGGCGATCTCGTCGATAGGATGCCCGAACGCGAAATGCCCCTGCGCCTGCAGTCCGCGTTCACGCAGCCAGTCGACGCCCTCTTGCAGAATGTCGCGCGCCGCATCTTCGAAACGCCCGCACGCGACGTCCGTCAACAGACCGGCGCTCTGCGCGATGCTCGATCGCATGTCGACCACGGCAAGCACGTGTGTTTCCGCGTTGAGGTCGAGCGCCAGGTTCGCGCCCTGGCGCAGCGCCTTGCGGCCTTCCCGGGAGCCGTCGTAGCACAGCAGAATTTTTCGGTAACTTGTCATCATGCCTCCCTGCCGCATCGCATGAGCGCGGCGTAACTCGATCATCGTGTGCCGCGACCCGCGTCGCAACGATGGAAAACGCTAATCTTCCGCAACGCGACACCGCACTAGCTTGCACCGTGCCAGTTTCCGCCACATCCCTTCCAGCAAGGCTTCGGCGCGTTCGGCGCAACCCGCGCCGGACGCAGCCGGCACTCGTTTGACTCGCGCGCGCAGCATGCAGTTGCGCGCAAGCGTCGCAGTGGTGCATTGGATTACACTAGCCCGCTGCTTTCCCTCAAACAGGTCACGCATGGCAACGCAGGCTCCGCGCGCCGCGTCCGGGCATCACGCTCAGGCCGCGCCCGCCATCGAATTCAGCGAAGTCAGAAAACAGTACGGCGGGAAGAACGTCGTCGACGGACTGTCGTTCGACGTGCGTCCGGGCGAATGCTTCGGACTGCTCGGTCCTAACGGCGCCGGCAAGACGACGACGCTCAAGATGCTGCTCGGCATCACGTCGCCGGATAGCGGGACGATCCGCCTCGTCGGCGAACCGGTTCCGTCGCGTGCGCGCTTCGCCCGCCAGCGCGTCGGCGTCGTGCCGCAGTTCGACAATCTCGATCCCGACTTCACGGTGCGCGAGAACCTGCTCGTCTTCGGCCGCTACTTCGGGCTGACGGGCGCGCGGATGACCGCGCTGGTGCCGTCGCTGCTGGAGTTCGCGCGGCTGGAAAGCAAGGCCGATGCGCGCGTCGGCGAGTTGTCGGGCGGCATGAAGCGGCGGCTCACGCTGGCCCGCGCGCTCGTCAACGATCCCGATGTCCTCGTGATGGACGAGCCGACCACCGGCCTCGATCCCCAGGCGCGGCATCTGATCTGGGAGCGGCTCCGCTCGCTCCTCACACGCGGCAAGACCATTCTGCTGACCACGCATTTCATGGAGGAAGCCGAGCGCCTTTGCGACCGCCTGTGCGTGATCGAAGAGGGGCGCAAGATCGTGGAAGGCCGGCCGCGCGATCTGATCGCGTCGGTGATCGGCTCGGACGTCATCGAAATTTACGGGCCGGACCCGCGTGCGCTGGCAGCGGAACTGGAGCCGCTCGTGGAGCGAATCGAAGTGAGCGGAGAAACCATTTTCTGTTACGCCGACGATCCGCAGCCCGTGCACGCGCGTGTGAAGGGACGCGCGGACGTTCGCTATCTGCATCGTCCGGCGAATCTTGAAGACGTGTTCCTGCGCCTGACCGGGCGCGAAATGGTGGACTGAACGAACGATGGAAACCTTCGAACAACCGGGCGTTCAAGCCGACAAGACCCGCAAGCAGCCGGGCAGTCTCGCGCCGCTTTCGAGCGCCCTGCCCGCCAACGCGACGCACTGGATGTCGGTGTGGCGGCGCAATTACCTCGTCTGGAAGAAGCTCGCGGTGGCGTCGATGATCGGCAATCTCGCCGATCCGATGATCTATCTGTTCGGCCTCGGGCTCGGTCTCGGGCTGATGGTCGGGCACGTCGACGGGGTGTCGTATATCGCGTTTCTGGCGGCGGGCACGGTGGCGTCGAGCGTGATGATGTCCGCGAGTTTCGAAGCGATGTACTCGGGCTTTTCGCGCATGCAGGTGCAGCGCACGTGGGAAGCGATCATGCACACGCCGCTCACGCTCGGCGATATCGTGCTGGGCGAAATCGTGTGGGCCGCGAGCAAGTCGGTGCTGTCGGGCGTCGCGATCATGGTCGTCGCGGGCGCGCTCGGTTACGCGAATTTTCCGTCGATGCTGCTCGCGCTGCCCGTCATCGTGCTGACCGGACTGGCGTTCGCGAGCACGGCGATGATCGTCACCGCCATTGCGCCGAGCTACGACTTCTTCATGTTCTATCAGACGCTCGCGCTCACGCCGATGCTCCTGCTCTCCGGCGTGTTCTTCCCGGTGACGCAACTGCCCGCGCTCGCGCAGCACGCGACCCAGGCGCTGCCGCTCTATCACGCAGTCGAGCTGATTCGTCCCGCGATGCTCGGACGCCCCGCCGATGGAGTCGCCCTGCATCTGGCCGTGCTGATCGCCTATACCGTGCTGCCGTTCTTCGCGTGCGCGTGGCTCTTCAGGCGGCGCATCATGAAATAAAAACGGCGACGGACGCTCACCGTCCATCGCCGTCTGCCGGCAAAGGCGCTTACTTCGCCGGAAACTCCTTGTGCCCGCCGAAGCCGAAGCGCATCGCGGAGAGGATGCGCTCGGGGAAGAGATCGGCATCGCGCGAGCGGAACCGCGTATAGAGCGCAGCCGACAGCACTTGCGCCGGAACCGCTTCTTCGATCGCCGCTTCGATCGTCCAGCGTCCTTCGCCGCTGTCGGCCACTTCCGTCGAGAAGCGCTCGAGTCCTTCGTCGCTCGCGAGCGCGCCCGCCGTCAGATCGAGCAGCCACGACGACACGACACTGCCGCGCCGCCACACTTCGGCGATATCGGCAAGGTCGAGCGAGTAGCGTTCGCTCTCCGGCAAGTCCGGCGACTCCTTATGCCTGAGGATGTGGAAGCCTTCCGCATACGCCTGCATCAGTCCGTACTCGATGCCGTTATGCACCATCTTCACGAAGTGCCCCGACCCGACCGCGCCGCAATGCATGTAGCCGTTCACGACGCGCGGATCGCGTCCTTCGCGGCCCGGCGTTTCCGGAATGTCGCCGCGGCCCGGCGCGAGCGTCGAGAGAATCGGATCGAGCCGGCGGACCACCGCTTCTTCGCCGCCGATCATCATGCAATAGCCGCGCGTCAGGCCCCACACGCCGCCCGACGTGCCGACATCGACGTAATGCACGCCCTGCTCGCGAAACTGTGCGGCGCGGCGGATATCGTCCTTGTAGAAGCTGTTGCCGCCGTCGATCACCACGTCGTCCGCCGCAAGAATCTTGTGGAGATCCGTGAGCGTGTCCTCGGTGATCTTGCCCGCGGGCAGCATCAGCCAGATGACGCGCGGCGCGGCGAGCTTCGAGACGAGATCGCCCAGGTCTTTCGCACCGGTCGCGCCTTCGCTCGCGAGCGCCTCGGTCGCTTGCGGGTTGTGATCGTAGACGACGCATTCGTGCCCGCCCTGCATCAGACGCCTGCCGATGTTGCCGCCCATGCGTCCCAGCCCAACGATGCCGATCTGCATGATGTGCTCACTCCTTGCCATTGGCGTCGGCCTTCACGCGCTCGATCTGCTTCTTCGCGGCTTCGTAGACGCCTTCGAGCGTGAAGCCGAACTTCGTCTTGAGCGCCTTGAGCGGCGCCGATGCGCCGAAGGTATGCATCACGATCTGCGCGCCGAGACGCCCGGTATAGCGGTCCCAGCCGAGCGTCGCGGCCTGCTCGACCGCCACGCGCGCATTCACGCCCGACGGCAGCACCGATTCCTTATACGCCTCGTCCTGCTTCTCGAAGATGTCCCACGACGGCATCGACACGACGCGCGCCGCGATGCCTTCGCTCTTGAGCTTCTCATACGCCTCGACGCACAGCGACACTTCGCTGCCCGTCGCGAGCAGCAGCACTTCGGGCTGCTTGCCGTTGGGGGCATCGGCGAGCACGTAAGCGCCGCGCCGCACGCCTTCGGCCGACGCGTACTTCGTGCGGTCGAAGGTCGGCAGCGGCTGGCGCGTCACGACGATGCACGACGGCTCCTTCGAATGCGACAGCGCCACGCGCCAGGCTTCGCTCACTTCGTTGGCATCGGCGGGGCGCAGCGTCGTCAGACCGGGCACGCCACGCAGCGACGCAAGTTGCTCGATCGGCTGATGCGTCGGACCGTCTTCGCCGACGCCGATCGAATCGTGCGTGAACACGTAGATGACCGGCACTTCCATGATCGCCGAGAGACGGATCGGCGGCTTCATGTAGTCGCTGAAAATCAGGAATGTCGATGCGAACGGCCGCAGCCCCGACAGCGCGAGCCCGTTGGCGACCGCGCCCATGCCGTGCTCGCGAATGCCGAAGTGCAGATTGCGCCCGCCGTAGTTGTCGTGCTCGAAGCTGCCCGCGCCTTCGAACTTGAGATTCGTTTTCGTCGATGGCGCGAGGTCCGCCGCGCCGCCGAGCATCCAAGGGATGCGTTGCGCGATCGCGTTCAGCACCTTGCCCGACGATTCGCGCGTCGCGATGCCCTTTTCGTCCGGCTCGAACGTGGGAATATCGGCGTCCCAGCCCTCGGGCAGCTTGTTCCCGAGCATCAGCCACGCTTCTTTCGCGAGCTCGGGGTTTGCCTTCTCGTAAGCGTCGAAGCGCTGCTTCCACTCGGCATGCGCCGCCTTGCCGCGCGCGCCCATGCCATCGGCGAAATGCTGCATCACGCCATCGGGGACGAGGAACTGCGCGTCTTCCGGCCAGCCGTAGAACTTCTTCGCGAGCTTGATTTCCGCGTCGCCGAGCGGCTCGCCGTGCGCGCTCGCCGTGTCCTGCTTGTTCGGCGCGCCCCAGCCGATGATGCTCTTCACCACGATCAGCGTCGGCTTGTCCGTCGACGCCTTCGCTTCGTTGAGCGCGGCTTCGAGCGCGGCTGCGTCGTTGGCGTCGTCGACGTGCAGCGTGTTCCAGTTGTAGCCGTGAAAGCGCGCTTCGACGTCGTCGCTGTAGGCGAGGTCCGTGTGGCCTTCGATCGTCACGCGGTTGCTGTCGTAAATCCAGATGAGGTTCGACAGCTTCAGATGCCCGGCCAGCGACGCCGCCTCGTGCGAGACGCCCTCCATCATGTCGCCGTCGCCGCAGAGCGCATAGACGCGGTAGTCGAAGAGCGTCGCGTCCGCCTTGTTGAAGTGCGTTTCCTTCCAGCGCGCGGCCATCGCCATGCCCACGCTGTTGCCGAGACCCTGTCCGAGCGGGCCGGTCGTGGTTTCGACGCCGGTCGTCATGCGGAACTCCGGGTGGCCCGGCGTCTTGCTGCCGAGCTGGCGGAACTGCTGGATATCGTCGATGGAAACGGCGGGCTTGCCGGTCGGCTTGCCGCTTTCATCGACCTCCTTCACGCCCGCGAGATGCAGGAGCGAATACAGCAGCATCGACGCATGCCCGACCGACAGCACGAAGCGGTCGCGGTTCGGCCACAGTGGCGCGTCCGGATCGTAGCGGAGATGGTTTTGCCACAGATGGAACGCGACCGGCGCGAGCGCCATCGGCGTGCCGGGGTGGCCGGAATTGGCTTTCTGCACGGCGTCCATCGACAGCGTGCGGATCGTATCGATGGCTAGGCGATCCAGATCTTGGGATTGCGGCGTGACTTGCGACATGAGCGACGACTCCTTTCTTGAAGAGCGCGCTGTGGCGAGAGGCGCCGCAGCGGGCAACCAGGACCATCGAGCAAGTGCGGTGCCTTACGGCGGCATCGCACGCGAGTAAGACGGAAAGTGCGCCGTCAGGCGCAACTCTCGTATTCGGCAGGACTGGGACGCGACGCGCACAACCTGTGCGTCCGGTGATTCGGGTGTTTCGTCCGGGCGGCGTCTCGGTGATGAAACGACGCGTCGCCCGGTTCATGCATCCATGCTGACACATCCGCGGTCCGGAGACCGGAACCGCGTCACGGCATTACGGCGCGGGATTCGGCTGACGCTCGTGCAAGGCCTCGATTTCCGCGAGGATCTCGTCGGACAGTTCGATGTCCACGCTCGCCACATTCTCCTGCAACTGCGCCATCGACGTCGCGCCGATCAGCGTGCTCGTCGTGAACGGACGCGTGTTGACGAAGGCAAGCGCGAGCTGCGTCGGCGTGAGGCCGTGGCGCTTCGCGAGTTCGACGTAGGACGTGGTCGCGGCGATCGCCTGCGGCTTGCTGTAGCGCTGGAACCGCTCGAACAGCGTGATGCGCGCGCCCGCCGGACGTGCCCCGCCCTCGTACTTGCCCGACAGCCAGCCGAACGCGAGCGGCGAATACGCGAGCAGGCCGATGCCTTCCTTGTGCGTGAATTCGGACAGCCCGAGCTCGTATGTGCGGTTCACGAGACTGTAGGGGTTCTGAATGCTGACGATACGCGGCAGCCCCGCCTTCTCCGCCGCGCGCAGAAACTGCGCGACGCCCCACGGCGTTTCGTTCGACACGCCCACGTAGCGGATCTTGCCGGCCTTCACGAGATCGCCGAGCGCGGCGAGCGTTTCCTCGATGGGCACGGTGTATTCATCGTCGATATACGGATACGCCCCGCGCCCGAAAGTCATCGTGCTGCGGTCGGGCCAGTGCAGCTGATAGAGATCGACGTAGTCGGTTTGCAGGCGCTTGAGGCTGCTGTCGATCGCCTCGTTGATGTTCTTGCGGTCGAACTGATTGCCCGCGCCGCGAATATGACGCGGATTGTGCGGCTGGCGCGCCGGCCCGGCGATCTTGGTCGCGAGCACGATATCGCCGCGCTTGCCGGCGTTCTTCGCGAGCCACGTGCCGATGTATTCCTCGGTGCGGCCCTGCGTTTCGGGGCGCGGTGGCACCGGATACATTTCCGCGGCGTCGATCAGGTTCACGCCTTGCGCGAGCGCGTAGTCGATCTGCTCGTGCGCTTCGCTTTCAGTGTTCTGCTCGCCCCAGGTCATGGTGCCGAGCCCGATCAGACTCACGTCGACGCCCGAATCGCCCAGTTTCCGATACTTCATCGCTTGATTCCTTTTTTATTGAAGCCTGCTTGGTGACACCCGCTGGCGAACTGTCCACGGCAGACATAGCCGACCAACCGCAGAAACTACCATAGGCGCGCGAGGTCTGCTCCCACGGCTAGAATTCACGCACTGCGCCTTCCACACGATCAAACCACCCGGCCGATGTCCTCTTCCACTGCCTCCAGCGAACCCGACCGCACGAAGCCGGGCTCCTCGATCATCGTCATGCTCGTCGCCGCGACGTTCTTCATGGAGAACCTCGACGGCACCATCATTGCGACCGCGTTGCCGCAGATGGCGCGTTCGTTCGGCGTGCATCCCGCCGACATGAGCCTCGGCATCACCGCGTATCTGCTCACGCTGGCGGTGTTCATCCCGATCAGCGGATGGGCCGCCGACCGCTTCGGCCTGCGCACCGTGTTTGGGAGCGCGATCGCCGTGTTCACGGCGGCGTCCGTGCTCTGCGCAACGACATCGACACTGCCGGCGTTCGCCGCGGCGCGCGTGCTGCAGGGCATCGGCGGAGCGATGATGGTGCCGGTCGGACGCCTCGCCGTCCTGCGCGCGACGCCGAAAAACGGGCTGATGCGCGCCATCGCCATCATTACGTGGCCGGGACTCGTCGCACCAGTCATCGGGCCGCCGCTCGGCGGTTTCATCACGACGTATTCTTCGTGGCGATGGATTTTCTATCTGAACGTGCCGCTCGGTCTGATCGGCCTGTTGCTGACCTGGCGCTTCGTCGACAACGTGCGTGAGGATGCGCAGCGCCGCTTCGATTTCGCCGGCTTCGTGCTGTGCGGCATCGCCTGCGTGACGCTGCTCTACGCGATGGAACTCGTCGGCCGCAACGACGCCTCGTGGCCGCTCGTCGGCGCGCTCGTCGCGATGGGCGGCGTGGCGGGCGTCCTGTCGTGGCGGCATCTGCGGCGCGCGGCGCAGCCGGTCGTCGATCTCGCGCCGCTCAAGATCCAGACCTTCGCCGTGGCGATGGGCGGAGGCTCGCTGTTTCGCATCGCCATCAGCGCCGCGCCGTTTCTGCTGCCGCTGATGTTCCAGGTCGGCTTCGGCATGAACGCATTCGATTCGGGCCTGCTCACGCTCGCCGTCTTCGCCGGCAACCTGTCGATGAAAATCGTCACCACGCCCGTCATGCGGCGCTTCGGCTTTCGCCGCGTGCTGATCGTCAACGGCGTGATTGCGGCGCTCTCGCTCGCCGCGATGGCCCTGCTCGCCCCGTCGACGCCTAAGGTCGCCATTGCCGTCGTGCTGTTCGCGAGCGGCCTGTCGCGCTCGCTCCAGTTTACGGCGCTCAACACGCTCAGCTTCGCGGACGTGCCGAAGGCGCAGATGAGCGGCGCGTCGGCGTTATCGAGCACGCTTTTTCAGATGACGATGGGCATTGGCGTCGCGGCCGGCGCGATTGCACTGCGCATCGGCGAGTGGCTGCACGGCCACGATGCGCATTCGATCGCACCGGAGGACTTCAGCGTCGCGTTCCTGATCGTCGGTTTCATGGGGCTTGCCGCCGTGATCGATCTGCTCAGGCTGCCGAAAGACGCCGGCGCGCTGGTGTCGGGGCATGGCAAGGCGGACGGATCGCGGCGCTAAATGTCGGGCGTTGCGTGCCGTAAACCACGGTATGAACATGCAAAGTCTGGAATCGATCGCCGCCGTGAGCGAAGCGGTCGCCGTCATCCGCCATGCGCGCGGCCTGAAGAACCCGAACGATCTGCCGGCCGGCACGCCGGAATGGAAAGCCGCCAGCGATGCCTTCGCCGACGACTTCCTGCGCGCGCTCGACGGCGAACCGGGCGTGCGCTCGTGGTGGACGTTCTAACGCGCTTTACCGTTCTGCCGCTTCACCGCCTTACCGCTTCAGCCAGTCGAGCCATCCGAGCGCGATCGCCGCGTTGACGATGACGCCGGCCGTCGCCGCGAGCGCCGCGATCATCGTCCAGAAGGCGGAGCGGCGCGACGCCTGCGCGGATTCGCGGGCAAGCTGCGCGGCATCGTTCGCCGATGCGACCGAGGCGAACATCGCCCGGAACTGCTCGTTCTGACGCGCGGCGTCCTTGTCGCGCAGCCAGGCGCGTTTGCTGGCGATTTCCGGATCGGCGTGCGCGGCCTCTTCGAGATCGGCTCGGACCGATGCTTCGCCGGCGGCTTCGTAGCGTCGATAGCGGGCTTGCCGGGCGGCTTCCTGATTATCGTTGTCGCTCATCGTTCTTATAGATTTGTCTGACGGACGTCGCGCAAAAGCCGCTCCACGCACGGCGCGACGCCGCGCGTGGGCCATCACTCGGGCATCGCCGGTTCGGCGTCAGCGGTCGTTCGACATCGCTTTCAGACGATCGTTGCCCGCGTCGCGGGCGGCATCGGCGGTGGCGAAGTTTTCTTCCGACACCATCGCGCGCTTGATCTCCTGCGCCTGGAAATCGACGAGCACGAGCACCCACACGAAGCCGCCCGCCTGTTCCGCCGTCTGCACGAATGCGCGCAGCCTGCCTTCATTCGACGATGCCATCTCGATCTCCCATTTCGTGAGTGCGTTCGATCCGAAGCGAGCGGCGAGGTCCGTCAGGGTTCGAAGTCGAGCCCGCCGAGCAATATCGACGGCTCCGCTTGCGAGCGCGTGTTGAAATCGACTTCTCGCGCGCCTTGCCAGGCGATGAATTTCGCGCCGAGCGAATCCAGATATCGCTGGAAACGCGCTTCCCCTCCGGGACGCAACAGGCGCTCGATTTCGTCGTCGTCCCAGGTGAGGAACACGCTCAGATCGAACGGATATTGACGCGCCCGCTCGCCGTTGTCATGCGGCGGCGCACTGATGTGCAGCCGCGTCGGCGCATTGCGATGCTCGTACGGAACGACATCGATACGCAGCCCGCGACCGATCTGCCGCGCGACGTGTTCGACGATGCGCGGCATGAATTCGGCTTCGAACCTGAGCGCCTGTTCCCGATTCAATGCATGTTCTCCGCTGCGCCCGCGTTTGCTCGTCGTCAGACGGGCGGCAGGTCTTCGAGCGATTTCTCGATTTGCCCGTCCTGCACGCGCGCCTCGATGCCGACGTGGCCGTTGGCGTAAGGCAAGGCGCTGACTTTGGGTCCGAGAAAGGTTCGTCCGCCGAGCGTGAAGAGCGTGCGGACTTCCTTGCCGCTCTTGATGGCGTCCACGACTTCGTGGACATCCACGATGCTGGTCGGAGCCGCCCACGCATTCCTGGCGGAATCGAAACTGCCCCAGCGCACGTTGGTCACACGATCGTTGACCCAGCGCACGCCGTCGATCGCCAAAGTAGCCATAGCTGCCTCCATGGTCGTCGGTTGGGGGATGGTCTGAAGATGCTAGCACGGTGCATCGCGCCGTGGCGTGCTTGCGGTTCGCCTTACTTCGCGATAGCGTCGCTCGCGGGACTGTTGTGCAGCATGCGGTCGCTGTTCGGCGGCGGATTGGGACGCTTGACGGGCATGTTGTCGGGATTGTGCGGGCGCGCGGCGCTGGCTGCAGGCGATCCGGGCGCGCCGGGCGGCCTGACCATCGACGCGTTGTCGTCCGGGCGCGCGGCCGGCGGATTCTGCGCCTGTGCGGCGAGCGCGGCACAGAGGAACGCGCCTGCCGCGATCAGTTGCTTTTTCATGATGGACTCCGTTCGAACGACGTCATGCCTGATCTGACAGGCGTTCACCCGAAAGATTCGCCTGTGCCGCCGCGAACCGCCCGCAAAACGCGCTCGCATCGCTGCGTTAAAATCGCAGATTCGCCGCCATCCGACACCGTTCGTCTTATCGCCATGTCCGCCGTTCCGAAGATCAGCCCCCGCCGCGTGTCCGTCGCACCCATGATGGACTGGACGGATCGCCACTGCCGTTCGCTGCATCGACTCGTGTCGCGCCATGCATGGCTTTACACCGAGATGGTGACGACCGGCGCGCTGCTTTACGGCGATGTCGCGCGGCATCTCGCCTTCACGCCCGGTGAAGCGCCCGTCGCGCTGCAACTCGGCGGCAGCGAGCCCGGCGATCTGGCCCGAAGCGCGAAGCTCGGCGAGCAATGGGGCTACGACGAGATCAACCTGAATTGCGGATGTCCGTCCGAGCGCGTGCAGCGCGGCGCGTTCGGCGCGTGCCTCATGAAGGAACCACAGCTCGTCGCCGACTGCGTGAAGGCGATGCGCGATGCCGTATCCATTCCGGTGACGGTGAAGCATCGCATCGGCGTCGACGCGGTCGAGGACTATGCGTTCGTCCACGACTTCGTCGGCACGGTGGCCGACGCGGGCTGCGAGGTGTTCATCGTCCATGCGCGCAACGCGATTCTCAAGGGCCTGAGCCCGAAGGAAAACCGCGCGATTCCGCCGCTCAAGTACGACTATGCGTATCGGCTGAAGCGCGACTTTCCGCATCTGGAAATCTCGATCAACGGCGGCATCAAGACGCTGGATGAGGTGGAAGAGCACCTGAAGCATGTCGATGGCGTGATGCTCGGACGGGAGGCGTATCACAATCCGTATGTGCTGGCGGAAGTCGACACGCGCTTCTACGGTGCGACGACGCCTGTTCCGGCGCGCGAGGATATCGAGGCGGGGCTGATCGAGTATGCGCGTACGGAACTTGCGCGCGGCACGTATCTTGGCGCGGTGACGAGGCATGCGCTGGGCTTGTACCGGGGCGAAGCGGGCGCGCGCGGATGGCGGCGCGTGTTGTCCGATAGCAAGCGGCTCGCGAAGGGCGATCTCGGCATCTTCGATGAAGCGCGCAGCCATTTGCGCGACGGCGTCGAAGCGATCGAGGCTTGACGCAAACCGGCAGCGCGGACCGCAAAAAAATGCTCGAAAGGGCTAGGCAAGCGGAATCCCAGTTCGTATAATCTCGCTTCTCGATCGGCAGGCAATCTTGCTGAAGGGAGAAAGCAGTAGATCTGTTGTCAGTGGTGGCTGTAGCTCAGTTGGTAGAGTCCAGGATTGTGATTCCTGTCGTCGTGGGTTCGAGTCCCATCAGCCACCCCAGAAGAATTCAAGCAAAAAGCCCAGTCTTCGACTGGGCTTTTTGCTTTGTGGCGCTTCTCGTGCCGCCATGCACCGGTCAACTGCCCCACGCCCGCCCCTATAATGGCGCTCGTCACGATAACCGAGCGAGCCGCCGTCTCGCCCGCCTGCGGTCCAGCCAATGCAAAAACTCATTCTGCCGTTCGTCTCAGGTTTTCTCGCCGCCCTGTTCTTTCGTGAATCGACTTACGCGCTTTTACATGCAGCCGGACTCATCGATGCGACCGGCTTCTCCACCACGCCCTTCCTGCCGCTCGGCATCCCCGAGTTCATCGCCAATGCATTGTGGAGCGCCGTCTTCGCCGTACTGATGGCGTGGCTGCTGCGCGTCGCGCCCGATAACCGCGCCCCGTGGATCGGCGCGCTCGTGTTCGGCGGCATCGTGCTGACGGCGGTGAGCGCCTTCGTGATCGATCCGGCGCGCGGCATCTGGCCGGCCGGCAACATGCTGCCGCGCCTCGCGCCGAGCTTCATCGCAAACGCCATCTGGGGCTGGGGCGCGCTCGTGTTCATGCGCGCATTCATGGCGCGCGGCGAGGCGCGTTAAGCGCGTTAAGCGCGCCAAGCGCAAGCGGCCGGACTCCCGGCCGCCGCAAGCCTCAATCCTTCAGCAGCCTCAGCGGGTGTGTCGCCGGTGACCACGCGCTGTCGAACATGTGCTCGACGTCCTTCGGATCGACATCCTCGGCGCGGGTGACTTTCCATGCCGGCTGATCGTCCTTGTCGACGATGCGCGCCCGTATCCCCTCCACCACGTCGCCCCGCTCGAAAACGGAGCGCGTGAGATCGAGATCGCGGCGCAGCGTCTCGGCCATCGTCGAGAAGCGCGCGCGGTCCACCTGCTGAAGCGATACATCGACGGACAGCGGCGAACGCTCGCGCAATTGCGCCGCCGTGCCGCGCGCCCATTCGCTTCCCGACGCGTCGGCTTCCCGTTCCAGCGACGCGAGAATTGCCGCGCCATTGCCCGCCGCGAAACACTTGTCGATCAGCGTGCGCGCTTCCGCGAGCGGGCTGGCATCGGGGATCGGCGAGACCTTGTATTTCGTGGTCTCGTTCTGCACGAAACGCATGATGTCGACGCCATCCAGAAAACGCTGATGCCGCAGCGATTCGATCAGCCCCGGCAGCGCGCCGTCGTCGAGATAGGCGTCGGCCATGCGCGCGTAAAGCGCATCGGCGGCGCCCATGCTCGCACCCGTCGCCGCGAGATAGCGGCCGATCGCGCCCGGCGCGCGCGCCAGAAACCAGCTCACGCCGACATCCGGAAACAGTCCGATGCGCGTCTCGGG
Organism: Caballeronia grimmiae; assembly: GCF_022879615.1. Classification (NCBI taxonomy): domain Bacteria; kingdom Pseudomonadati; phylum Pseudomonadota; class Betaproteobacteria; order Burkholderiales; family Burkholderiaceae; genus Caballeronia; species Caballeronia grimmiae. The sequence goes on from NZ_CP084271.1 coordinate 1,580,698, forward strand.
CATCGCCATCTTCGTGGACTGCGTGACGATGCGCAGCCCGCCGGTATGATGCGCGCCCTGCGAAATGCCCATGCCGCCGCCCATCACGACGCCGCTCATAACCGCGATATACGGCTTCGGGAACGTGAAGATCGCGTGATTGAGCTTGTACTCGTCGATGAAGAATGCGTCGACGGTGTCGCGGTCGCCCGCCTTCGCCGCGTCGTAGAGAAAGCGAATGTCGCCGCCCGCGCAAAATGCGCGCACGTGCGGGCTGTAGATCATGACGGCGCGGATCGCCTGGTCGTGACGCCAGGCCCGCAACGCCTCGCTGATCGCGCGCAGCATCGGCGGCGTCAGCGCGTTGAGCGCCTTCGGACGATCGAGCGCAATGAAGCCGATGCCGTTGGCGGTGTCGATACGGATGTCTTCAGTGGTCATCGTGTTGAGAGTCGGAACGTTCTTTCGGTCAAACACCAGAGCTAGCGGCGAGCCCGGAGCCAGCGGCGAGCCACGCATCGAGCGACAGCTCGACGAGCGCAGCCACCGGCGCGGCAGGCGGCGCCGCACCGCTCAGTTGGAGCGCGACGATGCCGTGCAGGTTCGCCCACAACGCCTGCGCGCAGGCAGCCGGCGCGTTCGCGTTCAGCGCGGCGAACGCCTCCCCGAAAAGCGAAAGCATCGCGGCGCTGTCGCGGCTGCTCGCGACGCCGGCGGAACCGGCTGCATCGCCGGTCTCCATGAACATCAGCCGATACATCTCCGGCTCCGCCAGGCCGAACTCGACATACGCGCGGCCGATCGCTTTCAGGCGCGCGGCGGGATCGGGAATCGCCGCGTGCGGAACGAAGGCCGCGCGCAGTTGCGCATGCCCTTCTTCGCGCAACGCTCGCGCAATCTCGCCCCGGCTTCTGAAGTGAAGATAGAGCGCTGCGGGCGAGTAGTCGATCGCATCGGCGAGCTTGCGCATCGAGAGCGACCCGATGCCCTCGCTCCTTACGATGCCGCGCGAAGCTTCGAGTATGCGCTCGCGCAGCGCGTCGCGCTGCTGCTGCTTGTGCTCCTGCAATCGGCGTGTCCGCTCTTCATCCAGACTCATGCGAGGCATTGTCGGCACCGCTACGTTGCAAGTGAGTTTAGGTTACGGCGGGCGATGCCGCGCACGACGCCGCCGTTCAGACGGTCATCGAGCCGTCGTCGTCCCTGCGTGTCGCCGAAGCCGCGTTGTAGAGCGGCTCGTCCGAGTCGCCCAGCACGACCGAAGCAAACAGAATGCAGAAGCCAAGAATCAGGACACCGACGGCCGCCCAGATGAGCCAAAGTGCATTGGACTCGACGAGCGAGTGAAGAAAGGATTGAAGCATGACGACCCCGCGCGATTTTTATAATGGATGCTCTTCGTAGCCAATGGCCCGGAGCAAGTAATATGCCGAGCGAATCGCATCGCATGCGGCAGATTGTCGTCATGTTACTCCGAGGCGTGAGCGTGCGAAAGGACGCCGTTCATGGACGTCCTTTGGCCGCAGCGCCGAAGGGGCTGGCAGCTCTTACACCTCATGCTTGCAAGAAGCGCTGCTCTCACTCGACAGTGACGCGCCCCGGCGGAAAGTGTCCGCTTTTCAGCAGCACGGGCATGCCGTTCGTCACACGCAAGTGTTCCCGGGCGACAGCTTCGATGCGCTCGCGGCCGGCATCGAAAGCGCCGATCCAGCCGGCGCTGTCGTAAGTCTGTGCGCCGAAGTGGTCTTCGAGCGCTTCCACTGAAATCGCGCACGGCACGCGCCGGCCATCGACCAGCGCGGCGAATTCGATCGTGAGATTGGAATCGCGATAATCCGGCGCGTCAGAAAGAAAACGAATGTCCATGATTGTCTCGTTGCAGAGGCGTCTCTCCGTTCGATCCCGCCGCGACGAGCGGGCCGCGCTGCGAAATCCGGTCAGGGCAAACATGGTACTCGCCGATGCGCCGCACGGTCCAGCAGGCGCGCGATGCGCCGCCGCTTACGATCAGCCGTCGAGCACGTCCTCGCCGACATCCACGACGAGCAGCGAGCTTGCGCGAGGATCGGCGTAATTGAAATCGAGGTGACGGCTCATTTCGCGCACGCGCTGGCATACGCGCTCGCGGGCATCGTGCGGCAGATGCGGATACGCGAGTAACACGCGTGCATCGAAACGGTAATGCACGCCCCACGCGATGTTGCCCGCATGGTTCGCCACCCCGCCCGTGCGCCAGCTGACGAACAGCGCGGGACTCGAATCGGCGCCGACCTCGGCGATGTCCGCGCCGCTCGGGAACAGATCGACGAGGCAATGCGCGATATCGTATAGCACGGCGTGGCGCAGATGAATGGCTCGCATCATGTCGCTTGCAGCAACCGGTCGATGTAATCGCGCGCCGCTTGCTCGACGTGCGTGAGCGCTTCCTCCTCGGTGGCGAAGCGTCGCTCGGGGCCGAGGTCGACGAGCGCCTCGAAGTGGCGCGCGTTGTCCGGGCCGCCCTGACCGAGGCTCACCGAACCGACGTAAATACCCGCGCCGGGCTGACCGTCCTTGCTCTCGTGCGTCTGCACGAGCCGCGCCGATGCGCTGATGTAATAGCTTCGATACGGTCCCGTGACTCTTTCCGCCATTGCTTTTGTCCTCCGTTGCTCGTTGTCGTGCCGTGCGCCATTGCGCGGCCCGACCGCAATTCAAACCGATAGCCCATTCATAGGGCGCACGATCCGGCAAATAGTTCGCAGCGTATGAAATGCTGCATGTGTTGACTGACGTCTCGCAAGCGTCGCGCCCGCGTCATGTCACGCCGGGTCATCGGCGTATGGGACAATGCCCATCTCAAAAAGTATGCGCGCGCGGGCCTCGCGTCGCACGGACCAGAACTCACGAGGTACAGATGAAGGGATTCAATCGGCGAAGCAGCCGGCTTTCCACGCTTGGAGATGCGCTTCCTTCGGCGCATAGGGCGCAAGGGATACGCAAGGTTTCATGGCTGCGCGCGTCGATGCTCGGCGCGACTGCGCTCTTGATGGCGGGGCTGGGTGCTTGCGCGTCGTCGAATAACGCTTCGCTCATCAACCTGCCCGATGGACAGACGGGCTACGCCGTCAATTGCAGCGGCGCGGATGCCGGATCGAGCTGGGCGAGTTGCTATGTGCTGGCCGGGAAGGCATGCGGCGCGACGGGGTATGACATCGTGTCGAAGGACAACGAAGAAGGCGGGCCGACGGGCGGCGGCATCAGCAACGTAATATCCGCGAACGTGAAGAATCGTTCGATGATCATTCGCTGCAAATAGGCACGCGGTTCTCGCCTTGTGCCCCACCGGGTTTCGTTAAGGCGCGGAGACAGCGCTCAGTGATGATCGAGCGCGAGCGCGGCGTAGCTCTGACCGAGGACGGCGCACAAAGCTTCGACCACCATCTCGTGATCCTTGCGCTGCGGCAGTCCCGACACCACGACCGAACCGATCACGCCAGCATTCGCGACGCGGATCGGAAACGCTCCGCCATGCGCAGAGTATTGAGCGGGATCGAGGCCGTATTTATCGGCGAGCGTCGCGCCGCTTTGCTGCAGCGTAAGCCCGATGGCATACGAGCTGCGGCGGAAGTGCTCGACCGTCTTCGATTTCCGCTCGGCCCAGCGCGCGTTGTCGGGCGTCGCGCCATCGAGCGCGGCGAAGAAAAGGCGGTGGCCGAAGGTGCGCACGTCGATCGCGACGGCTGCACTCCGCGCAAGCGCCATCTCGCGCAATTGCGAGCCCACTTGCCAGGCGTGTTCCGTGTTGAACTGCGGGAACACGAGCGTGTTCTCCTGATGCGCGATGGCTTGAAGATCGTGTGGAAGGTCCATCGTTTCTCCTTTCCGTGTGGGCCGGCTGATGCGCGGATCGAAAGCGTTTCGAGCAGATAACAAAAAACCCGCTCAGTGGCGGGTTTGATGTTGCGACGGTCTTCAGTGGTTGCGGGGGTAGGATTTGAACCTACGACCTTCGGGTTATGAGCCCGACGAGCTGCCAGACTGCTCCACCCCGCGTCCGTCGAAGAAAAGATTATAGGGCATCGATCTATAGAGCGCAATGATTAGTTCATCATTTGCGTCTGCGATCGCAAAGACAATGCCTCGCGCACCCGGACGATCAGTCGGAAAAGCCGCACAAGCGTGCATGGCATAATCGTCCGCTATCAAGATCCATCATCGGTACGAGAAGGCGGGATGCAGCTTTTGCGTCGGGGAATCATCGGGAAAGCGAGCGGTATCGTAGCCTTGTGCGCGATGCTGCTGCTCTCGTTCGCGCCCGTAGCGTCGCAATGGCTGAACGCCCAGCGCGTCGATGCACAGTTCGCATCGGTATGCGCCTCGGGCAACGCGCACCCCGTAACGTCAGCGCATGCCGATGACCACGCCCGTATCCATCTTCCGGCCTGTGGCTACTGCGATCTCATCGCCCATGCAGCGACGCCGCCGGCGCCCGCTATCGAATTCGCGTCCATACCCTCACCGCGCGATCTTTTCGCTTCAGTCGATACTACCCGCACCGCGCATCGCGTTCGCTTCGACGACGCCCAGCCGCGCGCACCGCCCGCCCTCGCCTGATCTGCCCTATTCCGCGCGCTGCTCGCGTCGCATCCGGCGACACGCCGGCGCCGCGTCATCAAGCACCACACAGGACATCATCATGTCGATCAAATCCGCATTGCGCGGCATGCTCGTATTCGCATGCATCGCGTCGGCGCAACTCGCGTTTGCTCACGCGGTCCCCAAGCTCGAGCAGCCCGGCCCCGGCGCAACGGTCAGCGCGCCGCAAGAAGTATCGATCGTGTTCGGCGAAGCACTCGAACCGGCCTTCAGTTCCATGCTCGTCACCAACGCGCAAGGCAAGCAGGTCAACACGGCGAAATCGGTCGTCGATACGGACAACAAGAAGCGCATGAGCGTCGCGCTGGGCGATCTGCCGCCGGGCGTCTATAAAGTGCAGTGGACGGCGGTCGCCGCCGACGGACATCGCACGGAAGGTCACTACAACTTCACGGTCAAGTGAGGCCGCAATGAAAAGAAACGCTGTACTGATGAGCGCGCTGGTTTGCGCGTCCTTCGCCCCGTTCGTCTCCGCCGCGCACGCGGCCACGCTCGAAGCGCGCGATTGCTGGGTTCGCGCGATGCCGCCGAATCTGCCTTCGTCGGGTTATTTTGTCGTCTCGAATAACGGCGACAAGGCCGCGACGCTCAGCGCCGCCGACACGCCCGCCTTCGGCATGGCGATGATGCACAAGTCGGAAAACAAGGGCGGCACGGCGACGATGGCCGCCGTCGATACCGTCGACGTTCCCGCGCACGGCACGCTCGCGTTCGCACCGAAGGGCTATCACCTGATGCTCGAGGAACCGGGCAAGTCCGTGAAGGTCGGCGCGACGATTCCGCTCACGCTCACGTTCGCCGACAAGACCACGGTCAAGGTCGATTGCGCGGTGAAATCAGCGGCGACGCTCGGCAAGTAACGCTCGACACGCGCCGTCAAAAAGCAAAAACGCGCCGGAGTCCTGAGACCCCGGCGCGTTTTTTCTATGCCCGGCACCGCCGTAACGTCACGGCCGGTTGAACATGTCCATGATCTGCTTGCGCTCGTCGGTGGTAACTTGCGGCACCGGCGGCGCCTGCATGCCAGCCGGACCGACACCGCCCGCCGTGGTGGAATCGCCGGCCATCGGATTGCCGCTGTCGAGACCGATGCTCGCGACGAAGCCCGCGCCCGGCGTATGGTCCGTGAAGAACAGTTCGCCGTCGACGGTCGTGATGCCGTCGGGCATCGGCATCTGCTGTTGAGGAATGCCGCGCAGCGCGCGTCCCATGTAGTCGACCCAGATCGGCAATGCGAGTTGCGCGCCGAACTCCTTGCTGCCAAGCGATTTCGGCTGATCGTAGCCCATCCACGCCACCGCCACGAGCTGACGCTGATAGCCCGCGAACCAGCCGTCCTTCGCGTCGTTCGTCGTGCCCGTCTTGCCCTGCAAGTCGTTACGCTTGAGCACGTTAGTGCCCGAACCGGTGCCGGACGTCGCGACCGTATGCAGCAGGCTGTTCATCACATAGGCGTTGCGCGGCTCGAGCGTCTGCGGCGCATTGCTTCCCGCCGTCAGCGGATCGGCACGCGAAACGACCGTGCCGCGCGCATCGGCGATTTCCGCGATCAGATACGGATTGATGCGATAACCGCCGTTCGCGAACACCGAGTACGCGCCGCTCAATTGCAGCGGCGTGACGAGCCCTGCGCCGAGCGCGAGCGGCAGGTACGGCGGCGTCTTGTCCTTGTCGAAGCCGAACTTCTGCGTGACGAAGTCCTGCGCGTAGCCCGTGCCGATGTACGACAGAATGCGGATCGACACCAGGTTCTTCGATTTCTGCAGACCGGTGCGCATCGACATGGGGCCGTCGGGCTGATCGTCGTCCTTCGGCTCCCACGGCTCGCCGCCCGCCGGCGCGGGGAAATACAGCGGCGCATCGTTGATGATGGTCGCCGGTCCGAGTCCCTTGTCGAGCGCCGCCGAATAGATGAACGGCTTGAAGCTCGAACCCGGCTGACGCCAGGCCTGCGTCACGTGATTGAACTTGTTCTTGTTGAAATCGAAACCGCCGACGAGCGCGCGGATTGCGCCGTCTTGCGGCGTCATCGACACGAGCGCGCCTTCCACTTGCGGCAATTGCGCGATTTGCCAGTTGCCCTTCGCATCCTTCGTCAGTCGAACGATGGAACCCGGCTTGATCGCAAGCGCCTTCGACGCGTTGCTGCGCAGCGCCGCCGCCACGAAGCGCAAGGCGTCGCCGGAGATCGTCGCGGTCTCGCCGCCGACGAACTGCGCCGTCACCTGCTTCGGCGTCGCCGACGTGACGACCGCTGCGACGAGATCGCCGTTATCCGGGTGATCGACGAGCGCGTCTTCGATCGATTCGGCGCGATCATCGGCTGCGGCCGGCAGGTCGATATGCCCTTCCGGCCCGCGATACCCGTGACGTCGCTCGTAGTCCATCACGCCCTTGCGCACGGCGCGATAAGCGGCGTCCTGATCGGTGGAACTGATCGTCGTCGTAACTGTGAGGCCGCGTGTGTAGGTCTCTTCCTTGTACTGCGCGTACATCATCTGCCGCACCATTTCCGCGACGTATTCGGCATGCACGCCGTACTCCGTCCCGGACGACTTCGTGTGAAGCTCTTCGGCGATGGCCTGATTGTACTGATCGCGCGTGATGTAGTTGAGATCCAGCATGCGCTTCAGGATGTACTGTTGCCGCACCTTCGCGCGCTTCGGATTCACGACCGGGTTATACGCGGACGGCGCTTTGGGCAGCCCCGCGAGCATCGCGGATTCCGCAAGCGTGATGTCCTTCAGATCCTTGCCGAAGTACACGCGCGCCGCAGCCGAGAAGCCGTAGGCGCGCTCGCCCAGATAGATCTGGTTCATGTACAGCTCGAGAATCTGGTCCTTGGTCAGCGCCCGCTCGATCTTGTACGCGAGCAGCATCTCGTAGATCTTGCGCGTGTACGTTTTTTCGCTCGACAGGAAGAAGTTGCGCGCGACCTGCATCGTGATCGTGCTCGCGCCCTGCGATGCGCCGCCGTGCATCAGGTCCGTCACGCCCGCCCGCAGAATGCCGAGGAAATCGACGCCGCCGTGATCGTAGAAGCGATAGTCCTCGATCGCGAGCACCGCCTTCTTCATCTGATCGGGAATGTCCTGAAAGCGCACGAGGCTGCGCCGCTCTTCGCCGAATTCGCCGATCAGCACGTGATCGGACGTGTAGACGCGCAGCGGCACCTTGGGCCGATAGTCGATGAGCGCGTTCAGCGACGGCAGGTTGGGCTCCATCACAACGAGCGCGTAGCCGACGATCAGCGCGCCGACCACGGCGGCGATCGCCGCAAGGCTTGCGAACCACATCGCGATGCGGCCGAAGGGCGAGCGTCCGCGATCGCGTCCGCCACGGCTGTTGCGGCCATTGCCGCCGTTGCCGCCATTGCGTCCGCCGCCGTCGCGGTTGCCGCCCGCATCGTCACGTGAGTCGTTGCGTGAGTCGTTCCAGCGAGGCTCGCGATCGTATCGCGATGTTTTAGAGGAGTCGGGACGTTTAATGATAGGCATGACTGGGATGGTTCGGCGCGCGTGCAGGCGCGCGCTGCGTCGCTGATCGATGCGCCGGCGAATGCAAGACGCAGACTTGGCAAAGAAGAGACGAGCGGATGAGCGGGTCGGTATCGACCGTAGGTAACTGCGCATTTTAAAGAATTCGGCCACGCAGCTACAAAACCCGCAGCATTTTTTTGTAAGTAAATGACGCCGGTCCCCTCGTGCGCACCGCTCAGGGAAAACGCGCGGTTACCCACAGAAAGTGTTGAGAGCCTTGTGGACAACCTTATGAGAAAATAGCCAAGCCATTGATCGGGCGCGGTTTTCACTGCCCGCTCATGCGCTGCCCACGGAGGCGCAAATGGCGGCGATTTGCGGAGCCGCGTGCGCGCACACTGGCGCCGCGAACCGATATGATGGATGCTCGTTTTACCCGCCGCCTGGCGGCAAAACGATCGCGATAATGAAGTGACGCCGTTTCGATTCTCAGGACTGCGCTTGCTATGTTTGCAATCGCCTTACTGTCTGCGAGCCGCTCATGACGACCAAGCCAACCGAACGCATCGTTGTATTCGTGACCCCCGCGCAGAAGCTCGCCATCAGCAAGACTGCGGACGATCTCGGCGTCAGCGTGAGTGAGCTGATGCGGCGCGCGGTGCTCAACTTCAATGCGACGAGCGAGCAGATCAAGGCCGCGGGCATCGTCGATCGCCTGCGTGCGCCGAAAGCGCCCGATCCCCTCGATATCGCGCTGCGCAGCGTCGCAGCCAAAGCCGCGGCCCGCGAAGCACGCGAGGCGGCCAACGCGAACAGGCGCGCGGCGCTAACGCCCATCGCGCCGGGGTTGCCGGCAGCGGAACCCATCCATCCCGCCGATGCCGAACCTGCAGGCGAGGACGCGTCGCTGACCGGCGACGGACGCGCCGGCCACTAAGCCCAACGTGCATCTTTCGAGTGCCGCGTTCTCGCCGCGGCATGCGCCCGCGCGCCGTTACACTCCTTAACGTTGCTTAAGTCCACATTAAGTCGCGGCGTGCTCTAATACACGGGGTAAACCCGGGACGAACGTGACGCGCACGCGGCTTACAAACCGCCCGATGCCCCTCACATTCGACGCGCATACACAAGTCCATGCGCGCCTACGCGCAACGCATGCAGCGGTTCCATCAAGGAGAAATACATGTCGCTTTTCGATTCCATCTCGCGCACCGTCAAAGGCCTTCTGAACGATGCCGCCGACACCATGCAGGACCCGTCGCGCGACGCACGCCAGATCGTGCGCGAACTCGACGACAGCATCGGCAAGGCGGAGAACTCGCTCATCGAAATCGAGGCGCAGGTCGCCACGCAGCAAAGCAAGCGCGACGCCGCCGCCGACAAGGCGAAGAAGTATGAAGACGGCGCAAAGCGCGCATTGCAGGGCGGCGACGAAGCCCTCGCCCGCGAGGCGCTCGCGGCGCAAGCCAACGCTGAAACGGAACGCGATGCGCTCGCAGCCGAACTGCTGACGCTCGTGCCTTCGGTCGATCACCTCAAGCAGCAGATCGCCGACATGCGCCAGCGCCGTAACGATCTCAACGCGCGCTCGAATATCCTTCAGGCGAAGCAGCAGATCGCGCAGGCGAAGGACACGGCCGCGACGGCGCTCGGCGGCATCGGCGGAAAGAATCTGTCGGAAGACTTCCAGAAGCTCGAAGACAAGGTCCAGCTTGCGAACGCCCGCTCGGACGCGCGCCTCAATTCCGCCGATCAAAAGTCCGGCAAGGCGCTCGACGACAAGCTGGCGGAACTCAATCGCGGGCCGTCGGTGGAAGACCGTCTCGAAGCGCTCAAGAAGCAGTTGAACACGCCCGCGCAGTAATGACGCGAATCGCCGGCGCGGGGCAAGGCTCGTTGCAAGGCACGGTGTTTAAGCCGGGCATCCGCCTTGCGTCGGCTTGGTATCTGGCAATTCGCATGGGACCGGAGCGGAATGCTCCGGTCGACAATGGAGACGGGCGTTTATCGCGTCCGGCCCGCTCATGAAAAAAACTCTGACGGCTCTGGCCTTATCGATGTCCATCGCGCTGTCCGTCGCGTCGCCGCTCGCGTTTGCGGTGCCGACGGCGCAGCAGGTCGAGCAATCGATGACGCAGAACAACTGGCGGCAAGCCGATGCGCAATTGAGCGAAGTGCTCGAAGCGCATCCGAACAACGCCCACGCGCATTATCTGTACGCACAGGTGCTCGATCGCGAAGGCCGCTATAGCGATGCGCTCTCGCACCTGCAACAGGCGAGATCGCTCGATCCTTCCATCAAGTTCACGGACCCGTCGCGGTTCGCGTCGACCGAGGCGCGTATCCGCAACGACGCCAGCCGCGCCAGCACCAATACGAACACGACGACGAATCGCAGCTCGAACGGCTCCGCTACGCAGAACCCGTTCAATCCGGGACAGGCGGCGGCGCCCCAGTCGCATGGACCGTCGATGGGCATGTGGATCGGCCTCGCCGTTCTCATCGGCGCGATTGCGCTCGTGTTGCGCTGGGGGCTGCGTCGCGCCCGCGCCCGCGACGATGGCCGCGCCGACGACGATCGCCGCGGGCAAATGAAGCGCGCGACCGAACTGCTGAACGACGTGCGCACTTTGAAGCTCGACGTGAAACTGTCCACCGCGCCGGGCCACGAAGCGCTGCTGCGCGACGTCGAAGGCACGGAGGCGCAGTTGCGCGAGATGGTCGAAGCGCTGTCGAACTCGAAGAATCCAGTGCCGCCGTACGCGATCGAGGATCTCGCCAATCAGGTGGAAAGTCTCAAGGCGCGCGCGGAAGGCCGGCCCGATCCGAACGCGGCTCAGCCGGGCTCGGCGGGACCGTCGCCGTACGCCCAGGAAGCCGATCGATTCGGGCGCTACCAGCAGCAGCCGTATCCGCAACAGGGACAACAGGCGCCGTATCCGCAGCAGGGACAGCAGCCGCCCGTCATCATCCAGCAAGGCGGCGGCGGTTTCGGCGGCGGCATGGGCGGGCTTCTGACCGGTGTGTTGCTGGGCCAGGCGCTCTCGCACGGGCGTGATCGTGTGATCGAGCGCGATGTTCCGGTCGAGCAACGCAATGATGGCGGCAACGGTGGCTTCGACTTCGGCAACAACGGTCTTGGTGACGCCGGCGGAGGCGGAGGCGGCCTCGATTTGGGCACTGGCTCCAACGACTGGAACGACAATAGCGGCGGAGGCGTCGACCTCGGCAGCAACGACGACAACTGGCGCGACTCCTGACCGTCTCCATCGACTGAACCGCGTCACATCGAGCAAAGGCCCCGTTTTTACGGGGCCTTTCACTTTGCGGCGAGCGGTTCAACCGCCGCCGAGAAAGCGCAGCAGCGCCCAAAGAAATTTGAAGAAGCCGACGATGAACTCCCAGATGCGCTCGAGCTGATCCCAGTTCGCTACGCCCAGCACAGTCTGAAGCATCATGCGGCAGTGCCTGAAAGAGACATCGAAAAAAACAAGGGCGGCTTTCGCCGCCCCGCTGCGATCGCAAAGATCGCATGATAACAATCGACGGACGCCTCAACCGCCCGACTTGCCCTCGCCCTGCTCCGGCGGCACTTCATCCGTCAGCGCTTCTTCCAGCCCTTCGATGATCCGCTGCGTCGCGCCGCGCGCCTGAAGCGCGAACAACAGCAGCGAGCGGCCCGTCACCTGATACACCTCGCCGGCTTCGAATGTCGGCAGTTCCTCGCGGATCGGCGCGTTCGTATCGATCAGACAGCTCCACTGGTCCGGCCCGGGGATATCCGGCAACGTGAAGTCGACGACATCGTGATACGCGTTCATCACCAGCAGCAGCGTCGCGTCCGATGCCGGCTTGCGGATGCCCGTCGCCTGCGCGCGGCCATCGATGACGAGCCCGAAGCAGCGCATGCCCGGATCGTCCCATTGCTCGGGCGTGAGCGTATCGCCGCTCGGACTCAGCCACTTCACGTCGGCGACATCCATGTCCTCGCGATACGCACCCGTCAGGAAACGCTGGCGGCGCAGCACCGGCAGCGTGTGGCGCAGCGTTGTCAGCTTGCGGACGAACTCGGTCAGCGCGCGGCCGTCGTCGTCGATGTCCCAGTTGACCCAGCTGATCTCGTTGTCCTGACAGTACGCGTTGTTGTTGCCTTGCTGCGTGCGGCCGAATTCGTCGCCGGCGAGAACCATCGGCGTGCCTTGCGAAAACAGCAGCGTCGCGAGCAGATTGCGCTTCTGGCGTTCGCGCAAGGTGCGGATTTCCGGGTCGTCGGTCGGGCCTTCGACGCCGCAGTTCCACGACTTGTTGTCCGAATGGCCGTCCTTGTTGTCCTCGCCGTTCGCCTCGTTATGCTTTTCGTTGTAGGAGACGAGGTCGTTGAGCGTGAAGCCGTCGTGTGCGGTGATGAAGTTCACGCTCGCCCACGGACGACGCCCGCGCTTGTTGAATTTGTCGCCGGACGCGGTGATGCGCTTCGCGAGGTCCGCTGCTTCGCCCTCGTCGCCCTTCCAGAAGCCGCGCACGGTATCGCGATAACGGTCGTTCCATTCCGCCCAGCCCGGCGGGAATCCGCCGACCTGATAGCCGCCGGGACCGCAATCCCACGGCTCCGCGATGAGCTTGACGCTCGAAAGAATCGGGTCTTGCCGGCAACTGTCGAGGAACCCGCCGCCTTCGTCGAAACCGTACGGCTCGCGGCCCAGAATCGTCGCGAGATCGAAGCGGAAGCCGTCGACGTTCATCTCCGTCACCCAGTAGCGCAGGCTGTCGGTGACCATCTGCAGCACGCGCGGATGCGAGAGATTGAGCGTGTTGCCGGTGCCGGTATCGTTGATGTAGTAGCGCGACTGCTCCGGCATCAACCGGTAGTATGACGCGTTGTCGATACCCCGGAACGACAGCGTCGGCCCGCGCTCGTTGCCTTCGGCGGTGTGGTTGTAGACCACGTCGAGAATCACTTCGAGCCCGGCCTCGTGCAGCCGGTCGACCATTTCCTTGAATTCGGCGACGACGCCCGCGCCGCGCGCAAAGAAGCGCGGATCAGCCGCGAAGAAGCCGATCGTGTTATAGCCCCAGTAGTTCGTGAGGCCCTTGTCGAGCAGATAGCTGTCGTTCACGAACGCGTGGATCGGCAGCAGTTCGACCGACGTCACGCCCAGGCTCTTGATGTAGTCGACCACTTCCTTCTGTCCGAGCCCTTCGAACGTGCCGCGCATGTGCTCCGGAACCGCCGGATGCCGCTTCGTATAACCGCGCACATGGGTTTCGTAGAAGATCGTGTGTTCCCACGGCACGCGTGCGCGCGTCGCGTGCGTCCAGGTGAAGTTCTGATCGACGACCTGGCACTTCTGCATGAACGGCGCGCTGTCGCGTTCGTCGAAGGTGAGATCGTCGCCTTCCGCGTTGAGCGTGTAGCCGAACACGGCCGGGTCCCACTTCAGCTCGCCGACATGCGCCTTCGCGTACGGATCGAGCAGCAGCTTGTTCGGATTGAAACGATGGCCGGCTTCCGGCTCGTACGGGCCATGCACGCGATAGCCATAAACGGCGCCGGGCGCGAGGCCCTGCACGTAGACGTGCCACACTTCGTCGGTGTACTCGGGCAGTTCGATGCGCTGCGTTTCCTGTTCGCCCTTTTCGTCGAAGAGGCAGAGTTCGACCTTGGTTGCGTTCGCGGAGAACAGGGCGAAGTTCACGCCCTTTCCGTCCCACGTCGCGCCGAGCGGAAACGGGGAGCCTTCGGCAATGCGATATTCGTTCGGCATGAGATGATAGTTCGATGAGATGACGCGCACGGCGTCGGGAAAGAGTCAGCCGCATTGCACGGCGAAATGGGCTTACTTCGTGTGTTGTCGATCGGGTCAGCAGTGAGCAAGCTCCGTACCCGGCGTTTTCACCGCGACTGGCGCGATACATGCTGCGCCTTCCGTTTCATCGCTCGCCGCAGGAGAACACGCTTGTCCACGCGCCTCAGCTCCATCTCCACGACAACCGCCGCCGGCACCGCCGAGCAAAGCCGGGCGGCCGGCCGCGCGCTGCGCGACGCCGTTCCGTTCGACGCGCACGGCGCCTGGCAGCCGGAGCCGGATCGCCCCGATCCCGTGGAGCGCGTCCTCGCGGGCAACGCGGGACGACAGGAACGCCTGCTGCCGCTGCGCATGGCGCGCATGGCCGAATCGCCGTTCGCGTTCCTGCGCGGCTCGGCGACCGTGATGGCGTGGGATCTCGCGCGATCGCCGTCGATCGGGCACAACGTCATCATCGACGGCGACGCACACATTAATAATTTCGGGCTTTTTCGCACGCCGCGTCAGGACGTCGTGTTCGATCTGAACGATTTCGACGAGACGCTCGTCGGTCCGTGGGAATGGGACCTCAAGCGTCTGACCGCGAGCATCAACGTCGCGGCCCGGGAAAATGGCGTCGATATGCCGGGGCGCGACCGTGCGGTGCGCTCGGCGTGCGCGGCGTATCGAACCACGATGGAAAAGCTCTGGCGCGTGAGTCCTTACGATCTCTGGAACATGCGCTCGTATGCGAGCGCGCTGCACATCGATGCACCGACCGCGCTCACCGACGACGAAAAGGCCACCGTGCAGAAAACCGTCGAGCGCGCGATGAAACGCTCGCACGCGACGATGCTCGCCAAGGTCGCGGAGCCGGTCGGCAAAAGCTGGCGCTTCATCGTCGATCCGCCGATCCTCACCAGGCTCGACGCCGCCGAGAAGAACCACGTCATCGACGGTCTCAAGGCTTACCTGCAGACCATCGCGGGCGAGTGGCGCATGATGCTCGAACGGTACGACGTCGTCGATGTCGCGCATCGCGTGGTCGGCGTCGGCAGTGTCGGCACGCGTGCGTATCTCGTGCTGATGCTCGGCCGCGCGCTCGGCGATCCGCTGTTCATTCAGGTGAAGGAAGGCATCGTGCCGGCCGCCGCGCCCTTCGTGCCGCCGCTCGAGGAGCCGTATCGTCACCAGGGCAGGCGCGTCGTGCATGGACAACGGCTGTTGCAAAGCTCGTCCGATCCGCTGCTCGGCTGGACGACCATCGCCGGGCGCGATTTCTACGTACGCCAGATGAAGCAGATTCGCGGCTCCATTCCCGTCGACTGGCTGCACGGCGCGACCTTCGACTTCTACGCGTGGTGCCTCGGACTGCTGCTCGCCCGCGCGCACGCCCGCACCGGCGACGCCGCGCTCATCGCCGGCTATTGCGGCAGCTCCGACCGGCTCGACGCCGCCTACGCGATGTGGGCCGAACGCTATGGCGCGCAGACCGTGGCGGATCACGCGGCGTTTTGCGCGGCAATCAGCGTCGGGCGAGTCAAAGCGGCCTGACGACCGGTCGACTCGCCGACGCGCCGGCCCGAAACCGGCGGCTCGTGGCTCGATTGACTATCATGGCGAGGCCACGCAACGATGCAACGTGCATGGCCGCGCCCCGGCGGTGTCGCTCATATCAATCGTTTCGGACTTTAAAAGGAGAAAGCCGCGCATGAGCATGATCCAGGAATTCAAGAACTTCGCTCTCAAGGGCAACGTGATGGACCTCGCGGTCGGGGTGATCATCGGCGGTGCGTTTTCGACGATCGTGAACTCCGTCGTGAAGGATCTGATCATGCCGGTCGTCGGGCTCGCGACCGGCGGCCTCGACTTCTCGAATCTATTCGTCCGGCTCGGTCACATCCCCCCGACTTTCAAAGGCAACCCCGATTCGTACAAGGACTTGCAGACGGCGGGCGTCGCGGTGTTCGGCTACGGCTCGTTCATCACCGTGCTGATCAACTTCATCATCCTCGCGTTCATCATCTTCATGATGGTCAGGTTCATCAACAATCTGCGCAAGCCTGAACAAACCGCGCCCGCCGCGACGCCGGAAGACGTGCTGCTGCTGCGCGAAATCCGCGATGAGCTCAAGAAATCGCCGCGCGTCTAGCCGGATATTCCCGCCTTACGGCGCTTCGCGCGCCTTGACTCGCTGATCCCCTCGCGGCGCGTGCCTCTCAGGTGCGCGCCGCTTCGTTCGTACGGCCGCTTTTTTCTTCGCGAAGGCTATTCGCACGGCTAGCAGCAGGTCTATTATTGAGACAGAAGTCAGATCGACACCCATAGGGGAATGCCGAGGGGATACCAGCGGGCCGCCAAGGTCATCGGCACGATTCGTGCGCGTCACGTGCGCATCGGCAACCAGCCGGGCGCATGTCTCGACGGCCCGATTCACCGTGACCTGATCACATCGATGCGCTATAAAAGATCGACGTGCGGCACGCAAGACGGGAGTGGCCGCATGAGGACGCTGCGTTTTCTGCAATTCTTTTTCAGGCGAATTTTTATGTCCTTCCCGAAAAAGCGTAGACGCGTGAAGGCCGATGGCGATGAATCGTTTCTCGCCGTGCTGCGGCATTTCAAGCCGTTCGGCCAGCTGGATACCAAGATTGCACGCGCTCGCGCGCAGGACGAACCGGTGCTCTATGCACACGTACTGCCGGGACTCGATGTCCTGCTGTGCAGCGTGCGCGGCGCCCAGCCGCCCTATCCGGCCATCGACGAGCTGCACAGGCGCTGCGTCGAATCCATCACGAATGCACTGGAGCAGCCGCTCGACGGGCTCGAGAACGGCGGCTACTGGTATGAGGCGAACGGGTTCGGTTTCCTTGTATTCGCAAGCCGCGCCCGCACGCAGATTCTGAGCGAGTTCGGTGCGACGGCAACGGCGCGCACGCGCCGGGGCACGCGCCGTCAGGACGCCGGCGACGCGGCTTCGCGTCCGCTGCGGTAGCGCTTGTCGGACCGATTTCCCCGTTGTTCGTCGTCGTTGTGCCCCGTGAACCGGGGCACGGCAGCGGCGCGTTCGCGCGGCTGGTTTTCTTCGGCGTGGCGCGTGTCTTGCTGCGTTGCGGCTTCGGACACATCACAAGGAGAACATCATGACGGAACACGTCTATAAGCAGATCGAACTCACTGGCTCGTCGACGCAGTCGAGCGATGACGCCGTGCGCGTCGCGCTGGCGAAGGCATCGAAGACGTTGCGCAACATGCATTGGTTCGAAGTGACGGAAACACGCGGACACATCGAAAACGGTCAGGTACTGCACTGGCAGGTGACGATCAAGGTCGGTCTGCGCATCGAAGACTGAACTCGAGCGTTTTCTCGACCGCTATCAAGAAAAAACCGCGCCCCATGGGCGCGGTTTGTCGTTTGGCGAGAGAACAACAGCCGCTTACTTCGGCAGCGAGCCGTCCACGCCTTCCACGTACCAGTTGATCCGCTGCAATTCCGGATCGGACAGCGTCTTGCCGGCCGGCACCTTCTCCGCGCCCGACTGGTCCTTGATCGGACCGCTGAACACATCCCACTTGCCCGTGTGCAGTTCTTCGCGCTTTGCAGCGACAGCCTGCATCGCCTTCGCCGGAATCGCGCCGCTGTTCAGGTCTTCCAGGTCCACGGCCTTTTGCGGGATGCCGAGCCAGACCGGATCGTTCTTCCACTTGCCGTCCAGGACCTTCTGGATCACGTCGCTGTAGTACACGCCCCAGTGCGCGACCACGGAGCCGAGATGGGCGTTCGGGCCGAACTTCTTCATGTTCGAATCCCAGCCGAACGCGTAGACGTGCTTTTCGTTCGCGGTATTGAGCGTGGCGTTGGAATCGGTGTTCTGCAACAGCACGTCCGCGCCCTGCCCGATCAGCGTTTCAGCCGCCTGCTTTTCCTTGCCCGGATCGAACCAGCTGTTGATCCAGATGACCTTCGTGTGGACCTTCGGATTCACCGAACGCGCGCCCATCGTGTATGCGTTGATGTTGCGGACGACTTCGGGAATCGGCACCGATGCGACGAAGCCGAGCGTGTTGGTCTTCGTCACGTAGCCGGCAGCGACGCCTGCCAGATATGCGCCCTGATACATGCGCACGTCGTACGTGCCGAAGTTCTTCGCTTTCTTGAAGCCGGTCGCCGACAGGAAGACCGTATCCGGGAAGTCCTTCGCCACTTTCAGCGCGAAATCCTGATAGCCGAAGCTGGTCGCGAAGATGACCTTGTTGCCCTTGTTCGCGAGATCGCGGAAGACGCGCTCGGAGTCCGCCGATTCCGGAACGTTCTCGACGCGCGTGATCTTGATCTTGCTGCCGTACTTCGCTTCGGCTTCCTTCGTGCCGGCGTCGTGCGCGAACGTCCAGCCCGCATCGCCCGGATTGCCGAGATAAACGAATGCGACGCCCGGGGCGTCCGCGGCCTGCGCGCTCGCCGCCGCGAGAGTCGCGGACAGCGCGACCGTGGCCGTGATCGCCTTCAGTCCTGCTTTATTCATTGCGTGATTCTCCTCGTGAATGTTGTATGCAACACAGAAACGGTTCGCTTGAAGTTTGTTCTGTCAAAAAACGCGGCGATAGCGCCGGCATGCGATGCGGCGTGCCCGCAACGGCACCGCGCGCAGTTCACGAAATGGTTCTTTGCATGCGGCGCGTTGCATGCAAAAGACCGCATGCAGAAAACCAAAAAACCCTGGCCCATCAACTGGCCGCGAAAAACGGCTTGCCGAGCGATGCCGGCGCGTTGAGCTTGATCGTGTTCGGATTGCGCGAAATCAGCACGAGCACGACGATGGTCGCGATATACGGCAGCATCGCGAGAAACTGCGTCGGCACCGGCACGCCGATGGCCTGTGCGTAGAACTGGAGCGCCATCACCGCGCCGAAGAGCAGCGCGCCGATGAGCAGCCGCCCGGGCCGCCATGTCGCGAACACGACGAGCGCAAGCGCAATCCAGCCGCGTCCCGACGTCAACTGCTCCTGCCAGACGTGCAGATAGACGATGGAGTAATAGCCGCCCGCGATGCCGGCCATCGCTCCGCCGAAGAGGGTCGCGCCGTAACGCACGCCGACCACTGGAAAGCCCACCGAATGCGCGACCGCCGGCGATTCGCCGACCGAGCGCAGCACGAGCCCCGCACGCGTCTTGTACAGAAACCAGCCGATCAGCGCGAACATCGCGAACGCAAGGTAGCCGAGCGGCGTCAGCGAGAAGATCGCGGGGCCGAGCACGGGAATGCTGGAGAGGCCCGGAATCGGCATCACGTCGATACCGGCGCGCACCGCCGCCGACGTGTACGGCTTGCCGACGTACGCGGAGAAGCCGATGCCGAAGATCGTGAGCGACAGGCCCGTCGCGACCTGATTCGCGAGCATCGTGATGGTGAGAAAGCCGAAGAGCAGCGCCATCGCGAGTCCTGCGAACACCGATGCGCCGATGCCGAGCCACGGGTTGCCGGTGATCGCCGTGACGGCGTAACCGGTGACCGCGCCCATCAACATCATTCCCTCGACGCCGAGGTTGAGCACGCCCGATTTCTCCGCGACGAGCTCGCCCGCGCCCGCGAACATCAGCGGAATGGCCGCGACGACCGCACTCGACGCGAGATTGCTGGCTTGGTTGATGTCCATCTTCTTCTCTCTTAAGCGACGTGATGCGCGGGCGTGCGACGCCGGATGCGGTAATTGACGAACAGATCGCAGCCGAGCAGGCAGAACAGCAGCAGGCCCTGGAACACGCCTGCCAGCGCCTGCGGCAACTGCAGCGACGTTTGCACCGCTTCGCCGCCGAGATAGAGCAGCGCCATCAAGAGACTGGCGAGCACGATGCCGACCGGATGCAGCCGTCCGACAAACACGACGATGATCGCCGTGAAGCCATAGCCCGGCGACCAACTCGCCTGAAGCTGCCCGATCGGGCCAGCCACTTCGCCCATGCCGGCAAGCCCCGCAAGGCCGCCCGACAAGAGGAGCGACGTCCAGATCGTCTTCTTGTCGGAGAAGCCCGCGTAACGCGCGGCGAGCGGCGCGAGACCGCCGACGTTCATCCGGAAGCCCGCGAAACTCTTGCGCATGAAAAGCCAGACGAGCGGCACCGCGATCGCCGCGAGAAACACCGATGCATTGATGCGCGTGCCCTTGAGCCAGATCCAGTGCCAGTCGCCGTAGAGGCGCGGAAACAGCGCATCGTCAACGAACATCGCGGAGATCGGAAAATTCATGCCTTCTGGGTCGCGCCACGGACCGCTCACCAGATAGATGAGCAACTGCGTCGCGACATAGGTCAGCATCAGGCTGGTGAGAATCTCGTTGGTGTTGAAGCGGCTTTTCAGCAGCGCGGGAATCGCGGCCCAGGCCATGCCGCCCGCGACGCCGCCCGCCATCATCAGCGGCAGCGTCCACCAGCCGGAGGCATCGCCGGCATGAATCGCAATGCCGCCCGCGACGATCCCGCCAAGCAGCATCTGCCCTTCCGCGCCGATGTTCCACACGTTCGCGCGATAGCCGACAGCAAGCCCGAGCCCGATCAGACACAGCGGCGACGCCTTCAGCACCAGCTCCGACCAGCCGTTCACGTTCGAGAGCGGTTCGATGAAGAACGCATGCATCGCACGCAGCGGGTCCTGGCCGACCACACTGAAAATTAGAAAGCCGATGACGAGCGTCGCGACTGCGGCGATCACGGGCACGGCGAGTTGCATGACGCGCGACGGCGTCGGGCGCGCTTCGAGTCGATAGGGAAAGATCATGCTTTGTGGCTCAAGGAGTCGGATTCGGCGGCGGCGGAGCGCTTGCCGTCGAAGAGGCCCGCCATGAAGAGGCCGATTTCCTCGGCGTTGGTCTCGCCCGTCGCGCGCACCGGCGAGAGCTTGCCGCGCGCAAGGACGGCGAGTCGGTCGCAGATGTCGAAGAGTTCTTCGAGTTCCTCGGAGATCACGAGAATGGCGACGCCCCGCGCCGCGAGATCGAGCAACTGCTGGCGGATGAAACCGGCCGCGCCGACATCGACGCCCCACGTCGGTTGCGCGACGACGAGCACCTTCGGCGCCTGCAATATCTCGCGCCCGACGATGAACTTCTGCAAGTTGCCGCCCGAAAGACTTTGAGCGAGCGCACCGCTGCCGCCGCAACGCACGTCGAATGCTTCGATGCAGCGGTCGGCGAATGCTTTCACGGCGTTCGATTTGATCCACCCGCCGCGCACCAGCTTTTGACGATGCGCGGTCAGCAAGCCGTTATCGGCAAGCGACATCGCCGGAACCGCGCCGCGTCCGAGGCGTTCTTCGGGCACGAACGCAAAGCCGAGCCGCCGGCGCGCGCCCGCGGTAAGCCGCGCGGCGGGCGTGCCGCAGATGGCGACGGCATCGGGGGCGGCGCGACGATCGCGGATTTCCCCCGACAGCGCCGAGAGCAACTCCGCCTGGCCGTTGCCCGACACCCCGGCGATGCCGAAAATCTCGCCCGCCCGCACCCCGAACGACACGTTTTCCAGCGACGTGCCGAACGGATCGGGGCTCGCCACGGATAGATTCTTCACCGCGAGCAGCACATCGCCCGGCGTATGCGCGCGACGCGTGTAATCGGGCAGGCTGTGGCCGACCATCAGTTGCGCGAGCGACGCGTGCGTTTCCTGGCGCGGATCGACGTTGCCGGTCACGCGGCCGCCGCGCATCACGGTGGCGTTCTCGCAAAGCGACTGGATCTCGTCGAGCTTGTGGCTGATATAGAGGATGCTGCAGCCCTCCGCCGCGAGCCGGCGCAGGACCGTGAAGAGCTTTTGAACGGCTTGCGGCGTGAGCACGGACGTCGGTTCGTCCATGATGAGCAGACGCGGATTCTGCAACAGGCAGCGCACGATCTCCACGCGCTGACGCTCGCCGACCGTCAGGCTGTGAACGTGCCGCTGCGGATCGACATCGAGCCCATAGTCCGCCGATACCTCACGGATGCGCTTCGACAGCGCCTTCATGTCGAACTTGTCGTCGAGCGCGAGCGCGATGTTTTCAGCGACGGTCAGCGTCTCGAACAGCGAAAAGTGCTGAAACACCATGCCGATGCCGAGCTTGCGCGCCGCCGCCGGACTGCCGATTTCGACCGGTTCGCCCTGCCAGCGAATCTCGCCTTCATCCGGGCGCACCGCGCCGTAGATGATCTTCATCAGCGTGGATTTGCCCGCGCCGTTCTCGCCGAGCACGGCGTGAATCTCGCCCGGCATGACGACGAGGTTCACGCCGTCGTTCGCCCGCACGGACGGATACTGCTTGCTGATGCCGGACAACGCCAGGCGCGGTGGCGTCATCGACTTCGAAATGGCGTCGCCCATTGAGTTCAGAGAGTGCGCCCGGCCACCGAGCAGGCCGGACTGGAAAAATTACCGCGACAGCGAACGACCCTGGGAACGTCGCGCAGTTTCATGCCGCGGGCAGAATTTACAGAATTCGGGACACGAAGTCGATCACTCAAAATACACGCGGCTCCCCGCCCAGCCCATCATCGCGGGTTAGTCACACCTTGACGCCATGTTTCTGTCATATTAAAAAACATATGGTGCACCCCTGCATCGATCAGCCAGAACATATAGTGGAGATAACATGAGTCAGCAACGCGAGGCGATCGATACGTACTTATTGCGCGTCTTGCATACCTTGCTGATGGAGCGCAGCGTCACCCGCGCGGCCGTCAAGCTCAACCAGTCACAACCCGCCATCAGCGCCGCGCTGCGCCGGCTGCGCGACATCACCGGCGACCCGCTTCTCGTGCGCGGCAAGTCCGGCATGGTGCCCACCGAATACGGCCTGCGCCTCCTGGAACCGACTCAAAACGCCTTGCGCGAAATCGAGCGCATCAAGGTTCAGCAACATAACTTCGATCCGTCGACGTCCGTGCGCTGCTATCGCATCGGCTGCCCGGACTATCTGAATGTGCTGTTCGTGCCGACCGTCGTCGAACGCTTCCGCCTGGCCGCGCCGAACGCGACGCTGGAGTTCCATTCGCTCGGGCCGGCGTTCGACTACGAACTCGCGCTGGAAGACGGCAAGCTCGATATCGTCGTCGGCAACTGGCCCGAGCCGCCCGAGCAACTGCATCTGTCGAATCTGTTCGTCGACAAGATCGTGTGTCTCGTCAGCAACACGCATCCGTTCGCCAAGCGCGGCGGGCTCACGCTCGATCAATACCTCAACGCGCCGCATCTCGCACCGACGCCGTACTCCGTCGGACAACGCGGAGCAATCGACGTGCATCTGGCGCGCGAGCGGCTCAAGCGCCATGTCGTCGTCACGCTGCCGTACTTCAATCTCGCGCCTTACGTGCTCATCAAGTCGGACCTCGTGTTCACGACCACGCGGCTCTTCGCCGATCACTACGCGAAGTTCCTGCCGCTCGCAGTCGTGCCCGCGCCGCTCGACTTTCCTCCGATGCAGTACTACCAGTTGTGGCACGAGCGCTGCCATTATTCGGATGAAGTCCGCTGGCTGCGCGGCCTCGTCGCGGAAGCCACGCGGTCGCTGATCGATCAGCCCTGACGGTGCAGCGCGTTATCGCGCGCGGTCCGCGAGATCGCGCGCGAGCGCGTTATGCCGCTCGACGACCGCGCGCAAGTCCACCGTCGCGAGCCGCCCTTCCTTCACGACCACTTTTCCATCGATGACGCTCGTCGCAACCTGCGACGGCGCGCAGAACACCAGCGCCGCGACCGGATCGTGCAACGCACCCGCAAACGCCGGCTGCGACAGATCGAACGATACGAAGTCCGCCGCCATGCCGGGCGCAAGCGCGCCAATGTCGTCGCGGTTGAGCACTTTAGCGCCGCCCAGCGTCGCGATTTCGAGGGCTTCGCGCGCCGTCATCGCGCCGGGGCCGAAGCCGACGCGCTGCAACAGCAGCGCCTGACGCACTTCGCCGACCATCTGCGCGCCATCGTTCGACGCGGAACCGTCCACGCCGAGGCCGACCGGCACGCCGGCGTCGCGCATCGAACGGATCGGCGCAATGCCGGACGCAAGCCGCATGTTCGAGCACGGACAATGCGCGACGCCCGTCCCCGTGCGCGCGAAAAGCTCGATGCCCGGCTTGTCGAGCTGGACGCAGTGCGCGTGCCATACGTCGTGACCGACCCAGCCGAGGTCTTCCGCGTATTCGGCGGGCGTCATGCCGAACTTCTCGCGGCTGTATGCGACATCGTTTACGTTTTCCGCCAGATGCGTGTGCAGCGACACGCCGTAATCACGTGCGAGCGTCGCGCTGTCGCGCATCAGTTCGCGGCTGACCGAAAACGGCGAGCACGGCGCGACGACCACGCGCAGCATCGCGTAGCGGCCTTCGTCGTGATACGTCTCGATCAGGCGTTGCGAGTCCTTCAGAATCGCGTCTTCTTTTTCGACGACCGAATCCGGCGGCAACCCGCCGTCCTTCTGTCCGACGCTCATGCTGCCGCGCGCCGCATGAAAGCGCATGCCGATGTCGCGCGCGGCCGCGATGCTGTCGTCGAGCCGGCTGCCGTTCGGATAGATGTAAAGATGATCGCTGGATGTCGTGCAGCCCGAGAGCAGCAGTTCGGCCATCGCGGTCGTCGTCGATACGTGGATCATCTCGGGCGTCAGATGCGCCCACACCTTGTAGAGATTCGTGAGCCAGCCGAACAGCTCGGCGTTTTGCGCGGCGGGAATCGCACGCGTGAGACTCTGATACATGTGGTGATGCGTGTTGACGAGGCCCGGCACGACGAGATGGCCGCGCATGTCGAGCACCTCGTCGGCTGTGTCAGGCAGTTCGCTCGTCGGTCCGGCGGCGACGATGCGGTTGTCTTCGATATAAAGCCCGCCATCGGCGATTTCGCGGCGATCCGCGTCCATCGTGACGAGCATGTGAGCGTTCTTGACCAGCAGTGTGTGCATCGATGATTCTCCGTCGACGGTTCGATCAATGAGTAAAGGACCAGATATCCGCAAAAAATCCCGGTTACCCAGCGTCGATCGCCGTCTTCGGGACGCGCATTGCTGCGTGCTCTGGCACTGTCCGCAGCCAAAAACATCGCCGCAATTAGGCAGGCGTCATAGTCGTCTTCAGTCCTGCGATATGGGCGCGATTTTTGGCGAAGGTAGCATCGCCTGACGAGCGCCGCGTGTGCCGTCATGCGAAAACATGCGCCCGGCATTATCTTTCCTATCGCGGGCGCACGGCGCATCTCAAATTTCTACAATGCTGTACACGGCGCGCATCTGACAACGCCGACGGGTATGTAGCCACTGACGTGGAGCCTCGATCCGCCGCCGCCGCACGCTTCCCGGTGCGGATCTGGATCGATGCGCGAGCCGGACATCGCACAACACAAGGAACATGCGAATGGGCAAGCTCACCACCCACGTCCTCGACACCGCGCACGGCCGCCCCGGCGCGAACATCAAAGTCGAGCTGTTCGCGCTCACCGGCGACACCCGCCGCGCGATCAAGACCACCCTCACCAACGACGACGGCCGCTGCGATTCCCCGCTGCTCGAAGGCGCGGAACTCGAAACGGGCGAATACGAACTCGTCTTCCACGCAGGCGATTATTTCGCGGCGTACGGCGTCAAAGTGCCCGAGCCGCGCTTCGTCGATCGCGTGGTGCTGCGCTTCGGTATCGCCGATGCAGCGGCGCATTACCACGTGCCGCTGCTCGTCTCGCCGTGGGCGTACAGCACCTACCGCGGCAGTTGATGACCGGCGAAACACACGGCACGGAACAGCACGCGTGCATATAACGAATCGGTAGTGGAGGAGTTTATGGAAGGCTTTATCACCGACTGGCTCAATCTGGCCTTGCGCTGTCTGCACGTGATCGTGGCGATCGCGTGGATCGGCGAGTCGTTTTACTTCGTCGCACTCGACAACAGCCTGAAACCGCCGCAGGACCCGAACGCGCGCCGGCGCGGCGTGTTCGGCGACTTCTGGCACGTCCACGGCGGCGGGTTCTATCACATGCAGAAGTATTCGGTCGCGCCGCAGGACATGCCCGAAAACCTGCACTGGTCGTTCTGGCCGTCATACACCACGTGGATGTCGGGATTCGGTCTCTTCCTCGTGCTGTATCTGCTGTCGCCGAGCACGTATCTCATCGACAAGAACGTGCTCGACATGGGACCGGTGGTCGCCGTGGCGTCCGCGATCGGCTTTCTGCTGGCGGGCTGGATCGTGTATGACTCGCTGTGCCGTCTGCTGGGCACGAAGGACAAGTTGCTGGGCATTTGCGTCGGCATCTATGTGCTGATCGCGGCTTTCGTCGCATGTCACGTGTTTTCGGGCCGTGCGGCGTATCTGATCACGGGCGCAATGCTCGCGACGATCATGTCGGCCAACGTGTTCTTCGTGATCATTCCGGGGCAGCGCAAGATGGTCGCGTCGATGCTGAAGGGTGAAACGCCGAACGCGATCTACGGCAAGCGCGGCAAGCAGCGCTCGGTCCACAACACGTACTTCACGCTGCCGGTCGTCTTCGCGATGCTGTCGAACCACTACGCGATGACCTACACGCACAAGTACAACTGGGTGATCCTCGTGCTCATCATGCTGGCGGGCGCGCTGATCCGTCAGTTCTTCGTGATGCGGCATCGCGGGCAAGTGCTGTGGTACATGCCCGTCGCGGGTCTCGTGCTGGTGCTCGGCGCCTTTGCCTGGACGATGCCCGCGCCCACCGTGCCAGTCGCGCAAGCCGCTGGCGCCCCGACGATCAAGGTCTCCGACATTCAGCCGATCATCCAGCAACGCTGCGCGACGTGTCACTCCGCGCATCCGTCGATGATGGGCAGCGCGCCCGCCGGCGTCGTGCTCGACACGCCCGCCGAGATCAGGCAGAACGCGCAGCGCGTGCATCAGCAGGCGGTGACGCTGAAGGCGATGCCGCTTGGCAACGTCACGCAGATGACCGACGCCGAGCGGCAGAAGATCGCCGCGTGGTTCAACGGAGGCGCGGTGCAGTAAGGCGTCGCGTCAGAAGAACAAATGGCCCGCTCGGGCCATTTGTCTTTAGCGGGCCGCGAAGTAAGCCTTCACCGCGTCGATGACCGTATCGATATCCTCGCGCGACACATCCCGGTGCGTGACGAACCGCGACGCATACAACATCTGCGTGAGAATGCCGCGCTCTTTGAGCCACGCTTCCAGCCGCTCGCAATGCGCTTGCGGAATCTGCGCGAACACCATGTTCGTCGCCTGCGACTGAATGACGATACCGTCGATTTGCGCGAGCCCTGCCGCAAGACGCGCGGCGTTGTCGTGATCCTGCGCGAGCCCCGCGACGTGATGATCCAGCGCATAAAGACATGCCGCCGCGAGCAAACCCGCCTGCCGCATCCCGCCGCCGAGCACCTTGCGCCAGCGCGACGCGACGTCGATCAGCGCCTTCGGACCCACGAGCACCGATCCGACCGGCGCGCCGAGCCCCTTCGAAAAACAGATGGATACCGTATCGAACGGTGCGCACAGCTCGCTCACCGGGCGGTCCGAGGCCACCGCCGCATTGAACACGCGAGCGCCATCGAGATGCATCGACAGTCCGCGATCGCGGCCGAGCTTCGCCGCCGCTTCCACATACGAAGCCGGCAGCACCTTTCCACCGATGGTGTTCTCCAGCGCGAGCAGCTTCGTGCGCGCGAAGTGATTGTCGATCGGCTTGATCGCCGCCGCGATCTTCTCGAGCGGCAGCGATCCATCGGGCGCGTTTTCGAGCGGCTGAGGCTGGATGCTGCCGAGCACCGCCGCGCCGCCGCCCTCGTACTTGTACGTATGCGCCGCCTGGCCGACGATGTACTCGTCGCCGCGCGCGCAATGCGCCATCAGCGCGGCGAGATTGCTTTGCGTGCCGCTCGGGAAGAACAGGCCCGCTTCCTTGCCGGTACGCCCGGCGAGCGTCGACTGAAGCTCGATGACGGTCGGATCGTCGCCCCACACATCGTCGCCGACCCGGGCGGCGGACATGGCCGCGAGCATCGCCTGGCTCGGGCGGGTGACGGTATCGCTGCGCAGGTCGATCATGCGTTCGGGCATCGTGGGCATGTAGGAATCGCTCTTCGGGAAGGAGTCGTCTATGGTAGCCGTTTCGGACATTGCAAACAAAAAGACCGGCGTTTCGCGCGCCGGTCTTTCAGGTCAACTTCGATGCCGATGACGCTATCGCAGCGCCTCGTCCGTCAGCCACAGTGATTCGCTCAGGTCTTGCTCGTTGAGATTGCGCCCTTCCCCGCTGCGATCGACGACGATGAAATCGCTGACCTTGTCCAGCGCGAGCAGCGGATGATGCCAGACGCCCTTCGCGTAGTTCACGCCCTGCCAGCCGCGCGTGACGAAGGCGCGAATCTTCGATTCGTCGAGATCGCCCGCAGGCGCGACGACGACGAGATACGGGCGGTCGTCGAGCGGCACGAACGCCTGGCTGCCGAGCGGATGCCGCTCCAGCATCTTCACTTCGAACGGCAAGGTGCGCGGCTGCCCGCGAAACAGATTGACGATTGCGCGGCCGCCCTCGTCGGTCACGTCGACGTTGCAGAGGTCGTGAAAGCGAATCGTGGTGCCGAGGTTGATCGGAATCTGCTTCGCGCCTTCCAGTTGGATGACATCGCCGAAAGGCTCGAACGCAGCGCGCGTCAGCGGTTCGATGGCCAGCTTTTTCATGCGAGCGTTCCGAAAAGACGCAGCCGCGACACGCCGCCGTCCGGGTAGATGTTGAAGCGCACGTGCGTCACCGGGCCGAGCGCGGCGAGTTCGGATTCGAAGAAATGCTGCTTGTCCATCTGCAATTTCTGTTCGCCCAGCAGCACCGGCCAGAACATCGCCTGTGTAACCAGTGAGCTGTCCGTGCCGCCCGTGACGTACGCGGCCTGCAGCGAACACCGGTCTGGGAAATTGCCCTTGAAGTGCGCCGTGTCCACTTCGACCTTCTTGATGATGCCCGGCTGCGCCAACGCGACGATGCACCAGTCGTTGCCCGGTTCACGACGGCGGCGCGTCTCCCAGCCATCGCCCATGTTGACGCCGCGGCCCGGCATCAGAAGCGTCGAGGCGAGCCCGAAGTGCTGGTTGTTCGTGCCGACCATGTACGCGCCGTTTTCCATCGCGGCGAGGTCGAACAGCTCGTTGCGATCCGCGTTGCGCCAGTCGAGTTGCGGCTGGCCGTACACGCGCAGACGCGCGATGCCGCCATCCGGATAGATATTCACGCGCAAGTGCGTGAACGGCTGCTCGGTGCTGACGTCGAGATAGTGGTGGCTATTGCCTTGCAGCGTCGTCGACGGCACGACTTCGCTCCATTGCGTCGACTGGTTCGGCGCGCCGTCGGCGACATGCGCGCCTTCGATCGACGCCGCCGGCGGGAAGTTGCCGGTGAAGTGGCTCGTATCCAGGTCGATGCCCTTAATGACGCCCGGCCGCGCCAGCTTGACGATGCACCAGTCATAGCCCGTCGTGCGCTTGCGGCGCGTTTCCCAGCCGTCCATCCACTTGCCGTGATCGTCGTACTTGCCGGGGATGAACACGGCCGGCTCGGGGTTCAGCATGCGTTCTTTCGGCGCGAAGAAATCGTCGCTCGCCTCAAGCGCCTGCGCGCCGAGACGCGGGTCCGCGAGGTTCACATAGCGGCGCGTGAAGTCGGGCGCGTTGGGATCGAGTGTCGGAATTGCCATTGTCTTCGTCCTTGGAATTTACGGGTGAATGGATCAGGCCGCGATGAGGTCGTCCAACCTGAAGCGGGCGATCCGGTAGATCTGATCGAGACTCGTGCGAAGCTCTTCGGCGCGGTCGTGATTCACCCGCTCTTCGAAGTTCGCGATGATGCCGTGACGGTCGTAGCCGCGCACAGCGAGGATGAACGGGAAGCCGAACTTCTGCCTATACGCCGCGTTCAGCGACTGCAGCTTGTCGAACTCTTCCTGCGTGCAGAGGTTCAGGCCCGCGCCGCTTTGCTCGCGCGTCGATTCAGCCGTCAGTTCGCCGCGCACCGCCGCCTTGCCCGCGAGTTCCGGGTGCGCGTTGATGAGTGCAAGCTGCTTCTCGTCGCCGGCCGTTTCGACCGCCTTCGACATTGCCGCGTGCAGCGCGTCGATGCTCTCGAACGGCCGCTGCTGCGCCGCGATTTCAGCGACCCACGGCGAGTGTTCGAAAATGCCCGCGAGCACGGTCACGAACGCATCGGCGGGCATGGCGTTGAGCTGGTCGAGTGTGGTTTGCATCGCTTTCATGCCGCCGTCCCGTGGTTGGTGTCGCTGTTCCCCTGATACGGATGATGCTCGCGCCAGTGCCGCGCGATATCGACGCGCCGCGTCACCCACACGCGATCGTGCTGCTCGATGTGATCGAGAAACTTCTGCAGTCCGCGGAAGCGCCCCGGACGTCCCAGCAGCCGGCAATGCATGCCGATGGAAAGCATCTTCGGCGTGTCCTCGCCTTCTTCGTAGAGGACGTCGAAGGCATCGCGCAGATACGTGAAGAAGTGATCGCCCGTGTTGAAGCCCTGCGGCGTGGCGAAGCGCATGTCGTTGGTATCGAGCGTGTACGGAACGATGAGTTGCGGCGTGGTCTTGCCGCCCGTCACTTCGACGTCCATCCAGAACGGGAGGTCGTCGCCGTAGTAGTCGGAGTCGTATAGAAAGCCGCCATGCTCCGCCACCAGCCGATGCGTGTTCGGGCTGTCGCGCCCGGTGTACCAGCCGAGCGGACGCACGCCGGTGACGCGCTCGATCGCTTCCATGCCGAACCGCATGTGTTCCGCTTCGCGCTCGGGCGACATGTCCTGATAGTGAATCCATCGATACCCGTGACACGCGATTTCATGCCCCAGTTCGACGAACGCCTTCGCCAGTTCCGGATGCCGCTCGATCGCCATGCCGACGCCGAACACCGTCAGCGGCAAACCGCGCTTCTCGAACTCGCGCAGAATGCGCCAGACGCCGGCGCGCGATCCATACTCGTAGATCGATTCCATGCTCATGTGACGCGACGGATACGACGCGGCGCCGACGATCTCCGACAAGAATTGCTCCGAGCCGGGATCGCCGTGCAGCACGCAGTTTTCGCCGCCTTCTTCGTAATTGAGCACGAATTGCACGGCGACGCGCGCGCGTCCCGGCCAGTTCGCCTGCACGGGGTGGCGACCGTAGCCGATCAGGTCGCGCGGATAGTTCGGATCAAGAGACATGGCTGGGTCAGGAAGCTGGGCGTTGAAGAACGGATTGTCGACGATTCAGTGTAGCGAAAAGGCCCGCACGCGCCCATACAGCGGCGCAGATAGTGGCAATCAGCGCGGACTGAAATCGGCGAGCACGCCGTCGTAGCGTTTTGCGAGCGGCCGGGCGTAATCGCCGCGCTTTGCCGTATGCAGCTTGAGCGCGGCGAGCGCCTCCGCCCACTTGACCGCCGCCGTCACGCCTTCGACGACCGGCGCACCGATCGCAGCCTCGACTTCGCGGCAGAACTCGGCCATCCCGGCGCAGCCGAGCACGATCGCGTCCGAGCCGTCTTCGTCGAGCGCGCGCCGGCATTCGTCGATGATGGTCGCCCGCGCCGCCGATCCCGGCTCGTCGAGCTCCAGCACGGCGACGTTCGTCGCACGCACGTTCTTGCAGAAGCGCGACATGCCATAGCGCTCGGCCAGATGCCACGCCATGCCGCAGGTGCGCTGCAGCGTCGTCACGACCGAAAACCCGGGCGCGATGACGCTCGCCGCGTGCATCGCCGCTTCCGCGATGCCGATCACCGGCCCGCGCGCCAGCTCGCGCGCCGCATACAACGCCGGGTCGCCGAAGCACGCGATCACGTAGGCATCGACGCCCTGCCGCTCGCCCGCTTCCACTTCGGCGAGCAGACCGAGCGAGGCGAGCGCCTCGTCGTAATAGCCTTCGATGGACGGCGGGCCCATTGTCGGACTGACGGCGATGATTTCCGTGCCGGGCGCGGCGACTTCGCGGGCGCAGCGGGCCATCGAATCGGTCATGCGCTGCGTCGTGTTCGGGTTGATGAGTTTGATGCGCATTGCTGTCTCCTTGCTCTCTTCGTCTTACGCTGCGCGCTTGCGATCCGCCAGCACCCAGTAAAACACCGCACCTAGACCCGCGCCGATAAACCACGAGAAGTTCGCGGCGCCTTCCAGCGACGGCAGCATCACGCAAAGAATCGCGATGACGGCGGCCGGCAGGAGCGCCATCACCGCGCGGCGATTCACGCCCTTCGTGTACCAATACCGGCCGCTTTCGGAGGTCGTGTAGAGATCGTCCACCGCCAGCTTGCCGCGCTTGAACAGATAGAAGTCGACGATCAGCACGCCGTACAACGGCCCGATGAAGCTGCCCAGAATGTCGAGCGTGTAGTGAATCACGGCCGGATTGTTGAACAAATTCCACGGCGTGATGAAAATCGACGCGGTCGCGGCCAGCATGCCGCCCATGCGCCAGCTGATGAGACGCGGTGCGACGTTCGAGAAATCGAAAGCCGGCGACACGAAGTTGGCCACGATATTGATGCCGATCGTCGCGATGGTGAACGTCAGCGCGCCGAGAATCACCGCCGTCGGATGATCGATGCGGCCCACGGTTTCGACCGGATCGGTAATCAGTTGTCCGAACACCGGCAACGTTGCAGCGGTCGTGATGACGGTCACGAGCGAGAACGCCAGAAAGTTGACCGGCAGACCCCAGAAGTTGCCCCGCTTCACGCTGCGAAAGCTCTTGCAATAGCGCGAGAAGTCGCCGAAATTCAGCATCGGCCCGGAGAAATAGGACACGACGAGCGAGATGGCGGTGATCATCACCGGCACGACTTCCATGCCGTGATACTTCACGCCGCCGAGATTCAAGCCGATATTGCCGATGCCCGCGCGCCACACCATATAGCCAGCAAGAATGAACATCACGACATAGACGGCGGGACCGGCGAAGTCGATGAACTTCTTGATCATCTCCATGCCGCGCCAGAACACCACGGCCTGCAGTACCCACAGCAGCATGAAGCCGGCCCAGCCGAGCGCCGACAGCCCGACGAAACCGAAGCGATGCACATCGGCATATGGCATGAGCGAAGGCACGAACTTCAGCACGACGATGACGAGCGCACTCGACGCCAGATACGTCTGAATGCCGTACCACGCGACCGCGATCAACCCGCGAATCACAGCGGGAATGTTGGCGCCAAGCACGCCGAAGGTCGCGCGGCACGCCACCGGATAAGGCACGCCCGCCACCTGGCTCGGCTTCGCGATGAGATTGCACAGCACGTTCACGAGCCCGATGCCGATCAGAAGCGACACGAGCACTTGCCAGCTCGTGAGACCCAGCGCGAAGAGACTGCCCGCGAACACATAGCCGCCGACGCTGTGCACGTCCGACATCCAGAACGCGAAGATGTTGTATGCACCCCAGGTCTGGTTCTTCAGGGGCGCGAGGTCTTCGTTATAGAGGCGATCGCTGTAGCCGGCGGGCATGCCGGTTTCATGCGCGGGGGATTGTCCGTCGTACTGGTTCTCGTACGGCGGCAGCGCGGAACTGCCGGGCGTTGCACTGAACTGAGCCATGACATCTCCTTGGATGGGCGGCTTGCGGAATGAAAAGCGGCAAAAGCTCGGACGACATGCGTCTATCGGATACCTTCGGCGGTCCGGGCAAACGCCCAGGCCACGCGCGGCTTTCTTCGGATTTGCTCAAGTCTCACGGCGTCGTGCCAAGAGCGAACGGGACTCGTGCCCGTTCGCCCGCCGAGGGACGTTTTCATTGCACGCTCAGGCGAGCGTTTCGTTCAGTGCTGCGCATGCTGCGTGCGCCGCGCATGCGTCTCTCCACGCGCTCTGCTTGCGAGCGCGGTCTCCGGTAAGTCATGTGTTGCTACGACGCGTCACGCGCCGAACGCTTTCTCGCGTTCGCCGGCACGTGCGAATACTTCCTTCAGGTCGACGGCGCCGCGCGCGGGCCGCTCGAGCATCTTCAGTTCGACATCGCGCAGATGCTGCGCCATCAATGCGGACGCTTTGGCGGCGTCGCCGGCATCGAGTGCGGCGAGAATCGCTTCGTGGTCCTCAAAGGAACACGAACTCCTGCCGAGCGATTCGTACAGCGCCGAAATCAGCGTCGAGCGCGCGACCAGTCCGGCGAGGCAGTCGCACAGCACCGTGTTGCCGGTGAGCGCCGCGAGTTCCGTATGGAAGTCGCCGGACAGCCGAATCCACGCGGAAAAGTCGTGATTCTCGAAAGCGCGGCGTTCGCGCCCGATCGTCGCGCTGATCGACTTGAGCCGGCGCGTGCCGTGCCCCTTCCCGATCCGCTCGACGACCGCCAGTTCGATGATGCGGCGCATCTCGAATACTTCATGCACTTCCTGCAAAGACGGACTTGCGACGAACGCCCCTCGATTCGGTTCGAGGTCGACGAGCCGTTCGTTCGCCAGTTGGGCAAGCGCCTGACGGACCGGACCACGCTTCACATCGAACACTTCGCACAACTGCGCTTCGGTCAGCTTCGCACCCGGCGCGAGGCGATGCTCGAGGATCGCGGCGCGGATGCTCTCGGCGATCGACTCGGCACTGCCACCGGCTAAAGTGCTCGATGCAGCACTCGGTTTAGTGTCGGACATGATGTGCTCGCTTGCATGTTAAGCATCTTAGAATCGACATAAAGATTGTCAACAATTCAATTTGATTTCTGAGTGTGGGATGTCGTTTGGGGCAGCGCGGGCTCACCTCAACGCCTTTAGCTACGGCCTTCTCGCTGGATTCCATAAACCTTTGTCAGCATTGACGGCACTTTTTTGTCGACAATATTCTCACCGTCTTCGCGGCAATGTAGTCCGCGGTGATTGGAGAAAAAGACCGTTAGTTGCAGACGGACATCTAAAGAAAGGCGCTCACACAGAGCGCCTCGTGCAAACCGTCAAACCAGGTGGGGATAGTCGCTCATTGTCAGCTTGAAGCCGCGCTCAGTCGT
This sequence comes from Caballeronia grimmiae, assembly GCF_022879615.1. Taxonomy (NCBI): domain Bacteria; kingdom Pseudomonadati; phylum Pseudomonadota; class Betaproteobacteria; order Burkholderiales; family Burkholderiaceae; genus Caballeronia; species Caballeronia grimmiae. The sequence continues at coordinate 1,615,537 of NZ_CP084271.1, forward strand.
CACGAGATGCGCCGTCGCACCGAAGGGCAGCGTCAGCAGGTTCTCGACGTGTCCGAATTGCAAACCGGTCACGAACGGCACGCCGGTGACCGCCCTCACCTGCTCGATCATCGCCTCAAGCGTGTAGCCGTTGTCGTACTCCGAAAGCCGACCGCCTGAGAATTCCCCCATCACGACTGCCTGTTGCCGTCCGAGCACGCCCGCCTGATGAAGCTGATAGATCATCCGTTCGATGCGAAACGGATGCTCGTTCACATCCTCAATAAACAGAATGCCGCCATCGACAGGCGGCAGGTACGGCGTGCCGACCAGCGCCGCAAGCATCGCGAGATTGCCGCCCCACAACATGCCTGTCACGTCGACGGACTGGCGCTGCGGCGCGTGGCTCGTCACGGTGAAATTCGGACGCGAGATCGCGTGCCAGAAGTTGTGCATGGTGAACGTGCTGACGTTCTCCGCGCCGAAATCGCCGGCGAACATCGGGCCGCCAAAGCTTTTCACGGCGGCCCGAGCGTACAGGGCGCACTGGATCGCCGTGAAATCGCTGTGGCCGACGAGCGCGACCGGCTGATCGGCGAGCCGTCGCAGACCGTCGTAATCGAGGCCGTGCAGGATGCGCGATGCGCCGTACCCGCCGCGCACGGCGAGGACGATATCCGGCAGCCGCCGCGACGGGTCCGCGAGGCGGTTCAGATCGGCGGCGCGTTCGCTGTCGGTGCCGCCGAAGCGCTGGAAGCGCCGGCGCGTCGCTTCGACGTTCTCCACGCGATGCCCCTGCGCCCGCAATCGCCCGATGCCCCGCTCCACGGCTGCCGGATCCTGCGGATAACCAGAAGGCGCGACGAGATCGATGGTGCGTGATTTCACGGTTTTTATGGTGTGTTGGTGAGTGATGCCTGGGCCTCGCGCGCCTGACGCGCGGCACGCTCCGCGCGTGCGAGGCGGCGTCGTTCGGCGAAGAAATTCTTGAGCGCATGACCGCATTCGTCGGCGAGCACGCCGCCCGTCACGCTCGTGTGATGATTAAGCTGCTCGTTCGCGAACATGTCGACGACACTGCCGCACGCGCCCGTTTTCGGGTCCGCCGCGCCGAACACCACCCGCGCGATGCGCGCATGCATGATCGCGCCGGCGCACATCAGGCAAGGCTCGAGCGTCACGTACAACTCGCAGCCGGGCAAGCGGTAATTCTGGAGCGTCCGGGCCGCTTCGCGCAGCGCGGCCATTTCGGCGTGCGCGGAGGGATCGTGACCGCCGATCGGATGATTGAACCCAGTCGCAATGACGTCTTCGCCCAGGACGATGACCGCGCCGACCGGCACTTCGCCCGCGCGGCGCGCTTCGTCGGCGGCGCGTTGCGCCAGCGCCATGAACCGGCGATCGCGCTCGCTCGCGGGATCGGCGGCCGCATCGGCCCTATCGGCCGTGTCGGGCGTGGAAATGACCGTCAAGATTCCTTCGACTCCGTCTCGCCCTGCGCCGCGGCGCGCTCGGAAAGCCGCTCGGCGATGCGCCGGCGATATTCATGCGGCACGCAGCCGCCGCCGCGCAGCGATTCGATCGCCATGTCGAGCGCGAGCATCTTCACCTGAATGCGGCAGCGGGCGGCAGGATCGGTCACCTTGTCCAGTTCATCCTGGAGACCGCGCAGCGCGCGGAGTTGTTCGACGGCGGGCGGGACAAAACCCGCGTTCTTGAGAATTCGATTGGCGACGCGTACTTCCTCGGGCACGAGGAGATCGTCGTCGAGCTGTTGCGGAACGCCTGCGCCGGGCAAGTCGTTAAACTCGCCGCGAGCCGCAGCTTCGTTGATCCGCTGTTCGACTAAAGCATCTAGCAATTTCATCGGGGATTTCGACCGGCTTTCATCCGATACGGGTGCGGTCTGTCGCGATTTGCGTGGTTAGCCTGAAGTCGGACGGCAGCCGGAATGACGCGCTCGCGCGTTGTTCGGCACATCTCGACAATCCATTTCGTATTCTAACAGTGGCCGCCTGTTGCCATCGGCGTCGCGCACGGGCGTTCGACGCGCGCGGATTTCGCGCCATCCGGCGGCTGGAAGTTGCTCTAGCCGCGCTGATAGCCTTCGGTTGCCTGCAGGAGCCGGCGCGTGTACTCGCGCTTCACGTCACGCGCCCTCACCGCTTCGATGCCGGCCTGCTCGACGACCTCCCCGTTGCGCATCACCGCGACGCGCTGGCATAGAAAACCGACGACCGCGAGGTTGTGGCTCACCACGATCATCGTGAGCTTGCGATCGTCGCGAAGACGCCGCAGCAGGTTGAGGATTTCAGCCTGCACGGACACATCGAGCGCGGAAGTCGGCTCGTCGAGCAACAAGACGCGCGGCTCGACGATCAGCGCACGCGCAATCGACACGCGCTGCCGCTGCCCGCCCGACAGTTGATGCGGATACCGGAAGCGATAGGCCGGCCCCAGTCCGACTTCGGCGAGCGCATCGATGATGCGCGCGTCCTGCTCGCCGATGCCGTTGATCGCGAGCGGCTCGCGCAGCGTCCTGTCGACCGTAAAGCGCGGATGCAGCGAACCATACGGGTCCTGAAACACCATCTGCACGTCGCGCACTGGACGGCGCCGCGCGTCTTCACCGTCGATGCGCATCACTCCGCCCGCCAGCGGTACGAGACCGGCGAGCGCGCGCAGTAGCGTCGACTTTCCGCTGCCCGATTCACCGACAAGCGCGAATACTTCGCCATCCTGAACTTGCAGCGATACGTCGCGCACCGCATCGACGTGACCAGTCTTGGTCTTGAAACGGATATGCGCGCGGTCGATGTCGATCATCGCGTGGTGTCCGTGAGCCACGCCGGATCACGCCGCAAGGTCGGCAATTCGGCGGGCGGATTCGTGAGCGGCGGATTGGCCGCGAGCAGCCCGCGCGTGTACGGATGACGCGCGTTCGCGAGATCCCGCGCGGCGCACGTTTCGACGACGCGGCCGCCGTACATCACCGCGACGCGATCGCAGAAGGACATCACGAGCGGCAGATCATGGCTGATGAACACGAGCCCTGTGTGATGGCGCTCGATCATCTCGTCGAGCACGGCGAGCACTTGCATCGACACGAGCACATCGAGTGCGCTCGTCGGCTCGTCCGCGATCAGGAGGCGCGGGCCGGCGCTGACCATCATCGCGATCATCACGCGCTGGCCCATGCCGCCGGAAAGTTCGTGCGGATACGCGTCGGCCACGCGCTCCGGGTCGCGGATATGCACGGCCGCAAGCAAGTCGACGATGCGAGCGCGCATCGCCCGCCTGCCGAGCCGCTCGCCCTGCCGCACGATGGTCTCGCGCATCTGCTGCGCGACGGTCATCACCGGATTGAGCGAGTACTTCGGGTCTTGCAGGATCATGCTCATCTGCGTGCCGCACAGGCGTCTGCGCTGCCTGGGCGTCATCGCGAGGAGATCGTGGCCGTCGAAGCGCAACGCCTTCGCGGACCATCGCGCTTCGGGCGGCAGGAGGCCGAGCAGCGCGCGCCCGGTGAGCGACTTTCCCGAGCCGGATTCCCCGACGATGCCGAGCCGCTCGCCGCGACGCAGCGTCAGCGAGACACCGCGCACGGCCGGCGTGAGCGCGCCGTTGTGACCCGCGAAAGCCACTTCAAGTCCGTCGATTTCAACGAGCGGCGTGTCCATGTCAGTTTCCATGACGCGGATCGAACACATCGCGCAGACCGTCGCCGAGCAGATTGAACGCGAGGCTGACCGCGAGAATCGCGAGACCGGGGATCGTCGCGACCCACCAGGCATCGAGCAGCACGTTGCGGCCCGAGGCCACCATATAACCCCACTCGGGGCTCGGCGGCTGCGCGCCCAGTCCGAGAAAGCCCAGTCCCGCGACGGCGAGGATGATGCCCGCCATGTCGAGCGTCGCGCGCACGATCACCGACGACGAACACAGCGGCACGATATACCGCAGCAGAATCCGTGTATGCGATGCACCCGCGAGCCGTGCGGCGTGGATGAAGTCCGCGCCCGCGAGACGCAGCGATTCGGCGCGGGCGAGCCGCGCGTAAGGCGGCCACGCGGTGATCGAGATCGCGATGACCGCGTTCAGCACGCCCGGCCCCAGCGCCGCCGCGAACGCAAGCGCGAGCACGATCTTCGGGAACGCGAGCGCGACATCGGTCAGGCGCATGAGCACGGTATCGACGAAACCGCCGCAGTAGCCCGCGACCGTGCCGATCAACAGCCCCACGGGCACCACCAGCACGACGACCAGCATCGCGATGCACAGCGTGAGCCGCGCGCCGTGCACGAGCCTCGACAGGATGTCGCGGCCAAGCTGATCCGTGCCGAGCCAGTGCGCGGCGTTCGGCGGCGTGAGACGTTCTGCCAGCACCTGACGCAACGGGTCTTGCGTGACCAGCAGCGGCCCGAACGCCGCCGCCGCGACGAGCAGCAGCAGAATCAGAAGCCCGAGCATACTCAGCGGATTCGACGAAAACCGCCGCCACCGGCGATACGCGCGGCCAAGCGCCGCCTGCCGCGGCGACGCGGGGGTATCGGTCAGAAGCCAAGCGCGCCATCGCATCGGCGACGGCTTCATCGGCGTGCGGCCGGCTGGCGTGTGCATGCGACAACGTCCTCCATGTCAGCGGGCGCGGGAATCGCGGGGATCGAATACGCGGTAGAGCGCATCGGTCAAAAGGTTCAGCGCGATGAACGTCGCGCCGATCACGAGCGTGCTGCCGAGCACGGCGTTCATGTCGCCGTTGAGCAGCGCGCCCGTCAGATACGAACCGATGCCCGGCCACGAGAACACGATCTCCGTCAGCACCGATCCCTCCAGCAGATAGCTATAAGCGAGCGCGATCACGGTCAGCAACGGAACCGCGATGTTGCCGAACGCATGACGCCAGATCACGCGGCGCTCCGGCAGGCCTTTCGCGCGCGCGGTCGTCACGTATTCCTGGCTCAGTTGCTCGAGCATGAACGAGCGCGTCATGCGCGACAGATAAGCGATCGAATAGAACGCGAGCACGCCCGCCGGCAGCGCAATATGCGAGAACGCGTTGGCGAACACGTCCCACTCGCGGGCGATCAGCGCATCGATCAGGAGGCTGCCGGTGTGGGTATCGACCATGCCGTCGTAGAGCGGATCGATACGGCCCGGCCCCGACACCCAGTGCAGCCGCGCGTAGAACAGCAAGAGCCCCATCAGCGCGAGCCAGAACACCGGCACGGAACTGCCCGCGAGGCCGATCACCCGCGCCACGTGATCGACGATGCGGTTATGCCGCACCGCTGCGATCACGCCGAGCGGCACGCCGGCCATCACGCCGATGAACGTCGACAGCGTCGCGAGCTCGAGCGTCGCCGGAAACACGCGGCGGATATCGTCGATGACGGGATTCGCCGTCAGAAGCGACACGCCGAGATTGCCATGCAGCACGTCGCGGACGTAGATCAGAAATTGCTCGTTGAGCGGCTTGTCGAGGCCGAGTTGCACGCGCGCCGCCGCATACGCCGCCGCGGACGCGCGATCGCCGAGAATCGCGAGCACCGGATCGATCGGAATCTTGCGGCCGATAAAGAACGTGATGGCGAGCAAGCCCGTGAACGTGACGGCGAGCATCGCGATCCAGCGTGCGAGGACAAGCGCCAGGCGCAAGCCGCCGCGCTGCGCGCTCGCGGCTCTCAGGCGATCGGCGAACCCGGTCGCGCTCACTGCTTCTTGAGATTGCGATACGACACGAGATCGTTGATCGGGCCGACCTCGAGCCCGGTCACGCCCGGCCGCGCCGCCACCTGCGACACTTTCTGGAACATGATGACGAACGGTGACTTCGCGAGCATCTCGCGCTGCATCTTTTCATAGAGCTGGGCGCGCTTGGCCGTCGAGCTTTCCGCGAGCGCCGCGTTGGTTTCCTTCGTGAGATCGGGAATATTCCACGCGTTTCGCCATGCGAGCATCTTGTAGCTCGACGCATCCGAGTTGTCCGGATTCCACGCGAAGCCCTGCGCATTGCTGTGCGGATCGATGTAATCCGCCGACCATTCGCCGATGTAAATGTCGTGCGCCCGCGCGCGATAGCGGCCGAGCGTCTGCTTGTTGTCGCTCGGCACGAGCTGAACCTTGATGTTGCCGAGCGCGAGATTCGCCTGCACCGCCTGCGCGATTTCGCTATACGGATAGTCGTTGCGCACGTCCATCTTCACGGTGAAGCCATCGGCAAGACCGGCTTTCGCGAGCAGCGCCTTCGCCTTCGCCACGTCCTGGTGATACGGATTTTCGTTGAGCGCGCCGAGAAAGCCTTCGGGCAGGAACGTCTCGTGGACCTTGTAGGTCGTGCGGATCACGTTCTTCTGAATGCCCTGATAATCGATGAGCCACTTCATCGCTTCCCAGACTTCGGGCTTCGCGAGATTCGGGTTCTTGTTGTTGAGACCGAGATACATCAGCGTCGCTTGCGGCACGGCCGTCGCCTTGATGACGCCGTTTTTCGAGAGCGTGTCGAGATCGTCGGGGCTGAGGTCGCGGGCCACGTCGATATCGCCGTTCTGGATCATCAGGCGCTGGCTCGCGGCTTCGGTCACGTGGCGCAACACGATGCGCTTCATCGCGAGCGGCAGACGATAACCCTCGAAGCGTTGCAGCACGATGCTGTCGTTCGCGGTCCACTTGACGAGCTTGTACGCGCCCGATCCGGCCTCGTTGGTCTTGAGCCATTCGTTGCCGTAGTCGTTGCCCTTCTGATGCGACTCCACCAGCTTGCGATCCACCACCGACGCCGGCCACGCGCCGAGCACGTTGAGCACGAAGGTCGGGGCGTAGCGCTGGTCGGTGGTGATCGAGACGGTCGTGTCGTCGATTTTCTTCACGTTCTGCAGCGCGTTGGCCTTCGTGATGCCGATGCCCGCGAGCACCGCCGCCGCGCCCTTGTCGAGCAGCGCGGTACGCTGGACGGACCACGCGACGTCGTCGGCGGTGAGCGCATTGCCCGAGTGGAACTTGAGACCCGAGCGCAGCTTGAAGGTGAACGTGAGGCCATCGGGGCTGACGGTCCACGACTGCGCGACATCGCCGTTGAATTTCGACGGGTCCTTCAGATCGACACGCACCAGCCGGTCATACGTGTTCGCGACGTATTCCTCGGGCACGAGTTCGTAGACTTCGCCGGGATCGAGCGTGGTGAATTCGTCGAGCAGCGTCGCCATCACGAACATGTCTTTCGGCGTGGCGGCCTGAGTGGGGAGCGCGTGCGTGGCCGTCAGCGCCGCCGCGAGCGTAGCCATCGCCAGAATTTTTCGCGCGCCGTTTTTCATTTCGTCTCCTGTCGGGATTACATCAGCCGCAAGGGGCCGCTTGCTTCGTTGTCGATGAGCGGAAGTTCGCGCGAGCCCGGCAATTCGTAGTGCCACCACTCGCTGGCGATGTGCGTGAAGCCCGCGCCGTGCATCACGCCGAGCAGCAGCGTGCGATTGCGTTGCACGTAGATCGGCAAGCCGGCGTGGAAGTGGCCGGACTCGGGCACCATCGCATCGAAGCCGGTACCCATGTCGAGATCGTTGCCGTGTTCGTCGACGAGCGTCAGATCGACTGCCGTGCCGCGGCTATGGTTCGAGCCGCGGCCGAGTTCGGCGATGAAGTTGGGATCGGGCAGAAAGTCCCACAGCACTTTTTGCGCTTGCGGCGGGCGGTAGGCGTCGAAGATTTTCAGCGTCATGCCGAAGCTCCGCGCGATGCCGACGGCGCGGCGCAGCGCGGCTTCGGCGGGTTCGAGCAGCAGACAGTGCTGCACCTTGTAGATGGGCTTGCCGGTGAAATTGCGATCGGTCGCGTAGACAAGATCGATGTGAACGTAATGCGTTTCCGGGGTGACGTGCAGCAGACGGGCTCGAGTCATGTAATCGGAATCCTGGCGTTTTTCTTACGTCTTTGTCGCAGCGATCGATGCGGACAACGCTAACCATAACCCGGACGAAAAATCCGCGAAACAGTTTCCGGCGATTGTTTCGCGTTGGCTACGACGTGAGCGGCCAGCGCGCGAGGACTTCGTGCTGCGATCGCCCGAGCAGGCTGCGCACGAGCGCGAACTCGCGCACGGTCCATTCGATAGGCTCGATGCTTCGCCGCGCGATGCGATGCTCGTCGTAGAGCAAGGTCACGTGCGGGATGAACTGCGGATGCGATTTGACGAAGATGCCGGCGGTTTGCAGCACTTTATCGAGCGTATCGACGAAGGCGGAGCAAGCTTCGTTCGCGTCGCCAGCGATGACGAGCGGACGTTTCGGGCGGCGGGAAGCGAAGGTTTCGATGCGGTCGAGCTGGAGGTCGAAGGCGGGGGTCTCGATGGATGACGCCGCAACTCGCGCCTGTTCGATGACGTCGGCAGGAAGGCCCGCGAACGCGCCGAGGTAATGCAGCGTGATGTGCAGGCGATGAGCGGGGATCGGCGGCGTCCGCAGCTTGTGTTCGACGCGGATGCGCGCCGCCTCGTCGCGGATGCGCAAGGCGGCGGCTTCGTCGGGGTAGATGGCGAGGAAGAGCGAGTCGGTGAGATGGGAGAGGCTCATGTCACGGACTCGCGTTCAACTTTGGGCTACGCCCTCACTCCCACTCGATTGTCGCCGGCGGCTTCCCCGAAATGTCATAAACGACGCGATTCACGCCCCGCACCTCATTGATGATCCGATTGCTCACATTCCCGAGCAATTCGTGCGGCAGATGCGCCCAATGCGCCGTCATGAAGTCCAGCGTCTGCACCGCGCGCAGCGCGACGACGTACTCATAAGTCCGCCCGTCGCCCATCACGCCGACGCTCTTCACCGGCAGGAACACCGCAAAGGCCTGGCTCGTCAGGTCGTACCACGACTTGCCCGTCTCCGGATCGATGGTATTGCGCAGCGTCTCGATGAAAATCGCATCCGCACGACGGAGCAGGTCCGCGAACTCGCGCTTCACTTCGCCGAGAATGCGCACGCCGAGACCCGGGCCGGGGAACGGATGGCGATACACCATCGCCGGCGGCAGTCCGAGCTTCACGCCCAGTTCGCGCACTTCGTCCTTGAAAAGCTCACGCAGCGGTTCGAGCAGCTTCAGATTGAGCGTCTCGGGCAAGCCACCGACGTTGTGATGACTCTTGATCGTATGCGCGCCCTTCTTGCCCTTGCCCGCCGATTCGATCACGTCCGGATAGATCGTGCCCTGCGCGAGCCACTTCGCATCGGTCAGCTTCTCGGACTCCGCATGGAACACTTCGACGAACTCCGCGCCGATGATCTTGCGCTTCGCTTCCGGATCGGTGACGCCGGCGAGCTTGTGCAGGAACGCTTCGCTGGCATCGACGTGAATGACCTTCACGCCCAGGTGATCCGCAAACGTCGACATCACCTGTTCGGCTTCGTTCTGGCGCAACAGGCCGTGATCCACGAACACGCACGTCAGTTGATCCCCGATCGCGCGATGCAGCAGCGCCGCCGCCACCGACGAATCCACGCCGCCCGACAAACCGAGAATCACGTGCTCATTGCCGACTTGCGCGCGAATCTTCTCTACCGCTTCATCGATGTAATGGCCCATCTCCCAGTCGGCCCGCGCACCGCACAGTTCGAGCACGAAGCGGTCGAGCATCGCGCGGCCCTGCACGGTATGCGTGACTTCCGGATGCCATTGCACGCCGTAGAAGCGGCGATCGTCGTCGGCCATCGCGGCAATCGGGCATGCGGGCGTCGACGCCATCAGCTTGAACCCGGCTGGCAGGTCCGCGACCTTATCGCCGTGGCTCATCCAGACCTTGAGCATCGCCTCGCCTTCGGCGCTCTTGAAGTCTTCGATGCCTTCCAGAAAGCCCGTGTGGTTCAGCGCCTGCACTTCCGCATAGCCGAATTCGCGCACCTTGCCGAGTTCGACCTTGCCGCCGAGCTGGTCGGCCATCGTCTGCATGCCGTAGCAGATGCCGAGCACCGGCACGCCGAGGTCGAAGACGATCTGCGGCGCACGCGGCGACTTCGCCTCGGTGACCGAGTTCGGCCCGCCCGACAGGATGATGCCCTTCGGCGCGAACTCGCGGATGAAGGTTTCGTCGACGTCGTACGGATGAATCTCCGAGTAGACATGCGACTCGCGGATGCGCCGGGCGATCAGCTGGGTGACTTGAGAGCCGAAATCGAGAATCAGGATTTTGTCGTGCATGGCTGCGGGCAAAGGCTAAGTGAACGAATGAGGTGTGTGCCGACGAGCCGTGCGTTCGCGCGGCTCGTCGCCAATAAATCGACGGCCGGCGCGAAGGCCGACCGTACTTGTGTTTCCTGCTTGCGCGCGTCGATTCGACGGCCTGGCCGTCCGCGCCGCGAGTCTGTGCGTGCGCGCGTTCAGTGCGGTGCTCCGCTCGCCGGATCGGGAACCACGCGCCCCGTCAGCGGATCTACGCGCCGGCCCGTGGCCGGATCGATTTCCCCGCTGATGACCGGATCGATGCGCTTTCCCGTGACCGGATCGATTTCGCGGCCCGTCTGCGGATCGAGCGTGCGGCCCGTCACCGGATCGACCATGCCGGCTTCGGTTCGCATGCGCGTGGCCGAAGCTGGCGCGGCGGCATCCACAGGACGGCCCGCCGGATCGACCGTGCGGCCGGTGATCGGATCGATTGCGGTGACGTCGGGAGCCCGCGCCATCGGACGAGCCGCGGTATCCGGCGGCGTCGGGACGCTGACGACAGGTGGGCGCGTTGCATCGCGCGTTTGCGCGGCCTTCTTCTCCGCGCGTTCCGCCGATGCCGCGCCGACCGCCGCCGCACGTTCGCGCCGCCGCACCGCCGACGCCAGCCGCACACTGCCGAGCCCCAACACGACGAGCACGATACCGATGAGCGCCGCGCTCACCTGGCCGAACCCGTCGACCTGGGGCGTACGCAGTCCGAGCAGCCAGACCAGCGCGATGACGCCCGAGAGCCACTCCACATGGCCCGACGCCTTCGCGGCCGCCGCGGTCAACGCGCCGTCGATCGCCGCGTGCAGCGACAGCCACGCGAACCCGATCAGCGCGACGCCCAGCAACTGCCCGGCGAACGCGGGTTCGACGCGCATCGCGCCGAGTTGCAGCGCATCGAAAAGACCGGCCCAGGGCGTCAGCAGGAACAGCACGCCGAATACCACGAAAATCAGGGCATTGACGACCAGCACGGCGCGCAGCAACGGTTTCATGATGGGTCCACCAGGGTTATCGACGCACTCACCGACGAATGAGACTGCGCATTAATCGACGTGATAATTCGGCGCTTCCTTCGTGATCTGCACGTCATGCACGTGCGATTCACGCATGCCAGCCGCCGTGATCTGCACGAACTCCGCCTTCTCGTGCAATTCCGCGATGGTGCGGCAGCCGCAATAACCCATGCTCGCGCGCACGCCGCCGACGACCTGGAACAGGATGGCGTTCACCGAGCCCTTGTAGGCCACGCGGCCTTCGATGCCTTCCGGCACGAGCTTGTCGATGTTCGCCGAGTTGTCCTGGAAGTAGCGGTCCGCCGCGCCGTCCTTCATCGCGCCGACCGAGCCCATGCCGCGATACGCCTTGTACTGGCGGCCCTGGAACAGGAACACGTCGCCCGGCGATTCTTCGGTGCCTGCGAGCATGCTGCCCATCATCACGACGTTCGCGCCTGCCGCGAGCGCCTTCGAGACGTCGCCCGAGAAGCGCACGCCGCCATCCGCGATGACCGGCACGCCGCTGCCGCGCAGGGCTTCCGACACGTTCGCGATGGCCGTGATTTGCGGCACGCCCACGCCCGCGACGATTCGGGTCGTGCAGATGGAGCCCGGCCCAATGCCGACCTTCACCGCATCCGCGCCGTATTCGACGAGGGCCTTGGCTGCCGCCGCCGTCGCGATGTTGCCGCCGATGACCTGCACGCGCGGATAGTTCTGCTTCACCCAGCGCACGCGCTCGAGCACGCCCTGGCTGTGACCGTGCGCGGTATCAACCACGATGACATCGACGCCCGCCTGCGCGAGCAGATCGACGCGCTCTTCGTTGTCCGGACCCACGCCCACGGCCGCGCCGACACGCAGCTTGCCGTCTTCGTCCTTGCACGCGTCCGGGTTTTCGGTCTGCTTGGTGATGTCCTTCACCGTCATCAGGCCGCGCAGCTCGAATGCGTCGTTGACCACGAGCACGCGCTCGAGGCGATGGCTATGCATCAGCGCCTTGGCTTCGGCGAGCGACGTGCCTTCCTTGACCGTCACGAGACGCTCGCGCGGCGTCATGATGTTGCGCACCGGCTCGTCCAGCCGCTCTTCGAAACGCAGGTCGCGGTTCGTGACGATGCCGATGAGTTGCGCGCCCTCCACCACTGGGAAGCCGGAGATGCCATGCTGCTGCGTCAGCGCGATCACGTCGCGCACGCGCATTTGCGGCGGCACGGTGATCGGATCGCGGACGACGCCGGATTCGAAACGCTTGACCTTCGCGACTTCGCGCGCCTGTTCTTTCGCTGTGAGATTCTTGTGGACGATGCCAATGCCGCCCATCTGCGCCATTGCGATGGCGAGCCGGCCTTCGGTGACCGTGTCCATGGCTGCGGACACGAGGGGCATATTCAGGGAAATGTTGCGAGTCAGCTGGGATTTCAGGCTGGTGTCGCGCGGGAGAACGCTGGAGAACGCGGGCACGAGGAGCACGTCATCGAACGTGAGTGCTTTCTGGATCAGACGCATGGCAAATCCTATGGGCGCAAAAGCAGATTATACCGATAGTTCCCCGGGTTTTCACTGTCTGGACAGCAGCTTACGTGATTCCCCTGCAAAGATCGGGCCTCGATGCGGCGGCGCCGCGGTGCAGCTTTCGACAAGACGCCGCGCCGGGGGTGCGTGCTAACCTGCGCCGTCGATTGGATCAAGGCAGGGAGTCGGGTAATGCAGCGCGGTGTGATGTACGGAATGCTGGCAGGGGCCATCTGGGGTTTCATTTTTCTCGCGCCGCGCCTGTTGCCGGACTTTTCACCGCTGACGCTGAGCGTCGGGCGCTACCTGATGTACGGCGCGGTGTCGCTCGCCGTTGCGCTGCCGTTCGCGCGGCGGCTGCTCGCCAAGCTAACGCGGGCCGATCTCATCGCGCTCGTCAAGCTCGCGCTCGTCGGCAACCTGCTCTACTACATGCTGCTCGCGAGCGCGGTGCAACTCGTGGGCGTGGCGCCGTCGTCGCTGATCGTCGGGATTTTGCCGGTGACGGTTACGCTCGCCGGACGGCGCGACCACGGCGCGATCGAACTGAAGCGCCTCGTCGCACCGCTTGCGCTGGTGGTTACGGGCATCGCGTGCATCAACCTCGACGTCTTCAGCGACGTGATTCTCCATCACACCGACGCGCCCGCCACGAGCGTGCTGACGCGCATCGCCGGGCTCGCGTGCGCGGTCGGCGCGCTGGCGTCGTGGACGTGGTACGCGGTCGTCAACGCGCGCTATCTGCAGGCAAATTATCACTTCGACGGCAACGAATGGTCCGTGCTGTGGGGCATCGTGACGGGCCTGCTCGGGGCGATGCTCGGCGCGGTCATGTGGATGCTGCCCGCGGGCACGGTTCAGGCGAGCGTGCCGGATGCGCGCTGGCATGTGTTCTGGATCGTATGCTTCGCGCTCGCGACGGGGGGTTCGTGGCTCGGCAACATGCTGTGGAACGCGGCAGCGAAACGCCTGCCGCTGACGCTGTCCGGCCAGATGATCGTGTTCGAAACGCTGTTCGCGCTGCTCTACGCTTTTATCTACGACGGCCGGTGGCCGCGTGTGCCGGAGTTGCTGGCTATCGTGCTGCTGGTCGCGGGCGTGAGCTGGTCGGTTCGGCAGCATAGCGTCGAGCCGGCTGCCGCGCCGAAGGAAGCGCCGGCGCATTGAAGCGGCGGTCGATCAGCGCGAATCCTTCGACTGCCACTTCCGGCCTTCGATCGATCCCGACTTGCGCGCCTTGTCGACGCGGCGCTGGCGCGCGGTTTTCGGATCGACCTTGAGCGGCCGATAAATCTCCACGCGATCCAGATCCGCGAGCGTGGCGTCCAGCGGCTTGAGCTTGCCGAACACGCCGACCTTCTGCGTCGCCAGATCGATCTCCGGGTGTTGCTTCAGCACGCCGCTCGCCTCGATCGCCTCGCGCAGCGTCGCGCCGTCGCCGATATCGACGTGCGCGTAGAAGCTGTCGCCACCGGGCAAGCCGTAGCAAACATCGATACGCAGGTTCATTTCTTGCCGTAGCGCTGGTCCGCGCGCTTGACGAAGGAGTCCACGAAGGTGTTCGCGATATGACTGAACACCGGCCCGATGAGCTTCTCGAGAATCAGGTTCGAGAACTCGTAGTGCAGCGCGAATTCGATCTTGCATGCGTCCGCGCGCAACGGCGTGAAGCGCCAGTAGCCCGTGAACTTCTTGAAAGGGCCGCTAAGGAACTCCATATCAATGTGCGTCGGGCGTTTCTGCACATTGCGCGTTGCGAAGTGCTGCTTGATGCCCTTGAAGCTGATGTCGATCTTTGCCTCCATGCCGTTCTCGTCCTGGCGTCCGATCTCGACGCCGCCGCACCACGGCAGGAAGTTCGGATAGTCGGCGACATCGGTGACGAGGTCGAACATTTCTTCCGCCGAATGACGGATCAACACGGTTTTCTGGACGTCGGCCATAAGGGCGCAGCGGGTGGCTTGTTGGGGTGGCGGCGAATGCGGCCCGCGAAGACGGCTTCGTCTGTCAGGCGGCGCGCTGCTAAAATCGTGATTTTAAACGAGTTGGGCACTTTCCATTCATGAGCATCATTGACAACAGAAAAGCGTTCTTCGATTACTTCATCGAAGAACGCTACGAGGCCGGTCTCGTGCTCGAAGGCTGGGAAGTCAAGGCGCTGCGCGCGGGCCGCGGGCAGATCAAGGAAGGCTATGTCGTCATCAAGAACGGCGAACTGTTCCTGATCGGCACGCACATCAGCCCGCTGCCCGAAGCTTCGAAGTTTGCGAATCTCGATCCGGTGCGCACCCGCAAGCTGCTGCTGCATCGAGAGCAGATCGACAAGCTCATCGGCAAGGTCGAGCAGCGCGGTCACACGCTCGTGCCGCTCAACTTCCATTACAAGGAAGGCCGCGTGAAATGCGAGATCGGTCTGGCCAAGGGCAAGAAGCTGCACGACAAGCGGGAAACCGAAAAGAAACGCGACTGGGAACGCGAACGCGCCCGTCTGATGCGGACGGCAGCGCGGTAATACAAGTCGGGGCGCTGTCGAGCGCCCCGATTGCTTTTAGGCTCCTTCAGCTCTTTCGAATAACGCTGCCGCCCTCGCCCTTCACGATCGCCAGCGCCGACGCGATCATCGAACTCATGTCCGACATGTTGCCGGGCACGATCAACGTGTTGCCCGTCTTCGCGATGTTCGCGAAAGCCCCGACATACTGCTCCGCCACCTTGAGATTCACAGCCTCCATGCCGCCCGCCGTCTGAATCGCCGCGCCGATCTTCTCGATGGCCTGCGCGTTCGCTTCGGCGACCGCAAGAATGGCCGACGCTTCGCCCTGCGCCTGATTGATCGCCGCCTGACGCTCGCCCTCGGACTTCTGGATCGCGGCTTCGCGCGCACCCGACGCCAGATTGATCTGCTCCTGCTTGCGCCCTTCCGATGCCGCTATCAGCGCGCGCTTCTCGCGCTCGGCGGTAATCTGCGCCTGCATCGCGTGGAGAATCTCCTTCGGCGGCGTCAGGTCCTTGATCTCGTAGCGCAGCACCTTCACGCCCCAGTTCGACGCGGCTTCATCGAGCGCATTCACGATGCTGTGATTGATGTACTCGCGTTCCTCGAAGGTCTTGTCCAGTTCGAGCTTGCCGATGACCGAGCGCAGCGTCGTTTGCGAAAGCTGCGTAATGGCGATCACGAAGTTGGACGATCCATACGACGCCTTCATCGGATCGGTGACCTGAAAGTACAGCACGCCATCCACCTGAAGCTGCGTGTTGTCGCGCGTGATGCAGACCTGACTCGGCACGTCGAGCGGAATCTCCTTGAGAATGTGCTTGTACGCGATGCGATCGACGAACGGCAGCACGATATTGAGACCCGGCGTGAGCGTCGCGTGATAGCGGCCCAGCCGCTCGAGCACCCAGGCGTGCTGCTGTGGAACGATCTTGACCGTGTTTACAATGATCACGATGGCGATCACCAGCAGGATGGCAGCTAAAATCATGGTGTGGCTCCTTCAATTCTTGTCGATAAAACGGTGTTCATCGCTTGGCCGCGACGACGAGCCGGCTGCCCTCCAGCGCCGTGATGCAGTACAAGCGAGCGCCTTCAGACTCGCCCGGCGCCAGTTCGACGTCCCACTCCGCCCCGCGATACATCGCCCGGGCGCGGCGGTCATGCCATTGCGCGACTTCCACTGTCGCGCCGATGTCGAGGTTGACGGCTGTATCGCGTGAAGCGTCGCGCCGCTTCCAGCTTCCGAAGCGCGAACGCCGCAGCAGGACGACCGCCACCAGCGCCACGAGCGCCGCGACGCCCAGCTGCACGTGCAACGCAAGCCCCACGGCGAACGCGATGCCGCCCGCCAGCAGCCCCAGCGCGATCATCAGCAGATAGAACGTGCCGGTGAACAACTCCGTGACGATCAGCACGCCCGCCGCGATCCACCAGATCAGTCCATTCAACGCCATGCCAGTCTCCAAACGAAAACACCCCGGACGAAAAGGTCCGGGGTGTTTTTTATAGCATGCCGCACTTATCCGTAAGCAAGCGGAAAGGCGCGGTTACGACTCATTTTGACAAGGTCTTCGCCAACTGCTGCCATGTGTCGATGATCGTGTCCGGGTTCAGCGACATCGATTCGATGCCCTGCTTCGCCAGCCACTCGGCGAGATCCGGATGATCCGACGGACCCTGACCGCAGATGCCGACGTACTTGTTCAGCCGGAGACACGTCTCGATGGCGCGCTTCAGCATGAACTGCACCGCCGGGTCGCGCTCGTCGAAGTCGGCGGCCAGCAGTTCCATGCCGGAGTCGCGGTCGAGTCCCAGCGTTAGCTGCGTCAGATCGTTCGAGCCGATCGAGAAGCCGTCGAAGCGTTGCAGGAACTCTTCAGCGAGAATTGCGTTGGACGGCACTTCGCACATCATCACGAGTTTGAGGTCGTTGACGCCGCGCTCCAGACCGAACTTCTTCAGCAGTTCGACCACGCGATCCGCCTGCTTCAGCGTCCGCACGAACGGCACCATGATCTGGACGTTGTCGAGGCCCATCTCTTCGCGGACCTTCTTAAGCGCGATGCATTCCATATGGAACGCCTCGGCGAAGTCTTCCGCGATATAGCGCGACGCGCCACGGAAACCGAGCATCGGATTCTCTTCGTCCGGCTCGTAGCGCGAACCGCCGATCAGCTTCTTGTACTCGTTCGACTTGAAGTCCGACAGACGCACGATGACGGGCTTCGGATAGAACGCCGCCGCGATCGTCGCGATGCCTTCCGTCAGCTTGTCGACGTAGAACGCACGCGGCGACGCATGACCGCGCGCCACGCTTTCGACCGCCTTCTTCAGGTCCGCGTCGATATTCGGGTACTCCAGAATCGCCTTCGGGTGTACGCCGATGTTGTTGTTGATGATGAACTCGAGCCGCGCGAGGCCGACGCCCGCATTCGGCAACTGCGCGAAGTCGAACGCGAGTTGCGGATTGCCGACGTTCATCATGATCTTGACCGGAATCTTCGGCAGTTCGCCGCGCTGGACTTCGGTCACTTCGGTTTCGAGCAGGCCGTCGTAGATCTTGCCTTCGTCGCCTTCCGCGCACGACACCGTGACGAGCGCGCCGTCCTTCAGGAGGTCGGTGGCGTCGCCGCAGCCAACCACCGCCGGCACGCCCAGCTCACGCGCGATGATCGCCGCGTGACACGTGCGGCCGCCGCGATTCGTGACGATGGCCGCTGCGCGCTTCATCACCGGTTCCCAGTTCGGGTCGGTCATGTCCGCGACGAGCACGTCGCCCGGCTGCACGCGTTCCATCTCCGACGGATCGTGGATCACGCGCACGGGGCCCGCGCCGATCTTCTGGCCGATTGCGCGGCCCGTGGCGATGACGTTCGACTGGCCCTTCAGCTTGAAGCGCATCTCGGCCTTGCCCGCAGCCTGGCTCTTCACCGTTTCCGGGCGCGCCTGCAGAATGAACAGCTTGCCGTCGCGGCCGTCCTTGCCCCACTCGATGTCCATCGGACGCTGGTAGTGCTTCTCGATGATCACCGCATACTTCGCGAGCTCGATCACGTCTTCGTCCGAAATGGAGAAGCGGTTGCGCTGCTCGTGCGCCACGTCGACGGTCTTCACGCGGCCCGGCTCGCCCGGCTGCGTGAATTCCATCTTGACGAGCTTCGAGCCGATGGAGCGGCGGATGATCGGATATTTGCCCTGCGCGAGCGTGGTCTTGAAGACGTGGAATTCGTCCGGATTCACCGCGCCCTGCACGACGGTCTCGCCCAGGCCGTAGCTCGACGTGATGAAGACGGTGTCCTTGAAGCCCGACTCGGTGTCGATGGTGAACATGACGCCAGCCGCGCCGACGTCCGAGCGGACCATGCGCTGCACGCCCGCCGACAGCGCGACTTCGGCGTGAGTGAAGCCCTTGTGGACGCGATAAGAGATGGCGCGGTCGTTATAGAGCGACGCGAAAACGTGCTTCATGCGATCGAGCACGTCTTCGATGCCGACCACGTTCAGATAGCTTTCCTGCTGGCCCGCGAACGATGCGTCGGGCAAGTCCTCGGCGGTCGCGGACGAACGCACGGCGAACGAAAGCTCTTCGGGCGAGCCCTTTTGCAGGACTTCGAATTGACGGCGGATTTCGTCTTCGAGACGCGGCTGCATCGGCGCGTCGACGATCCACTGGCGGATTTCCTTGCCCGCTTCGGCAAGCGCCTTCACGTCGTCGACGTCGAACGTCTCGAGACGTCTGGCGATGCGATCGGTCAGGTCGTTGTGCTGGAGGAAGTCGCGGAATGCGAGCGCGGTCGTGGCAAAGCCCGTCGGCACGCTGACGCCGGCTTCGGAAAGCTGGCTGATCATTTCGCCGAGCGACGCATTCTTGCCACCGACGATTTCCACGTCGGTCATTCGCAACTGCTCGAATGGAACTACATACGCCTGATCCTTTGCGACATCGTTCGCAACATTGACTGCGTTAGTCATACAAGCCCCTAAGGTGGATGGAATTCACGATCGCACGAGTGGGCTCACATGCGGCGGCGCTCATTGGAAGCACCGCCGCATCTCGTACAACCTGTTTGATAAGCCTTCGCGAAAGACATGCGCTCGTGCGGACCACGCACGGGGCAAAGAGAAGCGGCCGTCCGAATGTGCTCTAAAACGTGGTTTTCTGCCGCAAATTCCACGAAATGACCGCGATTCGACCAAAATCCGACTCAAATTGTCCGCAATTGCTTATCGAACAGGTTGCCGCTATTCTACCGTGTCGATTATCGAATTTGTCTTAGCAGGGACAGTAATTCCACGGCAAAATCGAGGTGTTTCACGCCTCTTGGTTCGCCTGCGCACATGCACGGGCCGCTCAATGTAACACAGCGGCTTGCACCCGCGCCGCGTCGCCGGCGTTACCGTTTGAGCACGTTCAATGCAACACGTTCCCTTCTGATCACCCGCCGATGCCGCCCTCCGTATTCATCGTTTCCGACGGTACCGGGATCACTGCCGAAACCTTCGCGCATTCGATCCTCGCCCAGTTCGACCAAAAATTCCGGCTCGTGCGCGTGCCGTTCGTCGATTCCATCGACAAGGCGCATGCGACCGTCGAGAAGATCAACGAGGCCGTATCGCTCGACGGCCGCCGGCCGATCGTCTTCACGACGCTCGTCGACAGCGCGTCCAATGAGATCGTCAAGCGCTGCAATGCGCTCGTGCTGGACATGTTCCAGACCTTTATCGAGCCGCTCGAGCACGAGCTGGAGATCAAGTCGACGCACGCGATGGGCCGCGTCCACCAGAACGCCGATACCGAGGAATACAAGAATCGGATCGAGGCGATCAACTTCTCGCTCGCGCACGACGACGGGCAGTCGAACCGCAATCTCACCGAAGCCGATGTGATTCTGGTCGGCGTATCGCGCAGCGGCAAAACGCCGACGAGCCTCTATCTGGCCATGCAATACGGCGTGAAGGCGGCGAACTATCCGCTGATCCCGGAAGACTTCGAGCGGGGCAAGCTGCCGACGCCGCTGCTGGATCATCGGGAGAAGATGTTCGGGCTGTCCATCGACCCGCAGCGCCTGGCCGAAATCCGCAACGAACGGCGGCCGGGCAGCAAGTACGCCGCCCTGGAGAATTGCCGCTACGAAATCAACGAAGCGGAAAGCATGATGAAGCGTGAGGGCGTCAAGTGGCTTTCGTCGACGCACAAGTCCATCGAGGAAATCGCCACGACGATCCTGCAGGAAATCAAGCCGGAGCGGCCTTCCTACTACTGATCAGGCGATCAGACTCGCTGCTGGCGGCACTGCTCGAACAGACAGATGGCCGCCGCAGCCGCCACGTTGAGCGATTCCATGCCTCCCGGTTGCGGGATGGTCACGCGATGCGTCACGGCATCGCGCCAGACCTGCGACACGCCCGCGCCTTCGTTTCCGAAGACCCACGCAAGCGGCGACGAGAGATCGCAATCGTAGATGGCGACGGCGCCGTGCGAATCGGTGATGGTCACCGGCACGTTCAGGCGCGCGATGAGATCGGACGGTTCGACGTCCTCGAAGATATCGAGCAGAAAGTGCGCGCCCATCCCCGAGCGCAGCACCTTCGACGACCACGCATACGCCGTCCCCGGTGCGCAGAACACGCGCGTGACGCCTGCCGCCGCCGCGCTACGCAGAATGGAGCCGACGTTGCCCGCGTCCTGAACGCCGTCGAGAACCACGCACGTTTCGCTCACGCGTTCGGGCAGCGCCGCGCCGATCTTCTCCACCAGCAGCAGCATGCCGACGCCGTGTACGACGCTCGATAGCTGGCCGAAGAGCGCATCGGGCAACACGACCACACGCCTTTCCTCGATGCGCGCGACGATCTCGCGCGCTTCGGCATGCGTCAGCGCGCCTTCCGTGACGACGCAGGTTTCCGGCTGGCCGGCGGTATCCAGATAAGCGGCTGCGAGATGCAGCCCTTCGAGCAGTGCGTGGCCGCTTCGCCGCTGCTGCGCGGTGGAGCCGGCGAGCGCCTTCAGGCGCTTGTAGAGCGGGTTGTCCCGCGAAGTGATGGATTTCACGTTGATTCGTTCGCGGTCGACGGTCAGAACGCGAGCGCGTCCGAGTCGTCGCCGAGCGTCTCGGCGGCGTGCAGCACCTCGGGCGCGATGTCCGGCAGCACGGAGCCGAAGAACAAGGTGTGCGCTTCACGCACCGGCGCAAACGACCGGCGATGATGCTGGCACGGCCCATGCTCGCGCAGCGCCTTTAAATGCTGTGGCGTGCCGTAGCCCGAATGCGTGGCGAAACCGTACACGGGATACGTCTCGTGCAGTTCGACCAGCATGCGGTCACGCGTGACTTTCGCGAGAATCGACGCGGCCGAGATTTGCTTGATGAGCGCGTCGCCGCCGATTACCGCCTCACTGCGGATCGACAGCGACGGGCAGCGGTTGCCGTCGATCTTCACGAGCGTCGGCGCGACGGCTAGCCCTTCGACGGCGCGCTTCATCGCGAGCATGGTCGCGTGCAGGATGTTGATGGTGTCGATCTCTTCGACACTCGCCGACGCGATGCAGTAAGCCAGCGCGCGATCGACGATCTTCTCGTACAGCTCTTCGCGCTTCTTCGCGCTCAGCGCCTTGGAATCGTCGAGACCGTTAATGCGCGGCCTTGCAGGATCGAAGATCACCGCCGCCGCCACCACCGGCCCCGCCAGCGGACCGCGCCCGGCTTCATCGACGCCGCAGATGATGTCCAGTGGCGAGCTGAAATCGAGCCCGTTTTGCACCTTCTGTTGACTGGCCTGACGCGCCATTACCGCGCCCCTCGTGTTTCCAGCACCCGCGCGACCGCTTCGGCCGCTCGCTGCGACGTATTCTGGCGCAGCGCGATGTGCATGTCGGTGAAGATTTCGGTCAGGGTACGGCGGTTCGCGTCGTCGTTCAACTGTTTCAACGTCGCCTCGGCGAGCGCTTCGGGCGTCGCGAAATGCTGCAGAATTTCCGGCACGACGAAGCGCCCCGCCAGAATGTTCGGCAAGCCGACATACGGGAGATAGCCCTGCCGCTTCATGATCTGGCCCGTGAGCCAGGGCACCTTGTACGAGATGACCATCGGCTTCTTGAGCAGCGCCGCTTCCAGCGTCACGGTCCCGCTTTTGACGAGGATGGCGTCGGCGGCGGTCATCGCGGTTTGCGCGCGGCCATCGGTGATGGTGAGCGACAGATGCGGATGCGCGTCCACGAGCGGCTGCAGCAATTCACGCAGCGCCGGGTTCGCCGCGGGCATCAGGAAGCGCACGCCCGGCTCGCGAAGCTGCATCAGCTCCATGGCATCGAAAAACGTCGGCCCGATCAGCGCGATTTCCGAGCGCCGGCTGCCGGGCAATACGGCGATCACCGGACCGCCTTCCGCGATACCCAGTTCGCGCCGCGCGCCCGCGACATCCGGTTCGAGCGGGATGTCATCGGCAAGCGGATGGCCGACGTAAGTCGATGCGACGCCCGCTTTTTGCAGCAACGCGGTCTCGAACGGAAACACGCACAGCATGTGATCGACGGCCTTCACGATCTTCTTGATGCGCCCGCCGCGCCACGCCCAGATGGACGGACACACGAAGTGCACGGTCGGAATGCCCGCCTCGCGCAGCGGCTGTTCGAGGCCGAAGTTGAAGTCGGGCGCGTCGACGCCGATGAACATCGACGGCGGCTCCGCCAGCAACTGGCGCTTCAGTTCGTTGCGAATGCCGAGAATCTCGGGGATGTGCCGCAGCGCTTCGACGTAGCCGCGCACCGTCAGCTTGTCCATCGGCCAGTGCGCCTCGAAGCCCGCCGATGTCATGCGCGGCCCGCCGATGCCGCTATAGCGCGTGTCAGCGGGCAGGCGGGCTTGCAGACCCTTCAGCAGCGATGCCGCGAGCAGATCGCCGGAGGGTTCGCCCGCGACCATCGCGATGCGCGGGGCAGTGGTGATCAACGTCATCGAAATGCGCGTTCAGCGGATGATGCCGCGCTGCGACGCCGCGATGAAGTCGGTGAAAGCCTTCACGGGCGCATCGCCCTCGCCGCCCGCCACGCTCAGGTCGCGAAGCTGCGCCTTCGCGTCTTCGAGCGACAGGCCGCTCTTGTACACGATCCGGTACGCGGTGCGCAGCGCGGAAATCGCCTCGGGCGTGAAACCGCGCCGGCGCAGGCCTTCGACGTTGATGCCGTGCGGCTCCGCCTTGTTGCCGGCGGCGATCACGAACGGCGGCACGTCCTGCACGAGGGCAGAAGCGCCGCCCAGCATCGAATGCGCGCCAATGCGCACGAACTGATGCACGCCCGACATGCCGCCGACGATCGCGTGATCGCCGACCGTCACGTGCCCCGCCAGTTGCGCGTTGCTCGACATGATGACGCTGTTGCCCAGCCGGCAGTCGTGGCCGACGTGAACGTAAGCCATGATCCAGCAATCGTCGCCGATGGACGTCAGGCCCTGGTCCTGCACCGTGCCCGTATGCAGCGTCGTAAATTCGCGGATGGTGTTGCGGTCGCCGATCTCGAGACGAGTCGGCTCGTCCCTGTACTTCATGTCCTGCGGCCGCCCGCCGATCGACGCGTAATGGCCGATGCGGTTGTCGCGCCCGATCGTCGTGTGGCCCTCGATCACGCTGTGCGAACCGACGGTCGTGCCCGCGCCGATGACGACGTGCGCGCCGACGATCGCGTACGGCCCGATCTCGACGGAATCGTCGATTTGAGCGCCCGGCTCGATGATCGCGGTGGGGTGAATGGTGGTCATGCGCCTCGCCTCTGAATGCTGTGTGTCGCCACGCCGTGTTGCGAACGTGCTGCGTTTCCTACGCCTGCGCCGCTTATGCGCTGGCGTCCGTGTTCTTCACGGTACACATGAGCTCGGCTTCGGCGGCGGTCGCGCCATCCACTTCGGCGCGCGCCTTGAACTTCCAGATGCCTCGCATGTACCGCTCGAAGTTGACGTTCAGAATCAGTTGATCGCCCGGCTCCACCACACGCTTGAAGCGCGCGCCGTCGATGCCGACGAAGTAGTACAGCGTCGTCGACGGGTCGTGCGGCTCTTCGGCGAACGTCAGCAGCGCAGCGGTTTGCGCGAGTGCTTCGAGAATCAGCACGCCGGGCATCACGGGCCGCGTCGGGAAATGCCCCTGAAAAAACGGCTCGTTGATCGTCACGTTCTTCAACGCTTTGATGCTCTTGTGCGGCTCGAGTTCGAGCACGCGATCCACGAGCAGGATCGGATACCGATGCGGCAGCAGCGTGAGGATCTTGTGGATGTCGAGGTTGATTTTTTCTGTGCTCATGGTCGTTCTGCTCGCGCGCGTGTCCCGCGCGGTAGTGACTGCGGGCGTCAGACGCCCGCTTTGAATTCGTGCTTCCAGGGCCGTTCGGTTCGAACAGCCATTCGGTTGCAACTCGATGCTGCCGGGCGTTCAGGCCTCGCCGCTTTTCTTGTCGGCCAGCGCCGTTTCCAGTGCCTTGATCCGGTCGCGCAGCTTGTCCAGATTGCGTACCAGCGCGGCGCTCTTGTTCCAGTCCGCGTGGCTGACGGCCGGAAACGCGCTTGTGTACATACCGGGCTTCGTCAGAGACTTCGATACACCCGATTGCGCCGTGACGATCACGTAATCCGCCAGCGTCACGTGACCCGCGATGCCCACCGCCCCGCCGATCATGCAATGCTTGCCGATGTTCGTGCTGCCCGCGATGCCCGCGCAACCCGCGATGACCGTGTAAGCGCCGATGCGGCAGTTATGGCCGATCTGCACGAGGTTGTCGATCTTCACGCATTCTTCGATGACGGTATCGGCCATTGCGCCGCGATCGATCGTCGTGTTCGCGCCGATTTCCACGTCGTCGCCGATTTGCACCGCGCCGACTTGCGGGATCTTCACCCAGCTTCCGGTGCGCGCATCGCCCTCGCCGACGAAATCGGGCGCAAAACCGAAACCATCCGCGCCGATCACCGCGCCGGCATGCACGATCACGCGCGCGCCGAGCCTGCAACCATGATAGACCGTGACGTTCGGATACAGATGGACGTCGTCGCCGAGCGTAACGCCCGCGCCGATGGACACGCCAGCATCCAGCCTGACGCGTTCGCCGACGACCGCGCCCGCTTCTACCGTCGCGTGCGGCCCAATCACCGCGCTTGCCGCGACCTTGGCGGCCGGATCGACGTACGCGCTCGGATGCACGCCCGGCTTGACCTTCGGCGCCGACAGTTCGATAAACGCCTGCGCCACGCGCGCAAAGTACGCGTAAGGATTCGGCGTCACGATGAAATTGCTGCCTTCACGCGGCGCCGTGAGTTTGTCCAGATCCGCCCGCGAAATGAGGACCGCGCCCGCGCGGGTCGACTCGACCTGCGGCAGGTATTTCTGATTCGCTAGAAACGCGAGTTGCGCCGGGCCTGCCTTGTCGAGCGGTGCGAGGCCTTCGACGCGATACGCGCCTTCACCCACCACCTCGCCGCCAAAGCGCCTGACCAGTTCGTCGAGCGTGATCGCCATGCCTGATGCCATGCGTGTGAAGACTCCTCGTCAGTTCGAGCTCGTGCCGCCGCTCTGGCTCGCCGCCGCGAGCGCCTTCAGCACCTGATCCGTGATGTCGATACGCGGACTCACGTACACCGCTTCCTGCACGATCAGATCGTAGTGCTGTTGTTCCGCAATCTGCTTGATGACCTTGTTCGCGCGATCCAGCACCGCCGCGAGTTCCTCGTTGCGGCGCTGGTTCAGGTCTTCGCGGAATTCGCGCTGTCTGCGCTGGAAGTCCGCGTCGAGCTGTGCGAGATCGCGCTGACGCGCTGCGCGGTCGGTCGGGGCCATGGACGGGCCGTTCTTGTCGATGTTGTCCGACATCGACTTGAGCCGCTGCGCCATGTCCTGCAAAGCCTTGTCGCGCTTGGAGAATTCCTGCTCCAGCTTGGACTGGGCCGCCTTCGCCGCCGACGACTCGCGCAGGATGCGGTCGGAGTTGACCGCAGCGATGCGCGCTTCCTGCGCGTCCGCTTTCGCGACCGCACCGAGGCCGAGAAACATCGACAACGCAAGCGCCAGCGCCATATGTTTCGAGAGCTTACCGGTTCGCAAAGTGTTCCTCACGTTACGTCGAAATGAATGAAGTCCGCGTTCGCAGCCTGGTGCAGGCGCTTAGAAGGCCGTACCGATCTGGAACTGGAACTTCTGATACTGGTCGCCATCGTGTTTCTGCAGCGGGAAGCCGAGGCTCAGCTTGAGCGGGCCGATCGGCGAAATCCATGCAAGACCCACACCGTAACCGTAGCGCAGACCGTTCGCGCCGCCGCTCGTGCCACCCTGGTTCGGATCGCCCCAGACGTTACCGGCGTCGAGGAAGGTGAAGACGCGCAGCGTGCGGTCATAGCCCGTGCCCGGCAGCGGGAACGTCAACTCGATATTGCCGACCGCCATGCGCGACCCGCCGATCGGGTCGTTCGTCTTGGTGTCGCGCGGGCCCAGCGAGCTAGGCGAGTAGCCGCGCACCGAGCCGATACCACCCGCATAGTAGTTCTTGAAGATCGGGTACGTCTGCCCTTGCAGGCCCTTGCCGTAGCCGCCCTGCAAGTTGAAGCCGAGCACGAAGCCGCGTGCGAACGAGTAGTAATACTGGAACTGCGCGTCGAACTTCGCGTACGTCGTGTTGCCGAGCGGCGTGCCGTATTCCGCATTGGACTGCAAATAGTAGCCGCGGCTAGGCACGAGCGCGCTGTCGCGATTGTCGCGCGACCAGCCGATCGTCAGCGGATAGTTGTTCACTACCCGGCCGAATTCCTTCACGTAGTTGATGTACGACTGCGGCGTGGACGAATCGACGTCCATCGTATTCTGTTCAGCGCCGACGCCGAAGAACACCGTGTCCTGCTCGGAGAACGGGATGCCGAACTTCGTGTCCGCGCCCATCGTCACGATCTTGAAGCTCGAATCCGTCGAGTAGTAAAGCGGCTGATACGTGCGGTAGTACGCGTCGGTAATGCGCTTGATGCCGTCGATCGTAAAGTACGGATCGACCTGCGTGACCGTCAGCGTGCGGTAGGTCTTCGCGGTGTTCACGTTGACCGCGAGGCTGGTGCCCGAGCCGAACACGTTGTCCTGCGAGACGCCCGCTGAGAGCACGACCTTGTCCGTCGACGAGAAGCCCGCGCCCAGCGTGATTGCGCCGGTCGGCTTTTCGGCCACCTTGACGTCGACATCGACCTGGTCGTTCGTGCCTTCGACCGGCGTCGTGGTGACGTCCACGTCCGTGAAGTAGCCAAGACGATTGACGCGGTCCTTCGACAACGCGAGGCGGCTCGAGTCGAACCACGAGCTTTCGAGCTGGCGCATTTCGCGGCGCACCACTTCGTCGCGAGTGCGCGTATTGCCGACGATATTCACACGCCGCACGTACACGCGGCGGCTCGGCTCGACGTTCAGCGTCAGCGCAACGGTGTGATGCGCCTGGTCGATTTCCGGCTGCGCGTTGACCTGCGCGAACGCGTAACCATATTCGCCGAGCTTGTCGACGATCGCCTTCGTGGTCGCCTGAAGCTTTTCTGCCGAGAATAGCTGCCCCGGCTTCACCGTGATCAGCTTGTTCAGTTCCGCTTCGCGGTCGAGCAGATTGCCCGACAGCTTCACGCTGCTGACCTTGTACGGCTCGCCTTCGTGCACCGCGACCGTCAGGTACATGTCCTTCTTGTCCGGCGAGATCGACACCTGCGTGGAATCGATGCTGAACTCGAGGTAACCGTGATTCAGATAGTAAGAGCGGACGTTCTCGAGGTCGCCGGTCAGCTTTTCTTTCGCGTAGAGGTCGCTCTTCGTGTACCACGAGAACCAGTTCGGCGTGGACAGCTGCATTTCGCCGAGCAGCGTGCCCGAACTGACCGCCTTGTTGCCGACGAAGTTGATCTGGCGAATCTTCGCGCTCGGGCCTTCGGCGACCGAGAAGAGAATCGACACGCGATTGCGGTCGACCGGCGTGACCGTCGTCGTGACTTCCGCCGCGTAATAGCCGCGCGTCAGATATTGGCGCTTCAGTTCCTGCTCGGCCTTGTCGAGCAGCGACTTGTCGTACGAGCGGCCCTGCGACAAACCGACCGAGCGCAGCGCCTTGGTGATGGTGTCCTTGTCGAACTCATGCAGACCGGAGAACTCGATGTTCGAGATGGCCGGACGTTCCTGCACCTGCACGACCACCACGTTGCCCTCAGTGGCGATCTGCACGTCGTTGAAGAAGCCCGTTGCGTACAGCGCGCGAATCGCTTCGGAGGCCTTGTCGTCAGAGAACGTGTCGCCTTGCTTGATCGGCAAATAGGCAAATACGGAGCCCGGCTCGATCCGTTGGAGACCTTCGATACGGATATCCTGGACGACGAACGGCGTGGTGGCGTGTGCCGCCATGCCCGTTGCGGCGAGCGCCGCGGCCACAGCCGACTTAGGAACAAAGCGATGAGGTTTGAACAACGTGCTTCCCCAGTATTTAAAGCTGCATTCGTTCCGGCGGTCGCTCGTGTCGCGACGCCAGAGATTATCAAAGTGGATCAAAAACGGATGAGGCGAGTCAGGTCGTTGAACAGCGCGATCATCGATAGAGCGACGATGCAGACGAGGCCCGCCCGTTGCAGAACCAGCTGCCAGCGATCGGACACCGCCTTGCCGGTAACGGCTTCAACCAAATAATATAACAGATGCCCACCGTCCAAAACGGGAATCGGTAACAAGTTCAACACACCGAGGCTGATGCTGACGAGGGCAAGGAAAGAAATAAATGCCGTCGCGCCGAGACGCGCGCTCTTGCCGGCGTAGTCCGCAATGGTCACCGGCCCCGACAGGTTCTTGAGCGACGCTTCGCCGACGATCATCCGCCCGAACATGCGCAGCGAATAGACACTGATGTCCCACGTGCGGTTCACGCCGAGACGCAGGCTTTCGACCGGACCATAGCGCACGTCGACGGTCGGCAACTGATTGGCGAGCGCAGCGCCGATGCGGCCGATGTCCCGCCCCGTCGATGCATCGCGCTTGACGTCCGGCACGATCTGCACCGTATCGCGCTTGATCTGGCTGCCTTCGCCGCGCTCGATGACGAGCGCGACAGGCTTGCCGCCATGCGCCTTCACGTAGTCGATGAAGCGCGTCGCATTGTCGACCGGGCGGCCGTCGATGGCGCGCAGTTTGTCGCCGGCGACCAGCCCGCTTTTCTGCGCCGCGCTGCCCGCCTCCACGCCCGCCACCGTCAGCGTGCCGCCGCCCGGCGTGAAGCCGAGCTTGTCCATGAAGTCCTGCTCGGCGTCGGCTTCCGTGATGCCTGTGACGGTCAGCGGGAAATCGAAGGTGCCTTCGTGGGTCTTTGCCGTCAGCACGATCCGCCGATGATCGAACGACGCGTCGAGCACTTTCCAGCGCAGATCGGACCACGAACGAATCGCCTGCGTGTCGCCGCCCTGCGAATTGCGCATCGAGAGGATCTGCTCGCCGCCCTCGAAGCCGGCGCGGGCGGCCGCCGTACCGGATGCCGGCGTGGCGACGATGGCCTGCGGCTCGGTGACGCCGCCCGCGAACACAGCCGCAAACAACGCGATGGCCAGCAGGAAGTTCGCGATCGGGCCCGCCGCGACGATCGCGATGCGCTTCAGCACGGGCTGACGGTTAAACGCGCGCGGCAGGTCTTCCGACGGAATGCTGCCTTCGGTTTCCCGCTCGTCCAGCATCTTCACGTAGCCGCCGAGCGGCAGCGCGGAAATGGTCCATTCGACGCCGGTCTTCTTGCTGACCCAGCGCACGAGCGGCTTGCCGAAGCCGACCGAGAAACGCAGCACCTTGACGCCGCACATTCGCGCGACGCTGTAGTGACCGAATTCGTGGACGACGACGAGCACGCCAATCGCGACGACGAAGGCGACGATTTCGGTCAGGAAGTTCATGACGGCCTCAATGGGCGATGGGTTCGGCGCCCGGAGCGCGCGCGGTGAGCGCTTCGACGAAGCCCGACGCGAGACGGCGCGCGTCCGCATCGGCGGCGAGCACGTCGTCGAGCGACGCGGCGCTGGCGTTCGGCAGCGCGTTCAGCACCCGCTCGACCACGCCGCCGATCGCCATGAAGCCGATACGGCGCGCGAGGAACGCTTCCACGGCGATTTCGTTCGCCGCGTTCAACGCCGCGCTGGCGATACCGCCCGCCTCTAGCGCATCGATGGCGAGCGCGAGGCACGGGAAGCGCGCGAAGTCGGGCTTTTCGAACGTGAGCGATGCGATCTGCGCCAGGTCGAGCGGCGCGACGCCGGAATCGACGCGCTCCGGATACGCGAGCGCATGAGCGATCGGCGTACGCATGTCGGGATTGCCAAGTTGGGCGAGCACCGAGCCGTCCGCGTAGGAGACCATCGAATGGATCACGCTTTGCGGATGAATCAGCACTTCGATACGCGAGCCCGGCAGATTGAACAGCCAGTGCGCCTCGATCACTTCGAGGCCCTTGTTCATCATCGTCGCGGAATCGACGGAGATCTTGCGGCCCATCGCCCAGTTCGGATGCTTGCAGGCTTCGTCGGGCGTGACATCGACGAGCGTCGCGGGTTCGCGGGTGCGGAACGGCCCGCCCGACGCGGTCAGAATGATCTTCGACACCCCGCCGTGCAGTTGCGCCTCGCTGTCCGTGCAAACGGGCAGGCACTGGAACACGGCGTTGTGCTCGCTGTCGACCGGCAGCAGGATTGCGCCGTTGTCGCGCACCGCGTCCATGAAAATCTGGCCGGACATGACGAGCGCTTCCTTGTTCGCGAGCAGGATGCGCTTGCCGGCGCGCGCTGCGGCCAGCGTGGGCGCAAGGCCCGCCGCACCGACGATCGCCGCGACGACCGTATCGCATTGCGCGGCGCGCGCGACGTCCACCAGCGCGTCGGGGCCGTGCGTCACCTCGGTTTTGCTGCCCGCCGCGCGCAACGCGGCAGCGACGCGCGAAGCGGTGTCTGCATCGCCGACGACGGCAACTTCCGGCTGAAAGCGCAGACATTGGGCGACGAGTTTGTCGCCGTTGCGGTGAGCGGTGAGCGCATAGACCGAGAACCGGTCCGGATGCCGCGCGACGACGTCGAGCGTGCTGTCGCCGATCGAGCCCGTGGAGCCGAGCAATGTAAGACGTTTTTGCATGGAATCTTCTCTGGCCAATCAGCCCAGCATGAGCAAGGCAATCGGCAATACAGGCAACAGTGCGTCGATACGATCGAGAACGCCGCCGTGACCCGGCAGCAGCCCGCTCGAATCCTTGACGCCCGCCTGACGCTTCAGCAGCGATTCGAACAGATCGCCGACGACGCTGAACGCGACGAGCACGGTCAGCGCGGCGAGCGCGCGGACCCAGCCGAGATGTGCGACGAAAGCCGTGAACAGCGTCGGTGCGTAGACGCCGGTCGCGGCGGCGATGGAGCCGATCGCCATCACGGCGACCCAGCCGCCGAGTGCGCCTTCCCAGGTTTTGCCGGGGCTGATCGACGGTGCGAGTTTATGACTGCCCAGTGCTTTTCCGGCGAAGTATGCGCCTATGTCGGCCAGCCAGACGACTAGGAGAAGCGATAGCACGAACGCCACGCCCTGCATGCGCGCCTGAACGACCGCATGCCAGCAGGCGACGAACACGACGATTCCCGCGAACAGCAGGAATCCGCGCCACGCGCCGGCCGCCAGGACCGGCTTGCGGATCAGCGCATACGGCCCCGCCAGCACCCAGAAGATCGCCGCCATCTGAAAGAGCGGTTTCGGAACGACGACATAGGCGCTGAAAATCAGCGCGAGTCCCGCGACCAGCGCATACGCGACCGGACCGGCGCCGTTGAGCTTCAAGAGCCGGCCCCACTCCCACGCCGCAAACACGACGACGAAGCCGATGAGCACCGCAAACGCCCCGATGGGCGCGAAGAACGTGACCGGCACGAGGACCGCAAGCAGGACGATTGCCGTGATGACACGGGTCTTTAGCATGAAAGGGTGTCGGCCTTCTGCGATTGGGAAGCGAGTTGCGCGCTCGTACGTCCGAAGCGGCGCTCACGGCCGCCATACGATGCAATCGCGCGGTCTAGCGCGGCGGCGTCGAAGTCGGGCCAGTAAATATCGGTGAAATAGAACTCGGTGTACGCGAGTTGCCACAGCAGGAAGTTGCTGATGCGCTGCTCGCCGCCCGTGCGGATAAAGAGATCCGGTTCCGGCGCATAGGCCATCGCGAGATGCTCGGCGAACGATTCGTCGTCGACGCGCGCCGGAGCGCCTTGTGCGAGCGACTGCGCGATGAGCTTCTTCGTCGCTTCCATGATGTCCCACCGTCCGCCGTAATTCGCAGCGATGGTCAGCGTGAGGCGCGTATTGCGTGCGGTCTTGGTCTCGGCGCGCTGAATGAGCGCGCGGATGCGGTCGTCGAACATGGAGACGTCGCCGACCACGCGCAGACGAATGCCGTTCGCGTGCAGCTTGCCGATCTCGCGCTCGAGCGCGGTGACGAACAGGCGCATCAGGAAAGAGACTTCGTCGGTGGGACGGCGCCAGTTTTCCGAACTGAATGCGAACAGCGTGACGAATTCGACGCCGCGCCGCGCGCAGCTTTCGACGGTGGCGCGCACCGCATCGACGCCGCGCGTGTGACCGGCGACGCGCGGCAGACGCCGTTCGGTCGCCCAACGGCCATTGCCGTCCATGATGATCGCGACGTGGCGCGGGACAGCCGCGACATCGGGCACGCGAACGGTAGAGCTGGTATAGGTCATGGCCGCTGAATCTTGTTATCGACGGGGGTGAAACGCCAGCCCTGAGTCATGAGGACACGAGCTGGCAGGACCGGCTACGGCCTCACACCGTCATGATTTCGGCTTCTTTCGTCTGAACGAGCTTGTCGATTTCGGCGACGAACTTGTCGGTGAACTTTTGGACGTCATCGCTTGCGCGGCGCTCGTCGTCTTCCGAGATTTCCTTGTCCTTCACGAGCTTCTTGAGTTGCTCGTTCGCGTCGCGGCGCAGATTGCGCACGGCGATCTTCGCGGACTCGCCTTCGCTCTTGACGACTTTCGTCAGTTCGCGACGGCGCTCTTCGGTCAGCGCGGGCATCGGCACGCGGATCAGGTCGCCCTGCGTCGCCGGATTCAGGCCCAGATCCGATTCGCGGATCGCCTTCTCGACGACCGGCACCATCTTCTTTTCCCACGGCTGCACGCCGATCGTGCGGGCATCGACGAGTGTCATGTTCGCGACTTGCGAGATGGGCACGTTCGAGCCGTAGTAGTCGACCTGGATGTGGTCGAGCAGGCCGGTGTGCGCGCGGCCCGTTCGAATCTTGGCGAGATCGGCCTTGAATGCTTCGATCGACCGCTGCATCTTCTGGTCGACGCCCTTTTTAATGTCAGCCACACTCATTTGAACCTCCAAACCTTGGTTTACTGGTAATGCAGGCGCCTTCGCGATCTTCCGGCGCGATTCACGCCGGGTGCGGGCGGCGCCCGGTTACGCAAGAGTTTACACGTGGACGAGCGTACCTTCGTCGTCGCCTTGCACGATGCGCTTCAGCGCGCCCGGCTTCGTGATCGAGAACACGCGGATCGGCAGCTTCTGGTCGCGGCACAGCGCGAATGCGGTGGCGTCCATGACCTGCAGATTGCGGCCGATCGCCTCGTCGAAGCTGATCGTGCTGTAGCGCGTGGCGCTCGGATCTTTCTTCGGGTCGGCGGAGTATACGCCATCGACCTTCGTCGCCTTCAACACCACTTCGGCGCCGATTTCCGAGCCGCGCAGCGCGGCGGCGGTATCCGTCGTGAAGAACGGGTTGCCCGTACCGGCCGCGAAGATCACGACCTTGCCCTCTTCCAGCTGGCGAATCGCACGCGGCCGGATGTACGGCTCGACCACCTGATCCATGCGCAGCGCCGATTGCACGCGCGCCTCGATACCCGCGTGGCGCATGGCGTCCTGCAGCGCGAGCGCGTTCATCATCGTGGCGAGCATGCCCATGTAATCGGCCGTCGCACGGTCCATGCCGGCTGCACCGCCGGCGACGCCGCGGAAAATGTTGCCGCCGCCGATCACGACGGCCAGTTGTGTTCCCAACCGCACCACTTCAGCGACGTCCGCCACCATCCTTTCGATCGTTGCGCGATTGATGCCGAAGGCATCGTCGCCCATGAGGGCTTCGCCGGAGAGTTTGAGGAGTACGCGTTTGTAGGCTGTGGGCATATGAGGTTCCGATCGCGCCGAGGAGGGTTGCAACAACGTAGAACTGTAGGGGTGAAACATTACTTACCGCAAGCGGCCCGCATCGCGTCGACGGGCGCGGCGCATACGGGAAAACCCGAACTTGCCGCGCCCGCCTCGCTGCGAACGGATCGCAAAATTTCGATGCGGCGACAAGTCGCCGCCGGTACAACGGGTGATGCACGGCGCGCATCGCCGTTCGACGACGCGCGCCACGGGCCAGTTATTAGCCCTGCTTGGCCGCCGCGACTTGCGCAGCCACTTCAGCCGCGAAGTCGTCCTGACGCTTCTCGATGCCCTCGCCCACCACGAACAGCGCAAACTTCTGCACCGACGCGTTGGCTGCCTTCAGCATCTGTTCGATCGTCTGCTTGTCGTTCTTCACGAACGGCTGGTTCAGCAGCGACACCTCCTTCAGGTACTTCTGGATCGAACCGTCGACCATCTTCGCGACGATTTCAGCCGGCTTGCCCGATTCGGCTGCCTTCTGCTCGGCGATGCTGCGTTCCTTCGCGATCAGATCGGCCGGCACTTCGTCCGACGACAGCGAGACCGGCTTCATTGCGGCGACGTGCATGGCGACGTCCTTGCCGACTTGCTCGTCGGCGCCGGTGAATTCGACCAGCACGCCGATGCGCGTGCCGTGCAGGTACGCGGCCAGCTTGTTCGCGGTCTCGAAGCGCACGAAGCGGCGGATCGACAGGTTTTCACCGATCTTGCCGACCAGCGCGAGACGCACTGCGTCGACCGTGGTGCTTTCCAGCGGCAGCGCCGACAGCGCGGCCACGTCAGCCGGGTTGCTCTTCGCGACCAGTGCCGCGATGCCCTTGGCGAACGCCATGAAATCGTCGTTCTTCGCGACGAAGTCGGTTTCGCAGTTCAGTTCGACGAGCGCGCCCACGCCGCCCTCGACGTGCGCGACGACGATGCCTTCGGCCGTCACGCGCGATGCTGCCTTGCTCGCCTTGTTGCCGAGCTTCACGCGCAGCAGCTCTTCGGCGCGCGCCATGTCGCCGTCGGCTTCCGTCAGCGCCTTCTTGCATTCCATCATCGGCGCATCGGTCTTCGCGCGCAGTTCTGCCACCATGCTTGCGGTAATTGCCGCCATCATTCGCTCCTTGAGTCTGTTTGATACGTGCCGCCGGCAGAAAGCGCCCACGGCTGAGGTGTTTCATGATCGCGCCGGCTTAAAAAAAAGGGGCCTTTCGCAAAGCCCCCTTTTGTACCGGCCACAGGGCTCGATTACGCCTCTGCGTTGACCTCGACGAACTCGTCGCCTTCGCCGCTGCGCACGGCCTGAACGACGTCGTTCACCGCGTTTGCACGGCCTTCGAGGATTGCGTCGGCCACGCCTTCCGCGTACAGCGCAACAGCCTTCGACGCGTCGTCGTTACCCGGGATGACGTAGTCGATGCCTTCCGGCGAGTGGTTCGTGTCGACCACGGCGATGACCGGGATGCCGAGCTTCTTCGCTTCCGTCACGGCAATCTTGTGGTAGCCGACGTCGATGACGAAGATTGCGTCAGGAATGCCGCCCATGTCCTTCACGCCGCCGATCGACTTTTGCAGCTTGGCGATTTCGCGTTCGAACAGAAGCGCTTCCTTCTTGCTCATGCGCTCGGTTTCACCCGACTCCACGGCCGCTTCCATGTCCTTCAGGCGCTTGATCGAAACTTTCAGCGTCTTGAAGTTGGTCAGCATGCCGCCGAGCCAGCGGGCGTTGACGAAAGGCATGCCAGCGCGCGCTGCTTCTTGCGCGATGGTGTCGCGCGACTGGCGCTTCGTGCCGACGAAAAGAATCGTGCCGCGGTTCGCTGCCAACTGGCGCACGTACTTCAGCGCGTCGTTGTAGAGCGGCAGGGTCTTTTCGAGGTTGATGATGTGAATCTTGTTGCGATGACCGAAGATATAAGGGGCCATCTTCGGGTTCCAGAAGCGCGTTTGGTGACCGAAGTGGACACCGGCTTCCAGCATTTGACGCATCGTGACTGCCATGAAAATTCTCCGCGAGGGTTGGGTCTTAAGCCGGCTGCCGCATCCCGCGCCTCTCTGGACGCGCGAGACACCCTGGGTGCGCCGGCTTGAGTTTCAAAAAACGTCGGCGGTTTGTGCATGACCGTGTACCGGCCATGACCGACGCTTCCAAGCCTTCGGTTCGGGTCAATCGCCTGCTGACAAGCAGCAATGACACACACCGAGACTTAGCCCGTAAGTATAGCATGTGACGATTACGGGGCTCAAGCCGCGCGAAGCCCTGCTCGCGCCTCGTCACCGCCCCGGCGGGCAGCCCGCGCCCTGCCCGATGGCCCTGCGGTCCTTATCTCAAAGGTGCGATAATGCCGGTTTGGCGGCTTCCGCACGCCCTTCACGCAATCCGCGCATCACGAGCCAACCCATGTCCATTACGCTGAAAAACGATCACGATATCGCGCAAATGCGCGTCGCCTGCCGGCTCGCCAGCGAAGTGCTCGATTTCATCACGCCGCATATCGTTCCGGGCGTGACCACCGAGGAACTCGACCGCCTGTGCCATGACTTCATGGTGAACGAACAAGGCACGGTTCCGGCCCCGCTCAATTATCAGCCGCCGGGTTATCCGCCGTATCCGAAGGCCACCTGCATTTCGGTCAACGACGTGATCTGCCACGGTATCCCGAGCGAGAAGGTGCTCAAGAACGGCGATGCGCTCAATATCGACATCACCGTCATCAAGAACGGCTATTTCGGCGATACGAGCCGCATGTTCATCGTCGGTGAAGGGTCGATTCTCGCGAAACGCCTCGTGCAGACGACGTTCGACTGCATGTGGCTCGGCATCGACCAGGTGCGGCCGGGCGCGCATCTCGGCGACATCGGGCACGCCATCCAGAAGCACGCGGAAGCGCAAGGCTACAGCGTCGTGCGCGAATATTGCGGCCACGGCATCGGCCAGGTGTTTCACGAAGAGCCGCAAGTGCTGCACTATGGGCGTCCGGGCACGGGCATCGAGTTGCAGGCGGGCATGATCTTCACCGTCGAGCCGATGATCAATGCCGGCCGCCGCGACATCCGCACGATGCCCGACCAGTGGACCGTCAAGACACGCGATCGCAGCCTGTCGGCGCAATGGGAGCACACGGTGCTCGTCACGCCGACGGGTTACGAAGTGCTGACGGTATCGGCGGGGACGCAGGCGCCGTCGCAACTCATCGCGGCCACGGCCTGATTCCCGCTGTTCCTCGCAATCGCCTCCCCTTCACGCCGATCAAATCGACTCATGAGCGTTCCCGTCGCCGCCGCCACGCCCTGCGAAACGCTGCGCACCGCCTATAAGACGGCGAAGGCCGCGCTCATCGAACGCTTCAAAATTGCCACGACCGTCGAACCGCTGATGCACGCGCTGGCCCGCATCACCGACGACGCCCTCAAAGGCGCCTGGTCGGCTTGCGAGATGCCGGCGGACGCCGCGCTCGTTGCGGTCGGCGGCTATGGGCGCGGGGAGCTGGCGCCCTATTCCGACGTCGATATCCTCGTACTGCTGCCCGATGCCCCCGCGCACACCGACGACGCCGCGCTGAACGCACGCGTCGAGCGGTTCATCGGCATGGCGTGGGATTTGGGGCTGGATATCGGCAGCAGCGTGCGGTCGGTGGGGCAATGCATCGCCGAGGCGGGCAACGATGTCACGGTGCTCACGTCCCTGCTCGAAGCGCGGCGCATCTGCGGCGACACGCGGCTCTTCCAGCGCTTCTCGGACAAATACCGGCAGACGCTCGATCCGCGCGCATTCTTCCAGGCGAAGGTGCTGGAGATGCGGCAGCGCCACGCCAAGTTTCAGGACACGCCGTACAGCCTCGAGCCGAACATCAAGGAAAGCCCGGGCGGGCTGCGCGACCTGCAACTGATTCTCTGGATCACGCGGGCGGCGGGCTTCGGCTCGAGCTGGCGCGAACTGGACGCCCGCGGGCTCATCACCGAACGCGAAGCGCGCGAATTGCGCCGCAACGAAGCGTTCCTCAAGACCTTGCGCGCGCGCCTGCACGTGGTCGCGAAACGCCGGCAGGACATCCTCGTTTTCGATCTGCAGACGCCGCTTGCCGAGAGCTTCGGCTTCAAGGCGACGGCCGCCAAGCGCGCCAGCGAGCAAATGATGCGCCGCTACTACTGGGCGGCCAAGGCGGTCACCCAGCTTGCGACCATTCTCATTCAGAACGTCGAGGCGCAGCTTTTCCCATCGACATCGGGCATCACGCGCGTGCTCTCCGACCGTTTCGTCGAGAAGCAGGGCATGCTCGAAATCGCCGACGACGATGTCTTCGAGCGTGAGCCGCACGCCATTCTCGAAGCCTTCTTGTTGTACGAACAGACGCGCGGCGTGAAGGGCCTGTCGGCGCGGACGCTGCGCGCGATCTACAACGCGCGCGAGCTGATGAACCGCAACTGGCGGCGCGATCCCGAGAACCGGCGGCTCTTCATGGAGATCCTGAAGCAGCCCGAAGGCATCACGCATGCGCTGCGGCTCATGAACCAGACGAGCGTGCTCGGGCGCTATCTGATCAACTTCCGGCGCATCGTCGGCCAGATGCAGCATGACCTGTATCACGTCTACACGGTCGATCAGCACATCCTGATGGTGCTGCGCAATCTGCGCCGGTTTGCGATCGCCGAACACGCGCACGAATATCCGTTCTGCAGCCAGTTGATGGGCAACTTCGAGCGCCCGTGGGTTCTCTACGTCGCCGCGCTGTTTCACGATATCGCGAAGGGCCGCGGCGGCGATCATTCGACGCTCGGCATGGTCGACGCCCGCCGCTTCTGCCGCGAGCACGACATCGGCAGCGAAGACACGGAACTGGTCGTGTGGCTCGTGCAGCAGCATCTGACGATGAGTCACGTCGCGCAGAAGCAGGACACGAGCGATCCCGAGGTCATCAAGCAGTTCGCGTCGATCGTCGGGACCGAGCGGCGGCTGACCGCGCTGTATCTGTTGACCGTTGCCGACATTCGCGGCACGAGCCCGAAGGTTTGGAACAACTGGAAAGGCAAGCTGCTCGAGGACCTGTTCCGCGCGACGCTCGCGGTGCTCGGCGGCGCGCAGCCGGACGCGCATTCGGAACTGAAATCGCGACAGGAATCGGCGCTTGCGCTCCTGCGACTGGAAACGGTGCCGGAAGGCGCGCAGCGCCGGCTGTGGGAGCAACTCGACGTCGGCTATTTCCTGCGGCACGATCCCGCCGATATCGCGTGGCAAACGCGCGTGTTGTATCGGCATGTCGAGAGCGAACAGCCGATCGTGCGTGCGCGGCCCTCGCCGATCGGCGCGGCGCTGCAAGTGCTCGTGTACGTGAAGGACCGGCCCGATTTGTTTGCGGGCATCTGCGCTTATTTCGACAAGAACGGCCTGTCCGTGCTCGATGCGCGCATTACCACGACGCGTCACGGCTACGCGCTCGACAACTTTCTCGTGGCGCATCCGGACCATGATGGGAGTTATCGCGATATCGCCAATCTCGTCGAACAACAATTGAGCGGACGGCTGACGGACAAAAGCATCTTGCCGGAGCCGTCGAAGGGCCGCGTATCGCGGCTCGTCCGCACTTTTCCGATCACGCCGCGCGTGGACTTGCGTCCCGACGAGCGTGGCCAGTACTACATCCTGTCCGTGTCGGCGAACGACCGGCAGGGCCTTCTTTATTCGATCGCGCGCGTTCTGGCGCAACACCGGATCGGCGTGCAGGCGGCGCGCATCAACACGCTCGGCGAACGTGTCGAAGACGTGTTCTTGCTCGACGGTAAAAGCCTGTCGTCCAACCGTACCCAGATCCAGGTCGAAACCGAACTGCTGCGCGCGATCGCAGCCTGAGACTTTATGCGCGTCAAACTGACAGCCAAACATCCGCGTCCGACATCGACGACGCGATCGCCGGTCCGTTCCGGCAGTTCCACCGGACGCAAGACCGTGCGCGAGACTGCGCCGGAGCAGGCGCTGGTCAAGCGCGGAAAGCCTGCGGAGGCGCGGGCGACATCGGCAAAACGTGGCGATGCGTCGGGAGAGCGCGGTTCGTTCAAGCCGCGCGGTGAGCAATCGCGTTCGGGCTTTGGCGATCGTGGCTCGCGTGGTGACGAGCGACGTCCGTTCAAGCCGCGCGGTGACGATTCGCGTCCGAGTTTTGGTGATCGCGGTCCGCGTGGTGATGAGCGACGTCCGTTCAAGCCGCGCGGTGACGATTCGCGTCCCAGCTTCGGCGATCGCGGTCCGCGTGGTGACGAG
Organism: Caballeronia grimmiae; assembly: GCF_022879615.1. Taxonomy (NCBI): domain Bacteria; kingdom Pseudomonadati; phylum Pseudomonadota; class Betaproteobacteria; order Burkholderiales; family Burkholderiaceae; genus Caballeronia; species Caballeronia grimmiae. The sequence goes on from NZ_CP084271.1 coordinate 1,656,194, forward strand.
CGACGTCCGTTCAAGCCGCGCGGTGACGATTCGCGCCCGAGCTTTGGTGATCGCGGTCCGCGTGGCGATGAGCGACGTCCGTTCAAGCCGCGCGGTGACGATTCGCGTCCGAGTTTCGGCGATCGCGGTCCGCGTGGTGATGAGCGGCGCCCGTTCAAGCCGCGCGGTGACGATTCCCGCCCGAGCTTTGGTGATCGCGGTCCGCGTGGTGATGAGCGACGTCCGTTCAAGCCGCGCGGTGACGATTCGCGTCCGAGTTTCGGCGATCGCGGTCCGCGTGGTGATGATTCGCGCCCGAGTTTTGGTGATCGCGGTCCGCGTGCTGATGAGCGCCGTCCGTTCAAACCGCGCGGCGATGATTCGCGCCCGAGCTTCGGCGATCGCGGTCCGCGCGGCGAAGAACGTCGCCCGTTCAAATCGCGCGGCGAGGATTCGCGTCCGAGCTTCGGCGATCGTAGTCCGCGTGGTGAAGAACGACGCCCGTTCAAACCGCGCGGCGATGATACGCGCGCAAGCATTAGCGATCGCGGCCCTCGCAGCGACGATCGTCGCCCGCCCAAACCGCGCGGCGATGATTCGCGCCCGAGCTTCGGCGATCGCGGCCCTCGCAGCGACGATCGTCGCCCGTCCAAACCACGCGGCGACGACTCCCGCCCGAGCTTCGGCGACCGCGGTCCGCGTGGCGAAGAACGCCGCCCGTCGAAGCCGCGCGGCGATGATTCGCGCCCGAGCTTCAGCGATCGCGGCCCTCGCAGCGACGATCGTCGCCCGCCCAAACCACGCGGCGACGACTCCCGCCCGAGCTTCGGCGATCGCGCCCCCCGCAACGACGATCGTCGCCCGCCCAAACCACGCGGCGACGACACCCGCACCACGCGCAACCCCGATGCGCAAGCACCGCAAGCCGACCACGCCCCTCGCCCTCACCAGGACGGCCTTGTCCGCCTGTCGAAGGTCATGTCGGAACTCGGCCTATGCTCGCGCCGCGAAGCCGACGAATGGATCGAGAAAGGCTGGGTGCTGGTCGATGGCGAAGTGATGGACACGCTCGGCACGCGCATCCGCCCCGGTCAGAACATCGAAGTCCTGCCAGCCGCGCATTCGGCGCAGTCGCAACTCGTCACGATCCTGCTGCACAAGCCGGTCGGCTACGTGTCGGGGCAAGCCGAGGACGGCTACGAGCCGGCGGTCACGCTCGTCAATCCGTCGAATCACTGGGACGAAGACCGCTCCGGCATCCGCTTCACGCCAGGCCATCTGCGCACGCTCGCACCGGCCGGACGTCTCGACATCGACTCGACCGGGCTGCTCGTGCTCACGCAGGACGGCCGCATCGCGAAGCAACTGATCGGCGGACATTCCGAAGTCGACAAGGAGTACCTCGTGCGCGTGCGATTCGGCGAGCACGCCACCGACATCGACCGTCAGTTCCCCGAGGAAAAACTCGCCTTGCTGCGACACGGCCTCGAACTCGATGGCGTCCCGCTCAAAACCGCGCAAGTCAGCTGGCAGAACGGCGAGCAGCTTCGCTTCGTGCTGCGCGAAGGCAAGAAGCGGCAGATTCGCCGCATGTGCGAGCTGGTCGGCCTGGAGGTGATCGGGCTAAAGCGCATCCGCATGGGACGCGTGATGCTCGGCGCGCTGCCGCCGGGGCAGTGGCGCTATCTCGCGGCGAACGAGGGCTTCTAACCCGCTGGTCCGTGCTCGCAGCGTCGCAAAATCGCGACACTCGACGATAAAAACGGCGCGATCGGTCATCCGTCGCGCCGTTATTTTTTGTTCGCTTTTTGGCTAAAGAAAATGGCTTGTCGATCCGTTAGGCAGGATATGCGCGAGGACGCAGTTTCCGGCGGACGCGCGGAGTTTCAGCGGGCGATGGATCGCTCTCGCTCGAGCAAAAGCATTCGGCATTGAACGGCAAGGAGGACATCGTCATGGCAGTAGAGATCATCGTTCGTGAGACGAAAACCGGACTGGAAATTGTCAGCGGCCGCCGACGGCTCCACGCGCTGCTCGCCCTGCAGGATGAAGTGGTCGTGACGAGTCCCGGCATCGGCGAAATGGTGATCGCCCGCTTGCCCGATGGCCGCCTGCAAGGGTCCGCCAAGCCGGAGCACGTCGCATTGTTCCGGCGGCACGACACGAGCGGCAATCCGAAAACGTTCGCGTGATAAAAAACCCGCTCGCAACGAGCGGGTTTCGGCGCTTCAACCGGCCATGCGACGATGCTGGCGCGGCTTCGGCGTTCAGTCGTCGCGCGCTGGATCGAGTCCCGGAAACAGCACGTCCGTGTAGCCGAACTTCGAGAAGTCGGTGATGCGCATCGGATAGAGCTTGCCGATCAGATGATCGCACTCGTGCTGCACGACGCGCGCGTGGAATCCGTCGGCGAGCCGTTCGATCGCCTGGCCGTACTGGTCGAAGCCCTGATAGCGGATCATCGAATAGCGCTGGACCGCGCCGCGCAGCCCCGGCACGGACAGGCATCCTTCCCAGCCCTCCTCCATGTCGTGCCCGTTCGGCGTGATGATCGGATTGATGAGCACCGTCTCCGGCACGGGCGGCGCGTCGGGATAACGTTCGTTATGCCCGAAGCCGAAGATGACCACCTGCAGGTCGACGCCGATCTGCGGCGCGGCAAGGCCCGCGCCGTTGGCGTCGCGCATCGTGTCGAACATGTCCTGCACGAGCGTGTGCAGTTCCGGCGTGTCGAAATGTTCGACAGGCTGAGCGATGCGCAAAAGCCGCGGATCGCCCATCTTCAGGATTTCTCGGATCATGGAGTGACTCCTTCCAATAGCTTCTTCATGCCGTCTTCGTCGACAACGGGAACCCCGAGTTCCTCCGCCTTCGCGAGCTTGCTGCCCGCGTCCGCGCCCGCCACGACGTAGTCGGTCTTTTTCGATACGGAGCCGGCCACCTTCGCGCCGGCCGCTTCGAGCATTTCCTTCGCTTCCTCGCGCGAGAGCGTCGGCAGCGTGCCCGTGAGCACGACCGTCTTGCCCGCCAGCGCGCCCTGCGGCGCACGCGGCGCGGGCGGCCCTTCCGGCCACGACACCTTCGCGCGCAACTGCTCGATCACGTGCTGGTTATGCGCCTCGCTGAAGAAATTGTGAATGGCCTCGGCAACCACCGGGCCGACATCGTTGACTTCCAGCAATTGCTCGACGGACGCCGCGATGATCGGGTCCAGCGATCCAAAATGCTTCGCGAGATCCTTGGCCGTCGACTCTCCCACATGCCGGATGCCTAGCGCGTAGATGAAGCGCGCGAGCGTCGTGTGCCGCGCCTTTTCGAGCGAATCGAGCAGGTTTTGCGCGGATTTGTCGGCGAAGCGGTCGAGCGCCGCGAGCGTCGAAAAGCCGAGATTGAAGAGATCGGCCGGCGTGCGAACCAGATTCTGTTCGACTAGCTGGTCGATGATCTTTTCGCCGAGGCCGTCGATGTCGAGCGCGCGGCGCTGCGCGAAGTGCCACAGCGCCTGCTTGCGCTGCGCCGGGCAGAACAGTCCGCCCGTGCAGCGCGCGATGGCTTCGTCCGGCAGCCGTTCGATCTTCGAGCCGCATACCGGGCACTCGGTCGGCATGACGAACTCGCGGGCATCGTCCGGACGCCGGTCGAGAATCGCGCCGACCACTTCGGGGATCACGTCGCCCGCGCGCCGCACGATGACCGTATCGCCGATACGGATGTCCTTGCGGCGCACTTCGTCCTCGTTGTGCAGCGTGGCATTCGTGACCGTCGCGCCGCCGACGAAAACAGGCGCGAGACGCGCGACCGGCGTGATCGCGCCCGTACGGCCGACCTGCACGTCGATCGCGAGCAATTGCGTCAGCGCTTCCTGCGCGGGAAACTTGTGCGCGAGCGCAAAGCGCGGTGCGCGCGACACGAAGCCGAGCTTGTCCTGTTCGTCGCGACGATTGACCTTGTAGACGACGCCGTCGATGTCATACGGCAGCTTGTCGCGCTTCTCGCCCGTCTGGCGGAAGAAGCCGAGCAAGCCTTCCGCGCCCTCGACGACCGCGCGTTCCGCATTCACCGGCAGCCCCATTTCCTTGTACCAGTCGAGCAGCGCGGCGTGCGTGTCCGGCATCTCCGCGCCTTCGAGCACGCCGATGCCGTACGCGAAAAACGACAGCGGCCGTTGCGCGGTCATCTTCGGGTCGAGCTGACGCAAGCTGCCCGCCGCCGCATTGCGCGGATTGGCGAACTCGCGCTGGCCGGCGTCGCGCTGGCGTGCGTTCAGGCGGTCGAAATCGCGCTTGAACATCAGCGCTTCGCCGCGCACGTCGAGCCGCTTCGGCACGTTCTTGCCCTTGAGCGTCAGGGGAATCGAGCGGATGGTGCGCACGTTCGCCGTGACGTCCTCGCCGGTCGCACCGTCGCCGCGCGTGGAGGCCTGCACGAAGCGGCCTTCGTCGTAACGCAGGGAGATGGCGAGACCGTCGAACTTGAGTTCGCACGCGTACTGCACCGGCGCCCCGCCCAATGCGTCCGAGACGCGCTTGTCGAATGCGGCGATGTCGTCGTCCGCGAAGCCGTTGTTGAGCGACAGCATCGGCACGTCATGGACGACCGGCGTGAAACCCTCGGCGGCCTGCCCGCCCACGCGCTGCGTCGGCGAATCCGGCGTAACGAGCGCCGGATGTTCCGCCTCGATGCCCTGCAGTTCCTTGAACAGCGTGTCGTATTCGGCGTCCGGCAGTTCCGGCTGGTCCAGCACGTAGTACGCGTAGTTCGCGCGTTCCAGTTCCGTGCGCAGCCACGCGGCGCGCTCTTCCGGCCGGTCGGCGCTGGGCACGGCGGCCTGGGACTTCGCGGTGGCGGCGGATTCGGCTTTGGTCTTGGCGGACATGCGGCTTCTTGTAGAGAAAGGTAAATCAGTCAATCGACCGGTCGATTGTCTCAGAAGATCGGAAAATCGTGGCATCGGCCGGACGGCATAGGCCGATTGGACGTGCGGTCGCGCGCACCAACGGAAAGCGCCCCACGGAAGGGGCGCAGTCGAAGCGAACACGCGCGCCGCCGATGCAGCGCGTCGAGGACAAGGACGGTTACTGGCTGAAGAGCCTGCGCGTCGCGGCCGAGCCTGCCGGAATGCCTGCCTGCTCGAGCTTCGCGTAGAGCGTCATCAACTGCTTTTCGATGGCGAGCAGCGCCGATTCCGGCAACGGCCGGCGCTGATCGTCGACGACGCGCGCCCCGATGCGCTCCGACAGCGACTTTGCGTAGTCGCACATCAGGCGGAACGGCAGGATGTCCTCGTCCGCGACCGGCACGTCGAGTACCAGCGTGATCATCTGGCCGCCCTTGTACGTGAGGTCGTCGCGCAGGAAATTGGTATCGCCGAATTGAAGCATGAACACCGGGTTCTGCTTCGCGTCGAGCTTGACGAAGCGCGTGCCGTCGCGCGACAGCAGTAAGCCGTCCTGCGACGCGACCGCCTGCACGTAGTTGGCCGACCACGGCGCGCCGTCGGAGAGAATGTTGATGGACAACTGCGCGTCGCACTGGGCGGCGAAGGCATCGAGTTCGCGCGCCATGCCGACGGTTTCCATCATGTCGGGGAATTCGGGCGCGCCATCGACGGCGTCGGCGAGACGCTGCACGCCGGTCACGAACTCCGAGAATTCCAGTTCATTGAGCGGGCCGCTGCGATTCGCGAGCTGCGCCGCCGCGCGCAGTTCGTCGTAGCGCACGCCGTGGCGCAACAGTTCCCACGTGCTTTCGCCTTCCGGCTTGCCCTCGATCGTCACCGGCTTGGTCCCCGCGCGACGCAGCCGCTGCGCGAGCGGAGTGACGCGATCGCCCGCGATGGGCGCGGCGAGCCGCACCGGCACCACGCAGTCGATGCGCCGATCGACCACCGCCGGTGGCGTCGACGAAATGGTCGTTGCGGCGGGCATCACGGGTTCGTTGCGCTCGTCTTCGTCGATGATCGCGGATTCGTCGGCGACACCGTTCGCGGACGTAGCCTCGGCCTGCAGGTCGACGGGCGTATCCGCCGGAGCGACGGGCGGCGTCACGGCAGCGTGTGTTTCTTCGGATGCCGCCACGCCGCCGAAACTCGGTTCGACACGCACATCGCGCGGCGCTTCGTCGGCCGCATCGCCCGCGACCGGCTTACGGCGCGCCGGGCGCACCGGCTCGATGAACGGATGCTCGTCGTCGGTTTCCTGGCGGGCGAGCGCATCGGCGGCTTCGTCAGGCATCGGACGCGGCATCTTGCGCCGCACCTTCGCACTCTGCCACGCGTTGTACACCACCACACCGCCCACTACCACGGCTCCTGCTCCGATCAAACCGAGTGTCAACTCGTCCATGCACGCTCCACATTCTTTTGAGTTAGGAAGCGCCGCGCGATCTGTCGCACGCATCTGCCGCGTTCCGGCTTTCGCCGCCGCCTGCCCGATGCGCGCCACTCCGCGCCTGCGCGCCTGGCCGGGACATCGCCCGGCCGTCGTTCAATCATTCAAATTCGCATGACGCTAAGGCGTCAGCCATTCTGCGCAAAGCCCGCAGCGGCCTCCATGTCCACCGCCACGATGCGCGATACGCCCTGCTCCTGCATCGTCACGCCGATCAATTGCTGCGCCATCTCCATCGCGATCTTGTTGTGCGAGATGAACAGGAATTGCGTCTTGACCGACATCGCCCGCACGAGATTCGCGAAGCGTTCGGTATTGGCGTCGTCGAGCGGCGCGTCCACTTCGTCGAGCAGACAGAACGGCGCGGGATTCAACTGGAACATCGCGAAGACGAGCGCCGTCGCGGTGAGCGCCTTTTCGCCGCCCGAAAGCAGGTGAATCGTCGAGTTCTTCTTGCCGGGCGGCTGCGCCATCACCTGCACGCCGGCATCGAGGATTTCGTCGCCGGTCATGATGAGCTTCGCCTGACCGCCGCCGAAAAGACGCGGGAACAGATCGCCGAAGTGACGGTTCACCTCGTCGAACGTGCCTTGCAGCAACGAACGCGTTTCCTGGTCGATCTTCTGAATCGCGTCTTCGAGCGTGCCGATGGCATTGTTCAGATCGGCCGACTGCGCGTCGAGGAAGTGCTTGCGCTCGGTCGCCGACGCGAGTTCTTCGAGCGCGGCCATGTTGACCGGGCCGAGCGCGACGATCGCGTTGTTCAGGCGCGTGACTTCGCCCTGCAGATACGACGGCTTCATGTCCGGCGTGAGCTTCGCCTGCAGTTCGGTTTCGTCGACGCCCGCGGCCTGCAGTTGCTCGACGAACTGCTCGCCGCTGATGCGCGCCGCCTGCTCCTTCAACTGCAATTCGTTGATCCTGTCGCGCAGCGGCTGCAGCGAGCGCTCGGCGAAAAGACGCTGTTCGTCGGACTGGCGCAGCCGCGCGGTGAGATCGTCCAGTTCGATGCGCGCCGCATGCAGCGATTCCTCGCGCGCCGCGCGCACTTCGAGCGCGTCCTGCAAGCCGGTTTGCGCCGTCTGCTCGTTGATGGTTTCGAGTTCCGCGCGCGCATCTTCCAGCGCGCCCGCCACGCGTTCGCTCTGATCCTGCGCCGTCTCGATGTTGCGCTCGTACTCCGCGATCTTCGCGGCGAGACCGCGCACGGCGAAGCTTGCGTCGCTTGCGGCGCGCTCCAGTTCGCGCAACTCGTGGCGCGCGCTCGTGAGCGCTTCGTCGAGCGATTCGAACGCGAGCTGGTTGTCCTCGAAGCGCGCCTGCAACTGCGCGATTTCCGCGTCGTGCTGTTCGAACGCCGCTTCGGACTCTGCCCGCAGCGCGCGCTGCTCTTCGATCTGCGCGACGATTTCTTCCAGTTCCTCGCCAATCTGCGTGCTGCGCTGCGTGTAGCGCTCGTGCGCCTGCGCGAGCTTCAGCACGTCCAGTTGCAGCGCATGCACGCGCTGCGTCGCGCGCTCGGCGGCGGCGCGGGCATCGGCGAGTGCTTGCGATGCCTGAGTGTGCGCGGCATCGGCGCGCACCGCGTTGGATTTCGCTTCATCGGCGAGCAGCGCCTGCGCGCGCACCTGCCGCGTGAGATTTTCGATTTCCTGCGCGCGGGCCAGCATGCCGGACTGCTCGGAATCGGCGGCATAGAGCTGGACGCCGACCCGCGTCACCGTATGCCCCGCCTTCACGACGAACGCGCCGCCTTCCGGCAACTGCATGCGCATGGCGAGCGCCTGCGCGATGTCGTCCGCGATGAAAGTCGCGCCGAGCCATTCGTTCAGCACCGCGCGCAAGCCCGGATCGTCGATACGCACGAGCGACAGCAACGGCCGCAAGCCCTGCGGCGCGTCGAGCGGCTTGCCCGCGACGGGCGGCGAATAGAACGCGAGCTTGGCGGGCGGCGCGTCGGTGGCAAACGCCTTCACCCAGTCCAGATTCGATACTTCGAGCGCCGCGAGCCGCTCGCGCAGCACCGCTTCGAGCGCCGCTTCCCAACCGGCTTCGACATGCAGCTTCTTCCACAGACGCGGCAGCGCGCCGAGTTCGTGCTTGTCGAGCCACGGCTGAATCTTGCCTTCGGTCTGGACGCTTTCCTGGAGCTGCTTCAGCGCCGCAAGGCGCGCTTCCAGCTGGTGAATCTGCGCGCTTTCCACCTGCACGCGCTCTTGTGCCGCGCGGCGTTCCGCGTCGAGGCGCGGCACGGTTTCCTGCGCATCGGCGAGGCGCGCCTGAGCTTCGGCGAGCACCTCTTCGTTCTCGGCAAGCTGCATCCGCAGTTCTTCGAGTTGCGCTTCGTCGGGCGCGTCGAGGCCGCTCGCTTCGTTCTTCAGACGCTCCTGGCGCTGCTGCAATTGCTGAAGCTGCTGATCCGCGTTGCGCTGATGTGCCGCTTCGAGCTTGAGCGCCTGTTCCGCCCGCGCGATGCCCGCGCGTTCCTCGTTCAGTTGCGCCTGTGCATCGCGCCAGCGGGCTTCGAGTGCGGGCAATGCGTCGTGCTTCGCGGCGGCGTTTTCCTGCGCGATGGCGGCCTTCTCTTCGCCTTCGGCCAGCGCTTCGGATGCGGTCTCGATCTCGTCGCGCGCCTTTCGCGCCTGCATCTGCCATTGCTCGCGCTGCGCACTGAGCGCGGCGATCTGCGCCTGCACGCGATTGCGCGACTCGACGATGAACTTGATCTCCGCTTCCAGCCGGCTCACTTCGGCGTTGGCTTCGTAGAGCGCGCCTTGCGCGCCCTGCATCGCGTCGCTCGCGCTGTAGTGCGCGACACGGAGCGTTTCCAGTTGCGCTTCCACTTCCCGCAGACGCGCCGTCTGCGCTTCGAGTTCGACCTGCGCCTCGCGGATAGCGCGCTGCTGCCGTTCGGCCTCGTTGCCGGCTTCGTTCTTGCGCAAGAGCCACAAGAGGCGCTGCTTCTCTTCGCCTTCGGCCTGCAGTTGCTTGTATTTGGTCGCGACGATCGCCTGCCCTTCGAGCTTCTCCAGATTCGTCGTCAGTTCGCGGACGATGTCCTCCACGCGCGTCAAATTTTCGCGCGTATCGTGCAGACGGTTCTCGGTCTCGCGGCGGCGTTCCTTGTACTTCGACACCCCGGCGGCTTCTTCGAGGAACACGCGCAGCTCTTCCGGCTTCGCTTCGATGATGCGCGCGATCATGCCCTGCCCGATGATCGCGTAGGCGCGCGGACCGAGACCCGTGCCGAGGAAGATGTCCTGAATGTCGCGGCGTCGCGCGGGCAGGTTGTTGATGTAGTAGCTGGACGTGCCGTCTCGTGTGAGCACGCGTTTCACGGCGATCTCGCCGTAGGCGCTCCACTGTCCGGCGGCGCGGCCATCGGCGTTGTCGAAGATGAGTTCGACGCTGGCGCGGCTGCCCGGCTTGCGCGCGGTCGATCCGTTGAAGATGACGTCCTGCATCGACTCGCCGCGCAATTCGGATGCGCGCGACTCGCCGAGCACCCAGCGCACGGCGTCGATGATATTGGACTTGCCGCAGCCATTCGGCCCAACGACGCCGACGAGCTGGCCGGGAACCTGGAAATGCGTGGGATCGACGAAGGACTTGAAACCAGCGAGTTTGATCGAAGTCAGACGCACGGCGATATCGCTGTTTGAAGTGAAGGACGGAGGGTGAGTTGCAGACGGGCGGCGGCGCGGCCCATCGCGTGTGTTCGTCTCATGCCCGCGAGAGCCTTTCCGCCCGGTCGCGAGCGGACACCATCATACCATCGCGCGTGTCGGTTTCTTCTCGCTCGCAGCCTCGGGCGACGGCGCGGGCGATGCTTCGACGGCCTCCCGCGTCTGCCGATGCACCCACGCCGACAGCACGCACGCCGCCACGATGCACGCGCCGCCCGCCCACTCGCGCGGCCCGGGCACTTCGCCCGCGAAGAGCCACGACGACAGCGCCGTCACGACCAGTTCGAAGAGCATGATGATCGACGCCCGATTGGCCGGCACACGCGCCAGCCCGATCTGCACGATGACGTTGTTCACTGCCAGCACGACGCCCAGCCCGATCACGATGAACGCCACCGTGCCCATCTGCGATGCGGCGGGCGGCGCCGGCATCGGCTCGAAAAAGCTCACGAGCGTGGCGACGACCGCCGCGCCGCCGAAGATCACCGCCGTGCGCATCTCGGGCTTCATGCGGGGCATCGTTCGCGTGATCCTGACGACGAGCACGTTGCTCATCGCGAAGCCCATGCCGCCCATCAGGCCCGCCCACTCCGCGAGATTCGCGGGCAGCGGCATGCCGAGAGAGGGCGACCAGAGCATGGTCAGTGCGCCGGCGAGCGACAGCATCGACAGTGCGGCGTCGGCGCGCGTGAGGCGATCCTTCAGGATGAAATGCGCGAACACCGCCGTCCAAGCAGGCGTCAAGTAGAAGAGCAGCAGCACGCGCATCACCTGCCCGTGAATCGCGCCCCACACGAAACCGACGCTCGTCATGCCCGCCGCCAGTCCCAGCGCGACGAGCAGCCAGTGCCATGAAATCGTGCTGATCGCGCGGCGTCTCAGCAACAGGACGCACAGGCACGCCGCGCCGCTCGTCGCCGCGCTGGCGACGGTGCCGGTGAGTCCCATCGACGCGAGCATGCGCATCGGATACCAGACGACGCCCCATACCGATGCGCCGAGCATGATCGCGAGCGTCGGCAGCGCGTCGTGGAAACGGCGGGTCATGGCCGGGCTCCTGCGCCCGCTCGTTCGTATCGGTGATGAGTCGTCATCTTGTCGTTCGTTGCCTCGCGGCCCTTTGCTGCAAAGGCGCGGGGTATAATCGTGCGCTTCGTCAGTGTCTTTATCGTGCCGCCGCAGCGGGTCTTCCAATGGCCTCGTCACGCCGGCATGCATGGCGCTTCGCCGCCGCCCCGATCGCCCGTTTTCCGTTCACTCGTCGTTCATCGCTTACCGGTCACGCCGTGAATCCACTTCTTCAGACACTTCAGCCGTATCCGTTCGAAAAGCTCCGCGCGCTCTTTAAAGGCATCGAGCCGCGCGCCGGGTTCACGCCGATCAGCTTCGGCATCGGCGAGCCGAAGCATCCGACGCCCGAATTGATCCGCGATGCCGTCGTCAATTCGCTCGATGGCCTCGCGGCCTATCCGCCGACGCTCGGAAGCGAACCGCTGCGCGAAGCCATCGCCGCGTGGGCTCGCGCGCGCTACGGTCTCGAATCGCTCGATGCGGCCACCGAAGTGCTGCCCGTGTCAGGCTCGCGCGAGGCGCTGTTTGCGCTCGCGCAGACGGTCATCGACAGCCGCAGCACGCCTGAACTGCGCGAAGCCGAACCGCCGATCGTACTCTGTCCCAACCCGTTCTATCAAATCTACGAAGGCGCGGCGCTGCTCGCCGGCGCGCAGCCGTACTTCGTGAACAGCGATCCGGCGCGCAACTTCGCGTGCGATTACTCGGCCGTGCCCGACGACATCTGGGCGCGCACGCAACTGCTCTATGTCTGCTCGCCCGGCAACCCGACGGGCGCCGTGCTGACGCTCGACAACTGGCGCGAACTGTTCGCGCTGTCGGACGAGCATGGCTTCGTGATCGCGTCCGACGAATGCTATTCGGAGATCTACTTCGACGAAGCGCATCCGCCGCTCGGCGGCCTCGAAGCGGCGCGCCTGCTCGGTCGCGGCTTCGAGCGCCTCGTGATGCTGTCGAGCCTGTCGAAACGATCGAACGTGCCGGGCATGCGTTCCGGCTTCGTCGCGGGCGACGCGGCCATCCTCAAGCAATTCCTGCTGTATCGCACGTATCACGGCGCGGCGCTGTCCACCGTGTTTCAGCGCGCGAGCATCGCCGCGTGGCGGGATGAAACGCACGTGCGCGACAACCGCGCGAAGTATGTGAGCAAATTCAATACGGTGACGCCGATGCTCGCCGAGGTGCTGGACGTCCGTCTTCCCGACGCCGCGTTCTATCTCTGGGCGAACGTTTCGCGCACCGGACTCACCGATACCCAGTTCGCGGCGCGTCTCTACGCCGACTATAATGTGACGGTTCTGCCGGGCTCCTATCTCGCTCGTCCCGCGCATGGCACGAATCCCGGCGAAGGGTTCGTCCGCATCGCGCTCGTCGCGGGCGTCGAGGAATGTGTCGAGGGTGCCCGCCGCATCGTCGAATTCTGCCGCACGCTCAAGTCCTGACGGGCGCTGCCGGTCCATCACTCCATCCTTGATATCACTATGTCGCAACAACTTCAGAGCATCATCGACAACGCCTGGGAAAACCGCGCCGAGCTTTCGCCGAAAGCCGCGCCCGCCGAAGTCCGCGACGCGGTCGCGCACGCCATCGAACAGCTCGACAAGGGCGCATTGCGCGTGGCCGAGAAGCGCGACGGCGACTGGGTCGTCAATCAATGGCTGAAGAAGGCCGTGCTGCTGTCGTTCCGCCTGGAAGACAACGCGCCGATGGCCGCCGGCGGATACTCGCAGTTCTACGACAAGGTGCCCTCGAAGTTCGCGAACTACACCGCCGAAGATTTCGCGGCGGGCGGCTTTCGCGTGGTGCCGCCGGCCATCGCGCGCCGCGGCTCGTTCATCGCGAAGAACGTCGTGCTGATGCCGTCGTACACCAATATCGGCGCTTACGTCGATGAAGGCACGATGGTCGACACCTGGGCCACCGTCGGCTCGTGCGCGCAGATCGGCAAGAACGTGCACCTGTCGGGCGGCGTGGGCATCGGCGGCGTGCTGGAGCCGCTGCAGGCGAACCCCGTCATCATCGAGGACAACTGCTTCATCGGCGCGCGCTCGGAAGTGGTGGAAGGCGTGATCGTCGAAGAAAACTCCGTCATTTCGATGGGCGTGTATCTCGGCCAGTCGACCAAGATCTACGACCGCGAAACGGGCGAAGTCACGTATGGCCGCATTCCGGCGGGCTCGGTGGTGGTCGCGGGCAATCTGCCGTCGAAGGACAGCTCGCATAGCCTGTACTGCGCGGTCATCGTGAAGAAGGTCGACGCCAAGACGCGCGCCAAGGTCGGCCTGAACGAACTGCTGCGAGGCGACTGATTTGGCCAAGACGACTGTCGTGTACGGCATTCCGAACTGCGACTCGGTGAAAAAGGCGCGGGTGTGGCTCGAAGAGCGCGGCGTGCCGTTCGAATTTCACGACTTCAAGAAAGCCGGCGTGAACGAGAAGCTGGTTCAGGACTGGCTGAAGGACGTGCCGGTCGATCAGCTCATCAACAAGCGCGGCACCACCTGGCGCGGGCTGTCGGATGTCCACAAGGCCGAAGCCGACACGACTGCCGGCGCGATCGCGTTGATGATCCACAAGCCGTCGATCATCAAGCGGCCGGTCATCGTCGTGAACGGCCGCGTGAAGACGCTCGGCTTCTCGGCCGAGCAGTACGAGACGCTCTTCGCGTGATGCGTGGCGATGGCTCTCACGGACGCCATCGCTCGCCTCGACGTAGAACCGCTTGCCGGCCGCCGCGCCGGCATTTTTTATCGCTGTCCAGAAGCAGGCCCAACCATGTCCGGCACTCTCTCCCTTACCGAAGCCCTGATCGCGCGTGCGTCCGTCACGCCCGACGATCGCGATTGCCAGTCGCTGATGATCGAACGCCTGTCCGCTGCCGGCTTCGTATGCGAAACCATCGCGTCGGGCGGCGTCACGAACCTGTGGGCCGTGAAGCGCGGCACGGATGGGGCAGCGGCCAAACTGCTCGCGTTCGCCGGACACACCGACGTCGTGCCGACCGGCCCCGTCGAGCAATGGACTTCCCCGCCCTTCACGCCGACGCATCGCGACGGCAAGCTCTACGGGCGCGGCGCCGCCGACATGAAGGCGTCGCTGGCGGCGTTCGTCGTGTCGAGCGAGGAGTTCGTCGCGAAGCATCCGGAGCATCGCGGTTCGATCGCGCTGCTCATCACGAGCGATGAAGAAGGCCCCGCAACCGACGGCACCGTGAAGGTCGTCGAAGCGTTGAAGGCGCGCGGCGAGCGGCTCGATTACTGCATCGTCGGCGAGCCGACTTCGAACGAAGCGCTCGGCGACACGGTCAAGAACGGGCGGCGCGGCTCGATGACGGGCAAGCTCGTCGTGAAGGGCGTGCAGGGGCACATCGCGTATCCGCATCTCGCGAAGAATCCGATTCATCTGCTCGCGCCCGCGCTCGCCGAACTCGTCGCCGTCCGCTGGGACGAAGGCAACGAATACTTTCCGCCGACCACCTGGCAGGTCTCGAACCTGCACTCGGGCACGGGAGCGACCAACGTCATTCCCGGCCAGGCCGAGCTGATTTTCAACTTCCGCTTTTCGACGGCCAGCACGGTCGAGGGCCTGCAAAGCCGTGTCCATGCGATCCTCGACAAGCACGCGCTCGACTACGATCTGACGTGGACCGTCAGCGGCCTGCCCTTTCTGACGCCGCGCGGCGCGCTGTCCGACGCGCTCGACAAGGCGATCCGCGCGGAAACCGGCGTGCAGCCGGAACTGTCGACCACGGGCGGCACGTCCGATGGCCGCTTCATCGCGCGCATCTGCGAGCAAGTGGTGGAATTCGGCCCGCCGAACGGCAGCATCCACAAGATCGACGAACATGTCGAAGTGCGATTCATCGAGCCGCTGAAGAACGTGTATCGCCGCGTGCTCGAAGAACTGATCGCCTGAATTCATTCGTACAACAACAAGGAGCCTTCGATGGCGCTACCCTTTCTCACCGTGCGCGACCTGCTGCGTTTCGGCGTCTCGCGCTTCACCGAAGCGGGACTCTCGTTCGGCCACGGCTCGACCAACGCCTATGACGAAGCCGCGTATCTGATTCTGCATACGCTGCATCTGCCGCTCGACACGCTCGACCCGTTCCTCGACGCGCGCCTGCTCGAAAGCGAGATCGACGCCGTGATGCAGGTGATCGAACGCCGTGCGAAAGAGCGCGTGCCGGCGGCATACATCACGCACGAAGCATGGATGCACGGCCAGCGTTTTTATGTCGATGAGCGCGTGATCGTGCCGCGCTCGTTCATCGGCGAATTGCTGCAGGACGGCTTGCAGCCCTACGTGGCCGATCCGGACCACGTGACGCGCGTGCTCGAACTGTGCACGGGCTCCGGTTGCCTCGCGATTCTCGCCGCGCAAGCATTCGAAAACGCCGATGTCGATGCCGTCGACATCTCCGCCGATGCACTCGCCGTCGCGCGCCGCAACGTCGACGACTACGGCCTGCAAGACCGCGTGACGCTGTACGAAGGCGATCTGTACGCGCCGCTGCCCGAAGCGCGCTACGAGGTCATCATCACGAATCCGCCGTATGTGAACGCGACCGCGATGCAATCCCTGCCCGCCGAATACCGCCACGAGCCGGAACTCGCGCTCGCGGGCGGCGACGACGGCATGGACATCGTGCGGCGCATCGTGCGCGACGCGGGCAAGTGGCTGACCGAAGACGGCGTGCTCGTCGTGGAAATCGGCAACGAGCGTGCGAACGTCGAGGCGGCGTTCGGCGGCCTCGATCTCGTCTGGCTCTCGACCAGCGCCGGCGACGACAAGGTGTTCCTCATCCAGGCGGCCGATCTGCCCGCGCAAGTCTGACGCGCAAGGCGCGTTTCGGACCAGCAAGGTTCGGTAAGATGTCGCATCGCCGCCGACGCGGCGATGCATCATCCCCATCCGCGCGCCCGGGCGCGGGACGTATCGAACCTTGCGCACCCCTATGCAAGCAGCAGACTGGCTCCACGTCGGCACGCTCGTGATGGCCGCGCATGTGCTCGGCGTCATCGCCGCCGTGCACGCGGTCATCCACACGCGCACGTCGCAAGGCGCGGTCGCGTGGGCGGTGTCGCTCGTCGCGATGCCGTATCTCACGCTCATCCCCTACCTGTTTCTCGGCCGCAGCAAGTTTGCCGACTACATCGACGAGCGGCGGCTCGAATACGAAATCCTGCGCAACCGCACGAAGCCCGCCGAGTGGGACTCGCAGGAGCGCAGCGACGCGTCCGAAACCGGCATCGTGCCGCTCGATTCGCCCGGCGCGCGCGGCGAACTTTTGCCGGGGCCCGCCGACCATCTCGGCAATCCGACGATCCGCACGCTTCAGCGGCTATCCGGCATGCCGTTTTTGCGCGGCAATTCAGTGCGCGTGCTCGTCAACGGCGACGCCACGTTCTCCGCGATTCTCGAAGCGATCGAAGCCGCCGAGCGCTATATCGTCGTGCAGTTTTTCATCGTGCGCGCGGATGCGCTCGGCGACATGCTGCGCGATGCGCTCATCGCCAAGGCCCGGGCGGGCGTGCGCGTCTATTTCCTTTACGACAGCATCGGCAGCTTCGACTTGCCGCATCGCTACGTGCACGCGCTGCGCGCGGGCGGCGTGGAGGCGCATCCGTTCGCGACCAAGCGCAAGTTCGTGCACCGCTTTCAGATCAACTTCCGCAATCATCGGAAGATCGTCGTGGTCGACGGCAAGCGCGCGTTCGTCGGCGGCCACAACGTGGGCGTCGAGTATCTCGGCGGCAATCCGCGCCTTTCGCCGTGGCGCGATACGCATGTCGAAGTGCGCGGCCCGGCGATCGCGAGCATCCAGTTCGTCTTCACCGAAGACTGGTACTGGGCGACGCAGCGTCTTCCCGAACTCGGCCCCGCGCCGCATGCCGACGAGGACATGCACTGCATGGTGCTGTCGAGCGGCCCCGCCGACAAGCAGGAGACCTGCTCGCTGTTTTTCGTCGAGGCGATCAACGCGGCGCGCGAGCGCATCTGGATCACGTCGCCTTATCTTATTCCCGACGAAGCCGTGTTCTCGGCGCTACGGCTCGCCGTGATGCGCGGCGTGGACGTGCGCATCCTGATTCCGAGCCGGCGCGATCATCGCGTGGTGTTCGCGGCCTCGCGGCTCTACGCGTACGATCTCGTGCAGGCCGGCGTGCGCATCTTCCGCTACAAGCCGGGCTTCCTGCATCAGAAGGTCGTGCTCGTGGACGACATCGCCGCGTCGGTCGGCAGCGCGAATCTCGACAACCGTTCTTTCAGGCTCAACTTCGAGATCACCGTGTTGACCGTCGATCACGCCTTCGCGCGGCAGGTCGAGAGCATGCTGCTCATCGACTTTGCGCACGCGTATGAGATCGACGAAAACGACTATCTCGCCTTCGCGTTCTGGCATCGGATGGCGATGCACGTCGCGCGGCTGTTTTCGCCGATTCTCTGACCGGCTACAGCAGCTTTTCAATATCGCCGGCGATGGCGTCCGGCTTCGTGATCGGCGCATAGCGCTTGACGATATTCCCGTCGCGATCCACGAGAAACTTCGTGAAGTTCCACTTGATCGCCTCCAGCCCTAGCACGCCCGGCTCCTTCTCGGTCAGGTACTTGAAGAGCGGATGCGCGTTCGCGCCGTTGACGTCGATCTTCGCGAACATCGGGAAAGTGACGCCGTAGTTCTTCTCGCAGAAGTCGCCGATCTGCGCGGCATCGCCCGGCTCCTGCTTGCCGAACTGGTTGCACGGGAAGCCGAGCACCTCGAAGCCGCGCCCCGCCAGCCGCGTGTACAACTCCTGGAGTCCCTTGTATTGCGGCGTGAAACCGCATTCGCTCGCCGTATTGACGATCAGCAGCACCTTGTCGCGGTACTGGTCGAGGCTGACGGTCGCGCCGTCGAGTGTCTCGGCCGTGAAGCCGTAAATACCGCCGGTAGTTGAACTCATGGCATGTTCCCCGCTGGAAGTTGAATTCAGGCGATGCTACTACCGCCTGCGATTGCCCGCCATTGGCCGAACGGACGATCCCTGTGCAGAGGCGCAGCCGGTCTAAAATAGCGCTTTCCTCAAGCCCGCGCCCTTCGCCGCCATCCCGACGTGATCCGCTTCAACCAGTTCAGCCTGTCCCGCGGCACCAAGCCGCTTTTCGAAGAGACGAGCTTCACGCTCAACCCGGGCGAGAAAGCCGGTCTCGTCGGCGCGAACGGCGCAGGCAAGTCCACGCTCTTTGCCGTGCTGCGCGGCGAATTGCACGCGGACGGCGGCGACTTTTCGATGCCGCCGTCATGGCGCATCGCGCACGTCGCGCAGGAGACGCCGGCGGTCGATCGCACCGCGCTCGACTACACGCTCGACGGCGACACCCACTTGCGGGCGATCGAAGCCCGCATCGCCGCCGCCTCTGCCGCGCACGACGGCGCAGCCGAAGCCGAAGCGCACGCCGCTTTCGCCGATGCCGACGGCTACACCGCGCCCGCCCGCGCCGAAACGCTTCTGCTGGGTCTCGGCTTCACGCTTGCCCAGACGCGCGAGCCGGTGTCGAGCTTCTCCGGCGGATGGCGCATGCGCCTGAACCTCGCGCAGGCGCTGATGTGCCCGTCCGACCTGCTCTTGCTCGACGAGCCGACCAACCACCTCGACCTCGACGCGATCGTATGGCTCGAAGACTGGCTCGCGCGTTATCCGGGCACGCTCGTCGTGATATCGCACGATCGCGAATTTCTCGATTCCGTCTGCAACGTCACGCTGCATCTCGAGAACCGGCAGGTGAAGCGCTACGGCGGCAACTACAGCCAGTTCGAAATCCTGCGCGCGCAGCAACTCGCGCTGCAGCAGAGCGCATTCGAGAAGCAGCAGAAGACCGTGCAGCATTTGCAGAGCTTCATCGACCGCTTCAAGGCAAAGGCGACCAAGGCAAAGCAGGCGCAAAGCCGCGTGAAGGCGCTCGAAAAAATGGAACTGATCGCGCCGGCGCACGCGAGTTCGCCGTTCACGTTCGAATTCCGCACGCCCGATGCCGCGCCCAATCCGATGATGGTGATGGAAGGCGTGCGCTGCGGTTATCACGGCGATGACGGCGCGGAGATTCCGATCGTCGAAGGCGTCACGCTGTCGATTCAAAGCGGTCAGCGCATTGGCTTGCTGGGCGCGAACGGTCAGGGCAAGTCGACGCTCATCAAGACGCTCGCCGACACGCTCGAACCGCTATCCGGTCACGTGCGCCAAGGCAAGGGGCTGCAGATCGGCTACTTCGCGCAGCATCAGCTCGAAACGCTGCGCCCCGACGATTCCGCGCTTCAGCATCTGGCGCGCCTCGCGCCCGACACGCGTGAGCAGGAATTGCGCGATTTCCTCGGCAGCTTCAACTTCTCCGGCGACATGGCGACCGCGAAGATCGCGCCGTTCTCCGGCGGCGAGAAGGCGCGGCTCGCGCTGGCGCTCATCATCTGGCAGAAGCCGAACTTGCTGCTGCTCGACGAACCGACCAATCACCTTGATCTCGAAACGCGTCACGCGCTGACGATGGCGCTCGCGCAGTTCGAAGGCACGCTGATCCTCGTGTCGCACGACCGGCATCTGCTGCGCGCGACGACCGACACGTTCATGCTGGTCGCGAAGCATCGGCTGCATCCGTTCGATGGCGACCTCGACGACTATCGCGACTGGCTGTTGCAGCACGCCGCCGAAACGCGGGCGGCGGCGAAGGAAGCGAGCGGTGCGTCGTCGTCAGCGGGCGATCCGCAGGACAGCGCGCTCAACCGCAAGGAGCAGCGCAAGCAGGAAGCGCAGGAACGGCAGAAGCTGTCGCACTTGAAAAGGCCGTTGCAGTCGCGCATCGCGAAGATCGAGAAGGAAATGGACACGCTGAACGCGGAAAAGTCGACGCTCGATGCGTTCGTCGCCGATCCCGCCAGCTACGACGCCGCGCTGAAGGCGAAGCTCACCGAGACGATTCGTCGTCAGGGCGAAGTGAACGCGCGGCTCGAAACGCTGGAGATGGAGTGGCTCGAAGCGCACGAGGAACTCGAACAGATCGGTTCATGACGCCTTCTCCTGCCCTCGCCGGCCTCCGCGTGCTCGATCTGACGCGGCTGCTGCCCGGTCCGGTCGCGACCTTGCGGCTCGCGGAACTGGGCGCGGACGTGCTGAAGATCGAGCCGCCGGGCGAAGGCGACTACGCGCGCACCATGCTGCAAACCCAAGCGGAGCGCCTGAGCGGGACGCCGAGCGCGTTCTAACGCATCGTGAATCGCGGCAAGCGGACGATGACGCTCGATCTCAAGACCGAAGCGGGCCGCGCCGAACTGATCGACCTGGCGCGTGACGCCGATGTGCTCGTTGAGAGCTTCCGGCCATCGGTGATGGCGCGGCTGGGCGTCGGCTACGACGTGTTGCGTCAGATCAACCCGAAGCTCGTCTATTGCGCGATCACGGGTTTCGGAAGCACAGGCCCGTTCGCGGACAAGGCGGGCCACGATATCAATTACATCGCTTATGCAGGCGTGCTCGACCAGCTCGCCGCGCCCGATGGCACGCCCGTCGCGCCGAACTTTCAGCTGGCGGACTTGCTGGGCGGCGCACTTTGCGCCGTGACCGAGATGCTGGCTGCGCTTTGGCAGGTCGCGCGAGGCGGCGAAGGGCGTCGAATCGATGTCTCCATGACGCACTCGGTTCACGCGCTCAACGTAATGGCGCACGTCGCGTTCGCGCGTGGCGATGAGGCGGGCACGCGCGCGGGCGCCGGCTTGCTCAACGGCGGCGTGCCCTGCTACGGCGTGTATCGAACGCGCGATGACCGGTTCATCGCGGTCGGCGCACTGGAACTGAAGTTCTGGCAGACGCTGTGTCACGCGCTTGGCCGCCCGGAATGGGCCACGCGGCACTGGAGTCTCGGGCAGGCTATCGGTGGCGCGGATGCAGCGGAATTGTCGGCGCAACTGGCCGCATGCTTTCGCGAGCGCACGCGCGACGAATGGATCGCGCGCCTGGAATCGCTCGATTGCTGTGTGGCGCCCGTGCTGACGCCGGCCGAAGCGGCGGCGCATCCGCTCTTTCGCGGCTAGATCGGCCTAACGGCGCGGCAAGGTCTGACGCGGCTGACGCTCGTCGTCGACGAGCACATGCTTGCGCCCGGTCACATGACGGCGAATGACGGCGACGACTTCGTCCTCGGTGACATCCGCGGCCACGACGCGACGCGAAATCTGCCCCTCGCCGTCGATCCATTCGATGATCCGGCACCCGCTGCCCCACGGCTGCTGCAAGGGCGGCGACACGCGACATCCGCGCAGATGAAACGCGGGCTTGGCTCGCATTGTTTTGGCGTGCTTCAAAGCGTGGTCCTCTCGATGCTTCCGGCGCGTCGCAACGAAGCAGCCGGATCCGTAGCTTTAGGAGGATAGGCAAAGCACGCGCGCGTTGGGTTACACGCGATAAGGGGTTTTTTACGGCCCGTTACGCGGGGTCCGATCCGTCACCCACGTCATTCCAGGTCGCGCACGCGGTCGATCGCTTCCTCGATGCGGTCCACGGCGATGACCTTCAGCCCGTCGATCGCCTGCTTCGGCGCATTCGCCTTCGGAATCAGCGCGACGGAGAAGCCGAGCTTGGCGGCCTCCTTCAGGCGATCCTGTCCGCGCGGCGATGGGCGAATCTCACCGGCAAGCCCCACTTCGCCGAACGTGATGAGCCCCTTCGGCAGCGGCTTGTTGCGCATGGACGAATGAATCGCGAGCAGCACGGCGAGATCGGCGGCGGGTTCCGTGATCTTCACGCCGCCCACCGCATTGAGGAAAACGTCCTGATCGAAACACGCGATGCCCGCATGCCGATGCAGCACCGCCAGCAGCAATGCAAGCCGGTTCTGTTCGAGCCCGACCGCGAGCCGCCGCGGATTCGGCACATGCGCGGTATCGACGAGCGCCTGCACTTCGACGAGCAGCGGCCGCGAACCTTCCTGCGTGACGAGCACACACGAACCCGCGACGCTTTGCTCGTGCTGGGACAGAAAGAGCGCCGACGGATTCGCGACGCCGCGCAAGCCCTTCTCCGTCATCGCGAACACGCCGAGTTCGTTGACCGCGCCGAAGCGGTTCTTGAACGCGCGAACGAGCCGGAAGGACGAGTGCGTATCGCCCTCGAAATACAGCACCGTGTCGACGATATGCTCCAGCACGCGCGGCCCCGCGAGACTGCCCTCTTTCGTCACGTGGCCGACCATGATGATCGCCGTGCCGGTCTGCTTCGCGATGCGCGTGAGTTGCGCCGCGCATTCGCGCACCTGCGCGACGGAACCGGGCGCGGAGGTCAGCGCTTCGGAGTAGATCGTCTGGATGGAGTCGATGACGGCGACTTCGGGACGCTGTTCGTCGATGGTCGCCTGAATCTTTTCGAGCTGGATTTCGGCGAGCAGGCTGAGATCGGCGGCGGCGCTTTCGTTCGCGCCGATCAAACCCAGCCGCTGCGCGCGCAACGCAATCTGCGCACCGGATTCCTCGCCGCTCACATACAGCGCCGGACGCTCGCGTGCAATCTCGGCAAGCGATTGCAGCAGCAGCGTCGATTTGCCGATGCCCGGATCGCCGCCGATCAGCACCACGCCGCCCGGCACGAGCCCGCCGCCCAGCACGCGATCGAACTCGCCGACGCCGGTCGTGAAGCGCGGCACGTCCGACGCTTCGATGTCCGCGAGACGCTGCACCGTCGAACTTTTGGCGAGCGCCTGAAAGCGATGCGCCGACGGCGCCTGCTCCGCCGACTCCACCAGCGTGTTCCACGCCCCGCACGCCGCGCACTGCCCCGTCCACTTCGGCGACTGCCCGCCGCATTCGCTACAGATATAGAGCGTCTTCGCCTTTGCTGCTTTTGCCACGTATTGCCTTGTCAGAAATTCGATTCGATTCGTTTTCGCGCCGACGACCCGGCGTCACTCCGCCCGCACCGGCACGCGTTGCGCGATCGCGCACATCAGCTCGTAGCCGATGGTGCCGCACGAGCGCGCGACGTCGTCGATCGGCAGGTTCGTGCCCCACAACTCGACGCGCGAGCCGATGCCCGCGTTCTGGCACGGCGTCAGATCGACGGTGAGCATGTCCATCGACACGCGGCCGACGAGCTTCGTCATCACGCCGTCGACGATCACCGGCGTGCCTTCCGGCGCGACGCGGGGATAGCCGTCCGCATAGCCGCACGCCACCACGCCGATCCGCATGGCTTGTCCCGCGCGATACGTCGAGCCATAACCGATGCTCTGTCCCGGCTGCACCGTCTGCACCGCAATCAGTTCCGAGGAGAGCGTCATCGCGGGCTTGAGGCCGGTACTGGCGATATCGGCCGTCACGCCCGATGGCGACGCGCCGTACAGCATGATGCCGGGCCGCACCCAGTCGAAATGGGCGGACGGATGCCACATCACCGCCGCCGAATTGGACAGGCTGCGCGCCCCCGCGATGCCCTCCGCGCCGCGCTCGAACGCCTCCAGTTGATGCGCGATGCCGCGCTCGCTGTCGGCATCGGAAAAATGAGTCATCAGCGTGATCTGGCCGATTCCCTGACAGGCGCGCGCCCGCTCCCACGCGGCGCGAAAGCGCTCGGGCGTGTAGCCGAGGCGGTTCATGCCGCTATTCATTTTCAACTGAATATTCACCGGCTTCGACAGGCGCGCCATCTCCAGCATCCGCAACTGCTCGTCGCAGTGCACGGCCGTGGTCAGACTGTAGCGGTCGATGACGTCGATATCCGTCGGCCGAAAAAAGCCTTCCAGCAGAAGAATCGGCCCGGCCCAGCCCAGTTCGCGCAACTTTGCGGCCTCTTCGAGGTCCAGAAGGCCAAAGCCGTCCGTTGCGCGAAGTCCGGGGAACGCTCGCGCCAGTCCGTGGCCATATGCATTGGCCTTGACGACAGCCCAGATCTTGGATTTCGGCGCGTATTTGCGCGCGATGGCGAGGTTGTTGGCGAGTGCGGGCGTATGAATGGTTGCTGAAAGGGGGCGCGGCATGAGCGTTTGGGTGGAATCACTGTTCGGGCGGAAAGACGCAAGCATACGCCAGCGCAGCGAGCGGCCGCTTCGTCGATCAAGACGCCTTGTGAATCAGGACCTTATGAGGAATCCCGCGCGCGGAGGCCTTTACGGATCAACGGTGTCACGCGCGATCGAGATTACTGCTAGTCAGAATGCGCCTATTTTCGTGTTATAAAGCCCTGCGCACAACCCATTTCGAACGGCATAAGCCCGAACGCATGACAGCAGGCATGACCAGCGTCCGGGGCGGATCACCCGCAGTGAGGAAAGCTTCGGATCAGATGAAAAAAGGTTTTTACACCATCATGGCCGCGCAGTTTTTCTCATCGCTGGCCGATAACGCACTACTGATCGCTGCCATCGCACTGCTGAAAGACCTTCACGCGCCGAACTGGATGACGCCGCTGCTGAAGCTCTTCTTCGTGCTGTCCTACGTGATCCTCGCAGCATTCGTCGGCGCTTTCGCGGACTCGCGGCCGAAGGGCCATGTGATGTTCGTGACCAATTCCATCAAGGTGCTGGGTTGCATCACGATGCTGTTCGGCGCGCATCCGCTGCTGGCTTACGGCATCGTCGGCTTCGGCGCGGCGGCATATTCGCCCGCGAAATACGGCATTCTCACCGAACTTCTGCCGCCCGACCGGCTCGTGGCGGCGAACGGATGGATCGAAGGCACCACGGTCGGCTCGATCATTCTGGGCACCGTGATGGGCGGCGCGCTAATCAGCCCGCATATCGCGGGTCATTTGCTGAGCCTGAATATCCCGCGCATCACCACGCCGGCCGAGGCCGCGATGCTCGTCATCATGCTGATGTACGTCATCGCCGCGATCTTCAACCTGCGCATTCCCGATACCGGCGCACGCTATCCGAAACAGGAAACGCGGCCGATCAAGCTCATCACCGATTTCGCCGACTGCTTTCTGACACTCTGGCGCGACAAGCTCGGCCAGATCTCGCTCGCCGTCACGACGCTCTTCTGGGGCGCGGGCGCGACGCTGCAGTTCATCGTGCTCAAATGGGCGGAAGTGTCGCTCGGCATGACCCTTTCGCAAGCGGCCATCCTGCAGGCGGTGATCGCGGTCGGCGTCGCGGTGGGCGCGGTGCTCGCGGCGGCGCGCGTGCCGCTCAAGCGCTCGCTGTCGGTGCTGCCGGTCGGCATCATGATGGGCATCGCCGTCATGCTCATGGCGTTCTACACGCGGCATCTCTTTCCCGCGCACTGGGGCATCTACTTCGGCAAGATGCATTTTCCCGGCTATCTGCTGGTCGCGTATCTCTTCCTGATGATCGTCGGCGGCCTGTCCGGCTTCTTCGTCGTGCCGATGAACGCGCTCTTGCAGCATCGCGGACACGTGCTGCTGTCGGCCGGGCATTCGATCGCCGTGCAGAACTTCAACGAGAACCTGTCGGTGCTCGTGATGCTGTGCCTGTACGCGGTCCTCGTGTGGCTCGACGTGCCGATCCAGTTCGTCATCGTGCTGTTCGGCTCGTTCGTGTGTCTGATGATGTACTTCGTCATGCGCCGGCATCAGGCGAATCAGCGCGCGTTCGATTCCGTCGCGCTGATCGGCGAGGCGCGGCACTGACGGTATCGCGTGACGCCGGGTAGTCTTCACTCATCATGCAATCAGCCGATCTCTTCTCCTTCGTCACGCGCGTGCGCGATCAAGCGCCGCTCGTGCATTGCCTGACGAACCTCGTCGTCACGAATTTCACCGCGAACGTGCTGCTGGCTGTCGGCGCCGCGCCGGCGATGGTCGTCGCGCGCGAGGAAGTCGCCGAATTCGCGCCGCTTGCCCATGCGCTGTCGGTGAATCTCGGTACGCTCGATTTGCCGCAATCGCGGGCGATCCGCGCCGCCGTCGACGCCGCCAATGGCGCGGGCAAGCCGTGGGTGCTCGATCCCGTGGCCGTCGGCCCGCTCGCCTTTCGCACGCAGTTCGCGCTCGAATTGCTCGATGCCAAGCCGGCGGTGATTCGCGGCAACGCGTCGGAGATCATCAGCCTGTCGGGCGGCACGGCGAGCGGACGCGGCGTGGACAGCACCGCCGCCACCGACGCCGCCCTCGACGCCGCGCAAGTGCTCGCGCTGAATACGCAGGCCGTCGTCGCGGTGACGGGTGAAACCGACTACATTACCGACGGCCGCCGCGTGATCGCGCTGTCGAACGGCTCGCCGCTGATGACGCGCGTGACGGGCGTCGGCTGCGCGTTGTCCGCGACGGTCGCGGCATTCGCAGGCGTTGCAGCATCGCTCGACGAGCGCTTCATGGCGACGGTCGCCGCCATCGCCTATTCGACCGTGGCCGGCGAACTCGCCGCACGCGACGCGGCCTTGCCCGGCAGCTTCGCGGTCGCTTATCTGGACCGGCTTGCCTCTCTGGACGGGCACGCGTTCGACGCGACGCTCGTGCAGCGCGACGTCGCGCTTTCCTGACATGCGCTCTTCCTTCGACCTCTCGCTTTACCTCGTGCTCGATCCCGTGCAGTGCGGCGGTCACGACGCCGCGCTCGACGTGGCGCGTGCGGCGCTGGACGGCGGCGCGACGATCGTGCAACTGCGCGCGCCGGAGTGGCACAAGCGCGCGTGGCTGGCGCTGGCGCTCGACCTCTTGCCGCTGACGCGCGCCCGCGGCGTGCCGCTCATCATCGACGATCACGTCGACATTGCGCTCGCCGCCGGCGCGGATGGCGTGCACGTCGGCCAGCGCGATCTGCCGGCGGACGTCGCGCGGCGGCTGATGGGACCGGACGCGCTGATTGGCCTGTCCGTGTCGAATCCCGGGGAAGCCGCGCAGGCGAACGCGATGCAGGGCGTCGTCGACTATCTCGGCGCGGGGCCGGTCTACGCGACGCCCACGAAAACCGACGCCTCCGCGCCCTGCGGCATCGACGGCCTCGCTGCAATGTGCGCTGAAGCGCGTTTTCCGACGGTCGCCATCGGCGGCATTCAGGCGCACAACGCCGCCGACGTGATGCGCGCGAATCCAGCGGGCCTCGCGGTCGTATCCGCGATCTGCAAGGCGACGAATCCGCGCGAAGCCGCGGCGGCACTGCGCGCGACGATCGACCGCGCAAGAACTTGATCCTTCCGATGACTTCGACCAAACGCATTCCCAACGCGCTCACCATCGCCGGTTCCGACTCGGGCGGCGGCGCGGGCATTCAGGCCGACCTCAAGGCGTTTTCGGCGCTCGGCGCATACGGCGCGAGCGTGATCACCGCGCTCACCGCGCAGAACACGCGCGGCGTGACGGCGGTTCATGCGCCCGATCCCGGCTTCATCACCGCCCAGCTCGACGCGGTGTTCGACGACATTCGCGTCGATGCGGTGAAGATCGGCATGCTGGCGAACGCGGGCATCGTCCGCGCGGTGGCGGATGCGCTGCGGCGGCATCGTCCGGTGCATGTCGTGCTCGACACCGTGATGATCTCGAAGAGCAATCATGCGCTGCTCGCGCCGGAAGCCGTCGCCGCGCTGCGCGACGAACTGCTGCCGCTCGCAACGCTCGTCACGCCGAATCTGCCCGAAGCGGCGGCCTTGCTCGGCGTCGAAGCTGCAAGCGATGAAGATACGATGGTGCGCCAGGGCGAAGCGTTGCTCGCCGCGGGCGCGCGTGCGGTGCTGATGAAGGGCGGGCATCTCACCTCTTCAGAAAGCCCCGACTGGCTGATCGAGGCTTCGGGCGCGTTGCGGCTTTCCGGCGTGCGCGTCGCGCTGAAAAACACGCACGGGACGGGCTGCACGCTGTCGTCGGCGATCGCGGCGCTGATCCCGCAAACCGACGATCTGGCGACCGCGACCGCCGAAGCGAAGCGTTATCTCACCGGCGCGATCGAGGCGAGCGCGCGGCTCGATGTGGGCGGTGGGGTCGGCCCGGTGCATCATTTTTACCGCTGGTGGTAAGCGCGGAGGCCGCGCCGATTACAGCGCCGACGCCGCGAACGCCCGCGCCCGCTCCGGCCAGTCGTCCGGCACGATGAACCCGCGCGATTCCTCCGTCCATCCGCCCGCGCCGTCGCGGACGTAGGACGCCACCATCGTCGGCGCCACGGCGGCCTGCAAGGACGCGTGAATCGCGGCGGCTTCGGCCATCAGCGATTCGGCATCGCCGGCTTGCAGGCGGCGCGATGCGAGCCACGCGAGGCGCGGTTGCACGACCCACGCGCGGGCGTCGTCGATTGCTTCGTGCCCCGCTCGCCACTCCGACGCCGTGAGCCACCAGCCGCGCACATGCCGCTCGCCGGTTTCGGGTGCGGGCATCACGGCATCGTCGTGATAGAACAGCCGGCCCTTGATGAATAACTGCGCGTCCCACGGACCATCGAGCTTAAGCGCCGCGAATTCCGCACGCGTGGTCAGCGCGAGCTGATGCGTGAGCAGCCGCCCATATTTCAAATCGAAGCGGTCCTGCAGATTCGGCCCGACGTAATCGGACAGGCGCGCCGTCGCAGACGCGCCATCGCCGATATGCAGGTAAAACTTCACGGCGAGCTCCCAATGCACGCGCGCGCCGTCGGCCGTTTCGAGAAGAAAATCGCATTCGCCGATGGTGCGCCGCTGCTGCCTGAGCGGGACGTTCGCCGCGACGAGACGCGCGGCGGGGCCGTGCGCCAGGAAGAATTCGAGCAGGCTCTCTGCATAGATGCCGAGGCGCGTGGACCTGGGATTGCGTGAGCGGACATGCAACGGATCGGGGGCGGCGTCGAGCGTGTGCAGCCAGGCGAGCGTGGCCTCGCGCTCCGCGGACGATGCAAACGGCTGAGCGAGTTTCGCGCCGGCGTCGTCGGCGCGCAGCAAATCGGGCGCGAACAGCAGCCACGCCAGATCACGCACGGTCGCGTCCTCGAATCGATCGACGAGACGCGACAGATCGCTCATCCCCGCGCGCCCTTCTCTGCTCCCGCTTCCACGCCGAGTGCGGCGAGCGCTTCCTGATGGGTTTTGCGCGCAAGGCACAGATCGGCCCAGGCCTTCGCCTTGTCGGGCAGGCTGCGCAGCAAATACGCCGGGTGATACGTGACGACGACCGGCACCCCGCGATATTCGTGAACGCGCCCGCGCAGCGACGCGATGCTGCCGTCGCTCTTCAACAGGCTCTGCGCGGCGAAACGCCCGAGCGCGACGATCACTTTCGGCTTCACGAGTTCGACCTGACGCTGAAGATACGGCTCGCAGCGCGCGACTTCGTCCGGTTCGGGATTGCGGTTGCCGGGCGGCCGGCACTTGATCACGTTGGCGATGTACACATTCGATTCACGCGACAGCGCGAGCGAACGCAACATGTTGTCGAGCAGCTTGCCCGCCTGCCCGACGAACGGCTCACCCTGCTTGTCCTCGTTCTCGCCGGGCGCTTCGCCAATCAGCATCCAGTCCGCCTCGCGGTCGCCGACGCCGAAGACCGCGTTCGTGCGGCGCTCGCAGAGGCGGCATCGTTCGCAGTTCGAGACGCGCTCCGCGAGCGTGTCCCAGTCGAGCGTATGGATGTCGGCGGCGGCGTCGGGCGCGACGGGCGGCTCGATAGAGGGCGCGTCGTCAGTCCAGGGGAGATCGTCGTAGGCTTCGAAGGGCGGCGCGTCGAAGTCTTGCGGCGTGGCATCGAAGCGTGGCGGGACGGACGATTGCGGCGCTGGCGGCGCGGCTTCGAGTGTGCGCGGTTCGTTCGTTGTCGATTTGTGTTGCGGCGTCAACGGCGATTCGACGTCGCGTGCGTCCGGCAACGGCGCGGCTGATGCCTGTCCGGTCGTTTGCGCCGAGACACGGCCGACCGTGGCGCGCGACTGATCGGGGCCGGTCGCATCGGCCAATTCGTTCCGCGCCGCCTGGTCGTGCGCGGCAACCGCAGCTTGCGCATCCGCCGACGTCTCGCCCAACACCGAAGCCGTCGTCTGCGCCGTGTCAGCGCGGGCCGGACTCTCGCCTGACCGCCGCCGCACCCAGACCGGCCCGAATCCCAGCTCCTCGATCAGCAATTCATCCAGCGCCATGCGCACTCTCCTTGAACGAAAGACGCATGACGATTGCGTCCTCGCGCGACCGATGCCGCGCGGGATAGTAATTCTTGCGACGCCCGATGGCCGTGAAGCCGAAGCGTTCGTAAAGCTGAATCGCCCGCGGATTCGACGGCCGCACTTCGAGCAGCATGCCGTCCAGCTTCTCGGCGTGCGCGATGCGCACCGCCTCGCGCAGCAGCGTCAATCCCGCGCCCGCACCCTGGGCCGCCGGCGCGACGCACAGATTGAGCAAGTGCATTTCATCGACGACCGGCATCAGCACGCAATAGCCGACGAGCGTTCCCGTTACATGGCGAAGGCATACGCCGTAATAACCGTTGCGCAAGGAATCCTGAAAATTGCCGCGACTCCAGGGAAACTCGTAGGCGAGTCGCTCGACGGCGGCGACTTCGTCGAGATCGGCTTCGGTCATCGGCGTCAGATACCGATCCGCGAGCAGCACGCCGCTCACCGGAGCGCCTCCTCGCGGGCGGCGTCGGCGTCGCGCTTGCCTGCGGCGGCGCGCGCTTCCGTCCGCTCGGCCGTCGTCTGCGCGACCTTGTTGCGCACATAGTCGGGCGCGGCCAGTTCCGGCGCGACCGCACGTCCGGCGCGCAACGCGCGCAAGCCCAATAGCGCGACCGGCAATGCGTGAGGCAGCGCGTTCCGGTCGACATGCGCGGCGGCGGCGAGCGCCGGCAGACGGTCGCCGAAAGCCGCGGCTGCGTTGCCCGCGAGCGCGAACGGCGCGTCGGGAACCGGCAGCGCGGCGGGAGCATCGAGCGATGCCGGATGCACGATGCACCAGTCGGCGGTATCGGCGTCGAATGCGTAGTCGGCCCAGTACACCTCGTCCATCCGCGCGTCGAGGGCCGCGAGCACGCGCGGCGGCAGCGACGGATCGGCGAGGCGCGCGGCTTCCGCGCACGCGAGCAGCGTGCTGACCGGCACCACCGGCACGTTCAGCCCGAACGCCAGCCCTTGCGCTACGCCCGTCGCGGTGCGAAGGCCGGTAAAGGAGCCCGGCCCGGCGCCGAACGCGATCGCGCCGCAATCGGCCAGAGCGAGGTCGGCTTCATCGAGCAACTCTCGCACGGCCGGCAAAAGGCGCGTGCTGGATACCGCGCCGGTGGCTTCATGGCGAAACCAGACGCGCGTATCGCCGCTTTCGTAGTGAGGCGCGGATCGGGCGGGATGCTGCGCGGCGGGATCGTCGAGCAGCAGCGCGACGGAGCAAAATTCCGTCGACGTATCGAGAGCGAGCAGGATGGTGCGGGTCATGGCCGGTATTGTAATGCGGGACGGGCCATGCTTTCGCACGATGCTTGCGGTCGAACCCTCCCCGATTCGAGGAAAGCCTCGACAGGCGAAGCGCGTATCGCTTGCTAAGATCGTCGGCCCATTACGATGCACAGGACACGACGCATGACCGACATCGACCAGCAATTCGCCCAGGCTCAAATCGACGTGAAAGAACTCCCCGAGCGCCCCGGCAATCTGACGCTCCTGCGGCTCTATGCGCTCTTCAAGCAGGCGAGCATCGGCGACGTGCAAGGCGAGAAACCCGGTTTCGCCGACATCGCCGGGAAATACAAATACGAAGCGTGGTCGGCGCTGAAAGGCACGCCCGCCGATACGGCCAAGCAGCACTACGTCGAGCTCGTCGAGTCGCTCAGGCGCGGCGAAGCAAGCTAACGCAGGCGCGCTGGCGTCCCCGCCGTCGATGCCCTTCGATGGCGCGGGAATGCGTCAATATGTGGCGCGGTGCAGCAAATTCCGTTATACTAGCGTTTCAGCAGCGTGACTGTCGTTTGCATGTATAAAGCATGCGGCGCTCATGAATGCTGCTTCGTAGCGTTTTGCTCCAATCCAGTTTAGAAACTGTCCCTTCCCTGCTAGGCCGCAGCGCAATTTGCGCGCTGTTTGTTCCGCGGCCCGTCATGCATCAGGCTGACGTCAGTGCTCCTCGAGCCTGCCGTATCCGATACAGCTTCTAACAACATTACTCGCCTTCTGTTTGCGCGAGTTGCCCCCGTTTTTCGATTTGCTCGCTGTTTCTTCGCTCGCTGAATCCAACGACTTGGGTATGCCGATTGGCGCCGACGCCTTATCTTCCGTTTCAAGGATCGACATGACTTCGAGTATTACCCCTAGCCCGTTGGACAACATCGCAGCACAGACGCTCGGCACCGCCCCTATCGTGGACGCAGCCGCAGCAGTCGCAGCCCCGGCCGTCGAAGCGCCCGCCGGCCCGACTTTCGAATCGCTCGGCCTTTCCGCCGACATCATCACCGCGTTGACCGCCGCTGGCTATCAGTCGCCGACGCCCGTGCAGCAGCGCGCGATCCCCGCCGCGCTCGCCGGCCGCGACCTGCTCGTCTCGAGCCCGACGGGCTCCGGCAAGACCGCGGCGTTCATGCTGCCGGCCATCGAAAAATTTTCGCAACTCGAAAAGCTCCAGGCGCAAGAACCGCGTCAGCCGCGCGATCCGAACGCGCGTCCGGGCCGCCGTCCGCAGCCGGTCGCACGTCCGCAACTGCTCGTGCTCACGCCGACGCGCGAACTCGCAATGCAAGTTTCCGCTGCCGCGACCACGTATGGCCGTCACCTGCGCCGTCTGCGCACGGTGAGCATTCTGGGCGGCGTCGCGTATGGCCAGCAATTGATGCTGCTCGCGAAGAACCCCGAAATTCTCGTGGCGACGCCGGGCCGTCTCATCGACCATCTGGAACGCGGCCGCATCGACCTGTCGAACCTCAACATGCTCGTGCTCGACGAAGCCGACCGCATGCTCGACATGGGCTTCATCGAAGACATCGAGACGATCGTCGCCGCTACGCCGGCCACGCGTCAGACGCTGCTCTTCTCCGCGACCATCGACGGCAAGATTTCGTCGCTGACGGGCCGTCTGCTGAAGGACCCGGAACGTATCGAGATCGTGCAGAAGCTCGAAGCGCGCAACAACATCGCGCAGACCGTGCATTACGTCGATGACCGCGATCACAAGGATCGCCTGCTCGACCACCTCTTGCGCGATTCGGAGCTTGATCAGGCCATCGTCTTCACCGCGACCAAGAGCGACGCCGACCTCATCGCCAATCGTCTCGCCGGCGCCGGTTTCGAATCGGCTGCGCTGCACGGCGATCTGCCGCAAGGCGCGCGTAACCGCACGATTCGCGCACTGCGCGAGCGTCGCGTGCGCGTGCTGGTGGCGACGGACGTCGCCGCGCGCGGTATCGACATCCCCGGCATCACGCACGTCTTCAACTACGACCTGCCGAAGTTCGCGGAAGACTACGTGCACCGCATCGGCCGTACGGGCCGCGCGGGACGCAGCGGCACGGCCGTGAGCCTCGTGCACCACGCGGAAACCGGTGCGCTCAAGCGCATCGAGCGCTTCGTGCGTGCACCGCTGCCGGTGAACGTCGTGGTCGGTTTCGAGCCGCGCAAGTCGGCGCCGAAGGGCGGTTTCGGCGGCCGTGGACGTCCGGCCGGCGGTAACAGCGGACGCCGCTTCGGCAGCGGCAGCAGCAACGGCGGTGGCCGCGGCTATGGTGCGAGCAACGCCAGCGGCTACGGCAACAAGTCGAACACGGGTTCGCGCGACGGCGGCGGCTATCGCGGCGCGAGCACCGGCGGCGACGCCGAAGGCGGCTATCGCGGTGGCAACCGTGACGGTGGTTTCGGCCAGCGTGACGGCTACAGCGCACGCCGCAACGACGGCCCGCGCGCACCGCGTCGCGGCAACTGATCGTTGACGACGTAAAGCCGAGGTGGCGTAAGACGCCGCCTCGCGCTGCAAGACAAGAAAACCGATGCCTCGCGCATCGGTTTTTTTTCGTCCGTCGTCACATTTCACGATGCGCAACGGCTTTTTGTTTCGCAAAAGTTTTGCTGCGCGGCACAACCGTAGAACTTGCAGCATGGGAAAAGGCGTTTCTCCATGCAAAATGCGCGTCGTAACTCATTGTTTATTCAGCGAAACTTTCCTGCCCGATTTCACCCGAGAACCCTGTCTCCTATCGTTGCACTCGCTTAGACTCTTATATAAGAGTTGAGCAAACGCAGACCGCCAAGCCCGGCGCCTCACTGCTCAGTTCGCGAGAAGCATCGATACCAGTTCGTCGTACAGCCAATCTCAAGGAGAAACGCCATGACCTCCCGTCAACAACAAGCTCAGCAACTGCATCAGCAATGGGAAACGGATCCGCGCTGGAAAGGCATCAAGCGCGGTTACTCGGCGGAGGACGTCGTGCGTCTGCGCGGCTCGGTGCCGGTCGAGCACACGCTCGCGCGGCGCGGCGCGGAAAAGCTCTGGTCGCTGATTCACGACGAGCCGTTCGTCAACGCGCTTGGCGCACTGACGGGCAATCAGGCGATGCAGCAGGTCAAGGCCGGCCTCAAGGCCATCTATCTTTCCGGCTGGCAAGTGGCCGGCGACGCGAACATCGCGGGCGAAATGTATCCGGACCAGTCGCTGTATCCGGCGAACTCGGTGCCGCTCGTCGTGAAGCGCATCAACAATACGTTCACGCGCGCCGACCAGATTCAATGGTCGGAAGGCAAGAATCCGGGCGATGAAGGCTATATCGACTATTTCGCGCCGATCGTCGCCGATGCGGAAGCGGGTTTCGGCGGCGTGCTCAACGCCTTCGAACTGATGAAGGCGATGATCGAAGCCGGCGCAGCGGGCGTGCACTTCGAGGATCAACTGGCATCGGTCAAAAAGTGCGGTCACATGGGCGGCAAGGTGCTCGTGCCGACGCGCGAGAACGTCGCGAAGCTGGTCGCCGCGCGTCTCGCCGCGGACGTGTGCGGCACGCCGACGCTGCTGGTCGCGCGGACCGATGCGGAAGCCGCCGATCTCGTGACGTCCGACGTCGACGACAACGACAAGCCCTTCCTCACCGGCGAACGCACGGTGGAGGGCTTCTACCGGACGCGGCCGGGTATCGGCCAGGCAATTTCACGCGGTCTCGCCTACGCGCCGTACGCCGATCTCGTGTGGTGCGAAACGGGCAAGCCGGACCTCGAATACGCGAAGCAGTTCGCCGAAGCGATTCACAAGGAGTTCCCGGGCAAGCTGCTGTCGTACAACTGCTCGCCGTCGTTCAACTGGAAGAAGAATCTGGACGACGCAACCATCGCCAAGTTCCAGCGCGAACTCGGCGCGATGGGCTACAAGTTCCAGTTCATCACGCTCGCGGGCTTCCATGCGCTCAACTACTCGATGTTCAACCTTGCGCACGGCTATGCGCGCACGCAGATGAGCGCGTTCGTCGAGTTGCAACAGGCCGAGTTCGCCGCCGCCGACAAGGGCTTCACGGCGGTCAAGCATCAGCGCGAAGTCGGCACGGGCTACTTCGACGCGGTCACGCAGACGGTCGAGCGCGACGCATCGACGACGGCGCTGCACGGATCGACGGAAGACGAGCAGTTCTTCGACAAGAAGGTCGCGTAATAGCGGATGGCAGGTTGAATCAGGGAGAGCGGTGAAAGCAGCGGCGGTTGCGGCGCGTAGTTGAAAGCGCGTCGCGGCCGCCGCTCGACGACATCATCGGT
This sequence comes from Caballeronia grimmiae, assembly GCF_022879615.1. NCBI lineage: Bacteria > Pseudomonadati > Pseudomonadota > Betaproteobacteria > Burkholderiales > Burkholderiaceae > Caballeronia > Caballeronia grimmiae. Next base: position 1,691,898 of record NZ_CP084271.1, read on the forward strand.
ACACGATGACCGGAATCTTGGTATGCGTGAGCACGCGCTGGGTTTCGCTGCCGATCAGCAGACTTCCGAGCCCGCGACGGCCGTGCGAGGCCATCAGAATGACATCGCAGCCGTTTTGCTCCGCCGCGTCGATGATGCCGATGTACGGCGCGGCTTCGATGCTCGTCACGCTCGCGCAGGGAACGCCGGCGCTTTCAGCCGCGCGTTCGACGGCGCGCAGGTGTTCGCGCGCTTCGCGATCGGCGCGGGCGTGGAAGTCGTCGGGCGGCTCGACGGCGACATCGGCGAACGGGGAGTAGGGATACTGCGGCAGGCACGCGTACGCGGTGATGCGCGCGCCGACGGATTGCGCGAGATCGATGGCGCCGTCGATGGCTTTCTGCGACAGCTCGGAGCCGTCGGTCGGTACGAGGATGTGCTTGAACATGGCGTCCTCCTTCGGAACGTCGGGGCACGGTTCAATTGTAGTCAGGCAGGGGACCGCGCGACAGGTTCATATGCGTTGGCCGGTGCGACTTGGGGAAACGGGTGGGGGCTGTGCTTGAGACGCCTTTGCTTTGGAACCGGTGTTTGTGGACATGGACAAGCGCGAATGGGAAGAGATCGGCTAGCTGAATCCATCGCGGAGAGCAGGCATCGATCGCGAGAAATCGGCGCCTGCCGTACGTTGGACGCGCGCCAGCCTCTGCGCGCGCCGCTTGGCCGGGGACTTGTCGAACGAAATCGATCGACACTGCGCGTCGCCGAGTATTCGACAACGACGCAGCACGAACAGGTCGAAGCGATTCACGATCTGTTCGACGGCCTCGTGCACATCTAGAACGCGCGCCGAACGTCCGACGTGCGCCGCGATGCAGTCGTTGGGCGCGCCTTCAGTCACTTGCAAACGCGCGTGAAGCGCGAAACGCTTTCTACCATCGCGGCCTGAGCGGATCGGCAAGCCAAGCAGGACCAGTTCCAAGGGCGCCACGATTGCATCGAGCTTTTGCCGTTCGAAATAGCAGACGCCAGCAAGCACGCAATCAGCAAACCGAGCCCTGATTCGTCAAACCGCAGCCTATCGATAGGATTACATAGCAATCACGCTGACCGAGAAGCCAGACACACCCTCCTCACCCGGCCACCCTACTCCCCCCAATACCCAGAAGCGTGGTACGTATGCTTGAGCAAATCGAGAAACAGCCGTACACGCAACGGCAAATGCCGGCGCTGAGGAAACACCGCATGGATGCCGATAGGCGGTGCGGCGAACGCATCGAGCACGCTCACGAGCCGTCCAGACCGGATATCCTCGCCCACTTCCCACCACGATCGCCACGCGAGCCCGCGACCTTCCAGGCACCATTCGTGAAGCACCGCGCCGTCCGAGCATTCCATCGTGCCGGATACCTTGATCGTCACGACTTTGCCGTCCTGCTGAAACATCCAGCCGCGCTGCTGGTTCGCCGACGCCCCCAGCGCAAGGCAATTGTGATGCGCGAGCGCAGCCAGATTCGTCGGCTTGCCGCGTTTCGCCAGATAGTCCGGCGACGCGACGCACACGCGCCGGTTCTCGCCGAGCTTGAGCGACACGAGCGACGAATCCGGCAGTTCCCCGAGCCGCACCGCGCAATCGAAGCCCTCGTTGACGAGGTCGGCCATGCGGTCGGTCAGATCGAGACTGACGGACACATCCGGATGCAGCGTCGTGAACTTCGGCACGAGCGGCGCGACATGACGCCGGCCGAAGCCGGCCGGCGCGGACACGCGCAAATGCCCGCTCGCCTTGACGCCGCCCGCCGACACGCTCGCTTCCGCGTTCTGCATGTCGTTGATGATGCGCTGACAGTCTTCGAGAAACGCCGACCCTTCGAACGTCAGCGTGATCTTGCGCGTCGTGCGGACGAGCAGCTTCACGCCGAGGCGTTCCTCCAGTGCATCGATTCGCCGGCCGATGACAGCAGGCGCGATGCCTTCCGCCTGCGCCGCAGCCGAAAGACTGCCCTTCGCGGCGACGGCCGCGAATGTCTCAATCTGCTTGAACCGATCCATGCGTTTTCTTCTTCGATACCCGATGTCCGGGCACAGATTAGGTGTCTAAAAGTAAAAGATCAAGTGATCCGGCGATGCTTTTTCCATCAGTTCGATCACCAATAGAATTCGTCCCGACCTCTTTCAGGAGCGCAAGGCTATGTCGGCCACAACGACACACGCATCGTCATCCGGTTCGTCCGGACTTCCCCGAGCCGTAATTTTCGACGCCTACGGCACGCTTTTCGACGTGCATTCCGTCATCGCGGCCGCCGAGCAGCTGTTCCCCGGCAATGGCAGCGCGCTTTCGCAGCTCTGGCGACAGAAGCAGATCGAATACACGCAACTTCGCACGCTCGCCGATCCGTCCGGCGGTCGCTACGTCCCGTTCTGGAACATCACGATCGACGCGCTGCGCCATGCCGCCGCGCGCCTCGGCTTAATGCATGCGCTGACGAGCGCCGCCGAAAAGCGTCTGATGGACGAATACGCGTGCCTGTCCGCGTTCCCCGACGCGCTGCCCGCACTCGACGCACTGCGCGAGCGCTTCGGCCTTCCGCTCGCGATCCTGTCCAACGGCAATCCGCCGATGCTCGACATCGCCGTGAAAAGCGCCGGCATGACGGGCCTGTTCGATCACGTGCTCTCCGTCGATGCCGTCCGCGCCTACAAACCCGATGCCCGCGCCTATGACCTCGGCACGCACGCCTTCGGCATCGCCCGAGCGGCGGCGCGCGAGATCGTGTTCGTGTCGTCGAACGGATGGGACGTCGCCGGCGCGGCGTGGTTCGGCTACACGACGTTCTGGCTCAACCGTGCCGCACTGCCAGTCGAGAACCTCGGCGTCGTGCCGGATCGGGAAGGACGCGACATGAGCGAACTCGTCGCGTTCATCGAAAGGCCGTGAGCGCCGCATCGCATTGAAAGTAATACCACCACGCAAGACCGTCTGACCGACCAAGGAGAAAACACATGACGCAAACGTCGAATCCGCTCTCGCTGCCCGAAGGCATGGCAATCTCAGCCGATATCCAGCCCGGCTTCGAAACGATTCTCACGCCGGAGGCGCTCGCCTTCGTCGCGATGCTCCATCGCCGTTTCGAGCCGCGCCGTCAGGAACTGCTTGCCGCGCGCATCGAACGGACGAAGCGGCTCGATGCGGGCGAGCGTCCCGGCTTCCTCGAAGAAACGAAGGCCATCCGCGAAGGCGACTGGACTGTCGCGCCGCTGCCGCAGGATCTGCAGTGCCGCCGCGTGGAAATCACGGGGCCGGTCGAACGCAAGATGATCATCAACGCGCTCAACTCCGGCGCCGATTCGTACATGACCGACTTCGAGGATTCGAACGCGCCCGTCTGGGAGAACCAGATTGCCGGTCAGATCAATCTGAAGGAAGCCGTGCGCCGCACGATCTCGCTGGAACAGAACGGCAAGTCGTACAAGCTGAACGACAAGGTCGCGACGCTGATCGTGCGCCCGCGTGGCTGGCATCTCGATGAAAAGCACGTGACCGTCGACGGTCAGCGCGTCTCCGGCGGCATCTTCGACTTCGCCCTCTTCCTGTTCCACAACGCGAAGGAACTGATCGCACGCGGCAGCGGCCCTTACTTCTATCTGCCGAAGATGGAAAGCCATCTCGAGGCGCGCCTGTGGAACGACATTTTCGTCGCGGCGCAGGAAGGCATCGGCATCGCGCGGGGCACGATTCGCGCGACCGTGCTCGTCGAAACCATCCTCGCCGCTTTCGAGATGGACGAAATCCTGTACGAGTTGCGCGAACATAGCTCCGGGCTGAACGCAGGCCGCTGGGATTACATCTTCTCGGCGATCAAGAAGTTCAAGAACGATCCGGACTTCTGCCTCGCGGACCGCTCGCAGATCACGATGACGGTGCCGTTCATGCGCGCCTACGCGCTGCAATTGCTCAGGACGTGCCACAGGCGCAACGCGCCGGCCATCGGCGGCATGGCTGCGCTGATTCCGATCAAGAACGATCCCGCCGCGAACGACAAGGCGATGGGCGGCGTCCGCGCCGACAAGGCCCGCGACGCCACCGACGGCTACGATGGCGGCTGGGTCGCGCATCCGGGGCTCGTTCCGATCGCGATGGAAGAGTTCGTCAAGGTGCTCGGCGACAAGCCCAACCAGATCGGCAAACAGCGCGACGACGTGCAGGTGACGGCGCACGATCTCCTCGATTTCCGCCCCGAAGCGCCGATCACCGAAACGGGCCTGCGCAACAACGTGAACGTCGGCATCCACTATCTCGGATCGTGGCTTGCTGGCAATGGCTGCGTGCCGATTCACAACCTGATGGAAGACGCCGCGACCGCCGAAATCTCGCGCTCGCAGGTGTGGCAGTGGATTCGCTCGCCGAAGGGCAAGCTGGACGACGGCCGCAAAGTCACGGCGGCGATGGTGCGCGAGATCGTCATCGACGAACTGGAGAAGGTGAAGCTGAGCGTCGGCGGCTCGGGAAGCGACACGAAGCCGTATGAGCGCGCCGCGAAGATTTTCGAGACCATGTCGACGTCGGAGCAATTCACCGAGTTTCTGACGCTGCCGCTTTACGAGGAAATCTGATCGCGGGGTTGCTGCGCACACGAACGGCCCGCGGGCCGTTCGTCCATGCGAGCCGCGTCACGGGAAGCGCACGGCGTGTGCTACATTGCGCATCGTCTTTTTCAACGATTCAACCGTGGAGCGCACTCACCGTGCGAACGACAGCATGAGCAATATCCAGCTCGATATCGAATGGACCGACGCGGCATCGCGCAAGATCGAAAAACTGATGCCCCGCAACGCCGATAAGGACGCATTTCTGGCGCTGCCGCCGATCGAATGCCTGCCAATGGAAGGCGACGTGCTTTTCCTTGGGCCGGACGGGAAGCAGCAGCCGTTCATCGTGGCGGAACGTCAGTATCACCATGACGGCGAAGCGGACTGGACCATCATCCTCATTCTCGACGTCCCGCAGGCCACACATTAAGCCTGAGTCTTAGCGCTGCGTCGTCATAGCAGTTTGCTTGCGACATGCACTTCGCCGTGCTCGACGAATTCGGGCGCCTTTGCGCGAAACGCCTGGATATGCGCCGTCTTGCCGTGCTCTTCGAGCGCGGCTTCGCTTGCCCAGCGTTCGACGAAAATAAAGCGGCGCGGCTCCTTGATATCCCGATGCAGGTCGTATTGCAGCGCGCCGGCCTCCTGGCGCGTCGGCTCGATGTTGGCTTCGGCCAACTGTCTGAGTTCTTCTTCCTTACCCGGCTTGGCGACGAAAATAGCGACGACGGCGACTTCTTGCACGAGCGATTCTCCTTGTTTTCAGTAATACGTTAAAACCGAAGCATAAACGCGCGCCAGAAAAACTGCCTGAAGCGCATATCGTGATGACAAGAAAAAGCCCGCGCTTTTTTAGAAGCGCGGGCGAAAGCCGTCGCCCTACGAGGATAGGCGACGGGGCCATCGGGGCTCGCGTAACGAGCCATTGTTCGGGATAGTTGTTTCGATCACGGCCTTGCAGGGCCGCGCGGCGCAGTCGTCTCGCCATGCACGCAATGTAATGGTCGCGCGCCAATTTTTATAAGCTATTGCGCACATTCGACGATAGAAACAATCGTCAGCGCAATATATGTGTGCGGTTTATATCAGGCGCGCCTGGCTTCGTAGCGCAACTGCAATTCGCGAGTTCGCGCGCGGTGAATACAACGCGAAAAAAAACCGCCTCATGGAGAGGCGGTTTGCATGCGACACAACGTTGGGTATCGACGCCAGCGGTTTAGCTGATCTGACCGGCGAGAAGCGCCATGATCTGACGCGCTTGCGGCGAAGCATCCACCTCGCCCTTGTCATCGACGATGGCGACCCGCGTCTGCCCTTCGGTGATCGCCCGCACGTTGACCTGATACTGCTTCGCGACGATTTCCTTGCGGCCGTGGAAAACCTGGCTCCAGAAGCCTTGCTCGCGGGCGGACTTGTCGTTCGGATCAACGTAGCGCACGTAATAGACGCCACGTGCGCGGTCGCGATCGTCGACCGTGAAGCTCGCGCGATCGAGCGCGATGCCTACGCGCAACCACGCGCGGTCATAGGCTTCGGGCAGCGTCAGTTGCGACGATGCCGCTTCCGGCACGGCTTCGTTGCGGATGGCGCTATTGCCCGCGTTGGCGGCGTTCTGCGCAGCCACCGCGGCGGCCTTCGAATCGCCGCCCTTGGCGGGCTGTGCGTTGGCTGCGTTAGCCGATTGCGCGCCCGTGTCCGCGGCGCCCGATGCCGTCCGCGAATCCGCCAACGCCAGTGACGACATCAGCCGCTTCAGATATTCGTTTTCCAGCGCGGGATCGTTGGGCCGCGCCTGCCACTGGCTCGAATCGTTGTTGACGCCCGTGAGCGCCTCGCGCATGCCCTTCTGGCTGATGAACACGTACGTGCCGCCGCTCGGCGCAGCTTCGAGACGCGTGCGGTACTTGTTGCGCTCGGCGGTGACATACGAGTTGCCGGTGGCCTTCGCGAGCGTGTCGCGGATCAGCCCGTCCGAGATCTGCGGATGCGTTTCGTTCCAGTCGGTTTCCATCACGCCCTTGTCGCGCGAATCGACGACCAGCAGGAATCCCTGCTCTTGCCAGAAGCGGCGAATTTGCGGCCAGACCTGGTCCGGCGTACGGCCGTCGACCACGAGCCAGCGTTCCGCGCCGTCGCGCTGAATGCGCATGCCCGATACGGGCGGCACCACAGTGGGCGCATTGGGCGCGACTTTCTGAACCTGCTGGAGGTCGGAAAGCGATGCCTGCCCGCTTTGCGGCGGCAGCGAACGCTGATCGCCCGCTTCGTCGAGAAGGTTCGGCGGAATGGCGAGCGACGACTGCTTCGAGCGCTGATCGCTCTTGTAGTTGATCGCGGTGGGCGAGGAAGTGCCGCAGCCCGCCACGATCCCGGCCACCGTAAGAAGCGCAGCCATCCGCTTGGTCACACGAAAATCTGTCATGTCTGGAAAGTCCTTCCGCTACGCCACGGGGTTTGTCCGTGGATCAACCCAGCATTTTACCGGTCCGGCGGACCGCCGTGCAAAAAGAGGCGTCGAATGCCCGCGCGTGGCGCGTTCGTCTCGCCGGACACTGAGCTTCGTCAACTGCCGAATACAAGCGATTGGCCGTCGGCAACGTCTGAAGTCACTGTTCAAGTTCGTGATTCACTGCACGGTTTGATGAATCATGCACGCCGCTTCATTTTGACAATTTATGACATTCGAGACAATCGTCGCGCCGCTCTGCCGGACTCGTGCAAAGCCTTGTTTTCAGGCGCTTCTTTCCCGGCCGCGATCATTTTCAGTCGAACGGGCGACGCGGCCCGCCCGTATCGTTGGGCGACAAAATCCTCTTAGAATCCAATCTCAAAAATAGGAATAATCCCAAGAAATCGGAGAAGAGAGTGCAAAAAATAAGACATCCTCATCAGATGGCCGGGGCCGCCATCGCGATGACCATCCTGTTGAGCGCAAGCTCGCTTTCCCATGCACAGCTCGGCGCGACGAGGAGCGCCGTGGATGCATCCGATGGAACCGTCATGCATCGTTCCGAAAGCGGGCTCGTGACGTATCGCGAGACGACCGACGCGCACGGAATCGTCGTGCGTCAGTACGTCGATGCCACGGGCGCGGTGTACGCGGTGTCCTGGCGCGGGCCGGCGATGCCCGACGTGCAGACGCTCCTTGGCGCGTATTTCCAGCGCTTCAGGGACGGCGCGAGCGCGTCCGCGGGCGATGCCGGCCTGCACACGGCGCGCGTCGCGGACGGCGACCTCGTCGTCGAAAACCACACGCGGCTGCGCGAGTTCAGCGGCCGCGCGTGGCTCGCGAGCGCGTTGCCGTCAGGGGTGTCGGCGACGGATATCGAATGAGCGCGGGGAGACCAGACATGACCATCCGCAAGCTCTCTTCCGCTGCCGCCCTTGCGCTGTGCATCCTGCTCCATGGATGCGGCGGCGGCGGCGGCGGCAGCAGCAGTTCCGGCGCCAGCACGGCAGCGCCTGCCAGCACGCCTGCCAGCGCACCGGCCACCGCCAGCACGCCGGTTCCGGCGAGCGCGCCCGTGACAGCAAGCGCCCCCGCCCCGGCCAGCGACGTCGTCGTGCAGTCGACGACGCCGAACGTGCAACCAATCCGCGTGGCCGCGACCGCCACCGGCACCAGCACACGCAACATGCTGCAGACGAGCGTGACGCTGTGCGCGCCCGGCACCGATAAATGCCAGACCATCGACAACATTCAGGTCGATACCGGCTCGCAGGGACTTCGAGTTCTTGCATCGGCGCTCGATCCGTCGATCGCACTGCCGCTCGTCGCGGGCAACGCGGCGAGCACGGTAATGGCGGAGTGCTCCGTGTTCGGCTCCGGCTATACGTGGGGCGCGGTGCGGCAGGCCGACATCCGCCTCGCCGGCCAACTCGCGAGTTCGACCTCGGTCCAGTTGATCGCCGATACTGCCGTGCCCGGCGCGGCGACCGATTGCAGCCAGTCGGGTCTGCCGATGCTCGATGCATCGAAGCTCCGTGGCAACGGCATTCTCGGCGTCGGCCCGTTCACCGCCGATTGCGGCGGCGGCTGCGCGAATTCCGCGATGCCGCGCTGGTACTACAGCTGCACCTCAGCCGGATGCACGGCGAGCACGCTCGCGACCGCGCAGCAAGTGACGAATCCGATCGCGCGCTTCGCCGCCGACAACAACGGCGTGCTCATCGAGTTGCCGGCGGTGCCGCCGGAGGGCGCATCGTCGGTGGCGGGGACGATGACCTTCGGCATCGGATCGCAGGCGAACAACCTGCTCGGCGCCGCGACGGTGCTGAAGTCCAACTCGATCACGGGCTATGTGGCGACGAGCTTCAGCGGCAGCCAGTACGGTTCGAGCTTCATCGATAGCGGCTCGAACGGCCTGTTCTTTCCCTCCGCGACGCTCGCGACCTGCGGCGCGTGGTTCTGCCCGGCGACGCCGCAGGGGCTGAGCGCAACGCTCATTTCAACGACGGGCGTCACCGCCGGCGTGTCCTTCAGTGTCGCGAAGTCGACCACGCTCTTTGCCACCAGCAATTACGCTTTCAACAATCTGGCCGGACCCGCGAACGGCTTCTTCGATTGGGGACTGCCGTTCTTCTACGGCAGGCGCGTGTTCACCGCGCTCGAAGGGCGTCCGACGCCAGCGGGAACCGGGCCGTATTACGCGTTCTAGACGTGCAAAAGCCGTCTTTCGATCCCTCGAAAGACGGCTTTCCCGGCAAACCTGACGATCCGCCCGACCTTTACTGCCCGCCCGCCTTGCTTTCCTCGTCGAAAATCTTCTGCGCAAGATGGAACGCCGAGTTCGCCGCCGGCACGCCGCAATACACCGCCGTTTGCAACAGCACTTCCTTGATCTCGTCCTGCGTCACGCCGTTGTTCTTCGCGGCGCGCAGGTGCAGCGCGAGTTCTTCGCTGCGGTTGAGCGCGACCATCATCGCAATGGTGATGAGGCTGCGCGTATGGCGCGGCAAACCATCGCGCGTCCAGATTTCGCCCCATGCATAGCGCGTGATGAAGTTCTGAAACTCAGTCGTCAGTTCCGTGCGATTCGCAAGCGAGCGGTCCACGTGCGCGTCCGACAGCACCGCGCGGCGCACGTTCATGCCCGCTTCGTAACGTTCGTCGTCAGTCATTGTGCTTCTCCGAGGAAGTCGAGCACGGCGCGCGTGTACGCATCGCGCTTCTCGATGTTCGACAGATGCGCCGCGTCCAGTTCGACGTAGCGCGAGCCATTGATATACGCCGCCAGTTCGCGGCCCTGCTCGGCAGTCGTCGAGAGGTCGTGCGTGCCCGCGATCACGAGAACGGGCAGCGCGATGGTCTTCGCTTCGTCGCGCAGGTCGGCGTCGCGGATGGCTTCGCAGTTCGACGCGTAGCCGCCGCCCGACGTGTGGCGGAAGACGTCGCGAATGTTGGCGAGCGCAAGCTGCTCGCGCTCCATGAACGGCGCGGTGAACCAGCGCGCGATGACGGCGTCGGTGAGCGCGGCCATGCCACCTGCTTCGCGTGCTTTCGCGGCGCGCGGCGTCCACACGGCGTCCGATCCGATCAGCGCCGCCGTGTTCGATAGCACGACGCGCGAGAGCCGCTGCGGATGGCGCGCGGCGAGGCCGATGCCGGTCAGCCCGCCCATCGACAAGCCGCAGTAATGCGCGCGCTCGATGCCGAGATGATCCATCAGGCCGATGACATCGCCGATCAGCTGGTCGATGGTGTACGGGCCTTGCGGCGCGTCGGAATGACCGTGGCCGCGCGTGTCGTAGCGCACGACGCGATACTGCTTCGCGAACGCTTCGATCTGCGGCGTCCACATCGATACGTCCGCGCCGAGCGAGTTCGACAGGACGAGCCACGGCGCATCGTCGCCGGCGGTCGAATCGATGCGATAGTGAATGCGGGTTCCGTTGACAGCGGCGAGTGGCATGTTGATGGTGCTCCTTCTTGTTGAATGGCGCAGGCGTCGTCAGGCGCTCGCGCGATACTGGTCGAGCGCCGCATCGACGAAGGCTTGCGCCTGACCGACGTAATTGGCCGGATCGAGCAAGGGCTTCAATTGCTCGGGCGACAGATGGCGGGCGACGGTTTCATCGGCGGCGAGGACGTCGTACAGCGGCTGGCCGTTCGCCACCGCTGCCTTCGACGCGCCCTCGACCAGCTTGTGCGCGTCCAGCCGGCCGATGGCGTCGCCGAGCGCGAGCATCACCGCTTCGCCAAGCACGAGTCCGTTCGTCGCGTTCAGATTCGCCGCAAGGCGATCGGCGTTCACTTCCAGCCCCGGCACGATACCCTTCACGTTCGCGAGCGCCCCGGCGGTCAGCCGCGCCAGATCGGGCAGCGCGTCCCATTCGGCCTGCCAGCCGCCGAGCGCGCGTTCGTGCTCCTGCACCATGCCGGCGAAGACCGTCGCGACGAGGTTCGGCGCGCGCGTCGCGGCCGTCAGCACCGCCGCGCAGCCCACGGGGTTGCGCTTGTGCGGCATCGTCGACGAACCGCCCTTGCCTGCCGCCGCCGGTTCGGCCACTTCGCCGAGTTCCGTCTGCATCATCAGCGAGATGTCGCGGGCGATCTTGCCGAGCGTGCCCGTCAGCATGCCGAGAAACGATGCGGCCTCAGCGATGCGATCGCGCTGCGTATGCCACGGCAGCGCGGGCAGTGGCAGGCCAAGGTCATCGGCAAGCGCCTGCGCGGTCGGCAGCGCCTTGTCGCGCAGGCTCGCCAGCGTGCCCGCCGCGCCGCCGAATTGCAGCACCAGCGCGCGGCTACGCAACTCGGCGAGTCGCGCGCGATGTCGCGTGATTGCATCGAGCCATTGCGCGAACTTCAGGCCGAGCGTGATCGGCAGCGCCTGCTGCAGCCAGGTGCGGCCGATCATCGGCGTGGCGCGATGCGTCTGCGCCTGCGTGGCAAGCGACGCGGCCAGCTCGCGCAAATCGGCATCGATCAGATAGAGCGCGGCGCGAAGCTGCAGCACGACGCCCGTATCGATGATGTCCTGGCTCGTCGCGCCCCAGTGCACGTACTTCGCGGCTTGTTCGTCGCGTGCCTTCACGACGGCCGTCAGTTGCTTGACGAGCGGAATCGCGAGATTGCCGCCAGCGGCCGCGCCGGTCATCAGCGCGGCGGCGTCGATGTGGTCGGCGTTGCACGCGGCGACGATCGCATCGACGGCGTTCGCCGGAATCACGCCCGCTTTCGCCGATGCCCGCGCCAGCGCCGCTTCGACGTCGAGCATCGCCTGGACGGTCGCGCGCGGCGACCAGACCGCGTTGGCTTCGGCGTTGCCGCAGATCAGATCGGTGAGCCGGCCGGTCGATGAGAACATGCGATCAGACCCGCTCGATGATCATCGCAATGCCTTGCCCCACGCCGATGCACATCGTGCAAAGCGCGTAGCGGCCGCCGGTGCGATGCAGCTGGTACGTCGCCGCCGTCACGAGCCGCGCGCCCGACGCGCCCAGCGGATGACCGAGCGCGATTGCGCCGCCGTTCGGATTGACGCGGGCATCGTCGTCCGCGACGCCGAGCATGCGCAGCACCGCGAGCCCTTGCGACGCGAACGCTTCGTTCAGTTCGATCACATCCATCTGGTCGATGGTCATTCCCAGGCGCGCGAGCAGCTTTTGCGACGCCGGCGCCGGGCCGATACCCATCACGCGCGGCGGCACGCCGGCCGTCGCCATGCCGAGAATGCGCGCGCGCGGCGTGAGGCCGTGACGCTTCGCGCTTTCCTCATCGGCGATCAACATCGCGACGGCGCCGTCGTTGACGCCCGACGCGTTGCCCGCGGTCACCGAGCCGTCCGGACGCACGACGCCCTTCAGCTTCGCGAGCGCTTCGAGCGTCGTTTCGCGCGGATGCTCGTCCTGCGTGACGACGATCGCATCGCCCTTTTTCTGCGGGATCGTGACCGGCGTGATTTCCTGCGCGAGCGTGCCGTCCTTCTGTGCACGCGATGCCTTCTGCTGCGAGCGCAGCGCGAACGCGTCCTGATCGGCGCGGCTCACCTTGTAATCGTCGGCGACGTTCTCGGCGGTTTCGGGCATCGAATCGACGCCGTATTGCTTCTTCATCAGCGGATTGACGAAGCGCCAGCCGATGGTCGTATCGAAAATCTCGGCCTGACGCGAGAACGCGGTCGCGGCCTTGCCCATCACGAAGGGCGCGCGGCTCATGCTTTCGACGCCGCCCGCGATCAGCAATCCCGCTTCACCCGACTTGACCGCACGCGCCGCGATGCCGATTGCATCCATGCCCGAGCCGCACAGGCGGTTGACCGTCGATCCCGGCGTGCCGACCGGCAGCCCGGCGAGCAGCGCCGACATGCGCGCGACGTTGCGATTGTCCTCGCCCGCCTGATTCGCGCAGCCGTAGATCACTTCCTCGACCGCTTCCCAGTCCACTTCCTTGTTGCGCTCGACGAGCGCGCGCAGCGGCACCGCGCCGAGATCGTCGGCACGCACGGACGACAGCGCGCCCGCATAACGGCCGATCGGCGTGCGGATCGCATCACATACGAATGCTTCTTTCATCGGTTGCTCCAGTTCTGTGTAGTGTCTCTCAGGCTGCTTCGGAAATCGGCGCGTACTGCAGCGGGACCTTGGCGAGCTTCTGCAATTCATCGAACGACAGACCGTCGACGATCTCGCGCACGACGAAGCCTTCCGGCGTCACGTCGAACACGGCGAGGTCGGTATAGACGCGGTCCACGCACTGCACGCCCGTCACCGGATAGGAACACTCGGCCACGAGCTTGCTTTCGCCTTGCTTGGTGAGCAGTTCCATCATCACGTAGACCTGCTTTGCGCCGATGGCGAGATCCATCGCGCCGCCGACAGCCGGAATCGCGTCGGGCGCGCCGGTGTGCCAGTTCGCGAGGTCGCCCTGGGCCGACACCTGAAACGCGCCGAGCACGCAAAAATCGAGGTGGCCGCCGCGCATCATCGCGAAGGAATCCGCGTGATGGAAGAACGCGCCGCCCGTCAGCAGCGTCACATGCTGCTTGCCGGCATTGATCAGTTCGTCGTCTTCCTCGCCTTTCGCGGGCGCGGGGCCCATGCCGAGCAGGCCGTTTTCGCTGTGCAGAAAGATCTCGCGATCCGCCGCGAGATGATTGGCGACGAGCGTCGGCACGCCGATGCCGAGGTTCACGTACGCGCCTTCCGGAATGTCCGCGGCCACGCGCTTGGCCATTTCGTCACGAGTCAGTTTCTTCATGGCTTTTCGTCCTTTCAGGCAGCGAGTTCAGCTTGATGCACCGCTTGCGGCACTTCCACGACGCGCTGGACGAAAATGCCCGGCGTCACGATGTTTTCAGGGTCCAGCTCGCCGAGCGGCACGACTTTCGACACCTGGACGATGGCCGTCTTCGCGGCGCTCGCCATGATCGGCCCGAAGTTGCGCGCCGTTTTACGATAGACCAGATTGCCCCAGCGGTCGCCCTTATATGCCTTCACGAGCGCGAAGTCGGCATGGAGCGGCGATTCGAGCACGTAATGCTTGCCGTCGATTTCGCGCGTCTCCTTGCCTTCCGCGAGCTTGGTGCCGTAACCGGTCGGCGTGAAGAAACCGCCGATGCCCGCGCCCGCCGCGCGGATGCGCTCGGCGAGATTGCCCTGCGGCACGAGTTCAAGCTCGATTTCGCCGGCGCGATACAGCGCGTCGAACACGTGCGAATCGGTCTGGCGCGGGAACGAGCAGATGATCTTGCGCACGCGCTTCGCGTTGAGCAGCGCGGCGAGGCCCGTATCGCCGTTGCCTGCATTATTGTTGACGATGGTCAGTTCACGCGCGCCCTGCTCGATGAGCGCGTCGATCAGCTCGGACGGCATGCCCGCCGTGCCGAAACCGCCGATCATGATGGTCGCGCCATCGTGGACGTCGGCCACCGCCGACGCGAGCGAATCGAAAGTCTTGTTGATCATTGCGTTGTTCTCCTGTGACGAGAACCGGCTCGTCGCCGTGGTCATCGCCTTGTGAAGCCGTCAGCGCGCATTTGGCGCTCTAAGCCGGGGTATACCCGCTGCTGTGCCCTCTTGCATCGAAATGTTCGTCATGCGAACATGGATTCGTTTAGCGAACATCGGCATGTTAGTCCCGCGTTCGTTGCGGTGTCAACGAAGCCCGCGCGTTTCGCGGGTTTGTACCGAGTCTCCTCACCTGAATTCATGGACACTTTTCCTTCGGATGCGCAAGACGCCCCTTCCCGTCCCGGCGATGCCTATGTGCAATCGTTCGCGCGCGGACTTTCGGTCATCCGCTCGTTCGATGCGAACCGCCCCGCGCAGACGCTGACCGAAGTCGCGGCCGCCGCGGGCCTCACGCGCGCCGGCGCACGGCGCATCCTGCTCACGCTTCAGACGCTCGGCTACGTCGAGGCCGACGGGCGGCTGTTCCAGCTCACGCCGAAGATCCTGGATCTCGGCTTCGCCTATCTCACGTCGATGCCGTTCTGGAATCTCGCCGAACCGGTGATGGAAGACCTCGTCGAGCAGGTGCACGAAAGCTGTTCGGCGGCCGTGCTGAATGGCGCGGAGATCGTGTATGTGCTGCGCGTGCCGACGCACAAGATCATCACGCAGAATCTGTCGATCGGCAGCCGACTGCCCGCGTTCTGCACGTCGATGGGCCGCGTCCTGCTGTCCGCGCTCGACGACGGTCGTCTCGACGCGTTGCTCGATGCCAGCGATATCGTCGCGCGCACGCCGCATACGATCGTCGATCGCGGCGCGCTGAAGGAAGCGATTGCGGCGGTGCGCCGCCAGGGCTGGGCGATCGTCGACCAGGAACTGGAGGAAGGCCTGATTTCGATGTCCGCGCCGATCCGCGACCGGCAGGGGCGCATCATCGCCGCGCTGAACATCAGCGGCAACGCGCAGCGCAAGAGCGCGAAGCAGATGGTGAAGGCGTTTCTGGAGCCTTTGCAGGACGCAGCGCAGCGCGTGTCCGAGATGGTCGCGCGACGCGGCTGATCGCAACATGGACGAACTCGATCTGAACCTGATCCCGTTCCTCGTCGCGATCGCGGAAACGCGCAACGTGAGCCGCGCCGCCGAGCGGCTCGGTGTGAGTCAGCCGCGTGTATCGACGGCGCTCGGGCGGCTGCGCGAATACTTCAACGATCCGTTATTCGTGCGGACCTCGCGTGGCATGGAACCGACGCCGCGCGCACTCGCCCTCGTGCCCGCCGCCCGCGACGCGCTCGGGTGCATCGAGCGCGGCCTGCTCGACACCCAGCACTTCGATCCCTCCTCGAGCACCGATACGTTCTCGATCGCGCTATCCGATGTCGGCGAAATCGTCTTCCTGCCGCGACTCTTGCAGGCGTTCGCGAAAGATGCGCCCGGCGCGAATCTGCGCTCGGTGTCCGTATCGCATGGAGATGTGGAGCGCGGACTGGAAGCAGGCGAAATCGATCTTGCGGTCGGCTATTTTCCGGACCTGCGCGGCAACAACTTTTTTCAGCAGCGACTCTTCTCGCATCGCTTCATCTGTCTGATGCGGCGCGATCATCCGTACGCGAACGAGCCGCTCACGCTCGAGCGCTTCGTCGAATGCGGACATGCGGTCGTGCGCGCCGAAGGACGAAGCCAGGAAGTGCTCGAAAACTATCTCGACAAGGAACGTGTCCGGCGGCGCGCGGTGCTCGAAACGCCGCACTTCATGAGCCTGCCGTTCATTCTCTCGCGCACCGATCTGATCGCGACGGTGCCGCATGCGATCGGCTTCGCGTATGTCGCGGAACACGCGTCGATCACACTGGCCGAGCCGCCGCTACCGCTGCCGCGCTTCGATCTTCGCCAGCACTGGCATCGCAAGTTCCATAACGATCCGCGCACGACCTGGCTGCGCGGCGTGGTCGCGTCGCTCTTCAACGACGCGCTCGACGAATGGCCGAAGTGAGCGTTCATCGATGGATTGGCGCTAACATCGCCGTTTTCTTCCTGCCGGAAAGTGACCGATGGATGCGCTGACCAGTTTGCGCGTGTTCCGCGAAGTCGTCGACGCGGGCAGCTTCGTGAAGGCCGCCGAGCGCCTCGACATTTCGACCGCGATGACGAGCAAGCATGTCGCCAATCTGGAACGGCAACTCGGCGTGCGTCTGCTTCACCGCACGACGCGCCATCTGAGCCTGACCGAAGCGGGCAGCGTCTATTACGAGCAGTGCAGCGAAGCGCTGGACATTCTGAAGGCGGCCGAGGCGGCGGTCGGTGTGCAGACCGCGCAGCCGCAGGGCGTGCTCAAGGTGACGGCGCCCGGCTGGTTCGCGAATCGGCGGTTCGCGGACTTGCTCCTTGCGTATCAGGCGCGCTATCCGGGCGTGCTCGTCGATCTGCGGCTGGAGAACCGCTTCGTCGATCTCGTCGAAGAAGGCTACGACATGGCGCTGCGTGCGACGTGGGAGCCGTCGCCTTCGCTGATCGTGCGGCCGCTGTGCAAGATGCCGTTCGTGCTGGTGGCGTCGCGTGCGTATCTGGACCGACATGGCGAGCCGCGCCATCCGAACGACATCGCGCGCCATCGCCTCATCCTGCCGACTTATACGAACATCGAGTCGGTCACGCTGACGGGCCCGGATGGCGAAGTCGTCGTAAAAAATCACGCGGTGCTGAAAACCAACGACAGTTCGATGCTGTTGCAACTCGTCCACGCCGGCATGGGACTCGCGTACGTTCCGCAGTGGATGATCGATCAGGAACTGGCGTCGGGTGGGCTCGTGCATGTGTTGCCGCAATACACGGCGTTCGCGCCATCGGTGTACGCCGTCTACACGAGCCGCAAATACATGACGACGAAGGTCCGCACGTTCATCGACTTTCTCTCCGAATCGCTGGGCGATCGGCCAAATTGTTAGGATTACTCCTATTCAAGCGTCCTGTACCTCATGTGAAGATCGCGCCGGCGTCCGCTTGCCCGGACCGGCTCATTCTTCTTTGCACGAGGCATCACGCAATATGGACTTCCCCTGGATTCCGTTGTTTTTCAACTTCTTGCTGCTGGGCATCGTGTTATTTGTTTGCCGCACGATCAATGCAAGCCACGGCAAATTGCTGTGGAACGGCGCGCTGATTTACTTCGTCTTCTGCTTTCTGGCGATGGTTCTGGATTTCACGCTGACGATGGTCTTCGCGCCCGCGAGCTTCCATGACCATACGCAGTATGAAACCGTCGCGTCGCGCATGGCGTGGGCCGGGCGTTTCTTCGGCTATCTCGCTCCGTGCGCGGTGTCGCTCGTGATGGGGCTTCTGTTCCGCAAGCGTCAGCAGTCGGCGGCATCGCCTGCGCGGGCGATTGTCGACACGGCGAAATCGGTCGCGCCTGGCGAGGCATCGGCGGCTGTGGCGTCGTGATGTGCTTCGTCGACCTTGGCGGGTCGAAAGTGGATTTGGCAACGTTTGCATCAAAAATCGCCGCAGCAGTTCTACTATTCGATTCGCTCTGATATACTTTCGCTCTTTCGGGGCGTAGCGCAGCCTGGTAGCGTACCTGCATGGGGTGCAGGTGGTCGGAGGTTCAAATCCTCTCGCCCCGACCAGATTAGAACCCGCGTCAGCATTGGCTGGCGCGGGTTTTTTCTCGTCAAGTGACTGTATAAAAACACAGTGCTTGTTTGGCGCCGTGTTAGGCGCGCCTAATACATGGACCATATGGCTACTAACTTCAACTGGTTATGCCCGCACTGTGAGCGTCATGTGACTATCTCCCCAGCAAGACGTTCAAACGCATTGCACACGCTGAAAATCGACAACAGCGTCGGCCGCCGGACACTGCTCTCTTCATTCATCGTATGCCCGAATGAGGAGTGTGAGAAATACACGCTTGACCTCAGGTTGGCCTCCACTTATTACAACGCTGGCACTGGAGAGGAGCTGATTCACGAAACGATCGAATACCTTCGATTCGAGCCGCGTGGCGGAGCGCGTTCGTTCCCTGAATGCGTGCCGGCTGTATTGCGCGACGACTATCGCGAAGCATGCTTGATTGCAGACCTGAGCCCGAAGGCTTCTGCGACGCTTTCCCGTCGAGTGTTGCAGGGCATGATCAGAGACTTCTGGAACGTCAGAATCGACAGGCCAACCCTTTGGGCTGAGATCAAGGCAATTGAGGATAAGGTTGATGCTGACACATGGCAGGCAATCAAGGCCGTCAAAGATTTAGGCAACATCGGCGCTCATATGCAGGCGGACATAAACGTGATCGTGGAAGTAGATCCGGAAGAAGCGAGGTTGCTAATCGGCCTGACCGAAACACTGTTCGACGAATGGTATGTGGCACGGGAAACTCGGCGTCAAAGAATGGCGGCCATCGCGACAGCAGCGAAGGCCAAGATCCTTCCTGCACCACAGTGATCCAGGGCGCTGGGCAGCGTGCGGATCGGGCTGCGCCACGCCTTGGAATATACTGTACGTTTATACAGTATTCGCGATAGGCAGAAAGGACTAGAAATGGCGGCGATGTGGTGCCCTGTCTGCGCGCGGCGGCTGGCGCGCGAAGAGTTTCAACCGGCGGTCGGCGACATGCCGGGTCGGTGGATGTGCGGGGATTGCGATTGCGTCGTCAACGAATATGACGACGAGTACGAGCAGCCTGAGTGCGATGGGTAAGAACGGAAGCGTTCTTCTTGGCGAACTCGCGGCGCGCGCGAGCCATATTGACATCGAGTGCTCCCGATGCGATCGCAAAGGCCGGTACCGAGTTGCCAAATTGGTCGCGCGGCTCGGCGACGACTTCCCGATGACGGACCTCGGCGCCGAGCTGGCGGATTGCCCGCGGCGGAGCGCCGCCGCTCATCACGAGCGGTGCGACGTGAATTTCCCCAAGCTTCCGCAGATCATGTCTGACGACGAGGAAGAATCCCCGTCCACCAGCGGCGATTCCTGAGCGCACTAGTAGGGGCCGCTCGGCGGATGATGGTCCGCGTTTCCTAAGCCTGCGTCAAAGCACTCGGATGATCTGCGCGGACTTAACCGCGTTGCGAACGTAGGTCGCATTCACTTCCAGCGCAACTTTCTGGCGACCGCGGATGGCGAGCCAGAGCTTGTTGATTTGATCTGCGTCGAAGTCGTCGTCCTGCATGATCGCAGAGAACTCACCAGTTTTCTCACTTGCCAAGATGAGCTTGGTCATGCTGCTGTCCCGCGTCTCGACTCGGACAACGACGAAATCCGCAGTCACGATAACCGCCGCAGGCTTTTCTTTTGCCGCTCGTTGATTGATCTCATCGATCGCGTCTTTGTCGAACGTCACAGAACCGACGCGAACTTCCGTCGCGCCTTGAGCTCGCTTCACAATCGCTCGAGCCCCTTCCTCTGACGCCTTAGCGAACTGCGTAGCGATAGGATTGCCCTTCACTGCATCAGCGATGACCTTGAATTGTTCCGTCCGCTGTTGCTCTTCGTCGGATTTGGCGTGCGCTTCGATTTGCGCTTTCTGAACTTCAGCATTTGCGTCGATGAGATGCACGGCACCGAAGCCTGTTGCCAGGATGAGCGCGACGGCGACGACCGAGATTGCCTTGTGCTTGCTATCCATTTTTGTGATGCCTTCGGCGAACTTTTCAAGGAACGTCTCGAGCATCGCGCCGATGTCGAGGGAACCCTTCTCCAAATCGAAGACTATCTTGTAGTCGTCTTTCTGCTCGGCAGTGAGGCGACGAATGTCCTCCACTCCGTACAGACTGAAGGCAACAGCATTGTATATTGCTTCCTGAAACTCCCAGAGGCCGCGTGCGAATTCACCGGGAAAGCTACCATGGTAGTTTTCCCCCTCGATATGGATCGAAATTTGTGCTAATTCGCCTCCGACAATTACGGCCGGAACATCGTCTTCCTCCCGGGCTAAATTAGCTGAGATGAAGTCAACCGCGTCCTTTTTTGTTCTGATTTCTACAACCATGCTGCCCCCTATGCGTTGAGAGCAGCACTCTACCACCACGGTAATGCGATCATGCCAGCATCACCATTCACGTAGCGCTTACCCGGCTACATCGCCGGGCAATTCTTCGCAACCGCCAGATCATGCGCGAGGATCTGGCGCTTCGTGTCCTCCGTGTCCGCCTTGCTCGCCGAAATCGGCTTGACCCAGTTGCACGCTGTATCAACGACCTTCGTAACGGTCACTGTCTGAGGCGGCTGGGGCGTTGGGTCTGTCGTCGCACACCCACTGGTTGCCAGTGCGCAGCAGATAATCATGGCCCGCATGTTCATTGCTGGTCCTTTCGAAGTGCACCGAGCTGGGCGAGTTCGGCGTCGAGGTCTTCTCGCGCCGTAGACGCAGCCGTTTGATCAGCCGCCGTGCGATTGACGACGGCCTGCTCGCCGGCCGCAGACGCAGCAGCATTCGCCTGATCGACTTCGCTTTGCTTCTGGGCGACGGCGCGCGCCGCGTCCGCTTTCGCTGCTGCGGCGTCGGCGGTCGCCGACTTAGCTTGCTGATGGCGAAAGGAGCCGAACAGAATCCCCCCCGCCAGACCAAGCCCCCCAATGATCCACGGACCGATCTTCAACAATAGTTCGATCATGCTGCGACTCCTCCGCCGGCGGCCTTATATGCCGCCAGCAAATGCGCGATCTGGTTTTCGTGTTGGCCATACCCAGCGCCGGGCAAGCTGGCCCACACGTTGGCGACCTTCGCCACCGCCTCCGGAAACCGCCCAGCATCGATGAACGGCAACGCGCCGTGCTCACGCAGTTGCTGGAGCGCGTACTTGTCCTGCGACAGTGGAGAGAAGTCAGGCAGCTTCATCTGCTGCTTATATATGCGCCACCACTTGATGAGAATCTGGTAGCGGCCCGCAGCGGTCGAGTTGTGCGTCGGGTTATAGATGTTCGGATGGTCGACGTAGCTCCTGAACGTCAGCGGCCGCGCCGGCGTCGCGCCGACTAGCACGTTGTAACCGTCGTCCGTCTTCGCCATCAACACAGCGCCGATCTCGCTCGCCGCAATCATGTCGAGGAAGGCGACGCGGTTCTTGCCGCCAGCTACTGCAGCGTCAATTCGCGCCATCATCGCCCTCCTTCCAGCGGCGCACGGACGTGTATCGGATCGCGATGAAGCTCAGACCGAAGAGCGTGTACGCGATCCACTGCTGGACGTTTTGCGGGATGACATCGCGCAGCTCGCGCGGCATGCCTTCCCATGCCTGGGCGATGAGCGGGCCAGCGGCGGCCAGCGCGGTGAATGCTGCGCCGGCGATGACGGTGCCGCGCTTATGTAGCTTCTGCCACCCGTCGGCGAGCGTCAGCCGCAACCGGGTGAACGGGATCAGAGGCATATGCCCTCCAGAAATAAAAAAACCGGCTCGGGGCCGGGTTCAGGTGGTGGGAAACAGTTACGGGTCAGCGGCGATTGCCAGCCCATGGTGTCGGTGGCACGGCGGCGGTGCCATGCGTAGCGGTGTCGAGTTTCTTCTCGGTCGCCTTTGCGGCGGACGCGGCCTCGGTCGCCTGCTGTTGCGCGACGTCTGTCTTGACGAGGATCTGATCGGTCTTCTGCGCGGCGACGGCCGCCGCTGCCGCAGCCTTCTGCGCTGCGACGATCGCAGCCGCCTGCGCGCGCTCGCGCTCAGCTGCACGCCGATCATTCTTCGCGTCCATCAACGCGAGCGCCTGGCCGAACTTCGCGATCGCGTCACCGAAGTTGTTCACATCGATGGCGTATTGCGCCGACTGCCTGCCAAGCCGCTGTTCGTACTCGAGCTTCTGCTGCGCGAGTTGTTCCTTCAGCTCGACGATGTCCTGTTGGCTTTTGCTCGCCTGCATGGTGCTTCCGGCGTACACACCCGCGACGCCCGTGCACAGAGCACCGAACAGCAGAATCGCGCAGACCCACGGCAGATGCTTCGCGCGTAGGAAGTACGCTTGCTCGACGTGCACACCATCGCGCGCCTTAACCGGCTCTGTCAGATCAGTCATTCGGTCACCGTTATTCGGATCGGCGGATAGACGTTGCTCTCGTCGCGTCCGACCAGGTTGTTCTGGAAGCGAGAGACATTTCGGTACTCGTAGTCGCCCGGGGGAAGCGTCGGCGGGATCTCGAACGCGGAGCTGCGCAGGGCGCATCCGGACTTCGCCAAGGTGGCGGTGCCGCGTAGCGCCACGTATGCCTTGCGATCCAGGTCGTAGAGCGAGGGAGACTGCTCCGCATAGATGTCGCGGTCGAGGCAGACATTGCGGCGCACATACATCCACTCGCCCCGGTGAAAGTTCGATCTCCGTACACCGTCTTTATCGAAGGCAGCAGCCGGTCCGGCGTGATATGGGTTGCCGCCCACGAGCGCGATATACATCAGCGCGGCGGCGCTGGCGATGAGCGTCACGGCGTACATTCCTCCAATGGCAATCTGCTTCCGATCTTCGGGCTTCATTTAACGATCACCTTTGCCAACAGCGCGGCGAGAACAGAGGTCAA
Organism: Caballeronia grimmiae; assembly: GCF_022879615.1. NCBI lineage: Bacteria > Pseudomonadati > Pseudomonadota > Betaproteobacteria > Burkholderiales > Burkholderiaceae > Caballeronia > Caballeronia grimmiae. Next base: position 1,714,861 of record NZ_CP084271.1, read on the forward strand.
GGTCGTGCCCGCAAGCGAATAGACGAGGATCTTCACAACGGTAAATTCCGTCTTCGTGACGAACGTATCGATTCGGATGGAGACACCCGTTTTCCATTCCCGCAGAGCAGCAAGTTCCTCGCCGTGCTCAGCAACTTTGTCCCGCAAGCCCGAAATTTCATCAGCAGGCATTCAGCACCCCTCGTGCGCCGGTCATCCGGGCATAAAAAAACCGCCCTTGGCCGAGGGCGGCTGCGTCCGTTGCTCCGCTGTTTATTCGACGATCGTGCCGCCAGCGAAGGCGTATCTGTTTGCGTATGGTGGCGTGTTCACGTCGGCCGGCTGCGGCTCGATCAGCAGCGCTTCTGCGTATCCCTTTGGATCAGCGTTGCTCTCGGGCATGCCTTCGAGCACGATCTGTTGCGAGTAGATCGGAGACTTGCCTGCGTCCTTCGCCTCCTTCGACAGAAACGATGCAACCGTCGCCGTGCATTGCCCCGACACATAGTCGAGCGTCAGTTGCTGAACGACGTGATAGCTTGCGACCGCCCACGTACTCGGCGTCGTGTAGTTCGATGCGATTGGCATAGTGCCTCACAGATAAGAGATGTCGACAGCCATGTAGCTCCACGAAAGAGCTTCGCGGAAGCCGGTGTAATTGTTGACGTTTCGGTTATCGCCGAAACTCGTCATGTTCGTGTTGATTGCATTCCCTGATGTCCGAAACGTCGACAGGTAGATGCCGGCGTTCGTGGCGCCACCGGACCCACCGCCAATGGCCCAAGCCGGCTGAATGCACGCCACGCCAACGCGCTCGACCACCGAATATGAATTTGTGCCTTGGTCCGACGCCCATGTGCCGCTGTCCGTCGTATAGCCGGTAGATCCGTACGCATATTTCGGATTGCCTTGCGCAAACCCTACGGGCTTCGCGAATGCAGCCGCCGCGTCGGCAACGAGTACGCCAGCAGCGTTAAACACCTGAAGCCCGAAGCGGTTGGCTGTCACACTGAAATCGTTCTTGTCGAAGACGTAGATCGTGACCGGAACAGATGCGTCGCCAACCACTGTCACCGAGAAGTTATTGCCCGACTGCGTCCACGCATGTGGACAGAGGTGAGCGCCGCTGCATTCGAAGACGACGAGCGGGCTGATCGCGTAGAACGAGAACGTCGTCGTTGGTCCGCTGGACTGATACCGTTGACCGCTCGCCACCGTGTACACCGGGATAGCACCAACGGCCATCGTCTGAGTAATCTTCTGGCGCAGTTGATAGTTCGGCAGCCCACTATCGCTATCGATCTGGATGGTGTTCGTGCCGTCTGCCGAAAAACATTGGAATCCGGCGGGCATCACTTCACCCCGTAAAACATGGTACCGACGATGGGCATGTTGTGAGATCCAAAGCCAGGTGAATAGGTCCAGCTGATGGTCGTTCCGCCTCGGGCCGGAATGGTAAATATCGGCCGGCTCACGTCCATGTCGATGAAGTTCCACAATGCCGTCGGCTGAAATGCAACGAAGATGTCGCCCTGCGCTAAGAACGGGCTGGACACTTGGTTAGGCTTGCCGTCGATAGCGGCCGACCCGACGATTCGCGCTAGCCGCGTCGTGAAGTCGACGACCAGACGGCCCGACGCATCCCATATTTGTAGTCCTGCCGGCATTACCAGAGCCCCAGGCGTACACGCAGCGTGCCGTTACCGTCGTACACGAGCAGCGTCGAATCGTTGATAGTCAGCCAGCCAGAACCAGCGTTCGCGCCGTTCATGATCAAGGAGCCGTTCTTGTTCAAGATCCACCGCGGCTGACCGTTTGCGCCGACTGCCGTCGACTGAATGATGTCGCCGATGTTCGCGTTCTGAATCCAGCCGACGCCAATCAGCGCCTGGCTCATGAACACCTGTCCGCCCTGCACGACAAACGGAGCTGTAACCGCGCTTCCGTTCGGGTCAATGATGGCAACGCGACTCGCGGAAAGCAGCACCTGTGATTCGATCACTCCGCTGCTATTGTCGGTGCCGACGCCGATACCCGAAATGTACGTTCGACCATTCGCGGTAATCTGCGTCTTGATCGTGTAGCTCGCCGCAACTTTTCCGCTGAGGTCTGCATAGGCGTTGGCGTTTGTCTGAACAGCGGCATTTGTGTTCGACAACCCTGTCTGCAGGTCTGTCACGCTGGCCTGCACGTTCGTAATTTGCTGCGCTTGAGCACTGTCCGCAGTGACGCGAGCCTGCGTCTCATTTTGAATTGCGGCGGTCAAGCCCGTCGACGCGGTTGTGATCTGCGCCGTCACGGTCTCGACGTTTCGAGCAATAGCGAGATCTGCCTCGGCGCGCGCGCTCTGTTCCGACCACACGCCGGCATATACCTGCGTCGAACCGGCGTAATCGCCGGTGCTTCCGGCAAGCGGCGGGACGACGACCTGGGCGCTGACGACATCGAGTCGTTGCGACAGCGCGCTGTCGCCGGAGATGCGAGACTGCTGCTCCTGCGTGATGGCCGCCGCGGTTTCCGTGACGGTTTGCTGCAGATCAGGGATCGCATCGATCTCTGACAGCAGATCTTCCCCGAGCGCCGTCTTCGTGATCAGACCAGCAAAGTAGGCGTTGTATTCGGCGGCGTCCGTGCTAGTGATGCCGTGAACGCCCGGATCGCCGGCCGGGAACCACGGCCCGATGTTGCCGGACGTGTCGACTAGGCGCGCCCAAAAGTAGAACGCCTGCCCCGCAGCGAATCCCATCAGGTTTGCGGTCGACTGGGGATAAGCGTAATCAGCCTGCTTCACCGCATCGGCGCGCGCCGGCGTGCGGCTATACCAGAGTTCGGTGCGCTGGGTGTCGCCGGCCGATCCATCGGCAGGGAACGTCCAAGTCACATCGATTCCGAACACCTTCGATTCGGTCGTCAGCGACGCCACGGACGGTGGCGGGCTGGTCTTACCCGTGAGCGTCGTGTCCGTGCTGTACGCCGGAACCGACGTGACGCCCATGGCGTTCTGCGCGCGCACCCGCGCCAGATACGTGCCCTGATAGATGCCGGCGACTTCCGCCTGCAGGCCGCCGGTCGGGTTGACCGTCACCCACTCGCCATTGTCTTTACGCCATTCCGGCAGATATGACACCGCCTTATCCGCGGCGTCCCACGCGATGACCATGGTCGTCTTCGCGATGCCCTGATCGATCGTCGAATACGTCGACACGCGGACGTTCGCCGGCGGCGGCTGTACAGACGGAGGAATGACTGTGACCGGGCGCACCTGAATGGCCGCGCCGCTGTCGATGGCCGCATATTTGCCCGGCTCGTACTGCGTGGCGTTGATCGTGTAGGTGATCTGCCCGTCGTCGTCCGACTCTTGCACGCTCACGACGCGGAAGAGCTGCGCGGCGAGGTCGGCGCTTTCGAGCATCCAGATCGCGCCGGCCGCCGGCTGCGTGGCGAACGCGTCGGTGACCGTGATGCTGTCGCCGGCGACGCTCTGCACCGTGCGCTTCTGCGCCAAGCCGGACGGAAGCACGATCGTCAGCGTGTCGCCGACTGAAACCGTCGGCGCCTTGTCTAGCGTCACGACGCGCCCGCTCGCCGCGCGAATGCGGCCACCGATGCGCCGCCCGCCCTTCGCCGGGTCTGCCACGGCGATGATCGTCCCCGGCGGGCAAAGCGTGCCGTCGAGCCCGACGCTAAACGAGACGGTGTTCGTCTCGTAGCGAGATGTGAGCAGCGTCCACAGCCCTAGCCGATGCGCCTGCCCTTGCGACGTCGTGCCGAACGCGGTGATCTCCGCCTTCATCACGCCGTAGCGCGCCATGCCGTCTTCATCCGGCACGTACTCGACGGCCTGCTGATAGCTGCTGGCCGGGTCGTTCCAGCTGATGAGTGCAGTCGTGTAGCGCGTCTTGCGCGACGAGCCGACATACTCGAAGGAGCCGCCGACGACGTTGGCAGCCGTGTAGACGTATTCCGGGTCTTGCGGCATGTCTGCGTTGGCGACGACCTGCCCCGGCCCCCAGTAAGCGATGCCACGGAAGACGGTCGCGAGATCCTGCAGCACCTTGTATGCGTCAGCGCGCGACTGGATGACGGCATTGCAGGTGAAGCGCGGTTCCTGCCCGCCCTTGCCGTCAGACACCATGACGTCGCAATACTGGCCGATCTGATACAGATTCCACTTGTCGATCATCGACGCGTCGACAAGCTTGCCTAAGCCATATCGCTCGTTAAGGACGATGTCGTAGAAGATCCACGCAGGGTTGTCGGTCCACGCCGTCTTGAACGTGCCGTCCCACGTGCCCGAATAATTGCGCGTATCCGGATCATAGTTGGACGGAACGCGGATGATCACGCCTTTGATGTCGTAAGACCGAGTCGGCACTGAGCTGAACGAGCGGGCGTCGAACGACAGGCCAACAAGCGCGCTCATCGGATAGCGCAGCTTGCGGTCGATGATCTCAGTGATCGCCTCAATGTTGACCGTGTCCGCGATCAGCGAGCTGTGCGCATTCGCGGTAAGGCGGCGCACGCGCACGAGCCATCCGGTCGTCGCCGTCGGCAACTCGATACGCACGCTGCGCTCATAGAGCGAGGTAGTCTTGCCGTCAAATGCGCCGGTCAGAACCTGCGCGTATGCGCCGCCATCGACGGCGAGGTCAATCGCATATTCGACCCGGTAACCCGTGACATCGCCGGTCGATTGATTCGACTGCTGGAACGCGGGCAGCCCGAAGCGGATGCGCGCCGCAGTGAGCTGCGTGTCTTGTAGGTGATGCACCCACGGCGTGTCTGACGTCAGCGGCACGCTCACCGCTGTTTCGTTTTCGACGGCCGGGAACCCGGACATATACGTCTGATCCTGCGTGCCGACGCGCGTGTCGACTGAGTAATTCGAGAAGTTCGTCGAGCCGTCGCTGTTCTGGATCGGCGTGTCGTCGAGATAGACCGACTGCAGGCCGTTCACCAGACCGACGATCGGACCTTCCGAAACGAGGTCCAGCACCTTTGCATAGGCGATCGAATGCAGACTATCCGGCGACTCCGTCGGCGTGCTCGCCGTTGCGCCGCCCTTCGCTCCATGAATGCGCATATCAGGCCTGATCTTCCGCGTAGATGCCCGCGCTGATCACCTTCGAGCCGACGCGCATGCGGCCGTAGACGATCGGCACGCAGTCGCCTTGTGCGGCGCTGTTGACCGGGCCATTGAAGTAATAGGACGTGCCGTTGTCACCGCTCGTGCTCGCGAGGCCGGTCGTCTGCGGGCTCAGCATCTGAATGACGCCGCCCAGCGCCATCGACGCGCCAAGCCCGATCAGTTGAGCGCCCCACGGCTGACCGTATGCGCTCGCAACCGCGCCGACGACGACCATGGCGGCGCCGAGGATCGTCTGGAAGAGGCCGCCGCTCTTGCTGCCAATGAGAATGGGTGCGATGCGGACCTCTTCATCGCCGACCGGATGCGGCAGTTCGTCTTCCGCGAGGTTGCGGCGGCCGTTGAACACCGCGAACGTGAGCCCGTTATCCTTCGCGGTGAGCATGAAACTGCGGAAGCCAGGCAGCAGGACGCCGAGAGCGTGCACCGCCTCCGACGTCGAAACGACCGCGAGCCGATGCACTCGCCCGAAGCGTGCGCCGAGCACCCCATACAACCGGATGGTTCGAAGCTTGTCGCTCACGCTGCATTCCCCTTGTATCGAAGCACCGTGCGCAGCGAGTGCGCCCACATGCCGCCCCAGACTGTCCGACCCGACAGGCGTCCGTACATGTGATGCAGCATGATGTTGTCACCCAGATAGATGCCTGCGTGATTCGGCACCTTGCTGCGGATCTGCATTAGCAGCACGTCGCCCGGCTGCAACTCTGCGTCTTGGCCGACGTCGACGAAGCCGGCCGCGGCGAAGTTGTCCATGTAGAGGTTCGACTGGCCGTCTTCCCACCACTTCTCAGCGCGCTCGAAATCCGGCAATTCGATGCCGCGCTCGAGGCGATACCAGTCGCGAACGATGCCGTAGCAGTCGAGCGTGCCGTGCGCCCACTCTCGGCCGACGAGCGGCGCGACGTAGCCGCTGGGACCAAACTCGCACCAGTCTTCGGCAGCGACGGCGCCATCGCCCTGAATACCGAGGGAGATGATCACCCACTTGTCCACACCGCTCTTTTCGGCCATCGCCTTGTCCGCCATGCTTGGCCGCGCCGGAGCGCCCGGATGCGAGTGAACGACGGCGACGATCGGCCCCGTGTCTTCCGCGAGCGAATAGTCCTCCGCCGACATCACGAAATGCTCTTCCGGCGCGCCCGCAACATTGCGGCACGGCACATAGCGCTCGGCACCGTCGTGCAAGACGACCAGCCCGCAGCACTCGCGCGGGTACGCCGCGAGCGCGTGATCCGCGATCGCTTTCTTCGTCTCTTCGTTCATCAGGAAAGGGTGTCGCTGAGAAAGCCGCCGAAGCTGAGCGGCTCGTTGACGCCGAAGCGGCATTCGCAGCCGCTGATTCGTTTGCTGCACCGGTCGAGCGCGGGATCGCTCACCGGTTGGTCGTTCGCATCGAAATAAGCGGTGCCCGTGTAGCCGCAATTCGCGTCGCGGTATTGCCACTGGCAGATCGTCACGATCTGGCGCGCCGGCAGCTGCTGGCCGCCGAAGTCGAGCGCGCTTGACAGCGTGAACTCCACCTGCGCGTTCGTCTCGCTGCTTTTCTGCTCGATGTACCAGAGCTCGGTCGCCATCTCTTGGGTCGGGTCCGCCGTCGGATTGCCGCCCGGAAAGTTGACCGCGTCGAGATACTTGCTCAGCGTGCGCCGCCGGCGAACCTTCGCCCCGACCATGTCCGCGAGATAGACGCACAGCGCCGAAATCGTGCCGTCGACGTTCGCGACCGTTAGCTTCGGCTCTGGTTGCTGCGCGTCGGATGTGTGCTCGAAGCCGGTCGCTTGAATAGGCCACGGCTTGTATTCGTTGCCCTGCCAGAAGATCGATGCGGCTTGCAGGTGCCCTTGGAAGCGAAGCAAGTCGCCACCGATCGCGGTGCAGTCGACCTCAAACAACTCGATCAGCCGACCCGGCTCTAGCTGCTGAATGTCGGCCGTAATCATGCTGGGGCCTTAGCTTCCAGGGCGGAGATACGGGCGAGGGCGGATTGCAGGGCCGCGTCCGTTTCTAACAGACCTTGCAGAAGTACCGCCGCGAGGTTGTCGTACTTGAATGTAAGGGCGGGGCGGGATGCGGGCTTACCATTTGGCCCATAGATCTCGTTGCCGTCATCGTCGTACTGGTGCGCGATGAAATCGCCGTCCTCGTCAATTTCGGGACCGTTTGTTTCTACAAGCTCGGGAAAATCGTCTACCCACTCCTGTGCGATAACGCCGATTTGGGGGCTGTTATCTGACTTGAGAAGGTATCTCGCTCCGCGTTTTGTCCGAAGCCTGGGCATTACGCCGGTTAGCGAAACCACGTCCCGCTTAAGGGCCGCGTCAGAACCTACCGGGAAGGAAGACGCTGTAAAAGAGGTATAGGAGGATGCGTTCCAGTTTACTGCGTCCAATCCGCCCGCAGAATTTGAGCGAAGTTGCGCCGCAGCCGAGTTTCCGTTGCCGCTGAATCCGAGATGCGCGTAACCCGCCCCCAAGCCCTGCAGCCACAAGTTCGCACCTGTGTAGGTCCCTGAGGCCGCAACAGAGCATATCGGCGTAGCCGTGAAGGTCTTTTGGCCGCCGATAGACATTGCGGTGGCGTTGTCCACGAAATAGCCGATACCGGTGGCATCGATCGCGTAGAACAGCCCTTGCGCCGTCCACTGCACCGTAACCGCGTTGTTGGAGCTTTTTACCGGCTGTACAAGGTTCGCGCTATCCCAGGGAGTTGCGCCCGCGAACTTTGGCCGCGTTGAGAATCCGCCCGTAGCCGTAATCGCGCCGGTTACTGACAGCGTCCCGTTTACAACCTCGTTATCCGAGTTTGACCGCCCCCGCATCAGAGCGCCCCAATAATGCACGCCGTCCGTATCCATCAAGACGGATTCCCCTGGGTTCAGTCGGGACACCGCGACCGAGTCTCCAGAGCCAGCCGTTATAGCAAGCGTAACAACCGTGGTGCCGACGTTCCGCAAGTGGATCACCTGGTCCGCCGCGCACGTCGACGCTGCTGGGACATTGATCGTGCCCGCGCTCGCGAGGTTAATGTTCACCCGCTTGCCTACATGCGCATTCGTCAACGCCTGTGCGCTGGTGATCGTCGCGGCAGCGCTGGCGAGAGCGATCTGCGTGTTGAGGACATCGACGTTCGCATTCACCTTCGTGTTTGCGACGCGCACGGTGTCGCCGTCAACCGCCGTCGGCGGAGTGCCGAGGTTGACTTTCTGAAGAGTAGCCATCGAGTTTTATGGTGCGAAAGTTTGATCGAACGTTGCCGTGATCGTGTAGACGTCGCCGTCACGCGTCGGCTCGGAGAATGATTCGCAGGTGAAGAGCGCGGGCGCGGCCCAGAGCAGCGGCGTCCAATAGAAAGCGGCTGCGCCGGCGTGCGCGCGAAGGAACGCGAGGATCGCGCTGATCTTCGTGGCGTCGCCGACGAACTGCAGGCTGAAGGTAGACGCCGCGCTGTTCAAGCCATCGGCCACGCGCTGCGCATAGCCATCGCCGAACTGCGCCTTGCGGACCTTCAGCGTCGTGCTGCCCGACGAGTTAGAGACCGTAGGGGCCCAGGTGAACGTGTCTGCCATTACGCCACCCCGTTCTGCATCTTCCAGAGCGCTCCGCCCTGACGTCGCTCGTTATTGATCACCGCCTTGATTGCTGCCGTGATCTTCTTCTGCATTTCTGCCGCGCCCGACGCATTCGAGCCAGCGTCGCTGCCGCCCTGCACCGTCACCGGCGCTGAGACGTTGATGTCGCCGCCGGTGCCGGCCGGCGCGACCGACGACGCGGCACCGACGTAGCCGCCCGATGCGAACCGCGCGACGTTATGCACCGCCGCGCCGTTGTTCATCGCGTACAGGTTCGAGACGCCGATCCGCTGGACTGCATCGGCGGTCAACACGAACTCGCCATTGCTCAGTCTCGCCGGAATGCTGTCGCTGGTGCCCGTGCCCGGCCCTGTGATGAGGCCGCCCGCTGCCTTCGCAACGCCCACCGCCGCATCGCCACCGCCGAAGAAGTTGAAGGCGCTGAGCGCCGCCTTGGCGATCAGCGATTCCGCCTCGATCTTTACGAAGCCGGAAACGATGCTCTTCACAAAATCGCCGAATGACAGCTTCCCGTCGACGACGAAGTTGGTGATAGCGTCGCCCAAGTTGGCGATGGCGTTTTGCGCCGTATTGTTGGCCGTGGAGGCAAGGTCGTTCGTCTTGTCGATGATGTCCTGCAAGCCGCCCTTCGCGCCAGCCACCCAATCTTTGTTCGCCACGTCGGTCTGCGCGAAGAAGTTCGTCGTCTCGTCGCGGCGCGCGTCGTAGCGCTTATTGATCGATCCGCGCTCCTCGGTGTCTTGCGCAGTTCCGTCGAGCCGCGCATCGACCGCCTTTTTCTGCCACTCGGCCAGTTCCTTCTGCCGCTCGGTCTCGATGTTCAGCAACTCGACTTGACGTTGCCGCTCTTTCGTTCCGAGGCTCATCGTGTCGAGCTGGATCTTGTGCTGCGCGGCGATCGCTTCGTTCTGGTCGGCAATCTTTAGGTTTGTCTCGTACGCTTCCTGATTCAGCTTCGACTCACGAGTGCGCAGGTCGAGTTGCTTTTCCAGCGACGCGTTAAGACTGTATTGCGCCAGCAGTTCGTTCTGGTGCGCGAGCACACTTTGCTGCGCCTTCGTCAACGTCTTGCCAGCGTAGCCGTCGATTTCAGCCCGAAGTTCTACTTCCTTCGCCGCCCATCCGGTCAGCTTCTCCTGCCCGCTGAGGGAAGCTTCGAGCGACGCCTGCGCCGCCTTGGCCTGGTCCATCAGCGAGTCAGCGTGACTTTCCTGATAGACCTTCGGCGCGTTGTCGCCTTTGGAGAAATTGATCTGCCCCGTCGGCGTCGCGCCATGGCTTTCGCCACCTGGCACCGTATTGCCCCACAGCCGCGACATGAAGTCGGCGTAGCCCTGCCCCTGCTTCTTCAAGTTGTCGAAGCCGACCTGGGCCGCCGCCGATGCCAGCTTGAACTGTCCCGTCAGGCCGTACCCGACGACCGTTGCAAGCGTTGCCACGACTTCGGCAGTCTGTTCGAAGCCGATCACGAGCGTCGCGACGGCAGTTGCCGCGCTCTTCATGATCAAGGCGACGCCCGAATAGAAGTCGTTCAGCAGCGGCTTCAGCGCAACGTTGTCGGCAAGCGCGTCGGTCAAGTTAATGATCGTCGGCAGCAGCGCGGTCTTCGCCGAAAGCGTGAGCGCCTCCATCTTGGCGTGAGACAGCTCTAGCTGCTCTTGCAGCGCGGACAGCTGCGCGATCGTCTTGCTGGAAAGCACCGCACCGACTTCCGTCGCGGTCACGCCGAGTTGCGCGAGCCGCGCCGAACCCTGGTCGAGCAGCGGAATAAGGTTCTTGCCCGACGTTCCGAACAGCTCGTTCGCCACCGCGGCTTTACCCGCGCCGTCTGCGCTCTTCGCGAACGCGTCGGCGACCCGCGCGAGCAGGTCTTCGGGTGAAGCAGTTTTGAGCGTCTTCAGGCTGATGCCGACCGCCGAAAATGCGGCGGCCGCATCCTTGTTTCCGTGCTGCGCCTCGTTCTGCGCTTTGGTCAGGTCAGCAAGCGCGTCGGCTGCATCTTTCGTCTCGACACCAACAGTCTTAGCCGCGAAGCCGAATTTCTGCACATCGTCGGTCGAAAGCCCCGTCTGCTTCGAAATCTTCTCGACCGTTTCACCGTAGGTGGCGAGTTCTTCCCGCGCGGCGAACGTCGAGTGAGCCGCAATCGCGAGCACGCCGACGAATGCCCCGACGCCGAGCACGACCGGATTCAGCAGCATGTTGAACGCCCCGGTCGCCTCCGCCATCACGAGCAGCGAGCCGGCGAACTGCTTGTAGTTGCCCTGCGACAGCTCGTGTCCGAGCACCAGCAGCTCGCGCTTCGCCGCCGAAGACTCAAGGCTGAAGCTATGCGTATGCTCCGACGCCTTGGCGATCTGGTCGATGTATGGCTTCACCGAATCCGACAGGCCGAGATTCGCGGCGCGCATGGCCAGAATCTCGGCGCGAGACTTCCCCGCCGTCGACGCATTCTTCAGCAACGCGTCGGTGAATGACTTGACTGCACGCGCGCTCGCGTCCGAGCCGCTCGCGGCTGCCTCGGCGATCGCATCCTGCGCGAGCGCCGTGCGCTTGGCCATGTCGGCCTGGGTGTTGATGAACGCGTTGGCCGACTTGCGCGCCTTCTCAAGCTCGGCGGTATAGCCGGATGCATCGGCTCCTACCTTAACGACGGTTTCATTCGCCACGCCCGGCCTCCTTAGCCTTCTTCTGGATCACTTCGATGACGGCGTCTGCCGCCGCCCGCTTCTTCGCTTCGAATGCCGGCCGCAGGAACGGCTTCGCCGCGGCGTGCGACGTTCCGAACTCGACGAACCGGCCATAGAAGGCGTCCTTCGACCACGTCACCAGGTAGATGGCGAGGTGGCCTTCGATTGATTCTTCTTTGTCATACGCAATCAAAATCGACCGCTTCAGCGTGCCGGGCACATGCTGCGTTCCCTTGCGCTCGTATGCGGTGCCAATCGGCGCGCGCATCCGCACTTCTGCATGGATCAGGCGCGCGCCGGCGACGGCCGCCTGCCGAAGGACTTCCTCGCTGGCGATGGTGCCGAGCCGATCGAGATAGTCGGTAAGCGCCGTCGGGTTGACGACCTCGATCTTTTTAGTCATTCCGGTTCCGCTTGACCTTGAACTTCTTGCCCTTCGCTTGCGAAAGGTCGATTCCGAACATCGCGAGAGCGACGAAGCGCGCCTGATCCTTGGGATCGTCGAACAAAACTTCCTTCTTCGGCTGCTTCACCCACGGCATGAAGTCCGCCGGCTCGAACGCCTTGGTCTTCGGGTCGCGGTGGATGTTCGCGGTGGTCGCCGCCAGCATCCCCATGCGGATGTCCGCTATGCGATCGCCGAACGGCTCGATGTTGTAGAAGGCCATCCAGTCAGCGAACTCAACGCTGGTTATCTCGCGTTGAGCTCGCGCGACTGACATTCCGAGCGCGAGCGCTAGGCGGTGCCAGAAGATCCGTTCCGGATGGCGTCGGAGTTTTTTTCAGCTTCCTGCGTTTGCGTCGCGCCAAGTGCGTTGACCTTCGTGCACGCAAGGCCGATCCGACGAACGGTTTCGGCGCTCATGCCGCGCAGAGTGTCGAGATCGGCGGTCGTGAACATCGGCTCGCCCTTGTCGTCAACGACCGTGGCGACGATCACAGCAGAGAAATAGACGCTGTCGCTGGTGCCCTGCTCCTGCAGCGTCTTCTGCAGCGCGTCGCGCGCGAAGCCGTCCATTACTTTGACGCGGATTTCGCCGAGGCCTTCGACGTTGACGGTCTCGATTGGCGGTTGTGCCAGAGCGAGGAGTTGCTCTTTCGTCAGCATGGACGGACGCTCCTTAAGCCGCCGCCGGCGTGACATCGATGTCGCCGGAGATCTTGATCGCAACGGTGCCCTTCACGACAGCATCGACGCCAGCGGTGATCGGGAACGACTTCACGTAGCCTTCGAATTCGATGGTCGTGCCATCGCTCAAGAGCACCTGGTACTGCGATACCACGCCGGAACGCTTGTCAGCGAGCAGAGCCGCGTGACTGGCTTCCTTCATGTTGACGTTGATGTCGAACGACACCGTGTCCCAGTCCTGCAGCCCTTGGCGGTACTCCTTCGCGGTGCTGTCGAAGTCGGTGACGTCGATGTCGCTCGCGGAGCCCGAGAAACCGTTGAGATTGGAAACGTTCTTGACTGCGGTCCACACCGGCGTCTGCGTCGTGCCGGTGTTCTTCGAGATCTTCGTGCCTTGCGACGAAATTGCGGTGCTGGTCATGGGTTCACTCCTGATACCAGATTGAGAAATCCTGCTGACTGCCGTAAAGCTTCGTGTCGTCTTCGTAGACGCTCACCGGCGCGCCAATCGGCACGCCTTGCACAGGTTCGGCAGTCAGCGCAGCACGAACCTGTTTGATGATGCTTGCCGCTTCGCTCCGACTGTTGGACCAGACCGAAACCTGCATGCGGCTGTTTTGCAGCGTGTCGGCGCCGTCGAACGTCGTTTCGTCCGTCCCGCCGACGCTCTGATAGACGATGTATGGCTTAACCGGGCTCGCAGGCGCGACGTCCGGATAAACGCGGCCACCGGCGAGCGTCTTCAGCGCGCCGTATGTAATCGATTCCGCGCTAGCCATTGTTCGAGCCGGTGCTGCATGCCAGGTCCGTGTAGTCGCGAGCGGCGACGTTCGGAAGCGGCTGCAGGATGTTGAAAATCACGCCATCGACGATCGCGCGCATGCCGTTCGTGATGTCCGTGCGATACCGAATGCGGATGCTCGCCGTCGCACTGCCGACGTCGGCGTTCGCCTGGACGGTTTCCTTGCCGCTGAGCATGCGCACGTTGCCCCAGACGGTAGCGACCTCTGTCCAGCCGTCGACCTGCTGCCCGAGATCGTCGATGCCGCCGCCGTTGCGCTCGATACGCACGCGCCGGTTGAGGTCGCCCGCGCGCAGTGTCATACGCCGAGCCCAGCGCGGTACGGAAACAGCAACTGCTTCGAGCCAGCGGGCAACTCCGCAACCGACGCGCCGACAACCGTGTCCTCTCGGTTCGCGTACAACCGACCGAGAATGAGCAAGATTGCTGCGCGCACCGCGTCATTGATGACGATCGGATCGTCGCCAGCGGTGCCGTCGAGAACTGCGGCTGCCATGTCATCGGGTGTTGCGTAGATCTTGCGGTCGAGATAGTCGGATGCGGACTGGATCGCCGCGCTGATATAGAGCGCAATGATGTCGTCCTCAACGCCCGCGTCCACGCGCAGATGCGCGAGCGCTTGCGCGGTAGCGATGATGGGCGTCTGATCGGCCATTTACTTCGCTGCCTTTGCCTTGTTCTCGGCTTCCGGCGCCTTTTTATTGCTCGGCGCGGCGGCTGCCTTCTCACTGACTTCGGAAACCAGCCCCACGCGCTTGAGTTCCCGCGCGCGCATCTCCGACACCTCGATGACATCGCCGCGTTTTACGTAGCCTTCTTGGCCTTCGAACGCCTTCTCTGCCTTCACTTTCATGTCAGCCTCCCGAGATTGAGGGCGGAGCGCGCCGCGCGCGCCCCGCGCAACTCCGATTACGCCGCGGCGAAGGTGCCGTGCACGAACGATTCGGGACGATAGACAGCCATCGCCAGACGCTCCTCGGCGCGGATCGTCACCATGTTCTTGGTGAAGTTGTCAGCGTCTTCTGTCGACACTTCGACGGCGGCGTCTTCACGGTCGAAGACCTGCGCCGCCATGTCGAACGCACCGACGAGGAACTCGCCCTCGGCGATCGCGGTCGAGTCGACCACCGGCAGACGCCACATGCGTTGCTGGCCCCCGTCCTGGACGTTCACCCAGATGTACTGGCCGGTCGTGTCCTTCTGAAGCTCCATAGCTTCCCAGTCGACAGGGTTGAGCACGATGCCCGTCGCGCGATATTCGGCGAGGCGAACCTGAAGGATTGCGTGGCGCAGCGTGTCGATCGGCGTGTCGCCGGTCTTGCGACGCGCGTCGTTGAACGCGGTGGCTTGCGGGATCAAGCCGAGGATGTTCTGACCGGTGCCATCGCCCGACAGGAGCTGCGCCTCTTCGACGTACTTCAGGCCGTAGATCGCGCGACCGTTGATGTAGCTCTGAAGCAGCGGCACGTCGGCGAGGACCTGCTTCGATGCACGGAACCAGTGAGCGAGCGTCTTGACGGTCGTCGTCTTGAGCTCGAACGACAGGTCGGATTGCGGCTTCTGCGTACCTTCTGCAACCGGTGCCGCAGAGTTCGTGAAGCCGCTCTCTTGCACGTACTCGATCGCGTTCGAACCGGTGCGGCCCGGCATGATGAGGTCACGCACGACGAACTGACGAAGCGCCGGTCCCTGCACGCCCGCGAGACGATCCGGAGCGATCGCGACACCGACGCCGCCTTGACCGCTGGTCGCGCTCGTGATGTTCGAAACGGCCTTGATATTCAGACGGGCAGTGCCGCGACCCTTTTGCGCGAATGCCTTGAAGTCGTCCGACTCGGTCATCATCTCGCCGATCGACTTGACGACGTTGTCTTCGCCGCCGCCGCGACGCGCGAGCTTTTGCTCCAGCTCGAGGATGCGCGCATTCGCCTTAATGCCTTCTTCCGACAACTTCTCGAGCGCGGATTTCGTTTCGCCCGCGACCTTGCCGGTCTCCTTAATCTCGTTCGCGGCTTTCTCGCACCACGACTTGATTTCCGAGTCGCGCTCCTTCAGGGAGTCGACCAGACCCTTGATTTCGAGCTTGTCGTCGGCGCCGCCGGCGTTCTTACGTGCGAAATCGCGCGGATATTCGATTTTTTGCATGATTTTCCTTACTTAAAGGACGGGAGTTGAGGTGCCTTGTATGCGTCGAGGAGACTCGACAAGGCCGGGGTTTCGCTGTCGTCCCCGGACTCACTCCGGAGCAGGTGCTTCAAGCCGCGGTTAGCGATGACCGCTGCCTGCGATTTCGAGAAGCCTGCCTCGCGCAGGAACCGCTCGAACTCGGAAAGGGACGGGATACCGCCGTGCGCGATGACCGATTTGACGGCCTCGATGCGCGCTTCGGGGTTCGCCGGATTCGTGACGATGCTGATTTCGACAAGGTCGAGTTCGTTGAGCGTGCGCTCACCGGTTTTCTCGTTGTAGCTAGAGTTGATGACGTAGTAGCCGATCGACAGGCCGGTGATAGCCTTCGCCTTCATACCGCGGTACGCGATCTTCGCGTTCGGGGCATCGTCGAGCCACAGCTCACCGTCGCCGAAGAGGCCGTAATCGTCCTCTTTCAGGCCCGACCAGGAACCGATCGGCGTATTCGTGTTGTGCTGCCAGAGAATCGGGAGCGCGCGGCCGCTCGCCTTCAGTTGTGCGAGGCTCTTTTCGAACGCGCCGGGCGCGACGATCTCGCCGTAGCTGTCGACGTTGCCGAAAACCGAGCCGTAACCGGAGAAGTGGCCCGAGTCGTCGACCGATTTGACGTTGAGATCGAATGCGCGGACCTTATAGCCGCCCTTTCCGCTCTTGCGATTCATTTCTGCTCCTGGCTGAGCCAATTCTTGAGTGCGTCTTGCGCGGTCGCGGCGTCCGACTGCTCGCCGAGCTTATCGATCGGCAGAAGCGCCGACTGGACAGTCAGAACGTCTGCGTTTCCGCCTTTCTTCGCCTTGTTTTCCATCACGCGGCACTCATCGCGCGTGTAGATGCCGTTGTTGACCATTTGCGAATAGAAGGCCGCGCGCCCCGCGCTGTCAGCACGCAGAAGCCCTTCGACGGCGAACTCTGCGTAGTACGTCAGCCGCTCGGCAGGGCTTAAACAGCCCTTCTTGATGGTTTGTTCGATGCGGGTCAGCCACGGACGCAGCGAAAAGGTAAGGAACCCGATCATTTGCTGCTCAATTCCGGTTCCCCAGCTAGTCGATTTCTCGCTGTGCCCGACCATAAAGGGAGGCACTCGGAACCACCGGCAGATCTCTTCGACGTTGAAGGCCTTCGTCTCAAGCAACTGAACGTCGCCTGGGTTCATCGTGATCGCCTGGTACTTCATTCCTGCCTCGAGCACCATCGTCTTTCCGGCCTGCATCGCCCCGCCGAACTGCTCGGTAAGGTCCGTGCGAATCTCAGTGCGCTTGTCTTTAGGCAGAATCTGCTCAGTCGAAAGCACGCCGGACGGCCGCAGGCCATTTCGAAACACGCTGCTGCTCGTCTTATTGGCCGCAGTCGCGTTACCGAAGATCTCAGCCGCGTACGCGATCACCGACAAGCCCATCCATCCATTGAGGCTGAATCCCCGAAAGTGAAGCACGTCGTCCTCGGTCAGAACGGTGCTGGTCCCGTCAACTTCCGAGTACGTGTATTGCAGCTGGCCGGTGCTGAGTCGCTTAACGTCCGTGCGGCTCGGAAGCATCAGATCAAGACCGATGATCCGACCGCCTGCTCGCATCTTCCGCGCGTACCCGTTACCTCTTAGCAGCATCGACGCGACAATCACCTCCCAAAACTCCACAGCGGTGTTATCGGCGTTCGGCTGGTTGTGCAGAAGTCCGTATAGCGGATGATTCGTCGCGACTGTGCGAGTGCCATCGGTTGCTTTCGCGTACAGGTTCAACGGCAATGTCGCGATCGTCTCGGCGATCAGGCGAACACATGCCCATGCCGCCGACAGTTGCAGGGCAGAATCGACCGTCACGGCTTCGCCGCTAGATGACTGCGCACCGCTGAAGGCTGCCCAGAAGCTCCCATCGGTCAGTGAAATGGGCACGCCAAGCCACTTCAGGACGCTCGCCTTGATGCGCCCCGGCGACTTTTGCTTGCTCTCTTTCATACGATGATCGGACTCGATAGAAAATCGCTAATTGAACCTTCCTGACCTTCAAGCATGGCGCGGCCTATAGCCATAATTAGCGCCACTGCGCCGTCAATCTTGTTGTCGTTGCCCTGCTTGATCGGGCGCACGACGTCGTCGTTGCCCGGCAGGTTCTTTCCGACCACGTTGCTCACGCACCAGGTCATGATCGGATTGCCGTCGTGATGGAACCGGCCCGACGTGATAGCGGCCTCCAGTTCCTTCATCGGATCGGACATGTTCGTGTAGTTCTGGATGATGGTTACCGGCGTCAGGCCTTCGTCTTCGAGCTGGTGCGCGAGATTCGTCGCGCCGTGCGGGTCCATTGGCACGCACTGCACGGGACAAATGTGATTCGACAAAACCGCTTCGTGCTGGATGTCGCGATAGTCGATTTCCGCACCCGCCGTCTCGAACAGATGGCCCGTGTTCACCCACTTCTGATACCGCTCGGCCATGCGGCGGTTCTCGGTGTTCTTAACCGTCTCTTCCGGCACCCAGAAGCGCGGCGCGACGCTGTAGTAGTGCCGCCGGCCGTCGATGTCGCGCCAGAAGAGCCGCGCCATGCTGTTTAAGTCGAGCTTCCGCGCCAAGTCGAGCGACAGGATGCAGTCCTGCCCCTCGAAGCGCTCGAGCGTGAGCGTCGCGTCCTCGCAGTTCTTCCAGTCTTCGAGGTTGAAATAGCCAGCTTTCGCCGACGTCCACACGTTCAGATGCTTCGTTTTGAACGTGTTCGTGAAGCGCGCGGACTTGATCGCGCGCTGCTGTTGGCTTTCCAGATAGTCCTGATAGACCGAAATGCCGATATTCGGGTTGGCTTTCGCCAGCACGCGCGGGTCTGTCCAGTCGTCGCCATCGTCGATCGTCCAGATCCAGCCGAAAAGCTCGTCATCGGGCACCGTGCCCTCGAGCATTTCGATCGTCTGGCGCCGCTTGTCGTAGCACGGCCCTTCGATATTCGCGCCGGCCGTCGTGATGATGAACATCAGCGGTTGCCGCCGCGCGCCCATGCCGGTCAGCATCGTTTCGTAAAGCGCCGAGCTGTCGTGCTCGTGATACTCGTCGACGATCGCGCAGGATGGCGACGCACCGTCACCGGGGTTGCCGATCAACGGCTCGAAGCGGCTGCCGTCCTCCGGCTTGTTCATGTTCGAGGCGTTCACCTCGATGCCCGCGGCCTCGATGAGCAACGGCGAGCGCTTCACCATCAGCCGCGCGGGCCTAAAAACTTCCCACGCCTGCTTTTCCGTCGTCGCGCCCGCATAAACTTCGGCGCCGAACTCGTCGTCGAGCACGAACATGCCGATGCCGACTCCGGCCGCGATGACTGATTTGCCGTTCTTCCGCGGCACTTCCCAGTAGCTTTCGCGGAATCGCCGCTTCCCGGTGCGCTTGTTCAGCCAGCCGAACGTGCACATCAGGCCGAATTTCTGCCATGGCTCAAGCGTGACGAGCTGGCGTTTGAACGCCCATTCGCCCTTCGTGTGCGGCATCAGCTCGATTAGCGCTAGCTTCTTCTCAGCCGTCGCAGCGTCGAACTTCCA
Source organism: Caballeronia grimmiae (assembly GCF_022879615.1). Taxonomy (NCBI): domain Bacteria; kingdom Pseudomonadati; phylum Pseudomonadota; class Betaproteobacteria; order Burkholderiales; family Burkholderiaceae; genus Caballeronia; species Caballeronia grimmiae. Next base: position 1,733,905 of record NZ_CP084271.1, read on the forward strand.
CTTGAAATCCTTCTTCCTGCTCGCCGCGAGGTCGTCGAGATGCCGCTGACATGCGAGCACGACGAGGCGACCCGCCGGGCGCTTGCCGCGCACGACGTCGCGCGCGAACTGGAGCCCTTGCTCCACGCGCGGATACGTTGTTGCCATCGTGATTTAGCTGCCGAGCAGCGCGCCGAATGGGTTGTCGGGCTTCTTGTTGCCGCCGCCCACCATGTTCTGACGGCTCGACGGGTCCAGGCCGAGCAGCGCGCCGAACGTCGCCATCTGCCGCGCAGCCTCGTTTTGGATCGTCGCGGCCGGGTTTTTCATCGGCGCGCCCTGCGCGCTCAACACGACAAGGCCGTTATTGCGAAGATCCTCGCTCGCGAGCCGGTGTCGCCCGTACGCTTCACAGAAGAGTTCGAGGTTGTGCAGATCCGTGACCTGCACGATCTTGTGCTTACAGAGCGAAGGCGCGACGCGCTCCCACATCTCTGCGGCGTACCCGGCGATCCACGCAGGGCACTCGATATTCGTGACTTGCCCATAATCCGGCTCGTCTTTATTTAACGCCCGCTTGCCCGGATTGCCGGCCAGTTCCTTTTTGGCCGTGGGCTTGGCGCGGCGCCCGGAGCGGCCTTTAACTCCGGCCATTTTCCTCTCCGTTTGCAACCATTTTCGGCGGTTCGCCGTTGTAATTTCTACGCGCGGTCACGCGACGCGGGCGGAAAATCGATTTTCATATTTCGCGGTCGTGATAATTCGACGGAACGGTCGGTCCCAAGCCGGTTCCGGCTGGACTTTTCCTACACCCCTACCGTCGTCATCGCCGCTCGCTGCCCGTCTTCGTGGCGTGGCACGGCTTACAGATCGACTGCAGGTTGTCGTCGTCATCGGTGCCGCCTTGGGCCTTGGGCACGATGTGATCGACCTCTGTCGCGACCGTGACGCGGCCTGCTCGACGACAGACCTGACACAGGCCGCAATCGCGCAACAGGATCCGCTCGCGACGCTTGACCCATGCATTGCCGTATCCGCGCGCGTGGCGATTACCGCGCACCGCATCAGGCTTCCACTTCACATCCTCGCCTGCATGCTGCTCGCAATACGACTTTCCACCAGGCACGAGAGCGCCGCACGCCCGATGCTTGCAGGGGCGCATTGGTCGGACGGGCATCAATGAATCTCGGCGAGCCTGCCTTGGACAGCGATAAGCGCTGCGCTAGCAAAGCCAGTGATAATGTCCTCTTTGAAACCATGCACTGGGTCGAGAGGCGTTTGCACGTCTGTTGTCCCATCAAATGAGATGAAGCCGTCGTGTCGGACGATGATAGACAGATAGCATTCACCGGTCGGCTTGCCGTCTACCACGTCAAACAGTCGCACTCTGCCATATAGCGTCCGAGCTGCGGTTCCCGGATGGAACACATGATCGCGTACGGTTACTAATGGTCTAAGGTGAGCCTCAATACATAGCTCTGAGGCATGCCCTCCCGGCGCTGACTTCCGAGTGAGGCCGTAAGCGTGGAACTGTTGGTCGGCCGCATCGCTCTTCAGCAGATCAACGAGGTTCTGCATCCAATCGTTTATCTGTTGCGCGTTGCGAAGTTGCCGACGTGCTTGGATTGCTTCAGTGACCATTCTTCGCCTCTCGTCGAAAAAGACAAGAGTCTAGGTCAAGTCGTGCTCGAAAACAAAAAGCCTGCGAGGCTTTCACCTAGCAGGCTTTCTGCAGGCCACTTGGGCCCGACCTAGTCAAGATAGCAAATCGCAGATTGGTTTACAAGAGAAATTTCACGGCAGATGCAAGCCGTAGCGCGCCTACGACGAAGCAGCCTATGGAGATGGCCCCGGTGACCCAATTCGGTATCGCCAGCCATTTTGCGAACCCGAGTTGTTTTTTGTCAAATGGTTGAGCGTTGGACACCCAGAAGCCTATTGTGCGGGACATCTTTCCGACTGCCAACGTGCTTGAAATATATGCGAACAGCATCGTAAAGAGCGCGAGCGTCAATCCGATCATGAACCACGCAGCAGCAGAAATAGCCGCCGGACGTAGGGCTGTATCAAGTGAACCGAAGAGCGCAGTCACTCCAGCCAAACCAGCGCCGTTGACGATTGCAAGATGACGAAGAAGCTCGAGGCCCATGTTCAACGAGCCCTCCAACATGGCGATGAGCGTGTCGCTCAGCATAGCCTGCAGCCACTGCCTGGGTTCATCAGGCAAAGCCTCGAAGTACCCCGGCCTTTTTTGATTTTCTGGTTGTTGAGGCATCTAAGTTATCTCGTCACGCTAGCGCATTGTCAGGAACCTTGATCATACCCCGCCGCCTCAGCAACGGAAGTAACGCGAATTTCGCCTCCTGATACAGCACGTGCATCTGCTCAACATCTAGGCGGGCGTTGCGCCACACTTTGACGCCAGCAACCTTGTTCCGCATGTGACACTGGATTGATGCACGCTGCTGCCACGTGAGAGTGTCGACGCACAGGTCGATCTGCTCTGCCTGCTTGGCGCGCGCGCGGCGTTCGGCTGCTTCGGTGCGCTCGTCGATGTCCAGGTAACGATCGTTTTCTGCAAAGCCGCGGCACGACGGGTCAACGCGGCCAGCGCCGAGGTTGGGCATGTAGCTGGCCTGCCACGCATACCAACCGGTGAGCAGTTCTTCGATCTGGTTGCTTTCGTCGAGCGTCATGGGCTTTTTCTCCGAGTACGCGCCGCAGCGCTTTCCGTGTTTCTTGTCGAGCGCGCAGGCCATGCGCGTCGTTCCTGCAATTGAAATCTGCTCTTCATGGCGGCATGCGTGACACGACCGACTCTGCTTTGCGATCGCCGCCTCCAGCGGATCGCGATAAGCGCCGAGCGGGCGCGCCATCACATCTCCACCCGAAAGGAAAGACTCCAGTGGCAAAGCCAACTGATGAGTTGGTCGCGGATCTCCGGCGCGCGCGGGAACGGAAACCGGATCTCGCCGTCGTCCTGCTCAATGCCGGTCAGCGGGCAGCCGATGAATGCGATCAGCTTGCCGCCCTCTTCAACGCGCCGCGCTGCGTTATCTATCAGCGGTCGCGGGACGTCGGTTGTCTCGATGTAGGCGTATGCGCTCACTTCTGCTCCGAAGGCTTCGTCCAATCGCGGCGCTTGATGCCGAGCGCGTAATACATCGCGTCGAAGTTGTCGGGAATCATGCGGCCTCCTTGCTCACGTCCATTTCTTCCAAGCCGCTCGCGAGGAACGGCGCCAATGTCTTTGCGTTGTGTTTGATCAGAGCGCGCGTGCGGTAAATGCCCGGCTCGATCCAGGCGGGATCCAGAATCGGTATCCCCTTGCGGTTGTCTTCCGGGATCCATGCATCGACCAAGACATACGGCAGGAGCCGGTTTTGAATCTTCGGCAGTGCAACTCGGTACACGGTCGTTTCGATCAGGAAGTCCGACGTCACTCTCTCGGGCGCATAGCGACGGCCGCTGCGAGAGCGCGGCGTGCGCCAGTGAGTGGTGCTGGGAATGTAGATCAGGCATCGCATTCGTCTTCCTCTTTCAAACCCATCTTTGCGGCGCGCACGGGCTGCCACGCCTCATACGCGCGATCCCACGTTTCGAATTTCTCCGCACGCGGAGCCTTTCCTTGATCGATCCACGAGTGGCACGCCATGCAGCCCGGCACCGTGAACTCGTGTTTCGCTTTGAGGCCTGCGCCCTTTCCGTGGCGTGCTTGATTGCTGTGCGCCGGCACGACCGTCTCCGCGCCGACACAGACGCCCGGCACGCGCAGAAAGCACTGCTCGCCGCGGCACGCGTCCAAGTACTTCGACCCTTCGGCGACGGTCGGCTTCTTCACGCGACGCTTCATCGTCGTTCGACGCAGCGTCGTCGCGCGATCGGCCAGCGGCCAAGCTGACCGCTTCATCGGCGTCTTGCGTGCGAGCGGTGCCGATCGCTTCACGCGGCCTCCGCTTGGTCGAGCAGCTCGACGACGGCGTCTTGCGAGATGACCGGCATGTCGCCGGCGAGGCCAACGATGTGGCGCGCCTGGTACACGCGCAGGCCGAGTCCTCGCGCGAGCGCGTGCTCGACGGTCGCGCCGCGCGACTGATCCCAGCCAGGCAGCAGTGCAATGCCGTCGCACGTCACGAGTTCGCGGATGTCTGCGCGCATGCACGTCAACCAGTCTGGATTCGGGCCAACATCTATTTCTGCCGGGTTCACGATCTCGTAACCGAGTGCGCGCAGACGCGCCGCTTCGGCATGGAAGGCCGGGAAGTTCAGTTCGGCATAGCCCGACATCGGACCTGCGATATACAGTTTCATGCTGCAGCCCTCCCAACTAAGCACATGGCGTTGATGCCAGCGACGAGCGCGGCGATATGAGGGGCCAACACGCACTCGTCGGCGGCTGCGCGGGGCGCGATTTCGGCTGAAGGCGGAAACGCTTTGCCAGTCCACTTGTACATAGCCGGTTCGCGCCCATGGCCCGCCGTTATGACCATCTGGCGCGTCTGCACGACGTAGCCTTGATTGATGAGCGTCGTGAAAACGTGTTTCGTGACGTCACGCGACTTCTCGAGTTCATCGGCGACCGCAGCGACAGATGCTTCTCGGCGCCGGCGCAGGGACTCCAGCACTAGCCGCTGGCTCAGCGGCATGATCTTGTGGGTCCGCTTCGGCCTTGCCCGCTTGGTCAGGTCTTGGCGGGCGTAGTTTTCAATGCATCGCATAGTCGATCTCCCGCCGCTTACGCGGCCTCCTTAAAGCACGTGCCTGCATCGATTCGGCGATGGACTTCGGCGAGCGCATCAAGCACGACGCGCTTCGTCACCACGCGCATCTGTTCGTCATGCAGTTCCAACGACATCCGGATGTAGTTCATCGCGTCGCCGTCGAAGCCCCACTTGCCGAAGGTGCGCGCGCGGTCGCGGGCGCGCACCGCACCCTGCAACGCGCTCTTGACGACGTCCATCAGACCCGCGCCGAAGCCCCGCTCGGTGAGCACTAGCGTGATGTTCAGCGCGCACGTCACCGTCGACCAGTGCTCCTCGGTGCCGCGCCCTTTCAGCATTTCGTCTAGTGCGACGTGATAGGCGATGCCGAGATCCGTCGTCTGGGTGATGTCCATAGGGGTGCGACGCTCGAGCACGTCAATGCCGATGGTCGGGTTGATAGCGCGCGGCCGGTATGCCTTGCGCGGCTTTTTGTTCTTGCTCATTTGATCTCCACAATCGTCAGTCCCCGCGCGGCCATCAGATGGCGCTTGATGCGGTATCCCTCTGTGATTCGGCCCTTCACGTCCTCGATGACTCGTTCGCCGGCGCGCTCATAGACGAAGTCAGCGACGTAGCGCAGCGCCGGACGCTTCCGGCCGCCGATCACGACGGGCTCAGCTAGGACGAACGGCACCTGCAATTCCAACTTCGCGATCTCGCCGCGCGCCTGCTGCTGGATCAGCTCGAACCACCGTGCGCGCTCGCGCAGGCTGTCGAACTTGATTCCGTCGGCCTCGCACTTCGTGTTGCGGTACTTCGTGGGCTTCTTCGCTTTGCCAGTGATGACCGCCGGCCCAGCGAACGGATCGAGCGGATCGTCGAGCGCGGCGGTCTGGGGCGGGACGCCAGTCTTTTCGTAGATGCGCCGCTGCGCGGTCGTCATCGCCGGGACGCCGCCCTCGCGCACGCGCGCGGTGCCGACGTTCTTCGTGCCTTCCGGGACGTACAGCGGCCAAGGGGCGGAGCGCTTCGTCATGCTTTGGCGCTCCATCGAACCGGCGAGAAGCGGCACGTCGCCGCGCTCGACACGTAATGGCTCTCGTGCAGGTGCTTGCAGTTGCGGAAGCCGAGGCGATGCATGCGCTCGTGGCCCGGCTTCTCGTTTGCGTGCTTACAGGTGCGGCAGGAGTTCATTCGAACCCCCTGCTGCGCGACGGCTTGCTGATCGATGCCGTCGGCCATGCGCCGGCGTGGTTCTCGAACGTCATGTACTCGCCGCGATACGTCAGCGCGACATCACCAGTGCGGCCGTGCCGGAACTTAGCGACGCGCAGTTGCGCAAAGCCGCGCCATTGCTCCTCGCAGTCCGGATTCGAGATCTCCTCGCGGTGGATGAACAACACCGCGTCGGCGTCCTGCTCGATCGATCCGGAGTCGCGCAGATCCGAGAGCATCGGCTGGCGGTTGCTGCGCTCCTCGACCTTACGGTTGAGCTGCGCGAGCGCGATGATCGCGACATTCAGTTCCTTCGCGAGCGCCTTCAGGCCGCGAGAGATACCTTCGATTTCCGCGTTGCGATTCGCACCGTCGCCGGTCATCAGCTGCAGATAGTCGACGACGATCACGTCCAGCCCGGCCTTGCGCTTCACGAGCCGCGCCTTCGAGCGCACGTCCAGCATGCGCAGCGCCGCCTGGTCGTCGATGTAGAGATTCAGATCTTTGATCTTCATCGTCGCGGCTGTGACACGGTTCCAGAACTCGTTGTCGTCTTCCGGTGCCCGCATCACCGTGTCGAGCGACACGCGGCCGAGCGACGCGATGTTGCGGTCATGGATCTCAGACTCGGGCATTTCCATCGACAGAAACAGCGCGCTGTGCTCCGCGGCGACGTGCGTAGCGATGTTCAGCGCCAGTGCCGTCTTACCCATGCCCGGCCGAGCGGCAAGGATGACCAGCCAGCCCGGCCGCAATCCGCCGTTCAGCTGACGGTCTATGTCGGCCAGACCCGTCGAGATGACGCGGTCCGAGCCGGTGGAGCGGCGTTCCAGTGCGCTGATGTGATCCATCAGCCCCTGAGCGGCCAACTTCGGCTCGCGCTTGATCGTCGCCTCGCCGAGCGCCTCGAGCTTCGTCGACGCACGGTCAATCAGCACACCAGCGCTGTCAGGCGTCGCGCCGACGGAATTTTGAATCTCGGCAGCAACCGACAGCAGACCGCGCTTCTGAGCGCGGTCACGGACGATCTCGGCATAGCGCGCGATGTTCGCCGAGCTCGGCGTCGACTGAGCCAAGTCGTTCAGGTACGTCAGGCCGCCGACGTCTGCCGCACGCCCTTCGGCGTTCAGCCGCTCGTAGACCGTGATCACGTCGGCGCCGATGCCCGACTCGATCATCTTCACGATCTGCACGAAGATGGCTCGGTGGTCGCCGCGGTAGAAGTGCTCGGCGCGCAGATCGCCCATGCGATCGATTGCGTCGTTGTCGATCAGCAGCGCGCCGATGACGCTCTGCTCGTGCTCGATGCTGTGCGGGATGGCCCGTTGAATGTCGTTGGCGCTCATGCGGCCTCCGCGTCATGGAAACGGCCTTCGCGGATCTTCGCGAAGTTCTCTGCCTTGCAAATCCAGTCCAGGCCCGGCGTGAAGGGCTTGCGGCCACCGGACGTCGCGCGGCCCGTCAGGAACTCCGATTTCGCGATGTAGGTGAAGAAGCGCTTCCACCACTCGAGGCTCTGGCGCTTCTGGTCTTCGTTCCAACGGCAGCGGAGGTGCTCAGCTCGCGCAGCAGTCCAATCGCGGATCATCGGGCTGGCGGGCAAAACCTCGTGATACAGGGCGATGATTTCCTGATGCGGGCATGCAGGCTTGGCAGTCTTCGAGCGCTGCTCGGACTGGTCGTCAGCATCGCTGGCGACAACCAACACGTCAGTGTTGGTATCCATCTCTTCTCCTCTTATCTCTTCTCCTCTCCTCTCCTCTAGGGCGTTACTGGAACGTTCCTGCAACGTTTCAGCACCGTTACCGGTTCGTTTCGCCTTTTCCCGGTGTGCGCGTACGCGTTCGGTGCTCGAATCGGAGCGCATTTGGCGCTTTTCCCACGCCAGCGGCTGCCAGTTCTCATCGATCAAACCGGCAGCCACCAGGCGCCGCTTTACCTCGCCGATGACTGCGTGGTCGATCCATAGGCGCTGAGCGACGATGCGGGTCAGGAGTTCTGGCGTGCAGTCGTTGTCGAGCGTGCCTTCACCTTTCAAAGCAAGCACGCCGATGAAGTGGCGCTGATCCTCGAACGCCAGCGAGATCATCTTCGGATCGTTCAGGAAGTCGGTGTACATACGAAACCAAGGCATGTTCTTCTGGCTCACGCGACACCCCCGACACTGACGCGCTCGCCTTGAACTTCGAGGCACGCGACCGGCAGCAACGACCCGATCTCGCGCTTCAGTTCGGCACACAGCCAAACACGGACGTCGCGGGCGTCGGACATCGTCATCCGGTGGCAGAGTTCGTTGATGCGAGCGAGCCGCGCGGTATCTTGGGCTGCCATCTCAGTTCCCCACGATCGGAAGACCGATCAGTTGCTGACGGTTGCCAGTAGCAACGCACTTCACCGAGCCGCGCACCGCGAGGTTGCCAGCCTGCACAAGCTCGTGAACGCGGCCGCATACGCTCGACAACTTCAGGTTCGTGCGGGACGAAATTTCCTCGCGGGTCAGCGTCACGCTCTTGTCTCCGTCGAACACATCGAGAACCATCTGCTGCTTGGCGCTGATCTGCTTCGACGACATGTTGTGATAGGCGTCGATCTGGGTCTGGGATGCTTTCATGGGAGTCTTGGCGTCGAGGAGATCGAACGCGGCAACAGAGAAAGGAATGGGTGCGGACATGTCGATCACTCCGCCATACCGCGCAGACGCGCGGAGATGTTGAAGAGCACCTGAGCGTGCTTGTAGATGCGCTGCTCGACGCGATCGACTTCCTTCGCCTCGACGCGGCCGTCTTGGAGCGTCTTGCAGATCTCTTTGCCGACGTCGCCGTGCGTGCTCCAGGCCTCACCCATCAACTCGACGATCGCAGCGTCGTTGCAGTCCTCGACACGGGGCGTCGCAACGAGCGAGAAGCCGAGCTCGTTCGCGATTGCTTCTGCGATACGTGCATCACCGGTGATCTGGGACATGCGCACCGCTTCAGCAAGCGTCAGGTGATGCGTGGTGTTGTTCGGGTTGACCTTGTTGCGCAGGATGTTCGCCGACATGCCGACACGCGGTGCGAGCGATTCGCAACCACCGGGGTAGTCGTGTGCAACTGCGTATGCGGCATCAGAGATGTTCAATTGCTGCTCCAGACAGACGTTTTTACTAGGGGTAGACCCGGTTAAAGTGGCATCACAAGCAAAAACGACACAGAAAACGGGGTAATACAAAAATGACAAACGGCAAGTGCCTGAGAGACCTCGGCGCGATTAGTAGTCCTCAATCAGACTGTGTGAGCCCCACGCTCAAAACAGCAGAAGAAGGACGCGCGCCGCTTACCTCGTTGCTTTGGCTGGTCCTGCTGAATCCGCTTTCAGTCGGCGGAACTGCAGGACCGCTTTCTTTCGCGCCTCGTCGAGCGCAACATCCGGAAAACCTTTTGCGATGAGTTCCAACAGCATCGCGCGCACTTCTTTCTGCTCTGCCGCGCTGATCGGGGTTTCCGTCATGCCGACACCCCCGTCTCAGCTTCTGCCAACTCGGCATGCAACTTCACGAGGCTGTCCTTGGTGGTGGCCCGAACGTCTTTGCGGCGGCCTGTTTCGATGTGGCTGATCGCGCCTTGCGACAAACCGCAGCGGTCAGCGATTTCCTCTTGGGAAAGCCCTCGCTTTCTGATCGAAACGACGAGCTGTCGCGCGTCCATTTGCTTGCCCCAATTCGTGTGATAACAACGACAGATTAATACATATGTATTTGTATGTCAATACCAACGTAGTTGACTCATCGGGCACAATCCAATACATGAGTAATATTGGAAAACGCCTAATCGAGGCACGGACGAAGCTCAACTGGTCGCAGCAAGATCTTGCGGCTAAGGCAGGCGTCAGCCAAGGCACGATCGGCCACCTTGAAAGCGGGCGAAACAAGAGCTCTACCGCATTGCCGAGAATCGCGGCGGCCCTCGGCGTGACCGTCGAATGGCTCGCGTCAACCGGCGATAAAGCAGGGAAAAACCCTTCTATTCCGGCAATGGGCGCGTCCGGGCTGGCTGATAGGATCAAGTCCATCATCGACGAAGCGGGAGGAAACATCTCCAAGGTTTCGGCGGCTGCCGGAACGACCGACGAGGAGGTCGCCGCGTGGTTGTCGGGAAAGACTCAGCAAATCGGCGTTGATCAAGCCGTCGCCCTTCAAGAGGCATTCGGCATTAACTCCGTGTGGCTCATGCTGGGCAAGGGGTCGCGCACGACCGCAGTTCGATACAACGACGCATATGAACCCATCCCTGTCACTGGCTGGCGGGGCGTACCGGTAGTAGGAATGGCCCAGCTCGGAGATAACGGATTTTGGGCCGACGTGGAGTATCCCGTCGGTCACGGCGACGGCTTCGTTGATGTCCCCAGCAAGGACAAGGACGCATACGCGCTGCGCTGCAAAGGTGACTCAATGCGCCCGCGCATTAAGGATGGTGAGTTCGTCGTCGTGGAGCCAAACCGCGAGATTGAACCAGGCGATGAGGTGCTGGTTAAATCCAGAGATGGTCGCGTGATGGTGAAAGAGTTCATGTACCGCCGGTCCGGACGCGTCCACCTCATGTCGGTCAACGAGACTCACGGAACCATCGCATTTGCTGATGATGAGATTGAGAAGATGCACTACGTCGGATGGATCGCTAAGCCATCGGCATGGAGGCCGGATTGATACGTAACTGCGAGGAGCGGGGCCAGAGATGCAAACGATAGACAACAATAATACTGCGGTCGAAACAAACAGCGAGATCCGCCAGATGGTCGAAGAGAACTGGCGCCAGTTTCTCTCTTTCGCAGCGAGCGGATCGAAAGAAATGGGCGCGGAAGTGATCAAGCGGTTCGAGCAGAAGAACGCTAAACGCGCCGCAGCTATGTCGCCGTCGGACGGCAAGCGATTCCTTGCACAGGTCGAGGAAGAGCGCGACAAGATTTTCGATGAATACTCCGCCGATCCCGAAGGGCTGAAGCGACGACTAGGCGTGGTCGAGTCCCGCGCGCACGGCACCGCTCGACCATCCAATCGTCAAGGGATGGGCGATATGGCCGTGAAGACCGCCGTCCGCGCATCCATCTGGGCCGCTATTTGGTCGCTCTTCCGCTGACGACGACGCGCTAGTTCGGCGGATCGTTGATGCCCTGAACACCGCAATCGTGTATCGCGGGTAACCAGCGGCTGAAGATGTGCTGATGCGGCGGATAATAAAGGTGTGGAGGCCGTGCCTGTGCTGTTGTGGAGGAAATGATGACCGACGACTACAGCCCTTTTCGGACCGAGCAATTACTCATGGCCCTAGACGTCTACCAGCGGGCCTTCGTCGACCTGAGTATTCGGGCGGCAACGATGGCGCAGGTCGCCAAGGACTCCAGTCTGGACGACGTCACACTGCGGTTCGTCAGTGAGGTGCTTGACGCGCTGGATACAGCCAATCGAGGGGTGAAGGAAGCGCTTGGCACCGGCGATGGCGATCGCGATCGCCCTTAATCGGTGAGGCGCGGATAGTAGATGCGCTGGATCAAGCGATTGGCGCAGCGAACGTCGTGCCGGTTATCTAGCTTCGTGCCGATATGCAAGATGCATCTTGCAATGTGCGTCAAGGCAAGATAAAGTCCAACCTTCATAACAAAGGAGGTGGCATGGCTACGGGTAAAGCAAAGGGCGGAAAGGCGGCGGCCGCAAAGCTCACGGACAAACAACGAAGCGATCGAGCGAAAAAGGCGGTCGCTGCAAGGGAAGCGAAGAAAGCCCTGCCGAAGGCAACGCATGGATCGGCGGATCATCCGTTAAAGATCGGTGAACTGGAGATACCGTGTTATGTGCTTGACAATGGCACGCGAGTTCTGTCTCTGAGCGGCCTGTACTCGGCAATCGGGATCTCGAAAGGCGGCGGCCAGGGTGGCGTGCGCAAAATCACTAACTTGCTGTCTCGCGTTGGGGAAAAAGGGCTAAATATCAACGAGTTGATCGCGTGCGCAGACTCGCCGATCACCTTCGTTCCGCCGCACGGGGGTAATCCGGCCGAGGGGTACGAGGCAAGCATCCTGCCGGACATTTGCGCGGCACTGATCAACGCAGGTCGGCTTGGGTATCTCGACAAGCGCAGCGAACATCTGGCGGAGCGCGCCGCAATCCTTCAGCATGGATTCGCGACGGTCGGCATCATTGCTTTGGTTGACGAAGCGACGGGGTATCAGAAAGACCGCGAGCGCGATGCGCTTGCCCAAATTCTTGAGAAATTTGTCGCCAAGGAGTTGCAGCCCTATGTACGAGCTTTCCCGCCCGATTACTACGAAGAGCTTTTCCGCCTCAGAGGCCTTACCTACCCGCCCAAGAACCCCCAGTTTAGACCGCAGTACTTCGGGCTTCTGACAAATGACATTGTTTACGGAAGACTAGCGCCCGGTCTGCTTGGTGAGCTCAAGGCGCTCGCTAAAAAAGATGAAAGGAAGGCACACCTGCACCGGCGCTTGACCCAAGACATCGGGCATCCCAAGTTGCGAGAGCACCTGGCGTCTGTGACGACGGCGATGAAGCTTTCCGACACATACCCTGAATTCATCGCAAAGCTCAACAGGGTTCATCCCAGGTACGGCGAAACCGTACCATTGGACCTCGACGAGGCCGACCGAGGGTGATGCCTGTCCGACACTCGAAACCCGCTCCGGCGGGTTTTTTGTTGCCTGCTCGCCACCAGTGCTGAGACGCACGTCGCAAACGGTTGCGATTGCTCTGAACAATGCTATCTTTCCTTCCGGAAAGGAAAGGGAAAGCTCGCCCCGTCAGAAGCCGAGCATCCGAGGTATGACATGAAGAAGACAATCGCCGTCGCGCTCGCCTGCGCGGCTGTCCTCGCTGCTTGCGGCGGTGGCGGAGACGGCACGCCGTCGTCGACGGCCAAGATCTCCTACTATGGCAATCCGTTGCCGCAGGCAGCCACGACTTCGGCCACGGTCAAGGTCGCCGCCGTTGCGCACGCTGCCTCCGACTTCACGGCATCCGATGCCGCCGCGCAGACCGTGCAGACGCTTACCGAGGCGCTCGCCGCACAAGGCGTGACGGCAGATGTGACGCCCCAGGTCATGAACGGAACGACGCTCCACGCGCTCATCATGGGCGAGAACAACGGCCTCCCGCCTACGCAGGACCAGTTCAAGACCGACCCGAGTGGCTTCATCGTCGCGAACTTCGAACTGGACGATATGGTCACGCGCAACGACGACCCGGCGCAGGTGGCCGCGCTCGCGCAGTTCCAACACGACCTGTACACGTTCATCCAGCGTGCGCACGTCGCCGGCAAGCTGACCTTTGTCATCCTGCCGATCCGCACTTGCGCCCAGCCTTTCGGAAAGAGCGCTGCAGACGGTGTCATCCAGGCGGCCACCACTGCCACGTCCCTTTCCTCCGGCTATGCAGTCGGCGGCGTGCCCTACAACGCGGTGTCGGATGCGAGCGGCGTCTTTACAGACACGGTAACCGCCGGCCATATGGGCGCTGATTGCCGGACACCCGACGCGTACCTGATCAACATGTCCAATCAGAACATGGCCGAGCGAATGGCTCCCGTCCTCAAGGATGGGCTCAGCAAATAGCCTTCCCCTCTGCTAACGACCCGCTTCGGCGGGTTTTTTGTTGCCTGCAAGCCGCCCGATCCGCCACAACGTCGCAGCCGCGCCACGAACAACCACACGGCCAAAGGTGCCACGGTAAAAATCAAATACGTTTGTATTTACTTTTGCCAAATACCTTTGTATTATTCATCTCATGCACTCACCGCGCCGGTGAGCCGAAACGAGAGGTGGATGATGGAACGCGCATTCAACCACAACGCCTTGCTGCACATTGCGCGGCTTGAGCGTGTCGATCAACTCTACAGCGGCATTCTGAAGTTGGGTCTCATTGCCTTCCTGACTGGCGGTGGCATCGGCTGCTTCTGGTATCTGCTCGTCGCGCTGCGCGCCGGGGTGATCGCATGAGCCTCTGGAAGATCTGGGCGCTCACGCTCGTCGTTGCCGCCGCCTATCTCGCCATCTGCGCTGATCTCGATGCCCGCGCAGCCCGTGTTGAACGTTGCGCAGTCGTTCGTTGCGCATAGGACGATCCCGAAAATGCTCACCATTACCACCGTCACCAGCTCAGTACTACTTATTAGCTTCATCGCCTATCGGATCGTGCGCGTCGGCGACGACCGCATTGAAGAAATCGAGCAGCGCAAGAAACAAATCCATTGGCCGGCAGCAAACTGATTTTCAACCGGAGGAAGCGGCCCGGCGCTGTATCCGGGACTCTCAGTTGTTGGCGTTGCGCCACGTGTAGCGCCAACAACTGAGATTAGATCAAGAAAGAGGACAGCATGGCATTCACCGGGCGAGCGCCTTTAAGCCAAGGACGATGCATGCAACTTGAATTGGCTGAGATGGAACTCGGCGCGCTGGCGAGCCGAATCAAGTTCGGCAGCGAAGATAAGTTGGTGAAGCTGCGCAGCTTGATCGTCGAGCCGGCGATAAGACTCAAGCTTCTTACTCATCTCCTTGATAGTCGATTGGATTCCCGAAAACTGAATGACTGCATCGCGAGAGCCCACCTGGTGGAGTGGAACGTTGAAGAGTGCGGTAGAAGCCTCATCAATGTTGAAGAGATTCAACGACAGCGCCTGCGCGAGCGCAAATGCAGGCATGTTCCGGAAGGCGTCGGCTAGTGCAGTGCCCTGCGCGACCCCGTGCTCTGCAACGGCAGTGAAAGCTTCGACCTCGCGAAGCCGCTGCCGACGCTCGGCCTCGAAAGCTTGGCTTCGATCGAATTCGCTCTGCCGACGCGCTATCACAAACGATCCGATGATCGCTGCAACTGCGCCGATGGCCTGCGCCCACGATGCCCAGTCAGAACTTTGTGAAGGCAGAAAGCGAACGAACGCTGTCGCCAACATGCCAGCGAAGAAGCCCCCGGCAACAAGGCCCAGTTTGCGAAACGAAAACATGCGAGATCTCCGAACCGTATTTTCCGGCGCGATGGTACGTGCACTGGCAGATGCTCGCAAGAACACACCCGGCGCTCCGTGGCGCCGGATAACGAATAACGAGGGAAGCATGAGCATCAATCATCTCGACACGATTGCGATTCGCAAAGCCGCGTCGGAAGGCTGGGAGCCGTACAAGTATCAGGTGGTCGAGCCCGACGCATTCCTCGTCACCGGTGGTGTTCCGCGAATCATCACACGCGGCCCGCGCAAAGGCGGAAAGAAGTGGGAAGGGAAAGGAACGATGGTCGTCGTCACAAAGGACGAGATCGTGGCAGAGAAAGCACGCTTCACCGCCGAAACCGGAAACTGCGCTGAATGCGGCGGCGAGGGAAAGGTGTTCGCCAGTTGGCACTATCAGGAAGGCACGACGTTCAAGCCCTGTCCGCACTGCAACGGCACTGGCAAGGCAACCGGAGAGAAAGCATGAGCTGCCTTCTAATGCGGCAGTCCTCGTCCTTGCTTCCGAGCATAAGCCAAGCCGCCAGCGTATGCAGCCCGTTCGCTTTCGTATTGAACGGAGCTTTCGAAACGAGTCCGATCAATTTGCGGCCCCCCTCGATCGATTTCAACGCACACGTATGTGAATCCGCCGCCCACCAGCGGTTCAACAAATACATGCAACTCAAGCGATCCGATTTTAAGCAGGCGAGACATGGCGAGCTCCGTAAAGGTTATTCAAGCTGGAGCTGCGTCAGCACTGCCATCGTTGACGCAGCCGTCGATGAACCTTTTCGCTTGCCGTTCGGCATATCTAAATCCAGCGTCGGGCGTAAGGAAATTGAGTTGCTCGGGCAGGCTTACAACGCGCGCAGCGTCTGCGTCGCAGGAAAGAATCGACCAAGAGACGGCGTACCGGAGTTGTTGGCCGTTAATCGACGGCGCATGTCTCGAAACGACGCGCACGTCGATGGTGTACCCGCGATACGGCACACAGGATTCGTTTTCCATGCTCGTTCCTCCTACACACCTGGAGCGGCATGTGAACCTACTATACGCGCTATATGAGCGGCACACCCGGTAAACCGCTCGGCCGCGCGAAGGAACCGACGACCGCCCTGCTTCGTCGAGCATGCGCTGCGTTTGTGGCGATGGTCGCGGAAATGACGGGGCAGCGCTGCGTCTTCTGGATTGGCGAAACACCTATTGCGAGAGAGAAAAAGTGAAACTGACAGCGAATGCAAAAGGCACAGACACCGCCCGACGCTACCTTGCGGAGATGCTTCGAAAGGCGATCGGAGGAAACGACTTCGACAGCTACATCAAGAACGAGCTGGCTGGCGATTTTGCGTGGAACCTCGTGAACACGCTTCTCGCTGCATCTGTGTTTCCGGACGCGCCCAATCCGAGCGTTGAACCGGTGGCGATCGATTGCGCCGTCTGTGGCGGCACGGGCGACGTAAGCGGCGAATATCCCGGCCAGGCCTGTCACGCGTGCGGAGGGTCGGGGAAGGCGCATCTCGCCAATCCGAGCGAGTGGACGACTTGCGGATGCTTGTTCAGCGACTAGTCCGCGCGCTCAACAAAGCCTCACCGGACAACGATCTAGGCGCTAAGGCACTGGACTACTTGGTGCGCAAAGGGCTTGCCGGGTCGATCCTGCGTGACGACAAGTCCGCAGAGCAAGACAGGATTGATGCGGAGCGGTATCGACATCTGCGCGATTGCAATGGCGGCTCTCTTATTGTCGTCCAGCTAACTGGAATCGGTGAAGACGATCAAATCGTACTGACTGAGAAAGACGCCGATGCCGCCATCGACGCCGCTATCGCCAAGGAGAAGCAGGGATGACCACGCGCATGCGCAAATTCAGCATGAGCATGAACATCGACGGCTTCATCCGGAACAACCGCTACCCGCACGACTATCGCGGCGTGTTCCAGCACGGCGATGGCCGGGCCATGGGGCCAGCAGAGGCTCGAACATATCTGGCGCTTGAGAAAGCCAAGGGCCGGAGCGTCATCCCGTTTTCGGCAGCGTGCGGCAACCCATGTCAGCACGCCGAGAACGGTTGCACAGGCTTCGATTACAACGGCGGCGGCTGCCCTGGCCGATACACAGAGGCGTCGAGCGTGGCGAGCAAAGACGGGCCGACGCGCTAGCCGCAGATGCCGAGCGCTGACTCAGGAATGCGCGAGCGCCATCAGATCCGGCAGCTTCCAATTCGGCGCCTCTTGAGCAACCTTGTGAATGAAGGTACGCCAGTACACCTCGCCGTGCGCTTTGCTGTCCGCATCGTAGTGGCCGTATTGAATGACAACGTCCGCAACCGCAAGAGCGTCGGCGGAGTTGAGAAGGGTTTGGGCTTTGATCTTGTTCATGCCAGCGTTATCGGCCCAAGCCAGAAGAACTTTAGGAATTGAAGTGCAGCATCAGATCGAAGAATTCATGCGCGTGTCGCGCGCGTATCTGGAGAACAAGAATGGCAGCAGTGCTCGAAACGCCGCTTGAACTGACCGAAGACGAGCTCGAGCGCATTACCGGCTATAAGCGGCCATCGAAACAGATGGAGATGCTGAAGTCGCTCGGCATTCCCGCGCGACGCCGTCCGGACAATTCCCTGCTCGTCATGCGCATGCACTGCATCGCGCCGGCGCAGCTTCCGACAACAACGATAAAGCGTGAGCCACGCGTCAAATGAACCGTAGACGCAAACACAATCGCGGCCTTCCGCGCCGCGTCATCGTCAATCACGGCGCCTATTACTTCTTCGCGCCGGAGCCGATGCGCAACCCTTGGACGCAGAAGGAGCAACGCTGGATTCGGCTCTGCTCCTTCGAGGAAGGCGAGGCCGTGATGTACGAGCGGCTCGGCTTCCTGATGCGCGAGAAGAAGCTCACGAGCGGCACGATGCCTAATCTCTGCGAGGAATGGAAGCAGCGCAAGCTGGCGCGCTACACGCCGGCCGTGCGCAAGGAATACGAGCGCATGGCCGACTTCATCGGCGAAAAGCTCGAGGAATTCACGGTTGCGGATGTGAAGGCTCGCACGATCACGATCTTCCTTCGGAAGTACTTCGCCGAGAAGCACAACACCGCGCAGAAGTACGTGGCCGTGCTCCGGAAGATGTTCAAGATGGCGATCAGCGAGATGGGGCTGCGCGATGACAACCCTTGCGACCAGCTCGACCTGTCCGACTATGAGACGAAGCGTCGTGACGTTCTGCCGTCGCACGAAATCATCGCCAAGATCCGCGCGGCCGCGCTCATCGGTGACGACGGTCTGCCGACCGAGTCCGGACCCATGTTTCAGTGCATCGTGGACATGGCCTATCTCTGCTGGCAGCGCGCGATCGACGTACGCATGCTGCGCGACGCGCAGATCGAAGGTGGAGCGATCCGCTTCAAGCCAACAAAGACAGCGAAGTCGAGCGGCAAGATGGTCGACATCGCAATCACGCCGTCGATTGACGCGGTGATCGAGCGCGCGGAGGGAATCAAGCGGAAATACCAGATCATCAGCCCGTACCTGTTCCCGTCGACGAAAGGCACGCCCTACACGAAGTCGGGGCTGCATTCGATGTGGAGACGGGCGAAGGCACGCGCCAAGGTGACGGAGGACGTCGTGTTCAAGGATCTCCGCGCGCTCGGCGCGACGGACGCCGCGCGGCAGGGCAAAGACAAGAAGCAGATTCAGACGCGGCTGGCGCACACGAGCGGCCGCACGAGCGAAATCTACATCAAGGAAGTGATCGCCGAGCGGTCCGAAATGGACGTTGCCCTGCCCTGGAATCCGCCTAATACTGAAACAGGGAACTAGGCTGGATAAGGGTTACAGCCCGATTATTTATTGAGCATTTGTTAGGCGGGCCAACGCCAGTGCTTTGACTGACGTGCGGTTGCGGCGAGTGAATCCCCGCATGGGGTGCAGGTGGTCGGAGGTTCAAATCCTCTCGCCCCGACCAAATTTGAAAGCCCACGCGTGTTTCGACTCGCGTGGGCTTTTTGCTTTTCACCCGCTGCTTCAAACCGCCAGGCATCTTTCCCGAGACGCCAAAACAACGGTTTTTGCTTGCCTGCCAGCAACTTAAGTTCTATTCTTCGCGTGACACTTAAGGAGCGGCACAGCAATGCCTTCGTCAGCTCGCGGCCCGATATCGCGACGCCGAGTCCAGCCTGATCGTCCCTCATCCTCGCTACGCGCAGACATCGCAAGATGGTTCAGCGCGGCAAGTGCTGCGCGCGTCACGCGTTTCGGCCGCATTTACCCCGGCGGCAGTCGTTACATCTGCGTCAGCGCACGCAATGACGGTCGTGGCGGGTTCTTCGCGCTCTATTTCTTCCATCATGGCGTCGACGATTGGCGCACCTATCCGCCCTCTGGCGTCGGGCCGAGCATCGTCTATTGGTCGTCGGATGCCGGGCCTGCGCAAAGCGCACGCGTCGCGCCAGGCTAACGCTTCCCGTCAAGACGAAAAAAAGCCGCGATACATGATCGCGGCTTTTGGTGTCACCCGCCGAGCAAGTCGATGACTTGCGATAACTCTTTACGCAACTGCTCGACGTCGACCGCCGGTTGCTGCGCGTCCGCTGCGGCTTGCGCGTCGGTGGCTTCGTCATCGATGGGGCGCCCTTGAGAATCTAGCCGGTTGCGCGCGCCATTTATCGTGAAGCCCTGCTCGTACAGCAACTCGCGAATGCGCCGGATCAGCAAGACTTCGTGGTGCTGATAATACCGACGATTACCCCGCCGCTTGACCGGCCTGAGTTGCGTGAACTCCTGCTCCCAATAGCGCAGCACGTGCGGCTTGACACCGCACAGCTCGCTGACTTCGCCAATCGTGAAATAACGCTTGGCGGGGATCGGAGGCAAGACGACTTTTTCCATCGTCGATCAACCATCGTTTGAGTGATGTCGATTGAAGCGCGGCGGCCGAACTGCAGGAGCGCCCATCGGCGCATGGAACGCGTCAACGAGTGAGGCTCGTCTCCGCGCCTGTTTCGACCAACGCCTTCAGTTTCTGGCTTGCATGAAAAGTGACGACCCGCCGCGCCGCGATCGGAATGGCTTCGCCGGTCTTCGGATTGCGTCCAGGGCGCTGAGGTTTGTCGCGCAGCTGGAAGTTGCCGAAACCGGACAGCTTGACGCTGTCGCCGCTTTCGAGCGCGTCGCGGATCACCTCGAAGAAGGCTTCGACCATGTCCTTCGCTTCGCGCTTGTTGAGGCCGACGTGGTCGAACAGCATTTCCGCCAGTTCGGCCTTGGTGAGCGTCGGCGTATCGTTCGGCATCGCGCCCGAAGCGGTGCTGTCTCGGGTCATGGCGCTGCGCTGCGCCGAAAGAAGGGCTTCGAAATCACTCGAGTTCATTTGGTTCATATCGGTAAAACGGCGCGAAACATGATTTGACTTGGCGATCCCTGCGGACGGGCCAACTGGGCTATCCGCGCAACCGCGCGCCGTGTACTCGAGCCAGGCGATCCACCAGCGTTCTGATCGCCGTGTCGACTGTTTCGTCCTGAAGCGTGCCGCCAGTATCTTGCAACGTTACACGGAAGGCAAGACTTTTCTCATGCTCCCCCAACCCACCGGAAGTGTTTGATTTTGGACGGAATTCATCGAAAAGCGCAACCCGGGTAACGTGCTTGCAAGCAGGCTCGGAACGGGCGTTTTCGAGCTCGTCGAGCAGTGCTTGTACCGGTACCGACTGGTCCACGACGATCGCGATATCGCGCCGCACCGGCGGGAATTTCGATACCTCCGACGGCACCGGCAGCGGGCGTTCCATCAGCGCGTCTGCCTCGAT
Source organism: Caballeronia grimmiae (assembly GCF_022879615.1). Taxonomy (NCBI): domain Bacteria; kingdom Pseudomonadati; phylum Pseudomonadota; class Betaproteobacteria; order Burkholderiales; family Burkholderiaceae; genus Caballeronia; species Caballeronia grimmiae. The sequence goes on from NZ_CP084271.1 coordinate 1,754,566, forward strand.
TTCGAAGAGGATCGGCGCCTGCGGAAGGTCATATTTTTGCAGCCAGCGCGGATGCAATTCTCCGATCCAGCCGACCGCGCGCCCCGCCACTTCGATGCGCGCGCTGCGCCCCGGATGCAGCGCCGGATGCTCGGCCTTCACGAAGCGCGCAACGACCGGCGCGAAGAGCGCTTCGACATCGCCCTTCACGTCGAAGAAGTCGACATTGCGCGATGCCGCGCCCCACTGCTCTTCGATCGCCGGACCATACGCGAGACCGCCGATCATCTTCGGCTGTGCGAAGCCTTCGACCGTCAGTTCACCCGCCTTCACCGATGGATCGCGCAGGAAGACGCGCCCTGCTTCGAACACGCGGATGCGGTCGGCGCGGCGATTCAGGTTGTAGCGCAACACGTCGATCAGGCTGCCGAACATCGTCGTGCGCATGACCGAGAGCTGGCTCGCGATCGGGTTGATCAGCTTCACCGGGTTGTCGTTGCCAGCGAAGTCCTTCTCCCATTCGGCATCGACGAAGCTAAAGTTGACCGTTTCCGCATAGTCGCGCGCGGCCACGGCATGACGCAGCACATGAATCGAGCGCTTGGTCTCGTTCGTGGGGCGCATTTCGCTCGCCGCCACCGGCGGGCGCGCCGGAATCTTCTCGAAGCCGTAAATGCGCGCGACTTCCTCGATCAGGTCTTCCTCGATCTCGATGTCGAAGCGATACGGCGGCGGGGTGACATGGAACGTATCGCCATCGCGCTCGAACGCAAGGTTCAATCGCGTGAAAATCTGCGCGATCTCTTCCGCCCCGATCTCCACGCCGATGATGCGATGTGCCCGCGCAACGCGCATCGACACCGGACGGCGCTCGGGCACGTTCAGGATCTGATCGTCGACGGGACCGGCTTCGCCGCCGCAGATGTCAAGAATCAGTTGCGAGATGCGCTCGATATGCTCGACGGTCGTCGAATAATCGACGCCGCGTTCAAAGCGATGCGCGGCATCCGTCGAGAAGTTGTACTTGCGCGCACGGCCGCGGATCGCGTCCGGCCACCAGAACGCGGCTTCGAGATAGATGTTCGTGGTGTCGAGCGAGACGGCCGTGCTGTCGCCGCCCATGATGCCCGCGAGGCTTTCGACGTGAGAGTCATCCGCGATGACGCCGACGGTTTCATCGAGTTCGACGGTGTTGCCGTTCAGCAGCTTGAGGGACTCGCCCTTTCTGCCCCAACGCACTTCGATTCCACCGTGAATCTTGTCGAGATCGAACACGTGCGACGGACGGCCGAGTTCGAGCATCACGTAGTTCGAAATATCGACGAGTGCCGAGATGCTGCGCTGGCCCGAACGTTCGAGGCGCTCGACCATCCATTGCGGCGTCTTCGCGCGTGCGTTCACGCCGCGAATCACGCGGCCCGAGAACCGTCCGCACAGATCCGGCGCGAGCACCTTGACCGGCAGTTTCTCGTCGAGCGTGACCTTGACTGGGGGCATGTCTAGCGCCTTCAGCGGCGCGCCGGTGATGGCGGCCGTCTCACGCGCGACGCCGAACACCGAGAGGCAGTCCGCCTTGTTCGGCGTAAGCTTGATCTCGAAGACGGTGTCGTCGAGATTGAGCGCCTCGCGGATGTCCTGGCCGACCTTCGCATCGGCGGGAAGGATCAACAGACCGCTGTGATCTTCCGACAGCTTTAGTTCGCGCGCCGAGCACAACATGCCCTGGCTGTCGACGCCGCGCAGTTTCGTCGGCTTGATCGCGAACGGCTCGCCGCCCGCTTCGGCCGGCGGCAGCACCGCGCCGATCAGCGCGACCGGCACCTTGATGCCCGGCGACACATTGGGCGCGCCGCACACGATGTTCAATTGCTCGCCCGTGCCGGCATCGACCTGACAGACGTTGAGCTTGTCGGCGTTCGGATGCTTCGCCACTTCCAGCACTTGCCCGACGACGATTTTCGTGGTCGGCGGCGCCACCGGGCGCAGGTCTTCGACCTCGAGACCGGCCATCGTGAGCGCGTGCGCGAGTTCGCCGGTGGAGAGCTTGGGATCGACGAAGCTACGGAGCCAGGATTCGGGGAATTGCATGTGTGTCTACGTTCGAAATGTTTGGAGTCTCTTGTTCGGCCGCCTTCGCTTCTTTCGCAGCCGAACGCCGCGGGACGTGCGTCTTTAAGCGAACTGGCGCAGGAAACGCAGATCGTTTTCGAAGAACAGGCGCAGGTCCTGCACGCCGTAACGCAGCATCGTGAGACGCTCGAGGCCGCTGCCGAACGCAAAGCCAATGTAGCGCTCAGGATCGAGGCCCATGTTGCGGATGACGGTCGGATGCACCTGGCCCGAGCCCGAAATCTCCAGCCACTTGCCCGCGTTCTTGCCGTGCTCGAACATCATGTCGATTTCGGCGGACGGCTCCGTGAACGGGAAATACGAAGGACGGAAGCGCACGAGAATGTCGTCGCGCTCGAAGAATTTCTTGAGGAAGTCGGTGTAGACGCCCTTCAGATCCGCGAAGCTGATGTTCTCTTCAATCCACAGGCCTTCGACCTGGTTGAACATCGGCGAGTGCGTGGCGTCGCTGTCCACGCGATACGTGCGGCCCGGCACGATCACCTTGATCGGCGGCTTGTTCATGCGCGCGTAGCGCACCTGCATCGGGCTCGTATGCGTGCGAAGCAGCAGCGGACGGCCTTCGGCGTCCTTGCCGTCGACGTAGAACGTGTCCTGCATCGAGCGCGCCGGATGATTCTCCGGGCTGTTCAGCGCCGTGAAGTTGTACCAGTCGGTTTCGATCTCGGGGCCGTCGGCGACGTCGAAGCCGATGCTGCCGAAAATCTGCTCGACGCGTTCCCACGTGCGCATTACCGGATGAAGCGTGCCGACGCCCGCACCGCGCCCGGGCAGCGTCACGTCGATGGCTTCCGCGGCAAGCCGCTGGTTCAGCAGTGCATCTGCCAGCGCCTGCCGACGCGCATTGAGCGCCGCCTCGACCTGTTGCTTCGCGACGTTGATGCGCGCGCCTTCGGTTTTCTTCGCGTCGGGATCGAGCTTGCCGAGGCCCTTCAGCAGCTCGGTGAGCGCGCCGGACTTGCCCAGGAAGCGCGCTTTCTCGTTTTCGAGCGTGGCGGCATCGCTGGCGTTTTCAAAGGCGCTTTTCGCGTCGGAGACAATCTGGTCCAGATCCATTGATCCCATCTTTTCAACGTCGAAGTTCTAACTGAATTACGGTTTTGCGCGTGCCCTGCCGCGTGTGCTCAAGTCATGCGCAAAACCGTCCGTCCAACGAAAACGGGGCTCGGTGAGAGCCCCGTTTTCTGCTTGAGCGCCGCCGTTGTCACGGCAGCGTTCAGGCAAACCACGCAGTACTAATTTCGCAATTAGGCTGCAACGGCGGCTTTCACCTGCTTGACGATCGCAGCAAAAGCAGCCTTGTCGAACACAGCCATGTCAGCCAGCACCTTGCGGTCGAGTTCGATCGAAGCCTTCTTCAGGCCATTGATGAACACGCTGTACGTCATGTCGTGCTGACGCACCGCCGCGTTGATACGCGTGATCCACAATGCGCGGAACACACGCTTCTTGTTGCGGCGATCGCGATAGGCGTACTGGCCTGCGCGCATGACCGCCTGCTTGGCGATGCGATAGACGTTATTGCGACGGCCGCGGTAACCCTTGGCCAGACGAATGATCTTCTTGTGACGGGCCCGTGCGGTAACCCCACGTTTTACTCGAGGCATGTTGCGCTCCTTGGAGTGTTAGTTGAGGTTAGGCGAACGGCAGCATTGCGCGGACGGAGTTCAGATCGGAATCATGAACAGCCGTGGAGCCACGCAGATGGCGTTTGTTCTTGGTGGTTTTCTTGGTAAGAATGTGGCGCTTGAAGGCCTGACCGCGCTTGACGGTACCGCCCGGACGCACCACGAAGCGCTTTGCAGCACTCTTCTTGGTCTTCATCTTCGGCATGAAACTACTCCAGTTTATTAGATGGTCATGGGTGTGCGGCTGATCCCTCCGTACTGGCCAGAACCGCTTTCCGCCCTTCGAAACCCACGCTCCACTTATGTGCAGACAACCTTTTCAGGCTGCCGCTTTTCATGAGCGGCGCCGTTGATACGACGCCTCTCTGAACCTTCCGGCGATGCCGCGCTGCCGCCTTTTGCGACGGCGCGCGATCCATCGTCTTGCTGCTCGTGCTTACTTGGCCGCCTTCTTCTTGGGCGCCAGCACCATGATCATCTGGCGGCCTTCCATCTTCGGCATCTGCTCGACCTGACCGACTTCGTCGAGATCCGTCTTCAGACGTTCGAGCATGCGCATGCCGATTTCCTGGTGCGCCATTTCGCGACCGCGGAAACGCAATGTGATTTTCGTCTTGTCGCCGTCTTCGAGAAAGCGCGTGAGGTTGCGCAGCTTGACGTTGTAGTCACCGTCATCCGTGCCGGGGCGGAATTTGACTTCCTTCACCTGCACGATCTTCTGCTTGAGTTTCGCCTCGTGCTGCTTCTTCGCTTCCGAATACTTGAACTTGCCGTAATCCATCAAACGGCAGACAGGCGGCGAAGCCTGCGGCGCAATTTCGACGAGATCCACGTCGAGCTGTTCCGATTGACGGAACGCATCGGCCAGTTTCACGATTCCGAGCGGCTCGTTGTCCACTCCGACCAAGCGCACTTCCGGTGCAGTAATTTCACCGTTGATGCGATGTGACGACTTATCAGTAGCGATGTTACGTTTCCTCTAAAAATGAAAAAACAAGCCGCGCTGCGAGTGACTTACTTGAACGCCCGCACTTCCTGCTGCAGACGTTCGAGGAATGCGTCGACCGGCATCACGCCCAGATCGACACCGCCACGAGCACGCACGGCTACGGTTTGCGCCTCACGCTCCTTGTCCCCGACAACCAGCAAATACGGGACCTTTTGCAGCGTGTGCTCGCGTATTTTATAGCTAATTTTCTCGTTGCGCAAATCGCTCTCTACTCTAAGCCCTTGTTTTTGCAACGATTGGGCCAAAGATGCCGCATATTCGGACTGACTTTCGGCAATATTGAGCACGACGGCCTGCACCGGCGACAGCCACGGCGGCATTGCGCCGGCGTGATGCTCGATCAGAATGCCGAGGAAACGCTCCATCGAGCCGACGATCGCGCGGTGAAGCATGACCGGACGGCGACGGCTGTTGTCCTCCGACACGTACTCCGCGCCGAGGCGCTCCGGCAGCACCATGTCGAGCTGCAGCGTGCCGCACTGCCACGAGCGGCCGAGCGCGTCCTTGATGTGGTACTCGATCTTCGGACCGTAGAACGCGCCCTCGCCCGCGAGCTCTTCCCACTGCAGGCCGCAAGCGGTCAGCGCTTCCCGCAGACCCTGTTCGGCGCGATCCCAGATTTCATCGGTGCCCGCGCGCTGCTCGGGACGCAGCGACAGTTTGATGTCGATGTGATCGAAGCCGAAGTCCTTGTACACGCTCATCGCGAGCGTATTGAACGCAATCGACTCCGCGATGAACTGATCTTCGGTACAGAAAATGTGTGCGTCGTCCTGGACGAAGCCGCGCACGCGCATGAGGCCGTGCAACGCGCCCGACGGCTCGTTCCGATGGCACGAACCGAACTCCGCGTAACGCAGCGGCAAGTCGCGATACGAGCGCAGGCCGTGATTGAACACCTGCACGTGACCGGGGCAGTTCATCGGCTTGATGGCGTAGTCGCGCTTTTCCGATTCGGTCGTGAACATGTTTTCACGATAGTTCTGCCAGTGACCCGATGCTTCCCACAGCGAACGGTCCATGACCATCGGAGTCTTGATCTCCAGATAGCCGGCCTCGTTCACGCGACGGCGCATGTACTGCTCGACCTGCTGCCACAGCGACCAGCCCTTCGGATGCCAGAACACCATGCCCGGCGCTTCGTCCTGCAGGTGAAACAGGTCGAGTTGCTTGCCGAGCTTGCGGTGATCGCGCTTTTCCGCTTCCTCGAGCATGTGCAGGTACTGATCCTGGTCTTCCTTTCTGGTCCAGGCGGTGCCGTAAATGCGCTGCAACTGCTCGTTCTTCGAGTCGCCGCGCCAGTACGCGCCCGCGACCTTCATCAGCTTGAAGACTTTCAGCTTGCCGGTGGACGGCACGTGCGGGCCGCGGCACAGATCGATGAAGTTGCCGTGCGAGTACAGGCGAATCTCGTCGCTTTCCGGAATCGACTGGATGATTTCGGCCTTGTACGCCTCGCCGATGCTCTTGAAGTACTCGACCGCTTCATCGCGCGACACGACACGGCGCGACACCGGCTCGTTCTTCTGCGCGAGCTCCTGCATGCGCTTCTCGATCTTCTCGAGATCGTCGGGCGTGAAAGGACGGTTGTACGCGAAGTCGTAATAGAAGCCGTTGTCGATGACCGGCCCGATGGTCACCTGCGCCTCGGGGAACAGATCCTTGACCGCGTACGCCAGCAAGTGCGCGGCGGAATGACGAACGACATCGACGCCTTCAGGGTCCTTGTCCGTGACGATGGCAAGCGACGAATCCTGGTCGATGACGTAGGAGGTATCGACGAGTTCGCCATTCAGCTTGCCGGCGAGCGCCGCCTTGGCCAAGCCCGCCCCGATCGATGCCGCGACTTCCGCGACGGTCACCGGGTGGTCGTATTGGCGGACCGACCCATCAGGCAATCGTACCGAAACCATTTCGTTCTCCAAGACGCCGGCCGTGGCCTGGCGAGTTCGACTAAGCACTGCCCCGCGATATCGATATCAGAAACCGAGGGACAAAAAAAATGCGGCCCCGCTATCGAGGGGCCGCATTCACTTTTCACACATACCGCAAAATAGAAAAGGGCAGAAGGCGAAAGAGGTCCTCGACTAGCGTCGCTCCGAATTTGTTTCGGTCAACGTTCGAAGTGCCATTTCGCTGTTCGCCTTTTGCGCCGAAGCGCTTTTGCGGAGTGAAACTTCGTGAACCGGGATTCCCGAAGTTTCGTTTTCGTTGGTAGGCTCGATTGGACTCGAACCAACGACCCCCACCATGTCAAGGTGGTGCTCTAACCAGCTGAGCTACGAGCCTGAAAGAAGTGAGATTATATGGAGCGTTTCGAATCTTGGCAAGTGTTTCTGCGCAATGAAATGAAAAAGATTCGTCGATCGTTCACTTCAACGCGCAATATCGATCACGCGCGCCGCGATGCGCGAATCACGCCCTGCACTTCACCGAGCAGCGTGCACGCGCGCTGAATCTGCGCCGAATTCGACACTTCCACCGTGAATTGCATATACGCGATATTCCGGCGGCTCTGGCTCTTCACGCCGATCACGTTGATCTTCTCACGCGCGAACACTTCGGAGATATCGCGCAGGAGCCCTTGCCGATCCGCCGACTCCACCGACAGATCGACCGGATATACCGACGATCCGCGCCCGTTCATCACCTCGGCGGACCATGTCGTATGCAGCACGCGTTCGGGCGAACGCTGCGCCATGCGCTGGAACGTCGTGCAGTCCGCGCGATGAATCGACATGCCTTTGCCGCGCGTCACGAAGCCCGCGATCGGATCGGGCGGCGCGGGACGGCAGCAGCGGGCGAGTTGCGTGAGCAAGGCATCCACGCCGACGACCAGCACGCCCGTCGATGCCCCCTGCGCCACGCTCTGCCCGCTGCTGCGCTTTTCGAATTGCGCGGGCGCTTCCGGCTCGGGCTCGGGCGGCGGCGCATCGGACAACGCGTGCTCGATATTGCGCACGCTGAACTCGTCCTTCGCGACGACCGCGTAGAGATCTTCCGGCGCCTTGAAGCCGAGCTTGGCCGCGAGCTGATCCAGATTGACCGACGTCTTGCCTTCGCGCTGCAGCGTCTTTTCGACGATGGCCCGGCCCTGCGCCACGTTCTCGGCCGCGTCGACCGTGTTGAACCACGCGCGCACCTTCTGCCGCGCGCGCGGGCTGTGCATGTAGCCAAGCTGCGGATTGAGCCAGTCGCGCGAGGGTCCGCCTTCCTTCACCGCGATGATCTCGACCGTCTGCCCGTTCTGCAGCGGCGTGTTGAGCGGCACCATCGCGCCATCGACACGCGCGCCCCGGCAGCGATGCCCCAGCTCGCTATGCAGGTGATACGCGAAATCGACCGCCGTCGCGCCGTGCGGCAACGCCACCACGCGAGCCTGCGGCGTCAGCACGTAGATATGGTCGTCGTCGAGCGTGGCGTCGCGCAGATGCTGCCAGCCCGGATGCTCGCCTTCGACGTCGTCCTTCCAGGCGAGAAGCTGACGCAGCCACGCGATCTTCTCGTCGTATTTCTCGCTTGCCGTCACCTGGCCCGCGTAGCCGCGCGCGCCCGCCTCCTTGTAACGCCAGTGCGCGGCCACGCCATACTCCGCGAACTGATGCATTTCGTGCGTGCGAATCTGCACTTCGAAGGCGCGGCCATCGTCGCCGACGACGACCGTATGCAGCGACTTGTAGCCGTTGGGCTTGGGCCGCGAAATATAGTCGTCGAATTCGCGCGGCACCGGCTGCCACAGGTTATGCACGATGCCGAGCACCGTGTAGCAATCCTTGATGTCCCCGACGATCACGCGAAACGCGCGCACGTCGTTCAGCTCGGCGAAGTCGAGTTGCTTGCCGCGCATCTTCTTCCAGATGCTGTAGATGTGCTTCGGCCGGCCGCTCACTTCGGCCTTGATGTGCGCGGTGTCCAGTTCCTTCTGCAGCCGCGCGATGGCCCCGGTCACATACGACTCGCGCTCGACGCGCTTTTCGTCGAGCAGCTTCGCGATCCGCTTGTAGGTGGCGGCGTCTTCGAAGCGGAACGACAGGTCCTCCAGTTCCCACTTCAGTTGCCAGATGCCGAGACGATTCGCGAGCGGCGCGTAGATTTCGAGCGTTTCGCGCGGCACGTCGGGCGATGGCTCCATCTTATGCGCAGCGTAGTAGCGCAGCGTCTGCAGCCTGGACGCGAGCCGGATCAGCACCACGCGAATGTCCTGCGCGAACGCGAGCAGCATCTTGCGCAGCGATTCGACCTGCGCGCGCCGCGCCGCCTGCGCATCGCGGGTGTTGTCGGACACCGCGGCGAGCGTCGCGCGCGAGCTGACGGAGCCGAGACGCAGGAGCTTGCGCACATCGCCGACGAGCCGCTGCACTTCCGGCCCGAAGCGCTCCGCGATGACCTTCTCCGGATCGTCGAGATGAGGCGCGAGCGCAAACAGCGCGGCCGCGGCGATCGCGTACGGATCGACGTTGAGCGTCTGCATGATGCGCGCGGTGCCGGCAGCGTGATCCACCAGCAGCTCGCCGGTCGAGACCCGCGCGTCCTTCGCGTGCTCGCGCACGAACGCGAGCGCGTCGTCGATGGACGGCTCCGGCAGCGTGTCGGCGAGGACGGGGGTTTCGGTCATACGGATAAAGCGACTGCTATCGGTTCATTGACGGCTTAGCTGCGTTGAGCCGCCACCACCACGACTTCGACGAGGCAATCGGGGTTGGCCAGCTTCGCCTCGACGGTGGCGCGCGGCGGCGTGTTGCCCGGCGCGACCCATGCGTCCCACACCGCGTTCATGCCGGCGAAATGCACCATGTCCGAGACGTAGATTTGCACGGACAGCAGATGCGACTTGTCGCTGTTCGCCTCTTCCAGCAGGCGGTCGATGTGACCCAGCACTTCGCGCGTCTGGCCGGTGATGTCCTGGTTCGTGTCCTCGGCGATCTGCCCGGCGAGATAGACGGTGCCGTTGTGAATCGCGATCTCGGAAAGCCGTGCGCCGACGTGGTGACGAGTGACTGCCATGTGTATGTCGATCCTTTGAAATGGTTCAAGAAACAAGACCGAGCGTGAGGCGCTCAGCCCGATATTATGCCCCGCTGGCATTGTTTTCGAGAAAGAACGCCCGGGCGGTCGCGATCTGGTCGTCCGCGAGAAAGGCGGGCGCGTGGCCTGTATCGGGCACTTCCACGCTCGACACCGCCTGCCCCGTCTCCTCCATCTTTCGCACCGTCTCGCGCGAGAGCAGATCGGAGCTTTCGCCGCGCACGACCAGCACCGGCGTCGCGATTGCCGCGAGCGAGCGCCACATGAACGCCTCGCCGGCCGCGTTCTGTTCCGCCGTGGTCGCGGAGAACGGCGCGGCGATGCCGGGGTCGTAGCGGAAGGTCCACGCGCCATCGCGCTCGTGCAGCAGCGGGGTGTTGATGCTCGTCCATTCGTCGCCGGTCAGCGGGCCGAACGATGCCGCGAGCTTCGCCGCATGCCGCACGCCTTCATCGAGCGATGCGAACCGCGCCGGCTTGCCGAGGTATTCGCGAATGCGCTCGAGCGCAACCGGTTCGATATGCGGCCCGACATCGTTGAGCAGCATCTTGCGGATCGGCGTGCCGGGCAGCCCGCCGAGCGCCATGCCGATGAGCCCGCCCATCGACGTGCCGAACCAGTCGACCGTTTCGACGTTGAGCCGCGCGATCAGCGTCACCATGTCCGCGACATATTGCGCGACGCCGTAGTAGCGCGAGTCCGCGAGCCAGTCCGACAGCCCGCGCCCGACGACATCCGGACACACCACGCGATACTCGCCCGAAAACGCCTTGGCGAGCCGGTCGAAGTCGCGGCCCGAGCGCGTAAGGCCGTGCACGCACAACAGCACGCGCGGGTTCGCCGGATCGCCCCATTCCGTGTACGCGACGCGATGCAGTCCCGCCGGACTCGCGCACTGCACGAATCGCTGACGCGGCTGGTCGAGCGTGTAATGCGATGCTTCGGCAACGATGGATGCGCTCATGGGATTTCCTCGTGGAAGGTGTCGGAACGATTGTAAAGCGCCCGGCTCGCCGCCGAACGTGCGTTAGCCGAACGGCCGATGCCCGGCGCTTCGCGCAGGCTCGCAAAAAGCAAAACGGGCGAAGCCTTGCAGCCCCGCCCGCTTCTTACGACGCTATATCGCCTCGTCAGCTCACGCTGCTGACATCGAGCGGCGCGCCCGTCTTGCGCTGGATTTCGTCGACGGTGACGCCGTCGGCCAGCTCGACGAGCTTGAGGCCTTTCTCGGTCACGTCGATGACGCCGAGATCCGTGATGATGCGATCGACCACACCCACGCCCGTCAGCGGCAGCGTGCACGCTTCGAGGATCTTGTGCTGATCGCCCTTCGCGACATGCTCCATCAGCACGACGACGCGCTTCACGCCCGCGACGAGGTCCATCGCGCCGCCCATGCCCTTGATCATCTTGCCGGGGATCATCCAGTTGGCGAGATCGCCGGTCTTGCTGATCTGCATCGCGCCGAGGATCGCCAGGTTGATGTGGCCGCCGCGAATCATCGCGAACGAATCCGCCGACGAAAAGATCGACGAGCCCGGCAGCGTCGTCACTGTCTGCTTGCCGGCATTGATGAGATCGGCGTCGACTTCTTCTTCATACGGCGACGGGCCGATGCCGAGCAGTCCGTTCTCCGACTGCAGCCACACTTCGACGCCTTGCGGCACGTGATTGGCAACGAGCGTCGGCAAGCCGATGCCCAGATTCACGTAGAAGCCGTCCTGCAATTCCTTCGCCGCGCGCGCGGCCATCTGGTCACGAGTCCAAGCCATGGTCATTCTCCTTTCGCGCGGACGATGCGTTGTTCAATGCGCTTTTCCGGATGCGCGTTCAGGACGAGCCGTTGCACGAAGATGCCCGGCGTGTGGATCGCGTCGGGATCGAGCTCGCCCACTTCGACGATTTCCTCGACTTCCGCGACGGTGATCTTGCCGGCCATCGCGCACATCGGATTGAAGTTGCGCGCCGTGCGGCGATAGATCAGATTGCCCGACTTGTCGGCCTTCCATGCCTTGACGAGACCGACGTCCGCCGTCAGCGAATGTTCGAGCACGTAGTGGTTCTCGCCGAACTGACGCGTTTCCTTGCCGTCCGCGATCACCGTGCCGTAGCCGGTGTTGGTGAAGAACGCCGGGATGCCCGCGCCGCCCGCGCGCAGCTTCTCCGCGAGCGTGCCTTGCGGCGTGAATTCGAGTTCGAGTTCGCCGGCGAGATATTGCCGCTCGAACTCCTTGTTCTCGCCCACGTACGACGAAATCATCTTCTTGATCTGGCGCGTTTCGAGCAGCAGGCCAAGCCCGAAGCCATCGACGCCCGCGTTGTTGCTGATGCAGGTGATGTCCTTCACGCCCGAGTCGCGCAGCGCCGCGATGAGCGCTTCAGGGATGCCGCACAACCCGAATCCGCCGACGGCGAACGTCTGCCCGTCCTTGACGATGCCATCGAGCGCTTCTTTCGCGCTGGGATAGACCTTGTTCATCTGTTCGTCCCTTCCATGTGTGAACCCGACTGAAAACCGTTTTTTTTCCGCCGTCCAAATCGATCCGGCGGCGTTTTGATTGGCGAAAAGAGTACGCTGCGCAGTCCATCCGGCACAATACGCAAAAATACATAAGTCATTGCCCGCGCGCGTTGGTTCCTCAAGCGGCCGGGCGCCCGATTCCACATGCGTGCACTGGATTATCAAACCGCGTTTCACCTCGCGCCCGTCGGCCTCGTGCTCTCGCGGGAGCGGATCATCGAGGATTGCAACGAGCAGGTCTGCGCGATCTTCGGTTTCGAGCGCGAGGCGCTGATCGGCCAATCGTTCGAGGTGCTTTATCCGACGCCGGACGAATTCGCGCGCATCGGCGAGCGCATCGCCGCGCACATCGTGGATCGCGGCACGTATGGCGACGATCGCATCATGAAGCGCTCGAACGGCGAACTGTTCTGGTGCCACGTCACCGGCCGCGCGCTGGATCGCGCCGCGCCCCATGCGGCCGGCGTGTGGACGTTCGAGGATTTGAGCGCGACACGGCGCGTCGCGATCGAACTGACGCCACGGGAACGCGAAATCGCCGCGCAGCTCGTGACGGGCAAGACCAGCAAGCAGATTGGCCGCGTGCTCGACATCAGCCCGCGCACGGTCGATATCTACCGCGCGCGCCTCATGCGTAAATACGACACGGGCAACGCGACGGAACTGCTGCAGCGGCTGCTCGGCAACTGAACGGGCCGCTGCCGTGCCCGGTTACTGCGCGACGGGCGCGCCGGTCTCGATGATCTGCCGCAACAGATCCGGAATCGGCACCGACTTCTCCGCCGCATAGTCGATCCACACGACCTTCGCCGCGCCCCTCGCGTAGAGCACGCCGGGCGCGTCCGCGCGATACAGCTCGAAGCGCGTATCGAAGCTGCTGCGGCCGGGCTTGCCGGCCGACATCCGCGCCACCACGTCGCCGGGATAATGCAGTTGCTTCAGGAACTCCATCGATGCATTGACGATCACCGGCCCCTGCCCTTCGCCGTTGCCACCCGCGATGCCGATTTCCTCGAACCACGAAATCCGCGCCTGCTCCATGTAGCGGAAATAGACGGTGTTGTTGACGTGGCCGAAAGCGTCCATGTCGCCCCAGCGGATCGGCATGGACATCTCGAAAACGGTGTAAAAGTCGCTGTCGTTGCTTGTGTTGCTCATCGGGTGATGGTTCCAGTGTCGAAAATGGCGTCGCGCCGCGGCACTGGAAAAAGCAACCCGTGCGCCCGGCGCGTCAGAGCGAGAAACCGTCGTCCGCCGATATCACCGAGCCGTTCATGAACTGCGATTCGTCCGCCGCGAGCAGCAGCAGCAGGCCGTCGAGGTCCTCCGGGGAGCCCACGCGGCGGCGCGGCAGCATCGAAACGAGCCGCTGGCCCTGTTCGGTCTTCCAGTGATGATGGTTGATCTCGGTATCGATATAACCCGGGCAGATCGCGTTGACGTTGATGCCGTGGCGGCCCCATTCGAGCGCCATGGCCTTGGTCATCTGCACGACGGCGGCCTTGCTCATCGAATAAAGACCGATCTGCGGAAAGGCCCGCAGACCCGCCACCGACGCCACGTTGATGATGCGGTAAGCCGGCTTGGCCGCGCCGTTGCCGCGCATGATCATGCGCTTGGCCACTTCCTGCGCGACGAAGAACGCGCCGCGCACGTTGGTGCCGAAGACGAATTCGAAGTCGGCGGGCGTGGCGTCCGTCAGCTTTTGCGTGGTCGAGACGCCCGAGTTATTGACGAGAATGTCGATGGTACCGGCTTCCGTCTCGGCGTGTGCAACCGCCGACTTGACGCTCTGATAGTCGGTCACGTCGAGCGCGACGACATGCGCCGCGCCGCCCGACGCCTCGATTTCCGCGCGCAGTTCCTTCAGGCGCTCGGTGCGGCGGCTGGCGAGCACGACTTTCGCTCCCGCCTGCGACAACACCTGCGCGAAACGCTTTCCGAGTCCACTGGACGCGCCGGTGATCAGCGCGACCTTGCCTTCCAGGTTGATCGAACGGCCCATTGTGCTTCCTTGTTGTACGGTTGATTCAGCCTCGGCGGATGCCCCGTCAGCGCGATGCACGCCGCCGCGGCACTCGGCGAAGATACCCATACCACGGCATCACGCGAAATAGTACGATCGTGCCAAATGAGTGACCTTCGGTTGCAGCCCGCCTGACGTTCGCTGACAATACGCGATCTTGAAAGGCCATTCTAACGGTAGAGAGGAGCATTGATGACCCCGGCGAGCCTTATCGAGCAGTACGGTCCCCGCGAATCGATGGAATACGACGTCGTGATCGTCGGCGGCGGGCCAGCCGGTTTGTCGGCTGCCATTCGCCTGAAGCAACTGGCCGAGGAACGCGGCGTCGAAATCGGCGTCTGCGTGCTGGAAAAAGGCTCGGAGATCGGCGCGCACATTCTGTCCGGCGCGGTCATGGACCCGCGCGGCCTGTCCGAGCTGATCCCCGACTGGAAGGAAAAAGGCGCTCCGCTCGACGTCGAAGTGACGGAGGATCGCTTCCTGTTCCTGTCGCCGACCGGCGCCAAGCAGGTGCCCAACTGGCTGCTTCCCGACAACTTCAAGAACCACGGCAACTACGTCATCAGTCTCGGCAACGTCACGCGCTGGCTGGGACAACAGGCCGAAGCGCTCGGCGTCGAAATTTTCCCCGGCTTCCCGGCAGCCGAAGTGCTCTACGGCGACGACGGCGCGGTCAAAGGCGTGATCACCGGCAACATGGGCATCGGCAAGGACGGCGAGCCGACCGAGAACTTCCAGCTCGGCATGGAACTGCACGGGAAGTACACGATCTTCTGCGAAGGCGCGCGCGGGCATCTCGGCCGTCAGCTGATGGAGAAGTTCAAGCTGAACCAGAACGCCGATCCGCAGGTGTACGGCATCGGCATCAAGGAGCTGTGGGAGATCGATCCGGTCAAGCACAAGCCGGGGCTCGTCATTCATACGGCCGGCTGGCCGCTCGATCCCGACACGTACGGCGGCTCGTTCCTCTATCACATGGACAACAACCAGGTGGTCGTGGGCTTCGTCGTGGGACTGGGCTATTCGAATCCGTATCTTTCGCCGTTCGAAGAATTCCAGCGATACAAGACGCATCCGTCGATCCGCGCGTTCCTCGAAGGCGGCAAGCGCATCTCCTATGGCGCGCGGGCAATTACCGCGGGCGGGCTGATGTCGCTGCCGAAGCTCGTGTTTCCGGGCGGCGCGCTTGCGGGCGATGACGCCGGCTTCCTGAATGCATCACGCATCAAGGGCAGCCATGGCGCGATCAAGTCGGGCAAGATGGCGGCCGAAGCCGCGTTCGAAGCCGTTCAGGCTGGCCGTCAGGGCGACGAACTCGCCGCGTATGGCGAAGCCTTCGACAATTCGTGGCTCAAGACCGAGCTTTACCGCGCGCGCAACTTCAAGCAGTGGATGAGCAAGGGCCTGTATCTCGGCACCTTCATGGTCGGGCTGGAGCAGAAAGTGATGGGCGGCAACGTGCCGTGGACGCTGCATCACCAGCATCGCGATCACGAGATGCTGAGGCCCGCGTCGCAATGCAAGCCGATCGTCTATCCGAAGCCGGACGGCAAGCTCACGTTCGATCGTCTCTCGTCCGTGTTCATTTCGAATACGAATCACGAGGAAAATCAGCCGCCGCATCTGACGCTGAAAGATCCGAGCGTGCCCGTCAACGTCAATCTGCGCACGTATGCCGGTCCCGAAGCCCGCTATTGCCCGGCTGCGGTCTACGAATTCGTGAAAGCGGAGGACGGCGGCGAGCGCCTGCAGATCAACGCGCAGAACTGCGTGCACTGCAAGACCTGCGATATCAAGGACCCGACTCAGAACATCGTCTGGGTGACGCCTGAAGGCGGCGGCGGGCCGAACTATCCGAACATGTAAACGACAAAGGGCGCCGGTTGATGAAACCGGCGCCCTTTCTCTTTCCTGTCAATTACTTGCCCGGCGCGTGCGCCGCGATTTTCGGCGTGCCGACGACGACATCGCCGCATTGCGCGCGATGCCGCAGCGCGTGATCCATCAGCACCAGCGCAAGCAGCGCCTCGGCGATGGGCGTCGCGCGAATGCCGACGCACGGATCGTGTCGACCGAAGGTCTCGACGGTTGCGCTCGCGCCCGCCTTGTCGATGGAGTGGCGCGGCGTGCGGATGCTCGACGTCGGCTTGATCGCAAGCGACACCGTGATGTCCTGCCCGCTCGAAATGCCGCCCAGAATGCCGCCGGCGTTATTGGTCGCGAAGCCTTCCGGCGTCATCTCGTCGCCGTGCTGCGAGCCGCGTTGGGCGACGCTCGCGAAGCCTGCGCCGATCTCGACGCCCTTCACCGCGTTGATGCCCATCATCGCGTGGGCGATGTCGGCGTCCAGTCGATCGTAAAGTGGCTCGCCCAGTCCCACGGGCACGCCGCTCGCCACGACTTCGATGCGCGCACCGACCGAATCGCCATCGCGGCGAAGGCTGTCCATGTACGCTTCCAGTTCGGGCACGACATCGGCGTTCGGCGCGAAGAAAGGATTCTCCGGCACGTGGCTCCAGTCGACGAACGGAATCGGGATCTCGCCGAGCGCGCCCATATAGCCGCGCGTCTCGATGCCGAACTTCTCCCGCAGCCACTTCTTCGCGACGGCACCCGCCGCGACCGTCGGCGCAGTCAGCCGCGCCGATGACCGGCCGCCGCCGCGATGATCGCGCACACCGTACTTCTGCCAGTAGGTGTAGTCCGCGTGGCCGGGGCGAAAGGTCTCGACGATATTGCCGTAGTCCTTGCTGCGCTGATCCGTATTGCGGATGAGCAGCGCGATGGGCGTGCCGGTCGTCACGCCTTCGAACACGCCCGACAGAATCTCGACCTGATCCGGTTCCTGCCGCTGCGTGACGTGCCGCGACGTGCCCGGACGGCGGCGATCCAGTTCGAGCTGAATGTCGGCCTCCGTGAGCGCCATGCCCGGCGGGCAGCCGTCGATCACACAGCCGATCGCCGGACCGTGCGATTCTCCGAAGTTCGTGACGGTGAAGAGCGTGCCAAGGGTGTTGCCGGACATGAGCGTCGACCTGAAAAGAGTGTCGGGGAGACCGCCATTATGCCAGCGGCGCCGGGTTTATCGCCTTGCCCCGCGCAGCGCGGAGACGAGTTCGTGCAGGTGCTGTGGCGTTGCATCGGCGGGCGCAATCGGCTCGCCGACCGCGAGCGTGAGCCGGGTCATCACGCCGCGCTTGATCGGGCGCGGCCATCGGGCGTCCTCGTGGCGCGAGAACACGCTGCCCCACAGTCCGCGCAGCGCCATCGGCACGACGGGGGCGGAATGGCGCCGCAGAATCTCCGCAACGCCATGCCGGAAGGGGTTGATTTCGCCAGTACGCGTGAGCTTGCCTTCCGGAAAGATACAAACCAGTTCGCCTTCGTCCAGCGCGCGCTGACACGCCTGATACGCGCGTTCGAGCATGTCGGCGTCCTCGTGCGCGGGGGCAATCGGGATGGCCTTCACGTGACGGAACAGCCAGCCGATGAACGGCGTGCGAAAAATCCGATGGTCCATCACGAAGCGGATCGGGCGCGGGCTTTCGGCCATGATGACGACGGCATCGACGAAACTCACGTGGTTGCACACCAGCACCGCCGCGCCCTCCGACGGGATGCGGGCCGCGTCGACGAGCCGGATCCGATAGAACGTATGCACGAGAATCCACGCGATGAACCGCAGCAGGAATTCCGGCACGAGCGAATAGATATACACGGCGACCACCACGTTGAGCAGCGCCGTGACGAGAAACAGGCCGGGAATGCCGACGCCCATCGACGTGAGCGCGAGCGCCAGCAGCGCCGAGGCGATCATGAAGGCCGAATTGAGGATGTTGTTCGCCGCGATGATGCGCGCCCGGTGCGTCGGCTGACTGCGCGCCTGAATCAGCGCGTAGAGCGGGACGCTGTAGAAGCCGCCGAACATCGCGAGCAGGAACAGATCCGCGAGGATGCGCCAGTGCGGCATCGCGAGCAAAAATTCACTGACGCCAAGCAGATGCGACGCAGGCGCAATGCGATGACTCGCGAAGAACAAGTCGATGGCGAACACGCTGATGCCGATCGACCCCAGCGGCACCAGCCCGATCTCGACGCGTCGCTTGGACAGCCGTTCGCACAGCAGCGAGCCGGTGCCGATGCCGAGCGAGAACGTCGCGAGCAGGACGGTCACGACATCGGGATTCGCGGACAGCACGTCTTTCGCGAAGTTGAAGAACGAGGTAAGGAAGGTTGCGCCGACGAACCACAGCCAGGAAATCCCGAGCAGGCTCAGAAAGACGGTGCGGTCGGACTTCGCGAGCCTGAGATTGCGCCAGGTCTCGGAAACCGGATTCCAGTTGATGCGCAAGTCCGGCTGCGACGCCGCCGACTTCGGCACGAACGCCGACGCCACGCGCCCGACGACCGCGAGCGCCACACACACGATCGCGAGCAGCAGCGCACCATGTTCGGACGCGCCCGCCGCCGCCCCGCCGACGATCGTGCCAATAAGAATCGCGACGAAGGTGCCCATCTCGACGAGTCCGTTCCCGCCGACGAGTTCGGACGCACGCAGATGCTGCGGCAGATACGCATACTTGACCGGGCCGAACACGGTCGAATGCACGCCCATCAGGAACGTGCAGAGATACAGCAGCGGCGCGCTATGGAGCAGAAAACCCGCGCCGCCGATCAGCATCACGACGATCTCGAAGCTCTTCACGAGGCGCGCGAGCACGGCTTTGTCGTACTTGTCGGCGATCTGGCCGGACGTCGCCGAAAACAGCACGAACGGCACGATGAAGATCGCGGAAATAAGAAACGCGGCGGTCTTCGGATCGACACCCGAGAAGCGCGCGGCCTGAAACGTCACGAGCGACGTGAAGCCGACCTTGAAGACGTTGTCGTTCATGGCGCCGAGGAACTGCGTCCAGAAGAACGGCGCAAAACGGCGCTCGCGCAGGAGGCCGAACTGACCTTCTCCGTCTTCGTGCGGCCGGCGGGAATGGCGCGCCGCTTTGTCTTGCGGGGCGTCCAGCGGATTGTCACTCATGACTATCGATGTAGTTGATCCGGTGTTGATCGCCATTGCGATCGAATCCGGATGGTAACGAAACGAGATGGCGGAGAAGAGCCCGCGCCGCGAAATGTGTCTTTACGTGCGATGGCTCCAGGCGAAAAAAAAAAAAGCGCGCCGCTCGGGCGCGCTGCGCATCGCCGGCTCGGGCATCGCCTGGGCGACGCCCCGAGTGTCAGCGAGCGTCCTGCTGCTCTTCCGGCCAGTCGCGAATATAGGCCTTCAGCATGCGATTCTCGAATCCCTGCTCTTCCACGACCGCGCGCGCCACGTCATAGAACGAGATCACGCCCATCAGCGCGCGATTTTCCATGACCGGCAAATAGCGGACATGGTGCTCGAGCATCATGCGGCGTACTTCGTTCACGTCCGTTTCCGGCGTGCAGGTAAGCGGGTGATCGTCCATGACCTTGCGGATGGTCGTCGCGCCGACGCCGCCGCCGTTATCGCGCAGCGTCAGGATGATCTCGCGGAATGTCAGCATGCCGACGAGATCGCCATATTCCATGACGACGAGGGAGCCGATGTCGTGCGCGGCCATGACGTTGATCGCGTCGGAGAGCGGCGTATCGGGCGTAACGGTGAATAGCGCGTTGCCTTTCACCTTCAGAATGTCGCTGACTCGCATCACTTTCTCCTTGCGAAATGCCTGTCCAGATGTCAAAGCGTTTGTGAAACCATGGGTCGATGCTATCGGAAAGGCCCGCAAAAGGAAAGCGAGGCAAGCCCGCGTTAGCCTTTCGGACAAGGCTTTGCGGCCGGGCGCACGCGTTCACCCTAGTTCGCGCGCCCCAAGCCCGATGCTAGGATGACCGACCCCTATTCCGCCGGAGGCCCAGGCGCCCCGGCCGACGACGATGCCAGCCAACCGTTTCGATACGCTCGCGCTGCATGCGGGCGCCGCACCCGATCCCGCCACCGGCGCGCGGGCCACGCCGATCTATCAGACCACCTCGTTCACCTTTCGCGACACCGATCACGCCGCCGCGCTCTTCAATATGGAGCGATCGGGACACGTCTATTCGCGCATTTCGAACCCGACGGTGGCGGTGTTCGAGGAACGCGTCGCGGCGCTCGAAGGCGGCGCCGGCGCGATCGGCACGGCGAGCGGTCAGGCGGCGCTGCATCTGGCGATCGCGACGCTGATGGGCGCGGGCTCGCATGTCGTCGCGTCGAGCGCGCTGTATGGCGGCTCGCACAATCTGCTGCATTACACGCTGCGGCGCTTCGGCATCGAAACGACCTTCGTGCCGCCGCACGACCTCGACGCCTGGCGCGCGGCGGCGCGGCCCAACACGCGGCTCTTTTTCGGCGAGACGCTCGGCAATCCGGGCCTCGACGTGCTGGATATCGCGGGCGTCGCCGAAATCGCGCATGCGCACGCCGCGCCCCTGCTCGTCGATTCGACCTTCACGACGCCTTACCTGCTGCGCCCGTTCGAGCATGGCGCGGACCTCGTCTATCACTCGGCGACGAAGTTTCTCGGCGGTCACGGCACGACCATCGGCGGCGTGCTCGTGGATGGCGGGACGTTCGATTTCGCGGCGAGCGGCCGCTTTCCCGAATTCACCGAGCCCTACGACGGCTTCCACGGCATGGTGTTCGCCGAGGAAAGCACGGTCGCGCCGTTCCTGCTGCGCGCCCGCCGCGAAGGACTGCGCGACTTCGGGGCGTGCCTGCATCCCCAGGCGGCGTGGCAACTGCTTCAGGGCATCGAAACCTTGCCGTTGCGCATGGATCGGCATGTCGCGAATACGCGCAAGGTGATCGACTTTCTGCTCGGCTCGCCGGCGGTCGAGGGCGTGGCTTATCCCGAACTGCCGACGCATCGCGACCACGCGCTCGCCCAGCGTCTCTTGCCGCGCGGCGCTGGCGCGGTGTTCAGCTTCGACCTGCGCGGCGGCGTGCCGGCCGCGCGAAGGTTCATCGAATCGCTGACGCTGTTCTCGCATCTGGCGAACGTGGGCGATGCGCGCTCGCTCGTGATCCATCCCGCCTCGACGACGCACTTTCGCATGGACGCCGCCGCGCTGCTCGCCGCGGGCATCGGGCCGGGACGGATTCGGCTGTCGATCGGACTGGAAGACCCGGACGATCTCATCGACGATCTGAAACGCGGGCTGAAAGCCGCCCAGAAAGTCATCGAAAGCGGCGATACGAATGCCGCACCGCTCGGGAGCCGCGCATGATTCTCGATGTCGGCGGCCATCGCGCCTATGTCTACACAGGCGGCAAGCCCTTCGATCCGGCGCGTCCCGCGATCGTCTTCATTCACGGCGCGCAGCACGACCACAGTGTGTGGGCGTTGCAGACGCGTTACTTCGCGCATCACGGCTTCGGCGTGCTTGCGGTCGACCTGCCGGGCCACGGCCGCAGCGACGGCCCTGCGCGGCGCGACATCGGCGCGCTCGCGGACTGGCTGATCGACGTGCTCGACGCGGCCGGCGCGCCCCGCGCGATTTTCGCCGGCCACAGCATGGGCTCGCTCGTCGCGCTGGATGCCGCCGCGCGTTATCCCGAACGGGCCGCGGGCCTCGCGCTCGTCGCCACCGCCGCGCCGATGACCGTCTCCGATGCGCTCCTCGATGCCGCCCGCGAGCGCGAGCCGCAAGCGATCGGCATGGTCAACCAGTGGTCGCATTCGACGATCGCCGCGAAACCTTCGAGCCCCGCGCCCGGCTTCTGGCTGCAAGGGATGAACCAGCGGTTGATGGAGCGCATCGGCGCATTGGGCGAAGCGCAGCTCTTTCACGCCGACTTCAGTGCGTGCAACGCCTACACCGATTCGCTCGAGCGGGCGGCTTCCGTGCGCTGCCCGGTGTGCGTGCTGAGCGGCAGGCGCGATGTGATGACGCCGCCGCGCGCCGCGCGCCCGCTCGTCGATGCGTTGCGCAAGGCCGGCGCATCGGTGCGGACGATAGAACTGGAAGGCGGCCACGCGCTGATGTCGGAGGAGCCGGATGCAGTCCTCGACGCGCTGTTTTCATTCGCCCTCGCCTGCGCAAAGCCGGCCTGAGCGCGCCGCTTGCACGCGTGTGCGCGCCGCCGCAGAATGGTTCTTGCTGACGTTATCGCGTCATGCAGAACATGTCGCACGGGAGGCCGTCATCATGGCGCACACCGCACACGGCGAGCATTTCGCCAGCTTCGCCGAGTTCTACCCGTACTATCTCGACGAGCATCGCAACCTGGTCTCGCGCAGGCTGCATTTCATCGGCTCGCTCGGGGTAATCGGCTGCCTCGCGATGGCGCTCGCGACCGGCGACTGGCTGTGGCTGCCGGCCGCCGTCGTCTGCGGATACGGCTTTGCGTGGATCGGCCATTTCTTCTTCGAGAAGAATCGTCCCGCGACGTTTCGCCATCCGCTCTATAGCCTGATGGGCGACTGGGTGATGTTCAAGGACATCTGCGTAGGAAAGATCTCGCTGTGAGTCGCGGAGGTTCACGCGTTAAGCCGGCTGCTGCGGCATTGACGAAGACGGCGCTTCGCGCAGTCGCGCATTGGCTTGCGCCTGCGTGCGCGCGGCGATCAGCGTGCTGAGCGAGATGCCGAGCTTTTCGTTTTCGAGCGCGTTCATCAGCGCGTCGCGGTCGATCTGGGTGGCGTCGAGGCACAACTGATAGTCGAGTTCCTCGCGATCGATGACGAATTCCTGGAACAGCATCGTCAGCGTGATCTGGCTCGGATTGGCGATCAGCACGTAACGCGGCATGTGCGCGTCCTCGAGCCGTCCGATCCAGCCGAGCGAATCGAGGCGCGCGATCAGGCGGGTTGAAGTATCGACCTCGCATCGGACCATCTTCGACAATTGCAGCGCGGTGTAACCGGGCTTGCCTTCGTCGCGCGCTTCGACGAGACGCGCGAGGATTTCGAGGGCATCGAGCAGATCGCTGCCGGGAAACTCGCGCCGATGATATTGCCCGACGCGGATGGCGGGCAGCGCGGATGTCACCATCGCGCCGACGAGGGCGATCATCCAGCACAGATAGACCCACAGCAGGAAGACCGGCAGCGACGCGAACGCGCCGTAGACGGCGGTATAGGTCGGAATGCTGCGCACGTAGAAGCCGAAACCGCGCTTGCTGATTTCGAAGGCGACGGCCGCGATCAGCCCGCCGACGACGGCATCGCGCCACTCCACCTTGCAGTTCGGCATGTAGACATACATGATCGTGAAGCCGAATACCGTGAGCGGCAGCGAAACGCCGGTCAGCAGCCATTCGACGACGGGCGGCATCAGGTTGTGCGAGCCCGCGAACGCGACGGAATGCGCGAAGACGTACGACGAGATCGACAGGCTGCAGCCGAAGAGAATCGGCCCGAGCGTGATGATCGACCAGTAAACGAGCACGCGCTGCGCGAACGGTCGGGCCTTCTTGACGCGCCAGATGACGTTGAACGCGGACTCGACGGTCATCATCGTCATGACGGAGGTCACGAGCAGGATGATCATGCCGACGGTCGTGAGTCCTTTTGCTTTCGATGCGAATTCGTTGAGGTACTTGAAGATCTGGCTGTTGATGGTCGCGGGCATCAGATGGTCCGCGAGGAAGTCCTGCAGCGACGCCTGGAACGAGGCGAAGATGGGGAACGCGGTGAACAGCGCGAAGGCGACGGTAGCGAGTGGCACGAGCGACAGCACGCTCGTGAACGTGAGGCTGCCGGCCACTTGCGCGACGCGATCTTCGCCGATGCGCCGCGCGACGAAACCGGCGAGGCGCTTGATTGCTGCGAGATCGATTGATAGGTGCTGCAAAACGTAATCTCCTGTCGACCACAGTTGGCGCTTTAGCGCCTTACTGTGGTCCCATGCAAAGCTGTCGACCACAGTTGGCGCTTTAGCGCCTTACTGTGGTCCCATGCAAAGCTGTCGGCCACAGTTGGCGCTTTAGCGCCTTACTCCGGCCCCATGCAAAGCTGTCGGCCGGAGTTGGCGCTTCAGCGCCTTACTCTGGTCCCATGCAACGCGGTCGACCACAATTGGCGCTTTAGCGCCTTACTCCGGCCCCATGCAACGCGGTCGGCCAGAGTTGGCGCTTTAACGCCTTACTCTGGTCCCATGCAAAGCTGTCGACCGGGATAAGCGCTTCACCGCGCCCTCGGATCCCATACAAAACCGCCCTTGTAGCCATCGCCCTGCGTCCAGGCAAATTCGCTGCCGTCCCGGCTACGCCGTCCCGCCACCAAATCCACCCCAATACCTATAATAGCCGTTCACTAAAAAGGCTTTATGAACGACATCCTCGTGCTTTATTACAGCCGCCACGGCGCGACGCGCGAACTGGCGCTCGCTATCGCCCAGGGCGTCGACAGCGTGCCCGGCATGCAGGCGCGCGTGCGCACCGTGCCGCCCGTCTCGACCGTCTGCGAAGCGACGCAGCCCGACATTCCCGCCGACGGCCCGCCGTACGCCGAACTGCGCGATCTCGAAGAATGCGCGGGCCTCGCGCTCGGCTCGCCCACCCGCTTCGGCAACATGGCGGCATCGCTCAAATACTTTCTCGACGGCACCACGCCGCAATGGCTGTCAGGCGCGCTCGCCGGCAAGCCCGCGAGCGTCTTCACGTCGACGGGCAGCCTGCACGGCGGCCAGGAAACCACCCTGCTCTCGATGATGCTCCCGCTCCTGCATCACGGCATGATGATCCTCGGCATTCCGTACACCGAATCGCGCCTCACGACGACGCAAAGCGGCGGCACGCCCTACGGCGCATCCCACCATGCGCGCACCGGCGACGACGCGTCCCGCCAGGGCATCACCGCGGACGAGAAAGCGCTCGCCATCGCGCTCGGCGCGCGCCTTGCCCGCACGGCGCGCGATCTCGTGCGCGGTGCGCAGGCCGGCTGACCGCGATGAACGCCCGCCCAGCCGTCGACACTCCTGCACGCGGCGCATGCGCCATCGGTGCGATTGCGAGCCTCGGCGCGCTCATCGCGCTGTCGCTCGCCTGGGAATTGTGGCTCGCGCCGTTGCGTCCCGGTGCGTGGGCGCTGGCGCTGAAGGCGCCGCCGCTTGCCTGCGCGCTGCCGGGCGTCGTCAGGCGCAACGTCTATACGCTGCAATGGGCGTCCATGCTCGTGCTGCTCTACTTCGCCGAAGGCATCGTGCGCGGCATGACGGATACGGGCCTCTCCGCACGGCTCGCCTGGCTCGAAACGCTGCTTTCGCTGACCTTCTTCGTCTGCGCGATCGCTTACGTCGCGCCGTTCAAGCGCGCCGCCAAACTGCGCGGTCGAGCGCAGAACGGGCAGCGAACGTGATGCTTTGTAGCACGAATCGGCCGAAGTGAGCCGCGCATCGCTCACGCCTATGCCATTCGGCAGAGGCTCGCGCGACGCCGTGCTGCGCGATACTGTCGTCTACGCCCCAACGCACTTTTTTTCTCGCCCATGACCGCTCCTGCCGCCTCTTTCGTCGACGCCTGCATCCGCCTTCTTGGCCCGTCCCACGTTCTGACCGACCCTCGCGACACCGAGCCTTACGTCGTCGACTGGCGCAAGCGTTATCGCGGCGATGCCTGCGCCGTGCTGCTGCCCGCCGACGTGCGCGAAGTGGCCGCCGTCGTGCGGCTCGCACGCGAACATCGCATCGCGATCGTCCCGCAAGGCGGCAACACCGGCCTCGCCGGCGGCGCGACACCCGATTCCACCGCCGCGCAGGCGGTCGTGAGCCTGAAGCGGCTGAACCGCGTGCGCGACATCGATCCGCACAACAACACCATCACCGTCGAAGCGGGCGTCGTGCTCGCGGAAGTCCAGGCCCGCGCGAAAGGCGCACAGCGCCTCTTCCCGTTGAGTCTCGCGGCCGAAGGCAGTTGCACGATCGGCGGCAACCTGTCGACGAACGCAGGCGGCACCGGCGTGCTGCGCTATGGCAACACGCGCGAACTCTGCCTCGGCCTCGAAGTCGTGACGCCGCAAGGCGAAATCTGGGACGGCCTGCGCGGACTGCGCAAGGACAACACCGGCTACGACCTGCGCGATCTGTTCATCGGCGCGGAAGGCACGCTCGGCATCATTACGGCTGCGGTGATGAAGCTGCATCCCGCGCCGGTCGCGAAGGTGACCGCACTAGCGGGACTCGCGTCGCCGCACGCCGCGCTGGACTTCCTGTCGATGGCCCAGCGTCACGCCGGTCCGCTTCTGACCGGCTTCGAACTGATGTCCGATTTCTCGATGCGCCTCGTCGGCCGGCATTTTCCGCAATTGCGCTATCCGTTCGGCGAGCCGCACGCGCAGACGGTGCTGCTCGAATTGTCCGACAGCGAAAGCGACGACCACGCCCGCGCCCTTTTCGAACGCATGATGGAAGAAGCGCTGGCGGAAGGCATGGTCGAGGATGCGGTGGTCGCGGAGAATCTCGCGCAATCGCAGGCGTTCTGGAATCTGCGCGAGCACATTCCGATCGCGCAGGCGCAGGAAGGGCTCAACATCAAGCATGACATCGCCGTGCCGATTTCGAGCATCGGCCGCTTCATCGACGAGACCGATGCGATCATCGCGCAAGCCGTGCCCGGCGCGCGCATGGTCACGTTCGGCCACCTGGGCGACGGCAATCTGCACTACAACGTGCAGGCGCCCGAAGGCGTGGATCAGAAGGCGTTTCTGTCGGAGTTCCAGACGCCGATCAACGCGCTCGTCTACGAGCAGGTGCACAGGCATCGCGGCAGCATCAGCGCGGAGCACGGCCTCGGGCAATTGAAAGTGGACGAAGCGATGCACTTCAAGTCGCCGGTCGAAGTGCGCCTCATGCAGACGATCAAGGCCGCGCTCGATCCCGACAACCTGATGAATCCGGGCAAGGTCGTGCGATGGAACGCGCACGCCGGCAAGGAGAACACCGCATGAAAATCCGAGTGCTGTCCGACCTGCATCTGGAATGCGACGAGCCGCTCGCCATTCCCTATGCCGACGCCGATCTCGTCGTGCTCGCGGGCGATATCCACAACCACGCCGAAGGGCTTCGCTGGGCCGCGGAGAACTTCGATAACGGCGTGCCCGTCGTCTATGTCCCCGGCAATCACGAGTATTACGACGGCGAGTTCGGCGCGATGGAAGCCGCGATGCACGACGCCGCGCGCAGCGTCGACAACGTGCACTTTCTGAATAACGCGTCGCTCGTCGACCGCCGAGGTGCGTGGCGCGTGCTCGGCACGACGCTGTGGACGGACTTCGCGCTGTTCGGATCGAGCGAGGCGCAAATCGCGAAAGCGCAGGAAGCGTGCACGAAAGTCATGCTCGACTATCGCGGTCTGATCCAGCTTGCATGGCCCGAACCCGAAGGCGAGCCACGCTCGTTCACGCCCGACGACTCGCTCGCGCTGCATATCCAGTCACGCGCGTGGCTCGAAAGCGAGCTGGCGAAACCGTTCGCGGGGCAGACCATCGTGGTCACGCATCACGCGCCGATGCGCGAGAGCCTCGCGCCGCGCTATGCGGAAGACATCGTGTCGGCGGGCTTCATCAATCACCTGCCGACGCTCGCGCGTTCGCCCGTCGCGCTCTGGATTCACGGCCACACGCACACCGCGTTCGATTACACGGTGAACGGCACGCGCGTCGTGTGCAATCCGCGCGGCTATATCGACAGGCGCACCGGGCGGCTGGAGAATCCGCAGTTCGCATGGGATAAAGTCGTCGAAATCTGACGCTTCGAAGCGAGGATATTCATGTGCGGCCGAATCAGCCAGTACCGACTGCCGGCGCATTACGCGCAGCGCCTGCATCTGAAAGATCCATTCGTGCTCGTCGATGCCGCCGACCGTCGCCCCGGCTATAACCTGTCGCCCGGCACGCATCCGCTCGCGATTTTTCCGGACGAGACCATCCGCGCCGTGCATTGGGGATACTGCCCGCCGTGGGCGGTGCGCAAGAAACTGCCGCAGACGATCAACGCGCGCGTCGAAACAGCGTCGACCAGTGCGTATTTCAAGGACTTGTGGAAGAAGGCGCGCATTCTCGTCCCCGCCGATGGCTGGTTCGAATGGCGCATCGAGCCTGTGCCGGGCGATGCGGCCGGCAAGCCGTTCAAGCAGCCCTACTTCATCCAGCGCGCCGACGGCGAGCCGATGTTCCTCGCCGCGCTCACGAGCGTCGTGCGCGAGCAGGACGCGGCGGCGCCGGGCGCGGGCTTCGTCATCGTGACGTCGAAGGCGGACGAAGGTCTCGTCGATGTGCACGATCGCCGCCCGCTCGTCTTCTCACCGGCGGCTGCACGCCGATGGCTCGACGCAGGCGCGTCGTCCGACGATCTTCACTCGCTCGTGAGAACCGACGGCGTGCCGGCGTCGCATTTCGTCTGGCATCGCGTGACGAGCGACGTCAATCGCACCGTCAACGACGAACCGCGCCTCATCGAGCCGCTGGAAACGTGAATGGAATCAGCGCGGGTGACGGTCGCGCCGGCCGTCGTCGATGCGCACCGGTACGAGCCGCTGCTTCGCCTGGCGCTCGGACTGGGCGCGCATGGCGTTGAAGAGATCGCGCGAAGCGGGGATGGCGATCAGGACGAGAAGCGTGGCAAGGGCGAAGAGAAGAGGCGTGCTCATGTGACGTTTTCCCGAAGAAGCGGTGAGGACGAGTGCAAACGGTATCAAAGCTGCGGCCGAAACGGGAGTAAGCAAGTGTTGCGCCGCACGAAATTTCGTAACCGAAGCTGCGCGGCTGCCAAATCAGGCCGCAACGAACTCCTTGAGTGATTCCGCGTCGGCGTCGAGCGTCGCCGGCAACGCCTCGCGCAGGAATTCCACCCACGTCCGGATTTTCGCGTCGAGATACTGGCGCGACGGATACAGCGCGTAGACATTCAGCTCCTGCATCGTGTATTGCGGCAGCACGCGTACCAGCGTGCCCGCGCGCAGCCCCGGCAGCGCCGAAGATGTCGGCAGCACGCCGATACCCATGCCCTCGCGAACCGCGACGGCCATCGCTTCGGCCACGTTCACGGTGAAGTTCGCCGGGCCGAGCGTCACCGTTTCCTGACCGTTCGGGCCATCGAAGACCCAGTGGCCAGGCGGAAACACCGGCGTCATCAGATGCAGGCACGTATGACGCGCGAGATCCGACAGCACTTGCGGCGCGCCATGGTTCTCGATGTACGCCGGCGAAGCGCACGCGATGCTGAACACCGTCCCGAGCCGCGCCGACACGAGGCCCGAATCGGGCAGATCGGACGCCAGCACGAGCGACACGTCATAGCCCTCGTCCAGCAGATCGGGCACACGCTGCGCAAGCGTCAGATCGACCTGCACCGAGGGATGCCGCTGCTGATAACGGCAGATCATCGGCACGATGTAATGCTGGCCGAAGCTCGTCATCGAATGCACCTTGAGCTTGCCGGCGGGCCGCGCGTGCGCGTCGCTGGCTTCGGCTTCGGCCTGATCGACATAGGCCAGTATCTGCTCGCAGCGTTGCAGATAACGCTCGCCCGCTTCCGTCAGCGCGATGCGGCGCGTCGTGCGGTTGAGCAGGCGCGTGCGCAGATGCGCTTCGAGATCCGACACGGCCCGCGAAGCGTACGCCGTCGTCGTGTTCAGATGTTGAGCCGCGCCGGTGAAACTGCCGGCTTCGACTACGCGTACAAAGACGCGCATGTTTTGAAGCGTATCCATAGCGTCTTTCGACTCGCTCTCGTCTTGATTCCGAAGGCATTGTTGCACGGCCTGCAAGGTCGATTATCACGCCCTGCGTAAGAATGCTTTGCCGGACGACCGGTTATTCGCGAATCGTTGCAAAAATATAATCGGCGCTTGATCGTCTTATATTGGAGCAGTGACGTGCAAGGCCGGGGGTCCAGATACGCTGCTTGCGCTGCGGTTCTTACAGCAATATTAATCATCGCCGGCTGCGCGAGCACCGGCAACATCGCGCCGAAAGACTCCCGGACGGATGCCGCCACGCTCGATGTCGGCAGCGCGATCAGGGCCGCCAACGCGGATGCCGCCTGGCCCGATGCGCAATGGTGGCGCGCCTACCGCGACCCGCAGCTCGACGGCTGGATCGAGCGCGCGACGGCCGGCAGCCCGACGCTCGCCATGGCCGCCGCACGCGTGCGCGAAGCGCAGGAGCAGGCGGGTGTCGCGCGCTCGGCGCTCTTGCCGCACGTGGACGGCAGCATGGGCGTGCAGCGCAAGAACTGGCCGAACAACGCGTTCTACGGCCCCGGCCCGTTCGCCGATACGACGACCTGGGACAACACTGCCGGCCTCTCCCTCTCCTATAACCTCGACCTCTGGGGCCGCGACGACAACGCCGCCGAACGCGCGCTCGACGTCGCCCACGTGCGCGCCGCCGATGCCCGCGCCGCTCAGCTCGAACTCGAAGCGAACATCGTGCGGGCGTATATCGGCTTGTCCCAGGCGTTCGCGCAACTCGACATCGCTCGGGAAACGCTCGAACAGCAGGAACGGCTCGCTGAACTGGCCCGCCGGCGCCTGAAGGGCGGCCTCGGCACGCAGCTCGAAGTGAGCCAGGCCGAAGCGCCGCTGCCCGAGTACGAACGCCAGGCCGACGTTTTCCAGGAAGAGATCGAGCTTGCGCGCCATCAGCTTGCCGCGCTGGCAGGCGAAGGCCCCGGCGCGGGCGAAGCGCTTGCGCGGCCGCAACTGTCGCTGGCGACGCCGCTGCCGTTGCCGTCGTCCTTGCCGGCTGAACTGGTCGGGCATCGGCCGGATATCGTCGCGGCGCGGTGGATGGTCGCGGCGCAGGCGCGCGGCATCGACGTGGCCAAGGCGGAGTTCTATCCGAACATCAATCTGGCGGCGTCGCTCACGCAGGCGTTTGCGGGCGGCGCGCTGCTGAGTTTTCTGACGAGCAAGGCGACCGGCTATTCGTTCGGCCCGGCGATCACGTTGCCGATTTTCGAAGGCGGACGGCTCCGTTCGCAACTCGGCGCGGCATCGGCGCAATACGATCAGGCCGTCGATCACTACAACGCGACGCTCGTGGGCGCGCTGAAGGACATCGCCGATCAGGTGGTGCGGGTGAAGTCGCTCGACACCCAGATGGACGCGTCCGCGCGCTCGGTCGCCGCCGCGCGCAAGAACTACGATCTCGCGAACGAAGGATACCGGCGCGGTCTCACCGATTACGTCAACGTGCTGCTCGCGCAATCGCAACTGCTGCGTGCACAGGACGCACAGGCGCGCGTGCGGGCGCAGCGGCTCGGCGCTTATGCGACGCTCACGGCGGCGCTCGGCGGCGGTATCGACGATCCCGCGAACGGGCCGAAGGACGCGAAGCTCGCGCCCGCGCAGCACATCGGGCCGTTCAGCCGCGCGGCCGAAGCAAAATGAGGCCGGCCTTGTCTGCTTCCCCCTCGGCATCGGGCGATTCGCTGCGCGCGTCGATCATCGACTGGGCGCGCACCGATGGCCTCGCGTGGGTCTACATCTTCAAGGCGGTGCTGGCCGCCCTGCTCGCGCTCTGGATCGCGATGCGCTTCGACATGCAGCAGCCGCGCACCGCGATGACCACCGTGTTCGTCGTGATGCAGCCGCAGAGCGGCATGGTGCTCGCGAAGAGCTTCTATCGTTTCTGCGGCACGATGATCGGTCTTGTCGTAATGCTCGCGCTCATCGGCCTGTTCGCCCAGCAGCCGGTGCTGTTTCTCTCCGCGACCGCGCTGTGGGTCGGCATCTGCACGGCGGGCGCGGCGCGCAATCGCAACTTCCGCTCTTACGGCTTCGTGCTGGCGGGCTACACGGCGGCGCTGATCGGCATTCCGGCGGCGCAGCATCCGGATGGCGCGTTTCTGTCGGCGCTCACGCGGGTCGGTGAAGTCACGCTCGGCATCGTCTGCGCGGGTGCGGTGAGCGCGCTCGTCTTTCCGCAGCACGCAGGCGAGCAGATTCGCACCACGGTGCGGCGGCGCTTCACGCAGTTCGTCGATTACGTCTGCCGCGCGATGTCCGGCACGATGGACCGGGCGCAGATCGAGCGGGCGAATCTTGGTTTCGTCGCGGATGTCGTCGGTTTCGAGGCGGCGCGCAGTGTCGCCGTGTTCGAGCATCCCGAGTCGCGGCGGCGCAGCGGACGGCTCGCGCGGCTCAACAGCGAATTCATGAGCGCGTCGACGCGCTTTCACGCGCTGCATCAGTTAATGAACCGTCTGCGCGAAAGCGCATCTGCGATGACGATCGCGGCGCTCACGCCGTTCATCCACGAAGTGCCGCCGCTGCTGTTGCGAGCGGGCGAGCCCGTGCGCAACGCCGCCGACGCCGCGCATGCCGCCGCGCAACTGCGCGATTACAAGGCCGCGCTGCCGAAGCGCGTGCGGGTCGCGCGGGCCGGCATCGAAGCCGAGCCGGCTTTCTCTTCGCTCGAATTCGATACCGCGACCGAACTGCTCTACCGCTTCGTCGACGACATGCTCGCCTATGCCGAGACCTACGCGTCGCTCGGCGCGCCGTCGCATGAACGCGAACGCTGGGTCGCGCGCTATGTGCCGAAGACCAACATGCTCGCCGCCGCGATCTCGGGCTTGCGCGGCGCGATGGTGATGTTCGCGCTGAGCGCGTTCTGGATGCTGAGCGCGTGGCCGAGCGGCGGCACGATGGTCCTCACCGCGGCCGCCGTGTGCGCGCTCGCGTCGTCGTCGCCGCGCCCGACGCTGATGTCGATGCAGATGGCGATCGGCACCGCGCTCGCGAGCGTCGTCGGGATGATCGTCGTGTTCGGCGCGTATCCGCATATGGACGGCTTCGTGCTGATGGGCGTCGCGCTCGTGCCGGCGCTGCTGCTCGGCGCGTTCATCAGCACGCGGCGCGCGGTGACGGGCGTGGGTATCGGCTATTGCATCTTCTTCTGCTTTCTCGCGGGGCCGGACAATCTCGTTCACTACGATCCGGCCAGTTTCATGAACGACGCGCTCGCGCTCATGCTGTCGATGATCGTCTCCGCGATCGCGTTCGCCGTCATCCTGCCGACCGACGCGCCGTGGCTGCGCCGCCTGTTGCTCGCGGACCTGCGCCGCGAAGTCGTGCTTGCGCGGCGCGAACGCCTCGCGCGGGTGGCGACGCACTTCGAAAGCCGCACGCGCGATCTGCTGTCGCAGATCAACGCGCTCGCCGCCGGCAAGCCGGACGTGCAACGCGAGGCGCTGCAGTGGCTCTTCGCGGTGCTGGAGACCGGTCGCGCGGTGATCGATCTGCGGCGTGAAATCGCCGCTTTGCCGGATGCCCCGCATTACGCCGCATCGACGCCGTGGCGACGTACGTTGAAAGCGACGCTCGATGCCGTCGCGCGTCTCTTCGACGGGCCCGGCGCGCCGCGTTTCGAGACCGCGCTGGACAGCACGTCACGCGCGATCGCGGATGCGCAGGCGATGCTGGCGGCGGTGAATCCATCGCGCGAGGAGCGGCACCGGTTGCAGCGGATCATCAGCCATCTGCATTTCATCCGCACGGCGCTGCTCGATCCGGCCTCGCCGCTCGCGCAGTTCGCTCAGTCAGATTCGCCTTCAGTCAAAGGAGCGCTGCATGCCGCGTGATACCGCGATCCTCGAAGCCTATGTTCCGACGCTGCTCGTGCTGTTCGTTGCCGGCGCGCTGATCACGTGGGTGATCGACCGCGCGCTCGCGATGACCGGCCTTTATCGCGTGGTCTGGCATCCGGCGCTCTTTCGCGCGAGCCTGCTTGTTTGTATTTGTGGCGCGCTCGGGCTCGCGGTGTATCGCTGATAGCAGGCACTCGTTCTTACAGGTTCAGAAGACTCATCATGGTTCTTAGAAAAATCATCGGCTTCGTCATGACGATCGCCATTTTTGCAGCCGCCCTGCTGATCGGCCGCGTGTTGTGGGTGCATTACATGGACGAGCCATGGACCCGCGACGGCCGTGTGCGCGCGGAGGTCGTCAACATTGCGCCGGACGTGTCGGGCGCGGTCGTGCAGCTGCCTGTTCGCGATAACCAGTACGTGAAGAAAGGCGACCTGCTGATGGAGATCGATCCGTCGCACTATCAGATTGCCGTCGAGCAGGCCGAGGCGAATGTCGCCGCGCGTGCCGCCGAATTGCGGATGCGGCGCGCGGACGCTGCGCGGCGTGCGGATATGGATAGTCTCGTG
Organism: Caballeronia grimmiae; assembly: GCF_022879615.1. Taxonomy (NCBI): domain Bacteria; kingdom Pseudomonadati; phylum Pseudomonadota; class Betaproteobacteria; order Burkholderiales; family Burkholderiaceae; genus Caballeronia; species Caballeronia grimmiae. The sequence goes on from NZ_CP084271.1 coordinate 1,789,008, forward strand.
GTGTCGCGCGAGGCGCGCGAGAATGCGTCGCAGACGGCATCGACGGCGGCGGCGCAATTGCAGCAGGCGCAGGCCGCGCTGGATGCGGCGAAGCTGAATCTGGCGCGCACCAAGGTGTATTCGCCCGTCGACGGCTACGTCACGAATCTCAGCGTGTTTCGCGGCGATTATGCGACGGTGGGCGCGGCGAAACTCGCGATCGTCGATAGCCATTCGTTCTGGGTCTATGGCTATTTCGAGGAGACGAAGCTGCCGCGCGTGCGCGTGGGCGACCGGGCGCAGATTCGGCTGATGAGCGGCGGAGAACTGAAGGGGCACGTCGAGAGCATATCTCGCGGCATCTACGATCGCGACAATCCGCAAAGCCGCGAATTGCTCGCCGATGTGAACCCGACGTTCAACTGGGTGCGTCTTGCGCAGCGCGTGCCGGTGCGGTTGAAGATCGATGAGGTGCCGAACGGGATGCTGCTGGCGGCGGGCACGACGTGCACCGTGGTAATCACGCCGTCGATGTGAGTTCGCCCGCCCCGGCCATCGCCGGGACGGGCCAGGCCTTTACTTCAATACGACCTTCACGTCGAAGTACTTTGCGGCCAGACGGTCGATCGAGCCGTCGTCCTTAAGTTCCTTCAACGCGCGGTTCATCGATTCCTTGAGCGCCTTGTCGCTCTTGCGCACGCCGAAGCCCACGCCCGAGCCGAGCAGCTTGTCATCGGCGACCGCCGGGCCCGCGAACGCGTAACCCGCGCCCTGCGGCTGCTTCAGAAAGCCCTTCGACGCCGCTTCGGCATCCTGGAACGCCGCATCGAGACGGCCAGACGCCAGGTCCGCATAAATCTGGTCCTGCGCCTGATACGACTCCACGTCGATGCCCGCCGGCGCCCACTTCGCCTTCGCGTACGTTTCCTGGATCGAGCCTTGCAGCACGCCCACGCGCTTGCCCTTCAGACCGTCGACGGTCGGCAGCACGCCGCTGCCCTTCTTCGCGATGAGCTGGTTCGGGATCGAGTAGATGGGATCGGTGAAGTCGATCGCGAGCTTGCGCTTGTCGGTGATCGTCATGTCCGAGTTGATGCCGTCGAACTTGCGCGCCTGCAACGCGGGAATCAGGCCGTCGAACGAATTCTCGACCCACACGCACTTCATCTTCAGCTTCGCGCAGACCGCGTTGCCGATGTCGATATCGAAGCCCGTCAGTTCCCCGCTCGCGGTCTTCGACTCGAACGGCGCATACGATGCCTCCACGCCGAAGCGCAGCGTCTTGGTGTCATCGGCGGCGTGAGCGCCCATCGATGCAGCCAGCGTTCCGAGCACCGCGACGGCGGCGAGCTTGCGAATGATCCATTGTGATTTCATCTACTGCCATCTCCTTGCATTGCGTTCGTGTTTCGTGATCTGTGTCCGATGCGGCCAGTAGCCGGCGAATCAAGCATCGCGGCGTCAAAAAAAACGCTCAAACAGCGCGAGCGGTTTTGGTGCGGTGCATCAGACGCAGCGCCGGGATTGTAGCGCGCGCGTTCACGCGCCCGTCCGGGCGCGGACAGGCGCCGCGGGCCTGGGCGGCGTATCGAACGAAAAAGGAAATTGGCAAACGGATGTCGCGCCCGTGCAAGCCCGGGCGCGAATCACTCGAGCGATGCGAGCGTGGCGTCGGTCGTGTCGACGACCATCAGGCCGGCGCGCAGGCCCGGTTTCACCTTCGGATTCGGAAACACGATGCGTTCTTCTTCGTGCGTCACGCGATAAATGTAATCGCCATCGCGCGCGAGTTCGGCACCGGCGGGAAACGGCGTGAAATTGGGCACATCGCTCGCGACGTTGAGGACGAACTGTTCGCTCTGCTTGTCGATCTGCGCGACGACCGTGAATACGCGCAGCGGCGTCTGGTGGCTCGCCGCCTCGCCCGCGATCAGCCTGCGCAACGCCGCATCCGATGCCGCGAAGCGCGCGAGGTCGTTCTCGCCGAACGGCCGCACCTTGCCGAGTTCGAGCGTGCAGGCGAGCGCGCCGCACTGCGCGGCGGTGTAGTGCGTGAACGTCATGCCTTTTTCACGATGCAGCAGCACCGCTTCGAGACGCGCATCGCGCAGCCAGTCGAACATTGCGCGAGCGAGCGGCGCGCCGGTGTGCGGCAACAGCGCGAACCGCTCGAACACCGACGCGCGAATGGCCGTGTGCATGTCGATATGCCACTTCGGATGCGTCACATTCTCGAAGAACGCCGCCGCCGCGCGTTCCAGTTCGGCGGCGCGCGGGGCTTCGACGCTCTGCGGCAAGCTCGCATGACGGCCGCTGAACAGACGATTGAGGTCATCGTCGATATAGCGCACGCCCGCACGCATCGCGCCGGCGTTGCCCAAAACGACGAGCATCCGCGACGCGAGCCGCGCGTCGCCACTGGCGATATCCGCGATCAGCCGCGACAGCATTTCGATCGGCGCGGTCTCATCGCCATGGATGCCGGCTGACGCGAGCACGCTATGCGCCGGCGCCTGCGCCGCCGGAGGTTCGAGCAGCAGCACGCCCTCGCCTTGCCACGTCCATCGCACGCCGGAAGCCGCCGCGCCGGAGGTCGCCGATGGCCGTGCGCCCGCGAGCGTGAACGCGAGGAAATCGCTCAGAAGCGATGCATCAGCGCTGGAAGTCATAGACGGCGCCTAGTCCCAGAATGGTCGTCAGTTCGTCGAGCGCGGCACGCGATTCCGTCAGCAGCCGCGGATCGGCGAGATCGCCGGGCGCGAGCGACTCGCGGTAGTGCGCGTCGATCCACGCATCGAGGCGGGCGAAGAGCGCGTCGTTCATCCACACGTTGGGGTTGACGGCTGCGCGCTCGGCGTCGTTCAGCACGACGCGCAGACGCAGGCACGCGGGGCCGCCGCCGTTCTTCATGCTTTCGCGCAGGTCGAAGACGAGGACTTCGTCGATCGGCGTCGTGCGCGTGGCGAGCGTATCGAGATACGCCGCGACGCGGGCGTTCTCGCGGCATTCCTGCGGCACGACGAGGACTTGCGTGCCGTCCGCACGCGACAACAACTGGCTGTTGAACAGATACGACGACACCGCATCCGCGACGCTCACCTCGTTGTCCGGTACTTCGAGCGCCGTGAACGATGCGCCCTGAGCGTGCAGCTTCGCGCTCAGGGCGTCGTAGACCCTGGCCTGATCGACGAACGCGCGCTCGTGACAGAACAGCGTCGTGCGATTGCCGACCGCGATCACATCGTTATGGAACACGCCGGCATCGATGACATCGGGCGATTGCTGCGCGAACACGGTCGCCGCTTCATCGAGGCCGTGCAGGCGCGCCACCGCGCGGCTCGCCTCGAGCGTTTGCCGCGCCGGAAAGCGTTGCGGCTGCGGACCTTGCCCGTATTCGCTGCGTCCATACACGAAGAATTCGACGCCCTTGTCGCCGTACTCGCGTGCAAAGCGCGTGTGATTGGCCGCGCCTTCGTCGCCGAGCGCGGGCGTGCCGGGCAGCGCGTGATGAATCCGAAAGCGCGATTCATCGGCGAAAATCGCGGCGAGCGAGCGGCGCGTTTCCCCATGTTCGATTGCGCGATGCAGCTTCGCCGCGAGATTCGCGGGCGTGAAATGGACGCGGCCATCGGCGGTGTCGGCGGACGGGCTGACCGTCGCGGCGTTGGCGGTCCACATCGCCGAAGCGGAACTGGCGGCGGCGAGCAGTTCGGGCGCATCGAGGGCGGCGCGCTGGATCACGGCGGCGTCATCGCCCGTAAAGCCGACGCTGCGCAACAGCTTCACCGACGGCCGTTCGAGCGGCGGCAACACGCCCTGATGAAAGCCGAGGTCCGCGAGCCGCTTCATCTTGCGCAAGCCCTGCTTCGCGGCGGCCTTCGGATTCGCGACAGACTTTTCGTTGCTGCGCGACGCGACGTTGCCGAACGACAAGCCCGCGTAGTTGTGCGTCGGGCCGACCAGCCCGTCGAAGTTCGCTTCGTATGCCTGCATGTCGAGTCCCGATGCTTAGAACGTGAGCCCCGGCGATACGCTCGCCGGCATCTGCAATTGCGCGCTTTCCACCGACGCCATCGGATACGAGCAGTAATCCGCCGCGTAGTACGCGCTCGGCCGGTGATTGCCCGAGCGCCCGATACCGCCGAACGGCGCCGCCGACGATGCGCCGTTGGTCGGCCGGTTCCAGTTGACGATGCCCGCGCGGATCGTGCGCTGGAAGTGCGTCCACGCGGCTTCGTCGTCGGCGAGCAGGCCAGCGGACAGGCCGTAGGCGGTGTCGTTGGCGCGCGCGATCGCTTCATCGAACGTCGTGTAGCGCGTGACCTGCACCATCGGGCCGAAATGCTCTTCGTCGGGAACGTCGCGCGCGTCCGTCACGTCGAGGATCGCGGGCGTGACGAAACCGAGGTTCGCCGCGCGCTGCTTCATCTCCAGCACCGGCTTCGCCCCCGCATCGATCAACTGCGTCTGGGCCAGCACGAGCCGTGCCGCCGCACGCGCCGAAATGACCGCGCCCATGAACGGCTGCGGGTCTTCGTCATAAGCGCCGACGCGGATGTTCGCGCTGACTTCCGCGAACCGCTGCATGAAGCGCTCGCCGAAGGCATCGTCGGGAACGAGAAGACGCCGCGCGCACGTGCAGCGCTGGCCCGCCGAGAGAAACGCGGACTGAATGGTGTGATGCACGGCGGCGTCGATGTCGTCCACCTGCGCCACGACGAGCGGATTGTTGCCGCCCATCTCCAGCGCGAGGATGATTTCCGGCCGTCCGCCGAACTGGCGATGCAGCAGCGTGCCGGTATCCGAACTGCCGGTGAAGAACAGCCCGTCGATCTGCCGATGATTCGCCAGCGCGACGCCCGTGTCCTTCTCGCCCTGCACGAGATTGAGCACGCCGGCAGGCAGCCCCGCTTCGGTCCACAGCGCGACGGTCGCCGCCGCGACGCCCGGCGCGAGTTCCGATGGCTTGAACACCACCGCGTTGCCCGCGATCAGCGCCGGCACGATATGCCCGTTCGGCAGATGCCCCGGAAAGTTGTACGGCCCGAACACGGCGACGACGCCATGCGGCCGGTGCCGCAGCACCGCGACGCCATCGGCCATCGGCGCACGCTTCTCGCCGGTGCGCTCGTGATAAGCCTGCACGGAGATATCCACCTTCGCGGCCATCGACGCCACTTCGGTGCGCGCTTCCCACAACGGCTTGCCGGTTTCGCGGCCGATTGCGTGCGCCAGCGCTTCCTTGTTCTCGTTGAGCAGCGCGGCAAAGCGCTTGGCGATCGCCACGCGCTCGTCGAACGTGATCGCGGACCACGACGCAAACGCGCGCCGCGCCGACGACACCGCGCGATCGACGTCATCGGCGGATGCGCTCTTGCCCTGCCACACGATCTCATCGCTCGCGGGATTGCGCGAAGCGAACGCCGCGCCGTTGCCGTCCTGCCATTCCCCGCCGATGTACAGCTCGTTCCGGATATCCATGACTTGTCTCAACTTGATTTTTAGCGCGGCTGCGATGTCAGCACGCGCACCGTGTCGCCCGCCTTCACGCGCAAGGCGGCGGCTTCGTCGGCGGTGAGGAGGAACGCGCCGTCTTCGACCGCGCCTGTCGTCGCGCCGCAGCGGAAATCTTCGAGCGACGTATTCGATACGAGACTCTTCGCCTCGCCCTCTTTCGCAACCCGCTCGCCGATCCGCACCGTCGCCAGCACGCTCTCGCGCACCGTGCGTAAATCGGAGGTGTGGCATTCGAGCACGGGGCCGGCATCGAAGATATCGACGTGATTCTCGTAACGCAGCCCTTCCGCTTCGAGCATCTTGCGCGCGGGCGCGGTATCGCGATGCGTGACGCCGACCGTCCGTTGCGCGTCCTCGGGCAGCAGATCGAGGTACACCGGATAGCGCGGCATCAGTTCCGCGAGGAACGACTTCTTGCCGTGCGAACTGAGATAGTCGGCTTCGTTGAAATCGATCTGGTAGAAATGCGAGCCGACCGCGTTCCAGAACGGCGATTCGCCGTTCTCGTCGAAATGGCCGCGCAACTCCGCGCAGAGCCGCTGCGGAAAACGCTGCTTGAATTGCGCGATGAACATGAAGCGCGAGCGCGACAGCAGCCCGCCCACACCCGCCGTGCGATAACGCGGGCTCAGGAACAGCGAGCAGACTTCGGCGTAACCCGTGAGATCGTGCGAGATGTTGAGCAGGGACATGCGCGTCCACACGCCGAGATCCTTGCTCGCATGCACGACGGTCGCGACGCGATAGTTATAGAACGGCTGCTCCAGCCCGACTTCCGTTTCGATGCCGCACACGCCGGCGACATCGCCGGTCGCGGTGTCTTCCATCACGAAGAAGTAACCGGCTTCGTAGGGCGCGGCATCGTCGGCGAGCGTGCGGCGTGCGCGCTCGATGCGCGCCGCCAGCGCCTCCCTATCCGGCTTGAACGTGGTGAGCCCCGGGCCCGTTTCCTTTGCCAGCGCGACGAGCGCGTCGACATCTCCCGGCTGCACGCAGCGCACGACGATCATTGCATTTCTCCCGAGGCTTGATGCAGCGGCACGCAACGCACCGTGTCCTTCTCATGCACGCCGAGGGCGTCGCGTGCGGCGGCGGTCAATGCGGCGCCATCGGCGCGTGTGCCGTTCAGATCGGCGAGGATGCAGCGGAAGCCATGCGCGCCGCCCGCCGCGATCAGATACGGCGCGCCGCCCGCGACGACGCCATCGCGCACCGGGCGCAATTCGCCCGAACCCGCCGATGCGCTCTTGTCGACGGCCAGCGTCAGCACCGGGCCGGCATCGAAGATATCGACGAAACGGTCCGGCTCGAAGCCTTCTTCCAGGTGAATGTCATACGCGAGCAGCGTGCTGTCGTTCGGCTCGCCCAGCACGCGCTGCGCTTCGCCCGGCAGAAGCGGCACGTAGATGGGGTACGTCGGCATGACTTCGGCGATGAAAGTTCGGCTGCGCCCGCCGGATTCGAGCTCGACCTGCTCGAAGTCGCGCCCGAAGAACTTGCGGCCCACTGCCTCCCAGAAGGGCGACGAGCCGGCATCGTCGGTGACGCCGAGCATCAGCGAGAAGACTTCGCCCGAAAAGCGCTTGCGGTTCGCGACGACGTACATCATCCGCGCGCGCGACAGCAGATGCGCCGCCGCTTCGCCTTCGGGCGTGCGCAAGGACGGATCGATATAGAAGCCCGTCAGGCGGCTCTTGCCCGTCAGCTCGTGCGACATCGTGAGCGCGTGAATCTTGCGGTTCACCTTCAGCTCGCGCGATGCGTGAATGAGCGCGTCGTTGCGAAACGTGTAGAACGGCTCGGAATAGCCCGCCGACGCGACGATGCTCGACGTGCCGAGCAGCCGGCCCATGTCCGTGTCGTCGAGCACGAAGAGATAGAACTCCTCGCCGGGGAAGTCGACCTCGGCGCGGAACGAATCCTCGGAGAGCGCGACGCGCCTCGCGAGCTGTTCGCGGTCGCGCGGCAGCGAGTGCAGCACGGGCTGGGCGGTGCGCGCCATCCGTTCGAGTTCGTCGAGATCGGAGAGTCTTGCGGGACGAACGAATAGCATCGTCGTTTCCTGTTTAGCGATGAATCAGCGCGCGACGGCCGCCGCGCCCGCGACCTGCTCGATCGCCTTCTCGATGCGCGCGAAGCCTTCGTCGAGATCGGCCATCGGCATGATGAGCGAGGGCGCGAAGCGGATCACGTTCGGCCCGGCGATCAGCATGATGACGCCGTTCGCCGCCGCCGCGTTGAGCACGTCCTTGGCGCGGTCCTTGTAGGCATCGGCCAGTTCCGCGCCGATCAGAAGGCCGCGACCGCGAACCTCCCTGAACATGCCGAAGCGCTCGTTGATGCGTTCGAGATGCGCCCGGATGGCCGCGCCGCGCACGCTAACGCCCTCGAGAAGCTTCGGATCGCTGATCAATTCGACGACCTTCTCCGCAATCGAAGCGCCGAGCGGATTGCCGCCGTATGTCGTGCCGTGCACGCCGACCTTGAAATGCTGCGCGATGGCGTCGGTGGTGAGCATCGCGCCGATCGGGAAGCCGTTGCCGAGCGCCTTCGCGGTGGTGAGGATGTCGGGCGTCACGCCGTATTGCATGTACGCGTACAAGGTGCCCGTGCGGCCGACGCCCGTTTGCACTTCGTCGAAAATCAGCAGTGCGCCGTGCTTGTCGCACGCTTCGCGCAAGCCCTTCAGGAACGCGGGATCCGCGGGCAGCACGCCGCCTTCGCCCTGCACCGGCTCGACGATCACCGCGCAGGTCTTGTCGCTGATCGCATCGAGCGCCTGCGCCAGATCGTTGTACGGCAGATGACGGATGCCTTGCGGCTGCGGGCCGAAGCCTTCCGCATACTTCGGCTGGCCGCCGACGCTCACGGTGAAGAACGTGCGCCCGTGAAACGACTGCGTGAACGAGATGATCTCGACTTTCTCCGGCCCGAACTTGTCGATGGCGTACCGGCGCGCGAGCTTCAGCGCCGCTTCGTTCGCTTCCGCGCCCGAGTTCGCAAAGAACGCGCGATCCGCGAAGGTAAGATCGGTCAGGCGTTTCGCGAGACGCAACACCGGCTCGTTGGTATAGCCGTTGCCGATGTGCCAGAGCTTGTCGCCCTGTTCGTGCAGCACCTTCAGCAATTCCGGATGCCCATGCCCGAGCGCCGTTACGGCGATGCCGCCGGCGAAATCGACGTAATCGCGTCCTTCGGTGTCCCAGACGCGCGAGCCGCGGCCCCGGTCGGGCACGAAACTGGCCGGCGCGAATACCGGAACCATTACTTCGTCGAACGTACCGCGATTCACATTGATGTCGGTCATGAGCCACTCCTTTTCTGGTTCGTGCTGCACGGGTCGTGCGCCGTGCTGATCGCGCACTGCAATGCTTCCGATATTAAGCAATCGCACGCGTTCCGTCTTGCGCGTTCGCGACATGCTTCGATGGCCTTCGACGCGCCTTCAGCGCGTGCCGGGGCGCTCGATCAGCGCGCCGCCGCGCGGCTCGTCCACTGCGCCGCCGCGCTGCTTTTCGATCCAGTTGCGGCGTTCCTCGCGCGGCGTCACGCCGAAGCGGTCGCGGTACGCATTGGAAAAATGCGCCGCCGATGAAAACCCGCACGCGAGGCTGATCTGCACGACGGACTTGCTCGTGCGCTGCAGTTGCGTGCGCGCTTTGGTGAGGCGCAGATTGAGGTAGTACTTCGACGGCATCGCGCCGAGATATTGCCGGAAGAGCCGCTCCAGTTGCCGGCGCGAAATGCCGACGAGCGTCGCGATTTCATCGGTGGCGAGCGGGTCTTCGATGTTCGCTTCCATCAGTTGCAACGCATCGTTCAGTCGCGGATGCCGCTCGCCGGGCGCGGTCACGAACGGAATGCGCTGACGCTCGGTGCCCGCGCGCAGCACGCCGATGCCCAGCGAATCCGCGATGCGCTCGGCGAGATCCTGGCCGTGGTCGCGTGCGATCATCGCGAGCATGAAGTCGATGCTCGCCTGACCGCCCGCGCAGGTCGCGCGATCGCGGTCGATTTCGAAGATCTGCTGCGTGACGATGGTGCGCTCGAACTGCTCCGTGAACTGCTGATACGTCTCCCAGTTCACCGCGACGCGATATTGCGCAAGCTGCCCGGCCATCGCGAGCCACCAGACGCCATGATGAATGCCGGAGACGAGCGGCGTGCGCGGCGCGACACGCGCGAGGCTCGCGAGAAAGAGCCGGTAGTCCGCGAACTGCTGATAGCGTTCGGAAACGACGATGAGCCAGTCGCATTGCAGCGCGTCGTTGAATGCGCAATCGGCGGGCAGTTGCGCGCCGCCGGAAAGCGGCACGGCGCGCCCGTCCCACGAACACACGCGCCACTCGTAGAGACGATGACCGTCGATTTCGTTGGCGAGCGCGAGACTGTCGATGACCGGCCCGATGCCGCTCATCGAGACCGGCGGAAGAGCGACGATCGCCACTTGCAGCGGCCCGCGCACCGGGCCCGATGGACTTGCCACGTTACTTGAGGCTGCCCGACAGGAACTGCCGCAGACGCTCGCTCTTCGGCTGCGTGAGCACCTCGGACGGCACGCCCTCCTCTTCCGTGCGCCCCTGATGCAGGAACATCACGTGATTGGACACGTTGCGCGCGAAGCCCATCTCGTGCGTGACGACGATCATCGTGCGGCCCTCTTCCGCGAGCTTCTGCATGACCTTCAGCACTTCGCCGACGAGTTCAGGATCGAGCGCGGACGTCGGTTCGTCGAAGAGCATGACGTCGGGGTGCATCGCGAGCGCGCGTGCAATCGCCACGCGCTGCTGTTGTCCGCCCGACAGATGCGACGGATACTGCTTCTCGACGCGCGGCGGCAGGCCGACCTTCTCCAGATACTCGCGGGCGCGTTCCTCGGCTTCCTTCTTCGGGATGCCGAGCACGTGAATCGGCGCTTCCATCACGTTCTCGATGGCCGTCATGTGCGACCACAGGTTGAAGTGCTGAAAGACCATCGCGAGCTTCGTGCGCACGCGCTGAAGCTGCTTGTGATCGGCGACATCGAGATTGCCGTGGCGATCGGTCTTCGTGCGGACGGCTTCGCCATCGACGACGATCTGCCCCGCGTTCGGCTTTTCCAGAAAATTGATGCAGCGCAGGAACGTGCTTTTGCCCGATCCGCTCGCGCCGATGATGCTGATGACATCGCCCGCACGCGCCGACAGCGACACGCCCTTGAGCACTTCGTTATCGCCGTAGCGCTTGTGAATGTCCTGTGCGGCGAGTTTCGTCGCGACGTCTGTGGGCTTGGGCTCCAACGCATTCTCCTCGGGTGATGATGGGTACGCCACGATTGCGGATTCTAACGCCCGTCAATGCGCGGCCGGCCGCAAATAAGCAAGCCAGCGGCGCTCGGCCCGCCTGAACGCCGCGACGAGCGCGAATGAAACGGCGAGATACAGCAGCGCCGCGACGCCGAACGAGCCGAACGATTCATAGGTTGCCGAATTCACATCGCGCGCCACCTTCAGAATATCCGGCACGGTGGCCGTGAAGGCGACCGTCGTCGCGTGCAGCATCAGGATCACTTCGTTGCTGTACAAAGGCAAGGCGCGGCGCAGCGCGGACGGCAGGACGATGCGCCGGTACATCGTGAACGTGCCCATGCCGTACGCGCGTGCCGCTTCCACCTCGCCGTGCGGAATCGCGCGGATCGCGCCGGCGAAGATTTCCGTGGTATAGGCGCACGTGTTCAGGGCGAACGCGAGCACCGCGCAGTTGAAGCCGCTCCGGAAGAACGCTTCGAGCAGCGACTGGCTGCGGATGAATTCGAGGCTATACATGCCCGTGTACAGCAGCAGCAATTGCACGTAGAGCGGCGTGCCGCGAAACACGTAGGTATAGAGGCGCACGGGCGTCGAGAGCCAGCGGCGTTTCGACACGCGCGCGCAGGCGAGCGGCACCGACGCGCAGAAGCCGATTGCGATCGACACCGCCAGCAGCCACAACGTGACGACGAGACCCGAGGCGTGCATGCCATCGGAGTACAGGAACGGACGCCAGTATTCGGCGAGGATCGGGATCATGGCGGCTCCGTGGTCAGAGGTCGGCGTGACGCACGCCCGTCGAGTAGCGGCGCTCGAGCGTCATCAGCACGAGGTTGGATGCGGTCGTGATCGCCAGATAGATGAGCGCGGCCACGAGCACGAAGAAGAACATGTTGAAGGTGCTCTTGCCGGCGTCCTGCGCCGCCTTGACGACATCGGCGAGGCCGATGATCGACACGAGCGCCGTCGCCTTCACCAGCACCTGCCAGTTGTTGCCGATGCCCGGCAGCGCGAAGCGCATCATCTGCGGAAACAGAATGCGGCCGAACACCCGCATGCCGCTCATGCCGTACGCGGTGCCCGCTTCGAGCTGGCCGCGCGGCACCGCGAGGAATGCGCCGCGGAACGTCTCCGTGAAATACGCGCCGTAGATGAAGCCGAGCGTAAGCACGCCGGCCGTGAACGGGTCCATGTCGAACTGTTCCCAGGCGAAGGCGTCGGTGACGTGATTGATCGCGATCTGGATGCTGTAGAAAAGCAGCAGCATCAGCACGAGATCGGGCACCGAGCGAATGAGCGTCGTATAGGCAGTCGCGATGCCGCGCAGCAAGCCGTGCCGCGACAGTTTCGCCGACGCGCCGGCGAGCCCCAGCAGCACCGATACCGCGAGAGAAAGCATCGCGAGCGCGAGCGTCTCTTTTGCGCCCGCCCAAAGCAGCGGGCCGTAGCCGTACAGCGTCACGAGCGCCTCCTTCGTTTCCGTCGTTCGATGGGAGGCGATCGTCGCAAGCCGAAATAAACGCTCAAACGGACCGGCGCTGGTTTATTGCGATGCAGCAAACGGCCATTCGTGACCGCGCGGGGCGCCCGGCCCACTGCACGCGCGCCGCCGCCGCGTCATGGCCGTGGAAACGTCAATCCTCGCGGCGGGCGGAATCTGTGCTTTTGCGTCGCTTTTTCGATAGAAGATGCGCCGGCTAGTCGCGCGCGCTGCCCCGCACGACCTGCACCACGTGCCCGTTCGCCACGGCGATTTCCGGACTTTCCTGCAGCAGCGGCAGAAAGCGCTCCGCAAAGGCTGCGTCGCGGGTTTCGGCCCGGAACATCGCGGCGACCGCCTTCGCATGGGCGATGCGCGCATCGGGCGTGGCTTCGCTGTCGTCGAGAACGTCGTCGATGGCCGCAATCAGCGTCGACAACGGAGCAAGCCAGCGATACGCGCTGCCGTTGATGACGATTTGCAGAAACTCGCCCGGCGACACCGGCCCGAACTCGGCCTCGTGCCGCGCGCGCAAGTGCGCCAGCACGGCGCGATGCAGTCCGAGCAGCGGATGCCGCACGTCGCGAAGGAAGGATACTGCGGTGTGATCGTCCATGAACTTTGCCTTGTTGGATTTAGCTGATGCGCGTCTCGCCCGCGTAGCGGACGAAGTCGGCGGCGGAAAGCGGCGGCGAGAATAGCCAGCCCTGCCCGAACTGCGCGCCGCGTGCGCGCAGATACGCGGCCTGCTCCTCGCGCTCGATGCCCTCGGCGATCACCTGCACGTCGAGGGTCGCCGCCATCTCGATGATATGCGACGCCACGCTGCTCGACGCGGCGTCCTGTCCGACGGTATCGACAAACGACTTGTCGATCTTCAGCCCGTCGACGCTGAACGACTGCAAGTGCGACAGGCTCGAATAGCCCGTGCCGAAATCGTCGAGATAGACCGCGTGGCCCGCGCGGCGGAACGCGCTGATGACGTCCTTCGCGGCGTCGGCGTCGAGGAACGCGCGCTCGGTCGCCTCGATGCGAATCTGCTGCGGCCGCACGCCCTGCTGTTCGATGGCCGGGCCTAGCACGTCGAGAAAACGATGCGTCGTCAGGTCGGAAGCCGAGAGGTTCACGGAAATGTAGTAATCGTCGTAGTGCCGGAGAAACTCGCCGAGTTCGAGCAGGACGGTGTCGAGCACCTGATCGGTGATCGCCTGGATCAGCCCGCCATGTTCCGCGAGCGGAATGAAATGATCCGGCCGCACGATGCGGTCGTGATGCTTCCAGCGTACGAGCGCTTCGGCGCCGACGCATCGGCGCGTGGCGAGATCGACGATCGGCTGATACGCGACGATGAACTGATGCCGCCGCACGGCGTCGCTCAACTGTCCGCGCGGCGAAATCCTGCGCACGACGAAATACGCGGCCCAGCACGCACAGGCAAGACCGACCGCGACGCCGCCGAAGAGCCACCCCCACGGCAGCGAGCGCACGCGTTGCCGCCATGTTTCGCGCGGCACGCTGACGATGACCGCGAGCGGCATCGACGCCGACTGGCGCACCGCGACGGCCGAGCAATCCGGCGGCGGCTTGTGCTGGCTATAGACGGCGAGGACGGCGGAGGCATCCGTCGAAGGCGTGCCGGCGATCACCCGCCGCGCTTCGGTGTTGATCACGGCGACGCGGCCCTCGTGCGTGAAATTGGCATCGATGCCATCGACGTAAAGCGACGGGTCGGCGGTGATATAGAAGCCGTCGCGGCCCAGCACGAGCGATTCCTTGCCGCCCGGCAGGCGCGCGAGGCCGTACCACGCGCTGAGTCCGTCGGACGAGCGCCAGTCCGGCGGCGGCAACGTGAGGCCATCGAACGTACCCGCCGATACCGCGCCTAGGAGCGATGAGCATTGCCAGCGGCCGTCGCGATCGTACGCGCCGGCGTCGCGGACCTGGTCGTGCGTGAGCGTGATCTGGCGAAGCGCGTGGAGATACGGCGTCGAGCACGGCGTTTCGTTCACCTTGCCGATTTCGCCGAGCGCGCCCGACAGACGGCGCGTGATGTCCTCGGCGCGATAGAGCGCGGCATCGGCGAGGATGCTCAGGCGTTCGACGCGCTGCTGCCGCTCGCTGCGCGCCGCGACGACCAAGCCGATCCCCGCGGGTGCGAGCGCCGCAGTCCCCACGATGACGATCAGAAGCGCCGCAAGCGCCCCACGTTGAAAGTTGTTCATTGCGTGTCATGGTCGCGCCGCGAAGCGAGCGGCTCTCACGCTGTGGCGCGCGTTGCCGGAGAAATTTCCGTTGTGCCGGCGCGAGCGAAGGCCGCGAATGCGAATCGCTACACAAGCGAGTAAGTGTAGGGTCGGGCCGTCGCGCGCTTCAACGTTTTAATTCGGCAATAAGTCGCGGTTTTCGTGGTCTGGCGCACGGCCCGCCGCACATTTATTTGCCCCGGCGCGGCGTGAGAGAATTCCGGCTTGCAAGCACGCGCGTGCGGTCCTTTTGCGGCCTGGTCGCGCCGTGCAAATCCGTTGCTCGATTCGAAACCGCCATGACTTTATCCAGCGCCCGCCCGCCCGTGATTCGCGACGCCACACCCGGCGACTTCGACGCCATCGCGCGCATCTATTCGCATTACGTGCTCCACGCGCTCGCCACGTTCGAAGAAGCCCCGCCTTCCGCCGATGAGATGCGTGCGCGCCATGCGGCGATCGTCGCCGCCGGCCTGCCTTACCTCGTCGCGGAACTCGACGGCGAGATCACGGGATACGCGTATGCATCGGCGTATCGGGCGCGCTCGGCGTACCGGCATACGATCGAAGACTCGGTCTATGTCGCCGATGGCTTCGGCGGGCGCGGCATCGGGCTCGCGCTTCTGTCGGCGCTGATCGCGCGTTGCGAGCAAGGGCCGTGGCGGCAGATGGTCGCGGTCATCGGCAGCAGCGGCAACACGGGATCGATCGCACTGCATGCGCGGCTCGGATTCGAGCACGTCGGCGTGCTGCGCAATGTCGGCTTCAAGCTCGGCGGCTGGGTCGATAGCGTGCTGATGCAGCGCCCGCTCGGCATGACGGTTTCCTGATTTTTCCGATTCGCGAAGTCACCCGCCTTGCCGACCTACACCCTCGCCTCTCCCGTCAGCGCCGAAATCGACATACGCAAGAGTCGCTTCATCGCGCTGGCCATTCCGGTGACTGATCGCGATGCCGCGATGCGCGAGCTTGACCGGCTGCGCGCCGAGCATCCGGGCGCGACGCACGTTTGCTGGGCGCTGCTCGCCGGCGGGCAGTCGGGCATGTCCGACGACGGCGAGCCGTCCGGCACCGCGGGCCGGCCTATCCTCGAAGTGCTGCGGCACCATGAGGTCGATGGCGTGCTCGCGGCTGTGGTGCGCTACTACGGCGGCATCAAGCTGGGCGCGGGCGGGCTCGTGCGCGCCTACACCGATGCGATCGCCACCGCGATGCAGTCGGCCGAGCGCGTAGAGCGCATCGAGCGCGGGCTGATGAACGTCGACATCGACTATGCCGATGAAGCCCGCGTGCGCCGATGGATCGAGCAGCACGACGCCGAACTCGTCAACAGCGCCTACGCGATGACCGTACGGCTCGTCGTGCGCATGCCCGCCGCCGAGCGCGAATCGGCCGCCGCGGAGTTGCGCGATCTGACGAACGGCCGGGCGATCATCGAGGTCCACGCGTGAACGAGGCGCGCGTTTTCAAGCTGACGATCGCGCCGGGCGGGCAGGTCGTCGAAGCGGAGGGCGGCGTTTCGTTGCTAGAGGCGGCGTTGCGCGGCGGCGTGTCGCTGCCGAGTTCGTGCCGCAACGGCACATGCCGCGCGTGCATGTGCCGGCTGATCGCGGGCGAGATCGGCTATCGCATCGACTGGCCGGGTTTGACCGCCGAAGAGAAAGCCGATGGCTGGATTCTTCCGTGCGTCGCGCTTGCTCGATCGGACGTGACGATCGACCAGCCGGACACGAAACTTGCCGCCGCCGCGCCGCGTGCGGTTCGCTCGCGCGGCTTCTGACGCACGCGGGTATTTCGGGATTGTCGTCACGATTCAACGACCTACGATGTGAGTCCGGAACCTCTGCAAGCACATCGTCGCTCAAAGGGGATGCGGAGCGGCTCTCAAAAAGTGTACAATTGCGCTTTGCCCAATTTCTGGCAGGGCCAGATCAACCGAGATTTCAATGACTAAAGTACTGTTGAAAGAGAACGAGCCTTTCGACGTCGCCATGCGTCGTTTTCGCCGTACCGTCGAACGCACGGGCCTGATTCAAGAACTCAAGTCGCGTATGGCGTACGAGAAGCCGACCACCGAGCGCAAGCGCAAGAAAGCTGCTGCTGTCGCTCGCCTGCGCAAGCAGATCCGTCGCGCGCAACTGCCGAAAAAATTCTATTGATCGACTGATGGCGCGGGCATCGCCCTCGCCCTTTCAGTTTCGGTCAGTACGCCGGAAATCGGCGGGTCGCGGTTTCGCCAATGCCGTGGCGTTCAGCCACGGGCGAAAGCTCGCGAGTAGCACGCCTGCCGCGTGCGCCCGTCGGAACCGGTTGTCGGAATAGCAAAAAGCCTGCATGAGTCGATGCTCATGCAGGCTTTTTGTGTTTGGGAAGGTCTATAGCGCCGAGCGGACGGAACGTTGCCGTCACTTGGTTGCGGTGACTTGCATCGATTGGGTGCACAAAAGCAAAGAGCCCGGCTGGACCGGGCTCTTTGCTTGACATCTTGGTTGCGGGGGTAGGATTTGAACCTACGACCTTCGGGTTATGAGCCCGACGAGCTGCCAGACTGCTCCACCCCGCGTCTGAAGAAAAAGATTATAGACCGGACGCGCCTAAGAAGTCAAACAGTCTTTTCATCACGACGCCGACGCCGTGCCCAATTGCGCGCCTCTACCATCGTTCGAGGCGAGCACCGCATTGTGGTGTGCTCGCGAGAGCTTGCCCAAGAGCGGCAGCAGCAGAATCGCGACCACTGCTCCGCCCGTCGCGAGCCAGCCGAGCCACACGAACAAGTGCGTATAGAGCGGCAGCGAGCGCAGCGGATCGAGATCGCCGGAAGGCATGCGCGCCATATTCGCGACGAGGCTTCCCAAGTACTGCGATACACCCGTCGCCACGAAATAAGCGCCCATCATGAAGCCGCCCATGCGAGCCGGCACGTAACGCGCGATCATCGCGAGGCCGAGCCCGGACACCAGCAATTCACCGAGCGAATACAGTCCGTAGCCGGCCACCATGAACCACGACGACACGCGTCCTTCCACGGCGTATCGTCCGCTCAGGCCGAACACGAAAAAGCCGATCGCGACAACCACGAAGCCCAGCGCATACTTGCCCGCGACCGGGATATCGCGCCCGCGCCGCGCGCGCCGCGCATAAAGCACGGCGAGGACAGGACTCAGGAACATGATCCAGATCGGATTGAGCGCCTGAAACTGCGCCGCGCTCCAGGTGAAGAGATGAACGCCGCCGATCGAAAACGCCGGGTCCACATTGCGCAGCGCGAAGAGCGTCAGCGACGTCGACATCTGCTGATAGAACACGAAGAAAAGGATCACCTGCAACGTCAGGATCAGCGCGGCGACGAGGCCCGCCCTTTCGCTGCGATCGCATCGCGTGAGCATGTAGCCGAAGATCGCCAGAATGCCGAGCCCGGCCACCCACACGCACACGCGCGCCACCGTCTGATGCTGGAGGATAAAGACCGTCGCCGCTGCGAGCGCCACGCCGCCCGCTACGACCGCAGCGAAGTGATTCCAGCGGATCGGCTGATCGTCCGGTGCGGAGCCGATATGCGCAAGCGTGCGGCGCATCAGCGCAAAGTTGGCGAGGCCGAGCAGCATGCCGCTGCAGCAGACGGCGAACGCGGCATGCCAGCCCCAATGGTCCTTGATCCACGGCGTCGCCAGCATCGACGCAGTCGAGCCGATGTTCACCGCCATGTAGTAAATCGTGAAGGCGCTGTCGATTTGCGCGTCATCGCCTTCATAGATGCGGCGCACGAGATTAGCCGCATTCGATTTGAACAATCCGTTACCGACGACCACCACGCCCAGCGACGCATACAGGAAGCCCAGCGCATCGAAAGGCAGCGCGAGCATTAGATAACCAGCGGCGAGGACGACCGCGCCAATCGTCATCGTGCGTCGGGTGCCGAGCACCTTGTCGCCGATCCAGCCGCCAACCGACGGCGCCGCGAAAACCAGCGCGGTGAATGCGCCCCAGGTCAGGTTCGCGTATTCATCGGCGAAACCGATTTTGTCGATCATGAACAGCACGAGCAGCGCCGCCATGCCGTAATAGCCAAAACGCTCCCACATTTCGATCAGGAAGACGGTCGTGAACGAGCGCGTCCGCGATACCGCGGGCGTTTGATTCTTCATTGGGAAATCCTTCAACGGCGATAAGCAGTGCGTCGCGCTTTCGAGTAACGCGTTCAGAAGTGAGAACGAACATCGCCGCGTAATGGACGATGGCTGCCAGAAACAGGCAATTATCGCCGATCAGGATTTCGCGGCGAGCGCGTATCTTGAAATGCGCTTGCGCGAATCAGAAACAGCAGAGCGATGGACTCAGGCACTCACGCGGCCGGCCGGCGCGCGAACGCCAGCACGAGGCCAAAACCGATCATGAGCGCCCCGCTCGTGCGATTGAACCATTTCAGCTTGCGTGCGCCGCGCGAGAAGGAAGTCAGACGCGCACCGAGCGCGGCATAGACGACGATCGCCACGAGTTCGAGCAGCAAAAAGATCGCGCCGAGGATGGCGAAACTCGTCGCATAGGCCGTGCGATCGACGAACTGCGGAAAGAACGCGGTAAAGACGAGAATCGCCTTCGGATTACCCGCCGCGACGAGAAACTCCTGGCGCATCAGCCGCGCGACGCCCGCCGGGCCGCCTGCGTCGGCGTTCGAGACGAGCGACGGCCCCGAGCGAATCAGCTTCACGCCGATCCACACGAGATACGCCGCGCCCGCGAGCTTCACCGCCGTGAATAGCGCTTCGGACGCGAGCAACAAAGCGCCGAGCCCGAGTCCCGCGATGACGATCATGATCGCGAACGCCGCCAGCCGCCCGAACGACGCCAGCACGGAAGCGCGCACGCCTTCGCGCGCGCCGTTCGACAGCGAGAGCATGTTGTTCGGCCCGAAGGCCATGTTGATGGCGAAGCACGCCGGAACGAACAACCAGAAAGTCTCGAGCGACACTATGCACCTGCCGGGAGTCAGAAGCGGTGACGGATGCCCGTCGTGAACATGAGCTGATTACGGCCGCTTGCCGGGTCGTTGCTGTTGATGATCGCCGGCGCTTGCGACGACGCGCGCTGATAGATCGTCTCGACATAGACATCGGTGCGCTTGCCCAACAGATAGTCGACTTGCAACGCGCCTTCGTGCCAGTGCGCCCCGCCGCCGTTCGTGTACACATACATGCCCGCGAGCAGGATGGCCGGCGTCAGCTTGTAGATGCCGTTGACCTCGTAGTTGTTGAGCGCGAGCGAGGCGAGCGCGTCGCCGGTGTCGGCATCGACGGGACCGGTGTTGATCGAGCGCGAGAACGTGCCCGCCAGTTGGAAATCGCCGATGCCGTAACTCATCCCTACGCCGAACGTGTTCTGGCGCTGAACGGTCGCGTTGACTACCGCGCCGGGCGCGGCGCCAGGCAACGCGAGCGTGTCGTAAGCGCCATTGGCCGTGTTGCCGCGCCCGTTGTTGTGCAGATAAGCCGCGCCCGCGCTGAAGGAACCCGCCGAATAATTCGCGCCGATGCTGTACGCGCGATTGTTCGCGAACTGTCCCGCCTGGTTGGAGAATGCGTAGAGGCCGCCGAAGCTGAAGCCCCCGTATGTCGCGCTCGTGTACTTCACCGAATTGGCCGCGAGGAACGAATTGTTGGCGTTGTCGTTGTCGAGCAAGTGGGCGAACGCGGTCCCGCCCGCGCCGCCCGTCAGCGTGAACGGCGCGAAATAGTCGTGCAGCGAGTCGTATTGGCGGCCGAAGGTCAGCGTGCCGAGATCATCGGTGCCGAGTCCGACATACATCGGATGATCGTTGATGCCCTCGCCCGTCGATACGGCAAACCCGCGCTCCAGCCGGAAGATCGCCCGCGCGCCGCCGCCGAGATCCTCCGATCCTTGCAGGCCCCAGTAGCTGCCGTCGATGGTCCCGGTGGTCAGCCGATATTGCGCATGTCCGCCGACGTTGTTCACATACGCGACGCCGGTGTCGAGTTCGCCATAAAGCTGCAGGGAGCTTTGCGCCCACGCACAGGCCGGAATACCGACGAACGCGATACACGCGGCCATCACGGCCCTGGATTCCGCTCGATAGCGAGTGCGGGCGGGACGTTCGGCGGAAAGGCAGTCTGCGGGACTGATCGGCATAAGATGCTCCGGATGCGTTTTTTGACTGACGAGATTGTCGATTCCTCGCTCGATCTTGTCAGGTAAAAAACCCGCGTAGTGGCGCGCTGTGACCTCTAACCAACGAACGACCGTCTGCCCCTTTCCTTTCTGCCGATTCGACGCTATTAGCGTCGCGGCGCTCGCCGCGGCCTGTCGCTAGAATCGACGCGACGCTTCCCTCATGCAACCGGACCATTCGATGCCCAACAAAACTCTCGCAATCGTCACTGGCCACACGCGCGGCCTCGGCGCGGCGCTGGCCGACACGCTGCTGTCGCTCGACGCCGACATTCTGGCGCTCTCGCGCCATCGGAACGCCGCGCTGGCCGCACGCTATCCCGGCCGGCTGCAGGAAGTCGAACTCGATCTCGCCGATCTCGCCGCCCTCACCGCCTGGCTCGCGGACGGCGCGCTCGGGCGGTTCGTGGCGGGCGCGAATCGCGTGGTGCTGGTGAACAATGCGGGACTGCTCGCCCCGGTCGGGCCGCTCGCGAGTCAGGACGCGGCGGCGATCGCACGCGCCGTCAGCGTGAATGTCGCCGCGCCGCTGATGATCGCCGCGGCGTTCGCCGCGCAGAGTGCGCATGTGGCGGATCGGCGCGTCGCTCATATCTCGAGCGGCGCCGGGCGCAATGCCTATCCCGGCTGGAGCATCTACTGCGCGACGAAAGCCGCGCTCGATCACCACGCCCGCGCCGTCGCGCTCGATGACAACCCGTCGCTGAGGATTTGCAGCGTCGCGCCGGGCGTCGTCGATACGGACATGCAGGCGGAGATTCGCGGCGCCGGGCTAGACCGCTTCCCGCTGCGCGAGCGCTTCGATGCGCTCAAGCGCGAGGGCCAACTCGCGACGCCCGAAGAGTCGGCGCGCAAGCTCGTCGATTACTTGTTGAGCGATGCGTTCGGCAGCGCGCCGACCGCCGACATCCGCGAACTCGCCTGACTCTCAGGCGGCGCGCAGCGCGGGCAGTCCGAGCGCCTGCCGCGAGAGGCGGTCTGCGTCGGCGTTGCGGGCGCGCGGAATCCATTGCAGGCGCACATCGCCGATCCGCGCGATGAGCGTGCGCACCCGCTCGGCGTGATCCGCGAGCCGGCGTATACCGCCGCTTGCGGGTGCGGCGACGTCGTCGATGACGACGCGGCTGTCGCCGTAGATCACGAGCCGCGTCGCCCCGTTCTGCACCGCTGCCTCGAGTAGCGCGAGCAGCGCCAGATACTCGGCTAAGCTGCTATCGCCGATACCCGCCGTCGCGCTGATTTCGATGCGCTCGCCGTGCGGCGCCTTCAACACCCCGCCGATGCCGATGCGCCCCGGATTCGGCAGCGCGGAACCATCGAACCAGCCGATCCAGGCGTCGCTCTCACCCGCCGATGAATCGTCGAACGCCGTGCGTCGTTTCGCGCGCGTCGCACGTTCGAGCTGGCGGAGTCGCAATGCATCGGCGGCTTTGGCTTGCGCGGCGCGGCGTGCGTCGACCAGATCGCGCAAAGACTGCTCCGCCGCCGCTTCCTCTAGCGTTCGCACGAGTGCCGCGTGCTCCGACAATCCCGCGTGCCTGACAAGCCTGCGGCTTCGCAAGCGTTCTTTCTTGTAGGCGACGGCAAGCAGTTCGTGCAATTCGACCATGGGCGGCAAGTGGGATTGAGGAGCGGGCAGCTTAGCAGACGCCTGCGCGCGCCACCCGTCGGCATTGGCGGATGCCCCACAGACGGCATGTTCCTTGCTTGCGGAAGAAGATAACCGGACACGCACGGCTGGCGAAACCGCGTTGATCTGACAACCCGCCAGGCATTGGCCTGGAACCTGCAAGGAGCAGATCATGAATCAATCGATGGAGCAGTCTTCCGGCGGCGCGACGATCGTAGGGAAAGGCGCGTCGACGGCTGCCGGTCCCGGCCCCGACGTCATGGCTGCCAGCACGCTGGATGACAATCCGGTGCTCAGCAGCGACGGACACGACGTTGGCTCGGTGAAGGAAATCATGCTGGACGTACGGAGCGGCCGCATCGCGTATGCGGTGTTGTCGAGCGGCGGCTTTCTCGGCATCGGCGACAAACTGCTCGCAGTGCCATGGAGCGCGCTGACGCTCGACACCGATAATCGATGCTTCCGCATCGCCGCTACCGCCGATCAGGTGCGCAACGCGCCGGGCTTCGACAAGGACGCGTGGCCGTCGATGGCCGACCGCGTCTGGGCGAGCAGCGTTCACACGCACTACGGCCGCGAGCCGTACTGGTCGAACGACACGCGGTCGAGCGACGTCGCCGCCACCGGCGCGATCCCGCCCGGAGGCGTGGACGCGCCCGAAGCGGGCGGCGTCAAGCTCTGATCGTAACGCGCCGGGACGGCATCGCCCCGGCGCGCCGGTCTCGCTAGTCGAGCGGACGTTCGCCGAGCGGGATGTCGACGGTTTCGGAACCGTCGCCCATCAGCGCGCGGAGCACATCGCTCGCGAAATCCTCGACGGCGAAGTGCCATTCGAGCGAACCGACCGGAAAGTCGTTCGGATTACTTTTACCTTGCGCGCGACGAATCGCGCCAACGGACAGACTCAGCGCGCGTGCATGCTGAAAATGCGGATCGTCCGAATCGAGAAACGGCAATTGGTCTTTTTCCATGACTGCCTGAGGCCCCCGTCGCTGACACATGACAACGATATCGGCCGGGATTGCTTGTTCTTTAGCCCGGCTTTTCGAATCTGTCGTTCGCGGACGGCACGCTGCGTCAACGCGAACGAATGACGAAAGGAAGCTGATGACGCCCTATCGGAATCTGGCCGGTAACTCCGGTGTATCCGCATTCGAGATTCGGGACGATAGCATCGAGGTCCGCTTCGCCAACGGCGTCACTTATTTGTACGACTATGGCACGCCGGGCCGGGCGCATGTCGAGCAGATGAAGCGCCACGCCCGCGCCGGACGCGGACTCAGCAGCTACATCTCGCAGGAACGCCCGCCCTACGCCGCCAAAAGCGATCACTGAGCGCAGCGCGCCCGTTGCGTCATTCCGCCTTCAGCGCCCGGACGGCAGGAAGGGAACGTTCTCGTTGCTGGTCGCCGTCAACTGATGCATTTGTCTTTGCAGCTTGTTCAACTGCGCCTGCGCGGCGACGCGACGCGCCTCCAGTTGCGCGAGTTCCTTGCGAGTCTCCTGCTGCCTGAGCGCGACTTCCTGGTCCTGCGTGCTGCCTCGCTGAAGGTCGACCCGCACGCGCTCCACCTGCGCTTCAGAATCCGCGATGAGCCTCGCAAACTGGTCGTTTTGCGCCTGGAGATGGATACGCCGCATGTCGGCGTCAGCGAGGCGCATTGCCTGCTCCGCAAAATGGCGGAATGCCGGCTCGGCGGCGCTGATATCGCCGGCTTTCAGCACGCGCCAGACGGCGTCTTCGTGATGAAGCACGGCATAGTAGGTCAGGTCGCGCGGATGGAAAAACAGGCTCACCGAATAAGCGAAGCTCTGAAACGTGCGAAACGTTGCGAGCACTCCCTGCTGCACTAGCCATTCGACTTCGGCAATCTGCGCGGCCTGCAGCGCGTGCGGTCCTGGTTGCGCCATTGCGCCGACCGCCCGCAGCGGCGTCACGCGCGGGGTAGCCGCGGCGGGCAGCGCCTTCGCGGGGAGGTCGTCGGACGAGGTATCGTCATCGGATTTGAGCGGCGCGGCAAAACGGACCGGCGCATTCGTTTTTTGCCGCACCAGGAAGGAAGGTGCGCTTTCGAGAAGGGTGCCTCGTCTGCTTAGCAGGCTTTTCACAATGACTCCAGGGTTGGCTTGCCGACGATGCTCGACATCGAGCGTTCACGAATCGAAGTCATGCGCGATCGGCTGCCGATAACGTTGCATGGAACTCATCTGGATTGCAAATGACGTCGCCCGTTCGCTATCGGCTGATGAAATCCAAGTATAGGCGAGTCATAAACGGATGCAATTACGGCTTCACCAAGCCTCGCCAATGTTTTAATACACAGACAAAGCGTCATAATTCGTGCGAAATCGTGTTTCGCGCGGCAAGCTAAAAATACAGATAATCACGAATGGCGATAGACAGCCTGCGTTCCGCTGAGTCGCAGATTCGCCAGTTGCGCCGAGCGCGCTTTCGACATCAGCGCCACCATGCGCATGATCCTGACACCTTGAACGCCGCAGCCGATACCCGGTGTTTGAGCCACGAGCGCTTCGAGCGACTGCAATCGCCCATACAGTTCGATGACCGGCGTGGCTACCGAACCTTCAGCGTTTGTAGCTGACGCGCTGGCGTGCGCGAGCACCGGCTCGCACAGGCGGTCCGGGCCCGCGGACTGGCCGCCGAGCGAGTCCGCAAGAACCTCCGGCGGCTCGTAATGCAGGCGCCCTTCGCTGCGGTCGCGGAAATACTCATAGACCGCTTCCAGATGCACCTTAGACGTTTGTTCGACGCGCCGGGCGGTGGCCGCACATCGTTGCAATTTCCAGTTCTCGCGCTGGCTTACTGCGGCAATCAAATCGGCGATGCCCGTCCTTAATTCCGCTTCGCGCCGCTCTATCAAGGCATGCAGCAATTTCGCTTCTTCGGTAGCCTGATCCGGCAAGCGTTCGCTCCATGCCAAAAAATCGTTAAGTGTGGTCGACATGAAACACTCCGTCGCAATAACCCAATAAATTGGTTTTTGGGTCGCTAAATTCGTTTGGATCGCGAATTGTAGTGAATCGGCAGTCAATTGCCATCGCTTTCAGCCGACGCTTTATCGTAGTCGCTTTGACGAGCCGCGGCACGGTCGATGCTGAACGAGTGCAGCGGCGCGTCTTGCGCCCAATACCAGGAGACAGTCATGAAAGCGACCGCAGCAATCGCAGGCGCACTCCTCGCGCTTGCCAGCACAGCCACTTTCGCGCAAGACATGTCGCGCGATCAGATGAATCAACGACCGAAACAGATGCAGGGACAGCCGAGCGCATCGCCGATGCCGGGCTCCAATGATGCATCGCAAGGCGGCGCACCGGCCGGGACGTCCGGCAGCGGCACGCTGATGCAGCAGCGCGAGCAAGGCATGTCTCCGGACGCATCGGCAGCGCCGTCCGGTGGCGGGAAGGCGACCGGCACGATGAAGCAGTAAGCCGCTAGAGACGATGCCTGCGTCGGTGTGCGCAGGCATCGTCACGAGCGAAGTGCGACACCATGCCTTATCTGTTTGTCTTTAGACGACGTGGTTCGTAAAAGATCGTTGCGCTTGGCGTAATTAGGAAAAATCCGGCTGTATTTCGCGAGGCTAACGGTTCAAATGCGCCTTCCTTGGCTCGGACGAGGCAATCTGCAATGAACAACTCGCGCATTTCCGTCGACGCACATCGCGACGTAACGCTGCCGCATTCCATGCGCGGCACCACGCGCACAAACGTGCTTTCGTTGCCAGGAACTCGCGTGCGCACCATTGGGCGGCTTCGCGAATCCACGGCGTTTCCCCGCCAATGAGCAGATGCCGCTCGACGAGCGCATAGCGCGCTGGTCCGCGACTTGGGCATTCAAGCTTCGCGCGATTGAGGGCTGTTCCCCACACACAAAAGCAGGTCACGGGCGTCGCTGACGGGTCCTGCATGGGCTGTGCTCGTCCGCTCTCATTCGCCGATGCTCGCTCCTCGGCCTTTGCATTTCGATAAACAATAAGAAAGACTTCATGCCAGTACGTAACGCCTTTCGACTCGTCCTGATTCCCCTTGCGATGATCATGACCGCGCCGGCTTTCGCCAAGTACAGCGAAGAGTGGGTGGGCGGCAAAGACGACGCTGAGGCGCACGCCACGACTCACGTCAACGTACATGCGGCCCCGTCTCACGCGAGCGATGCCCTACAGCCTCACGCCAAGCCGAAGGTGTCCGGCTCACCGTTCGCATCCGATCCGATTGCAGCTTTCGCGGACGACCCCATCGCAGCGTTCGCGCGGTCGCGAAGCAAGTAGACGGCGCGCTGATCCGCCCGAGGCCGCAAGCCGCGGACTTCCCTCGCTAAGCAGAATGACAGAAGCCCGCGATTGTCGCCTGACGGTCGCGGGCTTTCGTTCGACTATCGTGTGCTTAGCCGATCAGATCGGCCGGCAGCTTCCCGCCGTTCGCTGCAAGCGCCTGCATCAACTGCTTGTGCAACCAGATATTCATCGACGCGGAATCGTTCATGTCTCCGCCGTAATGCAGTTCAGTTGCAAGTTGCTTGCGATGTTCGAGACTGCTGTCGACTTGCAGCAGCTTCATCAAATCGACGATCGACACACGCCAGTTCAGCGTTTGGCTGCTCTCGCTCGCGAGTTGATCCATGACGGCTGCGACGTCGATATCCGTCAAGGCCTGAGAGGGAGCGCCGCCCTCGACGGCGGGCGCGGGCGCCGGGTCCGGCTCGACGACCGGCGCCGGCTGCTCCGGCTTGGCTCTGTGGAAGATCTTGCCCACGATGTCACCGAAGATACTCATGTCTGTGTCCTTGTTCGAATTGAAATACGGCGGAACGCAGGGCTGACGCTTTGACCGCAGCGAGCCTGCCGCGCCTTAACGCGGGCATCGCGGCTCAGTTGACCTTCGTGGACAATTCGAGCGGAATCAAGACGAAATATTGCAGCGGGACGGTTGGTAGTACGCTTCGATCCGGCGGCGCTTCCCGTTTGCGTATCGGCTGGCAGATTCTCGGAACGAATCCGAGGGACCATGCGCCCGTGACGCGGGCAGCGAGAGTCCGCGAATCTTCGACGCCACAGAAACTTTTCTGCCGCCCTACTAAGGCATCTGCCGCATCGCTCTTCTGGCTTGGCGGGTCCGCTTTCGTCGCAGGTCACTGAGCGCTTTGCGCAGAGCATCGTACTGTTCCCAATAGCCCAACTCCTTGAGCCAATCACGCACCTGCACAGGGCTCACGCCGCGCTCCAGCGCCGCGTCCTGCATCGTGATCTCTCCGCGTAACAGCCGTCTGGCGACCGCGCGCCGCTGAGTTTTCGTCGTAATCGGGATGGGGGGTATGACTCGCATAGGAAATTGTCCGTTATAGGTCAGCGTTTGACGCCGCTGATGTGTTTGCATACCACGTCGAATCGGAACGCTAGACTCGTCGGCATTAGCTGGGAGTTGCTGATGTTCATCGATTCCACTAATGCCTGAACCGGCGCATCCCAATTAGCCATGCACTCATCGCGCACCGAACCTTCAGTGTCGATGCGTTCAATCAGCGGACTAAACATGTGTACTGTCCCATCGTTGATCGCCGCACGTTTTATCCGACGATGTTTCCACGTGCCGATCGGCAATGACGGCATAAGGTCGATTGCATTTCATGCGTTCATCAAGCGCGTTGTGCGTGCTTGCGACAGCCACCCGATTCATTGGACAGCGATAGTCGTTTTCATCGCCCGCGCGGACGCTAATCCTCTCAGAGCTGGACCCTTCATACTTTGTTTTCCTTATTGATTTGTGGATGAGCGTATGTGGGAAATTGAAGCGCACCTGCTCCGCCTCTCGCCATCGGAGCAGACCTAAAAAGGGAGATGAGTGGGATGTGGTATCGGTTCGGCTGCTTTCTTGATGCTTCAGCGATTCGCCATAGCGCAATTGAAGCGCCGGCTTATGTCATTCTTCAGGACGACTGCCGAATAGCATGGAAAAGCTGAGTTCGATGACCTCAGGCTGCAATTGATCGATTTCAACCTAGACGGTGACTGAATCACACAGGTTCGACGGCTTATAACCCTGCCACCTTTCTATTTATTGAAATTCAGCGTCAAAGCACGCGTTCATACTCGTTACAATTTGCACTCCTGTCAAAGATGGAGGTGACATGTCGTTTCCAGAATGGGAGCGTTCGTATAACGCGCTTTCTGTACCGCTAACCAGCGACTGGCAATGTTCGCTCATACCGATCCGCGGCCTGCCGGACGTTGATCGCGGCTGGAAGCTCTCAAATGATGAGCGGCAGAAAGCACGCAAAGAGCGCGACGAACAAATCGAGCAAGACCGGCAAGACTTCGACCGGCTATTTCGGGTGTCCATCGACCGCCGCGCGGCGCGCTCCTGTACCGAGTTCCGCGCATATGCGGCATTCATTAGCGAACACCTTCGTATTTCAGGATTGTCCGCGCCGGTCGATGGGGACGGCGTAACGCGCATCCTCAGTGATGCGGTACGCGATGGTCAACTCGTTCCTGCCATTAGCCGCGCTTGGTGCGGTAGTCGGCGGGTCGTCCGACAGTACGCACCGCAAAGCTGGCCGAAGCGAACGCCAGATGCTAAACCTACCATCTACTCCTTCCGTGACGGGCAGCTTGTACCGCTTGACGCGAGTGGGCGCTTTAACGTTGACACGCCATACGTTTGCGCGCGAGTTGCGGCCAATGCTGCCGCCTCTGCGGGCTCGTCTGGTGGTTCTGGTGGCAGCGGTTTTGACTGGCTCGGCGCGGCCGAATCGGTCGCCGGGGCGGTGCTTGGCGGGGCGAGTTCGAGCGACGGCGATTCGATGCTCAAGAGCTTCGGAGATACTGACGATGGCGAAGGCCGTTCGTTGCTCAGTGACGCGCAGCCGTTCGAGTATGTGCCGGACGCATTGAGCGATGATGTAACGGAACTAGCGGCGCGGGGCGTTCGTATGACAGGGAACGAACCCGGAGGTTTTGCCATTAACCCGAATGGCCAAGATGTGGATTACTTCGATTCAACCGGCAATCTCTCGGCTCAATATCATGGAAGCCACGGTGATCCGCACGGACATAATTTTTCTGGTGGCGTGCGGGACAACACGCATCTTCCAATGTCACCGATCAGTTTCAATTAGATTCGCGCCAAATAGGGGGCTGTCATGAGCAACGCAAACAAAACATGGGGTTGGCATCATGCAAAAAGCGCCGAATGGCTTAAAGCCGTTCTAGGCGGGTATTCGTCTTTTCACGACTCCGCTGTACGTTCATTCTGTCTGCGGAGAATTCGACAAACGCACGAAGATGTCAATGGAATCCTCTTAACGGGGAACCGCGTGCGCGAATTGCTCGACCTTCGGCTGGAAGTGCTTCACAACCGTTATGGTGCGCCGCCCGTTTCGGATCGCCCCGATTACATCGTCGTGCTTGATTTTCTGGACATTCGAACATCGGATATTGACGTTAATGGCATGATTGAAGAGGCGACGATCATGGAAATGACACTTTCCGGAATGCCCGGTGAACTGATTCAACTGGACCTTACGCCAAATATCGGCCTCGATATTCGGCTGACGTGCAAGGAGGTCGTGGTAGTCGATATGCGCCCGTACAAGCGTGATATTTCGTAGAAGTGGTGGAATTGCGGACCCTTGGCTACGGCCATTCGCACGTCTCCGCGCCCGCACGGCGCTTAGGGTCAGGAAGGACCCGTGCAGGCCGTCACCACCATAACGTAAGGGGGCGTTCCTCGAGGTTGCCGTTCTCGCCAGCTGTAACGAAAACTAAGGCCGCATCCGGCCTTAGTTTGAGGAGCTACGGCTCGCAGTTGTAAAGCTTGCGATATTCAGGTCGCTGGCGGCGGTGAACCGCTATCGGTCCGTCAACGCCAGCGACGGCCAGTTGTTCGCCGGTCATCTTCAGGACTTCAAAAACAGCGCGCCTTTCGCGCGCTTCTTGAACGAGCAGCGCCCATCCGGCTTGGTCTAACCGCTCGCGGATAGTTGCAATGAGTAAACGATCGAGTCTGCGATACTCTATCGCGCCGCGCATCTGGTCTCGGACCCTCTTGAGTTCACCATTGCAGAATGGTGAGACGCGCCTTTGCTTCGACGTGCTCAGGCGAATCCGGCACGCTCTTTTTGCGCATTTGTTCGGCGGCGTGGAACGCGCGCAAGAGATTCGCGGGTTGTTGCTCAGAGAGCGAAACGTGTTTGCAGTCTGCGTTGCGACAAGGTAAATGTCTTATGAAGGCTGTAAAAAGGCGAGGCGATCCTAAACGGCGGCACTCAGCCTGAACGCTTCGCTGTAGCGTCGTTCCAACACATATTGATAGGCGGGACGAACGCAACGGAACGATAGCCTGCGCCCGTTGATGGGCTATTCGATGGGCCAGAAAAACGAAAAGCCCCGCAAATAACTGATTTGACGGGGCTTACATGTCCTGCTTGGCGAGAGAGGGTCCGCCCGTTTGCATTCCATCGAATTCCGCATCGATCCAAATTTCCTTTCCTAGACAATAATTTAGCTCCATCCCGATACCTATTTATTCCACATCATTCCGCTCGAATCCGCTATCATTTTGTGGGTCGTTTTGTTGCATTGCCGCTCCTGTGTGAAGCCCGGAGCCGCCCCAAGAAAGGGGCGGGCGGGTACGGTGACAAGGTTGGCGGACCGGGAACATAACCATAACCGGCAACCCTTGCGGGTTCCCTGCCACGTCCCGCCCATAGGCGTGACAATGCACCATGCGCCAGTGGTCAAAGTCGGCGCGCGGGGTTGAACGCTTCGCCCGCATTGCGCGGGCGTCACGGGTTAAATGTTCGAGAGGCCGCCAAGCCTGTTTCCAGCGCACCACGCGCCGGACTTCACAGAATACGGCACACGTCTGCACTTCGAATTCTACGATGATGTCAAAACTCGTGACGATTGACGGACCTTAATCGCGAGTCTCTGTTATCGATACTCGTCAATCTCAATCGTCCCGCCCATCTCCGCCATCATCGAGCGGATATCGTCCGGAACGTCTGGGACGCGATCTCCGCTCGCATTGTCCCAATAACAGAAGAAGCGCACACGAGCCTGTTGCTTATTGAGCAAATCACGGAAATCGCTTCGAGGCAGAGCAAGAAGCTCAATCAGATATCGCAAGTGCGGCTCAAGTCTGTCGCTCTGAACAGCGAGTTTGCTATTCACACTCCACACATTGGTGCGGCCGGGTGCGCTGCTGGTCTTGCCGGACGGAGTGGTAAAGTGCTCCCCTTTTAAAACAAAAGCATCGGGTTTCACATTGAAATAGGCGCTCCATGTTTCGGGCCTTACCAAATCCCCAGCTATCGAGAATGATGCGTTTGCAGACTGAAAATCGTTCATATGGTCCACGTGTCTTTAGTTGTAGTCGTGCATGTTTCCGATGATGTCGCCTTTAAATTCGATATCGCCGTTATCGTGCCAAAGAACGTTATCGGCTCCACCAAGGTCCAAACCGTCTTTCATTGTGTGAACCATCTTTCCGAAAATTTTCCGTTCATATCCGAGCATCTTTGCGGCATAGTTCGGATTGTTTGTGCTTGCTGCAAGTTGTTCGATTTCATCGCCTAGATCGTCAGGCACATAATCAAACGGTTGTGCGTCGCCGAGTAGACTATCGTCACCTCCGAAACTCTCGAGCATGGGATTGCCGCCGCCATCGCTACCAGACGTTGCACCGCCGAACACCGTCCCCGCAACCGCTTCGACAGCGCCGAGCCAATCGAACCCGCCGCCGCTGGCGCTTGCTCCGCTGCCAGACACGACGCCGCCCGCACCGGACGCAAACTTGCTCACCGCACTCAGGCTAGACGCGTCAATTCCAGAGTCGAAGCCCGATTCGCCGTTGGCACGCTTGAGCGCGGCAAACTCTCGCCAGCCGATGACTTCATCCTTTTCCGCCTTGAAGCTCGCGCCGCCGCTTGCCTTTGGCCAATTCTGCGGCGCGTACCACTTGAACACCCGTTGTGTGCCAGCAAACCAAGCATTGCGATTGACCGATGCAACGATACGGCCATCGCGCACGGCGTGACGCAGTATGCGCGTGACGCCATCGCCATCGACAGGCACGTCCCAACTCGACGCCCGCAACTCGTGTCGAATGAACTCGATGTATGCGCGAAAGTCGGACGACAAATGCGCCGAGCTTGCATCAATGCGCGCTCTGAACAATACATCGAAATCACGCCGATCCTCTTCCCTCTGCCGGTTTTCGGCGCTCTCTTTTTTTTCGCGCTCTGCATAGGACAGACCTCCAAAACGGCTGGACCGTCGATACCAGTCGTTCTGCTCAAATTCCCGCTTGGTCATCAGCGTGCATCGCCAGCCACCTGACAACGGGACGTAAAGCGCGTTGTAAGTTATGTGCGTCAAGTTGTGCAGAAACCGGATACCGGTGGTTTCAGTTGATCCTTCTGTGCGGCGTTCGGCGCGCGTGGCTTCCCGCGGCGCCGAACGCCGCACGCCCGCTATGCAGCAGCGCGTAAGAACTCCTTTTTCTGCTCGGCCAGCAAGGCCATGTTCAGATAACGGCTGTCTTCGAGCCACGTTTCATGCGTTTCGCTACACAGGGCCCTGATCAGCCGAAGGCACGACGCATCGTTTGGGAAGATGCGCACGATACGCGTGCGCCGCCGGATTTCCTCATTCAGCCGCTCCAGCATGTTGGTGGACTTCAGGTGCTTGTGATGCGCGCGCGGCAACCGGTAAAACGTCAACGTCTCAGCGATGTTGCCTTCGACCCAGTCCACCAGCTTCGGATATTTGCTTTGCCACTTGCTGATCCACGCAGCCAGATCCCGTTGCGCTTCCTGCAGGTCGCGACGGTCGTACATCCAGCGCAACTCCTGAAGGCAGTCGTC
Source organism: Caballeronia grimmiae (assembly GCF_022879615.1). NCBI lineage: Bacteria > Pseudomonadati > Pseudomonadota > Betaproteobacteria > Burkholderiales > Burkholderiaceae > Caballeronia > Caballeronia grimmiae. The sequence goes on from NZ_CP084271.1 coordinate 1,822,213, forward strand.
ATCGGCCTTGCGCGGCAGATAGTCCAGTGCGTTGCGCAGGAAGTGGACGTAGCAGCGCTGCCAGGCGGCTTCCGGCAGCACCTCACCGATCGCCTTCTTTAGCCCCGCGTGGTCGTCCGAGGCGACGAACTCGACGCCTGACAGGCCGCGCTTTTTCAGCGCCAGAAGGAATTCTTTCCAGCTCGAATGGCTTTCGCGGTTGGCCAACTCCACAGCCAGCACCTGCCGGTGGCCTTCCCAGTTGATGCCGATGGCGATCAGCACCGCCTGCGAACGGATCACGCCCGACTCACGCACCTTCTCATAGCGCGCGTCGACGATCAAATACGGATACGCTTCTTCCAGCGGCCGGTGTGCAAACTTTGCCAGCGTCGCATCCAGCCCCTTGTTGATCGCCGAAATCGCCGAGGCCGAAAAACTGTGACCGCACAGCTCTTCGGTAATCGCCTTGACCTTGCGCGTCGACACACCCTGCACGTACATCTCGGCCAACGCCGCCACCAATGCCTTCTCGCTGCGCGCATAGCGCTCGAACAGCGCCGTTGAGAATTCGCCATGCCGATCACGTGGCACGCGCAACTCCAGTTTGCCGATGCGCGTCACCAGAGCGCGGCCGTAGTAGCCCGCACGATAGCCGCTTCGCGTCTCGCTGCGCTCATTGGGCGCCGCGCCCAGTAGCTCTGTCATTTCGGCTTCAAGCACTTCCTGCAGCGCATCCTTCATGAGCGCCTTCATCAGATCCCGGTCGCCGGCAACCAGCGCTTCCGCTGGCGGCCGGTTCGTACTACGCTTGGTCGTGGCCATGGCGTAAGCCCTCCCGAGGGCAGGTTGACGAACTGGACATTCATCAACTTACACCACGGCCACCCCTGCCTCTGCGCTCCTGCCGCCTCAGCGTTTCTGCACATCCTTCAGCACACTACCGCGTTGTACGAAGTTCCCCAATCCGGAAACGACATGTCACCTCCAATATTAGAAAGGATTGCTAATCCTAGCGGGAGGTGAATAGACCTACGTTGATGCGTGTCACTTTGTGACAAGTGGCGAATGTGGATTCATGTACCGAGGACGTGCGCCGCCCATGACTTCCATCAACGGGCGGCGCTGTTCGAGCAAGTTGTTCGGTGATATGCCGCCTCGAACTTGTTCGCCACAGTATGCGCGAGCGCTCGCTACGCAAGGTCGCGGGCGTAACCGTTCTCGCTGGCCTCAATCGCGGAAGCTGCTGCGGGATCCGTGGGTCGTCGCAACGGCATATATCAATTCGAACGGCAACGCTTCGAATCAGGGGCAACGACACATCGAGCGCGTCTCAACGGACGTGGGTCATTTCGTGGGTGGCCAAAACAAAAATCCCGCAAGTCAATGACTGTGCGGGATTTCATAATCTCTGGCGGAGAGAGGGGGATTCGAACCCCCGATAGGTTTTACCCTATACACGCTTTCCAGGCGTGCGACTTAAACCGCTCATCCATCTCTCCGGAAGACGGCAATTATACCAACTTCGCGCCGCCCGCCTAGCCCCTATGGGTGACGAATGTAATCGACCAGTGCGCGCGTGTATTCATCGGGCTTGCGGTCGATCAAACTCACCACGATCGCCACCGCAAAGCCCGCCGGCACGCCGAACACGCCCGATCCGATCGGCTCGATGCCCAGCCAGCGCGGCCCGTCGAAGCCGGTCAGATGTGTAAAGAATGGATACGTCGACACGATGTAGTACACGCACACGACGAGTCCCGCGATCATCCCCGCGACGACGCCCCGCTGCGTCGTCCGCTTCCAGAACACGCCGAGCACCAGCGCCGGAAACAGTCCCGATGCCGCCAGCGAAAACGCCGCGCCCACGAGGAACAAGATGTTGCCCGCATTCAGCGACGCCACGTACGACGCCAGCAGCGCCACGCCGAGCAACAGAATCTTCGAAATCGTCACGCGCCGCTGGCTCGTGGCGCGACGATCGACCATGCAGTAATAGACGTCGTGCGAGAGCGCGTTGGCAATCGTGAGCAGCAAGCCATCGGCCGTCGAAAGCGCAGCCGCCAGCGCGCCCGCCGCAATCAATCCCGAAATTACATAAGGCAGTCCCGCGATTTCCGGCGCCGCGAGCACCACCATGTCCGGCTGCATCTGAATGCCGGCCCATCGCACGATGCCGTCGCCGTTCACGTCGCTCACGCGAATCAGATACGGTTCGATACGCCGCCACTGCGTCACCCATTGCGGCAAATCCGCGAACCGATGCCCGACGAGGCCCGTCAGAATCTCATGCTTGATGAGCACCGCGAGCACCGGCACCGTCAGATAGAACAACGCCACGAAGAACAGCGTCCAGCCGACCGAACGCCGCGCCGACGCAACCGACGTCGTCGTGTTGTAGCGCGTGAGAATGTGCGGCAGGCTCGCCGTGCCGATCGACAGACACAGGATCAGCGCGAGAAAGTTCAGTTGATGCGTACGCGGGCTTTCATCGTCGGTCGACGTGCGCGCGAACGCATCGGTCATCGGCACCGGGGCGGCGACGCGCCCGGTCAGCGCATCGCGTTCGCGGGACCATCGGGCTTGCGCGTCGGCGGGATCGCGCGGAAACGACGCCAGTTCGCGCTCGCGCTCGTTGATCTCGCGCAGCGGGCCGTTGCGTCGGCGCAGTTCCGCGATCTCATCGACGAGGCGCGCGTGCTCGTCGAAGTAAGAACGCGGCAGCGCATCGATGCGCTGCTGCATGCGCGCCGCCTGCCGCCCATACTCGTCACGCACGCGGGCTTCGTCCGGCGACGCCGCCAGCTGGCGCTCGAGCGCTTCGACACGCTCCATCACACGGCCATAGCTCAGTTGCGGGAACCAGCCGAGCCCGTCGCGATGGCCGATCATCGAGACGGGAATCAGAATCGCGCTGATCAGGATGATGTATTGCGCCACCTGCGTCCATGTGACCGCGCGCATGCCGCCGAGAAACGAACACACGAGGATGCCCGCCAGCCCGCAGAAGATGCCTATGGAAAACTCGATGCCGATGAAGCGCGACGCGATCAGCCCGATGCCCTGAATCTGCGCGACCAGATAAACGAACGAGCAGAGAATCGCCGCAACGGCCGCGAGTCCGCGCACGAGGTTGCTCGAGAAGCGCGTGCCGAGGAAGTCAGGAATCGTGTAACGCGCGAGCTTGCGCACATAAGGCGCGAGAAGGAACGCGACTAGGCAATAGCCGCCGGTCCAGCCCATCACGTAGGCGAGGCCGTCGTAGCCGCTCGCGTAAATCGATCCGGCCAGCCCGATGAACGACGCCGCCGACAGCCAGTCAGCCGCGGTCGCCATGCCATTGAACGCCGACGGCACGCGCCGTCCGGCCACGTAGTATTCGACGAGATCGGACGTGCGCGACAGAAGGCCGATCACGGCATACACGGCGATCGGCACGAACAGAAACACATAGCCGACCCACATGCCCGCGCCCGCCACGCGCTCGATGCGCTCCATCACGAAGATGAACAGCAGGAAGCCGAGCGTATACAGCGCGTAGGTGAGGATGAGGCGATTCGTGAGCTTCATCGCACCGGATCGTCCGGCGGGGACTCGGCGACGTTCGCGGTAAAGTTCGCGGACACATCGCCGCCCGCTATCGCAACGGCGCGCGCAAGACGCGCATCGGCGATCTGCATCAGCACGATATAGATCACGATCAGCGTCACGTAGACGAGGATCGCGCCTTGCGCGCCGAAATAGAACGGCAGCGGAAAGCCCGCGATGCGAACGTGCTGAAGGCGTTGCGCGAAAAGCGGCACGCCGAACGAGACGACGAAGCCGACGGTCATCAGCACCGCGATCAGCGCGACATTGAAGCGCCAGTAAGCGCGATGGGCGCGCGCCATCGCCGCCGGCACGGGCGGCGGCGGAGCGAGCGTGGAATTGAGGGTATCGGCGTGCGGCGTGGCCATGCGGTTATTTACCAAAACCGCGTCACGCCGGCAATCGGGATCGACCGCCGCTATTCAAAGCGGCGGCCGCATGAGGCGGTTTAGCGCGCCTCGCCCAGTTGATCGAGAATCGCGGGGTTCTCGAGCGTGGACACGTCCTGCGTGATTTCCTCGCCCTTCGCGAGCGAGCGCAACAGACGCCGCATGATCTTGCCCGAGCGCGTCTTCGGCAGGTTCTCGCCGAAGCGGATGTCCTTCGGCTTCGCAATCGGCCCGATCTCCTTGCCGACCCAGTTGCGCAGTTCGGTGGCGATCTGCTTCGCTTCATCGCCCTCGGGACGCGTGCGCTTGAGCACGACGAACGCGACGACCGCTTCGCCCGTCGTATCGTCCGGACGGCCGACGACCGCCGCTTCCGCCACGATCGGATTCGCGACGAGCGCCGACTCGATCTCCATCGTGCCGAGCCGGTGACCCGAGACGTTCAGCACGTCGTCGATGCGGCCCATGATGGTGAAGTAGCCGGTTTCCTTGTCGCGCACCGCGCCGTCGCCGGCGAGATACAGCTTGCCGCCGAGTTCTTCGGGGAAGTAGCTCGTCTGATAACGCTTCGGGTCGCCCCAGACATTGCGCAGCATCGACGGCCACGGACGCTTCACGACGAGAATGCCGCCCTGCCCGTTCGGCACGTCCTGGCCGGTTTCATCGACGATCGCGGCCATGATGCCCGGCAGCGGCAGCGTGCACGAGCCCGGCACGAGCGGCGTCGCGCCCGGCAGCGGCGTGATCATGTGGCCGCCGGTTTCGGTTTGCCACCATGTATCGACGATCGGGCATTGTCCGCCGCCCACGTTCTCGTGATACCACATCCACGCTTCCGGATTGATCGGCTCGCCGACCGTGCCGAGAATGCGCAGCGTCGACAGGTCGTAGCTCTTCGGATGCACCTTCGCGTCGGCCTCCGACACCTTGATGAGCGAGCGGATCGCGGTGGGCGCCGTATAGAAGACGGTGACCTTGTGACGCTGGATCATCTCCCAGAAGCGGCCCGCGTTCGGATACGTCGGCACGCCTTCGAACATGACCTGCGTTGCGCCGATTGCGAGCGGCCCGTACGCGATATAGCTATGCCCCGTGATCCAGCCGATATCCGCCGTACACCAGAAGACGTCGCCCGGCTTCATGTCGAAGGTCCACTTCATCGTCTGCGCGGCCCACAGCAGGATGCCAGCCGTGCTGTGCTGCACGCCCTTCGGCTTGCCCGTCGAACCCGACGTGTACAGGATGAAAAGCGGATGCTCCGCGCCGACCCACTCGGGCTCGCACTGCGGCGCTTCGTTCTCGACGATCTCGTGCAGCCACACGTCGCGGCCTTCGGTCCACGCGACATTGCCGCCCGTGCGCCGATACACGATGACATCCTTCACGGCCTCGCAGCCGCCGGCGGCGAGCGCTTCGTCGGCGATGCTCTTCAACGGCAGCGCCTTGCCGCCGCGCATCTGTTCGTCAGCGGTGATGAGCGCGACTGCACCGACATCGACGAGACGCTCGTTGAGCGACTTCGACGAGAAGCCGCCGAACACGACCGAATGCGTGGCGCCGATGCGCACGCACGCCTGCATCGCGACGACGCCTTCCACCGACATCGGCAGATAGATGACGACGCGGTCGCCCTTCTTCACACCGCGCTTCTTGAGCGCGTTGGCGAGGCGGGACACGCGTTCGAGCAGGTCCTGATAGGTGACGTTGGTGACGGCGCCGTCGTCGGCTTCGAAGATGATCGCGGTCTCGTTGCCGCGGCCCGCTTCGACGTGACGGTCGAGGCAGTTGTACGACGCGTTCAGCTCACCGTCGGCGAACCACGTGTAGAACGGCGCGTTGGATTCGTCGAGCACGTTCGTGAAGGGCTTGTGCCACGAGAGCGTTTCGCGCGCGAGCCGCGCCCAGAAGCCTTCGTAATCGCGTTCGGCTTCGGCGGCGAGCGCCTTGTAGGCGTCCATGCCCGATATCGCCGCTCCCGACGATGCCTTGGCTGACGGCGGAAACACGCGTTTTTCCTGAAGAACCGATTCGATCGCAGACATCGACAACCCCTCTGATGATGATTCCAAGAACCGCCGGCGCGCCTCGTGTAAAGCGATCGCGCCGCATGTTATGAGGTTCGAAAGCGGGACGCCCGTGCGCGTTTCCTGCCAGACCCTGTCTCCCTTCCATGCAAAGCTGCGGAGCTTTGCGCTCGGCCATCTTCCAGCACTGGTTCGAAGATATGCCGCCCAACTTACCCGCTTCTTACGCGAGCGCCCTTGCTAGCACGGGGTATACACGGAGTCGGCGCGGCTTCTACAATGCGTCCCCACAATCGTAACTGAACTCGTCGCGCGCTTGTCGTGCACGCGGCGCGGAAATTCATCGCGTGAATCGCTACGCCCTCTGTCTCATCGCGTCGATGCTGCTCGTCGGGAGCAACGTCGGCATCGGCAAGTCGATCGTCGCAAGCGTGCCGGCGCCGCTCTTCGCGCTGCTGCGCTTCGTGATCGCGCTCTCAGTGCTATGGCCGCTCTTTCGTCTATCCAAGATGAAACGCGTGCGCCGCGACGAGTGGATCAACCTCTTCCTGCAAGCCCTGTTCGGCACGTTCGGCTTCACGCTGCTGATGCTCAACGGCGTCGCGCGCACGAGCGCGGTCGCGGCGGGCGTCATCACGAGCACGTTGCCTGCCGTCGTCGCCCTGTTCGCGTGGCTCATTCTCAAGGAGCGCCCGGGCGGACGCGCGTTCGTTTCCATCGCGTTAGGCGTCGTCGGCGTGGTCATCGTCAACGTGGCGCAGAGCGGCGGCGCGCACGCAGCCGTCGATGTAGACGCGGGCGGCGCCGGTTCGCTCGCGGGCAATCTGATGATCGTGGGCGCGGTGTGCTGCGAATCGCTTTACGTGATCCTCTCGCGGCGGCTCACGCAGACGCTGCCGGCCATCGACATCTGCGCATACACGCACGGCTTCGGCCTCCTGCTGATGCTCCCGCTCGGCCTGCCGTCCGCACTCGCGTTCGACTGGAGCGGCGTCGACTGGATCACGTGGGCGCTCGTCGGCTGGTACGGGCTTTCGGCGAGCGTCTTCTCCTTCTGGCTCTGGATGAAGGGCATCCGCCATGTGCCCGGCAGTCTCGCGGGCGTGTTCTCCGCCGTGCTGCCCGTGGCGGCGGCGCTCTATGGCATCGTGTTTCTCGGCGAACGGCCGACGCTCGCGCACGGCGCGGCGCTCGCCTGCGTGATGGCGGGCATCCTGCTGGCGAGTCTTCGCCGCCCGCCGCGCAGAGCGCAGGAAAGCAGCGAATCCGGCGTCTGAACCGGCCCACCGCAATGGGCATCACGGCGGCATCGCGCGCCGACGCGCTACAATGTCGGGCTTTATCACGCGACTTTCGCGCAGCCCTTGCATAAGCGGCGCGCGTTCCGGTTTCGCGTTCATCGTTTCAATCGCTTTCCCGTCATCCCTCTTAGCCGACCGCCCTACCCCGACGAGCCGCCCATGTCCGCTCCCAAGCACATTCCAGATTCGCCCGTCCGACCCGGCACGATGAAGGCGTTGCCGAGAATCATCTTCATGAGCCGCTGGCTTCAGGTGCCCCTGTATCTCGGGCTGATCGTCGCGCAAGCCGTCTATGTCGTGCTGTTCCTGAAGGAAGTCTGGCACCTCGTCACGCACGCGATGACGCTCGATGAAACCAACATCATGCTCGTCGTGCTCGGCCTCATCGACGTGGTGATGATCTCGAACCTGCTGATCATGGTGATCGTCGGCGGATACGAAACCTTCGTGTCGCGGCTCGGCGTCGAAGGGCATCCGGACGAGCCCGAATGGCTCGATCACGTCAACGCGGGCGTGCTGAAGGTGAAGCTGTCGATGGCGCTCATCAGCATCTCGTCGATCCATCTGCTGAAATCGTTCATCAACCCCGATCAGCACAGCTACCACACGGTGATGTGGCAAGTGGTGATCCACGTCGCCTTCCTCGTGTCCGCGCTGATCATGGCGTATGTCGACCGGCTGACCACGCACACGCATCCGAAGCATTTCCACAGCGAAACCGCCGCGCGCGGTGCGCTGGATTGACCAGAGCGTCATCCGAACGCTCGCAGCAAGATCCACGTCCCCAGAGCACAAGCCATGACCGTCATCAAGCAAGAAGACCTGATCCAGAGCATCGCCGATTCTCTGCAGTACATCAGCTATTACCATCCGCTCGACTACATCCAGGCGCTCGGCCGTGCCTATGAACTCGAGGAAAGCGCCGCTGCAAAGGACGCCATCGCGCAGATCCTGACCAACAGCCGCATGTGCGCCGAAGGCAAGCGGCCGATCTGCCAGGACACCGGCATCGTGACGGTGTTCGTGAAGGTCGGCATGGACGTGCGATGGGACGGCGCGACGATGTCCGTCACCGACATGATCAACGAAGGCGTGCGCCGTGGTTACATGAACCCGGACAACGTGCTCCGCGCATCGATCGTGAGCCCGCCCGAAGGCGCGCGCAAGAACACGAAGGACAACACGCCGGCTGTCATCCACTACGAGATCGTGCCGGGCGACAAGGTCGACGTGCAGGTCGCGGCCAAGGGTGGCGGCTCCGAAAACAAGTCGAAGTTCGCGATGCTGAACCCGTCCGATTCGATCGTCGACTGGGTGCTCAAGACCGTCCCGACGATGGGCGCGGGCTGGTGCCCGCCGGGGATGCTCGGCATCGGCATCGGCGGCACCGCCGAGAAGGCGATGGTCATGGCGAAGGAATCGCTGATGGACCCGATCGACATTCAGGACATCATCGCCCGCGGTCCGCAGGACTGGATCGAGGAACTGCGCGTGGAGCTGCACGAGAAAGTGAACGCGCTCGGCATCGGCGCGCAAGGCCTCGGCGGTCTGTCGACGGTGCTCGACGTCAAGATCATGGCCGCGCCGACGCATGCGGCGAGCAAGCCCATCGCGATCATCCCGAACTGCGCCGCGACGCGCCACGCGCACTTCACGCTCGACGGCTCCGGCGCCGCGAAACTCGAAGCGCCGCCGCTCGACGCCTGGCCGAACGTCACGTGGGCGCCGAATACGGAGACGAGCCAGCGCGTCGATCTGAACACGCTGACGCCGGAACAAGTGACAGCGTGGAAGCCGGGCCAGACGCTGCTGCTCTCGGGCAAGATGCTGACGGGCCGCGACGCCGCGCACAAGCGCATCGCGGACATGCTGGCGAAGGGCGAAAAGCTGCCGGTCGATTTCACGAACCGCGTGATCTACTACGTCGGCCCGGTCGATCCGGTGCGCGACGAAGCCGTCGGACCGGCTGGCCCGACCACGGCCACGCGCATGGACAAGTTCACCGAGACGATGCTCGCGCAGACCGGCCTCATCTCGATGATCGGCAAGGCCGAGCGCGGTCCGGTCGCGATCGAGGCGATCAAGAAGCACAAGGCGGCGTATCTGATGGCGGTCGGCGGCGCGGCGTATCTCGTGTCGAAGGCGATCCGCGAAGCAAAGGTGCTCGCCTTTGAAGACCTCGGCATGGAAGCCATCTATGAGTTCGACGTGAAGGACATGCCGGTCACGGTGGCCGTCGATTCGAACGGCACGTCCGTTCACAAGACCGGCCCTGCGGAATGGCAGGCAAAGATCGGCAAGATTCCGGTCGCGACGGTCTGAGCGCGCGTCGCAGACGGCGCGTGGTTCCAACAGCCGGGCATGGCGCCCGGCTTTTTTCTTTGAGCTCCGTCGCCGTCGCTAAAGAGATTCATTCTCAGTTTCATCTGAAAGAAAAAATATCTCCCTACCTTGGCAGAAGCACGCTCAAGGATTATCTTTCTTCAATGCCCCGCGCTCCAGACAAGGAACAATCATGCAAGGCGACGCAAAAGTCATCGAATACCTGAACGCGCAACTCAAGAACGAGCTGACCGCGATCAATCAATACTTCCTGCACGCGCGGATGTATAAGCATTGGGGCCTGGAGAAGCTGAACAAGCACGAGTACGACGAGTCCATCGGCGAGATGAAGCACGCCGACTGGCTGATTCAGCGCGTCTTCATGCTCGACGGCCTGCCGAATCTGCAAGACCTGCACAAGCTGCTGATCGGCGAGGAAACGAAGGAAATCCTCGAATGCGACCTGAAGCTCGAGCAGATTTCGCAGTCGACCTGCAAGGAAGCCATGGCTTACTGCGAGTCCGTCCGCGATTTCGTTTCGCGCGATATCTTCGACAAAATCCTGAACGACACAGAAGAGCACATCGACTGGCTGGAGACGCAACTGGATCTGATCGACAAGGTCGGCATCCAGAATTACCAGCAGACCATGATGGGCGACCACGAGTAATCCGCAATCGCAATGTCCGTTGTCGCTGTGCCATCTGCTGTATCCGCCCTGTCCGCCGATACACCGAACGCGCGCGCCGTGCCTGACACGAGCGCGCCGGTCGGCATTTTCGATTCCGGCCTGGGCGGGCTTTCCGTCCTGCGCGCCGTGCGTGCCCTGTTGCCACACGAGCGGCTGATTTACGTCGCCGATTCGCTGCACGCGCCCTACGGCGAGCGCGACGACGCGTTCATCACCGCGCGCACGATGGCCATCGGCGAATGGCTCGTCGCGCACGGGGCCAAGGCGCTCGTCGTTGCCTGCAACACGGCGACGGCGCAGTCCATCGCCTTCGTGCGGGAGCGGCTCGCGATTCCGCTCGTCGGCGTGGAACCGGGCGTGAAGCCCGCGGCGGCGGCGTCGAAGTCGCGCGTCGTCGGGGTGCTGGCGACGCAGGTGACGCTGAAAAGCACGCGCTTCCAGTCGCTCCTCGACCGCTATGCCGGCGATTGCCGCTTTATCTGCCAGCCGGGACACGGGCTCGTGCAGGCGGTGGAACGCTGCGATACCTCGTCGCCGGAACTCATGGCGCTGCTCGAAAGCTATCTCGAGCCGATGCTCGACGCCGGCGCCGATACGCTCGTGCTCGGCTGCACGCACTACCCGTTTCTCGACCGCGCCATTCGCGAAATCGCGGGCGAGCGGCTGCAAATCGTCGATACGAGCGTGGCTGTCGCGCGCCAGCTCGACCGTTTGCTGGACGCGAACGCGCTCAAAAACACCGACGCATCGCTCGAACGCCTGCCGCGCTTCTGCTCCACGGCGGACGGCGAATCCCAGCGGCAACTCGCCGCATCGCTCCTGCAACTCAATGCCAGCGTCGAGCACGTGGACATTCCTTCCCGCACGGCGCAAGCCGTTTGAGCAGTTCCTTGCGGCTCACGCATGTTCGTGAGCCGCTTTTCCCCGCTTGACGATACCCCGCAGCAACATCCCCGCTCTTCTGCGACGTGTTACAAAAAACGCCGACCCTCGCTTGCAAAGCTTCGCGTACTGAATGATAATAATTCGCATTAACGAAAGCTATCGTGAACGATCATGATCGTGTGTGTCTGCAAATCAGTGTCTGACCGGAAGATCCGCGCCGCCATCGCCGAAGGAATCGACTCCTTCGACGAACTTCAGTTCGAGCTGGGCGTCGCGATGTGTTGCGGCAAATGCGAGGAAAGCGTTCGCGATGTGATGGCGCAAAGCGGCGCATGTGCGTCGCACTGCGGTGTCATCGAACGAGAGCGTCCGCAGGCCGTGCCGTTGACGTTCTACGAACGCAAGGCCGCCTGATAATTCTGCTGTACTGCCGGGCGACGGAAGGCCGACCGCGCCGTTCCGTCGCATGATCGTTTTCCTGCAAGCCAGGTACCTTGGTTCATTCCACGGGTCGTCAGCCAGCCATGCAATGCTTGCCCGAGGAGGGAAAGATGGAATTGCTGATTGGTTTCGTGGCCACGTTGTTCATATCCCTGGTTATTTTTCGCACATGATGTCGTTCGGCTCTCTTCGCGCGTCCCGCGCCGTATCCTTTCTGGATGGCAGCGAAATCCGCAGTCAGGCCAGCAGCACATAACAATGCAGTCCCCGACCATTTCTCCTGCCGCTTTCCAGCGGCCGCCTGCTTCGAACGTCAATCCGCGCGTGCTGGCGGCGTGCGCGGCCGTGCTGGCGATCCATGCCGCCCTGCTGGGCGTCGCGCTCACGATGCGTCACGAGCCGCCGCCTCGCCCTGTTGAAGCGAAGGCGATCATCGCGCAGTTGATCAGCGAGACGCCCAAGCCCGCGCCGCAGCCCGTCGCGGTCGAGTCGCCGCCGACGCCGCAGCCGCCGAAGCCGGTTCCGAAGCCGCAACCCAAACCGAAGGTCAAGCCCAAGGTCGAGCCGAAGCCCACGCCGATGCCGGTAACGGAAGCGCCGTCGCAGGTCGCCGCGCCCGCGCCCGATCCCACGCCGCCCGCTCCGCCGCAGCCCGCGCCGCCTCCGCCGGCGGCGCCCGCCATCGGCAAGCCGACGATGGATCTCGCCGCGCCGAAGAACGTCGCGCATCTGTCGTGCAACATCGCGCAGCCCGACTATCCGGCGATGTCGCGCCGTCGCGGCGAAACAGGCACGGCAATGGTCAAGCTGACGGTCGGGCTTTCCGGCAAGATCGAAGACGTGAAACTGCAGAAGAGCAGCGGCTCTTCGCGCCTGGACGACGCCGCGCTCGACGCCGTCCGCTCGAGCGCCTGCACGCCCTATAAGGAAAACGGCGAGGCGATCCGCGCGACGGCGACGGTGCCCTTCGTTTTCAGCTTGAACGACTGAACGTTTTTTAGATACAGGAAACAGAAATGCAAAACTACGGAATTGCGCACGTATGGGCGCAAGGCGATTTCGTGACGCGCGGCATTGCGCTCGCGCTCGTCATCATGTCGGTGCTTTCGTGGACGGTGATCGTCGTTAAGGCGTGGAACGTCGTGCGCCTGAAGCGTCTGACGAAGAACGCTGAACAGGCGTTCTGGCACTCCGACGATTTCAACGACGGCATCAAGAAGCTCGGCAGCCAGTCGTCGAGCCCGGCCGACAACCCGTTCCTTGCGCTCGCGCTCGCCGGCCAGGAAGCGGCCGAGCATCACCATCAGACGCAGCCGCATCTGCACGACCGCATGGACGTGTCGGACTGGATCACGCGCTGCCTCAAGGACGTGATGGACGAAGGCGTCGGCCGCATGCAGTCGGGCCTGGCCATTCTGGCGTCCATCGGCAGCACGTCGCCGTTCGTCGGCCTGTTCGGCACCGTGTGGGGGATTTATCACGCGCTGCTGACCATCGGCGCGACGGGCCAGACCTCGATCGATCAGGTCGCGGGGCCGGTCGGCGAATCGCTCATCATGACCGCGTTCGGCCTGTTCGTCGCGATTCCTGCCGTGCTCGGCTACAACGCGCTGACGCGTGCCAACAAGGGCATCGTGACCAAGCTCAACCGCTTCGCGCACGGCCTGCATGCATTCTTCGTCACGGGGGCGAAGCTCTCGTCGCGAAAGCCCGCCGCGAACGGTCAGGCCGATAGCCTGCGTCTCGCGACGCGCGCCAGCTAAGCGGAGGTTCTCATGGCCATGAGCCCATTCGCCAGCGAAGAAGACGACGGCATGATGAGCGAAATCAACATGACGCCGCTCGTCGACGTCATGCTGGTGCTGCTGATCATCTTTCTGGTGACGATTCCCGCGATGCATCACGCGGTCAAGATCGATCTGCCGCACGCGAGCAGCCAGCCGCAGGGCGAGAAGCCTTCGCACGTGAACGTCGCGATCCAGGCGGACGGCACGATTCTCTGGGACGATCAGAAAATCGACGACGCGACGCTGAACGCGCGTATCGCGCAGGCGGCGCAGCAGACGCCGCAGCCGGAAATCCACCTGCGCGCGGACCGCAAGGTGGCGTACGAACGTGTTGCTGATCTGATGTCGGCGGCGCAGGCGGGCGGCCTGACGAAGATTGGTTTCGTCACGGAGCCGAAAGGCGGGAAATAAGCTGCACCGCGAGCAGAAAGTAAAAGGCCTTCATCGTCAGACGAAGGCCTTTTTTATTGCGCGCTCGGCGCATTCGGGCGAGGCGATTACTTGGGGCTCGAATAACCTGAACCCGCTGAATCACCGCATGCGGCAGCCGTGTTCGACACGGACAGCGCGATCAGCCCTATCAGGCTAACTATCAGAGTAGCCGTCAGTTTTCGCATAAGAAGCTCCTTAGCGAAAGGCATCCCAATATAACGCCGTCATTTTCGCGGGACAAGATCTTGTCCGATTGAATCTGACCATCGCAAGCGCGCGCTTCAATGTCTCAGACGATGCAGCGCGCCGGGGCGATCAAACCGTTTCCTGTTCGGGCCGCTCGATGACAGGACATTCTCCGGGAAAGCGTCTGCCGTCATCGATCGACTCGACGAGAAAATCGACGAACGCGCGGATCGCCGGCACCATGCCCTGCCGCGACAGAAAAACCGCATAGAGTTGCGGCGACGGAAACGTCCAGCCCGGCATCACCGGCGACAACTGGCCGCTGCGTAACGGCGCGCCGTACATCATCTCCGGCAAGGCCGCGATGCCGACGCCGCGCATGACGGCTTCGCGAATCATCGACAGGTCCGCCGTGACAAGACGCGGCTCGTGCTCGTACTCGTGGCGCGTCCCATCAGGCGCGATCAGGCGATAGACGTGCCGGCCATCCGACGACGGCATGTCGAGCGTGTCGTATTGCGCAAGGTCCGCGACGGTCATCGGCGGCGCGTTCGGCTTCAGAAGCGACGGCGCGGCGACCAGCATCTGCTGCGTGCGCCATAGCGGCCGCGCGACGACGTTCGAGCTCGCAGGCGCTTCCGAGCGCACGCGCAACGCGACATCGATCGCGTCCTCGAACAGATCGACGACGCGGTTGGTCACGCGCAGCACCACGCGCACTTCTGGATAGCGATGCATGAAGTCGGGCATCACGGAGGCCAGAAACGTCTGCGCGATCGTCACCGGGACGCTCACGCGCACCGTGCCGCGCGGCGAATCGCGCAGGCTTTGCACGACGTTCACGGCCGCCTGCGCCTCGGCGAGCATCGCCTGACAGTGCTGATAGAAAAGCTGACCCGCCTCGGTGAGCGCGAGCTTGCGCGTAGAGCGCTGCAACAGCCGCACCCCGAGCGAGGCCTCCAGTTCCGACACGCGCCGCGACAACCGCGACTTCGAAATGCCCAGCACGCGTTCGGCTGCGGAGAATCCGCCGTGCTCGACCACGTGCGAGAAGTACATCAGGTCGTTGAGGTCGTGCGAATCGGCTTTCATTTTCGGTAGTCGCTTGGTGTCGTCGGCCCGGGCCGTTGTTTATCGCAGCAGGACAATGCTTTGCGCCGCGGCGTCTTTTACCGCCAAATACGGGCCATATAATAGCTCCATCGTTCCAAATTTAGCGCCATTCCCCTATTGGCGACGCGAGGCAAGGACACCATGAGCCGCACCATTTCGAGCATCATTCCCGCGACCCGCACCGTCGAAGGCGGCGGCTTCGTCGTGTATCGTCCGTTTCCGACGCGCCTTCTGATGGACTTCGACCCATTCCTGCTGCTCGACGAAATGGGTCCGGTCGACTACGCGCCCGGCGAGGCGAAGGGCGCGCCCGATCATCCACATCGCGGCTTCGAAACCGTCACCTACATGCTGGAAGGCGAATTTGGCCACAAGGATTCAGCCGGCCACTCCGGCACGCTGCGCGCGGGCGACGTGCAATGGATGACGGCCGGCGCGGGCGTCGTGCACAGCGAAATGCCGGGCGAGGCGTTCACGCAGCGCGGCGGGCGCGTTCACGGCCTGCAACTGTGGGTCAACCTGCCCCAACGCGACAAGATGATCGCGCCGCACTATCAGGAAATTCCGTCGGCGAACATTCCGGTCGCGACCAGCGAAGACGGCAAGGTGCGCGTGAAGGTCATTGCCGGTGAGGCGCTCGGCGTGAAGGCCGCGATCGAAACGCGCACGCCCATTCTGTATCAGCACTTCTCGCTGCAGCCGGGAGCGAAGGTCGAGCATCGCGTGCCGCGCGATTTCCGCGTGTTCGCGTATGCGCTGTCCGGCACGGCGCTGTATGGTCCGCAAGCCCAGCCAGTGCGCGCGCAACAGATGGTCATCTTCCGCGACGACGCCGACACGATCACCCTCGCCGCCGGCGATGAGCCCGTCGAGCTGCTGCTGCTGGGCGGCGTGCCGCTCAAGGAGCCGGTCGTGCGCTACGGTCCGTTCGTGATGAACACGGAAGACGAGATTCGTCAGGCGGTGATCGACTATCAGTCAGGCCGCATGGGCGCGATCACGCACTAATTCAAAAGCGCAAAACGGCGCGGCACGAACGAGCACATTGCGTCACAATGGCCGTTCGTCCCGCGCCGTATCAATTTGTCCGGCGCGTCCGTTCCCTACTCGAGGAAAAGCGCATGTCCGCTCCTGTCGTGACCGCCAGCATCGGCGAGGCTGAATTTCGAACGCGCCTCGACGACGGCACGCACACCTGGTTCGCCGATGAACCCGTCAGCCTCGGCGGCGCGGATTCCGGCCCGCAACCGGCCGCCCTGCTGCTGTCGAGCCTGGGCGCGTGCACGTCGATCACGCTAAAGATGTATGCGAAGCGCAAAGGCTGGGCGCTCGAATCGGTGAGCGTCGAGTTGTCGATGAAAAGCGCGGACGGCGGCACGGTCATCGACCGTCGCATCAGCGTGACAGGCGCACTCGACACCGAACAGCGGGAACGGCTCTTGCAAATTGCCAACGCGTGCCCGATGCACAAGGTCCTGTCCGGCGCGATCCGCATCGATTCCGGACTCGCCGAAGCCTGACGGCCTCGCAGCGGCATCACGAACGTCCAAGGAAACGTCGTTTTGAATTTTGAACACCTGATCCAGATCAACGATCCGCACAACCCGCTCGTCGCATCGCTGACGCGCGAGCAGTTGTGGGAAGGCCTCGTCCTGCGGGCCGAGCAGCCGCAATTGTTCGTGCTCGGACTCGATAGTTGCGCGATCCTGTCCCGCGACGGCGACATCATGGAGCGCGAGCTGCATTACGGCCAGGCCGTCGTGCGCGATCGCGTCACGCTGTATCCGAACGACAGCGTGCGCTACGACATCCTGCCAACCGCCGAACACGTCGGCGGTTCGCTGACGATGGCGATCGAGCAGCCGGATGCGCTTCAGCTCTTCCTGCGCTTCACCTACAGCACGACGCTGCCGGAGAACGATCATCCGACGCCGGACGAGCGGCAGACGCAGGAAATCGTGAAATCGGCGTATCGCGAGTCGGACATCGATACGGTGCGGCTCATTCGCCAGTACGCGCACGGACGCACAGGCGAAAGCCCGCTGCACTGAGCAGATGGAGCGCGGCTATCGAAAGCCGCGCTTTGATCGGAAAGTCTGCTTGCAAATAGGAATGGTTATCATTTACTATAGGTCCATCGAATCAACGAACTCACCTTCCGACCGACATGACCGACACGCTGCGATCCTCCACGCTCAGGCTGCGCCGTCCGGCTGTTCGCGACGCGGCTATCACCCGCCCCAAGGCGACGCCCGCCCCGGCCGCCGATGCCAACGCCGAGCGCTCGCTGCGCAGCGATACGCTGCTGCAGGGCCGCAGTCACATCGCGATCGTGCATAACGGGGAGACCTATCAGTTGCGCGCTACGCGTCTGGGTAAGCTGATCCTGACGAAGTAGCGGAAAGAACAGCAGTACGTACCGTGTATTGTGGGGACCACCTCGCCAGGAGGTGTTTGGCCTTAGCCAGCAAGGACGACTTGCACGCGAGAATTTAGACCCCTTCGTGCAAACACCAGCCAGTCGTCGGTAGCAAGCGAAGCCGCTTTTTTTGGTTCCTGCCGATTGCGCCTGCATGGCGAACGTAAAAGACGAAACGGCACGCTTTCCTGACGAAAGCGTGCCGTTTGTTTTTGGCGGCGAACGCCTCAGACGTTCTCGATACCCAGCGCCCCGATGCCCGCGCGGGCAATCTGCGCATCCTGATCCGATTTCACGCCCGACACCCCCACCGCCCCGACGATATCCACGCCGACGAAAATCGGCACGCCGCCTTCGAGCATCGCGGTCATCGGTGCGGACAGGAACGCGGTGCGTCCCTGCTTGATGGTGTCCTCGTAGGCTTTCGTTTCGCGGCGGCCGAGCACGGCGGTGCGCGCCTTACCCGTCGCCATTTCGACCGTGCTCGCGCCCGCCCCATCCAGCCGATGCAGATGCAGCAGATGCCCGCCTTCATCGACGATGGCGATCGTCACGTTCCATTGATGCTGCTTCGCGAAAGCCTCGGCGGCGGCGGCCATGGCTGTCACGTCATCGTCGGTCAGTACGGGTTTCGTTCTCATTGGCTCGCTCGCGGTCCGGTTAGCGTGAAAAGCCCCAGAACATCAGATACCACGCGCTGTCCGCAACGGCCAGCGCTGCCACGAACCATAACATCGCCGCGAAACGAGGAACAAGCGTCGTCGCGTAGCGGCCGGTCACGCGCCACGCGAGCCACGCGCTCCATACATTGGCGACGCCGAGCAGCCCAAGGCGCAGGCCCGTAACCCACCACAGCGGCACATGTTCGGCGCGCAGCAGCGAGAC
This sequence comes from Caballeronia grimmiae, assembly GCF_022879615.1. NCBI lineage: Bacteria > Pseudomonadati > Pseudomonadota > Betaproteobacteria > Burkholderiales > Burkholderiaceae > Caballeronia > Caballeronia grimmiae. Next base: position 1,840,655 of record NZ_CP084271.1, read on the forward strand.
CGTCGTTGCGGAAAGGCCGAGAAACACGCCGACGCCTGCAATCGGAATCAGCGCGAGCGCCAGATGATGCAGCCGTTTGGCGCTGCCCGTGCCGAGCATACGCCCGCCCCCGGCGAGGAGCGCGAGCAGCGCCGTGCCATAGACGAGACCCGTCGCGACGATATAACCGACGACCAGCGAGCCGTCGAGCCACGAGAAGACATCGTTCTGCTCCGGATAATGCGTGAACAGAAACCACGGCGCGTTGGCTTCGAGCGGCCAGAGAATATCGTGGTCGATCAGCCAGCCTGCGAAGAACTGCTTGAGATCGACGAACCACGTGCTCACGGTCCAGTGGAACGCGCCGATCGCGATGCCGAGCAGGCCATAGAGAATGAGCGCGGTGTCCCACGGATTCGCTGCCTTGTCGCCCTGATTCACGACTTCGTCGGCGGGCGAGCGCCACGACAGCGCGATGGCGTCGCGGTGACCGCTGCATCGTCCGCACATGTGGCAGTCGGCGGCGCCCTTCATGTTGCGCAGCGGCACGAGCGGCGCGCAGTTGATCGGGATCACGCGATGCCCGTGCTCGCCCTTGGTGTACGAACGCCGCCAGGCGTCTTCGTTGACCTTGTAATGGAACGGCGCGAGGCGCGCGAGCAGCGAGAATACGCCGTTCACCGGGCACAGATACTTGCACCACACCCGCTTTTCACGGCCGTACAACGCGCCGATGATCATCGCTGCGACGGTCGATCCGCCGAGCACGAGCAGCACGGCCTTCGGATACTGATAGACGCTGACCATCTGGCCATAGATCGTCGTCAGGCCGAACGCGACGAACGGCCAGCCGCCCCAGCGCATCCAGTGCGGAATGGCGCGGCCCCGGCCGAAGCGGCTCGCGAACTCGGTCAACGCGCCTTCGGGACACAGCACGCCGCACCAGACGCGGCCGAGCATCACCATCGACAGCAGCACGAACGGCCACCAGATGCCCCAGAACACGAACTGCGCCGCGAGCGTCAGATTGTTCCAGAGATGCGCGGAGCCGTCGGGCAGCGGCATCACTGCAGGAACCAGGATCAGAAAAGCGTACACGGCCACCACGACCCACTGGATTCCGCGGATCGTGCTGCCGTGTTGTTGCATCCATTGGCCGGCTTGCTGCAGCCGGCTCGGGACTCGCACACCTTGTTGCATCTCGGAGCTCATGCTGGGCGGCCAGCCGCCTTTTGTTTTTGCGCCATCTGGTTGTTCGAACGGCGCATCAGGAGATAGATGACGATCCAGTACAGCGCGTAAGCGACGAGATTCATGCCGGCGGGATGCGCGCGATAGCCGGTGAGCGTCGCGACGAGCGAGCCGAAGGTGGTGGAATCGTCGAGCAGCGCGGACGTGTTCCAGACCTGATTGACGATGACCGGCAGCACTTCCATGTCGATCAGCTTGTCGACGCCCGTTTCGAAAAGGCCGGCAGCAAGGAACAGCAGCATGATTTCGGTGACGCGGAAGAACGAGCGCCACGAGAAGATCTTGCCGCCGAGCTGCAGCACATAGAACGTGAGCAGCGCGAGCGCGAAGCCAATGATGATCGCCACGTACTGCGACGCCGGCACGTGACCGGACTGCCCGAAACCGACGCCGTAGAGAAATACGGCCGTTTCGCTGCCTTCACGCGCGATCGCGAGCGCGACCAGCAGCGCGATGCCCCACCAGTGCCCGTCCTGCGTGCTCTTTTTCAGCGACGTTTCCATGTCGCGCTTGAGCGTGCGGCCGTGACGCTTCATCCACAGCACCATCTGCACGATCAGCACGCAGGCGATCAGCACCATGCCGGTCTGGAAGTAATCCTGCGCATTGCCGGACAGCACTTCGGTGAAACCGATGAGCGCCGCTCCGAGCGCGATAGCCGCAAGCAGCCCGGCCGCGACGCCGAACCACAGATAAGGCAGGCCGCGGCGCGCCTGTTGGTCGCCGTTTTTCAGCCACGCATGCAGGATGCCGACGACCAGCAACGCCTCGACACTCTCCCGCCAAACGATGAAAAGGACCTGCCCCATAACGCAAACCTCCTGCAGTTCTGCTTCACTACCGCCGCGCGAAAAAATCGCGCGGCAGGAACATCACTTCGCGACGATGACGCCTTGCGCTGTCTGGTGGAAATCGTCGAAGAACTTGTATTCGCCTGGATCGAGCGGGGCGATCACGACGAACGAATCGGCGCCCGGCGCGAGCACTTTTTCCTTGCGCAGCTGCACGCTTTCGAATTCGGCGGCGCCCTTGCCGACGTTATGCACTTCGATCTTGATGCGCTGCCCCGCCGGCACTTCGATGCGCACCGGGTTCAGCTTGCCGTCGTTCATTTCCAGCTTGAACGTCGGCAGATCGGCGGCCTGCGCGATACCAACGCCCGCCCCGAACACGGCGGACAACGCGATCGCAACCACCTGGCTTCTAAGTTTCATGCGTACTTCCTGAGATGAACGCGCCCGGCCTTTGAAGACAGCCGGGCGCGTGAATCAAGCGCGCGGTCGCGCGATGCTCAATACCCGCCCTTCTTGCCGATTCCCGCGAACGGGAAGTCGTACTCGATCGTGTAAGGCTTGAACCACGGGCCGACGCCCGTTTCCTTGTCCGTGTGGCGGCCGAAAGCCATATGGCCGGTCTCGGCCGGCGGGGAGATGTGCAGCTTCAGGTGATACTTGCCCGGCCCGAAGAGCTTGACGTTGTCGCCATAGTGCGGGCCGTCGCTAGCGACCATCGCCATCAGGTCGCCCTTGATCGTCTGCGTCGTGCCGACCTTCGAGAGTTCGTACGTGATGTTCAGGTACGGCATCCAGTCGCCTTCCGCGAACCCGGTCGGATTGTTCTTGACCGCGTGGATATCGGCTTCGAGGTGGATGTCCGAATCCGACGCCTTGCGCATCATGCCTTCCGGCGACATCGTGATCGGCTGAAGATAGACGGCGCCGACTTCCATGCCGCCTTCGATGTGCTGCTTTCCGATCGGATATTCGGCAGCGGAGGCCGCCATCATCGCCGTGAGACCAGCAGCGGCGACAAGGCCGCGCATCAACGTAGAACCCATCAGGTACTCCTTCTTTTTATGGATCGGCTCACGCGTCAATTACTGCCGCGCGGCCACGCTACAAAACGGCCGATCACCCCGCCACCATGAACGGTAATACGAACCATTCTCAATGTTTGTCAGTTTAGCATCGTTCGATGGACGCAACAATTTGAAGCGGCTTACACACCCAGTCGCAGTAAGGCTTTTCGGGCGCCCCAGTCATGGACGGAAAAGGCGCAAAAAAAAGCGGCGGACCTTAAGTCCGCCGCCCGGTTTCGCTTCGGGCCTTGTCTGGCGTCACTTTCCGCCAGCGCCGCTCACGTGGTCGCCCACGTTCGCGCCGAAGACACGCTGCCGCAGCAGCGCCAATTGGTCGCGGGTCTGCGCCGCTTTTTCGAATTCGAGATTCTTTGCGTGATCCATCATCTGCTTTTCGAGCCGCTTGATTTCCTTCGCGATCTGCTTCTCGGTCATGTCCTCGAACTTCGCGCGCGCCTGCGCTTCCTTCAGTTCGGCGCGCGCGTCGTCGGCGCTGTAGACGCCATCGATGATGTCCTTGATGCGCTTCTGAACCCCGCGCGGCGTGATACCCATCGCCTGATTGTGAGCGATCTGCTTTGCGCGCCGACGCTCGGTTTCGCCGATCGCGCGCCGCATCGAGTCGGTCATGTTGTCGGCATAGAGAATGGCTTTGCCGTTCACGTTGCGCGCCGCCCGGCCGATGGTCTGGATCAGCGAACGCTCGGCGCGCAGGAAGCCTTCCTTGTCGGCGTCGAGGATCGCGACGAGCGACACCTCGGGAATATCCAGCCCTTCCCGCAGCAAGTTGATGCCGACGAGCACATCGAAGGTGCCGAGCCGCAAGTCGCGGATGATTTCGACGCGCTCGACGGTATCGATATCGCTGTGCAGATAACGTACCTTCACGCCGTGATCCGCGAGGAATTCGGTCAACTGCTCGGCCATGCGCTTGGTGAGCACGGTGACGAGCACGCGTTCCTGCGCCGCGACGCGCACATTGATTTCGGAGAGCACGTCGTCGACCTGCGAGCGCGCGGGCCGCACTTCGATCTCCGGATCGACGAGGCCGGTCGGACGCACGAGTTGCTCGGCCACCTGCCCCGCTTTGGCTTTCTCGTAATCGGCAGGCGTCGCCGAAACGAAGATGGCCTGGCGCATCTTGCGTTCGAACTCGTTGAACTTGAGCGGCCGGTTGTCGAGCGCGGACGGCATGCGAAAACCGTAATCGACGAGGTTTTCCTTGCGCGCGCGGTCGCCGTTATACATGCCGTTCAACTGGCCGATCAGCACGTGCGATTCGTCCAGCAGCATCAGCGCATCGGGCGGCAGATAGTCGACGAGCGTCGGCGGCGGCTCGCCGGGCGCGGAGCCGGAGAAATGCCGCGAGTAGTTCTCGATGCCCTTGCAGAAGCCAAGCTCCTGCAGCATTTCCAGATCGAAGCGGGTGCGCTGCTCCAGCCGCTGCGCTTCGACGAGCTTGCCCTCGCTATAGAAAAACTCGAGCCGGTCGCGCAGTTCCTCCTTGATCGTCTCGATCGCGCGCATGACGGTGTCGCGCGGCGTCACGTAATGCGACGACGGATACACCGTGAAGCGCGGAATCTTGTTGCGCACGCGGCCAGTAAGCGGATCGAACAGCTGCATCGACTCGATTTCGTCGTCGAACAGTTCGACGCGCACGGCCATTTCCGCGTGCTCCGCCGGGAAGATGTCGATGGTGTCCCCGCGCACGCGGAACGTGCCGCGCTGGAAGTCGGCTTCATTGCGCGTGTACTGCATCGCAATCAGGCGCGTGATGATGTCGCGCTGCCCGAACTTGTCGCCGGTGCGCAGCGTGAGGATCATCTTGTGATACTCGGACGGATTGCCGATACCGTAGATCGCCGAGACGGTCGCGACGATCACCACGTCGCGCCGTTCCATCAGGCTCTTGGTGGCCGAGAGCCGCATCTGCTCGATGTGCTCGTTGATCGACGAATCCTTCTCGATGAAGAGATCGCGCTGCGGCACGTACGCTTCCGGCTGGTAGTAGTCGTAGTACGAGACGAAGTACTCGACCGCATTCCGCGGAAAGAACTCGCGGAATTCGGCGTAAAGCTGCGCTGCGAGCGTCTTGTTCGGCGCAAACACGATGGCCGGCCGGCCAAGCCGCGCGATGACGTTCGCCATCGTGAAGGTCTTGCCCGAGCCGGTGACACCCAGAAGCGTCTGGAACGACAGGCCGTCCTCGACGCCTTCGACGAGCGTGGAGATCGCGGCGGGCTGATCGCCGGCGGGCGGGTAAGGCTGATAGAGCTGAAACGGCGAGCCGTCGAAGGTGATGAACTTCGACTCGTCCAGCGCGTCGGGCGCTTCGATGAGGGTATCGGACATGGGTACCAGAGTCTTCGCCGGGGCAAACACTTATTCTAGCGGCTGCCGCAAAACTGGCGCAGCGCCCGGGCGGTGGGCGAAATCGGGCGCGGCATCCGTGCTGTGCGGCCTGTCCGCGCGTCGTTTCAAGCACATTGGGCTGGCCCGCGTGATCTCAAGCGCCGCCCGGCGGTTCGCGGCCATTTCCGGCGATTCGACCGGTAAAAAGCACGCAATCGCACCGCACGCCGACGAAACCGGAGCGGGATTCGCTACAATGTGCGACTGGGCTCGCCGGCGCGAAATGACGTCCCATACGCTTTCGCCGCCGCCGACGCCCGCGCGCCGAGCCAGCTTTCCGGCCATCGAGGCGCGACGCGGTCGAGAAACTTCGCCGTCCGCACTCCCTGCCGCACGTCCTTTCCTCACTGCCGATAGATCATGTCTCTTTTCTCTGCCGTCGAACTCGCCCCCCGCGACCCGATTCTGGGCCTCAACGAAGCCTTCAACGCCGATCCGCGCCCGACCAAGGTCAATCTGGGCGTCGGCGTCTACACCAACGAAGAGGGCAAGATTCCGCTCCTGCGCGCCGTGCGCGAAGCCGAGAAAGCCCGCGTCGACGCCGCGCTGCCGCGCGGTTATCTGCCGATCGACGGCATCGCCGCTTACGACTCCGCCGTGCAGACGCTGCTGCTCGGCAAGGACTCGCCGCTGATCGCCGCAGGCCGCGTCGTCACGGCGCAGGCGCTGGGCGGCACGGGCGCGCTCAAGATCGGCGCGGATTTTTTGAAGCGCGTGAACCCGAACGCGACTGTCGCCATCAGCGATCCGAGCTGGGAAAACCATCGCGCACTGTTCGAAGGCGCGGGCTTCGAAGTCGTCAACTATCCGTACTACGACGCCGCCACGCACGGCGTGAACTTCGAGGGCATGCTCGCCGCGCTGAATGGGTATGCGCCTGGCACGATCGTCGTGCTCCACGCGTGCTGTCACAACCCGACGGGCGTCGATCTGACCGCCGCGCAGTGGGCGCAAGTGGTCGAAGTCGTGAAGGCGCGCAACCTCGTGCCGTTCCTCGATATCGCGTATCAGGGTTTCGGCGAGAGCATCGAGGCGGACGCCGCCGCCGTGCGTCTGTTCGCCGCGGCTGAACTGAACGTGTTCGTGTCGTCGTCGTTCTCGAAGTCGTTTTCGCTGTACGGCGAGCGCGTCGGCGCGCTGTCGATCATCACGACGTCCAAGGAAGAATCGGCGCGCGTGCTGTCGCAATTGAAGCGCGTGATCCGCACGAACTACTCGAACCCGCCGACGCACGGCGGATCGGTCGTCGCGGCGGTGCTGGCATCGCCCGAACTGCGCGCGACGTGGGAACAGGAACTGGGCGAAATGCGCGACCGCATCCGCGCGATGCGCAACGGTCTCGTCGAGCGCCTGAAGGCGGCGGGCGTCGATCGCGATTTTTCGTTCGTCGATGCCCAGCGCGGCATGTTCTCCTACTCCGGACTGACCGCTGCGCAAGTGGACCGTCTGCGTGAAGAGTTCGGCATCTACGCCGTGAGCACCGGCCGCATCTGCGTCGCCGCGCTGAACACGCGCAATCTGGATGTCGTCGCGAACGCGGTCGCGAGCGTCATCAAGTAAGCGCCGTCTGCTGCAAATAAAAATGGCGTCCTTCGGTTGGAGGACGCCATTTTTTGTGGGCGATGCCGGCTCGTTAAAGCGTATGCGGAGCGGCGTGCGGAGCGGGCGTCACGGCGTCGTCGGCTTCGACGAGACCGTACGAAATCGCGCGAGCCAGTTCCGCGCTCACGCTTCCGACGTCCACTTGCTGACGGCGTGCAGCCGCCGATTCACGCTCCTCGGCATGCATGCAGAAGGTCAATGCGGCGATGAGCAGGATGGCGAGAGGCCAGTAAGTCGATATTGTCTTTCTCATGAGACTGTCTTCGGTTCGATGTCGCTGCGGGCGATTTACCCATTTGTCGACGTTTTGGATGTTACGCAATCGACCGTTGCTGAAAAAGCCATCGAACAGAGAAGGTTCGTTGCGTCTCTGGCAACAAGCAAGTTATCGGCCAGTTTCGCTGAGTGTTGTAACAGGCCCGGCCAGGCCGTCATAAAGCCTTACAAAGTTGTCGGGGACATCGGGCAGCGAGCGGTGTCTTAATGCTTATACGTGCAACCAATATTTCAACGGTCATGAAAGTCGCTGGCTTAGTAGTCTTCTCCTCTGCGCTGCTGTTGGGCGGATGCGCGGCTTACCCCGAAGGTCCGATGTACGGCGGCGGTTATCCCGTGTACGACGATCCCGGATACGCGGCGTATCCAGCCTATCCCGCTTATTACGGCGGGCCGGTCGTGCAGCCGGGCGTCGTCGTTGGCGGCGGTTACTATTCGGGGCCCCGACGCTACTGGGACGACAGCCCCGGTTATCGCCGTCCCCCGCCTGGCGGCTGGAATAACCGGCCGCACGGCGACGGGTATTCCGGTCAGGGCGGTCGCGGCCGCCACGACGGTCAGGACGGCGGCCAGCCGCAACGCGGCGGCGGCGGTCCTCCGCCACAGGCGAACGCAGCGCCGATGCCGCAGGCAGTGGGCGGCGTGAGGCCGCATCCGCCGCAGCCGCAGCAGCCGCAACAACAACCGCAGCAGGCTCCGTCGCGCGGCAGCGGTGGCGGTGGTGGCAACCACGGCGGGAACGACCGCGGCTTTCTCGGGCGCACTGGCGGCTGATCGTCCGCGCGATAGTGAAAAAGGGAAGGCCGCGCCGGATCACGTGATCCGGCGCGGCCTTTCCTTTTGCACGACGCCCAATCAGCCGATATGCGACTGCTGCGCTTTATACAGCTCGCGGAACGTGCGGCCGACGGGCGCGGGCATGTCGCGCGTGTCTGTCCATCCGGCGCCGAACGGAATGCGCGTTAGCTTCTTCTCCCGCCCGCCGATGCGCTCCAGCACGCGCACTGCCAGCTTGGTGACGAGCGCATAGGCGGCCGGACGCATCGCGAGAAAGCCCCACGCTGCGAGCGCCGCCCGCTCGCTCCACGGGCGCAGCCGCCGCTCCATCTGCTTCTCGCGCAGCTTGCGCAGCAGATCCGAGATCGGAATACCGACCGGACACACGCTATTGCACTCGCCGCAGAGCGTCGCGGCTTGCGGCAGGTCCAGCGTCTTGTCGATGCCGACGTAAGCCGGCGTGAGCACCGAGCCCATCGGACCCGGATAGACCCAGCCGTACGCATGTCCGCCGATCTTCTGATACACCGGGCAATGATTCATGCACGCCCCACAGCGGATGCAGCGCAGCATGTCCTGAAACTCTCCGCCGAGGAGTCCCGTACGCCCTCCGTCGACCAGCACGAAATACATGTGCTCCGGGCCGTCCTTTTCGTTCGACGCACGCGGACCAGTGAGCAGCGAGAAGTAGTTGGACGTGGTCTGTCCGGTGGCGGAGCGCGGCAGCAGGCGCATCGCGGTGGCCAGATCTTCGAGCGTTGGCAGCACCTTCTCGATGCCCGTCACCGCGACATGCACGCGCGGCATCACCGTACACATGCCTTCGTTGCCCTCGTTCGTCACGACGGCGACCGAACCCGTCTCCGCGATCAGAAAGTTGCCACCGGTCACGCCCATGTCCGCCGACATGAAATGCGGGCGCAACACTTCGCGCGCCTCGCGTGTCATCGCGGGGATGTCGGTGAGCCGCGGCTTGCCATGCGTCTTCGCGAACAGATCCGCGATCTGTTCCTTGTCCTTGTGAACCACGGGCGCGATGATGTGGCTCGGCGGTTCGTTGTCGTTGATCTGGAGAATGTATTCGCCGAGGTCCGTCTCGATGGACTGCACGCCCATCTCGCCGAGCACGCGGTTGAGTTGCATCTCCTCGGACACCATCGACTTCGTCTTGATGACCTTCTTCACGCCGTGCTCGCGCGCAATGTCCGCGACGAGGCGCGCCGCGTCCTGCGTCGATTCCGCGTAGAGCACCGTCGCGCCCCGCCGCGTCGCCTCACGCTCGAACATTTCGAGCCACACGTCGAGATTCTCGAGCGCGCGATTGCGGCGCTCCTTGAGCGCGGCGCGCGTCGCTTCGAAGTCGATATCGCGCACCGCCGCCGCCCGCGCGCTGACGAACTTCGTCGAGAGTTTGGTGAGATTCTGCTGGAGACGTTGGTCGGCGAGCTTGCTGCCGGCTCGCGCCTTGAAGTGCATCGTCTGGACTTGCATGGATGGACTCGTCGATAGTCGATGTTTCGGGCGGTCAGGCGCGATGCTGGGCATCGCCCGCGAGGACCTGGGCGATATGCAGCACGCGCGTCGCGGTATCGCCCGTCCGGCGCAGGCGGCCTTCGATGTTCAGCATGCAGCCGAGGTCGCCGAGCACCACGGCATGCGCCCCGCTCGCCTTGATGTTCGCGCATTTCTCGTCGACGATCGCCGTCGAAATATCGCCGTACTTGACCGCGAACGTGCCGCCGAAACCGCAGCAGTGCTCGCAGCCGGCCATCTCGGTCACAGGCACGCCGGCTTGCGCGAGCAGTTCGCGCGGCTGTGTTTTCACGCCGAGTTCGCGCAGGCCCGAACAGGAATCGTGATACGTGACCATGCCGTCGAAAACGCCGGGCTCCATGCGGGCTTTCGCCACCGTGACGAGAAAATCCGTCAGTTCGAAGACGCGCGGCTGCAGCCGTGCATAGCGGTTCATCAACTCGGGATCGTCACGAAAGAGATCGCCGTAATGCGCGCGGATCATTCCGCCGCAGGAGCCGGACGGGACCACCACGTAATCGAACTGCTCGAATTCGCGCAGCGTCTTCTCGGCGAGATCGCGCGCCAGCCGGCGGTCGCCGGAGTTGTACGCCGGCTGACCGCAGCACGTTTGCGCCGGAGGAACAGTGACCTCGAAGCCGGCGCGTTCGATCAGCTTGATGACCGAGAAGCCGATTTCCGGGCGCATCATGTCGATCAGACAGGTGACGAATAAACCGACTCGCATGAGGATTTCCTTTTGATTCGAATAAGCAAAGCAGGTCGATTATCCGCGAAAAGCGCGGCGCATCCGACCGCCGGCGAATCATGTCTTTTCACATTATGAGATACAATGCGATTTCCGCTGTTTGACGCATCAACCGATTTTTCACGATGAGCGATACGAACCCGGACTCCAAGACATCCATTCAGGTGATCGAACGCATGATGCGTCTGCTCGACGCACTCGCCGGTCACACCGATCCGGTCAGCCTGAAGGAACTGTCGCACAGCACTGGCCTGCATCCGTCGACCGCGCACCGCATTCTGAACGACATGGTGCTGTGCCGGCTGGTCGACCGGTCCGATCCCGGCACGTACCGGCTCGGCATGCGGCTGCTCGAACTCGGCAATCTCGTGAAGGCGCGTCTCTCGGTGCGCGAGGCCGCGATGCCGCCGATGCGCGAACTGCATCGGCAGACGGGCCAGACAGTGAATCTATCGGTGCGTCAGGGCGACGAGATCGTGTATATCGAGCGTGCGTATTCGGAGCGCTCCGGCATGCAGGTCGTGCGGGCCATCGGCGGGCGCGCGCCGCTGCATCTCACGTCGGTCGGCAAGCTTTTCCTCGCCGCCGACGAAGCCGCCCGCGTGCGCGCCTACGCGATGCGCACCGGACTCTCGGGTCACACGCAGAACAGCATCACGGATCTGGCCAAGCTCGAACGCGAGTTGTCGTTCGTGCGGCAGCAATCGTGCGCGCGAGACAACGAGGAACTGGAACTGGGCGTTCGCTGCATCGCGGCAGGCATCTACGACGACACGGGCCGGCTCGTCGCGGGGCTGTCGCTTTCGGCGCCGGCCGATCGTCTGCAGGACGCGTGGCTCAAGCAACTGAGCCATACCGCGCTGGAAATTTCGCGATCGCTCGGCTATCACCCTGAACTGTCGGCAGAAGGACAACGCGAAGCGCATCGCTGATCGCCGTCACCAAAGAAAAAGCCGGATTCGTCTCTCGACGATTCCGGCTTTTTTGCGGCCTCACGGCCCACGCCCGAAGACGCGCTCAGGGATTCGCGCCGCTGCCCATGTCCGCGCTCATGATGCGCGGCTCGCCGAGTGTATCGAGATACGAACGCAGGCGGCCTGCATCGGCGAAACGCGAGTACTTGCCGTACGAATCCAGCAGCACCATGATGACCTGGCGGCCATGCACGGTCGCCTGCATCACGAGACATTCACCCGCCTCGTTGATGAAGCCGGTCTTCTGCAAGCCGATGTCCCACGACGCATTGCGCACCAGCGCATTCGTGCTGTTGTACGCGAGCGTGCGCTTCCCGGTGAAGACTTCGTAGCTGCGGTCCGTCGAGAATTTGCGGATCAGCGGATATTGATACGCCGCGTTCACCATCTTCACGAGATCCCGCGCGCTCGACACGTTCTGGCTCGTGAGCCCCGTGGAATTCTCGAAGTGCGTATCGGTCATGCCGAGCGCCTTCGCTTTGGCGTTCATCGCGGCGATGAAGGCGGGACGCCCGCCCGGGTAATAACGCGACAATGCAGCCGCCGCGCGGTTTTCCGATGCCATCAGCGCGATGTGCAGCATGTCTTCGCGGTTCAGCACCGATCCGACCGCCAGCCGCGAGCCCGTGTACTTCTCGTAGTCGCGGTCTTCGTCGGTCACCGTCATTTCTTCGGTGAGCGGCATGTGCGAATCGAGCGCGACCATCGCCGTCATCAGCTTCGTGATGGAGGCGATCGGCACGACGGCGCGAGAGTTCTTGTCGAAGAGCGTCTCGGACGTGTCCTGGTCGACGACATACGCGACGCTCGAGCGCAGCGCGAGGCTATCCGGCGTGTCGTGCAGGCCGAACGCCTGGCCGACCGACGTCGCGCGCGGCTGATACGCCACCGAATGCACGGCGGCACGGCGCGCATGCGGGTCCATCCGGTAGTTCACGCGACGCTTGCGCGATGCTTTGGGCGCGTCCTCATCGTCATCGGCTGCGGCGGCCTTGGCCGTGCGCACGCCCTTGCCGGCTTTCGCGACGCGAGCCGGTTTCGCGGACTTGCCTTCGGCGGCGGGTTTGGCGGATTGCTTGACGGTCTTGCTATGAGTCGTAGTCTTGGCGAGGGCTTCAGCCGGAGCCGCTGCGAAAGATGTCGCGACGGCGAGCGATACGGCGAGAGACAATGCGGAGCGCAATGCCACGCCGTGCACCACCTTGAGCGACGAAAACATTTCGGTTTTCATTAGTGTTCTGTTGGGCGGCTGGAGAGTACCGCCAAGTGTAGTGAAGCTGCGAAATTTAAGCAATATTAAGCACTTATCGGCGCACGTTAATCCGTTTTGTAAGCGACGATTGCTGATTGTTGAAACTTTGCGCGCCTCGATCGGAAAAAACGATCGTGCGCCAAGCATCCGGCACTGCGAAAACCGCGCTTTCGACCACGCTGCTTACGCTCTGTCGGCAATTCTTTCTGAAACTTGAGGCTTGACTTTAAGAACGGGGCTGGCGGGCTTACGGCGCGCGGCAATCGACGCCGCGGCTTGTGCCCTCGCAATCCTGTGTGCACTGCATCGTCAGTCGAAATGTTAACGGTTCTTCAACAATTTGGTGTACGGCAACGTCTTAAAAACAAGAACATCCGAGATTTTTCTTAGTCTTAAGATGCGCCGACGCAGCCGCGCGCAGCATGGGCCTCGCCGCTTTTCGCTAGTCCACGTCGGTGCATGCACCGTCCAGTTCTCGCCCTTCCCGATCGAATGCCGTACTTAAACTCTTGTTTAACAAGGGTTTCCCCTATTTGTGCATTGCACAAAAAACGCTTGACATCGATCGGAATATCTCTAAAATGGGCTTCATGTTGCAACGCACCAATCCGGAGCTGCACCATCTGGCAGCAAGTTGCTGCATCTACCAAACTACGACCCGCGATGATGGGTCGGCATAAGGAGCCTGAGATGACGCTATTGACCCCCGAGCAAATCGCCGCTGCACAGAAAGCCAACTTCGACACGCTGTTCGGTCTGACGAACAAGGCGTTCGAGGGCGTTGAGAAGCTCGTCGAACTGAATCTCCAAGTCGTGAAGTCCACGCTCGCCGAGAGCCAGGAAAACGCGCAACGCGCGCTGTCCGTGAAGGACGCGCAGGAACTGCTCGCGCTGCAAGCCAGCCTGACCCAGCCGGTCGCGGAAAAGGTGCTGTCGTACGGCCGTCACCTGTATGAAATCGCATCGGCTACGCAAGCTGAATTTGCCCGCGTCGCGGAAGCGCAGTACGAAGAGCAGAACCGCAAGGTGCAGACGCTCGTCGACAACGTCGCCAAGAACGCGCCTGCTGGTTCGGAAACGGCTGTCGCCGTGATGAAGTCGGCCATCACCGCCGCGAACACGACGTACGAAACCGTTCACAAGGCAACGAAGCAAGCTGTCGAAATCGCGGAAAGCAACTTCAACGCCGCCGCCACGGCTGCGACGAAGGCTGCCACGCAAGCGACCGAGCAAGCTGCTCGCACCGCTGCGGTTTCGGCAAAGCGCACCGTCGCGTAAGACATCGGCCACGCATGCTGTCTGCATGCGAAGGTTGAAACAAGGAACCCGGCTTCGGCCGGGTTTTTTGTTGTCCGCGCCGGGGCGCCATGAAAAAGGCGCGTTCCCTTGCAGGAACGCGCCTTCGTCCTTCCTGGAACCGCGAGGTTACTTCTTCCGCTGCGGCGGCAGATCGGTACAGACGCCTTCGTACAACTCCGCCGCCATGCCGACCGATTCGCCGAGCGTCGGGTGCGGGTGAATCGTCTTCCCGATGTCCGTTGCGTCCGCGCCCATCTCGATCGCGAGACACACTTCGCTGATCAGATCGCCCGCATTCAGACCGACGATCCCGCCGCCGATCACGCGATGCGTCTCTTCGTCGAAGATCAGCTTCGTGAAGCCCTCGTCGCGGCCATTCGCAATCGCACGGCCGGACGCCGCCCACGGGAACACTGCCTTGCCGTACTTGACGCCTTCGGCCTTGCACTGCTCCTCGGTCTTGCCGGCCCATGCCACTTCCGGATCGGTGTACGCGACCGACGGAATCTGCAGCGCGTCGAAGTAAGCCTTCTCGCCGTGCGCCGCTTCCGCCGCGACGTGGCCTTCGTGCACCGCCTTGTGGGCGAGCATCGGCTGGCCGACGAGATCGCCGATCGCGAAGATGTGCTCGACGTTCGTGCGCATCTGCTTGTCGACGTTGATGAAGCCGCGATCCGTCACCGCGACGCCCGCCTTGTCCGCGCCGATCTTGCCGCCGTTCGGGCTGCGGCCGACGGCCAGCAGCACGAGGTCGTAACGCTGAGGTTCAGCCGGCGCCTTCTCGCCCTCGAAGGTCACGTAGATGCCGTCGTCCTTCGCTTCCGCCTTGGTCGTCTTCGTCTTCAGCATCACGTTGGCGAAGCGCTTGGCGTTGAACTTCTCCCACACCTTCACGAGATCGCGGTCCGCGCCGACCATCAGGCCGTCGAGCATTTCGACCACGTCGATCTGCGCGCCGAGCGTCGAATAGACCGTCGCCATTTCCAGCCCGATGATGCCGCCGCCCACCACCAGCATGCGCTCGGGCAACTGACGCAGTTCGAGCGCGCCGGTGGAATCGACGACGCGCGGATCATCCGGGAAGAACGGCAGCTTCACCGACTGCGAGCCCGCCGCGATGATCGCCTTCTTGAAGCGCACGACCTTCTTGCCGCCCTCGCCCTGCACTTCCATGTGATGCGGATCGACGAACGTGCCGACGCCCGTCACCACCTGCACCTTGCGCGCCTTCGCCATGCCCGCGAGACCGCCGGTCAGCTTCTTGACGACGCCTTCCTTGAAGCCGCGCAGCTTGTCGAGATCGATCTTCGGCTCGCCGAAGCTGATGCCGTGCGCCGCAAGCTCGGCCGCTTCGTCGATGACGAGCGCCGTGTGCAGCAGCGCCTTCGACGGAATGCAGCCGACGTTCAGGCATACGCCGCCGAGCGTGGAGTAACGCTCGACGAGCACGGTGTTCATGCCGAGATCGGCGGAGCGGAACGCTGCAGAATACCCGCCGGGACCCGCGCCGAGCACGAGCATGTCGCATTCAACATCGGCCGAACCGGAATAGCTGCCGGCTTGCGGCGCAGGCGCGGCGCTCGCCTTTTCGGCGGGTTGCGGCTGAGCGGCGGCGGGCGCGGTCGGCACATTGGTCGTGCCGCCGCCCTGCGCGTCGAGCGTCAGGATCAGCGTGCCTTCCGACACGTTGTCGCCGACCTTGATTTTCAGCTCCCGCACCGTGCCCGCTGCGGGCGATGGCACGTCCATCGTCGCCTTGTCCGATTCGAGCGTGACGAGCGATTGCTCCTTCTCGACCGTATCGCCCGGCTTCACGTGAACTTCGATGACCGGAATGTCCTTGAAGTCGCCGATGTCCGGCACCTTCACGTCCTGCGCCGCGCCGCTCGATGCGGCCGGAGCAGCCGGCTTCGCGGCCGACGCCTCTTTCGGCGTCTCTTTCGGCGCCTCGCCCTGCGACGCGCCCGCGCCTGCGGTTTCGATCATCGCGATGACCGAGCCCTGGCTCACCTTGTCGCCCTGTTTGACCTTCACTTCCTTGATGGTGCCCGCGGCATCGGCGGGCACTTCCATCGTCGCCTTGTCGGTTTCGAGCGTGATGACGCCCTGTTCCTTTTCGATGACGTCGCCGGGCTTGATATTGACTTCGATGACATCGACATCGGAGAAGTCGCCGATATCGGGTACTTTTAGTTCGACGAGACTCATGTTGTCCCCTAAGAGATGTGCGGATGGAGCCTCGGGACATGCCCGAGGCTCCGCCGTCGGCCGGATCAGAAGATCAAAGAATCACGCGACGGAAGTCCGCCAGAATCGCCGACAGATACGCATTGAAGCGCGCGGCCTCGGCGCCGTCGATGACGCGATGGTCGTACGACAGCGACAGCGGCAGCGTGAGGCGCGGCACGAACTGCTTGCCGTCCCACACGGGCTTCATCTGGCCGCGCGACAGGCCGAGAATGGCCACTTCCGGCGCGTTGATGATCGGCGTGAAATTCGTCCCGCCGATGCCGCCCAGCGACGAAATCGAGAAGCAGCCGCCCTGCATCTGGTCCGGCTTCAGCTTGCCGTCGCGTGCGAGCTTCGACAGCTCCGCCATCTCCTTCGCGATATCGACCAAGCCCTTCTTGTCCGCGTCGCGGATCACCGGAACGACGAGGCCGTTCGGCGTATCGGCCGCGAAACCGACGTGGTAGTACTGCTTGAAGACGAGGTTGTCGCCGTCCAGGCTCGCGTTGAAGGTCGGGAACTTCTTCAGCGCCGACACGACCGCCTTGATGACGAACGCGAGCATCGTGAACTTGACGCCTGCCTTCTCGTGCTCCTTGTTGAGCTTGACGCGCAGCTCTTCCAGTTCGGTGATGTCCGCTTCGTCGTTGTTCGTGACGTGCGGGATCATCACCCAGTTGCGATGCAGGTTCGCGCCCGAAATCTTCTTGATGCGCGAGAGCGGCTTCGGATCGACGGGGCCGAACTTCGTGAAGTCGATCTTCGGCCACGGCAGCAAGCCGAGCTCGCCGCCGCCACCGCCAGCCGGTGCAGCCGCGGCGGCAGGCGCCGCGCCCTGGCCGCTCATCACGCCCTTTACGAACGCCGTGATGTCCTGCTGCGTGATGCGGCCCTTCGGACCGGTGCCCTTCACACGCGTGACATCGACGCCCAGGTCGCGGGCGAATTTGCGCACCGACGGCGACGCGTGGCTCGACGTGCGCGCGCCATCGCCGGCGGGTATCACGGGCGCTTGCGCAAGCGCGGACGGCGCTTCCTTCGCGGCTGCCGCCGGCGCGGGCTTCGCGGGCGCGTCGGGCGGCTCGGCGGCCTTCGCGGCTTCCTGCTTCGGAGCCGGGGCCGCGGCGCTCGCGCCGTCGCCGCCTTCGAGCAAGAGGATCAGCGTTCCTTCGGAGACCGTATCGCCGACCTTGACCTTCAGTTCCTTGACCGTGCCCGATGCGGGGCTCGGCACGTCCATCGTCGCCTTGTCGGATTCGAGCGTGACGAGCGACTGCTCCTTCTCGACCTTGTCGCCGACCTTGACGCCGATCTCGATGATCGGAATGTCCGTGAAGTCGCCGATATCCGGCACCTTCACTTCGACCAATCCGCCGCCGCCGGATGCCGGTGCGGCCTGCGCCGGCTGCGATTGCGTCTGGGTCTGCGCGGGCGCTTCCTGCTTCGCGGGCGCAGCGGACGATGCCGCCGCGTTCGCGCCGCCCGCTTCGAGCACGACGATCAGCGTGCCTTCCGACACGTTGTCGCCTACTTTCACTTTCACTTCCTTCACGGTGCCGGCTGCTGAACTGGGCACGTCCATCGTGGCCTTGTCGGATTCCAGCGTAACGAGGGATTGTTCCTGTTCAACGACATCGCCCGGCTTGACCAGAACTTCGATCACCGGGATGTCCTTGAAATCGCCGATGTCCGGCACTTTGACTTCGATCGCTTGACTCATTATTAGTGTCTCCTGGGTTGCACACGGCCTCCCTCCGCTTCGGAGAGAGGCCGCATCACAACGCTCGGGGGCGATGCCTTTAGACGGTCATCGGGTTGGGTTTGGCCGGGTCGAGGTTGTACTTCTTGATCGCCTCGGCGACGACCTTGCGCTCGATCTTGCCTTCGTCGGCAAGCGCGTTGAGCGCCGCCAGCGTGACCCAGTAGCGGTCGACTTCGAAGAAGTGACGCAGCGCCTCGCGCGTGTCCGAGCGGCCGTAGCCGTCGGTGCCGAGCACCACGAACTTGTTCGGGACGTAGCCGCGGATCTGATCGACGAGCGCGCGGATGTAGTCCGTCGACGCGATCACCGGGCCTTGTGCGCCCTGGAGCAGCTTCGTCACGTGCGGCACGCGCTTCTCTTCGGTCGGATGCAGCAGGTTGAAACGCTCGCAATCCTGGCCTTCGCGCGCCAGCTCGGTGAAGCTCGGAACGCTCCAGAGGTCGGCCGAAACGCCCCAGTCGTTCTTCAGCAGGTCGGCGGCGGCGATGACTTCGTTGAAGATCGTGCCCGCGCCCATCAGCTGAACATGCGCCTTGGCCGGCGCGTCCGCCTTCCTGAACGCGTACATGCCCTTGATGATGTCGGCGGCAACCGACTCACCTTGCGGGATCGCCGGATGCTCGTAGTTCTCGTTCATCACGGTGATGTAGTAGTACACGTCCTCCTGGTCCTGCACCATGCGACGCAGGCCGTCCTGCATGATCACCGCGAGTTCGTAGCCGAACGTCGGGTCGTAGCTCACGCAGTTCGGAACCGATGCGGCCCACAGGAGCGAGTGGCCGTCTTCGTGCTGCAGGCCTTCGCCGTTCAGCGTCGTGCGGCCCGCGGTGCCGCCCAGAAGGAAGCCGCGCGAGCGCATGTCGCCCGCCGCCCACGCCAGATCACCGATGCGCTGAAACCCGAACATCGAATAGAAGATGTAGAACGGGATCATGATCTCGCCGTGCGTCGAATACGACGTCGCGGCCGCGATCCAGTCACAAATGCCACCGGCTTCGTTGATGCCTTCCTGCAGAATCTGGCCGGTCTCCGATTCCTTGTAGAACATCAGCTGGTCGGAGTCTTCCGGAATGTACTTCTGGCCGTCCTGATTCCAGATGCCGATCTGGCGGAACAGACCTTCCATGCCGAACGTGCGCGATTCGTCCGGGACGATCGGCACGACGCGCTTGCCGAGCGCCTTGTCCTTCAGCAGGATGTTGAGAATCCGCACGAACGCCATCGTCGTGGAGATTTCGCGGCCTTCGCCCGTGCCCTTCAGAAGCGGCTCGAATGCGGACAGCGCCGGCACCGGCAGCGATTCCGCCTTCTCGCGGCGCGCCGGCAGATAACCGCCGAGGTCCATGCGCTTCTGGCGCATGTATTCGAGTTCCTTCGACCCTTCTTCGAACGTGAGATACGGCACGTCGACGATCTGCTCGTCGCTGATCGGCAGGCGGAACTGGTCGCGGAATTTCTTCAGCGTCTCGATCGGCAGCTTCTTCTGCTGGTGCGTGATGTTCATCGCCTGACCGTGCTCGCCCATGCCATAACCCTTGATGGTCTTGGCGAGGATGACGGTCGGCGCGCCCTTAGTCTTGGTCGCGGCGTCGAACGCGGCGTAGATCTTGTGCGGATCGTGGCCGCCGCGGTTCAGATTCCAGATGTCGTCATCGGACCAGTCGGCGACGAGCGCCTTCAGTTCCGGCGTGTTGAAGAAGTGCTCGCGCACGAACGCGCCCGACTCCGACTTGTACGTCTGATACTCGCCGTCGACGACTTCCATCATGCGGCGCATCAGCGCGCCGGTCTTGTCGCGTGCGAAGAGCGCGTCCCAGCGGCTGCCCCAGATGACCTTGATGACGTTCCAGCCCGCGCCGCGGAATTCGCTTTCCAGTTCCTGGATGATCTTGCCGTTGCCGCGCACCGGGCCGTCCAGACGCTGCAAGTTGCAGTTGATGACGAACACGAGGTTGTCCAGACGCTCGCGCCCGGCCATGCCGATCGCGCCGAGCGATTCCGGCTCGTCCGTTTCGCCGTCGCCGAGGAACGCCCAAACCTTGCGGCCGTCGGTCTTGGCGATGCCGCGCGCTTGCATGTACTTCATGAAACGCGCCTGATAGATGGCCATGATCGGGCCGAGGCCCATCGACACGGTCGGGAACTGCCAGAAATCCGGCATCAGCCACGGATGCGGATACGACGAGATGCCCTCGCCGCCCACTTCCTGACGGAAGTTGTTCAGTTGCTTCTCGGTGAGACGGCCGAGCAGGAACGCGCGCGAGTACACACCCGGCGACGAGTGGCCCTGCACGAAGACGAGATCGCCGCCGTGCTCTTTCGAGGGCGCATGCCAGAAGTGATTGAAGCCGACGTCATACAACGTCGCCGCCGATGCGAACGAAGCGATATGCCCGCCGACGTTGGTGTCCTTGCCCGCGCGCAGCACCATCGCGATGGCGTTCCAGCGCGTGTACGAGCGGATGCGGTGTTCGATGTCCTGATCGCCCGGAATCTTCGCCTGCGCCGTTACGGGGATCGTGTTGATGTACGGCGTGTTCGCCGAGAACGGCAGATGCTCGCCATGTACGCGAGCGAATTCGATTTGTTTCTCGATCAGGTAGTGCGCGCGGTCAGGGCCGACCGCCGAAATCACGCCATCGAGCGCTTCGAGCCATTCGGCGGTTTCCTGCGGATCGTCGTCTTTTGCGTTGGCGACATATTTGAGAACTTCGTCGGGTACAGCGGACATGCTCGTCTCCTGATGTGAGGAACGCTCGTAAACCGCCAACACACGCCCGCGCGAAAGCACAAAAGCGGGCACTGGCCGCGTGCCGGCAATTCTAAAGAGGGTCCAGAGCTTGAAGCAAGGAATTTTTCGAATCATGAGAGGCTATCTCATAATGCGGAAAATTGCTGCAATGCACCGTCCGATATGGCTTTTCAACTCAGATGGGTCGTCTCCTTTTCTTGCAAATGCCTCATTCTTAGCGCCTTTTTACGCTAATTAACAATCGGGTGCTGCGTTACAATCGCTCCCATGTTGACTGACCGGCTGATCAAACGCTCGGCGCGCGTCGCAAAGAACCCTGCCGACTCGTCGCCCTCCCGCTGGCACCACGGACCGTGGTGGTCGAACTCCTATTTACTCACGCCGCTCATTTCGATCCTCGTTTTTCTGGTCGTGATGAGTCTGATCCTTTGGAGCCTGAACCGGCGCGAGCAGCAGCAGCAAGAGGACACGCTGTATCGCAACGTCGCGTGGGCGCAGCAGCAGATTCGTCTTTCGATGACCGCTGCGCAAGAACAAATCCAGGCCCTCGCGCGCGACATCACGGGCGGCCACGGCGACCCGCAGAACTTCCAGAACGCATCTACCGACATCATGCAGGGGCATCCCGAGATCCTCTACATGAACTGGTACACGAGCGAGCACAAGCCGCGCTGGCCCAATTCGCCGTTGCCGGTGCTGGGCTCGCGCCTCGCCAAGCCGAACGACACGCAACTGGACGAAGCCGTCCAGGCCGCATTCGACGAAGCGCGCACCACGCGCCGCCAGGTCTACTCGCCGCTTCTTTACGACGACCTCGGCAACGGCTACATCACGTTGCAGACGCCGGTTTTCCGCGACCGCGAATTCCTCGGATCGATCGCCGCCGTCTTCTCGATCGAAGGCATCCTCAAACATGACATTCCAGGCGAACTGTCGGCGAAGTACAAGATTTCCATCACCGATCTGAACAATCGCGAGCTCGCCACCACGTCCAGCCGGCCGCGCCTGCCGCGCGACATGTTCTACGATCTGCCGCTCGATCCGCCGGGGCAAGGGCTGTCGGTGCGCGTGTATTCGTATCCGCAGCTCACGAACTTCACCAATAACACGCTCGTGTGGCTGGTGGCCGGATTGTCGTGCTTCGTGCTGTGGAGCTTGTGGAGCCTCTGGAAACATACGCGCCAGCGCTTCGAAGCGCAGCAGGCGCTCTATGCCGAAGCGTTCTTCCGCCGCGCGATGGAAAATTCCGTGCTGATCGGCATGCGGGTGCTCGACATGCACGGCCGCATCACGCACGTGAATCCGGCGTTCTGCCGCATGACCGGCTGGGACGAGAGCGATCTCGTCGGCAAGAACGCGCCGTTCCCGTACTGGCCGCGCGATGCGTATCCCGAGATGCAGCGCCAGCTCGACATGACACTGCGCGGCAAAGCGCCCTCTTCCGGGTTCGAATTACGCGTGCGGCGCAAGGACGGTTCGTTCTTCCACGCGCGGCTGTATGTCTCGCCGCTGATCGACAGTTCAGGGCGTCAGACCGGCTGGATGTCGTCGATGACGGACATCACCGAGCCGAAGCGCGCCCGCGAGGAACTGGCCGCCGCGCACGAACGCTTTACCACCGTGCTCGAAAGCCTCGACGCGGCCGTGTCCGTGCTCGCCGCCGACGAAGCCGAACTGCTCTTCGCCAACCGCTATTACCGGCATCTGTTCGGCATCCGTCCGGACGGGCATCTGCAACTGGCGGGCGCGGCGTTCGACGGCAGCGGTCACAGTTCGTCCGACACCATCGACATGATCGACACCTACGCGGGCCTGCCCACCGCCGCGCTGACCGAAAGCTCGGCGGATGCGCAGGAGGTCTATGTCGAAGGCATCCAGAAATGGTTCGAAGTGCGCCGCCAGTACATTCAGTGGGTGGACGGCCATCTCGCGCAGATGCAGATCGCGACCGACATCACGCAGCGCAAGCAGGCGCAGGAACTCGCGCATCAGCAGGAAGAGAAGCTCCAGTTCACGAGCCGCCTGATGACGATGGGCGAGATGGCGTCGTCGCTCGCGCACGAACTGAATCAGCCGCTCGCCGCGATCAACAACTACTGCTCCGGCTGCGTCGCGCTGGTGAAGTCGGGCCGCATGACGCAGGAAACGCTCTTGCCGGTGCTCGAGAAGACCGCGCAGCAGGCCGTGCGCGCGGGGATGATCATCAAGCGCATCCGCGAGTTCGTGAAGCGCTCGGAGCCGAAGCGTCAGGCCACGCGCGTCGCCGATATCGTCGCGGACGCGGTCGGCCTCGCCGAAATCGAAGCGCGCAAGCGGAAGATCCGCATCGTCACCGAGATTCGCTCGCGCATGCCCGTGATCTACGTCGATCCGGTTTTGATCGAACAAGTGTTGGTCAACCTGTTGAAAAACGCAGCCGAAGCAATGCATGATGCGAAACCGAACGCCGTCGATCCGGTGATCCGCGTCGTCGTGCTTCGCACGGACGGCGGCTCCGTTTGCATCAGCGTCGTCGATCAGGGGCCGGGCGTGGACGAAGCCACCGCCGAGCGCCTGTTCGAGCCGTTCTACAGCACCAAGTCGGACGGCATGGGCATGGGTCTGAACATCTGCCGCTCGATCATCGAATCGCATCGCGGCCGCCTCTGGGTGGTCAACAATGTCGATCCGGACGGCCACGTCACCGGCGCGACCTTCCATTGCAGCCTGCCGATCGGCGAGGTGGACGGCTCGCACGGATCGGGATCGGGCGGCGATGAGCACGACGAATACACGAATACGAGACAACAAACAGTTACGGGAGAACTATGAGCAGTCCAGTCACCACTCAGGAAACCGTCTTTGTCGTCGACGATGACGAGGCCGTGCGTGATTCTTTGCGCTGGCTGCTCGAGGCGAACGGCTATCGCGTGCAGTGCTTCTCGAGCGCGGAGTCGTTCCTCGATGTCTACCTGCCGATCG
Source organism: Caballeronia grimmiae (assembly GCF_022879615.1). NCBI lineage: Bacteria > Pseudomonadati > Pseudomonadota > Betaproteobacteria > Burkholderiales > Burkholderiaceae > Caballeronia > Caballeronia grimmiae. The sequence continues at coordinate 1,864,323 of NZ_CP084271.1, forward strand.
CTCATTCGGGCGCTATCGCCTGTCTGATCCTCGACGTGCGCATGGCCGGCATGACCGGCCTCGAACTGCAGGAGAAGCTCATCGCCGAGAATTCACTGCTGCCGATCATCTTCGTCACCGGCCACGGCGATGTCCCGATGGCCGTCTCCACGATGAAGAAAGGCGCGATGGACTTCATCGAGAAACCGTTCGACGAAGCCGAACTGCGCAAGCTCGTCGAGCGCATGCTGGAGAAGGCGCGCAGCGAAAGCACCAGCGTGCAGCAGCAACGCGCAGCCGCCGAGCGGCTCGGCAAGCTGACGGCGCGCGAGCATCAGGTGCTGGAGCGCATTATCGCGGGGCGCCTGAACAAGCAAATCGCCGATGACCTCGGCATCAGCATCAAGACGGTCGAAGCGCATCGCGCGAACATCATGGAAAAGCTGTCGGTGAACACCGTGGCCGATCTCTTGCGTCTCGCGCTGTCGAACAAGCCGCAGCAGTAACGCTTCACGCTTTCTCCTCTCGTGGCCGGCCATGCATGCCGGCCACGCTTGTCCTTTGCAGTGCTCCCGCGCATCATGCGAGTCTGAAACGCGACGTTTCGCGATTCGCGTTGACACCTGACGACGCAGCCCCGTAATTTGATCGAGCGTTCTTAAAGAGAACCGGTTCATGCACGGCAATGCGCTCGCTGCCCACACGCTTCTTCAGCCATCATCCCCCCGTCCTTCACGCAGGCGCGCATCGCATTTGGTTGGCAGTCCGCAAGTATTCTTTGGCTTACGACTTCGATATGATGATTCGGCAGCCATCACCCGCCACGCGCTCAGGAGGACATCGCCGTGAACAAGAAATCAACCAGATTGCTCGTGAGCCGCCTCTGTGCGGGGCGCGTGCTGGCGCTCGCGGCGACGCTTGCCGCAGCGCCGTTTGCCGTGCTCCACGCGCCGCCTGTCTACGCTCAGGCGCAAGGCAACGCGCCGGCGCAGAAGCTCACCAACCAGCAGCTCGATGCACTGGTCGCGCCCGTCGCGCTTTATCCGGACGCCCTGCTCGCACAGGTGCTGATGGCGTCGACGTATCCGCAGGATATCGAAGCAGCGGCGCAGTGGTCGAAGGCCAATTCGAACATCAAGGGCGACGACGCCGTGAAGGCCGTGCAGTCGGAGCCGTGGGACCCGAGCGTGCAATCTCTGGTCGCTTTCCCGCAGGCGCTTGCGACGATGGCGTCCAAGATCGACTGGGTCACGCAGCTCGGCAACGCGTTCGTCGCGCAGCCGAGCGACGTGATGGATTCGGTGCAGCGCCTGCGCCGCGCCGCCCAGACCGCCGGCAATCTCAAGACGACCGAGCAACAGCAAGTGGTGGTCGAGCAGAGCACGATTCAGATCGTCCCGGCGAATCCCCAGGTCGTCTACGTACCCACGTATAACCCGACGGTCGTCTATGGCGCGTGGCCGTATCCGGCGTATCCGCCTGTCTATGTCCCGCCGCCGCCCGGCTATGCAATCGCGACCGGTTTCGCCACCGGGCTTGCGTTTGGCGCGGGCATCGCGGTCGCCAACTCGCTGTGGGGCAATTGCGATTGGAATCGCGGGAACGTCAACGTCAACGTGAATCGCTACAACAACATCAACGTGAACAACCGCATCAATGCGAACAGCAATAACGTGCGCTGGAATCGCAACGATCCGCAGTTCAACCGGAACACCAACGTGAACCGGCAGAACCGCGTGAACAACCAGAACCTTGGGTCGGTGAATCGCGACCAGTTCCGTGGCCGTGATCAGGAGCGCGCGCAAGCGGCGCAAACGTTACAGCAGCGCACGGGGCAGAACATGAATCAGCCGGCGAACCAGCGCGTGCAGAACATGCGCCAGGGCGGCGCGGGCAATAGCGATATGCATCAGCGGGCGCAGAACGTCAATCGCGACAACGCGCTGCGCGGAGCGGGCGACGGCAACGTCGCGCGGCAGGACATGCAGCGCGGACAAGCCAGCCGGCAATCGCTCGCGAGCGCGCGTCCGGATGCGGGCGGCGGAATGCAACGCGGTGGCGGAGGCTTTCAGGGCGGCGGCGGCGGCGGCTTCCACGGCGGCGGGGGCGGAGGGTTTCACGGAGGCGGCGGAGGCTTTCGCCGGTGATGAACCAACGTGTCCAGACACGCCCTCATGCAAGTCCGACCCAGGAGCTTCAGATGACTCAAACCACAACGCTCGCCTCATCGAAGAAAACGCTGCTGCGCGCGACGTTCGCCGCCGCGTCCCTGACGATCGCGGCATCCATCGTCCATGCGCAGGCGCTCTACCCCACGCCCGACGCCGCCGCGCAAGCCTTCACCGATGCCATCGCATCCAACGACGAAACCGCGCTCCAGAAAGTGCTCGGCAAGGACCACGCGCGCTACGTGCCGGCGGGCAGCGTCGGCCAGGACGATATCTATGAGTACGTCGCATCGTGGTCGAAGGGGCATCGCATCGTCGAGGATAAGGAGCCGCTCAACGGCCGCAAGACCGTGCATATCGAAACGGGCGACAGCGGCTGGACGCTGCCGATACCGCTCGTCGATACCGGCAAGGGCTGGCGCTTCGACATGCCCGCCGCGCGCGACGAGCTGCTGACGCGGCGCATCGGCCGCAACGAGCGATCGGTGATGCACGTCGCCCTCGCCTACGTCGATGCCCAGAACGACTATCGCAAGCTGATGAATCGCTACGCCGACCGCTTCGTGAGCACGTCCGGGAAGCACGACGGCCTGTACTGGAAGACATCGCCCGGCGAGCCGGAGAGCCCGCTCGGGCCGCTCGCCGCGACGATGCCGAACAAGACGCATCCGGGCGACGCGTACTACGGCTACCACTACCGCATCCTGACCGGGCAAGGCCCGCACGCAAAAGATGGCGCGAAGAATTACATGCAGGGCGGCGCGCTTGCGCAGGGCTTCGGCATGATCGCGTGGCCGGCAAAGTACGGCGAAACCGGCGTGATGACCTTCATCGTCAATCAGGACGGGCAAGTCTTCGAGAAGAACCTGGGGCCCGCGACGGCGCGCGCCGCGCCATCGATCAAGACCTTCGACCCGGATTCGTCCTGGCAGCCCGTTTCTCCCTGACTGCCGACGCCGCGCCAGCGCCACGCCCACACCCCGCCGCCGCCCCGCCCCTCACCGCCGGACGCTCTAAAGCGCCCGGCGGTATAATCTCGCCCTTCCCCAAGGGCGCAAGACAACGCGCCCGCGAAGCCCGCCGCAGCCCGCCCTGCGCACGCGGCTCGCCATTCATGCCATACGGCTCATCCTCACTGATTCGCCATGACTGCCCAACTCATCGACGGCAACGCCCTTTCCAAGACTCTCCGCGCCGATGTCGCCGTGCGCGCCGCCGCCCTCACCGCTCGCGGACACAAGCCGGGCCTCGCCGTCGTGCTCGTCGGCGACAACCCCGCGAGCGAAGTCTATGTGCGCAACAAGGTCAAGGCGTGCCAGGACAACGGCCTGCATTCGGTGATGGACCGCTTCCCCGCGACGCTTTCGGAGCGCGAACTGCTGGCGCACATCGACAAGCTCAACGCCGATCCGTCGATTCACGGCATCCTCGTGCAACTGCCGCTGCCGGCGCATATCGACAGCCACAAGGTCATCGAAGCGATCGCGCCCGAGAAGGACGTCGACGGTTTTCACGTCGCCAACGCTGGCGCGCTGATGACCGGCAAGCCGCTCTTTCGCCCCTGCACGCCCTATGGCGTGATGAAGATGTTCGAGGCGCACGGCATCGATCTGCAGGGCGCGAACGCGGTGGTCATCGGCCGCTCGAACATCGTCGGCAAGCCGATGGCGCTTCTGCTGCTCGAAGCCGGCGCGACGGTCACGATCTGCCACAGCAAGACGCGCGATCTCGCGAAGCACACGCGCGAAGCCGATGTCGTCGTCGCCGCGGTCGGCCGCCGCAATATTCTGACCGCCGACATGGTGAAGCCCGGCGCGACGGTCATCGACGTCGGCATGAACCGGGACGACGCCGGCAAGCTGTGCGGGGACGTCGATTTCGCGGGCGTGCGCGAAGTGGCCGGTCATATCACGCCGGTGCCGGGCGGCGTCGGACCGATGACCATCACGATGCTGCTCGTCAATACGATCGAAGCCGCGGAGCGCGCCGCAGCCGCGTGAGTTCAGGGAGACCGCCAATCGTCTCTTTGGAAACAATCAATTGGATTTTGGCCCTGCCGCCCCAATAATGTCCGGACAGGCATTTCATTAGAGCGGGACGGGCCTCGGCATTGCTGGCCCGTCCCGCGCTTCACTGAACACGAAACTGGGAGAGCCATGAGCGATATCACCGCCGTCACGCCGACCGCAGCGGCCAATCCGCTGCTCGATTTCTCCGACTTGCCGCGTTTCGGCGACATCCGGCCCGAGCATGTCACGCCGGCGCTCGACGTGCTGCTCGCCACGGCCAAAGACGCCGTCGATCGCGCGAGCGCCCCGGAAACGCCCGCCACGTGGACGGACGTCGTCGAGGCTGTCGAACGCGAATCGGAAAAGCTCTCGCGCGCGTGGGGCATCGTCGGGCATCTGAATGCCGTCGCCGATACGCCCGAACTGCGCGCCGCGCATGCCGAAAACCTGCCGCGCGTCACCGAATTTTCCGCGAGCGTCGGCCAGAATCTCGCGCTGTACGAGAAGTACAAGGCGATCGCCGCGAGCAATGCATTCGCCGGACTGTCGCCGGAACGCAAGAAGATCCTCGAAAACTCGCTGCGCGACTTCCGTCTGTCGGGCGCGGAGTTGCCCGAAGACCGCAAGCCGCGTTTCGCGCAGTTGCAGGAAGAGCAGGCGGCGTTGTCGAAAGCATTCTCGGATCACGTGCTCGACTCGACGAACGCCTACGCGTACATCGTCACGCAGCAGAGCGACCTCGCAGGCCTGCCCGGCGACGTCATCGAAGCGGCTCGCGAAGCCGCGCAGAAGGAAGGCAAGGACGGCTGGAAGTTCACGCTGCACTTCCCGTCGTATTTCCCGGTGCTGCAATATGCAGAGCATCGTCCGTCGCGTGAGGCGATGTATCGCGCGTATGTCACGCGTGCGTCCGAACTCGGCGAAACCTACGGTCACGGCAAGGCCGAGTGGGACAACACGCAGAATATCGTCGAGCATTTGAAGCTGCGTCTCGAAGAGGCGCGCACGCTCGGCTATCAGAACTTCGCGGAAGTATCGCTTGCACCGAAGATGGCGGAATCGCCCGCGCAGGTCATCGCGTTTCTGGAAGATCTCGCCGTGCGCGCGCGTCCCTACGCCGAAAACGACTGGATGGAACTGCGCGCCTTCGCTGCGACGGAACTCGGCATGCCCGAGCTTCAGCCGTGGGACATCGCGTTCGCGGCGGAACGTCTGCGTCAGAAACGCTATTCGTTCTCCGAGAATGAAGTGAAGCAGTACTTTCCGCAGGAAGCGGTGCTGAAGGGCCTGTTCAAGGTCACCGAGACGCTTTTCAACGTATCGATTCGTCGCGATGAAGCCGCCGTGTGGAATCCGGATGTGCGCTTCTTCCGCGTCGAAAACAAGGACGGCTCGCTGGTCGCGCAGTTCTATCTGGACTTGTACGCTCGCGAAGGCAAGCGCGGCGGCGCATGGATGGACGACGCCCGCGCGCGTCACAAGCGCAGCGAAGGCGGCGTGCAGACGCCGGTCGCGTATCTCACGTGCAACTTCTCCGCGCCGGTCAGCGGCAAGCCCGCGTGCTTCACGCACGATGAAGTCATCACGCTGTTCCACGAGTTCGGGCACGGACTGCATCACATGCTGACGCGCGTCGATGAACTGGGCGTGTCCGGCATCAACGGCGTGGAATGGGATGCGGTCGAACTGCCGTCGCAGTTCATGGAGAACTTCTGCTGGGAGTGGGACGTGCTGACGGATATGTCCGCCCACGTCGATACCGGCGCGACGCTGCCGCGCGAACTCTTCGACAAGATGCTCGCCGCGAAGAACTTCCAGAGCGGACTCGGCACGCTGCGCCAGATCGTCTTCTCGATGTTCGACATGGTGCTGCACACGTCGTACGATCCGGCGAACGCGACGCAGAACGTCAACGACCTCGCCCGCGAGATCAACGAGAAATTCCACGTGATTCCGCAAACGGCGTTCTCGCGCTGGCCGAACACGTTCAGCCATATCTTCGCGGGCGGTTATGCGGCGGGCTACTACAGCTACAAGTGGGCCGAAGTGTTGTCCGCCGATGCGTACGCCGCATTCGAGGAAGCCGCGAAGGCCGCCAGCGGTTCGGTGCTGAATGCGGAGACCGGCACGCGCTATCGCCGGGAGATTCTCGAAGTCGGCGGAAGCCGTCCCGCGATGGAATCGTTCAAGGCGTTCCGCGGACGCGAGCCGAACATCGACGCGTTGTTGCGTCATAACGGCATGGCCGGGCAGACGCTTCACTGAGCTTCGGCTTCAATCGACCCCGGCGAACTCGCCGGGGTTTTTGCTTCTAGCGCCTGATCCTGAAGTCCACTTCCGCGGGCCGGCCTTCGAGCGCGAGCGTCGCGCGCATGGCCGGGCTGCGGCTCACCACCTTCCCTCTTCTGATGACCGCCGTGCGCGCCGCGCGCAGGCGTATCGCTTCGATCGGATCGCGGGCATCGAGCACGACGCAATCCGCCTGACATCCCACTTCGATGCCATAGCCTTCGAGCCCGAGAATGCGCGCGGGCGTCGTCGTGACGGCGTCGAAGCAGGCGCGCATTGCATCGACGCCCGTCATCTGCGCGACGTGCACGCCCATGTGCGCAACCTCCAGCATGTCGCCCGAGCCGAGGCTGTACCACGGGTCCATCACGCAGTCGTGGCCGAACGCCACGTCGATGCCCGCCGCCATCAGTTCCGGCACACGCGTCATGCCGCGCCGCTTGGGGTAAGTGTCCGAGCGCGCTTGCAGCGTGATGTTGATGAGCGGATTCGCGATGGCCGCCACGCCGGACTCGCGCATCAGCGGAATCAGCTTGCTGACGTAGTAATTGTCCATCGAGTGCATCGACGTGAGATGCGAGCCGGTCACGCGTCCATGCAGCCCGAGCCGATGCGTTTCCGCCGCGAGCGTTTCGATATGGCGGGACATCGGATCGTCGGATTCGTCGCAATGCATGTCGACGCGCAGGCCGCGCTCCGCCGCGAACTCGCACAGCAGCTTGATCGATGCGGCGCCGTCGGCCATCGTGCGCTCGAAGTGCGGAATGCCGCCGACGACATCGACGCCCAGCTCGATCGCGCGCTTTAGATTCTCGAACGCGCCTGCGCTGCGCAGCACGCCGTCCTGCGGAAACGCGACGAGTTGCAGATCGAGATACGGCTTCACGCGCCGCTTCACTTCGACGAGCGCTTCGACCGCGAGCAGACGCGGATCGCACACATCGACGTGTGAGCGGATTGCAAGCAGACCGCGCGCGACGGCCCAGTCGCAGTATTGCAGCGCGCGCTCGACGATCGCTTCCTGCGTCAGTTCGGGCTTCAGCTCACCCCATAACGCGATGCCTTCCAGCAGCGTCCCCGATGCGTTCACGCGCGGCAAGCCGTAGGAGAGCGTTGCGTCCATGTGGAAGTGGGCATCGACGAAAGGCGCGGTGACGAGCGAGCCGTTTGCATCGATTTCGTCGCGTGCGGTCGCGTTCAGATGCGGCTCGATCGCGGCGATGCGCCCCGCTTCCATGCCGATATCGACGAGGCCGGTCGAACGAACGAGCGATGCGCGGCGAATGATGATGTCCATCTGCGAACTCTCCGTCGGTGGCTGTTTGATCGATTGTAGCGAGACATTAACGCGTGGTTGAAAGTGCTGTGTCGGCGACGTTCTCTGTCGCGAGCATTGACACGAAGCGCAAGGATGGTTGTGTTGGTGGCGCAATGACCGCGACGTTATACGCAGAGGTCAATCGCCAACCCATCAGCCGCAACGCCCCATGGCGTTATCATTCGTCCTTCGATCGACAAGTCACGCACTCACCGCCCCCGCCGTCAATGAAAATCGCCACCTGGAACGTCAACTCTCTCAAGGTCCGCCTGCAGCACGTCATCGACTGGCTGCAAGTCTCGCAAGTCGATGTCCTGTGCCTTCAGGAGCTCAAGCTGCCCGACGAGAAATTCCCGCGCGCCGAACTCGAAGCGGCCGGCTACAAAAGCTGGTTCGCGGGACAAAAGACCTATAACGGCGTGGGCATTCTGGTGCGCGACGGTATCGACGTTCACGATGCCACCGTCGTGCGCAACATTCCCGGCTTCGAAGATCTGCAGCAGCGCGTGATCGCGGCGACCGTCAACGATATGCGCATCGTCTCCGCGTATTTCCCGAACGGGCAAGCGCCCGGCAGCGACAAGTTCGCCTACAAGATGCGCTGGCTCGATGCGTTGCGCGAGTGGCTGCGAGAAGAGATGACGCAGTTCCCGAAGCTCGCGCTGCTCGGCGACTACAACATCGCGCCCGATGACCGCGACGTGCACGATCCGAAAGCGTGGGAAGGACAAAATCTCGTGTCGCCCGAAGAGCGCGCGCATTTCCTGCAACTCGTCGGACTCGGCCTGACCGATGCCTTCCGCAAGTTCGAGCAGCCCGAGAAGCTCTACACGTGGTGGGATTATCGAATGATGGCGTTCCGGCGCAACGCGGGGCTGCGCATCGACCATATTCTGCTGTCGGCCGATCTCGCGGAACTGTGTTCGTCGTGCGAAGTCGATAAGGCGCCGCGCAAGTGGGATCAGCCGTCCGATCACGCGCCGGTGATCGCGAACATCGGCTGCTGATCCCACGCGGGTTCACGCGTCGAGATGCAATTCCTGAATCTTGCGCGTGATCGTATTGCGGCCGATACCCAGCCGCTCCGCCGCCTCGACCTTGCGCCCGCGCGTGAAGTCGAGCGCCTCGCGAATCACGGCGGCTTCGAAGCGGCGCGCGAGTTCATCCATCACATCGGCGGAGTTCTCACGCAACAGGCGCGCGACTTCCGTGCGCAAGCCGCTTTCCCACACGCTCACCGGCACGCCCGCCGGGGCCGCGGTCGCCGAACCGGATGCCGCCGCAACGCCCGCCACTGCACCGTTTAGCGCGGCCGCGCCATCGGGCGATACCGCGATCACCTCCGCCGATGTCTCCTGACGCGCCGTGAGATCGGGCGGCAGATCCTTCTGCTCGATCACCTGTGCGGGTGCCATCACCGTGAGCCAGTTGCACAGATTCTCGAGTTGCCGCACGTTGCCCGGAAACGGCAGCGACGCGAGATACGCGAGCGCATCATCCGAGACGCGCTTCGGCTCGACGCCCAGATCGCGCGCGCTTTTCTGCAGGAAATGGCGCGCGAGCAGCGGAATGTCTTCGCTGCGTTCGCGCAGCGCAGGCAGACGCAAGCGGATCACGTTCAGACGGTGATACAAGTCCTCGCGAAACAAGCCCTGTCTCACGCGCGACTCCAGATTCTGATGCGTCGCCGCGATCACGCGCACATTCGCGCGCAGCGGATTGTGCCCGCCCACGCGATAAAACTGCCCGTCGGACAGCACGCGCAACAGCCGCGTTTGCAGATCGAACGGCATGTCGCCGATCTCATCGAGAAACAGCGTGCCGTTCTCCGCCTGCTCGAAGCGGCCCTGACGCATCGCCTGCGCGCCGGTGAACGCGCCGCGCTCGTGGCCGAATAGTTCGGATTCCAGCAGATCCTTCGGAATCGCCGCCGTGTTCAGCGCGATGAACGGACCGTTCGCGCGCGGGCTATGTCGGTGCAACGCGCGCGCAACAAGCTCCTTTCCGGTGCCTGATTCGCCCGTGATGAGGACGGTCGCCGCCGAATGCGACAGGCGGCCGATCGCACGGAACATGTCCTGCATCGCGGGCGCCTGACCGAGCATCTCGGGCGTTTCCGTCACCCGCTCGTCGTAGGCCGCATCGCCGCGCATGCTTTCGTCGACGGCGCGGCGGATCAGCTCGACCGCCTTGTCGATATCGAACGGCTTGGCGAGGTATTCGAACGCGCCGCCCTGGAAAGCCGCGACAGCGCTATCGAGATCGGAGAACGCCGTCATGATGATCACCGGCAGCCCCGGCAGCCGGTCACGCACGGTTTGCAGCAGTTCGAGCCCCGAGCCGCCGGGCATGCGGATATCCGAAACCAGCACCTGCGGGCTGTCGGTTTCGAGCGCGGCGAGCGCATCGCGCACGCCAGAGAAGCTGCGCGTCGTGAAGTTCTCTCGTGCGAGGGCTTTTTCCAGCACCCAGCGGATGGATTGGTCGTCGTCTACTATCCAGATCGGCTTCATATCGTTCGGCGAGAAGTCTTCGTGTGGTTCGGTGTATGCCCGTCGAAACGGTCAGGCTTCAGGTCAAGCAGCGGCGCCTGTTTGATAGTTGGTTGTCCTTGCCGGTCGATGCCCTCAGTTTCCGAACGGCAACAGAATGGTGAACTCGGTACAGCCCGGTTTGCTTTCCACTTCGATCAGCCCGTCGTGCTGCTGCACGAACGATTGCGCGAGCGTGAGACCCAGACCGCTGCCGTCTTCCCGGCCCGACACGAGCGGAAAAAAGATGCGATCGCGAATCTCGCCGGGAATGCCAGGACCGTTGTCAGTGATATGCAAGTCCAGTGCCAGTTTGTGCAGGCGTTTGCCGATCGTGACCTTGCGCGCGATGCGCGTGCGCAGTTCGATCTTCGCGTCGCCTTGCGAAATGCGCTCCCTGAGCGCCTCGGCCGCGTTGCGCACGATGTTGAGCACGGCCTGAATCAGTTGCTCCTTGTCGCCGCGCAGGTCGGGCACGCTCACGTCGTAGTCGCGCTCGATCGTCAGGCCGCGCGGGAACTCCGCGAGAATCACGGCGCGCACGCGCTCGCACACTTCGTGGATGTTCACATCGCCGACGATATGCGGATGCCGATGCGGCTCCAGCAGTCTGTCGACGAGCGTCTGCAATCTGTCGGATTCCTTGATGATGACTTGCGTGTATTCGCGCAGCTCGTCGCGTCGCAGCGCGCCCAGTTCGAATTCAAGCAACTGCGCCGCGCCGCGTATGCCGCCGAGCGGATTCTTGATCTCGTGAGCGAGATTGCGGATGAGCTGTTTGTTGACCGCCGTGAGGTCGTGAATGCGCTCTTCGCGATCGGTCCGCAGATGGCGCTCGTTCTCGAAAAGTTCGAGCAGCACGTAATCGGTCGCGGCTTCGAGATAGGCGACGATCGCGTGCACATGCACCGATTCGCGTCCGGCGCGCTCGAGCACGGCGTCGAGCCGCGTCGCGTTGAAGCGGTTCTCCGCAATCGACGCGATGGTCGTCGCGAGTTCATCGGCGTTGGCGAAAAGATCGGGCCAGTGCGTCTGCGTCAGCTGCTTGCGCGACATCTCCAGCATCGATTCCGCCGACGGGTTCGCATACGCGATCCTGCTCGCGCGCTTGTCGAGCACGAGCACGACGGTGGGCAGCGCTTCGAGGCCGGGCAACAGGCCGGTCGCGGCGAGCTGGGCATCGTCGGAGAGCGCATCGGCGTGACCCTTGCGGGCCTTGATGAGGTTCTTTAGCACCATCGAACAGGAAAGATGTGGGCCAGCAAGGTCGCTTCTTCGACGCGACGGCGATTAAAAAAGGGACGGCGCGCCGTCCCTTTTTGTTGTCGCATCACGTCGCGTGGCGCGCTTCATCGAACAACCATGAATGAAGCGCCGCGGTCATGCCTTACAGCGAGTAGTACATTTCGAACTCGATCGGATGCACCGCCTGACGATAACGTTGCAGCTCGTTCGTCTTCAGTTCGATGTACGCGTCGAGCATCGAATCCGTGAACACGCCGCCGCGCGTCAGGAACTCGCGATCCGCGTCGAGTGCGTCGAGCGCCTGGTCGAGGCCGGCGCACACGGTCGGGATCTTCTTGTCCTCTTCCGGCGGCAGGTCGTACAGGTTCTTGTCCGCTGCTTCGCCCGGATGGATCTTGTTCTGCACGCCGTCGAGACCCGCCATCATCAGCGCGGAGAAGCACAGGTACGGATTTGCGAGCGGATCCGGGAAGCGCGTTTCGATACGGCGGCCCTTCGGATTGCTCACGTGCGGAATACGGATCGATGCCGAACGGTTGCGAGCCGAGTAAGCCAGCTTCACCGGCGCTTCGAAGTGCGGCACGAGACGCTTGTACGAGTTCGTACCCGGGTTCGTGATCGCGTTCAGCGCGCGAGCATGCTTGATGATCCCGCCGATGTAGAACAGCGCGAATTCCGACAGACCGGCGTAGCCGTTGCCCGCGAACAGGTTCTGACCGTCCTTCCAGATCGACTGGTGAACGTGCATGCCCGAGCCGTTATCGCCGACGATCGGCTTCGGCATGAACGTCGCCGTCTTGCCGTACGTATGCGCGACGTTGTGGATGATGTACTTCATCTGCTGCAGCCAGTCCGCGCGCTGAACGAGCGTCGAGAACTTGGTGCCGATTTCGTTCTGGCCCTGGCCCGCCACTTCGTGGTGGTGCACTTCGACCGGAATGCCGATCTGCTCGAGCAGCAAGCACATTTCCGAGCGGATGTCCTGGAACGTGTCGACCGGCGCGACCGGAAAATAGCCGCCCTTCGTGCCCGGACGATGGCCCGTGTTGCCGCCTTCGAATTCCTTCGCCGACGACCACGGCGCTTCTTCCGAGCCGATCTTCACGAACGTGCCCGACTGATCCGTGTTCCACTGCACCGAGTCGAAAATGAAGAATTCCGGCTCCGGACCGAAGAAGGCGGTGTCGCCCAGGCCCGAGCTCTTGAGATAGGCCTCTGCGCGCTTCGCGAGCGAACGCGGGTCGCGCTCGTAACCCTTGCCGTCAGCGGGCTCGACGACGTCGCAGGTCAGAACCAGCGTCGATTCTTCGTAGAACGGGTCGATGAAGGCGGTGTCCGCATCCGGGACGAGCAGCATGTCCGACGCTTCGATGCCTTTCCAGCCGGCGATGGACGAACCGTCGAAAGCGTGGCCGCTTTCAAACTTGTCATCGTCGAATGCCGATACCGGCACCGAAACGTGTTGTTCTTTGCCGCGCGTGTCGGTGAAGCGGAAATCGACAAACTTGACGTCCTCGTCCTTGACGAGTTGCATGACGTCGGCCACGGATTTACTCATTACCTATCTCCTGATTAACAAAAGTCGGCAGATCACTCCGCCGCCTCGACCAATCCTGCAGTTCCGTCTCAATCGAGGATGAAAAAGCAGCTTCCGTGCCAGGCGCATCATTCTTGCGCCAAGCGCTTGATAAAACTGGCGAAATTTCACGCAGTATTGCGTCGCTTGCGCGACCGGCTTACGAACGCTCGTCTCACATGCACCATTTGTGTGCCGAGTGCCGCTGGTCACGTTTTGACGGCACCACCGAAGTGCATTCGAAAGAATCTGCACCAATTCGATGCCTACCGTTCCGACGCCGTCGCCAAGCTAAAATTGAATCATCCTTGCTTGCGGAGACACGAAAATGACCACGCGCGAACAACTGTACGACACGGCCACGCGCCGGGCGGCCGAAAACAACCTTTCCTACGCCGGCGCCATCCTGCCTGCCGAAGCCTTCGAACTGCTGCAACTGGAACCGAACGCTCGCCTCGTCGATGTCCGTACGCGCGCCGAACTGGACTGGGTCGGACGGCCGGCCATCAACAGCGAGCAATACGCGCATATCGAATGGATCCGCTACCCGGGCTCCGTGCCGAATGACGAGTTTATCGAACAATTGCGACAAGTCGCCACCCCGGATACGCCGATTCTCTTCCTGTGCCGCAGCGCCGCGCGTTCGAAGCTCGCGGCGGTCGCGGCGCAGAAGGCAGGGTTCAAGCAAGCGTTCGATCTGCTCGAAGGCTTCGAAGGCGACAAGGACGCGCAGGGGCACAGAAAGACCGTGTCGGGATGGTGCTTTCGCGGGCTGCCGTGGATGGGCGCGTAATGCGTCCGATCAGGCGTTGACCGCATCGAGCAACGCCCGCACCCGCGCGACGGCGGACGCATCGACGGGCGCGAGCGCCTTTCCTCCGATGCGCACGCCCGAGCCGAAGTGCACCGCGCTCACGCGCGTCGATGCAACGAACGGCGCGACCGCGTCGACGGTGAGGCCCGCGCCCGCAAGCACGGTGCAGCGCGTGCCGCTGGATTGGGCGACGAGTTTCGCGATCACGTCTCGCGCGTCCAGCACCGATGGCTTGCCGCCCGACGTCAGGACGTTCGTCACCGATTCGAACCTCGACAGCGCGTCGAATGCGGCGTGAAGATCGCGCGCCTCGTCGAAGGCGCGATGAAACGTGACTGGCAGGCCACCGGCTGCGTCGATGATGCGCGAAAGGCCGTCGATATCGACATCGCCGTCCGGCGTCAGCATGCCCACGACGATCGCGTTCGCGCGCGCCTTCACGATCGCGCGCGCATCGCGCAGCATGACCGCGTAGTCGTCGGCATCGTAGACGAAGGAACGGCTATGCGGCCGCAGGATCACGTTCACCGGAATCCGCACCGCATCGACGACCGCCTCGATCAGCCCGATGCTCGGCGTCAGCCCGCCCTCGCCCATCGCCGTCACGAGTTCGATGCGGTTCGCCCCGGCGCGCTCGGCGGCGCGCGCATCCGCGACCGTCGTCGCGATGACTTCGAGCAGGATCACTGCGCATCCTCGGGCGCGACTTCGACGACTTCGCCGCCCAGCGCAATCACGCCGTCGCGCAAAACCTCGAACGCCGCGTTCGCGCGCTCGGGATCGCCTTTCACACCCAGATCAATGTGGGGCCGCGCGTAAAGCGCACCGCGCGCCGCATCGCCGACGCTCGGCAGGCTGAACGCGCGCACGCCGTCGAAATCGCGCTCGATCGTGACCATCAGCGGCGTAATCCGCGATTCCGGCAGGCCGAACACCAGCAGCGAACGTTCGACGTAAGGCGTCGCGTGATGCAGGTGCGCGTACTTCGTGTCGAGCACCCATTCGATCATCGGCCAGGCCATCACCGGGAAGCCGGGCACGAAGTGATGATCGCCGACGGAAAAGCCCGGAATCTTGTTGTAGCTATTCGGAATGATCTCGGCGCCCTGCGGAAACACGCCCATGTTCAGCCGATGCAGGTTCTCGGGCGAATCGAGGTCCGCGGGCTTGCCGGCCTGGGCGGCGGTATCGCGGATACGGGCGCGAATCAGCTCCGCCGCCTCGGGATGCAACTCCAGCGGCACGCCGAGCGCGTTCGCCGCGCATTGGCGCGTGTGATCGTCGGGCGTGGCGCCGATGCCGCCCGTCGAGAACACGATATCGCCCGATGCGAACGTGCGCGCGAGCGTCGCGGTGATGCGCGCGGGGTCGTCGCCGACGTATTCCGCCCAGTCGAGCGACAAACCGCGCGCACTCAGCAATTCGATGACTTTCGGCAAATGCTTGTCCGTGCGCCGCCCGGACAAAATCTCATCGCCGATGATGATGACGCCGATACCCATGTGTGCCTCTTTGGTGAGCGATTATTCGGTGATTCGGCTGACGGTCTCGGGCTGCGCGCTGATCGCCGGATAGTGCGGCTCGTTCGCGCGCAGGCGCTCGAGCGCGTGCAGACAGTAATGCGCGAACCACAGCGCGGAAAACACGAGAATGAACGCATACGCCCAGATCGTCACGGCGGCGACGACCGGGAAAAGCGGCAGCAGCCACACCGACCACGCCCAGAGCATCGTCGGGACGGAGCTGAGCAAGCCGCTCACGATACCGATGCCAAGCAGCGGCCACCGCGAATTGCGGACGATGAGGCGCCGCTCTTCGGCGCTCGCGTGAACGGCGAGCGCGTCGTACGTCATCACGCGATACGTGAGCCAGCCCCACAGCAGCGGCGGAATCAGCGCGAAAAACGGCGGGATGAGCCACAAGGGCAAGGTCACGACGAGCGCGACGAGACACACGATCGTCGTCAGCACGGAATGGCCGAGGCTGCCGTACCACGAGCCGCCCCGCCGCTCTTCGAGCATCGCGTAGTGGCCTTTCGGGCGGCGCGTCAGGAGCTTGATGACGCCGGGCATCGAGAGCGTCGCGATCAGTAGCAGCACGGTCAGGACGATCAGCGGGATCGTCATGATGACGACCAGAAACGGCGCGATGACCGCGTGCAGCGATGAAAAACCGACGGCGTCGAACAGGCGGTACATCGCGGACGTGAGCGCCCAGCCGTCGAGCCAGCCGCTGGCCGTGCCCGTGAGCGTTTGCCAGAAATACCAGAGCAGCGCGCCCCACACGACAGTGGCGACGCCGAACGGCATCAGCGTGAGCCACAGCATGCGCGGATGAAACACGTTCGCAAGCGCGCGCACGAACGAACGCAGCAAATCATTCATGCGTGATTCGTCGAAGAAAGAGGAAACGACAGGATAAACCAGCGCGCGGGATGCGCGCTGGCGGATGCGGAAGGTGCGGAAAGCGGGCCGTCAGAGCGCGGCTGAACGCTTGCCCGACGCGGCGGCCCGGCGCGCGGCAAGACGTGCGCCGATGCGCTTGAACGCGAGCCAGTGCTGCTCGATGAAACCGTCGCCGTAGCGAACCGGCGCGACGCCCGGTGCGCCGAGCTGGTCGCGGATGCCGGTCGGCTCCACCGTGCGGTCGAACGATGCGGAGCGGAACAGGATGTCCCAGAACGAGAACAGCACGCCGAAGTTGCAGCCATAGGACGTGCCTTCGTGACCGTAGCCGATCGCGTGATGCCGGCGATGAAACGCCGGACTCACGATGAGCCGGTCGCCGAGCCATCCGAAATGCACGCGAATGTTCGCATGCTGCACGCTCTGCATCAGGTTGGTGATGGCCACGAGCACGACGAACTGCGACGGCTCCACGCCGATCACGAGCGCGACCGTCGCGAAGAAACCCGCTTGCATAATGTCGTCGAGCAGATGATTGCGGTCATCCGACCAAAGCGACATCTTCTGCTGGCTGTGGTGCACCGCGTGCAGTTCCCACCAGATGCCGAAGCGATGCTCGAGCCGGTGATACCAGTACCCCGCCAGATCGAGCACGACGAGGTAGATGACGAACGTCACGAGCGGCTGCGTCGTCACGCCGGGCCAGAGATTGTCGATTTCGAGCGTCGGCACGTTATGAAGCCGCAGCCAGCTTTGCAGCGAATCGAAGAGCGGCTGGAACGTGAAAAAGAAAAAGAGATTGAGGATGCCGAGTTTCACGATCCACGTGTAAAGCACGTCCACGCGCACGCCCTTGCGATCCTTCCACGTTTCGGCGGGCCGCAAGGCTTCGAGCGGGCGCAGGATGGCGTACATCGCGATCACTTCCAGGACGCCGACGATCACCCAGTAAAGCGCGTCGTAGGTGTCCTCGTCGTAGTCCATCATGCCGAGCTTGAACAACAGCGGCTGCACCGCATCCACGTACAGCGTGGTTTGCAGTGCGGAGACGAAGGTGTCGAGAGACGAGAGAATGTAGTGAAACATGGTGCTCCGTGGAACTCGATTTTTCGGGCCGGGTGAAACGTTCGATCACGCGGCCCATGACTCAATCGTAGTACAGGACGCCCGCGAGCGCCCTCTTCCTCGACGCTTCAGGCGCCGTTCGGCGCGGTCACCGGCGCCCGGTTGTAGAAGTAGATGCCGTGCGGCGAGCGTCCGACCTTGATGGTCTGGATCAGCTTGCGGCTTGCAAGGTCGATCACGCCGACATGCTTCGCGAAGCGGAACGTCACCCAGAGATACTTCTTGTCGGCGGAAAGTTCCATGTCGTCCGGTCCCGGCAGCAGACCGGTGATGTCGCCGACGTTCGTGAGCGAGTCCTCATCGATGATGCTGATGGTGTTCGCCACGCGGTTCGAGACCAGCACGTGCTTGCCGTCGACGAGCGAACGGAAGTTATGCGCGCCCTTGCCGGTCGGGATGGTTTTGACGACCTTCTGCGTGGCGAGGTCGACCACGGCCACGTAGTCCGCGCCCGTCATGCCGACGAGCAGGTACTTGTCGCCCGGCGTGAGCCAGACGCCGGCCGGCACCGGGCCGACCTTCATCTTCCATTTGACCGTCTGCGTCGCGAGGTCGATCGCCGCGATTTCGCCGGACACCTGCAGCGAAATGAACGCCGTCTTGCTGTCGTTGGTGAACGCGATGTGGCTCGGCATCGTCGGGAGCGGCATGCGCTTCCCGATCGTCAGGTTCTTGCCGTCGAAATGGTAGATGTCCAGACGATCGAGCCGCAGGCCCGTCGAGACGAACCACTTGCGGTCGGGCGAGAAGCCGATCTGATACGGATCTTCGATGTCCTGCACCCAGCGCTGCACCGTGCCCGTTTTCGGATCGACGAACATCAGATTATTGGATACCGAATTCGCGACGATCAGCGACGCGTTGTCGGGCGTCGGCATCAGATGGTGCGGTTCCTTGCCCGTCGGCACGGTGCCAGTCACCTGGCGCGTGTTCTCGTCGATGAGGCTCAGCGTGGCTTCCGCCGAGTTGAGCACGATGATGTTATTGGCGAATGCCGCGGTGGCGGCGAGCGCCGCGGTGGCCGGGACCACGATACGTGCGGCACGTGCGGCGGCCGCGCGCAGGCGGCCGGAGAAGAATTTGGAGCGCATGAATTTTTCACGTCGGAAAGCAGGCGTCATTGTAGAACGTTTGCTTGCTGCAACACGTTGACGGCGAACGTCTTTTTGCGCAATAGGGTGCGCCGGCGCAAGAAATGCCGCTTCTTACGGCGTCATAGCGCCGCAGACTGGCGGCCTTATCGCTGCATCGATTCCCAGACCTTGTGAAGCCGCTTCAGCGATACGGGCATCGGTGTGCGCAATTCCTGCGCGAACAGCGACACGCGCAACTCCTCGAGCAGCCATCGATATTCCGCGAGCCGCGCATCCGCGACGCCGCCGCGCTGCGACACCGCTCGCTGATAGCTCTGCAAGAGCGGCTGAAAGTCGGCTGAAAGCCGCGCGTCGCGAGCGGGGTCGGCCTTCAGCTTGTCGATGCGCAGTGCGATGCCCTTCAGATAGCGCGGAAAATGCGCGAGTTGCGCATACGGCGTATCGATTACGAACCGCTTGCCGATGAGCGCGTTCAGTTGCGACTGCATGTCGGCGTAAGCGGCGGGGAACGGCTTCGCCTGCAAGAGCTTCTTCGAGAGCGTTGCGTACTCCGCGAGAACCGTCCCCACGAGCCGCGCGATCTCCTGCGCGAGCAGCGTGAGGCGGCCCTTCGCGGCGTCGCGACGGGCGTGGAAGCTCGCGTCGTCGTCGGGCAGCGGGTCTTGCAGGCACGCGCGATCCAGCGCCGTGTCGACGATCTGATCGCGCAATTCGTCGGCGGTGCCGAGCGCCATGTATTGCATCGACATCTCGCGCAGGCCCGGCAGGTTGCGCTCCAGATAGCGAATCGGCTCGCGCAGTTGCAGCGCAAACAGCCGCCGCAAGCCCGCGCGATGAATTCTCGCGGCTTCGTCGGGCGAATCGAACACTTCGACGTCGCAATGCGTGACGCGATCCACGAGCGCCGGATAGCCGTACAGCGTCTGCCCGCGCCGGCGGATTTCGAGCAACTCCGGCAGCTTGCCGAAGTTCCAGGTCGTCAGGTTTTCGTAAAGCGCGGTGCTCTCGCCGGTCTGCGGCGCTTGCGACTGCGGCGGCGGCGCGTTCGTTTCGCCGGAGAGCGCATCGAAAGCGGCCGTCGCCGTCAGCTTCTGGAACTGCTGCTGCGCCTGGCCGCCGAGTTCCACGCGCAACTGCGCGAGATTGCGGCCCATCGCGAGCTGGCGGCCGTGCTCGTCGATCACCTTGAAGTTCATGAAGAGGTGCGCGGGCAGCGTTTCGAGCCGGAAATCCGCGCTTTTCACGGTAACCTGCGTTTGCTCCCGAATATCGGCGATGATCGCGTCGATCAGACCGCCCGCGCCGAACTTCGGCCCGGCGTGGCGCTCCGCGAACGACGCCGCGTAGTCCGGCAACGGCACCACATGGCGGCGCAGCTTCTGCGGCAGCGACTTCAGCAGCAGTTGCGTCTTCTCCTTGATCATGCCCGGCACGAGCCATTCGACGCGGCGCGCGTCGATCTGATTCAGCCCGTACAGCGGCACCGTCAGCGTCACGCCATCGCGCGGCGCGCCCGGCTCGAAGTGATACGAGAGCGTCATTTCAATGCCGGACATCGTCATGCGCTTCGGAAACAGATCCGTCGTGACGCCGGCGGCTTCGTGGCGCATCAGGTCGTCGCGCGACAGGAAAAGCAGTTGCTGGCCGCCCTCCTTCTTCTGCGCGTCGCGATACCAGCGCTCGAACGCCGCGCCGGTCCAGATGCCTTCGGGAATCAGCGAATCGTAGAAACCGTAGATGAGTTCGTCGTCGACGAGCACGTCCTGACGGCGCGACTTGTGTTCGAGTTGCTCGATATCCGCGACCAGCTTGCGGTTATGCGCGAAGAACGGCAGACGCGTGTCGAATTCGCCTTCGACGAGCGCGCCGCGAATGAAGAGCTCCCGCGCGTATTTCGGGTCCTGCTGGCCGAAGCTCACGCGCCGCCGCGCGTAGATGGTCAGCCCGTAAAGCGTCGCGCGCTCGAACGCGACGACCTGCGCCGCCTTCTTTTCCCAGTGCGCATCCGACAGCGACTTGCGCAGCAAATGCGCGCCGACGCTTTCGATCCACTCCGGCTGGATCTTCGCAATGGTCCGCGCATAAAGGCGGCTCGTCTCGATGAGTTCGCCCGCCATCACCCAGCGCCCCGCTTTCTTCAGGAGCGCCGAGCCGGGCCACAGATGAAACTTGATGCCGCGTGCGCCGAGGTAATGCGGCTCGTCGTCGGCCTTCATGCCGATGTTGCCAAGCAGGCCCGTCAGCAGCGACAGGTGAATCTGCTCGAAGGTGGCATCCGATTCGTTCAGACGCCAGCCCTGCTCGCGCACGACCGTCAGCAGTTGCGAATGCACGTCGCGCCACTCGCGCAGCCGCAGGTGCGAAAGGAAGTTCGCGCGGCACGCATCCGCGAGCTGCTTGTTCGACTTCTTGTGCGCGACGGCTTCCTCGAACCACTTCCAGATGCGCGTCCATTGCAGAAATTCGGAGCGCTCGTCGACGAACTGGCGATGCGCCTGATCCGCCTGCTCCTGCGCCTCGATCGGCCGGTCGCGCGGGTCCTGCACGGACAGCGCCGATGCAATCACGAGCATCTCGCTCAGCGCGTGATGATCGCGTGCGGCGAGGATCATGCGGCCGACGCGCGGATCGAGCGGCAGGCGCGCAAGCTCGCGGCCGAGACTCGCCAGCGCGTTGTCGTCATCGACGGCGCCGAGTTCGTTGAGCAACTGATAGCCGTCCGCGATCGCGCGCCCCGGCGGCGGCTCGATGAACGGGAAAGTTTCGATCGCCGTCAGATGCAGCGACTTCATGCGCAAAATCACCGCGGCGAGCGACGAGCGCAAAATCTCGGGGTCGGTGAAGCGGGGCCGCGCCTGGAAATCCGCTTCGTCGTAGAGACGAATGCACACGCCGTCCGCGACGCGCCCGCAACGCCCCGCGCGCTGGTTTGCCGCCGCTTGCGACACCGGCTCGATCTGCAACTGCTCGACCTTGTTGCGATACGAATAACGCTTCACGCGCGCCATGCCGGTATCGACGACATAGCGGATGCCCGGCACCGTCAGCGACGTCTCCGCAACGTTGGTCGCGAGCACGATGCGCCGCGCATTCGACGGCCTGAACACGCGCTCCTGCTCCTGCGCCGAAAGACGCGCAAAGAGCGGCAAGATTTCCGTGTGCGGCGGATGGTGCTTGCGCAGCGCCTCGGCGGCGTCGCGAATCTCGCGCTCGCCGGGCAGGAACACGAGGACGTCGCCGGGGCCGGCGCGGCACAGTTCATCGACGGCGTCGACGATGCCTTCCATCAGATCGCGATCCGTCTTGCGGTCGTTGCGTTTCGGCGCGTTGCCTTGCGCGTTCCTGATCGCCTCGCTTTCTTCCTGAATCGGCCGGTAGCGCACTTCCACCGGATACAGCCGCCCGCTCACTTCGATCACCGGCGCGGGCTTTTCATCGCTGCCGAAATGGCGCGCGAAGCGTTGGGCGTCGATGGTCGCGGAGGTGACGATCAGCTTCAGATCGGGGCGTTTCGGCAGAATCTCTTTCAGATAGCCGAGCAAAAAGTCGATGTTGAGGCTGCGTTCGTGCGCCTCGTCGATGATGATCGTGTCGTACGCCTTCAGCAGCGGATCGGTCTGCGTTTCCGCGAGCAGGATGCCGTCCGTCATCAGCTTGACCGATGCGCCCGGCGCGAGATTGTCGGTGAAACGCACCTTGTAGCCGACGACTTCGCCGAACGGCGTGCCCAGTTCCTCCGCAATGCGTCGGCCCGTCGCCGAAGCCGCGATGCGGCGCGGCTGCGTATGGCCGATGAGACCGCTGCCGCCCGCGCCGAGGCCGCGCCCGAGCGACAGGCAGATTTTCGGCAATTGCGTCGTCTTGCCCGAGCCGGTTTCGCCGCTGACGATCACGACCTGATTCGCTTCGATCGCGCGCGCGATTTCCTCGCGCCGGCCCGAGACGGGCAGCGCCTCGGGGAAGGTGATCGGCGGGATCGGGTTCGGCGTGACGATGCGCGGTTCGCGCGGACGGCGAGCCGCCGGGGCGTGGGACGGACCAGCGTCTCGATTCGACGCGTCGGGTTTGCGTTGCGTGGCCTTGTGATCGTCGCGATCTGCGCGTGCTTCGAGCGGCTGCTTTTCGTCGCCACGCGCGTTTCGCTGACGCTGATCGCCGCGATCCGCAGGGCGCGGCGTCTGTGCTTCGTCGCGCGCGTTGCGTTGCGCAGCGTCGGCCTTTCGCGTGGGCTTGCGTTCATCGTTGCGGCGGACTTCGGCGGATTGCGTCTGCGCACTGCGCGACTCGCGATTCGCTGCGCCGTCGCTTTGTTTCGCGGACTCGGGCACGCGCGGCGGCGTGGCTTCCTCGCGCTCGATGCTCTTCGCGCTCGGCGTCGCGCGTTGACCGCGTTCTACGCTCGCACGCGTTCCGGACGTATCAGCTTTTGTATTGCCCGCGTCGCGTTGCGGCGGCGTCTCGCGCTTCGCAATCCGTTGAGCCGGTTCGCTAGAACGCGAGTGCCTGGCTGAAGCGCTCTCGTCTCCGCGCTTGACAGGCGTCACGCCCGGTTTTGCATCACGCTCACGCGGGCCTTCAGCGCGACGCGTATCGGCGGATGCAGGCGGCTTCGGCTCGGGCTTCGGCTTCGGCTTCGGCAAACCCGCGCTCGGCGGCTTGGCAGCGGCAACCTTTTGCCCGTCATCGGACCCGGCAAACCGCCGCGCCGCCAGTTCCTTCTTGCTGAGACCTTCCTCGTCCGCACCCGACTTCGCCTCGTGCAGGAGATTCTCGCGCAGCTTTTTCAACCGCTCGTGGGTATCGAGGGCTTTATCGGCGGATTGCGGCTTGCCCGGCTGCGCGGGGCGTTTGAAAACATTCGGCATAGCGTCGCATTATAATCCCGGCATGAATTCCCAAACCGACCTCACCCTCGCGTCGCAGCCGGCCGCAACTGAAGCCGACGCGCCCAATCCGCTCGCCCAGTTCGTCGACTGGATGCGCTCCGTCGCCCCCTATATTCACGCTTTTCGCAACAAGACGTTCGTCGTCGCGTTCGGCGGAGAACTGGTGCAGGAAGGGCGGCTCAACGCGCTGGTGCAGGACGTCGGTCTGCTGCATGCAATGGGTATCCATGTCGTGCTCGTGCACGGCTCGCGTCCGCAGCTCGACGAGCAATTGAGCCTGCACGGGGTCGAATCGTCGTTCTCGCATGGACTGCGCATAACGGATGCCCGCGCGCTCGAATCCGCGAAGGAAGCCGCCGGCGAAGTGCGCCTCGATATCGAAGCCGCGATCAGCCAGGGCTTGCCGAATACGCCGATGGCGCACGCGCACATCAGCGTCGTGTCGGGCAACTTCGTGACAGCGCGGCCGGTCGGCATTCTGGATGGCGTCGATTTCCAGCACACCGGCGTCGTGCGCAAGATCGACGGCGAATCGATCCGTCAGTCGCTCGCGAGCAGCAAGATCGTGCTGTTGTCGTCGCTCGGTTTTTCGCCGACGGGCGAGGCGTTCAATCTGTCGATGGAAGACGTCGCGTCCGCTGCCGCCATCGCGTTGCGCGCCGACAAGATCATCTTCGTCACCGAAATTCCCGGCCTCGCCGACCAGCAAGACGAGCTCGTGCGCGAAATGTCGCTCGACGACGCCTATCGCCTGCATGAGTCGGGCGAGTTGCAGGGCGACACCGCGTTCTATCTGAAGCACGCAATCCGCGCCTGCCGTGGCGGCGTGGCGCGGGCGCACATCATTCCATATGCGCTCGATGGCAGCGTGCTGCTCGAACTCTTTCTGCACGACGGCGTCGGCACGATGATCTCCTACGAGAACCTCGAGAGCCTGCGCGAGGCCACGCCCGATGACGTCGGCGGCATTCTCACGCTGATCGAGCCGCTCGAAGCCGATGGCACGCTCGTGCGCCGCGGCCGTCACCAGATCGAGCGGGACATCGACCATTTTTCGGTCATCGAGCACGATGGCGTGCTCTTCGGCTGCGCGGCGCTCTATCCGTACACGCAGGAGCGCATCGGCGAGATGGCGTGCCTGACCGTCGCGCCGGAAGCGCAAGGTTCGGGCGACGGCGAGCGCCTGTTGAAGCGCATCGAGCAGCGCGCCCGTGCGCGCGGCCTCACGCGCATCTTCGTGCTCACGACGCGCACCGAGCACTGGTTCCTCAAGCGCGGCTTCGTGAAGGTCACGGTGGACGATCTGCCCGAAGACCGCCGGCGTCTGTACAACTGGCAGCGCAAGTCGCTCGTGCTGATGAAACAGCTTTGAACACGATAACGGACACGCAGCTGCAAAGCGCGTCCCGCACCCCGATACAGGAGAAACACACGATGGCCCGAATGGTTCAATGCGCGAAGCTCGGCAAGGAAGCCGAGGGACTGGATTTTCCACCGCTGCCGGGCGAGCTCGGCAAGCGCATCTACGAATCGATCTCAAAGGAAGCATGGCAGGGCTGGCTCAAGCAGCAGACGATGCTCATCAACGAGAATCGCCTGAACATGGCCGATCCGCGCGCGCGCCAGTATCTGCTCAAGCAGACCGAGAAATACTTCTTCGGTGAAGGCGCGGATACCGCGTCCGGCTACGTCCCGCCGCAAAGCTGATCCGGCACCCTGCTCGACCGAAAAAAACCGACCCGTCGTGGTCGGTTTTTTGTTGCCTCCCGCCTCTGATTTAGGCGCGCAAAACATAAGACATGCTCAGCGGAATCCTAAGCCACGTAAGGGATTGAGCGATCCTTGCGGACCCCGGCGGACGGGCCGGTTTGCACATCATCTGTCATCGTGTTATCATCTCGCTCGTTATCAACAGCAATTCACCATCATTCACGCGCGGCAGCCAGCTTGATCGCATGATGCGGCAGGAATCGGCCAATGCGTGGTAGTGACAGTTTTTATACAAAGAGGCTTGTCGGTTTTAGCGCGTCGCGCGCACGCCGGCCTTTTTCGTTCCAAGCCTTGTAATTCGCCGACGTAGCGGTTCCACCCGCGGCAGCTTCCCGAGTTCGCCGTCCGCACGTCAAATTCGTTTGTTTCATCCCGAGTGCAATTTCGCGACTTTCGCCGCGAGGCACCGGCACCGTGTCATCCATTCGAGCCTCGGCTCCGGTCCATTCGTCCGGCGCTGCGGGAAGCCTTTGGCTTTCGTTCCGACGATGCGAATGCGCTGCGGCGCCGTCACGAAACTGCACTATCCGGCAATACGCGCTGCTTCCCGGCGCGCCCGACGCTTTCGCGAGCCGTTTTCGCGCGGGCAACGGGCACTTGAACACGGAGCTTTTCAACGTATGACCGCCCTACACGACGGCCTTTGGCGCACACACAAGACATCCGACGCAGCGAATGCGGCGAATGCATCGAACGGCCTTACGCTCGACGACATCACCATCGTCGATCAATCTCTCCTGAAGCGCGCTGTCGGCGCCATGGCCATCGGCAATGCGATGGAATGGTTCGACTTCGGCGTGTATAGCTACATTGCCGTGACGCTCGGCAAGGTGTTCTTTCCGTCGAGCAATCCGACCGCACAGTTGCTCGCGACCTTCGGCACCTTCGCGGCCGCGTTCCTCGTGCGTCCGCTCGGCGGCATGGTGTTCGGCCCGCTCGGCGACCGCATCGGCCGCAAGCGCGTGCTCGCGATGACGATGATCATGATGGCCATCGGCACGTTCTGCATCGGCCTGATTCCGAGCTACGACACCATCGGCGTGATGGCGCCCGTGCTGCTGCTGGTCGCGCGCCTGGTGCAAGGCTTCTCGACCGGCGGCGAGTACGGCGGCGCGGCGACGTTCATCGCCGAATTCTCGCCGGACAAGAAGCGCGGCTTCATGTCGAGCTTTCTGGAATGCGGCACGCTCGTCGGCTATGTGCTCGGCGCGGGCGTGGTGGCGGTGCTGACCGCCGTGCTGTCGCACGACGCGCTGCTCGGCTGGGGCTGGCGCATTCCGTTCCTGGTCGCAGGTCCGCTCGGGCTGATCGGTCTCTATATCCGCATCAAGCTCGAAGAGACGCCCGCGTTCCAGCGCGAAGCCGACAAGATGGAGGCCTCCGCGCACCAGACGACGAAGACGCAGTTCCGCGAAACGCTCATGCAGCAATGGAAGCCGCTTTTGCAATGCGTCGGCCTCGTGCTGATCTTCAACGTGACGGACTACATGGCGCTGTCGTATCTGCCGAGCTATCTGTCGGCGACGCTCAAGTTCAACGAAACGCACGGCCTCTTCATAGTGCTGGTCGTGATGGTGCTGATGGTTCCGCTCACGCTGCTCGCCGGACGTCTCTCGGATGCGATCGGCCGCAAGCCGGTCATGCTCGCGGGCTGCGTGGGCTTGCTGCTGCTGTCGATTCCGGCTCTCTCGCTGATCCGCGTCGGCACGGTGCCGTCGGTGTTCGCGGGCATGATGATTCTGGGCGCGCTGCTGTCGACGTTCACCGGCGTGATGCCGTCGTCGCTGCCGGCGCTGTTCCCGACGAAGATCCGCTACGGCGCGCTGGCGATCGGCTTCAACGTGTCGGTGTCGCTGTTCGGCGGCACGACGCCGCTCGTGACGGCATGGCTCGTCGACAAGACCGGCATGCTGATGATGCCCGCGTACTATCTGATGGGCGCATCGGTGATCGGCATCGTGTCGGTGCTGGCGCTGCACGAGACGGCGAAGAAGCCGCTGAAGGGCTCGCCGCCCGCGGTGGGGTCGCATTCGGAAGCGCATGCGATCCTGCGTGGTCATCGCGAGGCCGCCGAGATGGACGATTCGCTGTTCGATAACGCCGCTCGCGCGTAAGCGATTGCGTTCATCCGAATGACGAAGGGCCGGCGTGTAATGCGCCGGCCCTTTTTGCATCTACGCGATGAGCGTGACGATGCGCGCGTCGATGGCTTTCGTATCGATGTCGATATCGAGCAGTCCGACGGTCACGGGCAACCTGAAGCGTCGCGGCCCCGCGCTGCCCGGATTGACGAACACCACGCCGTCGCGCCGCGCGACGACCGGCTTGTGCGAATGCCCGGTCACGACGACATCGACGCCGTCGAGCTGGGCGGGCGCGTCGGCGATATCGTGGACGATGTGGATCGTCGCGCCGCCCAGTTCGATGCGCGCATGTTCGGGTAACGACGCAACGCTTTCGCCGATGTCGTTATTGCCGCGCACGACGGTGAGCGGCGCGAGGGCCGCGAGCGCGTCGAGAACTTCGCGCTTGCAGATATCGCCCGCGTGGATGATGTGCTCGCAATCGCGCAGTGCGTCGAGCGCTTCGGGGCGCACGAGGTTGTGCGTGTCGGAGATGAGGCCGATGCGCATGGCGCGAGCTTATTGTTCTTCGGTGAGCAGCATGCGTTCGATGCGTCGATCCGGCACGAGCCAGCCGGCCGCGACGAGCGCATAGATGGCGGCGGCGAGCCACGGCTGCCAGAACGACACGGCGATCGCCACGAGATAGAGCAACACGGAAATCTTGCCCTTGCGATCGGCGCCGAGCGCCCGTTCGAGCGCGGAGTTTTCTCCGTGCATCGAAATGAGAGCGCGCGTGAGGATGTAGTACGCGACGGCCGTCATGAACAGCACGAAGCCATAGCAGGCGGTCGGAACGGCGGTGAGATGATTCTCGCCCATCCAGTTCGTCGTGAACGGAAAGAGGGACAGCCAGAAGAGCAGATGCAGGTTCGCCCACAGGACCGAGCCGTTGACGCGTTTGATTGCGTGCAGCAGGTGGTGGTGATTGCTCCAGTAGATGCCGACGTAGATGAAACTGAGCACGTAGGCGGCGAGCACGGGAACGAGCGGCGCGAGCGCGCTGAAGTCGTCGCCGTGCGGGACTTTGAGTTCCAGCACCATGATCGTGATGATGATGGCGATGACGCCATCGCTGAACGCTTCGAGCCGGGTCTTGCCCATTGAGTGTCCTTTCGTGTTGGCTTCGATCGAGCGAAGGCGGATCAGTCGGCGATTATGCGGGAGGCGCGTGGGGTTGTCGAATGGCTTTCAATATGCGCGTCCGAGCGATACGGCAGGCGTTTTGGCGGTTTTGGCGCGGCCGGTGCGATGGTAGAATCGCGTCCGCCCTGCCGGGGTGATGAAATTGGTAAACATAGCGGACTTAAAATCCGCCGCCTAACGGCTTGCCGGTTCGAGTCCGGTCCCCGGCACCAAGAAGTTGGCAAGCGATGGCATGGTAGTACCAGGAACCCCGACAGCATAAGGCTCTCGGGGTTTTTTGTTTGCCTGGACGGAATCAAGGCCGGGCGCAAGTGATTCCACTGGACAGAGCCGGGACAGAACCGTATTCCGCCCTTAACAAAGCTCAACAAACGGACTGCCGACATTGCATAAGCTAGCTAATGTTCAAGGGAAGCGGCCGACATCGTTAAGTCGCCCCGGCGGGTGAAGGCGCGCCCTTCTTTCCGTGCTGTCATCGGCAGCCTTACATGCAGAGGGAGGGACATTGCGAAACGGCATCAGGGCGCAAAATGGCTCGCTCACGATCGTTCATCGGCGCGACGTTCGTTTCAGCAACGCAATCGAGAAGCAACGGGCTGCGCACGCGGCGCGCAGTTTTCTGGCCGATAAATTCACGTGGTTACATGATGCAGAATTCATCGCGAAGCTCAGCCATCTATTGAGGTTAGACGAGACGGATCGGGACAACCTTCGATGGAAGATAGAACGCGCGATCGATTCAGGCGAACTCGTTACGGTCCCGGACGCGCCGCCAGTTGCCATGTCTGTTCATACAAGCGGCAGCGGTGCAGGCGAGGCAGCCAGACCGCACGCACGCGGCTTTGCGCTTACCCCATCGCAGGCTTTTGGGCGTGCAGCGGGTGTCGTGGCGGCTGTCCGCTCGTTCGCGCCTCCGACACTGCCGCGATTGCCGGCCAATGATTTCGCAGCAATCATGGCCGCGAATCCGGGCGACATACTCCCTGATGGAACGATCGCCACTGCACTCAACAACGCGCAACCGTTCGAGTACATGCCCGATGTGCCGAGCGATGACATGCTCGACCTCGCGGCAAGCACGAACAACCCCCGCTTCGCGGCCAAGATGCTTGGCTATGACGAGAACACGTTCAGCGAGATGCTCCACGTGTTCAAACCTGCCAACGGCCTGAGACCGTCCGACAACGTCGTCTTTCATGACGATGGAAGCGTTGAGTTCGGAAAGCAAATTCTCGACGACAATATTCACAACTATGCGCCCTAACGACACGCACGCGACCAAGCCGCACGCGCTCGCGCACGCGACGCTGATCATCTCGGGGGAGTCAGTCGAGCCAGAGTTCTGGACCTCGTTCTTCGGCATTCAGCCGAGCAGGACGATCACGAAGGGCAAACCCTACAAGCTGCCGTCCGGACGAATGAGCCCGCGCCCGGGCAAGCTCGGGTTATGGGCGGTCGAAAGCAGGCCAGCCGTGGAAAGCGACGCCCTCTCGCCGCACTTGCGCTACATCAAAAGTTATCTCGGACTCCCGCGCACCCAAGTGCGTGCGTTGATGGAGGCGCAAGGCGCAAATCTGGCCCTCTGGTGCTATTGGGACAACGCATCTGGCGACCGCGTCCCGGACGTGCCCGCCGACATTCGCGCGATGATGGACGAGATGGGCGGGACCATCGAGATAGACGAGTACGAATGAACCGTGTGGGGAATTCCTTCGGGCAACGTCGAATTCCCCGTCACACCCCATGCCCCAGCACCCGCGCCACATAGTGCCGGCCCCACGCCTCCCCGTGCGCCATCGCCTGCGCGACGGTTTCAAAAGGCCCGCGATCACCCGTCATCTCGCCTGAATCGTCCGCGAGCGTCGAGCCGTGTACCGGCTGCCCGTCGACGCGCGTCACCCGCACGCGGACAGCGTAGCCTTCGATCCACGCGTCGGTTTCGTCATCGCCCGGACGCGGCTTCGGGACGGCGCTCATGGCGAGCATGTAATCGCCCACTTCGATGTCCTTTTGCATGGCCGCCTCTGCATCGCCGAGAATTGCTCCCGCCGATTGTGCTACCGCGCCCGAACCTCGAACAAGTGCTTTGCGCGTGTTATAAAGCTCGCCGCCCATCCTCATTTCGCTCCGATGCCCGCGCCGCATCGGGCATCGACCGGTTCCATCGATGAACACTCGCTCCCGCCTGCTCCTGCTTCTCTCGATTCCACTCGCGCTTTTGGCCGGCTGCACGTCCTATTACCGCAACATCGATGCTTGCAAGGACCGCATGCGCGCCGATTATCCGGACGCCGCGAGCGCGCCGCTCAAGCTCACCGGCTCCAGCGCGGCGATGCATGGCTCGCGCGTCGTCGTGCATGGCACGATCGAAACGCCGCCGAAGCCGCCCGCTACGAAAGCCGCCGACACCCCCGCCGCCGCCGAATGCACCTTCAGCGACGACACGCTGACGACGTTCCAGTGGCTCGCGCCGGCGAAGCTCGTGCCCAAACCGCCCGCCGCCGACGACGAGTAAGCACCGCCGCGCGTTCGGCAAAGCGCTTCCGTCTCCAGTATGATCGGCGGCTTGCCGCAAGCCGCCCTCGCCCGTCCGACGGAAGGAACCATGTCCGCGTCATCGCATCAGTCGCCGCAGTCCTCTCACGACCACACGCCCGAGCACCATCCCCACTACTCTCGCGCGACGCTCTGGCTGCTCGCGACGATTGCCGGCGTGTCGGTCGCGAACATCTACTTCAATCAGCCGCTGCTCGGGGATTTCCGGGCGTCGTTTCCTCAAAGCGCCTATCTGATCGGCGCCGTGCCCGCCGCGACGCAACTCGGCTATGCGTTCGGCATGCTGATGCTCGCGCCGCTCGGCGATCGCTTCGACCGGCGCACGCTGATCCTCATGCAGCTCGCGGCGCTGGGCGTCGCGCTGATCGTGGCGAGCGCCGCGCCGACGCTCGCGGTGCTCATCGCGGCCAGTCTCGCGATAGGCGTCGTATCGACGATTGCGCAGCAGGCCGTGCCCTTCGCCGCGGAACTCGCGCCCCCCGCCGAGCGCGGCCATGCGGTCGGCACCGTCATGAGCGGGCTGCTTCTCGGCATTCTGCTCGCCCGCACGGTCTCGGGCTTCGTCGCGCAGTACTTCGGATGGCGCGCCGTGTTCGCGGCGTCCGTGGTGGCGACGATCGCGCTCGCGGTCGTCGTGATGATGCGGCTGCCGAAAAGCCGTCCGACATCGACGCTCTCCTACGGCAAGCTGCTTGCGTCGATGTGGCATCTGACCGCCGAGAGCGCCGCGCTGCGCGAAGCCGCGCTGACGGGCGGCGCGCTTTTCGCTGGCTTCAGCGCGTTCTGGTCGCTGCTCACGTTGTTGCTCGCCGGCGAGCCGTTTCATATGGGTCCGCAGGCGGCGGGACTGTTCGGCATCGTCGGGGCAGCGGGCGCGCTGGCCGCGCCGCTTGCGGGCAAGTCGGCGGACAAGCGCGGGCCGCGGGCGGTCATCACGCTGTCTATCGTGCTCGTGGCGGTGTCGTTCGTCGTGTTCGCGCTGTCGTCGAGGAGCATCGCGGGACTCGTCATCGGCGTGATCGTGCTCGATGTCGGCGTGCAGGCCGCGCAGATTTCCAACCAGTCGCGCATCTACGCGCTGAAGCCCGAGGCACGCAGCCGCGTCAACACGGTGTATATGGTGGCGTACTTCATCGGCGGCGCGGTGGGATCGGCGCTGGCATCGCTCGCCTGGCACGCAATGGGATGGATGGGCGTGTGCATCGTCGGACTGGCCGCGACGGCGCTGGCCGGGTTTAGCCACTGGCGCGGACGCGAGGGCCGTTTGGACGCGCGAAGCGGAGCGTGACGGGTTAGGGAAGAATACTGCTGTGGCGGATGCTCAGCGGCCCTTTACGCCCGCAAAAATGCGTAAGGCCCGCGAGAAACCATGCACTCGGCTATCCAACACGCCAAGCGCGAAGCGCAACGACCCGCGCCCCAACGCGAGTAAGCTCACACCCTCTCCCGCGCATATTCCTCCAGCGCATCGAGCACGCGATCGAACTCGAGCGACTTATCGAAGAAATGGCGCACGCCATACTGCAGGCACCGTTCGCGATAAGCCGGTAGCGCATGATTCGTCAGTACGACGATGAACGCATCGTCCGCCAGACGCGACTCGCCCGACTCCTTGAGCCACGCGAGCACGTCGATTCCCGATCCGCGTTTCAACTGCAGATCGACGATCACCGCATCGAACGGCTGTGACGACAGCAACGCGATGGCCTCTTGCGGGGCATCGGCGAAAGCGGTCACGCGCCACGGTCCGAGCGCCTCGATGGCTTCAGTGAGACTGCCGCGGATCAGCGGCGAATCCTCGATCAGCAGCACCGCGAGCGGCCCGCCGCGCGGTGTCTTCTGCTGTGCCGAATCGTCGATGATGATGTGGCCCACGGCGGGCATCCTCCGCTTTACTGCTTCCTCGTCGCACATGGAAACGCTGCGCTATTCGATCAACCCGTTCTTGATCGCGTAATACGTGAGATCGGCGTTGTTCGACAGCCGCATCTTCTCCAGCACGCGTGCCCGGTACGTACTCACCGTCTTCACCGACAGATGCAACTCCTGCGCGATCTCCGTCGGAATCCGGCCGCCCGCAAGCTTGCAAAAAATCTGAAACTCGCGCTCCGACAGCGTCTCGTGCGGCCTTTCCGCCGCCGGCTTGTCGAGCTTGTCGGCGAGCGCATCGGCGATAAACTCCGACAGATAGCGATGCCCGCGCGCCACCGTGCGTATCGCCCGCACGATCTCATCGGGCGCGGCGTCCTTGTTCAGATAGCCGTTCGCGCCCGCCTTCAGCAGGTTGATCGCGTACTGGCTCTCGGGAAAGCCCGACAGCATCAGCACGCCCTGCTGCGGCCGAATCTGCTTGATGACGCGCAAGGTGTCGACGCCGTTCTTGTCGGGCATCGCGATGTCGAGCAACACCACGTCGAACGCCTGCTCGCGCACGAGCGCGATCGTTTCGTCGCCGGTCGATGCTTCTGCCGCCACTTCCATGTCGGGTTCATCGGCGACGAATTGCCTGAACCCGCTGCGCACGATCGCATGATCGTCGGCTATCAAGACTCGAATCATTCGCGCCGTCCGCGCTGCTGTAATGAGTGAACGGTCATTTTACGCATGCTTGCCCGACGCGCGATGCGCGGTTCCACTCGCCCGCGCATCGCCCGCTTCGGTTCGTTCAACTTAGCCGTTGCGGCCTTCGAGCAAATCGGCCATGTCGTCGGCGTGCTCCTCTTCGACCGCCAGAATCTCTTCGAAGAGGCGGCGCGTCGTGACGTCCTTGTCGCCGAGATAACGGATGATCTCGCGATAGGTATCGATCGCAATCCGTTCAGCGATCAGGTTCTCGCGAATCATGTCGATGAGGTCGGCGCCTTCCTTGTACTCGGAATGGGCGCGCGACTTCAGGCTGTCCGGCGCGAAGTTCGGCTCGCCGCCCAGCTGGACGATGCGTTCCGCGAGCATGTCGGCGTGTTCCTGCTCTTCGGTCGCGTGCTCGGCGAACTCCTGCGCGACGGCTTCCGAGTGGATGCCCTTCGCCATGAAATAGTGGCGCTTATAGCGCAGCACGCAGACCCACTCGGTCGCGAGCGCGTCGTTGAGCAGCTTGAGCACGGTCTCGCGATCCGCGCTATAGGTCGCCGTGACGGGGCCCTCGTCCATGTGCTGGCGCGCGTCGTTCCGGATCTTCTCGACGTCGAGGACAAAGGCGTCCGAGGATTGGCCCGGCGCGGCGGTTACAGCAGACGAATTGGACATTTGATTGGCTCCTGTGGAATGGTGATGGACGGTAGCGGTGGCGCGGTTCGCCCGTGCGCCCCATAGCGCGCCGCTATCCGATGAAGAACTCCGATGCACGCGCCGTGCCCGCTCGCGAAATCGTCAAGATGAAGCCGCCGTCGAAGCGGCGGGGCCGTCATGTCTTGAACACACCGAGCAACAGGGTAACGACGAATACGACCAGGAAAATATAGAACAGGATCTTCGCGATTTCCGCCGCGCCCGCCGCGATGCCCGTGAAGCCGAACACCGCGGCAATAATCGCGATCACGAAAAAAACGGCGGCGTAGCGCAGCATGAAACCTCCTCGTTGATCGTGCCTGTCATTGCGTCGAGGGCCGCGCGATGGCCTTGCGCCACGCGCCGCCGATCATCGAAGCAGGCCCGCTAATCGATCGCTTTCTTGGTGATGACGAACCCGAGCACCAGAAACACGACGCACAGAATCAGGAAAAGGACAAACAGGAATTTTGCGATGGTCGCCGCGCCGGCCGCGACGCCGGTGAAGCCCAGAAGACCGGCGATGACCGCGACGATCGCAAAGAACAGTGCCCACTTCAGCATGATCTTTCCCCGTAGGAATGGATGGTGAACCCATCCTAGCGATGCGGCGCGTCGCGCGCATTCGGGCTGGCTCCTTTTTTGCTGTGAGAATCCACCGACATTAGCTTTCAATCGACTCGCGCGGGAGAACCATCCGACGCCCGGGCGACGCCAGACCCACTCTATGAGCCACGCACCCCGCGCCGTGCCGCCGCGCACCGCGCACGACGAAGCGCCGACCCGGGCCCACGCCGGCCTTGCCCGCATCAACGAATGGATGCGCCGCTATAGCTGGCTGGTGGCAATGACCGTCGCGATCGTCATCACGGTGGGCGGCCTCGTGATTCTGGAGTCGGGGCGCATGCGCATCGCGGCCGAATACGAGACCGCGCTCGATGCCAAAAGCGCCACCGCCGACCTGTCCGCGCTCGCCGCCGACATCACGACGCTCTCCGCCCAGGGACGCGCGTTCGCACTGAAACCGGAGCCCGCCTACAAGGCGCAATTCGAGCAAACGACGGCGCACGTGCGCCGCGCCCTCGCGACGCTCGATGCCTATTACCGCCGCATCGGCGACGACACGGCGCTTGCCAGCTTCGCGCAGATCAGCGCTGCGGCGAACGAGGAAATCGAGCGAGGCGCCGCGCGGCTCGCCACGCCTTCGCAACCCGAAGCGCGGCCCGCCTCCGACGACGCCACGCTCGACGCCGCCCTCTCGCTGTTACGCCTGAACGAAGAGCAGCGCGCGCAGCACGCACTCGATGCGAGCCGCGCCGATCAGCGCATTTCGACGCTGTGTGTCGGCGCATTGTGTGCGCTGAACATCGTGCTGTTCGTGCTGCTTTTCCGCAACCTCGGCATTCAGCTCGACAAGCAGGATCGCGTGCAGCGGGAACTCATCACGCAGCAGGAAGAGCTGGACCAACTCGTCTTCGAGCGCACCCGGCAACTCGAAGCGCTTGCGTGGCATCTGCAGTCGGTGAGCGAAAACGAGAAAACAGAACTCGCCCGCGAACTGCACGACGAGTTGGGTTCCATCCTCACGGCGAGCAAGATGGATGTGGCGTGGGTGCGCGGCAAGCTGCGCGAAACGGAACCGGCGATGGCGGAGAAACTCACGCGCGCCATCGGCAATCTGGATCAGGGCATTGCGCTGAAGCGCCGCATCATCGAGGACATGCGGCCTACCGTGCTAGCGAATTTC
Source organism: Caballeronia grimmiae (assembly GCF_022879615.1). Taxonomy (NCBI): domain Bacteria; kingdom Pseudomonadati; phylum Pseudomonadota; class Betaproteobacteria; order Burkholderiales; family Burkholderiaceae; genus Caballeronia; species Caballeronia grimmiae. The sequence goes on from NZ_CP084271.1 coordinate 1,900,371, forward strand.
GGGCTCGTGACGGCGCTGCGCGGGCTCGTCGATGAAGCCGCGCAGCGCAACAACTGGGCGGTGTCGTTCGACTTGCCCGACGACGACCCGAAGCTCGGCGAAGCGATCGAGATCGCGCTCTTCCGGGTCGCGCAGGAAACGCTGACGAACGCGGCGAAGTATGCGCGCGCGAGCAACATCCGCGTCGCGCTGACGATGGATCAGGCGAGCGTGTCGCTGCACATCGCCGACGACGGCATCGGCATCCGGCCGCAGGATTTGAAGCGTACGCAGACGCATGGGCTCGTCGGCATGCGGCAGCGCGTGTCGGCGCGTGGCGGGCGCTTCGAGATCGAGCGAGTGAAGCCGCACGGCACGAGCATCCACGTATCGATGCCGCGCGAGCGCGTTCATGGCGATGCCGTTGCGACACCGGCGCGTTCCGCCGCGTAGGACGATGCCGACGAGAAGTACGGATTGCGCTGACGAGAAAAACACATGCGTGCCTACAGCCGAGCCCCGCCCGCGTTTTTTATGATTGTTAGCACCGGTGAGGCCCAGGCCAACCTAGACACGATTAACCACGCCATTTCACTTCAAGGGGAATGAACATGACTCGAATCATCGCTCTGCTGCTGATCGCCGGCACGGCTGCGCTCGCGGGCTGCAACACCATCTCGGGCGCGGGCCAGGATATTTCGAAGGGCGGCCAGGCTATCCACAATTCGGCCGAAGAGCATAAGTAAGCCGGGTGCGGGCTACGGCTCGATAAAAGCGTATTCGCTGACTTCCCGCCGCCTTGCGCGGCGGGATTTTTTTGCGCGCTTGCTTCGTGCGTTTTCGGGCGTTCCAAACGGCAGCAAACCCGCCCGCTTGCTCGGGCGGGTTTGTTTCAGATGTGCATCAGGTTATCGCGCGTTGAGCAATGCTCCTGCATGCGCATCCGTGATGGATATCGTCACCCGGACAGGCGTGATTGCCGCCCAGCCGAACTGTGATTACCAGCGGTAGCCGGCCTGCGCCTTCACGGCCGTCGGGCCGCTGTTGGCCGTCGACACGCCGACGCCGAAGTTCAGATTCGACGTCACCTGATAGGCCGCTGCGAAGCCGACTGCGGTTGCGCTGCCGTAGTTACCGACAGCCGTGCCGACCCACTTCTCACCCGCATTCAGCACAGGGATGCTCGGGATCGCCAGAACCGATGCCGTTGCGCGATCCGAGTAGTGCTCGAGGTCACGCTTTGCGCTCGCGATCGCCTGATCCGTATGGGCGTTGGCGCCCGCGACCGCCTGGTCTGTATAGGCGTTCGACTGCGCGACCTTGTCGTTCAGCTGATCGACGTTCACTGCGTCCGTGCCTTGCGTGCCGGCTGCAACGTTGGTGATCTGACGTTCGTTACCCGAGGAGCCGACCGAGACGGTGTTCGTGCGATCCGCGACGGAATCGGCGCCCAGCGCGACGGAATTGCCGGCGACGGCTTGCGCGTTTGCGCCCATCGCGGTGGCGCGAGCGCCCGTGGCTACAGCGGTTTCACCGGCGTTGCCGCTCGCTGCGAAGAGCGAACCGGATGCGCCCGATGCCGTGACCCCGACGACCGGAGCGGCAGCGCGCAGGGTTGATTGAAGCGGGGTGCCGCTGTTCTGGAGAGCCAGGATGTTGGCCGTGTTTTGCGACACGAGTTGGCTGACGGCGTTGAGTTGGTTTACGTTTACTGCATCGTTACCGTCGATGCCGTCTGCCACGTTGATAATGCGACGTTGAATCGCCCAACTACCTACGCTGACCACTTTTTTCTGACCACCGTCATCACTAAAGTCCCCGAGGGCGACCGAGTCACGGCCCCAAGTCTTGGCGTTTGCGCCGACTGCGGTGCTGTAGTCGCCCTCTGCAGCACTGTACGTTCCGATAGCGATTGAGCCAGTGCCTGGCGTACTGGTGCCTACGCCAATCGCGGTGCTGTACGCCCCTTCCGCATGCGCGTTCGAACCAATGGCGGTAGCCGAACCTACCGCTAACGAGTTGTTGCCGAAAGCTGCCGAGCCGATATTGACTGCTGTCGCACCCTCACCCACTGCTGTTCCCCAGTAGTCTGCTCGCGCGCCCACGCCGAACGCAGTACTGTCTCCCCCCGCCAGAGAATCAGCGCCGATCGCAATGCCGTTTCCGCCGCTGCTAGCATCCGTTCCGATTGCCATCCCGTACTCTGCTGACGCGTTAGATCCTATCGCGACGGAGTTGTAGAACGTACGAGAATTCGCCCCGATCGTCACACTGTTAAAGCCTGCATTGCTTTGAAAACCCACTGCAACTGCTGACTCCTCGGCCTTCGTAGACGCTCCGACAGCAACACCCGTTAGTTGGGCTGACGCATGCGAACCAGCAGCAAGGCCGTTCGCGGCGGAGAAAGCGAAACTTCCAATGGCAGTGGCCGGACCCGCGTTCGGGTTGTCTGGCGCTATCTCGTCCCCCCCGGAGGATCCGTAGTCCGAACTAGCGTAATTCCCGATCACAACACTATCATTCAAGCCGTTGGTCTGCCCATCGCCAACCATCACTCCGCTCGCAAATACGTGATTATTATCGCCGAAGACGTTCACACCATCGCGTGTGACCCACGAACCGACGCGATTATTGAAGCCGGTCATAGTTCCTGCTGAAGCATTCGCCACCGCTAGTACTGTAATGCCACCGAGAATCGCCAGCATCACCGGCTTGAATCGAAAAGAACGAGCTTTCATATCTAGCCCCTTTTAAAAAAAGTTTGGTGTGTTTTGGCTGCGTTTGGACTCGCTATGTCTGCCCGACGCAGCGTTTTCTACGCTTACGCGAAAAGCCCTCCGACGCCTTGGTGTTTGAGAAGCTGTTAAGAACGCTTTAGCTCAGCAATGTGGCGGCACAACGCCTGCATTGCCTTTATCGATAGCTCTGCACCTGAACCTATTGACCGAGAAGGGCTGCCGTGACAAACCGCTCGGTTCGCACAACTCCATGAAGGAAACCGGCTTGTGATATGACACTGGAAGCAAGCAAACGACGTTATGCGAATTCTCACTTCTAGCGTTTCTTATAGGAATCCTGAACATGACATGCGGAGATGACAATCAATCAATTGTCATCTATTCCTTCGGATAACGAACCTATTGACGGCCCGGAATAGACAGCATCATATATAGACAAACGAAAGCCAGCTTTCTGTTTATCGAATTATTATAAATCTGCCTGTTTTAAAGGCTAAGTCGATCTTGAAGACTGGAGACGCTTGCCCAAACGCGCGAGCAAATAACATAGAGCATAAGCAGTGGCCCGCCTGCCAGTTCAAAGGCGAATTCGCTGTTTTGGTAATAGTCAACCTTTCAACGTGGCAGCAGTGCGCGATTATTGCGGTCAGCCAGCGTTTATTCGTGCATCAGCTGTCAGACGGCCGAAGACGCGCGGAAACGCCTATTCGGCCGCAGGTTTAAAAGGCGCGTCGTATCCAGCGCCCGACTTATCTCATCGCCGTGATGCATGACTAGTGCGCGAAGCTGAGGCAACGTACCCATTTAATGCACCATGAATTTCGTGGGCGTTTAACACTGGTATGTCGTATTGAGCGTCGTGCAGTCAAGTAACTTGTCTTCCGCGGTCATCCATGGCGCTGCATCACATTGATGAAGACGTCTTGGTCGCCATACGGCAGGCTCTTCGCCTGACAGTCGTTAATGTGCTCTGCGAGCAGGTCGCGCAGTTTCGTAAAGACGGGATAGTTCCTCGGCGCCTCGGGTAGGTCGACGAGCGAAAGCGCAAGAATCGGGCATTAGAGCCACGAAAGCGATGCATGGAATCCCGCAGGCGCAACGGCGAGTAATCCACCGTATCCTGCGTTGAACGGTTCGGGCTTCAAAAGGCGCAGCAGATCGGATTCGCTGACGGGCGGGCGACCGAGGCTCGGACCATCGCAGAGCAGTTTCGCGCGCTTGCGCGGCCCCAGTATTGCGCCAGAGTTGAATCTACGCCATGACGTAAGCAGAGTCACCCGGTGCGTCTAGTGCGACGACCCAGTCCCAGCGGCGGTATTGCGTCGGCACTGCGCCGGTCTCGACTCAAAGAGTCGCTCTTTAAGCCACGCCCCGCCGCCGGCGATCAAACCAGAACGACAACCCCACGCTAATCAGAATGACGACGGTAGCAACCACCGTCCACTGCGTAATAGCTTCGCCGAGGAGCACCGCCCCCAAGAGCACCGCGACGATCGGATTCACGTACAGGCAGCTCGTCGCGACAATCGTGCTCGTATGGCGGATCAGAAAGTTATACGCAACGTAAGCGGCCATCGACCCGATCAGCATCAGATACAGAAACGACACGCCCGCGCCGAAGCCGACATGCGTCAGACGCTCGCCCGCCATGAGCGCGATGCCCGTCGCGATCAGCCCGCCTAACCCGATCTGCAGCGCCGTCGACATCAGAAGATCGGACGGCTGCCTAAGCCGCCCCGCGAGATGCGCGCCGCCCGCCCAGAAGACCGCAGCGCAGAGAATCGCGAGCGTGCCGTGCGTCGAACCGGGCGAAGGATCGCCATGATTCAACACCACGATGCCCACAAGCCCGAGCGCCACCGCGAACCACTCCCCCTTCGCCACGGCGCGGCCGGCGAGCGCGGTGAAGATGGTCGCGAAGAGCGGCACGGTCGCGACCATGACCGCCGCCGTGCCGGTGCCGACAGTGCGCATGCCGTAGGCCATCATTCCGCTCGAGAGACCTTCGAGCAAGGTTCCGACGATCGCCGCATTGCGAACTTCGTGCGCACTCGGCAGCACCGCCTTGCGATGCAAGCCGATCGCAAATAGCCCGATGCCCGCGCAAAGATTGCGCAGGCCGCCGAGCATCAGCGGCGGAAACGATTCGAGCGCCAGATGGATGCCGAGATAGGTCGATCCCCAGACGAGATAAACGACGGCGAGCGCGAGCACGACTTGTCCCCGGAAAGAACGAGGCGCGCGAAACGGAAAGCGATCGGGAAAAGAGAACGGCAGACGCGGCATCGGAGTGGACATGCTTACTCCGCGAAAACCGCGTGGCGCATGGCGCATGCGGAAACAACCGAAATACTCACAGCACGACGCCCGCACGACGGTGCAGGACGATGAAAACACAACGGCATGATGATGCGAAGGAAGGGCGGTCGAGAGGCGAACGAAGAGCGGCGGCGGTCGCGAAACCGCGCTTCGGGTAATCACCTAAAACGCGGCGCTCGCCATTATGCAGGAACGGCGCGACGCGATGCGGCCGTTTTCGGGATGGTTGTCAACGCACCACGGTGCGGTGTATCGTGGCGGCTGCTAACGCGGGGGTCCTGCGCTGCACATCGCGATTTCGAACCGGCACCACCGGTCGAATCGCCCGTGCCACGTGGGTGAGAAATACCCTTTGAACCTGATCTGGATAATGCCAGCGCAGGGAAGCGTTCGGGCACTGCGGCTTTCGAATGACCTACCGCCGCATCTTCAGCGCCCGACCTTTCCATCTCGTTCCTCCCTGTTTAGCTCCTGAGTCAGCCGAGCTTGTCCAAGCTCGCGCTGGAATTTTCGTCCCTGCAGGAGACATACAGCATGAATGCCAATCCGAAGTTTCTGTCTGAAAACGCTGTCGTCGATGCCGCCGCCATCGCGCCGCTGCCTAACTCGCGCAAGGTCTACGTAAGCGGATCGACGCCGGACATCCGCGTGCCGATGCGCGAAATCACGCAATCCGACACGCCCGACGGCTTCGGCGGCGAGAAGAATCCGCCGGTGTACGTGTACGACACATCGGGTCCGTACACCGATCCCGACGCGAGCATCGACATCCGCTCCGGCCTGGCCGCACTGCGCGCCGGCTGGATCGAGAAGCGCGGCGACACCGAAGAACTCGCGGGCCTGTCGAGCGAATTCGGCCGCGAGCGCGCCGCCGATCCGAAGACCGCCGAACTGCGTTTCCCCGGCCTGCATCGCAAGCCGCGCCGCGCCGTCGCGGGCAAGAACGTCACGCAGATGCACTACGCACGGGCGGGCATCGTCACGCCCGAGATGGAATACATCGCCATCCGCGAAAACCAGCGGCGCGCCGAGTATCTGGAAAGCCTGAAGGCGAGCGGTCCGAACGGCGAAAAGCTCGCGCAGATGATGGGCCGCCAGCATCCCGGCCAGGCGTTCGGCGCGGCAGCGTTCGGCAAGGACGCGCTGAAGGCGATCACGCCCGAGTTCGTGCGCGAGGAAGTGGCGCGCGGCCGCGCGATCATCCCCGCGAACATCAATCACCCGGAGAGCGAGCCGATGATCATCGGCCGCAATTTCCTCGTGAAGATCAACGCGAACATCGGCAATTCGGCGGTGAGCTCGTCGATCGGCGAAGAAGTCGACAAGATGACGTGGGCGATCCGCTGGGGCGGCGACACGGTGATGGACCTGTCGACCGGCAAGCACATTCACGAGACGCGCGAGTGGATCATTCGCAATTCGCCGGTGCCGATCGGCACGGTGCCGATCTATCAGGCGCTCGAGAAGGTCAACGGCAAGGCCGAAGACCTGACGTGGGAAATCTTCCGCGACACGCTGATCGAGCAGGCCGAGCAAGGCGTCGATTACTTCACGATCCACGCCGGCGTGCGCCTGCAATACGTGCCGCTGACGGCGAACCGCATGACGGGCATCGTGTCGCGCGGCGGATCGATCATGGCGAAGTGGTGCCTCGCGCATCACAAGGAGAGCTTCCTCTACGAGCACTTCGAGGACATCTGCGAAATCATGAAGCAATACGATGTCTCGTTCTCGCTCGGCGACGGCCTGCGCCCCGGTTCCATCTACGACGCCAACGACGAAGCCCAGCTCGGCGAACTGAAGACGCTCGGCGAGCTGACGCAAGTTGCGTGGAAGCATGACGTGCAGGTAATGATCGAAGGTCCGGGCCACGTGCCGATGCAGCTCATCAAGGAGAACATGGACCTGCAGCTGCAATGGTGCGACGAGGCGCCCTTCTACACGCTCGGGCCGCTGACCACGGATATCGCACCGGGCTACGATCACATCACGTCGGGCATCGGCGCGGCGATGATCGGCTGGTTCGGCACCGCCATGCTCTGCTATGTCACGCCGAAGGAGCATCTCGGCTTGCCGAACAAGGACGACGTGAAGGAAGGCATCATCACGTACAAGCTCGCGGCGCACGCGGCCGATCTGGCGAAGGGTCATCCGGGCGCGCAGGTGCGGGACAACGCGCTGTCGAAGGCGCGCTTCGAGTTCCGCTGGGAAGACCAGTTCAATCTGGGCCTCGATCCCGATAAGGCGCGCGAATTCCACGATGAAACGCTGCCGAAGGATTCGGCCAAGGTCGCGCATTTCTGCTCGATGTGCGGCCCGCATTTCTGCTCGATGAAGATCACGCAGGACGTGCGGGACTTCGCGGCCAAGCAAGGCGTCAGCGAAACCGATGCGCTCACGCACGGCATGCAGACGAAGGCGATCGAGTTCGTGAAGAAGGGAGCGGAGATTTACCAGCCGACCTGATATTGCTGCTGCCTGACCAGGAAAAGCCTGTCGCGCCTGACGTGCGGCAGGCTTTTTTCGTCGACGCGGCAAAGGCATGCAGGCATCTTTCCTGCTCCTTACTACATGAACCGGCAGCCTATGCGGTGCTGTCCATGCGAGCCGCAGCCGTTTCACTTCATCATCGTATTGGAGAGTCGACATGAAAAACATCAAACAAATCGGCGCCGCTGCAATGGTCGTAGCACTCATGGCCGGCCTGACCGGCTGCGACAGCATGACCACTCGTCAACGCGATACCGCGATCGGCGCGGGCGTCGGCGCAGCGGGCGGGGCGGTGATCGGCGGCAGCGCGCTTTCGACGCTGGGCGGCGCGGCGGTCGGCGGGGTCATCGGCAATCAGGTTGGCAAATAATCGGACCTCACACGCGCGGCGCGACCGGTCCTGACCGCGCCGCTGTTTCAGACCTGTTACAAGACGCGGCTCCTTGCGATCCTTTGTCACACGAGTTCAGGCACGTGTCGCAAAACGATCGAGTAAGCTCCTCTGAACGGACCCGCTTGAGTCAAGAGTCCGGCAAGGCGCACGCAAGGAGCAGCACCATGATTCCCGCCCGCTTCATCATCCCATCCAAAGCAGCCGTCACCGCGATCGCGGCGGGCGTGCTCGTCAGCGGATGCTATTACCCTCCCTATCCGGATTACCCCGGCGCTTATTACTCCACCGTACCCACGGCGTACGCGCAACGCGAATTCGCGGTCCCGGCACAGGGCGCGTCGGGCGCGCCCGCAGTTCCCGCACCGGGCGCAACCTACGCGACCGCGCAAGTGCCGATGACGGAGTACTACGCGGTGCCCGCCTATCCGTCGTATCCGTATTACGCGCCGTATCCTGCTTATCCGGCCTACCCCGCTTATTACGGTTATCCGGCGATATCCATCGGCTTCGGATACTGGGGCGGCGGATGCTGCTGGGGAGGCGGACACGGCTGGCATGGCGGCGGCTGGCACGGCAGCGGCTGGCATGGCGGCGGTGGCGGTTGGCATGGCGGAGGTGGCGGCTACGGCGGCGGTCATGGCGGCGGCCGCCACTGAGTTGTTTCGCCGGCGTTACGAAAAATGCAGCTTCATCGTCTGTTGCGTCTTTCGACGTAACAGACCTGCAACATTTTCCGACACAAGTCGCTCCCGCACGCGCCGCGCTGGTTCGAGCGCTAAGCGCCCCTTCCTTTTCCGACAAGCCTCTGGCTCGATTCGCCAGACGATTGGCACGGTTCTGGCTATCAAGCTTCCTCATTTGCGCAACGCGACGGTACACCGCCGTCGCGAAACCATCGCTCTCGGGGAGTGGACATGATGGCCTTTGTGTTTTTCGTGCTGTGGATGCTTGCTTCTCTTGCCCTGCTGACCGTCTGGGTCTTCCGTCAAACGCCTCTGCCGGGCCGCGACGATACACCGCCCGCCGCAGCCGTCGAAGGCTGAAGGCACGGCAAGCCTCCTCGTCAGGCGATACCACGCGCGTCGCGGCGCGCGTTCGTGCGTCGCAGCCGATAAGAACATTTCCCGCTTGACGGAGGCCATCGGTCACCTATTCTTAGGCTGCGCGTTACGCGACTGCTTAAGGCCGATGAAGCATCGAAGTCCCCACGCGCCTCGCGGCTCGCCGCCGCGTGCCGACAAGAACGCGCAACACGGTTCGCCGACTGCGGTCGACAGGAGACGTCGATGTTCCATCAGTTGCTCACCCCCGTCGCCAATTCGCTCGCGCTGTCGTTCATCGTGGCGGCGCTGCCGATCGCCGTCGTGCTCGTGCTGCTCGGCTGGGCGCGCCGGCCCGCGTGGCAGGCGTCGCTCGCGGGGCTGGTAGTCGCGCTCGTCATCGCGGTGGCGGCCTGGCACTTCCCGCTCAAGCTCGCGCTCAACTCGATCGCCGCGGGCGCCGTGTTCGCGCTATGGCCGGTGATGTGGATCGTGTTCGCCGCGATCCTGCTCTACAACGTCGCGCAACGCTCCGGACGCTTCGAGGCGTTCCGCCTCTGGATGGTCGAAAACCTGCCGAACGACAGGCGTATCGTGCTGGTCGTCATCGGCTTTTCGTTCGGCGCGCTGCTGGAAGGCATCTCGGGCTTCGGCACGCCGATCGCCATCACCAGTTCGCTCCTCATCCTGCTCGGCTTCCCCACGCTCGAAGCGCTCACCTTCACGCTGATCTTCAACACCGCGCCGGTGGCTTTCGGCGCGCTCGGCGTGCCAATTACCGTGCTCGGCGCGGTCACGCACCTTCCCACCGATGCGCTCGCCAAGATGGTCGGCCGCCAGTTGCCGTTCTTCGCCTTCTTCCTGCCGTTCTACGTGATCGGCATTTACGCGGGCTTTCGCAACATGATGCGCGTGTGGCCCGTGCTGCTCGTCTCGGGCGCGAGCTTCGCGCTCACGCAGTACGTGACGTCGAACTACATCAGCTATGCGCTGACCGACGTGCTCTCCTCGCTTGTCTCGCTGATTCTGACGATCGCGTTCCTGCGCGTCTGGAAGCCCGCCGCGGATGAGCGCTTCGCCGTCAACGTCGACCGACTCGGCCAGACACGCGCGGCTATTTCGGGCGGACAAGGCTGGCTGCCGTGGATCGTGGTGTCGCTGGTGGTGATCGTGTGGACGGTCGCGAAAATCTTCCTGATCGGCGATGTGAAGGTTTCCTGGCCGGGACTCGACAAGGCTGTCTACATCACGCTGTACAACCAGCCGTACGGCGCAATCTGGGACTTTCAGCCGCTCGCGACGGGCACGGCGATTCTGGTCGCATCGATCATCACGGCGGCGCTCGTGCGGCTGCCGGTGCGCGAGTACGGCGCGGCGATCGTCGATACGTGGGTGCAGACGCGCATCGCCATTTTCACGGTGGCGACGATCGTCGGCCTCGCCTATCTGATGAACTACTCGGGCATGAACTACACGCTGGGTCTCGGCGTCGCGTCGGTCGGACCGTTCTTTCCGCTCGTGTCCGCGTTCCTCGGGTGGGTCGCGGTCTTCCTCTCCGGCAGCGATACGTCGGGCAACGCGCTCTTTGGCAACCTGCAAGTGGTGGCGGCGCATCAGCTCAACCTGAATCCCGTGCTGATGGCGGCGACCAACTCGTCCGGCGGCGTGATGGGCAAGATGATCTCGCCGCAGAACATCTCGACGGGCGTCGCGACGACCGAGCTCAAGGGCAAGGAAGGGCTCGTCTTCGCGCGCACCTTCAAGCATTCGATTCTGCTGACGGTGATTCTGGGCGTGCTCGTCTGGCTGCAGCAGAACGTGCTGACGTGGATGATCCCGCCGCACTGATCCCGCTTCTTGCGGTGTCATTCGCGGCGCGTTCTTCGGCGCCGCGCGCAGTGCTAACATGCGCGGACTTTTAATTAGCATCTCGAAGTCCGCCATCGTCATGTCCATCGCCAATTTGTTGCAATTGATCGTGCTCGCCGCATTGTGGGGCGCATCCTTCCTGTTCATTCGCGTGGGAGTCGCCGAGTTCGGCGTCGCGCCGCTCATGGCCGTGCGCGTCGGCATCGGCGCGCTGTTTCTGATCGTGATGCTGCTTGCACGCCGCAACGTCGCCGCCACCGTCGGCACGATGCGCCGGCGCGCGCTGCCGCTTTTCGTGGTCGGCATCCTCAATTCGGCCGCGCCGTTTTGCCTGTTCGCATTCGCGGAGCTGACGCTGTCGGCGGGCGCGACGTCCGTCATCAATGCGACGACGCCGCTCTTTGGCGCGCTCGTCGCCTACGTGTGGCTGAAGGACCGGCTGACGACGATGCGCAGCATCGGCATGGCCATCGGCTTCGCGGGCGTGCTGCTGCTCGTGTGGAACCAGATCGCGACGGACGGCGCGGCATCGTCCGGGCTGCCCGTTCAGGGCATGCTGGCGGCGGCGGCCGCGCTCGGGGCATCCGCGCTGTACGGCGTGGCGGGCAACTTTGCGAAGAAGTACCTGATGGATGTCGATGCGACCGCGAACGCCGCCGGCAGCATGATCGGCGCAACCATCATGCTCGCGCCGATCGCCCTGCTGACGTGGCCCGCGACGCCGATCTCCGCGCATGCGTGGTCGGCGGTCATCGCGCTCGGTGTCTGCTGCACGGGCATCGCCTATTTTCTGTACTTCCGGCTCGTGGCTGCGGCGGGCCCTGCACGCGCGATGACGGTGACCTTCGTCATTCCGCTCTTCGGCATTCTCTGGGGCGCGCTGTTCCTGAGCGAGCACGTATCGCTCGTGATGCTCGAAGGATGCGCTGTCGTGCTGGTGGGCACGGCGCTCGCGACGGGAATCGTGAAGCAGGTTCCGTTTCTCACGCGGCGGAGCATCGCGCGGTGACGGATCGCTGAGCATCGCGCGGTGCGCATGGCGCGGCATCGCGCGATGATGGACGGCGAGGCGCTTGCCGCCCTATTCGCCTCGCACCGCGCCCCGTCCTGCCTTCACCGCTCCCCGCCTGACCTTCCCCTCGACCCGGCGCACCTGCGACGCCCGCGTCGGCTTCGTTGCGATGCGCTTGCGCCGGGTGACGCTGACGCTGCGAATCATCTCGTCGAGACGCGCGAGCGCCGCCGCGCGATTCATGTCCTGCGTGCGATGCTCCTGCGCCTTGATGACGATCACGCCTTCGCGCGTGACGCGGCTGTCGGACAGCGCGAGCAGTCTCGCCTTGATGTGCTCCGGGAGCGACGACGCGCGGATGTCGAAGCGCAAATGAATCGCGCTCGACACCTTGTTGACGTTCTGCCCGCCCGCGCCTTGCGCACGCACGGCGGTCAGCTCGATTTCGTTTGGCGGCACCACGAGGCTATCGCTCATGGATGACACTCCTTCGTTCAGGATCGATGGTGCAGGCGCATCAGCCGCGCCATTCTCGCGGCGAGACCGGAATCGCGACGCGTCGGCGCATCGACGGCCTGCGCGAAAATCGCCGCCGAGCCGATGACTTCGATGCGGCGCTTCGCCCGCGTGATCGCCGTATAGACCAGCTCGCGCGACAGCACGCGCACGAAGCTGCCGGGCAGCACGAGCGCCGCGTGCTCGAACTCCGAGCCTTGCGATTTGTGCACGGTCAGCGCGAACGCCGTGTCGTGCGGCGGCAGCGCAGCCGGCGATACATGACGCAGCGAGCCATCCGCCATGCGGAACGCCACGCGCAGCGCGCCGTTCGGCCCCGGCAGCGCAATGCCGATATCGCCGTTGAAGAGCCCTAGTGCATAGTCGTTGCGCGTGACGATCACCGGCCGTCCAGCGAACCACTGTGCTCCGATTGCAAGCGCAATGCCCGCTTGCTCGCGCACCTTCGACGCGATACGCGCATTCACTTCGTCGACGCCGCGCGGCCCCTTGCGAGTGGCGCACAGCACGCGGAAACGATTGAGCGCGTCGAACAGCCGGGCTTCATCGGATGGCGCGTGCTCCGCTTGCAGCATCGACGCAAGCGCATCGGCGTAGGGCGCGAAGCCCTTCGCCAGATGAGCGAGCGTGGGGTCCGATAGCGTGGCGTGGCCGTCGTCCAGCAGCACCGCGGCTGGCGCTTCCGGTGCGGCCGGTTGCTTTGCGTCGAGCGCGAGGAGCGCGCTTTGCGCATCGCCGTTGCGAATCGCGATCGACAGGCGGCCGATCGCCGAATCCAGCCCGAAGCGGTAGTTGCGCGCAAGCCAGACGACGCTGTCGGTGAGCGGGGCGTCGTCGCGGGCGTCGGGCGCATCGTGGGAGCCGGTATCGAGCGTGGCGAATAGGTCGGCGTAGCCTTCGTCGGCATGCGGTGCATCGTCGAGATCGCCGTGAGCGCCCCACGCATCGGACGAAGCCGCGAAAGGCGATTCGCTCGCGCGGGCGTCGGTGTTCGAGAACAAATCGCCCTGATTCTCGCCTTGTGCGCCGGATGCATCGCCCTCTTCGTTGCCCGGAAAGAAGTCGCCGTAGTCCTCGTCATGCGCATCGGATTGCGCGAGCGACGCATCGCTCGTCCGCGCGTGGGCCGCTGCGTTCCCGCGCCCGTCGCCGCCGGCAGACTTGACGCCGTCAGGCAAGGCCGCCCGAAACCGTGCCAGTTCCACGCCCAGCGCGCCCGCGATCCGCCCCGCGCCCGCCTCGCTGAACGATGGCTGCGCGCTCAGTTCCGCGAACACCGCGCCCGCTTCGACCGCCGAGAGCTGATCCTTATCGCCGAGCATCACGAGCCGGCTCGACGGCGCGACCGCTTCCAGCAGATGGGCCGCGAGCGCGACATCGATCATCGACGCCTCGTCGACCACGATCACGTCATAGGGCAACGGATTGTCGCGATGATGCCGGAAGCCGCCGTCCGGCAGCACGCCGAGCAAGCGCTGCAACGTGAACGATGTGCGCGGCAGCCGCGCGGCCAGCTCGGGCGGCAGCTTGTCCGCCCGCTCGATCAACGCTTCCTGCATGCGCTGCGCGGCCTTGCCCGTCGGTGCGGCAAGCGCGATGCGCAAGCCCGGATCGGCGTCGAGCAGACACGCGAGCACGCCGACCACGGTCGTCGTCTTGCCCGTGCCCGGCCCGCCGCTCACGATCGTCAGCCTGCCCGCGAGCGCGACGAGCGCGGCGACGCGCTGCCAGTCGATGTCGTCGTTGGCCGTGCCTTCCCCGAAGTAGCGCGCGATCCGCTCCGCCTGCTGCGCAAGCTCCCGCTGCGATACGTCGATCCGCGCGCCGCGTGCCCGTTCGACCAGCGCCACCGCGAGCCGCCGCTCGTAATCGAAATAGCGCGCGAGATAGAGCCGCCCGTCCTCGTCGATGACGAGCGGCCGCAGACTCGCCGCATCGAAGCGCGCCTCGGTGCGTGCAAACGTCGCGACGCCGCTTGCGAGCAGCGCATCGCGAGCTTCGCGCACATTCTCTCCGTGACGCCGCGCGAGCGCGGCAAGCGGCATGCAGACGTGTCCGAGCGCCGTCGCCCGGCTGATGGCAAGCGCCGCGCGTTCGGCCCACGCGATCGCCCGCGCGTCCGCACCCGACCATCGCGACAGTTCGCCGATGCGCCGCGCGAAACCTTCGGCAAGCACGGCGCTTTCGTCGGCAAAGGCCGACGCAGCCGACTCCCCGGCGTTCACGGCTTCGATCGTGCTCATGCCGCGCCTCCCGACATCACCCGGTCGAGCGCCTCGACCAGTGCCAGCGGCGGCCGCCCGCGATGCACGCCGCTCGCCGCGTCGCCGTCGCGCCAGTCGGGACGCACGCCGCGCACGAACAGATACAGGTAACCGCCGACATGCGTCTCGTAGTCGTAATCAGCGAGCCGCGCACGCAGGTAACGATGCAGCGCGACGACATAAACGAGCGCCTGCAGGTGATACGCGTGATGCGCCATCGCCTCGGCAAGCGGCGCGGCGCCGTAGTTTTCGGCGGCATCGCCCAGATGATTCGACTTCCAGTCGATGATCCAGTAACGCCCGCCGTGCAGCACGATCATGTCGATGAATCCCTTGATGAAGCCCCGCAGCGCGCCCGTTTCGAGCGCGACATCGGGATAGCCGTGCGCGGACAGCAGCCGGCGCAGCGCCGGAAAATCCAGCGACGGCGCCGGGAACAGAAACTCCAGCTCGTTCATGCGCCGCCCGTTGGCGATGCCCGACAGGCGCATGCCCGGCGCAATCTCGCTTTCGAGCGTGTCGGCGAGCAGGCGCAGCATCATCGGCCGGAGACGCTGGGCGAGCGGCGCGGGCGCGGGAACCGGATACTCGCGCAGCGCGTCCTCGACCGCCTTGGGCCACGTCGACGGCTGCGTGAAATCCGCAAGCTCGTACATGCGATGCAGACATTCGCCCGCCGCCGCGCCGCGCGGAAACGCGAGGATGTCGTCGTCGGCGAGCGCGGATTCGTCGCGGGAAGGCGGCGCTTGCACGAGCGCTGGGGCGGCTTCGGCGAGTTCGTCGTGATCGGGGCGCGCCTCGGCGGGCTGCGACTGATTCGCCTCTTCGCGCGCGCCCGCCGCCACCAGTGAGCTGAAACTCGCCATGCGCCAGCGATCGCGCAACAGGCGGCGGTTGGTGCGCGCGGCGATCTCGTGCGTGCCGCGGTCGACGGCGGCAAGCGGCTCGCGCCGGTCGATGACCGGCAGCGGCGTCACGCCGATCGCGCCTTCGGCCTGACTTTCCAGCGCGCGCCACGCCGCGACGATGCCCGCTTCGTCTGGCGGTTCGTCGCAGAACGCATCGAAGTCCTGACCCGCGCCCGCGGCGAGCCAGTTGAGCACGCTTCTGCGCGATTCCTTCGTCGACTTGTTCGACATGTTCGAGATATAAACGCCCGCGACCACGTAGCAGCGATACACCGCCCGCGTCAGCGCCACATAGACGAGCCGCGCCCGCTCGGCAGCCTGCTCGCGTGCGATAGCGGCGCCGATTTCCTTCGCTTCGTCGTCGTCGATTCCATAGTGCAGTACTGCTTCGCCCGCGTCGTCGTGATACTCGCGGGCGTCGGGCAAGCCGGATTTCGAGGCGTCGCGCGCCGTGCCGTCGTTCAGGAACGGACAGAACACGACCGCGTATTCGAGGCCCTTCGACTTGTGGATCGTCACGATCTGCACGAGATTGCGGTCGGATTCGAGGCGCAATTGCGCGTCTTCTCCGCCGCCCTGCTGCGCGCGCTGCGCGGCCAGCCAGCGCAACGTCGGCGCGATGCCCGGCTGTTGCGCCGAGCGAGCCTGCAGCAGTTCCGCGAGATGGTTCACGTTCGTGAGCCTGCGCTCGCCGTCCGCGCGCGCGACGAGCCGCGCCGCGATCGACAGTTCTCGCGCGAGCGTGCGCCACATCACCGCGAAGCCGCGCTCGTGCCAGATCGTCCGATAGCGCGAGAATCTCTCGACCCAGCTCGTCGAATCGCTGGAGCCGCTTTCATCCGTCGATGCCGCGTGCTCCAGACGCCACAGCGCGGCGGCGTCCAGCCCGAACCAGTCGGTCGCGAGCGCGGCGCGCAAGCGGCGCAAGTCGCCAGGCGTGTCGATGGCGGCGAGCACGCGCTCGATCTGCTCGGCGTCGAGCGAGCCGAACACGGACGCCTGCGCCAGTTCCACGCTGCCGATACCCCACGCCGCCAGCACGCGCTTGACCAGACTGCCTTGCCGATGCGTCTGCACGAGCACGGCGATATCGCCCGCACTGAGCGCGTCGTCGCCGATGCGCACTTCACCGCGCGCCGCCCCTTTCAGCAGCCGCGCGATTTCGGCGGCGCACGCCTCGGCCGCTTCGCGCTGCGCGTTGGCCTTCGACAGCGCCGCATCGCCGTGCGGCAGCATCCACACGCAGAAATCCGCGATATCGGAGTAAGCGGCGGCGGGCGTCGCATCGACGAACGGTCCGCGTGAACGCGTGCCCGCGCGCACCGGCTGATAGTCGAGGCCTTCGAGAATGAACGCAGACGGATTCGCGCCGAACACGCGATTGCACGCCTCGATGATGCGCGCCGTCGAACGCTGGTTCACCGCGAGCGTGTAACGCGCGCTCGCGCCGTCGCGCGCGGCGAGATACGTGTGCAGGTCGGCGGCGCGGAAGCTGTAGATGGCCTGCTTCGGATCGCCGACCAGAAAGAGCGGTCCATGCGGCGCGAACACGCGGTTGAAGATTGCGTATTGCAGCGGATCGGTGTCCTGGAATTCGTCGATGAGCGCCGCCGGATACCGCTCGCGCAATGCCTGCGCGAGCCACGCGTGCCGGACGAGCGCGTGATGCAGGTTCGACAACAGATCGTCGAAGGACACCACGCGCCGCGCCCGCTTTCTCGCCGACAGTTCGGCCGGCGCGTAGTCGAGCCATTCGCGCACGATGTCGAGCCACATCGCACGCTGCGCGGCTTCGGCTGCGGCAGCCGACGCGGCGAGCGTTTCGGCATGCTCGAAGAACGGATGCGCGGGCGGCGTGTGCTTGACCTTGGTGCCCTTCGCGAGCGCCGATGCGGTGATCTTCAGCGCCTCCTTCGGCGGCTCCGCGTGACAGTCGGCATCGGCGAAATATTCGGCCCATGCGTCGAGGGCGGCTTCGATCATCGAGCGCTTGTGCGAGGTCTGCTTGAGCATCGCCTCGGCGTCGAAGAGCAGCTTGGCGATCGCGCCGCGCTCGGCGTTCCACACCGCGCACGCTTCGTCGAAAAGCGCTTTCGCATCGACGGCTTCCGCTGCAAGTTCGGCCTCGCTCTTGCCCCAGCGCAGCGTCGCGAGCGGCTTCTTGAGACGCCGCGCCAGTTGCGCATCGAGCGATGCCGGTCCCGCACCCTTCGCGACGAGCCACGACGCGAACGACGGCGTGCGCGCGGCTGCCGGCTCGACGCGCTCGCGCCAGAAATCGGCGGCAAGCTCGAAGCGCAGCGCGCTGTCGTCGGCTTCCATGTCGAACGCGAACGGCATCGCGGCGGCGAACGGCGCTTCCTGCAGCGCGCGCTGGCAGAACGCGTGGATCGTGTGGATCGCGGCCTGATCGAAGGTGTGGAGCGCGATGCGAATGCGCTGCAGCGCCTCGTTCGGATCGATGTCGGCGAGCGTGGTTTCGAAAAGCCGCTCGATGAACGGATCGCCGGCTGCATCGCCGTTTTCGATTGCATGCGCGACGCCCGCGAGCCGCGTGCGGATGCGCTCGTGCAGTTCGGCGGTCGCGGCCTTCGTGAAGGTGACGACGAGAATGCGCTCGACGCTCAACTGCTTCTCGAGCAGAAGGCGCACGTAGAGCGCGCAGATGTTCCACGTCTTGCCGGTGCCGGCGGATGCTTCGATCTGGTTGACGCCGTCGAGCGGACAGGAGAAGACGTCGAGTTCCTGGACGGCTTCGGTGTTCACGGACTGGATTGCTGTCGTCATCATGCGTCGCGTTGCAGGTGTTGCCGAAGCGGCTCGAAAACGATGCGCGCGAGCGCGGCGAAGCGGTCGTCGAGCCCAAGCGATTCGCCGCGAAACGCGATGCGATAAACCGGATCGTCCGATTCCGCGCGCACGCGGTCGGATTCCCACGCGCCGTGCGCCTTTGCATCGCCTTCGGTCATCTTGAGCCACGCGCTCTTCGGGAAGAAACGCAGCGGCATGCGCCGGCCTGCGCGATACAGCGCTGCGAGCGCGGCGAGATGCGCGAGCGGGTCGGCGACAGGCGTCAGTTCGAAATCCGACGACTGCGCGCCGCGTCCGTGCCAGATCGTGCGGCGCGGGCCGTCCGGCAGCGCCGAGCAATAGGCCAGATGCGCGAGCCACGCGGACAGGTAATCGCGGGCGCGCGGCTGGTCGTAACGGTAGATCACCTGGCCTTGTGGCGTCAGGCGATTGAGCGTACCGGACAGCGTGAGCGGCCGCTCGTCGATGAGCGCGTCGTCGTGCGGGCCGAAGAGCGCGACGCCGCCCGTATCGGGCCAGCGCGGCGCGACGTCGAGCGAGAACGGCAAGCGCGTCGCGCCCTCCGCCACCGACGTGCGGATGCGGTCCGCAAGATGCGCGAGCGCGTGCATCTCGCGCGTCTGCCAGACGGCGCCCGTCGCGCCACCGGGCATTTCGGGGCTCGTGCGCGCAACGTGACGCGCGCGCTCGCGGGCGTGGTGCACAACGTGGTCTTCCGCTTCGAGCAGCGACGGCAGCACGCGCCCGGCGAGCGCATCGCGGCCTGCGAAGCCGAGTTCGAACGGCTCGGTGATATCCAGTTCGGCCTCGGCATCGACGAGCGCAATGCCCAGCCGATCCCGCAGCAGCGCGCGCGCAGGATGCCGCCAGAAGCGCACGAAATCGTCGAAGGCGACGGTCTCCGCTTCGTCGTTTTCAGGCGGCAGCGGCGATGCGAAGAACGGCGCGCTGCCGTGCACGCGCCCCGCCGCCAGCACCCGCGCCAGTTCCGCGCGCTCCGGCTCATAGGTGAAGAGACGGCCCGCCGGCTCGAAATACTCGGGTGCGAACGGCTGCAGCGGATGCTCGCGCACGAACGACGCCCGCGCCTTTGCCAGTTCGTCCGGCGCGGCATGCTTGCCCGCGACGGCTTCGGCGAGATGGTCGAGCAATTCGTCGATGAGCGCGGCGGGCGGCAGCACGGCGTTGTCGCGGATGCTGCGCCCGGTGTAGGCGATCAGCAGCCGGTCGCGCGCCGCGAGCATCAGGTCGAGAAAGAGGTTGCGTTCGTCGTCGCGGCGCTGGCGGTCGCCCAGCTTGCCGAAGCTCGCCATCAGGTCGAATTCGTCGGCGCGCGTGAGGCTCGGCAGCATGCCGTCGTCCATGCCGAGCAGACAGACCACGCGATACGGCAGCCCGCGCAGGCTCGTCAGCGACGAGAACGTGACGCCGCCCCACGGCACGCCGCCGCGCGCGGGATCGTCGAGCGTATCGGTGAGCGCGGTGCGGATCACCGCAGCCGATACTTCCGTGTCGCGCGCGCCTTCTTCCATTGCGACGATCAGCGCATCGATCGCATGTCGCACGTCGCCGATGGTGTCGTTGAACGCGACGCCGGCATCGAAGAAACGCGCGAGCGCATCGAGCAGCAAGTCGCCCCACGCGCGTGCGGTGCGGGGCGTCTCGATCTGCGCGGCGAAGGCGTCGATATCGTCGATGAAGCGTGTGAGGCGTCCGAGCAACTCCGCCTCCGACCCCTGCGCGCCCTCGACGGGCAGCCATTCCGCGACCGGCGCGCCGCCGCCCGGCAGCGCGTAGCCGAGATAGAGACGCGTGAGCGCATCGGCGAAGGTGTGACGCGCGGCGGGCACGTGCTCGCCGGCGGCTTCCGCCGGACGCAAGCCCCGGCGCGCGCCCGCCGCCGCGAGCCACTCCTGCGCCGTTTCGAGCGATGGCGCGTCGATGCCGTAGCGTGTCGCGATTGCATCGACGCGCAGCCATTCGATCAGCTCCGGCGCGCCGACGCCGCGTTCCGCGAGCGCGAGCCAGTCGAGCATCGCGCGCGCGACCGGGTTGGCCTGCGAAGGCGGCAAGCCGGTGATGCGATAGGGAATGCGCCTGCGCTCGTTGCTCGCGCCGGCGGGCGCGGTGCCGAACACGCCGTCGATGAGCGGGCCGGCCACCGCCAGATCGGGAAACGCGACGAGCACATCGGACGGCTCGAGTCCTTCTAGCTCGTCGAACCAGTCGAGCAGGCGGTCGTGCAGCACTTCGAGCTGACGCGAGAGGCTATGGCAGACATGCACTTCCACGCCCGTCTCGACGATGTCTTCCGGCTGCGGCCCGGCGTTCTCTTCGTCGAGCGTCAGAATGCCGTTCTGCACGCGCGCGAGCCATGTCGGCGCGGTGCTCTCTTCGTATAACTCGCGCTCGCTCGATGCCGCGCTTTCGGTCAGTTCGTGCAGCATGTGAAGCTGCGCCTGCGTCTGACGGCCCCACTCCGCGAGCAGCGGATGCCCGACTTCCTGAAAATCCGCCTCGCCCTTCAGTTCGAGCTGCTCGACGCGCGCCTGGCTCACGATATCGAACCAGAATTCGCGGCACGGGTTGAGCGCGTAGATGCGCACGTCGATCCAGCGCGACAGCTCGCGCAGCAACGCGATATGCAGCGGCGGCATCGTCGGCAGCGCAAACACGCTGATGCGGCTCGGCCATTCGGCGCGCATCGCGGTATCCAGATCGAAGCGCGGCGCGTCGGCCAGAAAGCGATACGCGGGCGGCGTCGGATCTTGCCCGGAGCCGGGCGTCGTCAGGTCGTCGAGCAGCGCGCGCCAGAGCGCGGCCTGCCAGTGTTCGTCCTGGCGCTGGATCTCGCTCGCGCCCGCGAGACGCGGACCGCGCGCATCCGTCTCAGCACCGCCGCCCGCGAGAATCGAGCCGCCCGACTGCCAGTGCGTGAGCCAGTCCGGGCGATAGGTCAGATAGTGGTCGAACACCGTCGCGATGCGGCGCGCAAGTTCGTAGCGCATGGAATCGTCGGCGGCGTCGAGATAGGTCGACAGGCGCGGCGCTTGTCTGAACGGCGGCTCGTCGAACAGGCGATAGCAGCGCCACGCGAGCCGGTCCGGCGCGAACGGCGAACGCTGGGGCACCGGCAGCACGCGCCCGATCTGCGCCCATAGCCATTGCGCGAGATAGCAGAAGTCGACATTCGCGCAGATGCCGAAACGCTCGGCCATATCCAGTTCGAGCCGCCGTCGCACGGCCGCGCTGGGCACGATGACCGACTCGCGCGCGAAAGGATTGCCCTCGCGCATCGCGAATGTGTCGAGGTCCTCGAAAAGCGCGGCGGCAAGCGTTTCGTGACGGTTCGAATAGAAGAGTTCGAGCATGAAGGGCGGGATTGGATGCTGGCAAGCGAAGAAGCAGCGCGCAAAACGCAAAGCTTTGTCAAATCAAGCGTCAGCATAACAAAGCGACTTCGCGCCGAGAACCTGGCCGTTCGGCCGAGGTCCGAACGCTCGTTGAGTTGCGTTAGACTCGACGTCGCCCTTGCCCGCCCCTTGCGCGTCCATACAGGAAGTCGATGCGTTACTCGTTCGAAATAAAAAAGTTCATCTATAGCCAGTACTTTTTCGGCGGCTTGCGCAGCGCGCTTGGCATCTCGCTCCCGGCCGTGCTGATGCTCACGGTGTTTCACAACCGCGAGCTCGGCTTCACGATCGCGACAGGTGCGCTGGGCGCGTGCGTCGTCGACATGCCGGGGCCGCTCAAGCACAAGCACAACGAGATGCTCGCGTGCACGTTCATCGGCTTTTTTTCGGCGCTCGCGACCGGCATTGCGACGGCCCATCCGGTGACGCTCTGGCTGACCGTCGTGCCGCTCACCTTCGTGCTGTCGCTGATCGTCGTCTACGGCAACCGCTGGCCGCAGATCAGCTTCGCGACGCTCTTCATGATGATCGTGACGCTCGAAGAGCATTTCACGCCGATGCAGGCGCTCATCAACGCGTCGTGGATTCTGCTCGGCGGCCTCTGGTACACGTACTGGGCGACGCTCGTCTCGCATCTGCTCGTGTATCGCATCGAGCGGCAGGCGCTCGCGCAGAGCATCTTCAGTTGCGCGGAGTATCTGCAGGCGCGCGCCGAGTTCTATGACGTCGACGCCGACCTTGACGAGTGTTATCGAAAGCTCATTGAAAAGCAGATCGCGGCCGTCGAACAGCAGGAAGGCGCACGCGAGATCGTGTTGCGCAATCTGCCGAAGGTGAAGACCGGCAAGCTCGATGCGCGGCGCGCGCGGCTCTTCAATCTCTTTATCAACATCGTGGACCTGCACGAGTTCTTCGTCGGCGCGCACACGGATTATCCGCTCGTGCGCAAGACCTTCGCCGGCTCGGACGTGCTCGTGTTCTATCGCGATCTGATGCGCAAGGCCAGCGAGGACCTGGAGGAAATCGGCCTCGCGGTGCTGCAAAACCGGCCGGCGTCGAAGCACGTCAGCATGAAGGCCGAGTTGCGCGCGATCGAATACGAACTCGAGTTGATGCGCAAGCACGCGCTGCCCGAGAAGAATCCCGAAGCGTATGCGGCGGCGGCGGCCGTGTTCCGGCGTCTGTGGAGCGCCACGCGCCTGATCGACAAGATGCGCCGCCGCACGCACGACGACGCGAGTCTCAGCGGAACCGAGGTGCAGATCGATCACGCGCTCTCGCGGTTCATCTCCAGCCGGCGCGTGCCGTTCAGGCAGATTTTCTCGAATCTGACGATGTCATCGCCGAGCTTCCGCCACGCGCTGCGCGTGACGATCGCGGTGGGCGTCGGCTTCTGGCTCGGGCGGCTCCTGCCGCTCACGAACGCGTACTGGATCGTGATGACCACGGTCATCATCCTGAAGCCGGGCTATTCGCTGACCAAGCAGCGCAATACGCAGCGGATCATCGGCACGACGATCGGCTGCGCGGTGACGATCGCGCTGATCCTCGTTGTCAAGGACCCGCATGTGCTGCTGGTCGCGATGTTCGCGTCGATGGTCATGAGCTACAGCCTGCTGCTCTTCAACTACGCGGGCAGCGTGGTGTTCACGTCGTCGTATGTGCTGCTGATGTTCCATCTGCTCGCGCCGGGCAGCTTGCGGCTGATCGGCGAGCGGGCCATCGATACGGTCGTCGGGTCCGCCATCGCCATTGCGGCGAGTCACCTGTTCCCGTACTGGGAGTATCGGCTGATGGGCAAGCTCGTGAAGGATCTGCTCGGCGCGACGCGCAATTATCTGGAAGCAAGCTGGTCCTGGAAAACGCAAACGGGGGGCGCTACGTCCCGCGCGCCGTCGTCCGTGCCGAGCGCCGCTTTCGCCGATGGCAACGCGAGCGCGGCGCTCGCAACCGCGCCTGAGCCCGTGCCTGCGCCGGAAATCAAAACCAGCGCCGCCAGCGACGAGCCCGCCCTCAAGGCCGCGAGCGCGACGGCGGAGCGGCTGTCGTCGGTGAACATCGGCGAGAGCACCGCGGCCACCGCGAGCAAGGGCGGGTCTGCCGCCGCGACCGTCGCGGCGACCGCCCTCGATCGAGACTTCCGCTACCGGCTCGCGCGCAAGAACGTGCACGTCGCGTTCGCCAATCTCGCGCAGGCGTTTCAGCGCATGATGCTGGAGCCGAAGCCGCAGCAGAAATACGTCGCCGAACTGAACGATCTCCTCGTGCAGTGCCACGTGCTCGCGTCGCAGATCACAGCGGCCGCGCCGCTATTGCAAGCGATCAATGACGCCGATCCGAAGCCGTTCGAGCCGGTGCAGCGGGCATTCGGCATCGTGCGGGACAATCTGTCGGACGCGCAGGCCGCGATATCGGATGACGACGGCGCCCCGCCCTCCGACGCAATCAAGGATTTGCGCCGCGATCTCGACACGATGGTCGCCGCCGCCGAACGCGCGCAGACGCTTCCCGCCGATGCGATTCAGGATCTGAAACTGCTCGCGCATCAGTGCAAGCAGATGCTCACGGCGTCAACGCTGATCCGCAAGGACGCGACGCAGATTCATCTGCCGTCGTGAGCGCAGCGTTATTGCGATGCGCCGATCGCCGGGAGCGCGGGCCGCGCACCGCTTGCCGTAGCGGGCGGCGCGGTCTGTTCGTCGAACTCGCGCTTCTCGCGAATCGCGTTGAAGAGCAGCGTGAAGATCACCAGCAGCAACACCGCGACAATGAACACGCTGATGCCCAAGGTCGGATTCTTCTTTTTCTGCGGGGCGTTCGGGCGCTTGTTGCGTGGGTCGTCGGTCATGGGGCGCGGCGGCTCGTTCAAAGTTTTGAGATAGAACCGACATCGTACCCGGCTTCGTTTTCAGTTGGATTGCGCGCGGTGTTTCAGTCCGCGAACGACACCCCCGAAATTCTGTGCTGCACCGTCCGGCTTGAACGAAGCCCGCCTCGTTGACCATACTCAACCGGATTCCATGCGCGTCTGATCACGCGAGCGCCAGGGCTCGCCGTGATACCTCGTGACCGGACGTGTTCGGCCGCCCTCCCCGGGCGGCTTTCTTTTGCCGCGCTCAGGCGTCGGATGCGGGCCGCACCGGCAACGCCGTCGAATATTTGATCTGCTCCATCGCGAAACTGGAACTGACGTCGTAGATCGGCACCGCGCGAATGAGTTGCTTGTAGACGCGGTCGTAATCGTCGATGTCGGCTACCACCACGCGCAGCAGATAGTCCGTCTCGCCGCTCATCCGGTACACCTCGACCACTTCCGGCATGTCGCGCACGGCGCGCGTGAACTCGTCCGCCCAGCTTTGCGTGTGCTGATTCGTGCGCACCGCGACGAACACCGTCGTGCCGACGCCGAGCTTCTTCGGATCGCACAACGCGACTTGCGCGCGGATCACGCCGGTCTCCTTGAGCCGCTGCACGCGCTTCCAGCACGGCGTCTGCGAAAGATTGACGCGCTGAGCCAGTTCCGCGACGGGCATCGTCACGTCGCCCTGCAGCAGTTCGAGCAGCTTACGGTCAATGACGTCCATTCCCATACTGCATCCCCCGTAGATTAATTTTCTATTTTTCGAAGCGTTGGCGGAATTATATGAAAACAAATTCCAGATGCAAGCCGATATAAATGGAGGCTCGATTCCCGATCCCACATTCATCATGAAGCTGCAAAGTTTTAATCGCCCGATGCGGCAAAACGCCGGCACCCGCGCCGCGCTGCACGCGCTGACCAACGACAACCCGGCCTTGCGGCGCCTTTGCCATGACATCGATGCCGCGCTCGAAGCCGGCGACGCATCGTTCGGGGCGCAAGTGCGTGCGGCGCTGACGCGGGCGATCGCCGATCCCTCGCTGCTGCACGCGCACCAGCGCATCGGCGACGCGCGCCGATACCGCCGCCATCTGCTTGCCGCCGATCCGCTCAACCGGTACGCGATCGCCGCGCTCGTGTGGGAGCCGGGGCAAGCGAGTCCGGTGCATGGCCATCGGACGTGGTGCGGCTACGCGGTCATCGACGGCACGCTCGCCGAAACGCTCTATCGCTGGGATGCCGATACGCACTGCGCGGTGGAAACGCGCCGCCATCCGCGTGCGGCGGGCGCGGTATCGTTCGTCGATGCGGGACGCGGCGCGATTCATCAACTCGGCAATCCCGCCGATGCGGCCACGCGCGCCGTATCGATTCACGTCTATGGCGTCGCGGGCGAACATATCGCCACGCACGTCAACGATCTGCTCGCCGCCTGACGCTTTGATCAGCCCTTGCCCGGCTCCGGCGCCGTGGGAATCTGCGGCGGGATCTGCACCGAATGATCGGTGGCGGGCGGCGCGGGCCGGGGCTCGTGCGATACATCGAGCGCCACGGCACGCGGTGCATCGGCGGCGTCGGCGGCTTCTTCTTCGTCGATCCAGATGCGCTTGGACTTCGCGTCGGCTTCCCTGGAATCGCTGGCGTCGCGCGACATCTGCACCTGCATTTGCGGCACCGGAATCGGCATGCCGGCTTCGTCCATCTTGCGCTTGATGCGCAGATTGAACGCCCGCGCGACGCTCCATTGCTGAAGCGGCCGCGTCTTGATCTGTCCTTTCACGACCATCCAGTTCGGATCGAAGCGGTCCAGTCCCCACACTTCGACCGGTCCCAGCATCTCGCGCCGGTAGCGCAGATCGTCCATCAGTTCCGCGCCGACCTCGCGGATCATGTCGGTGACGGCGTCGACATCGGCGGAAAACGGCAAGCGCACTTCGAACACGGCATAAGCGAAATCGCGCGAAAGGTTCTTCACCGTCTTGATCTGCGAGAACGGGATCGCGTGAATCGCGCCCTGACCGTCGCGCAGGCGCACGGTCCGGATCGTCAGGCTCTCGACGATGCCCGCGTGCCCGCCTTCCACCTCGATCGAATCGCCGACCGAAATCGTGTCCTCGATGATGATGAAAAGCCCGGTGATCAGGTCCGCAACGAGCGATTGCGCGCCAAAACCGACCGCAAGACCGATCACGCCTGCGCCCGCGAGCAGCGGCGTCACGTTGAGGCCGAGGTTCGCCGCCGTGACGATCGCGGCGATCGTCAACAGCACGACGAATACGACGTTGCGCAAGAGCGGCAGCATCGTGCGAGCGCGCATGCTCGGGCCGCGTCCGCCACGCCGCGCGGAATCGGGCTTGAGCGTTTCCTGAATGCCGGTATCGATCAGAATCCACACGAGCCACACGACGAAGAACGTCAGCACGATCATGCCGAAGGCGTGCGTGATGCCGCGCGCCGCGACGCTGCGCTCGGCCATGTCCGCGAGCGAGAAGCCCCAGAAGCGCGACGACACTTCGAGGAACGCGAGCCACACGCCGACCACGATCAGCGTGCCGACGAATTTAACGAGCCGCCGCACATAAGCCGACTGGCGGCGCGGACGGCGCGACTTCGGCCGC
Organism: Caballeronia grimmiae; assembly: GCF_022879615.1. Lineage (NCBI taxonomy): Bacteria > Pseudomonadati > Pseudomonadota > Betaproteobacteria > Burkholderiales > Burkholderiaceae > Caballeronia > Caballeronia grimmiae. Next base: position 1,927,602 of record NZ_CP084271.1, read on the forward strand.
GTGATGCGGATCACGATCGCCGACAGGAAGAACGCGACGACCAGCAGGCCAGCGGTCGCGATCGCCATCTGCAGCACGTTTTCGGACGTGCCGATGCCCGCGAGCGTCGCCACCACCGACGCCGACGCGAGCAGGAGCAACGGCAATTGCCATAGCGACGCGACGACATCGAACGTTTCGGTCGCGGCCTTGCGCGTGTGGCGCTGCTCGTAGGTGCGGCTGCGGATCAGATGCGCGACCGGCCGCTGGAACGCGAGCGCGAAATACGCGGTGAGCGCGGCGGCCGCCATGTTCGCGAAGGTCGAGATCAGCGCGGACAGATTGGTGCCGAGTTGTTGCGCGACGTCGTAGTTGGCAGCGGCATCGCCGAGCGCGCCGAGCGTGCCGATCAGAAACAGCAGCCGCCGCGCATGAATAATCAGCACGTTCACCGCGACGCGCCGGTGCGCCGAGCCGAACAGCGAGAACATGATGAGGCAGATGGCCGAGAACACCGCGCCCGCGACCATCGCGTACGCGGTGACCATCGCGAGCGTGCGGCCGAGCGATTGCGGCATCAGATGCGCGAACGTCAGCGCCGCCAGAAACGCGATCAGATACGGCGCGACGCGGCGCAGCGCGAAGAGCAGCAGTTCGCGCGTCGTCGGATTCGAATGCAGCGACACTTCCACGCCATACCGGCTCGATACGCGCCGCTGCGCATACACGAGCACGAAGGCGCACGCGCCCCAGCCCGCGAGCGTCGCAACGAAGTTGAATAGCGTGCGGCCGAACGGCTCGCGGCTCTGGCTCGTGACGATGGTGAACAGCTCGTTGCCCGCCGCGTTGAAGCGCCCGCTCCAGTAGGCGAGCGGCGTCTTGCCGCGCTTCACGTCGGCTTCGATGCTCGTGACCGCCGACGCGATCGCGCCCAGCAAGCCTGCGTTCTGCGCGATGCTCGCCACCACCGAGGGCGCCGGCGCGCTCGCCGGGGCGCTTGCAGCGGCACCGGCGGCGGTCGGGGCGGTATCGGCAGACGATGCGGGCGTGGCGGGCGCAGCGGACGCGGCGGCATGCTTAGCGTCGCGCAGACGCTTGAGTTGCGCGACGAGCGCCGCGCGCTGGCGGTCGTTGTCGAGCGTCGCAATGACGGTGTCGAGCGAGTGCAGCATGTCGGCATCCGACACGGCCGGCGCCGATGCACCGACAGCCGCCTCCGCCGACGATGCCGGCGCGGGTGGCGCGATGAGTTCCTGGAACGTGGGCAGTTCGAGCGTGGGGGCGGCTTCGGCGGGGGTCATCGTCAGCAGGACCAGCGCGGCCAGCAAGAGCGACGACAGCGCGCGCGCGACGGCGCAAACCGTCGTCCGGGATCTCGCGACGAACGCCAGCGCGCCGCCATGCGCGAGCTTGCGTGACTTCATAACGGTCTCGATTTCCGAAAGCTCGCCAGTTTACCGGCTGACCCCGACGCGCCACGCATCGCGGACGTAACCGAATGTTAAGCGGGCGGCTTACTTGTCCATGTCCGTGCGCGTCCCGGACGACTCGGCGGCGGGACTCGTGGCCGACGCGCCGCCATCCTTCGCGGACCACTCCTGCAGCTTGCGCCCCGCCGATTGCAGCCCCGCGCCGGTCGCGCTCGCGGCATCCGCGATGGCGGCGTTCGTCGCGCCCGCCGCACTATTGAGGTTCGCCCGCGCCGAGGCCGCAACGCCGCTCGCCGACATGTCCGGCATCGAGCCGGCCTTGTCGAACCCCTGCTGCGCCGACTGCTTGGCGGCATCCATCTTTTGGCCGACGTAGCTCGCCGCCTGATCGAACTTCTGGTTGGTCTGGCTCGCGAGGTTATTGAGCGCACTGGCGGCCTGGCCCGCGGTGGCGTCGTGCTTCTCGCATGCGGCAAGCGCGCCGAGCGCCGCCAGCGCCATCGCAATGCGGGTGAAGGGAGTCATTTGCATGGTCTTGCTCCTACGTGAAAAACGCGCGCTCATCATACGCTGTCCGAACCGGCGCAGATCGCGAAGCTTGCATGACGGGAGAACTCGCGTTTCAACATCTGGCCGATCCGACCAGACGTGCAGTAGAACGTTTCCTCTACTTTTAGGAGACGTCTGCTTCTGGGCGATCACGCATCCGCTTATAGTGCGCGCAGTCCACGCCTCCGCCCGTATCAACCATGCTTTACATGAATCTCGCTATCGCCCTCGTCGCCGGGCTGATGCTATTCGAACCGTTCACCCGCGCACCCATCTCCCGCTTCACCACCCACCGCATGCGCCGGGTGCTCGCCAAGCGTTCTTACTATCAGGCGGGCGCCGCGTTCTTCGCCGCCCTGCTCGTCGCAACCAGCCAGCCCTCGCCGGAACGCATTCATCCGTTGGTTCCGCTCGGCGTAGGGGTGTTGCTGCTCGTCGCGAGCGTCTACTGGCTCGTCCGTGGCAAGTTGCTGCTGCGGCAGCGTCGCGTGTTCAATCAGCTGCATTGACCCAGATTCGCCGGGCGCGATCGTCGTCGCGTTCGGCTCACGGCCACGTCTCCTTGGCGCTGGCCGCAGCCTCATCCCCTTCCGCTTTCCTCTGGCGCTTCCTGCAGCGCCGCGCGCCCTTTGGGCGTATATTCAGGGCCAAGTCACGGCCGTTATCCGAAACGTACAGGCAAAAAAAAGGCGCCACGTTGCCGTAGCGCCTTAAAAGTTCTAGCCATTCCGAGGGCCGTGCTAGAACCTGAGAGCCTGTATTCCAAACACGGGGCGGTAAGCCTTGCGCACGTCGCCAGCCGTTTCGAAATCGGATTCCATTTTTTCCGGGATCATTGCTCAAGTCAAGCAAAATTTCTGTGTCCGGGCATCTGCCCGAAAGCGGCGTTGCGGGGACGTATCATTAAAAAGTTACGTATCTGATACCACTTATCATCGGGGCTTGCATGGCTTGCAAGTTTGACGCCGTGCCACGTCAACCTCACGTACAACCTCGCATTCGAAACGACGTTTCATTATGCAAATTGACACGATGAGCAGCCGGTCGACGAGCCGGAAAAAGACAAAAGACAAAGATGGCGATGAAGTCACCGCGCTCGCCCGTGGCCTGGACGTGCTGCGCCGGATCGCCGCCGCCGATGCGCCCGTCAGCAATCGTGAACTGGCCGACTGGACCGGCATCCCGAAGCCGACGGTGTCGCGCATCACCGCGACCCTCGTCGGCGCCGGCTTGCTGCTTCGCCTGCCCGACAGCGAGCGCTTCGTGCTGACGGCTTCGGTGCTCGAACTGAGCAACGGCTTTCTGCGCAACTTCGATATTCGCGCCCGCGCGCGACCGTTTCTGATTGCGCTCGCGGAGCGCACCGGCCTGAGCGTGCATCTAGCCGTGCGCGACCGGCTGGACATGGTCGTCATCGACGCGATCCGGCCGCGTTCCGCCGTGCTGGTTTCGCGGCTCGATGTCGGCGGCAAGATGGACCTGAGCCGCACCGCGATCGGGCGCGCGTATCTGTCCGTGCTCGACGAAGACGACCGGCAGGCGCTGATCGGCAGCCTGCAAACCGCGTCGGGCGATGACTGGCCGGCCATCGCCGGCGGCTTGCAGCGCGGTCTCGACGATGCGCGCCGTCACGGCTTCGCGATATCGCTCGGCGAATGGCATCACGGCCTCAACGCGGTGGCCGCGGGTTTCGTCGGTCCGTCGGAAGAGCGGTATTCGGTCAACTGCGGCGGGGCGGCGCATCAATGTCCGCATGAAACGCTCGTCGCGACCGTCGCGCCCGCGCTGCTCGAATGCATCGAATACATTGTGCGTGAGATCGGCGGCACGCCCGGCGCCAGGGCGTCTACCCGCGAGACGAAGTAAACTTACGCGCGCAATTGCGATGACGCGCGGCTGTCGCACGGCGTCCGACGGCCGCGCATCGGGCAATCGACGGCCCGCTGTTACAGCCGTAATCAACAGAAAGAATGCCCGGTGGACGGGCATCGGTGCGAGACGTAGCATCATGCTTCGCGCGCACCGGGGCCGCGCCGGGACGCATGGCCTAAGCCCTGCCCCAACATCGGCTGTTTTGAACTGACGGGCTGCTCGGCCCGCCGCCGGTCTTCCCGGACCCCGCCCCGACCTGCATCGCGAGATGCCGCCCATCCGCGCCCCGTACGACAGACTTGGAAAGACCCAGCCACCGAAGATGGACGACCAGAAAACCTCTCCCGCGCAGTCACGCCAGAAGCCCACGCGCCCCGCTGATCCCGCTCCGCCCGTTACCGCCGACACGCCGCCGCGCCGTCGCCGGCTCGTGCCGCTCATCGTCGCCGTGCTGATCGTCGCGGGAGCGGTGGCGTGGTGGCATCCGTGGAATCGCGGCGGCACGTCCGGCCAGCCGCAGGAGGCCCGTCAGGGCGGACGGCGCGGCGCGAACCCGATGAACCAGCCGCAGCCGGTGCACGTCGCCACCGTCGCGCAAGGCGAGATGCCGGTGGTCATCAACTCGCTGGGCACCGTCACGCCGCTCGCCAATGTCACGGTCAAGACGCAGCTGAACGGCACGCTGATGAACGTCGCGTTCACCGAAGGCCAGATGGTCAAGAAGGGCGATCTGCTCGCGCAAATCGATCCGCGTCCTTACGAAATTTCGCTGCGCAACGCCGAAGGCACGCTCGCCCGCGATCAGGCGCTGCTGCAAACGGCGCGTCTCGACTTGCAGCGCTATCAGACGCTGCTTTCGCAGGACTCCATTGCGAAGCAACAGGTCGACACGCAGGCATCGCTCGTCAAGCAGTACGAAGGCGCGGTGAAGTCCGATCAGGCGAACGTCGATACCTACAAGCTCGACCTCACGTATGCGCGCATCACCGCGCCGGTGTCGGGCCGCGTGGGCCTGCGGCAGGTCGATCCGGGCAACTACGTGACCACGGGCGATACGAACGGCGTCGTCGTCATCACGCAGTTGCAGCCGATCAGCGTGATCTTCACGACCTCCGAAGACAACCTCGCCGCCATCCTCAAGCCGCTGCATGCGGGCACGAAGATGTCCGTGACTGCTTATGACCGCGCGAACACGACCGCGCTCGAAGCCGGCTATCTGGAAACCGTCGACAATCAGATCGACACCACGACCGGCACCGTCAAGCTGCGCGCCACCTTCCAGAACAAGGAAGGCATGCTGTTTCCCAACCAGTTCGTCAACACGAAGCTGCTCGTCGACGTCATCAGGAATGCGACCATCGTGCCGACATCGGCGGTGCTCAACGGTTCGTCGGGCGCGTTCGTGTATGTCGTGAAGCCGGATAACACCGTGACCGTGCGCAACGTGAAGATCGGCCCGGTCGACGGCGAGCGCACCAGCATCAAGTCCGGCCTGCAAGTGGGCGAGCGGGTTGTCACCGACGGCTCGGACCGCCTCAAGGAAGGCGCGAAAATCACGATTCCGGCGGACCGCGCGGCGGGAGCCTCCGGTGCATCGGCGGCATCGGGTGCATCGGCGGCGGCGCCGGTTTCAGGCGCGTCGGGCGCGCGGCACGGCGGGCATCGGCGTCAGCAGCAGTCGCAGTAACGGTCAGGCGAACGCATGAATCCCTCCCGCATTTTTATTCTGCGTCCGGTCGGCACGGCGCTCCTGATGGCGGCGATCATGCTGGTCGGTCTTGTCGCGCTGCGTTTTCTGCCGCTTTCCGCGCTGCCCGCCGTCGATTATCCGACCATCCAGGTCCAGACCTTCTATCCCGGCGCGTCGCCCGACGTAATGACGTCCAGCGTCACCGCACCGCTCGAAAAGCAGTTCGGGCAGATGGCCAGCCTCAATCAGATGTCGTCGCAGAGTTCGGCGGGGGCGTCGGTCATCACGCTGCAATTCAGCCTCGACTTGCCGCTCGATATCGCCGAGCAGGAAGTGCAGGCCGCGATCAACGCGGCGGGCAACTTGCTGCCGTCAGACCTGCCCGCCCCGCCGATCTACGCGAAGGTGAATCCCGCCGACGCGCCGATCATGACGCTCGCGATCAGCTCGAAGACCCTGCCGCTCACGCAAGTGCAGGATCTCGCCGACACGCGCCTCGCGCAGAAAATTTCGCAGGTGGCGGGCGTCGGTCTCGTGTCGATCAGCGGCGGCAATCGCCCAGCGGTTCGCATTCAGGCGAACACGCGCGCGCTCGCGTCGTACGGGCTCAATATCGACGACCTGCGCACGACCATCTCCAACCTGAACGTCAACACGCCGAAGGGCAACTTCGACGGCCCGACGCGCGCCTACACGATCAACGCGAACGATCAGCTCACCGATGCGAACGCGTACAAGAGCGCGGTCGTCGCGTATCGCAGCGGGCGGCCGGTGATGCTGACCGATGTCGCGACCATCGTGGAGGGCCCGGAGAACACGAAGCTCGGCGCGTGGGTCGATTCGACGCCCGCGATCATTCTCAACGTGCAGCGCCAGCCCGGCGCCAACGTCATTCAGGTGGTGGACGGCATCAAGAAGCTGCTGCCGAATCTGCAGCAATCGCTGCCGGCCGCGCTCGACGTGCGCGTCGTCACCGACCGCACTACCACCATTCGCGCGTCCGTGCGCGACGTGCAGTTCGAACTCGCGCTGTCGGTCGTGCTGGTCGTGATGGTGATCTATCTCTTCCTCGCCAACGTCTACGCGACGATCATTCCGAGCCTTTCGGTGCCGCTGTCGCTCGTCGGCACGCTCGCGGTCATGTATCTGTGCGGCTTTTCGCTCGACAATCTCTCGCTGATGGCGCTGACCATCGCGACGGGCTTCGTCGTCGACGACGCCATCGTGATGATCGAAAACATCGCGCGCTACGTCGAAGAAGGCGAATCGCCGCTCGAAGCCGCGCTGAAGGGCAGCCGGCAGATCGGCTTCACGATCATCTCGCTGACGGTCTCGCTGATCGCCGTGCTGATCCCGCTGCTCTTCATGGGCGATGTCGTCGGCCGGCTGTTCCATGAATTCGCGATCACGCTGGCGGTGACCATCGTCATTTCGGCGATCGTGTCGCTCACGCTCGTCCCGATGATGTGCGCGAAGCTGCTGCGTCACACGCCGCCGCGCGACAGCAAGCGCTTCGAGGCGCGCGCGCACCGGTTCATCGACTACGTGATCGGCCGGTACGCGGTCGCGCTCGAATGGGTGCTGGAGCGGCAGCGCGCAACGCTCGTCGTCGCCGTGCTCACGCTGGTGCTCACCGCCGTGCTCTACGTGTTCATCCCTAAAGGCTTCTTCCCGACACAGGACACGGGCGTCATTCAGGCGATCACCCAAGCGCCGCAGGCCGCGTCGTATCAGGCGGTGGCCGAACAGCAGCAGGCGCTCGCGAGGAAGATTTTGCAGAACCCGGATGTCGAGAGTCTCACGTCGTTCATCGGCGTCGATGGCACGAACATCACGCTCAACAGCGGGCGCATGCTCATCAACCTGAAGCCCCGCGACGACCGCAGCGATACGTCGAGCGATGTCATCCGCACCATTCAGAGCGAAGTCGCGGATATCCCCGGCATCAAGCTGTACATGCAGCCGGTTCAGGATTTGACGATCGACTCCACCGTCAGCCCGACGCAGTACCAGTTCATGCTGACGGACCCGAACGCGACGGAATTCGCGGAATGGGTGCCGAAGCTCGTCGAGAAGCTGCAACATACGTCGATCCTGACGGATGTCGCCACCGACCTGCAGCAGAACGGCCAGTCCGTGTACGTGGAAATCGACCGGGCGACGGCCGCGCGCTTCGGCATCACGCCGGCGACCGTCGACAATGCGCTCTACGACGCCTTCGGCCAGCGCATCATCTCGACGATCTTCACGCAATCGAACCAGTACCGCGTGATTCTCGAAGCCGAACCGAGCGACGCGCACTACAGCGAAACGCTCAACGGCATCTATCTGCCCTCTTCCACCGCGACGAACGGACAGGTGCCGCTCTCGAGCATCGCGACGTTCCACGAGCGCGCAGCGCCCCTGCTCGTCACGCATCTCGGGCAGTTCCCGGCGACGACCGTATCGTTCAATCTGGCAAAGGGCGCATCGCTCGGCGCGGCGGTGAAGGCGATCGAACAGGCGAAGAACGAGATCGGTTTGCCCGCTTCGTTCCAGATTCGCTATCAGGGCGCGGCGCTCGCGTTTCAGGCGTCGCTGTCGAACGAACTGTTCCTGATTCTCGCGGCCGTCGTGACGATGTACATCGTGCTCGGCATCCTGTACGAGAGCTTCATCCACCCGATCACCATTCTCTCGACGCTGCCGTCGGCGGGCGTCGGCGCGCTGCTCTCGCTGATGCTCACCGGACACGACCTGGACATCATCGGGATCATCGGCATCGTGCTTCTGATCGGCATCGTGAAGAAGAACGCGATCATGATGATCGACTTTGCGCTCGAAGCGGAGCGCGACGAAGGCAAGTCGCCGCGCGAGGCGATCTTCCAGGCGTGCCTGTTGCGCTTCCGCCCCATTCTGATGACGACGATGGCCGCGCTGCTCGGCGCACTGCCGCTGATGCTCGGCTGGGGCGCGGGTTCGGAGCTGCGGCATCCGCTGGGGATCGCGATCGTCGGCGGGCTGATCGTGTCGCAATTGCTGACGCTGTTCACGACGCCGGTGATTTACCTCGCGTTCGATTCGCTCGGCCAGCGCCTGCGCGCGCGCTTCGGACGCGGCCTGCCCGGCCCGCGGCCCGCGAGCGACGTGGAGTAAGCCATGAACCTGTCGCGATTCTTCATCGACCGGCCCGTGGCGACGACGCTGCTCGCCATCGGCATCGCGCTCGCCGGCATGTTCGCGTTCGTGAGGCTGCCGGTCGCGCCGTTGCCGCAAGTGGACTTCCCGACCATTTCCGTGCAGGCGTCGCTGCCGGGCGCGAGCCCGGAGACGGTGGCGACGAGCGTCGCGAGCCCGCTCGAGCGGCATCTCGGCAGCATCGCCGATGTGAGCGAGATGACGTCGATGAGCTCGGTCGGCAGCACCCGCATCACGCTGCAATTCGGCCTCAACCGCGACATCGACGGCGCGGCGCGCGACGTGCAGGCCGCGATCAATGCAGCGCGCGCCGATCTGCCTGCTTCGCTGCGCAGCAATCCGACCTATCACAAGGTCAATCCCGCCGACGCGCCGATCCTCGTGCTCGCGCTTTCATCGCCCACGCGCACGGCCGGCTCGCTCTACGATTCCGCCGCGACCGTGCTGCAGCAGACGCTCTCGACGGTGCCGGGCGTCGGCGAAGTGGACGTGAGCGGATCGGCCAATCCGGCGGTGCGCGTCGAACTGGAGCCGGGCGCGCTCTTTCACTACGGCATCGGCCTCGAAGACGTGCGCGCGGCGCTTGCGTCGGCGAACGCGAACAGCCCGAAAGGCGCGATCGAGTTCAAGGGCACGCGCGTTCAGCTCTACACCAACGATCAGGCGAGCAAGGCATCGCAGTACAAGGACCTCGTCGTCGCTTATCGCAACGGGTCGGCGGTCAGGCTGTCGGACGTCGGCGAAGTGGTCGACTCCGTCGAAGACCTGCGCAACCTCGGCCTCATCAACAACAAGCGCGCGGTGCTCGTCATTCTGTATCGCCAGCCGGGCGCGAACATCATCGAGACGATCGATCGCGTGAAGTCCATGCTGCCGCAATTGCAGGCCGCCCTTCCCGCCGACGTCCAGATCACGCCGACGGCCGACCGTTCCACCACCATTCGCTCTTCCCTGCACGACACCGAGCTGACGCTCGTGATCGCAGTGGCGCTCGTCGTGATGGTCGTGTTCCTCTTCCTGCGCAACTGGCGCGCGACGCTGATACCGAGCGTCGCGGTGCCGATATCGATCATCGGCACGTTCGCGGCGATGTATCTGCTCGGCTTCTCGCTCGACAACCTCTCGCTGATGGCGCTGACTATCGCGACGGGCTTCGTCGTCGACGACGCCATCGTCGTGCTCGAAAATATCTCGCGCCATGTGGAAAACGGCGTGCCGCGCAGGCAGGCCGCGATCATCGGCGCGCGCGAAGTCGGATTCACGGTGCTGTCGATCAGCGTGTCGCTCGTCGCGGTGTTCCTGCCGATCCTGCTGATGGGCGGCATCGTCGGCCGGCTGTTCCGCGAGTTCGCGCTGACGCTGTCGCTGGCGATTGCCGTGTCGCTCGTCGTGTCGCTCACCGTCACGCCGATGATGTGCTCGCGCCTCTTGCAGGAAGGACACGAAAAGCGCGAGGAAGGACGGCTCGCGCGCTGGCTCGAACGGCAGTTCGACCGCCTTCAGCGCGGCTATGCGCGCACGCTCGGCTGGGCGCTCGGGCATCCGCTGCTCATTCTGGTCGTGCTGCTCCTGACCATCGCGCTGAACGTCTACCTGTACGTGATCGTGCCGAAGGGCTTTTTCCCGCAGCAGGACACGGGGCGCATCGTCGGCGGCATTCAGGCGGATCAGAGCACCTCGTTCCAGGCGATGAAGACCAAGTTTTCGCAGATGATGCGCATCGTCGAAGCGGACCCGGCCGTCGATAGCGTCGCGGGCTTCACGGGCGGGCGCTCGACCAACTCGGGCTTCATGTTCATTTCGCTAAAGCCCAAGGACGAGCGCAAGGTGTCGGCAGACCAGGTGATCGCTCGCCTGCGCAAGCCGCTCGCCGATGTCGCCGGCGCGCGCACCTTCCTTCAGGCGGTGCAGGACATCCGCGTGGGCGGCCGGCAGTCGAATGCGCAGTACCAGTTCACGTTGCTGTCCGACACCACGTCGGATCTGTACACGTGGGGACCGAAGCTGACCGAGGCGCTGCAGCATCGCCCCGAACTCACCGACGTCAACTCGGACCAGCAGCAAGGCGGCCTCGAAGCGATGGTCACGTTCGACCGCGCGACCGCCGCGCGCCTCAACATCAAGCCCGCGCAAATTGACAACACGCTCTACGACGCGTTCGGCCAGCGGCAGGTTTCCACCATCTATAACGCGCTCTCGCAGTACCACGTGGTGATGGAAGTCGCGCCGAAGTACTGGCAAGACCCGGAGATGCTGAAGCAGATCTACATCAGCACGTCGGGCGGCACGGCGAGCGGCGCGGCATCGACCAATTCGACGACTACGTCCAGCACGACGAGCACGGCGTCCACATCGGCGACCGGTTCGACCGGCGCGGGCGGATCGTCGACGAGCACATCGGACACGACCGCCGCGCTCGCGCTCGAATCGGTGCGCAATTCGGCCACCAACGCGATTGCGGCGAGCGGCAAGTCGGGATCGTCGTCGGGGGCGGCGGTATCGACGTCGAAGGAAACGATGGTCCCGCTATCGGCCATCGCGAAGTTCGGGCCGGGGAACACACCGCTGTCCGTGAACCACCAGAGCCAGTTCGTCGCGTCGACCATTTCGTTCAACCTGCCGCCGGGCAAGTCGCTTTCGGAAGCGACCGCCGCGATCTACGAGACGATGGCGCAGATCGGCGTGCCGCAGACCATCCACGGCAGCTTCCAGGGCACGGCGCAGGCGTTCCAGCAGTCGATGAACGACCAGCCCTTGCTCATTCTGGCGGCGCTCGCGGCGGTTTATATCGTGCTCGGCATCCTCTACGAGAGCTATATCCATCCGATCACCATTCTCTCGACGCTGCCGTCCGCGGGCGTCGGCGCACTGCTCGCGCTGCTGCTGTTCAAGACGGAGTTCAGCATCATCGCGCTGATCGCGGTCATTCTGCTGATCGGCATCGTCAAGAAAAACGCGATCATGATGGTGGACTTCGCGATCGAAGCGACGCGCAACGGCGCGAAGACATCGCGCGATGCAATCGAGGAAGCGTGCCTCTTGCGCTTTCGCCCGATCATGATGACGACCGCCGCCGCGCTGCTCGGCGCACTGCCGCTCGCGTTCGGCACGGGCGAAGGTTCGGAGATGCGCGCGCCGCTCGGCATCGCGATCGTCGGCGGGCTGATCGTCAGTCAGATGCTGACGCTCTATACGACGCCAGTGGTCTATCTCTACATGGACCGCATCCGTCTGCGCTCGGAAGCGCGGCGTGCGCGGCGCAACGGCGGGCCACGCGCGGCGGGGGCGGTCGAGTAAGGAACGCGCCGCCGCAAATCGACGTGGCGCGTGCCGCGAAAATCGCCTACGGTGTTCAGGACCGGCAACCGGAACGGAGCGACCTCGAATGAAAGCGATGAAAGTTCTGCTGATCGGCGCGCACGGCCGCACGGGGCGCCTGATCGCGCGGCGGCTGCATGACGAAGGCATCGCCTTTCGTGCGCTGCTGCGCAAGTCGGCGCAGAGGAGCGAGTTCGCGGCGCTCGGCGCGGAAATCGTGCTGGGCGATCTGACCAACGACTTCTCGCACGCGTTCGACGACATCACGCATGTGATCTACGCAGCCGGATCGGCGGAGACGGAAGGCGTGCATGAGGAACGCGCGATCGATCGCGACGCCGTCATGCGCACCGCCGATTACGCGAGGCGCCGCCGCGTGCGGCAACTCGTCGTGGTGAGCGCCTTGTCGGCGCTGCATCTCGACAGCAATCCGCTCGCGCTGCGCCACTATTCCCGCATGAAACGCGAATCCGACGATTACGTCGCGCATCGCGGCGTGCCTTATGTCATCTTGCGGCCCGGCCCGCTTTCGGATGCGCCGGCGCGCGGCGCGATCGCCCTGGCCGGTGAGCGGACGCAGAGCATGCCGGCGGCATCGCGCGAAGACGTCGCCGCACTGGCCGTGCGATGCGTGTTGCGTGGCGTGAAGAATCAGACGATCGGCTTCGTCGGTGGAAACGAGCCGATCGACGACGCGCTCGATGCGCTGATTGCGGGAGACGCGCTGGCTCCGATGCTCGCGCGTCAGAGCCAGCGCATCTAGTTCACGCGACGGACACGCTCAAGGCAGCAGAACGGTCGATCCCGTGGTTCTGCGCGCTTCCAGGTCTTCGTGCGCGCGCGCCGCTTCCGCGATCGGATACCGCTGCCGCACATTCGTCTTGACCTTCCCCGACGCGACGACATCGAACAATTCGGCGGCCATTGCATCGAGATCGCTGCGCTTCGCGATATAGCTGAAGAGCGTCGGGCGCGTGAAGTACAAGGAGCCGCGTCCCGCGAGTTCGGAGGAATCGATCGGCGGCAGCGGTCCCGACGAATTGCCGAAGCTCACGAACAAGCCGAGCGGCGCGAGACAGTCGAGCGACGCAATGTAGGTATCTTTGCCGATCGAATCGTAGACGACGGGCACGCCCGCGCCGTTCGTGATCTCACGCACGCGCTGCGTGAAATTCTCGCGCGTATAGACGATCGGATGATCGCAGCCATGCGCCTTCGCGATCTCGGCCTTCTCATCCGAGCCGACCGTGCCGATCACCGTCGCGCCGAGCGCCTTCGCCCACTGGCACGCGAGCATGCCGACGCCGCCCGCCGCCGCGTGAATCAGCACGGTATCGCCCGCCTTGACCCGATACGTGCGTCGCAGCAGATACTGCGCGGTCAGACCTTGCAGCATGATGGATGCGGCATCTTCGTAGCCGATGCCATCCGGCAGCTTGACGACGTAATCGGCGGCCATCACGCGCTCCTCGGCGTACGCGCCCGGCGGACGCGACGCATACGCCACGCGATCACCCGGCTTGAATTGCGTGACGCCCTCGCCCACCGCCGTCACTTCGCCCGCGCCTTCCATGCCGAGGCCGCCGGGCAGCGGCATCGGATAAAGCCCGGTGCGGAAATACACGTCGATGAAATTCAGCCCCACCGCATGATGCTTCACGCGGATCTCGCCCTTGCCCGGCTCGCCCACGTCCACATCGACCCATTTCATTACTTCCGGGCCGCCTGTCTTGTCGAATCGGATTGCCTTGGTCATCGCTCGATCGTCTCCTTGGTCTCGTAATTAGTTCAGCGCGCGTGCGGAAGGCGTGCGCGCAGTTCGTCGAGAATCATCCGCGCCGTCGCCACGTTGGTGGCGCACGGCACGTTGTGCACGTCGCAGGCGCGCACGAGCGCGTTGATGTCCGGCTCGTGCGGCTGCGGCGTCATCGGGTCGCGCAGGAAGATGACCACGTCGACGCGCCCTTCCGCCAGTTCCCCGCCGATCTGCAAGTCGCCGCCGTGCGGGCCGGACAGCTTGCGTTCGACGTCGAGACCGTGCGCGGCCGCGATACGCGCGCCGGTCGTGCCGGTCGCCACGAGCTGGCATTGCGCGAGCGTGTCGACGTACTCGCCCGCGAGCGCGACGATGTCGTCCTTTTTCATGTCGTGCGCGATGAGCGCGACGCGTGTGCTCATGCTCAGTACGTCCCCGGGTAAGCGCCGCCATCGATCAGAATGTTCTGGCCGATGATGTAACCCGCATGCACGCTGCAGAGAAACGCGCACGTTCTGCCGAACTCGTCGGCATGGCCGAAGCGGCCCGCCGGCAGCGCCTGCGCCCGCTGCGCACGCGCTTCTTCGATCGTAATGTTCTGCGCCTTCGCCTGCGCCTCGAACGTGACGGCGACGCGGTCGGTGTCGAACGTGCCCGGCAGCAGGTTGTTGATGGTGACGCCCGTCGACGCGACTTTGCGCGCCACGCCCGCGACGAAGCCGGTCAGCCCCGAGCGCGCGCCGTTGGAGAGGCCGAGCACGTCGATGGGCGCTTTCACCGATGAACTCGTGATATTGACGATGCGGCCGAAACCGCGGTCGATCATGCCGTCGATGGTGCGCTTGATCAGTTCGATCGGCGTCAGCATGTTCGCTTCGAGCGCCTTGATCCACATGTCATGCGTGAAGTTGCGGAAGTCGCCCGGCGGCGGCCCGCCCGCGTTGTTCACCAGAATGTCCGGCTGCGGGCACGCGGCGAGCGCGGCGGCGTGGCCGGCGGGCGTGGTGATGTCGCAGGCGACGGCCTGCACGTCGACGCCATATTTCGAGCGGATGCTCTCGGCGGTCGCTTCGAGCGTCTCGGCCGTTCGCGCCGTGATCACTAGATTGACGCCCTCGGCGGCGAGCGCTTCCGCACAGCCGCGCCCGAGTCCTTTGCTTGCTGCGCACACGAGCGCGGTGCGCCCTGCAATTCCCAGATCCATCGTCCATCCTCCATGTCTTCGTTGAGTGTTCGAATTGTTGGCCCGAAGCGCGATGCCCGATGTTCTGCATAAAGGCAATGCGTTGCGCGCTTCGAAACGCCTCTCGCGCATTCTAGAAGAATCGGGGCTGCAACGTCGGCGGCCGGCGAAGCGCGCCGCCACAGCCAAACAGCGAACGATTATTCCTAAACGACGCCGGCCTTTTCGGTAAACTGTCGCCACTGCCTCATCCGGCGCTTTCGCATGCGCGCCGCGCTCATCGCCCAGGCAGGACCATCACCCGAGCAGGACGCGCATCGCGCGAGACCCATGAAACAAGACAGCCGCTTCCCGAATCTCTTCATCCTCAATCACCCGCTGATCCAGCACAAGCTCACGCACATGCGGGACAAGGACACGTCGACGCGCACGTTCCGCGAGCTGCTGCGGGAGATCACGCTGCTGATGGGCTATGAAATCACGCGCAACCTGCAATTGACGACGAAGCGCGTCGCCACGCCGCTCGTCGAAATCGATGCGCCGGTGATCGCCGGCAAGAAGCTCGCGATCGTGCCGGTGCTGCGCGCGGGCATCGGGATGTCGGACGGCTTGCTGGACCTGGTTCCGTCGGCGCGCGTCGGGCATATCGGCGTGTATCGCGCGGACGATCATCGTCCGGTCGAGTATCTCGTGCGCCTCCCGCCCGATCTCGAAGAGCGCGTGTTCATCCTGTGCGATCCGATGGTCGCGACCGGTTATTCGGCCGTTCACGCCGTCGACGTGATGAAGCGCCGCAACGTGCTGGACGAGAACATCATCTTCGTCGCGCTCGTCGCCGCGCCGGAGGGCGTGAAGGTGTTCCAGGACGCGCATCCGGACGTGAAGCTTTACGTGGCGTCGCTGGATTCGCATCTGAACGAGCATGCGTATATCGTCCCCGGCCTCGGCGATGCCGGCGACCGCCTGTTCGGCACGCGCAACTGACGCGCTTTCGCCCTTTCGCGCCTCGTCGCCCTGCCCGCGCCGCCGCACGCCCGTGCGGCGGTGTCGTTTTCATCGTCCATTCGGCCAGGCGGAGGCTGCCGCCGCTTGGGGCCATGATAAAATTTCGGTCTGTTCCTAATCGGTAAATCGGGCGCCCGAGCGCCCGGCGGCGCGTTCAAGAGACGCCCCAAGCGAAGCGCGCGTTACCGTCGGAAGCCAGCTTGCCGCCCGGCCGCGCAACCCCGCGCGAAACCAGGCGGCGCGGACACATTCAGCACGCACAGCACATTTGGCGCTCGGTTTCTTGCCGCGCGCGACGGAGAAAGGTAATGGCGGGTCATTCGAAATGGGCCAACATCAAGCATAAGAAGGCCGCGGCCGACGCCAAGAAAGGCAAGGTCTGGACGCGCCTCATCAAGGAAATCCAGGTCGCGGCGCGCATGGGCGGCGGCGACATCGACTCGAACCCGCGCCTGCGGCTCGCCGTCGACAAGGCCTACGACGCCAACATGCCGAAGGACAACATCAACCGCGCGATCCAGCGCGGCGTCGGCGGCGTCGATGGCGCGAACTACGAAGAGATCCGCTACGAAGGCTATGGCATCGGCGGCGCGGCGATCATCGTCGACACCATGACGGACAACCGCACCCGCACCGTCGCGGAAGTGCGCCATGCGTTCTCGAAGTTCGGCGGCAACATGGGCACGGACGGCTCGGTGTCGTTCATGTTCGATCACGTCGGCCAGTTCCTGTTCGCGCCGGGCACGTCCGAGGACACGCTGATGGACGCGGCGCTCGAAGCCGGAGCCGACGACGTCGTGACGAACGAAGACGGCAGCATCGAAGTGATCTGCCCGGCGAACGATTTCCAGAAGGTGAAAGACGCGCTGGAAGCCGCGGGCTTCAAGGCCGAACTCGCCGAAGTGACGATGAAACCGCAGACCGAAGTCGAATTCAGCGGCGACGACGCGGTGAAGATGCAAAAACTGCTCGACGCGCTCGAAAATCTCGACGACGTGCAGGAAGTCTATACAAACGCCGCGATCAACGACGCGTGATCGCGCGCCGCGGCCGCCTGCCCGCGATGGCAGGCATATTGGGAACGCCTTTCGCTTGACTCGACGCTTGGGAAGGCGCGTGACGCAGCCGATGTCCGCGCGAGCCGCCTTCGTTTTGCCGTGTCTTGTCCGCGCCCGCGCGCCTTGCGCGCCGTCCGGTGCGCCGCCACTGCTTTAACACCAGTTTTTCGGGGATTCAAATGAAGTTACTCGTCGTCGGTTCCGGCGGTCGCGAACATGCGCTGGCATGGAAGCTCGCACAGTCGCCGCGCGTGCAGATGGTCTATGTGGCGCCCGGCAACGGCGGCACCGCGCAGGACGAGCGCCTGCGCAACCTCGACATCACCGACCCGGCGGCGCTCGCCGATTTCGCCGAGAAAGAGCACATCTCGCTGACGGTCGTCGGTCCGGAAGCGCCGCTCGCGGCGGGCATCGTCAATCTGTTCCGCTCGCGCGGGCTCAAGATCTTCGGCCCGACGAAGGAAGCCGCGCAGCTCGAAAGCTCCAAAGACTTCGCGAAGGCGTTCATGAAACGCCACAACATCCCGACCGCCGAATACGAAACCTTCACCGACGCCGCCGCCGCGCACGCCTACATCGACGCAAAAGGCGCGCCGATCGTCGTGAAGGCGGACGGTCTCGCTGCCGGCAAGGGCGTGGTCGTCGCGATGAACGCGGAAGAAGCACATGCCGCCGTCGATTCGATGCTCGCCGACAACCAGTTCGGCGATGCGGGCGCGCGCGTCGTGATCGAGGAATTTCTGACCGGCGAGGAAGCGAGCTTCATCGTGATGGTGGACGGCAAGCACGTGCTGGCGCTCGCCTCCAGCCAGGACCACAAGCGCCTGCTCGACGGCGACAAGGGCCCGAACACGGGCGGCATGGGCGCGTATTCGCCCGCGCCGATCGTCACGCCGCAGCTGCACGCCCGCGTGATGCGCGAAATCATCCTGCCGACGGTGCGCGGCATGGAAAACGAAGGCATCCGCTATACCGGTTTCCTGTACGCCGGCCTGATGATCGACGCGAACGGCAATCCGAAAACGCTCGAATTCAACTGCCGAATGGGCGACCCGGAAACGCAGCCGATCATGGCGCGCCTGAAGGGCGATTTCTCGAAGGTCGTGGAAATGGCCATCGACGGCAAGCTCGACGGCGCGGAACTCGACTGGGACCGCCGCACCGCGCTGGGCGTCGTGCTGGCCGCGTACAACTATCCGGACACGCCGCGCAACGGCGACCGCATCAACGGCATTCCGGCCGAAACGGACAATGCCGTGACGTTCCACGCGGGCACGACGCTCGCTGACGGCAAGTTGACGACGTCCGGCGGCCGGGTGCTGTGCGTCGTGGGCCTGGCGGATTCCGTGCGCGGCGCGCAATCCGTGGTCTACGATACAGTCAACCAGATCTCGTTCGATGGCATGCAGTACCGCCGCGACATCGGCTATCGCGCGCTCAATCGCAAGCAGGCCGACCGCCACGGCTGACAGGCGTTCGCAACTCAACGCGACACCGTGCTGCCGGACCTCGTGTCCGGCAGTGTTTTTAAGCGCATCTCTTACCTACGCGCCAGCCGGCTGGCGCAGTGCATCGATCGATGAGTGAACCGAACCGCAGCGCGGACAACCAGGCACGACAGGACGCATCGCCCGACATTACGGCTGTGCGTGAGTATCTGACGGGCCTTCAGGCTTCCATCGCCGATGCGCTCGGCGCGTTCGACGGCACGCCGTTCGCCACCGACGCCTGGTCCCGCGAGCCTGGCGCGCATCTGCGCGGCGGCGGCGTGACGCGCATTCTCGAGGGCGGCGGGTTTTTCGAGCGCGGCGGCATCGGTTTTTCGGATGTGCAGGGCGACGCGCTGCCGCCGTCGGCGAGTGCGGCGCGTCCGCAACTCGCGGGGCGCGGCTTCGAGGCGATGGGCGTGTCGCTCGTGCTGCATCCGCGCAATCCGCACTGCCCGACCGTGCACATGAACGTGCGCATGCTGACCGCGCTGAAGGACGGCGAAACGCCGGTTTTCTGGTTCGGCGGCGGCATGGATCTCACGCCGATCTACGGGTACGAAGACGACGCGGTGCATTTTCATCGCGTATGCCGGGATGCGCTGCAACCGTTCGGCGCGGATCTGTATCCCCGTTTCAAGACGTGGTGCGACGAGTATTTTTATTTGAAGCACCGAAACGAAGCGCGCGGCATCGGCGGAATCTTTTTCGATGACTTCTCGGAACCCGGCTTCGAGCGCTCGTTCGCGATGATGCGAAGCGTCGGCGATGCGTTCCTGAAAGCGTATCTGCCGATCATCGAGCGCCGCCGCGACACGCCCTGGACCGAGCGCGAGCGCGAGTTCCAGGCGTACCGGCGCGGCCGCTATGTCGAGTTCAATCTCGTTTTCGACCGCGGCACGCATTTCGGGCTGCAAAGCGGCGGACGCACCGAGTCCATTCTCATGTCGATGCCGCCCGTCGCGAACTGGCGCTATGACTGGCAACCGGAACCCGGCACGCCGGAAGCGCGGCTTTACCGCGATTTTCTGGTGCGCAGGGAATGGCTGTGACCGGGGCTTCGAATCACGACGGCGCGAACGCTCGGTGCGCGAAGCGCATCGGCTTGCTGGGCGGGACGTTCGATCCGATCCACACCGGTCATCTCGCACTCGCGAGGCGCTTCACGGACTTGCTGCAACTGACCGAGTTGGTGCTCCTGCCGGCGGGGCAGCCGTGGCAGAAGGCAGGGGTGTCGGCGCCGCATCATCGGCTGGCGATGACGCGTGCGGCGGCGGCATCGCTCGATATGGGCGGCGTA
Organism: Caballeronia grimmiae; assembly: GCF_022879615.1. Classification (NCBI taxonomy): domain Bacteria; kingdom Pseudomonadati; phylum Pseudomonadota; class Betaproteobacteria; order Burkholderiales; family Burkholderiaceae; genus Caballeronia; species Caballeronia grimmiae. Next base: position 1,947,406 of record NZ_CP084271.1, read on the forward strand.
ACAGTCACCGTCGCGACCGAGGAAATCGAGCGCGAAGGCGCCACTTATACGGTCGATACGCTCGCTCACTGGCGCGAGCGCGAAGGCGCGAAGGCTTCGCTGGCGCTGCTGATCGGCGCCGACCAGCTCGTCAAGCTGGATTCGTGGCACGACTGGAAGCGGCTCTTCGATCTCGCGCACGTGTGCGTCGAAACGCGGCCGGGCTTCGATATCGGCACGTTGCCCGCCGAAGTCGCCGCCGAGGTGACCGCGCGGCGGGCGTCGCCCGAAGTCTTGCGCAACTGCGCGCATGGGCACGTGCTGATCGACGAGACGCTCATGATCGACGTATCCGCGACGGCGATTCGTCAAGCGGCAAACACAACGGCGGGCGCAAGCGTCAGTGACGCGCGCGCCCAGGTCCCATCCGCCGTATGGGACTATATTGTTCAACATCACCTGTACCAACGGTAATTATGGAACTTCAAAAGCTTCAACGCGCGATCATCGACGGTCTCGAAGACGTCAAGGCGCAAGACATCAAGGTGTTCAACACGACCCACCTGACGTCGCTGTTCGACCGCGTGGTCGTGGCGAGCGGGACGTCGAACCGGCAGACCAAGGCGCTCGCCAACAGCGTGCGCGAAAAGGTCAAGGAAGCGGGTGGCGACATCATCAGCACGGAAGGCGAAGACATCGGCGAATGGGTGCTGGTCGATTGCGGCGACGCGGTCGTGCACATCCTCCAGCCGGCGCTGCGCCAGTACTACAACCTCGAGGAAGTCTGGGGCGACAAGCCCGTGCGCGTGAAGCTGCAAGAGCCGAGCATGTTCGGCGGCGCACGCGTCACCGCCGATGCGGACGAAGACGAGGACGAAGATCAGGACGACGCACCGGCAGTCAAACGCCCCGCTCGCAAGACCACGCGCAAGCAGGCATAAAAAGCGTCTTCATGAAGCTGGTCATCCTTGCCGTCGGACACAAGATGCCCGACTGGATCACGAATGGCTTCGACGAATACGCGAAGCGCATGCCGCCCGAGTTGCGCATCGAGCTGAAGGAGATCAAGCCCGAGCAGCGATCGTCGGGACGCAACGCAGAGAGCGTGATGGCTGCGGAGAAGCAGCGTATCGAAGCCGCCTTGCCGAAGAACGCGCGCGTCGTCGCCCTCGACGAACGCGGCCGCGACTGGACCACGATGCAACTCGCCAACGCCCTGCCCGGCTGGCAGCAGGACGGGCGCGATGTCGCCTTCGTGATCGGCGGCGCGGATGGGCTTGCGCCCGAAGTGAAGGCTCGCGCGGAAATCATGCTGCGCGTGTCGAGTCTGACGCTGCCGCACGGCATGGTGCGCGTGCTGCTCGCCGAACAGCTTTACCGGGCGTGGAGCATCACGCAGAATCATCCTTATCACCGCGCGTGAGCCTTCCCATTAGTTGGACGCCGAAGGCCGCGCGCTTCGAACTTCCAACTATCCGATGTCCGCTCAATCCAACGTCTATCCCTACGTCTATCTCGCCTCGCAAAGCCCGCGTCGACAAGAGTTGCTGAAGCAACTCGGCGTTCGTTATGAACTGCTGCTGCCGCGCCCCGATGAAGACGCCGAAGCGCTCGAAGCCGAACTGCATGGTGAATCCGCCGATGCGTACGTCGTGCGCGTCTGTGCGCTCAAGGCACATGCTGCGCGTGATCGCCTGCTTGCAGGCAAGGATGCACCCGCACCGATTCTCGTCGCCGATACGACCGTGACCATCGACGGCCACATACTCGGCAAGCCCTTGCATGAAGACGATGCCGTCGCGATGCTCGAGCGCCTCGCCGGACGCGAGCATGAAGTGCTGACCGCGATCGCCGTCGTCGATGCGCAAGGCGCGTTGCTCGAGCCGGTCTTGTCGCGTTCGACGGTGCGCTTCGCGCCTGTCGAACGTGCTGCGCTGCAACGGTATGCCGCCACTGGCGAGCCGCTCGGCAAGGCCGGCGCGTATGGCGTACAGGGCCGAGCGGCGGAGTTCATCGAGCGAATCGACGGGTCCTATTCAGGTATCATGGGTTTGCCCCTTTTCGAAACCGCAGCACTCTTGCGCGTGGCGCGCGTCGAATTCTAAACAGGCCATGAACGAAGAAATCCTGATCAACGTCACACCGCAAGAAACCCGCGTCGCACTGGTTCAGCAAGGCGCCGTTCAGGAACTTCACGTGGAGCGCACGCTGTCTCGCGGGCGCGTCGGCAATGTGTATCTCGGCAAGGTCGTGCGTGTGTTGCCGGGCATGCAATCGGCGTTCATCGATATCGGTCTCGAGCGCGCGGCGTTTCTTCATGTCGCCGATATCTGGCATCCGCGCATCGCGGGCGAGCCGCATGGATCGGGTACGCACGTGCCGATCGAAAAGATCGTGTTCGAAGGACAGGCGCTCATGGTGCAGGTCGTGAAGGACCCGATCGGCACGAAGGGCGCGCGGCTGTCGACGCAGGTGAGCATTGCCGGACGCACGCTCGTGTATCTGCCGCAGGAGCCGCATATCGGCATCTCGCAGAAGATCGAAAGCGAGGCGGATCGCGAGGCCGTGCGCGCGCGCCTGACCGCCGTGCTGCCCGCCGACGAGAAAGGCGGCTATATCGTGCGCACGATCGCCGAGGACGCGTCGAGCGAAGAGCTGGCCGCCGATGTCGCCTACCTGCGCAAGACCTGGGCGACCATCGTCACGCAGGCTCAGCGCGTGCCGGCGACGACGCTGCTCTATCAGGATCTGAATCTCGCGCAACGCGTTCTGCGTGATTTCGTCAACGACGAGACGACGCGCATTCAGGTGGATTCACGCGAGACCTATCAGATGCTCGCGGATTTTGCGGCGGAGTTCACACCGGCGGTGGCGTCGCGGCTGCATCACTACACGGGCGAGCGGCCGCTCTTCGATCTGTACAACATCGAGGCGGAGATTTTGCGGGCGCTGTCGCGGCGCGTCGATCTGAAGTCGGGCGGCTATCTGATGATCGATCAGACCGAGGCGATGACGACCATCGACGTGAATACGGGCGGCTATGTCGGCGCGCGCAACTTCGATGACACGATCTTCAAGACCAACCTCGAAGCGGCGCATACGATCGCCCGGCAACTGCGGTTGCGCAATCTCGGCGGGATCATCATCATCGATTTCATCGACATGGAGAATGTCGAGCATCGCGATCAGGTCCTGGGCGAGTTGAAGAAGGCGTTGTCGCGGGACCGGACGCGCGTGACCGTCAACGGTTTCTCGCAGCTCGGGCTGGTTGAGATGACGCGCAAGCGCACCCGGGAGTCGCTGGCGCATGTGCTGTGCGAGCCGTGCCCGACGTGTGAGGGCAAGGGGCAGGTGAAAACGCCCCGGACCGTGTGTTATGACGTGCTGCGCGAAATCATGCGCGAATCGCGGCAATTCAATCCGCGCGAGTTTCGGGTGGTGGCGTCGCAGCAGGTCATCGATCTGTTTCTGGAAGAAGAGTCCCAGCATCTGGCGATGCTGATGGACTTCATCGGGAAGCCGGTTTCGCTGCAGGTGGAGTCGAATCTGAGCCAGGAGCAGTATGACATCGTGTTGATGTGACGACTGCCCCGTTTCATCCGTCTAAACTGCCCGCGTCTCCCCGCCCTCCTTCGGCGCGGCGCTGATCAATATCCCGATAAGAAACACGAACAAGTTGCCCTCGGTGAAGTTCAGCAGCAACGAGTTCGCGAGACAACCGAGCACGAACGCAAAGAGATAACCCTGCGCGATGCTCCGCGCAGGCTCCACGAGGCGTTGACTCGCTCGCGCCACCGCGACCAGAAACCATACGAAGAGCGCGACGCCGATCAGCCCGAGCTGTACGCCCATCAGGAAGAACTCGTTGTGCGGATTGCCGGCCATGGCCGCGCGTCCGCCCGTCTGCATGCTCGCAAGCCGCTCGAACTGCGTGCGCACGCTGCCCACGCCGAAGCCAGCTATGGGACGCTCCGCGATCAGCGCGAGGCTGCGGCGGTAAAACTCGATACGCACGCCCATCGACGTATTCTTGTTCTGCGTTTCGAACTGGGTGATTTCCTGAGCCGTGTCGGCGAGGCGCGAATCCTTGCCGTACATCACGAAGGCTCCGACGCACAGGCAGACGATGATCGCACCAACGCCCGCAATCCAGCGCGTGCGCTTGTCGTATCGGCGGAACTGCGCTGCGTGCATCACGAGATAGATGGCGATGTACGCGATCGCCACCACTTGCCCCGTGCGCCCTTGAAGCACGAACAGGACGTTGATCATCGCCAGCACGGCAACGAGATACAGCGCCTTGCTCGCGACCGCGTGCTTCGCCGACTTCGCCAGCGATGCCGCGAGGCAAACCAGAAACGCCATCATCAGGCCGCCGGAGATATGGTCCTTGAAGACCCACGGCCGCGTCATCGCGTCCGTGCCGTGCACCGGCCCGACCGCCGTCCAGCCCAGGTAGTTCGTGTAGGTCAGGATCATCGTCAGCACGAGCGACGCGAAAAGGCCCCACACGGCGACGCTGGCCCATGCCGTGGACTTATCGTCGGCAAAGACGAGATAAAGCAGCGGGATGAACAGCAGCTTCCTGTACTTCATCAGGAAGTCGACCGCCTCGTTCATGCCCGGCGACGTGTACGCGAGGCTCAATGCGAGCGCGATGAACAGCACGAGCGCAGCCAATCCCGCGGGCGACCGGGCGCGCAAAGTACGCGCACGCCGCCATACTTCAGGCGATAGCAGAGCCAGCACGGCGAATAGCGCGGAGCCGACGTTCACGCCTGCCGTCGAGATGGGCACGAGGCAAAGCGTCAGGATGGCGAACCATTTCGCCGCGACCAGCTGGTAAGACTCGCTACCCGAGCGGCCCAGTTTCGAGTTATATGTGACTTGCATTATTTGTTTCCGGAACCCCGAACCTTCATCTCGCGCCACGCAGATAGAAATCAGCCCTGCTTCGCAGTGCCTCGTCCGAATAGATGGCTTCCACCGTGCGTCGAGCTTGCTTTCCGACCGCTTCACGCAACGCGCGATCGTTCAGCAGCGTGCTGACGAGACCGCGCGCTTCGTCGGTGGTATCGAACAGAAAGCCGTTCTCGCCATGGCGAATCCATTCGGCATAGCCTCCGCGCCGGTGACATACGACGGGCAGTGCGCACGCCATCGCTTCGAGCACGACCCGCCCGAACGTCTCGACATGCGCGCCGGTCCGATAATAAAAGACATCGAGGCTATGCAGGAAGCTCACTGCGGGCAACGCGCCTTCGGGCAGGATATGAATAGCCGGAGCATTCGCCAGCGTTTCGCCGGTTGCCGCGCGCAGAGCGGTCGCGCCCTGCAGTCGTATCTCGGCGCCCTCGCCGGCCCAGGCCCGGTAAAGCGCGATGTCGTCGAGATCGTGCTTGTCGAGCGTGTCGCGGCTCAGGCGCCCGACGACCGGACGCCCATCAGTTGGACGCTGTTGCGGGGCGGGTGAGAACTGCACGATGTCGATGGGCGACGGCTGCACTTCGCCGTCGACGCCCAGCAGCTTTCTCTGGAACTCGGAGATGAACACGTATTCCGTGCGCGGCCAGCGCAGCATCGACGGATGTGCCGCGGTCAGCGAGAGGATCTTCGGATGGAACGTGTTGAACACGTAGATCAGGCGCTGTGGCGCGCGGGTGAGATACGGCCACAGCTTGTTGCGCCAGTGCGAGCCGACGAATACGAACGTCCCGCCATTCGGACGATGCCCCGCGCCGAGCCCGATTCGCCGAATGCCATGGCCGCGCGCAAGCTCCGGCGAACACCGTGCCGACGGCGACCACAACGTGAGATCGCTGCGATCGCGCAACAGGCGGGCGAGATGCAGGGCTTCCTGCTCGCTGCCGCCGTTCTCATTCATGAATCCGTTGATGAGGTGGATGGTCGGCTTAGGCACTGCGTTAGGCATCCCAGCTGGAAGTTGATAAACGCGTGACGATCGAATTCACGATGAACGGTGCGGGCGCGGTAAAGGCAGGCGCGACACGCCGATAAACCGCCTCGGTCGCATGGATGAAGCGCTCGTCCGAGAACTCGCTTATTGCCTTGACGTACGCGCGCGCGCCAATCGCCGGCAACTGGCTGCGAGCCGCGATGATCGATCGCAGTGTCGCGCTCAGGGCCTCGACGTCGCGCGGCTCGACGATCCAGCCGTTCTCGCCGTCATCGACGTTTTCGGGCAGCCCGGCGTAGGAAGTCACGATGACGGGCTTGGCCATCGCCATCATCTCGCGGCACGCGAAGGACACCGTTTCCACTGCGAACGACAGCACGAAGCCCACGTCGAACGTGGCGATGTAGTCCGCCACATTCTCCACGAATCCGGCAACATGTACATGATCCTGCATGCGGAGCGAATCGATGATTTGCTCCTGCTCGTCGTTCGGCTCGGTGCCCACCACGACCACCATAACCTGCGCGCGCAAATCCGCGGGAAGCGCGGCCACCGCCGCGATCATGTCCATGGTCCCTTTATACGAATCGAACCCGCTAATGGTGCCGATAACCAGACGTTTGGCGCACTCCTTTCCCAGCATCCTCTCGCGCTTCACGGCGGCAACGGCTGTATCGCGCGGCGCGAATTTGACAAGGTCAACGCCGTTCTTCACTACCGTGAGCGGACAGTGTCCATAAACCGACCCGCGCACGAGTTCCGCAGTCGAATCGGCCACCGCGATGACTTCGTCGGTAGCGAGCGTCGCCCGGAGCCGGGTCAGGAAGTCGCGCTTGATGGCAATTGAGTTGTGCTTCGTAAAAACGATCCCCGGCCGGGGTTTCTTCCACCACAACATGACGAGCAGCAACAAACGGTGATCCGGCGAGCCGTTCGCATGGATGACGTCGAAGCGCTCGCATTCGATCAACGTGCGCAACGTGCGCCAGGCGGCGCGCATTCGCGGGAAGTCCTTGATCTTGGCGGGAAAACTCATCGGCACGGCGGTCACGCCCGGCAGCGCGCGGGCATGGTCGAACAGCCGGCTCGAGCCGGGTGCTGCGATAAACACCTGATGCCTCACGGACAGAGCCCGTGCAATCGCGACGATATATGTGTCGTGGCCGCCACCGCGGCCATCGTGAAAATTAGTAAGAAGTATCTTCAAGAACGCTCAACTACAGAATCAATGGCCGCAAGCGTCTGTTCAACGGACGGCGGAGCGCCTTCATCGCCGATCGAGACACATAAGCCGGGGACATCTACACCAAAATGCGGCCGCGAGGTCGCGCTAAAAATCATCACCGTCGGTCGGCGCAGTTCGCTCGCCAGATGCACGAGGCCCGTATCCGTTCCGACAACCAGCGCGGCCAGCGCGATGTGCTGCGCCATCTCCTCGATGCTCAGTTTCGGCAGCACCCGCGCGCCGGCGACGTCTTGCGCAATCGCTTCGGCGTCGCGCCGCTCGGCATCGGAGCCCCACGGCAAAAGCGGCGTTATGCCCCGCGCGACGAGCGACTGCGCGACCGCAATCCACTTGTCGATCGGCCACTTCTTTTCCGCCTTGGACGTCGCGTGAAAGAGCAAGGCGAACGGCACGTCTTTCGTCACGGGTAGCGGCGTGAGGGGTTTCGGAATGGCAAAGACGCTGGGCGGAGCGGCGTCGATCGCATAGCCGAGCGTGTCAGCCAGCGTCTGGCGCATGCCGCGCCACGCGTTCGCATCATGACGAGGCGCGAACCGATGCGTATAGGCAAAAGCAGCGCCGCGCTCGCCCAGATTGACGTTCGCGTAGCCGAAGCGGCGCTTCGAACGGGCGAGAAACGAGATGATCGCGCTCTTGTAGACGCCGTGCAGGTCGAAGACGGCGTCGTAGCGTTCGCGCCGCAAATCGGCAATCGACGCCCAGATCGCCTTCAGATCCCCGAGGTTGCGCGCCTTCTTGAAGCGCCGCAGCGGCGCACACAGCACCCGCGCGACGCCCGCATTCCAGCGCGGTATGTCGGCGAAGTTCTCGTCGGTCGCCCAGTCGACCTTCAGCCCCGGAAACGCGCGATGCAGATCACCGACGACCGCCTGTGCCTGGATCACATCGCCCAACGAACTGACCTTGACTATCAAAACTCGCTTCATTCTGCGATCGCTTGCATGTTGGAAACTGCTCGTTCGACAAAGGCGAGTTGTGGAATGGAACGCAGCAGAACGGCGTTACGCCGCCTGTTGCTGATACTGGATGCGATGCAGATGCGCATACAGGCCGCCGAGCCGCAGCAGTTCGGCATGACTGCCCTGCTCCGCGATCTTGCCCGCTTCCAGTACGAGGATGCGGTCAGCGCGCTCGATCGTCGACAGCCGGTGCGCGATGACGAGCGTCGTGCGGCCCTTCATCAGCGTTTCGAGCGCGGACTGCACGTGCCGCTCGGACTCGGAGTCGAGCGCCGACGTCGCTTCGTCGAGGATCAGGATCGGGGCGTCCTTATAGATGGCGCGCGCGATGGCGAGCCGTTGACGCTGGCCGCCCGACAAGCGCATACCGTTGCCGCCGATCAAGGTATCTATGCCATCCGGCAGCGAGCCAATAACATCGGAGAGGTTGGCTGCGGCCAGCGCCGCCAGCACGCGATCGCGGTCCGGAACGGTGCCGTAAGCAACGTTGGCAGCGATCGTATCGTTGAAGAGCACGACGTCCTGGCTGACCATCGCGATCTGTGCGCGCAGATCATGCAGCGCGTATTCGGTAATCGGGGCGCCGTCGACGAGCACCTGGCCGCCGGCCGGATCGAAGAAGCGCGGCAGCAGGTTGACGAGCGTGGTCTTGCCGCTTCCGGACGGCCCCGCGAGCGCCACCATTTCGCCCGGCGCGACCTTGAACGAGACGTCGTCGAGCGTGGCGCGTTCCTGCGTGCCGTAATTGAACGACACGTTCCGGAACTCGATGCGGCCTTCCGCGCGTGGAAGCGGGCGCCCGCCTCCGGCCGGCTCCGGCGGTTCATCGATAAGACCGAAGATCAGTTCGGCGGCCGTCACGCCGCGCTGCAGCGGCTGGTTCACGTCGATCAGATGTTTGAGCGGCGAAATGACGAGCAGCATCGACGTGACGAATGCGACGAAGCCGCCGACCGTCGTCTGGTCGCTCGCGGATTGCAGCACCGCAATCGTGATGACGACGGCGAGCGCGATCGAAGCAAGAAACTGCGTCAGCGGCTGCGCGAGGCCGCCGGACACCTGCATGCGCATCGCGTAGCCGCGCAAGCGGCCGCTCATCTCGGCGAAGCGCCCCATCTCGTACGGCTCGCCGTTGTGCACCTTCACGACCTTGTAGCCGCCGACCGTCTCTTCGACGATATACGACAGATCGTTGGTCAACATCTGATGCTCGCGGTTCAGCCGCCGCAAGCGCCGGTTGATCTTTGAAACGAGCCAGCCGATGGCCGGCAAAATGACCGCGACGATCAGCGTGAGACGCCAGTTGAGAATGAACAGGTAGCCGAGCAGGAACACGACGGTCAGCGAATCGCGCACCAGCGTCACGACGACGCCGGACAACACCTGCAGGATCTGATTGACCTCGAAGACGATCGCGTTGATGACCGTGCTCGCCGTTTCACGCTGGAAAAAGCCGGCGCTCGTGTGGATCATGCGGTCGAACATCTGCAGGCGCAACTGCAGCAGGATCTTGTTCGATACATACGAAAGAAAGTAGCCGGCAGCATACTGCGCGGTGCCGCGCACCAGCGCGAGGCCGATCACCGCGACGGGCACGATCCACCTCGCCTTGTCGCTGCTCTTCGTGCCGAAACCATGATCGAGCAGCGGCTTGAGCAGCATCGGGATGCCGGCTTCGCTCGCGGCGACGAAGCCCATCGCGAGGAGACCGAGGAGCACGAAGCCCATGAGCGGCCGCAGATACGGCCAGAGCCGCCGCATGACGGCAGTGGACGATGAGTTCTCGCCCTCGCCGATGGTCTTTCTTAATGTCTGCTTCTCGCTCAAATGATCCTCTGCCGTTGCGTTGTCCCGGCGCGCGCGCCGCCAGCCGGGCGAAGAACCGCGCCGGGCGGCATGGCCCCGCGCCACAACAATCCGCCATTGTAAACCGTTGGCTACCCGCGACTCATCCCGGCGCAAACGTAAATCTCGACCGATGGTCTTAAAATACGCGCCACGGTCCACTCGGCTTCAATTCATGACGCACGCCAGCCTCGGCATCGCCATCATCACGCACAACGCGGCTGCACGGCTCGCGCAATGCCTCGACTCCGTTTCCTTCGCCGACGATATCGTCGTGATCGACGGCAGCAGCACCGATGCGACCGTGGATATCGCCAAGGCGCACGGCGCGCGGGTGCTGATCCGGCGCGAGTGGCCGGGCTTCGGGCCGCAGAAGAATCGCGCGCTCGATGCGCTGTCGACGGACTGGGTGCTGTCTATCGACGCCGACGAAGTCGTGACGCCGGAACTGGCCGCGTCCATCCGGGCTGCGATGGACAATCCGCGCGCCGATGTGTATGCAGTGGACCGGTTATCAAGTTTCTGCGGCCAGTGGATCAGGCACAGCGGCTGGTATCCCGACTGGATTCCGCGCCTCTTCAAACGCGGCTGCGCGCGCTTCTCGGATGATCTCGTGCATGAGCGCCTCGTCGTGCAGAGCGGGACGCCCGTCGCGCGGCTCGAAGGCAAACTGTTGCACTACTCTTACGAAGACTTCGAAACGGTGCTGCGCAAGCTCGACGCGTACTCGACGGCCGGCGCATTGCAGCGCCATGCCGCGGGCAAGCGGGGAAGTCTCGGCATTGCGATCACGCGCGGATTCTGGGCGTTCGTCAGGACTTACGTGCTGCGGCGCGGTTTCCTCGACGGTCGAGCGGGCTTCATGATCGCCGTCTTCAACGCGCAGACCGTGTATTACCGCTTCGTCAAGCTCGCGCGCCTGAACGAAGCGGCCAATCAATAAACGATCTCGATCTCGCTCCCCGCGAACTCCCCGCGCAACGCGGTGATGAGTTCGTCGGTCGGTTTCACGCGCCAGGCATCGCCGAGCCGCACTTCGCCTTCGGCGTGCTCGCTGCGATACACGATGCTCACGTTCAGCCCGTTCGGAATCGGCGCCTGTTGACGCGAGCGCCCGTTTTCGCGCGACGGCGCCGCGACCGGAGCCGCAGGCGCCTCCGCCCCCGCCGTATGCGCTTCCAGCACGCGCTTGAGACGCAGCGCATCGGCGTTGCCGTTCATCTCGACCTTCACCGACTGCGCATAGCGGCTGCGGGCGCGTTCGAGGTCCATCGCGGTATCGACGGTAAAGCGAATGCCGCCCGTGAACGCATCGTTGCGCGCCTGGCCTTGCACGACGAGCAGTTCGTCTTCCTTGAACAGCGCCTTGTTCGCTTCGAACTGCTCGTTGAACACGGTCACTTCGCACTGGCCGGTGCCATCGTCGAGATTGACGATCAGCATCTTGCCGCGCTGGGTCATCTGGGTGCGCAATGAAGAAATCACGCCCGCCACCAGCTTGTCGCGCCCTTCCTTCAGTTCGCCGATCTTCTGACGCACGAAGCGCCGCACTTCGCCTTTGTACGCATCGAAAAGATGGCCCGAAAGGTAGAAACCGAGCGCCGTCTTCTCTTCCTGCAGACGCTTCTTGTCCGACCACGCGGGTTCATCGACGTATTCGTGCTTCGCAAGCGGCGCGTCGCCCATGTCGAACAGGCCGGCCTGCATCGCGTTGGCGGCGGCCTGATCGGCGGCTTCCATCGCCATCGGCACGGACGCGAGCAATTGCGCGCGATTCGCGTGGACGGTGTCGAACGCGCCGGCGCGAATCAGCGCCTCCACCGTCCGGCGATTCACGACGCGGCGGTCGATGCGCTCGCAGAAATCGAAGAGATCGACGAACGGACCGTCTTCGCGTGCGCGCAGAATTTCTTCGATGGCGTTCTGGCCGCTGCCCTTCACCGCGCCGAGACCGTAGCGGATGGTCCTCGAACGCTTGCCGTCGGCTTCGGCGACCGGCTCGAAGCGATACGCCGAACGGTTGATGTCCGGCGGCAGCACGGCCATGCCGTTGCCGATGCAATCCTCGAAGAGGATCTTCACCTTGTCCGTGTCGTCCATGGCAAGCGACATGTTGGCCGCCATGAATTCCGCCGGATGATGCGCCTTCAGCCACGCCGTGTAGTACGCGAGCAGCGCATACGCCGCCGCGTGCGACTTGTTGAAGCCGTAGCCCGCGAACTTCTCCATCAAATCGAAGATTTCGTCGGACTTCGCGCGCGACAGACCGTTCTTCGCCGCGCCCTCGGCGAACAGTTCGCGATGCTGTGCCATCTCCTCGGGCTTCTTCTTGCCCATCGCGCGACGCAGCAAGTCCGCGCCGCCGAGCGAGTATCCGCCGATGATCTGCGCCATCTGCATCACCTGCTCCTGATAGACCATGATGCCGTAGGTCTCTTGCAGAACAGGTTCGACGCGCGGGTCCGGATACTCGACGATCTCGCGCCCGTGCTTGCGCGCGCAGAAGCTCGGTATCAGGTCCATCGGCCCCGGACGATACAGCGCCACCAGCGCGATGATGTCCTCGAAGCGGTCCGGCTGCGCGTCCTTCAGCATGCCCTGCATGCCGCGGCTTTCCAGCTGGAACACGGCGACGGTGTTCGCCTTCTTGAGGATCGTGAACGAAGCGGGATCGTCCAGCGGCACCTGCGCGAGGCTCCAGTCCTTCTTCGACGGATCGAGCCGGCGAATGTAACGTTCAGCCCAGTCCAGAATCGTGAGGGTGGTCAGGCCCAGAAAGTCGAACTTGACGAGGCCGACGGCTTCCACGTCGTCCTTGTCGTACTGGCTGACGACGCCGCCGTCCTCGCCCTGCGTATAGAGCGGGCAGAAATCCGTGAGCTTGCCGGGCGCGATCAGCACGCCGCCCGCGTGCATGCCGACGTTGCGCGTCAGCCCTTCCACGCGCTGCGCGAGTTCGAGCAGCTGATGCACCTCGTCTTCGGAATCGAAGCGCTCCTGCAGCGTCGGCTCTTCCTTCATCGCATCCGCGATGGTCACGTGCTTGCCCGGCTTGAACGGAATCAGCTTGGCGATGCCGTCCGTGAACATGTAGCCGAGATCGAGCACGCGGCCGATGTCGCGCACTGCCGCCTTCGCGGCCATCGTGCCGAAGGTCGCGATCTGCGAGACGGCGTCCGCGCCGTACTTGCCTTTCACGTATTGAATGACGCGGTCGCGCCCTTCCTGACAGAAGTCGATGTCGAAGTCGGGCATCGACACGCGTTCAGGGTTCAGGAACCGCTCGAACAGGAGGTTGTAGCGCAGCGGGTCGAGGTCCGTAATGCCGAGCGCATACGCGACGAGCGAACCCGCGCCCGAGCCGCGGCCGGGCCCCACGGGCACGCCGTTGTTCTTCGCCCACATGATGAAGTCGGCCACGATCAGGAAGTAGCCCGGGAAGCCCATCTTGATGATCGTGCCGCACTCGAAGTCGAGGCGCTTGTAATACGTCTCACGCTGCGCTTCGCGCTCGCCTTCGTCGGGATAAAGCTGTGCGAGCCGCACTTCCAGCCCTTCCTTCGACAACTGCACGAGGTAGTCGTCAAGCGACATGCCATCGGGCGTCGGGAAAAGCGGCAGCTTCGGCTTGCCGAGTTCGAGCGTGAGATTGCAGCGCTTCGCAATTTCGACGGTGTTCGCGAGCGCCGACGGGATATCCGCGAACAGCGCGCACATCTCGTCCTGCGTGCGGAAGTACTGGTCCGTCGTGAAGCGTTTCTGACGGCGCGGATTCGCGAGAATGTCGCCTTCCGAAATACAGACCCGCGCTTCGTGCGCGGTGTAGTCGTCGGGGGTCATGAACTGCAGAGGATGCGTTGCTACCACGGGTAAGCCGAGCTTCGCCGCGAGCGCGACGGCTTCCTGGATATACGCCTGTTCGCCCGGCTGGCCGGCGCGCTGCAGTTCGATATAGAACGCGTTCGGAAAGAGTTTCGCCCATCGCCCGGCGTGGCGCTCGGCGCTCGCTTCGTTGCCCGCCGCGAGCGCGAGACCGATGTCGCCGCCCTGCGCACCCGACAGCGCGAGCAGTCCCTCGGCCAGCCCTTCTTCGAGCCATTCGACCATCACTTCCGCGCGGCCGCGATACTGATTCATGAGCCACGCGCGGCTCAGCAGTTCGCACAGATTCAGATAGCCGGTCTTGTCGCGCACGAGCAAAAGCAGGCGCGAAGGCTTGTCACGATCGTCGGGATTCGTGATCCAGACATCGCAGCCGGCGATCGGCTTGATGCCCTTGCCGCGCGCTTCCTTGTAGAAGCGCACGAGACCGAAGGCGTTGGCGAGATCGGTGAGCGCAAGCGCGCCCTGACCGTCCTTCGACGCGGCCTTGACGACGTCGTCCAGCCGCACGATGCCGTCGGCAATCGAGAATTCGGAGTGGACGCGGAGATGAACGAAGCGGGGATCTGACATGGCCGACATTGTACATCCGGGTCATTGCAAAAACCCTCGGCCAGGCCGCGTTAGCCGAACGGACGAGGGGCTCGGCGCGGTCGAATTTGCGCACGCGCAAGGCTTTGCGCCAGGCGGCGCACGCCTCGCTCGAATCGACCGCGCCGTTTGCGGGATAATAGAGGTTTCGCGCGGCTGGCCGCTGCCGCGTCTGTCTCGTTTCTACGCGTTTCGCCGTCTTTCACCATGAACATTCTGAATCTCTCCGCCTATAAATTCGTCACCATCGAGGACGGCGCCGCCTGGCGGCCGCTCGTCACCGAACGCTGCAACGCGCTCGGGCTGAAGGGCACGATCCTGCTGGCGCCGGAGGGCATCAACCTGTTCATTTCGGGGCCGGTCGCGCAGGTGCGCGAGTTCATCGACTACATCCGGACCGACGCGCTCTTCGGCGGCCGTTTCGCCGATTTGCAGTTCAAGGAGAGCCTGTCGGACACGCAGCCGTTCCGCCGCATGCTGGTCAGGCTCAAGCGCGAAATCATCACGATGAAGAAGCCCGCGATCAGGCCCGAACTCGGCCGCGCGCCTTCTGTGGATGCCCCGACGCTCAAGGCCTGGCTCGACCGCGGCCACGACGACGCGGGCCGCCCGGTCGTGATGCTCGACACGCGCAATGCGTTCGAAGTCGATGTCGGCACGTTCGACAACGCGCTCGACTATCGCATCGCGAAGTTCAGCGAGTTTCCGGAAGTGATCGAGCAGAACCGCGCCGATCTGGAAGGCAAGACAGTGGTCTCGTTCTGCACCGGCGGCATTCGCTGCGAAAAGGCTGCGATTCACATGAAGGAAGTGGGTATCGAGCATGTCTATCAGCTCGAAGGCGGCATCCTGAAGTACTTCGAGGAAGTGGGCGGCGCACATTACAACGGCGACTGCTTCGTGTTCGATTACCGCACGGCGCTGAACCCGAGCCTCGAGCCGACCGAGACGGCGCAATGTTTCGCGTGCCGCGCGGTGGTGAGCGTCGAGGACCAGCAGTCGCCCTATTACAAGGCGGGCGAGGCTTGCCCGGCCTGCCACCCCGAAGCGAAGGCGGCATAACCGCCTGTACATGACCTATCGCGGCCGCTTCGCGCCCTCGCCGACCGGCCCGCTGCATGCGGGATCGCTCGTGAGCGCGCTCGCGAGTTATCTCGATGCACGCGCGCACGGCGGAAGCTGGATCGTGCGAATCGAAGATGTCGATGCGCCCCGCACCGTGCCCGGCGCCGCCGAGGATATCCTCGCGACGCTCGGCGCTTTCGGCATGCATTCCGACGAGCCGCCCGTCTGGCAAAGCCGGCGCAATGCCGCCTACGCCAAGGCGTTCGAAGCGTTGCAGGCGCAACACCTGATCTATCCGTGCGGCTGCACGCGCCGCGAGATCGCGGATTCGCTCGTGCAAGCCCACGCGCGTCACGCGACGCTGGCGTATCCGGGAACCTGCCGTACGGGCCTGAATGGCCGCCCCGCCCGCGCGTGGCGTTTGCGCGTGCCGGACGGCGATGCGGCGTGCATCGCGTTCGTGGATCGCTGGCAGGGGCCGCAGTCGCAGAATCTGGCGACCGAAGTCGGCGATTTCGCACTGAAACGCGCAGATGGCTTGTGGGCGTATCAACTGGCTGTCGTTGTCGATGACGCCGACGCGGGCATCACGCACATCGTGCGCGGCGCGGACCTGCTGGATTCGACCGCGCGTCAGATCTATTTACAGCGATGCCTCGGCGTGCCGACGCCGTCGTATCTGCATGTGCCGGTGCTCACCAACGAGGCTGGCGAAAAGCTCAGCAAGCAGACCGGCGCGGCGCCGCTGAGCCGCAACGCTCCGCTCGACGCGCTCGTGCAGGCGGCGCGGCATCTCGGCATCGATGCATCGTCGGCCCGCTCGCTCGATGGCTTCTACGCCGCCGCGACGGACGATTGGGCGCGGCGCTTCGCGCGGTAGGCAAAAAAAACGGCAGCTGTAAGAAGCTGCCGTTTTTCTTGGATCACGACGTCTTTCGCGGCATGCCAAGCCCGCCCAGCAACGCCGCGAGCGGCTGCTTGGACGTGCTCTTGCGCTCCGGTTCAGGCGTCTCTTCCTGCCGCTTCATCGCCGACGGCGACGGCTCATACGGCTTCAGGAAAAATTCGTCGATGGGTTGCTGACGCCCGCGCGGCCGGTCGTACGAACCTGAGCCCGGCGAAGTGCGCCGGCGCGATCCCGCGTCTTCCCGCGCGCCATGACGATGCTCCGTGCGCTCGCCGCGCGCCGGACGCTCGTCGCGCCGTGCGCCGTCGCGACGAGCGGGCGCCGTCACATGAAGCGTCTGCACTTCGAGCGGACGCTTGATGAGCTTCTCGATGTCGGCAAGCTGCTTGCGTTCGTTGGCGCTGCAGAGCGACAGCGCATCGCCCGATGCGCCCGCGCGGCCCGTGCGGCCGATGCGGTGCACATAATCCTCGGCGTTGAACGGCAGATCGAAGTTGATCACCGCCGGCAGTTCGGCGATGTCGAGACCGCGCGCCGCGACATCGGTGGCGACGAGCGCCTCGATTTCGCCGCGCTTGAAGGCATCGAGCGCCTGCATGCGTTCACCCTGCGTGCGGTCGCCGTGAATGGCGGTCGCCACGATGCCGTCGCGCTCCAGCACACGCGCAAGTCGGCTCGCGCCGATCTTGCTGTTGCAGAACACGATCACCTGCTTCAGCTCGCGCTCGCGGATGATCTGCGCCACCGCGCCGGATTTATCGCTCTCGTGCACCTCGTAGACGATCTGGCGTACGTTCGCGTTCGTCGAGTTGCTGCGCGCGACCTCGATCGTCTGCGGGTTGCGCAGATACGTCGCAGCGAGTTTCTTGATTTCGGGCGAGAACGTCGCCGAAAAGAGCAGCGTCTGACGTTCCTTCGGCAGCAGATTCAGGATGCGCTGCAAGTCCGGCAGAAAGCCCATGTCGAGCATGCGGTCGGCCTCGTCGAGCACGAGCATCTGCACCTGGCCGAGGTTGAGCGTCTTCTGCTGGACGTGATCGAGCAGGCGGCCCGGCGTCGCGATCAGAATTTCGACGCCCCGGCGCAACGCCTCCGATTGCGGATTCATGTCGACGCCGCCGAACACGACCGTGCTGCGCAGCGGCGTGTGCTTCGAGTACGTCTGCACGTTGGCGGCGACCTGATCGGCGAGTTCGCGAGTCGGCGTCAGCATCAGCGCGCGGACCGGATGGCGCGCCGGCGATGCGCTCGTGTTCGCCATCGGCAAAAGGCGCTGGATGATCGGCAGCGAGAAGCTCGCGGTCTTGCCGGTGCCGGTCTGAGCCGCGCCCATTACGTCGCGGCCCGCCAGGACGACGGGGATGGCTTCGGCCTGGATCGGTGTGGGCGTGGTGTAGCCGGATTCGCTCACCGCCCGGAGGATGTCGGCGGACAGGCCGAACTGGTCGAACGTGAGCGCGGCCTTGGCTTGTTCGGTGGGCGTGGTCGTGGCGACGGAATCAGACATGGTGACTTTATTGGCTTTCGCTAAAGGGTCCGCTCGATGCGGCGCGCGTAACGGACGGTTGGGATGGTCCGGTCGGTCACGCGTGAATGTTTCGATGACGCGAAAAGGTCCGCGACGTAATGTGCAAGAGGTTCAGCGCCCGGTGTGTGCGCGTTGCAATTCGCAGGCCGGCCGGTGCGTCGCAGCTTGCGCTTCGCTGCGGCACGACGAACGCCTTCGATGGAACACCGCTTCGATGACGCTCTCGCGACACCGGACGCGCGTTGCCGCGCGCCAGGCGAAACGGCGTTCTGCCGCTGCTTGCCCGCCGGGCGCTGCACGCGATCGACTCGCCATCGCAGGCGCCAGGTCATTGCCGGGAAACCGTGCATTGTAGCACCGGCCCGGGAAGCGCTCCGGCCCTTCCGCGCGGCGCGTCCGTGTCATTTCGCCCGGGCCTGGCAGTCCGCAAGCAGCGGCGGCGAATCTTTCGGCGCGGTATCGTCGTACAGATTCGCCTGCGGACCCTTGGTCCACCAGACGAAGCGATCGGCAACGTACCTCGCGCCCGAACCCGCCATCACGCTGACGAACAGCAGCTTGCGCCCGTCGACGGTCAGTGCGGCGAAGCTCTGCCGATTGCGGGTGTTCGTGTACTGCACCGACACGGTCTTGCCGTCCTTGCAGTCATAGCGCGTGGTTTGCGTCGATTCGGCCTGAATCTGCGGAACCGTGAGCGGCATGGCGAGCGCGGTTTGTGCGGCCATGCCGGCGATAGTGAATGTGAGAAAGCGCTTCATGTGAATCATGGATCGATGACTTCCGCGCAAGCGTCGGTCGGCGCAGCCGCGACATGGCCGACCACCGGCACGATTTTCAGCCCCGCCGATACGATCCGGCACGGCGCGGCTGCCAGTCCGCAGCCCGAAAGTCCAACACATGCCGCGACGAGCGCGGCCAGCCCCAAGCGTTTCACCCTCTTCTCCCGTCGATGGACGATGGACGATGCCGTCACTTCGTCGAAACCGGCCGCACCTTCGATGCCGCCAGCTTGGCCCGCTCGCGCGCTTGACCGGTGTCGGCGCCCGTCGCGACAGCGACGCCCATGCGGCGCTTCACGAAGCTCTCCGGCTTGCCGAAGAGCCGCAAGTCCGCGCCCGGCACCGCCAGCGCCTCGCGCACGCCTTCGAACGCGATGCCCGCTTCGTCGATGCCGCCATAAATGACCGCCGACGCGCCCGGCGCGCTCAGCGAGGTATCGACGGGCAAACCGAGAATCGCTCGCGCATGCAGTTCGAACTCGGAGAAGCGCTGCGTCGCCAGCGTGACGAGGCCGGTATCGTGCGGGCGCGGGCTGACTTCGGAGAACCAGACGTCGTCGCCGCGAACAAAAAGCTCGACGCCGAAGAGTCCGCGCCCGCCGAGCGCCGTCGTGACTTTCGCCGCGACGTCGCGCGCTTTCTCCAGTGCGGCAGGAGCCATTGCCTGAGGCTGCCACGATTCGACGTAATCGCCCGCCACCTGCACGTGCCCGATCGGCTCGCAGAAGTAGGTTTGCGTCTCTCCGCTCACGGGATCGGCGGCGCGCACGGTCAGTTGCGTGATTTCGTATTCGAAGTTGATGAAACCCTCGACGATCACCCGCCCGTGGTTCACACGCCCGCCCGCCATCGCGTGATTCCAGGCCGGCTCGATATCCGCCTCGCTCCGCAGCACGGACTGGCCCTTGCCCGACGACGACATCACCGGCTTCACGACGCACGGAAAGCCGATAGTCGCGATCGCGGCCTTCATCTCGTCGAGCGATTGCGCGAACGCATACGGCGATGTCGGCAGGCCGAGCGTTTCTGCGGCAAGGCGGCGGATGCCTTCGCGGTTCATCGTGAGTTGCGTGGCGCGCGCCGTCGGAATGACGGTCGCCGTGCCCGCCGCTTCGATTTCAGCGAGCGCGTCCGTTGCGATGGCCTCGATCTCCGGCACGATCAGATGCGGCCGCTCCTTTTCGACGAGCGCGCGCAAGGCGGCGGGATCGGTCATGTCGATGACATGCGCGCGATGCGCGACCTGATGCCCCGGCGCATTCGCGTATCGATCGACCGCGATGACTTCGACGCCCAGCCGCTGCAACGCGATGATCACTTCCTTGCCCAGTTCGCCCGCGCCCAGCAACATGACGCGCGTGGCGTGGGAAGAAAGCGGCGTGCCGATCGACGAAGCGAGTTCTCTTGCTGCGTTGTTTCCGGCGTGATCGGTCTGCATGCGTGCTCCAATGAAAACGGTTGTGCGTCCGCTTCGAAGGCGTACGCAAGCCCTTCGAGTAGCGATTGGCGGCGATGTTAACACGCACCGCTCGCCGCTTCCGCTCTGCCATTCGGCATATTGACAAGCAGTATTGACTCGCGCTTGCTGCCCGAATTCCCGGCTGCGTCATCGGGAAGCGTCATCGGGAATATGGCCGCCGATCATTTTGTTGCATCTCGACGCTGGACACAGCGTAGGACGCGTGCGGTACGCTTACGCTTTCGCCAGCTTCAGGATCATCGATGTCCCCGCATTTCCCCCGCGCATCGCTTCCGCTCTCCTCATGGCCGTCGACGAAACTGCTGTCGCGCTGCACCGGCGCGGCGCTCGTCGTGGCGAGCCTTCTGAGCGGATGCGCCATGCCGCATCATCCCGACGCGAGCGCGCCGCCCACGGATCCGTACAACCCCGCCGCGACGCAATTACTCGACGACACGCAATGGGAACTCACCGCGTGGACCGAGGCGAGCGGACAGCCCCGCGCAATTCCAGCCGTCGCAGAGGGCGGGCATCCGATCACGCTGGACTTTTCGACGGAAAGCGGTCGCCGGCGCGCCAGCGGCTTTTCCGGATGCAATCGCTACACCGGCGCGTACGATCTTAAAGACGGCAAGCTCAGCTTCGGGCCGCTTGCCGGCACGCGCATGGCGTGTCCGTCGCAGTCGAGCGGCGCGCTCGAGCAGCCGTATCTCAACGGCCTTGCGCACGTGGCGAAGAGCGGCGTCCAGATGAACCCGCCGCAATCGCTCCAGTTGACGCTCGAAGACGGCCAGGTGCTCACCTTCGCAGCACGCGCCAAATGACCGCGGGCGTCGCGACCCGCCGCAAAGCTGTTGCGCGCTAACGCCATCGCGCGTCGGTTTAGTCGCGACCCGTTAAACTGCTCGATCGATATGCCCGGCCCGCTCGCATGATGCGGGCGGCCGGGCAGCAGTTCCATCCGTTTCACCCAAACCTGGTTCAATCCTTAGCATGCACACGGTAGTTCTTGGCTGGTTCGGTGCATCAGTCGTCTGGTTCCTTGCGCTTTTCTGGCGCGTCGTCAAATCGGTGCTGCCGGGCGGTGCGGGGCTGCGCGGCCCCGGCACGATCCGGCTGTGGCTGGGTTTCTTCTGCGTGCTGCTGTCGAGCGCCGCGCTCGAAGGCGCGCTCGCCGGCGCGATCGAAGCGCAGGAGAACGTCAATCGCGGCGGGCGCGCGCTTGCAAGCGGGCTGGCTGGCATCGCGCAGCCGGCGGGGGCCGTCGCGCTCGCGGCGCTCGTGCTTGGGATCAGTCTTCCCTGGCTCGTCGGCTTCAGTTGGCGTTCGGTGCTTCGCTGGGTCGAGGAAGCGTTCGGCTTCGGCCTGCCGCAAAGCTGGACCACGCCGCCCGAGGAGTCCGAGCGCGAGCCGCGTGCGCGCGACCAGGCAGGCGCGAAATCGAAGTCCGGCAAGATGCGCTGGCGGGAGCGCCGCACGCGCGAGCCGGCGGGTGGAGCATCGGCGGTGCGCGGCATCGGCGGGGAACATTTCGACGCCATGAGCCTGCGCGCGTCGCACGACGAGTCGACGCTCGGCATGTCGCCGGGCAATCGAAGCGGGCGTTATCAGCGGCCGACCGTGTGGCGTCCGCCTGCGACCGGCAAGCCTACGACGCGGCGCGCGGAAGCCGCTGCCGCGAACATTGCGGCGACGGCGGAAGCGTACTCGAAGCGCCCCGCCTTCGAACGTGCGGGGGCGGCAGTGCCGGCGGCGTTCGTTGAACCCGTCGCGCCGGACGGCTGGCTCAATTCGCTGTCGACGTCGGCGGCTGCGCTTGGAGCGTCGAAGTCCGGTGGCAAGGCAACGGGGGGCGGCGCGAGTGACGTCCCCGTGGTCCGGGCGCCTTCGCTATCGACAGTGACGGCTTCGGCTGCTGCGACTGCTTCGGCTGCGTCGGCTGCTGCGGTCAATCGATCACCGGTAACGCCTGCACGCGCGCCGCTGCCTTCCAAGGCGCCACTTTCGACAAGCACGAGCGCGATGGCGCCACCCCGCTCTCCGACCGCGCCGTCGCCGTCTCCGATGTCGCGCGGCATCGCGAAACGGGCTTCGTCAGGCGACGTGACGAGAAATACCGTTGCGCGCGATCCGCGGCCCCAGCCTTTCGCCGCGCCGGCCTTCTCCCGCGCCCCCGCGCCGTCGAAGCCGCCGCCACCGCCCGAAGCAATTCAGGCGACTCTGCGCTCGATCGAAGAAAACGCGGCGCTCTGGACTTCGCTTGCCGGGGCGAGCCTCGCTCGCGATCATGAAGCTCAGGCGCTGCCGGAGAATGCAGCGGGCTCTGGAGCGAATGTAACGTCGCGTCCTGGCGGCTCGGGTGCCTTAGGTCAGTCCGCCCTGCTCTCTTCGCTGCGGGGAGACGGCGTGACGAAAGATGCTTCGGCGGCTATGCCTAAACACGAGTCGCGTCAGGATGCTGAGGGAATCGCGCCTTTCGCAGCGGAAACGGCTCACGCGCCAACCAATGACGGGTGGCCCCAACCGCGCGTACAGGCGCTCGTTGGCTCCGCTTTCGAAAGCCATGATGTCGCGACGCATGACACTGGCGTGCATCCGACAGACAAGCCCGCCGATGCCGACGCATCTTCAGTGAAAGGCCCGCAGCCCTCGTCGCGATCGGTGGAGGCTGACGTTTCCATCTTCACCGCTCCTGCTGCGACCGCGCCGGAAAGCTTTGGCGATACGCCGCCGCTCGAACCTGCTGCAAGCGCGGAACAAAGGCCGATCGATACGCGCATCGAAGCAGCGGCGGCAGTCAGTCAAGCGCGGGTCAGTGATGCAATGCAATCGCCAAGCGATGCAGCACTTAGTGACGCCGAGGCAACGCCAGCAATTGCGCCCGAAACCGTTGCGACCGAGGCTCCACGCAGTTCCGAACCGCAGTGGCCTTTCGATGCCGCCGCGTTTGCGCCTTCGCGTGTGTCGTCCACAGAGCGTACGGACGAGAACGCAGCATCGCTGCCGGTCGATCCGCCCGAACCTGAGCGCAATGCGCCCACTGAAGACGTCACAACTGCGGGCGTCGAACTGCCCGACCAACCGTCCTGGCTCGAATCGCCGATGAGCGCCGCCGAGCGCCCGAGTGAACTCGACGCGCCCGCACTCGACGAGCCAACGCACGCCCAAGCGCCTCCCGCCGTGACCAGCGCCATCGCACTGACCGCGCTCGGCGCGCCACCGGTCTCGGCCCCGCCGCCTCCGCCAGCCGGGCGATCGACGCGTGCGGACGCAGCGGTATCGGCGAACGATGATCCGCGAGAACCCGCATGGCCTCCCGCGCCCGCGATGCAGCCGCTGCCGCCGGCAATGCCTGCATTCGAACCCGCGAGCTATGCCTTCGACGCCGCGCCGATCCTCCCGCCCCCGTTCCCCGACGCGCTGCTGGAGCAGAGCGAGACGCCGCCCTGGTTCGACGACACCGCGTCCATCCCGCCAGCGCCTCCGGCATTTGCCTCACCCGCCGAGACGCGGCCGGAGCCACAGCCACAGCTACAGCCACAGCAGCAGGCAAGCCGCGAAACGCCGCCCGCCACCGTCGAGCTGCCCATGCCCGCACCCGCGCCCGAACCGCGCCAGCCCGTGCGCGGTTTCGCCGGCGCGGCGTTCGAGTTCCACGCGCCGCAAGCATCGGCGGTTGAGTTGCCGACGCTCGACCTGCTCGAACCCGCTTCCGATGAAGTCGAGCCCGTGTCAGAAGAGCGCCTCGCCGATACCGGCCAGTTGATCGAACAGCGTCTGCAGGAATTCAAGGTGCCGGTGACGGTGGTCGGCGCGTCGGCGGGGCCGGTCATCACGCGCTTCGAAGTCGAGCCGGCGCTCGGCGTGCGCGGCAGCCAGATCGTCGGCCTGATGAAAGACCTGTCGCGCGGGCTCGGCCTCACGTCGATCCGCGTCGTCGAGACGATCCCCGGCAAGACCTGCATGGGCCTCGAACTGCCGAACGCGAAGCGCCAGATGATCCGCCTGTCCGAAATTCTGGAGCAGGACGTGTATCGCTCGTCGAAGTCGAACCTGACGATCGCGATGGGCAAGGACATCGTCGGCAATCCGGTCGTGACCGATCTCGCCAAAGCGCCGCACATGCTCGTCGCGGGCACGACCGGTTCGGGCAAGTCGGTCGCGATCAACGCGATGATCCTCTCGCTGCTCTACAAGGCGAAGCCCGAGGACGTGCGCCTCATCATGATCGATCCCAAGATGCTGGAACTCTCGGTCTACGAGGGCATCCCGCATCTGCTTGCGCCCGTCGTCACCGACATGAAGCTCGCCTCCAACGCGCTGAACTGGTGCGTCGGCGAAATGGAGAAGCGGTATCGGCTGATGTCGGCGGTCGGCGTGCGCAATCTGCAAGGCTTCAATCAGAAGGTGCGCAACACGGAAGCGGCGGGCAAGAAGCTGTCGAACCCGTTCTCGCTGACGCCCGACGCGCCCGAGCCGCTGTCGACGCTGCCGTTGATCGTCGTCGTCATCGACGAGCTCGCCGATCTGATGATGGTCGCCGGCAAGCAGATCGAACAGTTGATCGCGCGGCTCGCGCAGAAGGCGCGCGCGGCCGGCATCCACCTGATTCTCGCGACGCAGCGTCCTTCGGTCGATGTCATCACCGGCCTCATCAAGGCGAACATTCCGACGCGCGTGGCGTTCCAGGTGTCGTCGAAGATCGATTCGCGCACGATTCTCGACCAGATGGGCGCGGAATCGCTGCTCGGCGCGGGCGACATGCTGTTCCTGCCGCCCGGAACCGGTTATCCGCAGCGCGTGCACGGCGCGTTCGTCGCGGACGACGAAGTGCATCGCGTGGTCGAATATCTGAAGCAGTTCGGCGAGCCGGAGTACGAGGAAGGCATTCTCTCTGGCCCGACGGCCGAAGGCGGTTCGCAGGACCTGTTCGGTGAAACGCCCGATGCGGAAGCCGATCCGCTCTACGACGAAGCGGTCGCGTTCGTCGTGCGGACGCGGCGCGCGTCGATATCGTCGGTGCAGCGGCAGTTGCGCATCGGCTATAACCGCGCCGCGCGGCTCGTCGAACAGATGGAAGCCGCTGGACTCGTCTCGCCGATGGGCAGCAACGGCAATCGCGAAGTGCTCGCGCCGCCCGGCCCCGGCGAGTGAGCGCGTCAGGCCGCCGTCACCATAAACGCAGCTTGCGCAACAGCAGGATCGTGATGGCGGCGCACCCCGCCATCACGCCGATGACGATCCAGAACGAATGCGGATCGTGCGTGCCGGGCAAGCCGGCCACGTTCATGCCGAAGATGCCCGTCACGAGCGTGGCGGGCAGCAGCAACGCCGACATGATCGCGAGCCACAGCAGCTTGCGGTTGATGTCTTCCGACAACTGAGCCGCGATTTCGTCCTGCAGCAGCTTCGCGCGTTCATAGAGTCCTTCCAGCCCGCCGCCCAGCCCGTTGAGCACCTGAATGGCCTGCACCAGCGCTTCCATCGAGCGCGGTTCGGCCCATTCGAGCCGGCGCGTGACGAGTTGCGTCAACGCATTGCGCTCCGGGTCGATGAAGCGCTTTACCTCCACCAGACGCCGCCGCACGTCGCCCAGCTGCGTGCGCCAGTTCGCGTGGCTGTTTTCGAGCACGCCTTCTTCGACATCATCGAGGCGATCGCCGATTTCATCGATGCGGTCCACGAAGGTCTCGTTCAGCGCGCGAATCAGGCCCGCGAAGAGATCGACGGTATCGCGGAACGTCGCGCCTTCGAGGACCGCGTGACGCAGCCGGTCGGTCGATTGCAAAGGACGAGCGCGCACGGTGATCATGCGATGCCGGTCGACGTAGAAGCGCAGCGCGCCGGTCGCGCGATTGGCCTCGCGCGCTCCGGGCGACGCGGCTTGCTGCGCGGCGGCGACCAGTTCGAGATCCGCGACCACGCCGTAGATGAAGTTCGCGCCCATGTGCACGCGCGGCCGCTTGTCCTCGCCGTTGAGGAATTCGCGTGCGACGTCGGGCATCGAGGTGACGCCTTCAAGCCAGCTTTCGACGGTATCGTCGTTCGCGGAGAGATGCAGCCAGGTGATACCGTCGCCGGCGATGGCCCTGCGCGCTTCATCCCACGAAAGGCGGATTGCATCGCCGCCGGCGAAGTCGAAGGCGCTGATGAAGCCGGGCGGCGCCGGATCGCTGCGGCTGGTGCCGGTGCTGGTGCGTGCCGTCGCGTCGGAGTTGCGGATGGTGTCCAATCTTGCTTGTGCCTTTCAATGCTATTGACGATGGCGGCTTCGAATCGCGCGCCGCTGCGGCATCGTACTAAAACTCGTAGCGGCCGAAGAAGAATGCGACATCGCCATCGTTGAGACCGGGAATGCGCGGGATGAACGTTCCCAGGAACGACGTCCGCCGGTAGCGCACCGATGCAACCGGAAACGCGAGCGGCAGCGGCAGATAATGCGCGACATCGCTGCGCGCGGTGAAGCCCGCGAAGAAGCCGCCGCCGACCTGCAATCCGCCGATCACCGGGTTCGTGTACCACTGGCGCGCATAGCCGACGATCGGCTCGAAGTTGTGATGCGAGTCCGAAAAGGCCATCGCGAAGAGCAGGTCTTCGTTGCCGTTCGCGTCGACCCAGTGCTTGCCCGCGCCGCCGCCCCATGACCACGGATTCAATTCACTGCGATTCGCGTAGCCGTCGATGTGCCAGCCATAGCCGGTTACGTATAAGTCCCAGGTGCCGTCGTGCGCGACGCGCATCACGCGTTCGCACGCCGACGACAACCAGTCGTGCTTGTAGTCGCACTGCGCTTCGCCGGCATGCGCCGCGAACGACAGACTGAGCAAGGAAACCGTGACCGCCTTGACCGCTATTTTTGTCATCGTTACTGGGCTGCGTGGCTAACGGGTACGGCGCAATGCGTCACGACGGAGAGACGAACTTAAAATCCACGGGTGATCCGATCGACAGCCGTTTTGGGTCCGAGGCGAGTTCGCCCGTCGCGGGATCGCGCCGGAAGAAGAACGCGCTGTCGCTCTCCTGATTGCCGATGACGAGCCAGCGCCCACCCGGCTCGATCGCGAATTCGCGCGGCGTCTTGCCGAGCGTCGGATAACGCTTCAGCAGCTTCAGGCGGCCGTTCGCCGGATTGACCGCGAACGCGACGAGTTCGTTTGCGTCGCCACGGTTCGTCGCGTAGAGAAAGCGCCCGTCCGGCGACAGATGCAGCGCGCCGCCGCCCACCTTGCCCTTGAAACCGGGCGCGGTCATCGGCAGCGATTGCGTTTCCGTGAGCTTGCCATTGGCGTAATCGAAGACAAGCACCGACGCGTTCATCTCGGTCGTCAGATAGGCGTGCTTGCCGCTCGCGTCGAAGATCAAATGGCGCGGGCCGGAGCCGGCCTTGACCGGCGTGTAGCGCGAATCGGTCGGACCAAAGAGGCCGCGGCTGCCATCGGGCGTGTAGCGATAACCGAAGACCTTGTCGACGCCCAGATCCTGCGCGAAGAGATATTTGCCGTCGGGCGAGAAGACCGTCGAATGGACGTGCGAGTTGTCCTGCCGGCCCTTCACCGGCCCGCTGCCTTCGTGATGCACCGTCAGCACGGATGCGCCGACATGCCCGTCCGCAGCGAGCGGAAAGACGGCGAAGCTGCCGCCCGGATTGGCCGCGACCGAATAGTTGGCGGTGAGCAGATACTTGCCGTCGGGCGAGATCGCGAGATAGCAGGGATCGTTGCCCTCTGCCGACACGCGATTGAGAAAGCTGAGTTGCCCGCTCGCGCGATCGAAGCGGAACGCGCTGACGCCGCCGCGTTGCGACGCGGGGCCGTTGTCGCCCGGAAGCTCGTTGACCGCGTACACATAGTTGTTGTCGCGGCTGACGACGAGATACGAAGGGTTCACCGTCTGCGCCGACGCGATGCGCGTCAGTTCGCCGTTGCCCGCATCGAAGCGATAGACATAGATGCCTTCGCTCTTGCCGCCGCCCGTGTAAGTGCCGATGAGCAGGTCATAGACGTCGCTCGCACCGGCGGCGTTCGTGACGCCGCTCGCAGCGGACCACGGCGCGGCTGCGCCCGGCGTCTGCGCGAAGGCGTGGGCGGCGGCGAGCGAGAGCATCAACGCGACGCCCTTGGCCCAGCGCACTGTCCGCACGGGCTGGCGCGCGGTTTGCAATGGCGCATTCGTCGCGGCGCAGGAATGGATCGGTTGCATGAAACCTCCACGTCGTCTATTTGCTGCTTGTTATCAAGGGCGGGTGTCGGCCGGCAAGATCGGCGGTGTGCGACAGCAAGTTGCGGACCGCGCGAATCGCAAGCGGGACGCGACAGACAGACCGCATAAGTCGAACGAACAAAAGGAACTGACGCGATGAACATTCACCTGAGCCTCGGACCGGTCGTATCGCTGATCGCGGGCATTCTCATCCTCGTGATGCCGCGGCTGCTCAACTTCATCGTGGCGATCTATCTGATCGTCATCGGGCTGATCGGTTTGTTCGGTTCGGGTGCGGCCCATCTATAGCACACGTTGACAGCACACGTTGCCCTGTGACGCCGATTTGCGCTGACGGTTCCGCGCACGCGTCTTGCCTTCAGACTGAAAGCAAAAACGCACGCGAGCGATGAATCCGCACGCGTGCGTTTGCAATGAAAGTCAGCGATACGCCGCCTGTCTTTTACGAGCGGCAGCGACGTGGTTCAACCGTTCGCGAGTTGATCCAGCCGCAAGCGGCCTTGCAGCGACAACGCCCCGACCGACACGCCGCTCGCGCCGAAGCTGTAGCGGTGGAAACATCCGCGCTCGGTGAGAAAGATCGCGGTGGTGTCCATCGCGTTGCGGGAAAGGCCGAGCCGTTTGTGATCGAGCGCAAGCAAGGCGTCGCTATCGCGCACACCGCTTGCGGCGGAAAGAATGGCGATGCAGTCAGCTTTCGACGGATTGAGCATGGAGATCTATTCCTCGAAACGCGTGCAACGATGAGAGAGAAGGCACGCTCGCCTTACACGAGCTTTCATTCAAACATCAGGCAATATTTTTATCAACCGCGGCATCGGCGCATGCCTAGTCTTTATCCGCCAACGAGACGCGGCACGGCGTCGCACTTGGTGTCGCGTCGGGCCGCACAGCGCGCGAACGTCACGTTTTCTGCTCGCCACGAACGATTGCGGCAGAATGCGGCCACATGCACATGCACACGCGCTTCTCGCCACGCCAGTGAAATCGCGCGGCGTTCCCGTCCATCCGGCGCATCGCGCGCCGCACGCCAGAAGACGTCAGCTTATGCCCGCACTAATCGAAGACTACGCCATGGTCGGCGACGGCCACACCGCTGCTCTCATCGCCCGCGACGGCTCGGTCGACTGGCTCTGCTGGCCGCGCTTCGACTCCGGCGCATGCTTCGCCGCTCTGCTCGGCACGCCCGAGCACGGTCGATGGCTGCTCGCGCCATCGATGCCCGATGGAGAATCTCCCGTTACGCGCCGGCGCTATCGTGACGACACGCTCATCCTCGAAACGGACTTTGAAACGCCGCAGGGCGCCGTCACGGTCGTCGATTTCATGCCGGCGCGCAACGGTCATTCGGAACTGGTGCGGATTGTCGTCGGCAAGCGCGGCACCGTACAAATGAAGATGGAACTGGTTCTGCGCTTCGACTATGGATCGGTTGTGCCGTGGGTGTGCCGGCTGTCGAACGACAGCGGCATCCGCGCGATCGCCGGCCCGGACCTCGCGGTGCTGCGCACGCCCGTCGAACTCGTCGGCGAAAACATGCGCACGACTGCCTGCTTCGATGTCAGCGCCGGCGAGCGCGTGCCGTTCTCGCTGTGCTATTCGCAGTCGCATTTGCGTCTGCCGCCCGCGCACGATCCGCACACGCAACTCGCGCGCACTGAAAACCACTGGCGCGAATGGGCCGCGCAAGGCGAAGTGAAGGGCCGCTGGGCCGGCGCGATCCGCCGCTCGCTCATCACGCTGAAGGCGCTTGCCTATGAGCCGACGGGCGGCATCGTCGCCGCGCCGACGACATCGCTGCCGGAGCAACTCGGCGGCACGCGCAACTGGGACTATCGCTATTGCTGGCTGCGCGACGCCACCATCACCCTGCTCGCGCTGATGCGCGGCGGCTATTACGACGAAGCCCGCGCCTGGCGCGCATGGCTCGGGCGCGCGATGGCCGGCTCGCCGTCGCAGGTGCAGATCATGTATGGCATCGCGGGGGAGCGTCGGCTGGCCGAATGGGAGGTTCCGTGGCTGCCGGGCTACGAAGGCGCGCAGCCGGTTCGTATCGGCAACGGCGCGGTCGAGCAACTGCAGCTCGACGTCTATGGCGAAGTGATGAATGCGCTGCATCTTGCGCGCGTCGGCGGCCTGCAAAGCGACGATACCGCGTGGTCCATCCAGTGCGCGCTGCTTCGGCATCTCGACACCGTCTGGCAGGAACCCGACGAAGGCATCTGGGAAGTGCGCGGCGGGCGCCAGCACTTCACGTTCTCGAAAGTGATGGCGTGGGTCGCCTACGACCGCACGATCCGCTCGGCGGAGAAGTTCAACCTGCACGGGCCCATCGACCACTGGCGCGAAATGCGCGACCGGATTCACGCGGACGTCTGCGAGAAAAGCTGGAATGCGCAGATGAACTCGTTCGTGCAGACCTATCACGGCGATGCGCTCGACGCCAGCCTGCTGCTCATCCCTCTTCTGGGCTTTTTGCCGCCCGATGATCCGCGGGTGACCGGCACCGTACATGCGATCGAGACCGATCTGACGCACGATGGACTCGTCAAGCGCTACCACACCACCGAGGTGGCGGACGGTCTTCCGCCTGGAGAAGGCACGTTTCTGGCTTGTAGCTTCTGGCTTGTCGACAATCTGGCGCTGCAAGGAAGGCTCGAGGAAGCGTACGCGATGTTCGAGCGCCTCGTCGGCCTGGCCAACGATGTCGGCCTGCTCTCGGAGGAGTACGACACGGTGGCGAAACGCATGGTCGGCAATTTTCCGCAGGCGTTCACGCATGTTGCGCTGGTGCACACCGGGATGAACCTGATGCGTCACGAGGAAGGCATGGCGAAGGCCACCGGCCGGCCGTCGACATCGGAGGATGCGGAAGC
Organism: Caballeronia grimmiae; assembly: GCF_022879615.1. Classification (NCBI taxonomy): domain Bacteria; kingdom Pseudomonadati; phylum Pseudomonadota; class Betaproteobacteria; order Burkholderiales; family Burkholderiaceae; genus Caballeronia; species Caballeronia grimmiae. The sequence goes on from NZ_CP084271.1 coordinate 1,978,659, forward strand.
GGACGTCGTCGTCGATGCCGCCGCCGCAAAAGACTAAGAATCGATGCAAGCGATTGTTTTCATTGGCGGAAGGCCATACCGCCGTTAAAATTGATGCAATGCAACAACGTGTTGCGAGAAAGCTGGTAGTTTCTACCGAATGGTTGTACTGACAGGTTAATGGGCGGAAAATCTTGCTTTCGTTGATTTTTCCGCCAGTCTAGCCGTATGGCGGCAGCACCTTTGCACCTGGCAGCGCGGGAAAGCCGCCGCGCCGCGAGGATTTTTTGATCGCCGTCGATTCCGAAAGCAGCAAGCGGGTTCGGCGGGCAGACCGGTACGTACCGAAGTCATTGGGGCGAAAATGCTTTACCAAATCCACGAATTTCAGCGGGCCATGCTGTCTCCCCTCACCGCATGGGCCCAGGCCGCGTCGAAGTCGTTCGTGAATCCGGCCAGCCCCCTCGCCTACGTTCCCGGCTCCACGCGCTTCGCCGCCGGCTATGAACTGCTCTACCGGCTCGGCAAGGACTACGAGAAACCCGAATTCGGCATCCATCAGATCGTCAAGGACGGTCATAACATTCCGATCGTCGAGCAGACGGTCGTCGAGAAGCCGTTCTGCCGGCTGTTGCGCTTCAAGCGCTTCGCCGACGACAGCGCCACTGTCACCAAGCTGAAGGACGAGCCGATCGTGCTGGTGTGCGCGCCGCTGTCCGGCCATCACTCGACGCTGCTGCGCGATACCGTGCGCACGCTGTTGCAGGACCACAAGGTGTACATCACCGACTGGCTCGACGCGCGCATGGTGCCGATCGAGAACGGCGGGTTCCATCTGGACGATTACGTCGAATATATTCAGGAGTTCATCCGCCACATCGGCGCGAAGGACCTGCACGTCATTTCCGTGTGTCAGCCGACCGTGCCGGTGCTCGCCGCCATCTCGCTGATGGCGAGCCGCGGTGAAGCCACGCCCCGCACGATGACCATGATGGGCGGCCCGATCGACGCGCGCCGCAGCCCGACATCGGTCAACTCGCTCGCGAGCGAGCACTCCTACGAATGGTTTGAGAACAACGTCATCTACACGGTGCCGGCAAACTATCCGGGCGTGGGGCGCAAGGTGTATCCCGGCTTCCTGCAGCATGCGGGCTTCGTCGCGATGAACCCCGAGCGCCATCTGACCGCGCATTGGGACTTCTATCAAAACCTGCTGCGCGGCGACGATGACGACGCCGAACAGCATCGCCAGTTCTACGACGAATACAACGCAGTGCTCGACATGGCCGCCGAGTATTACCTGGAGACGATTCGCGTCGTGTTCCAGGAATTCCGTCTGGCCGAAGGCACGTGGGAAGTCAACGGCGAGCCGGTGCGCCCGCAGGACATCACGAACACGGCGCTTTTCACGATCGAAGGCGAACTCGACGACATCTCCGGCAGCGGCCAGACGCGCGCCGCGCACGACCTGTGCACGGGCATTCCGCAAAAGAATCAGCGTCATTTCACGGCGGAAAAGGCCGGCCACTACGGCATTTTCTCGGGCCGGCGCTGGCGCACGATGGTGTATCCGCAATTGCGCGAGTTCATTCTCGAACACGACAAATCGCCGAAGACCGAAGCGGTTCCTGCGTGATTTCGGTTTAGGTACCGATTCCATTTTTTCAAATGAAAACGTCGCGCCTTTTGTAAGGCGCGACGTTTTTTTTCTGCCCTCCGGCGCAGCGTTTCAGCGACGCGTCAAATAGGCAAGCAGCAATTCCGTATTCATTTTCACCATCTGTTCGCGCTGCGTGGCCTCGCTGAAATCCAGGCCGAAGGTTGCTTCCAGGGTGAAACGATTCGACACGATGTAATACCCGAGCCCCGACAGCGTGATATAGAACTTGAGTGGATCCACATCGGTGCGAAACAGTCCGGCTTTTTGCCCGCGTTCGAGAATGTTCGTGAGCGTTTCGACGACCGGCGAAATCAGCTCGCGCGTCCGATTCGATGCCTTGATATATCTCGCTTCGTGCAGGTTTTCATTGTTGACCAGACGCAGCAGTTCGGGGTGATCGCGATAGTAATCCCAAACAAAATGCGCGAGCCGCGTCATTGCCTCGATGGGCGCGACGCCTTCGAGATCGAGCGATCGCTCCGCCTCGACCAGCGCGCTGAACGCATGCTCCAGCACGGCTGTGAATAGCTGCTCCTTGCTACCGAAGTAGTAATACAGCATGCGCTCATTGGTCTCCGCCCGCCGGGCGATTTGATCCACACGCGCGCCAAACAGGCCGCCCGCTGCAAACTCCTCCGCAGCGGCAAGCAGGATACGGCGGCGGGTTCCTTCAGGATCTCTTTTGATTTTCGGCTGATTCATGGTGGCATGAGTCGGGAGCCGCGTTGTCCGGATATGCGTCACGCGGCCCGCATTGGGTACATGACGTGAACGGGCGCGCCAAGTTATTGGGGAACACCGTCCTGCGGTCAAACGATAAAGCGGTTCGATTATGCGCACATCACAACGGCATTGGCAATTGGGATGAAGGGCCACCTGCGCAGACGGTTGCGGACTTCGGCGATAATGACGTCTGAAGCATTAAACCCTGCGCGCCGATGCCGCCGGAAATGCTTCCCAAACAGGCGCCGTCGCTCGCATGTGTTTTTGCCTCGAGTCCTCTGCTTAATTCGCCATCGCGCAACCCCACGTGACCGCCATCCATTCCAAGACGCTCGCAGAGCGCATCGAAGACCTGCTGCCGCAGACGCAATGCACCAAGTGCGGCTATCCGGCCTGCCGGCCTTACGCCGATGCCATCGCCGCCGGCGAGGCGAGCTATAACCAGTGCCCGCCGGGCGGTGAAGAAGGCGTCGCACGCCTTGCCGCGCTGCTCGGCAAGCCGGTGATTCCGCTCGACACCACGCATGGCGTGGAGCGCCCGAGGCCGCTCGCCGTCATTGACGAGAACATCTGCATCGGCTGCACGCTGTGCATGCAGGCGTGTCCCGTCGATGCCATCGCGGGCGCGGCCAAGCAGATGCATACGGTCATCGCGGAACTGTGCACGGGTTGCGATCTGTGCGTGCCGCCCTGCCCGGTCGATTGCATTGCGATGATTCCCGTCACCGGCGACGCCACCGGCTGGGACGCGTGGACTCAGGAACAGGCCGATGCGGCCCGCACACGGCACGACCGGCGCATCGCGCGCATCGAACGTGAACGCGTGGAAGCGGAAGCGCGGGCGTCGGCGCGGCAGGCATCGCGCTCGGCGCAAACGGCGCCTGAGGCCACGCAAGCCACGGAAGCCGCTGCATCGAACGACGACGCCGAAGCCAAAAAACGCGCGATCATCCAGGCCGCGATGGAGCGCGCCCGCAAGAAGAAAGAAGAATTGGCGAAGCTCGGCGCCGGCCCGAAGAACACCGAGCACGTGAGCGCGGCCGTGCAGGCGCAGATCGACGCAGCGGAAGAACGCCGTCGCCGCCTGGGCGTGAGCGACCCCGGCAACGCATCGAGCGACACGAACAAACCCCGATGAACGCCAAGAAGCGACGCGCCATCTTCGAAACGCTGCAAAGCCTCGATCCGCATCCGAAGACCGAGTTGGAATACACGACTCCGTTCGAACTGCTGATCGCCGTGATGCTGTCGGCGCAAGCCACCGATGTCTCCGTCAACAAGGCGATGCGCAAGATGTTCCCGGTCGCGAACACGCCCGAAGCCATCCTCGCGCTCGGCGAAGCCGGCGTAACGGAATATATCCGCACGATCGGGCTCTATCGCACGAAGGCGAAGAACGTGATCGCCGCGTGCCGCATGCTCGTCGACCAGTACGGCGGCGAAGTGCCCGACAATCGCGAGGCGCTCGAAGCGCTGCCCGGCGTCGGAAGAAAGACGGCAAATGTCGTGCTGAACGTTGCGTTCGGTCAACCGACCATCGCCGTCGATACGCATATCTTCCGCGTCGCGAATCGCACGGGGCTCGCGCCCGGCAAGGACGTGCGCGCAGTTGAAACGGCGCTCGAAAAGAACGTGCCGGCGGAGTTCCTCCAGGACGCACACCACTGGCTGATCCTGCATGGCAGATACATCTGCAAGGCACGCGTGCCCGAGTGCTGGCATTGCGCGATCGAGCCGCTTTGCGAGTATCGTCCGAAGACGCCCGCGCCGGTCGAATAAGCGGCGGCCCGCTACAATACCGGCTTGAATGCCGCAATGGAATCAATCGCTTATGTTCAACCCTAGCCGCGACGAAGTCCGCCAGTTCTTCACCGAAACGTGGCGTAAGGAGCGCGCCGGCGAGATTCTGACGCCGCTCGAAAGCATGGCCGCCGACTGGATTCGCGAGCACCCCGAATATCAGACCGAACTCGCCGATCCCGACGCCCGCCAGGCCGACTACTCACCCGACGCCGGCCGCACGAATCCCTTCCTGCATCTGTCGATGCATCTCGCCATCAGCGAGCAGTTGTCGATCGATCAGCCGCCCGGCATCCGCCGCGCGCACGACAGGCTGGCCGCGCGCCTCGGCTCGGCGCACGATGCCCAGCACGCGATCATGGAATGTCTCGGACAAGTGATCTGGGAAGCGCAACGCAGCAACACGCCGCCGGATACCGACGCGTATCTCGCGCTCATCGAGCGCCGTGCTTCGAAAGACTAAGCATCGTTCCAAATGAAAACACCCCGCTCGATGCGGGGTGTTTCGTCTCTGCGTGCAACCGGACCGTGCTTACTTCTTCAGCACGAGGCTGCCATCGAGCGATTCGATATAAGCCGCGAGGTCTTTCAGATCGCTCTGCGACAGGTTTTGCACCTGCGCCGACATGATCGCGTTGTTGCGGCCGAAGTTCGGGTTGCCGTTGCCCATCTGATACTGGCGCAGCGCCCAGTAGATGTAGCTCGCGTGCTGACCCGCGAGCTTCGGATACTCGCCGCTCACCGGCTTGTTCAGATTCGGGCCGTGACAGGCCGCGCAGTTGTGGCTGTCGGAGAGCGCCTTGCCGTTGCCGGCGTCGGCTGCATGCGCCGTGTTCAGCGCCGCCATGCCGATGAACGCCGCCGCCGCGCATGCTGCCTTGAAGCTGGATTGAAGTGCCTGAGAGGGCTTCATGAATTCTCCTGTCGGCCGGGTTCCGCTTGAACGCATGACCCTGCCCGATGCAATGTAGTCGCTGCCCCGCGTTGCCGGATGCGCTTCGAGCCGCGTATCCGTGTAACGAGGATCACTTGTCGGGATTGTTTTTCGATTCGGGCGTTTGCGCGGCGTAGTACGCGGCGATATCGGCGATATCCTGATCCGACAGCGTCACCGCGATGGCGCGCATCGTGTCGAAATGGCGATCGCCCTTTTTGTACGCGTGCAGCGCGTTGGCGATGTACTGCGCGTTCTGGCCGCCGAGCATCGGCACTTCGTAGGTCTCGGGGTATGCCGTGCGATAGCCGGGAATGCCGTGGCAGCCGATGCACATCGCCACCTTGCCCTGCGCGGCCTTTGCGTTGCCCACGACGTCCGCCGACGCCTGGGTCGCGAAGCCGGCAAGACCCGACAGCGCTGCAATCACGGCACATTTGCCGACGAAATTGTTCATAGCTTCTAACCTAGCATGAGGGGAAATCCGGCGCTCCGAAGGCGCGGCCCGCGCCGAGCGCACTGCCTTCCACGCTGTTTCTTGAGCGGCCGATCGTGTGTCCGACGAGGTCCGACCGTGTCCGATGGCCGCGGGCTGGCCGCGCAGGCCAAAAAAATCGGGCTAATTGTACCGCGCGACCTCGGCACCGTCCATTATCGGAGACAGCCTCAAAGCCGCGATGGCAATGGGAAACGGCTGAAAGACCAACGCCGCGCCTGCGACAATTCGCCTCTTCCCGATCTGTTCTTCGCCTACCTGACCAAGCGCCAGCAAGCCGTGTGCATCGTTCCGAACGAGGCTGCAACGATAGCCGTGAGCCGTCCATCGGAAAAGGGCTTCTGACTTATACTGGGATTTTTTTCCTCACCGGATCTTCGTCATGCGCTTCGAAGGCTCATCGCAGTACGTCGCAACCGACGACCTCAAGCTCGCGGTGAACGCCGCGATGACGCTTCAGCGGCCCCTGCTCATCAAGGGCGAACCCGGCACCGGCAAGACCATGCTCGCGGAGGAAGTGGCCGGCGCGCTCGGCATGCCGCTTCTGCAGTGGCACATCAAATCGACGACCAAGGCGCAGCAGGGCCTGTACGAATACGACGCCGTCTCCCGCCTGCGCGATTCGCAACTCGGCGACGAGCGCGTGAAAGACATCCGCAATTACATCGTCAAGGGTGTGCTGTGGCAGGCGTTCGAGTCGGAGGAGCAGTCGGTCCTGCTGATCGATGAAATCGACAAGGCTGATATCGAATTCCCGAACGATCTGCTGCGCGAGCTCGACCGCATGGAGTTCTACGTCTACGAGACGCGCGAGCTCGTCAAGGCGAAGCATCGGCCGCTCGTCATCATCACGTCGAACAACGAGAAGGAGCTGCCCGACGCGTTCCTGCGCCGCTGCTTCTTCCACTACATCAAGTTCCCCGACGCCGCGACGATGAAGACCATCGTCGACGTGCACTTCCCCGGCATCAAGCAGGACCTGCTGGCCGCCGCGATGCAGAGTTTCTTCGAACTGCGCAACGTGTCGGGCCTGAAGAAGAAGCCGTCGACGTCCGAGTTGCTCGACTGGCTCAAGCTGCTGCTCGCCGAAGACATTCCGCCCGAAGCGCTGCGCTCCCCTGACGAGAAGCAGATCGTCCCGCCGCTGCACGGCGCACTGCTGAAGAACGAGCAGGACGTCGCGCTGTTCGAACGCCTGCTCTTCATGAACCGCAATAACCGCTGATCGTTCATCGACCACCAAAAGGAACCGCGAAGCATGAGCCGCTGGATCGAACCCGTCACGCTCGAAGGCGAGCACGTCAAGCTGGTGCCGCTGACCGCCGAGCACGAAGCGGCGCTGGCAAGCGCAGCCGCCGATGGCGAATTGTGGAAGCTCTGGTACACGAGCGTGCCCTCGCCCGATACGGCGCGCGCCTACATCGACGCGGCCATCGACATGCGCGAGCGGCTCGGCGCGCATCCGTTCGCGGTCATCGATCCGAAGAGCGGCGACGTCGTCGGCTCGACGCGGTACTTCAATGTCGAAGCGGCGCATCGGCGGCTGGAAATCGGGCATACGTGGTACGCGAAGCGCGTGCAGCGCACCGCGCTCAACACCGAAGCGAAACTGCTGCTGCTCGGCCATGCGTTCGAGCGACTGAAGGCGATCGCCGTCGAGTTGCGCACGCATTTCATGAACCACCAGTCGCGCGCGGCTATCGCGCGGCTCGGCGCGAAACAGGACGGCATTCTGCGCAATCACCAGATCGGCAAGGACGGCGCGTATCGCGATACGGTCGTGTTCTCGATCATCGAATCGGAATGGCCGGCGGTGCGCGCGCATCTGAAGCATCGGCTGGACCGCTGATTCACGTCACCAAGGGGAGCGCGCCATGCTGATCGACTTCTTCTACTCGCTGCGCGACGCGAAGCTGCCGGTGTCGGTGAAGGAATACCTGACGCTGCTCGAAGCGTTGAAAGCGCATGTCATCTCCCCTTCGCTCGACGAGTTCTACTTCCTCGCGCGCATGACGCTCGTGAAGGACGAGAAGTACTTCGACAAGTTCGATCGCGCGTTCGGCGCGTACTTTCATGGCGTGACGCAGTTGCCCGACGAAGCCTTCGACATTCCGCTCGACTGGCTGAAGAAGCGGCTCGAGCGCGAATTCACGGCGGAAGAAAAGAAGCGCATCGAGGCGCTCGGCGGTATCGACAAGCTGATGGAGCGCCTCAAGGAACTGATGGACGAGCAGAAAGAGCGTCACGAAGGCGGCAACAAGTGGATCGGCACCGGCGGCACGTCGCCGTTCGGGCATGGCGGCTACAACCCGGAAGGCATCCGCATCGGCGGGGAATCGGCGGGGAATCGCACGGCCGTGAAAGTGTGGGACGAGCGGGCGTATCGCGATTATGACGATCAGGTCGAAATCGGCACACGCAATATCAAGGTCGCGCTGCGCCGCTTGCGCCGCTTTGCGCGCGAAGGCGCGGCCGAAGAACTGGACCTGCCCGACACCATCCGTAGCACGGCCGCAAACGCCGGCTGGCTCGATCTCAAGATGGTGCCCGAGCGTCACAACAACGTGAAAGTGCTGATGCTGCTGGACGTCGGCGGCTCGATGGACGACCACATCAAGCGCGTCGAAGAGCTGTTCTCCGCCGCGAAAGCCGAATTCAAGCACCTCGAGCTCTATTACTTCCACAACTGCGTCTACGACTATCTGTGGAAGAACAACCGCCGCCGCCACACCGAGCGCACGCCGACGTTCGACGTGCTGCACAAGTTCACGCCGGACTACAAACTGATCTTCGTCGGCGATGCGACCATGAGCCCCTACGAAGTCCTGCAGCCGGGCGGCTCCGTCGAATACAACAACGCCGAAGCGGGCGCCGTGTGGCTGCGCCGGTTTGCGGATCAGTTCCCGCATCACGCGTGGCTCAATCCCGAGCCGGAGCGTCTGTGGGAATATCGTCAGTCCATATCGGCGATCCGTCACGTGCTCGGCAACCGCATGTACGCCCTCACGATGGCCGGCCTCGAAAGCGCGATGCGCGCGCTGTCCAAGTAATCCACCACCACGAGTCCGCATGAAAGCCATGCCTTCCGGCGCGCACGCCGTGCGCGCCCCGCTTCGCCCTTTCTCCGATACATCCGTGTCCGCCATCGTCGCCGGCTTCGTCGCGATGATGACCGGCTACACCAGTTCGCTCGTGCTGATGTTCCAGGCAGGCGAGGCCGCGCATCTGACCGGCGCGCAGATCTCTTCGTGGATCTGGGCGCTGTCGATGGGCATGGCGCTCTGCACGATCGGACTGTCGCTGCGGTATCGCGCGCCGATCGTCGTCGCGTGGTCGACGCCCGGCGCGGCGCTCCTCGTGTCGTCGCTGCCGAACGTGCCGTATGCGGAGGCGATCGGAGCGTTCATCGTCTGCGCGGCGCTGCTGACGGCGGTCGGCCTCACCGGCTGGTTCGACACGCTGATGAAGCGCATTCCGGGGGGCATCGCGGCGGCGTTGCTGGCGGGCATCCTGTTCGAGATCGGCATCGAGATTTTCCGCGCGGCCGAGCATCAGACTGCGCTGGTGCTGACGATGTTCTTCACGTATCTCGCCGGCAAACGCGCCGCCCCGCGCTACGCGATTCCGGCGACGCTGCTCGCGGGCGTGGCGGTCGCGGGTGCGCTCGGCTTGCTCGACTTTTCGCACTTTCATGTCGCGCTTGCGCATCCCGTTTTCACGATGCCCGCGTTCTCGCTCGCGGCGACCATCAGCATCGGCGTGCCGCTTTTCGTCGTCGCGATGGCCTCGCAGAACGTGCCGGGCATCGCCGTGCTGCGCGCCGACGGGTACACGACGCCTTCCGCGCCGCTCATTTCGACGACCGGCATCGCGTCGCTCGTGCTTGCGCCGTTCGGCTCGCATGGCGTGAATCTCGCGGCGATCACGGCGGCCATCTGCACGGGCCGCGAAGCACACGACGACCGCGACAAGCGCTATACGGCCGCGGTCTGGTGCGGCATCTTCTATCTGCTCGCGGGCACCTTCGGCGCGACGATCGCCGCGCTCTTCGCGGCGTTTCCGAAGGCGCTCGTCGTCTCGGTCGCGGCGCTCGCGCTGTTCGGGTCGATCATGAGCGGCCTCGCCAACGCGATGCACGACGCCCGCCAGCGCGAACCGGCGCTCGTCACGTTCATGGTGACGGCCTCGGGACTCACGCTGCTGTCGATCGGTTCGGCGTTCTGGGGCCTGGTCGCGGGCGTCGTCACGCATGTCGTGCTGAACGCCTGGCGACGCTGACGCGGCCTACAATGCGGAAGCCGGCCGGGCTTGCTTCGGCCGCGCTCACGCAACTGCTTTTGGCATTTCATCATGGCTTTGATCGACAAACTGCTGGCGCGCACCGCGCCGTCCGGCACGCAAAAACGTAAAACGATCGTCCGCGTCCTGCTCGACGACGCCGGGCACGTTCAGGACGTCGTCCTGAAAATGAGTTGCGGCGATGCCGCGAAGGACGCCCACGCGCTCGAAGAAGTCCGCAAGATGCGCTTCGCGCGCGGGCAGTTGGGCTCGGGCACGGTTCGCCGCTGGCACGAGCTGGCGTACGCCGTCGACTGACTTGGCGGCTGACCGGCGCGCCGCGCACGGGGAACGCGACGCCGCGCGCCCGGTCGAATCAGCCGCACCCAGCGCAGTTTGCCTGCCCGGGACTAGAATAATGGAATCGCTTCAAGGGCGAACCGCGCGTGGCAGCACGCTGCGCGGCATCGCGATCGAGGACAACCCGCGGGCTACCGCACTCTGACAAGGCGCACGGCGCCGACGAATCGACATGACATCCGCTCTCGACCAGCTCAAGCAATACACCACGGTCGTCGCCGATACGGGCGACTTCCAGCAATTCATCCAGTTCAAGCCGCAGGACGCGACGACCAATCCGTCGCTGATCCTGAAGGCCGTTCAGAAGGACGACTACAAGCCGCTGCTCGAGAAGACCGTGAAGGAGCACGCGGGCAAGCCGATGGGCCAGATCATCGATCACCTGCTCGTCGCGTTCGGCACCGAGATTCTGAAGATCGTGCCGGGGCGCGTCTCGACCGAAGTCGACGCACGCCTCTCGTTCGATACCAAGGCTTCGATCGACAAGGGCCGCGAGATCATCAAGCTGTACGAGAACGCCGGGATCAAGCGCGAGCGCGTGCTGATCAAGCTGGCGTCGACGTGGGAAGGCATCCGCGCGGCTGAAGTGCTGCAAAAGGAAGGCATCCGCTGCAACATGACGCTGCTCTTCTCGCTCGCGCAGGCCGCTGCCTGTGCGGATGCGGGCGCGCAGCTCATTTCGCCGTTCGTCGGCCGAATTTACGACTGGTACAAGAAGTCCGCTGGCGCGGAATGGGACGAAGTGAAGAACGGCGGTGCGAACGATCCGGGCGTGCAGTCGGTGCGACGCATCTACGCGTACTACAAGAAGTTCGGCTACAAGACCGAGGTGATGGGCGCGAGCTTCCGCACCGTCAGCCAGATTATCGAACTGGCCGGCTGCGACCTGCTGACGATCAGCCCCGATCTGCTGAAGAAACTCGCCGACAGCGACGAGAAGGTGGAGCGCAAGCTCTCGCCGGAAGCGGTGGCGAACGAGAATATCGAGAAGATTGGCGTCGACGAGCCGACCTTCCGCTTCCTCCTGAACGAAGACGCGATGGCGACGGAGAAGCTCGCTGAAGGCATCCGCGCATTCGCCGCCGATGCGATCAAGCTGGAAAAGCTGATTACCGCGCTGCAGTAATGGCCCGGCGGGCGCGCCATGCGCCCGCCCTTCGCGTACAACCACGGAAACTGTGTCTTTCAGTGGCGCGCGACATAAATTGACTGTTTCAGCGCTGGCAGCGCATCCGGTTGCAATAGACTTTGATGCTTTGGCGGGACTCCGCCAAGCTCGGAGAAGTCAGTCATGCAGCTGGATACCTACGTTTTCTTCAACGGAAATTGCGCTGAGGCGCTCGCGCTCTATCAAGCCGCGTTCGGCGCTCAGATCGATACGCTGATCCGTTTCCGGGACACGCCCGACGCCGCCAACGTGCCGGCCGAATGGCACGACAAGGTCATGCACGCCATGTTCAGCCTCGGTTCCAGCGAGGTCATGGTCTCGGACGGCCAGTTCGGGCAACCGCCGAAGGAATATCACGGCTTCACCTTTTCCATCGCCGCTGACGACGCCGAATCCGGCGAGCGCACGTTCAACATCCTGAGCGAGGGCGGCACGGTCATTACGCCGTGGCAATCCACGTTCTTCACGGCGGGCTTCGGCATGCTCAAGGACCGTTTCGGCGTGCCCTGGCTCATCAACGTGGTCAACGCGGTCGAGGTTGCCGAAGACGCCAAACAAGCGCCGGCCGCACCCGCGCAGCCGTAAGCGCCGCACAATTTGCGAGGCGCGTCAGCCGTTGAACGGCCGCGCGCCTTCGATGTTCCACTGCCGTTCAATTTCACTCAGACGCAGCCGCAAGCGATCGACCTGCTCGTCGAAACGCATCGCGAGCCAATGCATGCCCTGCTGCGTCGATTCCCCTTCCCCGCCTTCTCGTTTCGCCATCGCATCCACGCCCGCGTAAAGCAGGCCGACGCGCCCGAAGCGTAGCGCCCGCGCCATCTGCAAGAGCGTGTGCCGCGCTTCCAGTTCCCGTGGCGTGCAATCGAGCGCGAAGCCGTTCCTATCGCGCGACGCCTCCGGCAACGACGTGACGAGCATCTCGAGCGCCGCGAGTATCGAGCGATGCAGCCGCTGTATTTCCTCGAGCCGTGCGAGCGGCACGCCCGTTTCCTTCGCGACCGAATCCATCAGCGCGCGTGACTGCACGAGCCGCTGGCTCATCACGAGAAAGCGGCGCGTGGTTTCTTCGGCGATCAGAGGCTTGCCGTCCAGCAGCGCGCCATACAGACGTGCGCATTCGCGCAGATTGTCGGCGAGGCGATAGCGCCATGAATACGTCGCGTATTGCGGCAGCACGAAGGAAAACGCCAGCGCGATCGCAATGCCGATCAGCACGTTCGCCGTGCGCCACAGGCCGACATCGAACGGGGAATCGCCGTGGCCGGCGACGATGACCATCGTGATCGCCGTCAGCAGCGCCACGTAGCCCGCCTTGCCGATGGCGTAATAAGCGCATGCGCCGGCAATCGCCGACATCAGCAGGAAGAACAGCATGAGCGAGCCGAACAGCATATGCACGAGGATCAGCGCGAGGCCGATCGCGGCGCCGAGCGCCGTGCCGATCGCCCGCTCCGCCGCCTTCTTGCGGATGTTGCCGTAGTGCTGCAATCCGCCGATCACGACGATCAGCGACACGGACGCCCACACGCCATGCGGCACGTCGATGCCCGTGGTGACGAGAAACGACGTCGCCATCCCGAGCGCGACGCGCACCGCGTGAATCAGCTTCGCGTGCCGGTAACGGAAGAATGGCGACATGAGCACGTGCCACAGCCGCTTCGCGCGCCCTTTGCGCAATGACGCCGATGTCGATGAAGCCATGATTCGCTCGCGTCGATGAGTGCGTGTCCGAACGATTGCCTGAAGGCAAAACGCCCGCAACGGCCGATGGCCATTACGGGCGTTAGCGTAGCAGACGCGGTGCCGCGTCACGCCGAGCGCGCGATCAGTTTTCCACGACGTCCAGATAATCTTCGGGCCGCGTGCGGTCGTCCGAGCGCTTGAGGCCGAGCACCCGCACGAGCACGCTGATCGCGATCGACACGATCAGGTTGATGATCAGCGCCCACACGGCCGCATAACCCGGCACCGCATAGCCGAAGAGGTGCACGGTGAAGATCGAGCCCTTTAGTTGCAGCGATACCGCCATCCACGTGCCCGAGGCGATGCCCACCGCCCAGCCGATCAGCAGTCCGCGATGATCCAGCACGCGCGTATAGAGGCCGAGCACGAGTGCGGGCAGCGTCTGAATGATCCAGATGCCGCCGAGCAGTTGCAGCTGGATCGCGTAGGTGAGCGGCAGCGCGAGAATGAACACGACCGCGCCGACCTTCACGATCAGCGATACCAGCTTGGCGACGTTGGTTTCCTGCTCGGGCGTCATCGAGCGATTGACGAACTCGCGATGCACGTTGCGCGTGTAGAGATTCGCCGCCGCGATCGACATGATCGCCGCCGGAACCAGCGCGCCGATGCCGATGGCCGCGAACGCCACGCCCACGAACCATGACGGAAAGTAGTGCAGGAACAGCGCCGGCACCGCGAAGTTCGCACCGTACGCCTTGAAGTACGAGGCGTACTGCGGCATGTCCTTCACGCCCGAGGCCAGCGCCATGTAGCCGAGCAGCGCGAGCAGGCCGAGCACCAGCGAGTACGCGGGCAACAGCGACATGTTGCGGCGGATCGTATTGCCCGAATTCGACGAGAGAATCGCCGTCACCGAATGCGGATACAGGAAGAGCGCGAGCGCCGAACCGACCGCGAGCGTCGCGTACGCGCTGTAGCCGTTGAGGCTCGCCGCGTCCGGCGCCTTGAGGAGCAGCTTCGCGGGCGGCACCGAACCGAAGATGTGTCCGAAGCCGCCGAGTTGCGCCGGGATCACGATCATCGCGGCGATGATGGTGATATAGATCAGCACGTCCTTGACGACCGCGATCATCGCGGGCGCGCGCAGCCCAGACGTGTACGTGTACGCGGCGAGAATCGCAAACGCGATGATCAGCGGCAGATCGCCAACGAAGCCCTGCGTGCTGAAGCCGAGCGCCCCGATGACCACTTCGATGCCGACGAGCTGCAGCGCGATGTAAGGCATCGTCGCGACGATGCCGGTCACCGCGATCGCCAGCGCGAGCATGCGGCTGTTGTATCGAGCGTGGACGAAGTCGGCGGCGGTCACATAGCCGTGACGCTTCGCGATGCTCCACAGCTTCGGAAACACGACGAACGCGAACGGATAGATCAGGATGGTGTACGGCAGCGCGAAGAAGCCCGTCGCGCCCGCGCCGAACACGAGCGCCGGCACCGCGACGAACGTATAGGCGGTGTAGAGATCGCCGCCGAGCAGGAACCACGTGACGATGGTACCGAAGCGCCGGCCGCCGAGGCCCCATTCATCGAGTTGGGCAAGGTCGCCTTTGCGCCAGTGGGCGGCGATGAAGCCGAGTATCGTCACGCCGACGAAAAACAGGACGAAGACGAAGGTTGCGGTGGCGTTCATCATCGCGCACCTCCCTGGGGCGCACGGCCCGAAGGCAGCGCCTTGGTCTTCTTATAGACGACAGCCGTGATGACTGCGCTAATCAGCACCCACAGGAGCTGATACCAGTAGAAGAACGGAAAGCCCCAGAGCACCGGCTCGACCTTGTTGTAGAACGGCACCCATACGACGCCGATCCACGGAAGGATCAGAAGCCAGAGCCAATGTTTGTTGCGCGGTTGTCCTGTGCGGCTTGGATCGGCAGCCATGACCGTTCTCCCCTGGCGGGCCAGAGCGGGCGTGCCCCGTTACTCCGGTCCCATGCAAGTTGTTTGATTCGTTCTGAGCATGCGCTTCTGAAGCCGTGGCCGACAAGGCCGGCGGCGGGCGGGCAGACACGCCGCTGAAAGCGCTCGGAAATAACAGGAGGAGTATAGGGACCGCCAAAACACGGTCAAGCAGGGGGAATCCCGACCATTCTCCTTATGTGAAAGGCCTTTGTAACGGGATTCGCGCCCTGCTCGTGTGCGTGTTCGCCGACGCGCTCAGATGGTGAACGAACCCTTCGCCGGGACGCCGGCGCTTTCGATGAGGCCCTTCACCCACTTGCGCGCGGGCAGGCCGAGTTGCGCTTCCAGCAGCTTCGCGCGTTCCTGCAATGCGGAGAACGGCACGTCGAGCGCGGGGCCGGCGAACGCGAGCGCGACACGATTGCCGTCGTGCACTTCGGGCAACGCGATCACGCGACGATCGAACGCCTCGTTCAGGTGACGCATGTTGCGCACGAAGCTCGGATGATCGCCGAACAGGTTGATGGTCACGACGCCCGCTTCAGGCGTGAGACAAGCCTTGCACGCGCGATAGAACGACACGCTGTCGAGCACGGGACCGCGTGCGGTGGCGTCGTAGATGTCGATCTGCAAGGCGCCGATCGTGCCGTGATTCGCGCGGTCGTTGACGAACTCCCACGCATCGCGCTCGGTGACGGTGAGGCGCGCGTCGTCGTACGGCAGTTCGAACATCGCGCGCGCCGCGATGACGACGGCCGGATTCAATTCGACCGCTTCTACCTTCGCGCGTTTCAAAAAGCGATAACAGAACTTCGTGAGCGCCGCCGCGCCGAGACCCAGTTGCACGATGCGTTCGGGCGTTTCGATGAACAGCAGCCACGCCATCATCTGCTGGGCGTATTCGAGTTCGATGTGATCGGGCTTTCTCAGACGCATGGCGCCCTGAACCCATTCGGTGCCGAAGTGCAGGAAGCGCACGCCGCCCTCTTCCGAGAACGTGACCGGCGCAAAGCGCGGCTTGCGCGGCGCGTCGATGCGCGGTGCGTTGGCGAGGTCATCGTCGTCTTGCTTGTTACGGCGGGCTTGCTTGCCGCTTTCTTTCTTGCGGCCGAACGCGCGGGCTTCAGCCGACGCGCGCTTGATCAGATTCGTCATGGGTGAGGATGTCGCGCCAGATGCGCAATTTTTGGTCGAACGAGAGGATAGCATTGGCCGGACTCGACGACGGCAACACGAGCGTCGCGTAGCCCGCCGCGGCAATCACGGGCGCGAACTTGCCCGATGTCTTGCCGTTGAAGCACACCTTGCGCAGCATCGGGAAGCGCTCGTGGAACGCGGCAAAGTCGTTCGGGGATGCATTGCGGATGGCGCTGTCGAGACTGCCTTCGCGATCGCACGCGGCGAGCACGTCCCACAGGCCGATGCCGTGTCCGGTCAGGCGCGCGAGCCGATCTTCATAGGCGAGTTCGTGCAGCGGTTCGTCGATGGCCGCGCCGACGAGCCGCCAGAACTGATTGCGCGGATGCGCGTAATACTGCGTCGCCGCGAGCGATGCGACGCCGGGGAAACTGCCGAGGATGAGCGTATGCGTCGCGTGGCCGCCGATCGGCGGAAAGCCCGTGAGCTTCATTTTGCTTCCTCACGCACGGCGCGCTTTGCATGCGACGCGAGATGTTCCAAAGCACGCGCATGTTCGCGATGATGCCGCTCGCCATGCGATGCGGCGAGCTTGCGCCAGAGCGCATCGAGCATGCATTCGGTGACCATCAGCGGGGTGCCGTGACGCACGAAAATGGATCGGCGCGCGGCGAGTGCGTGGCTCGCATCAGCTTGGCCGATCGCCAGCCGGTGGAGCGGATGCCGGGCGGTCAGCACGCGGCTCACGAGGATCGAGCGTGACACGCTGCTGTCGCTATAGAGCAATTCAGCGAGCGGTCGTGTGCGAAGACGGCGTATCGACTGCCACACGCCGTGGCTGTCCGACAGCGCGACGATGCTATGCGCGACGACGAACGGGACGTCATCGACTTTTAGCACCACTTCGCGTGTCCAGACCGGCGTGCGAGGCGTGACGCCGAGTGCGCGCCATTCGTCCTGCCCGGGTGTATCGACGGCTTCGCGCTTGACGTCGACGGTGACCGCGCCGAGCGCGTGCAAGTGGGCGGTGAGAGAGCCGGTGCGCGTTAGCCAGTCCTTCTGATGGGCGCTGAAGGACGGGAGCGGTGTGGCTCGCCAGTGGTGGTCGACGGGATCGTTGGGGATCGACATGGCCGCCATTATAGGACCGGGTTGCGATTCGGAAAAATCGTATGGTGATTGGAGACTTCGCGCACGAGACTGTGGAAGCCGCGCAGTGTTTGACGCCGGCTATCCAAGAGACACAACGAGGAACGTCAATGACGAACAACACGAAGCAGACATCGAAGAAAGTCGCTCACCTTGCCAGCAAAACGCTGCATGATCCGAAGGCTTCCGCGACCGCGAAAAGCCTTGCCGCGTCGGCACTTGCCCAATCACATTCGGCCAAGCAGACCAGCGGCAACATGGAGCATAAGGCAAGCGAAGTGCTTCATAGCAATAAATACTCGCAAGAGACGAAGACACTCGCCGCATCGGTGCTCGCTCAGTCCAACAAGGACCGCACGAGCAAATAAAAACGCGCCGCCGGTCTCCCGGCGGCGCGTTCCTTAACGAACTCACCCGCTAGCGGCTCAACGCGCCAGCAACAACGCGTTCGTCCGCTTCACGAAGCTAGCCGGATCTTCGAGCACTCCGCCCTCCGCCAGCATCGCCTGATCGAATAGCAGATGGCACCAGTCGCTGAAATTCGCGTCGTCGGCCTTGAGCGCCTTCACCAGCGGATGATCCGGGTTCACCTCCAGAATCGGCTCCGCCTGCGGCGCCTTCTGCCCGGCCGCCTTCAACATGCGCTGCAAGTAACCGCTCATGTCGCCCTCGTCGGCGACCAGGCAACTCGGCGAATCCGTCAGGCGGAACGTAAGCCGCACGTCCTTCGCCTTGCCTTCGAGCGCTTCCTTCATCTTCTCGACGAGCGGCTTCATGTCCTCGCCGATCTTTTCCTGCTGCTGCTTCTCTTCGTCGTTGAGCGCGCCGAGGTCGAGATCGCCGCGTGCGACGCTCGCCAGCGGCTTGCCGTCGAACTCGTTCAGGAACGACAGCATCCACTCGTCGACGCGATCCGTCATCAGCAGCACTTCGACGCCCTTCTTGCGGAACACTTCCAGATGCGGACTGTTCTTCGCGGCCTGCCAGTTGTCGGCGGTGACGTAGTAGATCTTCGTCTGCTCGGGCTTCATGCGCGAGACGTATTCGGCGAGCGATACGTTCTGCGCGTCGCTGTCGTTGTGCGTCGATGCAAAGCGCACCAGCTTCGCGATGCGTTCGCGATTGCTGAAGTCCTCGCCGATGCCTTCCTTCAGCACCTGTCCGAACTCGTTCCAGAAAGTCTGATACTTCTGCTTGTCCGCGTCTTCCGTCGCTTCGGCGGACGAAGTCGCGATTTCTTCCAGCATCGACAGCACGCGCTTGGTCACGCCTTCGCGAATCGCCTTTACGTCGCGGCTTTCTTGCAGGATTTCGCGCGAGACGTTGAGCGGCAGATCGGCGGAATCGACCACGCCCTTCACGAAACGCAGATACGCCGGCAGCAACTGCTCAGCATCGTCCATGATGAAGACGCGCTTCACGTACAGCTTGAGGCCGCCGCGATGCTCGCGGTTCCACAGATCGAACGGCGCATGCTTCGGCACATACAGCAGTTGCGTGTACTCGCTGCGGCCTTCGACGCGGTTATGCGTCCACGCGAGCGGTTCGTCGTGATCGTGCGAGATGTGCTGATAGAACTGCTTGTACTGTTCGTCCGTGATGTCGTTCTTCGGGCGCGTCCACAGCGCGCTCGCCTGATTGACGGTCTCGTCCTCGTGCTTCTCGACCATCTCGCTCTTCTCGGCGTCCCATTCTTCCTTCTTCATCAGGATGGGCAGCGCGACGTGGTCCGAATACTTCTGGATGATCGACTTGAGGCGATACGACGACAGCAGTTCGTCCTCGTCCGCGCGCAGATGCAGCGTGATGGTCGTGCCGCGTTGCGCGCGCTCGATGTCCTCGATCTCGAAGTCGCCCTCGCCCGCGCTCGTCCAGCGCACGCCCTGGCTCGCCGGCAGACCGGCACGGCGCGTCTCGACCGTGATCTTGTCCGCGACGATGAAGCCCGAGTAGAAGCCCACGCCGAACTGGCCGATCAGCGCAGCATCTTTCTGCTGGTCGCCCGAGAGCTTCGAGAAGAATTCCTTCGTGCCCGAACGCGCGATGGTGCCGAGATGCGAAATGGCCTCGTCGCGGCTCATGCCGATGCCGTTGTCGTCGATGGTGACGGTGCGCGCGGCCTTGTCGAACGAAATGCGGATCCGCAGCTCGGGATCGTTCTCGTACAGCGCGCTGTTCTCGATGGCCTCGAAGCGCAGCTTGTCGGCGGCGTCGGACGCGTTCGAAATCAGCTCGCGCAGGAAAATTTCCTTGTTGCTGTACAGCGAATGAATCATCAGGTGCAGAAGCTGCTTCACTTCCGCCTGAAAGCTCATGGTTTCTTGCGCCATGGTCGGGTCCTCTAAGTTGGGTGTCGTCAATGCTGTCACGCCGCCGGGCTCGCGTGGCGCTGCCCGGCGAATTTGTCCGATATGAGGGCGGGCCAAACCTTTTCAAGAGCCGATGCCGATGCGCTTCGCTAAGATGCGCATCCCGAATCATCGAGACGACCGACATGCTTGCGCCGCACCCGCCCGATCGACGCGCCCGTCCGCTGACGCCGAACGAAATCGCGATCGCTCGTCTCGTCTTCCGCGATGCGATCGACTATTCGACGGTCCGCGTCCACGCGCGGCCGTATCTGCCGTTCGGGCTGCAGCCCGCGCACACCGCGATGGCGCCGAACGGCAGCCTCTATTTCCCGCCGGCCTGCCATCAGGATGATTTCGCCGCCTGCGGCATCTCCGATCAGATGTGGTTCATCCACGAGATGACGCACGTCTGGCAGTTTCAGCTTGGCTATTGGGTGCGCACCCGCGGGGCGATCCGCATCGGGCTGAATTACGGCTACACGCTCGGCGCAGGCAAGCGCCTGTCCGACTACAACATGGAAGCGCAAGGCAACCTGCTCGCGGATTACTTCGCGCTGCGTTTCTGCGACGCCCAGAGCCGGCTGTACGAACAGCGTTACCGCCACACGCCCGACGCGCTCGCGCTCTATGAAACCGTGCTCGGGGATTTCATCGACGCGCCGTCCGATCGCCGTCATCTGCCGAAACGCCGCGCCGCGCGACTTTCTCCAGATGGCTCGCGATGAGCGCGGGCAGCGCTGGATCGCCGCAATTGGCGATATTGAAGCGCATCCACGTCGTCGGCGACTGCTGCGGTGAAAACAGGCTGCCGGGCGTCAGCAGAAAGCCGGCTTCGTGACCCGCCGCCGCGAGGCCTTCGGAATCGACGCCGGCATCGGCCCATAAGAACATGCCCGCGTCGGGCGTCGTGAACAGCCTGAGGCCGGTCTTTTCCAGCATGCGCGCGGTCTTGTCGCGCACGCCGTCGAGCCGCACGCGCAAGCGCTCGACGTGCCGCCGGTAATGTCCCTCGGTCAGCACCTTGTAGACGACGCGCTCGTTCAGCTCCGGACTCGTCATGCCGACGAGCATCTTCTGGTCGGCGAGCGCCTTCGCCACGTCCGCCGATGCCGCGATATAGCCCACGCGGAGATTCGCCGCCAGCGTCTTCGAGAAACTGCCGAGAAAGATCACGCGCTTCAGTTGATCGAGCGATGCCAGGCGCGTCGCGGGATAACCCGTCGGGCAAAGATCGCCGTAGACATCGTCTTCCACGACGATGAAATCGTATTGCTGCGCGAGCTGCAGGATGCGGAACGCCTGCGCGGCCGTCAGCGACGTGCCGGTCGGATTGTGCAGCACCGAATTGATGATGAGCATCTTCGGCCGCCACGTCGCGACGAGCGTTTCGAGCGCGTCGAGATCGGGACCATCGGGCGTGTACGGCATGCCGACGAGCCGCGCGCCCTGCGACGCGAAGCGCCCGAACATCTGAAACCACGCCGGATCGCCGACGATCACCGCGTCGCCCGGCTTCACGTAAAGCCGCGCAATCAGGTCGATGGCCTGCGTGATGCCCGACACGAGCACGAGCTGCTGCTCCGACGCGCCGATCTCCAGTTCCGCGAGCCGCGTCTGCAATTGCTGGCGCAGCGGCAGGAACCCTTGCGGCGTGCCCAAGCCGAGCATTTGCGCGCCGGAAAGCCGGCTCATCGAGCGCAGCGCATTCGTGATGAGTTCGCCGTCCAGCCAGCGGCCCGGCAGATAGCCGAGGCCCGGTCCCTTTTCCGGACTCGCCGTATGCAGCATGTTGCGCAGCAGCCAGACGACGTCGATGGCGCTCTGCACCGGCTCGCTCTGCGCCGCCACGCCCGCCGCTGGCGACGCCGACACGATACGGTCGCGCACGTAAAAGCCCGAGCCGCGCCGCGAGTCGAGATAGCCGTGCGCGACGAGCCGTTCATAAGCCTCGACGACGGTGAAGCGCGACACGCCCTTGTCGACGGCGAGCTTGCGAATCGAAGGCATGCGCATGCCGGGGCGAAACACGCGTTCGTCGATACGCCGCCGGCCCCATTGAACCAGTTGATCGACGAGCGTGAGTTGCGTGGCGTCGTGCGGGGCGGGAATCAGATCGAGCGGCACAGACATGGCGGTTCCTCGCGGGTTCCTGATGAGCGGTGCAGACGTCGTCGGCTGACGAACTGTACCGAATCCAATCTGGCCGATTGTACCGTTACTGTTCTGGTCATTACCGTTACATTTTCTGTTCCGGCGACCGGACGGCAACGCTTCTCGCCCCGGTTGGCGAACGGTTATGCTAACGCCCCGACTTCGCTCCATCCGTTGACCATGACCGCTCATCCTTTGACACTCGACCATCTCGTGATCGCCGCGCGCACGCTGAACGAAGGCGCGCAGTTCGTCGCCGCGAAGTTCGGCGTCGAGTCCGAGCCCGGCGGCGCGCATCCGCTGATGGGCACGCACAATCGGCTGCTTGGCCTGTGGGGCGGCGCATACGTCGAAGTGATCGCCGCCGATCCGGCCGCCGCGCCGCGCGAAGCGCCTCGTCCTCGCCTCTTCGCGCTCGACGATCCCGCGATGCAGGAACGCCTCGCGAGCGGCCCGCAACTCGTGCACTGGGTCGCGCGCGTGGACCGGCCGAAGTCGCTCACGCGCTGGCGCGAGCAGTATCCGGAGCGCATCGCGCCGGTTGTGGCGATGTCGCGCGGCGGCAATACCTGGAACCTCACCGTTCCCGACGACGGCGCGTTCCCCGCATGGCAGGCCGCCGGCGATGGCGTGCTGCCGTCGCTGATTCAGTGGGACACGCCGCGCCATCCGGGCGATGCGCTTCCCGCAACGGGCATCGCGCTGCGCGCACTGACGGGCTTCCATCCGAACGCGGATGTCATCGCGGAGCAGCTTGCGTGGCTCGGGGCGTCGCATCTGGTGCGCGTCGAATCGACGGCCGGCGCGCCGGTGCTCGTCGCGGAATTCGAACTGCCGGACGGCTCGACGCTGACGCTCGGCGAAGCGGCGGAAGCCGCCGAAGCCGCGCAGCGCGCGCAGCAGGACGTCGCCAAGCGCCGCCGCGTCAAGAGCAAGAAAATCGAGGATGCGCAGGCGGAACCCGAACTGCCGCTTTCACACGACACACCCGACTGAGCGCCCGGCGCGCTGCAAAAAAAAAGGAGACGCCGCATCATGAAGACCCGCGAAACCGAAGGCATGCTGCTTGGCCTGATCGGCGTCGTCATTTTCAGCCTGACGCTGCCGATGACGCGCATCGTCGTGCAGGAAGTGCATCCGCTTTTGAACGGCCTAGGGCGTGCGCTCGTCGCGGCGATTCCGGCCGCGCTGCTGCTCGCGTGGCGTCGCGAAAAGCTGCCGACGTGGCCGCAAGTCAAGAGCCTCGGCGTCGTCGCGCTGGGCGTGATCATCGCGTTCCCGGTGTTTTCCGCCTGGGCGATGAAAACCGTCCCCGCCTCGCACGGCGCGGTCGTCAACGGCCTGCAGCCGCTGTGCGTCGCGATCTATGCCGCGTGGCTTTCGCACGAACGGCCGTCGAAAGCCTTCTGGGCGAGCGCGGTGGCGGGCAGCGCGATCGTCGTCGCGTTCGCGTTGCAGGCGGGCGGCGGCGGTCTTCAGGCGGGCGACCTGCTGATGCTCGTCGCGGTCGGCATCGGCGCGCTCGGTTATGCGGAAGGCGCGCGGCTCGCGCGTCAGATGGGCGGCTGGCAGGTCATCTGCTGGGCGCTCGTGCTGTCCGCGCCGTTTCTGCTGCTGCCGGTCGGCTGGCTCGCGTGGGCGCATCATGCGGCGCATCCCGAGCCGCTCGCGCTGCGCACCTGGCTCGCGTTCGGCTACGTGACGCTCTTCTCGCAGTTCATCGGTTTCTTCGCGTGGTATGCGGGCCTCGCGATGGGCGGCATCGCCCGCGTCGGCCAGGTGCAACTGCTGCAGATCTTCTTCACAATGGCGCTCTCCGCGCTCTTCTTCGGCGAGCACGTGAGCGCGTCGACGTGGCTGTATGCGGCGGCCGTCATCGTGACCGTCGTGCTCGGCCGCAAGACGGCGGTGCGCGCCGCGCCGGCGGTGGTCGCGACGCCGGCAGCGCATCCGGTGACGGCTGCCCGCCACGCCAAGTGACGCAGTGACGCGCCCGGGCGATAATCGCTGTTTGCGCGTCCCTCGTCACGCGATACCCAGAACCAAACCCAGAGACAACCGAGGCACTTCATGAATCAAGCCGATCTCCGCGCCACGCCGTGGCAACTTTCCGAACGCGCCCGCAAGCTCACCAGTTCGGCGATTCGTGAAATCCTCAAGGTCACGGAACGGCCCGAAGTCATTTCTTTCGCGGGCGGGCTGCCTTCGCCGGCGACGTTTCCCGTCGAGCAGATGCGCCACGCGTCCGAGCGCATCCTCCGCGATCAACCGGCAGCGGCGCTCCAGTACAGCGCGACCGAAGGCTTCATGCCGCTGCGCGAATGGGTGGCCGCGCGCTATTCGGTGAACGGCGCGACGATCCGCCCGACGCAAGTGCTCATCACGACCGGCTCGCAGCAGGCGCTCGATCTGCTCGGCAAGGTGCTCGTCGATCCGGGCAGCCGTGTTCTCGTCGAAACGCCGACCTATCTCGGCGCGCTGCAATCGTTCTCGATGTTCGAGCCGACCTACGTGCAGGTGCCGACGGACGAATCCGGCCTGATTCCCGAGCGGCTCGATGCCGCGCTCGTCGCGAACGCGCGCCTGCTGTACGCGCAGCCGAATTTTCAGAATCCGACGGGCCGACGCCTGCCGCTCGAACGCCGCCGCGCACTCGCCGCGTTCGCAAACGAAGCCGCGTTCCCCGTCATCGAAGACGATCCCTACGGCGCGCTCGACTACGCCGGCGCCCCGCTTCCGACGCTGCTCTCGATGGCGCCCGATCACATCGTGCATCTCGGCTCGTTCTCGAAGGTGCTCGCGCCGGGCTTGCGCGTGGGCTACATCATCGCGCCCGAGGAATTGCACTTCAAGCTCGTGCAGGCGAAGCAGGCCACCGACCTGCACACGCCGAGCATCACGCAGCGCATCGTGCATGAAGTCGTGAAGGACGGCTTTCTCGACGAGCACGTGCCGACCATCCGCGCGCTGTATCGCGATCAATGCGCGGCGATGCTCGCGGCGCTGGAACGTCACATGCCGGCGGGCGTCGAATGGAACCGGCCGGAAGGCGGCATGTTCGTATGGGTCAAGCTGCCGCAGCAGATCGATTCGATGAAGCTGCTCGAGCAATCCATCGCGCAGAACGTGGCCTTCGTGCCGGGCGGCCCTTTCTTCGCGAATCAGGCCGAACACAACACGATGCGCCTTTCCTTCGTCACGGTGCCGCCCGCGACGATCGACGAAGGCGTCGCGAAGCTCGGCGCGCTGATTCGCGCGAGCCTCTGAATCTCTGCAACGCAATCAAGGAGCCACGATGGCATCGAACGTGTATGACAAGCTGAAGGAACTCGGCATCGAATTGCCCGTCGCGGGCGCGCCGGCCGCCGCCTACGTGATGAGCGCGCAAAGCGGCAACACCGTGTATCTGTCGGGGCATATCGCGAAGAAGGACGGCAAGGTGCACGCGGGCAAGCTCGGCGCGGACATCGCGACCGAAGAAGGCAAGGCCGCCGCGCGCAGCGTGGCCATCGACCTGATCGCGACACTGCATGCACACACGGGCGACCTGAACCGCGTGAAGCGCGTCGTGAAAGTGATGAGCCTCGTGAACTCGACGCCCGATTTCACCGAGCAGCACATCGTGACGAATGGCGCATCGGAACTGATCGCGGAAGTCTTCGGCGATGCCGGCAAGCACGCGCGCTCCGCATTCGGCGTCGCGCAGATTCCGCTCGGCGCGTGCGTCGAAATCGAGCTGATCGCCGAAGTGGGCTGAGCGCGGCTGCATCGATTCCAGCGAAACCCGACGTGTCCGCGCGTCGGGTTTTTTTTGACCCCTTCCTTTCTCGCGCATGACCTTATCCACTCGCACCGTCCGCTTCAAACAGGTCGATGTCTTCACGTCCGTTCCGTTCAGAGGCAACCCGCTCGCCGTGATCTTCGACGCCGACGATCTCACGACCGAGCGCATGCAGGCCATCGCGCGCTGGACGAATCTGTCGGAGACCACCTTCATCCTGCGCCCGACCGATCCGCGCGCCGACTATCGCGTGCGCATCTTCACGACGGCGACGGAGCTTCCGTTCGCCGGGCATCCGACGCTCGGCACGGCGCACGCGTTGCTCGAAAGCGGTTATGCGCCGAAGACGCCGGGCACGCTCGTGCAGGAGTGCGGCGTCGGGCTGGTGACGCTCGCGAAGCGTGCCGACGCGCAATGGGCGTTCGCCGCGCCGCCAGCGCGCATCGCGCCGCTCGACGACGATCAGCAAAAGCGTCTCGCCGATGCGCTCGCGCCCGTCGCCATCGACTTCAGCGCGCCGCCTTGCGCGGTCGACAATGGCGTGCCGTGGCTCCTCATCCGCTTGCGGGACGCGGCGCAATGCCTTGCGATGACGCTGTCGCCCGCCGCGCGGGAGGCGCTCACCGCGCTCGTCGCGGAAGTGGGCACGCATGGGATCGTCGTCTACGGTCCGCACGACGGCGGCGCGCCCGCGACGTTCGAACTGCGCACGTTGCTGCTCGGCGCGGAGAACATCGAGGACCCGGTGACCGGCAGCGCGAATGCGGCGCTGGCCGTGCTCCTGACGGCGCAAGGCAAGCGCCCTGGCGATGCCTATACGGTGCGTCAGGGCACGGCGCTCGGTCGCGATGGTCGCGTCAGCATCGCCTACGACGATCGCGCGAACGGCGCTCCGGTATGGATCGGCGGCGATTCCGTGACGGTCGTCGACGGTACTTTCCGCTTCTGAAACAATGACCTGCGTGCGCAGGGCGTAAACCCCGACGCCGCGCCGTTGCCCTTCCTTAATTCGTGCGCCTTCAGTACTATCCGAACATTGGGGACCGGATGACAAGCGCGGCGGGCGGCGATCGGTATGAATCGCCACCGGCACAATCAAGGCGTCATCACCCGAACGCAATCCCGCGAGCGCGCCAGCCGGATGAGCGCGGCATCAGGTTTCCCGGTCCCAAGGCGCGCAGACTACGCTCGATTGATCCGTTTCGGGGAACGCCTCAGCACATGCATCACCCTTTACATTTCGCGCGGTCGCCGGCACGGCGGGCGCCGTGCGGCGTTTTTACTTCAGGCGCTTTATGAAGCGTGCGCGCTCCCACGCAGCAACCGATTCCCGCGCGAGCGCCCCGGCCATCCGGCGGCGCCGCGCGCTGCTCGCGATTCCGGTGCTCGGCACGCTCGTGCTCGGCTTGCTGTGGGCGGTGATCTTCGCGCGGCTGTCGGTCGAGCGCGACGCGACCACGCATGAGTCGACGGCCTCCGCCGCCATTCTTTCTTCGGCGCTCGAACAGCACACCATCAAGGCGATCCATCAGGTCGATCAGATCACGCGGTTCGTCAAGTACGAATACGAGAAGTCGCCGGGCGACTTCGATCTCGCCGCAACCGTCGACAAAGGCGTCGTGCAAAGCGATACGCTCGTGCAGGTCTCGCTGATCGGCGCGGACGGCAAGCTCGTCGCGAATACGTCGGACCGGCGGCCGAAGCCGATCGACCTGTCGGATCGCGAGCACTTCAGGGTGCACGTGCATTCCAACGACGACCTGCTCTACATCAGCCGCCCGGTGCACGGACGCCTCTCCGGCAAGTGGACGCTGCAAATCACGCGGCGGCTCAATCATCCGGACGGCTCGTTCGCGGGCGTCGTAGTGGTCTCCGAAGATCCGACTTACTTCACCAACGACTTCTACAACGTCGCGTCGATCGGGCGCGAAGGCGTGATCGCCGTCGTGTCGGACAACGGCGCGGTGCTCGCCCGTAGCGCGGGCGGCACGCTGACCGAACGCCCGTCGCCCGGCGCCGTCACGAAGGGGAGCGCGAGTAGTGACGCGGCGCCCGCTCAGGCGGAATTCAGCGCGAGCGGCGTCTACCCCACTTCGGGCCACGCGTCGGGCATTTACGTCGATCCGATCGACCACGTGAAGCGCATCGTGTCGTACCGGCATATCGACGGCTATCCGCTCGGCGTGCTCGTCGGTTTGTCGGAGCGCGAGGAGTTCGCCGACTATCACCACACGCGCAACGTCTATCTGCTGATGGCGAGCTTCATTTCGCTCGCGATGCTCGGCTTCTTCGCGGTCGCGACGGGCCTGATCGGCAAGCTGCTCGGCCGCGAACGCGAGATGACGCATCTCGTCGAATACGACTTGCTCACCGGTCTGCGCAACCGCTATTCGACGCTGCGCGCGTTGCGGCAGGACGTGGCGCAGACCGAGAACATCGGGCGACTCGCGCTACTGTTCATCGACCTCGACAACTTCAAGACCGTCAACGACACGCTCGGCCACAACGCCGGCGACATCGTGCTGCAGATGACCGCCTCGCGGCTCGCGGAGACCGTGGGCAACAGCGGGACCTTGTCGCGGATCGGCGGTGACGAGTTCGTGGTCGTCGTGAAGGGCGACGATGTCGAGCAGCGCGCCGTCACCCTCGCCAACGACATTGCAACGATGTTCGCGACGCCCTTCGACGTGCGCGGCAGCGCGTTCGTGCTGCATGCGAGCATCGGCATTGCGCTGTTTTCCGTGTCGAACGAAAGTGAAATCGACCTGCTGAAGAAAGCGGACCTCGCGATGTACAGCGCGAAGGACGCGGGCAAGAACTGCTATCAGTTCTATTCGCCGCAGTTGTCGCATCGCGCGGATCACCTGATGAAGTGGGAGCAGCAGCTGCGGGTCGCGCTGACGGAGGAGCAGCTGTTCCTCGTGTATCAGCCGAAGATCGATCTGGCGCGCCGCTGCATCACGGGATTCGAGGCGCTCGTGCGCTGGAACCATCCGCAGCACGGACTGATACCGGCCATCGAGTTCATTCCGGTGGCGGAATCGACGGGGCTGATCGTCGCGGTCGGCGATTTCGTGATTCATACCGCGTGCGCGCAACTCGCCCAATGGCAGCGCGAGGGTTATTCGGGGCTGTCGCTCGCGGTGAACATATCGGCGGTGCAGTTCTGGCGCGGCGATCTGCTAGAGACGGTCGCGCGCGCGATCTCGTCGAGCGGCATTCCGCCCGACAAGCTCGAACTCGAGATCACCGAGACCGTGATGGTCGAATATCCGGAGCTGGTGGAGGAGAAGATCGTTGCGCTGAAGCGGCTGGGCGTGCGCATCGCGCTCGACGACTTCGGCACCGGATATTCGTCGCTGTCGTATCTGAACCGCTTTTCAGTAGATACGCTGAAGGTCGACCGCTCGTTCATCCAGGCGATTCCCGAAGACCGCAGCGTCTGCGTGATGGTATCGGCGATCGTGAATCTCGCGCGCTCGCTCGGGCTGACTGTCGTCGTCGAGGGCACGGAGCGCGAAGAGCAGATCGCGTGGCTGGCGGCGCTCGGGCCGGTGGAAGCGCAAGGCTTCCTGTTCTCCCGCCCGGTTCCCGCCGATGGCGTGCAGGCCCTGCTCGACCGTTTCGGCGTCTGCGGCTGGCCGGTCGGACGGACGGCGCTCGGGCGCAAACATCCCGCGCTCAGCGACGAGCGCGGCGGCTGATCGGCGTCTGTCGCGGCTGCGCTCAGAAGCCGCGCGACAGGACCGCGGTTCCGATCGTGACGATCCCCAGCACGAGATTCACGACCACCAGCCGCCGGACGGTGCCGACGGCTCGTGCGCCATCGGGCCAGTTCTGCGCCTGCACTGCGCGGCGGATGCGCGGAAACACCCCGAAGCGGATGTGCCCGAAGATCAGCATCATCACGATGCCGAGGCCGGCCATCGCGTGAAGCGGCCAGGCCGCGTGACCGCCGCCGAATTGCGCGAGCAGGAAGCCGCCGGTGAGGAGGATGACGATGACCGCGCCCGCGACCCAGTTGAAGAAGCGCGCGAACACGGCTTCCCAAAGCGGCAGGCGCAACTGCGGCGCGAGATCGCCGAGCGCGGGACGCAGGCAGAAATGCGCGAAGACCATGCCGCCTATCCACACGGCCACGCCGAGCAGGTGAAGGAAAAGCGCGGCTTCGATGGCTTTGGTCATGGGGGTTCCGGGGAATCGATGTGACGGATGAAGGTTGGGCGTTCGACTAGGGTGCGGGCCGTCAGTTCCTGGGGAATGTGATTGCGGCTGTGAAGCAGGCGTTGGGTCGGCGGGGCGCGGCTCTTTGGACCTCCGGGGAAATGGAGGCTACCGATAAGAAACCCGCGTTATGCGCTGCACCTGCGACCGTGTCGGGCAGGCTATCGCGCGCTCTGCGTTTTTTTACGATGGCGGGGAGCAAAGCGGGTACTGTCCAATCGCAGGTCAAATCCATCCAGTAATCGATAAGGAAACCAAAGGATAAGAGACGTGACCGGGCGCAACGTATTTCCGCGCGCTGCGCTTCTTGCTGACGATTACTACGGCACGTCCCTATCCCGCGACTGAACCGCCGTATCCCCGACTCGCGCCAGCAAGCAACCGCCGCAACAATCCCCGAAACTAAAAACGCCTCGCAACTCCCGCTGCGAGGCGCCTTTCAACCGCAACCCCTACCCCTCAAATACCGGCCGCATCTCACTGACCTTCAACGTCGTATCCGGCACGCGTCCCTTCCTTGCCCGCTTGCCAATATGCAATTGCAACTGCGCCCCCGCGAGCTTCTCGTCTCTCACCTTGCCCCCGCGTCCCGTACCCGTCAGCACGACGCCGCGCGAGTCGATCGCCAGCGCCTGACGCAGCGTTTCCTTCGGATCGAGCGCCATCAGCGTGACGCCGCGTCCGCCGCCCGACAGCGTCTTCATTTCGTCCATGCCGAACACCAGCAAGCGGCCCATGCTCGACAGACACGCGACATGAGTCGCGCCCGGCACGACCGGCATCGGCGCGAGCGGCGTCGCGCCCTCGTCGATCGTCATGAAGGCCTTGCCCGCCTTCACGCGGCTCACCATGTCGCCGATCTTCGCGATGAAGCCAAAGCCATTGCTCGATGCCAGCAACAACGGCTGATCCGCCGATGCCGCGAAGTAATGCAGCAGATGCGTGCCCGATCCCAGCTCGATCAGCGACGTCACCGGCACGCCATCGCCACGCCCGCCCGGCAGCGCCGCAACCGGCACCGAGTACACGCGCCCATTGCTGCCCCACGCGACGAGCGTATCCGGCGTGCGCGCCTGAAATGCCGCGTAGAGGCTGTCGCCGGCCTTGAACGTGAAGCCCGCGGGATCGAGCCCGTGTCCCTTCAGCGCGCGCACCCAGCCCCGTTGCGATACGACCACCGTCACCGGCTCATCGACGACACGCGCTTCGAACGTCGCGCGCGTCGCCTGCTGAATCAGCGTGCGCCGGTTATCGCCGTACTGCTTCGCATCGGCTTCGATCTCCTTGATGAGCAGCCGCTTCATCGCCGCGTCGCTGTTGAGCAACTCTTCGAGTTTCGTCTTCTCGTCGCGCAACTCGGACAGCTCCTGCTCGATCTTGATCGCTTCGAGCCGCGCCAACTGGCGCAAACGAATTTCGAGGATGTCCTCGGCCTGCCGGTCCGACAGTTTGAAGCGCGCAATCAGCGCCTGCTTCGGCTCCTCGGCTTCGCGGATGATGCGAATGACTTCATCGATATTCAGGAAGACGATCATTCGCCCTTCGAGAATATGGATGCGGTCGTTCACCTTGTTCAAGCGATGCTGCGTGCGGCGCGTCACCGTCACGAAGCGGAAGCCGACCCACTCGTGCAGGATCTCGACGATGCCCTTTTGCCGTGGCCGGCCATCCGCGCCGATCATCACCAGGTTGATCGCCGCATTCGATTCGAGGCTCGTATGCGCGAGCAGCGAATTGACGAACTCCGTCTGATCGATACGGCTCGACTTCGGCTCGAACACGAGGCGCACCGGCGCATCCTTGCCGGATTCGTCGCGCACGGTGTCGAGCAGACCCAGCAGCGTCTGCTTGGTCTGCAACTGGTCGGGTGTGAGCGTCTTCTTGCCGAGCTTGATCTTCGGATTCGTCAGTTCCTCGATTTCTTCGAGCACCTTCTGACCCGACGTATTCGGCGGCAGTTCGGTGATGACGAGTTGCCACTGGCCGCGCGCGAGGTCTTCGATCTTCCAGCGCGCCCGCACTTTCAGGCTGCCGCGCCCGCTTTCATATGCAGCGGAAATCTCCGCCTGCGACGAGATGATCTGCCCGCCGCCCGGAAAGTCCGGACCGTTGAGCTTTTCCATCACGCTCGCATGGCCGAGCTTCGGATCGCGAATCATTGCGACGGCGGCCGTCGCCACTTCGCGCAGGTTGTGCGACGGAATCTCCGTCGCGAGGCCGACAGCGATCCCCGATGCCCCGTTCAGCAGCAGGAACGGCAAACGCGCGGGCAAGAGCTTCGGCTCTTCGAACGAGCCGTCGTAATTCGGCATGAAATCGACCGTGCCCTGATCGATTTCATCAAGCAACAGGCGCGCGATCGGCGTGAGGCGCGCTTCGGTGTATCGCATGGCGGCGGCGCCGTCGCCGTCGCGCGAGCCGAAATTGCCTTGCCCGTCGATGAGCGGATAGCGCATCGAGAAGTCCTGCGCGAGACGCACGAGCGCGTCGTACGCCGACTGATCGCCGTGCGGGTGATACTTGCCGAGCACGTCGCCGACCACGCGCGCCGACTTCACCGGCTTCGCGGTGCTCGCGAGGCCCATCTCGCTCATCGCGTAGAGAATGCGGCGCTGCACGGGCTTTTGCCCGTCCGATACATCCGGCAGCGCGCGGCCCTTGACCACGCTCACCGCATAGTCGAGGTACGCGCGTTCGGCGTAATCGCCGAGCGTCAGTTGGTCGCCGTCCGGTGCGGTCTGCGCGGCGAAGAGATCGTCTGTGATTCCCATCGAATTTCCGTTCTTGAAGCGTTGCGTCGGTTAAGCGTCAGATGTCCGCTTCGACTTCGTTGCCCTTCTCTTCGAGCCAGCTTCGGCGCGATGCCGCTTCGCCCTTGCCCATCAGCATCGTCATGCGCGACACCGTGAGATCGAAGCCGAGATCGCCCAGACCGACCGGCATCAGACGGCGCGTGTCCGGGTTCATCGTCGTGTCCCATAGCTGTTCCGCGCTCATTTCGCCGAGACCCTTGAAGCGGCTGATGCTCCATTGCGTCTCGCGCACGCCGTCCTTGCGCAGCTTGTCGAGGATGGCTTCGAGCTCGCCCTCGTCGAGCGCATAGAGCTTCTGCGCGGGCTTCTTGCCGCGTGCGGGAGCATCGACGCGGAAGAGCGGCGGACGCGCGACGCACACATGGCCGCGTTCGATCAGTTGCGGGAAGTGCTTGAAGAAGAGCGTGAGCAGCAGCACCTGAATGTGCGCGCCGTCGACGTCCGCGTCCGACAGGATGCAGATCTTGCCGTAACGCAGATTCGACAGGTCGATCTGATCGTCCGGGCCATGCGGATCGACGCCGATCGCCACCGCGATGTCATGCACTTCGTTATTCGCGAAGAGCCGGTCGCGCTCGGTTTCCCACGTGTTCAGCACCTTGCCGCGCAGCGGGAGGATCGCCTGAAATTCCTTGTCGCGGCCCATCTTCGCGGACCCGCCCGCCGAATCGCCCTCGACGAGGAAGAGTTCGTTGCGCGCAATATCCGTCGATTCGCAATCGGTCAGCTTGCCCGGCAGCACGGCCACGCCCGAGCTCTTGCGCTTTTCGACCTTCTGGCCCGCGCGCGTCCGTGCCTGCGCCTGGCGGATCACGAGTTCCGCGAGCTTCTTGCCGTATTCGACGTGCTGATTGAGCCACAACTCCAGCGCCGGCCGCGAGAACGAGGACACGAGCTTCACGGCATCGCGGCTATTGAGACGTTCCTTGATCTGCCCCTGGAACTGCGGATCGAGCACCTTCGCCGACAACACGAACGACACGCGTGCGAACACGTCTTCCGCAAGCAGCTTCACGCCCTTCGGCTGGAGGTTGTGAATTTCGACGAAGTTCTTGACCGCCTGAAAGAGGCCGTCGCGCAAGCCGGATTCATGAGTGCCGCCCGCGGGCGTCGGAATCAAGTTCACATACGATTCACGCATGAGCGGCCCTTCCTCGCTCCACGCGACGACCCACGACGCGCCCTCGCCTTCGGCAAAGGTCTCTTCGGTGTTCTTCGAGCTTTCGGCGTAGCGTTCGCCTTCGAAGAGCGGAATCAGCAGTTCGCCGCCGCCCATGCCTTCCAGCAGATAGCCGCGCAAGCCGTCTTCGTACTTCCACGTCTGACGCTCGCCGCTCTTCTCGATGACGAGCGTGACTTCGACGCCCGGCAGCAGCACCGCCTTCGAGCGCAGAAGCCGCTGCAGTTCGCTGAGCGGCAGATTGGGGGAATCGAAATATTTCGGGTTCGGCCAGGCGCGCACGCGCGTACCGGTTTTCTTCTCGCCGCGATCGGCAGAGCGCACGGTGAGTTGCTCGATGACATCGCCGTTGGCGAACGCGAGTTGCGCGACCTTGTTGTCGCGCCAGACCGTGACTTCGAGCCGTGTGGCGAGCGCGTTCGTCACCGATACGCCGACGCCATGCAGGCCGCCCGAGAAGGTATACGCGCCGCCAGCGGCCTTGTCGAACTTGCCGCCCGCGTGCAGGCGCGTGTACACGATCTCGACGACCGGCACGCCTTCCTCGGGATGCAGGCCGAACGGAATGCCGCGGCCGTCGTCTTCCACCGACACGGAGTTGTCCGTATGCAGCGTGACCATGATCTGCTTGGCGAAGCCGCCGAGCGCTTCGTCGGACGCGTTGTCGATCACTTCCTGAATGATGTGCAGCGGATTCTCGGTGCGCGTGTACATGCCGGGCCGCTGCTTGACCGGCTCGAGCCCTTTGAGCACCTTGATCGATGCTTCGCTGTAACCGGCCGCCTTGGCGCTCATGGTGCGCTTCACGGGGACTGCTTCGGCCGCACTGGATTTTTTCGTGGACATAGCTGAACGTTGGTCCGGCATCGATGAACGCGCGGGAAAGGTCACTGTGCGTCTGCCCGGATGCCGGGAAATGCTTGATCGAATGCTCGATGATTGCCTGACGAAGCCGGCGTGAACGGACTGGGTCGCATGCACGGGCCGCGCCGCGCTAGGAGAATAGCGGTTTTCGCGGGCCGCGCCCATCTTGACGGCGGCCCCGAAGCCGTGCAAGCCCGGCTTACTTGCGCTTTGCTTCCAGCTCTTCCCATCGTTCCAGCGCGACGAGCAGTTCCTCTTCGATCGCCGCGTGACGCTCGGACAGCCGCGCGCCTTCCTTCGCGTCCGTGGCGAAGATCGAGCCATCTTCGAGCTGCGCACCGATGCGCTTCTGCTCCTCCTCCAGTTCCGCGATACGCCGCGGCAGCGCTTCGAGTTCGCGCTGTTCCTTGAACGACAGCTTCACCGTGCGTTGCGCGTTGCGGCCGGCTGCACTGTCTTTCGGCGCGTCTTCCTTCGGCGCTTCGCGGGCGGTTTGCCGCGCCGCCTCCTCGGCGATGCGATCCGAACGTTCGCGCTGAACCTGCCAGTCCGAGAAGCCGCCGACATACTCGCGCCACTTGCCGCCGCCTTCCGCCGCGAACACCGAAGTGACGACGTTATCGAGAAACGCGCGGTCGTGGCTCACGAGCAGCACGGTGCCGTCGTAGTCCGCGAGCAGTTCTTCGAGCAGTTCGAGCGTGGGAATGTCGAGGTCGTTGGTCGGCTCGTCGAGCACAAGCACGTTCGCCGGACGCGCGAAGAGCCGCGCCAGCAGCAGGCGATTGCGCTCGCCGCCCGACAGCGACCGCACCGGCGAACGCGCGCGTTCGGGCGCGAACAGGAAGTCGCCGAGATAGCTCATCACGTGCTTCTTCACGCCGTTCACTTCGACCCATTCGCTGCCGGGACTGATGGTGTCCGCAAGCGACTTGTCGAGATCGAGTTGCGCGCGCATCTGATCGAAATACGCGGTCTGGATGTTCGTGCCAGTGCGAACGCTGCCTTCGTCGGGCTGAAGTTCGCCGAGAATCAGCTTGAGCAGCGTGGTCTTGCCCGCGCCGTTCGGCCCGACCAGACCGACCTTGTCGCCGCGCATCACGGTGGCCGTGAAGCTGTCCACGACGGTGCGCTCGCCATAGCGCTTCGTCACATCGGTCAGTTCCGCGACGATCTTGCCGGACTTCTCGCCCTGCCCGACATCGAGCCGTACGTTGCCCTGCACGTTGCGGCGTTCGGCGCGTTCGTTGCGCATTTCGACGAGCCGCGCGATGCGTCCGACGCTGCGCGTGCGCCGCGCCTCCACGCCCTTGCGAATCCACACTTCTTCCTGCGCGAGCAGCTTGTCGAACTTGGCCTGTTCCACCTGCTCGACTTCGAGCTGCTGCGCCTTTCGGATCTGATACGCGCTGAAATTGCCGGGATACGACAGGAGCCGTCCGCGATCCAGTTCGACGATGCGCGTCGCCACGCGATCGAGGAACGCGCGATCGTGCGTGATGAAGAGCAAGCCCGTGCGCAAGGTGACGAGCAAATCCTCCAGCCAGCGGATGCCTTCGAAGTCGAGATGGTTGGTCGGCTCGTCGAGCAACAGCACGTCCGGCTGCACGACGAGCGCCCGCGCCAGCGCGACGCGCTTTCTCATGCCGCCGGAGAGCGAGCCTGCGCGCGCGTCGCCATCGAGGCCGATCTGCGCGAGCGTCGTCGCCACCCGCGTGCGCCAGTTCCACGCGTCACGGGTGTCGAGTGCGGACTGCAGCGCATTCATGCGGGCGAGCAGCGCGTCGTGCTCCGCGCCTTCGGGCGTGTCCGCGAGGCGATGCGCGACGCTGTCGTATTCGTCGAGCAGCGAGCGCGCATCGGTGAGACCGGAGGCGACGACATCGAACACGGAGGCGTCGAGATCGAACTCGGGTTCCTGGGGCACGTAGACGGTCGACAGCTCGTTCTGGCGCGTGACGAGACCATCGTCGGGCGCGGCGAGCCCCGCGACGATCTTCAACAGCGACGACTTGCCCGCGCCGTTACGGCCGATCAGTCCCACGCGCTCGCCCGCTTCGAGCGAGAAATCCGCGTGATCCAGCAATGCGACGTGACCGAACGCAAGCTGTGCGTCCGAAATGGAATAAAGCGACATGGGGATGAATGCGAACGAACGGTGAACGATACGCCAGTCATGGCGATACCGTGGAAGCGGCCATTGTACCGATGTTGACCGGCGCGTTCGGCCGCTTCTCTGCGCATCGGCCGAATGGCCGATGCCTCGCGGCTACTTCACGTGAACCTTGATCGTCTGCGCCATCTCCGGCCCATACGAGCGATGCGCGCCGTCGCCGAACTGCATCGTCAGCGTGTGATCGCCGGGCGGCAGCTTCACGTCGGCCTCGGTCTGGCCTTTGCCGTAGTGAAGCGACGTATCGCTGGCTGGAATCACGGTGCCCTTGGGCAGCGGGCCGCTGTCGATCAGCAGATGATGATGGCCCGTGCCTTCGGTCATCGTGCCGGCCGGCGCGATCTTCATGCCTTCGACGGCGAACTTGACGTGAACCGGACTGGTGACGGTCGCGCCGTCCTTTGGCTCGACGAAACTGACGTGCGATTGCGCGTGAGCCGCGCCCGGGAAAGCGGTGAACGCGAGCGCGCCCGACAGCGCGGCGGCGGAAAACATGTTCTTGAGCATCGTATTCTCCTGGTCGATGGCAGGCACAAACCGCGACCAAGCATACACCGCTCCGCGCGTCGCGGATCGGGAACGCGCCCGCCGATTCGGGTAAGATGCCGGCTCGCCGGATGCCGCGCGCCATGCGCGGCGCGGGCGGCCTGTTTCCATTTCAGATCAAGAGTTTGTCGTGAGCGAAGTCATCGAATACAAAAGCTGGGTGTGCCTGATTTGCGGCTGGGTCTATAACGAGCAAGACGGCCTGCCGAACGAAGGCATCGCGCCGGGCACGCGTTTCGCCGATATCCCCGCCGACTGGCGCTGCCCGGAATGCGACGTCGGCAAGGAAGATTTCGTCGTCGTCGAGTTCTGATGTCATGGCGTCGCTGCAAACGCGACGCCTTTCCTAGCGCGCCACCGCGATCAGCTCGCGGCTCGTTGCATCTACCGGCGCGCGATTCCAGTCCCCGTACCAGTCGATGTGCGCAAATCCGGCCTGCGTGAGCAGTTCCGCGAGGTCGTCGCGGCTGCGAAAACGCAGTTCGCTTTGCGCGCTCGATGTCTCGTCACTCTCGCTAAAGCGATAGTGCGTCGTGAACGCGACGCGGCTCGTCGCGTCCGGGTCGGGCGCTGCATGCCGCTCCTGCCATACCTCGACGATGCGTCCATCGGCGGCGCGAACGCGTCGCAACGAACGCGCCGGCGTCCAGTCCTCCCACGCCCGCGCGGCCGGGTTGCGGCTGTCGAACGCGATCCGCCCGCCGGGCCGCAGTGCGCGCCGCGCGGCGATGAGCGTCGCGAGCAGCGCGGCATCGTCGAGGAAGATCTGCGCGACGTGGCCCGTCATCACGAGCAGGTCCGCCGCGCCGACGAACGGCAACGCCGCGGCATCGCCTTCGATCCACGTCACGCGGTCGCCGTGCGGCCTGCCCCGCGCGATGCGCAGCATTTCGCGCGACGGGTCGATGCCGGTCACGCGATACCCGCGCTCCGCCAGTTCGCATGCAAGCAGTCCCGTGCCGCAGCCCAGATCGACGACATGCGCCGCCGATTCGGCGAGCGTCGCGTAGAACGCCGTATCGGGACCGGCGGGATTGAGCGCGTCGCAAAGCGCGACGATGCGCGGGTCGGAATAAAGCGTGGAAGACGTCATCGGCTTTGATAGACGAGCGCTTCGCGCATTGGCTGGCTGTGGATCATGATCGGTCCGGAAAATGGCGTATCGAGATCGAGGATGACGAGCACGGCTGACGCAATCGACAGCGCGCCGAGCGTGATCGTCACGAGGGACAGCGCGTTGCGCGGCGCGATCAGCCCGAAGCACAGAAAGATGATCAGCAGCCAGCCGACGAGAATCCGGTCGAACGGATAGGAAATGGAGCCGTGCGCTTCCTCGATCAGCTTCCAGCGCAGCGCGATGAGTTGCTCGAAGCGCGTGGCGGCGTCGTCGGCGAGCTTGTGGCGATAGGCGTCGGCGGGTTCCAAAAGCCGCACCTGACGTTGAGCGCGTTCGAGCATCTCGCCGAGCGCGCGGCTCGCGAGCTTGCCGCTTGCATGCGGCGACGCTTCGACTTTCGGATAGTAGTCGCCGGGCGGCGGGGCTTCGGCGGGCCAGGTGCTCGCGACGGCCGCCGCGGTGTAGGCGCGCAGCAGCGCACGGGTGGCGTCGAGGTCCGCGCCGTAGTCGCGCATCGTGTGATCGAGTTCGATGATCGCGGCGGCGTAGCTGCGCACGTCGTTATCGGTGGTATCGAAAACCGTTTTCGCCGATGCCGTCAGAAGGCCGAGCACGAGCGCCGCGAACGTCACCAGCATGCCGACGACCAGTTGCACCAGTTGCACGGTCTCCTGCGCCTTGTGCTCCTCGGGCAAGAGCGGCCGCACGACCACGCCGACGCCGGTAGTGGCGAGCAGCAGCACGAAGACGAGCACG
Organism: Caballeronia grimmiae; assembly: GCF_022879615.1. NCBI lineage: Bacteria > Pseudomonadati > Pseudomonadota > Betaproteobacteria > Burkholderiales > Burkholderiaceae > Caballeronia > Caballeronia grimmiae. The sequence continues at coordinate 2,017,944 of NZ_CP084271.1, forward strand.
GCGGATTGAATTTCGGTCATGCAGGCATGAGCCGCGAGGCGCGATGAGGAGTCGACGCATTATGAGGGAATTCGGCGGGCGCGTTTCGTGTCGCCGGGGCTTCGGCGCGTCGGGGCGTGCGATGGCGCGGCGCGCGAAGCGGGCGCAAGAAGAAGCGTGAAGGTGTGGGAGTTGCTGCTGTGCTTCGTGGACGCAAGCGATGAAGCATCGTGATGGTCCCCCCGGCAGGAATCGAATATCAAAGTTCTAACGGTGGCTCCAACGGCGCACGAGGCCGAGAACTATTCGTGGCAGAACTCGCCGACGACTGCCAAATACAGCAAGCGCACTGCAGCCCCCGAGGCCGTAGTACTCTGATGATGTGCTTTTAGTACGGGGATGGGGGCTGTCTCCGCACTAGACCCACTCTGCGAGAGCCAACTCCCTGTTGCATGCGCCGAAATAGCCCCGGGTCCTCAATGCCCTGTCTGAAACCTGTCGCTCGATCCTTCGGGTACGATGCGAGCCTGGTCAAATGCTAGAAGTCGTTATCGTGCCAATTCCCGACTATCAAACCCTGATGCTTCCGGTACTACGCATTGCTGCAGACGGACAGGATCATCGCTTCCGCGACCTCGTAGAAGAACTTGCAACAGAATTCCAGCTTGCGGACGAGGAGCGTAATGTCTTGCTCCCCAGCGGTACCGCGCCTCTCTTCGATAATCGGGTCGGTTGGGCTCGGACCTACCTGAAGCAGGCTGGCGTCATTGAATCTCCGAAGCGAGGATACGTCAGGATCACGGAACGCGGGAAAAAGCTGCTGGCCCAGAAACCTACGAAAATTAACAATGCCACGCTAAAACAATATCCTGAGTTCGTGGCTTTCATGCTCCGGAAAACCGATCAGGCACAAACTGATACGACGAGCTCGGCATCCGCTCCGCCGATTCAATCGTCCGTGGAAGCCGATTCGAGCGACTCAACGCCTGAAGAACTGCTGGCCCAGGCATACCAGCGGCTGAGGAACAATCTTGAAAAAGAACTGCTTGATCAAGTTAAGTTGTCGACGCCGGGGTTCTTCGAACGCCTAGTGATCGATCTGCTCGTGGCAATGGGGTATGGAGGGTCGCGTCAAGATGCCGGTCGTGCAATAGGGCGATCTGGAGATGGCGGAATCGACGGCATTATCAAAGAAGACAAGCTGGGCTTAGACTTGATCTTCGTTCAAGCCAAGCGCTGGGAAGGAACGGTCGGACGGCCTGAGATTCAAAAGTTCGCAGGTGCCCTGCAAGGGCAGCGAGCAAACAAAGGCGTGTTCATAACGACCTCGGATTTCTCAAAAGAAGCTCAAGAGTATGCAAGCATAATCTCGTCAAAGATCATTCTTGTGAGTGGCGGGCAGTTGGCGAGCCTGATGGTCGATCACAATGTCGGGGTCTCGCCCGTGAGTAGCTACGAACTGAAAAAGGTCGACTCCGACTACTTTGAAGGAGACGTCACGTAGTGGCTCCGAGCCAATGCCCAGATCAGAACAGGAGCGACGTCTTCGACTTGTGGCACATGTGTTTCAGCGCCACAGCTACGATTGAAGAATGGTGCCGGAGTACCTTGGAGTACTGCTTGTGGTAGCGAGTGCACGATCCATGCACCGCTTTAAGGTTCCGTCACATAAGCCTGACTAGGCTTTGAGCGGCATCGTGATGGTCCCCCCGGCAGGAATCGAACCTGCATCTAGCGCTTAGGAGGCACTCGTTCTATCCATTGAACTACGGGGAGCGGACCGTGCGACTCGCCTGGGTGGCGAGAGCGCAGAGTATAGCAAAATGCTCCTCTGAATCCGGATCGGCCTGCGCGGTCGGATTAAGGGTTTGTGCCTATCAAGTTTCGCCGTGCGATGCCGCCATCGGAATAATGGACATCATTCCCCACAATAAGCCGCACGGCGCATTCTCCGCATTGCTGGCCGATCAGGACCTCGCGCACCTGCAAAGGGTAATGCGCCGTTCGTTGTCGTGCGATCTCGGCGGCCCGTTGCTGCCGCTCTTGTACTGGCGCGAGCGGCTCGCCGCCATCACGCGGCAGGCACATCTCTCGCCCACGCAGATTCAGACCGTGCATCGGCTCTATCTGTACATCGACGCCTACGAAGCCCAGTCTTCGGCATCCGCCGACGAGCCCGTCACGATCTCAGCCGCACGAGTCAATGCCGATGCCTGAGCCACCAGTCGCGCAGCGGATGACGCCGCTCGCGCGCGTGCATCGGTTCGCGTGGACGAGCGTCGATCCGCCAGTCCTGCGCAAACAGCACGATGCCGAGCGCAGCCAGTCCCGCAACGCCGATCAGAACGCTGGTCAAGTCCGTCATGGCGCTCTCCCGCTATCGATTGCCATGATTCAATGATAGTCACGCGCGCCGCGCACGACCGTCCGTAATCCCTCAGACGGCCGCCGCCTGCCGCGCGCGTTGCTGCTGCGCATGCGCCGCAAGACGCACCGCCGCGTTCGCCGCGCCGTAGCCGTCATAGCCGCCGCGCCGCTCGATCACTTCGAGAAAGAAACGCTGATCGAGCTGCTCGGTGTACGCATGAAAGAACTCGCCGCCGCGCTCGTCGCGGTCATACAGGATGTTGTGCTCGCGCATCGCGTCGATCTGCTCGTCGGGCAGACCGTAGCGCGCCGCGAGATCGTCGTAGTAGTTGCGCGGAATGCGCAGGAAGGCGACGCCATCGGCGACGAGGCGCGGGATCGCATCGAAGATGTCAGGCGTGCTGAACGCAACGTGATTCAGCCCCGAACCGCGATACATCGACAGCGACTCGCCCACCGCCGTGTACCGGTCGACCGACGCATTCAGCGCAATCCGCACCGAGCCGTCGCGGCTGCGCACCGCACGGCTGCGCACGAGGCCATACGGATCCGGCACGAGCACGCCCGGTTCCGTTTCGAAGCCGAACGCGCTGCGGAAAAACAGCACCCACGTATCGAGCGCTTCGGCGGGCAGCGACAGACACACATGATCGATGCGCGAAAGCGGACCCACTTCATAAGGGCCGTCGATATCGGTCAGGACGAAATCGGACTCCCACAGCGTCGGCGCGCCGGGCGCTTCATCGACGAAGTAATCGAGGCTGCCGTCCGGCGACTGCACGCCCGGCACGACGCGCTCGTTCGGCCCGACCTGCCCCGAGAACGGCTTCGATCCGTAGGCTGCGGCGCGCTCGAATGCGAGCTTCGCGTCATCGACATGAAACGCCGACGCGCAGAGCGACAAGCCATGCTGCTGATAGAACGCGCTCGCGAAGGAATCGGCTTCCGCGTTGAGCACGATCGACCCCGCGCCGTGCCGATACAGCGTCACGTCCTTCGAGCGATGCCGGCCCGCGAGCCGGAAGCCGAGCTTGCCGAGCCAGCCGGCGACGTGCTCGCGCGTCGTATCGTCGACCGCGAATTCGAGGAACTGGAAGCCGATATGCTCGGGCGGCGCGGGCGGATCGAAGAGCGCGGCGGGCGCTTTGTCGCCCATGATGGCGCGCGTCTGTTCTTCGAGGAACCGCAACGAGCGATGCCCGTCCGCCGCGGTGATCGCGGTCGGCGCGGCGCGAAAGCCGTCGTTGAAAATTTCGAGCGACAGCGGCCCGGTGTAGCCCGCTTCGAGCACGCGCGCCGTGAAGCCCGCGACATCGAACGCACCCTGCCCCGGGAAGCAGCGATAGTGGCGGCTCCATTCGAGCACGTCCATCGCGAGGACGGGCGCATCGGCGATCTGCACGAACGCAATGCGATCGCCCGGAATCGCGGCGATCTCATCGACGGAATCGCGGATGGAAAGCGTATGGAAGCTGTCGAGCACGAGACCCAGGCTCGGGTGATTCACGGCATCGACGAGACGCCATGCATGCTTGTACGAGTTGACGTGCCGGCCCCACGCGAGCGCCTCGTAGCCCACGACGACGCCCGCTTCTTGCGCGAGCCGCGCGAGCGTGCCGAGCTGATCGACGATCAGCGCATCGTCGCCGATCGTCTCCGGCGACACGTTGCTGCACGCGAGCATGCGGTCCGCGCCCAGCTCGTGCATCAGGTCGAACTTGCGCTTCACGCGCTCGATGTTCTTCGTGAACCGGTCGGGGTTCACACCCTCGAAGTCGCGGAACGGCTGAAACAGGTAGATGCCGAGGCCGAGATCCTCGCAGATGCGCCGGACATCGGCGGGTGTACCGTCGAAGTAGAGAAGATCGTTCTCGAAGATCTCGACGCCGTCGAAGCCCGCCGCGCGGATTGCCTTCAGCTTTTCGACGAGCGTCCCGCTGATCGACACGGTCGCGATGGATGTGGGAATTGAACGCAGCATGCTGCCTCCTCGTTGCATTCGGTGTGATGCGGGATGATTCGATTCAGTGTAGGCGCTGCGCACGCATTCCACGTCATTGTGCGCCAGCATAACAAACTAACTAGACCGTACAAAATACGTGTAAGTACGGACGGACAGCGCGCGCTCGCGCGGTCAAACTGCGGTCTTCGACTCTGTCGCGATGCAACATCGCGTTCTCATTTTCTGCTGTACGCTAGGCTCTGTCGCCTGGCTTCTTTCGCGGGAGCAGCTCGCATGACCAGCAAAACTTCATACCTCATCGGACTGATCGGCTCGGGCATCGGCGGCTCGCTCACGCCCGCCATGCACGAAGAGGAAGGCCGCGTCCTCGGGCTGAACTACGTGTACCGGCGCATCGATCTTCAGGCGCTGAACCTCGAGCCTTCGGCGCTGCCCGATCTGCTGGCGGCGGCCGAACGCATGGGTTACGACGGCCTCAACATCACGTATCCGTGCAAGCAAAGTGTGATCCCGTTGCTCGACGATCTCGACCCCGACGCGCGTGCGCTCGGCGCGGTCAACACGGTCGTGCTGAAGGACGGCAAGCGCATCGGCTACAACACGGACTGGTCGGGCTTTGCGCGCGCGTTTCAACGCGGTCTGCCGGATGCGCCGCTCGATCGCGTCGTGCAGCTCGGCGCGGGCGGCGCGGGCGCGGCGGTCGCGCATGCCGCGCTGACGATGGGCGCGCGCGCGCTCACGCTGTTCGACTCCGACGAGGCGCGTGCATCGTCGCTCGCGCAAGAGCTTGCGGCGCGCTTTCCGGATCGCGAAGTGACGAGCGGCGGCGATCTGCGCGAGACGCTGCGCGCGGCGAACGGCCTCATCCACGCGACGCCCACCGGCATGGCGAAGCTGCCCGGCCTGCCGTTGCCGGCCGAGTATCTGCACAAGGATTTGTGGGTCGCAGAGATTGTCTATTTCCCGCTGGAAACGGAACTGCTGAAAGCGGCCAAGGCGCTCGGCTGCAAAACGGTCAGCGGCGGCGGCATGGCCGTGTGTCAGGCCGTCGATGCGCTGCGCATCTTCACGGGCCGCGAACCGGATGCGGAGCGCATGTTCAAGCATTTTCAGCGCCTCCTGGAAGCCTGATTCGCTTCGGCCATCGACGCTATGAAAAACGGCGGCCTCGCAAGAGAGCCGCCGTTTTCTTTTAGCCGTCGCGCCGCATGAAGCACAGCACGGCGTCGATGATCATCTCGCGATGCCGCGCCCGCGATCGCGGACCGGACGGATCGCGCCCGAACGCCGCGCTCCACGTATGGCGATTGGCCACGCGATGAAAGCAGAACGAGCTGATCATCAGATGCAGATCGATGGGGTCGACGTCATTGCGAAAGCGCCCCGCTTCGACGCCCCGCGCGATCAGATCCTCGATGGTCTTGACCACCGTCGAATTGCGCGTCTTGAAGGTCTTCGACTGCTCGATGTACTTCGCTGAATGCACGTTCTCGATCGTCACGAGACGCACGAAGTCGCGATGCTTGTCGTGATAATCGAACGTGAAGCCGACGAATTCACGCAACGCTTCCTCGGGGTCCATCTCCGCGAGATGAAGCTCCTGTTCGAGCGCGCGGATGTCGCCGTAGACCTGCTCGAGCACCGCTTCGTACAGCCCTTCCTTGCTGCCGAAGTAGTAGTACAGCATGCGCTTGGTCGTGTTCGTGCGCTCCGCGATGGCATCGACGCGCGCGCCCGTCAGGCCCATCGCCGAGAATTCCTGCGTGGCGATGTCGAGGATATTGCGTTTGGTTTCCTCAGGATCGTACTTGCGCCGCCCTTCCGACCCGGTGGGCGAGGGCGCAGCACTGACGGGCGTCGCGGCCTTGCTTCCTTTTTTCATTGTGGTGTCTGAGAACGGCGGTGGGGAAGGATTCTAGCATGGGGGTCTTGAGCTTCCGAGCCAATGGGGACAAGGGTTTTCAGGGGCTTCAACTATACTTTTTCGATCATCCAACGTCCCCGGTCATCGCATGCCGCACTTGAAAGTCGTCGCCCTGTCGTTCGTTCTGTCGGCGCTCGCCGCCTCCGCGCTGCCTGCCGCCGCTCAGACGCAATTGCCGCCCGGCCATCCATCGTCGCCGCAACTGCTCGCCGCCGAAGGCGTGATGACGAGCGCGAACATCGCGCGAGGCGCGGCCGATGTCTGTCATATCGATGCAGCGAAAATCGCGCACTTCAAGGACGCCGCGCGCGCCAATTTCCGCGATGCGCCCGACTTCGACGCCGAGTGGGCGCTCGGATACCGGCAAGCGCAGGCGACGGTCGATCGCTTCGACAAGCTGAAGACGAGCAATCCGGCCGAGTACAAAAAGGAAATCGACGAGGCGTGTCCCGCGCTCGATCGCGGCATCGACGAAGTGACGCGCTGACCAGCAGCGCGCCGCGCGTGCGTGCTCGAATTGAGGGGCGGATGCTACACTCGATTGACTATCGCGGTCCCTTGCGCACGAACCGTCGGGCACGTTCGCTGCACGGCATCGGATCGCGTCCTCATTGCTCGTAAGGCTCACAAGGAGGCATGACTCTCATGGCTGATTTCCGCATCTGGTCCGATGAATTTCCAGCGAACGGCTTTTTGACCCGCGCGCAGGAATTCGATCAGCAAGCCTTCGGCGCGTCGGGCGAAAACATTTCGCCGGCGTTGCAGTGGGCCGATCCGCCCGCCGAAACGAAGAGCTTCGCGCTCACCGTCTACGATCCCGACGCGCCCACCGGCAGCGGCTTCTGGCACTGGATCGTCGTGAACATTCCTGCCGATATCCGCTCGCTGCCGCGCAACGCGGGCAAAGCCGACGGCAGCCTGCTGCCGGCCGGCGCGCTCCAGCTGCGCAACGACTACGGCACGGTCGGCTTCGGCGGCGCGGCGCCTCCGCGCGGCGACAAGCCGCATCGCTACATCTTCCGCATTCACGCGCTCGAAGCGGAGAACCTTCCGCTCGATCCGAGCACGACCAACGCCGTAGCGCGCTTCATGACGCATCTCAACGAGATCGATTCGGCGACCTACACCGGTCTTTACGAACTGAAGTGAAGCAAGGCGTGGCCACGGTGACCTCCGTGGCCACGTCGATCGCAGCCACAAGCGATTTGAAAACGGCGCGACATACAATGCGCCGCCCGCCACTCACCGCCCTCCGATGGACTCCGATCAAGGCCTTCCCGTCCCCCAACGTTATTGGGCGATTGCCGTCGTCGCGCTCGGCATCACCCTCGCCGTGCTCGACGGCGCCATCGCCAACGTCGCGCTGCCGACCATCGCGCGCAATCTGTCGGCCTCCCCCGCCGACTCCATCTGGGTCGTCAACGCATACCAGCTCGCGATCACCATCTCGCTGCTGCCGCTCGCCTCGCTCGGCGATCGCATCGGATATAGCCGCGTGTACATGGCGGGGCTCGCGCTGTTCACGGTGTCGTCGCTGGCGTGCGCGCTGTCGGGGTCGCTCGTCGCGCTGACGGTCGCGCGCGTGGTTCAGGGCTTCGGCGCGGCGGGCATCATGAGCGTGAACACGGCGATCGTCCGCATCATCTATCCGCAGAAGCTGCTCGGACGCGGGGTAAGCATCAACGCGTCGGTGGTCGCGATCTCGTCGGTGATCGGACCGACGGTCGCCTCGGGCGTGCTGGCCATCGCGCCGTGGCCGTGGCTCTTCGCGATCAACGTGCCGATCGGTATTGCCGCGCTGATCATCGGCGCAAAGGCGCTGCCGCGCATCGAGGGGCATCGGCAGCCTTACGACTTCGTGAGCGCGGTGATGAACGCGCTGTTCTTCGGCATCGCGATCGTGGCCATCGACGGCCTCGGGCACGGCGAGCATCGCCCGTATGTGATCGCTGAATTCGTCGCGACGGCGATCCTCGGCTACTTTTTCGTGCGGCGGCAACTCACCCAAAGCGCCCCGCTGCTGCCGGTCGATCTGCTGCGCATTCCGGTGTTCGCGCTGTCGGTCGGCACATCGGTCTGTTCGTTTTGTGCACAGATGCTGGCGTTCGTTTCGCTGCCCTTTCTGCTGCAGAACGGCTTCGGCATGAGTCAGGTCGAGACCGGATTTCTGATGACGCCGTGGCCGCTCGTGATCGTCTTCGTCGCGCCGGTCGCGGGGATGCTCGCGGACCGCTATTCCGCAGGCTTGCTCGGCGGCATCGGGCTCGCGATCCTGACTGTCGGCCTCGTTCTGCTCGCAACCGTGGGCGCACATCCGACGCCGCTCGACGTGGGCTGGCGCATGGCGGTATGCGGACTCGGCTTCGGGCTGTTCCAGTCGCCGAACAACCGGCAGATGCTGTCGTCGGCACCGCGTCATCGCAGCGGCGGCGCGAGCGGAATGCTGGGCACCGCGCGCCTCACCGGGCAGACGCTGGGCGCGGCCTTTGTCGCGCTGATCTTCGGCGTGGAGCCGCAGCGCGGGGCCGTCATCGCGCTGTCTCTAGCGGCCGTGTTCGCGGCGGCGGCAGCCGTCGTCAGCATGTTGAGACTCGCGGGCAAGCGGCGCGTGGAGACGGCCTGATCCGTATGCACGCGTTACGGCTAGACGCTTTCCGCCATTGGGCACACACCTTGCTGCCGTTCGAACATTGATCCGCAGGCGATCTTCTCGCCGCGCGGAGGTCCGAACAAGCAATGAAATGGAGGTGTGTTCATGGCAATTTCCCTCAACGGCCGCAAGGTCGCAATGCTCGCCGTCGACGGATTCGAGCAGGCGGAACTCGTCGAGCCGCAGCGTGCGCTGAAGGAAGCCGGCGCGCAAGTCGACGTGATTTCGCAGAAGCCCGGCCAGATTCAGGGCTTCAAGCATGTCGATAAAGGCGATACCGTCGCCGTCGATCGTACTTTCGACGAAGCCACCGCCGCCGAATACGATGCGGTCGTGCTGCCGGGCGGCGTCGTCAATGGCGATGCGATTCGCCTCGACGCAAAAGCGCAAGCCTTCGTGAAGGAAGCCGATCAGGCGAAGAAGCCCATCGCGGTGATCTGCCATGGCGGCTGGCTGCCGATCTCGGCGGGCATCATCGCGGGCCGCACCATCACGAGCTGGCCGAGCCTGCAAGACGACGTGCGCAACGCGGGCGGCACATGGGTCGATCAGGAAGTGCAGATCGACGGCAATCTCATCACGAGCCGCAAGCCCGACGATCTGCCCGCGTTCAACAACGCGCTGATCGAGGCGCTCGGCAAGACGCGCGCCGCCTGATCGCGCCGAGCGGATAAACACGACCACCGGAGCCCCGCCGATGCCACGCGTTTCATCGTGCTTCATCGCCCTCGCACTTGCAGCGTTTGCCACGCTTCCCGCGGTTGCGCCTGCGCAGACGCAGGACGGCGCGAGCGCGGGCAAGATGCAGACGCAGAAACTCTCGACCGTCGACCAGCAGTTCATGCAGGACGCCGGCGCCGCGAGCGCGACCGAAATCGCCGCCAGCAAGCTCGCGCTCACGCGTTCGGGCGACAAGCAGGTCAAGGACTTCGCACAGCGAATGATCGCGGATCATACGAAGCTCGCGCGCAATCTCGACGTGATCGCGAAACGCCACGGCATCACGACGCCGCCGGCATCCGATTCGTCGGTCGTCGGCAGCCTGCAAAATCTCGAGGGTGCCGACTTCGACAAGGCCTATATTGAAAAGGTCGCGCTGGCCGGGCATCAGAAGGCTGTCGAGCTGTTCACGAAGGAGAGCGAAAACGGCAACGATGCCGCGCTGAAGGCCGCCGCCGCGAAGGCGCTGCCGATCATCCGCCATCACTACGCGATGGCGCAGCAACTCGCGAAAGCCAAGTCCGCGCCATGACCGCCCGGCTCAACACCGATCGCGCGGACGGCCTGCCCGTTCGCGCGCCCGCCGGTCCACGACCGGCTTATGAGGACTCGACCATGCACATCACGTTTTCGGAAGAACGCCCCGTGTTCGACGGCGACGACCTCGCGATTCATTTCACCGCGCTCGTCGACGGTGAAGCAGTCGTCTGTTCGATCAGCGCCGAGGCGCTCGAGGATCACTTCGGCGCGGCATCGGCACGCGAAGAAGATTTGATGCCCGCGTTCGAGAGCGGCTCGGCGCGCATCCGTGCGGTCTGCGCCGAAGCGCTCGACGACAACGGCGGCCAGCCTGTGGTGCTGCGCAGCGGACTGTTCCGCGTCGCGGGACTGGAACCGGAATGATGCCGTCCGCCCCGTTCGATCACCGAAGCGCCCGCGCGACGGTCCGCGCCGTGGCCGATTCCACGCCAACTACATTTCTACAGGAGGGAACATGTCCCTGATCATTGCCGGCCGATTCGAGACCTTTCCCGCCGCGGAAACGGCCGCTCAACGGCTCTTCGCCAACGGATTCGTGGAAGAAGACGTGACGCTCTTCTTCGTCAACCCGAGCGGACAGCACGCGCGGTTTCCCATCGGCGGCGACGTCCATACCGATAAAGGCGCGGGCGCCGCACCGAAGGGCGCCGGCAAGGGCGTGACGATCGGTGCCGTCATCGGCGCGATCATCGGCGCGGCGATCTTCGCCGTCTTCAAGGCGCCGCTGTTCGTGTCGGTGGTGGCGGCGGGCGTCGGCGCGTATATCGGCTCGCTGGCCGGCGCGATGTCGCATACGAAGCAGAAGCCGAATACCGCGGCGCAGGCCGAGGAACCGACGCGCACGTCGGGCGTGCTGGTCGCCGTGCATGTATCGCCGGAGACGCACGATCGCGCGGCGTCGATATTGCGTGAGTCGGGCGGGCTGGATATCGAACGCGCGTCCGGCCGCTGGAAGCAAGGCCGCTGGAGCGACTTCGATCCGCTCAAGCCGCCCCAGCCCGTCAAGGAATTCGCCCAGCCGCGTGCGTGAGGCGAGCCCTTCCCTCTAGTCGAAAGAAGACGCCCCGAACCGTTCGCGGTCGGGGCGTCGTCACACCCACGGGCGCGCGACCGGCTCCGGATGCGCACCGGTGGGTACTGCGCATTCGGCGGATTGAAGTTTCGCCTTCTTCGATGGCGCTGCGGAAGGCTCGCACATGAGCGTGTAGTTCGCATGCGACGTAGCGGGTTCGTCGATGACCCGCTCGCGCACATGCAGCGTGATCGCCGATGCAGCAATCGCCACGAGCACTAGAAACTCGCGGTTCGCGAGCGCGTTCAATCTCTTCATTCGGTTCTCCCTGTTGCCTTGTCGTTGCGCCGACCTGCGTGGGACGAGCGTCTGGTGCGTCAAAAAGAGCAAGCGACGTGCCGACGAGCGACGGCATTCGGGCACGCGACGTGCGACAGGAAAAGCAGGCGCATCCCTGAAGGGACGCAGCGCTCAAACCAATTCGTCAACAAAAGGAGGTATCCCTATGAGCACAAACGTCGTATCGGTACTCAATGATCTCATCGAAACCTCGAAGGACGGAGAGAAGGGCTTCCTCAAGGCCGCGGAAGATACGCGCGATCCGAGTCTCAAGCTCTTGTTTCAGAACCGCGCGGAAGCCTGCGCGCAAGGCGCGATCGAGTTGCAGGGTGTCGTGCAGCGCCTGGGCGGCAAGCCTGAAACCGGCGGCTCGGTTACCGGCGCGCTGCATCGCGGCTGGGTCGATGTGAAGTCCGCAGTCAGCGGCCATAGCGACCATGCGGTGCTCGCCGAATGCGAGCGCGGTGAAGATGCGGCGAAGAAGAACTATCGCCAGGCGCTGGAGAAGGATCTGCCGGCCGATGTGCGCGCCATCGTCGAACGCCAGTATCAGGGCGTCCTCGAGAACCACGATCGCATTCGCGATCTGCGCGATCAGTACGCAGCAGCAAAGTCCTAATGCGCTGACGTAGCGTGCCGGCCTCGGGCCGGCGCATCGCGTAACAAGCATGACCTCGCCGCCTTCGGGCGGCGTTTTTCATGGCCGATCCGCACGAACCCGCGCGACGCCGGGAGCAAATAAAAACGGCCACTTGCGTGGCCGTTCGACAGGCTGCTGCAACCGCTATTACTGCGGCTGTCCCTTGTCGTTGGTGCCGAGCGAGGAAGCAGCCGCAGCCGCCGATGCGCCCTTCAGCTTGTGCGCCTTGTTCTGCTGATGCAGCGTCGTGCCCTTGGACTTCGCGTGAGCGCCGGAAGCCGGAGCTGCCGTGCCCGCCGCATCCGATGCCGCTTGTGCAAACGCGGTCGTCGAGAATGCAAGAGCCAGCGCGCCAATCAATGCCATCTTTTTCGTCTTCATGAAGAGCTCCTTTTGCCGGGGCCTTCGAGCGCCGTATGAACGACGCGTCGTGAGCCGCCTGTGAGTAACGACCTGAGGCCGTCCTTCGTTTTTAGGGTTTCCAACATGCTGCGAGGTGATGCACGTGCCAGGTGAAGCGAGCAAAGGCGACAAGAAACCGACGCACGATGCGATGAACCCGCGCTAAAGGCCCGATGGCTCGCCGCGACGACGAATCATCGAACCCCGCGCGGGTTCCGGTGCTGCTATTTCGAGCGCGACCCGCCTTCAGCGAGCCGGGCATACGAACTATGCCATCACTTCCGCGTTACTTGGCAGAGATTTTGAGATGGTTCTTCACGGATGCAACACCTGACACTTCCTTCGCGACTTCAGCCGCAGCGGTCTTGTCTTCGGCCGACGGCACGGTGCCGGTCAGCGAGACGACGCCGCCGCGCGTCTTCACGTGGATGTGCGTCGACTTGACGTTCTTGGCGCTCAGCAGTTCGGCCTTGACCTTTGCCGTTACCGCGCTGTCATCGACCTTCTGGCCGACGGACGTGTCCGTTGCGCCCGACGAGGACGCCGCCGAGTTGGTCTGCGCGCCTGCGTTCAGCGCGAACACCACACATGCGATACCGCCGGCTGCTTTGAGGAATTGAGTCGTCTTCATGGCAATGCTCCTTCTTTTCAGTTTTAGTGTTGCGCGCCCCTGTCACGCTGACTTGTTCCGCGTGTTTGCGTATCCGATACGCCCAACACGCGCACGAGGCGCCCCGCTTGTTCGTGATGATCGTTGTTGCCTCGGCGCGCTCGCACGTTGCCGCACGAGCGCATGAGCACTGATGCAACTTGCGTGCCGGGTCGCTTTCTTAAGACCTCTTCGCGGGCGATTCCGTGGCCCGCCGCCCTTGCGACACGGGCTTTAACGGGGACAGCAACAAACGCTGGACGCGCTGCGCTGAGCCACGGGAAAGCACGTCGCGCGACCCCCGCAACCCGCGTTCCTTTTGTCTGAGGCCGTGTAAAAAAGTCGGTGAAAGTGGGTGCCTGCGCCTTCGGGGCGAACTTGTGTCCATGCAAAAACGTAAACGAAGCATGGCCTTAGCCATCGTTGGCACGGACGTTGCTCTGAGTGTGCTCGCGAACACATTGATCACGTAAAAACCTTCGAGGATTAGCAAGCAATGCCGCCTTCACTCGAACTCCGCACCAAGCAAAGTCTGGCCCTGACGCCACGGCTGCAGCAATCCGTCCGCCTTCTGCAACTCAGCTCGCTGGAGTTTCAGCAGGAACTGCGGAACGCCCTCGACACGAATCCTTTCCTCGAATACGACGAATCGCAAACCGAAGACAACGCCCTCGGCGCCGATAACGGCAACTCGATGAGCGACAACTCGTCCTCGACTTCCACCGACACCGCAACCGAAGCACCTCTCGCCGCCGAATCGAACATGGACGGCGATGCCAATTCAGACTCCGGCTCGCGCGACGATTCCATGAGCGATTACTCGTCCGACCCGTTCGGACGCAGCGGCTCACGCAACAACGGCGACGGCGAAGGCTCCGATCCCGCCGACTGGGTTCGCATCGAACCGTCGCTGCACGAAACGCTGCACGATTCGCTGCGCATGTACCAGCTCAACACCCGCGATCGCGCGGTCGCGCAACTGATCATCGAAGCGCTCGACGACGACGGCTATCTGCGTCAGGAGTTGAGCGAACTGGCGGACGTCGTCGATATCGAACCCGCCATCAGCGAAGACGAACTCACCATCGCGCTGAAGCTCGTGCAATCGCTCGACAAGCCGGGCGTCGGCGCGCGCAATCTCTCCGAATGCCTGACGCTCCAGCTCGACGCGATGCCGCCGGACACGCCGGGCCGCGACGTGGCGCGCGAAATCGTCGGACATCATCTCGAACGTCTCGCGCGCCGCGAGCAAGCCGAATTGCAGAAGAAGATCGGCTGCAGCGCGGAGGAACTCCGCATCGCCTGCGCGCTGGTGCGCCGTCTCGACCCGAAGCCGGGCGAGAACTACGGTCAAAGCGAGGACAACTACGTGGTGCCGGACGTCATCGTGCGTCAGGTCAAGAAGCAATGGGTCGTGACGATCAATCCGGCGGTGCTGCCCCGTGCGCGCATCCATCGCATGTACGCCGAGCTGTTTGCGCAATCGGCAGGCGCGAGCCGCTCGCCGCTCGCGCAGCAGTTGCAGGAAGCGCGCTGGCTGATCCGCAACGCGCAGCAGCGGTTCACGACGATCCAGCGCGTGGCCGAGTGCATCGTCTCGCATCAGAAGGCGTTCTTCGACTACGGCGAAATCGCGCTGAAGCCGCTCGTTCTGCGCGATGTCGCGGACGAACTGGGCCTGCACGAATCGACGATCTCGCGCGCCACGGGCAACAAGTACATGTCGACGCCGCGCGGCATCTTCGAGTTCAAGCACTTCTTCCCGCGCGAGCTGTCGACGGAGAGCGGCGGCACGTGCTCGGCCGCAGCCGTGCGCGCCCTGCTCAAGGAAATGATTTCGAAGGAAAACTCACGTGATCCGCTGTCGGACGTGAGTCTTGCAAAGATGCTCGCCGATCAGGGCGTGATCGTCGCGCGCCGCACGGTGGCGAAGTATCGGCATCTGATGAAGGTGCCGCCGGCGGAACTGCGCAGACAGGCATGAAGCACCGCTAGGAAGTTTCACGCTCCAGCGTTCAGCGAGGACCCGGTCAAGCGAGTCGCATGAGCGAGAGTAACGGAGCGTAGCTGTCGGGCCGCCTTTCAACAGGCGGCCTTTTTTTCGTCCGGGTCTTGCCCGCTAGCGCCAGCCCGATTCCCGGTGCGTGCGCTTGCGCGCCGCCGTCGCGGACAGCTCCGCGCCGAGCAGGAACACCGCTGCCGAGTAATAGAGCCACATGAGAATGATCGCGAGCGATCCCGCCGCGCCGAACATGTTCGCCGTCCCCGCGTGCTGCAGATAAAACGCGAACAGGCGCTTGCCGCCCTCGAACAGCAGCGCGGCGGCTGCGGCTCCGAGCGCGGCATCGCGCCAGCGCATGCGGGTCGTCGGCAGGAACTTGAGCAGGACGGAGAACGCGAGCATCAGCATCGCGAGCGATATCGCGCGGCGCGTCAGCGTCGACAGGACGACGAACGGATTGCCGTCGCCGAACGCCCAATGGCCGAGCACTTCGACGAGCGCATCGAGCACCAGCAACACGACCACTAGCAGCCCCGCACCGACGACCAGCCCGAACGACATGAGCCGCACGCGCAGCAGCGCGAAGAGGCTGTCGCGCGTGCTGACGGCCGGCGTCGGCCAGATCACGTTCAGCGCGCTATGCAGCGATGAAAACGTCGCCGATGCGCCGATCAGCACGCCGGCGATCGACAGCACCGCCGTGCGCCGCGCCATGTCGGCCTGCCATGCGTTAGCGACGATCGCTTCGAGCGCGTGAGCGGCATCCGCACCGACGACGCCGCTGATTTCGTCGAACAGGCGGCCCTGCACGGCATCGGCGCCGAAGAAAACGCTCGCAACCGAGATCACGATGACGAGCGTCGGTGCGAGTGAGAACGCGGCGAAGAAAGAGATCGCCGCCGAGAACATCAGGCAGTGGTCCTGAAGCCACTGCGCGACGGGATCGGCGATCCACGAGAGCCAGCCGAGCCGCGACGTGCGGCCTTCGGCGAGCGGAGCGGACGGATTGGGGACTTCGCGAGTCATCGGCAAGGAGGCGGCGTGTGATGCGTCAACCGCCGATGTTAGCGTCCCCGCATGCGATGCGTGTAAAAAAGGCGCGGGCGGAATCGTCCGCTCGCGCCTCGCTTTTAGCCAGTGGCTTCAGATGGGTTCGTCGTCGGCGGCCGGGTCCGCGCCGTCATCGGCCAGGGATTCGACGTCCTCATCCTCGACCTGGTTCGGCAGGATGTCGCCGTCGACTTCGAGGTTGTTGTCGCCATCGGCGGATGCGTCTTCGCCGGTGCCGGCGCGATCGGTGTCGCTGTTGAGCTGCGCATCGGACAGGCCGAGCGCGTGGGCGTCCAGCTCGTCTTCGATATCGCCCGGATGGCGCATTTCGCCCTGCACGTCCGAACCGCTATCGGATGAATCGCTCGGTCCGAGCGCGCCCGTGCCGTGCCCCTTGCCCCATTCCACGCCGCCCTCATCCGGCGGATTCAGTGTGCTTCCCGTCATGATGACCTCCTTCGATTGTGTCGATAACGAGACCGCAAGTCCCGTTCCGCGTTCGTGCGCCAAAGAAAAGCCCCGCGCTCTGTCGAGCCGCGGGGCTTCATCGAACCATGCGCGCGCGCGCGGGCGGCTCGCTTTGTGCTTATGCGCGGGCGGCGCGCTATCCGCTTATGCGCGGGCGGCGCGCTTCGCCGTCGCGGCGCCCTGCTTCACCGTCTTCACGGTCTTCGCCGTGACGGAGCTTGCCGTGGCGACACTGCGCAAATCGGACAGGAACGAGTCGCGCCATACGGAGAGATTGTTCTCGCGCAGCGGCGCCATCATGTCGGCGTGGCGCGCCTGACGTTCGGCGAGCGGCATCGACAATGCGCGCTCCAGCGCCTCGGACATCTGCGATAAATCGAACGGATTGACGACGAGCGCCCCCGGCAGTTGATCCGCCGCGCCCGCGAATTGCGACAGCACCAGCGCGCCCGGATCGGCCGGGTCCTGCGATGCGACGTACTCCTTCGCGACCAGATTCATGCCGTCGCGCAACGGCGTTACATAGCCGACCTGCGAAAGACGGAACAACGCCATCAAAAGGTTGCGCTCGTACTTGCGATTCAGGTACTGAATCGGCGTCCAGTCCAGCTGCGCGAAGCGTCCGTTGATGCGGCCCGCCTCGCCTTCCAGATTCTGGCGGATGCGCTGATAGGTCTGCACGTCGGAGCGCGTCGGCGGCGCGATCTGCACGAGCGACACGCGCCCATGCCAGCCCGGCGCGGTCAGCAGCAGGCGCTCGAACGCCTGAAACCGCTCGACGAGGCCCTTCGAATAATCGAGGCGGTCCACGCTCATGATGAGCTTGCGGCCTCGCATGCTGTCGCGCAGGCTCTTGACCTGCTTGCGGCCGGAGAACTGCTCGGCGGCCTTCGCGATCGCGTCGGGATAGATGCCGATCGGGTACGCGCCGACTTTCAGCATGCGGCCGAACGCCTGCAGCATGCCGTCTTCGCTCGAATGGCCGCGGCCGCTGCGCTCGATGTAATCGACAAAGGACTGCTTGTCGTTGTCCGTCTGGAAGCCGACGACATCGTACTGGCACATCGCTGTCATCAGTTCTTCGTGCGGCGGCACGGTGCGCATGACTTCGGGCACCGGAAACGGAATATGCAGGAAGAAGCCGATGGGGTTCGTCACGCCGATTTTGCGCAGTTCCTGCGCGAACGGCAGCATGTGATAGTCGTGAACCCAGATGATGTCGTCGGGTTGCAGAAGCGTCTTGAGCTTGGCCGCGAGTGTCGCGTTGACGCGCATATAGCCCGCATATTCCTCGCGATCGAACCGCGACAGGTCATTGCGATAGTGGAAGGTCGGCCAGAGCGTCGCGTTCGAGAAGCCGCGGTAATACTGGTCGTAGTCGCGCCGGGTCAGGCCGACGGTCGCGTAAGTCACATTGCCGTTCTTTTCGACGACCGGTGCAGCCGATTCGCCGACGATCTCGCCGCTCCAGCCAAACCACACGCCGCCCGTTTCCTTGAGCGCATCCAGCACGCCGATAGCGAGACCGCCCGCGCTGGGCTTACCCTCCTGAACCGGCGCGACGCGATTCGATACCACGATCAATCTGCTCATTACAGGCTCACCTCTTCAGTTGTCGTTGCATGCCCGAAAGGACGCCTTAGGGGATGCAAATCCTATGCCGATCTGTGCGTTATCCGATTCATAAATTCGTATCTAGATGTTACGGACGAATAAAAACGCGCGGCACAAGGCCGCTGCGTAGAACTTTTATGCTTTGTTGAGTCACGCGCTGGCAAGCGGCGATCAAGCGTCCTGCTCGGAGCCGAGATCGCGCTGATAGTCGATGCCCTCGCGACGAACGCCGCCCTGATTGTGCTCGCCATCCGGCGGAGCGTCAGGTGCCGGGCGGTTCTGACCGGCCGGGTCGTGTTCGGCGGCCGGCGGCGACGCGCTTTGCGGCGTGCCGTTCTTGGCTGCCTCAGCGCGTGCTTCGCGTTTGGAAGAGTGACGCGCGGAGCGTCGAAGTGCGGGGTGTCTCATGGTGCCTCCAGAAAGAAGGCCGTCGTGAATGGACCTCGGCGGCGTCGGACCAACGCACTCTTCCGTCGCGTGCAATGGCGGCGGATCAGCGCGTCCTCGGAAAAATAAACCGGCCACGTGATACGCGGCCGGTCATCCTTGCGTCATTCGTTGTAATCCCTACCTTCAAGTTGAAAACTTATTCAGGCTTTGCACGAATTCGGTGAATCGGTCCTAGAGACGCCGTCGGCCGGTCAGGCTACGGGAGGAGCGTCGCCCGGTCCCGGTGGCGGGTCGCCGATGGGCTGCATCGGCTGCTCGGGGGGATCGCTCGTCGGGTCCGGATTCGTGTCCGGCGGAATCGTAGTCGGCGGCGGTTGATCGGGCGGCGTCACCGGCGGGTCCGGCGGCTGAGGCGTCTGCGCACTGATGGGCGCGCGTTCGGAATCGGACATAGCGGGCTCCTTGCGGTCTTGTGATCATGGATGCGTGCGTCATCGACGCAGGCAGTCACCGTCACGCAAGGCGTGTTCCCTTTTGTTCGACACGGTCGCGTCCATCGACCCCATTATGGTGGCTGAAATCGCGCCTGCCAACAAAAACGCCCGCGCTTTTGCAAGCAGCGGGCGTGTTTTTCGTGTGAAGATAACCGACGATCAGGGATTTTCGCTATCGGCGTCGTTCGCATCGGCGCCTTCGCCGACAGCCGCCTTGTTCGCATCCTCGCCGTATTCCACGAGCCGGTTATAGAGCGTCTTGAGGCTGATGCCCAGAATTTCCGCAGCCCGCGTCTTCACGCCGCCGCATTGCTCGAGCGTCGCCAGGATCAGTTGCCGGTCGGCCTGCGCGAGCGACGTGCCGAACGGAATCGTCACCGCCGTGCCCGCCGACGGCTTCGACAGCGAAATCTGCAGCGGCACCGTGGCCGTGCTGTCCGAATCCGCCCCTGACATGATGTACGCGCGCTGAACGTAGTTCTTCAGCTCGCGCACGTTGCCCGGCCAGTTATACGACGCGAGCATGTCGCGCACGGCTGGCGGGAAATCCTTGCGCGTGTTGTAGCGGGAGTTCAGCTCGTCGAGGAACGCCTGCGCCAGCAGTTCGACGTCCTTGCCGCGCTCACGCAGCGGCGGCAAGTTGATCGGGAACACGTTCAGCCGGTGATAGAGGTCGAGGCGCAGCTTGCCTTCGAGCACGGCCTGCTCGGGATCGCGGTTGGTCGCGGCGATCAAACGCACGTCCGTCTCGAGTTCCTTCGTCGTGCCGACGCGCATGAACATGCCGGTTTCCAGCACACGCAGCAGCTTGACCTGAAGCTCGATCGGCATCTCGGTGATTTCGTCGAGGAACAGCGTGCCGCCGTTCGCGCGCTCGAAATAGCCTTTGTGCTGACGATCCGCGCCGGTGAACGACCCGCGCTCGTGCCCGAACATTTCGGACTCAATCAGATTCGGCGAGATCGCACCGCAGTTCACCGCGATGAACGAGTGCTTGCGGCGCAGGCTCAGCTCGTGCAGCGTCTGCGCGGCGACTTCCTTGCCGGTTCCCGATTCGCCGATCAGCAGCACCGACGCCGCCGTCGGCGCGACGCGGCCAACCTGGTCGTAGACCGTCTGCATCGCGGGGGAATTGCCGAGCATCAGGCCGAAGCGGCCCATGCGGCGCAATTCGCCGCGCAGCGTGCCGATTTCCGCCTTGAGGTCGCCGGGGCGCGGCAGGCGCGAAAGAATCGCCTTGACGCGCTGCATGTTGATCGGCTTGACGAGATAGTCGGTCGCGCCCATCTTGAGCGCGCTCACGGCCGATTCGACGGTCGCATGTCCGGTGATGACGATCACCTCCACGCCCGAACGCGGATCGAGATCCTCGAAAAGGTCGACGCCCGTACCGTCGGGCAACTTGAGGTCCGTGAACACGACGTCCGGCGTCTGCCTCACGAGCTGAATGCGCGCCTCGCGCAAATCGCTGGCGGTCGCTGTCGTCAGTCCATCTTCGCCGATGATCGCGGCTAGCGCCTCGCGGGTACTGGGATCGTCATCGACAATCAATACGTGTGGCATTGCGTCTCGAATTCTTCCAAAGCGTTTCAGGGTCACACACCGCGTGGCGGCGTGGTCGTCTCCGGGCGGCGGGGCGCCATCCGGGCCGGTGCGTCTTGCGGCCGGGCGTCAGGAAGTGACGAGCCGGTTCAGGCGCAGAAAATAAAATAATTTCCGAAACTTCCGCACGCTTGGGGCTGCCGCCGTAAGTATTGCCAATTAGGCCACTTATGGCAGAGGTTTCTCAATTATAAGGGTTTATTAAGATAAAAACGCACGCCAGGGTGGCGTGCGTCTGCATTGGGGATGCGGTAAATCGTCCGATTCGAGCCGGGTTGCCGGCTCGACCCGCAGTCAGCTTCGCGGGAAATGCCACGCGTCGGCGGTGCCGCCGACGATCTCGTCGCCCTTCACCGCCGAGCGCCGCCGCGAAGACGATACCGTGCGCCGGGCGTCGCGTCCGAAGCGGCGCGCGGTCCCGTCCTGCGACTGCATCCACTTCCACGCAAGGACGCTGCCGACAGCGAACAGCGCCCCGAACACTCCAATCGAAGAACGTGCCATTTCGTATTCTCTCCTGCCGTTAATGAGTTTCGATGTCAGATCAGCGCGAGATCAGGACCGCCAGCAGAAAGCCGGCAGCAGCAGCCAGCCCCAGCGAATTCCACGGGTTGTCGCGCACGTATTTCTCCGTGCAGTCGATGCCCGCCCGATAGCGGCTTTGCGCGTTGGCCTGCGCGTCTTCGAGCGCGGCGCGGGCCGTATCGGTGTGATCGCGCAGGCGGGAGCGCAGCGCCTCGACGCCTTCGCCCGGCAGCGTCGCCGACAGCCGCAGCAACTCTTCCGAGTCGTTCAGCAGCACCTTGATGTCTTCGATGATCTTCTGCTTGCCCAACGCAAGCTGGACAGTCGTTTGACTCATGGAATCAGTCCTCCACATTGGGTTTGCTATCAGTGATTGCTACGTTGATGCAGTCGTTACTGCGATTCGGCAACCGTCACCGCCAACGGTTTGCCCGGCCCGTTCGCCGTCAGCCGGGCGCGCAGCCGCCGCACGATGCCGCTTGCAGTCAGCATGCCGCCCGCGACGCCGAACACGAGGCTCGTCATGTTCGCGGCACGCGAAAGCGCAGGCGTGCCGGCCGCGTAGCCGAGCACCGCGCACATCAGCGCCGTCACCAGCGCGACCGCCGCCCAGTGATAGATGTCGATCGCCTCGCCCGCCGCGAGTTCCTGACCATCGCTCGATGAGTCACTTCGCACGCTCCGCGCGCCCCGGGTGGACCGCGCAACGCCCGGTGAAGACCGGCGCTCCCCGGCGGCAATATCGAAATCGAAAATGTCTTCCATGATGTCTCGGCCCCTCGCACTGCCCTGCACTGCCCCGCGCTTCGGCGTGTGATCGGGCATTCGAATAAGGATGCACAGCGAAGAGCAGCATTCGTGCCAAGCGGCACATGCGGGCGTGAGGCGCTCGAGCGGCGCGCCGGCGGGTAAGTCTTACGCCGTCGGCGTGTAAATTCGCGGCGCATGCGGCGAACCTTTCCGGAACCGTCTAACGTCTTCAACGCAATCAGACAAATTGCCATCCCGTCGTCAAGAGCGCATTGCCGCAATATCGTTGCGAATGGTTAAATAGCGTTTATGAGATGGAGTCGTCGGCGGCGAAGCGCGATGAACGCGGCAATTTCGCGCGCGATGCACGCCGCGCGACTCCGGACTGACGCATAGAGAGGAAATCGGCTCATCGCCACTGCGAGCACGGCAGCAGCGCCAGCGCGTTATCGCTGATGCGGACGGTCACCATGGCGCGTGCGCCATGCGCGCGAGGAAATCCAACGCACGAACGTGGCCGAGGCTCGCGCGCGACTGCGATCGCGCCCCTGCCCGCTTCGGCGGCGCCTGCATCGACTGCTGCGACGCCGCCCGCCCAACCACATTCGCAATACTCAGGAACCACCAGGACCTATGGCGTCAACCGATCTTGACCCGCCGCTCGTCGCAGGCGATACACCCGCGCAGAAGAAGCGCAATGCGGGCGATGTGCCGGGTTTGAAGTCTTACGGACTGCTGTACGGCTCGTCGCCCGTGATGCTCGAGCTGTATTCACAGATCGAGCGCGTCGCCGGAACGGATGCGACGGCGCTCATCATCGGCGAGTCCGGCACCGGCAAGGAACTCGTCGCGCGGACCATTCACGACCAGAGCGCGCGCAAGGACGCGCCGTTCATCGCCGTGAACTGCGGCGCGATTCCCGACAATCTGATCGAAGCCGAGCTTTTCGGCCACGAGAAAGGCAGCTTCACGGGCGCGGTGCAGGGGCGCGTCGGCTACTTCGAACATGCCAATGGCGGCACGCTGTTTCTGGACGAAGTGACGGAAATGTCGCCGGTCCGGCAAGTGAAGTTGCTGCGCGCGCTCGAGACCGGCACGTTCTTTCGGGTCGGTGGCAACGATCTCATCCGGTCGGACGTGCGCGTCATTGCCGCGACCAACCGCGATCCCATCGCCGCCGTGAAAGAGAACGGGCTGCGCGAAGACCTGATGTATCGCCTTGCCGTCTTTCCGCTGCGCGCGCCGCCGTTGCGCGAGCGCGATTCGGACCGCGAACTGCTCGCGCAGTATTTCCTGTCCGAGATGAACGCGCAGGAAGGTACGAACAAGGCGTTCAGCAAGCGCGCGCTCGACGTGCTGCGTACCTATTCGTGGCCGGGCAACGTCCGTGAGCTGAAGAACACGGTGTATCGCGCGTTCATTCTGGCGGAGAAGACGGTGGAGATCGCGCATCCGCATCTGGCGTCGCGTGTGAAGAAGCCGATCACTCAGGGCGATGCGATGAACGTCTGGGTCGGCACGCCGCTCGCCGATGCGCAAAAGCAGATCATTCTCGGCACGCTCAAGCATTGCGGCGGCGACAAGCGGCGCGCGGCGAAAGCGCTCGGCGTGAGCCTGAAGACCTTGTATAACCGCCTCGGTGCTTACGAGAACGAGGACACCGAAGGCGGCGACGCGGCTTCGTCGGCCGGCGAAAGCTGATCCGCACCAGCGGATCGGACCGGAGGCGTTATCGGCATCCGGTCCTAGGCGGCGATTTCAGTGTTACGCGCCGCGCAACGCGTTCCCCGCGCTTGCAATTTCTTGCAATTTTCCCGCACCGGTAATTAGAGGCTTGCTTCAAAATGCGCGAAGCCCGCGATGCATCGCGCCTGTTCGCTCCTCGCGGGCAACCGTTCGGAACAAGACTTTAGCCGCGTGCGTTCGATCGCATCGTTAGAAAAACGGCAGACGAAGGAAAAGCAACATGCAGATCTGTGTCCCCCGGCGCGGCCGTCGCGTCGCCGCGCTCACCGCGATCGTCTCCGGCGCCATCGCGTGCCTGACCTTGAGCGGGTGCAACTCTCTTTACAGTGAAGGCGCGACGGCGGGCGCGGGTATCGCGGGCGCGGCCATCGCCGCGAAGGTGACGGACAACGCGGCGGTCGCCACCGGCATCGGTCTGGGCGCAGTCGCGGCGGCACGCGCAGGCGTGCAGTACACGCAACGTGTCATTCACACCGATACGCAGGACAAGATCGCCGCGGCTGCGGGCCCGCTCGGCGTCGGGGCGGTCGCGCCGTGGGTGTCGGTCCACTCGATCCCGCTCGAAGCAGACGAGAAAGGCCGCGTCACCGTCAGCCGCGCGATCAGCAGCGGCACGCTGGATTGCAAGGAAATTGTGTTCTCCGTCGATCGCGACGCCACCACGGATCGCGCCGCCGACAGCGCGTTTTACGTCGCGTCCGTCTGCCGTGATGGCAACAAGTGGAAGTGGGCGTCGGCGGAACCTGCCACGCCGCGCTGGGGTTCGTTGCAATGACGGTGCGGCTGATGAATCCGGCGGCGCTGCGCCTCGCGCTGCTGGCCGCCGTTGCAGCGGCGTGCGCGGCCATGAGCGGATGTGCGTCGATCGGCGCGGCGACCGGTGCGGTCGCGGGCGTGGCGACGGGCGCGGTCACGACCAATCCGGCAATCGGTATCGGCGTGGGTATCGCGGTGCAGGCCGCCACGGACGAAGCCGTCAAGCGCATCTCCAAGTCGCTCCATACCGATCAGCAAGTGGCGATCGCGGCGACGGCGGGCGACTTGGCGGTCGGCGAAACGCGCCCGTGGAAGGTCAAGCACACGCTGCCGATCGAGAACGGCCACGGCGACGTCCGCGTGCTGCGCGTGTTCGACAACGCGCTGGCGAGTTGCAAGGAGTTCGCGTTCTCCGTGGCAGACGGCGACGAGCCCAATGCGCATGCGGACTGGTTCCTCGCGACCACATGCAAGCAGAGCGAGGGATGGAGATGGGCGTCGGCCGAGCCCGCCGTCGAGCGCTGGGGCACGCTGCAGTAATGACTGCTCGGGTGTGAAGACGAAAGCGCGGTTCCGGCCATCGAGACCGCGCTTTCTCGCATGGGTCAGCCGTGCGCGATCGCTTCCAGCGCGGCACGCGCGAGAAAGCCGCTGCGCGTCTCGTGCCGGGCTTCGACGTAACTGTCGATCTTGTGCAGGACGAAGCGCGGCAAGCTGATGTTGATGCGCTCGGGCTTCGAGTCGAGCTTCGAGAGATCGACTTCGACGAAGGCCCAGATGGCGCCTTCGTAGTCGGGGTCGGTAATCAGTTCCTCGATGCTGGTCGAGTTGATTTCCACCTTTTCCCCTTCCTCGATGATCGTCTGCACATGAGCAACGATCGCTTCCCTCGCGTTGCGAAGCGCTTCATCGATCGTATCTCCGGCGGAGAAGACACCAGGCACGTTCGGCACGATGACGCCGTAACAGCTTTCCGGCTCTTTATGAATGGCGATGGCGAATTCCATGTCGGATCGTTCCTTTACGACGAGTACAGCCGGTTCAGCAATCCGGCGCCTTTCAGAACCGCTCTGACGGTCCCGACAGGCAGATCTTTCTTCGGATGAACCACAGTCAAGCGGCCTTGCCGGGTTCCGTGTTTGAAGTGGTGATGACTGCCTTTGATGCGCACCAGGTGCCAGCCGTCATCCAGAAGCATTCGTATCAAGCGCGAGGAATCCATCCCGCCTCCGAATACTTCGTGTGCAATTCTACACACGAAGCGAATTGTCGAAGACGAGAATTTACGGGGCCGCGCTTAATTCTTACACTCAGCCAATCGGCCAATCCCAACGCAAAAAAGCGCGGCGCCGTCCCCGGCCACCGCGCTTTTCCATCGAATCAAACAGAACCACTAACCTTCCACATCCTCCAGACTGAGCATCTCCGTCTGGTCGTTGTACGAGAAGATTTCCCCGTACCGTCCCCAGTCGATGACCGCATCCAGCGTCTCCTGCGCGGCCTTATCGGAGAGAAAGTCCTCCAGTTCCTGTTCGAAGCGCACGCGCGGCGCGCGATGCCCCGGCCGCTCGTTGAGCACCTTCTTGATCCGCGCGGCAAGCGGCACGTGCCTCAAAAGATGTTCCGCGAACATCATCTTGCGTTCCTGCGTGCCGAATTCCGCGAACACGCGCGCCTGCGGCGTCAGATAGATGTCGCCCTCGCGCACGTCCGCGAAGCCGAGATGCTGGAGCACCTCCGCGATCGGAAAGAGGTCGTCCACTTCGAGATGCAGCGACCGCGCAATTTCCGGCATGTCTGCGCGCCCGTGATACGGCTCCGCAGCCAGCGTTTCGATGAGCCCGGCCATCAGGTTCGTCGACACCGACGGCAGCCAGCTTCCGAGCTCCAGCCCCTTCTTCTTCGATTCATCGAGCTGGCGCGCGGTCATCTTCGCGTAGATGTCGTCGACGAGGCGGCGGAACGCCGGATCAAGCCGGTTGCGCGGATGCTTGAACGGCACCTTGATTTCGGCCATCACGCGCCCCGGATTCGACGACAGCACCAGAATCCGGTCGCACATGAACACCGCTTCCTCGATGTTGTGCGTGACGATCAACACCGACTTGATCGGCAGCCGCCCCTGCGTCCACAAGTCCAGCAGGTCCGTGCGCAGGTTTTCGGCGGTCAGCACGTCGAGCGCGGAAAACGGTTCGTCCATCAGCAGCAGCGTCGGATCGACGACGAGCGCGCGCGCAAAGCCCACGCGCTGGCGCATGCCGCCGGAAAGCTCGCGCGGATAGGCGTTCTCGAAACCGTCGAGGCCGATCAGATCGATCGCAGCCAGCGCCCGTTCACGACGCTCCCGCGCGCCGACTCCCTGCGCTTCGAGGCCCGCTTCCACGTTCTGCAACACGGTCAGCCACGGGAACAGCGCGAAGGTCTGAAACACCATCGCGACGCCCTTCGCCGGGCCGCGCAACGGCTCGTTGAGATACGTGACTTCGCCGGCGGTCGGTTCGATCAAGCCAGCGATGATGCGCAGCAGCGTCGACTTGCCCGATCCCGAGCGCCCCAGCAGGCCGACGATTTCGCCCTGACGCAAGGAGAGATTCGCGTCGTCGAGCACGAGCAGTTCGCCCTGCGTCTTGTTAAAGCCGCGGCTGACGTTCTGCACGCGCAGGATTTCGGCGCCCGGATGCGGCGGCTTGGCCGGCGTTGCGGCCGCGCCCGTGCGCGGAGCGGTCTGCGCGCCGGGCGTCTGCGTGTTCTTGAGGTTCTGCATCGGAACTCGTCCTTAATCCAGTCGAAGCCTGGCTTCGGCGTAGGCGTACAGCGGACGCCACAACAATCGGTTGAACAACGTCACGAAGAGCGACATCACGGCGATGCCGAGAATGATCTTCGGATAGTCGCCATTGGCGGTGGTCTGCGCGATATACGCGCCGAGGCCGTGCGCGACGACCTTCGTATCGCCCCACGACACCGCTTCCGCGACGATGCTCGCGTTCCACGCGCCGCCCGACGCAGTGATCGCGCCGGTGATGTAGTAAGGGAAGATGCCGGGCAGCATGACCTTCTTCCACCACTGCCACCCGCGAATCTGAAAGTTGGTCGCGGCTTCTCGATAATCGTTCGGATAGGCCGACGCGCCCGCGATCACGTTGAACAGGATATACCACTGCGTCCCGAGCACAATGAGCGGCGAAAGCCAGATGTCCGGGTTCAGATGCCAGCGCACGATCGCCACGACGAACACGGGAAACAGCAGGTTCGCTGGAAACGCCGCGAGGAACTGCGCGAGCGGCTGGAATTTTTCGGCGAGCGCGGGACGCAGCCCGATCAGCACGCCGACCGGCACCCACACGACCGATGCAATCGCGATCAGCACCACCACGCGAATCAGCGTGATGAAGCCGAGCACGAACACGTGGCCCACTTCGCCCCACGTGACGCCCGTCGCGACGAACGACACCACTTTCCACACGACGAACACCGTCAGCACGAGCACGACCGCGCCCCATGCGATATCGCCTGCGCGGGTCGACTGCAGCGGCGCGCGCAACGGCAGGCGCACGCGTTGAATCGACGGCAGGCGGATCGGCACGCGCGCCGCCTTCGAGAGAATCCATCCGGCCGGCACGAGCAGCCGGTGAATCAGGCGCGTGCGGCGAATGAGGTCGAGCAGCCACGATCCGGGTGCATTGCCCGAACTCGTGTTTTCCATGCGGAACTTGTCCGCCCACGCGACGAGCGGGCGGAACATCAACTGGTCGTATGCAAGGATCACGACGGTCATCGTGAGAATCACCCAGCCGATCGCCCCGAGATTGCGTTCGCCGATAGCGGCTGCCAGATACGCGCCGATGCCCGGCAGCACCACGGTGCGGTTGCCGACCGTGATCGCCTCGGATGCGACCACGAAAAACCAGCCGCCCGACATCGACATCATCATGTTCCAGATGAGGCCGGGCATCGAGAACGGCACTTCGAGCTTCCAGAAGCGCTGCCAGTTGGTGAGATGAAAGCCGCGCGATACTTCGTCCAGGTCGCGCGGCACCGTGCGCAGCGACTGATAGAAGCTGAACGTCATGTTCCACGCCTGGCTCGTGAAGATCGCGAAGATCGCCGCGCATTCCGCGCCGATCACGCGCCCGGGGAACAGCGCAAGAAAGAACGTGACGGTAAAGGAAATGTAGCCGAGCACCGGCACCGACTGGAGGATGTCGAGGATCGGCACGAGCACGATCGACGCCCGCCGGCTCTTGGCCGCCAGCGTGCCATAGACGAGCGTGAAGATCAGCGACGCAACCATCGCCGCGAGCATGCGCAGCGTCGTGCGCAGCGCGTATTCGGGGAGATTCGCGGGGTCGAGGGAGATGGCCTGCGTCTGCAGCGTCGAGATCGGCGCGAGGGTCTCGTGAAAGCCGACGGCGGCGAGCGCGATGATGCAGATGATCATCGGGAACGCGACGAAGTCCCACCGGTTGGGCAGGAGCCGCCACGCCGACGCATTCGCCGTGCGATTCAGATTGAAACCAAATTCCATTCAAGGCCCTCCCCGTAAGGCTTTGTTCCGACCGCGCGAGGCGCGGGTAATGCTCGAGACAGCCAGCGCCGTCGCGCGGGTCAGAGGCCTCCCGTTGGCCGCTGCGCGGCGCCCCGGCATTCAACGCGGCTGCCCGCCGAATCGACTACAGGTGCGGCCCGCCGAACCGAGCGACACTACACCATGCACGATGACGGGCACAACCTCCTCTCCCGTACTTCGCCCATTCATGCGATGCTTCTGTTGCTCTTCGGCACGACGAAGGCAAAAATCAAGGCGCGGTTCCCCTGAGCGTCGGCGTGGCGCAACGGCATTCCGGCGCGCTCCAAGCCCGCCAGCCACGGCGGCAAGCGCGGCGCAAGCTCCGCGCAAGCACGGCGGCGCGGCATGGCGTTGTGTTGGACAGACGTCGCGCATGACGAGAAGGCGCTTGATAGACGACTAAAAACATCGTCCAATCTTGGCTTACCACAAACAATAAATTGAGCGCCGATGCAATGCGTGACGCCAAAATCAAGTCGGAAGGCCGTCCGACAGACTCGAGAGACTGCTTCTGCCGCATCGCCCGGCCCGGTGCGCATGCACAGACCGCGGCCGCAGCCCTGACGCGACGCAATGAACGCGCCCGCCGCACGCTGCCGCCCGGCGCGGCCATGCCGGCGATCAGCCGGTTATCGACTGACGGCGGCGCGCGCCGGCGCGCGTCCGGACGTGCGACCGGCATGTTCGCCGCGAGCGGCGCGCTTCACTCGCGCCCGATGCGTGCGGCGTGACCGTTCGCACCCGCCGCATGATGAACAGGCTCAACCTGCACCGCGTGATCGCGACGCTCGGCCTCGCGCTGATCGTGCTCGCGTGCTGGATCGCTGCCGGCCTGCTGTCGGACCGAATGGTACAACAGGAGATGACCGGGACGGTGCGCACCGAGCGGCAGATGGCCGCTTCGATCGTCGACAACATGGCGCAGATCATCGCGAGCGATCTGGCGATGTCCCGCGCCATTCCCGCCACGCTCGCGCAGATGGATCTGATGCAGCGCGCCCTCGCGGAATCGCGGCATTATGCCTTGAACGCGAATGCGACGGAAACCGCCCGCCGCGCCCAATGGATGGCCTTGCCCAGCCTCGCCAAGGTCGATGCCTTCCTGCACGATGCCCAGGGCTTCTCCGGCCTCGACTCGATCTGGCTCGTCAACGACCGGGGATACTGCATCGCGTCGAGCAACGCGGCCGATCCGAACAGCTTCATCGGCTATGACATGAGCGCACGCGCCTACGTCGGACGCGCGCTGCTCGGCGGTTTCGCGGAAATGTACGGCGTCGGCAGGCTGTCCGGCGAGCCGGGCATCTTCATCGCCGCGCCGGTGTACGAGGACGGACTGCTGGTCGGCGCGGTCATCGCGAAGGTGAGCATCGACCGGTTGCGGCATTGGGTATCGCGGGCGGGCACCTTCGTCACCGATGAAAACGGCGTCGTCGTGATGGCCCACGACGGCCGTCTCGAATATCAGGCAATGCCCGATGCGCCGGTCGCCCGCATGACGCCGGGCGAGCGCTTCGAGCATTACCGCCGCGACGCGTTTCCGCCGTTGCGCGTCGCACCGGTCGGCGAGCGGATGCGCGAAGCCGCGCCGTGGCTTGCCCCGACGCTCGCGCAGGGCTTCTACACCGCCAACGGCGACGCGTCGCCCTCGCTCTACGACGAGCGCACCGGACTCAATTCCGGACTGTCGGCGCATATCATCCATCCGCTCACGAGCTGGCCGGAGATCAGCCGCAACCATGATCGCGACCGCCTGCTCGTCTTTCTGACGATGCTCGGCGTGGTGACGCTGGCCGTGGTGATCGCGACGTCGTATTCGCGCGAGCGCCGGCTGCATCGCGCGACCCGCGATCTCGCCGAGCAGTTGCAGGCGGCCAATACGCTGCTGTCCGCCGAGGCCCGCCACGATGCACTGACCGGCGCGCTTTCGCGTCGCTATTTTCTCGATACGCTGCGTCACGAGGTCGAGCTGGCGCGTTCGGCGGGCGCCCCGCTATCGGTGGCGATCGCCGATCTCGATCACTTCAAGCAGATCAACGACCGCTACGGCCATGCTTCCGGCGACCGCGCGCTCGAGCATTTCGCGGAAGTGTGCCGGGCGCAGCTTCGTCCGAGCGATGCCGTCGGCCGCCTCGGCGGCGAGGAGTTCGGCATCATCCTGCCGCAGACTTCGCTCGCGGACGCGCAAGCCGTGCTCGAGCGGCTGCGCAAGCGCTTCCATCACGAGCACTGCGCGCATCTGCCCGACGACGCGGAGTTGTCGGTGAGCATCGGCATTACGGAGCTGGCTGGCGGCGACGCGCTCGAATGGATTCTTTCTCGCGCCGATCTCGCGCTTTACGAAGCGAAGTCGCGCGGGCGTGACCGCAGTGAAGTGCGCCCTGCCGATCCGGTCCCGCCGGCGCGTCATCCCGAGAACTGGCTCGCCGGCAAATAGGCGTTTCGGTCGCGCCGTCTGCTCGCCGGTGAACCGGGCGCGTGCGCGTGCGGGCAGGTATCATCGATGTGGATATCGATTGCTTGCCGTCACCGGGAGGATTGCATGAAGGGAAATCTGGTCATCGTGTGCCGCGATCAGGACGCTGAAACGTTCGACCAACTGCTTGCCGAGTACGGGTCGTTCCAGACGCGGCTCTCTTCCACCGCGTGGTATCTGAAGATCAACCTCGCGCCCGAAGTGATTCAGGAAGAAATACTCGCGCGGCTCGGCAAGTACACGACGCACTACATCTTCGAAGCGTCGACGGTGACGTACAACACGGTCGACAGCGAGGCGGCTTCCGCGCTGGAAACGCTGTTCGACTGACGCCGCCCCGCGCTACAGCGCGCGTTCCTCGTGTTGCGATCCGGCGCGGCGTTCCGTGACCGGTTGCGTCGCGACATCGAAGGGAAAGCTCATCCGCACCTGCAAGCCGCCCTGCTCATGATTGCCGATCTCGCATTCGCCGCCCGCGCGCCGCGCCAGCCGCTCGACGATGGCGAGGCCCAGTCCGCTATGCCCGCTGCCGCCGCGCGCCGGATCGAGCCGCACGAACGGCCGGCTCGCCTTGATGAGATCGGCCGGCGCGATGCCCTTGCCGTGATCCGCGACGCTCAAACTCCAGCCATTCGGCCCGCGCCGCGTCTCGATGACGATCGGCGGCGCGCCGTACGCATGCGCGTTGTCGAGCAGATTCGATAACAGGCGATCGAGCGTCGCCGCTGGAAGCACGAAGCTCGGACCCGCTTCGAGCGCGAGGCGGATCGACTCGGTTCCCGGCGGCGTCTGCCGGTACGCCCGATACGCCCGCGCGATGCGCTCGCAGTGCTCGTCCACCGGCACCGGCTCGCTGCCGTCCGGGCGGTCGTGCGCGAACACCAGAAACTGATCGACGATATGCGCCATCGAATCGACGTCGCGCACGACGCCGTCGCGCGCTTTTTCGTCGTCCATCATCTCGGCGCGCAGACGCAGGCGAGCGAGCGGCGTCTTCAAGTCATGCGCGACGCCCGCGAGCATCACGGCGCGATCGCTTTCCGTCTGCGAGACCTCGCGCACCATCTGATTGAAGCCATGCGTCAGCTGACGCAGTTCGCGGGGCCCGCGTTCGGGCACGGGCGGCGTCGGCTGGCCACGTCCGAAGCGGCCGACCGCCTGCGCGAGCGAGCGCAGCGGCGATTGCAGTTGCCACGCGGCGAACAGCGCGGCGAGCACCGCCGTCGAAAAGATGATCGCGAGCCAGACCAGCATGCGGTCGCGCGAGCGAGGCGGACGCAGCGGCTGCACCGGCACGACGATCCAGCCCGCGTCTTTCACGCCGTGCACCCATACGCTCGGCGGCGCGCCGGGTTCGCCGGGACGCACATCGGTGTTGTCGGGCAGACGGTCCTTCATGTCTTCGAGAAAACGCGACAGCGGCCGCGGAATGTCTTCCGCAGCGGGCTGGGGCACGTCGGATGCGTTCAGCGGCACCACGCGCACCCGCGACGGCAGCGGCTGATCCGGATTGTTGGCGATGTGCTGGCGCACGGCCTCGACGAGAAACGCCGCCTCTTCGACCGCATAGCGCGTCTGCGAGTTGTCGCGCTCGACGCGGATGACCGCGAACCACGCGAGGTGCGACAGCACCAGCACGCCGATCACGAGGACGACGAGCCGCCCGAACAGCGAATCAATGGGCCGGCGCATTATGCTCGCCGTCAGGAACGAAGACGTAGCCGCGCCCTCGCACCGTCTGAATGAAGCGCGGCGCGGAAGGATCGGTTTCCAGGATGCGGCGCAGACGCCACACCTGCACGTCGATGCCGCGGTCCGTGCCGTCGTATTCGGGGCCGTGGAGCAGTTCGAGCAGGCGTTCGCGCGTGAGCGTGCGCATCGGATTGTTGACGAAGATCTTCAGGAGCGCGAACTCGCTGCCGGACAGCGTGATGGGCTTCTCGTCGTGCTGAAGCGTGCGCGACTGGAAATCCAGCCGGAAGCGGCCGAACGAATACGGCTCGCGCTGCTCGGGCGCGGCGGATGGAATCGTGCGGCGGCGGCGCAGCACCGCCTGCACGCGAGCCAGCAGTTCGCGCGGGTTGAACGGCTTGCCGAGGTAATCGTCCGCGCCGAGTTCCAGGCCGACGATGCGGTCCACGTCGTCCGCGCGCGCGGTGAGCATGATGACCGGGATGTCGTCGCCGGATGCGCGCAGCTTTCTCAGCGCGGTGAGGCCATCGACGCCGGGCATCATCAGGTCGAGCACGATGAGATCGGGGCGTTCCCGCTCCAGACGGCGTTCGAGCGAGCCGGCGTCGTGCAGCACCGAGACTTCGATGCCCTGCCGGACCAGATAGTCGCGCAGAAGGTCGCGCAGTTCGGCGTCGTCGTCGACGACAAGGATTTGTGTAGTCATGTGAAGAAGTTTAGCGCGTGAGCCGGGACGGTTTGACGGTGCTTCCGCCACAAAGGGTTACGGGGTGTTACCGCGAAAGGAGCGCGTAAACCAGCGTAATAAGAAACGTCGTGGCCGTAACACGCGAGCCGCCGCGAGCCTCTACGCTGTGTCTCACCGGAAGCGCAAGACCTCGACGAGGCCTCGCAATTCGGCTCCGACAACAAAGAAAGGGAGTCTCACGATGGGCAAGCAATATCGCATCCTCACCGCCGCCGCTACCGCACTCGCCTTGACCTTCGGCTCGGCCTATGCCGCCACGAACGACGCGCCCAGCGCGCCGCCCGCCGGCGGCCCGGCCGTGATGGGCGCTCCCGGCGGCCCGGGCGGTCATCGCATGGAAATGCGCATGCAGAAGCAACTGGAGCAGTTGCACGGCCAGTTGAAGCTCGACGCGCAGCAGGACAAGCTCTGGCAAACCGCGATCGACACGATGAAGCACAACCGCGACACGATGCGCGACAGCCATCGTCAGATGCATCAGCAGTTCGAGTCGATGGCGAACCAGCCGATTCTCGACCTGAACGCGATGCACGCGGCGCATCAGAAGCTGGAGCAGCAGCAGGCGCAACTGCGCGAAGAGACGGCGACCGCGTGGCTCAACTTCTATAACTCGCTGAACGATCAGCAAAAGACGACCGTCAGCACCGCGCTCAAGAAGCACTTCGCGAAGATGCGCGAGCACGAGCACAACATGCACGAGCGCTGGGGTAAGCATCGCGGCGCGCCGGGTGCGGCTGCCGGTGCATCGGCTACGGCAAAGCCTTAAGCGCTCTGCCGGCCGGAAGCGGCGTCTCGGCGCCGTCTCCGGCGTGATGGATTCCTGCGACGCAAAAAAAGCCGCGGGCGCTTGCGCGCTCCGCGGCTTCATCACGACTGTGGCAACACTAGCGCAGCTTAAGGCAAGCTCACGCGAGGTCGAACAGCAGCACTTCGGCGTTATCGCCGGCATCGAGCGTGACCTTCGCGACATCCTCGATCTTCGCGGCATCGCCCGCACGGAGCGGCTCGCCGTTCACCGAGACATTGCCGCGAGCCACGTGCACATACACGCGACGCCCCGCCGGCACGTCGAAGTCGGCGCGTTCGTCGCCGCTGAAGAGTCCCGCGAAGATGCGGGCGTCCGCGCCGATTCTGACCGACCCCTCCACCCCTCCCGGCGATGCAATCACGCGCAGGCGGCCACGCTTTTCATCGTCGGCGAAACGCTTTTCCTCGTAGCCGGGCGCGCCGCCCGGTGCATCCGGAATGATCCAGATTTGCAGGAAGTGCGCAGTCTCGCTCGGCGAGCCGTTGAACTCGCTATGACGCACGCCGGTGCCGGCGCTCATGCGCTGCACGTCGCCGGGACGGATCGTCGAGCCGTTGCCCATGCTGTCGCGGTGCGCGAGCGCGCCTTCGAGCACATAGCTCACGATTTCCATGTCGCGATGGCCGTGCGTGCCGAAGCCCTGCCCGCCCGCGACGCGGTCTTCGTTGATCACGCGCAGCGCGCCGAAGTGGACATGCTCCGGATCGTGATAATCGGCGAACGAGAAGCTGTGATACGAGTCGAGCCAGCCGTGGTTGGCATGACCGCGTTCGTTGCTGCGGCGAATCTCGAACATGATGATTGCTCCCGGTAAAGACGTTGAACTGCGATGGACAGAATGTAAGGGCGGCGGCCGCCTGGAACAACGAGCGCGCCGGCACTACACCGTCCCGCCGGTGGAGGTAATCGCAAACGTCCTGACATCGCGCCGCGCGCGATCTCGGTTCGGGTAAAATACCGCGCTTTTCGGCCGGCGGCGTCGTTGTATCGCTGCGGAAAGCCTGCGGGGCGGTCATCGTTGCAGGTGTTGGCGCGCAGCGGACCGGCGCACGGCGGGACGCTCGCCAATTTTGGCCACCTAGAATACGCACCGCCGGCGCTGAAGCCCGAACAGCCGGTCGCCGAGCACGACGCTTGCGAAACGGAGGCCGTCCCGGCGCGGTCCAGTGCGCGCCGGTCATATGTGGCGCACCTTACGAAGGAATCACCATGTTGCAAGGCTACGGTCCGCTGATCCTCGCGGGCACCTGGCAGACCGTCAAGCTGGCGGTGCTGTCGCTCGGGTTCGCCTTCGTGATCGGACTGATCGGCGCGGCGGCGAAGCTGTCCAGGAACCGGATTGCGTCGGGCATCGGCACCGTCTACACGACGCTGATTCGCGGCGTGCCCGATCTCGTGCTGATGCTGCTGCTCTTCTACAGCATCCAGATCTGGCTGAACCTTCTGACCGATCAGCTCGGCTGGGACCAGATCGACATCGATCCGTTCCTCGCGGGCATTCTCGTGCTCGGCTTCATCTACGGCGCGTATTTCACCGAGACGTTTCGCGGCGCGTTCCTCTCGGTGCCGCGCGGCCAGCTTGAAGCGGGCGCGGCCTATGGCATGACGCCCTGGCAGACCTTCTCGCGCATCATGTTTCCGCAGATGATGCGTTTCGCGCTGCCGGGCATCGGGAATAACTGGCAGGTGATGGTCAAGGCGACAGCGCTGGTGTCGATCATCGGCCTCGCGGATGTCGTGAAAGCCGCGCAGGACGCCGGCAAGGGCACGCAGCGGTTCTTCTTCTTTACGCTGCTCGCGGGTGTGATCTATCTCGCGATCACCACGATCTCGAACTTCGTGCTGATCTGGCTCGAGCGGCGCTATTCCATCGGCGTGCGCAAAGCGGATCTCTGACCGGCCCTTAATCAGCCCTGCAATCAGCCATCTCCAGCGAACAAGAGCGGCGGACTTCATGATCGAAATCATCCAGGAATTCTGGAAGAACTACCTTTTCACCGACGGCTACCGCACCACCGGTCTCGCCATCACGATGTGGCTGCTGGTCGTGTCAATCGGCTTGGGCTTTTGCCTGTCCGTGCCGCTCGCGGTGGCGCGCGTCTCGAAGAACAAGCTGCTGTCGCGCTCGGTGTGGCTCTACACGTATGTCTTTCGCGGCACGCCGCTCTACGTGCAGTTGCTGCTCTGCTATACGGGCCTCTACAGCCTGCAGGTCGTGCGCGATCATCAGGTGCTCGGCGAATTCTTCCGCAGCGGGATGAACTGCACGCTGCTCGCGTTCACGCTGAACACCTGTGCCTATACGACGGAAATCTTCGCCGGCGCGATCAAGGCGACGCCCTATGGCGAAATCGAAGCGGCGCGCGCCTATGGCATGTCGAGCTTCACGCTGTATCGCCGGGTGATTCTGCCGTCCGCGCTGCGCCGCGCGCTGCCGTACTACAGCAACGAAGTCATCCTGATGCTGCACGCGACGACCGTCGCGTTCACCGCGACCGTGCCGGACATTCTGAAAATCGCTCGCGACGTGAACTCGGCGACGTATCAGTCGTTTCAGGCGTTCGGCATCGCCGCCCTGCTCTACCTCGTCATTTCGTTCGCGCTCGTGTGGCTCTTCCGCCGCGCCGAGCACCGCTGGCTCGCGTACCTGCGGCCTCAAGGCAAATAAGTCAGGCAATAGTCGCCCCAGGACCGTTCATGAATTCCCAGAAGCACAAGCTTTTCGTCGACGACATCCACAAGCAGTACGGCAGCAATGAAGTGCTGAAAGGCGTATCGCTGAAGGCGAACGCCGGCGATGTGATCAGCATCATCGGCTCGTCGGGCTCGGGCAAGAGCACGATGCTGCGTTGTATCAACTTTCTCGAACAGCCGAATCGCGGGCGCATCTTCGTCGATGGCGCCGAAGTCCGCACGATGATGGACAAGAGCGGCGCACTGAAGGTCGCTGATCCGAAGCAGTTGCGTCAGGTCCGCTCGAAGTTGTCGATGGTGTTCCAGCACTTCAATCTCTGGTCGCACATGAACGTGCTGGAGAACGTGATGGAAGCGCCCGTCAACGTGCTCGGCCTGCCGAAGAAGGAAGCCGAGGACCGGGCGCGCACCTATCTCGAGAAAGTGGGCCTCGCTCCGCGGCTCGAGAAGCAGTATCCGTCGCATCTGTCGGGCGGACAGCAGCAGCGCGTGGCCATCGCGCGGGCGCTCGCCATGCATCCCGACGTCATGCTCTTCGACGAGCCCACGTCCGCACTCGATCCCGAACTCGTCGGTGAAGTCCTGAAGGTGATGCAGACGCTCGCCGAAGAAGGCCGCACGATGGTCGTCGTCACGCATGAAATGGCGTTCGCGCGCAACGTGTCGAATCACGTGGTGTTTCTGCATCAGGGACGCATCGAAGAAGAAGGTCATCCCGATGCGCTCTTCGGCAGCCCGAAGAGCGAGCGCCTGAAGCAGTTCCTTTCGGGCAGTCTCAAATGAGCAGACGAAACGCAGTCAAAAAGCGCCGAAAGGCGCTTTTTTTACGCCTGTGAGCCGCGAACGAGGCACTTGCGCGGACTAGCGCCACCGCGTTTCCACGTCAATAGGCGTCATACCCGACTCCGAAAAGCTGTAGGTCCAGAAGCCTTGTGTGGCAAGGATTTCCGGACCGTTTCCCAAGCTGTGGGTAGCGCACCCACCACACTAGCATTGCGTTTTCGATACACAGTCCGCTCAAACGTCAATTTCTTTTGGCGTCTGTGATGTATTTTGTTAAATTGGTAACTAAAGTACCAAAACGAAGTACCCAAAAAGTAGTTTTACTTCAAAACAAAGTGAGGAGACACCGATCGACGGGTCGGCGTCACGTTCGCGCGGCCGACGCGTGATCGCCATGAGCACTACTGCCCGCGCGTGTGTCTTTCTCTGAAAACAATTTTCGGTTGGGTGCCCTCGCATCGAACCGCACACGGCAGCACTTTGGGTTCTATTTCTTGACAGGGTTGGAGGAGATGATGAAGAAAGCTTTGCTCGCGGCAGCAGCACTGCTGACGTTCAGCGCGGTGGCTCATGCTCAAAGCAGCGTGACGCTTTACGGTCGCCTGGACGCGGGGCTCGAGTACATGAACGGCGTGCCGACCGGCCCCGCCGGCGCACCCGCCACCGGTTCGTCGCACCGCTTCCGCGCGGAAAGCGGTGACTGGGGTACGAGCCTGTGGGGTTTGAAGGGCGTCGAAGATCTGGGCGGCGGCTATCGCGCCGTGTTCCAGTTGGAAGGCAGCTTCAAC
Source organism: Caballeronia grimmiae (assembly GCF_022879615.1). Lineage (NCBI taxonomy): Bacteria > Pseudomonadati > Pseudomonadota > Betaproteobacteria > Burkholderiales > Burkholderiaceae > Caballeronia > Caballeronia grimmiae. The sequence continues at coordinate 2,057,085 of NZ_CP084271.1, forward strand.
ACCATGACGGGCCAGGGCCCGGGCAATAACGGCATCTTCAATCGCTGGGCGACGGTCGGTATCGCGAACAACCAGTTCGGTACGCTGTTGCTGGGCCGTGAACTCTTCATCGCAAACGGTGTGTGGGACTTCGATCCGTTCGGCCAGTCGAACTGGTCGTCGGCATCGCTGGTTCGTGGCCGCAACTGGCCGCAATCGAGCAACAACATTTCGTACCAGTCGCCGAAGTTCGCGGGCTTCGACTTCTACGGCCAGTACTCGCTGTCGAACGCGACGAACTGGAACGGTAACGGCACCACGCCGCAAGGCCGTGAAGCCGGCGCGTACATCACGTACACCACGCCGCTCTTCCAGATTCGCGGCATGTACGATGAAATCCGCAATCCGGCCAACGGTACGCTGGGCGGCGTGTACAACGCCATCGACGGCGGCGCGGGCGGCAACGGCGCCTACGCGTACTCGCGTGAGTACACGGCGATGTTCAACGTGTTCCTCGGCCAGTTCAAGGTTCAGGGCGCATACCAGGCGATCCGCTCGTCCGGCATGACGGGCCAGTTGCCCGGCCAGCCGACCACGCTCGATCACGAATGGGGCGGCGTGACGTGGCAAGCGACGCCGGCAGCCGCGCTGATCGCGGCCGTCTACCACGTAAACGGCAACAACGGCGCGGGTAACGCGACCATCTACACGGTCGGCGGCTCGTACAACCTGTCGAAGCGCACGCTGCTGGACCTGCAAGTTGCAACGGTGCAGAACAGCAAGACCGCAAACTACGGCCTGAACGCCAACAACTACGGTTCGGCGGCATCGACGGACAACCCGTTCCCCGGCCACAGCCAGACGGGCGTTTATGCAGGCATCCAGCACTCGTTCTGATCGTTTAAATCGACGAGGCTGAATCAAGAATAGTTTTATAGAGTTTTCACGCTGCTGCGAGAGGCGCGTATCGGTGCGATGCCCGAAAGGGTATCGCACCGTTTTTTATTTGTGACCGCATCTGTCATATTGAATCAAAAGTACAGGTTCGACCCCTTCTAAAAAGTAGTTTTCCTTCAAAATTCCGTCCAAAAAAACGGGCTGTGTCCGCTTGCTTTTGCGCAGCGCGGGCTTCCCGTCGAACGAGTTCCGGTCGATGCAGCGGCATCGAACCGTGCAGCAGTAGTGAGTTCACTTTGACGGAGTTGGAGGAGATATGAAGAAGGCTTTGCTTGCAGCGGCAGCGCTGTTGACGTTCGGCGCCGCGGCGCATGCCCAGAGCAGCGTGACGCTGTACGGCCGGCTCGACGCGGGTCTCGAATACATGAACGGCGTGCCGACCGGCAACCCGGCGAACGCAACCGCGAGCCGCATTCGCGCGGAAAGCGGCGACTGGGGCACGAGCCTGTGGGGCCTGAAGGGCGCTGAAGACCTGGGCGGCGGCTACCGCGCCGTGTTCCAGTTGGAAGGCAGCTTCAACACGATGAACGGCCAGGGTCCGGACAACAACCGCATTTTCAATCGCTGGGCCACGGTCGGTATCGCAAGCGACCGCCTCGGCACCGTCCTGCTTGGCCGCGAACTGTTCGTGTCGAACGGCGTGTGGGACTTCGATCCGTTCGGCCAGTCGAACTGGTCGTCGGCATCGCTGGTGCGTGGCCGCAACTGGCCGCAATCGAGCAACAACATCTCGTATCAGTCGCCGAAGTTCGCGGGCTTCGACTTCTACGGCCAATATGCGCTGTCGAACGCGACGAGGTGGAACGGCAACGGCACGACGCCGCAGGGCCGCGAAGCCGGCGCGTACGTCACGTACACGTCGCCCTACTTCCAGCTTCGCGGCATGTACGATGAAATCCGCAACCAAAGCAACGGCACCCTCGGCGGCGATTACAACGGCAACAACGGCGTCTACGACTACTCCCGCGAATACTCGGCGATGGCCAACGTGTTCCTCGGCCAGTTCAAGCTGCAAGCCGGCTATCAGGCCGTCCGTTCGTCCGGCATGACGGGCCAGTTGCCCGGCCAGCCGACCACGCTCGATCACGAATGGGGCGGCGTGACGTGGCAAGCCACGCCGGCAGCCGCGCTGACGGCTGCGGTCTACCACGTGAACGGCAACAACGGCGCGGGCAATGCGACGATGTACACACTCGGCGGCTCGTACAACCTGTCGAAGCGCACGCTGTTCGACCTCCAGGTCGCGACGGTGCAAAACAGCAAGACGGCGAACTATGGTCTGAACGCCAACGGCGTCGGCACGGGTCCGGCGACCGACAATCCGTTCCCTGGCCGCAGCCAGACGGGCGTGTACGCGGGCATCCAGCACTCGTTCTGAGCGGCGTTCGGGCATGACGGTGCGGCATCTTTCGGATGCCGTACTGTTTGTTCCGCGACACGCGCATGAGAAAAGGGGCTGCCGATTCACATCGGCGGCCCCTTTTTCATTGCACGCAATCCAGCCGGACGCTAATCCCGCGCCACGCCCGATGCGCCGTGACTGAGCCAGTCGAGCACGGCGGCGGCGTCATCGTCGCCCGATTGACGCGTCTTCGCGACCGTCTCGCTGAGCGTCGCGCCCGGCTTCGGTGCGGCACGCCGGATCGCCACGCCGACCGCGAGAATGTCGATGATGACCAGATGCAGGATGCGCGAGATCATCGACAGTTGCGACTCGCGGATCTCGATGTGATCGGTCTCAAGCGCCACGGTCGCGCGCTTGGCGAGCGGCGTGTTGCTCGATGTGATCGCGATCACGGTCGCGCCCTGCTGCATCGCCACTTCGAGCACGCGCAACAGTTCGGGCGCGCGGCCCGACTTCGACACCGCGACGATCACATCGCCCTTGCCGAGCAGCGCCGCCGACGCCGCCTGCATGTAGAGATCGCCGTACGCGATCGTCGGGATGCCGAAGCGGAAGAACTTGTAGTGCGCGTCCTGCGCGACGATATTCGAGTTGCCGAGCCCGTAAAACTCGATGCGACGCGCGCCGTTAAGAATGTCGATCGCGCGCTCGACGTTGTCGAAGTTGAGATGCTCGCGCAGTTGCAGGATGGCGGACACGGTGTTGTCGAGCACCTTCGCGCCGAAATCGGTGGCGGTGTCGCCCAGATGCACCTGGCTGTGGCTGACGGGAATGGTCCCTGTCAGGCCCGTCGCGAGCTTCAGCTTGAAGTCGGACAGACCCTGGCAGCCGAGCGAGCGGCAGAAGCGGATCACGGTCGGCTGGCTCACGTCGGCCTTGCGCGCGATGTCGATGATCGGATCGTTGATGATCGAACGCGGATGATTCAGCGCGAGGTCCGCCACGCGCCGCTCGGCGGGCGTGAGCGCGTCGCGCATCTGGCGGATGCGCTCGAACACCGCCGACGAGCCGCTATTCGCGCGATTCGACAGTTGCTCCGCGAGAATCGCGGACACGCCGAGAAACGCCGGATACTCAGCGGTGATGACGTAAGTCGGGATGCCGGACAGATATTGCTGGAAGCGCCCTTTCGCCTCGAATCGTTCGCGAAAAGGCGACGCGTGGAACAGTTCGCCCAGCTTCAGCACCACGCCGCCGCCGATATAAATGCCGCCCAGCGCGCCCAGCGTCACCGCGATATTCCCCGAGAACGTGCCGAGGATGCCGCAGAAGCAGTTCACCGCCTGAAGCGCGAGCGCTTCGCCTTCGTGGGCGCGGCGGGTGACGTCGGCGCTGCTGAAATCGTCCGCGACCGCGACGCCATCACGTTCCGCGAACGCGCGATAAATCAGCTCGAGGCCCGGACCCGCGCACACGCGTTCGAACGACACATGCGGCCACTTGCGGCGCGCGTATCGCATGACCAGGTCTTCGTCTTCGTCGAACGGCGAGAAGGTCGCGTGGCCGCCTTCGCTGCCGAGCGCAATCCAGCGGTCGTCGGCGGGAATGAGGCCCGACACGCCGAGGCCGGTGCCGGGGCCGAGCAAGCCAATCACGCTGTTCTGCCGGCGCGCGCCGCCGCCGATCTGCACGCGCTGCGCATCGGTGAGGCCGGGCAGCGCCATCGCCAAGGCGGTGAAGTCGTTGACGACGAGCAGCGTATCGAAGCCGAGCGCGCGTCGCGTCGCTTCGATCGAGAAGCTCCAGTCGTGATTGGTCATCTTCACGTGATCGCCATCCACCGGATTCGCGATCGCGATGGCCGCATGGTTCACGCGGCCGACCTTCGTGTCCTTCAGATACTGCTGCATCACTTCCGCGATGCCGGGGTAATCGGCGCCCGGATAAACGCGGATTTGCCCGATTTCGCCCGGCGCCGTCTCCAGCGCGAAGCGCGCGTTCGTGCCGCCGATGTCGGCGAGCAGCCTCGGTCCATCGGCGTGGCTCGCGGCCTGCGCGACCTTATGCACACCAGTAGACATCGAGCTTCACTCCTTCATCGTTGGCCAGCGTCGAGATGGCGTTCTTTTGGCGGGCGGCGAGCGCCGCATTGAGTACGTCGAGCTTCTTCTGGCCGGAGATGAAGAGAAAAAGCTGGCTGACCTGTTTCAGCGCGGACATCGACAGGCTGACGCGCGCATGCGGCGCGCTGCCCGGATGCACGGCGACGAAGCGGTCCTGCGTGGAAATCGCGAAGTCCCATTCGGGCGCGTCCGCGAAGATGGACGCCGTATGGCCGTCCTCGCCCATGCCGAGCACGGCGACATCGGGCAGGCGGCGGCGCGGGTCGGCGTTCAAGGCCGCGACGTGCGCTTCCAGCGTGGCCGAGGTATCGACGAGCGGCAGGAAGTACGCCGCCGCCGCAGCGTTCTGCAGCAGCGTCGCGCGCACGAGCTGCGCGTTGCTGGCGGGATCCGATTCGGGCACCCAGCGATCGTCGACGAGCGTGACGTCGATATGGGCCCAGTCGAGCGGCTCTTGCGACAGCGTCTGCAAGAACGGGCGCGGACTCGTGCCGCCCGATACCGCGAGCGTGGCGTGCGCCGGCTGTCCGGTGGGCTGCGCGCTGGCATCGGCCGATGCGGCGCCTCGTGCCGCGAGCGACGCGGCAAGCGCGTCGCTGACGGCTTTCGCCAGCGCGTCCGAGTGGGCGCGCGGGTCGTCGAAAGTGCGAAGCTCGATCACTGCTCCTCCATCCTGCTTGTCTGGTTTATCGACCCGCTTTTGCCGCGAAGCCGCGAACGGTCCGCGAAGCGGTGTGGGTGCTGACGTTCGCGCCGCGTCCCTCTGTGGGAGACCGTCGGCGCGACGCCCTTAATTCTCTTCTTCCAGCCAGCACGTGCCGTGTTGCGCGAGCATGGCGCTCGACGCCGCCGGCCCCCACGTGCCCGCCGCATACGGCTTCGGCTTGTTGGTGGACGTGGCCCATGCGTTGAGGATCGGTTCTACCCAGCGCCACGCGGCTTCCTGCTCGTCGCGCCGCACGAAGAGGGCCAGCCGGCCGCGGATGACGTCCAGCAAGAGCCGCTGATACGCCTCCATCTGCCCTTCCTTGAAAAATTGGTCGAACGCGAGGTCCAGATGGACGCTTGCCAGATTCATGCCCTCGCCCGGCTGCTTGGCGAGGCAATACAGGCGGATGGTTTCGTTCGGCTGCAAGCGGATCACGAGCCGGTTCGCGCCCGCGCGCAACGCGTTCGCACCGAGCGCCGAGTGCGGCACCGGCCGGAAATTGACGACGATTTCCGCGACCCGGTCGGCGAGCCGCTTGCCGGTACGCAGGAAGAACGGCACGCCGGCCCAGCGCCAGTTTTCGATTTCGACCTTCAGCGCGACGAAGGTTTCGGTATTGCTGTCCGGACGCACGCCCGGCTCGGTGACATACGCCGGCACGGCTGCGCCGCGAATCACGCCCGCATGATACTGACCGCGCACCGCGACGCGGCTGATCTCGCGCTCGTCGATGGGCTTCAGCGCGCGCAGCACGCGCAGCTTTTCGTCGCGCACGGAGTCGGAATCCATCGAGTGCGGCGGTTCCATCGTCACGATGGAAAGCAGTTGCAGCAAGTGGTTCTGCACCATGTCGCGCAGCGCGCCGGTGTTGTCGTAGAAGTCGCCGCGCGCTTCGACGCCCAGCTCCTCGGCGATGGTGATCTGAATGCTCTCGACCCATTCGCGCCGCCATAGCGGCTCGAACAGCGCATTGCCGAAGCGCAGCGCGAGCAGGTTCTGCACCGGCTCCTTGCCGAGGTAATGGTCGATCCGGTAGATCTGCTCTTCCTGGAAGATCTCGCCGACGGCGTCGTTAATGGCGTTCGACGATTCCAGGTCGTAACCGAGCGGCTTTTCGAGCACGATGCGCGCGTTCTCGTTCAGCCCCACTTGCGCCAGCGCCCGGCAGATGGGCACGAAGAGCGACGGCCCGGTCGCCAGATAGAAGACGCGCGTGCCGTCATGCTGCAACAGCGCGTCGCGCAGCACGACGAAGTCTTCGGCGCGGCCCAGGTCGAGCTGCACGTACTGAATGCGCTCGAGAAAGCTGCGCCACGCCGATTCGTCGATCCCCTTCTTCGACACGTGCGGTTTCACGTGCTCTTCGACCCACGCGAGGTATTCGCCCGGCGCCTGTGCGCCCCGCGCGACCGCGACGATCTTGCCCGACGGCGCCAGCATGCCCGCGCGATGGGCCTCGAACAGCGCGGGAAGAATCTTGCGCATCGACAGGTCGCCGGTCCCGCCGAACAGCACGAAGATGAAATTCGAGTCGGTTTGCATGGGTCTGAAGGCCGCGTATGTAGTCGGTGGGACGTCGAACAGAGAGCTAGCGTAGTTCGACAAAATTTTTTTTGACACTGAATTGTAGTTTAACTACAATCCAAATCAAGAGGAAATGTCATCCGGGAAAAAAATGGCTTGTCAATCAGAAGCTGAGTGTTTTCCCTAGGACATTGTTCTGAACGCATGTTAACGGAGTCCGGACATCGCTGCTTTCAAGCACCTTCGGGCTTCGCGTGCAAACCAGCCTCGCGCCTGTACGCCTTCGCCCGCAATGCATCGCGGCCGCTGGCGCCGGCAAAAACCAAAAGCAATTACTTTGCATGGAACCGGAACAGGCGCGAAACCGCCGGCTTCCGTCGAGAGGAGACAGTCGTTGCGATCCAACTCACTCATTCCTTGAGAGCCGTGCGGCCGAACATCGGTCTGCCGGCCCTGCCCGCGCGTGCGCGAATCATCATGCGCGCCGCACGCTCTCCCGCCGACACCGCCGATTCCCCGGCCACCGCTGCACCGTTTCACCCTTCTTTTTTCGACGCTTCTGGCGACATCAGGAGCCAATCGTTTTTTGTTCAGGTGTCTGGAGGAGATAAACAATGAAAGTCCGTAAGCTCATGGGCGCGCTCTGCGCCGCAGGTCTTCTGTGCGGCGCGACGGCGTCGGCGGTGCAGGCTGCCGAAGCCGTGTCCGTGCTGCACTGGTGGACCTCGGGCGGTGAATCGAAGGCGGTCGGCGTGCTCAAGGACGACATGACCAAGCAGGGTTACACCTGGAAGGACTTCGCCGTTGCAGGCGGCGCGGGCGCTGCTGCAATGACCGCGCTGAAGACGCAGGTCATCTCGGGCAATGCGCCGACGGCGGCCCAGATCAAGGGTCCGCTGATCCAGGAATGGGCGGAGCAAGGCGTGCTCGTGCCGATCGATTCCGTCGCCGGCGACTGGAAGAAGAACCTGCCGCCTGAAATCGACAAGATCATTCACGCGGACGGCAAGTACGTCGCGGCGCCGTTCTCGGTGCATCGCGTGAACTGGCTGTACATCAACAAGGCCGCGCTCGACAAGGCAGGCGGCAAGGTGCCGACGACCTGGGCCGAGTTCTTCCAGGTGGCCGACAAGATGAAGGCCGCGGGCATCCAGCCGGTCGCGATGGGCGGCCAGCCGTGGCAAGACCTGACGCTGTGGGAAGACGTCGTGCTGTCGGAGGGCGCGGACTTCTACAAGAAGGCAATCGTCGATCTCGATCAGAAAACGCTGACCTCGGACAAGATGGTTCAGGTGTTCGACACGGTCCGCAAGATCCAGGGTTACTTCGACAACGGCCGCACCGGCCGTGACTGGAACCTCGCAACCGCCATGGTCATCAACGGCAAGGCCGGCATGCAGTTCATGGGCGACTGGGCGAAGGGCGAATTCGCCGGCGCGAACAAGAAGGCCGGCACGGACTACATCTGCGCCGCGGTGCCGGGCACGGAGAAGTCGTACACGTTCAACGTCGACTCGTTCGTGTTCTTCCAGCAGAAGGGCCAGAAAGCCGCCACGCCGGGCCAGCTCGCGCTCGCGAAGACCATCATGTCGCCGGAATTCCAGGAGCAGTTCAGCCTGAACAAAGGCTCGATCCCGGTTCGTCTGGGCGTGAAGATGGACAAGTTCGACGACTGCGCGAAGAAGTCCTACTCTGATGAACAGACGGCGATCAAATCGGGCGGCTATGTTCCGTCGCTCGCTCACGGCATGGCTCAGGGCGACGCGACCGCTGGCGCGATGACCGACGTCGTGACGAAGTTCATGAATTCGTCACAGGATTCCAAGAGCGCCGTCGCTGCGCTCGCGAACGCCGCCAAGACGAAGTAAGCACGAAGCCTGATGGACGGGCAGCGCGCGGCGGATCATCGCCGTGCGCCGCCCGACCGGCGATACGCCGCATCGAGCGTCCGTTGACGCTCCAAGCCAGCCCAATCCGAAAGCACCACCTGTCGCCACAAGCGCGCGATTCAGTGTTCATCAGCGCGCAAGAGCGCCAACAAGCGCCGGCGCATCTTCCAGGAGTCGAGTTGTGACTGCCTCCCTCAGCGGTACCGCGGAAAAGAGTCCGCACCAGCCTCGCCGCGCCTCGCCCACGGCGGCGCTCGCCGATCGCTGGATTCCCAAGCTGGTGCTCGCTCCCAGCATCCTGATCGCGCTCGTGTTCGTGTACGGCTTCATCCTCATCACGGGCTATCTGTCGCTGACGAATTCGCGCCTGATGCCCCGCTACGAGTTCTCGGGCCTCGACCGCTATCGACAACTTTTCGACAACGACGTCTGGTGGACTTCCGCCGCCAACCTCGGCTGGTTCGGCATTCCGTTCATCGGTATCTGCGTGGGCCTCGGCCTGTTCCTCGCGATCCTGCTCGATCAGAGGATCCGCAACGAAGGCGCACTGCGCGCGATCTTTCTCTATCCGATGGCGCTCTCGTTCATCGTGACCGGCACCGCGTGGCAGTGGATTCTGAATCCCGGCCTCGGCATCGAAAAGGTGTTCCACGACTGGGGCTGGACGAGCTTCTCGTTCAACTGGCTCAACGATCCCGACAAGGCCATTTTCTGCGTCGTGATCGCGGCGGTCTGGCAATCGACCGGCTTCGTGATGGCGCTCTTCCTCGCAGGCCTGCGCGGCGTCGACAGCGAGATCTTCAAGGCCGCGCAAGTGGATGGCGCGACGCTGCCGACCATCTATCGCAAGATCGTGATTCCGAGCATGCGGCCGGTGTTCTTCTCCGTGCTGCTGATTCTCTGCCACATCACGATCAAGACGTTCGACCTCGTCGTCGCGCTGACCGCGGGCGGTCCAGGCACGTCGTCGTCGCTGCCGGCCATCTTCATGTACACGTTCTCGTTCAACCGGGGACAACTGGGTGTGGGCGCCGCTTCGTCGATGATGATGCTCGCCACCGTCGTCGCGGTGCTTGTACCGCTGATGTATCTCGAATCGAGGAGCACCCGCAATGCAGCCTAAGATGACGATCAGCCGCGCCGTCATTTACGCGGTGCTCATATTGTTCGCGCTTTACTTCCTGTTCCCGATCTACGTGATGCTGTCCACGTCGTTCAAGGATCTTGACCAGCTTCGCACGGGCAACCTGCTTACGCCGCCCACGCACTTCACGTTTGCGCCGTGGGTGAAGGCGTGGCAGGAAGCGTGTACCGGCGTGCGTTGCGACGGCATGCAGCCGTTCTTCATGAACTCGGTGCGCATGGTGATTCCGGCCGTGCTGATCTCGTCGATCGTCGGCGCGTTCAACGGCTATGTGCTCACGCACTGGCGCTTTCGCGGCGCGGATGCGTTCTTCACGATGCTGCTCGTCGGCTGCTTCATCCCGTTCCAGGCCATTCTGCTGCCGATGGCGCGTCTGCAGGGCTTCCTCGGCCTGTCGAACACGACGAGCGGTCTCGTGCTCGTCCACGTGATCTACGGCATCGCCTTCACGACGATGTTCTTCCGCAACTTTTACGTGAGCATTCCGGCTGAGCTCGTGAAGGCGGCGCGCATCGACGGCGCGGGCTTCTTCACGATCTTCACGAAGATCCTGCTGCCCGTCTCGCTGCCGATTTTCATGGTCTGCCTGATCTGGCAGTTCACGCAAATCTGGAACGACTTCCTGTTCGGCATCGTGTTTTCGGGCGTCGATTCGATGCCGATCACGGTGGCGCTGAACAACCTCGTCAATACGTCGACGGGTGTGAAGGAATACAACGTCGACATGGCGGGCGCGATCATCGCTGCGTTGCCGACGATTCTCGTCTACATGATCGCGGGACGTTATTTCGTGCGCGGCCTGACGGCGGGCGCGGTGAAGGGTTGAGCGCGCAGCGGCGCGCGTCCCCTGCTGAACAGACAACATAGAGGATTCAAGCATGGCAAGCCTTTCCATCCGTGACGTGTACAAGACCTACCCGAACGGGGTGCCGGTTCTCAAGGGCGTCAATATCGACATCGAGGACGGTCAGTTCCTGATCCTCGTCGGCGGCTCGGGCTGCGGCAAGTCCACGCTGCTCAACATGATCGCCGGTCTCGAGACCGTGACCAAGGGCGACATCATGATCGACGGCAAGACGGTCAACAACCTCTCGCCGAAGGACCGCGACATCGCGATGGTGTTCCAGTCGTATGCGCTCTACCCTTCCATGAGCGTGCGCGACAACATCTCGTTCGGCCTCAACATCCGCAAGGTGCCGAAGGACGAGCAGAAGAAGATCGTCGATCGCGTGTCCGAGACGCTGCAGATCGGCCATTTGCTCGACCGCAAGCCCGGCCAGTTGTCGGGCGGCCAGCGTCAGCGCGTCGCGATGGGCCGCGCGCTCGCCCGCGATCCCGTCATGTTCCTGTTCGACGAACCGCTCTCCAACCTCGACGCGAAACTGCGCATCGAGATGCGTTCGGAAATCAAGCTGCTGCATCAGCGTCTCGGCACGACCATCGTGTACGTGACGCACGACCAGATCGAAGCGATGACGCTCGGCGACCGCATCGCCGTGATGAAGGATGGCGTCGTGCAGCAGTTCGGCGCGCCGCAGGAAATCTACGATTCGCCGTCGAACCTGTTCGTCGCGGGCTTCATCGGCGCGCCGCCGATGAACTTCATCACCGGCAAGCTGGTCGAGTCCGGCTCGGGCGTCGGCCTGCAGATCGATACGGGCGTCACGCAGAAAACGCTGAACCTGCCGTTCGATGCATCGCGCCTGCGCGGCAAGATCGGCCAGGACGTGGTGCTCGGCCTGCGCCCGGAACGCATCACCGATGCGCGCAGCGCCCACGACGTGTCGGACGCGGCCCTGCAACCGATCGACGTGCGGGTGGACGTCATCGAGCCGACCGGCCCGGACACGCTGGTGTTCGCGCAGGTGAACGGCAAGCGCATCGTGTCGCGCGTGCACCCGGCGTCGAACCCGCAGCCGATGTCGAACACGACGCTGCTGTTCGACGTCTCGAAGGCCGTGCTGTTCGACCCGCAGACGGAAGAGCGTCTTGCCTGAACGTTCGCGCTAACTGCATCGCTTCCGAAGCCGCGCTCATCGCGCGGCTTTTTCTTTGCGCGTCGGTTTTTCGCCGCGTGCGGCACAATCACCGCTTCGACATTCGCCTGAAGCTCCACGCGCAGCCATCGTTCATGACCTTGCTTCCCACGTATCCCGCTCCCGCCTGGCCGCTTTCCGACGGCCCTGATCCTTTCATCGGCCTCGAATCGCTCGACGATCCCGCCGTGCAGGACTGGATCGACGCCCAGAACCGCCGCACCGAAGCCGCCTTCGGCGAAACGCCCGAAGCGCGCGCCCTGGCCGCGCGGCTCGAAGCGGCGTACACGTCGCAGGACCGGATCGTGACTTGCTCGCGCTACGGCGACTGGGCCTACAACACGTGGCAGGACGACGCGCATCCGCTCGGCATCGTGCGCCGCACGCCGTGGAGCGCGTGGCTTGCCGGAACGCCCGACTGGGACATCGTGCTGGATGTCGACGCGCTCGATCTCAACACGAACGAAGCCGACGGCACGCGCTGGGCGCTCGCCGACTTCGACATGCTCTACCCGACCTACGATCGCGCGCTCGTGAGCCTGTCGCCGGGCGGCTCGGACGCGTGCATCGTGCGGGAATTCGATATCGCCGCGCGCCGCTTCATCGACGATGGCTTCGTGCTGCCGGATGTCGGCAAGCACGACGTATCGTGGATCGATCGCGATACGGTCTACGTCGGCTGGGACGACAGCCGGACCAACGCGCGCCCCGCGCTGACCACGTCCGGCTTTCCGCGTCAGGCGCGGCGCTGGGCGCGCGGCACGCCGCTCGCCGATGCGCCGGTCGTGTTCGAAGGCAAGCGGCGCGACGTATCGGCGGGCGCGGACTACGATCCGCTCGAAAAGCTGCATCTCGCCTCGCGCGCCGTCACGTTCTGGGACACGCTGCATTACTGGCTCGACGAAAGCGCGAACGAATGGCGTCAGTACGACCTCCCGGCGCACGCGGAAATCGAGCATTGGGAAGGCTGGCTGTTCGTCACGCCGCGCAAGATGTGGACGACGGGCGGACGGCGGCATGCGGCGGGTTCGCTGCTCGTCATCCGGCGCGATGCGTTTCTCGACGGTGCGCGCGATTTCACCGCGCTTTTCGTGCCGGGCGCGCGGCGCGTGCTGGCGGGCATCGACTTCACGAAGCACTGGCTGATCGCCTCGCAGATGGACGACGGCGCTCCGCGCGTCACGCTCTGGCGCCCGCCCGCCGATGCCGTGCCGGGCGCCGAATGGACATCGCGCGAATTCGCGTTGCCGGAGGCGAGCCAGTCGTATGTCGATTCCATCGATAGCGAGCAGGACGACACGGTACTGATCCACGTCGAGCATTTTCTGACGCCGCCGTCGCTCTATCACGCCGACCTCGCCACCGACGCGCCGTGGACGCTGCTCGCGCGCCTGCCCGCGCAATTCGACGCCTCCGGGCTGTCGGCCGTGCGCCGTCACGCGATCGCGCCCGACGGCGAGCGCATTCCTTACTGGCTGATCGGCCGCGATGTCGACGGAGAGCGGTCATCGCAGCCGCGCCCCTGTTTGCTTTACGGTTACGGCGGCTTCGAAGTCGCGCTCGATCCGAGCTACGACGCGACGACCGGCATCGCGTGGCTGGAACGCGGCGGCCTGTACGCGGTGGCGAACATTCGCGGCGGCGGCGAGTTCGGACCGCAATGGCATCAGGCTGCGCTGCGCGAGAACCGGCAGGTGTCGTTCGACGATTTCATCGCGGTCGCGCAGGCGCTCGTCGAGAGCGGCTTCACGAGCGCGAAGCAGCTTGGCATACGCGGCGCGAGCAACGGCGGGCTGTTGACGGGCGTCTGCATGGTGCAGCGCCCGGAATGCTTCGGCGCGGTGCTGTCGGAAGTGCCGCTGCTCGACATGACGCGCTTTCATACGCTGCTTCAGGGCGCATCGTGGATCGACGAATACGGCGATCCCGACGATGCCGCCGACCTCCGTCATCTCGTCGCGTATTCGCCGTATCACAACGTCAGCGCGAATGCGGGGTATCCGCCGGCGCTCTTCACGTCATCGAAAAGCGATGACCGCGTGCATCCCGGCCACGCCCGCAAGATGGCGGCGAAGATGCAGGCGCAGGGACACGAGCGCGTCTGGTATCAGGAAACGGGTGAAGGCGGACACGGCGCGGGCGTCGAGCCTGAAGCGGTCGCGCAGGCCGAGGCGGCGGCGTTCGCTTTCCTCGCGTCGGCGATTGGGCCGTTGCCGTCTGGCAATTGAGTTACGCCAACTAAAACAAGGGTATCGCTCACGGATAGCGTCGAATCCTTGCAATTCGAAATCGTTCGATATAGGCGGCCGGGCAGGCGGCTTATAGTTCAAACACTCCTTGCTGCATCGGCGAGTCGCCTCCCACAGAGAAGCGGCGAGCCAGGGAACCGGTACGTGCACAGCACCAGTTCGTCCAGCCGGGAGTGATACGAAGTACTGACTTATTCGACCGAAGCAAACCGATCGGAAACACCTCTGACCCAGCAAGTACCGATCCAATACAGGAACAGACGCCTATTGCCCACACCGAAGCGACCAAGAATTCACCTCTGACCCAGATGAATGACTGAATATAGACCGAATGCAACACCTGACCTCTTAGACCTCGCCATCGCGCGAGGTTTTTTTTCGCCCGCGCACGTCGCAACGATGGTCAGACGCGTACCGGCGTAGCGTGCGAACGCATCACGAGCGTGCGTCCCGCGAACGTCAGCACCCCGCACACGCCGATGACGATGCCCATGCCGTGCGGCGAGACATCGTGAAAGAGGCCGACCGCGAGACTCGCCAGCGCGCCGAGTGCGAGCTGCATCGCGCCGAAGACGGCCGCCGCCGCGCCCGCGTTGCGCGGATAGCGATGCATGAGTTCGGTCGTGCAGTTCGCCGACAGCAACCCCACGACGCCGACCACGAAAAACAGGCTAGCGACGATCGACCACAGCCCGCCCCACCCCGTCAGCGCGACGAGCGCCACCACGAGCGCCGCCGCGACGCTGACGATCGCCGCGCCCGAAATCATCCGGATCGGACCGACGCGCCCGACGAGCTTCGTATTCAGCACATTGCCGGCGATGATGCCGACGATATTCAGTCCGAACAGCAGCCCGTAATGCTGCGGCTTGACGTGAAAGTAATCGATATAGACGAACGGCGTCGCGGTGATATACGCGAACATCGACGCGAACGCCATGCCGCCGCACAGCACATGGCCCCAGGTGACGGGATCGGTCAGCAGATGTCCGTAGGCGGCGAACGACTTGCCGAGCGCCGCGTTCGCGCGCTTTTCCTTCGGCCAGGTTTCGGGCACGCGCAGGAACGCGGTCACGGCGCAGACCGCGCCGAACAGCGTCAACGCGACGAACACGACGCGCCAGCCGCCGAGCAGCAGCAATTGCCCGCCGATGAGCGGCGCAAGCAGCGGTCCGATCGACGTGACGATGGAGAGCATCGACAGCACGCGGGCTGCATCGGTCGGCTGATGCGCGTCACGGGCGATGGCGCGCGCCAGCACCGACGCCGCGCCCGCACCGAGCGCCTGCAGGAAGCGCACGAAGACGAGCGCGTCGATGGAGAATGCCGCTGCACAGCCGACGCTTGCCAGCGCGTAAAGCGCGATCCCGCCGAGCAGAACGGGCCGCCGGCCATAGGCATCGGACAGCGGACCGTAGAGCAGCATGCCGAACGAGAAGCCGAACATGAAGCTCGTCAGCGTGCTTTGCGCGGCGGCCGGGCTCGTGCCGAACGCGGCGGCGAGCGACGGCAGGCTCGGCAGGTACATGTCGATGGACAGCGGGCCGCACGCTGCAAGCGCGCCGAGCAACAGAATCAGCCGGCGATCGGGCCGGCGACGAGTGGTGTCTGACATCGGGTGCGCTGGAAAAGGACGGAGCGCTTCGCGGCTTCTAGCCTCGAAGGCGAGCGGCCCATTGTACGCGACCTCTTTTTCGGCGTTGCGCTAAGCTCGGCGCATGACCGCCTTCCTTCTGATCTGGAGCCCGCGCAAATGGCCGTGGCCCGAGTTGCCCGATGTCGCGCGCCGCGTCGCAGCGGGCGAAGCGGTCGCCGATGTGTGGGGCTGCGGCACCGCACGCGGCCTCCTGCCGGGCGACCGCGTGTTCGTGCATCGCGTGGCGCAGGAGCCGAAGGGCGTGTTCGCGTCCGGCTATGTGACGCGCGCGCCCTATGAAGTCCCCGATGCGCAGTCGAAGCGCGGCTACCGGCTGTGCATCGACTTCGTGTACGACTGGCTCGTCGATGCGCGCGAGCATGTCGTCGTCACGCGCGACGAGTTGCGCGCGCATCCCTTCTCCGTGCAGACGTGGGATGCGCAAAGCTCGGGCACCCTCATCAAGCCGATGGCCGAAGGCGCGCTCGAAAAGCTCTGGACCGCGCGCACGGGCCGGCGCGGGCATCCTCATGCGGCACCGCTTCCCTCCGGCGACGCGGGCCGATGACGGACGCCGCCGCCACGCCCGACCCCGCCCGCTTGCAACGACTCCGGTACAATTTCAGCAACAATCGTCGCGCCGGACGCCGGGCATCGGCCACGGGCGAACGCCCGGTTCCGCGCGGCTCGCATCCACTTTCAGCAGGCCTTCATCCATGTCCAAGAATCAAGCTCTCTTCGAACGGGCCCAGCGAACCATCCCCGGCGGCGTTAATTCGCCGGTGCGGGCGTTCCGGTCGGTCGGCGGCACGCCGCGCTTCATCGAGCGCGCGCAGGGCCCGTATTTCTGGGACGCGGACGGCAAGCGCTATATCGACTACATCGGCTCCTGGGGCCCGATGATCCTCGGCCACGTTCATCCCGAAGTGCTCGAAGCGGTGCAGCGCGTGCTTGCCGACGGCTTCTCGTTCGGCGCACCGACCGAGGCGGAAATCGAGATCGCGGAGGAAATCTGCAAGCTGGTGCCGTCGATCGAACAGGTGCGGATGGTGTCCTCCGGCACCGAAGCGACGATGAGCGCGCTGCGCCTTGCGCGCGGTTTCACGAACCGCAGCCGCATCGTCAAGTTCGAGGGCTGCTATCACGGCCACGCGGACAGCCTGCTCGTGAAGGCCGGCTCGGGCCTGCTGACGTTCGGCAATCCGACTTCGGCCGGCGTGCCCGCCGACATCGCGAAGCACACGACGGTGCTCGAATACAACAACGTCGAGCAGCTCAACGAAGCGTTCGCGGCGTTCGGCGCGGAGATCGCGTCGGTCATCGTCGAGCCGGTCGCGGGGAACATGAACCTCGTGCGCGCGACGCCCGAGTTCCTGAACGCGCTGCGCGAGCGCTGCAATGAGTACGGCGCGGTGCTGATCTTCGACGAAGTGATGTGCGGCTTTCGCGTCGCGCTCGGCGGTGCGCAGCAGGTCTACGGCATCCAGCCGGACCTCACGTGCCTCGGCAAGGTCATCGGCGGCGGCATGCCGGCGGCGGCCTTCGGGGGGCGGCGCGACATCATGGCCCATCTCGCGCCGCTGGGCGGCGTCTATCAGGCGGGCACGCTGTCGGGCAACCCGATCGCCGTGGCGGCCGGCCTCAAGACGCTGCAGCTGATCCAGCGCCCCGGCTTCTACGACGACCTCGCAAAGCAGACGCGCAAGCTCGTCGACGGCCTCGCCGCCGCCGCGCGCAACGCGAACGTGCCCTTCTCCGCCGATTCGATCGGCGGCATGTTCGGCCTTTACTTCATGGACAAGGTGCCGGGCAGCTTCGCGGAGATCGCGCACGGCGACACGAAGCGCTTCAACGCGTTCTTCCACGCGATGCTCGATGCCGGCGTGTACTTTGCGCCGTCCGCGTTCGAAGCGGGCTTCGTGTCGAGCGCCCACGACGACGCCGTGATCGCCGCGACGATCGACGCCGCGAGCGGCGCGTTCGCGTCGGTCGCGGCCTAGCCCCGCCGCACGGACCGGCGCGATGTTCTCGCAATCCGACTTCACCTACATGGAACGCGCGCTAGCGCTCGCGTCGCGCGGCATGTACACGACGACGCCGAATCCGCGCGTCGGCTGCGTGCTCGTCAAGAACGGCGAAGTGATCGGCATGGGCTTCACGCAGCCGGCCGGCCAGGACCACGCCGAAGTGCGCGCGCTGAAAGACGCCCGCTCGCGCGGCAAGGACCCGCGCGGCGCAACCGCCTACGTGACGCTCGAACCGTGCAGCCATTTCGGCCGCACGCCGCCGTGCGCGCATGCGCTGATCGACGCGCGCGTCGAGAAAGTGATCGCGGCGATGGAAGATCCGAACCCGGCCGTCTCCGGACGCGGTCTCACGATGCTGCGCGAGGCGGGCATCGACGTGCGCTGCGGGCTGCTTGCCAACGAGGCCTACGAGATGAACATCGGCTTCGTCTCGCGGATGACGCGGCGCCGTCCGTGGGTGCGCATGAAGGCTGCGGCGACGCTCGACGGACGCACCGGTCTGCCATCGGGCGAAAGCCAGTGGATCACGGGCGAGGACGCGCGCGCCGATGGCCACGCCTGGCGTGCCCGCGCCTGCGCGATCCTGACGGGCATCGGCACGGTGCGCGAGGACGATCCGCAACTCACCGTGCGCGCGGTCGACACGCCGCGCCAGCCGCAGCGCGTCCTGATCGACAGCCGGCTCGACGTGCCGCTCGAGGCGCGCATCCTCGAAGGCGCGCCGCCGTGGATTTTCCATGCCGCCGATGCCGATCCAGCCCGCGCCGATGTGCTGCGCGAGCGAGGCGCGGAACTCACCGAATTGTCGAACGAGCACGGCAAGGTCGATCTTCCCGCCATGCTCACCGCGCTCGCCGATCGCGGCATCAACGAGTTGCATGTGGAAGCGGGGCACAAGCTGAACGGCTCGCTGCTGCGCGAGGGCTGCGTCGACGAACTGCTGATCTATCTCGCGCCGAGTCTGCTCGGCAGCGCGCCCGGCATGTTCGACTTTGCGCCGCCCGACACGCTCGATGCGCGGCCGCATCTGAAGTTTCATCGCATCGACCGGCTCGGCGATGATCTGCGCATTCTCGCGCGGTTCGCCGGGGCGCATGCCGCGAGCGAAACGCGCTGAATCTGACCGAACAAAGGAACGCACTTCATGTTTACAGGAATCGTCTCGGCGGTGGGCCGCATCGAGAAAGTCACGCCGCTCGGAACGGAGCCGGAAGCGGGCGTCCGCCTGACGGTCGCTGCAGGCGGGCTCGATCTCGCGGACGTCGAGCTGGGCGACAGCATCGCCATTCAGGGCGCATGCATGACGGTGATCGAGAAAGCGCCGGATTCGTTCGACGTCGATGTGTCGCGTGAAAGTCTGAACAAGACCGTTGGGCTCGGGAACGCCGGCGCGGAAGTGAATCTGGAGAAGGCGTTGCGCGCGCATGACCGGCTCGGCGGCCATCTCGTGTCGGGTCACGTCGACGGGCTCGGTGTCGTGTCGCGCTTCGAGCGTGTGGGCGAATCGCACGAGTTGCGCGTCGTCGCGCCGAAGGACATCGGCAAGTATCTGGCCTATAAGGGCTCGGTGACGGTGAACGGCGTCAGTCTCACGGTCAACTCGGTCAGCGATCAGGCAGACGGCTGCGAGTTCTCGATCAACCTGATCCCGCATACCGTGGAAGTTACGACGCTCAAGGCGCTGCACGCCGGAGCGAAGGTCAATCTGGAGATCGATCTGATCGCGCGGTATGTCGAGCGGATGATGAGCGGGGCGTGACGGCGGCCATATGGCTCGGCGTTTGGGGTTGCGAAGTTCTTTGGTGTGCCGGATCGACGCGCGCAGCAGCGTGTCGCTCAGGAGTCGATAGAGCGCACGTAGTCACGAACACGAGCTTGCGCCGTTCGACCCGCTGCGTCGCGCGTTCTGTTCCTTCGCTCAGTTCGTCGCAGGCCCGCAAAGCGGCCTACGTGTGCCAGCAATGTTCACGAACAGGCGGCCACAATCGCTGGAAATCGCTGGAGCAGAGGCCGGGGTTTCGTGTGGAATGCGTCGCCCGTGCGCTCAGGTTTTGCCGCCGCCAGCCACGCTCGGGATTCACGTTCGGCCTTGAATGCCATCAAGAATCGGACAGTCGCGAGCTTGAGTGCATCATTCGTCGCCCGCGCGTCTCTTCTGCGGCCGGTTTTCCTCGCGCGCTTCGCGTCGTGCACGCAGACGTCCGGGCAATTTACCGGCGTCTTGTGTGTGGTCACGCGCTTTCCGCGCTCCCACGGCCTCCTTGACGTTCCCCGGACGATAGCGAATGAACACGCGCCCGCTCCCCGCGGTGGCAGTCTTCCAGCTTTCGGTACTGATCAGCGCGAGACTCACCCGGCGTTCTTCGCGATCACCTCGTCCGCGCCCTTCCGCACTTCATCGATGAGTTCCGACAGTTTCTCGCGCCTGCATAGGGGAAATGACTTCTTCTGCATGAAAGCCGTTTCCGCTCAACAGTGTGTACTGTGCGCAGGCTTCGAAATCGGCAGGAATTCGGATCGTCGCAAACATCCCGCCAGCGCAACAGTCGGCCAACCGTCATAAGCCAACTCCCCCACCCCGCCCGCGGCGATTTCACCGCCTGTCCATCGGCCGTGGCGTAAAATACGCCCTTTCCCAAACGCACCCATCGGGACGCACCATGTCGATCGCCTCCACTCCAGAAATCATCGCCGAGCTGAAAGCCGGGCGCATGGTGATCCTCGTCGACGAAGAAGACCGCGAGAACGAAGGCGATCTGATCGTGGCCGCAGACTTCATCACGCCCGAAGCCATCAATTTCATGGCCCGCTACGGCCGCGGCCTCATCTGCCTGACGCTCACGCAGGAACGCTGCAAGCAGCTGAACCTGCCGCTGATGACGCAGCGCAACGGCACCCAATACGGCACCGCTTTCACGGTCAGCATCGAAGCCGCCGAAGGCGTGACCACCGGCATTTCGGCGGCCGACCGGGCGCGCACCATCGCAGCAGCCTGCGCGCCGGATGCCCGCGCCGATCACATCGTTCAGCCGGGTCACGTGTTCCCGATCATGGCGCAGCCGGGCGGCGTGCTCGTGCGCGCCGGACACACGGAAGCGGGCTGCGACCTCGCGTCGCTCGCGGGGCTGTCGCCGGCGTCGGTCATTTGCGAAGTCATTCGCGACGACGGCGAAATGGCGCGCCTGCCCGACCTGATCGAATTCGGCGAACAGCACGGCATCAAGATCGGCACCATCGCGGACCTGATCCACTATCGCAGCCGCACCGAATCGATCGTCGAGAAAGTCAGCGAGCGCACCATGCAGACCGCGCACGGCCCATTTCGCGCGGTGCTGTATCGCGACGAGCCGAGCGGTTCGCCGCATATCGCGCTGGTGCGCGGCACGCCGTCGCCCGATACGGAAACGCCCGTGCGCGTGCACGAACCGCTGTCCGTGCTCGACCTGCTCGAAATCGACGCGTCCACGCACTCGTGGACCATCGACGCCGCCATGCGCGAAATCGCCGCCCGCGATCTGGGCGCGATCGTCATGCTGAATTGCGGCGACACGAAAGATCATCTCGTCGACGCCTTCCGCGCACTCGACGAGAGCGACAAGGCCGCGAAGCAGGCGCGCCGCCCGATCGACTTCAAGACCTACGGCATCGGCGCGCAGATTCTGCGCGACCTAGGCGTCGGCAAGATGCAGGTGCTCGCAACGCCGCGCAAGCTCGGCAGCATGTCGGGTTACGGGCTCGAAGTAACGGGCTTCGTTCCGATGCCCGGATCGCCCGCCACGGCAGCGAACGCCGCCGGTGCAGCCGATGCGGCTGTCCCGCATCTTCGCTCGGCCTGAACGCCCACCCCATTCCAAACCAACGGATCTCTATATGGAAATCGGACAATATCAGCCGAATCTCGACGGCGACGGCCTGCGCATCGGCATCGTCCAGTCGCGCTTCAACGAACCGGTGTGCAACGGCCTCGCCGATGCGTGCATCGAAGAACTCGAACGCCTCGGCGTGATCGGCCAGGACGTGCTGCTCGTCACCGTTCCCGGCGCGCTCGAAATTCCGCTCGCGCTGCAAAAGCTCGCTGAATCCGGCCAGTTCGACGCGCTGATCGCGCTCGGCGCGGTCGTGCGCGGCGAGACATATCACTTCGAGCTCGTATCGAATGAAAGCGGCTCGGGCATTTCGCGCATCGCGCTCGACTTCGGCATTCCGGTGGCGAACGCCGTGCTGACGACCGAAGACGACGAGCAAGCCGTCGCCCGCATGACCGAGAAGGGCCGCGATGCGGCGCGCGTCGCGGTCGAGATGGCGAATCTGTCGGTCGCGCTCGAACAGCTCGGCGGCGACGATGAAGACGACGAAGATGAAGACGAAGACGAGGACCGCGCATGAAGAGCGCACGACGCCGCTCGCGTGAACTCGCGACGCAAGGGCTTTACCAGTGGCTGCTGTCGGGCGCGCCCGGCGGCGAAATCGACGCGCAGTTGCGCAACGCGCAGGGCTTCGACAAGGCTGACCACGCGCACCTCGACGCCATCCTGCACGGCGTGATCAAGGAAGCCGACGCGCTCTCCGCGCAGTTGCAGCCGTGTCTCGACCGGCCTATCGAACAGTTGTCGCCGGTGGAGCGCGCGGTGCTGCTCGTCGCCGCTTTCGAGTTCAAGCATCACATCGACATTCCGTATCGCGTGGTGATCAACGAGGCGGTCGAACTGACGAAGACCTTCGGCGGCTCGGACGGCTACAAGTACGTGAACGGCGTGCTGGACAAGCTCGCCGTCGCGATGCGCCCGGCCGAAGCGCAGGCGCGCCGATGAACAACGTGTCCGAGCCGCTCGTGCGGCTCGCGTCGCGCGTCGACGCGATCGAGCCGTTCTACGTGATGGAACTGATGAAGGACGCGCAGGCGCTGGAACGCACCGGGCGCGACATCATCCATATGGGCATAGGCGAGCCGGATTTCACGGCGCCCGAACCCGTCACGCGCGCCGCCGCCGATGCGCTGCACCGCGGCGTCACGCAGTACACGAACGCGCTCGGCGTCACGGCGCTGCGGGAAGCCATCGCCGCGCATTATCGTGATGCGTTCGGCCTGACGGTCGATCCCGCGCGCATCGTGGTGACGGCGGGCGCGTCGGCGGCGCTGCTGCTCGCGTGCATGGCGCTCGTCGATCACGGCGACGAAGTGCTGATGCCCGATCCCTGCTATCCGTGCAACCGCCATTTCGTGTCGGCGGCGGATGGCAAGCCGGTGCTGATCCCGAGCGGCCCGGCCGAGCGCTTCCAGTTGACGGCCGAGCAGGTTCGCGCGAACTGGAGCGACAGGACGCGCGGCGTGCTGCTGGCGTCGCCGTCGAATCCGACCGGGACGTCGATCGAGCCGGGCGAACTGAGCCGTATCGTCGATACGGTGCGCGAACGCGGCGGCTTCACGATCGTCGACGAGATCTATCAAGGCCTGAGCTACGACGCGAAACCGGTGTCGGCGCTCTCGTTCGGCGATGACGTCGTCACCGTCAACAGCTTCTCCAAGTATTTCAGCATGACCGGCTGGCGGCTCGGCTGGCTCGTCGTGCCGCACGCGATGATCGGCGCCGTCGAGAAGCTATCGCAGAACCTGTTCATCTGCGCGTCGGCGTTGGCGCAGCATGCCGCGCTCGCGTGCTTCGAGCCGGAGACAATCGCGATCTACGAGGCGCGGCGGCTCGAGTTCAAGCGGCGGCGCGACTACATCGTGCCGGCGTTGCGCTCGCTCGGCTTCGGCGTGCCGGTGGTGCCCGACGGCGCGTTCTACGTCTATGCCGACACCAACGGCGTGCATCACCCCGCCGCCGGCGACAGCGGTGCCCTCACCCGGTCGATGCTGCACGACGCGGGCGTCGTGCTCGTGCCGGGCGCGGATTTCGGCGTTCATGCGCCGGAACGCTACATCCGGCTGTCGTATGCGACGGCGTACGCGAAGCTCGAAGAAGCCGTGGCGCGGCTCGGCGACCTGTTCAGACGCTGATGGCGGCTGTCGCGGGACCATGAAAAAGGGCGCCCTCGGGCGCCCTTTCTTCGTTCTGGCTATACGATCTGCCGATCAGGCGCCGTATTCCGCCGACGGAACGTGCTTCGCTTCGCCGATGTCGCCGCCGTCCTGAGCGTCCGCCTTCTTCGGTGCATCCATCGTCATGTGGACGCGCTTGGCCGCATCATCCGTCGCCGATGCCGACGCCAGCACCTGCTTCGGCGCGGCCTGGACGGGCGCCTGAGGCCCGTTGACCGGCACGTTGCGGCCACGCGCGACATCGCGCAGACGCGAACGCTCGGCCAGAACCTTCGCGCCGTAACCGCCGTCGTCCTGCGACGTCGAACCGACGTAGTAACGCAAGCCGCCCGCCACCGAACCGCCGCGCGCGATGCAATCCTTCAGCACCAGCGCGCCGACCTTGATGTTCGCGAGCGGATCGAGCGCCGCGTGCGAGCCGCCGAAGTACTGGAACTTGTCGGAATGCACCTTCGACATGACCTGCATCAGGCCCTGAGCGCCGACGCCGCTTTCGGCGTACGGATTGAAGCCCGATTCGATCGCCATCACCGACAGCAGCAGCAGCGGATCGAGACCGACTTCGCGGCCCGTATCGAACGCCGCGCGCACGAGTTCGCTCACCGGCTCCTGCGCCACGCGATACCGGCGCGCGATGAAGGTGGCGACGAGCTTCTGCTCGCGCGTCGAGACGAGCGCCCGATCGTCGCGCGCATCGGCGACGACGCGCTGCGCCGGGATGGCGTTGGCCAGCACGGCGACCGAAGGCATCGTGCGCGGATCGAGTCCGTTCGGGGACACGGCGAGGCTGATGCCGCCGGTCAACTGGCGCGTGCTTTCGTCGTCGGTCGCAGCCGCGCCGAGCGACGGCGTGAGCGGCGACGGTGCAGCGGGCGCGCCGGCATTCGCAGCGATCCGGATGGACGAGCCATCACCGCCCGGCGGTCGATGCACCGCCGCGAACGGCGGCAAGGGCTGACCGGCGAGCAGACGCGCGGGTCCCGCCTGGACCGCTGCGGACACGAAAGGCATGATCCGTGCGGCAAAGGTCGTGCGCCACGATGGCAGCAGCCAGAGCGCGAGCGCCGTGACGACGGCCGCGCAGCCGACCAGACTGAAAAGATAGTGACTCATTCGGCTGCCACGACGCAGCGCGGCGCGCATCAACTGCGCGGCGCGAGTGTCGGGACGCCATGTCAACCAAGCGTTCATCGATGCTCCCAATGTTGCATGATTTACGCTGATGATTGCCGGCAAGCCAGGAAATCGAAGCGTAAATCAGACACCGCTCGCTCTTGGCAAGGCATAAGCGGCATCGGGGAAACGGCATGCGCCGTCTGGAAAACCGATCCGGCAAGCGACGCCGGGTTGCGCGGCACGAACAGCGTGCCCTTGGTGCGCAGGTGGCTTTCCACGCGAAAACCGGCGCAAAAACGCCGGCAGTGACAACCAACAGCCACGAATCGCCGGGCAGGTACGGCGCAGGCGACGCACAGCGTCTGAAGAAAACCTGAGGCAGAGGTAAAAAGTTTCAAAACCTGCAACTGATGCGAAGCGATTCTAGCAGGGTTTAATGATCCGTCAATGCTATAGCTTTGCGTTTCAATTACTTACAGTTATGATGAACACTGTTTAGGAGCGGCAACGCACATCTGCCGGGCGGTTTCGAGGGGAATTCGCTGAATGTCTCCCAGCGCACGGACGCACGCGCAGGTAAAATCGACAATCGCCAAGCGCGCAGCCGTCCCGCTCCCCGGCTTCTCTGGTAGCGGCCTCGAGTCTTCAATCGACCATCGATGAAATATAAAGATCTGCGCGACTTCACCGCCCGCCTCGAAGCGCTCGGTGAACTGCGCCGCATCCGCCAGCCCGTCTCCCCCATCCTCGAAATCACCGAACTTTCCGATCGCGTTCTCCGCTCGGGCGGCCCGGCCTTGCTGTTCGAAGCGCCGACTGGTCACACCATGCCGGTGCTCGCCAATCTGTTCGGCACGACGCGGCGCGTGGCGCTCGGCATGGGTATCGAAACGCAGACGACGGCAGGCGCGAACGCGGAACTCGGCAGCGATACCGCCGCGCTCGATTCCCTGCGCGACGTCGGCCGTCTGCTGTCCGCGCTCAAGGAGCCGGAGCCGCCGCGCGGCCTGAAGGACGCCCGCAAGCTGCTGTCGCTCGCGAAAGCCGTGTGGGACATGGCGCCGAAATCCGTGAGTTCGCCGCCTTGCCAGGAAATCGTGTGGGAAGGCAACGACGTCGATCTGGCGCGCCTGCCGATCCAGACCTGCTGGCCTGGCGACGCGGGACCGCTGCTCACCTGGGGCCTCACGGTGACGCGCGGGCCGAACAAGCCGCGTCAGAATCTCGGCATCTACCGTCAGCAGCTAATCGGGCGCAACAAGCTGATCATGCGATGGCTCGCACATCGCGGCGGCGCGCTCGACTTCCGCGAGTTCGCGCTCGCCAATCCGGGCAAGCCGTACCCGGTGGCGGTCGTGCTCGGCGCCGATCCCGCGACGATCCTCGGCGCGGTCACGCCCGTGCCCGATACGCTCTCCGAATACCAGTTCGCCGGTCTGCTGCGCGGCTCGCGCACCGAACTGGCGAAGTGCCTGACGCCGGGCGTCGACACCTTGCAGGTGCCGGCGCGCGCGGAAATCGTGCTGGAAGGCTTCATCTATCCGCAGGAAGGCGCATTGCCTCCGGCGCCGGAAGGCGCACCGCCGCGTCCGGCGACCGGCGCCGCCGCGCGCTACGAGCACGCGCTCGAAGGGCCGTATGGCGATCACACCGGCTACTACAACGAGCAGGAGTGGTTTCCGGTCTTCACGGTCGAGAAGATCACGATGCGGCGCGACGCGCTCTTTCATTCGACGTACACCGGCAAGCCGCCCGACGAACCGGCCGTGCTCGGCGTCGCGCTGAACGAAGTCTTCGTGCCGCTGCTGCAAAAGCAGTTTCCCGAAATCACCGACTTCTACTTGCCGCCCGAAGGCTGCAGCTATCGCATGGCCATCGTGCAGATGAGGAAGAGCTACGCCGGCCATGCGAAGCGCGTGATGCTGGGCGTCTGGAGCTTCCTGCGACAGTTCATGTATACGAAGTTCATCGTCGTGGTGGATGAAGACGTCAACGTGCGCGACTGGAAGGAAGTCATCTGGGCGATCACCACGCGCGTCGATCCCACGCGCGACACGGTCATGGTCGACAACACGCCGATCGACTATCTCGACTTCGCATCGCCGGTGGCGGGCCTCGGGTCGAAGATGGGACTCGACGCCACCAACAAGTGGCCCGGCGAAACACATCGCGAATGGGGGCGGCCGATCGTGATGGATGCCGCCGTCAAGCGGCGCGTCGATGCGCTGTGGACCGAAATCGGTCTCGACGATGCGGGGAGCAACGCATGATCGCGGCGACGCTCCATCGTGGAAGCGCCATCGAGAACACGCATCGGGCGCACGTCGCCGTCGTCGATGCAAATGGCGACGTGCTGCACGCGTTCGGCGATCCGCATCGCGTGACGCTGCCGCGCTCGGCCGCCAAACCGGCGCAGGCGCTTGCGATCATGGAGACGGGCGCGCTCGAGCGCTTCGCTTTCGACGACGCCGATCTCGCGTTGATGTGCGGCTCGCACAGCAGCGAGCCGCGCCACATCGACCGCGCCCGCGCGATGCTCACCAAGGCCGACGCGCACGAAAGCGATCTGCGCTGCGGCGGCCATCCGCCGATTTCCGACGCCGTCTATAAGGACTGGATTCGTCGCGACTTCACGCCGACGCCCGTGTGCAGCAACTGCTCGGGCAAGCACGCCGGCATGCTCGCCGCCGCCCGCGCGATGAACGCGCCGCTCGACGGCTACCACTTGAGCGCGCACCCGCTGCAAGCCCACGTAAAGCAGACGGTGGCGCAGGCGGTCGATTTGCCCTCCGATGAAGTGCAATGGGCCATCGACGGCTGCAACCTGCCGACGCCCGCCTTCCCGCTCGACCGGCTGGCGCGGCTGTACATGAAGCTCGCCGCTGCGCCCGACGATTCGCCGCTCGGGCGCATCCATCGTGCAATGACGACGTATCCCGAACTCGTCTCCGGCGAGGGCCGCTTTTGCGAGCGGCTCATGCGCGCGTTCGGCGGCGCGGTCGTCGGCAAGACCGGCGCGGATGCGAGCTATGCGATCGGCGTTAAGCGTGCGGAAGGCGCGCTCGGTATCGCGGTGAAGGTGGAGGACGGCAACCTCGCCGTCATGCACGCGATCGTCGCGCACGTGCTGCATCTGCTCGGCATCGGCACGCCGGAACAACGCGCGGCGCTCGACGACTTCCGTCATCCGGCGATGCGCAACACGATGGGCGTCGAAACCGGACGGCTCGACGTGACCCTGACACTGACCGGGCAGCGATGATGCATTCCTGGTCGTTGATGTCGGACGGGTTCTTCCTGTCGCTGTCGCTGTGTCTGGATATCGGTATCGCGAACGTTGCGATCATCTCGCTCGCGCTGTCGCACGGCTTCAAGCCGGGACTCGTGCTCGGACTCGGCACCTGCTTCGGCGATCTGCTCTATGCGGCGCTCGCGCTCGCCGGCATGTCGGCGCTGCTGCAGTTCGAAGCCGTGCGATGGGTCGTGTGGATCGGCGGCGGCATCGTACTGCTGATGCTCACCTGGAAGATGGCGCGCGAGGCGCTGAAGCCGGAGACCGCGCCCCCCGTCGCCGGCGAAGCCGACCCGCACGCGCCGCGTCAGAGCCACCTGAAGAGCTTCCTGCGCGGATGCCTGCTCGCGGTATCGTCGCCGAGCGCGATTCTCTGGTTTGCGGCGGTCGGCGGCGCGCTGATCGCGAAGGCTGGCGCGACGAGCACGGTAAGTGCATCCGTCTTCCTGCTCGGCTTCTTCTGCGGCGGGCTCGGCTGGACCATCTTCATCTGCACGCTCGCGAGCCACGGCCGCAAGCGCGCCGGCACGCGCCTGCTGCGCGCGTGCCACGTGCTGTCGGCGGTGCTCTTCGCTTACTTCTCGTATAGCGTGATCGTCGACGGCTATCGCGATCTCATCGTCCACGCGGCATCGTGACGATCGCGCTTACGCGATGAACTGCGCGAGCCGCGCCAGATCGACGTTGCCGCCGCTCACGATCACGCCGACGCGCTTGCCCTCCACCGGCACGATCTTTTGCAGCACCGCCGCCGCCGCAAGGCAGCCGGTCGGCTCGACGACCATCTTCATGCGCTGCGCGAAGAAGCGCAGTGTGTCGATGAGCTGCGCATCGCTCACGGTGACGATGCGGTCGACATGCTTCTGGATGATCGGAAAGTTGTATTCGCCGACATGCGTCGACGCCGCGCCATCGGCGATGGTGCGCGGCACGTCGATATGCACGATCTCGCCGCGCGCGAGCGACTGCTGTGCGTCGTTGCCCGCTTCGGGCTCCACGCCGATCACCTTGCACGACGGCGACAAGGCCGCCGCCGCGAGCGCGCAACCGGCGATCAGCCCGCCGCCGCCGAGACACACGAAGAGGTAATCGAGCGGCCCGGTTTCCTCGATCAGTTCCTTGGCGGCCGTGCCCTGCCCAGCGATCACGTGCGGATGGTCGTACGGCGGAATCAGCGTCATGCCCCGCTCCTCGGCGAGCGCGCGGCCGATTTCCTCGCGATTCTGCGTGTAGCGGTCGTACGTGATGACTTCGCCGCCGTAGCCGCGCGTTGCTTCCATCTTGGCGGCGGGTGCGTCTTCCGGCATGACGATCGTCGCCCGGATGCCCGCCAGCTTCGCCGACAGCGCGATGGCCTGCGCATGATTGCCCGACGAGTACGTGATCACGCCGGCCGCGCGCTGCGCGTTGTTGAAATGAGAGATGGAGTTGTATGCGCCGCGGAACTTGAACGCGCCCATGCGCTGGAAGTTCTCGCACTTGAAGAACAAGGACGCGCCCGCGATTTCGTCCGCTGTGCGGGACGTGAGGACAGGCGTGCGATGCGCGAAACCCTCGATGCGGCGGGCGGCATCGGCGACATCGTCGAAAGTCGGAGAAGAAAGAGTGGGCATCGGACGGAGCGTGATGTGAAGGATCCACCATTCTCCGCAGTTCCGGTGCGAACCGGAATAGGCTGGCCGCGCCGCCCATAAAAAAACGCAAGTTCCGGACGGACTTGCGTTATCGGTTCGCGCGGCGGCGATTACCTGTGATAGCCGCCATAACCACCATAGCCGCCATAGCCGTGGCGGTAATAGCCGTGCTGACGCCAATAGGGACGGCCATAAGGGCGGCCGTAGTATCCATACGGATAGCCGCCAACGACGACGGCAGGCGGCGGCCCGTACACGACCGGCGGCGGGGGCGCCATATAAACGGGCGCGGCCGGGGCGACATAGACCGGCGCAGGCGGTGCCTGATAAACCGGATACGCCGGCACCCCGATGCCGACGCCAATCGATACTCCGCCCGCTTGCGCCGCACCTGCCGCGCCGAGCGCGATTGCACCAACGACCAGAAGACCACTGAGCTTTTTCACTTTCTTTCTCCTCGCCGCTTTCACCGGCCATCCGGCGCGCGACGTCACAGGATCAATTTTACGAAAAAACCGGGACGGTGCTTGAACCATGTGTTGCAAATTGCAAGTTCTTACGCGCACTCCGGTTGAGCGCCAACCGGTATGCGAGCGCGCTTCGCCGATGCGCACGCCCTGGCCGGGCGCTCGCCCCTTTTGTCGATCCGGTGTGCTTCCGCAGCGGGTAACGTCTCATTACAAATCAGCGTTCGGTAATTGAAAAGCCCCGCCGAACGTGAGGTTCGACAGGGCTTTTAATGTTTTACGCTAACTCGATTATCGGTCTCAGCCGACTTTCACATAAGCGAATTCACGCGATACGTTCGGCGGAACGTAAGCCCCGCCAATGACGACACGCGGCGTCAAGCGCTTCTTTTGATCCCACCAGCGGCGGCGTTGAGCCTGACTCAAGAACCGCAGATGCTTTCGATAAGCGAAAATGCTCATGCGACCTCCGAACGTAGCGAATAAAAATCTTGAGGAAACGCATCCATTTATGACCTGCGATGGTTTCCCGTTGAATTCCGTCTTCTCTTAAGTATTTCGCGTCCTGTTCGTCCATCAATGTACGCAAGGGAACCAAAACCCGCGATCGACGTGTGCTGAACCACATTTCAGCAGTAACCATGCCGATCATTAAAATCGATTTCTAATTGCGGGGCGGGTCTCGTGTCGTTTGCTGTCATCGTATCGTGGCACTTTTCGCTTTTCGAGACAGTATCGCTTTGACAACATCAGGGTTTTCCGATGATGCCAGCGCCCCACGCGCGTGCTTGCAGTCAGCTTTCACCGACTCATGGCACAATCGCTGCCGCCTGTTCGCGAACGCTCCCCAAGCGGCGCGCAAGCCATGTTAAGGTGACGTCCGGCGCCCCACCGGCATTGACGGTGGGCGGGGAACGCAAGCCGCCGGCCGGCGAGGACTTCGGCATGACATTCAGCTCAGAGAACGAACAATGAACAAGGTCAGCCTTCACGACTCGCACGGTCTCGCACATCGCATCGCCCGAGCACATCGGCTTCGCGCGCCCCGCTAGCGGCATCGCCCTTTCGCTTCTTTCTGGCTTTCTTTTGCTTTTCCGACCCCGGCGCGGCGCGTATGCCGCGCATGTTTCCAAGAGGACCCGAGATGTTCGGCGATATCGCCCGTTTTCTGCTCAACACCGTTTTCACCCTCTTCGGCGCGGCGCTTTTGCTGCGGGCCTGGATGCAAGTCGTGCGCATGCCGCCATACAACCCGGTATCGAATGCCGTGATGCAGGCGACCAACTGGATCGTGCTGCCGCTGCGCAAGATTCTGCCGGGCGGGAAGATCGACTGGGCGAGCATCGTCGCGGCGTTTATCGCAGCGGCGGTCTATGTGACGCTGATGGTCGTGCTGGCGGGCGTCGATCCGACGCTCATGGCGCCCATGCTCTTGCTCGTCGCGGTGCTCACCGTCGTCAAGTGGGCGCTGAACCTCATCATCTGGATGACGATTCTGATGGCGCTGCTCTCGTGGCTCAATCCGCAATCGCCGGCGATGCCCCTGCTCTTTCAGATCACCGCGCCGTTTCTGGATCCGCTGCGGCGCATCCTGCCGCGCCTCGGCGGCATTGACCTGTCGCCGATCCTGCTGTTCGTGATCGTGCAGGTGTTGCTGATGGTGGTGACGCGCCTCGCCGTCTCGATG
This sequence comes from Caballeronia grimmiae, assembly GCF_022879615.1. NCBI lineage: Bacteria > Pseudomonadati > Pseudomonadota > Betaproteobacteria > Burkholderiales > Burkholderiaceae > Caballeronia > Caballeronia grimmiae. The sequence goes on from NZ_CP084271.1 coordinate 2,088,942, forward strand.
ACGCTCTTCGGCATCTGAGTCCGCCGCGCCGCTGCAATTGCGCGGCGGCGGTGCTTGCGCTTACAATAGCCGACTCACGCGGGCGTCGTATAATGGCTATTACCGTAGCTTCCCAAGCTACTGACGTGGGTTCGATTCCCATCGCCCGCTCCAGCATCACAGTGAAAGCCGCCTTTCGTCATCGAGGCGGCTTTTTAGTTTCCCGCGCAGCATTCCCGCATCCGCATTCAATCTCGCCATGAATCACGATTCCCAGGACGACGACAACGCCGCCGGTCAACCCGCAGAGAGCGTTGAATCGACGCTGCATCATCGCCGCATTCGCAGCTTCGTCACGCGTGCGGGCCGCGTGTCGCCGGGTCAGCAACGGGCGATCGACGAGCTCAGTCCGCGCTTCGTCGTGCCGTACACGCCCGAACTCGCCGATTGGGACGCCGTCTTCGGCCGCCACGCGCCGCGCGTGCTGGAAATCGGCTTCGGGATGGGCGCGACGACGGCGGAAATCGCCGCCGCGCGTCCGGGCGACGACTTCATCGGCGTCGAAGTGCATGAGCCGGGCGTCGGCGCGCTGCTGAAGCTGATCGGCGAGCAGCAACTCGGCAACATCCGCATCCTTCAGCACGATGCCGTCGAGGTGCTGGAACACATGATCGCGCCCGAGAGCCTCGACGGCGTGCACATCTATTTTCCCGATCCGTGGCACAAGGCGCGTCATCACAAGCGCCGCCTGATTCAGCCGAAATTCGTATCGCAGCTCGTCTCGCGGATAAAGCCGGGCGGGTATCTGCATCTCGCGACGGACTGGCAAAACTACGCCGAGCAGATGCTGGAAGTGCTGTCGGCCGAGCCGGCGCTCGAAAATACCGCCGACGGTTATGCGCCGCGGCCCGACTATCGCCCGGTGACGAAGTTCGAGCAGCGCGGATTGCGTCTCGGACATGGCGTCTGGGACCTGCTGTTCCGGCGCAAGTAACGCTTGCATCAACGAAAACGCCACGGCAAGCCGTGGCGTTTTCACATGCGCGAACCTGGCGGCGAATCAGTCCGCCCAGCTCAGCCCGCCGCTATATCCGACGATCAGAATCAGCAGCCCGAAGCCGATCCGATACCACGCGAACGCCGTGAAATCGTGCGACGCGACGTAGCGCAGCAGCCACCGCACGCAGATGAACGCGCTCACGAACGCCGACACGAGGCCGATTGCGAACAGCCCGAGATCGTCGACGGTCAGCGTGCGCCAGTACTTCGCCATCTCATAGAGCGTCGCGCCGAAGATGATCGGAATGGCGAGGAAGAACGAAAACTCCGTCGCCGCGCGCCGGTCGAGACCGAACAGCATCCCGCCGATGATCGTCGCACCGGAACGCGACGTGCCCGGAATCAGCGCGAAGCATTGCGCCAGGCCGACCTTGAAGGCGTCGGCGTAAGTGAGGTCGTCGACGGAATGCACGCGCGGCGGCACCGCGCGGTCTCGCTGGCGCGCTTCCGCCCACAGAATGACGATACCGCCGATGATCAGCGCCACCGACACCGGCACCGGCGAGAACAACACCGCCTTGATCTTCTTCTCGAGAAGCAGCCCGAGCACGATGGCGGGAATGGTCGCGATGATCACGTTCACCGCGAAGCGCCGCGCGTCGGGCCGCGTCGGCAAACCGCTCACGATCGAGCCGATCTTCGCGCGGTATTCCCAGCAGATCGCGAGAATCGCGCCGAACTGGATGACGACATCGAACGTCTTCGCCTGGGCGTCGGTGAAATTCAGCAGACTTCCCGCAACGATCAGGTGCCCGGTGCTCGAAACCGGCAGGAATTCGGTCAAGCCTTCTACAACGCCCAGAACGAGCGCCTTCAACATGAGAATCCAGTCCATCCGTCAGCCCTTGTTAGCTGTTTTCGCTGTTGGCGTGGAGCAAAGCGCGCGAAGATTTCGACTCACTTCTCGACGATCTGAACGCGTATGCCGTTTGAAAGGACTGTGATTGTACCGGGTTCGTAAGAAACACCGGCAAACTGCAATTCTTCGGGCTTGAACGTGTAGATCGGATAGCGGTCGAGCAACTGCGCGGCGAGCAGCGCGCCGGCGGCCGCAATCTGTTGGTTGTACTGCGCAGCGTCGCCAGTCAGCTGCGAGTCGTCAACTGTCGGCGACATGAGAATGACCGAGCGGCTCGGGGCATCGTAGGCGAGTTGCGTCGACAGCGTGAACGCGCCGTTTACGGGATTCGGCATGAAGGGCGTGGAGAGCCGCGCATCGACATGCACCGTCACGCGATTGCGATCCGCCGCCATGCCGACGACCGGATTGCTTAGTACGACATCGAAGATCTGCCGCGCCGTGCGCTGCAGCGGAAACTTGCGCCCGACGGCTTCCTGCACCTGCTTTTGTGGAAACGTGTAGTGATCCGGAATAAACGGAAAGATGGACGCGGCCCGCGCCGCCGATGCTAACGCGCACACCGGCAAGGCGGCGAGCCCGGCCAGCACGATCCGGCGCCGACGCGGCGCGACGGGGTATGTCATGCGGGGTTTCCTCGATTCGATGTTGGAACGGTGCTTGGACAGGCAAAGTTCATTGCGGTTGCGTCTCGACCTCGAGCCGCGCGAGCCATGCGATGGCGTACTCGCGCGTGTCGCCGCACATTTCCGCGGAAGGTTGCAGCCCGCCGCAGCAGCCTGGCCGGCGCGCATCGCCGAAGATCTTGCAGCGCAGGTCGCCGTCGAGCTGAACGCACGGCTCGCCCGCGCGCTTGCCGGCGGGCATGCCGGGAATCGCGCTCGTGATGGAAGGCGCGATGCAGCACGCGCCGCATCCTTCGCGGCAGGCGTGGGCTGAGGAAGACTGCAAGGGCATGGCGATAGAAAAAGGACAGCCGGCGAAGCCGTCATTGTCCCACGCCCGCGCGGGCTGCGACGTTATCACGCAACGCCGGTTTGCCTGCGCTCGCTAAACTCGGCGCAACGCATAGGCTCGCCATGACACCCGTCGACACTCTCTTCCGCCCGGACCTGCTCGCCCGCTACGACGCACACGGCCCGCGCTACACGTCCTACCCCACAGCCGTCCAGTTCACGGGTTCGTTCGATCCCGCGCACTACTTCGAAGCAGCCGCAACCGGCGGCGCATCGGCGGATTTGTCGCTGTACTTCCACATTCCGTTCTGCGACACCGTCTGCTTCTATTGCGGATGCAACAAGGTTGCGACGAAGAATCGCGCGCACGGCCGGCCGTATCTGGATCGCATGAAGCGCGAGTTGGCGATGCAGGCCGCCTGCTTCGACGCCGCCCGTCCCGTCACGCAGCTTCACTGGGGTGGCGGCACGCCCACGTTCCTGTCTCACGACGAAATGGCCGAACTGATGGCCGAGACAGCCGCGCATTTCAATCTCGTCGCGGACGAGCGCGCCGAATATTCAATCGAAGTCGATCCGCGCGAGGCATCGCCGCAGACCATCGCGCTATTGCGGCAACTCGGTTTCAACCGGCTGAGCCTCGGCGTGCAGGACTTCGACGAGCGCGTGCAGCAGGCCGTCAACCGCATCCAGCCGCGGGCGATGACCGAGGACGTGATGCGCGCGGCGCGTGACAACGGCTTCCGCTCGGTGAGCGTCGATCTGATCTACGGCTTGCCGCATCAGAGCGTCGAGAGCTTCACGCGCACGCTCGATGCGATCATCGCGCTCGCGCCGGACCGCGTGTCGGTGTTCGGCTACGCGCACATGCCGTCGCTCTTCAAGATGCAGCGTCAGATCGACGAAAGCGCCCTGCCGTCGCCCAACGTGCGGCTCGCGATCCTCAGGCGCGTGATCGAGCGCATGAGCGACGCGGGCTACGTGTACATCGGCATGGATCACTTCGCGCTGCCCGGCGACGAACTCGCGCGCGCGTACCAAGCCGGCACGCTCCAGCGCAATTTTCAGGGTTACAGCACGCACGCCGACTGCGATCTGATCGGCATCGGCGCGTCGTCGATCGGCAAGGTCGGCAATGTGTATGCGCAGAACGCCCGCGATCTGCCCGGCTACGCCGCCGCCATCGACGCCGGCCAGTTCGCGATCAGGCGCGGCGTGCGGCTTTCCGCCGACGACCTCCTGCGCCGCGACGTCATCATGCGGCTGATGTGCGGCGGCACGCTGCGTTTCGCGGACATGGAAGCGGCGCACGGCATCGCGTTCGCTGACACTTTCGCTGATGAACTCGCGCGCCTCGCGCCGATGGCCGATGACGGCCTTATCGACATCACCGGCAACGCCATTCGCGTGCTTCCCGCCGGACGGATGCTCGTGCGCAACGTCGCATCGGTGTTCGACCGCTATCTGGGACAAGCGGGCGTCGCGACGCTCAAGCGCTTCTCGCGCACCATCTGAAGCCAGAAATACGTGACGGCCTTCGCACGATTACGCCGTTGCACGCGTATTTATTACTGCGCTGGCTTAGAATGACAGCCACCTTCGGCGCCCGGCCCCAGCCCTGGCTGACGACCGCGCCCGCCCTTACACCGCCGATGCGTCCGCTCGAAGCGCCGCATCGGACGCCGACCGGCATGCGTGAAGCGAAGCCTGCCGCCGGCAAGCTACTGCCCGACGCCATGCCAACCACTTCGCCGCAGTTCGCCCCGCTTGCCCTCCTCGCCGCCGACCTGAAATGCGGCCGCACGACCAGCCGCGCGCTGATCGAAACGGCGCTCGAACGTATCGCCGATCCGAACGGCCAGGGTTCGACCGTATTCACGCACGTCGATGCCGACCATGCCCGCGCCGCCGCCGATGCCCATGATGCGCTGCGCCGCGCCGGGACCGTGCTGTCGCCGCTCGCGGGCATCCCGGTGTCGGTGAAGGACCTGTTCGATATCGAAGGCCAGGTGACGCGCGCCGGATCGACCGTGCTGGCCAACGCCGCGCCCGCGAAAGCCGATGCCGTCGCCGTCGCGCGGCTGCGGCGGGCCGGCGCGGTGATCGTCGGGCGCACCAACATGAGCGAATTCGCGTTCTCGGGGCTCGGCCTGAATCCGCACTACGGCACGCCGCGCTCGCCGTATCGCGCCGACGTGCCGGGCGATGCGCGGATCGCGGGCGGATCGTCGTCCGGCGCGGCGGCATCGGTGGCCGATGGCATGGCGGCCGTCGCGCTTGGCACCGATACCGGCGGCTCCATCCGCATTCCGGCGGCGCTCTGCGGGCTGACCGGCTTCAAGCCGACCGCGAGCCGCATTCCGAAACAAGGCGGCATTCCTCTTTCGAAGACGCTGGATTCGTTCGGGCCGATCGGCGTGTCGGTCGCGTGCTGCGCGCTCGTCGATCGCATTCTCGCGGGCCGCGAGCCGGATGTCCCCGCCACGCGCCCGCTCGACGGCGTGCGCCTCGGCGTGTTGACTCATTACGTGACGGACGGCGTCGAAGCGCCGGTCGCGCAGGCGGTGCAGGCGGCCATCAATCATCTGGCGGCCGCGGGCGCGCTCGTCGAAGACGTCCGCTTCGCCCCGCTCGACCGCCTGCCGGAATTGAACCGCTTTGGCCTCGTGTCGATCGAAGCGTATGCGTGGCATCGCAAGCTGATTGCCGAGCACGCCGCCGAATACGACCCGCGCGTGCTCGCCCGTCTGATGCGCGCGGAAACGGCGAGCGCCGCCGATTACATCGAACTCTGCGAAGCGCGCGCCGCGATGATCGAAGCCGCGCGCACGACGCTCTGGCAGCGCTTCGACGCCATCGTCTGCCCGACCGTGCCGGTGCTGCCGCCGCGCATCGCGGAGCTGGAAGGCGACGACGAGCTTTTCAACCGGACCAACGCGCTGATCCTGCGTAACCCGACCGCCTTCAATTTTCTCGATGCATGCGCGCTGTCGCTGCCGTGCCATCCGCGTGGCGGCGCGCCGGTCGGTCTGATGCTCGCCGGCGCGCCCAACAACGACGACACGTTGCTCTCGATCGGCCGCGCCGTCGAAGCCGTGCTGGAAACGACGCGCTGAACGCGCCGTCCCGTCTCACCCGCGCCCTCGGGCGATCGCGCTAGAATTCCTGCGCGAATCCCCGAGGCTTAGGGCACTTTTTTCTCGAATCGTTGCGTAATAATGAACAACCATCTACATCACTTCACGATGCACGAGGATGACCGCGTCCTGCGACGCGAGCGCCGGCTTCTCACGCTGCTCGGCTTCGTGTGCCTCGGGCTCGTCGGCGGTGCGCTCTATCTGCAGTTCTTCCACGGCGAAGACCCCTGCCCGCTGTGCATCATCCAGCGGTACTTCTTCGTGCTCGTCGCGGTGTTCGCGTTTCTCGGCGCGGGTCTGAACGGCTGGCGCGGCATCGCGGTGCTCGAAACGCTGGTCGCGCTGTCGGCGCTCGGCGGCATCGCCACGGCGGTGCGGCACGTCTACGTACAGGCCCATCCGGGCTTCAGTTGCGGCTACGATGCACTGCAGCCCGTCGTCGACGGCCTGCCGCCCGCGCGCTGGCTGCCGCAAGTGTTCAAGGTCGCCGGGCTGTGCGAAACGCCGTATCCGCCCATCCTCGGACTGACGCTGCCGCAATGGTCGCTCGTCGCGTTCGCCGTCATCTTCGTGCTCGTGGCCGCGAGCCTGCTTTCCAAACGCAAGCTGCGCGCCGCCACGCGCTGATTCGGCCGCTCGCTGCGCGGGCCATCCGGCGCCCGCGCACACCGCTTCCCCCGCTTTTCGCTTCCCCGCATCAGCGCTTCCGCATAACCTAGATACCGTCTCAATAATATTTTTGGGATATTGCGGTGCTATGGTCGAGGCTGGATGGCGATCTACGTGCGCGCAGTCCGTTTGGCCGGTGCATGACCGGCAACGGAAACCGCGTAACGCGCGCCCGGTCCGCAATGTCCCTGCTCGCCCATGACAACGCAAACCATCCGCTTCTTCTGGCGCGGCGCCGTCCGCGAAATCGCCGACGCGCCGCCCACCCGCACGGTGCTTCAGCATCTGCGCGAAACCGAGCTATGCACCGGCACCAAGGAAGGCTGCGCGGAAGGCGATTGCGGCGCGTGCACGGTCGTCGTCGGCGAGCTGGGCGAGACCGGCGAACTCGCGCTCAAGGCCGTCAACGCGTGCATCCAGTTCCTGCCGACGCTCGATTCCCGCGCGCTGTTCACCGTCGAGGACCTGCGCGGCGCGGATGGCGCGCTGCATCCGGTGCAGCAGGCGCTCGTCGATTGCCACGGCTCGCAGTGCGGCTTCTGCACGCCGGGCTTCGTGATGTCGCTGTGGGCGCTGTATCACGCTCATCCCGCCGATGCCGGCCCGCCTTCGCGCGATGAAATCGCCACCGCCATTTCGGGGAATCTGTGCCGCTGCACCGGCTATCGGCCAATCGTGGATGCCGCCGAGCGCATGTTCGATCCTCCGCGTCCGCCGTTCGATCGCGCGGCGGTCAGAACGGCGCTGGCCGGCTTGCGCCGCACGCAAACCTTCGAATACCGGTCAGGCTCCAGTACGTATCGAGCGCCCGTCACGCGCGCCGACTTCGCGCGCTTGCGGGCGGAGAATCCGAACGCGCGGCTGCTCGCGGGCAGCACGGACATTGGGCTGTGGGTCACGAAGCAGTTCCGCGATCTGGGCGACATCCTGTTCATTGGCAACGTCGACGAACTGAAGCGCATCGAGCGCGACGCGCAGCATCTGACGATCGGCGCGGCGGCATCGCTCGAAGATGCGTATGCGGCGCTTGCCGTCGATTACCCCGAGCTTGCCGAATTGTGGACGCGCTTCGCATCGCGGCCGATCCGCAACGCCGGCACGCTCGGCGGAAACGTCGCCAACGGCTCACCGATCGGCGATTCGATGCCTGCGCTCATTGCGCTGAACGCCGAAGTCGTCCTTCAACACGGCGACGCGACGCGCACGCTGCCGCTCGATGCGTTCTACCTCGCCTATCAGAAGACCGCGCTTGCGGCGGGCGAGTTCGTCGCGGCGATCCGCGTGCCGCGCCCGGCCGCCAACTTGCGATTCCGCACCTACAAGGTATCGAAGCGCTACGACCAGGACATCTCGGCCGTCTGCGCGGCTTTCGCGATCCGGCTCGATAACGCAGCGCGCGTGACGGACGCGCGCATCGCGTTCGGCGGCATGGCGGCGACCCCGAAGCGGGCGGCGAGCACGGAAGCCGCGCTGATCGGCCAGGACTGGACCGAAGCCAGCGTGCGCGCCGCGATGAACGCGCTCGACAGCGATTTTCAGCCGCTCACCGACATGCGCGCATCGAGCGCGTATCGCGCAAAAGTGGCGCGCAACGTGCTGTTGCGCTTCTATCTGGAGACGCGTGCCGACGCGCCGCTGGCGCTCGCTGAAATCAACGCGTTCGCTTACGGCGCGCACGCATCGGCCGCCGAGGAGCAGCCATGAACAAGGTGAGCGAGCCCGTCGGACTGGACGCCGCCGCGCAACAGGCCGCTGGCGCGGCGTTGCCGCACGAATCGGCGGCGCTGCACGTGAGCGGCGAAGCCGTCTATACCGACGACATCCCCGAGTTGCGCGGCACGCTGCACGCGGCGCTCGGGCTGTCGCGGCACGCGCATGCGCGCATCGTTTCGGTCGATCTCGACGCCGTGCGCGCCGCGCCGGGCGTGATCGCGGTTCTGACCGCCGCCGACATCCCCGGCGAGAACAACTGCGGCCCGGTGCTCCACGACGATCCGATCTTCGCCGCCGGCGAAGTGCAGTACCTCGGCCAGCCGGTGTTCGCGGTGATCGCCGAGACGCACGATCTGGCGCGCCGCGCCGCCGCGCTCGCCCGCAGCGAGGACGTCGTGCGTTACGAGCCGCTGGAGCCCGTGCTGACGCCGCGCGAAGCCAAGGCGCGCAAGCAGTTCGTGCTGCCGCCGCTGCATCTGAAGCGCGGCGATCCCGAAGCCCGCATCGCGGCGGCGAAGCATCGCATCGCCGGGGAGTTCGAAGTCGGCGGACAGGAACAGTTTTATCTCGAAGGACAAGTCGCCTACGCGGTGCCGAAGGAATCGCACGGCATGCTCGTCTACAGTTCGACGCAGCATCCGAGCGAGATGCAGCAAGTCGTCGCGCACATGCTCGACTGGCCGTCGCACGCGGTCGTGTGCGAGTGCCGGCGCATGGGCGGCGGCTTCGGCGGCAAGGAGTCGCAATCGGCGGTGTTCGCGTGCGTGGCGTCGCTGGCGGCGCATCTGCTGAAGCGCCCCGTCAAGCTGCGCGCCGATCGCGACGACGACTTCATGATTACCGGCAAGCGCCACGACGCGGTCTACGAATACGAAGCGGGCTTCGACGACGACGGGCGCATCACCGGCGCGCGCGTCGAAATCGCGCTGCGGGCGGGCTACTCGGCAGACCTGTCGGGCGCGGTCGCGACGCGGGCGGTCTGTCACTTCGACAACGCGTACTACCTGAGCGATGTCGATATCCGCGCCTACTGCTGCAAGACGAACACGCAGTCGAACACGGCGTTTCGCGGCTTCGGCGGTCCGCAAGGCGCGCTCGTGATGGAAGTGATGCTCGACGAAATCGCGCATCGCCTGAAGCGCGATCCGCTCGACGTGCGGCGCGCGAATTTCTACGGCATCGGCGAGCGCGACGTCACGCCGTACGGCCAGCCCGTCGCCGATAACGTGCTCGCCCCGCTGACCGATGCGCTGATCGCATCGAGCGATTACGCCGCGCGTCGCGCCGCGATCGCCGCGTTCAATGCGACGAGCGCCGTGCTCAAGCGCGGCATCGCGCTCACGCCGGTGAAGTTCGGCATCTCGTTCAACGTGCCGTTCCTGAACCAGGCGGGCGCGCTCGTGCACGTCTACAAGGACGGCTCCGTGCTCGTGAATCACGGCGGCACGGAAATGGGTCAGGGCTTGAACACGAAAGTGGCGCAGGTCGTCGCGAGCGTGTTCGGCATCGGGATTGCGCGGGTGCGCGTGACGGCCACCGATACGTCGAAGGTCGCCAATACCTCCGCGACGGCGGCATCGACCGGCAGCGATCTCAACGGCAAGGCCGCCGAAGACGCCGCGCTCGCGATCCGCTCACGGCTCGCCGAGCTCGCCGCGAAGCATCTCGGCGGCGCGGCGGCGGACGTGCGCTTCGGCGGCGGCGTGGTCGAATCGAACGGCGGACAGATGCCGTTCGATCAACTCGTCGCGGCCGCTTATCTCGCCCGCGTGCAATTGTGGTCGGACGGCTTCTACGCGACGCCGAAGGTTCACTGGGACGCGAAGACGCTCACCGGCCATCCGTTCTATTACTTCGCGTATGGCGCGGCTGTGTCGGAAGTCGTCGTCGATACGCTCACCGGCGAATGGAAGCTCCTGCGCGCCGACCTGCTGCACGACGCGGGCCGCTCGATCAATCCGGCCATCGACATCGGGCAAGTGGAAGGCGGCTTCATTCAGGGCATGGGCTGGCTCACGACCGAGGAACTGTGGTGGAACCGCGATGGCCGGCTGATGACGCACGCGCCGTCCACGTACAAGATACCCGCCGTCAACGATACCCCCGCCGCGTTCAACGTCGCGCTGTACCGCAACGACAACGCCGAACCGACGATCTTCCGCTCGAAGGCGGTCGGCGAGCCGCCGCTGCTGCTCGCGTTCTCGGTGCTGCTCGCGATCCGCGCCGCGATTGCTGCCACGGCGCCTAACGCGCCAGACGCGCCGAAGCTGCGCGCGCCCGCGACGCCGGAAGCGATTCTGGACGCGCTCGATGCGCCCGGCTTCGAGGCGCAGGCGAGCGCCCGGTAAACTAGCGCCTGCGACGACGCAAACACGATCCTTTCCCGGAGCTCCACCGATGCAAGTTTGGCTGACCGACCTGCAACACCTGCTCGCGCACGGCGACGCCGCCGTGCTCGTGACGGTCGCGCGTGTCGAAGGCTCCGCGCCGCGCGAGCCGGGCACGAAGATGATCGTCACGCGCGAGGACGCCCGCTACACCATCGGCGGCGGCCATCTCGAATGGAAGGCGATCGAAACCGCGCGGCAAGTGCTGAAGGACGGCATGCACATGCAGCGCATGCGCCGGCTCGAGCGTTTCGCGCTCGGCCCGAGCCTCGGCCAGTGCTGCGGCGGCGCGGTCGTGCTCGCGTTCGAGCGGCTCGACGTATCTGACCTGAACTGGGTGACGTCGCTTGCGAAACGCACGGCGCAAGGTCTGTCGACCGTGCGCAGCGTTTCGTTCGCGCCGATGCCCGACGCGGTGATGCTGTCCGATCCCGAGCCGGGCGCGGAAGACACCGACTGCCTGTTGTGGGACGGCGCGGGTTTCGATGAAAGCGGTGCATTGCTCACCGAAACCATCGCGCCGCGCGACTTCAAGGTGGTGCTGTTCGGTGCGGGTCACGTGGGCGCGGCGCTCGTGCGCGTGCTCGCGACGCTGCCGTGCCACGTCGTCTGGGTCGATGAACGCGACGCCGCTTTTCCGGCTGCGCCCTTCGTTCCCGCGAACGTGACGATCGAGCCGAACGACGCGCCCGACGAAGCCGTCGATAACGCGCCGCCCGGCACGTACTTCATCGTGATGACGCACAACCATGCGGTCGATCTCGTGCTCGCCGAGCGTATCCTCGCGCGCGGCGACTTCGCGTTCTTCGGCATGATCGGCTCGCATACGAAACGCAGGCAGTTCGAGCACCGGCTGGCGGCGCGCGGCATCGACCCCGCGCGCATCGGACGGATGGTGTGTCCGATCGGCATCGACGGCATCGTCGATAAAGCGCCCGAAGTGATCGCCGTCGCAGCGGCAGCCCAGCTGCTGCAGGCGGTCGAAGCCAATATGGCGCATGCGTCGTCGCAACAAACCGTTTAACTGCCCCAACCACAAAGCCCCCATGAATCCCACACTCGCCGACAAGATCGCGCACGCGCCGAAGGCGGAACTGCATATCCATATCGAGGGATCGCTCGAGCCCGAGTTGATCTTCGAACTGGCGAAGCGCAACAACGTGAAGCTCGCGTACGACTCCATCGAAGCCCTGCGCGCCGCCTACGCATTCACCGACCTGCAATCGTTCCTCGATATCTACTACGCGGGCGCAAGCGTGCTGCTCACCGAGCAGGACTTCTTCGACATGACGATGGCCTACGTCGAGCGCGCGCTCGAAGACCACGTCGCGCACACGGAAATCTTCTTCGATCCGCAGACGCACACCGAGCGCGGCGTGTCCATCGCAACGGCCGTCGCGGGCATCGAAGGCGCGCTCGCCGAAGCCGAAACGCGCGGCCTGAGTTCGCGCCTGATCCTGTGCTTTTTGCGCCACCTTTCCGAAGAAGACGCGCTCGCCACGTTCGACGAAGCGCTGCCACTTTTCGACAAATACGCGCACCGGCTGATCGGCGTCGGGCTGGATTCGTCGGAGCGCGGGCATCCGCCGTCGAAGTTCGAGCGCGTGTTCGCGAAGGCGCGCGAACGCGGCCTGAAGCTCGTCGCGCATGCGGGCGAGGAAGGCCCGCCTTCGTATGTCTACGAAGCGCTGGATCTGCTGAAGGTCGATCGCGTCGATCACGGCGTGCGCAGCATCGAGGATGCGCAGCTCGTCGCACGCCTCGCCGACGAACGCATCGCGCTCACCGTTTGCCCGCTGTCGAACCTCAAGCTCTGCGTGTTCGACGACATGACGAAGCACACGCTGAAAGACCTGCTCGATCAGGGCGTCCGCGTGATGATCAATTCCGACGATCCCGCCTACTTCGGCGGCTACGTCAACGCGAACTACTTCGCCGTCGTGGATGCGCTCAAGCTCTCGGATAAAGAGGTCTACACGCTTTTGCGCAACAGCCTGGAAGCGTCGTTCGTCAGCGCCGAGGAACGCGACGGCATGATCGCGCGCCTCGACGCGCACTGGAAGCAATAACCGCATCAACCTGCACTACATAGAAACAAGATGGATACCACAGTCACCACACAACGCGACACCACCGCGCTCGAGCGCTTTTTCGGCATCCGCGCGGCGGGATCGCGCACGAAGACGGAAGTCGTCGCGGGCATCACGACCTTTCTCACGGCGATGTACATCATCGTCGTCAATCCCGGCATTCTCTCGCAGGCGGGCGTGCCGTTTCCCGCCGCGCTGACGGCCACCGTCATCGTCAGTTTTCTCGGCAGTTGCGCGATGGGCCTCTATGCGCGCAATCCGGTGCTCGTCGCGCCCGGCATGGGCATGAACGCGCTCTTTGCATTCGTGATGGTCCACGGCGGCAAGATGCCGTGGCAGACCGCGCTAGGCTGCGTGTTCTGGGCCGGCGTGATCTTCGCGATCCTCGCGCTCTTCAACGCGCGCAAGCTCGTCGTCGATGCGATTCCCGCGAACCTGCGGCATGCGGTGTCGTGTGGCATCGGACTCTTCATCAGCCTGATCGGGCTGGTGAACGCGAAGTTCGTCGTCGGCGATCCGGTCACCATCGTGCATTCGGCATCGCTCAATCCGGTCGTCATCACGTTCCTGATCGGCCTCGCCGTCACGACGATTCTCGTCGCGCGCAAGGTCACCGGCGCGCTGATGCTCGGCATCGTGTTCACGACGATCATCGCGATTCCGATCGGCCGCGTCTGGGGCGACGGCACCGCGTACTGGCCCGCCGCGATCGCCACCAAAACGCTCGTCAACTGGAACGGCCTCATTTCCGCGCCGGACTTCTCGGGCATCGGGCAACTGGACCTGCTCGGCGCGCTGAAAGTGGTCTACTGGCCTTTCATCTTCGTGATGCTGTTCACGTCCTTCTTCGATGCGCTCTCCACTTTCATGGCGATTTCGGAGGCGGGCAAGCTCTACGACGAGAACGGCAATCCGCGCAACATCCGTCAGTCGATGACGGTCGACGCCTTCTCCGCGCTCATCTCCGCGCCGCTCGGCACGAGTCCGGCGAACGCGTACATCGAATCGGCGGCGGGCATTTCCGCGGGCGGGCGAACGGGGCTCGTCGCGGTCGTCGCCGGCCTGTGCTTCCTGCCGTTCCTGTTTCTCTCGCCGCTGCTGTCGCTAGTTCCGGCGATCGCGACCGCGCCCGCGCTGGTGCTCGTCGGCGTGTTCATGATGGAAGCGATCACGAAGATCGAATGGCATCGCTTCGATGAAGCCATTCCCGCCTTCCTCGCGATGATCCTGATCCCGCTCACGTACTCGATCACGGATGGCGTGGCCTACGGCTTCATCGCATTCGTCGTGCTGAAGGCGGCCACGGGACGCGCGAGGGAAATCAAGCCGGCGATGTGGGTCATCGCGGCATTCTCGATTGTGCTGCTTTCGCAGTTGTAGACATCATTAGAAACCGGAGACGTTGCACCATGACTCAGACCGCCTACCGCGCCCAGTTGCTGACCTTTCGCGATGACCCCGCGCATGCCGCCGACGGCGCGGTGTACGAGGCCGATGGCCTCTTGATCGTCGAGGACGGCAAGGTAAGCGCGGCCGGCGCGTATGCGTCGCTGCGCGACACGCTCAGGCCGGATGCGACCGTGCACACGATGCGCGACAAGCTGATCGTGCCGGGCTTCATCGACTCGCACATTCACTATCCGCAGACGGACATGATCGCGTCGCCGGCATCGGGCTTGCTGCCGTGGCTCAACACGTACACGTTTCCGGTCGAACGCGGCTTCGAGAACGCGACGATCGCGCGGGAAACGGCGAGCTTCTTCCTCGATGAACTGCTCGCCTGCGGCACGACGACCGCGTTCGTCTACTGCACGGTGCACAAGCAATCCGCCGATGCGTTTTTCGCCGAAAGCGAGTCACGCAATCTGCGCATGGTCGCGGGCAAGGTGCTGATGGATCGCAACTGCCCGGAGTTTTTGCGCGACACGGCGCAATCCGGCTACGACGACAGCGCCGAACTGATCGCGCGCTGGCACGGACGCGGACGCCAGCACTACGCGCTGACGCCGCGCTTCGCGCCGACATCGACGGAGGCGCAGCTCGAAGCGTGCGGCGCGCTCGCGCAGAAGCACCACGACGTGTTCATCCAGAGCCACGTCGCCGAAAACACCGACGAGATCAAGTGGGTCGAGAGCCTCTTTCCGGGGCATCGCAGCTATCTCGACATTTACGACCATTACAACCTCCTGCGGCGGCGCGCGGTGTACGGCCATTGCATCCATCTCGACGAGACGGACCGTCAGCGCATGGCGGAAACCGGCGCGGTGGCGTCGCATTGCCCGACATCGAACCTCTTTCTCGGCAGCGGCTTGTTCGACTTCGAGAAGGCGGGCGCGGCGAACATGCCGGTTGCGCTGGCGACGGATGTCGGCGGCGGCACGTCGTTCTCGATGCTGCAAACGATGAACGAAGCGCACAAGGTCGCGCGCCTGACGGGCCATCATCTGACCGCGACGCGCATGTTCTGGCTCGCGACGACGGGCGCGGCGCGCGTGCTCGATCTCGACGACAGGATCGGCACGCTCGCGGCGGGCAGCGAAGCGGATTTCGTCGTGCTCGATCCGGCCGCGACGCCGCTGCTCGCACGGCGCACGGCGCGGGTGGAATCGCTCGAGGAACTGCTGTTTGCGTTCGCGCTCCTCGGCGATGATCGCGCGGTGTTCGAGACGTATGCAGCAGGAAGACGCGTTCACTCGCGCGACAAGCGCAACACGGCGAAGCTGGAACTGGCGGCCTGACGCGCGCCTTTGAAACGGCTTCGCGACGGCGCGGCGAAATTTTTCCATCGCGCCGCTCATGCAGATTTTTTGCGTTGTCGTTAAAGTGCCTGATGCCATTCACGTCGCTTAAGCCATGATGCTTGCCGCTCGACTCTCTCGCCTGGCCGTGCCGTTCGCGATCACCGCGTCCGCTTCGCTCGCGCACGCGACGGCCATTGAATCGCAGCTCGACTGCAAGTCCACGCCGCATGACTTCATCGCGCCGCTTCAGAAAGAAGGTCTGCTCGAAAAGAAGGCGATGCGCGTCGAGCCGAATTCGATCAACGCGTTCAAGCCGGTGAAAGGCACGGTGATGACCGCCTACGGCTTCAAGGTCTACGCGCTGGTGGCGTATCAGAAGGACGATCCGCTCTTCAGGCAAGGCAAGGGCGAACCCATCGGCGATGCGGCGTATGGCGCCGTCGTGTGGGGCGGGGACGACGAAGTGGAGCAGCGCGTGCGCGAGGCGGGCAGCGACGCGGTGGTGCACCGCGTCGCGCCTTTCATCACTGCTATTTTCTGCAAGCCCTGATCAGCGCAGAAGTTCGCCAACCGCCGCGATCAGCCGGTCCATGTCGGCTGCATCGAGCGCGCCCATCGTCGAAATGCGGAACAGGCTCTTCGACAAACCGCCCTGCCCCGCATAGATCACGAAGCCCTTGGCCTTGAGCGCATCGTGCAACGTCTCGTATGTGACGCCTTGCGGCAACTGGTACGCACGCAACACCACCGACGATTCCTCCGGCGGCAACGCACTGTCGATTCCGAGCGCAGCCAGCCCTGCGCGCACCTGCTCGGCAAGCGCCGCATAACGCCGATGCCGCGCGCGCCAGCCGCCCTCGTCCTCGAACTCGCGCAGCGCTTCGACGAGCGCATAGTACGCATGCACCGACGGCGTGAACGGCGTATTGCGCTGGTCCTGCAGCTTCGCGAGCCGCGCGATGCCGAGGTAATAGGTGCGGCTCGCGGCCTTCTCCAGCGCATCGCGCCGGACGATCACGAACGCCGCGCCCGGCACGCCGTGCAGGCACTTGTTCGCCGTCGCCGCGACTGCAACGATGCCGCCGCCGTCGAAGTCGATCGCTTCCGCGCCGAAGCTGCTGACGGCATCGACGAGCAGCCCCACCCCGCGTGTGGCGCACGCGCGAGACAGCGCATCGATGGCGTTGAGGCGGCCAGTCGTCGTTTCGTGGTGGATGATCGCGACGTGCGTGAACGCTCGGGCGTCGATCATTGCGACGATCGCGTCGATGTCGGGCGCCTGCATCCATTCGTACTTTAAGACTTCATGCTCGATGCCGTACTGCTTCGCGATCTGTGCGATGCGGTCGCCATACACGCCGTTTTCGACGACGAGCAGACGCCCGCCTTCCGGCACGATGCCCGCCACCATGCTTTCGACCGCGGCCGTGCCGGAGCCGGTCATCAGCACGGCCGTCCACTTCGCGGGATCGAGCTCGTATGCGGCGACGAGACGCTTTCTCGCCTCGTCCTGGAGATCGAAGAACTCGGGCTCGCGGTGGCACAGGTCCGTTTGCAGAAGGCTGTTGCGCACGCGCTCGGTCAGCGTGACGGGGCCAGGATTGAGCAGCAGCATCAGCGTTCTCCGATATGTCGTTGCAGGCGCGCGCGCACGTCCTCGGGCGTGATCTTCGGGCGCGGCAGGTCGGCGGGCGTGCCGGTGCCGATCGACAGCCGGGCAAAGCGCGCGCCTTCGGGTGCGTCGGCGGCGAAGAGGCGATCGATCACGCCGATGTCGTCGCCATCGAGCGCGAGCGCGTAGCCGCACGCCGACGCGATCGACGCGAAATCGACGCCGCGCGAGACGGTCGCCTGCCCGCCGGTCGATTCGTGCGCGCCGTTGTCGAGCAGCAGATGCAGCAGGTTCGACGGGCCGTAGGCGCCGAGCGTCGCGAATGCGCCCATGCGCATCAGCGCGGCGCCGTCGCCGTCGAGCGCGACCACGGTGAGGTCCGGGCGCGACAGCGCGAGCCCGAGCGCCATCGGCGTCACGCAACCCATCGAGCCGACGAGATAGAGCTGGTTCTCGCGGTCGTCGATCGCGTAGAGTTCGCGGCCGCAGAAGCCCGTCGATGCGAGCACCACGGTCGATTCCTTCGGCGTTCTCGCGATCACGCGTTCCAGTGCGTCGTGGCGCGACACGCGCTCGCCATCGAAACGCGCCACAGAAGCCCGCTCGCCGGCAGCACGCACTCCGGACAAGCCGGTGCGCTTCAACTCATAAGGCGCGACGCTGCCCTTTTGCATCACGAGCGCGTACGGACGGCCCGTGCGGTCCATGTACTCGGTCGCGCGCTCGAGCGCCGGACCGATCGCATCGCTCTGCGTCGGAAACCGCTCCCACGGAATCTCCATCGTGTCGAGCATCTGCGGCGTGATCGGACCCATCAGCGCGTGCTGCGGCTCGTCCGCGACGCCCGGCTGGCCGCGCCACGTGACGATCAGAAGCTGCGGCAGGCGGAACGTCCACGTGAGCGACGTTAGCGGACTCACCGCGTTGCCGAGGCCGGAGTTCTGCATCATCGCGATGCCGCGACGCCTGACCGCGCCCTTTCCTTCTCCCTGAGCCGCGCCCAGCGCGACACCCGCGATCAACGCGACGGCATCGCCTTCATTCGCCGCCGACACGTAGTGCAGCGATTCGTCGTGCAGCACGTAATTGATGAACGGCGTGAGAAACGAGCACGGCACGCCCGCATACCAGTCGAAGCCATGCGCGCGCGCCGCTTCGACGAACTCGGCTGCTTCAATCACGCGCGTTCTCCGTTCCTTCCGAACCGATCGGCGTCTGGCCGTGCGCAAAATCGCCTGCGCGGCGGAAATCGTCCAGATCGTTGACGCCGCGCCAGTGGCCGTGCACGTACTGCACTTCCACCTTCTCGCCCGCTGCGATCAGCGCGTTGAGGAGCGCGGCCATGTCGAGCGTGTCGAAGTCGGCGCGTTGCTGAAGCTGCGCGAGTGTCGCGGTGAAACGCTCGCGCGCCGCCGCCCGGACGTAGATCAGACCCATCCAGCGGCCTTGTGGCGCGCGGCCGCCGTTCAACGCCTGGCCCGCGCCGACCACGCTTTCGAGCCACACCTTGTGGCCGAACAGCGCGCGATCGTCGGCGGTCGAGCAATAGGCAAAGTCCGTTGCGCTCGCCGATGCGCCTGCCTGCGGCGTCTGCGACGAATCGACGACGACGCAGAAATCGCTTTCCGACTCGACCAGATCGCGCAGGATGTAGCTGCGGAACAGCAGATCGCCGTAGGAGATGACCGTATCGCCGGCGATGTGCTTCGCCGCGCACGCGAGCGACGCGAGTTCGCCCGTGGACTCGTGCTTCTCGTTGACGACGAGGCGGATGCCCGACGTGTCGATCGCGTCCGCGCGATATCCGCCCACCACGGTGATGTCGTTGATGCCTTCTTTCTTGAACGCTTCCGCGAGATGACGCAGCAGCGGCTTGCCCGCGACCGGCAGCATCACCTTCGGACGATCCGCCGTCACCGCTTCGAGACCCGCGCCGCGGCTCGCGGCCAGCACGACCGCGCTGCGCTTTTCGTTCGCCGCCGTCAGATAGATGTTCTCGGCGGCGGAATATTCGTCCGCGTCCTGCAGGCGGAAGATTTCGTTCACCGATGCGATGCGGTCTTCCACGTTGACGAGCGTCTCGCTGTCGTGGATTTCCTTCGCGATGGCCTGCATCGCCGACACCGCGCCGCGAATCAAATGGTTCGCCCAGATCACGGTGCTGATGCCCGCCTGACGGAACACGTCGGTCGGCGTGCTGTAGTACTTCGTCGGCACGATGACGAGCGGACCGCGCCCCGCCCATTCGCGTGCGAAGGTCAGGATTTCATCGGGCTTCGAAAGCTTGCTGTGAATGAGGATCGCGTCCGCGCCCGCCTGACGGTAGGCTTCCGCGCGCTTCAACGCCTCTTCCATGCCCCAGCCCGCGATCAGCGCTTCCACGCGCGCGACGATCGAAAAGTTGGGATCGCTCTGCGAATCCTTGCCGGCCTTGATCTTGCCGCAGAATTCGTCTATATCGGCGAGCGGCTGCGCTTCGCCGTTGATGAAGCTGTTGGTCTTCGGAAACTGCTTGTCTTCGATACACACGCCCGCGATGCCGCGCTGCTCCAGCTTCTTCACCAGCCGCCGCACGTTGTTGAAGTTGCCGTAGCCGGTGTCGCCGTCGAGCAAAATCGGGAGATCGCTCGCGTCGGCCATGAATTCGAGGTTGTCGACGACTTGCGTCCAGCTCGCCTCGTTGTTGTCGCGCACGCCGAACTGCGCGGAAATCGAAAGGCCCGAGCCCCAGATCGCCTTGAAGCCCGCTTCCTTCGCGATGCGCGCCGAGATGCCGTTGTGCGCTTCCATCAGGAACTCGAGGCGGTTGCTCGTGAGCATCTCGCGCAGGCGCAGCGTGCGCGAATAGCCAACGGGGATAGTGCGTGGTGCGTTCATTGTCGAATTGCTCCTCTTGTCTTTTTAGCCTGCGAACTGGCGCAGCGGGTTGAGCTGCGGCAGGACTTCATCGGCCGCGCGCTTCACGTCGTTCGGAAAGTCGATTTCGATCCACGGTGCGCCGGTGACATCGGCGATATCGAACACGTGGCGCTGCTCCAGCAGAAGGTCGCGCACCGCTTCTTCATGCGGCATCTTCGCGCGGCCGGTCTGCACGTAATCCGCGACGATATCGGCAAGACGCGCAGCCGTCTTTTCATCGAAGCGAAAGAAGCCGACCGATTCGCCGATGGTGTCGTACTTCAAGCCCGCCGCCACCTGCTTGCGCAGTTCGACCGGCACGCCATTCTCGACGCACAGTTTCACCGGCTCATCGCCGGCTTCGAAGTCGCGGTCGATCAACAGACGGTTCACGGAGCCGCCCGCCACCAGCGGGTCGATGATGCGCTCGTCGTAGAGCACGTCGGCGTCCATCAGCAGCACGTCGCCGCCGCGCGTCATCGCGTCGCGAGCCGTGTGGACGGACAGCACGCTGCCGAGTGTGAATTCGCCGTTGACGATCGTTTCGGTCTGCGGCTTCCAGTCGATGGCCGCGAGTTCCGCATTGATCTGCTCGTGCTTGTAGCCCGTCACGAAGACGATCTCGTCGACGCCCGCGTTCTTCAGAAAATGCAGATGGCGTTCGAGCAGCGATGCATCGCCCGAACCGTCGCCGGTGCTGTCCTTGAAGCGCAGCAGGCACTTCGGCTTTTGCTCGCCGTCGGGCTGAGCGAGACGCGAGCCCATCCCGGCCGCAAGAATAATTGCGCGCATGGTGTTGTTTCCCTTCGAGGGGTAGTCAGTCGATTTCCGGCACACGCGCAAGACGGCGGCGCTGCCAGCCTTTCTCAACGAAATGCAGATAGACGATGCCCGGCACGCCCAGCAGCAGTTCGCGCGCGCGCTTGGCGAGCGAGAGCGCGAGCGCCGCTTCCGGCGGCAGGCCGACGAGGCGCGCGAGCAGCAGGTAACCGCCCTCCTGCACACCAAGCGAGCCGGGAATCATGAAGGCCGCGCCGCGGATCGCCTGGCCGAGGCTTTCGAGCAGCAGCGCTTCGGTCAGTCCAACGGGATGGCCGAGCACATTGAGCGCGAGCCACACTTCCCCCGTCCCGACGATCCATCCGAAGAGGCTCAGGGCGAAGCTCGCCGCGACCTTGCCGCGCTCGCGATACAGCTCGTGGACGGCGGTATCGACGGCTTCGGCGCGCGTCACGAGCGACGACCAGTCGCGCTTCTTAGAGAAGCGCGCGGCGATGCCGGAAACGAAGCGCATCGCGCGGCCGAACAGACCGCGCCGCTGCGCGAGATAGAAGCCGAAGATCATCGCGCCGATTACGCCTACGACCGCGAGCACGGCGATGGACACGACCGTCGACGATCCGCCCGCCGCGTAATCCGTGAGCAGCACGACGCCGACGAGCGCGAAGATCAGTTGCCCGACGGTCTGCATCGTCGTGCTGACGGTGATGACAGCGGCGGCGTCACGCGCGCGCATGCCACGCTGCGAGAGATGGCGGACCATCAGCATCGGCCCGCCGATCTGGCCCGCGGGC
The DNA here is from genome assembly GCF_022879615.1 of Caballeronia grimmiae. Taxonomy (NCBI): domain Bacteria; kingdom Pseudomonadati; phylum Pseudomonadota; class Betaproteobacteria; order Burkholderiales; family Burkholderiaceae; genus Caballeronia; species Caballeronia grimmiae. Next base: position 2,110,616 of record NZ_CP084271.1, read on the forward strand.
ATCAGGCTATTGACCGATTCGCCGGCCCAGCGTGCGAGAAGCGCATCGCGCAGTGAGACATCGCGTTGCTTGTGGGAAAAGAGCACGCTGATGGCCGCGCTGTCGACGATGAGCGGCACGAAGTGAAACGCCGCGACCGCGACGAGACCCCAGCCCGCTGCGGCGAGCGTCGATGCGACCGAGCCGAAACCTTGCCAGCCGAGCAGCGCGATGAACAACACCACGCCGACCGACAGCATGAACGTGCCCGCGCGGCTCATGCCTGTCCGTTCTTGCCGCCCTTGCGGCGAAAGACCTGGCTGAAGCCGAAGTACGCGATCGAGTCCTTCATGTTCGAGATGAAGCGCTGAAACGGCCGCATGTTCGGATTGGTCACGTATTCGAACGTGAGCGACACGCGCATTTCGTTCTCGCGAAGCGGCGTCACGCGGTGGCGCAGCTTGTCGCCATCGAAGAACACGAGCGCGCCCGGCGGATACTGCACCGAGCCCGGCTCCGGCGTCGCGTTCGGCGTGCGCGTATGCAGTTCGTAGTCGAGCCGGCAGGAGGAATCGTCGATCACGCCGAGCAGCATCGTATAGCGGCGGCCCTTGTAGTACGAGGTGTCGTAATGCCAGCCGATGTGGTCGCCCGGACGCGTATAGAAGTACAGCGCGTAGGCGTGGGGATCGTCTTCGGGCGAAAGCTGCAGCTTGTCGCCGCTGATGGCTTCGAGCCACTTGATCAGCGCCTCGGACCGGTACAGGTCCGCGATGAACGGCGCAAGCTTGTCGAGCGTGTGACGGCTCACGCTGCCGCCCGCCTTGTGGCCCGGCAGATAGTTGCGGTTCACAGCCGGCGTCACGTCGTGCACGGCGGCGATCAGGCGTTCGGTGTATTCGCGCGGCAGGAAGTCGTCGAGATAAAGAAAGGAGCCTTGTTTCTCGTAATCCGCGTGGAGCTTCGGCGCGGGCAGCGCCGCGAGACGCGCGTGGAGCGTGGCGTCGATTTCGTCCCGCGTGGGACGGCCGGCGTCCGCCGGATGCCGCTCGTAATGCAGGTTGCTGACCGGGGTTGCCGTATCGCTCATCTCACCGCCTGAAAATCGTTGCCGTCCTTGGCCGCTGCGCCTTTCGTATTCGACTGCACACGCCGTACGACGCGCCGGTAGTCCACCGCGACATACACCGCGAAGAGCGGCGCGCCGATGCATGCGGCGATCAGAAACGGCGTCATGCCGTTCAGTATCGTCACGACCGGCAGCAGGTACAGCACGTCTTCGGTTTCGAAACCGCCCATCGAAGCCTGCTTGGTGCCGGACTTGCCGACCATCGACTCGATGCGCATGCGCAGGAAGAAAATGATCGCGACCGCAACGCCGGCGACGCCGCCGAGCCACTGCGCCGCCGCGGCCATCGACGGATGATGCTCCGCCACGTAAAACCCGATGCCGAGGAACAGCAGCACGGTGATGAACGCGTCGGACGCGAGGTCGTAAAAGTGCCCGATTTTACTCGACTGACCACTGATGCGCGCGAGTTCGCCATCGGTGTGATCGACGAAATTCGACAGCGCGATCAGCAATGCGCCGAGCGTGCAGAGCCAGAAATCGCCGAGGGAAAGGTAATAGGCGCCCGCGAGGCCGATGGCCAGGCGCAGCGTCGTCAGATGATTCGGCGTGACAGGCGTGCCGACGAGCGGCGTGACGAGCACGCGGGCGAGCCGCGCGTCCCACGTGGCGGGCTTCGGGACGGTTTTGGGGTCGGGCGGACACGGTTTTGTCATGACCGCGAATATATCGCTAATCGGCCCGTGCTGCATGGATGCGGGCGGTCAGCGAAGTCTGCGAACGCCCGTTCCGACAAGGCTCGCAGCCTGTCACTCGACCCCTTTCGCCGCACCGCCGCCCGCGTTCGGTCCGGCCGATGCCGCCGTCTCGTTGCCGACGCCGCCGCTCTGATCGACCGGCAGCGTCACCGTGCGCACCGTGCCGTTGCCGAGCGGGAAATCGGCGAGCGCGCTGCGGACGAGAAACGGCATCGCGTGGAACAGCGACGCGTCGCCGGTCGAATTGACCGCACTCACCTTGTAGACCTCGCGGCCCGTCGTGCGATCCGTCATGCGAACCTGCAGCGCGTGGATGAAGACCGGATAGCTCTGATCGACGTAGCCGGTCGGGCCCCACGGGCCGTAGGGTCCCATGCCGCCCCACGGACCCCAGAACGGGCGGCCGTAATAGCCGTACATCGGCCAGGGATCGTAATAGACGGGCTGGCGCACGGTCAGCAGATCGCCGCGAACCGAATACGCGAGCGCCACCTCGTAGTGCGCGCTCGCTTCCGGAACCTGCTTGAACGCGTATCTCGCCAGTTCGTTGGCAACGAGCACCTCGTAGCTCGCCTGTTCGATGCTGTTCTGCTGCTCCGGCGTGCGCGCGAACGCGTAGGTGCGATTCGCGTCGCTGCCGGACCAGTCCGAAAAGGCGGTCACGCGAGTCTGGACGTAGCTCGTGCAACCGGCGAGCCACAACGCGCCCAGCACGCAGACGGCGTGCACAAGCGTGCTGGGAAACATCGAGAGATTCATGGTCTTCCTCACTTCGTCGAATGCCCTTCTCAGTTATAGATAGCAGTTGCCGCACTTGCCGGCTCGCATCCGACTCACGACGCCCGGCCGTTTTGTACAATGGTTCGACCCGCCTCGCCCGCATTCGTGCCTGTCTTCCCGCTTCCCGGCACGCCCATGCGACCGCGCCGCCATTCCACCTACACGATCTTGCCATGTCCAACACCGCACCGACCGCATCCGCTGTTATCCGCCGCGAGGACTACACGCCGCCCGCGTTTCTGATCGATTCGGTCGCGCTCGAGTTCGATCTCGTGCCGTCGCGCACGGTCGTGAAGAACACCATGCGCCTGCGTCGCAATCCGGACGCCGCGAGCGCCGCGCCCCGCCTCGAACTGATGGGCGAACAACTCGAATTCGTGAGCGCATCGATCGACGGAAAGCCCCACGCCGGCGCTCATGTGACTGAAAACGGCCTGTCGATCGGCGATATTCCCGGCGACGCGTTCGAGCTGAGCATCGAAAGCATCTGCAATCCGGCTGAGAACACGACCTTGTCCGGGCTCTATGTGTCGAGCGGCAACTTCTTCACTCAGTGCGAGGCGGAAGGCTTTCGGCGCATCACCTATTTCCTGGATCGCCCGGACGTGATGTCGACGTACACCGTCACGCTGCGCGCCGACAAGGCGGCGTATCCGGTGCTGCTGTCGAACGGCAATCTGCTCGAAGAAGGCGATCTGCCCGATGGCCGTCACTTCGCCAAATGGGAAGACCCGTTCAAGAAGCCGAGCTACCTGTTCGCGCTGGTGGCGGGCAAGCTCGTGTGCATCGAAGAACGCATCAAGTCCAGTTCGGGCAAGGAAAAGCTGCTGCAGGTCTGGGTCGAGCCGCAGGATCTCGACAAGACGCGTCACGCAATGGATTCGCTGATCCACTCGATCCGCTGGGACGAAAAGCGCTTCGGGCTGGAGCTGGATCTCGACCGCTTCATGATCGTTGCGGTGAGCGACTTCAACATGGGCGCGATGGAGAACAAGGGCCTCAACATCTTCAACACGAAGTACGTGCTGGCGAATCCGGAAACGGCCACCGACATCGACTTCTCGAACATCGAGGCGGTCGTCGGCCACGAGTATTTCCATAACTGGACCGGCAACCGCGTGACCTGCCGCGACTGGTTCCAGTTGAGCCTGAAGGAAGGCCTGACCGTGTTCCGCGATCAGGAATTTTCCGCCGACATGGCCGCCGGCGATGCCGAAGGCGCGGCCAGCGCCGCCGCTCGCGCGACGAAGCGCATCGAAGACGTGCGCGTGCTGCGGCAGATGCAGTTCGCCGAGGACGCCGGCCCGATGGCGCATCCGGTTCGCCCGGAAAGCTATGTCGAGATCAACAACTTCTACACGATGACCGTCTACGAGAAAGGCTCGGAAGTCGTGCGGATGTATCAAACGCTGTTTGGCCGCGACGGCTTCCAGCGCGGCATGGACCTCTATTTTCAGCGCCACGACGGCCAGGCCGTCACCTGCGACGATTTCCGCCGCGCCATGGCCGATGCCAACAAGCGCGACCTCGCGCAGTACGAGCGCTGGTACAGCCAGGCGGGCACGCCGCGCGTGACGGTGCGCGCATCGTACGACGCCGCTGCGAAGCGTTACACGCTGACGCTCGCGCAAGGTTACGGCGAGACGTCGGAGGCGGCGCGCGCCACGCAGAAAGGGCCGCTCCTGATCCCGTTCTCGGTCGGTCTGATCGGCGCGAACGGCGCGGACTTGCCGCTGCGCCTCGAAGGCGAGCAACAGCCGGGCGGCACGACGCGCGTGCTCGAATTCACCGAGCGCGAGCAATCGTTCACGTTCGTCGATGTCGATGAACCGCCGCTGCCGTCGCTGCTGCGCAATTTTTCCGCGCCGGTCATCGTCGATTTCGATTACACGAACGAACAGCTCGCGTTCCTGCTCGCCCACGACAGCGATCCGTTCAACCGCTGGGAAGCCGGCCAGCGGCTCGCGACGCGCGAATTGCTCGCGTTGGCGGCACGCGCTTCGAAGGGCGAGGCGCTTGCCATCGACGATGAAACGATCGCCGCGTTCGCCCGCGTGCTCGACGACACCACACTCACGCCCGCCTTCCGCGAACTCGCGCTGATGCTGCCGTCCGAGAGCTATCTCGCCGAGCAGATGAGCGTGTCGGATCCGGCCGCCGTCCACGCGGCGCGCGTGTTCATGAGCCGGCAACTGGCGTCGCGGTTGCGCGACAAGTGGCTCGCGCTTTACGAGGCGAACCGCACGCCGGGCGAATATCGTCCGATGCCGGAAGACGCCGGCAAGCGCGGCCTGAAGAACCTCGCCCTCGCCTATCTGAGCCAGCTCGACGATCCGCGTGACGCCGTTCAGCTTGCACAAAAGCAGTACGACGACGCCAACAACATGACCGATCGCTCGGCGGCGCTTTCGGCGCTGTTGCTCGCGAGCGCGACGGCGGGCGCGAGCGCAAATGCCGCCGATGCCGCGCTCGAGGACTTTTATCGCCGGTTCGAGAAGGAGCCGCTCGTCATCGACAAGTGGTTCGCGCTTCAGGCGACGCAACGCGGCGGCGCGGATCGCAAAGTGATCGATATCGTGCGCAATCTCATGCAGCATCCGGCGTTCAATATCAAGAACCCGAATCGCGCCCGCTCGCTCATTTTCAGCTTCTGCAGCGGCAATCCCGCGCAGTTCCATGCCGTCGACGGTTCCGGCTACGCGTTCTGGGCCGAGCAGGTGATCGCGCTCGATGCGTTGAATCCGCAGGTCGCCGCCCGTCTGGCGCGCGGACTCGAGATGTGGCGACGCTTCACGCCGCAGCTTCGCGAGAAGATGCACGCGGCGTTGACCGAAGTGGCGTCGAAGGTGAAGTCGCGCGACGTGCGGGAAGTCGTGGAGAAAGCGCTCGCGTCCTGAGCGCGCTTTAACGCCCTGACGGCCGCCGCGCGACGATTGGCGCGGCGGCCGTTCTCGCTTATGGCGGGCATCAGCGGGCACTGTCATAAGGAATGACCGAATCGAGCGGTTAGAATCGTGAACATTCGTCTAAACGCTCACGGAGCTTCGCATGTCCTCCATCTCCAGCCGTACCACGCTGACCAAGTATCTGATCGAGCAGCAGCGTGAACATCAAAACCTGCCGGCCGACCTGCGCCTGTTGATCGAAGTCGTCGCGCGGGCTTGCAAGCAAATTGGCTATCAGGTGAGCAAAGGCGCTCTCGGCGACGCGCTCGGCTCGGCAGGCAGCGAGAACGTTCAGGGCGAAGTGCAGAAGAAGCTCGACGTGCTGTCGAACGAAATTCTGCTCGAAGCCAACGAATGGGGCGGAAATCTGGCCGCGATGGCATCGGAAGAGATGGAAAAGATCTTCCCGATTCCCAACCGCTACCCGAAGGGCAATTACCTGCTGACCTTCGATCCGCTCGATGGCTCATCCAACATCGACGTCAATGTGTCGATCGGCACGATCTTCTCGGTGTTGCGCTGCCCCGACGGCGCGGATCCGACCGAAGCGGCGTTCATGCAGCCGGGCTCGGCGCAGGTGGCCGCGGGCTACGCGGTGTACGGCCCGCAAACGGTGCTCGTGCTGACCACGGGCAACGGCGTGAACTGCTTCACGCTGGACCGCGAGCTCGGCTCGTGGGTGCTGACGCAGCGCGATATGCAGGTGCCGGCCGACACCAACGAGTACGCCATCAACGCCTCCAACGTCCGCCACTGGTACGAGCCGGTGCAGCGTTACGTCGGTGAGTTGAACGAGGGCAAGGACGGCCCGCGCGGCACGGATTTCAACATGCGCTGGATTGCGTCGATGGTGGCGGACGTGCACCGCATCCTGACTCGCGGCGGCATCTTCATGTATCCGGCGGATCGCCGCGACCCGTCGAAGCCCGGCAAGCTGCGCCTGATGTACGAAGCGAATCCGATGGCGTTCATCGTCGAGCAGGCCGGCGGCGCGGCGACGAACGGCGAACAGCGCATCCTCGATATCGTTCCGACGAGCCTGCATCAGCGCGTGCCGGTCTTCCTCGGCTCGAAGAACGAGGTGGAGCGCGTCACGGCCTACCATCTCGAAAAGAAAAATTGATTCAGGGTATTGTCAAAACGAGAAAGTGCTCGCTATAATCTTGTTTCTCTGATGCCGGAATAGCTCAGACGGTAGAGCAGCGCATTCGTAATGCGAAGGTCGGGGGTTCGATTCCTCTTTCCGGCACCATCAAGATTCAGCATCAAACAAAAACCCGCGTTCACGCAAGTGACGCGGGTTTTTGCTTTGGGCTGTCGGTGTGTCGTCAGCGACGACTTTCGCAGCGGACACGGCGCCTGGTCGAATGAAGCGTCGATCGCGTCCTTCTCGCGGTTTCGTTTCGCCTCTCCTCAACCGCCCTCGCTAATTCACTCGTTATGTGCGGTTTCATACAACGGCGACCCATTTTCCGCTCCGCAGCATGAGGCGTCAACGATGGTTTCCCGGTATCGTTATACCTATAGGGGAGAGGCTAAAGTCGAAAGCGTGAGATAGGCGCGTCGGCCGCACAGCCAGACGCCACGCGGCTTCGCGCGCGCTTCCATCCATTAGGCAATGCGAAGTTTTTGCTGGAACACGCCGGTCCTTCGATCAAGCATCAAGCGCAAATTACCGAAGGACTCAAGAACGATCGTGCCGGATCTCACGCGCCGCTCAAGTCAGGCTGCGACGATCCGATAACGCATAAGAAGGAAGTGGTGTTGGATTAGTAAGGATGCGATCGCGCGAAAGGCCGCATCCGTAGCAACGCAACAGTTGATGTCACCCGAGGAGAGAACCATGGACGCCAAACCGACGAAGATCCCGACGCCCGACAAAGTGTATTCCCCGGACCCGGAGCCGGTGGCCGTCGAGTTTCTCGCGACCGAGTTGCCGGCGCACGTGCGCGCGTTCTTCGACGAACAGCGCAAGATGGCGTCGTCGAACTAAGGGCGGCGAGTCTTACCGCTCACGTCGTCGACGTGATCGCGACGCCCGTGCACAAGGCGCACCCGGACTACGCAGTCCGCATATGGCTCGACGCCGAGGGGCGTCGCGCGCGCTCGAACGTCGTCGAGCATCGCTGCCCGGCGCGCATCCGTCCCGCCGGCTGAAGTCGCTGCGCTATGCTGGCGCTTTCGTCAGCTTCCGCCCACGACCGATGCGCCGACCTTCCCTTCTCCGCCCGCTCCACGCGATTACCGCCGCTTCGGCGCTTTTCCTTGCCCTCGCCAGCCCGGCGCACGCCGACGGCGACGACACCGCGTTCACCAATCTCATCGCACTGGTTTCGCAACGGCTCGCTTTGGCCGAACCGGTCGCGCGCTGGAAATGGGCGAACCACGAGCCGATCACCGACGAACCCCGCGAGGCCGCGTTATTGAAACAGGTCGAACAGCGGGCACGCGCGGCGGAAGTGGATCCGGAATTCGCGCAACAGTTCTTCCGCGATCAGATCGACGCCAGCAAGGACGTGCAGAACGCCCTTTTCGCCAGCTGGCGCGCGGTGCGGGCCGCTCCCGAAGGCACGCCGCCCGATCTCGCCAGGGACACACGGCCGAAACTTGACCAGCTTACGCGCTCGCTGCTGAGCGCACTGGCGCGCGTCGAGCCGATCCGTCATGCCGACGACTGTCCGCTCCGCCTCGCCGACAGCGTCGCGCGCTGGAAGCATCTGACGCGCTATGAATCGTCGATGAACGCGCCGCTTTCGCGCGCCCTGTCGCATGTGTGCGCGGGCGGCGGTGTGGGCGCCGTGGGTTGAATCCGGCGCGTCCGATCGCGTCACGTCGCATCACGTCGCGCTGACGAGCGCATCCAGCGCGAGCGGCGTGATCGCCAGTCCCCGCGAAAGGCGCTCGGCGAGAATCCGATAAGTCGCCAGATCGAACGCATTGGGCTTGGCGGACGTGCATAACGTCCGCGCTTCGGCCAACGTGCCGGCCGTCCCGAGATACTGCCAGTTGTCGACGACATGCCACGCGGGCTCCCCCGTCGACGGGTCGCGCTCCTCGATGGCGATCGCCCCGGCATGCAGCCACGGCGCACCGCGCGCATCGCCGCCACGTGACTTCGACACGCGATTCAGCGACGGACGCAGCGTCGCGACCATGTGCGCTTCGGCAAGCATCGCACCGATTTCGCCGCCGGTCGCCTTCCATTCGACACGGCGCACGAGCGCGGCGAGCCGCATATCCTTCGCCGACCGGCGCGGCCCCGTCAGGTGCGACCGCACCCGCTGACGCAATCGCACGCTTCGGCCGACATAGAGCGGCAGATCGTCGTCGCCATAGAACGTATAAACGCCGCAGCCCGCCGGAATGCGCTCGATCGTGTCTTCGTCGATATGCGCGGCAAGCTGGAACCGGCGCGTAACGCGGTCCATATGCGCGCGCAGCACGTCGGACGGATGCGAGCCATGGAGATGCTGCCAGAACTGCCAGAGCAGATCGGCGTCCGCGAGCGCGCGATGTCGCGCCGAAGGCAACAGCGCATGACGTTCGACGAGCGCATCGAGGCCATGCCGCGCTTCTTGCGGATAGATCGCGCGGGAAAGCTGCACGGTACAGAGCACGTCGGGCGAGAAGCGCATGCCGATACGCCTGAACTCGTCCTTCAGGAATCCATGATCGAAGTGCGCGTTATGCGCGACGAAGAGCCGCCCGCTCATCCGCTCCATCAGGTCGAAAGCGAGTTGCTCGAACGTGGGCGCGTCGCGGACCATCGAATCGTCGATGCCGGTCAACTGGCGGACGAACGCGGGAATCGGCCTGCCGGGATTGACGAGGGTCGTCCATTGCGACACGCCTTGCGGCCCCGCCTCGACGATACCGATTTCGGTGATGCGGTCGACGCCGAAGGTGCCGCCAGTCGTTTCGAGATCGACGAAGACGACGGGTTCGGCGGGCAGTGCGGATTCAGGCAAGAAATCGGGGCGCATCGTGGGACGGCGGGTCAGGGAGGGCGATCAGATTGTGCATTCTAACGTACGCTGTTTTGGACGCGGCGGCGGGCTTGGGCGTCGGTAAAAATGCGGTGTCAGTGGATATGATTTTTTATTGATTGGTAGTTACACCGATTTACGACGCAGGCGAACGCGGTGTTCGGGATTCAACTTCATTGAACCGAAACTCGAATGACGGGCAATTGCGGATAACCCGATTGTAGAAAAACGTTAGCGTCGCATCGAATCTTTTTTGTCGTCAATTTCGGTGTGATATACGGCGCGCGGCATTCGCGCGAACTTGACCGAACGCGCCGCCGCGCCTTCCTCAGCCACGCTGGCTAGCCCGCAGGACGCCGCGCCCACCAAGCCAGGCGCGGCTGTGGTGGTTCCCTGCGCGAACGTCTTTGGAATGAAGCTCCACTTTCCGTTAATAAGAAATTAGACGTTCGCCCGAGTTTATCGTCCATTGTTTTTTCTTAATATCGACGACGATTTTTATTATCGGATTCGCAGAACTGCTTATCTTCTTTGAACGCATCTCGGATCAATTCGGCGCCCGAGTTTCTCCGTGCTTTAATCACGAAATTGCTTAATCGGACCTGAAGCGCTCAGTAACTTCATTAACCCATTTCTCCCGCCTCTTGCGATTCTCACCAGTGAAGCCAATTCTTCATGCAAATAAGTCCCCGCGTCTTGGAACATTTTGGCAGAACTTGCCGCTTGCCTCGAAAGATAGGTAACGATTTCGCGTGGACTTTAAGGCAAGCCACCTCTTACGCGGCCTGTTCGCTAAAAGCCGCTGCCCGCCCAAGCCCCGCCCTGCTTGACGCTCAAGCGCACCGGCGAAAAAAAAGCGCGACCGGGAAGTCGCGCTGACAAAGTTTGGAGATCTTTTCCGTCAACGAAAAAGTCTGCTTCGGAAAGCAGAAACCGCAGTATAGCGATAACCCCATCGAGCATTACGTTCGGAACGCACAAACGTCTGTTTCTTTAAGCTCAACAATCAATACTTCGGCAGTTTCCCATTGCCGACGCCTTAGTTTCATGTAGCACTTCCGCAACGTCGTTCTGTTGACACCTTGGTCTTTACGACTTTATTCGCCGATAACTCATTGTGAATAAAGGGAAAACAGGCGCGATTTGATCATTGCTGATCGGAGAATGATTTATTGCGGAAAGTGGAACGCCCCATCTGTAACGCCGTCTTTACACTTCGTCTGGTCCGGAAACAAATGTGTCGCACCTTCGGACGCATTGCTCCCCGACAGCGCCTCTCGCAGCGCGTCGCACGGAGGTTTCCTCAAAGCCTGGGACCCTTAGGCCCAATCTGCTCTCGGAGTTACAAAGATGAAAAAGACTCTCATGGTCGCTGCCCTGTCGGGCGTCTTCGCTACCGCCGCCCATGCGCAAAGCAGCGTCACGCTGTACGGCCTGATCGATGCGGGCATCACCTACACGAACAACCAGGTGACGACGGTCGGCGGCCCTGGCCACAGCAACTGGAAGGCGACGAGCGGCTCGGTCAACGGCAGCCGTTGGGGCCTGCGTGGTTCGGAAGACCTCGGTGGCGGCCTGAAGGCGATCTTCACGTTGGAAAACGGCTTCAACATCATGAACGGCACGAACGGCCAAGGTGGTCGTGAGTTCGGCCGTCAGGCATTCGTCGGTCTGTCGAGCAACCAGTTCGGCGCCGTGACCCTCGGCCGTCAGTATGACTCCGTGGTCGACTTCCTCGGGCCTCTGGCTCTGACGGGCACGCAATACGGCGGCACGCAGTTCGCCCACCCGTTCGACAACGACAACCTGGACAACACGTTCCGCGTCAACAACTCGGTCAAGTACACGAGCGCGAACTACGCTGGCTTCAAGTTCGGCGCGATGTACGGCTTCTCGAACGAAGCAGGCGGTTTCGCGGATAACCGCGCTTACAGCGCAGGCGTGTCGTACAACTACGGTCCGTTGAACATCGCTGGCGCGTACATGCAACTGAACAACGTCGGCTCGGCGAACGCGGCTGGCGCAGTCACCAACGACAACACGCCGTTCGTGGCTGGCCGTCAGCGCATCTTCGGCGGCGGCATCAACTACGCGTTCGGCCCGGCAACGGTCGGCTTCGTGTTCACGCAGACGATGCTGGACAACGCAACCAGCATCACCAACGGCGGCACGCAAGGCGCAGGCGCCTTCCAGCTGACGAACGGTCACGTTCGCTTCACGAACTACGAAGTCAACGGCCGTTACAACCTGACGCCGGCTATGTCGCTGGCTGCGAACTACACGTACACGAACAGCCGCATCAACGGTATCGCACCGAAGTGGCATCAGGTCGACCTGCAAACGGCATACGCGCTGTCGAAGCGTACCGACGTGTACCTGCAGGGCGAATACCAGCACGTGACCGGCCTCGACGGTTCGGATCTGGGCGCGACGATCAACGGCGTCGGTATGTCGTCGTCGTCGAACCAGGTTTCGGCAACGGTTGGCGTTCGTCACCGCTTCTAAGCCGTATCCGCAGCACAGTTGTGAAAAAGCCGCTCTTCGGAGCGGCTTTTTTTCGTCCTGCGCCCTTCTCCGGGTGATCAGCGCGGGTAACGCACGTCGAGGATGTCGATCTGCTGAACGCCCGCCGGCGTGTGCAGCGGCACCGTATCGCCGATCTTCGCCTTCAGCAGCGCGCGCGCGACCGGCGAGATCCAGCTGACGTGGCCGCGATCGAGATCGACCTCGTCGATACCGACGATCGTCACGGTCTGCACGATGCCGTCGTCACCCGCGTAATCGACCGTCGCGCCGAAAAACACCTGATCGACGTTCTCCTGCTTGCGCGCATCCACGACTTCGGCAAGATCGAGCCGCTTGGTCAGGAAGCGGATACGCCGGTCGATTTCGCGCAGACGCCGCTTGCCGTAGATGTAGTCGCCGTTCTCCGACCGATCGCCGTTGGACGCCGCCCAGGACACGAGCTTGACCACTTCGGGACGATCGTTATCGAGAAGTTGCAGCAACTCGCTTCGCAGCCTCTCATGGCCTGCTGGCGTCATGTAGTTCTTCGCGCCGGCCGGGACATCGGGCTGGTTGAGTTCGAGGTCGTCGTCGCTCTCGTCGGATTCTTTGACAAATGCCTTGTTCATCGTGCAAACCGGTTTCAGGGTGCCGCAGTTAGGTTCAGACCATCAACTTACCACGTCGCAAGAAGCGAGCGCGGTGACGCTCGTCCGGAGGCTGAAGTACAGCGTTTGAATGAAGAGGCAGCAGCGATTTTCCGGTCGAAAACGCTTCCTTTTTGAAAACGGCTTCGCTATAATTCCGCTTCTGCGTGCGGCTGTAGCTCAGTTGGATAGAGTACTTGGCTACGAACCAAGGGGTCGTGGGTTCGAATCCTGCCAGCCGCGCCACCCATTCCGGTGTTTTCGTTTCGAGCGAAGGCATCGAGCGCTTAACCAAAAGCGCATTGAAGTAATATAGCAGTACCGTTTTGCGTGCGGCTGTAGCTCAGTTGGATAGAGTACTTGGCTACGAACCAAGGGGTCGTGGGTTCGAATCCTGCCAGCCGCGCCATTTTTCGAAGGGCCTTCCAGATGGAAGGCCCTTTTTGTTTTGGGGCGCAGATATTGGCGTGTGATCGAGCCTAGCGCCGGATGGCAGCGCGACGCGCTATGCCGGGCTTACTACGCCGTCAGACTGTAACAAACGACTAAACCCTGCTGCGCCACGAGGCGACGCGTCCGCCGCCCACGGATGCTATGGGCGGTGTAGATGCTGCTTCGTTGCATGGGATCGGGCAGAGACGCCAAAGCGCCAACTCAATCAAGTGCCTCGCCAGCGACGGACGCATCAATAGCCCGACACGAAACACTCTTCCCGCCGCACCCGAACACCAAGAAAGCTCAAGGCCGCGGCGCCGACCGCACATCCCCGATCCGCCCTTCAGGAACAGGAACATCCCCTGCCGTGCTAACGGCAGTCTGCTCCGAGATAGATTCAGCCCGCGTACCAAGCAAAGTCTGCGGATGCCGCAGATAAACATCCTCGACGGCATCGCCGAAAGAATGCTGCACGAACGCGCGCAGCAGCGCGACGCGCAGCGACGGCCCGCGTCCTTGCACCGGCTGGCCCTGCGCGCCGAACGTCACCGTGCATTGCACCTCGCCACGCCCGTGATCGCTCATCTCCAGCCGGCAGGCGCGCTCCAGTACGACGGAAGCCGCCTCCCATGACGTCGATGGAAGGAATCGCCCGTCCCATGCCTTGCCGCGGTCAGTGCCGCGAATAGAGAGCGTCTCTCCGCTGTCGGTGAAGTAGATTTCGCGGATGAAGTCGTGCAGCCCGCGCGCGACCCAGTAGTCGAGCGTGGCGCCTTCGAGATCGGATGTTTTCATTGCGGCGTCTCCCATGCTTTCGGTCGAATGACGAAAGGCATGCACGCCGCGTTCCCGCGCCGCTCAGTAGTCGGCGCGTTCCCGGTCGACACGCATGCCGCCGTCCTGATTGCGATGATGCGGCTCGTCGCTCGGACGCTCCCGCGCAATGCGCATCACGTCCAGGTTCGTGCGCACGCGGCGCATCACGTTGGCGAGATGCACGCGGTCGCTGACCTGAATCACGAAACGCAATAGCTTGGCTTCCTGCGAGACATCTTCGTCCATCGCGATATGCACGATGTTCGCATCCGCCGACGTGATGTCCGCCGCGACCCGCGCGAACACGCCCTTGGTGTTCCGCACGAGCACCTTCACGGCGACATCGAAAAGACGGCCAGGCTGCGGCGCCCAGGCGACGTCGATCCAGCGGCCCGGATCGCGCCGATGAATGCGTTGCGCGACGCGGCACTCGGTCGTGTGAATCGCCATGCCGAGCCCGATGCCGATATAGCCCATGATGTTGTCGCCGGGAATCGGGCGGCAACACGGCGACAGCTGCACCGACATGCCCTCGGTGCCCGTGATCACCACCGGCGGCGCGGTATTCGTGTTGTGATGCTCGCGATGCGGATGCTCGTCGTCATCGGCGATGCCGTTCATCAAGACTTCGATGCGCTTCGCCATCACCGCCGCGACGCGACGCCCAAGGCCGATGTCCGCGAAAATTTCCTGGCGCGTCTTGTTGCCCGTCCACTGCACGAGCTTTTCCCACACTTCCGGCGTGACTTCGGACAATGCGAGGCCGTAGCCCTTGAGACTCTGGTCGACGAGCCGCTCGCCCAGTTGCACCGACTCGTTCAGACGCATCGTCTTGAGATAGTGACGAATGGCCGAGCGCGCCTTGCCGGTGCGCACGAAGCCGAGCCACGCGGGGTTCGGCTTCGAATACGGCGCGGTGATCACTTCGACGATGTCACCGCTCTTCAGCTCCGTGCGCAGCGGCAGCAACTCGTTGTTGATCTTCACCGCGACGCATTGATTGCCGAGGTCGCTGTGGATCGAATACGCGAAGTCGAGCGCGGTCGCGCCGCGCGGCAGCGGCATGATCTTCGACTTCGGCGTGAAGACATAGACCGCGTCCGGGAACAGGTCGATCTTGACGTGCTCGAGGAATTCGCTCGAATCGCCGGCTTCGCTTTGAATGTCGAGCAGGGATTTCAACCACTGATGCGCGCGCTTCTGCACATCGTTGAGGTCCGCGCCGCCGTTCTTGTAGAGCCAGTGCGCCGCGACGCCCGCTTCGGCGATCTCATGCATCTTGCGCGTCCGAATCTGAAACTCGATGGGCGCGCCGAACGGCCCGACGAGCGTCGTGTGCAACGACTGATAGCCGTTGACCTTCGGAATCGCGATGTAATCCTTGAACTTGCCCGGCACGGGCTTGTAGAGCGCATGCAGCGCGCCGATGCACGTATAGCATTCCAGCGCGCTCTCGACGACGACGCGAAAGCCGTACACATCGAGCACCTGCGAGAACGACAACTGCTTGTCGCGCATCTTCTTGTAGATGCTGAAGATGGTTTTCTCGCGGCCGGTGACTTCGGCGCAAATCTTCGCATCCGCGATAGTGCGCTGCACCGCTTCGAGAATCTTGCCGACCACTTCGCGCCGGTTACCGCGCGCCGACTTCACCGCTTTTTCAAGCGTGGCGTAGCGATTCGGGTTGAAGTTCGCGAAGCTCAGGTCCTGCAGCTCGCGATACGTGTTGTTCAAGCCTAGCCGATGCGCAATCGGCGCGTAGATATCCAGCGTCTCGCGCGCCACGCGGCGGCGCTTTTCCGGCGGCACCGCGCCGAGCGTGCGCATGTTGTGCAGCCGGTCCGCGAGCTTGACGAGAATCACGCGGACGTCGCGCGCCATCGCGAGCAGCATCTTGCGGAAGTTCTCCGCCTGCGCTTCCTCGCGATTGCGAAACTCCATCTTGTCGAGCTTCGACAAGCCATCGACCAGTTCCGCGACTTTCGCGCCGAAGCGCTCCGCGATCTCCGTCTTGGTCACGCCCTGATCTTCGATCACGTCGTGCAGGAGCGCCGCCATGATCGATTGCGCGTCCAGCTTCCAGCTCGCGCAGATTTCCGCGACCGCAACCGGATGCGTGATGTACGGCTCGCCGCTCTGGCGATACTGCCCGAGATGCGCTTCGTCGCTGAAGTGGAACGCCGCCTTGACTTCCTTGATCTCGTCGGCCGAGAGGTAGCTCGCGAGCGCGTTCGTCAGGTTCGCGATGGAAACGACGTCGTGCTTGCGCGGCTGCTCCGGAGTCGCGGTCGGGCCGAACAGATGGCGGAAAGACTGTTCGAGGACTGCGTCGATGTACTTGCGCGCGGCGTGCGGCTTGTCGGCGTCGAGAAGCGCGTCCTGGTCGATGTCGGAATCGGTCTCGGGGTCCACGGACGCGGAGACGGGCAACGGTGTCTGACTCAAGTTCGCCTCCGTGTTCGTGTGACGCGCCGCTTGACGATCTGTCGCGCCGGTTGCAAGAAGTGAAACGCCTATGAAGCGATAAGACTTTGAATCCGGCAGCCCTTAAACGGGCACCTTCTTCAGCATTTCGACGCCCACCTGTCCGGCTGCGATCTCGCGCAGCGCGACGACGGTCGGCTTGTCGCGGCTTTCGATTTTCGGGGTGTGGCCTTGCGCCAGTTGGCGCGCGCGATACGTTGCCGCGAGCGCGAGCTCGAAGCGATTCGGAATTTGTTTCAGGCAGTCTTCGACGGTAATGCGGGCCATGTTTGTTTCCTTCTCAATATGAGTTTTATTCTACCTTATGTGACCGGTACGGCTTGGCCACGGCTCGCGTCAGGACGCGTGCGAGGGATGAATGCCGAGGTCGACGAAAAGCTGTGTATGACGCGCGTATTGCGACGTGAAGCGCAGCCGCGTCGCGGTGACGAGGCATTGCAATTCGGTGAGCGCGCGATCGAAGTTTTCGTTGATGACCACGTACTCCGCTTCCGATGCATGCGCCATCTCGCTGCCCGCCGCGAGCAGACGGCGCACGATGACTTTCTCCGAGTCCTGGCCGCGCTTCTTGAGCCGGTCCTCGAGCGCATCCAGCGACGGCGGCAAGATGAAAATTTCGACCGCGTTGCGGAACTGCTTCTTCACCTGCTGCGCGCCCTGCCAGTCGATTTCGAGCAGCACGTCGTGGCCCATCTTCATCTGGTCTTCGATCCACAGGCGCGAGGTCGCATAGTAGTTGCCGTGGACTTCGGCGCTCTCCAGGAACTCGCCCTTGCCGTGCCGTTCCATGAAGTCTTCGACCGACACGAAGTGATACTGCACGCCGTTGGTTTCCGTCGGACGCGGATCGCGCGTCGTGTACGACACGGACAGGCGAATGGCCGGGTCCTGAGCGAGCAGCGCGTTGACGAGCGTGGACTTGCCCGCGCCCGAAGGCGCGACCACCATGAACAGGTTGCCGGGATAGACGCCCGTGTAGTTGCTATGCGAGCGGTGTGCGGTGTTCGGCATGATGTTGCATTACTCCAGATTCTGTACTTGTTCGCGCATCTGTTCGATGAGCAGCTTGAGCGTCATCGATGCATCCGCGAGTTCCTTCGCCGCCGCCTTCGAGCCGAGCGTGTTCGCTTCGCGATTCAGCTCCTGCATCATGAAGTCGAGCCGCTTGCCGACCTTGCCGCCCTTCTGCAGGACGTGGCGCGTTTCAGCGAGATGCGCGGTCAGGCGCTGCAATTCTTCGGCGATATCGATGCGAATGCCGTACATCGTCACTTCCTGGCGGATGCGCTCCGCGATCTCTTCGCGCGGCACGCTCGTCGTGGCCGTGTTTTCGGCGGTCGCGACGCCGAGCGCGTCCTGCAATCGCTCGACGATCTTCTGCTGATGCTTGGCGATCAGTTCCGGCACCAGCGGCGTGATGCGCGCGACGATGGTTTCCATCTCCGTCACGTTGTTGATGAGCACGTTGCCGAGCGCCTCGCCTTCACGCGCGCGCACATCGATGAGATCGGCGATCGCCTGCTTGCCGCACGCAAGCACCGCTTCACGCAGCGTTTCGGGCGACACCGAGCTTTCCGCCAGCACGCCCGGCCAGCGAAGAATCTCGCCGGTGCGCATGCGTTCGGCATCCGGGAAGACGTCGAGCACCGCGCGTTCGAGCGTCGCGAGTTGCGTGAGCGCGTCGCGATTGAGCGCGCCCGCATTGGCCGTCTGCTCGACGCGATTCAGGTTGATGCGAATATCGACCTTGCCGCGCGAGAGCTTTGTCATCAGCATTTCGCGCAATTGCGGTTCGGTCGCGCGCACGTCTTCGGGCATCCGGAAATTCAGGTCGAGAAAGCGCGAATTCACCGTGCGCAACTCCACCGAAACACCGACGCCGGAACCGCCGGCGCCATTGGGTCCGGCGCCATCCGCGACGACTTCGCGCGTCGCGCTGGCATAGCCTGTCATGCTGTAGATCATGGTCCGTCTCGCGATGTGAGCCTTCCTTGCGAAGGCCGGTTCAACGAAACGCCCGGCGCGTCTGAAGGTGCTTTGGGATGAGCACGCGTGTGCCGCCGGGCGATGAATCGGCATTATCCCATTTTTGCCGCGCGGGCCGCCCGGACAGGCGCTCCCGGCACCCGTCGCGCCCGGCAACGTCACCCGTTGAATGACGATAAAATCGCTGCACCCGGCGCGATCGGCTTAGAACCCGCGCCTGACCTCTCCTACTCCGGATCACCATGACCGACTCTCCCCTGCTCAAGCCTTCCATTCCACGTCCGAGCGGCCGCCGCGACAGCCAGTTGCGCGATGTCCGCATCACGCGGCATTACACGAAGCACGCGGAAGGTTCGGTGCTCGTCGAGTTCGGCGATACCAAGGTGATCTGCACGGCGAGCATCGCCGAGCGCGTGCCGGCGTTTCTGAGCGGACGCGAGCAAGGCTGGCTGACCGCGGAATACGGCATGCTGCCGCGCGCGACGCACACGCGCAGCGACCGCGAAGCCGCACGCGGCAAGCAGACCGGCCGCACGCAGGAGATTCAGCGCCTGATCGGTCGCGCGCTGCGCTCGGTGTTCGATCTGAACGCGCTCGGCCCGCGCACGCTGCATATCGACTGCGACGTGATCCAGGCCGATGGCGGCACGCGCACGGCTAGCATTACCGGCGCGTTCGTCGCCGCGCACGACGCGGCAACGAAGCTGCTCGCGAGCGGGCGCATCGCGCAATCGCCGGTGAAGGATTTCGTCGCGGCGATTTCGGTCGGGATCTTCGATGGATCGCCGGTGCTCGATCTGGATTACGAAGAAGACTCGCAGTGCGATACCGACATGAACGTCGTGATGACGGGCGCAGGCGGTTTCGTCGAAGTTCAGGGCACGGCGGAAGGCGCGCCGTTCTCGCGCGACGAAATGAACGCGCTACTCGATCTCGCGGACAGCGGCATCAAGGCGCTGATCGCGAAGCAGAAGGCGGCGCTGGAGATCGAAGGTGTCTGATACGCATGGCATGAAGCGCGTGGTGCTCGCGTCGAACAACGCGGGCAAGCTGCGCGAGTTTGCATCGCTGCTGGATGCGGCGGGCATCGAACTGATCGCGCAGGGCGAGCTCGGCGTGCCGGAAGCGGAAGAGCCGCACGCGACGTTCGTCGAGAACGCGCTGGCGAAGGCGCGTCATGCATCGGCGTTGACGAACCTGCCCGCGCTCGCCGACGACTCCGGTCTGTGCGTGCGCGCGCTGAACGGCGCGCCCGGCGTTTATTCGGCGCGCTACGCGATGATGAACGGCGGCGACAAAAGCGATGCCGCCAACAATGCGCGGCTCGTCGCGGACCTCGCGAACAAGGCGGACCGCCGCGCGTACTATTTCTGCGTGCTCGTGCTGGTGCGGCATGCGAACGATCCCGAACCGCTCATCGCGGAAGGCCGTTGGCACGGCGAAGTAATCGATGCCCCGCGCGGCGCGAATGGCTTCGGCTACGATCCGTACTTCTTTCTGCCGACGCTGAACGCGACCGCCGCCGAACTCGATCCCGCACGGAAGAACGCGCTGAGCCATCGCGCGCTCGCGCTGCGTGACCTGCTGCAACGGCTGAAGGAACTTGCGTGAGCACCGGACCCGACAGCACCAAACGCACGATCAACGTCGTCCAGGCGTTCACGTCGCCGGGAAGTATCCGGCTGACCTCGCTGCCGCCGCTCTCGCTCTACGTGCATTTTCCGTGGTGCGTGCGCAAATGCCCGTACTGCGATTTCAACTCGCACGAATCGAAGGACGACACGTTCCCTGAAGACCGCTATCTCGACGCGTTGCGCGCCGATCTCGAAAGCGCCTTGCCGCTGGTATGGGGGCGTCAGGTCCACACGATTTTCATCGGCGGCGGCACGCCATCGTTGCTGTCGGCGAAGGGACTCGACCGCATGCTCTCCGATGCGCGCGCCCTGCTTCCCATCGACGCCGACGCCGAGATCACGCTCGAAGCCAATCCCGGCACGTTCGAAGTCGAGAAGTTCGCGGAGTATCGCGCGAGCGGGGTGAATCGCCTGTCGATCGGCATTCAGAGTTTCAACGAGGCGCATCTGAAGGCGCTCGGCCGCATCCACGATGCGAGCCAGGCGCGGCGCGCAGTCGAGATCGCCGCGAAGCACTTCGACAACTTCAATCTCGATCTGATGTTCGCGTTGCCGCAGCAGACGCTGGATGAATGCCGGCAGGACATCGAGACGGCGATCGCGTTCGCGCCGCCGCATCTGTCGCTGTATCACCTGACGATGGAGCCGAATACGCTCTTCGCGAAGTATCCGCCCGCGTTGCCCGACGACGACGCCGCCGCCGACATGCAGGACTGGATTCAAGAGCGCACGCGCGATGCGGGCTATGAGCGTTACGAAGTGTCGGCGTATGCGAAGCCGCACCGCCAGAGCCGGCACAACCTGAATTACTGGCGCTTCGGCGACTATCTCGGCATCGGCGCGGGCGCGCATACGAAGCTGTCGTTTCCGCAGAAGATCGTGCGGCAGGCGCGCTTCAAGCATCCGTCGACGTATATGGATCAGGCGCTGTCGCCCGGCGAAAGCGCGATTCAGGAAGAGCGCCAGGTCGGTCCGCGCGATTTGCCGTTCGAATTCATGCTGAATACGCTGCGGCTCGTCGAGGGCTTCCCGGTCCACGCGTTCGTGGAGCGCACCGGTCTCGCGATGTCGGCGATCGAGCCTGCGCTCGTCGAAGCGGAGAAGCGCGGGCTCATCACGCGCGATTTCGAGCGCATCGCCCCGACCGAACTCGGCCAGCGCTTTCTGAACGATCTCCAGGAGTTGTTCTTGAAGGACCCGCACAGTTGAGCGCGCCCGCGATGGCGCCAGGCTCGGTGATGCGGCACCGTCCTTTCGCGCTGTTCTGGAGCGCGCGGGTGATGTCGTCGGTGGCGTTTCAGATGATGTCGGTCGCGATCGGATGGCAGGTCTATTCGATCACGCACAGCGCCTTTGCGCTCGGCCTCGTCGGACTCGCGCAGTTTCTGCCGATGTTCGTGCTCACGCTCGTCGTCGGTCATGCCGCGGATCGCTACGACCGGCGCACGATTGCCTATGTCTGTCAGACGATCGAGGGCATCGCGGCGCTCGTGCTGTGCTTCGGCGCGTGGCGCGGCTGGGATCACGTCGGCCCCATCTACGCGATCGCGATGATCACGGGCGCTGCGCGCGCGTTCGAATCGCCATCGATGGCGGCGCTGCTGCCGAACCTCGTCGCGCGCAATCAGTTGCAGCACGCGAGCGCGTGGTCGACATCGGCGAATCAGACCGCGCAGATTCTCGGCCCCGCGATGGGCGGCCTGCTGTACGGCCTGGGCGCATCGACCGTGTATGGCGCGGTGACGGCCGCTTTCGTGGTCGCGGCGTGCGCGGTCTCGGCGATTCGCATCGATGACGCCGTGCGCATGCGTGCGCCCTTGTCGTTTGCGGCGTTGTTCAGCGGGATCGGCTTTATTCGAAGCAAGCCGGTGATTCTCGGCGCGTTGTCGCTCGATCTGTTCGCGGTGCTGCTTGGCGGCGCGACCGCGCTGCTGCCCGTGTTCGCGCGTGACATTCTGCATACCGGTCCATGGGGATTGGGCGTGCTGCGAGCGGCCCCGGCGGCGGGCGCGCTGGCCGGATCGATCTGGCTCGCGCATTTTCCGTTGCGACAGCGCGCGGGCACGGCGCTGTTCGGCGGCGTGATCGCGTTCGGCATCGCGACGATCGTGTTCGGGCTGTCGAGCAATCTGTATGTTTCGCTGATCGCGCTGGCGGCACTGGGCGCGTCGGATGTAATCAGCGTCGTCGTGCGGATGTCGCTCGTGCAATTGCAGACGCCCGACGAGATGCGCGGACGCGTCGGCGCGATCAATTCGCTGTTTATCGGCACGTCGAACCAGCTTGGCGAATTCGAATCGGGGATGACGGCGGGGCTGTTCGGCGCGGTGCCGGCGGTGCTGATCGGCGGCATCGGCACGATTGCGGTCGCGTTGCTGTGGATGCGGCTGTTTCCCGCGCTAAAGGCGACGCGCACGCTCGAAGGCTAACCGTTTCTTGCGGCCTGCGAGTTGCGCTACAATACGCGCCTTGCTGGAGGTGTGGCCGAGCGGTTTAAGGCACCGGTCTTGAAAACCGGCGAAGGAGCGATCCTTCCGTGAGTTCGAATCTCACCGCCTCCGCCAATGCATTAATCGAACCCTGTAAGTCTGATGACTTACGGGGTTTTTGTTTTTTCGACCCATCATTTAGCCCATCAACGAGCACTACCCAATATGGTTGTGCTTCCCTTGGCACTGTGCGTCATGTGTTGGTGAAATACTACGGCGGCGCGCTCTGGACAATTCTAGAGGTTCCAAAAGCTGCTTGATTGTTACCGGCACGTATAAGAAAGAGCCCATTCTGATTGCATAATCAGGCCTTGGTGGGGGAGCGCTTGCGCTCGCCGGTTGCCTGTATCGCCGGTACGCCAACCTTGCCTTGTGCCCGGCCACCCGATGGGCTTCGGGGCGTCGGGTTATTAACTCGATACAGGAAGCCGCACCTTTGCAACACATTCCCGCCGTTCCTGACTCAATCGAGTCCGCCTTTTCCCTTTTTGCGAAGCAGACTCCAAATATGTTTCGCTCTCTTGAACTGCAACGTGCAAATCTGCTGCGCGCGCGTGCAGACGCGGAACGAATACGCAAAACGAGCGCGCAGGATTCGCCTGAGCACGTCGCGGCAAAGGCGCGCCTCACGGCCCTGAATGGCGAACTTAAGTGGGTTCGAGACCAGACGCGCGGCTCGAAAGAGTATCGCAGACTGTACCGTTTCCTCATTGAAACTATCCGCGGCCGGTTAGACCAAACCCGATGGGCGCTGCTTGTCCAAGAGCGCGCGAAAGGCGCGCTGTTTTGGAAGTCCTGAAGATGACCGGCGAACAACTAGCGTCGCTGGTGTTGACGGACCGATAGTGGTTCAACCGCAGCCAAGGGCCTGAATATCGCGCGTTCGTACAACTTGGCCGCCCCGTACACGGGCGGCCTTTTTGCTTCTTACGTGACCACGTTCGGTCCGTTTTGTCTTTACTGTCTCTATTCGGGTCGCTGTGGCGACTCCCAATTCATTGGTCGTTCCGTTGTGATCCTGAAACGGTCACGCAATTCTGGATTCGTGTGTCCCTGCATTAGCATGACCATGCCTCCCAGCCTGCGTGCGTCCTCATCAGTGATAGTGGCATCATGTTCATCAATCGGGACAGGCATAACCGTAGCTCGTTCGATTAAAGGCTGCACCTTTGATCGCTGTACGTTACAGACTTTAAATTCCTGAGTTTCTTCGTCGTAGAATACAATCGCCGCTCGCGCTGGTTTGGTCATCTCAATATCCTCTGCATTGCTGGTATTTCTGAAAGGCGCGCGCCTTACATTCAAGGTAATACGCCGGACTGTTGTACATCGCGCCGCCCGCCGAGCACATTTCCATATCGATATCATACTCAGCGAAGCATTCAGCCTCTTGCGCTTCATTGACGCCCCGCGCCGCCAGTTCCGTTACATCATCGCTCAAAGCATCCGGCTGGTACTCGAACGGCAGCGTGTCACTGAGCAACGAACCGCCTTCGCTATCGTCAGTATCTCCGAAGCTCTTCAGCATCGATTCGCCGTCGCTTGAACCCGCACCGCCAAGCACCGCCCCGGCGACCGTTTCAGCCGCGCCGAGCCAGTCGAAACCGCTTGCGCCATCACCGCCGCCGGAACGAGCGCCCGCCGTGGCGGCGACTTTGGCCGCAATCCTCGTAGGCACATACGGCGAGTCATCGATAAAGCGCCCATTCGCGTCGAGCGGTACGAGTTGGCCGCCACGAAAGGAGTAGATGGTAGGTTTCAGATCTGGTGCCGGCTTCGGCCAGCTTTGCGGTGCGTATTGTCGGGCGACCCGCCGACTACCCCACCAAGCGCGGCTAATGGCAGGAACGATCTGACCATCGCGTACCGCATCGTGAAGGATACGCGTGATATCGTCCCCATCGACCGGCGCGGAAAATGCCGAGATGCTTAAGTGTTCGCGGATAAAAGCAGCATACTCACCGAAATCGCTACAGGCGTGCGCAGCGCGGCGGTTGATGGAAACTCGGAACAACCGGTCGAAGTCTCGCTGATCTTGCTCGATCTGTTCTTCGCGCTCTTTGCGTGCTTTCTGACGCTCTTCGTAAGAGAGCTTCCAACCGCGATCGACGTCCTGCATATCGCGGGCAGGTACGAGCGAACATTGCCAGTCGCTCGTTAGCGGCACCCACAGCGCGTTGTACGAACGCCCCCATTCTGGAAACGACATGTCACCTCCATCTCTAGCAGGAGTGCAAAATCGTAACCGAGTGATGATGTGGGTTTCGAGCCGCATCTCAATAATGCAAAGGGCGGCGTGATCACTTGCCAGGAACGTGCTTCGCCCGCGCTTCCATCAACGGGCGGCGCTGCTCAAGTAAATCCGTGCGGTGATACGCCGCCTCAACCTTATTCGCCACGGTGTGCGCAAGCGCGCGTTCTGCAAGCTCGCGGGCGTGACCGTTCTCGCTGGCCCAATCACGGAAGCTGCTGCGGAATCCATGCGCCGTGGCGACGCGTCCGGGCGTGTCGCTCTTCGCTTTGACCCGGCGCAGGAAGGACGTGAGAACCATATCGCTGAGAACCTTCCCGCGCGGCGAAGGGAACACCAGCGTTTCATGTAGCTGCTGGTCCTTCAGCCGTTTGACAAGCGCCAGCGCGGGCGCGGATAGCGCGACCCGATGCGCTTCTTTCGCTTTCATCCGCTCGGCGGGAACGGTCCAGATACGCGCGTCAAGATCGTACTCGCCCCACGTTGCCCCACGCACTTCGTCGCTGCGCGCCGCCGTCAGAATCAGAAACAGCAGGGCGGCGCGCGTGGCTTCGCCTTGCTTGAATTCTGCGACATGCTTTTTCACGAACGCGGACACGTCGCGCCACGGATTCGCAGGCTGATGCTCTTTCTTGTCCGTCTGCTTCGGCAAGATGTGATCGACAACAGAAACAGGGCTGTTGCGTGTTATTTCTCTGCTGCTGACAGATAAACAAGCAAGAGCACTGCGACCGGACGACAAGCCGGTCTTCGACGGCAAAGTAACGGGGCTGTTTCTCGCTCCTACGAAGAATCGCGACAAACTTCCAGTCTAGCCAAGCCCCGAACAGCCTTACCACCCACGCAATACCACGCGCCCACCGTCAACCAATGAACCCCTCCGACCGCACGCCCTCTAACCCGCCTTAAGCCCACGGAGAACCGCGCATGAAAATCCCAGGCGGCATAACGGCGCTCCTGTTAGCCCTCGCTCTCAGCGATCTCACACCGTCCGCGCATGCCGAAGTCCTGCCGAACACCCAATGGCGCGCATCCGACATCACCTTGTTCGACCTAATCCAGAACGGATACGCAATAACCGGCACGACGAGCGTCGCCGCGCGCAGCGCCGGCCTGCCCGAGGACACCTACATCCTGCAGAAGACAAACAGCGTCTACCGCTGCGTCGAAACGCGCGCGACAGACTCAGCCGCGACGCGTTCAATCACGCCGCTGCGTTGCGCCGAACTGGTCCAACCCTACCGCGACTGACGCAAACGCCCGCGTCAGTTATCGTCCGTTCTGACCGGACGCTCGTGCGGCGCGGGCTCGGCCTTATCGGCATCGGGAACCGAGCCGTTCTCGTTCGGTGACGACGGCGGTTGTTCAGGCGCGCCGTTGGAAGGGGGATCGTTTGCGGGTGACATAGCTTTCTCCCAAGAGGCGCGGGACGCCTCTCTCCTACCTTAGCACCGCATCCCTGGTGCGCTCAACCCACCGGCGGCTCGCCCGCGCCCGGCTCTTTGCCCGGCTGGTCATTCGGCGCCTGCTTGCGGCCTTCGTCGTTACGTTCCGGCAACTTGCTCTTCTCGTTGTCGCTATGCTCGGCCGGCTGTGCATCTTCAGGGCGATTCGGTTCGCTGCTCATGACTTCCTCCGTTCTCCGTTCGATATACAACCATCGTTAGCAAGTTATGCACCCGTCTACGCAATCACCGACTACTATTTAAACATCGAGTCACTCGTGCTTTCGTTCCATGTGCGCCTCATTCATACGACGGTCGGGCATCTGCGTCGCGTCGATACTCCTTCTCGCCACCACCGCCTGCACCTTCACGCCGCCGCCGAGCGTCGTGCAGGCGCGGGCCGCCGCGCCCGCGACGCCCGCGCCCAGTCCCACGCTCAATGACTACAAAGCGCGCATCGCGGAGCGCATCTTCGAGCGCAATCCGTCGCTCGTGCTGCGAGGCACTCCGCAAGCGATGCTGCGCTCGTTCGTCCTCGTCTCGTTCACCGTCGATCGCAGCGGGCGAGTCCTGCATTCGTCGGTGTATCGCACGAACGGGGACGATGAAGCCGAAGCCACCGCGCTCGCGTCGTTGCGACGCTCGGCGCCCTTGCCCGCGCCGCCCGCGCGGCTCCTGAACGGCAGCGGCCAGATCGAACTCTTCGAAGGATGGATGTTCAACGACAACGGCCAGTTCCAGTTGCAGACATCGCACTCGCCGCAGGCGACGACCATCGACTAGCGCCCGCCGGCGAACGAGTTGGCGCTCTCTGCGCCCGGTCGATATACTTTTGGCACCCCTGCCGGCTCCGACCGGCGCCGCCTTCGCCGCGCGCCGACCCCGCGCGCCGCGCGAAGCGCTCATGCGGCCACGCCGCACCCGCCTTGCGCACACTCTCGCGCAGCCCGAGGCATCGTTTTTCATCCCTATAAAAGCTTGACCGAGCGCCATCGTCCATTTGCGGCCGATGCGCCCAACAGCGCTTCATGATACGGAGACACCATGTCCTCAACCCCGCTTTCCGCCGCTAACCCCGGCGATAAAGCCCAAAGCACCTCGCGCGTGATCTTCGCGAGCTTCATCGGCACCGCGATCGAGTTCTACGACTTCTACGTGTACGCCACCGCCGCCGCGCTCGTCATCGGGCCGGTGTTCTTTCCGCACGGATCGCCGGCGGCGCAGGCGCTCTCGGCGTTCGTCACCTTCGGCATCGCGTTTCTGGCTCGCCCCATCGGCTCGTTCCTGTTCGGGCATTTCGGCGATCGCGTCGGCCGGAAATCGACGCTCGTCGCCTCGCTGCTCGTGATGGGCGTCTCCACGACGCTCATCGGCTTCGTGCCCGGCTACGATTCCATCGGCAGCCTCGCGCCCGTGCTGCTGTGCATCCTGCGCTTCGGCCAGGGCATCGGGCTCGGCGGCGAATGGGGCGGCGCGGCGCTGCTCGCGACCGAATACGCGCCCAAAGGCAAGCGCGGTCTCTTCGGGATGTTTCCGCAACTCGGGCCGTCGGTCGGCTTTCTGGCATCGAACGGACTGTTCTTCGGCCTCGCGCTCTCGCTTTCCGATGAACAGTTCCGCAGCTGGGGCTGGCGCGTGCCGTTCATCGTCAGCGCGGTGCTGGTGGCGCTCGGCCTCTATGTGCGCCTGAAGATCGCGGAAACGCCGGCGTTCCGCGCCGCACTGGAACGCCAGGAGCGCGTGCGCGTGCCCATCGCGACGCTGCTTGGCCGCTATCTCGGGCCGACGCTGCTCGGCGCACTCGCGATGGTCGTCTGCTATACGCTCTTCTACATCTCGACGGTCTTTTCGCTGTCGTACGGCGTCGCCACGCTGCACTTCTCGCGCGAGAAGTTCCTCGGCCTGTTGTGCTTCGCCGTGCTGTTCATGGCGATCGCCACGCCGATCTCCGCCATCGCCAGCGACCGCTTCGGCCGCAAGCCGGTGCTGGCCGTCGGCTGCATCGCGGCGATCCTCTCCGGCTTCGCGATGGCGCCGTTGCTCGGCAGCGGCAACACGGCGTACGTCGCGCTCTTCCTCGTAATCGAACTGTTCCTCATGGGCGTGACGTTCGCACCGATGGGCGCGCTTCTGCCCGAACTGTTTCCGACCAACGTGCGCTATACCGGCGCGGGCGTCGCGTACAACCTGGGCGGGATTCTGGGAGCGTCGGTGGCGCCGTATATCGCGCAACTGCTCGCGAATCGCGGCGGACTCGCGTGGGTCGGCGGCTACGTGTCGGTCGCGGCGGCGGTGAGCCTCCTCGCCGTGCTCGCGATGCGCGAGACACGCGATATCACGCTGGAGTGACCAAGGCGCGGCGCGGCGACACGTTCAACGCTCGCGCCGCCGATCGACGGCGTGCGCGGGCGCCGGCCGCCGCTCGATGACGGACAGACGCGGTGAAGGCTTCGCCCCGGCGCGCGCCGCCTCTTTCGCGCGGGTCGCCTTCGCCGCCTTGCGATCCGCCCAGAAGCGCGCGAGCCAGAGCAGCGCGCCGATGGCGAGCGCATCGGCGGCAAGTCCCGCGAGCCAGTGCGACGGCGTCCGTCCCAGTTGATCGACGCCCATCACGCGCAGCGCCGAATCCAGCACCAGCGACACGCACGCGCCCGCGATGAAACACACGAGCCCCTGCTGCCCCACCGTCACGACGCCCGGCAGCCTGCGCGCCAGATCGCCGATCCATCCTCGATACACCGCCCGCGCGACGATCCACGCCACCACCGCGAAGCTCACGATGCGCAGCGTCGCGAGATTCTGCTTCATGTATCCCGGCGGGGCTTGCGTCTCGAGGAACAGCTTTGCAAACGCGAACGTCAGCGCGAACGCGACCGCGAAGCACGTGAGCCAGCGCGCGGTCCGGCTTGCGTGGAACGTGTCGCTGATCGGCTGCACGCGCGCCAGCACGCCCGCCGCGAACATCAGTTGCCAGGCGAACGGATTGAAGGACCACGCTTGCACATACG
This sequence comes from Caballeronia grimmiae, assembly GCF_022879615.1. Taxonomy (NCBI): domain Bacteria; kingdom Pseudomonadati; phylum Pseudomonadota; class Betaproteobacteria; order Burkholderiales; family Burkholderiaceae; genus Caballeronia; species Caballeronia grimmiae. The sequence continues at coordinate 2,139,833 of NZ_CP084271.1, forward strand.
ATGCCGGCAACGCGTGCCCGAGCGGCGCGGCGGCGAGCCACAGCAGCAGGCTGCCGAACATCACGACGACGGGTTTGCGCTGCGCAAGCGGCGCCACGACCGGCATGGCGAGCGCGAAGAGCGCGTACATCGGCAATACCGACGACAGATACGGCTGCTGGCGCAACGTCGCGACATCGAGCATCAGACCGAACGGACGCCCGAGCAGCGCGGGCCATTCGGTGTATTGCAGCATCGGCGAATCGATCTGGAGGAGCATCAGCAGCGCGCCGCCCAGCAGCATCAGCACCGCCGTCAGCAGGTACGCGCGGTAGATTTCCCAGCTTCGCTTGAAAAAGCGTCGGCGAGCGGCCGGATGGCCACGGCGAGTCGCGAGCGCCGTGTAAGCCGCCGCCGACGCGTAACCGCCAAGAAACACGAAGACTTCAGCTGAATCGCAGAACGCGTATCGATGCAACGTGAAATGCGACAGCACGCTTCCCGATATATGGTCGACCGCGATGACCAGCAGCACGATTCCCCGGAAGAAATCGACTTCTAGTGAACGTGTCGTCGGGGAAGTCATCGATCAATTGCTCCACGAACTGCTGTCGGGCGCGCCTCTCAGGGACGATTGCGCGTATTCGGGTTGGTAAGCGGCGCTGCAAGAAGATTCCCTGAAATGCGTGCATCAAAGCTAACACTCGAACGCCGTCCGCAAGCTGGCGGGAAAATGGCGTTTCTGCCGGTTTCACGCGCGGCGCGGCGTGCCTATACTCGACTGCAGCAAGGCACTTCAGCGGAGACCACCATGCGCCTCTATCTGCAAAGCTCGCACCTCGTCGCGATGATCGCCATCGCGCTGTCCGTCGCCCTGCTGCTTGCGATCCGCTTCCGGCCCGCGACATGGCGCGGAGTCCTATGGGAGGCGGTCGTCGCCAATCTCGGCGCGATCGCCGCCGTGATTGCTTTCGAAGTCCTTACGGCTTGAACGTCCAGGCGACGAAGTTCGAAACTCCGTTGAACTTCCATCGCGTGACCCAGTCGGAACGATTAATGCCGCGCGTGCTCGCTCATATTCCGGCGCGTGCGGCGCACTTCTCCTCTCCGCTCCTGCTTTGTGGGAGCGTTTCCTGGGCGCCCGGCGCAAGCCTCGCGCCTGTTCTTTTTTCTGGCGGCCGTTCTGCCTTTACAGCCAGCGCGCCCGTTTATGAGATGGTCGATATAATCGGCGCTCTTCAGAAAGCGACGGCTACCGCATGCTCCGAGCGCTCCGCTCTCTCTCGACCCTGACCACGCGCCGCACGCGCAGTCTGTGGCGGCGCTACGGCATCTTCTGGCTGGGCGCGATTCTCGTCGGTCTCGTCGCGGTGTATTACGCACGACTCATCGACTGGGGCTACGGCCTCTTCATGCACTATCGCGCCGAGCATCCGTGGCTGCCGCTCATCGTGACGCCGGCGGTCGCGGCGCTGTGCGTCTTTCTTACGCGCAGCTTCTTTCGCGGCTCCGAAGGCAGCGGTATTCCGCAAGTCATCGCCGTGCTGCACAGCCCGACGGCGGCGGCAGGCAAGCGGCTCCTGACGCTCAAAATCCTCGCGAGCAAGATCGCCGTTTCCTTCATCGCGATTCTCGGCGGCTTCACGATCGGACGCGAAGGGCCGACCGTGCAGGTCGGCGCGGCGCTGATGTTCAACATGCGGCGGTTCTATCCGCGCTCGAATCTGCTGATCGAGCGGCAACTCGTGCTCGCAGGCGCGGCGGCGGGTCTGTCGGCGGCGTTCAACACGCCGCTTGCCGGTATCGTGTTCGCGATCGAAGAACTGACGCGCAGCTTCTCGACGCGCGCGAGCGGCGTGCTGATCACCGGCATCATCATCGCCGGCATCGTGGCGCTGGGGCTGAACGGCAACTACACGTACTTCGGCACCATCGATGTCGGCGCGCATTTCCCCAGTCTGCTTGCAGTCGCGGTCGTCGTGACGGCGGTCATCACCGGTATCGCGGGCGGCGTGTTCTGCTGGCTGCTGCTCAACACGGCGAAGTGGATTCCCGCGCCGCTGCGCACGCTGCACGCATCGCGCCCGGTGGCGTTCGCGGCGCTGTGCGGACTCGTCATCGCGGTGGCGGGCATCGTATCCGGCGGCACGACGTTCGGCAGCGGATACGCCGAAGCGCGCGGCCTGCTCGAAGGGCGCGAGCATCTGTCGGTGTTTTATCCGCTGCTCAAGATGGTGTCGATGATCGGCTCGTATCTGCCCGGCATCCCCGGCGGCATCTTCGCGCCGTCGCTGTCGATCGGCGCGGGCTTCGGCAATGTGCTCCACATATTTTTCACCGACATGCCGCTGCCGATGCTCATCGCGCTCGCGATGGTCGGCTATCTCGCCGCCGTCACCCAGTCGCCGATCACCGCGTTCGTCATCGTGATGGAGATGATCAACGGCCACGCGCTCGTCATCTCGCTGATGGCGACCGCGCTCATCTCGAGCCGGGTGTCGCGTGCGTTCGCGCCCCCGCTCTACGAGGCGCTGTCCGAGCGCTATGCGACGCCCGTCGCCCCGCACACGCCGTCGCCGGAAGTGCCGGCAACCGAAGCGGCGCGCGTCGAAAAACAGGCGTGAACCGCGGCGCGCAAACGATAGCGCGCATAAGCAAAAAGCCAGGATCGCCGGATCCTGGCTTTTTCATATCACAACTCACCGCGCGGACGTACGACGCCGCGCGGTGCGCGATGGCGCGTTACGCCTGCGGAATTTCGATCTTCACTTCCAGCACTTCGAGATCGTCCTGACGTTCGAGGCTCACTCGAATATCGTCATCGGAAATCTTCACGTACTTCGAAATCACGGCAACCAGTTCTCGTTGCAACGCCGGCAGATAATCGGCGGCGGCTTTGCCACCCGCGCGCTCGTGCGCAATGATCAACTGCAAGCGTTCCTTCGCGACCGTAGCGGACTTCTTTTTCTCGCCCAGCAAAAACGAAAGAATCGACATTGCGTCCCCTTACTTGGTGCCGAAGATGCGTTGCAGCAGGCCAGGCTTCTGGTAGTCAGTGAAACGCAGCGCCTTTTCCTCGCCGAGGAAACGCGACACCACGTCCTTGTAGGATTCCGCGACATCGGTGCCGTCGAGATGCACGGCCGGCAAACCCTGATTCGATGCATGCAGCACCGCTTCGGATTCCGGGATCACGCCGATTAGGTCGATGCGCAGGATTTCCTGGATATCGCTGAGCGACAGCATCTCGCCCTCGGAGACGCGCTTCGGGTTGTAGCGCGTGATCAGCAAGTGTTCCTTGACCGGCTCCTTGCCTTCCATCGCGCGCTTCGTCTTCGATGCGAGGATGCCGAGAATGCGGTCCGAATCCCGCACCGACGACACTTCCGGATTCGTCACGATGAGCGCTTCGTCGGCGAAGTGCATGGCCATCAGCGCGCCCGACTCGATGCCCGCGGGCGAATCGCAGACGATGTACTCGAAGTCCATCTTGATGAGTTCGTCGATGACCTTCTCGACGCCTTCGAGCGTCAATGCGTCCTTGTCACGCGTCTGAGACGCCGGAAGGATGTAAAGGTTCTCGCATTTCTTGTCCTTGATGAGCGCCTGATGCAGGTTCGCTTCGCCCTGAATGACGTTGATCAGGTCGTACACGACGCGGCGTTCGCAGCCCATGATGAGGTCGAGGTTGCGCAGACCGACGTCGAAGTCGATCACGGCCGTCTTGTGGCCGCGTATGGCAAGCGCCGATGCAAAGCTCGCGCTGGTGGTCGTCTTGCCGACGCCGCCCTTCCCCGAAGTCACCACAATGATTTTTGCCATACAAGTACCTTGTGTTCGTCAATAGGTCCGCTTGCGCCTCATGCATGAGCGCGCGCCATACGCAACGGGCGCGCGGCTTCAGGTCAGCCGCAGCGGTTCGATCATGAGCTTTTCTTCGTTGAGCCAGATCTGCACGGGCTTGCTCTGCACATCGGCTGCGAGCGGGTTCTCGGTCGTCCGGTAGATCCCGGCGATGGAAATCAGTTCCGGCTCGAGACACGTGCAGAAGATGCGCGCTTCGAGATTGCCGTGCACGCCTGCGAGCGCGCGGCCACGCAACGGCGCATAGATATGGATGTTCCCTTCCGCGATGACCTCGGCTCCATACGACACGAGCCCGAGCACGATGAGATCGCCCTTCGCGTACACCTGCTGGCCGGAGCGAAGCGGCCTGTCGATGATGGTCGCCGGCTGCGGCAGCGCGGGCGGCGGCTCCTTCGCGACGGCTGCTTCGATGACAGCGGCGGCTTCGGTGTTGGGCTTCGCTTCATCGACGGAGGGCTTCGGCGCGCCCCGGCGGTCGCGTGCTTCCAGAATGGGCAGGCCGCCCGCGTTGGCCCATTGAATCGCCCAGGCCTGCGACGGCAACGCGACGATGCCAACGGGACGCATGCGTACGCTTTTCAAAAGCGTCTCAAGCTCCGCAAGCGATACACGCTCGCCTTCGCCGCCGTCAGCCGAGGCAAGGCGCCGCACGTCGATGGCGACGACATCGTTCGCGAAGAATTCGGGAGTCGCTTCGAAGCGCCGCGTGAGTTCGGTGCGAAGGACGTCGAGGTCGGGAGTCTTGACGACGAAGAGAAGCGTGTCGACGGAGCCGCTGCGCAGTTCGAAGAAGGGCGTTTTGTTGAGCGACATAGGAACGGCCAAAAATTTTGCGTATTTTACAGGCGTACACGCTTGCGGCCATAGTTTTTCAGGCCGATTTTCTGGCATCGAACAGATGAGTGCGTGCTGCGCGCACGCCATGCAAAGGCTGGACGTGGAGGGCTTAAGCGTCGTATCCGGACTTCATGTGACGCACGTAGAGCGATTCCGCTTCCTGCTCGTGCATCGGCATCGCGCGTCGATCGCCGGTGGGGCCGAAGCCGAGGCGTTCGTAGAAGCGCATCGCGTTGCGGTTTTCATCGGCGATCCATGCATGCACTTCCGACGCGCCCTGCTCCGCAAGCCACTGCGATGCGAAGTTGACGAGCAGTTCCCCGCCCCGCAGATGACGAACCGCCGGCGCGACCCACAGTGCGCTCACGAATGCCCGCTTGTCATCGGCCTCTTCGACATACGCATGCACGAGCCCGGCCGGATGCCCTTCGGTGTACAGCAGAAAGGTGGCGAGCCGGGGCGAGCTGGCGTGCAGCGTGGCGGTATCGTCGAATGAAGCGGGATCGACGAGCAGTGCTTCTTCGAGTGTTTCGCCGAACGCGTACGGCGCTTCGCGCAGCGATGCCGTGCGAAGCTCGCGCAAAACCGAACCTTGTTGCGCGCCGATGCGGCTGACGGTCAGTGAGGGACTCATGCGGGCGATTATCTCTCTGGCTTTCTGGCTTTGCCCGGGCGCCTTGCGGCGGCTCGGGCGCAGGCCCATTCGCGTAGCTTCATCCGAACGGGCGTACCCGTCAATTCCTAAATCCTGGAAAGTGCTTAACAGCGCACGCTTTCGAGGCTTTGCTGGCGCTGTCCGCTCACGGTTGCGCGTAAGCGCCCGTGCCATCCGGCCAGGGCGTAAGCAGCTCGAAGCCTTCCTCGGTGACGGCGACCATGTGTTCCCATTGCGCCGACAGCGAGCGATCCTTGGTGGTGACGGTCCAGCCATCGCGTGATTGCTGCGTGGCCGCGCGGCCCGCGTTGATCATCGGCTCGATGGTGAAGACGAGGCCGGGCTTCAGACGCAGCCCCGCGCCGCGCTGGCCGTAATGCAGCACTTGCGGGTCTTCGTGATACACCCGGCCGATGCCGTGGCCGCAATACTCGCGCACCACCGAGAAGCCTTCGCGATGCGCGACCGACTGAATTGCGAAGCCGATATCGCCGAGCGTCGCGCCGGGACGCACCGCGCGGATGCCGGCGACCATCGCTTCGTAGGTGGTTTCGGTCAGACGCCGCGCTTCCTTCGCAGGCGTGCCGGCGTAGTACATGCGGCTGGTGTCGCCGAAGTAGCCGTCCTTGATGATCGCGACATCGATGTTGATGATGTCGCCGTCCTTCAATTCCTTCGGCCCCGGAATGCCGTGACACACCACGTGATTGACCGACGTGCAAACCGTCTTCGGAAAGCCCATGTAGCCGACGTTCGCCGGCACCGCCTTCAACTCGTCGACGATGAAGCGATTGCAGATGGAGTCGAGTTCGTCGGTGGTGACGCCGGGGCGCACGTGTTCGGCGATCATCGCGAGAACTTCGGCGGCCAGGCGGCCTGAGATGCGCAGCTTCTCGATGTCGGCGGGAGTCTTGAGGGTGATGGCCATTGAGCAATGCGGATGGTTTCGTGCCGCCTGCATGCGGGCCCGGAACCGCCTCTGGCGACTGCCGGAGGTGCGCCCCGCACGAGGACAATGGGCCCGATGATAGCATTGCCGGTTTCGGCAACGGGCGGCGGCCGCTCTGGACCACGGCCTTTTGCGCTGTTTCCGGCGTGCGTCGCGTCCGTGCGCCGACTCGCGTTTTCTCACGGAGCGTTATGACCTTGCATCGCCTAATTCTCGTTACCGCTTTTGCTTCGGCTGCCGGGGCGCTTGCCGCGTGCGGCTCGACCAGTGGCCCGGAACTGCGGGCAGCGAAACCCATGATCTATGTCTCGTCGGCGCGCGCGGCGTCGGACATATCGGACTGCCTGCAGCGGAGGCTGCCGTCGACGCAAGTGATCCGCGATCAGGGTTCGACGGAGCTTATCGTCGGATCGAATGCGTGGCTCGTGACGCTGACCCCTTCGGGGTACGGATCGATCGTGAAGGTGCAGCAGTCGGCGAGCGATGATGGCGGCGTGCCGGAGCCGCAGATGCGCTTCGATGTGGCGCGTTGCGTGGTCTGAGTCTGCTTGCCGGGGCGCGGGCCATACGGTCCGCGAGTTCTCTGAATCAGCGCCGGAAATGAAAAACCCCGCAAGTCTTATCGACTTGCGGGGTTCAAGAATTTTGGCGGAAAGGGTGGGATTCGAACCCACGGTACGGGAAAACCGTACGCCTGATTTCGAGTCAGGTACATTCGACCACTCTGCCACCTTTCCGTCTACCAGCTTACTGCTGCCGGCCTTCGCTAAACGGGTCGCTGCTCAACGAAGAATGAAAGTATATCGAAGCCGCTGAAGTTTTCAAGCACCTTTTTGCAAATAAACATCACGCCGATGCACCGGCTTCGATCCGTTCCGCACCGCGCATATACGGACGCAGCGCCGCCGGAATCGTCACCGATCCGTCCGCGTTCTGGAAGTTTTCCAGCACCGCGACGAGCGTGCGCCCGACCGCCAGTCCCGAGCCGTTGAGCGTGTGCACGAACTCCGGCTTGCCCTGCGCGTTGCGAAAGCGCGCCTGCATGCGGCGCGCCTGAAACGCCTCGGTGTTCGAACAGCTCGAAATCTCGCGATAGGTGTTTTGCGCCGGCAGCCAGACCTCCAGATCGAAGGTCTTGGCCGCCGAGAAGCCCATGTCGCCCGTACACAGCGTGATGACGCGGTAAGGCAGTTCGAGCTTTTGCAGGATGGCTTCCGCCTGGCCGACCATCTCGTCGAGCGCCGCGTACGAATGTTCGGGCGCGACGACCTGCACCATCTCGACCTTGTCGAACTGATGCTGGCGGATCAGTCCGCGCGTGTCGCGTCCATACGAGCCGGCCTCCGAACGGAAGCACGGCGAGTGCGCGGTCAGCTTCACAGGCAGCGCGCTCGCTTCGAGGATGCTGTCGCGCACGGTATTCGTCAGCGAAATCTCCGACGTCGAAATCAGATACTGCGTGACCGTGTTCTCGTCGCCACCCTTTTCCACGCGGAACATGTCGTCGGCGAACTTCGGCAACTGGCCGGTGCCGTACAGAATCTCCGGATTGACGATGTACGGCGTATAAGCCTCCGTATAACCGTGCTGCTCGGTATGCGTGTCGATCATGAACTGCGCGAGCGCGCGATGCAGCCGCGCAATCGGCCCGCGCAGCAGCGTGAAGCGCGCGCCCGAGAGCTTCGCGCCCGTTTCGAAATCGAGGCCGAGCGGCGCGCCGACATCGACGTGATCCTTTACTTCGAAATCGAATGCGCGCGGTGCGCCCCAGCGCCGCACTTCGACGTTCTGCGTCTCGTCGTTGCCGACCGGCACGCTTTCGTGCGGCAGATTCGGCACCGTCAGCATCAGATCCGACAGACGCTTCTGCACGTCATCCAGTTGCGCCGCCGATGCCTTCATCGTGTCGCCGATGCCGCTTACTTCCGCCATGACGGCGGACGTGTCCTCGCCGCGGCCTTTCATCGCTCCGATCTGCTTCGACAGGCTGTTGCGGCGCGCCTGAAGTTCTTCGGTGCGAGTCTGAATCTCGCGGCGCTCGGCTTCGAGCGCGGCGAAGGCGGCGACGTCGAGTGTGTAACCCCGATCGGCGAGGCGCTTCGCGACGCCGTCCAGGTCTTTGCGGAGGAGTTGAATGTCGAGCATGACGGGCTGCTTTTGTTAAGTATTCGGAAACGCCGATTCTAGCGTACGGACAGGCGAGGACTGACTGACGCACGTTCGCGCGGAAACAGCGTCGGGCCTGTGCGCGAACCGCCTATGCGCAGTCAGCGCCGCTTGATGAAATCACTGCTGAAGTCTAGTCCACCGTCCGCGCGAGTCACCGGGCGCGCCGCGCTCGCTTGGTGAAAAACGCGGCGCCCCGGAGCGAAACACCCGGCGCATCATCGCTTCTTTTCTTCCCGATGCTCGCGCCGCCATGCATCGTCGAGATCGGCGAGGCGTGAAAGTTTTTCGCCGATCTTGCCCTCCAGTCCGCGCGGCGTCGGCTGATACCAGTGCGGCTCGCGCATGCCGTCCGGGAGATAAGTCTCGCCGGCTGCGTAGGCGTCGGGCTCGTCGTGGGCGTAGCGGTACTCGTGGCCGTAGCCGAGCTCTTTCATCAGCTTCGTCGGCGCGTTGCGCAGATGCACGGGCACGCCGCGCGACTGGTCCTTGCCGACGAACCGCCGCGCCTCGTTATAGGCGTTGTAGCCGGCATTCGATTTCGGCGCGACCGCGAGATAGATGAGCGCCTGCGCGAGCGCCAGTTCGCCCTCGGGCGTGCCGAGGCGCTCGTAGGTTTCGGCGGCATCGAGCGCGATGCGCGCGCCGCGCGGATCGGCAAGCCCGATGTCCTCCCACGCCATGCGCACGATGCGCCGCGCCAGATATCGCGCGTCCGCGCCGCCGTCGAGCATGCGGCAGAACCAGTACAGCGCCGCATCCGGATTGCTGCCGCGCACCGACTTATGCAGCGCGCTGATCTGGTCGTAGAACGCGTCGCCGCCCTTGTCGAAACGACGCAGATTTTCCGCGAGGGCGCTGCCGAGCAAGGCGCCGTCCACGTCCGTCGTCTTTTGCTGCGCCGCCGCCCGCGCGACGATCTCGAGGTTGTTGAGCAGCTTGCGCCCGTCGCCGTCCGCCGAGCCGATGAGCGCGTCGCGCGCCTCGTCCGTGAAGGTCAAGCCGCCGAGTTCGGCGGTCGCACGTTCGAGCAGTTGCTTCAGCTCGTCGGCGTCGAGGCTTTTGAGCACGTACACGGCCGCACGCGACAACAACGCACTGTTCACTTCGAACGAAGGATTCTCGGTCGTCGCGCCGACGAACACGAACAGGCCCGATTCGACATGCGGCAAGAACGCATCCTGCTGGCTCTTGTTGAAGCGATGCACTTCGTCGACGAAAACGAGCGTCTGCCGCCCGTTCGCGCGATGAATCTGCGCGGTCTCGACGGCCTCGCGGATATCCTTCACGCCCGACAGCACCGCCGAAAGCGAGATGAACTCGGCGTTGAACGCAGCGGCCATGAGGCGCGCAAGCGTCGTCTTGCCGACGCCGGGCGGGCCCCAGAGGATCATCGAATGCGCCTCGCCCGATTCGAACGCGACGCGCAGCGGCTTGTTTGGCCCGAGCAGATGCTTCTGGCCGATCACATCGTCGATGGTGCGGGGACGCAGGCGCTCCGCGAGCGGAACGTTGCCACGGTTTTCTTCGAACATGGGCGGTGGACGCAGTGGATGCAGGTTGGTGCGCTGATCGCACGCAGCAAAAACGCGGCGATAATCTTGCGCTTTTCACGGAGCGCGGGGCATTAGCCATTCGGCCAGGTTTCCGCGCGGCCAGCCGTGGCGCAAAATGGGCAACGATTCCGGGAATTATGACAGCCGGACGCTGCTCATGATCGCGCCGGTCGAGAACGCGGCGGCCGTCACTCCGAACCGACACTATGTGGGGATCCAATCCGATGCAGCAAGACAACACGTCCACCTACGCGCCGCTCACGCCGGTGCCCGCCGAGCGGCGCGCTTTCGGCACGAGCGACGCCTTCGCGCTCTGGTTCTCGCTCGGCATCGGTCTCTTGGTCGCACAGGCGGGCGCGCTGCTCGTGCCGGGCTTGTCGCTGCCGCACGCGCTGGTTGCGATCGTCATCGGCACGGTGATCGGCGTCGTGCTGCTGGCGCTCGCCGGCGTCATCGGCACCGACACGGGGCTCGCGGCGATGTCGTCGCTGCGCCCGACGCTCGGCGTGCGCGGCGCGTCGGCGCCCGCCGTGCTGAACGCGGTGCAACTGGTCGGCTGGGGCTCGTTCGAAATCATCGTGATGCGCGATTCCGCCGACGCGCTCGCCCGGCAATCCTTCCATCTCTCGATGCCGCTCGTCTGGACGCTCGTGTTCGGCGCGCTTGCGACGCTGCTCGCGATAAGCGGCCCGCTCTCTTTCGTGCGGCGCTTTCTGCGGACGTGGGGCATCTGGCTGCTGCTCGGCGGCGCGGGCTGGCTGACCTGGAACCTGCTTTCGAAGCATGATCTCGCCTCGCTGATGGCGCGTCCCGGGACCGGCGAGATGGCGTTCGGCGCGGGCATCGATCTGGTCGTCGCGATGCCGCTTTCGTGGCTGCCGCTCATTGCGGATTACACGCGCTTCGGGCGCAGCGCACGCGGCACGTTTCGCGGCACGCTGCTCGGCTATGGCATCGCGAACCTGTGGTTCTATGCGCTCGGCGCGGTCTATGGCCTCGCGGCGGGCGGCGGCGATGCGCTCCTGACCGTCGCGCTGGCGCAGGCGGGCGGCGGCATCGCGCTGCTGCTGATCCTGATCGATGAAATCGACAACGCCTTCGCCGACATTCACTCGGCCGCCGTGTCGACGGGCACGTTCTGGGTGCGCGCGAGCGTGCCGATGCTGTCGGCTGGCTACGGCGCGTTGTGCACGCTGGTCGCGCTCTTCGTCGCGATGGGCAAGTATCAGAACTTCCTGCTGCTGATCGGCTCGGTGTTCGCGCCGCTGTTCGGGGTGGTGCTGGCGGATCACTTCGTGGTGAGAAAGCGCCGGGTGGATGCGGCCGCGCTCGGCCGGCTCGACGGGCGTTATGGCTACTCCGGCGGCTGGCACGTGAGCGCGTTCGTCGCGTGGGCGATCGGCATTGCCGCGTATCACGCGATCAATCAATGGCTGCCGAATCTCGGCGCGACGCTGCCGGCGCTCGCGCTGGGCGCTGCGTGCTATCTGCTGCTGGTTTCGACGCGGCGGGCGGCATTGGCTTCGTGAGCGCCGCGCCGCGCGGGCGCTTCGGGCAAACGACGCGGCGGGCGTGCGCGCGAGAACGAGCGCGCCCGCTTTGGCGCCTGATGCATCGGTAGCGCTGCGCAAGCGGTATCGTCAAACGCGCCTTTGCACACCTGGCAGCACGCACAACAACTCGAAGGCGAGATTCGCACCGAGCAGCGCGGTCGTGCCGAACGGATCGTACGGCGGCGCGACCTCCACCAGGTCCGCGCTGACGATGTTCAGCCCCCACGCGCCGCGCACGATCTCCAAAGCCTGCGGCACCGTCAGCCCGGCGATTTCCGGCGTGCCGGTTCCGGGCGCGAAGGCTGGATCGATGCCGTCGATATCGAACGTGATGTACACCGGCCCGTCGCCCATCTGCGCGCGCACTTCCTCCATCAGCGGCGCGAGCGACTTGTTCCAGCATTCCTCCGTCTGCACGACGCGAAAACCCTGCTCGCGGCACCAGTCGAAGTCGCCCGCTTCGTAACCGGTTCCGCGCAGTCCGATCTGCACGACCCGCTCGCAATCGAGCAGGCCCTCTTCCACCGCGCGGCGAAACGGCGTGCCGTGCGCGATCTTCTCGCCGAACATCGTGTCGTTGACGTCCGCGTGGGCGTCGACGTGAATCAGGCCGACCTTGCCGTGCTTCGCGTGAATCGCGCGCAGGATCGGCAACGCGATGGTGTGATCGCCGCCGAGCGTGATCGGCTTGCAATCGTGTTCGAGAATCTCGCGATACGCCCGCTCGATCCGGTCGATGGAATCGAGCAGGTTGTACGGATTGATCGCCACGTCGCCGATGTCCGCGACACGCAGCGAATCGAACGGCGCGGCGCGCGTCGCCATGTTGTAGGGGCGCAGCAACACCGATTCGCTGCGCACCTGACGCGGCCCGAAGCGCGCGCCGGTGCGGTTCGACGTGCCGAGATCGAACGGCACGCCGACGAAACACGCGTCGAGTCCGGCGGCGGATGGCACGTGGGGCAAGCGCATCATCGTCGTGATCCCGCCGCAGCGCGGCATCTGGTTGCCCGACAGCGGCTGCGGCCGCTCGGCGCGATGATCCTGAAAATGCGAATCGAAGTGTTCGGCGGGAGCAAAGAGCGAAGATGTATTCATGGCAGTAAATGTCAGTTAAAAGGTTGACAAACCTCATTAGTACCGTCTTTCCCGCCAAGCTAAAATGCAACTGTCATCCACTTCACATCGATAAGTATCGATCTATCGGCGGCCCGCATGTTCACTCACCTTTCCGATCTGGATTTGCGGCTCATCCGCGTCTTTCTCGCCATCGTCGATGCAGGCGGCGTTTCGTCCGCGCAGGCGACGCTGAACGTCGGGCAGTCCACCATCAGCACCCAGCTCGCCACGCTCGAAACGCGGCTCGGCTACCGGCTTTGTGAGCGCGGACGCGGCGGTTTCGCGTTGACGTCGCGCGGCGAGCAGTTCGTCGATGCCTGCCGCACGCTGCTCGTCGCCGTCGATACGTTCGATTCGACCGCGCGCAACGTCGGCAGGACGCTCGTCGGCACGCTCACGCTCGGCATGATCGGCACGACGCCGGTCAGCGCGAACGCGCGCATCAGCGAGGCCATCGCGCGCTTTCGCGAGCGCGACGAATCGGTGCGCTTTTCCGTGCTCGTCCGGTCGCCGAACGAGCTGGAGGAAATGCTGCTCGCCGGCCGCATTCAGATGGCGATCGGGTATTTCTGGCATCGCGTGCCGTCGCTCGAGTACACGGAGATTTCCGCGGAGGACCAGCTTGCGTATTGCGCGCGGTTGCATCCGCTGTTCGCGCGGGCGGGCCGCGTGACGTTAGATGAAGCCGCCGAGCATGACTGGGCGTGGCGCAGCTATCCGTTGCCCGAAGCGGGCGCGCTGATGCCCCGCTCGATCAGCGCCGTCGCGGACAACATGGAATCGGTCGCGATGCTCGTACTGTCCGGGCGGCATCTCGGTTATCTGCCGGAGCATTTCGCCGCCTCGTATGTGGAGGACGGCCTGCTCGCCCCGCTGAACGAAGAGACGATGCGCTATCGCGTCGCGTTTCAGATGGTCACGCGCGCACGCAGGGATCGCGGGGAACGACGCGAGATTCTCGACGCGTTCATCGACGATATGAGCGCATCGCATCGTAGGTGAAACGTTTATTGCAGCCTATAGCCAACCAGAATCAGTGTACCGCTGCCACTTAGACAGGAATCCTGTCTATTGTGAGATGCGCGCACGAATGTCCTTGGCATCTTGTTCGGACTGTTCTTATTATTGTCTGACGCGCCGGTTCGCGAGATAAGAAGCATCTCGCGAACCGGGCGACCAAGACAACGAACCGGGGGAACACGATGGGCAGATCGACGCTGCATGCAAGCAAGGCTGGACGTTTGGCAATCGCGGGGGCGGCAGCCTGCTTCGCCATTTCCGCGAGCGCAGTGACCATACAGGGAGGGACCATTACCTTCAGAGGCGCGCTGGTGTCCTCGCCGTTCGGACTTTCGATGCGCACGGCATCGGCGGAGGACAACGGATTCTCCACGCGGCGAAGCGCAAGCGGAGCGACGGCCTCGGTGATATTCACGCCCGCGCCGAACAGCTCGCCCAGCGCCAATGTTTCGCTGGCTATCGACAACCACCGGGCCGCGCCGAATGCGCTAGGCGCGACCTTCACGGACGGCAGCGGACATCCGATAAAGGCAGACGGCGCAGGCGCATTTCACGTGAGGCCGTCGGGCGGCGTGCTGTCGATGCAGGAAAAGCAGTTGTCCACGAGGGCCGTGACGCTCGTCACGAACTATCACTGAGCATCGCCGCCGCGAGCGACGCGCGGCTTTCAGGCGCCGCGCGGGGTAGGTGCATCGAGCTTGTGCGGCGGCGGGCCATCAAGATGGACAAAGCATCGTCGCTAGCCGGATGCGTTCGGCTAACGACGAAGAATGCCGGTAGCGAGATCAGGCGGACGCGGCGTCAGATCGAGTCAACGGGAAGTCACGACGCCCGGCGTCTCGCGTCTCATCACCCGTTGATCACATCCGCGCCCTTCGGCACGTTGAACTTGAAGGTATCGCCCTTGATCGGCGGGTTCTTCTGGATGTTCAGGAACGTCAGCAGCGTGACGTTGCCGAATACGTCGTGCAGTTCCATCGCTTGCAGATTGCCGTCCTTGAAGCCGATGCCGACCGTCTCGAACTGCGTGTCCTTCGCCTTGGGCGTCAGTTCCAGCCAGTCGATGCCGCCCTTCACGCCGGCATCGCGCAGCGTGAAGTTCTTGTCGAGATCGTTGCTGCCGAAGAGGATCGCGGCGGGGCTTGCGCCGAGCGCGCCGCCCAGGCTGCGCACGGTCACCTGATTCAGGTCCTTGTCGTAGACGTAGAGCTTGTCGCCGTCCGCCTGCAGGACTTGCGAATACGGCTTCTCATACGACCAGATGAACTTGCCCGGACGCGCAAACATGAACGTGCCGCTGGAGTTCGCACCTTTCGATGCCGTGGGCGTGGCCGACGCGCCGTTGTTCGCTCGGCCAGGCGCCCTCACCTCCTGCTGGGTGAATTCACCGCGCGCCGCGTGAACCTGCGACACGAACTGCTTCAACTGCTCCGTGCCGCTCGCGAATGCCTGCGTTGCGAAAAGCATCGACGCCGACAACAGCATCGCGCCAAACATCTTCCCCGTTCGCTGTTTCATAGTGTCGTTCTCCAAATGTTGCCCGCCGTGCGCGACGCTCATTCCGCTTCGCGCGCCGGCGTAAGAATCTCCCGGTTGCCGTTCGACGACATCGCCGAAACGAGACCCGAGTTTTCCATCTGTTCCAGAAGCCGCGCCGCCCGGTTATAGCCGATGCGCAAATGCCGCTGCACCAGCGAAATGGAAGCGCGCTTGTTCTTGATGACGACTTCGACGGCCTGGTCATACAGCGGATCGGCCTCGCCGTCGGCCGAGCCCGCGCCCGCGCCGGCCGCGCCTTCGTCGCCATCGCCCGCGAGCCCGCCTTCCAGAATGCCTTCGATGTAGTTCGGCTCGCCCTGTTCCTTGAGCTTGTCGACGACGCGATGCACTTCCTCGTCCGATACGAACGCGCCGTGCACGCGCACCGGCAGCCCCGAGCCCGGCGGCAGATAGAGCATGTCGCCCATGCCGAGCAGCGACTCCGCGCCCTGCTGATCGAGAATCGTGCGTGAATCGATCTTCGACGACACCTGGAACGCCATGCGCGTCGGCACGTTCGCCTTGATGAGGCCCGTGATGACATCGACCGATGGCCGCTGCGTCGCCAGAATCAGATGGATGCCCGCGGCCCGCGCCTTCTGCGCAATCCGCGCGATCAGCTCTTCGACCTTCTTGCCGACGACCATCATCAGATCGGCGAGCTCGTCGATGACTACGACGATGTGCGGCAGGCGCGTCAGCGGCTCCGGGGCGTCGGGCGTCAGGCTGAACGGGTTCGGAATCTTCTCGTCGCGTTTCTTCGCTTCGTCGATCTTCGTATTGAAGCTCGCGAGATTGCGCACGCCCATCTTGCTCATCAGCTTGTAGCGGCGCTCCATCTCGGCGACGGCCCAGTTGAGCGCGTGACCCGCCTGCCGCATGTCGGTGACGACCGGACACAGGAGATGCGGGATGCCTTCGTAGACGCTCATTTCGAGCATCTTCGGATCGATCAGGATGAGCCGCACCTGATCCGCGCTCGCCTTGTAGAGCAGCGAGAGGATCATTGCGTTGATGCCGACCGACTTGCCCGACCCCGTCGTGCCCGCGACCAGCAGGTGCGGCATCTTCGCGAGGTCGGCGCAGACCGGATTGCCGCCGATGTCCTTGCCGAGACCCATCGTGAGCGGCGAAGCGCCGTTCGCGTACACCTCGGAGCCGAGAATCTCGGAGAGCTTGACGGTCTGCCGGCGCTGGTTCGGCAATTCGAGCGCCATGAAGTTCTTGCCCGGAATCGTCTCGACGACGCGAATCGACACGAGCGACAGCGACCGCGCCAGATCCTTCGCCAGACCGACGATCTGGCTGCCCTTCACGCCCGTCGCCGGCTCGATCTCATAGCGCGTGACGACCGGCCCCGGATACGCCGCGACCACGCTCACCTCGACGCCGAAGTCCTTCAGCTTCTTTTCGATCAGGCGCGACGTGTATTCGAGCGTATCCGCGGCGATGGTTTCCTGCACCTTCGGCGGCGGATCGAGCAGCGAAATGGCCGGCAACGTGGAGTCGCCCGGCAGGTTGGCGAACAGCGGAACCTGCTTTTCCTTCTCGACGCGCTCGGAGCGCGCGGGCGTCGCGACCGGCGGCACGATCACGACCGGCTCGTGGTCCTCCTGCTTGACGCGCGAACGCACCACCTTGCCCTCGCGCTTCGACGCGGCTTCCTCGCCGAGCTTGCGGTCGCGGCCGGCTTCGCGCCGCAGTTGCGCGCCGGTGATCGCGTTCAGAATGCCCTCGCCCACCTTCTCGCACACGGAAAGCCACGAAAAGCGGAAATAGAGCGACAGCCCGATCGCGAGCGCGATCAGCAGAAAGAGCGTGGCGCCGGTGAAGCCGAGCGCATGCGACACATGACGCGCGATCAGGTCGCCGACCACGCCGCCCGGCGCGCGCGGCAGCGGCACCTTGAGCGACCACATGCGCAGCGCCTCGATGCCGTCGCTGGCGAGCAGCACGAGCACGAACGCGAATGCTTCGGCAAGCCAGGTGCGGTCGCGCGGCGCGTCTTCATCGTTCTTCGATGACTGCGCCGCCGGCTCGCTGATGCGCCGGTAATTCGCGATGATGCGCCGCCCGAGCAGCACGACGAGCCAGTACGACGACAGCCCGAACACAAGGAGCAGAATATCCGACGTGTATGCGCCGACGCGGCCGGCCCAGTTCGAGATGCGATCGACGCTCACCGCGTGGGTCCAGCTCGGGTCCTTGCGGCTGTAGGAAATCAGCGCCATTACGAGAAACAGCCCGAGTGCGACCTGGAGAATCCAGCGAATCTCGGTGAAGAGCCGCGACATGCGGTGCGGCAACGCCTGCGGGCTCGCGGAATAGGATGCTTTTGCCATTGATTCGGTGTCGCTTTTTGCGGCCCTGGGTGGATGAGCGCCGATGGCGCATGGGGCCCTACGAACGGTGGCCTATTGTAAACGCTGCATTGCGGGGAAAGGCGCAAAAACGGCCGCGTTCTTGCATCCTGTAACACTCCTCACATGCCGCTTGCGTGGGGTTTCTGCGTCGAATCTGCGACTCGAGCCTATCAATGCGATTGAAAGGTTCACTCGGAACGCTTTCGCACGGACCTTTATAATCGGGGACTTGCATCCAACTACGGGTCATCGGAAAGCGACGCGCGCGGGAAGTCGAACTTGCTGCGCTGGCGTCATCCCCTCGGCTTCCGGCAGACCATCAATAACGGACCATCGCCATGTCTTCATCCCAAAGCGCGCCCAAGCACGCCAAAGTGCTGATTCTCGGTTCCGGCCCCGCCGGCTACTCCGCCGCCGTCTATGCGGCGCGCGCGAACCTGTCGCCGCTGCTCGTCACCGGCCTCGCGCAAGGCGGCCAGCTGATGACCACGACCGACGTCGAAAACTGGCCGGGCGATCCCTCGGGCGTACAGGGTCCGGAACTCATGCAGCGCATGGAGGAACACGCGCGCCGCTTTAATACCGAGATCGTGTTCGACCACATCCATACCGCGAAGCTCAACGAGCGGCCGTTCCGTCTGATCGGCGATTCGGGCGAGTACACGTGCGATTCGCTGATTATCTCGACGGGCGCATCGGCACAATATCTCGGTGAGGCGTCGGAACAGGCGTTCATGGGCAAGGGCGTGTCCGCGTGCGCCACGTGCGACGGCTTCTTCTATCGCAACGGCGAAGTCGCGGTGATCGGCGGCGGCAATACGGCGGTCGAAGAAGCGCTGTATCTGTCGGGCATCGCGAAGAAGGTGACGGTGATCCACCGCCGCGACAAGTTCCGCGCCGAGCCGATTCTCATCGACCGCCTGCTCGCCAAGGAACAGGAGGGCGTGGTCAACATCAAGTGGAATCACGTGCTCGACGAAGTGCTGGGCGATGAATCCGGCGTCACCGGCCTGCGCGTGAAGCACACGGGCACCGGCGAAACCACCGACATCGCGCTGCAAGGCGTGTTCGTGGCGATCGGCCACAAGCCGAACACCGACCTCTTCACCGGCCAGGTCGAGATGAAGAACGGCTACATCATCACGAAGGGCGGCACCTCGGGCAACGCGACCGCGACGAGCATCCCAGGCGTGTTCGCGGCGGGCGACGTGCAGGATCACATCTACCGTCAGGCGATCACGAGCGCCGGCACCGGCTGTATGGCCGCGCTCGATGCGCAGCGTTACCTCGAAGCCATCGACGAAACGCCCACGCCGCACTCGATGAGCCACGAAAAGGATCGTTGAACGGCAAGCGATACGGCGCGCCGGGCCGCTAAAATGGGATTCGGCGCGCTGCATTCGACGCTTCGCGACGCCGACCACGCCGGCGTTTCGACGACAAAACGGGCCACGGCCCGTTTTTTGTTTCCCGGCACGGCTGCGCGCGTTTCGGCTTCGCGCATGGACGGCGGCCGCGCCCGTGGCACAATCGGCGCGCCGCGTCGATGCCGTCCTCAGCCGCTTGCTTTTGACCCGCAGCCGACTCTCCTGGCCGAACGATGCCCAAAAATCATCCGCACCCGAACGAACCGAAAGCCCGCCGCCGGGAAGCGCCGCGCCCCGTCGCGCCCGCGCAGAAGCCGGCCGATCCGCGCGAGGTGTCGGCGGCGGTGAAGCGCGAAGGGCTTGCCGGTCTCGCGTCGCTGAAGACCGCGCTCAAAGCCGACGCGGACCAGCGCCAGGCGCAACGCATCGCGGCAGCGCGGGCCGAGCGCGAGGCGGTCGCCGACGCCGACGATTTTCGCCGCGCGATCGGTGAGGTCGAGCCGCTGAAGACGCCGCCGCGCACGACCGTGCCGCGCGTGCCGCCCTCGCCGCTGCCGCTGCAAAGCCTGCGCGACGAAGAAGCGGTGCTGCAGGAAGCGCTCTCCGACGAATACGATCCCGAAAGTCTGCTCGACATCGACGAAACGCTCTCGTATCACCGGCCGGGCGTCAGTCAGGAAGTCGTGAAGAAACTGCGGCGCGGCGCGTGGATCGTGCAGGCGCAACTCGATCTGCACGGCATGCGGCGAGAAGAAGCCCGCGAGGCGCTTGCGGAGTTCATCCGCGAATCGGTGAAACGCGGGCTGCGCTGCCTGCGCGTGATTCACGGCAAGGGGCTCGGCTCGATCGGCAAGCATCCCGTGCTGAAGGGCAAGGTGCGCGCGTGGCTCGTGCAGAAGGCCGAAGTGATTGCCTTCTGTCAGGCGCGTCCGCACGACGGCGGCGCGGGGGCCGTGCTCGTGCTGCTGCAACCGGGCGGCACGCCGCGGCATCACAACCATCCACAAGACAAGACCCGCTGAACGGAACGCACGTGCATCCCAGGCTCACCCTCGCCATTTCCATCATGGAGGCGTTCGCGATTTTCGCGTATGCGCTCTCGGGCCTCATCGAAGCGAGGAAGCGCCGGCTCGACGCGGTCGGCGCCTTTCTCGTCGCGCTCGCCACCGCGTTCGGCGGCGGCACCGTGCGCGACGTGCTGCTGTCCCGCCGCCCCTTCTACTGGGTCGAGCATCAGGAATACGTGGTCGCGATCTTCGCGATGGCGATCTTTGCACCATACTTCCTGCGCGTCACGACGCGTCTATTCGACCAGCGCGCGCTTCTGGTCACCGACGCGATCGGGCTCGGCCTCTTCAGCGTGTCGGGCACTTCCATCGCCCTTGATGGGCAGATGCCCGTCTTCACCGCGACGATGATGGGCGTCACGACCGGCGTGTTCGGCGGCATCATGCGCGACGTGCTGTGCAATGAAATCCCGCTGATCCTGCGCGATTCCCGCCCCTACGCGGTGTGCGCGTTCGCGGGCTGCTGGATCTACATCGGGCTGGAGCAGTTCGCCGTCGAACCGATCTATAACGTGCTGATGTCGACGGCGTTCATCCTCGTCGCGCGGCTCATCACGTTCAAGTTCGATATCCGGCTGCCGCATTAGACCCGCGCGGCGCGGGCGGCGAAAGGCATCGATTTGCTACAATCGCGAAGTCAATCCGCCCCGCTCCGCCGCTTCCCGCCGCGCATCGGGGCGTAAGTTCCCGGTCGTCAACACGCACACAGAAAATGAACATCGAGCAAGCGCGTTTCAACATGATCGAGCAACAGATTCGTCCGTGGGATGTGCTGGACCAGGACGTATTGAACCTGCTGTCGATCGTCAAGCGCGAGAACTTCGTTCCCGCCGCCTATCGCAACATCGCTTTCGCGGACCTCGAAATTCCGCTGCCGGGCGGCGAACGCATGCTCGCGCCGAAGATCGAAGCGCGCATCCTGCAGGAACTGGCGGTGAAGAAGACCGAAACGGTCCTCGAAATCGGCGCGGGCTCGGGCTACATGGCGTCGCTGCTCGCGCATCGCGGCCGCAGCGTGACGACGGTCGAAATCTCGCCGGAACTGGCTGAATTCGCGAAGCAGAACCTCGCCGCGAATGGCGTGACGAATGCGCAGGTCGTCGAAGGCGACGGCGCGCGCGGCTGGAACGAAGGCGCGCCGTACGACGTCATCTGCGTGTCGGGCGGTCTGCCGATCATGCCGCAGGAATTTCTCGAGCAGCTGAGCATCGGCGGGCGCATTGCGGCGTTCGTCGGCACGGCGCCGGTCATGAAGGCGCAAATCATCACGCGTGTCGACGAAAAGCAGTTCCGCGTGTCCGATGTGTTCGAAACGCTCGTCGCGCCGTTGAAGAACGCGGTGCATCCTTCGCCGTTCAGGTTCTGAACGTCAACCGGTCCGCGGCGCGGGGACACCGCCGCTGCGGATCATCATCGTCCGCTCACGTTCCCATGCAGAATCTCTCCGCTTCCGAACTCGCCGCGTGGCTTGCCGATGCGTCCCGCCCCGCTCCCGTGCTGCTCGACGTGCGCGAACCGTGGGAGCTTCAGACGGCGAAGATGGACAACATCGTGTCCATTCCGATGCGCGACATTCCCGCGCGCAGCGAAGAACTCGACGACGACGCGCAGATCGTCTGCATCTGCCATCACGGCGCGCGCAGCGCCCAGGTCGGCATGTTCCTCGAATCGCGCGGCTTCACGAACATCTTCAATCTGTACGGCGGCATCGACGCGTGGTCGCGTCAGGTCGATCCGTCCGTTCCCACCTACTGAGCCGCTCCGGTCGCCGTGCCGGTCGCCCACACGGGCTTGCCGGCCGTCGAATAGACGACGAGGTTGCCGTCGCGCTGCATGTAGGCGTAGCCGGCTGCATCCGTTTTCGTGCTCTGCCACACGCGTGCGCCGCCGGCGTTGTAGAGCGACAGCGCGCCGTCTTCAGCGAAGCGCATCGCGACGCCCGGCGCTCCCGCCGCACTCGACGACCAGATCGCCGCGCCGTTGACCACGATGGCGAGATAACCGTCGCGCCCTAGCGTCAGCGAGAATCGTCCGTCGCACGAAGCGAGCGTCTGCCCGACCAATAGCCCTTCGCCCGGCGCGAGCCGCCCGCAGCCCGACGGCGCACGCACGGCGGGCAAGGCGGCGAACCAGCCGAGATTCGCCGCATCGGCGATGGCTTGCATGCCCGCATCGTTCGGATGCAGATTGTCGCCGCTATTGAACGCTGCCGCGAAGGCGCTCGCGCCGATGCCCGCGCCGCCGAGTGCGAGTGCCTGATCGAGCAGGCCATCGCATCCGCTGGATTTGTCGCGCAGGAAGGCGTTCACCGCTTGCCGCGTGTTTTCGATGCCGGGCGTCCATCGCGAAACGCCCTGGAACGGCGTGAGCGTCGAGCAGATGATCTTCACGTTCGCAGCGTGCGCTTGCGCGATCAGTTCGCGGAATGCGTCGACGAGCCGCTGGGCGGTCGGCGGATCGCCTCCGATCAGGTTGTTCACCGCATCGTCGGACACGATGACCCACTTCACGTTGGCCTGTTGCAGCACGTCGCGGCCGAAGCGCGTGAGGCCCGCCTGGCCCGATGCAGCGCCGTCCGAGAAGAAGTTGTTGCCGCTGATGCCCTGATTCAGCACGCCCACGTTCATGCCCGCGCCGATGAGCCGCCCGGCCAATCGATTCGGCCAGCGCCCGTTCGTGTTCGGCGCCGACGAGAGACCGTCCGTGATCGATGCGCCGAACGTGACGACCGCGCCCGTCGCGCCCGCGTTGACCACATCGACATTGGTCAGAAAGTAATACGATCGTTCGCCCGCCGCATTCGCGACGCCGCCGGCGAACGATGCATCGCCGCTTGCGTCGCCGGGCGCGATATAGACATCCTGCAATCCGGCGACGTGTCCCGTTGAATTCGGCGGCGTCTTCGACGGCACGTGAACGCTCACGGCGATGTCGCCGAGCGTCGGCACCGGGAAGGCGATCGTATCGCTGGACACGGAGCTGCCCGCCGGAATCGTCACGTAGGACTGGCCGTTGAACGTCGCGACGCGATCGGTCGCGGCGACGGTCTGCGCGCCGCTCGCCCGCTGCGCGAGATGCACATTGCCGATGGTCACCGGCTGCGTACCGAAGAGATTGGAGAACCGCAAACGCGCCGCCGTTCCGCCGATGCTCGTGTGCACGATCTGGCGAATCGTCTGATTGTCGAAGCCGGGATCGCTGGTCACGGCGGGCGCGGCGGACCATGTGCCTGTCCATTGCGGCGCGCTTGTCTGCGCAAAAGCGGGCGACGATACGGCGCACGACAGCAAGACACCGAGCGCCCGCGCGGCGACGGTTCGAAGCCTGTTCGGTCTGTTCACTTCCTCTCCTTAAGCCGACTGTCCCGGCGGCTGAATGAGAATAGATCACGCTACGGCGGTCGCGGGCCGTGCGGCAACGAACGGACAGACGCGGAGAAATGAAAAAGCCGCAGGCGTTTCCCGCGCCTGCGGCTTTCAAGGACTTCGGCTCGGAATTCGTCTTACACGACGTTCATCGCCAGTGCGCTCGCGCGATAGTGCTCGGCGGCCTTGTCGGCATCGCCGAGTTGCTCGTGCAGACGAGCCAGCGCGCGATGCGTACGAATCTTCAGCGGTTCGTTATCGGCCAGCTTCAGCGCCGATTCGAGGAACGCCTGCGCCTTGCCCCACAACTGCTGATGCAAGCAGAGCCTGCCGAGCGTGAAGAGCAGATCCGCGTCCTCGGTGCGTTCCTTCTGCCACGCTTCAGCGCGCTGGATCAGCGGGACCGCGTCGCCGCCGACGATGCAATCCGGATAACGCCGCAGCAGGCGCGCGTCCCAGTTATGCGCGAGCGCGTCTTCGACGATCTTTTTCGCTTCGGCACGGCGATCCAGCGCGATCAGCAGTTCGGCGGCAAGATCAGCGAGACGCGGCGACTGGCGCTCCGTCACCGACAGCGACTGCCAGAATTCGAGCAGGGCGTCGGGATTGTGCCGGCGATCGCGCAACAGATTCTCCGCCGCAACCTGACGCAGCCGCACCGCGACCGCCGGATGCAGCGCCTCGCGCTTCTCCAGCATCCGCACGAGCTTGAGCACTTCGCCCCAGTTCTTCAACTGCTGCTGGGCGCGCAACGCGATCTGCTGCGCGTGGATGCGCCGGCCGCCCTGCGCCTGCATTTCCGTCAACGCGACGAGCGCGCCATCCGCGTCGCGGCCATCGGCGCGCATGTCGGCGGTGGCCATGAGGCGGGCATCCTGCCAGTCTGCGCCGGTGACGTGCGTGAGCCATTCGTCGCGGCGCGCGTATTCATGCAGCCGATGCGCCGCGTGCGCCCCGACGAGACCCGCCGCGCCCTTGTTGGCATCGACGGAAAGCGCATCGCGGGCAGCTTTCTCCGCCTTCGAGAAGCGCCCCGCGTACAAATGGCCGATGGCGTCGCGCAAGGACGCATTCGCCTTTGCAAGACGGCTGCGCGCCCGGTACGCGGCGACGCGCTCCGGCATCTTCCACACGCCGCGCGCCGCGCGAATCAGCGCATACAGCACGATGAACAGCACGACGAGCGCCACCGCGAACAGGTTCAGCGACAGGTCCACGCGATACGGCGGTACCACGAACAGAACCTGTCCGCCGTTGAAACCGCCGACCGTCGCGACGATCACCGCGACCGCGAACAGCAGCGCGAGCCAGATGAGTCCACGAATCGTCATCATCCGCCTCGCTTGAACTGGTGCACGGCGGCGAGGCTTGCGTTCAGGTTCGGCACGGCGACCGCGAGCGACGCCTGTTCGACCTGCTTCACGAGCTCGCGCACAGCCTGCACTTTCTTCGACGACGGATCGAAGTAGCGGGCCAGCGACGCGTCGGCGGCCTGGAGATCGGACTTGAGCGTCGGTTCGCTGCGCGACAGCAAGGACAGACGCGCGGACAACAGCCGCAGCTTCACGTTCTCGCGCACGAAGTAGCCCTGATCGGGCGACGTGAGCATGGCGTCGGCGTTGTCGATGCGCCGCACCGACACGAGACTCGCCAGCTGCTGCCCGATGCCGGTCGTGATCTGCCGCCACAGCACCTTCCAGCGCGGCTCGCCGGTGGCCGCCGCGATCGACGCGCTATCGGCGGGCGTCGCGGCCTGTGCGCGCGCACGCTCGATCGGCGCTTCTCCGGCGAGCGGCAAACCGTCGATCTGTTCGATGGCGGTATCGAGCTTGATGGCGAGGCCGGTGAGATCGGTGGTCGGCGCGGCTTTCAGCTTGTCCATGTCCTGCGCGATGGCCTTGCGGATGGACACCACTTGCGGGCCGGTCGTCGCGGCGAGGCGCGTGTCGGCGCTCTCGAGCGCGAACAGCGCGAGCTGCACGTTGCCGGTCAGTTGTAACTGCTGGCTCGCGCTCGACAGAATCTGCTCGACTTCGGCCAGCGTCCAGTCGTCGCGATTGCTCGCGAGGTCCTGATACTGCTGCTGCAACGCCTGGCTGTGCGCTTCGGCATCGCTGAGCTTGCCTTGCAACTGGATGATCTGCGTGTTGAGCGCGCCGGTTGCGTTCGCGGCCTGTTCGGCCTTCGCGCGCAAATCGGCGTTTTGCGCATCGGCCTGTGCGACGCGCTGCGTCAGTTGTTGTTCCTTGCGGTCGACCTTGCGGTTCAGCGCGTAACCGCCCGCGGCCGCGGCAATCGCCACGATGGCGACGACGAACCACAACAATACGGTGCCCGCGTTGCCCCGCCGCTTCTGCTGCTCGTAGGGCGTGAACGGCGTGTTGGGAGGCAGCGGCGGTGTCACGTTCGGCTGAGGTGAAGCTTTCTTGGAATCGTTCGAATCAGTCATGCGTGATTGAGCCGGTTGATGGGCCGGTGAGTTGTCCGGCGAATAGGCCGGTGCGTTGTCCGTCGATACAGCCGCCGATGACGATGTCGATGCTCCGGCGCTACGCGGCTGCGCGGCGGCATCCTGCGGAAACAGGGTTTCCAGCGTCTCCACGATGCGCTCATCGCCCGCGCCGGACACCGTAATCCTATCAAAACCCGTCTGGCGCGCGGCTTCGGCGATGCGCGGATGCGGGCAGAGCACCGGCGCACGCTTCAGCCGGGCGATTTCGTCGGCGGTGAGATGCTCGCGTGCGAGTTCGTCGAGATTGCGCACGCCTTCCGAGCTGGTCAGCAGCCACGCGTGCGGTTCGCCGGCGAGCAGCGTGTGGATGCGCTCCCACTTCTGCATCGACGGCTCCGGCAACAGACGCCGGTACGCCGCCGCTTTCTCGACGCGCGCGCCCGCTTCCGCGAGGCGGTCGGCCAGCCACTCGCGCCCGCCGTCGCCGCGCACGATCAGCACGCGCTTGCCTTCGAGCCCGTTCGCGCCGAAGTGCGCTTCGATGGCCGCGTAGAGCGCCTCGGAATCGAAACGCGGATCGGCATGCTCCGCCGATGGACTGATCACGCCATGCCCCGGCGCGCTCACGCCTTGCCGCGCGAGCGCCGCGACGCTGCCCGGCCCGACTACCGCCACCGGCACGTCCGCCGGCCACGGCGCGAAGAGACGGCCGAACGCGTGATCGATGGCGTTCGGGGAAACGAACACGACGAGCGCGTAACGCTCGGGGCCGTAGAGTTCGTCGAGGGCGGCGCGCAGCGGGGCATCGTCGGCGACGGGGGCAATGTCGATCAGCGGAAATTCGAACGCATCGAACTGCGCGCGATGAAGCCGCTCGATGAGCCCCGACGACTGCCCGGCCGGCCGCGTGATGACGACGGTGGCGCGGCGCTGGCTCGCCATCAGGACGGGTCCGCCGCCGACGGCGGCACTCGGTCGTTCTGCGCCGGGGCCGCGTTGGGCGCGTCGGCGCGGCTCATCGTCGAGAGCGCGTTGACGATGTCCATCGCGCCTTGCGCCTCCAGGTCCGCCGACACGCGCTGGCCGAGCGCGAGCGCACCCGCGAGATCGGGCGCGCGCACGTGCTCTTCCGCGCGCAGCACGCGCTTGCCATCGGGCAGCGATACCGCGCCGCGCAGATAGAGCGCGTCGTCGCGCCAATGCGCGTACGCGGCGAGCGGCACTTCGCAGCTTCCGCCGAGCGCCCGCGACACCGCGCGTTCCGCTTCGACGGCGAGCGCGGTCGCTTCATCGTGCAGCGGCTGGAGCCACGCGGCGAGATCGGGGCGGTCCGCGCGAATCTCGATGCCGAGCGCGCCCTGACCGGCAGCCGGCAGACTCTCCGATGCATCGAGCAACGCGCGGATGCGCCCTTCCATGCCGAGCCGCTTGAGTCCCGCCGCCGCGAGAATGATGGCGGCATAGTCGCCGCGATCCAGCTTGCCGAGGCGCGTGTCCAGATTGCCGCGCAACGGCCGTACTTCGAGATGCGGGAAGCGCGCGCGGATCATCGCTTCGCGGCGCAGGCTCGACGTGCCGACGACGCTGCCCGCTGGCAATTCCGCCAGCGAAGCGTAATGCGGCGACACGAAGGCATCGCGCGGGTCTTCGCGTTCGAGAATCGCGCCGAGCGTGAAGCCGTCGGGCAATCGCATCGGCACGTCCTTCAGCGAATGCACGGCCAGATCGGCGCGCCCTTCGGCGAGCGCCGCTTCGAGTTCCTTCACGAAGAGTCCCTTGCCGCCGACTTTGGACAGCGTGCGATCCAGAATCTGATCGCCGCGCGTCGTCATTCCGAGAATTTTGACGTCGCAAGATGGATATAATTTGTGCAGCGCACACCGCACGTGCTCGGCCTGCCACATGGCGAGCCGGCTTTCCCTCGACGCGATGATGAGCGTGGCGGGCGGTGTCGTTGAATGCGTCTCGGAATTCATTGATGCTCGATCGAATGACGGGATGAAATAACGAATAATGGTAGCACGCACGCCAGGGTCCATTTGGCGCGGGCGGCACGCCGGAGCCTTGTCTGGTGCGCCTTTCCGAGCGCCTGCGAGGTCGGCGCCGTGCGTGGCCGCGGCACGGGGAGACACGTGCGCCGCCACACCGCGCTTCGAGCACGTCCGCTTTTGCTGATCCGCATGACACGCCCAGGACGCCGGCCCCGGCCCCGGCCGCCGCGTCTGCCGATGTTCTCTGGCTTGCATCAAAGAGGAATCCAACGTGACGTCTTCCGCATCGGCCCGCCCGGCCAGCAGCAACGGCGCATTGCCTGACTCATCCTCTGACGCGCCGCTCGCGTTTGAGGCAAAGCCATCGAAGAAATCCGACCCCGTGACGCCGCGCAAGAAGCCGAAGGCCGACCCCGTCATCGACGAAACGTCCGCCGAACGCGCGAAGCCCACGAACCGCGCCCGCGACGACAAGGACCGCCCGCTCTTCGAGGACATCCGCTTTCTCGGCCGGCTGCTCGGTGAAGTGTTGCGCGAGCAGGAAGGCGACGCCGTGTTCGACATGGTCGAAACCATCCGTCAGACCGCCGTGAAATTCCGCCGCGAAGACGATGTCGATGCGTCGCAGGCGCTGGAAAAACGCCTGCGCGCGCTGTCGCCGGAGCAGACGGTGAGCGTCGTGCGCGCGTTCAGTTATTTCTCGCATCTGGCGAATATCGCGGAAGACCGGCATCACAACCGCCGCCGGCGCATTCACGCGCTCGCGGGCACCGCGCCGCGGCCCGGCGCAATCGCCTATGCCATCGAGCGGATGCGCGAGCAGAAGAACGTCAGCGCGACGCGCAAGCTGCTGCAGAAGTTCTTCGACGACGCGCTAATCGTCCCCGTCCTCACCGCGCATCCGACCGAAGTGCAGCGCAAGAGCATTCTGGATGCGCAGCACGACATCGCCCGGCTGCTCGCCGAGCGCGATCAGGAACTGACCGCCCGCGAACGTGCGCGGAACGAAGCGGTGCTGCGCGCGCGCGTGACGTCGCTGTGGCAGACGCGCATGCTGCGCGACGCGCGGCTGACCGTTGCCGACGAGATCGAAAACGCGCTGTCCTACTATCGCGCGACCTTTCTGCAGGAAATTCCCGCGCTTTACGCCGATATCGAAGCCGCGCTCGCCGAGCACGGCCTGCCCGCGCGCCTGCCGCCGTTCTTCCAGATGGGAAGCTGGATCGGCGGCGACCGCGACGGCAATCCGAACGTCACCGCCGAGACGCTCGAAAACGCGATCACCCGGCAGGCGACCGTCATCTTCGAACACTATCTCGAAGAAGTGCACAAGCTGGGCGCGGAGTTGTCGGTGTCGGAGCTGCTGTCCGGATCGAGCGCGGCGCTGCAGGCACTCGCCGATGCGTCGCCGGACCGCTCGCCGCATCGCACGGACGAGCCGTACCGCCGGGCGCTGATCGGCATCTACACGCGGCTCGCCGCGAGCGCGCGCGTGCGGCTCGGCGAGGGCGCGGTGTCCGTGCGCAGCGCAGGACGCGGCGCGACGCCGATCCGTGCGACGCCCTACGCCGACGCCGCCGAGTTCACGCGCGATCTGCACGTGCTGATCGATTCGCTCGCGGAGCATCACGGCGCGTCCCTGTCGTCGCTGCGCTTGTCGCCGCTCGCGCGAGCATCGGAAGTGTTCGGTTTCCATCTCGCGAGCATCGATCTGCGGCAGAGTTCGGACATCCACGAAGCCGTCGTCGCGGAGTTGCTGTCGCGCGGCGGCGTCGAGCAGGACTACGCGGCGCTTTCGGAGGAAGACAAGCGCCGCGTGCTGTTGAAGGAACTGGCGCAGCCGCGTCCGCTGCGTCTGCCCTATGCGCGCTATTCCGATCTCGCGACGAGCGAACTCGGCGTGCTCGAAGCGGCGCGCGTGACCCGCGAGAAATTCGGCACGCGCGCCGTGCGCAACTACATCATTTCCCACACGGAAACCGTCAGCGACCTGCTGGAAGTGATGCTGCTGCAGAAGGAAACCGGCGTCCTGCAAGGCTGTCTCGGCAGCGACGACGATCCCGCGCGCGATGGCCTCATGGTAATTCCGCTCTTCGAGACGATCGCGGACTTGCGCAATGCGCCCGTCATCATGGGCGATCTCTTCTCGCTGCCGGGCGTCGATGCGCTCATCGAGAATCAGGGCGGCGAGCAGGAAGTCATGCTGGGTTATTCGGACAGCAACAAGGACGGCGGCTTTCTCACGTCGAACTGGGAGCTGTATCGCGCGGAACTGGCGCTCGTCGCGTTGTTCAAGCAGCGGCGCACGACGCTCAGGCTGTTCCACGGGCGTGGCGGCACCGTCGGACGCGGCGGCGGCCCGACCTATCAGGCGATCCTGTCGCAGCCGCCCGGCACCGTCGACGGCCAGATTCGCCTGACCGAGCAAGGCGAAGTCATCGCGAGCAAGTTCGGCAATCCGGAAATCGGGCGGCGCAATTTGGAAACGGTCGTCGCCGCGACGCTCGAAGCCACGCTCCTGCCGCACGAAAACGCGCCTGCCGATTTGCCGAAGTTCGAAGCGACGATGCAGACGCTGTCCGATGCGGCGATGTCCGCGTATCGCGCGCTCGTCTACGAGACGCCCGGCTTCACCGATTACTTCTTCTCGTCGACGCCGATTGCGGAGATCGCGGAGCTGAACATCGGCAGCCGGCCGGCGTCGCGCAAGCTGCAGGACCCGAAGCATCGCAAGATCGAGGATTTGCGCGCGATTCCGTGGGGCTTCTCATGGGGACAGTGCCGCTTGCTGCTGACGGGCTGGTACGGCTTCGGCAGCGCGGTCACGGCCTATCTGGATCAGGCCGCATCCGATGCCGACCGCACGAAGCGCCTTGCCACGCTGCGCAAGATGCACAAGACGTGGCCGTTCTTCCAGAACCTGCTGTCGAACATGGACATGGTGCTCGCGAAAACCGATCTCGCGGTGGCCTCGCGCTATGCGCAGCTCGTCAGCGACAAGAAGCTGCGCAAGCTCGTGTTCGAGCGGATCGTCGCCGAACACGAGCGCACGTGCCGCGTGCTCGGCGAAATCACCGGCAAGAGCGAGCGGCTTGCCGACAACCCGCTGCTCGCGCGATCGATCAAGAACCGCTTCCCGTATCTCGATCCGCTGAATCACCTGCAAGTGGAACTGCTCAAGCGTCATCGCTCGGGAGACCAGAACGTGCGGCTGCGGCGCGGCATTCATTTGACGATCAACGGGATCGCGGCAGGCTTGCGCAATACCGGCTGACGATCCCGCCGGGGCGAACGCGTCAGTTGCGGCGCGTCGCCTCGATCATCAACGCGTCCAGTTCGAACGAGCAGTCGTCCTGCACGCTGAAGTACTGGCGCACTTCGTCGGGCGCGCTCGTCCACATCGAGCGGATCGCGGTCACGCGCTCCGGCGGCGTGCGCATCCGCGCTACCCACGCTTCGAATTCCAGCGGAATGCGCCAGCGCTCGGTCACCTGCGCGTCGAAGCCGGCTGCGTCGAGCATCGCGATCCACTCGTCCGCGCGATAGTCGCGAATGTGCGACGCGTCGCGCAGCAATTCGATCGCCTGGATATGCGTGTCGTAAAGCGGATCGTCGATGCCCGCAATATCGATGAACTTCAGCCGCCCGCCCGGCTTCAGCACGCGATGCGCTTCCCGGAGCGCGCGCGGCACGTCGCGCCAGTGATGCGCGCTCATGCGGCTCACGGCCCAGTTGAACGATGCATCGTCGAACGGCAGCGTCTCGGCGGCGCCCTGCTGCGTGCGGATCGTCGCGAGGCCGCGTTCCTTCGCGGCGGCATCGACCGTGGCGAGCATCTGCGGCGCGATGTCGTACGCCACCACTTCCCGCACATGCGGGGCGATCGCGAAGCTCGCGTGGCCCGCGCCGCAGCCCATGTCGAGCACCGTCGCGTTGCCGCACGTAGCCGCGAAGGTCGCGGCGAGATTCTGCAAGTCCGCGCCGGTCGCGTGAACCTGGCTCGTGAGATACGCGGCGGCGGTCGAGCCAAAGGCGTCGGCGACCTGTTCGTGGTGTTTCATCGTGGGCTCCGTTTTGTCGTCGGCTGAAGTGCCTGCCGCTACAATAGAGCCCGCCTGGTACCAGTACAAGTTGACTAGATATTCTGGTATCGGAACCACCTGTCGAAGTCTGAATGAACGCTGAGAAAAACTCTTCCGAGCCGATGCCCGAGACGCCTGCCCGCGCACTCGGCGATTTCATCCGCACGCATCGCGAACGCCTGTCGCCGCTCGCCGTCGGTTTGCCGCCGGGCCCGCGCCGCCGCACGCCCGGGTTGCGGCGCGAGGAAGTCGCGCAGCTGTGCGGCGTGAGCCCGACGTGGTACACGTGGATCGAGCAGGGCCGCCCGGTGTCCGCTTCCGCCGATGCGCTCGCGCGCATCGCGGTCGCGCTGCAACTGTCGCGGGCGGAGCGGGCTTACCTGTTCGAGCTCGCCGCCCAGCGCGATCCCGCCGAGCCCGATCCCGCCGCGCAGGACGTGCCGGCCGCGCTGCTGCAGACGGTCGGGCTGATCGGCGCGCCCGCCTACGTGCTCGACCGCCAGTGGAATGCGCTGCGCTGGAACGCGCCCGCCGCCGAGCTGTTCGTCGGCTGGCTCGACGGCGAGCACGACCGCAATCTGCTGGCGTACACGTTCACGTCGATGGCCGCGCGGGAATTGATCGTCGATTGGGAAACGCGCGCGCGACGGCTCGCCGCCGAATTTCGCGCCGATTCCATCCGTCACCTGAACGACCCGCCCACGCGCGCGCTGATCGATTCGCTGACAGCCGCCAGCGATGCCTTCGCGCGCTACTGGGCCTCGCAGGACGTCTTCGAGCGCGAAGGCGGCGAGCGCGCGTTTCAGCATCCGGTGCGCGGGCGCATCGTTTTCAATCAGATCACGTTCAAGCCCGCGCATCGCGAGGATCTGAAGCTGGTGATTCTGGTCGGGTCGGAATAGTCCCGAATGTTAAAATCTTCGTCTTCCGGCTTGACGCAAAGCCGCTCCAACCGCTGACAACATCACCATGACGTCCCAACTCCACAAAAAAGGCGAAGCCTGGTCGGCTCGCTTCTCCGAGCCGATGTCGGAGCTCGTCAAGCGCTATACGTCGTCGGTGTTTTTCGACAAGCGGCTTGCGCTCGTCGACATTCAAGGCTCGCTCGCGCACGCATCCATGCTCGCCGCGCAGAAGATCATCAGCGCCGATGACCTCGCGGCCATCGAGCGCGGCATGGCGCAGATCCAGGGCGAAATCGAGCGCGGCGAGTTCGAGTGGAAGCTGGACCTGGAAGACGTGCACCTGAACATCGAGGCGCGTCTGACGGCGTTGATTGGCGATGCCGGCAAGCGCCTGCACACCGGCCGCTCTCGCAACGATCAGGTTGCGACCGACATCCGCCTGTGGCTGCGCGGCGAGATCGACCGCATCGGCGGCCTGCTGACGGACCTGCGCGGCGCGCTCATCGACATGGCCGAGAAGCATGCCGACACGATCATGCCCGGCTTCACGCATTTGCAGGTCGCGCAGCCGGTGACGTTCGGGCATCACCTGCTCGCCTACGTCGAGATGTTCGCCCGCGATGCTGAACGCATGCGCGATTGCCGCAAGCGCGTGAATCGCCTGCCGCTCGGCGCGGCGGCGCTCGCGGGGACGAGTTATCCGATCGACCGTAAAGCGGTAGCGGCGTCGCTCGGCTTCGACGGCATTTGCGCCAATTCGCTGGACGCCGTGTCCGACCGCGACTTCGCAATCGAATTCACGGCGGCGGCCGCGCTCGTGATGACGCACGTGTCGCGCTTCTCGGAAGAACTGGTGCTGTGGATGAGCCCGCGCGTCGGCTTCATCGATCTGGCGGATCGCTTCTGCACCGGCTCGTCGATCATGCCGCAGAAGAAGAATCCCGATGTGCCCGAACTGGCACGCGGAAAGACGGGTCGCGTGAACGGGCACCTGATGGCGCTGCTGACGCTGATGAAGGGCCAGCCGCTCGCGTACAACAAGGACAATCAGGAAGACAAGGAACCGCTCTTCGATACGGTCGATACCGTCGCCGATACGCTGCGCATCTTCTCGGAGATGGCGGCGGGCATCACGGTCAAGCCGCAAGCGATGCGCGCTGCGGCGCTGCAAGGCTTCTCGACGGCCACCGATCTCGCGGACTATCTCGTGAAGCGCGGCCTGCCCTTCCGCGACGCGCACGAAGCCGTCGCGCACGCGGTGCGCATCTGTGACGATCGCGGCTGCGATCTCGCGGACCTGTCGCTCGACGCGATGCGCATCGAGTTGCCGAACGTCGCGCATCTGATCGGCGAAGACGTGTTCAGCTATCTGACGCTCGAAGGCTCGGTCGCGAGCCGCAATCATCCGGGCGGGACCGCACCGGACCAGGTGCGCGCGGCGGCGAAGGCTGCGCGGGCGGCGCTCTGAACGCGCGCTTGCTTCGCACGCATTGCATGAAGGGCCGTCGGATTCGACGGCCTTTTTTGTCGCCACGCGATCGCCGGCATTTCGGGATAATCGCGTGATCGTCCCTGGCGCTCCATCATGATCATTCGCCCCAAGCTGCACTGGTTCCGCATGCTGTTCGTCTGGCGCGGCTCCGTGCTGCCGCAATTGCTGCCGCGCCTGGGGCTGATCTTCGCGCTGTCGGTCGCGGCGATCTTCATGCACGACCACATGCGCCACTACCCGATCGGGCTCGGCACGCCGCCGTTCGCGCTCGTCGGGATCGCGCTCGCGGTGTTTCTCGGCTTTCGCAACAGCGCGAGCTATGACCGCTGGTGGGAAGGCCGCAAGCTATGGGGATCGCTGCTGATTACGGCGCGTTCGCTCGCGCGGCAGGCGCTGGCGTTGCAGCATCCGCGCGATACGGAAGCGACACGGCGCTTTCTCGCCGCGATCGGCGGCTTCGCGCATGCGCTGCGGCACCAGTTGCGCGGCACCGATGCGTCCGCCGATCTCGCGCCGCGCCTGCCGCCCGAACTGCTCGCGCGGGTGGACGCCGCGCAATACAAGCCCGCGACGATCCTGCTGTGGCTCGGCGAGTGGATCGCGGAGCGCAAGCGCGATGCGTCGCTCGACGGCTACGCAGTGCTCGCGATGGACCACAACCTGAATGCGCTGTCGGTGGTCGTCGGCGGATGCGAGCGGCTTGCATCGACGCCGCTGCCGTTTTCGTACTCGGTGATGATCCATCGCACGATCTACGTGTTCTGCTTTCTGCTGCCGTTCGGCCTCGTCGATGGCACGGGCGTGCTGACGCCGCTCTTCGCGCTGCTGGTGGCGTACGCGTTCATGGCGCTGGAAGCGATCGCCGCGCAGATCGAGGACCCGTTCGGGCTCGAGGAGAACGATCTCGCGCTGAGCGCGATATGCGCGACGCTCGAAGCCGCGCTGCACGATATGGCGGCCGACCCGGGTTTTGCCTCCGCGCCGCCCGCCGCGCGGGAGCCGTCGCGGATGTTCATCGTTGATTAGCGGCGGAGGCGAGGCGGGTTGACGAGGCGTTTGGTGAGGGCGTCGAGCGGCTTGCCGTCGAACAAGTCGATGCACTTCTTCGTTCCGAAAGACGAGTCGATCGAGCCGGTGTAATGCCTGTTCGCGTAGTCGGTCGCCAACTGATCGACTGCGCTGTACGCATCCGCCGGAACAATGCCGGCTTCGAGATAGATGCTGGCCGTGGCCTCGGCGTCCCGCTTCACTGCCGCGTCAGCGTAGACCTTCCCGAGGCATCGGCTCAATGCCCATCGCTTCAAAAGCGCCTGTTGTTCTACCATCGATGCAGAGTGCGCTGCCGCGACGGCTTGACTTAGTACGAAGAGCGCGACGCCTGCGACAAATGTGCGCATCAGTGCAACTTCCATAGCGATGCTGTTTCGGGAATAAACGTGCCGTTGTCGGGGTTGTGAAGCAGATGGCATGAATCCGAGCACGCATTGCCGTCCCACAAGGTGACGTGCCCTTGCGCGTTGTCCCAGCCGTGTCCTCGAACAACGAGAATGCCCTTCTCGCCGCGGAAATCGTCCTCCTTGGGGGACTTGACCGTTTTCTCCGGCTTGCCGAACTGACGTTCGAGATAAGCCATCATGTCGTTCACTCGAAACAGATACTGTGCACCGTCGGCGCCCGACACGGATGCGTAGGCAGCGTCCTTCCTGACACGGAAACCAGTGCGGTTCAATACATAGCTCATTCTGATCGGGCAGGCGTTCTGGAAAATGCCAGCTTTGACATTGTCGTTCACCCGGCCGCCGATTAGCTTCCCCACTTCCGCCACGCTCACGCGCACGTCAAGGAAAGCGAGCCATGCGCTCGCGAATGGTGGCCTCGCGCTCATTGTTGACCTTTCTTATCAGTGTTTGATTCGCCAGCGTAGTCGTTAGCCTTACGAAGTCATACACGATTTATCCGATTCATTACCGCTTCCAACGATCCATCATTTCGCCCGACAACATGAACCATTCCTCACCCGTCACTGCCCGCTCCAATTCGAATCGTTCATAATGCTCCGCGATTCACTTGGAGATTCGAATGAAACTGTTTTACAAAGCCGGCGCATGTTCGCTTGCATCGCACATTGTTCTTGAAGAGTCCGGTCTGCCGTACGAGATCGAAGCAGTCGATCTCAAAACGAAGCTGACCGCAAGCGGCGCGGATTTCACGGCGATCAACGCAAAAGGCTACGTGCCCGCGCTGCAACTCGATAACGGCGAATTGCTGACCGAAGGCCCGGCGATCATGCAGTACATCGCCGATCAGGTGCCCGCGAAGCATCTGGCGCCGCTCGCCGACGCCATGGCGCGCTATCGCCTGCAAGGATGGCTCACGTTCATCGGCACCGAACTGCACAAGAACTTCTCGCCGTTCTTCAATCCGGCCGCGTCGAGCGACTGGAAAGCGGCAGCGATGGCCAATCTCGAGCGCCGTCTGGCTTACGTCGCGAAGCACATCGACGACAAGCAGTTCCTGCTCGGCAGTGAATTCGGCATCGCCGATGCGTATCTCTTCACCGTGCTTAGCTGGGCGCCGCACATCGATCTCGACCTGAACAAGTGGCCGGCGCTGGTCGCCTATCAGTCGCGCGTGGGCGCACGCGCTGCGGTTCAAGCGGCAATGAAGGCCGAAGGCCTGATCTGACGCATCGCAGCCCTTCAGCGATAAAAAAACGGCCCTCGCGGGCCGTTTTCATTTGCAGCATGGAGAGCGAAGGCGTCAATCACGCACGCAATCGACGAAATACTCGATGCGCCCGTTGATCATCTCGCCGACGAGCCCGTGGATATCCGTATGGAAGCCCGGGAAGCGCTCATTGAACTCACGCGCGAAACGCAGGTAATCGACGATCGTGCGATTGAAGCGCTCGCCCGGAATCAGAAGCGGAATGCCCGGCGGATACGGCGTGAGCAAAATGCTCGTCACGCGGCCTTCGAGTTCGTCGATCGGCACGCGGTCGATCTCGCGGTGCACGAGCTTCGCGTACGCTTCCGACGGCTTCATCGCCGGCTCCATGCTCGACAGATACATCTCGGTCGTCAGACGCGCGATGTCGTTCGCGCGATACACGCTGTGAATCTGCTGGCACAGATCGCGCAAGCCGATGCGCTCATATGACGGATGCTGCGCGACGAATTCCGGCAGCACGCGCCACAGCGGCTGATTGTTGTCGTAGTCGTCCTTGAACTGCTGAAGCTCGGTGACCATCGAGTTCCAGCGGCCCTTCGTGATGCCGATCGTGAACATGATGAAGAACGAATAAAGCCCCGTCTTCTCCACGATGATGCCGTGCTCCGCCAGGTAGCGCGTCACGATGCCGGCCGGAATGCCGGTGTCGCCGAACTCGCCGTCGACATCGAGCCCCGGCGTGATGATCGTCGCCTTGATCGGGTCGAGCATGTTGAAGCCTTCCGCGAGCGGGCCGAAGCCGTGCCAGCGGTCGTTCGGCTTCAGCATCCAGTCCTCGCGATCGCCGATGCCTTCCTCGGCCAGCGCGTCCGGGCCCCAGACCTTGAAGAACCAGTCGTCGCCGTATTCGGCGTCGACCTTGCGCATCGCGCGGCGGAAATCGAGCGCCTCCGCAATCGATTCCTCCACGAGCGCCGGGCCGCCAGGCGCTTCCATCATCGCGGCGGCGACATCGCACGACGCGATGATCGCGTATTGCGGCGACGTCGACGTGTGCATCAGATACGCCTCGTTGAAGCGATGACGGTCGAACGTGCTGTTCTCGCTGTCCTGCACGAGAATCTGCGACGCCTGCGAAATGCCGGCGAGCAGCTTGTGCGTGGAATGCGTCGCGAACACCAGCGCGCCGGTGCGCGGCCGGCCCGCGCCGATCGCGTGCATGTCCTGATAGAACGAATGGAACTCCGCGTGCGGCAGCCACGCTTCGTCGAAATGCAGCGTGTCGAGCATGTCGCCGAGCAGGTCCTTGATCATCTCGACGTTGTAGATCACGCCGTCATACGTGCTCTGCGTGATGGTCAGGATGCGCGGCTTCACCTTCGGATTCTTCGCCAGCACTTCGCGGGCGAACGGATTCTCTTCGATCTTCTTGCGAATGACCTCGGGCTTGAACTCGTTGCGCGAAATCGGACCGATGATGCCGAAGTGATTGCGCGTCGGCGTGAGGAACACGGGGATCGCGCCCGTCATCGTGATCGCGTGCAGGATCGACTTGTGGCAGTTGCGGTCCACGACGACGATATCGCCCGGTGCGACCGTCGCGTGCCACACGATCTTGTTCGACGTCGACGTGCCGTTCGTCACGAAGAACAGGTGATCCGCGCTGAAGATGCGCGCCGCGTTGCGCTCGGACGCCGCAACCGGCCCGGTGTGATCGAGCAACTGGCCGAGTTCCTCGACCGCGTTGCACACGTCCGCGCGCAGCATGTTCTCGCCGAAGAACTGATGGAACATCTGCCCGAGCGGATTCTTCAGGAACGCGACGCCGCCCGAGTGCCCCGGACAGTGCCACGAGTACGAACCCTCTTCCGCGTACTGCACCAGTTCCTTGAAGAACGGCGGCGCGAGCGAATCGAGATACACCTTCGCCTCGCGGATGACGTGACGCGCCACGAACTCCGGCGTGTCCTCGAACATGTGGATGAAGCCGTGCAGTTCGCGCAGGATGTCGTTCGGCAGATGCCGCGACGTGCGCGTTTCGCCGTACAGGAAAATGGGAATGTCGGCGTTGCGGCGGCGCACGGCGTCGATGAACGCGCGCAGTGCGACGATCGCCGAGGCCAGCTCGGGCGTATCGCCTTCGACGACGACGTTGTCGGCGTAAGGCAGCAGCTCGTCGTCATCGATCGAAAGGATGAAGCAGGACGCGCGGCTTGATTGCTGCGCAAATGCGGCGAGATCGCCGTAGCTCGTCAGGCCGAGCACTTCGGCGCCTTCGCGCTCGATCGCCTCGGCCAGCGCGCGAATGCCGGAACCCGAAATGTTCTCGGAGCGAAAGTCTTCGTCGATGATGACGACGGGAAAGCGGAACTTCATGAGGCGAATCTCCAAATGGAACGACCGCTGCCCGAGCATCGGATCAGCGGTCTTTCAACTGCGTGCGCGTGTCTGACGATGCGAGGCTCAGGTCTTCGGCAGCGTCACGCCGTGCTGCCCCTGGTACTTGCCCCCGCGATCCGCATAGGACGTCTCGCAAATCTCGTCGCTTTCGAAGAACAGAACCTGGGCTACGCCCTCGTTCGCGTAAATCTTCGCAGGCAAAGGTGTCGTATTCGAGAATTCGAGCGTGACGTAGCCTTCCCATTCCGGCTCGAACGGCGTCACGTTCACGATGATTCCGCAACGCGCGTAAGTCGACTTGCCGAGGCACACGGTCAGGCACGAGCGCGGAATTCGGAAATATTCGACGGTGCGTGCGAGCGCGAACGAATTCGGCGGAATGATGCAGACGTCGCCCTTGAAATCCACGAACGATTTCTCGTCGAACGCTTTGGGATCGACGATGGTGGAGTTGATGTTCGTGAAGATCTTGAATTCGTCGGCCACGCGGATGTCGTAGCCGTAGCTCGACGTTCCGTAGCTCACGATCTTGCGGCCGTCCTCGGCCACGCGCACCTGATCGCGCACGAACGGCTCGATCATCTTGTGCTCTTCGGCCATGCGCCGAATCCACTTGTCGGACTTGATGCTCATAGGAACGCTACCCAGCGTTGCAGCTTGCGATCGCGCGATCCGACCGCAGGCCTTCGGTGAAACGGCGCATGACCCGGCCGGGCCAGACGAGAGACGAATGAAAACGAAGCGCGTATTTTACGCGAATGAAGTGCGGCACGAAGCCGGCTGTTCGGCCGGCGCGCTCAGCGCCGGATCACGCCGCAGGCAAGCGCCGGACCTACGTTGTGCGGGCTCATCGTATAAGACTCCGTGGCTTCGCGATGCAGCATGATCGCGCGGGAGATAACGGAGCGCACGCCGTCGAGCGACACGTCCGTCGCGACGATGAAGCCCGTTGCCGTGCCGTTGGCGTCCGCGTGAATGTTGCCCAGTTCGCCTTCGAGCCGCCCGCTCGCGCGTGCCCGTTCGCCCGGCAGCGCGAAGACCGGGCTTGCGTCGGCCCCGTTCACGGCGATGCAGTCGCCGCGTTCGTGCACCTGCAACGCGTGATCGCTGTTAGGCGGCATGTTGGTGATGCTGTAAGTGACCTGGACGCCGTCCGATCGCTCGATCAGCGTGATGGTGCCCCGCGCCGTGTTGCCGGGCGTGGGCTTCAGCGTGGCGTCCGCGATTTTCTCGTGATTCTGGAAGATGATGCCGCAACCGCTCAGCGCAACGCTGCATGCGGCCGTGGCGAACAAGGCGGCAAGCGCCCTCCCGTCGAATCTGTCTCTCATGCGATCCTCTTGGCGGCCCGCCGACGCCCCGTGCGTCCACGTTGCCGCGCTTTGAAGGCGACATGATACCGCGAGCCGCACCGCACAAGGCTCGCGAAAGACACGTCCAGACGACCGGCGTCAGGTGTTCTGCACGACGATGCTCGGGAACTTCGACGTCATGTCGCGCTGGCGCTCGGCAATCGAAATCGCGACGCGCCGGGCGATCGCGCGATACGTCTCGGCGATGCGGCTTTCCGGCTCCGACACGACCGTCGGCTGGCCCGCATCGGTGCGTTCGCGGATGGAAATATCGAGCGGCAACTGCCCGAGAATCTCGACGCCGTATTCCTTCGCCATGCGCTCGCCGCCGCCCGCGCCGAAGATGTGCTCTTCGTGGCCGCAATTCGAGCAGACATGCGTGCTCATGTTCTCGACGATGCCGAGAATCGGAATGCCGACCTTCTCGAACATCTTGAGGCCCTTCTTCGCGTCGAGCAGCGCGATGTCCTGCGGCGTCGTGACGATCACCGCGCCCGTCACCGGCACCTTCTGCGACAGCGTGAGCTGAATGTCGCCCGTTCCCGGCGGCATGTCGACGACGAGGTAATCGAGGTCCTTCCAGTTCGTCTGGCGCAGCAGTTGTTCGAGCGCGGACGTGACCATCGGGCCGCGCCAGACCATCGGGTTGTCCTGCTCGATCAGAAAGCCGATCGAGTTCGCCTGGATGCCGTGGCCGGTGAGCGGATTCATCGACTGGTTGTCCGGCGATTCGGGGCGGCCGGAAATGCCAAGCATCATCGGCAGCGAAGGGCCGTAGATGTCCGCGTCGAGCATGCCGACCGACGCGCCTTCCTGTGCAAGCGCCAGCGCGAGATTCGTCGCGGTCGTGCTCTTGCCGACGCCGCCCTTGCCCGACGCCACCGCGATGATGTTCTTGACGTTCGGCAACAGCTTGACGCCGCGCTGCGCCGCATGCGCGACGACTTGCGAGGTGACATCGACGGAAACGTCGGTCACGCCGGGCACCTGGCGCAGCGCATCGGCGACGAGGCTGCCGATCGCAGCGAACTGCGTCTTCGCCGGATAACCCAGCACGACGCTCACCGCAACCTTGCCGCCTTCGATGGAAACGTTGCGGATGCTCTTCGTATCGACGAACTTGCGGTTGGTGTTCGGATCGGTCAGGGTAGCGAGTGCGGTGTCGATCCGCGCGCGGTCAATGCTCATTGAAACTCCAGGGAACGCTTGTTGCTAAATCGGCCGTCGCGTTGCAACAAACTGAGGAAATTGAAAGTAATTGTTAGCGCCGTTGCGCGCGAGTCGTCCCGCGCTGCACTATGCCGCTGCTGTTGCTATCCGGGGACGCATCGCACCGGGCGCACGGACGTGTTTCTCAATATTCCCGTTATTGTAGAGGCTCGTCCGAAAGCCCGTCCGAAGACCCTTTCGCATTGTCGGCGCGTGTCGCCGAACCGCTTTTGAATCAAAGGAGATCAAGATGAATACGAAGTTGTTGACCCGCCTGTCCGTTTTCGCCGTCGTCGGCGCACTCGTTGCCGGCTGCGCATCGCAGCAGGGTACCAATGCGGCCGTCGGCACGGGCGTCGGCGCGGCCACGGGCGCTGGCATCGGCGCGATTTTCGGCGGCGGC
Organism: Caballeronia grimmiae; assembly: GCF_022879615.1. Classification (NCBI taxonomy): domain Bacteria; kingdom Pseudomonadati; phylum Pseudomonadota; class Betaproteobacteria; order Burkholderiales; family Burkholderiaceae; genus Caballeronia; species Caballeronia grimmiae. The sequence goes on from NZ_CP084271.1 coordinate 2,182,191, forward strand.
AAGGGCGCGGCGATCGGCGCGGCGACGGGTGCGGCGGTTGGCGGCATCACCGGCTACAACTGGCAGGCCATCCGCAACAAGATTTCCGGCGATTCGAAGGGCACCGGCACGCAAGTGACCGAGCAGCAAGATGGCTCGCTCAAGGTCAACATCCCGAACTCGATCTCGTTCGATACCAATAGCTACGCGATCAAGCCGTCGTTCGATCCGGTTCTGAACTCGGTCACGCAAACGTTGCAGCAGCATCCTGAGCTGATTGCGAGCGTCGTCGGCCATACGGACAACACCGGCACGGCGGCTTACAACCAGACGCTGTCGCAGAACCGCGCGCAGAGCGTGGCATCGTACATTTCGACGCACGGCGTTCCGGCGCAGCGTCTGTCGGCGCAGGGCATGGGCCAGAACCAGCCGATCGCCGACAATTCGACGGAAGCGGGCCGCGCGCAGAATCGTCGCGTGGAGATCTACCTGCGCGCGACCGCGCAGCCGGGTCAAGTGCAGTAAGTAACTGATATTGCAGGAGAATAGACGAGCGGGCGCGCTGAGGCGTCATCGGGTCGAAGGCGCCTGAAAAAAATTTGAAACTTGCCGGCGCGGCGCTTGTCTGTTGTTACGGTAGGTGGATGGCTGGACCATCGCCTGCCATTCTCCTCTTGTCGTTGTTGCTCCGGGGCCCCAATGGACCCCGGTTTTTTTTGTGCGGACGGTTTTGACACCGGGTCAGGCGACCGAGATGCTCAACCGCTTGCCAAGCGTCAGCAACGCCGCCTCGATTGCCTCCAGTTTCGACGAATGCCGCGGATTTAGCAGCCGATCCACCTGCGGCATATGCACGTTCAGCCTGCGTGCAAGCCTCGCCGCAGTCCCTCCCCTGCCTTCCTTCCCCGCCCTGCTAAAATCGAAAGTCCGCTTTTTCCACAATCCGAAGCAATTCCCTCCAGGCCGCGCCTCTATGTCAGCACCGATTTCCGCCACTGCCGCCGCCGCGTCCGCCGCCACGAACGGCCGCCGCCAGATCCTCGTCACGTCCGCACTGCCGTACGCGAACGGTCAGATTCATATCGGCCATATGGTCGAGTACATTCAGACGGATATCTGGGTTCGGACGCTGCGAATGCATGGCCACGAGGTCTACTACGTCGGCGCAGACGATACCCACGGCACGCCGATCATGCTGCGCGCGGAAAAGGAAGGCATCACGCCCAAAGCGTTGATCGAGCGCGTCTGGAAAGAACACAAGCGCGATTTCGACAGCTTCGGCATTTCGTTCGACAACTACTATTCGACCGATGCCGAGGAGAACCGCGTCCTCTGCAATTCGATCTACGGCGCGCTTCAGGAAGCCGGCCTCATCGACGCACGCGACATCGAGCAGGCCTACGATCCGGTCAAGGAAATGTTCCTGCCGGACCGCTTCATCAAGGGCGAGTGCCCGAAGTGCGGCGCGAAAGACCAATACGGCGACAATTGCGAAGTCTGCGGCTCGACCTATCTACCGACCGAGCTGGTCAACCCGTACTCGGTCGTCTCGGGCGCGACGCCCATCCGCAAGACATCGACGCATTACTTCTTCCGCCTGTCCGACCCGCGCTGCGAAGATTTCCTGCGCGGCTGGGTCGGCGGTCTGGCGCAGCCGGAAGCGACCAACAAGATGCGCGAATGGCTCGGCGACAAGGGCGATGCGAAACTCGCCGACTGGGACATCTCGCGCGACGCGCCGTATTTCGGCTTCGAGATTCCCGGCGCACCGGGCAAGTACTTCTACGTGTGGGTCGATGCCCCCGTCGGCTATTACGCGAGCTTCAAGAATCTGGCCGATCGCATCGGCGTCGATTTCGATGCATGGGTCAAGCCGGATTCGACAGCCGAGCAGTATCACTTCATCGGCAAGGACATCCTGTATTTCCACACGCTCTTCTGGCCCGCGATGCTCCAGTTTTCCGGCCATCGCACGCCGACCAACGTGTTCGCGCACGGCTTCCTGACCGTGGACGGCGCGAAGATGTCGAAGTCGCGCGGCACGTTCATCACCGCGCAAAGCGTGATCGACACCGGGCTCGACCCGGAGTGGCTGCGCTATTACTTCGCGGCGAAGCTGAACAGCACGATGGAAGACATCGACCTGAACCTCGAGGACTTCCAGGCGCGCGTGAACAGCGATCTCGTCGGCAAGTACGTGAACATCGCGAGCCGCGCGGCGGGCTTCCTCATCAAGCGATTCGATGGCCGCGTGCAGGACAGCGCGATGCAGCATCCGCTGGTCGTGCAACTGCGCAGCGCCATCCCGCAGATCGCCGGATTCTATGAATCGCGCGAATATGGCCGCGCGCTGCGCACGACGATGGAACTCGCCGACGCGGTAAACCACTACGTCGATTCCGCCAAGCCGTGGGAACAGGCGAAGGACCCGGCGAACGCGGTCGCGCTGCACGAAACCTGCAGCGTGAGCCTCGAAGCGTTCCGCCTGCTGTCGCTCGCGCTGAAGCCGGTGCTGCCGAAGCTGATCGAATCGGTCGAGGCGTTTCTCGGCATCGCGCCGCTCGTCTGGGCGGACGCGGACAAGCCGCTGTCGTCGGCGAACGCGGTCAACGCGTACAAGCACCTGACGACGCGCGTCGATCCCAAGCAGATCGAGGCTTTGCTGGCGGCGAATCGCGAATCGCTGCAAGCGGCGACGGACGCACCGGCAGCCGTGGCGAAGACCGCTGCAAAGAAGGACGCAAAGGCGGAAGCGAAGAGCGACGAGTCCGGCGTCATTTCCATCGACGACTTTGCGAAGGTCGATCTGCGCATCGCGAAGATCGTCGATTGCAAGGCGGTCGAAGGTTCCGACAAGCTGCTGCAACTGACGCTCGACATCGGCGAGGAAAAGACGCGCAACGTGTTCTCGGGCATCAAGTCGGCGTATCAGCCGCAGGATCTGATCGGCAAGCTGACGGTGATGGTCGTCAATCTCGCGCCGCGCAAGATGAAGTTCGGCCTGTCGGAAGGCATGGTGCTCGCGGCCTCCGCCGCCGACGAGAAAGCCGAACCGGGCCTGTACATCCTCGAGCCGCACAGCGGTGCCAAGCCGGGCATGCGCGTGAAGTAAGACGCATCGGCTGAAAAAGAAAAGGGCACGCGAAGTCTGCGTGCCCTTTTTTCATTGCTGGCCTCGCGCCTTCAGTCCCCCGACGAATCCGACTCCACCGCCGACGAAGCCCCGAACGGCGCCGACACGCCCGACGCTCCGGACGCCGCCGATGGCTGCACCGCCGGCCCCGGTGATGTCGACATCGACAGCAGGCGCGCCCACGAGTTGAAGCGCCGCGTGTACGACAGGTCGACGCCCTGATATGTGCCGCCGTAGGCCGTCGCGGACCAGAACCGCGACAGCGCGAGCGTGGCCTTGACGGCGTTCTGCGCCGACTGCAAGCCCTGCTCGTAACCGAGCACGAGACGCTCGTTGATCGCCTTCGACAGCAGCACCACTTGCGGGTCCGTCAGCCCCACTTCGCTCGATCCGACCGTGAACTCATCCAGCCCCACCGTCTGCGCGATCTTCGCGCCGCCGCGACTGCCGAGCAGCGCAAGCGCGCTCGTCATCGCGCTTTGTTGGCCGACGTTGTTGCCCTGATCGGTGCCGTGGCCGAACAGCAGCCACGAGAGCTTTTCGTTGTCCGGCACGTTCGGCTCGGAGATCAGCTTCGCCACCGGCGACTGCACCGTGCCCGTCACCTGCACGCCCGCCTCGATTTCCTGATTGCGCCGCATCGCCAGAATATTGATGCCCGGATTCGCCACCGGTCCGTTGAAGGTGAAGAAGCCGTTCTCGATGCCGAGCTTGCGCCCGAACGCCGTGTAGGTCGAACCGGGGGTCACGCGCACGTTGCCGACCGCGCGCAGCGGCATGTTCGGCGCGCTCGTCGCGGTGATGGTGCCCGCGAGCCCCAGGTCCGCGCCCGCTCCCTTGAAGCGGAAACGCTGGCCGAGATTGATGTCGATGTTCGCGCGCGGCGTGAACGGCCCGACCGGCTTCTCGGTCGCCGCGACGATCTGCTTGCCGTTTTCGCCCTTCACCGTGCCGTCGGGGCGCACGATCACGACATCGTCACCGAGCGCGGGGGCAGAGCTTTCCGGCAAGTCGAAGAGCGCGTGATCGACGTTGAACTTGCCGTTGATCGCCATGCCGCCCTGCAATCCCGCATTCGCGATGCTCGCGCTGCCCGACAGCATCAGTTCGCGATCCGGCGAGGCGAACAGCTCCAGCTTGTCCGCGATGATGCTCGCCGTCAGATCCGGCTCTTGCTGATCGAGCCGCACCTTGCCCGTCGCGCGGAGCAGGCCGCTCGCGCCGTGGAACTCGACCTGCCGGAAATCGACGAGATTCTCGGACAGCGCAATGCGGATGATGCCGTCCTTCAACTGCACGCCCTGATCGACGACCGTTGCTGAAATAGCGTCGCCGGTCAGCGAGCCCGACAGGCTCGGTTTCGCGACGATGCCGGCGATGGTCAGCTTCATCGCGAGTCTGCCGCCGAGCAGATAGTTCGCGCCGAGCAGGCCGCCGGTCGTGCGCAGTTCGGGCACGTTCGCGTCGATGCCCCCGGACAGCGGCGCTTCGTCGGCCACGGTCAGCATGCCGTCGCGCGGGACGAGCGTCGTGTGCACGTTGGCATCGATCACGCCGATGCGGCTCGCCTGCGCATGCAGCGTCGCGTTGAGGCGGTTGCCGTTGGCGAAATCGGCGCGCGCGACGATGTCCGAAATGCCGAGCGCCGCGACCCCGCGTGTGCCGTCGATCGTCACGTCGCCGCCGCGCCGCTTGATCTGCGCGTAGCCGGTGGCCGTCGAGCCGAGCGAGAAGTCCCAGTTGCCGTCGAAGATGAGGTCGGTTCGAATCGACGATTCCTCGCCCGTCATCTGCCGCCGGACTTCGAGCAGGCGCGGCACCGAAAGATTCGTGAGCGTGCCCGCCGACTGAATGCGCCCGCCTTCCACCGCGAACGATTTGAGATTGAGCGCCGCGCCCTCCGCGACGAGCCGCGTCGCGCCGAGCACGATGCGCTTCGGCCCGTAACTCACCGACAGCGGCGACTCCAGATTCACCGACGGCGTGCCCTTGTTGGTGAGCTTCGTGATCGCGCCGTCCCAGTGCGGGCCATCGGCGGCGTCGGTGAACTTGCCGTTTGCGCCGAGCGTGAGGTTCACCGGCTGGCCCTGCACCTTGCCGGTCGCGGTGACGCCGAGCGTGTGCTGCATGCGCGTGCCGTTCAGATTCGCATCGAGCGTGGCGACTTCGATGCCCGAGGTGCTCGCATCGCGCGCCTTCAGCGTGAACACAAGCGCGCCGTTCGCGCCATCGCGGATGTCGGCGTGGCCTTCCGCGTGACCGAGGCGGTTCGCGCCGAACACGACGCCATCGGCCTGATAGTTCGCCGCGATGTTCGGATGCGCGAGCGAGCCGGTCAAATCGCCGTTCGCCTTCACCGTCCCCGCGATCCCGAAGCCGAGGCGCTCCAGTTGCGGCGCGTCGATGCGAAACCGCAGACGGTCGCCCGGCGCACCGAAACTGCCGTCCAGCTCGGCATCGTTGCCGGCCACCGACAGCTTCGCCGTGCTCGGCAGCACGCGCGTGCCGGCGATCTGCACCGTGCCCGCGCCGGTGAGCGGCAGGTTGTCGTACATGCTGTCGTCGAGCTTGAACGTGGCCTTGGCCGTCAGCGTCGGCGCGAGCACGCCCGATGCGGCGAGTGTCCCGTTCACGCGCGCCTCGACCACGCGCGGGGGCGTCGCCGTCTTCTTTGCAACGGGTTTCGGCGCGGGTTTTTGCGCGATCAACTGCTGCTGAAGCAAGAGCGGATTGAAGTCGACGAACTTCGCCTTCAGGTCGTAGCTCGAATGGACGTCCTTCTTGAGCACGCCGCTCGCCTCCACGCGGCCCTTGCCGACGGTCAGCTTTACGTCGTCGAGCGTGGTTTGTTTCGCGTCGAGTTTGATCCTGGCCTGCGGGCGGATGGCCGCTTTCGGATCGTTCAGGTCGACCGTCACGGCCTGCGTGTCGCCCGCGAGAACGACGCCGATCGGCCCCGCGAAGTCGGTCGGACGCACGCTCGGTTCGATCGCGTTGAGATCGAGTTTCGCCACTTTCAGATCGAATCGTCCGTGGCCGCCCGAAATGGCGCCGCCGCCCGTGATGGCCGCGTCCTTCAACAGCCGCACGTTCAGATCGCCGATGCTTTGCGCCGAAGCGTCGAGCCGCACGTTGGCGCGCGCGTCGATGAGCGGCAACAGCTTCTTGTCGATGGAACCCGGCTTCGCGTTGACGATCGACACCGGTCCGCTCACCGCGAACGTCTTCGCGCCTTCCACCGGCTTCACTTCGGCGCGCACGGCGAGATCGGCGGCGGGCGCGCCCGCGCTGAACGCCTGCGGGTTGATGTGGTCGGCGGTGACGATAGCGCGCTTCAGCGGCACGTCGGCGAACGGCGTCGCTTCGACGTGCGCCTGGCCGGCGAGCTTCATGCCGCTGGCATCGACGTCCGCGATCAGGTCTTCGAGCGAGCCCGAAAGCCGCGCGCCGACCTGCACCGCCTCCTCGTTGACCTTGCCGGCGTAGGTCGCGTCGCCGGAGAGCGGGAACGGACGCGCGCCGCCGTCGAGTTTCGCCGCGGCCGTCACCGATCCGAACGGCGTCGTGAGCCGCTGAACGGCGGCCTCGTGATGCTGGCCGTCGCTGCGTCCGTTGAAGAGCAGGCCGGAGAATTCGGTCGTCGTCGCGCCCTGATGCAGTCGCAGTTTCGCGACGCTCAGATCGCGGACGGCAAGCTGAATCGGCAGACGCAGATCGCGCGGCAGTTCGGTCTTCTTGCTCGGCTCGTTCGATGGCGCGATGCGCGCGTCGATCGTCCCGATGTGCAGATAGTCGATGGTGAAGCGCAGCGGATCGTGCGTGAGCGCCCAGCGGCCGGAGACGCTATCGACGGCGATATCCGTGCCCTTGCCGTCCTTCCAGCGCACGTCGCGCAATTGCAGGCCGGTCGCGATCGCGCCGCCGTCGAGCTTGCCGGTGAGCCGCCCGCCGAGCAGCGAGGTCGCCGCGTCCCAGGCGTAGCGCGTGCCGCGATCGGTCGTCAGCGCGAACAGCACCGCGCCGAGCGCGAGCACGACAATCAGCACGACGGCGAGCACGAACGCGCCGATCCAGCGCAGCAAGCGCCGCTTGCCGCGCGGGCGCTGCGGCGTATCGGGCGTTTGGGGCGTCGGGGGCGTCGGGGGCGCTTCGCCGCCGGGGGTGGCGTCGTTGCTGTCGTTCGCCGGGTTGCCTGAGTCGGTCATGCCTTCGTTAGCTGAAAATATCGTCGATGCATCGCTCAGAAAGCGATGCCGAGCGTCAGATACGGCTTGATGCTCTTGTTCTTGAGTCCATACGCGACGTCCACGTTGACCGGCCCGACCGGGCTGCGCCACCGCGCGCCGACGCCCACGCCCGGCTGGAACACGCGCTCGCCCCAGGTATCGGTCGCGGTGCCGATGTCGAAAAACACCGCGCCGCCCCAGTCGTGCGTGAACCAGTGCTGATACTCGCTGCTGCCGGTCACCATGTACTTCGTCGGCAGGATCGAGCCCGACACGTTATGGCCGATGCTCAGATAACTGTAGCCGCGCACCGAGTTCGCGCCGCCCGCGCGAAACAGCAGCGACGCCGGCACGCCGCTCGACGGCCCGGTCGTGAACACGCCGCCGAACTCCGCGCGGAACACGAGAAGATCGTTGCGGCCGAGCGGCAGGTATTGCTGCATGTTGGTGTAAAGGCGCGCGAACGTCTGATCGGTCAACAGCCCCTTCACCGCGAAACTGGCCTCCGCGCGCACCACGTTGCCGCGGCGCGGAAACAGCGGATCGTCGACGTCGCGGCGCACCCACGTCCACGCGGGCACGAGCGCGCGCGCCGTCGACGGATTCGGCTCGTTCTGCGTCAGGCGGTCGTCGTAGAACGTGAGCGAGTATGTCGTGTCGATGTTCTGCGTCGAGCGCGACCGCTGCACGCCGACGCGCGCGCTGTAGATGTTCGTGTCCGAGACATCGGTGATCGTGTAGGAGCCGAAGATCGCGTTGATCCAGCCGCGCGAATCCGGCGGCATCGCTAGTTGCACGCGCCCGTACTGCTGAGTCTGGTCGAGCCGGCCCGCGATGGTGAACGGATACGCCGCGCCGAACGTGTTCAGGTAGCTGTACGCGCCCTGGATGTGGAAACCGGTGTCCGTCGCGTAGCCGACGCCGTAGCGCACGCTGTGATACGGATATTCGCTGACCTTGACGTGCAGCGGCGTTTCGAGCGGCTTTGTGACGTCGTTGTCGGCGTCGATCGCGACGCTCGCGTAATACGGCGTGTTCTGCACCTGCCGCTGCAGTTCGTTCACGCGGGCGATGTCGTAGATGTCGCCTTCGTTGATCGGATTCACGTTCTCGATGATCTTCTGCGGATAGCGCTTGGTCCCGCTGATATCGAGCTTGCCGAAGGTGAAGGTCGGGCCGCTGTCGAACGTGACGGACAGATCGGCGATATGCGTGCGCGGATTGATCCGCGCCTGCGAGCGGACGATCCGCGCGCCCAGATAGCGGCGCGATTGCAGCGCCTTCAGCGCGGCGTTCTTCGCGTCGTCCCAGGCGCCCTGCGTGAAAGGATCGCCCTCTTTCATCGCAAAAGCGAAGCGCGCGGCGTTTTCCTGCTTGCGGTCTTCGGTCGTCACAGCGCCGGTGAACTTGAGGTCGACGGAGGCGACATTCGTCCGCGGACCCGGATCGACGCTGACCTTGACCGAGCGCTTGTCGTCGGCCGTGGTGACGTCGGTGCGGACGACGGGCGTGAAGTAGCCTTCGGTCGCGACGAGATCGCGCACGTCTTTCGGCGTGGCCGTGACGAGGAACTGGAACTGGTCGTCGCTGACATCGTCGCGTTTGGCGAAACGCGCGAGATCGAGATGATCTTTCAGCAGCTTCTTGACGTTGCGTGGCGCGTCGATGTCCACGTCGTACTTGGCGAAAGCGGGCGCGGCGACCGCCAGCAAGACAAGCGCCGTCAGCACCGTCAGCGCCGCAGTCGGGCGATGGCCGGCAGCCGGCGCGAGCGGCTTCATCGCGTGCACGAGCGGCTTCATCGCGTGCAGTTTCGCGGCCGCGCCGCGCACCGCACACACCAGATCAAACGAACGCCCCGCCAAACGCGACCTCCGGCAACGGAAAAACAAAATAGAAAGGCGAAGCGGGTCCGCCATGCGGTTCTCGTGCGCAAATCGGCGCAGCACGGCGCGCGAGCGCTATTTCACCACACCGCCACGCCCCGCCGACGTAAAAATGCGGCAACGGCGCGCGAACCGTGCGCCGTTGGACGGCCCGGACGGCGGCCCGGTTCCCGCCGATTAGCACGCGCATGCGTGAAATGCGCGGCCGCGAGCCCTCCGATATGCGCGCCGCCGCCGATGCTTGCGGTAAAATCGCGGCGAACCTGCGGCCCGCCCTGCCCGCTCTGGCTCGCCGAATGCACGGCGGCAAGGCACGGCGCCATGGCACGGCGAATGCGCCGCCATCCAATGAACCGCATCGAACCAACGGAAGCCGGATCATGTATCAGTCGGACATCACCCAGTTCATCAATCAGTTGAAAACGCAGAAGCCGTCGCTCGAAGAAGAGCAGCGCCGCGGGCGCGCGCTCCTGTGGGACAAGCAGCCGATCGACCTCGACGAGCGCGACCGCCAGCAGACTTCGCGCGTGAAACAGACGCCTTACGTCTACTACCAGAACTTCTGAACGTGAGCGCCGGCCACGAGCCGCAACCGCCGCAGGCCGATTCGCGCGGCGACCCGCGCGACGACGCCCGGAAGTCCCGCGACGTGGCGCTCGCCGCCCCCGCGACCGATTCGACGCCCGACACGATCGACGGCGTCGCGTTCGCGCATCTTTACGGCGAGCCGCTCTGGAAGCTGCCGACCGATCTGTACATTCCGCCCGATGCGCTCGAAGTCTTTCTCGAAGCGTTCGAAGGCCCGCTCGACCTCTTGCTGTACCTGATCCGCAAGCAGAATTTCAACGTGCTCGACATTCCGATGGCGGATGTCACCGCGCAATATCTCGGCTATGTCGACCAGATTCGCGAGTCGAATCTCGAACTCGCGTCGGAATATCTGCTGATGGCGGCGATGCTGATCGAGATCAAGTCGCGCATGCTGCTGCCGGTCAAGAAAGCGGATACCGGCGAGGACGCCGAAGACCCGCGCGCCGAACTCGTGCGGCGTCTGCTCGAATACGAGCAGATGAAACTCGCGGCGCAGCGCATCGACCAGTTGCCGCAACTGGGCCGCGACTTCCTGCGGGCGGACGTGTATATCGAACAGTCGACGGAACAGCGCTTCCCCGACGTCGACATGAACGATCTGCGCGCCGCCTGGGCCGATGTCATCAAGCGCGCGAAGCTCGTGCAGCATCACAAGATTTCGCGCGAGGAACTGTCGGTGCGCGAGCACATGAGCGTGATCCTGCGCCGCCTGCAGAACGCGCGCTTCATGGAGTTCAGCGAACTGTTCGATACGGCTCGCGGCGTGCCGGTCGTCGTGGTGAACTTCATCGCCATGCTGGAGCTGTCGCGCGAATCGCTGATCGAAATCACGCAGGCCGAGCCTTATGCGCCGATCTACGTGAGACTGGCGTACTCTCCCGCCTAGAAGCCGCCCTTTCCTTATTTTCCCTTGGAGCGGCCGATACGCCGCCGCCCGCCAGGAGACACCCGCTCGATGAAAGTCATCAGCTCCATTCACGAACTGCGCGACCAGTTGCGCGGTCAGAACCGCACCGCCTTCGTCCCGACGATGGGCAATCTCCACGAAGGCCATCTTTCGCTGATGCGTCTCGCGCGCCAGCACGGCGATCCGGTCGTCGCGAGCATCTTCGTCAACCGGCTGCAATTCGGTCCGAACGAAGACTTCGACAAGTACCCGCGCACGCTTCTCGACGACATCGAGAAGCTGCAAAGCGAGAACGTGTACGTACTCTTCGCGCCGACCGAAACCGACATGTACCCGGAGCCGCAGCAGTACCGCGTGCATCCGCCGCATAACCTCGGCGACATTCTCGAAGGCGAGTTCCGCCCCGGCTTCTTTCAGGGCGTGTGCACGGTCGTGATGAAGCTGATGTCGTGCGTGCAGCCGCGTGTCGCGGTGTTCGGCAAGAAGGACTATCAGCAGTTGATGATCGTGCGGCAGATGTGCCACCAGTTCGCGCTGCCGACGGAAATCATCGCTGCCGAGACCGTGCGCGACGAGGACGGCCTCGCGCTGTCGTCGCGCAATCGCTTTTTGTCGGCGGATGAGCGGGCGGAAGCGCCGCAACTCGCGCTGCAACTGAATCGCGTGCGCGAGGGCGTGCTGTCGGGCAATCGCGATATCGCCGCACTCGAGCGCGACGCGATGAACGCGCTCGCCGAACGCGGCTGGAAGCCCGATTACATCAGCGTGCGCAAGCGCGTCGACCTGCTCGCGCCGGGCGAAGCGGATGCGAACGCGCCGCTCGTCGTGCTGGCTGCGGCGAAGCTCGGCGCCACGCGCCTCATCGACAATCTGGAAATCTGAAGGAAGTCTGCAACATGCAACGCACCATGCTCAAATCGAAGATTCATCGCGCGACGGTCACGCACTGCGAGCTGCATTACGAAGGCTCGTGCGCCATCGACGAGGATCTGCTCGAAGCGGCGAATCTTCTGGAGAACGAGCAGATCGACATCTGGAACGTGAACAACGGCGAGCGCCTCACGACGTACGCGATCAAGGGCGAGCGCGGCAGCGGCATGATCTCGCTGAACGGATCGGCGGCGCGGCGCGCGCAACTGGGCGATCTGGTGATCATCGCGGCGTTCGCTTCGGTCGATGAGGAAGAGATCAAGGCGGGCTGGAAGCCGAACCTCGTGTTCGTGGATGGCGAGAACCGGATCAAGGGCAGCCGGGATCATGTGCCGACGCAGAACTGGACCTGATTCTCTCGATTGACGTGTAGTGAAAGCCGGCGCTTCTCTTCGGGGAGCGCCGGTTTTTTATGGCGCGGGCGTCCTTTCCTGCCGTAAAGGCGCAGAACGCCTGCCGCTATTTCTTGCCCGCCCAGTCGATGATCGGCTGCCACTGCTCCAGATCTTTCTCGACACGGCTTTTCGCCACGTCCCACAGCGTCAGGCCGTGCGCCGCGAGTTGCACATAGTTCTGCGTGTCCCGCAGATAACCCAGCACCGGCAGATCGAGCCCTTCGACGAAACGATGCAATTGATCCGCCGATCGCGTGCGCGCGTCCACGCGCATGCCGACCACCCCGATCTGAATCGCGCCCTTGCGCACCGCCTTTTCCTTCGCCAGCTTCGTCAGGAAGTCCTGCGTGGCGAGAATGTCGAACATCGACGGCTGTAGCGGCACGATCACCTTGTCGGCCAGTTGCAGCGCGAGCGCGAGCCGGTTGCCATGCACGCCGGCAGGTGTATCGACGACGGCTTTTTCCAGACCTTTCGGCGGCTTCGCGGGCGCGTCGACATCGACGCCCCACTCTTCGATCTTCGGCAGCGTATCGACCCGCAGCGACAGCCACGCATGGGCGGAGCGCTGCTTGTCGAGATCGGCGAGCGCGACCCATTCGCCGTTCGCCGCGAAGTGCCCTGCGAGATTGGTTGCGAGCGTGCTCTTGCCGACGCCGCCCTTTGGATTTGCCACCACGATCACGGTCATGAAATGTCCCGGAGTTTGTGCGGCGCGCGTCATTCCATGAGAGCGCGCGCCGTTTCGTCGTTATAGAACGGATGCATGATTCGAGCCGTTGATATTATCGGCAAAAAGCGGTGCGCGCGGCACGCTGGCCGAACGGCCAACTGGGTCGCACGCGCTTTTCATCACACTTCGACGGATTACGCCCATGCCGCTTCGCCCCGATGTCACGCTCGATTTCCTGCGCAACCGCCAGAAAGGCCGCCTGCCCGATCTGCTCGGCGTGCAGCTTCTGTCCCTCGACGAAGGCGCGCTCACCGGCGAGCTCGTGATTCGGCCGGAACTGCTCGCGCCGAACGGCTTTCTGCACGCGGCGACGGTCGTCGGACTCGCGGATACGTGCTGCGGATATGCGTGCATCGCGCATCTTCCCGAGAAGGCGCAGAACTTCACGACGCTCGAACTCAAGAGCAATCATGTGTCGACGGCGCGCGAAGGGAAGATCGTCGCGAAGGCGAGCGCCGTGCATCTCGGGCGCAGCACGCACGTCTGGGATGCGACGGTGACGAACGGCGACGGGAAGCTGATCGCAATGTTTCGGTGTACGCAGATGATTCTGTATTGACGCCCGCGCGTCTCAGCCAAACGCGCCCATCACCGCATCGAGATCGAGCGCCTGCGCGAACGCATCCGCCAGCCGCTCGAGCGACGCCTCGCGCAGCGCCGGATAATCGAGCGGCGCGGCATCTTCGACGCCCGCCCATGCGAGCAGCGCGGCGCACGCTTCGGGCGTATCGAAAAGGCCGTGCAGATACGTCGCGGCAATTTGTCCATCGGATGAAATCGCGCCGTCGCCGCGCCCGTCATCGAGCATCACGGCGGGATTCGCCAGCGCCGCGCCGCTCGTGCGCCCCATGTGAATCTCATAGCCGCGCACCGGCGCATCGGCCGCGCCGATCGCGAGCCGCCCCGTCACGTTCTCCAGTTGCTTGTGCGGCGTCAGCACCGTGTGCAGGTCGAGCAAACCGAGCGCATCGACACACCCGGCCGCACCTTCGACGCCATCCGGATCGTCGATCTCGCGCCCCAGCATCTGCATGCCGCCGCATATGCCGAGCACCTTCCCGCCGTATCGCAGATGCCGCGCGATCGAAGGATCCCAGCCGTGCTCGCGCAGCCACGCAAGATCGCGCTGCACGTTCTTCGATCCCGGCAGCACGATCAGATCCGCCGGCGGCGGCGCAACGCCCCCGCGCACATATTCGAAATCGACCTGAGGATGCGCCCGCAGTGCATCGAAGTCCGTGTGATTGCTGATGCGCGGCAACGCCGGCACGATCACCTTCAGCGCCGGCCGCTCGCCGCGTGCGTGAACATCGCGCGGCAGCATGTCCTCGGCGTCGAGTGTCAGGCCGTGCAGATACGGCAGCACGCCGAGCACCGGCTTGCCGGTCTGCGCTTCGAGCCAGTCGAGCCCCGGCTTCAGCAACGAGATATCGCCGCGAAACCGGTTGATCACGAAGCCCTTCACGCGCGCCCGCTCGCTCTCCGACAGACACGCCAGCGTGCCGACGAGATGCGCGAACACGCCGCCGCGATCGATATCGGCGACGAGCACCACCGGGCAATCGACGTGTTCCGCGAAACCCATGTTGGCGATATCGCGATCGCGCAGGTTGATTTCGGCGGGACTGCCCGCGCCTTCGACGATGACCGCCTCGAACTCCGAGCGCAGCCGCGCATAGGACGCGAGCACGGCATCGAACGCGGTGAGCTTGTACGCGTGATACGCGCGTGCATCGAGATTGGCGTGCGCGTGGCCGTGGATGATGACCTGCGCGCCGCGATCGCTCGTCGGCTTGAGCAGCACCGGATTGAAGTCGATGCGCGCCGGCACGCCGGCGGCTATCGCCTGCAAGGCTTGCGCGCGGCCGATCTCGCCGCCATCGACCGTCACCGCGCTGTTGAGCGCCATGTTCTGCGGCTTGAACGGCGCGACCTTGACGCCGCTTCGCCGCGCCAGCCGGCACAGGCCCGCGACGAGCGTGCTCTTGCCGGCATCGGAGGTGGCGCCCTGAATCATCAGCGTGCCGCGTGGCGTGAATGGCATCGGAAAGTTCCTCGGAAGCGCAGCCCGCTATCTTATCCCGCCGCTACAATATTGCGATGACCTCCAACGTCCCTGTCGCCACGCCGCGCGATCTGACCTTCATCCTCGGCGGCGCCCGCTCGGGCAAAAGCGCCCATGCCGAACGCCTTGCCGCCGAAAGCGGCCTGCCCGTCGCCTATCTCGCGACCGCGCGCATCGGCGACGACGAATTCGCAGAACGCGTGCGGCATCATCGCGAGCGGCGTCCCGCGCACTGGACGCTCGTCGAAGCGCCGCTCGATCTCGCGGGCGCGCTGCGTGAAGCGGATCGCGCGGGACAGTGCGTGCTGATCGATTGCCTCACGCTCTGGCTAGCCAATCTGCTGTGCCCGCCCGAATCCATGCACGACGAGCCCGCCACGCTGTCCCATCAAGCCATGCAAGCCTTCGATGCCTTCGACCGCGCATTGGCCGATGTACGCGGCAAGGTCATCGTCGTCAGCAACGAAATCGGCCTCGGCGTCGTGCCGCTCGGTTCGGTGACGCGCCTCTATGTCGACGAACTCGGCCGCCTGAATCAGCGCGTCGCCGCCGCGAGCACTCGCGCGACCTTGATGGTTGCGGGCCTGCCGCTCGCACTCAAGGGCTGACGCGATGCTGCTGCTCTCCGTCTATGCGATGGCGCTGCTCGCGGTGCTCGGCGTGATCGTCGATCGCGTGTTCGGCGAACCGCGCAGGCGTCATCCGCTCGTCGGCTTCGGCACGCTCGCGGCGAAGCTCGAAGCGCGCATGAACACCGGGCATCGCGCGCGGCCGGCGGGAATCGCCGCGTGGATCGCCGCCGTCGCGCCGCCGGTTGTCATCGCGTGGATGCTGGTGAGCGTGCTGCCGTTTGCGTACGCCTGCCTCGTCCACGTGCTGCTGCTGTGGTTCGCGCTCGGCGCGAAGAGCTTGCGCGAGCACGTCGCGCCGATTGCCCGTGCGCTGAGTTTCGGCGATATCGACGGCGCGCGTGCGCTGACATCGCGCATCGTCTCGCGCGATACGTCGCACGCCGATGAAAACGCGCTGTCGCGTGCGGCTGTCGAATCGGCATTGGAGAACGGCAACGATGCGATCTTCGGCGCGCTCTTCTGGTTCGCGGTGGCGGGCGGTCCCGGCGCGCTCGCGTTCCGTCTCGCCAACACGCTCGATGCGATGTGGGGCTATCGCACGCCGCGTTACCTGCGCTTCGGCTGGGCGGCCGCGCGCTTCGACGACGTGCTCAATTTCATTCCCGCGCGGCTCACGGCGGCGACCTACGCGCTCACCGGCGATACGCGCATGGCGTGGCATTGCTGGCGCACGCAGGCGCGCTCGTGGGACAGCCCGAACGCGGGCCCGGTGATGGCCGCGGGCGCGGGCAGTCTGAACGTGCTGATCGGCGGCGCGGCGGTGTATCACGGCGTGCTGGAAGCGCGGCCCACGCTCGGCGCGGGCCACGATGCCACGCCGCGCGATGTGGTGGCGGCGCTGCGGCTCGTCGATCGCTCGATGATGCTATGGCTCGCGGTGCTGCTCATTCTTGCGGTTTTCAGTGTGACGACGAATGGCTGATCCGATTCTCCACGGCGGCAATCTGCGCGAAGCCGCGCATCGCTATGCGATTCCACTCGACGACTGGCTCGACCTGTCGACGGGCATCAATCCGCGCGGTTATCCCGTACCGCCCGTGCCGCCGGACGCCTGGCGGCGCCTGCCCGAAGACGACGACGGCCTCGCCGACGCAGCCGCCCGCTACTACGGCGCACCGCTCGCGCTGCCGGTGGCCGGATCGCAGGCGGCGATTCGCGCGTTGCCGTTCCTGCTGAAGCGCGGCGTCGCGGGCGTCGCGCCGCTGGCTTACGGCGAATATGCGCCGGCGTTCGCGCGTGCAGGCCATTCGATCGAAACGCTCGACACGGCAAGCGGCGAATTGCCGGCCACGCTCGATCACGTCATCATCGGGAATCCGAACAATCCGACTGCCGACCGCCTCTCGCGCGAGACGCTGATGCGCTGGCACGCGCAACTCGCCTCGCGTGGCGGCATGCTGATCGTAGATGAAGCGTTCGCCGACGCGGACCCGGATGCATCGCTTGTCGCCGAGACGGCGCGCGGCGGGCTCGTCGTGCTGCGCTCGGTCGGGAAGTTCTTCGGGCTGGCGGGCATACGCGCGGGCTTCGTGCTCGCCGCGCCCGCCGTCACCGAT
Source organism: Caballeronia grimmiae (assembly GCF_022879615.1). NCBI lineage: Bacteria > Pseudomonadati > Pseudomonadota > Betaproteobacteria > Burkholderiales > Burkholderiaceae > Caballeronia > Caballeronia grimmiae. The sequence goes on from NZ_CP084271.1 coordinate 2,199,224, forward strand.
GCATTGCGCGATGCGCTCGGTGCGTGGACGGTCGGCGGCCCCGCGCGGCACGCGACGATGGCCGCGTTCGCCGACCGAGCGTGGCAGCAGGACACGCGCGAGCGGCTGCGGCGCGATGGTGCGCGCCTTGCCGAGCTCATCGCACGTCATGGCTTCGACGTGCGCGCCACGCCGCTCTTCACGTGGACGCCGACGCCGCGTGCGCCTTCCCTGCAACATGAACTGGCGACGCGCGGTATCTGGACGCGCCTCTTCGATCGGCCGGGCATGACGACGAGCCTGCGCATCGGCTTGCCGGGAAGTGAAGGCGACTGGGCGCGGCTCGAACGCGCACTCGCGGAGATCGGCGCATGAGGTTGCTCGCGCTCGTCGCCCTGTTGATCGCGATGCACGCCCGCGCCGCGATCACCGTCACCGACGACACCGGCGCGCCCCTCACCCTGCCCGCTCCGGCGACGCGGGTCGTGAGCCTCGCGCCGCACGTCACCGAGTTGCTGTTCGCGGCGGGCGGCGGCGGGCGCATCGTCGGCACGGTGAGTTACAGCGATTATCCGAACGAAGCGCAAGCGATACCGCGTGTCGGCGACAACAAGGCGCTCGATCTCGAACGCATCGTCGCGCTGCATCCGGACCTGATCGTCGTATGGCGGCACGGCAATGCCGCGCGTCAGATGGATCGCCTGAAGGCGCTCGGCATTCCGCTCTATTACAGCGAGCCGAAGCGTCTCGACGATATCGCCGCGAGCATCGACAAATTGGGCGCGTTGCTCGGTACGCAGGAGCGTGCGCGCGCGGCATCGACGGCATTCACGCGCGATATCGCGCAACTGCGCGGCAAGTACGCCGCGTTGCCGCCGGTGCGCGTGTTCTATCAGGTCTGGGACGATCCGCTGATGACGCTCAATGGCGACAACGTGTTCAGCGAAGTCATCGGCGTGTGCGGCGGCGTGAACGTGTTCGCAGCCGAAGCGCCGCGCGTGCCGACGATATCGACGGAAGCCGTGCTCGCGGCCAATCCCGAAGCGATCGTGACCGCGACGCCAGGCGCGACCAAGCCGGATCGCGCGCTGCCGGCGCTCGACCGATGGAAGCGATGGACGTCCATGACCGCCGTGGCGCGCGGCAATCTGTTCGGCATCGATGGCGATGTCATCAACCGGCCGACGCCGCGCATCGCAATCGGCGCGGCAGAGTTGTGTCGCGATCTGGATATGGCGCGGGCGAAGCGGTAAGCGCGCGACTTACGCGTTCCACCGCACGACAATCCAGCCTGCACCCGCCCGACGAAGCCACACGATCCCTTCGAAATCGAGCGCCCACTGCAACACGCCCTCATAGTCGAGCCGCAGCAGACGCGCCGCCAGCACCCGCATCACGCCGGCGTGCGCGACGACATGCATCGCGGATGAAGCATCGGCGGATGCCTCGTCGAACCAGTCGAACACGCGGGCGCTGAACTGAGCGAGACTTTCGCCGCCATGCGGACGCGCATGCTCGATATCGGCGGCCCACGCATCGATCAGCGCGCGATCGATGTCATCCCACGCGCAGCCTTCCCACGCGCCGAAGTGCATCTCGGAGAGCCGCGCATCGACTCGAGACGGCCCGAGCGCATCCGCAAGCGATGCACAGCGGCGCAACGGACTCGAATGCCATCCGTCGACGCAAGCGGGAACGTTCAGCGCACGCATCCGCGCGAGCGCGTCACGCGCCGATTCGCGCGCATCGCGAACAAGCGGCGCATCGGTCTGGCCGTAGCACACGCCTGCATCGATCGCGACAGCGGGATGACGTATCAGTACGAGATCCATGCAAGCCCGATGAGATAGATCGCAAGCTCGAACACCTGCTGCGCGCAGCCGAGGCAATCGCCGCTATAACCGCCGATGCGCCGCACGAAGTAGCGCCCCGCGATGAAACGCAGCGACGCAAGCAGGACAAGCGTCACGCAGGCGAAGCGCCAGCCCATCCACAGAAGCCACGGCAAGCCGAACGCCAGTGCAAGCGCGAGCGACATCGCGCTCATGCGCTGCGCGACCGGCTTCGCCTTGCCTTCGGCACGCACGTAATCGAGCGTGACGAGATAGCTGATCGCGAACGCGCGGCTCGCGGCATGCGCGGCGATCATCAGCATCGCGGCGCGCATCGGCGGCAACGCGGCCAGCGTCTGCCACTTGAGCGCCAGCGCGATTACGAGCGCAATCGCCCCAAATGCGCCGATGCGCGAATCGTGCATGATGCGCAGCACGTCGTCGCGCGTATAGCCGCCGCCGAAGGCATCGGCGCAATCGGCGAGACCGTCTTCGTGGAACGCGCCGGTCAGCACGAGCGTCGCGGTCATCGACAGCAAGACGGCCACGCCTGCCGGAAACACGCGCAGCGCCGCGAGATAGACGAGCGCCGCGACGCCGCCGACCATCGCGCCGACCAGCGGAAAGTAGCGCGCCGCCGCGTTCAGATACTCGCGCTCGAAGCCGACCCAGCGCGGCACCGGCACGCGCGTGAAGTAGCCGAGCGCGGTGAAGAAGTAACGCAGCTCGTCAAGCGGACGGCTCATGGCTGCGCGTCTTGCTTGTTCGATACGCCCGCCGAATCGAAGCTCGCCATCTCGTCGACGAACGCGACGGCCGCGCGCAAAAGCGGCAACGCGAGCGCCGCGCCCGTGCCTTCGCCAAGACGCAAGTCGAGTTGCAGCAGCGGCGCGGCATCGAAGTGCGCCAGCATGCGCCGATGCCCCGCCTCGTTCGACGCATGCGCGAACACGCAGTAATCGAGCACGTCCGGCGCAATCTTCGATGCCACGAGCAACGCCGAACTCGCGATGAAGCCATCGACGAGCACCGTCATGCGCGCCTCGGCTGCGGCGAGGTACGCGCCCGTCATCATCGCGATCTCGAAGCCGCCGAACGTGGCGAGCGTATCGATCGCATCGCCGCCCGACGCATGCGTCGCGAGCGCGCGGGCCAGCACGTCGCGCTTGTGCGCGAGCCCGCGATCGTCGAGGCCGGTGCCGCGTCCGACACATTCGTCGATCGGCAATGCGCACAAGCGGCTCATCAGGCACGCCGCCGCCGATGTATTCGCGATCCCCATCTCGCCGAAGCCGATCACGTTCGTGCCGAGCGACGCATGATGCCGCACGCGCGCCGCGCCCCGCGCGATGGCTTCGAGCGCCGTGTCGCGCGACATCGCCGCTTCGTGCGCGAAGTTGCGCGTGCCGAGGCCGAGCGACAAACGCTCGTAACTGTGGTCGATCGGTATCGGCGTCGCGACGCCCGCATCGACGATTTCGAGCGTCATGCCGACGGAACGCGACAACGCATTGATCGCCGCGCCTCCGCTCAAAAAATTCGCGACCATCTGCGCCGTCACTTCCTGCGGATACGGACTCACGCCTTCGGCGGCGATGCCGTGATCGCCCGCGAACACGATCATCGCGGGACGTTCGATGCGCGGCTTCGTCGTGCGCTGTATCACGCCGATCTGCAGCGCGAGCGATTCGAGCCGCCCGAGGCTGCCGGGCGGCTTCGTCTTCATGTCGATGATGCGGCGCAGTTCGGGTTCGATGGCGCGATCGAGCGCGCGAGGCATCGGAATGGACATGGGCGATTCCTTGGTCATGAGGGGAAGCGAGGCACGAGCGCTTCATGCCCGCCATCGCGGATGAGCGCCAGCGGATAACCGAACGCGGCGCTCGCACGCTCGGCCGTGAGCACATCGGCGACGCGGCCGCCCTGCGCGCCGCCCTGGCCGTCGAGCAATAAAGCATGCGTGGCGAAGCGGCGGGCGAGGTTCAGATCGTGACACGAGAGCACGACCGCGCGGCGTTCATCGCGTGCGGCTTTCACGAGCGCATTCAGGCAGTCGATCTGATGATGCAGGTCCAGATGCGCGAGCGGTTCGTCGAGCAACAGCAGCGGCGCGTTCTGGCACAGCACGGCGGCCAGCGCAACGCGTTGCCGTTCGCCGCCTGAGAGCGTCAGCACGTCGCGGGTTGCGAACGCGGCAAGGCCCAGTGCATCGAGCGCGGCGTGCGCGGCGGCACGGTCGTCGTCGCTTTCCCAGCCCCAGCCGGTCAGATAAGGAAAGCGGTTGAGCAGCACGGTGTCGAGCACGGTCGCGCTGAACGCGTCGTGCGTGCTCTGCGGCATCAGCGCGCGCCGGCGGGCGAGATCCGCCGCGCGCCATTGCGCGAGCGCGCGGCCATCCAGCGATACGACGCCCGCCGCCGGTTTTGCGAGGCCCGCGAGGACGCCGATGAGCGTCGTCTTGCCCGCGCCGTTCGGCCCGGCGATGCACCACACTTCGCCCGCCGCGATGGTCGCGCTCAGGCCGTCGACCAGGATGCGGTCGCCGGCGCGCAGCGTGAGCGTGTCGATATGAAGTGTGTTCATCGCGGTCGGCGCAACAGCATCCACAGGAACATCGGCACGCCGACGAGCGCCGTCACGACGCCGACCGGCAACTGCCCCGGCGCGATGACCGTGCGCGCGGCAAGATCGGCGCTCATCACGGCGAGCCCGCCCGCGAGCGGCGCGGCCGGCACGAGCATGCGCTGATCGTTGCCGAAGGCGAGCCGCAGCAGATGCGGCACGACCAGCCCGACGAAGCCGATGGTCCCCGCCGTCGTCACCGCGGCCGCCGCCGCCAGCGACGCCACCAGATACACGCGCAGGCGCAACCGTTCGACCGGCACGCCGAGCGCCCGCGCGGCGGCATCGCCACGCAAGAGCACGTTCAGTTGCGGCGCGACGGGCGCAATCACGGCAAGCGCCACGCCCAGCGCGATCATCGCGGGCCACGGGGTCGCTGCGCCGTTGAGGTCGCCGGTGAGCCAGAAGAGCATGCCGCGCAGCCGGTTCTCCGGCGCGATGCTGAGTATCAGCGTGATGAGCGCGCCCCACCCCGCCGCGATCACGACGCCCGTCAGCAAGAGCCTCGGCGATGCCTCCTGCTCGCCATGCCACACGTGCCTGCGCGCAAGGCCGAGCACCAGCACGATCGACACGAACGCGCCGATGCACGCGGCGAGATCGACGCCCCACCACGGCATCGACGCGAGCATCGCCGCAAGCGCGAACGCCGCCGCGCCGCCGGATACGCCGAGCACGTACGGCTCCGCGAGCGGATTGCGCAGCAGCACTTGCAGCAGCGCGCCGGCGAGCGCGAGCAGCGCACCCGACGCAAACCCCGCCAAAGCGCGCGGCAAACGCAAGGTGAGCACGATGTCATCGGCGATATCAGGCGTGGCCGAACGGGCATGCAGCAGCGCAGCGATCGCACGCGACATCGGCAGATTGACGCTGCCGAGCGCAAGCGATGCCGCGAGCGCGGCGAGCGCCATCGCGCCGAGCGCGAGCCAGATGAAGACGGCACGGCTAGCGTTCATCGTTCACCAGCGACGACGCCACGCTCACGACGAATTCCATCCGAGCGTGATGTACGCACCGCGCCGCGGCGTGTTGTACGAATAAGCGAGTTCATAGTCCCGGTCGAACAGATTGTCGATGCGCGCGCTCACGTACCACGACTTCGTAATGTCATAGCGCGCGGACAGGTTCACGACGCCGTAGCCCGCGAGCGTCGAATCGTAATCGCTGCGCGCGCCGCTCACAATCCACTCGCCACCCACGCGCCATCGTCCGATCGAACGATGCGCCGACAGCGATGCAAAGCGCCGCGCACGCCTCGTCAGTTCTTCGTGATTCGTCTCGTCGACGGGATTCTGGAACGTGACGCCCGCGCGGATATCGGTGGCGCCCACATGCCCCGCCCACGATCCCTCGACGCCCTGCACCTTCGCGCGTCCCACGTTCTGCGCGATATAGAAGCCGCTGCCGTCCGATACGTAGTCGATCAGATTCGAATAGCGCGTCTGAAACGCCGTCACGCGCACCACGCCCACTGCGTCCGATGCATATTGCAACGCGGCCTCGACCGAATGGCTGCGCTCAGGCTGAATCGACGCATTGCCGCTGAACGGATAGTAGAGGTCGTCGAAGCTCGGTGCGCGGAACGACGCCGCATAGCTCGCGCTCGCGCGCCAGTGAGCGTCGAACTTGTACGCGTAGCCGAGATAGTAGCTGTTCGCGCCGCCGAAATCGGAGTACTGGTCGTGTCGCACGTTCGCCTGCACTTCGCTCCGACCGAAGCGCCCCACGTAGCCCGCGAACACCGAATTGACGTGACGATCGGGCGCGCTCAGTTGATCCGAATCGAGCGACTGATCGAGATGCTCATAGCCGAACAGCAGCTTGTGGGCATCGGTGAGCCTGAAGTCGTTTTGCCAGAGGTACTGATGATTCTCCGAGTTGAATCGGCTCGTATACACGCCGTTCTGCTCGATGTTCGCGCGGTCCTGTCCCTGCGCGATGGTGAAGTGCGTGGTCCAGCGGTCGGTGAGCCTGCCGTTCGCGAACACTGAAGCCGAACGCACGCGGTCGTGCGTCTTGTTGATGTCGGCCGGGGTGCCGTATGCATCGTCGAAGCTGTCGACGCCGTTCGATTGCAGGAAGCGCACGCCCGCATCCCACTTGTCGGTGAACTTGTGGCGCAGCGTCGCGGCGACGCTTTCGTTCAGATAACCGTTCGCGTTCGGATTCGCACCGGGCGCGAGCGCCGGATCGATCGACGAGAAGCCGTCGGTCTTTTCGCGGGACACGTTCAGGCTGAAGGTAGTGCGGCCCTCGGCATCGAGCGCGCCGTCGACGCCCGCCGACTGACGCTGCGTGCGATAGCTGCCGTACTCGGCTTCGAAGTGAAAGCGCGGCGGGTGGGCATCGCCCTCTTTCGTGAAGATTTGCACGACGCCGCCGATCGCATTCGATCCATACAACGCCGATACATTGCCGTTCACCACTTCGACGCGGCCGGTCTCATCGAGCATCATTTGCGACAGCTGCGCCGCGCCGAGCGATACCGACTCGACACGCACGCCATCGATCAGCACGAGCGATTGCGACGACGCCGCGCCGCGTATGTACACGCCCGAGTTCGCGCCCGGCCCGCCGTTTCGTGTGACCTGTACGCCGGGCGCGAGCGCGATCAGGCCGAGCACGTCGCGAGCGTTGGTGTCGGCGATGTCCTGCTCGTCGAAGAGCGACGTTTGCGGGAGCGAATCGGCGAGCGGCTGCGCGGTGCGCGTCGCCGTAACGACGACCGGCGCGAGCGTTTGCGCGGCGGTATCGGCATGAGCGGATTGCACGGGCAGCGCGCTGAACGCCGCGCACGATGCCACGCAAACGGCGCGACGCTTCATGCCGGACGGAGATGAAACCATGCTTGAAAATCCAGTTCGGGGCTGGCGCGTGCCCCGCTCCCCGCGAGGTCTGTGCGCGACGCGCGCGCCACTATGCCGATGACATGGACGCGCTGGACGATTGGCCGGTATCCGGGCTGGCGACGCTTCGTCCCGCCTTCCCGCGCATGGCGCGCAGTGGCGTCGACACGTTTCTTGCAGGGCGTGCCGCATGCCGACGAACCATGCGATGCGACGCGAGAAACGCGCGAGGGACGACTTGCAACTTGCGTTGCGGTCGCTTACCGTTGCGGGGGCAGCACAGGTTGGCGCGTCCCGGTCATGCGCCGTGGACTTCGCTCCCTGTTTCCCGTTTGACTGCATCCGCGAGAGAAGCGGACGCGAGCACCAAAAGTGCGGCAAGTGTAGGAGCGGGCATCGGGGCCGTCAAGAACGCGCGCCGTGCCCGGCACCCTGCAATGAACACGCACGCTCGCTCTTTCCACACACAAATGCATCGCGATGCGCGCATGTTCCGGGGTTGTTACGTCTCGAAACGAGACAATTATCGGAAGCTGCTTTGAACCGCGCTAAAATGCCAGGTCTTTAGAGGACGCAGCACATGCTCAACGAACTCGAATCACTGTCAGGAAACATCGGCCGGCTGATCCAGATCAGCGAGCGCCACCATCAGGCGCGTCTCGCGCTCGAAGCGCAAATCGAACAATTGCGCGCCGACTACGCGGGCGTTCAGGCCGAGCTCGTGCAGGTGCGAAGCGAGCGCGACGCATTGCAAGCCGAGCGCGACTCGCTTTCCGCGAAGATCGACGACGCACAGGTGCGCCTCAACGCAATCCTCGAGAAGCTGCCGCGCGGCAAAACGCATCACGCCGAAAGCGACAATCAGCTCGACCTTCTCAACGCCGAATCGCAGGCATCGCGCGACGCGCAGCCCGAACATGCGCATGCTGAAGAGATGCACGGCGAACATCATCACGGAGAGAAGGCATGACGACCACGCAGATCGAAGTATCCATCCTCGGGCAGCCGTATCGCCTCGCGTGCTCGCCGGAAACGGAAGCCGCATTGCGCGAAGCAGTCGCCCGCGTCGACGCCGAAATGAACAAGATCCGCAATGCCAGCAGCGTGCGCGGCACGGATCGCATCGCGGTGATGGCCGCGCTGTCGCTGGCGTCCGAATTGCTTCGGCTGCAGGAAAGCGTGCGTCATGGCGAAGCCTTCCCCGCCGAAGAAATTCGCCGCACGGTGCATTCGATGAACCAGCAGCTCGGCGCGGTCATCGCACAATATGAAGTGCAGTGAGTGCAAGCCGTTTGCATGATGCGCTGATCTAATCAGCCTCGCGGTGTCAATCAAAAAAAGATACTGCGCGATCACGGCGCAGGGGCTGCACAAGGCAAATGATTGGTGTAGAGTGAGGTTTCCCTGCCTGGTGCGCCAAGGTCATATATTCCTTGAACCAATGTCACATTGGCACGGTTGCGGAACCTTGTAACACGGGCGCGCGCGTCACTAGTCTGATGTACCCGAAGTGTTGCTTACCGCGACCAATCTTGAACCCAGGTTCAGGATGCCGGCCTAGCGGCTGAGGCGGGGACCTTATCCAGACGGCATCGGTTTATCCGATGCCGTTTTTATTTGCATCGCCGATTCTTCCCGCTCTCCTCATGCGCTACTGGCTGATGAAGTCCGAACCGGACGAAGCGAGCATCGATCATCTCGCGCACGCGCCGAAGAAAACCTTGCCGTGGACCGGCGTGCGCAACTATCAGGCGCGCAACTTCATGCGCGATCAGATGCAAATTGGCGACGGCGTGCTCTTCTATCATTCGAGCTGTCCGGAGCCGGGTATCGCGGGCATCGCGAAGGTTGCATCGACGGCCTATCCCGATCCTACGCAGTTCGATTCGAAAAGCCCCTACTTCGATCCCAAGTCCACGCAGGAAACGCCGCGCTGGCTGCTCGTCGACGTGAGCTTCGTCAGGAAGACGCCGCTCATTCCGCTTGCCGAATTGCGCGCGCACGATGCGCTTTCGGACATGCAAGTGCTGGCTCGCGGCAACCGGTTGTCCATCACGCCCGTCAGCGAAGCGCAGTGGCGCTTTATTACCGAACGGCTCGCCGGAGACCGGAACTAAGGGCGCGAATGGACCGCCTAAGAGCCGTCGCGAAACGCGCGACGTTACAGGCCTGAGTCCTTCGATGATGAACAAGAAAATCGCCGCCGCACTCGCTCTCGCGATGTCGAGCGCCGCGCTCACCTTCTCGGCCACTGCCGCTGCGCAGACGGTCATCGCCAATCCGCAGCCTTCGGGCGTGCTCTCGCTGTCGGCTCAGGCCAGCACGCAAGTGCCGCAGGATGTCGTCACCATTACGCTCTTCTACGAGCAGGAAGCCGCCGATCCTTCATCGCTGACGACTACGCTGAATCAGCGTGCCGAAGCCGCCTTGCGCGAAGCAAAGGGCGTCGATGGCGTCACCGCGAAGAGCGGCGCGTTCAGCGTGTATCCGTCGACGGATCGCGACGGCAAGATATCCGCGTGGCGCGGACGCACGGAAGTCGTGCTCGAATCGCATGACTTCGCGGCGGCCTCGAAGCTCGCGGGCAAGATGAGTTCGTCGATGCAGGTCGGCAACGTCACGTTCTCGCTGTCGCCGGAAGCCCAGCGCGCCGCTGCGCAGAAGCTCTCGACGCAGGCCATCGATTCGTTCCGCAAGCAGGCACAGGCCGCAGCGCAGGCGTTCGGCTATAGCAGCTTTACGATCCGGGAAGTGAACGTCGGCCAGAGCGGCGTGGCGCCGCGTCCGGTGATGATGATGCAGGCGCGCGGCATGAACGCCGATGCAAAGATGGCCGCGCCGATGGCGCTCGAAGCCGGCACGACGATGGTGACCGTCGACGTATCCGGCTCCGTGCAGATGGGGCGTTAAGCGCCGCCGGTTCAGGCGGCGTTGGCCGGCACGCGCCGATGCCGCTTGTACGCCCACACCATCAGGACGATGCCCACGATGACCATCGGCAGCGAAAGCCATTGGCCCATCGAGAGATTGAGCGCGAGCAGGCCGAGGTAATCGTCGGGTTCGCGTGCGAATTCCACCGTGAAGCGCGCGAGCCCGTAGCCGATCAGGAACAGCGCCGAGACTGCGCCCATCGGACGCGGCTTGCGCGAAAACGTCCAGATCACGATGAACAGCACGATGCCTTCGAGCGCGATTTCGTACAACTGCGACGGATGGCGCGGCAGCATCTGATACCGCTGGAAGACTTCGCTCAGATGCCATTGCGCATCCAGTTGCGGATTCTTCGCGAGCCAGACGGCGTCATCGTTCGACGAATGCTGGAAGAGCATGGCCCACGGCGCGGCCGGGTCCGTCACGCGGCCCCACAGCTCACCGTTGATGAAGTTACCAAGGCGCCCCGCCGCCAGACCGAGCGGCACCATCGGCGCGACGAAATCCGTCACCTGCAGCCACGTGCGCTTGCGCTGATGCGCGAAGAGCACCATCGCGAGCGTCACGCCGAGAAAGCCGCCGTGAAACGACATCCCGCCTTCCCACACCTTGAAGATATCGAGCGGATGCGACAGGTAGTAGCTCGCCTTGTAGAACACCACGTAGCCGAGGCGCCCGCCGAGAATGGTGCCGAGCACGCCGTAGAACAGCATGTCGTCGATGTCCTTCGCGGTCCAGCCCTGATTGGCGACGAACGGCAGCTTCAGCCGTAGCCGGCCAATGACGATGGCCGAAATAAACGCCACCAGATACATGAGCCCGTACCAGCGCACGGCGAGCGGTCCGAGATGAATGGCGACGGGATCGAAATTGGGATGTATGAGCATCGTAAGAAAGTCAAAGCAAAGCGGGAAGTCAGGCACGAATCATAAAGCAGAGACGGCTGCGGCCCGCGCACGCACGATCTCGATGAACCCGGCAAGCACCGGGCTCACCTCCGCCGCGCGCCACACGAGCCCCGTTTCGACAACGGGCGCATCCGCCACCGGCCGCAACGGACGATACACCACGCCCGTGCGTCGCAGATGCCGCAGCGATTGCGGCACGAGCGCGACGCCCATGCCCGCCGACACGAGGCTCACGATAGTCTGCATCTGAATCGCCTCTTGCCCGATGCGCGGCGTCAGCCCCGCCGCGGCGTAGCAACCCATGATGATGTCATACAAGCCCGGCGCGAGACGCCTCGGAAACACGACGAGCGGCGCGGCAGCCAGATCGCGCAGGTCGACGGGCGTGTCGGCCCATTCCGCCGCGCTTTGCTGCAACTGCGCGGCCGCTTCCGCCGACATCGCGACGACGAGCGGTTCGCGTGCGATCGGCAGATACGACAGCGACATCGCGTGCCGGGGCGGCAGCGGCGGAATGACGAGGCCCGCATCGATGCGGCCCGCGACGAGCTCCTCGATCTGCACGTCGCTCGTCGCTTCCGTCAGTTGCAGCCGCACGCCGGCATAGCGCGCGCCGAAATCGCGCAGCAGCGCGGGCAGCAGGCCGTAATCCGCCGTCGAGACGAAGGCGAGCGACAGCACGCCCGCCTCGCCTCGCGCGAGCGATTGCGCGAGCGGACGCAGCGCGTCGGCGGAAGCGAGCAGCCGGCGCACTTCGGGCAGCAAGTCCTTGCCGACCGCCGTCAGTTCGACCGTGCGCTTCGTCCGCGCGAACAGCGCCACGCCGAGCGCGTCTTCGAGCGCGCGGATGGCTTGCGAGAGGGGCGGCTGCGTCATGGCAAGGCGCGCGGCGGCGCGGCCGAAATGCATTTCTTCGGCGACCGTCACGAAGTAGCGCAGCAGGCGCATCTCGATCGGCGGATTCCGCTCTTCCATTGATATGTTTTGCGACCTAATAAGCCTTGAATAATATATTGGACAGGCACAAGCCGACGCTTCATTCTTGGGCCACTAGACCAAAAATTCTCACGGAGCCCCCATCATGCCGTTCAATCGCCGCTCGAAAAACATCACCCAGGGCGTCGCGCGCTCGCCCAACCGTTCGATGTACTACGCCCTCGGCTACAAGGAGGAAGACTTCGACAAGCCGATGATCGGCATCGCCAACGGGCATTCCACCATCACGCCGTGCAACGCGGGCTTGCAGCGCCTCGCCGACGCCGCCATCGCCGCGATCAGGCGGTCCGACGCGAACCCGCAGATTTTTGGCACGCCGACGATCTCGGACGGCATGTCGATGGGCACCGAAGGCATGAAGTACTCGCTCGTGTCGCGCGAGGTGATCGCGGACTGTATCGAGACTGCCGTGCAGGGACAGTGGATGGACGGCGTGGTCGTGATCGGCGGCTGCGACAAGAACATGCCCGGCGGGATGATCGGCCTTGCGCGCATGAACGTGCCGGGCATCTACGTGTATGGCGGCACCATTCGTCCGGGCAACTGGAAGGGCAAGGACCTGACCATCGTGTCGTCGTTCGAGGCCGTCGGTGAATTCACGGCTGGCCGCATGTCGGAAGAAGACTTCAAGGGCGTCGAGAAAAACGCGTGTCCGTCGACCGGATCGTGCGGCGGCATGTACACCGCCAACACGATGAGCTCGTCGTTCGAGGCGCTCGGCATGTCGCTGATGTATTCGTCGACGATGGCGAACCCCGACGACGAGAAAGTCGACTCGGCGGCTGAATCAGCGCGCGTCCTGGTCGAAGCGGTCAAGAAGGATCTGAAGCCGCGCGACATCATCACGAAGGAGTCGATCGAGAACGCGGTCGCGCTGATCATGGCGACGGGCGGTTCGACCAACGCGGTGCTGCACTATCTGGCGATCGCGCACGCGGCGGAAGTCGAGTGGACCATCGACGACTTCGAGCGCATGCGCAAGAAAGTGCCGGTCATCTGCGACCTGAAGCCGTCGGGCCAGTACGTCGCCACGGATCTGCACAAGGCGGGCGGCATCCCGCAAGTGCTGAGAATATTGCTCGACGCAGGCCTTCTGCACGGCGATTGCATCACGATCACCGGCCGCACGCTCGCGGAGGAACTGAAGGACGTGCCGGGCAAGCCGCGCGCGGATCAGAAGGTGATCTTTCCGATCGAGCAGGCGCTCTACAAGCAGGGCCACCTCGCGATTTTGCGCGGCAATCTCGCGGAAGACGGCGCGGTCGCGAAGATCACCGGCTTGAAGAACCCGGTCATCACCGGCCCGGCGCGCGTGTTCGACGACGAGCAGACCGCGATGGAGGCCATTCTCGCGGACAAGATCAAGGCCGGCGATGTCGTCGTGCTGCGCTATCTCGGCCCGCAAGGCGGCCCCGGCATGCCGGAGATGCTCGCGCCGACATCGGCGATCATTGGCAAGGGTCTGGGCGAATCGGTCGGTCTCATCACCGACGGGCGCTTCTCGGGCGGCACGTGGGGCATGGTGGTCGGCCACGTCGCGCCCGAAGCGTTCGCGGGCGGGACCATCGGTCTCGTGCAAGAGGGCGATTCGATCACCATCGATGCCCACAAGCTGCTGCTGCAACTGAACGTGGACGACGCGGAGATTGCGCGTCGGCGTGCGGCGTGGAAGAAGCCGGCCCCGCGTTATACGCGCGGCGTGCTGGCAAAGTACGCCACGCTGGCGTTGCCGGCGAATCGCGGGGCGGTGACGGGCTGATCGACGTCGCAATCCGTAGCACGCAATAACAAAGGGGCGCACATGCGCCCCTTTGTCTTTTGAACTTCGTCCCGCTCAAGCCTCCCGCTGCCGCCGCAACTCCTCTTCCACCGCGACGCTCACCCATTCGCGCATATGCGCTTCCAGCGCGACCGCCACTTCGCGCGTGATGTCCTGCACGAGCCTCGCCGAATGTGCGCGCAGCACGTCCTGACAACGCGCTTCGATCAGCGCGCGCGCATCGCCGTTCAGAAACTGCGTGACGCGCCCCTGCAAGCGTTGCGCGACGAGTTCCGCCTCGTAGGCGGCCGTCGCTTCGTCAGCCGTCGCCGCCCGCGCGAATTCCGGCTTGCCGGGCACGACGACATCGGTGAGAACGGGAATGGATGGATCGAAGGAATCGGACGTGTTCGTGGTGTCGGTCATGGTCTTGTATGGGTCGTCAGAGGTCTCCGTGCGCCGATGCTAACGCACGCGCACCGCCACGCACTGTTCGCTTAGCCGCCTTGCTTGTGCGTTTCGATGGCGTAGCCGCGATCGCGATAGAAGCGAAAGCGCTCGCGCCCGGCGGCCAGTTCGTCACCCTCGTTGCCGACGATCTCGATCAGCCGCTCGAAACGCGCGAACTGCGCGGCCACCGGCGCGCCGAGATTGACGAGCACCTGGTGATGCGGCACGTCGTTGAGATCCGATGCCAGCACCACCGGCGTTTCCTGCGCGAGCGGGCTCTTGGCCATGCAGTGCGGCACGAACTCGAGCGGCGCGAACGTCCACAACTGCTCGTCGAACGCGGCAAGACGCTGCGGCTCGGCAAGCACGACGAGCGCCCGCCCGCTCGCGTACGCCTTGCGCGCGAGGCGGCACGCATAGGCGAGCGGATCGCCGACATTCGTATGGAAGTCGATGCGCGTCACGGTTTCGCTCACTGCCCCGCGCGATCGATCAGGAATTGCGACAGCAGCGGCACCGGCCGGCCCGTCGCGCCCTTCGCCGCCCCGCTCTTCCACGCGGTCCCGGCGATATCGAGGTGCGCCCACGGATAGTTCTGCGCGAAACGCGACAGGAAGCACGCCGCCGTCACGCTGCCCGCCGGACGCCCGCCGATGTTCGCGACATCCGCGAAGTTCGACTTGAGCTGCTCCTGATACTCGTCGTCGAGCGGCAGACGCCACGCCGGATCGACGGCCTCGCGCGATGCGTCGAGCAGTTCGCCCGCAAGCGCATCGTCCTTCGAGAAGAGGCCCGTGTTGTGATGACCCAGCGCGATGATGCACGCGCCCGTCAACGTCGCGATATCGACGACGGCCGCCGGCTTGAAGCGTTCAGCGTAAGTGAGCGCGTCGCAGAGAATGAGGCGGCCTTCGGCGTCGGTGTTGAGCACTTCGATGGTCGTGCCGTTCATGGCCGTGACGATGTCGCCGGGCTTCAATGCGTTGCCCGCAGGCATGTTCTCGCAGGTCGGCACGACGCCGATCACGTTCAGTTTCAGACCCATTTCCGCGACGGCGCGCATCGTGCCGAACACCGAGCCGGCGCCGCACATGTCGTACTTCATCTCGTCCATCGCCTCGCCGGGCTTGATGGAGATGCCGCCGGAATCGAACGTGATGCCCTTGCCGACGAGCACGATCGGCGCATTCGACGCGTTCGACGCATTCTTGCCGCGCGCCTTGACCGGCTCCCCCGCGCCCTGGTAATGCATGACGATGAACTGCGGCGGCTGCACCGATCCCTTCGCGACCGACAGGAACGAACCCATGTTCAGCGCCTCGATCTGCTTCTGCCCGAGCACTTCGACCTTGAGCTTCCAGTCGCGGCCAAGCTGCTTGGCGGTCTGGCCGAGATAGGTCGGCGTGCAGACGTTCGGCGGCAGATTGCCGAGATCGCGCGTGAGGTCCATGCCGTTCGCGATCGCGACGCCTTGCTTGGCCGCGACCCGCGCCGCTTTCTCGTCGGCGGTATCGATGCTGAAGACGATCTTTCTGAGCGAGCGCTCGCCGTTTTCCGGCTTGCTCTTCATCTGCGAGAACTTGTAGGTCAGCTCGCGCAGCGCGAGGATGGCCGCGCGCACGCCCCAGTCGCCGGTGCGTTCGAGAATCGGCAGTTGAGCGAGCGTGAAGGTGACTTGGCCGATCTTCGTGCCGAGGATCACGCGCCATGCCGCGCGCACGGCTTCGCCATACGCTTTCTGATTGAAGGCGTCCTGCTTGCCGAGGCCGACGAGCAGCACACGCGCCGCGCCGATGCCCGTCACTTCGGGGATCATCAGCGTCGTGCCGGCGCGGCCGCTCATGTCGCCCGCCTTGACGACGCGCGAAATCAGCCCTTTCGTCGCGACATCCATGACGCGGGCCGCGCCTGTAAGTGTCTGTGCTTCGAACACGCCGAGCACGACGACATCGGCTTTCCCCGTCAGGAAACCATTTGCCTCGCCTTTGCTCCAATCACAGGCTTTTATGCTAAAGTCCATCGCGCTTATCCTCGGTAAAATCTGGGCTGAAGGATGAAAGCCGCAATTATCCGCTATTTTCACCGCGGCGGTCACAGGCTCACGACGCAAGGGAACGAAGCGTCGAACCTCGCGTCTGTAGAACGAATAGCCACGCTGCCGCCGCCGGCCTCAAGCAAAATTCAATGATCTTCGAACGCTCCCTGCAGCGCGAACTCGCGTATACGGCCGGCGCCGTGTTCATGGTGCTGCTCACGATCATGCTCACGACGATGATGATCCGCATCGTCGGCTTCGCGGCGTCGGGCCAGGTCGACCCGCGCGACGTCGTCGTGCTGATCGGGCTCACGGTCATCGGCTATCTCGCCGTCATGCTGATCGTGACGCTCTTCGTCTCGATCCTCTTCGTGCTCACGCGCTGGTATCGCGATTCCGAAATGGTCGTGTGGCTCGCCTCGGGCGTCAGCCAGACGCAGCTCATCAAGCCGATCGCCACGTTTTCCACGCCGATCATCATCCTCATCATCTTCTTCGCGTTCGTCGGCTGGCCGTGGTCGAACCAGCAGAGCAAGCTCATCAAGGCGCGCTTTCAGCAGCGCGATGAAGTGTCGCTGCTCGCGCCGGGGCAGTTCCGCGAATCGCCGTCGAGCCATCGCGTGTTCTTCATCGAGAAGATGTCGCCGGATCAGGGGCATGTGGAAAACGTATTCGTGACGAGCACCGAAGGCGGCAAGGTCAACGTGATCGTCTCGAAGAACGGCCACACCGAAACGCGTGCGGACGGCGACCGCTTCATCGTGCTGGAAAACGGCCGCCGTTACGATGGCGAGCCCGGCCAGCCCAACTTCCGGATCATGGAATTCGCGCGTTACGGCGTGAAGATCATGAGTCGTCAAGTGATCAACACGCCCTCGACGACGGGCATCTCCACGCCCGATCTGCTCGCCGATCCGACCCAGCAGAACCTCGCTGAATTCGCGTGGCGGCTGGGCTTGCCGCTCATCGCCATCAATCTGATGCTGCTTGCCATTCCGCTGTCTTATCAGAATCCGCGCCGAAGCCGGACCATCAATCTCGTGATGGCCGTGCTGATCTATTTGACGTACTCGAATCTGCTGAACGTGGTGCAGTCGTGGATCGAGCAAGGCAAGCTCTCGTTCGGCGTGGGCATCGCGGGGCTGCATATTCTGGTGAGCGCGGTCGTCGCGTTCATCTTCTGGCTGCGGGTGCGCAACCGGCCGCTCTTCACGCGCGCGATGTTCACGCGCTCGAAGGGAGCGTAAGCAATGCGCATCTACGAACGATACTTCGCGCGCCAGATTTATCTCGCGTTCATCTTCATCCTGTTTGCGTTCTCGGGCCTGTTCTTCTTTTTCGACCTGATCAATGAGCTGAACACGGTCGGACACGGCAACTACAAGTTCACACTCGCGGTGCTGCGCGTCGCGTTGCAGACGCCGTCGCGCTTCTACGAAATCATCCCTGTCGCGGCGCTCATTTCCGCGATCTACGTGTTCGCGCAGATGGCGGCGGCGTCCGAGTTCACCATCTTCCGCGTGTCGGGGCTGTCGACGGGCACCGCGTTGCGATCGCTGTTGAAGATCGGCGTGCCGCTCGTGCTCGTGACGTATCTGATCGGCGAAGTGATCGGCCCGTACTCGGACCAGTTGTCCGAGCGCGTGCGGCTGGAGGCGCTGGGGTCGTCGGTATCGTCGAACTTCCAGTCGGGCGTGTGGGTGAAGGACACGCTGACCGCGAAGGAAAACGGCGAACAGGTCACGCGCTTCGTCAACGTGGGCACGCTCAATCCCGATACGACGATCGCCAACGTGCGCATCTACGAATTCGATTCGAAGTTTCGGCTGTCGAACGTGCGCGTCGCCAGGAGCGGCGTGTTTCAGCCGCCGGGCCACTGGAAGCTGACTGGCGTCACGGAAACGCAATTGATCGACGCACAGCCGCAAGCCGTCAATCCGGGCGATGCGCTCAATCCGGTGTATCGCGCGAAGGAGACGGCGCTGCCCGAATACTCGCTGCGCTCCGAGCTGACGCCGCAGATTCTGTCGGTGTTGCTGGTGTCGCCCGACCGGATGTCGATGTTCAATCTGTTCCGCTATATCCAGCACTTGACGGAGAATCATCAGGACACGCAGCGGTATCAGATCGCGTTCTGGCGCAAGATTCTGTATCCGTTCGCGGTGCTGGTGATGCTGGTGCTGTCGCTGCCGTTTGCATACTTGCATACGCGCGCCGGCGTCGTCGGCGTGAAGGTGTTCGGCGGCATCATGATCGGCATGAGCTTCCAGTTGTTCAACACGCTTTTCTCGCACATCGGCACGTTGAATACGTGGCCTGCGCCCATCACGGCGGCGGCGCCCGCCCTCGCCTATCTGGCGATCGGCTTGCTGGGCCTGAAGTGGGTGGAACGGCACTGAGTCTTTTCGGGAGAGCGTGATGGGCAAGCACGGCATCATCCTGTTCGGCCACGGCGCACGCGATCCGCGCTGGGCCGAGCCGTTCGAACGTCTTGCTGCGAAGCTGCGTTCGTTGCGCGGCGATCCGGTTGCGCTCGCATTTCTCGAACTGATGACGCCGGATTTGCCCGCTGCGGTCGCCGCGCAAGCCGCCGATGGCTGCGATGCGATCACCGTCGTGCCGGTTTTCTTCGGCCAGGGCGGGCATGTACGGCGTGATTTGCCGCAGGTGATCGATACCTGCCGCGCGTTGCATCCGGGCGTGGTCATTCATTGCGCAACGGCTGTCGGCGAGGACGAGGGCGTGCTCGACGCGGTCGCGAGGTATTGCTTGACGCAGGTTTAGGGTTTGGGCTTTGGCCGTTTGGGCGAGTGTCAGATCGCCATGAAGGAACCCGTCATCAACGAACTTCGACGCGGCGCGCGCTAGCCTGACCGCACACCACCGCTTACCCTCCGCGCAACTGCCAGAACAACGCCCGATCAAACGGCGCCCACATCGGCACTCGCACGCCGGCAGCGTCGAGCGCATTGCGCGTCCACTGATTGCAGGTCAGAAACGCCGAATAGTGCCCGCGCGCTTCATAGAAAGCGTCGTAATCGTTGTAGTGGTGTCCCGGCACGTTCGTGGATTGTCCGTCGGCATCGAGCTTCGCGGTCCCGAGCACGTACGCCGCCACGCGCCGATAGGCAGCAACAGAAATCGTAATCGGCAGCGCATCGTCCGATGCCACGCTCGGCGCGGCCATGAACTGGACGTGCAACACCGTGCTGCCGCGTCCCGAAAGCGCGAGCAAGGCCGTCGATGCCCGCAGATCGCTCCATTCCGGCGTGTTCAGATAGAACTCGCGATCGCCCCAGCCGACTTCGATCATGTCGTATCGCGCCGACGCAGCGGGCATGCGCGTATCCGACGGCGAGAAATAGCGGGACCAGTCGACGCCCGCCGCATTGCGCGGCAGCACAAGCGCGGCATGAACGCCGTTGGTCGTGAGCCAGATGGTGACGCCCTCGCCGGGTGCGACGGGTTGCCAGTCACGGTTGCCGGGCGCCATAGCGGCCACCAGCGCAACGAGCGCGTAGCCCAGCAGCAGCGAAACGACGAGCCCCAACGCACGCGCCGTCCATCGACTGACCCAACGCACAGCGTTGCCGACACGAGCCGCAAGAGAACGTGGCATTCCTGACGACCGATGAACGCGATACCCGGCGAACCGTTCAGCAGCGCCGGCTCAAAGAAAAAACGCACCTTCCGGTGCGCTTTTCTGGCGAACTCAAAGCAGCATCACGCCGCCATCCCTTTCAGATGCACCCGCGGCTTCACCGCCGACGCCCTTTCGCGAAACGCCTCTCCGATCATCAGCAGACTCGGCTGCGACGGATCGAGCCATTCCTGCGCCTCGCCGAGCGCCATTTGCGCGAGCGTCAGGGTCAGCGTGCGTTCGCGCGGCGTGCTGCATGCCTCGACGATCGCCACCGGCGTCGATCCCGGACGCCCGGCGTCGATGAGCTGCTGCGCGATGTCCGGCGCACTGTCGCGGCCCATGTAGAACACGAGCGAATCGGCCTTCGCCTGCTCGCGGATCGTATCGCTATCGGCGGCGCGGCTGTGCGTCGCCAGCGCCACGCTGCGCGACACGCCGCGCAGCGTCAGCGATCGCCTGAGCGTCGCCGCGCTCGCCAGCGCCGCCGTGATGCCCGGCACCACGTCATACTCGATGCCCGCCGCTTCCAGCGCGCGCATTTCCTCGTCGGCGCGGCCAAAGAGCATCGGGTCGCCGCCCTTCAGACGCACGACGACGCCATGCTCGCGCGCCGCATCGACGATCTGCTTGTTGATGAAATGCTGGGCCGTCGAGCGCTGCCCGCAACGCTTGCCGACCGCGATCTTCTTCGCGTGCGGCGCGTAGTCGAGCATTGCCGGTTCGATCAGCGCGTCGTGCAGCACGACATCGGCCGATTCGAGCAGGCGCATGCCGCGCACGGTGATGAGATCCGCCGCGCCCGGCCCCGCTCCGATCAGATAGACCTTACCCATCGCATTTCACCCGTCATTAAGCCGCGATTGCGCGAATCATACCCGCCGCGACCGTGTGATGCGTCGCCTCGTCGATCAGCACGAACGCGCCCGTTCCCTGATGCGTATCGTACGCGTCCGCGACGATCGGCTTCTGCAGCGTCAGCGCCACGCGGCCAATGTCGTTCATCGCGAGCGTCGTGCGGTCCACCGAATGCGACAGCGTGTGCACGTCGAGCACCTGCTTCACCGCGCCGATGCGCGCGAACACGGTATTGGTCGTCTGCTTCAGCAAGTACTTGCGCTGCGGCGAAAGCGGCTCTTCGTCGAACCAGCAGAGGTCGGCTTCGAGCTTCTTCGCCGGATCGACGGTTGCGGACGCCGGCACGAAGGTGTCGCCGCGCGATACATCGACGTCTTCGGTCAGGCGTAGCGTCACCGTCTGACCCGCGAACGCGCGATCCACCGGGCTCACGCCGCCCGGCACCGGCGCGATGATCTCGGCCACCGTCGCCGGGCGATTGCCCGGCAGCACGGTGATCGCATCGCCGACGCGCACTTCGCCGGCTTCGACGCGGCCCATGTAGCCGCGGAAGTCGTCGGCTTGCGAGCCGTCCTGACGCGCGACCCACTGCACCGGGAAACGCAGCGCCTGTTCGTTCGGCTGCGCGACCGGCAGCAATTCGAGCAGATCCAGCAGCGGCTCGCCCGCATACCAGGGCATGCGCTCGCTGGCGGTCACGATGTTGTCGCCCTTGAGCGCCGACACCGGCACGAAGCGCACGTTGTCGAGTCCGAGCTGACGCGCGAGCGCGACGTAGGCATCGCGAATCTCGTTGAAGCGCGCCTCGCTGTACTCGACGAGGTCCATCTTGTTGATCGCGACGATCACGTGCTGCAGGCCCAGAAGCTTGACGATCGCGCTATGGCGCTTCGTCTGCGGCAGCAGTTGCGCCGCGCCGTTCTCGAAGGTGACGCGCGTCGCGTCGACGAGAATGATCGCCGCATGCGCCGTCGATGCGCCCGTCACCATGTTGCGCGTGTACTGCTCGTGGCCGGGCGTATCGGCAATGATGAACTTGCGCTTGGCGGTCGCGAAATAGCGGTAGGCAACGTCGATCGTGATGCCCTGCTCGCGCTCGGCTTCGAGGCCGTCCGTCAGCAGTGACAGATCGATTTCATCGCCGACCGTGCGCTTGTTCTTCGCACGGGAAATGGCGGAAAGCTGGTCGGACAGCACGGCCTTGCTGTCGTACAGAAGGCGGCCGATCAGCGTGCTCTTGCCGTCGTCGACGCTGCCCGCCGTGATGAAGCGCAACACGCCCAGGTCTTCGGCTTGATAAATGCTCATGATTCGTTCGTTCCTTGGACGTGATGCTTAGAAATAGCCTTGCTTCTTGCGCTGTTCCATCGCGGCTTCGGATGCCTGATCGTCCATGCGCGTCGCGCCGCGTTCGGTGATTTCCGTCACGGCGGTTTCCGCGATGATCTTCTCGACATCGTCGGCATCGCTCGAAACCGGGCACGTGCAGCTGATGTCGCCGACCGTGCGGAAGCGCACCTGCGCCATTTCCGGGGTCTCGCCTTCGCGCACCGGCGTGAGCGGCGTCACCGGCACGAGCAGCCCGTTGCGGCGGACGATCTCGCGCTCGTGCGCATAGTAGATCGACGGCAGTTCGAGCTTTTCGCGCGCAATGTATTGCCACACGTCGAGTTCGGTCCAGTTGGAGATCGGGAACACCCGCAGATGCTCGCCGGCATGAAGACGCGCGTTGTAGATGCTCCACAGTTCCGGGCGCTGCGCCTTCGGGTCCCATTGGCCGAATTCATCGCGGAACGAGAAGATGCGCTCTTTCGCGCGAGCCTTCTCTTCGTCGCGGCGCGCGCCGCCGATCATCGCGGTATAGCCGTGTTCCTCGATGGTCTCGAGAAGCGTCACCGCTTGCGCCGCATTGCGCGAATCGGTTTCGCGACGCAGGCGCACGGTGCCCTTCTTGATCGAATCTTCGACATGGCCGACGACGAGTTCCGCGCCGATCTCCGCTGCGCGGCGATCACGGAAGTCGATGACTTCGTCGAAGTTGTGGCCGGTATCGATATGGACCAGCGGGAACGGCAGCACCGTCTTGCGGCCCGCGCCGAGGCCGAAGGCCTTCAACGCGAGATGCAGCACGACGACCGAATCCTTGCCGCCCGAAAACAGCAGCGCGGGCTTGCTGCATTCCGCGACGAGTTCGCGCAGGATGTGGATCGACTCGGCTTCGAGCCAGTCGAGATGGTCCATCCGCGTCGCCCGGTTGACGATCGGGGTCGTGACGTTGGGGTCGAGCGTCGTGCTCATATTCGTCGATCCTTTTATGGCGGCGCCAAGAAAGGCGTCGCGTTCGGTAACAGGGTTGTGCTGCGGCGTCTTCGCGCCTCGATGTCTTTTGGTCAGATCGCCGAGCTGGGAGTTTCTTCGACGATCCTGATGCTGCTGATGTTGGTCATGTGCAGGCCACATTCCTTCGTATCGCGCGACTCCCACCACCAGCGGCCCGCCCGGCTGTCCTCGCCGGGACGCACCGCGCGCGTGCAGGGCTCGCAGCCGATGCTCGGATAGCCGCGCGCATGCAGCGGATTCACGGGCACATCGAACGCCTTCAGGTAGTCCCACACATCGGCTTCGCTCCAGTCCGCGAGCGGATTGAACTTTGCGATGCCCCGCGGCGCGTCGTGCTCTTCCTCGTGCAACTCGGCGCGCGTCACCGACTGCTCGCGGCGCTGGCCCGTCACCCACGCGGAGACATCGCCGAGTGCGCGGTTGAGCGGCTCCACCTTACGGATATGGCAGCAGCTCTTGCGCAAATCAATGCTCTCGTAGAACGCATTCGCGCCGTGATCGCGCACGTAGGCGTCGACGGCATCGGGCTGCGGATGAAACTGCTCGATGTCGTAGCCGTAACGTGCTTTCACGGCGTCGATCATGCCGAGCGTTTCCGCGTGCAGGCGGCCGGTGTTCAGCGAAAAGATGCCGATCTTCACGCCGCGGGAAAGAATCGCGTGCGTGAGCACCATGTCTTCCGCGGCGAGGCTGCTGGCTAGCTTGACGCGCTCGTGACGCGCTGCGATGGAATCCAGCAGCGCATCCAGACGGTCAACCCTGGCTTGCAATTCTGGCGTCATGCCTCAGGCTCCGAGCGTGGCGAGCACCGCGGCGCGGCGGCGGAACAGCGGTTCCGGATTGTCGTTCGCGCCCTGATACAGCTCGGTGAACTCGTTGAACGCGTTCAGCGCGTCGTTGATGTCCTTGTCGGCGCGCACGGCGAAAGCGTCGAAGCCGCAGCGATGGTGGAAGAACACCTGATCGCGCAACACGTCGCCGATGGCCCGCAGCTCGCCCTTCCAGTCATACCGCTCACGCAGCAGGCGGCCAATCGAAAAGCCGCGGCCATCGCGGAACACCGGGAAATCGACCGCGATGACCGCGATCTTGTCGAAGTCCGGCGCGATATCCGCAGGTTCGTCGTCCGGAGCGAGCCACACGCCGAGCTCGTCCTTCGAGCGCGATGCGGCGATCGCATCCTTGTGTTCCTTCCACAACGCGAACGGCACGATCACCTTGCCGGCCGGCAGCGCATCGGCTGCGGGCAGCGCGCCGTCTTCGGCGGCGCGGATCACGGTGAAATCGTCTTCGACGACGGCGCGGTTCTTGATAATCAACGTCATCTTCAAATCCTCAAGCGTGTGCCTGGCGCGATGCGTACACGCGCTCCTTGAACGGCGCGATGCCGATGCGGCCGAACGTATCGATGAAGCGCTCGCCTTCGATGCGGTTGTCGACGAACGTATCGATCACGCTCGACACGACGTCCGGCATTTCATGCGCCGAGAACGACGGGCCGATGACCTTGCCGAGATGCGCACCGGTCGCGCCGGAGCTTTGCTCGCCGCCGAGCGTCACCTGATACCACTCCGAGCCGTCCTTATCGACGCCCAGCACGCCGATGTTGCCGACGTGGTGATGACCGCACGCGTTCATGCAGCCCGAAATGTTGATCGACAGGTCGCCGAGGTCGTAGACGTAGTCGGCGTCGTCGAAACGCTGCTGGATCGCTTGCGCAATCGGGATCGACTTCGCGTTCGCGAGCGAGCAGAAATCGCCGCCGGGGCACGAAATGATGTCCGTCAGCAAGCCGATGTTCGCCGATGCAAAACCGACCGCCTTCGCGCGTTCCCACACGGTGAACAGGTCGTTCTTCTTCACGTTCGCGAGAATCAGGTTCTGCTCGTGCGACACGCGAATCTCGCCGAAGGAGAATTCGTCGGCGAGCGCCGCAACGTCGTCCATCTGCTTGTCGGTCGCATCGCCGGGAGCAATGCCCGTCGGCTTCAGCGACAGCGTCACCGATGCATAGCCCGGCACCTTGTGCGGGCGCACGTTGCGCTCGACCCAGCGCGCGAATGCCTTGTTCTCGATCAGATGCTTCTCATACGATGCGTCCGTGTCCGGCAGCTTCTCGTAGGCCGGCGGCGCGAAGAACTTCGACACGCGCTCGACTTCGTCCTGCGTGAGCGTCGACGGGCCGTCCTTCAGATGCAGCCACTCTTCCTCGACCTGCTTCGCGAACTTCTCCGGCGACAGCGCCTTCACCAAAATCTTGATGCGCGCCTTGTACATGTTGTCGCGGCGGCCGTAGCGGTTGTAGACGCGCAGCACGGCTTCGCAGTAGGTCAGCAGATGCTGCCACGGCAGGTCTTCCTTGATCACCGCGCCGATGATCGGCGTGCGGCCGAGCCCGCCGCCCGCGAGAATGCTCGCGACGACTTCGCCCTGCGCGTTCTTCTTCAGATAGACGCCGAGATCGTGAATCTGCACCGCCGCGCGATCTTCCGCCGAGCCGCACACCGCGATCTTGAACTTGCGCGGGAGCCAGGCAAACTCGGGATGGAACGTCGACCATTGACGCAGGATTTCGGCCCACGGACGCGGATCGACTTCCTCATCCGGTGCAACGCCGGCGAACTGGTCCGCCGTGATGTTGCGGATGCAGTTGCCGGAAGTCTGGATCGCGTGCATCTGCACCGATGCCAGCTTGCGCAGGATTTCGGGCGTCTCTTCGAGCTCGACCCAGTTGAACTGGATGTTCGTGCGCGTCGAGAAGTGGCCGTAGCCGCGATCGTGCTCGCGCGCGATCGTCGCCAGCATGCGCAGTTGGTCGCTGCGCAGGTTGCCGTAAGGAATCGCGATGCGGTGCATGTACGCGTGGCGCTGCATGTACAGGCCGTTCTGCAGCCGCAGCGGACGAAACTCCTCTTCGCTCAACTCGCCCGACAGACGTCGGCGAACCTGATCGGCGTACTGTGCGACTCGCTCGTCGACGATTCGCTGGTCGACCTCATCGTATTGATACATTCGGGGGCCCCAAGTTTTTGTGTGCGCGCTGCGTTCCAGGTTACGCGGCGCAGATAACCATTGATTCACCATTGCGCGGGTCGTTCAGATGGAACGATCATTTGCTAATGACAAAAACAGCTATCGAAATTGGAAAAATTGGACTGATAGTAATAAACCTGCTATATATTGCAAACGACTGAAAAATTACTTTGATATGCAATCGGGTAATAACGAAGGGTTCTAAATGAATTTGCATCAGTTCCGCTTCGTGCGTGAGGCCGTGCGGCAGAACTTCAACCTGACGGAAGCAGCGAAAGCACTGTATACATCGCAACCCGGCGTCTCCAAAGCCATCATCGAGCTTGAGGACGAACTGGGCGTCGAGATCTTCACGCGCCACGGCAAGCGCGTGCGCTCGCTGACCGAGCCGGGACGTATCATCCTCGCTTCCGTCGAAAAAATCCTGCAAGAAGTCGAGAGCCTGAAGCGCGTCGGCAAGGATTACGCGGCGCAGGATCAGGGCAACCTCGTCATCGCCGCGACGCATACGCAGGCGCGCTACTCGCTGCCGGCGGCCATCGCCGAGTTCAAGAAGCGCTTTCCGAAGGTGCATCTTTCGATCCTGCAAGGCAGCCCGACGCAGGTCGCGGAGATGGTCATCCACGATCAGGCGGATATCGCCATCGCCACCGAGGCCATCGCCAATTACAAGGAACTCGTGTCGCTGCCCTGCTTCCAGTGGCAGCATCTCGCGGTCATGCTGCCCGAGCATCCACTGCTGGAACGCAAGCTTCTCACGCTCGACGATCTCGTGCAGTACCCGCTCATCACGTATGACGCCGCGTTCGCCGGCCGTAGCAAGATCAATCAGGCGTTCGCGCTGCGCGCGCTGAGTCCGGACATCGTGCTCGAGGCCATCGACGCGGACGTCATCAAGACGTATGTCGAACTGGGGCTGGGCGTCGGGATCATGGCGGATATCGCGTTCAACCCGGAGCGCGACCGTCATTTGCGCGCGATGCCCGTCGGCCATCTGTTCGGCACCAACGTCACGCGGCTCGCGCTCAAACAGGGCGCTTATCTGCGCAGCTATGTGTACACGCTCGTCGAACTGCTGTCGCCTTCGATGAACCGCAAGCTGATCGAACAGGCGCTCGCCGGCGGTCACGAGACTTACGAACTCTGAATACGACGGCGCAAACGCCGCCACAACAAATACGAACTTCCCTGGAGACCATCCGATGACGTTGTCGAAGATCACGCGCCGGCTTGCTGCCGGCGCCGCCCTCGCTTTGCTGGCCGCCGCCGCGCAGGCGCAGATCAAGGTGGGCGTGGACTTGTCGAGCACCGGCCCCGCCGCCGCGATCGGCATCACGAGCAAGAACGCGATGCTGATGTGGCCGAAGACCATCGCCGGACAGGACGCGCAGTACATCATCCTCGATGACGGCTCGGACCCGGGCGCGGCCGTGCGCAATATCCGCAAGCTGATCACCGAAGACAAGGTCGATGTGATCGTCGGCCCGAACATCACGCCAGCGGCGCTCGCGGCGCTCGATCCCGTTTCCGAGTATCAGACGCCGATGATCACGCTGATCGGATCCGCGTCGGTGGTCGAGCCGCAGGAAGGCAAGAAGGTGTGGGCGTTCAAGATGGCGCAGACCGACCGCGCAATGGCCGACGTGATGACGCGTTACATGGCGAATCACGGCGTGAAGACGGTGGGTTTCATCGGCTTCGCGGACAGTTACGGCGATAGCTGGCTGAACGAGTTCAGCAAGTTCGCGGCATTGCGGCATATCGAGATTGTCGGCAGCGAGCGCTTCAACCGGACCGACGCGAGCGTCACCGGCCAGATTCTCAAGCTGATGACGGCGAAACCGGACGCGGTGCTGATCGCGGGCGCGGGAACGCCGACGGTGCTGCCGCAGCGCACGCTCGTCGAGCGCGGCTATAAGGGCGCGATCTACCAGACACACGGCATCGCGACGCCGGAGTTCATCAAGCTCGGCGGGAAGGATGTCGAAGGCACGCTCTTTCCGACGCAGCCGGTGGTCGTCGCGCGCACGCTGCCGGCGGATCATCCGTCGAAGAAGGCGGCGCTCGCGTTCGTCGAAGCCTATGAGGGCAAGTACGGCAAGGGCACGGTCACGCAGTTTGCCGGCGATGCGGCGGGCGTGTATCCCCGTTTGCAGGATGCCGTAGCCCGCGCGTTGAAAGCCGGGAAGCCGGGCACGAAGGAATTCCGCGTCGCGTTGCGCTCGGAACTGGAACACGCGCATGAGCTGGTGGTGCCCAATGGCGTGGTGAATACGAGCGCGAGCGATCACGTCGGGCTGGATCAACGGGCGAGCGTGATGGGTGTCATTCGGAACGGCTCGTTCAATTATCTGAGCCAGTGATCTTCGGCGGCATCGCCGCTGGACGGCCGCTGCTTGCTCATCGCGAGGATTTGGGTCATAATCGCCGACTACTCGATTTGGACGTTCCGCCTGGTTCGTCCTTAGTCGAGAAAGACAGCGTGCCCAGGTGGTGAAATTGGTAGACGCAGGGGACTCAAAATCCCCCGCCGCAAGGCGTGCCGGTTCGATTCCGGCCCTGGGCACCACTCCTCTTCCCGCAAAGCCTTACGCAGCAAGCCTCCCCGGCTCATAAGGGCGTGTTTCTGTGGTAACTTACGTGGTTACCATCATGCAGATACGCTCCGGCGTGCTTTCCATCACCTTGAAGTACTGTTATCAGCGCGGTAGCACTTACTACTTCCAGCGCCCCATCCCCAGAGACCTTCAGCACCATTACGGCAAAGTGTCGGTGAAGGTAAATCTGCACACGTCTAACGTTGCCGAAGCTGCCCGAAAACTGGAAGCGCTGAACCGCCAGCTCGAAAAGGATTGGCTGTCCCTTCGTGCTCACCCAGAGTCCTCCCTGAAGGCGACCAAGAAGCACGCAGAGGCGCTGCTGATGGCATGGGGTATCGCACCTGATGCGGAGCGCGATGAAGAGATGGAAACGGCCATCGAGCTACTGCACGAGCATCTTGATAGGAAGCGCATGGCTCATGCTGCGGGCGATGAGGAGGTTTACCGCGAAGCGGACGCTGGCGAGTACCTAACCACGGTCGAGAGCACCGCCATGCAGATGCTTGCGGGCACCCTGAAGGATTCCCTTAGCGATGCCTTCGAGCTCTACCTGGAGCATCACAAGAAGCGGGACGATGAGACGTTCGCTGCCTTCTCGCGCGCTGCCTTCAAGACATTGATTGATGCGGTTGGTGATAAGCCGGTTGAGGCGGTCTCCCGTACCGATGCGCGCGCCTTCGTGGCCAAGCAGCAAGCTGCGGGCCTCAAGACTGGCACCATCCGTAGACGCCTCAGCACCATCAATGCGGTCATCAACTCCTATATCAGCGAGAAAGAGCTTACCCGCACGAACCCCTTCGAATCCCTTCAGATTGCTGGGGAAGGCTCGGATACGAAAAAGCGGGTCCCCTTCACAGCCGAAGAGCTCACGGCAGTCCAAGCGAAATGCCGGGAGGTGGATGATTACATTCGATGGCTCATCGCCCTGCTTTCGGACACCGGGGCCCGTATCGGTGAGGTGACCGGGCTGCTACTTGATGAACTGGTGCTCGATGGCCCCATCCCCCACATCGTCATTCAGGAGCAGCCTTGGCGCACGCTGAAGAACACTTTCACAGCGCGAGAAGTGCCCTTGCTTGGCTCTGCCTTGTGGGCCGCACAGCGAATTAAGGAAAACGCGCGGCCTGATCAGCGGTTCGCATTCCCCAAGTACACGAACGAGCAACGCTGCAACGCGGATACCGCATCTGCAACCGTGGCTAAATGGCTACGCGCTAACAAGTGGGAGCACACGGCGCACGAATTCCGGCACACGATGGCCGACCGTCTGCGAGAGGTCAACTGCCCTCCTGAGGTTCGGCACGCAATAGGCGGCTGGGCGACCCAGGGTGAAGCGGCCCAGTATGGGAAGGGGTATGGGCTGAGCATTAAGCGAGAATGGCTTGACAAGGCCATCAACAGCCCTACAGGGCTGGCGCAACCATGACAGTCGGCATCAGCTAATTAAGAGCCGATTGTCGGAACACTAGCGTCACCGGTCGCCTCATCGCTCTCGCTTGGCAGCCCAGGTGTTGGCAATGGAAGACGCTTGAATGACATCTCGTGCTTCAGCATTCTGCAGACTCCATCAAGCCCAGGGAACAGAGTCGCGGCGGTTAATCCCATGAATTTAAGGTCTTCTAGCGCTTCCGTAGCAAATCGGATAGGAACGTCTGCCGCCATTAAATACGTGACGTTACGCTCCGCCGCAAGCTGACTGACATAGCCTCCCCAGTTGGCAACGTTGGAAACTGTGAAGCGGCCTTGCTGTGCGTACAGTCGCGGGTTATCGCGCGCGCCAACCTGCAAAAAATTCACGTAAGGTTGGATGGAGTCGACATGCACTATCGAGGGCGAGTAACTTTCAGTGAAAGCACGGGTGAGTCCGAATATCCTTACATGCGTAGCATCGGGGCGGACTGAAGCCGATTCGAGTGCATCTGCGAAAGCGAAGAACGCAGCGATATACGGTGACTCCGTCCAGTCCAAGAGCGGAGTCGGTAGCCCGTGATGTTGCGCAAGTGCCAAGAGCGTTGAGAAATCAATCGGGTCGCTGAGATTGAAACGGCGGCCGGTTACGGCTTCGACGTGCGAATGGAAGTCTCGGAGAGTTTGGCTGCAATAGCGCATCAGCGACCTGCGACCGGTCCTAAACAAGCTCGCGATCAGCGTGAATTCGCTGCTGCCATGTCCACGAAAGGCCACGGCTCCGGCACTCCGCGCTTGCCCTGTCCAGCGCTTGAATTGCTCCCATGATTCGCACCGTTCGATGTTGGTGATCCCGTCCCCCCGGTCTAGAGGCCTCAGGATAATTTCGCCTCCCGGCCCAGTCGCATCGCTCCATCTTCCGTGCAGTTCGCTACCAATCCTCGTTAGAACCGCGCGTATGGACCGGAACAGTTCGAGTTCGGGACCGACTTGCGTTTGTAGAACGGTTTTTCCCATCGAGTCGGCTGCCCATAGAAGAACCGGTTGGTATGCTGCCGTGGTTCCATCATCCTCGAATTTCTGCGCGAGTACAGCAGTGGGCGGCTGGTCCGGAATGCCCCAAAAATGCAGGAAGATTTCTCCTGGCCGGTCATCGTCAGCGCACAGTATCGCGTTCGCACGCCCCAAGCGCGTTTCCACTGACCCGATCAGTTGAAGTTCCATATCGTCCCCTTCTGGTTTGCTAACCGCTCATTATCGGGAGCTTCACCTAGGCACGCTAGTGCCTTACGGGCCCCACATAAGGTAGCGTAGGGTGAACATAGATATATAGACAGAGACTTGATTGGGTATAGGGGTGCATGCACCAGTACCACTACACACATAACACCCATGAGAGACCACAGCAGGCTAACCAATGGCCCCGGTGTATGAGCATAGGTCCAGCATCGGGTTACATGCTGCCTCCTTCTGCTGTCTCACTTCTCCACCTCTACCCTGCCTTCGATGCCTGCCACCTTGCGGAAGACCTCCAGCATGATGGTCTCTGTCTGCTGTGCGTGATCCTCCCTCACTACAACGGCATCGTGAATAGGAAGACCCACAATCCCCTGTTCCTTCAATTGCAGCATGATGGAGACCATGATCTGGCTCTCTCGATGCATGACCTCTAAGCCAACGCCCGTATAGAACAAACTGATGAGCTCTGGATGGTGCCTCTCGATGGCCTTACAAACTTCTCCAATGCGGGCACTACGGGGGAACAGGGACTTGGTCTCCCTCGGAAACGAGGCCGGAGGTTTGTCCGCGTAGGTCATGGCGGCAAAGACCTTCTTGATTCCCTCCCGGTTGTCAGCGCACCCAGGCACAGCATAGGCATCTCCACACGGCACAGCCCCAGCCATGCCATACAGGATGCGCGGACCAACATGGCTGAAGTCCAGCACCGTCACCTCCCGCCCGTCAATCCGAATGTCCTTCCGCTCCGGCTTGTGGAGACCCTGCCAGAAGCCTCCGAACATCCGCCCTCCGAGGTCAAACCTTCCCTTGTTGAATGTGCGGCGCATGCGTCTATCAGTAGCATCGACATCCCACGAATCTCCAAGGTAGTCGATGTCCGCTGACTCCAGCCACTCATTGATGGTCTGCATCTCCTTGCGGATGGCGGTGGTCTGCTCAGTCTCCACGTACTGGATTCGCTTAGCCCTCGTCCGGTGGTTCTCCTTCGGGGCCTTCAAGACAATTACCTCCTCGTCTTGATGCAGCCCGAAGTCAGCCCACGAGAGTCCCAAGGGAGCCAGCCTAGCGAGAAGCGTAGTCGATGCCCTGTATGTGGTCTGTACGCCTCTCACGCGGATTGATCCGCCGACTCCTACCGAAGCCTCCAAGAGCCCCATAGCGGGGCCGCTGAGGGCGTCTAATACCTTGGGCAGATTCTTCCCCATGACCATAGACTGGTAGCGGTTGTACCTGCCTAAGACTTGCTTAGACCGCGAGACCGTCACCCATCCACCGGGCTCCTGAAGCTCCCTATAGGCGGCACCGCAGACGAGGGATTCCACTTGGCGCTCATGTACTTCCTGGTCTTGCTGCCTCCGTTGCCTCTTACGGGCCCCGGTTGCCTGCTCGTGCCGCTCCAACTCCTCGATAATGTCCCGCACCAAAGCACGAAGGCAATCACTGCGGGCGACGCGATGGGAATTGAAATGCTTATCTCGCGCCTTAACTGCCTCTTCCGCCATTTACATCACTCCTTGTTCAATGACTCGTAGTAGCGGACCATCGCGGCCTTGCTGGCTGCCGCCAATCGCTCCTTGGTCTGCGCTCGCCTGGCGATGCTCGCCTCAATCTTGGCATCCAAGTCAGCCAACACCTGAGGCTGTCGGGCTTCGAGGTCTAGCTTCTTCTGTAACCTACGCTGTGCCCGCTTCTCCCTCAGCTTTCTGGTGTAGGCCGCGCGCTGCACCCGCTCTTCGTCCGAAGGTTCCCCGCTCTTCTCCTTGGTGAGCGTGCCGTTTTCCTTTAGCTCCTCAAGCAGCACCTTCCCGGCATCCGTAACGAACAGCTCCCGCTTGCCATTGGTCTTCTCACTGACGAACAACTGTGCCTTACCTGCCTTCCTCACGTTCTGAACGTACTGGCCCAGCCGATAGACGATGTGCCCGCTGGCTTCTAAGTCTGCAAGTACCTTCGCGGGATTCACTCCCCCCATGCTCGTCACGAAGGCCCGCAGCGTGGGAAGCGCTTCCATCGCCCCTTGAACGTCCTTCTCTTGGTTCCCTACAGGCTTCCGTACTGCTCCCTTCTGTAACTCTTCGTGCTGCGCTTGCAGGGCTGCTTCCTTCACCTCAACCAACTCATCCTCTCCTTCCCACGGAAGGAGCTCTTCCATCCAATCGCTACTCATTGCAAAGCCTCCAAGGCTGCATGGAGCTCAGCAGTCTGCTGCTCCTGTTTTCTCTTATCGGCGGCCTCAAGGCTCGCCACGTATAGACCTACTGTCCCGAAGACCTCTTGCAGGAGGCCTCCGATAATCCTTGTGACCCTGGGGGATGGCTCTTTGTAGACGCGAAACGTCTTGCCGGTCTTCGGGTTCCATCCGGTCCCTACATGCACATCGCTCATCAGCATCACCCTCCGAACAAGCTGGAAGGTGAAAGCCTCGTCGGAGTGAAAGCGCCTGCCCTGCTCCTCTCTCAGCATGTACATGCCTAAGGCCATCGTGGTGACATCGCTCGCGTCCACCGTATTGGCAAGGTTGAGAATCGCTTGATGCGCTCTTGCCTCATAGCGATTGAATGCCGCGCCGCTCTTCATCTGAGTTACGTAGGCGCGGCTAATGTCCACCATTGACTCCCAGCGGGCAGCCAAGAGGGACCACGTAGGGTTGGTCTCATTGGCGTTGATACGCGCCTTCACCCGTTTGATGAAGGGCTTTACTTCAGGCACCGTAATGCCGGATTGCAGGGGGTGCCCGTGGCGTCTAAAGGCGCGCTTGTGGGTCTCACAATATCGGCCCATGCCAGCAGCAGGAGCCTCGCAAGCCCCAGCCATGCACTGTTTGTTCATTAGTTTAGTCCTATTGCATGATGTATTTAGATAGCTATTACCCCGCTCCTCCCACACAGAGATGCGCACAATCAGAGGGAGGGCGGCAACTTGACGGGATGAGGAAACAGGAGCAGCCTATCGGCTGCCCTGCGGTCGTTGCGGTGAACTCGGAAGGGGTCCTGACACGGGAACCTGAAGGCCACTGCTGGTGCCACCGGGCAAGTTGAGCCCGCCCCCTGAACCGAACGGGTTAGAGCTCGGAATGTTCAGCGCCATGCCTACGTATTGCCCTGGCGATTTGGAATACGGCCTGACGCGGCATCATTCGCTCGCTGTTGGCTGGCGTACAGGCTGGTCGTGGATGCTGCGATTTGCAGACCGGTCCCAATGAGGCTCGGTTGTTGGATGCTGGACATCCGCTGAGACGCCTGAGCAGCAGCCCCACGAGCTTGGTTCGCCAGGTCTCGCTGCTGTGAGGCAGCATTGGCCTGCATCGTTGCGATGTCAGTCCCGCTATTGAAGTTCGCCTCATTGGTGACCCGATCATTCGAGCCACCGCCGTTGGTGCCTGACTCATTGGCTAACGCCTGCAGGTGGCCAGTTTCTACTAGTGCTTGGCGAGCACGCTCTGACATCTGCGCTGATGCAGCTTGAGACTGTTCTACTTGCTGATTCTTGATCTGCATCACTTGTTGGTCATACGCAGACTGAGCCGCATCCGTTTGCCGGTGCGCTACTTGTGACTGCTGCACTGCTGCTGCGGCGGATGCTGCTGCGGATACGGCCATAGCGACCATCGTTGCTTCACTGAGTCCGTCACACATGGTCAGCATCCTTAAAGAACAAACGGAACGGGGCCTTAGCTGCCCCATGCTCGGGGATGACCTCGCCAAGGTTGAACCCTAGCGAGAGAAGCCAAGCGATAGCCGCATCATTGTCGGCACTCACGAAATTGCAAAGCCGCTCAAAGCGCGATTCGATAGACTTGATCCATCCCCGGCCATCTCTTACGAGCTCCATGGCGTGGCCTGAAACAGCATCGGCAGCCAACATCCAGACGGCTCCTAGGCTTCCATAGCGGGCTACCCCAAAGATTCCCAGGAGTTCACCCTGCGCATTCGTGGCGGTCCATGCCTCTTCCGAAACGACAACGGACTTAACCAGAATCGCTGAGGTGTCATCTCCTGATGACTTGAGGAGCTCCGTGCGGTCCTGCTGCCTGAGGCGTGGAAAGAGCTCTAGGGCATCGGCAGGTGTCGCAGGGCGGTAAGTAATGTCGCCAGTAGCCGGTGGCCAAGCAGGTTGCGGGGGTGGTGAGGTAACGATTGATGGCACTGGTATTTCTCCTTGGAACCGGGCAAAAGGAAAAGGCGTGGCCCAGCCGCCCGGTATAGGGAGGGTCACGATACGGAAGCGTTGATAGGGTGAAGCGGGATGGAAAGTGACCCGGCGAATCAGCCTGAACCGCCCGCCAGATAAGCAGATAAGCGAAAGCAGAGAACCGCTCACTGCTATAGATGGGTTTTAGCTGGCTAAGGCACGCCAGATAAGGGATTGCGAGAACTGCTCACTACTACAGGTAGGTTTTAGGCTCGACAGTCCCTAAGAGCCTAAATGCGAGAGTGAGGGTATAGCTGGCAAAGGCACGCCAGGTAAGGGATTGCGGGAGTTTGAATTCGATAAAGAAAAAGCGCCTCACGATGACCGTTTGGCGCTTCGATTCGCTGCGTGCTGGATGGGCCCAGCGGTCGCCTCAATGAGCCATCAATGGGCGACGATTTGCCACCGTTCCGCCCTGCTCTTCCGCTCCCGGTTGACCGCTGAATTCGATCAGCCAAGTCCTAAGCACCAACACCTCCCAATGCCCTTGCTCTTCGCCAGCATGAAACTCGAAGAGCTCCGGGATGCGCTTTCGTTCCACGTAGTCACGGCAAAGGTGAACCGTGCGGGAACCGATGGTGAGAATGATGCTGCCCCGTGCAACGCTGATACCGAAATGCTTGGCCATGTTATTTTATCGTCTGTCTGTGCGCTAACGCGCGGTTGAGGTGTGGACAGATTAGCGGAAGGACTTACGGTTTACAACAGGTCAAAGTAAGTATTGTCTTTTAAATCATAGGCTTAAGTGGAATGCATTCACTAGGGGATAGCCTATCGGCAAAAGGAACAGATGAATCAATGGCCTAGAGGAAAGAAGGCAACGGCAGGCACCGACGATGGTCGGTACAGGCTGTTACGTTTAAACGACAGACAAAAGAAAAAGGCCAGGATGGTTAGTCCCGGCCTTCGGTAGCTATCACGTTTCGGGACGCCTACTTACGCTGGTTCTCCCTGCTTCAGGTATTGATAGAGAGTCTCCCGGCTAATACTGAGGTCACGCGCAATAGCTGCCTTAGGCTCCCCATTGGCTGCCCGCTGGCGAAGATTGGCGACTTGCTCAGGAGTCAGCGATGGCTTCCGCCCTTTGTACACGCCCGCTGCCTTGGCGATGGCGATTCCCTCTCGTTGCCGCTCACGAATCAACGTGCGTTCAAACTCCGCGAATGCCCCGAGCACCGAGAGTAGGAGATTAGACATTGCACTGTCCTCCCCCGTGAAGATCAGAGATTCCTTCACGAACTGTACGGCCACACCTCGCGCTGTCAGTGATTTAACGATAGCCCTGAGGTCATCCACGTTGCGCGCCAAGCGGTCCATCGAATGCACGATTAGCGCGTCGCCATCACGCAGATAGTCCAGCGCAGCCTTGAGCTGAGGCCGGTCTGTGTCTTTTCCGCTGGCCTTGTCAGTAAATGTCTTATCCAGGTTAACCCCATCAAGCTGGCGCTCAGTATTCTGATCCACCGAGCTAACCCGGATGTACCCGACGCGTTTGCCTTTGCTCATTCCCTGCCCCCGTACGTGTGAGTGTCAGGATAGAGTCTAAGAGATAAGATGCGGAGTGTCAAGAAATCCCGCATACAACCCTAACCTGACGCTATCACACCACCTGCCTGACAGCCGGTTTAAGGTACACCTCAATCTGACAAGCAACGAGAATGGCTAACCTCGGGAATTCTGTTGTTTGCACGCGTGGCGTTCCCACATGAAGGCATTGAAGGTGTCTGCTGGGTCAGCCTGAATGCTGTCTGTCCGCTCGATAGCCCATGTTGCAAAGGAGTGGACCATCTCCCTTCGCTTTAGCCCCTTGACGCAGAATGGCTTAGCATCCGCCCATAGTGCTTGCGCCTGCACTGCGCCATCAATGTAGCCCATGCACAGACCCGCCCCTAGAGCTCCCCTTGGGTCGGAACCCGCAACGCCCTGCAATACATGGTCAGCCGTGATGCAAGCCGTCACAAGGTCGAAACCTGTATCAATGCTCTGCGCCTGGGCTTGTGTGCTGCACGTGATACCTGCAACGGTTACAAGCGCCAGCGCGCCAGATAAGGCGGTCCTAACTCTCATGGTGCTTCCCCGATGATTGAGCTCTACGGCTCGAAGCACCGAGAGTAACCCGTCCCTCATTCTCTAGACAATAAGGTCGCTCCCTCATCGTGCGGTGAAATACTGGCCCCGCTGAGAAAAGCCTAAGGGTGGCAGGCGGGTAGCACGCTGGGAATCGACGGGGCCACGGGGGGAGTTTCGCCCGGCGACCTGATCAGATACCCTTTCACACTTTTACCAAAAACAATTTGGCCCGTAGGCTAAGGACAGCATGCTGGACAAAGTACTGATCGCTCTATTCTCTTCGGGGATGACGCTCTCGGCCTTCGCTTTGGCGGTTTGGTTGACTCGCAATGTTTTACTGGATGCGGTCAAAGGGAGAGTGAAACTCAGCTATGACAAACAGCTCGAAGCGACGAAGGCACAACTTTCCTCAGAGTTGGAAGTACTTAAAGCTGAGCGGGCGCGCGACAATTCCGTTTTGGGACTGGTGCATAAAACGGTGACTGACAGTATGTCCCACGTCCAACAACGCAGGGTGGAATCAGTAAGAGCCGTATGGGAAGCATTGTTGACCATTAAGAATAATACGCCGCCATCACTCACGTTCTTGGACTGCCTCTTAGAAAGTGAATTCGCTGAATTCCTCCAAAGACGACAATGGAACCAATTCAATCTCCCTTCACGTGAAGAGGTTGAAAAGCTGACATCAACCGACCTCAATGATTTGGAGACGCACCGTCTGTTTTCGGGAGAATATCTGTGGTCTCTCTATCACGCCTACATGGTTATCCATATTAGGGCAGTGTTTCTCCTTTTGAAAAAAGTTGGAGACGGTGAAGAAAAACCCTGGTACCGGGACACCGCCAGCGCGCAACTTGCCCGGTCCCTAATGACCGAAGACGAGTTCAAGCAGTTTTCAAACATGCAATTTCAGCAGCTACACTTTGTGCGGACTCTGATTGAACGAAAATTCCTAGACCATTCCAACAGGATTATGAACGGGGAAGAAAGCAGTTCTGAGGCAATGCGCCTGGCATCGGTTATTAACACGCAGATTGCCGCCGCGCAGCAGCCCGCTGCCCGCCCCTAAGTTCTCCAGAGCCTTCTTAGCGGTCTCAATGAAGATTCGTTAGCGGGCGTGGGGGAGGCGGAGAGGTGGAGCTCGGGGGCCGGTGGGACGGCTTCCTGTTGCTCGCGATGCCAATCACGGATGCGGCTGGGGCGGCTAATGCCACACGGTGTTACCGCAGCCCAGTTCTCAGCCAGCCACATCGCATCCGCGCGGTCCTTACGGTGCATGTCAAAGCCATGAGCCACGCACTACGGGGCAAACAAATAGTCACTGGTGTGCTCTCTGCGGCCAACAAGCAGAGCCTCTCCGACTTCCTTCCAGAGCTGCCGTTGTTCTGCTGCGGTTGCCTTGATGCGGCCCCGGGCACGTTGGCCACGGGTGACTACTGCGGAGGTGAGGGGAGGAACTCGCCGCGCCGCCCCCCTAAACTTCTGCCGATTTTGGTCGATAGACACCGTATGCGCACTTTGCACATTGGCCCACTGACCCACATCAACTATGAAGCGTCTCTTTCCGGCACTGCTGGTGGTAGCATCCAGCGTAGCCATCGCTCAATCGACTCCCCTACTCCTCTTTGGTGGGCATGACCACAAGGTGTTCTTGGGTTGCCTCACCTGCTCCGAGTACGCCAGCAACTCTGTACATAACGAGTACGGGCCGCACGGTTCCGCGTATGCATCAGAAAGCATCTTCAATCACTACAGCGACTACGGCTCTGCATATTCGAGTAACAGCCCATGCAACCAGTACGCTAATAATCCGCCCGTGATCGTTGACGAAGACGGTGGGTTCTACGGGCGATTGACATTGAATCAGTACCACGCCCAGGCGAACCAGAACGAGAACCTGAGGGTATGGCTCAAGGGCAAGGTGTGTGAATGAATTGCATCAACCGCATCGGACACAACAATGAATAGACTATGCGTCGCAGTGCTTTTTTTGGTCCTGTCTGCCTGTTCAAGTACGGGAGTGGTCCCAATGGATGGGGACACCTATACGGTGTCGAAGCGCAGCGCTCAGGTTGGCTTTGGTCCAGCTGATGGACCCAAAGCGGACATATACCGGGAAGCGAATGCGTTCTGCGCTAGTAAGCATAAGAAGGTGGAAACAGTCTCCCTACAGAGCCAGGATTCTGGATTCGCTCGGCCAGCCAGCGCTTCTCTCCAATTCCGCTGCATGTGACAAGCAGCAGGCGGGTGGTGCGCGCTGGAAACGAGGTGGCCACGGGGGGAGCTTCGCGGTCAGACCATCATCGATACCCTTTTACAGTTTCGCCATAAACCTTTCGGCCTATCCCGCCATGGGGTGAGCGACATCCCCACCCCTCCGCAAACCTCGGAAATCCTGTTGTTTGAATATGCGGACCTTCTCAGCTTCCAGCTCATCCACCCGCTTAAAGAGCCCCAGGACAATCTCAGCCTTTGCGGCTTCCGAGAGGTTGGGCAGGTAGTGGGCCACGAAGGCATCTGCGGAGCCAGCCGTAGGAGCCACATAGCCCCCGTGCTTGCGGATGCTGGGGAGGACTTCGCCCACCACCCACTCTTCGAAGGCTTCAGCAGCGGGGAGCTTGGAGCGCATAACGAGGCGGTAGATGTCACGTTCGGGAATAACGGTCAGCTCCTGCACGCCACCGGAAGTAAGGATGTCGCGTTTCGCTACCCCCTTGCAGTGCTTGCCCACCGCGTCGCGGGGATTGCTGTAGCCGAGAAGCCGCGCAATATCGGCGGCCACAAACCACGGCTCACCGTTTTCATCGGTAACCGTGCGGACTTCGTTGGAGCGGAAATTGAAAACGGTGAGGGAGGTCATGGTTGGCGCTGTGGTTCGGCTAAACTGACGGCAGGCCAAAGAGGAAGCTCAAAACAGATGACATTCGCCGCACCCGCCTTCAGGGCTAAGGCTTTCACCTGCCCTCACTGTGAAGCGTATTCATTAATGCGTTGGGAATTGCTGGTCCCATACACAAATAGCAATCTATTCTCGAACGTTTGGCAGGCGTTGTGCGCGCACTGTGAGGAACACTCCGTGTGGTGGTCGTCAACCCCGCACCTTAGCTCGTCATCCGGGAAGATGATACTGCCGCTGAAGGTCACCGCGCCTCCCGCTCATGCGGACATGCCAGAGGATGTAGCGAAAGACTATAACGAAGCGCGCGAGGTTTCGTCGGTCTCTGCACGGGCAGCGTGTGCGCTCCTTCGCGTCGCAGTAGAGCGCCTATGCGGGCATCTTGGAGCTAAAGGCTCAGACGTGAACGCGCAGATTGGTGATCTTGTGAAAAACGGTTTGCCCCCGTTAATCCAGCAAGCACTCGACAGTGTTCGAGTTGTCGGCAATAACGCGGTGCATCCAGGAAAGATGGACCCAGCAGACGTAGAAACGGTAGCGGAAAGCCTATTTGCTCTGGTCAATCTGATCGTAGAGGACCGCATTACTCGCCCCAAGATGGTAGCTGCGGTCTTCGCGGCCTTGCCTGATAGGGCACTCCAAGGTATTGAGAAGCGGGACGGCCCACGCGGAGAATCAGCCTGATCTCGATTGCGGCACGTCGAAAGCATCATCAAGACCGAAGGCTGGGGGGAATCCATCGAACCAACTCCGCGCCATTGCTGCCCGCCTTTCCCGCTCCATGTCTTGCGGGTCCATACTGGCAGATGGGCTACCAGGTAGACGCGAACGGCCTGCTTGGATGACTAGTGGCGTGGTAAAGTTCGTGGTAACTTTCCAACCCCGCCACGGCAACAGCCCCGCCCAGTAAGGCTCTCAGGGCTGCCCTAGCGCCATCGCATTCCGGCCCTGGGCACCAGAGATTTCGATGCAGAAAGCCGCTCCTTCGGGAGCGGCTTTTTGCGTTTGAGCGGCCGTTGCGAGGACGCGGTCGGTCGCCGGAGCGCGGGTTGAAGGACGAGCAACGGCTCCAACGACTCTCAGCGTCGCTCTGCCGACGATATTCTTTCGCCGCGTTTGCCGGATCAGCAATCCCGGCATGTCGAACTGGCCAAAGCGACCGGTCGTCACGAAAGAAAACCATCGAGACGTCCAGCACTTCCCCTTCTCTCTGCGCTCGGAAAGCACAGTACGCCGAAGCGTCGATCATTGAATGCAAGGGCTGACAGTAGATCGGCCATTCGGCCAATAGCGATCCCATCTTTCCCGGATCATCATTGCGCGAATGTGCGCAATACCGTAGAACGAATACGCTTTTTCCCGCGAGAATCGTAAGCGACGGTATCGATGAATCTCATGCGCCGGCGACACGAGCACACTCGTTCGGCTTGCTTATGGTTATCCCGATGCCGTGGCTAGCCCGCGCGTTGCGCCAACCTGACCCGGCACGAGTCCGCATGATGCAACCCGAATATTCGCTGTCGCTCGATGCGGTGATCTGCCGCCGCTGCAACGTCGTTTCGCCCGCCGTCGACGACACTTGCCCGTCGTGCGGAGCGGATCGCGAGGGCGCGATCTTTACCAGCGCCACGGATACTCGCGCTGCCGCCGCCGCGACCGGCGATCAACGCGACTTGCTCGATCTGCGCGACACCGGCTGGCTCACGCGGCTCGTGCGTCGAAGAATGGTGACGTCGTATCCGAGTCTCGTCGAACCCGGCGACGCGCTGGCATCGCCCGAACGCAAGCCCGCGCGAAAAGGGCTAGCGATTCTGATCAGCGGCGCGGTCGCGGGCATCGCGGCGGGCGGGTATCTCTATTTGCAGTCCGATGCGGAACGCGCGCCGGCGCAATCCGTCAGCACGGCGGGCGCGGTTGGCGGCGGATCGTCGGCGTCGCCACGCCGCGACGATGCGGACCGGCACACGCTCGCGCGGCGGCAGGAGGATGATGCGCAGAAAGCGGGTGACGTGGCAGGGAAGACAAGCTCGGCGGCTACGACTGTAGATGCATCGGCATCCGCCGCGACGGTGCACACGGCGCGGGTTGCGCCAGCGAATGCATCGGGTATCGGCTCGTCGGCTACCGAAGCTGTTTCTGCAGTGAAGGCTGCACCGCCAGTGGTCGAATCGAAGGCGGCGCTCGCCAAGGATACGAGAGCCACAGGCGTGGCATCGGCGAGTGCTTCGGCCTCATCGTCCGTCCCGGAATCCGTTCGCAGGAACATCGCATCGACCGCCAGGAGCGTGCCGGCAGTCAGCATTCCCGCGATCGCAACGGAGCCGCCGATGACGCGCGAGGCGTCGCGACGAGCCGTCGCCGATGCGGTCAATTTGGCTTCGAAGCGCGACCGTGCTACGGCGAGCATGGCAACGGGTGTGGTCACGACGCAAACGCCGTCGGGCGCAGTCTCGGTCTCGAAGGACGCGTCGGCCTCGCAGAGCAAGTCGTCGCCGAAGCGAGAAGCCACGGAGAACGCGAGGGTTGCGGCGTCTGACGCATCGTCAGGCGCGGGAACGGGCGTCGCGAGAGCGCTGCCATCCGTGACGTCTACGGCTGCGATAAAAAGCGGCACTGCGGCAACGTCGAGCGCAGCGGCATCGCAACCGACAGCGGCATTGGCACGCACGTCCAATACCGCAGCAGTTCCAGCGCCGCACACATCGTCTGCGGCGTCGAAAGACGCATCGCCGTCTGCTGCGAGCATTGCCGCCGATACCGCGTCCAGCACTGCCGCCAAGGCCGCGCCGAAAGACGCATCGCGGTCTACTGCGACTATCGCCGCTGCAACGGCATCCACCACCGCCGCCAAGCCCGCGTCGAAAGACGCATCGCGGTCTGCTGCGAGCATCGCCGCCGATACCGCGTCCAGCCCCGCAGGCAAGGGCGCGCCGGACGCCCCTAAACCGCCCTCGACCGTCGCCTCCACGGAACGTCCGGTCCCGCAGCCCGCCATCGCTGCCCCTCACGACGCGCCGTCGGCAGCGGAAGCGCGCACGATCGCAGCCGTCCGGCAAGCACTCGCCAACCGCGATATCGCCGCCGCGCGCCGATCCCTCCGCAGCTTCGCGCCGATTCAATCGCGCAACCCGCAAATCCAGCAACTCGCAGCCGATGTCGCGCGTCAGGAACGCGCACGCGACAGCGCGATAGCCAGCGCCCGCTCATGCGCAGCGAACCACGACCCCGCATGCACGTTACGAAACGCGCGGCGCGCCGTCGCGCTCGATCCGCGCAACTCTCAGGCGCAGGCCGTCCTGAAGCACGCGACGACCATGCAAGCCGACGCCAACACCGCCTATTTCCAGAAGGCGAGCGCGCTGCCGGCGCCGGTCGTTCCATCGATGACCTTCGACGGACGCTGGAGCATCGCCGCCAAGAGCGCATCGGCGGAAAGCAGCCGGAACGACGCATCGAAGTCATATTCGCTTTTCGGATGGGGCGTGCCTGCCGTATCGAAGGGACGCGGCGACGCGCATTGAAGGCAGCGGCCGCCCGACGCCGCCACGCGCTGACGCACGCCTGCGCGCACTGAGTGCGCGTCGCTGCCTATGGCCGTAAGCGAAGCCCATCGGCCGTCGCGCCGTCCTTGCTAGAATGCGCGCTCCAACTCCCCTCCATCCGATGGACCTCGAAACCCTCCTCTTCTCCCAAGGCTTCGGGTCGCGTCGCCAGTGCCGCGGGATCATCGCCGAAGGGCGCGTGTGCATCGGCGGCGAAGCATGCACCGATCCCCGTGCCGATTTTCCCGTCGCACCGCCGCTCGATTTCGA
The DNA here is from genome assembly GCF_022879615.1 of Caballeronia grimmiae. NCBI lineage: Bacteria > Pseudomonadati > Pseudomonadota > Betaproteobacteria > Burkholderiales > Burkholderiaceae > Caballeronia > Caballeronia grimmiae. The sequence goes on from NZ_CP084271.1 coordinate 2,243,668, forward strand.
CGTCGACGGCCGCACGTGGACCTATCGCGAAAAGGCGTACCTCGCGCTCAACAAGCCGGCGGGCTATGAGTGCTCGCGCGATCCGCAGCATCACCTGAGCGTGTTTCACCTGCTGCCGCCCCAACTTGTCGAGCGCGGCGTGCAGCCGGTCGGGCGGCTCGATCAGGACACCACCGGCCTGCTCCTCCTTTCCGACGATGGCGCGTTCGTGCACGCGTTCACGTCGCCGAAACGCAAGGTGCCGAAGGTCTATCTCGCGACGGTGCGCCATCCGCTCGATAACGCGCAACTCGCGAAGCTCCTCGAAGGCGTGCTGCTGCACGGCGAGTCCAAGCCGACCGCCGCGCTCGCCGCCCATCGACGGGATGACCGGCTGCTCGAGCTAACCGTGCTCGAAGGCAAGTACCACCAGGTCAAGCGGATGGTCGCCGCGGCGGGAAATCGCGTGGAGCAGTTGCATCGCGAGCGCGTCGGCGGCTATGCGCTGCCGGCATCGCTCGGAGAAGGCGAATGGCGCTGGCTCGATGCGGACGACCTTGCTGCTCTGCGCGCGAACGACAACGTTCCGGCCTGATGCGGCCTGATACGCCGCGACGGGATGACAAAGCCCCGTCGGTTTGCAAATCCGTAGAACTCCCGACGCCCGTCCGCTGCATTGCAGCATGCCTTCCGGTTCCGCCGCTCATATACTCGTCTTACGGAACCAGAATGATTAAAACAAGGGCAGGAGGGCATCATGGCTTCCCACATGAGCGTGGCGCTGATTGCGTTCGTCGGGTTGTGCGCGGTCCTGATCGGGGTATTGGGCGTCGTCATGCACATGCGTCACAAGTATTCGCCGAATCTGATCGGCGCGTTGATCGGCGCATTGATGTGCTTCGTTTTGCTCGAAACGATTCCGGCGCTGATCTAGCGCGGCGTGTCCGCGTCGCGCGCCGCTCCGGCGTCTGCGCGAATTCGCTCGCGGAGAAAATCGTCGACGGTGGGATAGCGCAGCGCGTATCCCAGTTCGCGCTTGAGACGCTCGTTGCGAAGCCTTCGCGATTCGCGCATGAATGAAAGCGTGACCGGCTCGAGCCGCGTTTGTGCTTCCTCGCGCGTGATGCGCGGCACGCGCGGCAATCCGCAGGCGTCGGCCACGCGGTCGAAATAATCGGCCATGCGCAGGTCCGTATCGTCCGATGCGTTGATCGCGCGCTGCGGCTTTGCCCGCACCAGCGCGCGAACGATGATCGCGGCGAGATCGTCGGCGTGAATGTGATTCGTATAGACGTCGTCGCGTTCGATGAGCGCCGGCATCGCCCGTTCGATGCGCGCGCGCGGCAGGCGGTCTTCCGCATAAATCCCGGGAATCCGCACGATCGACACGCGCCAGCCGCTTTGCACGCCTGCATCGCGTAACTGCCGTTCCGCCGACGCCCGCCGCCGCGCACGCTCGTTCCCAGGCCGCACGGGCCGCGTTTCGTCGATTTGCGCGCCGCGACAATCGCCGTAGACGCCCGTGGTGCTCGCATACACGAAGCGCACCGGACCGCTGCGCGATGCGATTGCCGATGTGGCTCCAAAAAGGGCGTCGGGTACAATGAAAGAAGGGTTGCGCCACGCGGAACGTGCAGCCGTGGCCGCATGCGCGCCACGCGCCACCGAGCGGCGAGGCGCGCGCAAGGCTGCAAGCAAAGCACGCGTGCGGCGGTCCGTATCGCCATCGCGCTGAGGCGGCGCGAGATGCAAAACGTGCCGTGCGATGCCCGCGAGCCTAGCTAGACTTCTGCGCGCATCGAGATCGCCGGGGATCGGCAACACGCCCGCCGCGCGCAGTTCCGCTGCACGTTCGGGATGATGCGTGAGCGCGATCACGCGCGGTCTCGCGGCGCGGGCATGGAAAAGCGGCAACGTGCGCAGCCCGACATCGCCGCATCCGACGATCAGCACGCGCGGGCGGCGCAGAATTCGAGTGGCGATCATGCGGAGCATTGTATCCGCCGCTCGTTCCAGGCGTCTGGCCGCTGAAGGCGGCATCGAAAGACATACTCACACCATCGCACGAAATCGATCTATGGCATTCAACGTAACGCTCCGGCAAAGCGGCCGGCAGTTTCAGGTGGAACCCGACGAACCGGTGCTGACCGCCGCGCTGCGTCAGGGAATCGGCCTGCCCTACGGCTGCAAGAACGGCGCTTGCGGCTCCTGCAAGGGCGCGGTCGTCCAGGGCGAAGTCGAACAGGCGCCGCATTCGTCGTCGGCGCTCTCCAACGATGAAAAGACTCGCGGCATGGCGCTCTTCTGCTGTGCGACGGCGCAGAGCGATCTGACCATCGACGTGCGCGAAGTGGCGGGCGTCGGCGACGTGCAGGTGAAGAAGCTGCCCTGCCGCGTCAACGCGCTCGAGCGCCGTGCGGACGACGTCATCGAACTGAAGCTGCAGTTGCCCGCCAACGAGCGCCTGCAGTATCTCGCGGGGCAGTACATCGAATTCATCCTGAAGGACGGCAAGCGCCGCAGCTATTCGATGGCGAGCCCGCCGCATCATGAAGGACCGCTCGAACTGCACATCCGCCATATGCCGGGCGGCACGTTTACGGACCACGTGTTCGGCGCGATGAAGGAGCGCGATATCCTGCGCTTCGAAGGCCCGCTCGGCACGTTCTTCCTGCGCGACGAATCGGACAAGCCGATCGTGCTGCTCGCATCGGGCACGGGCTTCGCGCCGATCAAGGCGATCATCGAGCATGCGGTGTTCAAGAACCTGAATCGCCCGATGACGCTCTATTGGGGCGGCCGCCGCAAGAAGGACCTGTACATGATGGACCTCGCCGAGCAATGGGCGAAGGAAGTCCCGAACTTCAAGTTCGTGCCGGTGCTTTCCGAACCCGATGCGGGCGACAACTGGACTGGCCGGAGGGGCTTCGTTCATCGTGCTGTCATCGAAGACCTGCCCGATCTGAGCGCGTATCAGGTCTATGCGTGCGGCGCGCCGGTGATGGTGGAATCCGCGCAGCGCGATTTCACGCTGCATCACCGGTTGCCGGAGGACGAGTTCTACGCGGACTCGTTCACGAGCGCAGCGGATCTCGCGCATCCGGTCTGATCGGCGTTGCAGGCATGCCGCCGGCGCGCAGAATTTCCGCGCTGGCGGTTTACAGCCTCGAACGTCATAACGTATCCTTCGCGAATGAATCGAATTCTGAACGCACTCCGACGCCGCCGCTCGCCGCTTCCCTAGGGATGCCGCTGGCTCGTCAAGCATTCGCGCTCGTCATGGTTCGGTTAAATGAAGCGCAGAGAATGAAGCCACGGAAACACCGTGGCTTTTGTTTTTTGTGCGCCGTTTTCTCTTTCGTCATCGCCTCGTGGAGCCCGCTGTCATGAATTTCAATGAGTACCCCGTCGATTCGCTGATGTACATCACGAACCGCCCCGAGATCGTGTTCACGCACGGCAAGGGCTCGTGGCTCTACGACAACACCGGCAAACGCTATCTGGACTTCATTCAGGGCTGGGCGGTCAATTCGCTCGGCCATTGCAACGACGGCATGATCGAAGCGCTGGACAAGCAGGCGCGCACGCTGATCAATCCGTCGCCGGCGTTCTATAACGGCCCGATGGCGCAGCTTGCGGACTTGCTCACGCAGCACAGCTGCTTCGACAAGGTGTTCTTCGCGAACAGCGGCGCCGAGGCCAACGAAGGCGCGATCAAGCTCGCGCGCAAGTGGGGCCGCAAGTTCCGCAACGGCGCATACGAGATCATCACGTTCGATCACAGCTTCCACGGCCGCACGCTCGCCACGATGTCCGCGAGCGGCAAGGCCGGCTGGGACACGATCTATGCGCCGCAAGTGCCGGGTTTCCCGAAAGCCGATTTGAACGATATCGCCTCGGTCGAAAAGCTCATCGGCGAGAAGACCGTTGCCGTGATGCTCGAGCCGATTCAGGGCGAAGGCGGCGTGATTCCCGCGACGCGCGAGTTCATGGAGCAATTGCGTGCGCTGACGAAGCGGCACAATCTGCTGTTGATCGTCGATGAGGTGCAGAGCGGCTGCGGGCGCGCGGGGACGTTGTTCGCCTATGAGCTGTCGGGCATCGAGCCGGACATCATGACGCTCGGCAAGGGCATCGGTGGCGGCGTGCCGCTCGCCGCGTTGCTGTCGAAGGCGGAAGTCGCGTGCTTCGAAGCCGGCGACCAGGGCGGCACGTATAACGGCAATCCGTTGATGACGGCGGTGGGATATTCGGTGATTTCGCAGTTGACTGCGCCGGGCTTTCTGGAAGGCGTGCGTGAGCGCGGCGAGTATTTGCGTGGCGAACTGCTGAAGCTGTCGGATGAGCGCGGATTCAAGGGCGAACGTGGCGAAGGCTTGCTGCGCGCGCTGCTGCTGGATAGCGACAAGGGACCGCAGATCGTCGAGAAGGCGCGGCTGATGCAACCGGATGGTCTGTTGCTCAACGCGGCGCGTCCGAACTTGCTGCGCTTCATGCCTGCGCTCAATGTGACCAAGGACGAAATCGATCAGATGCTGGCGATGCTGCGCTCGGTGCTCGATACGCTGTGATCGTTCGGACTTTCGAAGCGGGCGATCGCGATGCCGTGATCGCTCTGTGGCGCGATGTGTTTCCCGAGTATGCGGATGCGTCGAGGCCGCAGCGCGATCCGGCTTTGTCGATCGCCAACAAGCTGTCGACTCAGCCTGAGTTGTTCTTTGTCGGTGTGGTGGACGGGGTCGTTGCCGGGACTGTCATGTGTGGTTATGACGGGCATCGGGGGTGGGTTTATTCGCTTGCCGTCTGCCGTTCTCTTCGAGGGCGCGGGTTCGGGCGACGGTTGATGCTTCATGCTGAAGCGGCGCTCGCTCGGCTTGGATGTCCGAAGGTCAATCTGCAGGTGCTCTCCGTTCGGGGTGAGTTGGTTTCGTTTTACGAACGGATGGGGTATCGGGTTGATGATGTTGTTAGTTTGGGCAAGCGGCTTTAGGCTCTTTCTGGTTGTTGAACCTGTATTCATGCCGGTCTGTTTGCTCGCCCCGCCCCGGGGAGGGGCGAGCTAATAAACCGACACGAAAGAAAAAACTCCGCGCGCCCGCGAGCAAGAAAACTCACTCGCCCAGATAAGCAGCCCGAACCTTAGGATCATCGAGCATGATCTTGGCATCGCCCGACATAGTGACAGTCCCCGAATCCATCACATACCCGCGATTAGCGGCCTGAAGCGCGAGCCGCGCGTTCTGCTCGACGAGAAGCACGGTCAAGCCTTCTTTGGAGATCTCGCGAACGACTTCGAAAATCTTCTCGACCATGATGGGAGACAGCCCCATCGAAGGCTCATCGAGCAAGAGCAGCTTGGGCCGCGACAACAAGGCACGAGCCATCGCAAGCATCTGCTGCTCACCGCCGGACAACGTCCCCGCATACTGCGACGCGCGCTCCTTCAAGCGAGGAAAGAAGCCGAACATACGCTCGGTATCCTTCTGAATGCCATCGGCGTCATTGCGCAGATACGCCCCCATCTGCATGTTCTCGAGAATCGACATGCGAGCGAAAATGCCGCGCCCTTCCGGCACCATCGCGAGGCCGCGCTTCAACAGCTCGTGCGTCGGCACGCCCTTGATCGACTGGCCCATGTACTCGATATCGCCGCCCGAATAGGGCTTCAAACCGGTAATGGCCTTCATCGTCGTGGTCTTGCCCGCGCCATTCGCGCCGATCAGCGTAACCAGCTCGCCCTGCCCGACTTCCAGATCGACACCCTTCACCGCCTGGATGCCGCCGTAATTCACCTGCAGGCCCTTGACCTTCAACATCGCATTCATGGTCGCCATTTAGTGCACCCCCGCACCCAGATATGCCTCGATCACCTTCGGGTCCTTCTGCACGTCCTGCGGCAGACCTTCGGCGATCACCTTGCCGTAATCGAGCACCGTCATGCGGTTGCACAATCCCATCACGAGCTTCACGTCGTGTTCGATCAAAAGAATCGTCTTGCCGTCCGCGCGGATCTTGTCGAGCAGACGCGTCAGTTCGACCTTCTCCGTCGCGTTCATGCCCGCAGCGGGTTCGTCGAGCGCAAGCAGCTTCGGATCGGTCGCCAGCGCACGCGCGATCTCGAGCCGGCGCTGATGCCCGTACGACAGATTGCGCGACGTATAGTCCGCGTACTGCAGCACGCCGACATATTCGAGCAATTCCAGCGCGCGTTCCTTGATCTCGCGCTCTTCGCGCCGTTCGGCCGGCGTCTGCAACACCGCGCCGATCAGACCATGCTTCGTGCGCACGTGACGGCCGACCATCACGTTCTCGAGCGCCGTCATGCCGCCAAAGAGACGGATGTTCTGGAAGGTGCGGGCGATGCCCGCCTTCGCCACCTGATACACCGCAGTCGGCGTATAGGCTTCACCGTCCAGCTTGAAGACGCCCGAATCCGGCGTGTAAAGGCCCGTGATGACGTTGAAGAACGTGGTCTTGCCCGCGCCGTTCGGGCCGATCAGACCGTAAATCTCGCCTTCCTTGATTTCGAGGCGCACATCGGAGAGCGCCTGCAAGCCGCCGAAACGCTTATTCACGCCCTGCACGGACAATCGAGTACGTTTGTCGCTCATTTTCAATCCCCCGCCTTAGGCGCGCACCGGCTTCTTGCCGTTGCGCTTCGCGATCTTCGCGATCTTGTCTTCGTGTTTCGCGGCGGGCCACAGGCCTTCCGAGCGATACAGCATGATCAGCACCATCGCCAGACCGTACAGCAACTGACGGATGACTTCGGTATCCACGATCTGATGGCCGAAAATGGCGTTTTGCAGCGGGCCCATCGTCGATCGCAGGAACTCAGGGAACACCGCGAGCAGCACCGCGCCGAGAATCACGCCGGGGATATGGCCCATGCCGCCCAGCACCACGCACGCCAGCACCACGATCGATTCCCAAAACGTGAACGATTCCGGCGACACGAAGCCCTGGAACGCACCGAACATCGCGCCCGACAGGCCGCCGAACGACGCGCCCATCGCGAACGCGAGCAGCTTCACGTTGCGGGTGTTGATGCCCATCGCCTTCGCCGCGATTTCGTCCTCGCGGATCGCCGCCCATGCACGGCCGATACGCGAATGCTGCAGACGCGTACATACCCAGATCACGACCAGCGCGCCCAGCACGAACAGGTAGTAGTACATGTAGACCGACGGGAACTTGAAGCCAAAGAACTCGTGCGTCTGCGACAGATTGAAGCCCGCCACCGTCACCGGATCGATGCCCGTAATCCCCTTCGGACCGTTCGTGATGTTGATCGGACGATCGAGGTTGTTCATGAAGATCCGGACGATTTCCCCGAAGCCCAACGTCACGATCGCGAGATAGTCGCCGCGCAGACGCAGTGTCGGCGCGCCGAGCAGCACGCCAAAGGTGGCAGCGAGCGCCATCGCGACCGGCACGATGAAAAGGAACGGCACGTGCAATCCGCCCGGCGCGAGGTGCGCGATCCATTCGAACTGCGACGTGAGCTGCGGCGACGACAGCAGCGCCGCCGTGTACGCGCCGACCGCGTAGAACGCGATATAGCCCAGGTCGAGCAGGCCGGCGAAGCCGACCACCACGTTGAGACCGAGCGCCAGCATCACGTAGAGCATCGCGAAGTCGAGCACGCGGACCCAGTAGTTGCCGCCGGCCGCGCCGATCACCATCGGCGCTGCGATCACGAACACGGCGGTGAGAACGCCGACGACGAGCGTCTTCGTCGTGTTCTTCTCGGGGATGAGCGTCGTCGACGGCTCAATCGGTTGAATCGATGTCATTTTATTCAGCTCCTCACACGGTCTTTAAGCGCGATCCGCGACACGTTCGCCGAGCAGACCCGACGGACGGAACACGAGCACGATGATCAGCACGATGAAGGCGAACACGTCCTGATAGTTACTGCCGAAGACGCCGCCCGTCAGATTGCCGATGTATCCGGCGCCCAATTGCTCGATCAAGCCGAGCAGCACGCCGCCGACCATCGCGCCGCCCAGATTGCCGATACCGCCCAGCACCGCCGCCGTGAACGCCTTCAGGCCGGGGATGAAGCCCATGTAGAAGTGCGCGTTGCCGTATTCCGACGCGATCATCACGCCGGCGAGCGCGGCGAGCGCGGAACCGATCATGAAGGTCGCGGAAATCACGAAGTTCGGATTCACGCCCATCAGCGATGCGACGCCGGGGTTCTCGGCGATCGCGCGCATTGCACGGCCGAGCTTGGTCTTGTGCACGAGCAGGAGGAGACCGGCCATCACGAGGAACGCGACCACGATGATGACGATTTCCGTCATCGAGATCACGGCGCCCGGGTTGTTCTCGCCGGCGGTGATCACGTTGATCGGATCGGTCGGCAGAAGCTGCGGGAACGCGAGCGGATTGCGGCCCCAAATCATCATCGCGATGGTCTGCAACAGAATCGACACGCCGATGGCGGTGATCAGCGGCGCGAGACGCGGCGCCTTGCGCAGCGGCCGGTACGCGACTTTTTCGATCGTATAACCCACGACCGCGCAAACGACCGCGGCAATCACGAGCGCGATCGTCAGCATGATCGGCCCGGGCATCGATGGAAAGTGGTTCTGCATGACGCCTATCGCTGACAGGGCGACCATCGCGCCCACCATCAGCACGTCGCCGTGCGCGAAGTTGATGATGCCGAGAATCCCGTACACCATCGTATAGCCCAGAGCGATGATGGCGTAGACGCTGCCAAGCACCAGACCGTTGATGATCTGCTGGATGAAAATATCCATTAAAAGCTCCTTAGCCCCGTGCGACCAGATCACGCCTTTATCACCGGCCGATAAACCGGTGTGAAGCGAAATCTGGAGCAGCACTGCGCGTACTTTTGAAAAAAACCGGTAAGGGTTAATCGCCTGCCGTTCGGCCCGCCGCCGGATAGGTGCGGGCTTCCGGCAGACGGATACGAAACGGCGCTGTCGATAAGGCGCCGCAAGACTGCAAACGCCTGCTGCTACTGCTTGACGACGTCGAGCACTTCCTTCTTTTTGTCCTTGAAGTCGTAAAGCGTGATGGTGCCCGCCTTCAGATCGCCTTTATCGTCAAACGCGATATGCCCCGTCAGACCGTTGAAATCCGTCGTGGCCATCGCCGCGAGCACCTTGCCCGCTTCGATGGAATTGGCGCGCTTCATTGCATCGACGATCACGTACATCGCGTCATACGTGAACGGCGCGTAAATCTGCACCGGCGTGTGAAAACGTGCTTCGTACTTCTGCGCGAAGTCCGCCCCCTTGTCCATCTTCGAGAGCGCGGGCCCGGCTTCCGTGCAGACGACGTTCTGCACCGCGTCGCCCGCCAGCTCCGGCAACTGCTGCGTGCAGACGCCGTCGCCCGCCAGAATCTTCGCCTTCACGCCAAGCGCCGCGGCTTCCTTCGCGAACGGGCCGCCCGTCACGTCCATGCCGCCGTACATCACCACGTCGGGCTGCACGCGCTTGATCTTCGTGATGATCGCCTTGAAATTGCGCGCCTTCTCGGTTGTCGACTCGCGCGCCGCAATCTTTATCCCGCCTGCCTGAACCGTCTTTGCGAACTCGTCTGCGAGGCCGCGGCCGTAGGCGCTGGCGTCATCGACGATCACGACTTTCTTCGCATGCAGCGTCTTCATCGCGTAGCCGGCCAGCACGGGGCCCTGCTGCGCGTCGGTGGCCACGACGCGGAACGTCGTCTTGTAGCCTTGCTTCGTGTACTGCGGGTTCGTCGTCGAGGGCGAGATCTGCGCGATGCCCGCATCGCTATAAATCTTCGACGCCGGAATCGACACGCCCGAATTCAAATGTCCGATCACGGCGACTACGTGGTCATCGACGAGGCGCTGCGCGGCTTCCTCGCCGGTGCGCGGATCGGCGGCATCGTCCTGGCTGTCGAGCTGGAGGCGGATGGCGCGACCGTCGATCGTCAGACCCTGACCGCTGATTTCTTCCAGCGCGAGCCGCGCGCCGTTTTCATTGTCCTTGCCGAGATGCGCCTGAGTGCCGGTGAGCGGCGCGACATGACCGATCTTGACGACCGTCGCCTCGCTCGCGGGCGCCACGGCTGCCGCCGGCGCGACAGCGGCGCTGGCCGCCGACGCTGCTCCGCCCGCTCCGCCTTCGTCCTTCTTGCCGCATGCAGTTGCCATTGCAACCGCAGCCGCGATGGACACGGCGTGAGCAAACTTGAATCGCATCAAATAGGTCTCCTGCGGCTTTCAAAACGGTTACCAAAGCCCCTTGGGACTCAAGACGCGCGAATTGTAACGCCAAATATGAGACGAGCAATATTCTTGCGTGGCGGGGTTTTCCAGCATTGCAACCCGCATTTTCGGGCTGTTTCGCAGCAAAAGCGCAACCGGGTTGCGATCCACCGTTGTGCAGTAGTTGCACCACTTCAGCAGTGGGCCTACAGGGAGCCTCAAAAACTTGCGCGTGAGGTGGTCCAGATTGGTGCATCTTGTCTAATGAAGCCGGTCGCGGTACGAAATTCAGGACGAAAAAAAAGCGCCCGGAGGCGCTTTTCGAGGAATTAGTCTAATCACTGCGGCAGGGACAAACCGCGCGGCAGCGGGAAGGAAATCGTTTCTTCGATGCCTTCGAGCGACCGCACGCTGCGCACGCCAAGTTCCCGCAGCCTTTCGATGACCGCCTGAGCCAGCACTTCCGGCGCGGATGCTCCCGCCGTCACGCCGATGCGCTTTTTCCCTTCGAGCCACGCCGGATCGATCTGCGCAGGCGAATCCACCATATAGGCGGGAATGCCGCTGCGCTCCGCCACTTCCCGCAGGCGGCTCGAATTTGAGCTGTTCGGGCTGCCGACCACGATCACTACGTCGCACTGCGGCGCAAGAAACTTCACCGCGTCCTGGCGATTCTGCGTCGCGTAACAGATGTCCTGCTTCTTCGGTTCCTTGACGCTCGGATATTTGCGCTTCAGCGCATCGATGATGGCGGAGGCATCGTCGACGGAAAGCGTCGTCTGCGTGACATAGGCGATGCGGTTCGGATCGCGCAAGTCGAGCTTCTGCACGTCGTCGATATCTTCGACGAGATGCATGCCTTCGCCCGACTGCCCCATCGTGCCTTCGACTTCCGGATGGCCCTTGTGGCCGATCATCACGATATCGAAGCCTTCCTGGCGCATCTTCGCGACTTCCATGTGCACCTTGGTCACGAGCGGACACGTGGCGTCGAACACACGCAGACCGCGCGCTTCGGCCTCGGCACGCACTGCCTTCGATACCCCGTGCGCACTGAAAATCAGCGTGCTGCCCTCGGGCACGTCCGTCAGTTCCTCGATGAAGATCGCGCCCTTCTTGCGCAAATCCGCGACGACATAGGCGTTATGGACGATTTCGTGCCTGACGTAGATCGGCGCGCCGAACAGCTTGATGGCCCGCTCGACGATCTCGATGGCGCGATCGACGCCCGCACAGAACCCGCGCGGCTGGGCGAGCAGGATTTCGAGGTCGGTTTCGATGTCGTTGAGGCTTTCGGTCAGGCTCATGGCTACAGAATTCCGATGATTTTCACTTCGAAGGCCAGCGCCTGGCCGGCGAGCGGGTGATTGAAGTCGAACAGCGCCGACGTCTCGCCCACTTCCTTGAGCACGCCGGCGTAGCGCCCGCCGTTGGGCGCGTTGAATTCGACGAGATCGCCCGGAGAAAAATCCTCGCCGATCATGCTGTTTTCGCGCAGCGTCGCAAGCGACACGCGCTGCACCAGCTCCGGATTGCGCGGCCCGAACGCCTGCTCGGGCGTTAGCTGAAAGGTCGAATGGTGGCCGACCTTCAATCCCAGCAGAATTTCTTCGAGCGGCGGCGCGAGCTGGCCCGCGCCCAGGAGGAGCGTCGCGGGCTTTTCGGTGAAGGTATTCACGATGTCGGCACCATCGGCCAGTGCGAGCCGGTAATGAAGCGTGACGTGGGAACCGGGTTTCACCTCGGAGATATCGATGATGCTCATGAGTATTGGATGTGGCGGTTCAGTGAGAAGCGCGGCGTGCGCCGGGCGAGCGGCGGCTCTTCGGCACGAAGCTGCGAACCGCGGGGCGCATCGTCGGAACGAGCGCCAAAACCGCTATTGTAAGACAGAGTTGCGTAACGTCGTGACGGGCGCACGCGGCGTTCGTGCGGCGCGCCTCGCAAGTTCGCTTGCACGGAGCGTGCAATGACAGCCGCCCTTCCGCTGCCCGCGCCCGTCGATGCAATCGTGCAGGAGCGGCTGCGCTCACTGTCGATTCCCGAATGGGACGAGGCCGACCGGCCGCGCGAGCGGCTGCTGAAGGCCGGACCAGCCACGCTCTCCGACGCCGAACTGCTCGCGCTTTTCCTGCGGACGGGCGTGCCGGGCCTGACCGCCGTCGACGTGGCGCGCGCGCTGCTGCGACGATTTGGCTCACTGCGCGCGGTGCTGGATGCTTCCGCGTCCGATTTGCAGGACGAGCGCGGCGTCGGCGAAGCGCGCGCCGCGACGCTGCTCGCCGTGTCCGAAATGTGCCGGCGGGCGCTCGCCGAGAAGGCGCGCGACCGCATGCTCCTCAATTCGCCCGGCGCGGTGGAGGACTTCCTGCGCCTGAAAATCGGCACGCGGGCGAACGAAGTGTTCATCTGCATCTATCTGGACGCGCGTCATCAACTGCTGGATATCTGCGAGGAGGCGCAAGGGTCGCTGACGCGGGTGGCGGTTTATCCGCGCGAGATCGTCAAGCGCGCACTTGCATTCAATGCAGCGGGGCTGATCGTCGCGCATAATCATCCGTCGGGCGGCGTCGAGCCGAGCGGCAGCGACCGCAAGCTCACGCGCACGCTGCAGGATGCGCTCGCACTCATCGACGTCAAGCTGCTCGATCATATGGTCGTCGCGTCCAATGACATTTTTTCGTTCGCGCGCGAGGGCTGGCTGTGACGCCCCACACACAGGCGCGCCCGGACCAGAAAATCTTGATAATGCACTGTTTTTCCTGCTAGAATCCTCGTTTGCTTTTTTCAACCCGCCTGTTCTGATCCACGCAGTCCTCATTGGCATAACCGTGCTGCCAAGTCCCCGATCGGCAAATTGGGCGATTAGAGGCATCGACGAAGGAATTCTCCTTCATTCGAGCGTTCGATTCAGACTCAACGTGTATTAGGAGTGTCACCATGGCACGCGTATGCCAAGTAACTGGGAAAGGCCCGATGTCGGGCAACAACGTTTCCCACGCAAACAACCGGACCAAGCGTCGTTTCCTGCCGAACCTGCAGAACCGCCGTTTCTTCGTTGAAAGCGAAAACCGCTGGGTGCGTCTGCGCGTCTCGAACGCCGGCCTGCGCCTGATCGACAAGAACGGTATTGACGCCGTGCTCGCAGACTTGCGCGCACGCGGTGAAATCTAAGGAGCACGCACATGGCCAAAGGCGCACGCGACAAGATCAAGCTGGAGTCGACCGCAGGCACGGGTCACTTCTACACGACGACCAAGAACAAGCGCAACATGCCGGAGAAGATGCTGATCAAGAAGTTCGATCCCGTCGCCCGCAAGCATGTTGACTACAAGGAAACCAAGATCAAGTAAATCTTGATCTCGAGTCCTTGACGAAGACACCGGAAAGCCCCGCCCATGCGGGGCTTTCTGCGTTTCGGCCCGATATTTCGCGTTTTCCCACGCTTTTCACACGCCCGTGCGCGGGTTTTCGTTGTTCGCGCCGCGCGCCGCGCGTTATGCTTGCCGGCTAGGCAAGCACGGGAACGGAGACGCGGCAGCATGAATTTCGATGTAGCGATCGTAGGAAGCGGCCTCGCGGGACTGAGCGTCGCGCTGAACCTGGCCGAGACGCGGCGCGTCGCGATCGTCGCGAAACGCCCGGTGAGCGAGGGCGCCAGCGACTGGGCCCAGGGCGGCATCGCGGCGGTGCTGGATTCGGCCGACAGTATCGACAATCACGTCGCCGATACGCTCATCGCGGGCGGCGGCCTGTGCGACGAAGCCGCGACGCGCTTCATCGTCGAGAACGGGCGCGAGGCGATCGAATGGCTGATCAATGCAGGCGTCCCCTTCACCCGCGACAGTTCCGCGGAACTCGGGTTTCATCTGACGCGCGAAGGCGGTCACAGTCACCGCCGCATCATTCACGCCGCCGACGCGACGGGCCACGCCGTCGTCACGACGCTCAACGAGCGCGTGCGCAATCATCCGAACATCACCGTTCTCGAAGATCACTACGCGATCGACCTCATCACGTCCGACCGGCTCGGAATGCCCGGCCATCGTTGCCACGGTCTTTATGCGCTCGACCTGAAAAGCGGGCGGACCGTGACGATTCAGGCGCCGCATACGGTGCTGGCGACGGGCGGCGCGGGCAAGGTCTATCTCTACACGACCAATCCCGACACCGCCACCGGCGACGGCATCGCGATGGCGTGGCGCGCGGGCTGCCGTGTCGGGAACATGGAATTCATCCAGTTCCATCCGACGTGCCTGTTCCATCCGTACGCGAAGTCGTTTCTCATCTCCGAAGCGGTGCGCGGCGAAGGCGGCATCTTGCGCCTGCCGGACGGCACGCGCTTCATGCCCGAACACGACGAACGCGCCGAACTCGCGCCCCGCGATATCGTCGCGCGGGCAATCGACTTCGAGATCAAGAAGCGCGGGATCGACTGCGTGTATCTGGATATCAGCCACCAGCCGCGTGCATTCCTCGAAGAACATTTCCCAACGATCCTCGCGCGCTGCCGCGAATTTGGCATCGACATCGCGAAGGAGCCGATTCCGGTCGTGCCCGCCGCGCATTACACGTGCGGCGGCGTCGTCACCGATCTGGCCGGGCGCACGGACCGGCCGGGGCTGTATGCGGTCGGTGAAACCGCCTGCACCGGTTTGCATGGCGCGAACCGGCTCGCGAGCAATTCGCTGCTCGAATGCATCGTGATTGGGCGCGCGGCGGCGAGCGCCATCGAAGCCGACGGCTTCTCCTCCGGCTGCCACGCCGAGCTGCCCGACTGGGACGAGAGCCGCGTGTCGGATCCGGACGAGGAAGTCGTCGTCGCGCACAACTGGGACGAGTTGCGGCGGCTCATGTGGAATTACGTCGGCATCGTGCGCACGGACAAGCGGCTTGCTCGTGCGCAGCACCGGATTGCGCTCCTGCGCGACGAAATCCACGAGTACTACGCGAACTTCAAAGTGAGCCGCGATTTGCTCGAACTGCGCAATCTGGTCGACGTGGCGTCGCTGATCGTCGAGAGCGCCTGCACGCGGCGCGAAAGCCGCGGCCTGCATTTCAGCCGCGACTGGCCCGGCACCTTGCCGAAGGCGCTGCCGACCGTGCTGATGCCGCCACCGAAGCGGCGGCGCGGCGTCTGACGGACGCTAGAGAATGCGCATCGAAAAATCGGTGGCGCGCACGTCTTTCGTGAGCGCGCCGATCGAGATGCGGTCGACGCCCGTTTCCGCGATTGCGCGCACGGTGTCGAAGTTCACGCCGCCCGACACTTCCAGCAACGCACGGCCTGCCGTGATACGCACGGCATCGCGCATGGCGTCGAGCGCGAAGTTATCGAGCAGAACGGATTCCGCACGATGCGCCAGCGCCGTTTGGAGCTGTGCAAGCGTTTCAACTTCGATCTGAATCGGCACGCCGGCGTTCAGGGCGAGCGCCGCATCCATCGCCTCGCCGACGCCGCCCGCCGCCGCGATGTGATTTTCCTTGATCAGAATGCCGTCATACAGCGCGAGCCGCTGATTCGCTCCGCCGCCGACGCGCACGGCGTATTTCTGCGCGAGCCGCAAGCCCGGCAGCGTCTTGCGCGTATCGAGGATGTGCGCGCGCGTGCCTTCGATCGCATCGACATAACGGCGCGTCGCGCTCGCCACGCCCGAAAGCAGCTGCAGGAAGTTGAGGCCGTTGCGCTCGGCGGTCAACAGCGCACGCGCCGGACCGTGCAGAAGGACGACGGGCGTATCGGCCGCCATGCGCTGCCCTTCCTTGTAATGCCATTCCATTTCGATCGACGGATCGACCCGCCGCATCACTTCGATGAACCACGGCACGCCGCACAGCACCGCGTCTTCTCGCACGAGGATGCGCGCCGTGCGCCGCGCGTCGGCGGGCACGAGACGGCCGGTGACGTCGCCGCTGCCGATGTCTTCCGCGAGCGCATCGGCGACATTGCGCGAAAGCGCCGCGTCGAATGCTTCGCCGTACTGGGCGCGGACTTCTTCGAATATCGACATCACGCGGCTCCGACGTTCGTGAACAGCGCGGCGTCCTTTGCCAGATCGCCGCTCGTCTGCACGCGCTTCTTGTGGCGTGCGGCGAAATCGAGCATCCGGTCGATCGGCACGCGCGCCCGTTCGCCGATGGCCGCATCGACGTGAATCTCGTTGTGACCGCGTTCGAGCACGTCGGCAAGATTGGCGAGGCCGTTCATCGCCATCCACGGACAATGCGCGCAGCTCTTGCACGTCGCGCTGTTGCCGGCCGTGGGGGCCTCGATAAACGTCTTGCCCGGCGCGGCGAGCCGCATCTTGTGCAGGATGCCCAGGTCCGTCGCGACGATGAAGCGTTTCGTATCGAGCCGTACGGCGGCATCGATCAGTTGCGTGGTCGAGCCGACGACATCGGCCAGCCGCACGACTGCTTCCGGCGATTCCGGATGCACGAGTATCTTCGCGTCCGGATACTCGGCGCGCAAAAGATCCAGTTCGACGCCCTTGAACTCGTCATGCACGAGGCACGAGCCCTGCCACAGCAACATGTCCGCGCCGGTCTTGTTCTGAATGTAGCCGCCGAGATGCCGATCCGGCGCCCACAGAATCTTTTCACCACGCGCGTGCAAATCCGCAACGATTTCCAGCCCGATCGACGACGTGACCATCCAGTCGGCCCGCGCCTTCACCGCCGCGCTCGTGTTCGCGTAGACGACGACGGTGCGGTCCGGATGGGCATCGCAGAAAGCGGAGAATTCATCGGCGGGGCAGCCGAGATCGAGCGAGCACGTCGCGTCGAGGTCGGGCATCAGCACGCGCTTGGCGGGGCTCAGAATCTTGGCCGTCTCGCCCATGAAGCGCACGCCCGCGACGACCAGCGTCTTCGCGGCATGGTCGCGGCCGAAGCGCGCCATTTCGAGCGAATCGGCGACGCAGCCGCCAGTTTCGTCGGCGAGCTCCTGAAGCTCGGCATCGACGTAATAGTGCGCCACCAGCACCGCCTCTTCGCGCTTCAGAAGCGCACGGATGCGCTCCTTCAACGCCCGTTTCTCTTCCGGCGACGGCGCGTTCGGCACTCTCGCCCACGCCTCGCCCACTCCGCACGTCAGGCCTTGCGGCCGGTCGTACTCGACGCTCCTGATCGCTTCCATGTCCCCTGTCCCGCCCTTCGAGCAAAAAACAACGCGAAATCCGCCGCACAAAAACAAAGACCCCGCCAGAGCGGGGTCTTGTGACGTCTTTAAATCTTAGCGGATATTGCTCACAAAGCGTAGCGACGCAGACGCAGCGCGAAATCCTGCAGCGCCTTGATGCCACTCTGTTCCGCGCGATGGCACCAGTCCTGCAACTGAGCCAGCAGTTGCTCGCGCGAGGCGTTGGAGCGGTCCCACATCGCCGCCAGGTCCTTGCGCAGTTCGATGTACGTGCGCAGCTTCTGATTGTCGGAGAACAGTTCCGGCAGTTGCTGGCGCTGCGGTTCGTTCAGGCCGTCTTCTTCCTTGTGGAACCACTTACGCGCGCCGCGCATCAACTGGTACTTCTCGCGTGCGCCGGCTTCCTTCAGCTTCGCTAGTTCCTGCGCGTAGGCGTGCTTGAGTGCCTTGCCGTAGCGCGCCATCACTTCGTAGCGGTTCGCCAGCACGGCCTGCAGCGTGTCGTGATCCACCACCGCCTTGCTTTCCGACAGACGCGGCGTGGGCGCGAGCTTCTTCACCTTCGCGAGGCCGATCGCCGAGAGAATGCGGATGTACATCCAGCCGATATCGAACTCGTACCACTTGCTCGACAGCTTCGCCGACGTCGCGTACGTGTGGTGGTTGTTATGCAGCTCTTCGCCGCCGATCAGGATGCCGAGCGGGAAAATGTTCGTGCTCGCGTCGGCCGAATTGAAGTTGCGATAGCCCCAGAAGTGCGCGAGACCGTTGACGACGCCCGCCGCCCAGAACGGAATCCAGATCATCTGCACGGCCCACACCGACAGCCCGACGATGCCGAACAGCGCGACGTCGATGACCATCATGATGCTGATGCCGAGAATCGGATAGCGCGTGTAGACGTTGCGCTCCAGCCAGTCGTTCGGCGTGCCGTGACTGAAGCGGCGCAGCGTTTCTTCGTTTCTCGCTTCCGCGCGATACAGTTCCGCGCCTTCGAGCAGCACCTTCCAGATGCCGCGCGTCTGCGGGCTGTGCGGATCTTCTTCGGTCTCGCACTTCGCGTGGTGTTTACGGTGGATCGCCGCCCATTGGCCGGTCAGCATGCCCGTGGTCATCCACAGCCAGAACCGGAAGAAATGGCTTGCGACGGGATGCAGGTCCAGCGCGCGGTGCGCCTGGCAGCGATGCAAATAAATGGTGACGCCGGCGATGGTGACGTGCGTCATCGCGAGCGTGAACAGCAGAATCTGCCACCAAGAAAAGTCGAGCAATCCGTTGGCGAGAAATTCGAGGGAAGAATTCAGCAAGGCAGTTTACCTGTGTAGCTGTGAAATTCGGGAAAAATGGCCGGTTGAAACTGTTCCGAAGTGAATCCGAAACGCGAGGCGGCCGGCTAGTCGGGCACGTGAAAGGTGTGCGCGCGAGTTCGATCGCATTCTACTGCAGTCGTTCCAAGTCTTTGTCGTAAAGGTGGATTTTTTTGAATCCGCGGCAAACGAGAAAAATCTCACGCCCGCCTGTTCCGTTCGATTCCTTACGGAACCGGAAGGAATGACGCCCACGGCATCGGTCAAAGGGCGCTTCGGGGCGCTTGCGCGCCGTCAACTTGCCGCGGCTCGGTCATTCCGACCGAATCACCCGTCGCGCCTTGGACGATTCTGACTTCTCGCTGCGCATACGGAATCGAAATTCCGTTCTCCGAGAATAACCGCCAAACGCGCCGGTTGACTTGCGACTTAACGCCGCCGGTCCCTTTGGCTGCATCCTCGATCCAGAAACTCAGCTCCAGATTGATGCCGTCCGCGCCGAAGCTCGCGAGCAGCGCAGCGGGCGCCGGGTCCTGCAGCACGCGCTCGACACCCTCCGTTGCTTCGACGAGCAGTTGCATCGCGCGTTCCACGTCGCACTGATAACTGACCTGCACGGCAATCTTCGCGTTCCCCCGCGTCAGATACGACGAGTGATTCTGTACGACATCGGTGATGAGCTTTTCGTTCGGAATTAATGTTTCGATGCCGTCCAGCCCGCGCACGACCGTGTATCGCGTGCGAATCTGCGTGACGGTGCCCTGCGAGCCGCTCACGCTGATCATGTCGCCGAGGCGCAACGACCGGTCGAGCAGGATGATGAATCCCGACACGTAATTGCTCGCGATCTTCTGCAAGCCAAAGCCGAGGCCCACGCCGAGCGCGCCGCCGAACACGCCCAGCACCGTTACGTCGATGCCGACGATCGACAGGCTCACGAGAATCGCCGCGAGAATCATCAGCGCCCGCGCGACGCGCGCCAGCACCACCTTGAGATTCGCATCGAGCGAGCGGGCGCGCATCAGGCGCTCGTCGATGAGCGCGCCGGCCCACATCGCGCCGATCAGCGTCACGCAGACCCACAGCACGCCCGAAGCGAGCGAGAGCAGCGTCATGTGCGCGTTGGCGAAATTGAAGCGCACGCTCGCCATCCAGCGCACCACGTCGTCCTGAATGCCCATCACCGTGAGCAGCATGGCGAGCCAGACGAGCACCGTGACAAGCTTTTCGAACACGAAGAGCAGCGCATGCGCTTCGTGCCCGCTCTCGCCGCCGCTCGTGCGGAACACGCGGCGAACGGCATAGAACATCATGTAGATGACGGTGATGCCGCACAGCGGCACCAGCGCGAGCCGCAACAGCGCCGTGTGGATGAACGGCGCCAGCGCCAGTTGCGCGATGGCCACGAAGACCATCCCGAGGAGCGGAAAGAGCGCCTTGTTGAGGCTTTCCGCGCCGAATCGCACCGCTTCGAAGCGCGACTGGCGGCGCGCGTCGAGCTTCTTGCGCAAGGCGCGCGCGCACCACCAGGCGATCGCGAGCAAACCGAGCAGCGCCGCGACCTGCCAGAGCACTTGCGGCTCGCCGAAATCGCGGAACAGGCGCTCGGACAGATGCGTCAGGAAGCGGCTCTGCATCGGCGCTTAAGCGCTTGGTTCCCCGACGTCGTCGCTCGCCGGCTTCTGCGGCTTCGCTTCTGGCACGCGTTCGAGCACGGCGGCGAAAAAGCCGTCCGTGCCGTGCTTGTGCGGCCACAGCGATAGATAATCGCCGGTGTCGAGCTCGATGCGCTGCTCGGCGAGCACGTCGCGAGCGGGCACGACGCGGAAGTTCGGATGCGTCTCAAGGAATTGCGCGACGACGCCTTCGTTTTCCGCTTCGAGCATGCTGCAGGTCGCGTAGACGAGACGGCCGCCGGTCTTCACGAGGCGCGCGGCGCTCGTGAGAATCGACAACTGCTTCGGCGTCAGCTCGGCGACCGTGGCCGGCGACTGGCGCCACTTGAGGTCGGGATTGCGGCGCAGCGTGCCGAGGCCAGAGCACGGCGCATCGACGAGCACGCGATCGATCTTGCCCGCGAGACGCTTGATCTTCGCGTCATGCTCGCTGTCGATCAGCACCGGGTTCACGTTCGACAAGCCGCTGCGCGCGAGGCGCGGCTTCAGCTTCGCGAGCCGGCGGTCGGATACGTCGAACGCATACAGCCGGCCGGTGGAGCGCATCATCGCGCCGAGCGCCAGCGTCTTGCCGCCCGCGCCCGCGCAGAAATCGACGATCATCTCGCCGCGGCGCGGCGCCACCAGCGAGCAGAGCAACTGGCTGCCCTCGTCCTGCACTTCGATCCAGCCTTCCTGGAAGGGCTGCAGCCGCGTGAGCGCGGGCTTGCCGTCGACGCGGATGCCGAACGGCGCGAACGGCATCTCGCCCGCGTCGATGCCCGCTTCGACGAGCGCCTTGATCGCGGCTTCACGCGTCGCCTTGATCGGATTCGCGCGCAGATCGAGCGGTGCGGGATAGTTCAGCGCGGCGGCGAGCTGCGCGAGTTCTTCCGGCTCGAAGCGCTTCGCCATGGCTTCGTAGATCCACTGCGGCAAATTCGTGCGCACGCGCACCGGCAGGCTCGCCGGATCGATCTTCGATACCTGCGACAACCACTGGTACTCGTCAGCCGATACATGCGGCTTGAGCGCGCTGAGACCGGCGGTCTGCATCAGCCCCAGCAGCGCAAGACGCCGCGCCTGGTTGCCGGCGCCGCTTTCCGCGAGATGCGAAAACTCCATTTTCCGGCGCAGCACTGCGAACACCGCCTCCGCGATCACGCCACGCTCGCCATGACCGAGCTTCGGATGCGCGCGGAAAAAGCGGCTCGTCGCGGCATCGGCGGGACCGGCGAAGCGCAGCACGTCCGCCAGCAGCGTTTCAGTTTGACCAATCAGAAATCCATGCAGCCTCATACGCCCTCCCCGGCAATGTCGGCAAAGAGCCATTGCGGCTCAGACGGCGTGAGGGCGACACGTTCGCCCTCGATAGCAAGACGCCCTTCGATGAACCAGCGCACCGCGCGCGGGTAAATGATGTGTTCGACCGTGAGCACGCGCGCGGCGAGCGCGGCGGCATCGTCGCCGGTGATGACCGGCACCGCGGCCTGCGCGACGATCGGTCCGTGATCGAGCGTCGGCGTCACGAAATGGACGCTCGCGCCATGCACGCGCACGCCGGCGTCGAGCGCCTGCTGATGCGTGCGCAGACCCGGAAAACACGGCAGCAGCGACGGATGGACGTTGAGCATGCGCCCGGCATAGCGTTCGACGAAGGCATCGGTGAGCACGCGCATGAAGCCCGCCAGCACCACGAGATCCGGCTCGAAGCGGTCGATTTCGCGGGCGAGCGCGGCATCGAATGCGGCGCGGTCATCGAACTCGCGATGATCGACCACCGCCGTGTCGATGCCGTTCGCGGCCGCAAAGCCGAGTCCGGCGGCATCGGGCCGGTTGGAAATGACCGCCGCGACGCGAGCCGGCCAGCCTTCCCGCGCACACGCGCGCACGACGGCCTCCATGTTGCTCCCGCGTCCGGAAATCAGAATAACGATTTTTTTCATCCGCCGATTTTATCATTTGGCGACGGCGAAAATCGTGCCAAAGGACAGCGAACCGCCAGGGAACCCGTGCAAGCGCCGCCGCGCGGCCCGGGAACCGTCTCCGCGTGCGAGCGTTTATAATCGAATGCTTTGCGGCATCAGCCCTCCCACCGACCAAGCCTATCGTGAGAGTCTTCCGCGGCCTCCCCAATGCCGAGAGCCGGGCGCCCTGCGCACTGACCATCGGCAACTTCGACGGTGTCCATCGCGGCCACCAGGCGCTGCTTGCGCGCGTGCGTGCCGCCGCCGACGCGCGCGGGCTGCCGGTCTGCGTGATGACCTTTGAGCCGCATCCGCGCGAGTTCTTCAATCCGGCAGGCGCGCCGCCGCGCATCGCGATGTTGCGCGACAAGCTGGAAGCGCTGCGCACGAATGGCGTCGATCGCGTGGTGGTCGAGCATTTCAATCACACGTTCGCGAGCCAGTCGCCGGATACGTTCGTGAAGAACGTCATCGTCGATGGCCTTCACGCGCGCTGGGTCATGGTCGGCGACGACTTCTGCTATGGCGCGAAACGCGCCGGCAACTTCGCCTCGCTGAAGGCGGCCGGCGACCAGTACGGCTTCGAAGTCGAGCAGATGGCCACCGTTGCGCATCCGAACGGCGCGCGCATTTCGTCGTCGTCGGTGCGGGCGTCGCTCGTCGCGGGCGATCTCGACGCCGCGCATCTCGCGCTCGGGCGTCCGTATGTCATCAGCGGTCACGTCGTGCATGGCGCGAAGCTCGGCCGCGATCTCGGCTTTCCGACGCTCAATCTGCCGATCGCGCACAAGCGCCCGGCCGCGTCGGGCATCTTCGTCGTGCGCGTGCATGGCCTCGCCGACGAGCCACTGCCAGCAGTGGCAAGTCTCGGCCTTCGCCCGACCGTCGACGATTCCGGCCGCGTTCTTCTCGAAGTCTTCGTGCTCGACTGGCACGGCGACGCGTACGGCAAGCTCGTGCGCGTCGAATTCCTCAAGAAGCTGCGCGACGAGGAAAAGTACATCGACCTCGAAACGCTGTCCGCCGCCATCGCCAAAGATGTCGACAACACGCGCGCCTATTTCGGCCTGCCGCCCGCGAGCAACGCCGGCAGCCGCGCCACGGGCTTCGCCATTTCGGCCACCGACCGAATTAGGTGAGCGCGCGATGCACGCCGCATCGCCCGCTGCCCCGTCTTCGAATCATCGCGCGCCGTTTGCAAGCGCCGTCTCACCGAATTCACTGAGTCACTCATGAGCGATAAGAAAGAGAAAGCCTCCTCGAAATATCCGGTCAACCTGCTCGATACGCCCTTCCCCATGCGCGGCGACCTGCCGAAGCGCGAGCCCGCGTGGGTGAAGGAATGGCAGGACAAGAAGATCTACGAGAAGATCCGCGCCGCCTCGAAGGGCCGCAAGAAGTTCATCCTGCACGACGGCCCGCCGTACGCGAACGGCGACATCCACCTCGGTCACGCCGTCAACAAGATCCTGAAAGACATGATCGTCAAGGCGCGCAATCTCGCGGGCTTCGACGCGGTCTACGTGCCGGGCTGGGACTGCCACGGCATGCCGATCGAAATCCAGATCGAGAAGCAGTTCGGCAAGTCGCTGCCCGCCGCCGAAGTGATGCAGAAGGCGCGCGCTTACGCAAGCGAGCAGATCGAGAAGCAAAAGATCGGCTTCCGTCGTCTCGGCGTGCTTGGCGACTGGGACAATCCGTACAAGACCATGAACTTCGTCAACGAGGCCGGTGAAATCCGCGCGCTCGCGAAGATCATGGAGAAGGGCTATGTGTTTCGCGGCCTGAAGCCGGTGAACTGGTGCTTCGATTGCGGCTCGGCGCTGGCCGAGGCGGAAGTCGAATACAAGGACAAGACCGATCCGACCATCGACGTGCTGTTCGCGTTCGCGGAGCCGGAAAAGACCGCGCACGCGTTCGGCCTGCCGTCGCTGCCGAAGAGCGAAGGCGGCATCGTCATCTGGACGACGACGCCCTGGACCATTCCCGCGAATCAGGCGTTGAACGTGCATCCGGAGATCGTGTATGCGCTCGTCGATACGCCGCGCGGCCTGCTGATCCTCGCGCAGGAACGCGTCGAAGCGTGCCTGCAGAACTACGGCCTGCCGGGCGACGTCGTCGCGACGACGACCGGCGAGAAGCTCGCCAACCTGCGCTTCCATCATCCGCTCGCGGCCGCGCATCCGGGCTACAAGCGCACGTCGCCGGTCTATCTCGGCGACTATGTGACGACCGAAAGCGGCACGGGCATCGTGCACTCGTCGCCGGCGTATGGTGTGGAAGACTTCGTGTCGTGCAAGGCGCACGGCATGGCGGATTGGGACATCATCAATCCGGTGATGGGCGATGGCCGCTACATCGAATCGCTGCCGCTCTTCGGCGGGCTGTCGATCTGGAAGGCGAATCCGGAAATCGTCGGGGCGCTCGACAACGCCGGGTCCCTGCTCAAGACGGAAAAGTACACGCACAGCTATATGCATTGCTGGCGTCACAAGACGCCGATCATCTATCGCGCGACTTCGCAGTGGTTCGCCGGCATGGACGTGAAGCCGAAGGACGGCGGCCAGACGCTGCGCGAGACCGCGCTCGAAGGCGTCGAGAACACGGCGTTCTATCCGGCGTGGGGCAAGCAGCGTCTTTACAGCATGATCGCGAACCGCCCCGACTGGACGCTCTCGCGTCAGCGCCAATGGGGCGTGCCGATGGCGTTCTTCGTGCACAAGGAAACCGGCGAGCTGCATCCGCGCACGCTCGAATTGCTGGAAGAAGTAGCGAAGCGCGTGGAACAGGGCGGCATTGAGACGTGGCAATCGCTCGATCCGCGCGAGCTGATCGGCGACGACGCCAACATGTACGAGAAGAACCGCGACACGCTCGACGTGTGGTTCGACTCCGGCACGACGCACTGGCACGTGCTGCGCGGCTCGCACAAGGACGAACTGCAGTTCCCCGCCGACCTGTACCTCGAAGGCTCGGACCAGCACCGCGGCTGGTTCCATTCGTCGCTGCTCACCGCGTCGATGCTCGACGGCCGCCCGCCCTACGACGCGCTGCTGACGCACGGCTTCACCGTCGATGGCGAAGGCCGCAAGATGTCGAAGTCGCTCGGCAATGGCGTCGATCCGCATGAAGTGGCGAACCGCCTGGGCGCGGAAATCATCCGCTTGTGGATCGCATCGACGGATTATTCCGGCGAGCTCGCCATCTCCGAGGAAATTCTGAAGCGCGTGACGGAGACGTATCGCCGTATCCGCAATACGTTGCGCTTCCTGCTCGCGAACCTGTCCGATTTCGACTTCGACCGTGACGCGGTGCCGGTGCAGGACTGGCTCGAGATCGACCGTTACGCGGTCGCGCTCGCGCGCAACTTGCAGGACGACGCGCTCTCGCACTACGAGAAGTACGAATTCCACCCGGTCGTCGCGAAGCTCGCGACCTTCTGTTCCGAAGACCTGGGCGGCTTCTATCTCGACGTGCTGAAAGACCGTCTCTACACGATGAAGCCTGCTTCGCGCGAGCGCCGCAGCGCACAGACCGCGCTGTATCACATCGCGCATGGCTTGCTGCGTCTCGTCGCGCCGTATCTGTCGTTCACGGCGGAAGAAGCGTACAAGGTGCTGAAGCCCGGTCAGGACACGATCTTCACCGAAGTCTTCCACGCGTATCCGGACATCGCGAATGCGGGCGAGCTGCTCGACAAGTGGACGCTGATCCGCTCCGCTCGCGGCGACGTGACGAAGGCACTCGAAGAAGCACGCACGGCGAACCTGATCGGCTCGTCGCTGCAGGCGGAAGTCGTCGTGCGGGCGAGCGGCGCGCGCTATGACGCGCTCGCCAGTCTCGGCGATGCGTTGCGCTTCGTGCTCATCACATCGCAGGCGCAAGTCGCGCAAGTCGCGAGCGAAGCGGAAGAAGGCGTCGACGTGACGGCATCGAGCTACATGAAGTGCGAGCGCTGCTGGCACTACTGCGCGGACGTCGGCTCGCATGCGGAGCATCCGGGGCTGTGCGGCCGCTGCTTCTCGAACCTCTTCGGCGCTGGCGAAACGCGAGGCGCAGCATAATGGCAACGAGAACGATGGCGAAACAAACCTCTTCCAGTGGATCGCTCGCGCCGTGGCTCGGAATCGCGCTGATCGTGATCCTGTTCGACCAGTTGACGAAGATCGCAGTGCAGAAGGTGTTCGCCTACGGCGAGCCTCACGCGCTCGCGCCCTTTTTCAACCTGCTGCTCGTCTATAACCGCGGCGCGGCGTTCAGCTTCCTCGCGGCGGCGGGCGGCTGGCAGCGCTGGGCGTTCACGGCGCTGGGCGTCGTGGCGGCGGCCGTGATCTGCTATCTGCTCAAGAAGAACGCCACACAACGGCTTTTCTGCACGGCGCTCGCGCTCATCATGGGCGGCGCGATCGGCAATGTGATCGATCGCCTCGCGTACGGTCACGTGATCGACTTCCTCGACTTCCACGTCAACGCGTGGCACTGGCCGGCGTTCAATCTCGCCGATACCGCGATTACCATCGGCGCCGTGCTGCTGATTTTCGACGAACTGCGGCGCGTGCGCGGATCGCGATGATGTTCCGGCGCGGCTTCATTCGCAAGCCGCGCCTCTTTGCGACGGAGGCAAGTTGGAACTCGCAGGCAAACATCTCGTATTGGGGCTGACGGGCGGCATCGCGTGCTACAAGATCGCAGAACTCACGCGGCTGCTCGTCAAGGCTGGCGCGACGGTGCAGATCGTGATGACCGAAGCGGCGACGCAGTTCATCACGCCCGTCACGATGCAGGCGCTCTCGGGCCGTCCGGTGTACGTGTCGCAATGGGATGCGCGCATGCCGAACAACATGGCGCACATCGACCTGTCGCGCGAGGCCGATGCGATCGTCGTCGCGCCCGCTTCCACCGACTTCATCGCGAAGCTCGCGCACGGCATGTGCGACGACCTGCTTTCCACGCTGTGCGTCGCGCGTGACTGTCCGCTGCTCGTCGTCCCCGCGATGAATCGCCAGATGTGGCAGAACCCGGCAACGCAACGCAACGTCGCGCAAGTGCGCGATGACGGCATCGAAGTGCTCGGCCCGGATTCCGGCTCGCAGGCGTGCGGCGAAGTCGGCGACGGACGCATGCTGGAACCGTCGGCGACGTTCGAAGCCATCTGCGCGTTCTTCCAGCCGAAGATTCTGCGCGGCCAGCGCGTGCTGATCACCGCCGGACCGACCTTCGAGCCGCTCGATCCGGTGCGCGGCATCACGAATCGCTCGTCGGGAAAGATGGGCTTCGCGCTGGCGCGCGCAGCGGCGCAGGCGGGCGCGGACGTGCATCTGGTCGCGGGTCCGGTGTCGCTGGCCACGCCGTGGGGCGTGTATCGCGAGGACGTGCAGACCGCGCAGCAGATGTACGACGCTGTCATGGAAGCCACGGCCGACGCGGACATCTTCATCGCGGTGGCGGCCGTCGCGGACTGGCGCGTCGATCACGCGAGCGCGCACAAGATCAAGAAGGCGCCGGGGCAGCCGTTGCCGTCGTTCGATTTCGTCGAAAATCCGGACATCCTCGCGTCCGTCGCCAATCTGCCGAACCCGCCCTTTTGCGTGGGCTTCGCAGCGGAAAGCGCCGATCTCGACGTTCATGGCGAAGAGAAGCGCAAGCGCAAGAATGTGCCGCTTTTGATCGGCAATCTCGGCCCGCTCACCTTCGGCCGCGACGATAACGAAGTCGTGCTGTTCGAAGCATCGGGCACGACGCCGCTGCCGCGCGCCGACAAGCAGCTTCTCGCGCGCACGCTGATCGGTGAAATCGCCAAACGTGCGCCGCGCGCCGGCACGCTCTTCTCCTGAGCCATGACGAAGCTATCGGTTCTCGATCAAACGCCGGTTATCCACGGCCACACGGCTGCGGATGCGATCGCGGCCACGCTCGATCTCGCGCAGCTCGCCGATGATCTCGGCTACACGCGCTACTGGTGCGCGGAGCATCACGGTCTCTACGGCGTCTCGAACCCGTGCCCGGAAGTGATGCTCGCGCGCATCGGCAGTCTGACGAAGCGCATCCGCATCGGCTCGGGCGGCGTCATGCTGCCGTACTACAGTCCGTTCAAGGTAGCCGAGCAGTTTTTGATGCTCGAAGCGCTGTTCCCGAATCGCGTCGATCTGGGCGTCGGCCGCGCGCCGGGCGGCGACATGCGGACCGCTCAGGCGGTCGCTTCGGGCTCCTACAATCGCGGCGACATCTTCCCGCAGCAGGTCGCGGAACTGATTGCGCTTTTCAGCGGCAACATCCCCGACGATTCCCTCGCCAAAGGCGTCCTGCTGCAACCGCAGATCGACACGCGCCCCGAACTCTGGATGCTCGGCTCGAGCGACTTCGGCGGCCTGCTGGCCGCGCAACTCGGCATACGCTACGCGTTCGCGCATTTCATCAACGCGCAGTACGGGCATCGGGTGGCGGAGGCGTATCGCGAGCGTTTCACCGCCGGGCACGAGCAGACGCCGTATCTCGCGGCGGCCGTCTTCGTCATTTGCGCCGATACGGACAAGGAAGCCGAAGCGCTCGAACGCGCCGTCGATCTGCGCCGCGTGCAAATGGCTTACGGCCTGAATCAGCCGATACCGTCGATTGCGCAAGGCATCTCGCAGGTCTACGGCGAGCGCGAACTCGCCGTGATCGCGCAGGAAAAAGCACGCAGCATCATCGGCACGCCGGAGCGTGTGACCGACAAGCTGCATGCGCTGCAGGAACAATTCAACGCCGACGAGCTTATCGTCCTGACTGTCGCCGGCAGCTACGCCGCGCGCACGCGGTCCTATCAACTCCTGGCCGACGCGTTCGCGCTCGGCCGTTCAGCCTGACCATGAAACTCGACGTCAAAATTCTCGACGCGCGCATGCGCGACTTCATGCCCGCCTACGCGACACCCGGCAGCGCGGGCCTCGACCTTCGCGCCTGTCTCGACGCGCCGCTCGTGATCGAACCGCATCAGACGGTGCTGGTGCCGACCGGTCTTGCCATCCATCTCGCCGATCCCGGCTATGCGGCGCTCATTCTTCCGCGCTCGGGCCTCGGTCACAAGCACGGCATCGTGCTGGGCAATCTCGTCGGTTTGATCGATTCGGATTATCAGGGCCAGTTGATGGTTTCGACGTGGAATCGCGGCGATACCGCGTTCACGCTGAACCCGATGGAGCGCCTTGCGCAACTCGTGATCGTCCCGGTGGTGCAGGCCGAGTTCAATATCGTCGACGACTTCGAAGCGAGCGAGCGCGGCGCGGGCGGATTCGGGAGCACGGGCAAGCACTGAGCTTTGCCTTGCTCAAGGCGAAAAAAAAACGGCGCGGTGGAAACCGCGCCGTTTTTGCTTCTGTCTGCCGCAATCAATCCACTTCGATCGCTTCAGGATTCGGATTACGCGGCGGCGCCGAGTTCTCGTCGAACGTGAGCTGCACCTTGTCTTCCGCATCGACATCTACGGTCACGCGGCCGCCGTTGAGCAGCTTGCCGAACAGCAGTTCGTCGGCGAGTGCACGGCGAATCGTGTCCTGGATCAGACGCTGCATCGGACGCGCGCCCATCAGCGGATCGAAACCGTGCTTCGCCAGATGCTTGCGCAACGCATCGGTGAAGACCGCATCGACCTTCTTCTCGTGCAACTGATCTTCCAGTTGCATGAGGAACTTGTCGACCACGCGCAGGATGATTTCCTCGTCCAGCGAACGGAAGCTGATGATTGAATCCAGACGGTTGCGGAACTCCGGCGTGAACATGCGCTTGATGTCGGCCATTTCATCGCCCGACTCGCGGCGCGACGTGAAGCCGATCACCGACTTGCCCATGGTCTCGGCGCCCGCGTTCGTCGTCATGATGATGATGACGTTGCGGAAATCCGCCTTGCGTCCGTTGTTGTCCGTCAGCGTGCCGTGGTCCATCACCTGCAGCAGCACGTTGTAGATGTCCGGATGCGCCTTCTCGATTTCGTCCAGCAGCAGCACGCAATGCGGCTTCTTCGTGACGGCCTCGGTCAGCAACCCGCCCTGATCGAATCCGACATAGCCCGGCGGCGCGCCGATCAGCCGGCTCACCGCATGACGCTCCATGTACTCGGACATGTCGAAGCGCAGCAACTCGATGCCGAGCGTGAACGCCAGTTGCTTCGCCACTTCCGTCTTGCCGACGCCGGTCGGCCCCGAGAAGAGGAACGCGCCGATCGGCTTGTCCAGCTTGCCGAGACCCGCACGCGCCATCTTGATCGATGCCGACAGCGCATCGATTGCCGGGTCCTGGCCGAACACGACAGCCTTCAGATCGCGATCGAGCGTCTGCAGCTTGCTGCGGTCGTCCTGCGACACGCTCTGCGGCGGCACGCGCGCGATCTTCGAGATGATCTCTTCGATCTCGCTCTTGCCGATGGTCTTCTTCTGCTTCGACTTCGGCAGAATGCGCTGGGCCGCGCCCGCTTCGTCGATCACGTCGATTGCCTTGTCCGGCAAATGACGATCCGTGATGAAGCGCGCCGACAACTCAGCCGCCGCCGACAGCGCACCCGACGAGTACTTCACGCCGTGATGCTCTTCGAAGCGCGACTTGAGACCGCGCAAGATAGCGACCGTCTGCTCGACCGACGGCTCGGTGACGTCCACCTTCTGGAAACGCCGCGACAAGGCCGCGTCTTTCTCGAAGATGCCGCGATATTCGGTGAACGTGGTCGCGCCGATGCACTTCAACTGACCCGACGACAGCGCCGGCTTCAGCAGGTTCGATGCGTCGAGCGTGCCGCCCGATGCCGCACCCGCGCCAATCAGCGTGTGAATCTCGTCGATGAACAGAATGGCGTGCGGACGCTCCTTCAGTTCCTTCAGCACCGTCTTCAGGCGCTGCTCGAAATCGCCGCGATACTTCGTGCCCGCCAGCAACGCACCCATGTCGAGCGAGTAGACCTGCGCATCCGCGAGGATGTCCGGCACTTCGCCGCGCGTAATGCGCCAGGCGAGGCCTTCGGCGATCGCCGTCTTGCCGACGCCCGCTTCACCCACGAGCAGCGGATTGTTCTTGCGGCGGCGGCAGAGCACCTGCACGACGCGCTCGACTTCCAGCTCGCGGCCGATCAGCGGATCGATCTTGCCGTCCTTCGCCTGCTGATTCAGGTTCTGCGTGAACTGCGCGAGCGGCGTTTCCTTCTGAGCGGCGGCGTCTTCCGATTCCGGATTCGCTTCGCTGCTCGCCTTCGCGGCGTCGCCGCTGTTCGTCTTCGCGATGCCGTGCGAAATGAAATTCACGACATCGAGACGCGTCACGCCCTGCTGCTGCAGGTAGTAGACCGCGTGCGAGTCCTTCTCGCCGAAGATCGCGACGAGCACGTTCGCGCCGGTCACTTCCTTCTTGCCGTTCGAGGTCGATTGCACATGCATGATCGCGCGCTGAATCACGCGCTGGAAACCAAGCGTCGGCTGAGTATCGACGTCGTCCGTGCCGGGCACGGTCGGCGTGTTGTCATGAATGAAATTGCGCAGGTTCTGACGCAAATCTTCGATGTTTGCTGCGCAGGCGCGCAACACCTCAGCGGCGGTCGGATTGTCCAACAAGGCCAGTAAAAGATGCTCGACCGTAATGAACTCGTGCCGCGCCTGACGTGCTTCCATAAACGCCATGTGCAGACTGACTTCCAGTTCCTGGGCAATCATGCTTCCTCCATCACGCACTGCAGCGGATGCCCCGCCTGCCGTGCATGGCTAACGACTTGCTCAACTTTGGTCGACGCAATGTCCCGCGTGTAGACCCCACAAACTCCCCTGCCCTCGCGATGAACCTTCAGCATGATCTGCGTCGCAGTCTCACGATCTTTATTAAAGTATTCCTGCACGATCATCACGACGAATTCCATCGGCGTGAAGTCGTCATTCAGCAGCACCACTTTGTACATCGCCGGCTTCTTGAGCTTCTGCTCCTGCCGCTCGAGTACCGTGCCATCCTGCTTGTTGGGATTAATCGCCATACACCCATTCTAAACAACACGGGCGCTCTCGCAATTGCCGCTCCAGCACCGGCCAAAAACCGGAAAGGGTTACTGAAACGCGCCTTGCGCAGCTACCGTCCATCGAATCCCGCCGGCGCCCAGGAATCTCGGCGCGGCCCGCTTGCATCTCGTTGAAACCAGTATCGCACAGCTTCAAAAAAAACAATCGAAGACACCGTGGCGGGCCGCCGGGCGTATCACACAAGTGAGTCGATTATGCGACTTTTCAAGATGGCTTGCTTGGACGGAGGCGCACACGCGGAGCAGGAATTACCCTACGAATGCGTTCTCTGCAACGAGCATAAGCTCTATCCTAAAAAAATCTTGACACTCGATTTAAGAGATTCAACAATCAAACTGGCACTTTTTTCCGGGGGCCTCCGGGCAAAAAAGGCCGAGGTGAGCTAGTGAGGAGGGGCGGTTGGCTTGTGGGGTGGGCCGTCGAGCTTTTCAAACGTGCTCGGGTTGCGACGAGAGTTAGAGGGGAAGTACGAATGTCTACTGGTACGGTCAAGTGGTTCAACGACGCGAAAGGCTACGGATTCATCACGCCCGATGAAGGCGGCGAGGATCTGTTCGCACATTTCTCGGCGATTCAAATGAACGGTTTCAAGACGCTCAAGGAAGGCCAGAAGGTTTCTTTCGAGATCGTCCAGGGACCGAAGGGCAAACAGGCATCGAATATTCAGGACGCTGCCTGACCGTTCGGATGCATTTGCCTCGTGAAACCCGGCCTCCGTGCCGGGTTTTTTTCATCCGTCGTCGAATGGCGGCCACTCGGAGAATGCGGGCCGGCGAAAAACCCCGAAAGGCCTGAACCGTTCGGGGTTATTCGGGAATCGAGCCGTGCCGCTTACATATTCTCGATCATCACCTCGCCGAACGCCGAACACGACACTTGCGTCGCGCCTTCCATCAGCCGCGCAAAGTCGTAGGTCACGCGTTTCGACAAAATCGACCGCTCCATCGACGCAATGATGCGATCCGCCGCCTCGGTCCAGCCCATATGGCGCAGCATCATTTCAGCGGAGAGAATTTCGGAACCGGGGTTCACGTAATCCTTGCCGGCATACTTCGGCGCGGTGCCGTGCGTCGCTTCGAACATCGCGACGGAATCCGACATGTTCGCGCCCGGCGCAATGCCGATGCCGCCCACTTGGGCCGCGAGCGCATCCGAGATGTAGTCGCCGTTCAGGTTGAGCGTGGCGATGACGTCGTATTCGGCGGGACGCAGCAGGATTTGCTGCAGGAACGCATCGGCGATGACGTCCTTCACCACCACTTCCGCGCCCGTCTTCGGATCTTTCACCTTCATCCACGGGCCGCCGTCGATCAGTTCCGCGCCGAACTCCTTTCGCGCGAGCGCGTAGCCGTAGTCGCGGAAAGCGCCTTCGGTGTACTTCATGATGTTGCCCTTGTGCACGAGCGTCACCGAGCGCCGGTTGTTGTCGAGCGCGTACTGGATTGCCTTGCGCACGAGCCGCTCCGTACCCTCGCGCGACACCGGCTTGATACCAATCCCCGACGACTCCGGAAAGCGAATTTTCGTCACGCCCATTTCGTCGCGCAGGAACGCGATGACCTTCTTCGCCTCGGCGGACTCCGCCGGCCACTCGATTCCCGCGTAGATGTCTTCCGAGTTCTCGCGGAAGATCACCATGTTCACCTTGTCCGGCTCGCGCAGCGGCGAAGGCACGCCCTTGAAGTACCGCACCGGGCGCAGGCAGACATATAGATCAAGTTGCTGACGAAGGGCAACATTCAGCGACCGGATGCCGCCGCCGACCGGCGTGGTCAGCGGTCCCTTGATCGACACGATGTATTCCTTCACGACGTCGAGCGTCTCGTCGGGCAGCCAGACGTCCGGCCCGTAGACGCGCGTCGCCTTCTCGCCCGCGTAGATCTCCATCCAGTGGATCTTGCGCTTGCCGCCATAGGCTTTCTCGACTGCCGCATCGACCACCTTGATCATGACGGGCGTGATGTCGACGCCCGTGCCATCGCCTTCGATATAAGGGATGATCGGCTGATCCGGCACGTTGAGCGAGAAATCCGCGTTGACGGTGATCTTTTCACCGTCCGCCGGCACGTTGATGTGCTGATACGGCATGGTCGACTCCAGAGAAGGTCGGGCTCTAATGGGAAGCTGGCGGGATAGAGCGAAACGGCCGGGCGCCGTCCGCAGGGATGGCCAGAACATCATTCTATGCCGCACATGCCGGCAATCACGCGCTGCCGAAGCGAAGGCGGTTCGCGGATCATTATGCATTAAGATGCCGCTCCGACCGTCCTCGCGCCTGCCCTGCCCTCCGATGCCGCTCATCGCTCTCAACAAACCCTTCGGCACGATCTGCCAGTTCTCGGCGCACGAGACGCGGCCGTCGCTCGGCGACTGGGTGAAGACGCCGGGCGTCTACCCCGCGGGCCGCCTCGATGCCGACAGCGAAGGGCTGCTGCTCCTTACCGACGACGGCGCTTTGCAGGCGCGTATTGCGGAGCCGCGTCACAAGCTCGTGAAGCGCTATTGGGCGCAAGTCGAAGGCGCACCCGGCGACGACGCCCTCGCGCATCTCGCGAAAGGCGTCGATCTCGGCGATTACGTGACGCGGCCGTGCCGCACCGCATTCGTCGCCGACGCGCGCATCGAAGCGCTATGGCCGCGCAATCCGCCGATCCGGTATCGCGCCGCCATCCCGACGACATGGATCGAGCTTGCCATCACCGAAGGCAAGAACCGGCAGGTCAGGCGCATGACGGCCGCGGTCGGCTTTCCGACGCTGCGGCTCGTGCGCGTGGCGATCGGCGCGCTCGATGTCTTCACGCTCGGACTTGCGCCCGGCGAGACCGTCGAAGTGCCGGCACGATCGCCGTGGCAGCGCACCGGTTGAATCACGTTCGCGAACGCCTTTTTTATCGGCGTTTTTCACGGCGATGACATCGAACAATGACAAGCCGCCTGCAGTGCGAACTTTTTTTTCATTCTCCAAGCGATTCTCGTGAAAAAGACGTCAACCGACCTTTTGCACCACGCGTTAAGCGCCACAGATGCCGTGCAAAGCTATCCGGCATGAACGAATCAAGCTTTCGATTACCTGTGTGCTCCAGGCTATTTGAAAGAATAGGCGTTCACAGCCGTATCGAGTTTCTTTTGTCGATACGACTGTCAACCGAAAGGTGGATGGCTCGTTTACCGACATGACTCAATGACCGGGTCGTTTGGTTAATCAAACTCAAGCTGAGGATTCACAAATGAACAAACTGATCGCTGCTCTCGTCGCTGGCCTGTTCGCAACGGCTGCATTCGCACAAGCTTCGGCTCCGGAAGCTGCTGCTCCGGCAGCTGCTTCGGCTGCTGCTCCGGCAAAGGCACACAAGTCGACGAAGAAGCACGCACACAAGGCTTCGCACAAGAAGTCGCACAAGGCTGCCGCTTCGGCGCCGGAAGCTGCTTCCGCAGCACAGTAAGTTTGTTGTAAGAGGCGGTAAAGCGAAGTCAACAACGAGCATTACCGCCGCTTGCGGCGTTAAAGGGCAGATCGCCGAAAGGCATCTGCCCTTTTGTTTTGCGTTCGTTTTGTATCCTCGTCCTCGCTTCAAGTAACATGCGCGGGCCTGCTGGTTATCCGGCGCGACGACTGATTTCAAAGGAGCATCGTGTGAATTCGCTATTGCTTTTGCTGCGTGCCTTGCGCTTTTCATTCACATCGGCCAAGTCTGCGCGGCGCTTGACGATTTTCAACGCAACGCGCGCCTTTCTCATTGCGATGCTGCTGCCGCTCGCATCGATCACACTCGCTGAAGCGCAGACCCTGCCGCCCGGCGCGAAACAGCCGTCCGACTTTCCTCGCGCGAAACTCACCGCCGGAATGTACGTGATCGACGCCGCAGTCGCCGCGAACGACGCCGACCGCGAGCAAGGACTCATGTACCGCACGAAGCTCGGCGCGAACGAAGGCATGCTCTTCGTGTTCAACGAGAACGCCGTGCACTGCTTCTGGATGAAGAACACGCTGATTCCGCTGTCGATCGCGTTTATCCGCGCGGACGGCACGATCACCGACATCGACGAGATGCAGGCGGAGACCGAGAACAATCATTGCCCGCGCAACAACGGCGTCTATGCGCTCGAAATGCCGAAGGGCTGGTTCGCGGCCAAGGGCATCAAGCCGGGCGTGAAGATCAAGGGATTGCCGGGCGCTCAGTGAGCCTGGCCTGAACGATCGGTCAACATGGTCCCAAAGCGCGTTTCCCGACGCGCTTTTTTTCGCCTGCACGCCCCGCCGCCCGAAGTGGGCCGCCCTTTGCGTCGAGCTGGCAAGATTCCTGCAAAGAGATTGTCGACGCGCTATCCTAAAAAGGTTAGCGCGATGCCGCCCCTACAGT
The DNA here is from genome assembly GCF_022879615.1 of Caballeronia grimmiae. NCBI lineage: Bacteria > Pseudomonadati > Pseudomonadota > Betaproteobacteria > Burkholderiales > Burkholderiaceae > Caballeronia > Caballeronia grimmiae. The sequence goes on from NZ_CP084271.1 coordinate 2,280,319, forward strand.
TCGGCGGCCGCCGCGTGGCGCGGCGCACGACCTGCGCCGCGCCGCCATGACATCTTCCACAGGAGGTTCACGTGCCCCGCAAGACCCCCATCGAGCGCTATCGGAACATAGGAATTAGCGCTCACATCGATGCCGGCAAAACGACGACGACCGAGCGCATCCTTTTCTACACCGGCGTGACCCACAAGATCGGCGAGGTTCACGACGGCGCGGCCACGATGGACTGGATGGAGCAGGAGCAGGAGCGCGGCATCACGATCACGTCGGCCGCCACGACCGCCTTCTGGAAAGGCATGGCCGGCAATTACCCCGAGCATCGCATCAACATCATCGATACGCCGGGACACGTCGACTTCACCATCGAAGTCGAGCGCTCCATGCGCGTGCTCGACGGCGCGTGCATGGTCTACGACTCCGTCGGCGGCGTGCAGCCGCAGTCCGAAACTGTGTGGCGTCAGGCGAACAAGTACAAGGTGCCGCGCATTGCGTTCGTCAACAAGATGGACCGCGTCGGCGCGGATTTCTTCCGCGTACAGCGGCAGATCGGCGAGCGTCTGAAGGGCGTCGCCGTGCCGATCCAGATTCCGATCGGCGCGGAGGAGCATTTTCAGGGCGTCGTCGACCTGGTCAAGATGAAGGCCATCCTCTGGGACGATGAAAGCCAGGGGATCAAGTTCGCCTACGAGGACATTCCCGACAATCTCAAGGAAATCGCTCACGAGTGGCGCGAAAAGATGGTCGAGGCCGCGGCCGAATCGAGCGAGGAACTGCTCGAGAAGTATCTGACCGACCACGAAAGCCTGACCGAGGAAGAGATCAAGGGCGCCTTGCGCAAGCGCACGATCGCCAACGAAATCGTCCCGATGCTGTGCGGCAGCGCGTTCAAGAACAAGGGCGTGCAGGCGATGCTCGACGCGGTAATCGACTATCTGCCCTCGCCCGTCGACGTGCCCGCGATTCTCGGCCACACGGAGGACGATCAGCAAGCCGAGCGTCATCCGAGCGATGACGAGCCGTTCTCCGCGCTCGCGTTCAAGATCATGACCGACCCGTTCGTCGGCCAGCTCATCTTTTTCCGCGTGTATTCGGGGGTCGTGAATTCCGGCGATACCGTCTACAACCCGGTGAAGTCGAAGAAGGAACGCCTCGGGCGCATCCTGCAGATGCACGCGAACGAGCGCAAGGAAATCAAGGAAGTGCGCGCGGGCGATATCGCGGCGGCGGTCGGCCTGAAGGAAGCCACGACCGGCGACACGCTCTGCGATCCCGACAAGATCATCATTCTCGAACGCATGATCTTCCCGGAGCCGGTGATTTCGCAGGCCGTCGAGCCGAAGACGAAGGCCGACCAGGAAAAGATGGGCATCGCGCTGAACCGTCTCGCGCAGGAAGATCCGTCGTTCCGCGTGGCGACCGACGAGGAATCCGGCCAGACGATCATCTCCGGCATGGGCGAGCTGCACCTCGAAATTCTCGTCGACCGGATGAAACGCGAGTTCGGCGTCGAAGCGACCGTCGGCAAGCCGCAGGTCGCGTATCGCGAGACGGTGCGCAACAAGGTGACGGATGTCGAAGGCAAGTTCGTCAAGCAGTCGGGCGGGCGCGGCCAGTACGGGCACGCGGTCATCACGCTCGAGCCGGACCCGGGCAAGGGCTACGAATTCGTCGACGCCATCAAGGGCGGCGTGATTCCGCGCGAGTTCATCCCGGCGGTCGACAAGGGCATCCAGGAAACGCTGAAGGCGGGCGTGCTGGCGGGCTATCCGGTCGTCGATACGAAAGTGACGCTGACCTTCGGCTCCTATCACGATGTCGATTCGAACGAAAACGCGTTCCGCATGGCCGGTTCGATCGCCTTCAAGGAAGCGATGCGCCGCGCGAAGCCCGTGCTGCTCGAACCGACGATGGCCGTCGAAGTGGAAACGCCCGAGGAATTCATGGGCAACGTGATGGGCGATCTGTCGAGCCGGCGCGGCATCGTGCAGGGCATGGAGGACATCGCGGGCGGCGGCGGAAAGCTCGTGCGCGCCGAGGTGCCGTTGGCCGAGATGTTCGGTTACTCCACGTCCCTTCGCTCGCTGACGCAAGGCCGCGCGACTTACACGATGGAGTTCAAGCATTACGCGGAGACGCCGAACAACGTGTCGGAAGCGATCATCAATTCCAAAGGGAAATGATCGCGGCTCGCCGTTGTGACATTCGCGTGTAATATCGGAAGTCCGTTGCTCGCTCGTGTTGGTGGCGGCAACGGACTTTTTTTGTCCACGGACGCAAAGACCATGAGCGACGCACATCACATCGATTGGCGCGAAAACGGCGTCAAGGTCATCAAGGGCGATCAGCTCGACACCAACACCGCGCAGACGCCGGGCATGCACCGCGCGGCGGCCATCAATGCGGCGCGCGTCGGCGCGCAGAAAATCTGGGCGGGAACGGTCACGATCCATCCGAACGCGAAGACCGGCGCGCACCATCACGGCGCGCTGGAAAGCGTGATCTACATCGTCCACGGACAGGCGCGCATGCGCTGGGGCGAGCACCTCGAGTTCACCGCCGAGGCCGGACCCGGCGATTTCATCTTCGTGCCGCCTTACGTGCCGCATCAGGAAATCAACGCGAGCACCGATGAGCCGCTGCAGTGCGTGCTCGTGCGCAGCGACAATGAAGCGGTCGTCGTCAACCTGAACATCGACGCTGTGGAGCAGCCCGAAGAAGTCTATTGGGTCGATCCTATTCACAAAGATCCGCACGCCCACTAACGCCGCATCGCGCCTGAAAACGCATGCGGCGCGTTCCTTGCTCCCGCGCCCTGACGCGCGACGCGGGTCCTTGCCTGACGAAAACGCCGGACAACAATCACACGGAACGACACGGATGAAGAAAAACTCGACCGACGCGCATCACATCGAACTCGCACGCGCGCAAGCCGGCGAACTCGGCAATCACGCGATCGACGAATTCAGGGCCGGCCGCCTCACGCGGCGCGAACTGCTGCGGCATGCGAGCGTTCTCGGCATCGCGCTGACGGCGGGTGGGCTATTCGGCATGCCGATGGCGCGCGCGCAGGGCGCGGGCAAGCCCGGCGGCACGATCCGCGTCGCGCACATGACGCCGGCCGGCGCGGTCGATCCGCTGACCGTCACGGATGCAGCCGGTCTCGTGCTCATCAATCAGACGGGCGAATTCCTGATCGACGACGACAGCGAGACGCTCACGCTGCGTCCGGCGCTCGCGCTGTCATGGTCGTCGAACGCGACGGGCGATGTCTGGACCTTCAAGCTGCGCCCCAACGTGAAGTTCCACGATGGCCAGCCGATGACCGCGAAGGATGTCGCCGCGACCTTCAACCGCCTGGCCGATCCGGGCGCGGGGTCGGCGGCGCTGTCGGTGCTGAAGGGCGTGTTGTCGAAGAACTCGGCGAAAGCCGTCGACGATCACACCGTCGAGTTCCATCTCGATGCGCCGAACGGCAATTTTCCGTACTACGTTTCGTCGGACAACTACAACGCGGTGATCCTCCCGGCGAACTTCAGCGGATCGTACGAGAAGTCGTTCATCGGCACGGGCGCGTTCAAGCTGGAGAAGTACACGCCAAAGGTCGGCGCGTCCTTCGTGCGCAATCCCGACTACTGGGGCGACAAGGCCCTGCCCGATCGCGTCAATTTCTCTTTCTACGCGGACCATCAGGCGCAGCTTCTCGCGATGCAGGGCCGTCAGGCCGACGTGATGGGCGACTTCACCGTACAGGGCGGCGTCTCGCTGCTGACGAACTCGCAATACAAAGTGCTCGGCGCGAAGTCGAGTTCGCATCGGCAGATTCATATGCGATGCGACACCGGCGCGTTCAAGGACAAGCGCGTGCGTCAGGCGCTCGCGCTGGCGATCAATCGCGAAGTCATCGTGAAGGGGCTGTTTCGCGGACGCGCGGTCGTCGGCAACGACAGTCCGTTTGCGCCCGTCTTCCCGTCGAGCGATCTCACCGTGCCGCAGCGCAAGCTGGATATCGCGCAAGCGAAGAAGCTGATGAGCGAAGCCGGCGTCGCGAACGGCTTCGACATTACGCTCACGACCGAGAAGTACATGGAGATTCCCGATCTCGCGGTCGTCGTGCAGAACGCGGCGAAGGCGATCGGCATTCGCATCGCGCTGAAGGTCGAGAGCCAGGACCTGTATTACGGCTCGGGCACGTTCGGCAAGTCGGACTGGCTCGATTCGCCGCTCGGCATCACCGATTACGGGCATCGCGGCGTGCCGAACGTGTTCCTCAACGCGCCACTCACGAGCGGCGGAACGTGGAATGCGGCGCACTTCAAGAACGCCGATTACGACAAGCTCGTCGCGCAGTTCGTCGCGGCGCTCGATGTCGCGTCGCAGAAGAAAGTGTCCGGGCAAATCCAGCGTCTGCTGCTCGATGAAACGCCTGTGATCATTCCGTATTTCTACGACCAGTTGATCGTCACGCGCGCCAGCGTGAGCGGCGTGCGTTTCAACGCGATCTCGCAGATGTGGTTCGACCGCGCGACGGTATCGGCATAAACGAGGCGTCCATGAGCACGATCACGCCAACGGCGCACGGTGCCGACTTCGCCAGATTGAAACGCATCATGCGCTTCGTCGGCGTGCGCGTGCTGCTTGCGCTCGTCACGCTGTGGCTGTTGTCGATGATCGTCTTCGCGGGCGGCCAGCTCCTGCCCGGCGACGTGGGCCGCGCGATCCTCGGCCCGCTCGCCGACGCGCGCGCGGTCGCGGCGCTCAATCATCAGCTGGGCGTCGACAGGCCGCTCGTCACGCAATACATCGACTGGATCACGCATTTCGTGCGCGGCGACATGGGCGAGTCGTACGCGTTTCGCGCGCCGGTTGCGCCGTTCATCGGCGCAGCGCTCCTGAAGTCGGCCAGGCTCGGCGCGCTTGCTTTCGTGGTCGTCGTGCCGCTGGGCATCGCGGGCGGCGTGTATGCGGCGCTCCACGCGGGGCGCTTCATCGATCGCGTGATCAGCATCGGCGGGCTGACGGCGACGGTCGTGCCGGAGTTCGTGTCGTCGATCGTGCTGATTCTGATCTTCGGCGTGTGGCTGCAATGGCTGCCGATCGAAGCGACTGCGCCCGCCGACGCGAGCATTCTGCTGCAATTGAAGCATCTGATTCTGCCCGTGCTGCCGCTCGTCTTCGTGTTCTTCGGCTATATCGCGCGGATGGCGCGTGCAGGCACGGTCGAGGCGCTCGATGCCGACTACACGCGCACCGCGATTCTCAAGGGCCTGCCGCGCCGCATCGTGATCTTCCGGCACGTGCTGCGCAATGCGCTGCTGCCGACAGTGACGGTCGCCGCGACGCAGCTCGGCTACATGATCGGCGGACTGGTCGTGGTGGAGACGCTGTTTCATTATCAGGGCATCGGCTCGCTGATCTACGGCGCCGCGAAGGCCAAGGACTTTCCGATGCTCGAAGCGGGCGTGCTGACCATCGGCGTCATTTATACGGCGGCGAATCTGATTGCCGATGCGCTTTACGTCGTGCTCAATCCGCGCCTGCGCACCGGAGGCGCGCGATGAGCACCGCTACCGCATCCGCACCGAAACCGCGCCGCTTCGAAGCCCTCGGCGCGCTGCTGCGATCCGGCACGTTCGACTTCGGCGCGCTGATCCTGCTGTTCTGGGTCACGTGCGCGTTGTTCGGCCACTGGCTCGTGCCGCTCGATCCGTACGCATCCGATCCGCTCAACTCACTCGCGCCGCCGTCGCCCGAGCACTGGTTCGGCACCGACCAGCTGGGCCGCGATGTTTTCGCGCGCGTGATCGTCGGTTCGCGCGACATTCTCACCATCGCGCCGCTCGCGACGCTCATCGGCACGGCGGCGGGCACGGCCATCGGGCTGATCGTCGGCTATTTCGGCGGATGGGTCGATGCGCTCATCGGCCGTATCACCGATGCGCTGCTCGCGCTGCCGCTCGTGATCGTCGCGCTGCTCGCGCTCGCGGCGGTCGGCGCAAGCGACGCGACCGTGATTCTCGTGATCGGCCTCACCTTCGCGCCGATCACCGCGCGCACCGTGCGCGCCGCCGTGCTCGGCGAGCGCCATCTGGACTATGTGCTCGCGGCGCAACTGCGCGGCGAGAACGCGTTCTACATCATGTTCGCGGAGATCCTGCCGAACGTGCTGCCGCCGATCGTCGTCGAGGCGACGGTGCGGCTCGGCTACGCGATCTTCGCGGTCGCGACGCTCTCGTTCCTCGGCTTCGGCATCCAGCCGCCTTCCGCCGACTGGGGCCTCGCGCTTTCCGAAAGTTATACGCTGATGGCGGGCGGCGCATGGTGGACGGTCGTCTTCGACGCCGCTGCGATCGCGTCGCTGGTGGTCGCCGTCAATCTCGTCGCCGATGCCGTGCAAGGAGTGCTCGACCGATGAACGGACCGCCGCCATCGGCATTCCCCGCGTTCGGCGCGGCCAAGGGCGATCAGGCCGACGCGCTGACGGTCGTCGGACTGACCGTCGCGTATCGCGCGCGCGGGCACGAGCGTGAAGTGTTGCAGGACGTGACGCTGCGCGTGCGACGTGGCGAAGCGTACGGGCTCGTCGGCGAATCGGGCTGCGGCAAATCGACGGCGGCGCTGGCGATACTGCGCTATCTGCCGCGCAACGGCCGCGTCAAGGCGGGCCGCATCACGATCGGCGGCCGCGATGTCGCCACGCTTCATGCCGATGCGTTGCGCGGCCTGCGGGCGAACGCGGTATCGATGGTCTATCAGGACCCTGGCCGCGCGCTGAATCCGTCGCTGACGATCGCGCGGCAAGTGTCCGAAGCGTTCGAAGCGGCGGGCGCATCCGCCGACGAAGCGCGCTCCCGCACCGCCGACATGCTGCGCCGCGTGCGGATCGCATCGCCTGAGCGGGTGATGGAGAGTTATCCGCATCAGTTGTCGGGCGGCATGCAGCAGCGCGTGGTCATCGCGATGGCGCTCGCATGCAATCCCGAACTGCTGATCCTCGACGAACCGACGACCGGCCTCGACGCCACGGTCGAAGCCGAAGTGCTCGATCTCATCGCGCAATTGCGGGCGGAACTCGGCACGGCGGTGCTGTTCATCAGCCATAACCTCGCGGTGATCGGGCGCATGTGCGACCGCGTCGGCGTGCTGTATGCGGGCAAGCTCGTCGAAGAAGGCGTGACCGCCGATGTCTTCGCGAAGCCGCGTCACCCGTACACGGTCGGCCTGTCGCGATGCCTGCCGACGCGCGGCCGCAGCAAGGAGAACGGCCGTCTCGACACGATCCCCGGTTCGCTGCCGCTGCCGGGATCGATTGCGCAGGGCTGCGTGTTCGCGCCGCGCTGCAAGCTCGCCGACGACCGATGCGTGAAAGACGCGCCGCCGCCGTACCGGATGGCGGCGCTGCACGGCGATCAGATGGCGCGCTGTCATTACCATGAGCGCGCGCAGGACTTGCCGCGATCGACTGCGGAAGCGCCCGTGCCCGTCGCTGCCGCCGGCGATGAACCGGCGCTCGCGTTGTCCGCGCGCCATCTCTCGAAGACCTTCCGCGTCGGCGATGAGGACGTTCGCGCCGTGCACGATGTCTCGCTCGATCTCGTGCAGGGCGAAACGCTCGGGCTCGTCGGCGAATCGGGCAGCGGCAAGACGACGCTTGCGAAACTGCTGCTCGGCCTCGTCGCTCCAGACAAGGGCGCGACGCTCGAACTCGATGGCGAACCGTTGCCCGAGCGCGTCACGCGCCGCAGCGGCGAGCAGGTCAAGTCACTGCAGATCGTGTTTCAGAACCCCGATTCGGCGCTGAATCGCGCGCATTCGGTGCGGCGGCTCATTGCGCGGTCGCTGTCGAAGCTCGCGGCGCTGCGCGGCGAGGCGAGGGAAACGCGCCTGCGCGCGCTGACCGAAGCGGTGCGCTTGCCGGAGCGTTATCTCGGCTCGCGCACGCGGCAGCTGTCGGGTGGATTGAAGCAGCGTGTGGCCATCGCGCGGGCGTTCGCGGGCGATCCGCGCGTCGTCGTCTGCGACGAACCGACTTCCGCGCTCGATGTCTCCGTGCAGGCCGCGATCCTCAATCTGCTTGCGGACCTGCAGCGCGAGCGGCGCGTGAGCTACGTGTTCATCTCGCACGATCTGAACGTCGTGCGCTATCTGTCGGATCGCATCGCGGTGCTCTATCTCGGACGCATCATGGAGATCGGCCGCGCCGCCGATGTCTTCGATGGCCCGCAGCATCCGTACACCGAAGCGTTGCTGTCGTCGGCGCCGTCGCTCGACGAAACCGATGCGGGCAGCGAGCGCATCCGCCTGTCCGGCGACTTGCCGAGCGCGGCGAACCCGCCTTCCGGCTGCGTGTTTCATACGCGGTGCCCGCGCAAGATCGGCGACATTTGCGAGCGCGAGACGCCGCCTTGCCGCGATGCGGGCAACGGCCACGCGATCGACTGCCATATTCCGGTCGACGAGTTGCGCGCGCTGCAATCGCAGGAAAACGTCATCTGAAACGATGCATGCCGGAACCAAAGCGCGTTGCGGGCCTCTCATCGACATCACAACAACGAGGATGTCCATGAAAAAGTACGCTCTCTCGCTCGCAGCTTCCCTGGCGCTTGGCGCCGCCATTTCCGCTCACGCACAGTCGGCGCCCGCGCCGGGCGCATCCGATCCGTCCTTCTCGGCGTGGTCGCTTGCGCAGCAATGCGGCCAGAAAGGCGACAACGCGGCGCAAGGCCAGTGCGTCGGCGCGGTGCGCGGCATCGTGCGGGGCTATCAGTACGGCGTGCTGTTTTTGTCGCAACGCGCATCGCTCGCGGATAGCGACACGAAGCGCGTGTCGCTGTGTCTCACGAACACGTCGGTGTCGTCGATCGTCGATGACTTCATCGCCGATGCGAAGCAGGTCAGCGAAGCCGATTTGCGGCGCACGCCGGCTGAAGTCGCGGTGCTAGGGTCCGTGCATGCGCACCATGCTTGTTCCTGAGCGGTTGAAGGCTACAGCATCTCCAGCCCCCGCTTGACCTTCGGCGGCTTGAACTGCTGATCGATATCCGCGAGTTCGTCGGTGGACAAGTGGATATCGAGTGCGGCGCGATTCTCGCGGACATGCGCAACATCGGCGGCTTTGGGTATCGCGATTACGTCCGGCTGCTGCAACACCCACGCGAGCGCGACCTGAAACGCCGACACGCCACGCGATGCGGCGATCTTCTCCAGCACTCCGCCGCGCGGCAGCCGCGCATGATCGACGGGGCTATACGCCATCGCCGGCAGCCGATGTTCCCGCAGCCACGGCAGCAGATCGAACTCCGGCCCGCGTCGCGCGACGTTATACAGGATCTGATCCGTCGCGCACGCATCGCCGCCATCGAGCGCGAAAAGCTCTTCCATATCGTCGGTGTCGAAGTTGCTCACGCCCCAATGGCGAATCTTGCCGTCGCGCTTCAGCTTCTCGAAACCCGCGACCACGCCCGGCAGATCCTCGCCGCCGCGCCAGTGCAGCAAATACAGGTCGATGCGATCCGTCGCCAGCCGCTTCAGGCTCCGTTCGCACGCGGCCTGCACGCCGCGCTCCGTGCCGTTATGCGGATATACCTTGCTGACGATGAATAGATCGTCGCGCCTGTCCGACAACGCCTCCGCGATGAGCCTCTCGCTTTCGCCGTCGCCATACATCTCGGCCGTATCGATGAGCGTCATCCCCAGTTCGACGCCCTCGCGCAACGCGGCGATCTCCGCCTTGCGCGCGTTCGGCCGCTCGCCCATTTCCCAGGTGCCCTGACCGAGTTTCGGAATCGCTTCGCCGTCCGGCAGTTCGACGGCAGGAATTGCGTTCGCCATGAGGAGCCTCCTTGTGTCCCGCCGATTATGGCGCAAAGCGGCATCTCATGCCGTCACACGAGACCGACGATCAGCGGCCCGAGCAGCGTCAGCAGCACGTTCGCGAGCGCATAGGTGACCGCGAAGGCCGCCGTCGGCGCCGGGCTTTCCGCCTTGTCGAGCACGCCGCCGAATGCGGGATTCGCGCTGCGCGCTCCGGACAGCGCACCCGCGAAGATCGCCGCGTTGTCATAGCGCAGCACGTAACGCCCGAAGAGCATCGTCAGCAGCAGTGGAAACAGCGTGACGAACACGCCGAGCAGAAAGATCGTGAGGCCGCTCTGCTTCACCGTGACCACCGCCTGCAAGCCCGAATTCAGCCCGACGACCGCCACGAACGCGGCGAGCCCGAAGTCCTTCAGCAATTGCGATGCGGCCGGCGGCATCACGCCGTACATCGGATGCTTGCCGCGCATCCAGCCGAACACGAGCCCCGCGAGCAGACAGCCGCCGCCCGAACCGAGCGTGATCGGTATGCCGCCCGCGCGCACGACGATCAGCCCGATCAGCAGCCCGACGACGATGCCCACGCCCATGTAGATGAAATCGGTCTTGTCGGAATACGGCAGTTCGTAGCCCGCCGCGTCGACGGCGCGCTTCGTGTCCTGCGGCGAGCCATAGAACGTGATGACATCGCCATGTTCCAGGCGCGTTTCGGGTAGCACGGGCAGCGGCATACCGGCGCGCGTGACGGCCTGCACGTAGACGCCGTGGCGCATGTCGCGATCGACGGTGGCGCGCACGGCTCGCATCGTCCAGTGATTCATGCCGCGCATCGCGAAGACGCCCTGGCGCTTCTGCATGACGACGCTGACGCCGTCCGTGTCCGCGACTTCCTCGCCGAGTTGCGCCGCCGCGCCCGCCATCACCTCGCGCCGCCCGACGACGAGCACGATATCGCCCGGCTCGAGCGTCATGTCGGGCTGCGGTTCGATCGCGTGGCCGGCGCGCCGGATGCGCTCGATGGTGATTGCGTCCTGTTCGTCCATCTCGATATCCGCGACCGTGCGCCCTGCCGCGCCCGCGCCGCCAGCACCGTCCAGCATCACGCGATACGTCCGCCCGACCAGGGGCGGCAGCGCCGAAACCTGCCCCGGCGCGGGCCCGCCGAGGCCGCCCGCAAGCGACTTCTCCGCTTCGATCGACGCTTCCTTCAGGCTCTGTCCCATGAACTTCGGCAGGATGTTCACGCATACGATGATGGCGCCGAGCGAGCCGAACACGTAGGTAACCGCATAGGCGATGGCGACATCCGCCTGCAGCGCCTTCGTCTCCTGCGCCGGCAAGCCGAGCCGCGCGATGGCGTCGCCCGCGGTGCCGATGATCGCCGATTGTGTGAGCGCCCCGCCCGCCAGCCCCGCCGCGAGCCCCTTGTTCAAACCGAAGACCTTCGCGCACACGATCACCGTGGCGAGCGCCGTGACGGCGAGAAAGACGGCCATCGCGATCTCGCGCAGCGTCCGGCGATTCAGCGAGTTGAAGAACTGCGGCCCCGAGTCGTAGCCGACCGCGTAGATGAACACGGCGAACATCACGGACTTCACGCCGTTGTCGATCTGTACGCCTGCCTGACTCACGACGACCGCCGCGAGCAGCGAACCGCCGACGCCGCCCAGCTGGAACTTGCCGAAGTTGATCTGGCCGATCAGATACCCGGCCGCCAGCGACAGGAACAGCGCGGTTTCCGGCGACTTCTGAAAAACATGATGGAGCCAGTCCACTGCGCCCTCCGGGGTAGCGGTCGAATCGTTCAGCCGAGCTTGCTCACGAGTCCGACGACGAGCGGGCCGAGCAACGGCAACAGCACGTTCGAGATCGCGTAGGTGATCGTGTAGCCGATGACCGGCGTCGAATTTCCCGTCACGCCGACGAGCGCGCTGATCGCCGGCGTGCTGCATTGCTGACCGGCGATCGCGCCGAGCAGCATCGGCACTTCGAGCTTGAGGAGCAGGCGGCCGATGAGAAGCGAGGCGATCGCCGGCCCGAGCGTGATGGCGATGCCCGCGATCGGCAGCGCAATGCCGAACTCGCGGATCAGCCGCAACGCATCCGCCCCCGCCGACAGCCCCACCGCCGCGATGAAGGTGCACAAACCGAAGTCCTTGAGAATCTGCGCCGCCGCCGACGGCAACGAGCCGATCAGCGGATACCGCGAGCGAATCCAGCCGAACACGAGCCCCGCGAGCAAACAGCCGCCGCCCGTGCCGAGCGACAGGTCGATGCCGCCCACGTGCGCCGACAGCCGTCCGATGGCGATGCCGATCAGCACGCCGATCCCGAGAAAGACGAAATCGGTCTTCTGCGTCGCGCGGATGATGTAGCCGAGCTTTGCCGCGCCGCGCGCGACATCCGCCTTTGCGCCGACGAGCGTCAGCACGTCGCCGCGCTGCACTTGCGTGCCCGGCAACGCGGGGATCGTGCTGTCGAGGCGCGTCACGGCGGCGACGTACACGCCGCGCCCTTCCGCCGGATTCGCTCGGGCGCGCGCCTGCGCGAGCGTCAGTCCGTGCATTGCGCGGTTCGTGAGCATCACGTCGACTTTCTCGACGAAGACATCCGATCCGCCGTTGCTGAACACTTCCTCGCCGATTAGCGGGATCGCGTCGAGAAGCGCGCCGCGCCGCCCCGCGATCACGATGCGATCGCCCGCTTTCAGCACGACGGCCGGCGCGCCTTGACGACGGAACGCTCGCGCACCACGCGCTGCACGCTGATGTCGTGCCCGAAGCGCTTCTCGAGGTCGCCGATAGCAAGCCCCGCGGCCGTCGTCACCTTCAGTTCCCGCGCGGCGAGCGGCGACACGGCGGGCGTCTGCCCTTCGGCGAGCGCGCCGTCGCCGCCGAGTTGCCGCCACGCGCGCTCGGCTTCATCGCGCAAATTTACACGGACGATGAGCGGCGCAATCTGGCTGACGAACAGCACGATGGCGACGAGCCCGAACAGATAGCTCACGCTGTACGCGGTCACGATGTTCGCCTGAAGCCGCGCGATTTCCGCCGCGGGCAGGTTGAGCCGCGCCACGGCCTCGGATGCGGTGCCGATCACCGCCGATTCCGTCGCGCCGCCGGCGAGCAATCCGGCTGCTGTCCCGGCATCGAGCTTGAGCGCCGCCGCGATGCCGAGCACGAGCGCCACCACGAAAATGACCTCGACAAAAGACAGCGCGCCATAGCGCCATCCGCGTCCGATGTTCGCGAAAAATTGCGGACCGCCGGTGAAACCGAGCGCGAAGATGAAGAGCGCAAACGCGATGTTTTTCAAATCCGGAGATATGCGCGCGCCGCTTTGGCCGAGTATCAGCGCGACGATCAGCGTGCCGCAGACGCCGCCCAGTTGAATCGGCCCGAATTTTAACGACCCAATGAAAAAGCCTATCGCCAGGCTGGCGAATAGTGCGATTTCCGGTTGTCGCGCGAGAAGTTGCCAGAGCATGGCGCTTTTACCCTTTTCGGTTCCAACGTATCACGTGCATTATCAATATGACTTGAATGCTAGTTGGTCGATACAAAACGTGCAGGTTCAGACTATCGGGACTCCCCTCGCGGTACAAAAAAATCATGCGTGCACCACAATGCGGAAACTCGCCTTAAGCAATGAGAAGCAATAAACCAGCAGCCGATTCAATTAAGCATATTCACCATTTAGTGAGCGAGCATATTGGTAAGAAGAAAACTGGTCAACAAGACCCTTAGATTACAGGTGCATTTCACCCGATCGGTTGAACCATCTATCTAAAGCGAAACGAAGAGAATGATGTTTCTTAAAGCACGTTTTCTCGATCGTTTTGTTTCGCCTCGGCAAGTTTTTCCAAGGGCTGAAGAATTGTTATTCTGATATTGCAATATCTTCTTTTTGTCAATATTATGCGTACAAGCATCTTAAAAAAGTGGGTGACTCGCAAGGCGTTCGCGTGACGCTCACATTCAACGCGGTACAACTGAGAGAGGGCCAAACGATGAATCAGATCCATGCTATGCGTGTGTTCGTTCGCGTGGCGGACACGGAAAGTTTTCGACGTGCCGCGCAGCAACTCGATGTATCGAATGCGTTGGTCACCCGCGCGATTGCAATGCTAGAAGCGCACCTCCGAACTCGCCTTATTAACCGCACCACTCGCAATCTCTCATTGACCGAAGCAGGCACCCGTTATTTGGAGGGATGCCGCGCATTACTCGAAGAACTCGATCATCTCGAATCCGCCGTCACGCATACCGAAGGCGAGCCGAGCGGCACGCTGCGTGTCGTGGCATCCAGTGCGCTTTCATTACTCACGTTGACGCCGCTCATCGACGGTTTTCGCAAGCTGTATCCGAAGGTGAATGTCCGCCTTACACTGGCCGAGCGGCACGTCGATCTTGTCGAAGACGGATACGACGTCGGCATCGTCGCGGCGTTCATGGTCACGAGCACCGCGCTGGTCGAGCGGCCCATCGGCGTGAATGCGCTGGTGCCGGTCGCAACGCCCGCGTTCGTGGCCGAGCACGGCCTGCCCGCCTCGCCCTCCGACCTTCAAACGATGCCGTCGGTCGGGCTGCCTAACGACATGCGCAGTTCGTCATGGCACTTCCGGCATCGGCTGGGTACATCGGAACAGGTGACGCTCGCACCGGTCTACTCGGTCAACAGCGCGCTGATGGTGCGGCTCGCGACGCTGCGCGGCATGGGCTTCTCGGTGTTGCCGGAAGGCATCGTGGCCGGCGACATCAGCGACGGATCGCTCGTGCGGCTCTTGCCCGACTATTCGGTCGAGGACCCCGAAATGAAGCTGTCGATCGTCTATCCGGGCCGTCAGTATTTGCCCGCCAAGACGCGCTTTTTCATCGACTATGCGCTGGAAAGGCTGACCAAGGAGATCAACTCCGGCAACACCCGGCCGGACGAGATGTTCCGTCAGCCGCCGGCTGGCTACCCCGCTTCCGTTGGGACCGGCGCCGCCGGCGCGACGACAACGCATTGACGTTCGCGTCTGCCTGATTCGGGCCGGCGCGAGTCCCGTAACGAACCCGCTGCCGGCCCGAACGATGCCAGACACCTCTGCGAAAACAGACACGAACCCGAAGCTCATTCTCTTCAGCGCCCGCCAATACGACGCCGATACCTTCCGCCAGGCGAACGAAGCCTTCGGCGTCGCGCTGGACTCTCAGGAAGCGCATCTCGATGCGCAAACTGCCATCCTCGCGCAGGGCTTCGCGGCGGTTTGCCCCTTCGTCAACGACAGCCTCGACGAAAACGTCCTCGAAAAGCTGCATGCAGGCGGCACGCGGCTCATCGCGCTGCGCTCGGCGGGCTTCAATCACGTCGATCTGAACGCCGCGAAGCGGCTGGGCATCATCGTGACGCGCGTGCCTGCTTATTCACCGCACGCGGTCGCGGAACATGCCGTCGGGATGATCCTCACGCTGAATCGCCGGTTTCATCGCGCTGTGGCCCGCACACGGGAAGGCGACTTCTCGCTGAACGGCCTGCTCGGCTTCGACCTTACGGCAAGACGGTCGGCGTGATCGGCACGGGCATCATCGGGCGCGTGTTCGGCAACATCATGGCGGGCTTCGGCATGCGCATCCTCGCCTACGATCCCGGCACGCCCGCGCAAGACCTGCTCGATCGCGGCGCGCGTTACGTCGAACTCGACGAACTGCTCGCCAGTTCGGACATCGTGTCGCTGCACTGCCCGCTTCTGCCGTCGACGTATCACCTGATCGACGACCGCGCGCTCGCCCGCATGAAGCGCGGCGCGATGCTCATCAACACGGGGCGCGGCGGGCTCGTCGAAAGCAATGCGCTGATCGGCGCGCTCAAGAGCGCCCAGTTGGGACATCTCGGCCTCGACGTGTACGAGGAAGAAGGCGGCCTCTTCTTCGAGGACCATTCGGATCGCCTGCTGCAGGACGATGTCCTCGCGCGGCTGCTCACGTTTCCGAACGTGATCATCACCGCGCATCAGGCGTTTTTCACGCGCGAGGCGCTGATGGAGATTGCGCAGACGACGCTCGGCAACGTGAAGGCATGGGCCGAAGGCGCGCCGCGCAACGTGGTCGAAGCCTGACGCACGCAGATCAAGCCCGGCTCACACCTCGCCGTATTCCGCGCTCGTTTCGCCGGGCGCGGCGCACATCGCGCGCAGCAAATCGGCTTCGCGCTCGTGCACCTCCACCGGCATGCACAGCGCGCCTGCATGCGCGAGATAACGCGCGCGATGCTGCCCGTTGCGAAAGGCGACGACGCCCTCGCGATGCACGCCCAACAGCCCGAGCAGCCCGCCCGTGCGCCGCGCGGTGATGGTCACGTAGGGCATCTCCGGCACGCGCGGGTTGTCGGGATCGAGGAACTCGCGAATGCCGCGCACCTTGCCCGCATGCCAGTCATCGACGGCCTTGAGCACGTAGTCGGTGTCGTCCCGGTCCGCGCATTGCAGCAGCCTTCTCACGTCGACGAGCACGACCTGATGGCGCGAACCGGCATCGGCGAAGACCCGCTTCAGGCGCACGAAGTCGTACTGCGGGTGGCTTCGCAGCCTGACGATATACACCGCTTCCGCGGCGGTCGGCGCAACCATCGTGTCCATTTCGGCTTCACCAGAAAAATCGCAGCGCGAAAAACACCGCGCTTCGACAAGGCAATAACTGAACAATACTTTTACACCGTAGCCGGTCTTCGTGAAAGCGGCATGACGGGCACGTGGCGTGCTTTGTTGCGTGAACTGAACACTCGAGGGCCAACGTGCAGGCAACGCAGCACACACGACGACCCGTGGACACCTCATCCGACCTCATCGTCGCGCGTCCCGAAGGCTTGTACTGTCCGCCAGGCGGTTTCTATATCGATCCGTGGCGGCCCGTCGAGCGCGCAATCATCACGCATGCCCACGCGGATCACGCCCGCTTCGGCCACGCGCGCTATCTCGCGGCCGAAGCCGGCGTGAGCGTGCTGCTGTCGCGGCTGCCCGGCATCGACGTGCAAGGGCTTCCCTACGGCGAACCTATCGACGTGAACGGCGTGCGCGTCTCGCTGCATCCGGCGGGACATGTGCTCGGCTCGGCGCAAGTGCGCGTCGAGCACGGCGGGCGCGTGTGGGTCGCGTCCGGCGATTACAAGGTCGAGCCCGATCCGACCTGCGCGCCATTCGAGCCGGTGCGTTGCGATACGTTCATCACTGAATCGACGTTCGGCCTGCCGATCTATCGCTGGGAGCCGTCGCAAACCGTGTTCGACGGCATCGACTCATGGTGGCGGCACAATGCGAGCCAGGGCCGCGCGTCGGTGCTGTTCTGCTATTCGTTCGGCAAGGCGCAGCGGCTGCTCGCGGGCATCGACGCGGCCATCGGCCCGATCTTCTGTCACGGCGCAGTGGAACCTCTCAATCGCGCGTATCGCGAGGCGGGCGTCGCGCTGCCGGATACGCGGCTCGTCAGCGAAATCGCCGCACGCGACAAGGCCGCGTTCAAGGGCGCGCTGATCGTCGCGCCGCCGTCCGCGCAAGGCAGCACGTGGATGCGCCGGTTCGGCGATTACAGCGACGCCTTCGCCTCCGGCTGGATGCGCCTGCGCGGCACGCGGCGGCGCAAGGGCGTGGATCGCGGCTTCGTGCTGTCGGATCACGCGGACTGGCCGGGCCTGCAACTCGCGATCGGCGCGACCGGCGCGGAACGCGTGATCGTCACGCACGGCCAGATCGATCCGATGGTGCGATGGCTTTGCGAGCAAGGCCTCGACGCCGGCGCATTCAGGACCGAATACGGCGACGATGCGATCGAAGCCGATACCGTCACGAGCGACGCCACCGCGGAGACGCCACCGCAATGAGACGCTTCGCGACGCTCTATGCCGCGCTCGACGCGACCACCTCGACCAACGAGAAGCTCGAGGCGCTGATCGCGTATTTTTCCGGCGCGGAGCCTGAAGATGCGGCGTGGGCGTCGTACTTTCTGGCGGGCGGCAAGCCGCGCCAGTCGGTGCCGACGCGCCTGATGATCGAATTCGCCCGCGAGCGCGCGGGGCTGCCCGAATGGCTCTTCGAAGAGTCGTATCAGTCGGTCGGGGATCTGGCCGAGACTATCGCGCATGTGCTGCCGCCGCCCGAACGCGAGTCCGAACTCGGGCTTGCGCAGTGGATCGAGGATCGCGTGCTGACGCTGCGCGGCGCAAATCCGGACGAACTGCGCGAGCGGCTCGTCGGCTACTGGAACGAGCTGAACTGGAGCGAGCGCTTCCTGCTGACGAAGCTGATCGGCGGCGGCTTTCGCGTGGGCGTCGCGCGGCAACTGGTCGTGCGCGCGCTCGCGGAAGTGGCGGGCGTCGACCACAAGCGCATCGCGCAACGCATGGTCGGCTGGACCGATTCACGGCAAGCGCCCAGCGCCGCGCGTTATCTGCGGCTGATTGCACCGGCCGCCGAGGGCGATGACGTCGATACCCCGCACGAAAGCGATCTCGGCCTGCCGTATCCGTTCTTTCTCGCGCATCAGTTGCAGGCCGAACCGGCGACGCTCGGTTCACCGGCCGACTGGATCGCCGAATGGAAGTGGGACGGGATTCGCGCGCAACTCGTCAAGCGCGGCGGCCGCGTGTGGATCTGGTCGCGCGGCGAAGACTTGCTGACCGAGCGCTTTCCGGAGCTTGCCTCGCTCGGCGCGGCGCTGCCGGACGGCACCGTGATCGATGGCGAAATCCTCGCATGGGAGCCGGGCGCGACCATGCCGCTGCCCTTCGCGCGCCTTCAGCCGCGCATCACGCGCAAGTCGCTGACGAAGAAGGTGCTCGCCGATTCCCCCGCCGCGCTGCTCGCCTACGACCTGCTCGAAGCCGATGGCCGCGATCTGCGCACGGAGCCGCTGCATGCGCGCCGCGCAAAGCTCGATGCGCTCGCGCGCGAACTGTCGGTCGATCTGCTGCGCGTGTCGCCGGTCGTCGAGGAATCCGACTGGTCCGCGCTCGCGGCCTTGCGCGAGGAAAGCCGCGCACGAGGCGTCGAGGGGCTGATGCTCAAGGAGCGCGCGTCGATGTACGGCGTCGGCCGCACGAAGGCGTCCGGCACGTGGTGGAAGTGGAAAATCGACCCGTATACCGTCGATGCCGTCCTGCTCTACGCGCAGCCCGGCCACGGACGGCGCGCGAGCCTGTACACCGATTTCACGTTCGCCGTCTGGGACGAAGCCGACGGCGTGCGCACCCTCGTCCCGTTCGCGAAGGCGTACTCCGGCCTGACCGACGAAGAGATGCGCCAGGTCGATGCCATCGTGCGCAAGACGACCGTCGAGAAATTTGGCCCGGTGCGCAGCCTGACGCCGACGCTCGTGTTCGAGATTGGCTTCGAAGGCATACAGGCGAGCCCGCGCCACAAGTCGGGCATCGCGGTGCGATTCCCGCGAATGCTGCGCTGGCGCACGGACAAGTCCATCGAAGATGCCGATACGCTCGATCTGCTGAAGGGCTTCCTCAACGAGGCGGCGGCATGAAGCGGCAGGCTTCATCGCAGCGAGGCGAAGCTGACGCCATGACCACTTCCGACGAACACGACGACACCGCGCCGCCCGACGTCGCCAGCCGCGCTCGCCGCCGCGCGCCGCGTCCCCGGCGCGTGCCGCGCACGCAGGCTGCGCAAGCCAAACTCGATGCCGCCGTCGAAGCGTTCAAGCCCGCGCCCTTCGTCTTCGACCCGATCGAAGCCGCGAAACCGATGGACGAGCGCATCGCGCGATGGTTCGGCGAGCGCGGCTGGCAGCCGTTTCCGTTCCAGAGCGAAGTCTGGCGCGAAGTCCGGCGCGGCGCGAGCGGCCTGCTGCACGCGACGACCGGCGCAGGCAAGACCTGGGCGATCTGGCTCGGTGCGCTCGCTGCATTCGCGAGCCCGCCGAAGACGCGGCGCAACGCGAAGCCAGTCAAGGACGCCGCCGAGAAGGCCCCGCTTCCCGCGCCGCTCACCGTGCTCTGGATCACGCCGATGCGCGCGCTCGCCGCCGATACCGCCCGCGCGCTGCAAACCGCCGTCACCGCGCTCTCGGTGCCGTGGACCGTCGGTCTGCGCACGGGCGATACCTCGTCCACCGAACGCGCGAGGCAGAATCGCCGCATGCCGTCCGCGCTCGTGACGACGCCCGAAAGCCTCACGCTGATGCTCACGCGCGCCAACGCGCGCGACGAGCTATCGCATGTGCGGCTCGTCGTCATCGACGAATGGCACGAATTGCTCGGCAACAAGCGCGGCACGCAGACTCAGCTCGCGCTCGCACGCCTTGCCCGCTGGCGGCCCGATCTGCAAGTCTGGGGCTTGTCCGCGACGCTCGGCAATCTCGCGCTCGCGCACGATGCGCTGCTGCATGCCGTGACGACGCCGCGCGTCGTCGTGCGCGGCGCGCAGCCGAAAACGCTCGTCGTCGATACGCTGATCCCGGACACCATCGAACGCTTTCCGTGGGGCGGGCATCTCGGCGTACGCCAGGTCGGCCCCGTCGCCGATGAAATCGAGCACGCGCAAAGCTCGCTCGTTTTCACCAACACGCGCTCGCAATCGGAAATCTGGTATCGCGCGCTGCTGGATCTGCGGCCGGAATGGGCCGGGCTGATCGCGCTGCATCACGGCTCGCTCGACAAGGAAGTGCGCGACTGGGTCGAACTCGGGCTGAAGAACGGGCAACTGAAGGCCGTCGTGTGCACGTCGAGTCTCGATCTCGGCGTCGATTTTCTGCCGGTGGACCGCGTGTTCCAGATCGGTTCGCCGAAGGGCGTCGCGCGGCTGATGCAGCGCGCCGGACGATCCGGCCATGCGCCGGGCCGCGTATCGCGCGTGACGATCGTGCCGACGCACGCGCTCGAACTCGTCGAAGCGGCGGCAGCGCGCTGGGCGATCGAGGAACGTCGCATCGAAGGGCGCGACATGCCGATGAAACCGCTCGACGTGCTCGTGCAGCATCTCGTGACGGTGGCGATCGGCGGCGGCTTCCATCCCGCCGACATGCTCGATGAAGTCCGCACCGCCTACGCGTACCGCGATCTGACGCAGGCGGAATTCGACTGGGCGCTCGCGTTCGTCGAGCGCGGCGGCGCGTCGCTGGCGGCGTATCCGGACTATCACCGCGTCGTCGCGGGCGATGACGGCGTGTATCGCGTGCCGCGCGAAGATCTCGTGCGGCGGCATCGGAACAACGTCGGGACGATCGTCGCCAATGCGACCATCAACGTCGCCTATATGACAGGCGGGCGCATCGGCGCGATGGAGGAATCGTTCATCTCGCGCCTGAAGCCCGGCGATGTCTTCACGTTCGGCGGCCGCGCGCTCGAACTCATCCGCGTGCGCGACATGACCGCCTATGTGAAGCGCGCGACGTCCTCACGCGGCGCGATGCCGCAATGGGCGGGCAGCAAGATGCCGCTGTCGTCGGAGCTGGCGGAGGCGGCGCTCGTGATGCTCGCCCGCGCGAACGACGGCATCTACGACGAGCCCGAAATGCTCGCTGTCAAGCCACTGCTCGATCTTCAGGCGAAGTGGTCGGCGCTGCCGGGGCCGGGCGTCCTGGTCGTCGAGGCGGTGCGATCGCGCGAGGGGCATCATTTTTTCTGCTATCCGTTCGCGGGGCGGATGGCGCATATCGGCCTCGGGTCGCTGATCGGCTGGCGCGTCGCGCGGGATCAGCCGAGCACGTTCTCCATTTCGATGAACGATTACGGCTTCGAGCTGCTGTCGGCCAAGCCGTTCGACTGGGAAACGCTGATCGCCGACGGCCTCTTCTCGCCCGACAATCTGGAGCACGATATTCTCGCAAGCCTGAACGCGTCGGAGTTGTCGGCGCGGCGGTTTCGCGAGATCGCCCGCGTGTCGGGGCTGATCTATCAGGGGCATCCGGGGCAGCAGAAAAGCGCGCGGCAGTTGCAGGCGTCGAGCGGCCTCTTCTACGAAGTGTTCCGCAAGCACGATCGCGGCAATCTGCTGCTCGCGCAGGCCGATCAGGAAGTGATGCTGCAGGAGCTGGAAATGCGCCGCCTTCGCGATGCCCTCGTCCGCATGAGCGAAAGCCGCCTCGCGTTCACGCATCCGAAAAAGCCGACGCCGTTCGCGTTTCCGCTGATCGTCGCGCGGCTGCGGGAAAAGGTGAGCACGGAGAAGCTGTCGGATCGCGTGGAGCGGATGCTCGCCGATCTGGAGAAGGCGGCGCAAGCTTGAGCAACTTATGGCAATAGAAGCACTGACAATCGACGTAAATGGCCGCGCGCTGCTGCTCTCGGCGGAGCGCGCCGCATTCGATCCGCTGGAGAAGGCGCTCTTCATCGCCGATGCGCACTTCGGCAAGGACGCCGTGTTCCGCGCGCGTGGCATTCCCGTGCCGGCGGGCGCGACTGCCGAGAATCTCGCGCGGCTCGATGCGCTGATCGCGACGCACCGGCCGGAGTCGATCGTCTTTCTCGGCGACTTGCTGCATGCCCGCGAATCCCACGCCGACGAAACCCTCGCCGCTCTCGATGCCTGGCGCGCGAAGCATCGCGCGTTGCGGCTCGTGCTCGTCGAAGGCAATCACGATCGTCACGCGGGCGAGTTGCCGTCGCGCTTCGGCGTCGAGCTGGTGAAGGAGCCGTATCGGCTGGGGCCGTGGGCGCTTTGCCATCATCCGCAGACCGTCGCCGATGCCTACTCGCTCGCCGGCCATGAGCATCCGGTGTACCGGCTGTCGACGCGCATCGAAAGCGTTCGGCTGGCGTGCTTTCGTTTCGGCGCGCGCGCGGGCGTGCTGCCCGCGTTCGGCGCATTCACCGGCGGCTTCGAAGTCAACGACAGCGTGCGCCGCGAGCGCGAAACCGTGTACGTGGTAGCGGGCGAGCGCGTGTTCGGCGTGCACGTCTGATCAGTGATAGACCTTCGTCGATGCCTGCAGCTTCGACAGCGCGCCGCGTTCGAGCTTGTACCAGCCGAGCGATGTCTGCATCACCACCTCATCGCCTTGCCAGAACACGCGCTGCACCGTCATGCGCTTGCCCGAGCGCTGCACGAGCGGCGGATTGCGGCGGAAGTCATAGAGGACCGGGCCGACATCGGTCTGCATCAGCGAGCGCGTGAGTGCGCCGCTGGCGTCGGTTTCATCGAAATGGGCGATGCGGCGGGCGTCGAAGCGATCGAACGCCTGCGTGCCGAGCATCGCGGCGAAGCCGGATTCGTCGCGCAGGAAGTACACCGTGCCTGCCTTCGTCGCGATGGGGCCGGAAGCGTCGCTTTGCGCGTACGCATGAGTGGCGAGAAGCACGGCGCACGCGATGGCGGCGCGCAGACGGCTGGTAATCGATGACATAGGTTGTCTGCTGGTTGCTGTGTATTTCCAACACTTCGCGATGCGCAATGATTCGCGCGCACGGAAGCTCGTTGCGAAACGTTCGCCGCATCGTGCGCCCGGCACGAACACTTTCGTGCCCGGCGCGTGTCGATGCGGTAAAAGTCCGCTCATCATCCGGCATTGTCCGGACGCGTGCGTGTCAGGGTTTCTACCAGCATCAAAATTGACCTTTCGGTAGAATTCCACCCTTCTCCGCGCCGACCGCGCCACTTCTGCCCGCCTCCGACATGCCCTTGCCTCTCCTAGCTCTTGCCATTGCTGCGTTCGGCATCGGCACGACCGAATTCGTCATCATGGGCCTGTTGCCCAACGTTGCCCGCGATCTCGCCGTGTCGATCCCCGCCGCCGGCATGCTCGTGTCCGGCTATGCGCTCGGCGTGACCATCGGTGCGCCGATTCTCGCCATCGTCACCGCGAAGATGCCGCGCAAGAAGGCGCTGATGGGGCTGATCGGCGTGTTCATCGTCGGCAATCTGTTGTGCGCGCTGGCGCCGAACTACTGGGTGCTGATGGGCGCGCGCATCGTCACGGCGTTCTGTCACGGTGCGTTCTTCGGCATCGGCTCGGTGGTCGCCGCCGATCTCGTCGCGCCCAACCGCCGCGCGCAAGCCATTGCGCTGATGTTCACGGGGCTCACCCTCGCGAACGTGCTCGGCGTGCCGCTCGGCACGGCGCTTGGACAGGCGGCCGGATGGCGCGCGACGTTCTGGGTCGTCACGCTGATCGGCGTGGCGGCAGCGGGCGCGCTCGCCGTTTGCCTGCCGAAGCACATCGAGATGCGCGAGACGAGCATCCTCCGTGAATTCGACGTGCTCAAGAACCCGCAAGTGCTGATGGTGCTGGGGATCAGCGTGCTGGCATCGGCGAGTCTGTTTTCGGTGTTCACGTATATCACGCCAATCTTGGAAGACGTCACGGGCTTTTCGCCGCACGCGGTCACGTATGTGCTGCTGCTGTTCGGTCTTGGCCTGACGGTGGGGAGCACGCTCGGCGGCAAGCTCGCGGACTGGAAGCTGTTGCGGTCGCTGCTTTCCTTCCTGGCGTCGATCGTCGTGATTTTGGTCATCTTCGCCGGGACGATGCATGAATCCGTCTCCGCGATGATCACGATCTTCCTGTGGGGCGTGCTCGCGTTCGCAATCGTGCCGCCGCTGCAGATTCTTATCGTGAATCGCGCGAGCGATGCGCCCAATCTCGCTTCGACGCTCAATCAGGGCGCGTTCAATCTCGGCAACGCGACGGGTGCCTGGCTTGGCGGATGCGCGATCAGCGCGGGCGCGCCGCTGACGTCGTTGCCCTGGGTCGGGGTCGCGATGGCTTGCGGGGCCCTTGGGCTAACTTTGCTGTCGGCTACGCTGGATAAGCGGGCGCGGCGCGGGGCAGTGGGGCAGGCTGCTTGATGGGGGGTGCGGTCGCTGCCTGACGATGCTCGAAGGAGCGGCCGGCAAGCAGCCACTCCTTCCCGATTCACCGCGCCGGCAGAATGCTCCCGACGCACTCGCCAAAACCCACGCGATACCCTTCGCCCTGACACCAGCCGCGCAGCGTGATCTCATCGCCGTCGAGCAGGAAAGCGCGTTCCCCGCCCTCTTCCAGCTTGAGGGGCCGCTGTCCGTTCCACGTGCTCTCGAGCAAGCTCCCGCACGAGTCCGCCGTCGGTCCGCTGATCGTTCCCGAGCCCATGAGATCGCCGACGCGGGTGTTGCATCCGGACACCGTATGATGCGCAAGCTGCTGCGCCATCGACCAGTACATCAGCTTGAAATTGGTCCGCGAGATGATGGTGGCCCTCGACGCGCCTTCCGCCCGCAACGCCACTTCCAGCTCGATATCGAATGCATGATTGCCTGCATGCCGCAGATACGGCAGCGGCTCCGGCTGCTGCTCGGGAGTCGCGGTGCGGAAGGGTTCGAGCGCATCGAGCGTGACGATCCACGGTGAAATCGTCGTCGCGAAGCCTTTCGAATTGAACGGTCCGAGCGGCACGTATTCCCATTGCTGGATATCCCGCGCGCTCCAGTCGTTCAGCAGCACCATGCCGAAGATATGCGCCTCCGCCTCCTCACACGCGATCGGCTCGCCCAGCGCATTGCCGCGCCCGACGATGAAGCCCGTCTCCAGTTCGATATCCAGCTTGCGGCACGCGCCGAAGATCGGCCGTTCCTCGTCCGGCAACTTGATCTGACCGTTCGGACGACGCACCGGCGTGCCGCTCACCACGACCGACGACGCGCGCCCGTTGTATCCCACCGGCAATTCCGACCAGTTGGGCAAAAGCGCATTCTTCGGATCGCGAAACATCGAGCCGACGTTCGTCGCATGCTCCTTCGACGAATAGAAATCCGTATAGCCCGGAATATCGACCGGCAAGTGCATCGTCGCGTCCTTGCGCGGCACGAGCACCCGGCGGCGCAACGCGGCATCGTCCCGCAGCGTCGGCGTGTCCCGTGCGAGCAGCCCGCTCAGTGCGATCCGCACCGCGCGCCACGTATCGCGTCCGAGCGCGATGAACGGATTCAGACGCGGCGCGGCGAAAGCGCCCTGCGCGTCGATCAGACGTTCGCCTTCCAGCGCGGCCAGATCGACGATCCATTCGCCGATCGCCGCGCCCGCGCGCGGCCGCTCGTCGACGGCATCGCTGAAAATGCCGAACGGCAGGTTCTGAATCGGAAAGTCGCTCGCCGGATCGTTCGCGGACTCGATCCAGCTCCTGAGCGTGGGTGCGAGTGTCGCCTTCAGCGCGTCGTTCATCGTTGCTCCGGATTAAAGTGTTTCGTGAGGCCTTGCCAGCATTCGTAGTAATTCGCCTGCAATTGCGCGGTTTCCAGCGCGAACTGCGTCGGCTTGATGAGCGTGCGCGTTTCGAACATGAACGCGAGCGTGTCGCCGACCTTCGCGGGCTTCGACGTATCGCTTTTCGATGCCTTCTCGAACGTTTCCGCATCCGGCCCGTGGCCCGACATGCAGTTGTGCAGGCTCGCGCCGCCGGGCAGGAAGCCTTCGGCCTTCGCGTCATATACGCCGTGCACGAGGCCCATGAACTCGCTCGCGACATTGCGATGGAACCACGGCGGCCGGAACGTATCCTCGGCGGCGAGCCAGCGCGGCGGGAAGATCACGAAGTCGATGGAATCGACGCCGGGCGTATCGCTCGGCGATTGCAGCACGAGGAAAATCGACGGATCGGGATGGTCGAAGCTGATCGAACCGATCGTGTTGAAGTGCCGGAGGTCGTACTTGTACGGCGCATAGTTACCGTGCCACGCGACGACATCGAGCGGCGAATGGCCGATGTCCGCGCGCCACAACGCGCCGTTCAGCTTCGTCACGAGTTCGAAATTGCCCTCGCGATCTTCATACGCGGCGTGAGGCGTGAGGAAATCGCGCGGATTAGCCAGGCCGTTAGAGCCGATCGGCCCGAGATCGGGCAATTGCAGCAGCGCGCCAAAGTTCTCGCAGACATAACCGCGCGCCTCGCCGTCGGGCAGCGCCACCGAAAAGCGCACGCCGCGCGGAATCACCGCGATTTCAAACGGCGCGACATCGAGCTTGCCGAGTTCCGTCGCAATCGACAGCCGCCCTTGCTGCGGCACGATCAGCAATTCGCCGTCGGAATCGTAGAAGAAGCGGTCCTGCATCGACCGGTTCGCGGCATAGAGATGAATCGCGCACCCCGACATGGATTCCGCCGCGCCGTTGCCGGCCATCGTCACCCAGCCGTCGATGAAATCGGTCGGTTCGGCGGGCATCGGCAGCGGGTCCCAGCGCAACTGGTTCGGCGGCGTGGGCGGCACATCGGCGAAATTCGCGACGAGCTTCGCGCGCAGCCGGTCGCCCGTGATGCGCGTGAACGGCTTGTGCACCGCCCCCGGCCGGATGCGATACAGCCACGAGCGCCGGTTGTGCGCGCGCGGCGCGGTGAACGCGGTGCCGGACAGCTGCTCGGCATACAGGCCGTATGCGGCGCGCTGCGGCGAGTTGCGGCCGAGCGGCAATGCGCCGGGCAACGCTTCGGTGGCGAAATCGTTGGCGAAGCCGGATTGATACTGCCGGCTCGCGTCGGTGTGCGTTTCGAAAGCGGACATCGCGGAAGTCCTCATGGGTTCGACGTTCACCAATAGTAAACCGATTACGATTAGTGAAATAGCTCGTATACCCTGATTCGACGCCGCGTGCCGTGCATATCAATATGTCGATTTGGTGCAAGGCGATCGGTTGCGCGCTGGTAGCATCGAAACGAGAACTTCAAAACGCCTCCACGACGCCCTCATGATCGCCCCTTCGTTGCCAGAACTCGTCGCCCGGGCTGCGGAACATCGGTTCCTCGGCGCGCATATCGTTCTCGGCGAGGGCGAACATGCGCGGGAGGCGATCGCGCATTACGGTGAAATGACGGTGGCGAGCGCCTACGAGCCGATCTTCGATGTCGGCACGCACAGCTTTCCGCAGACACTGTCCGCATCCCACGAAAGCGCGGAGCGGTTCGGCGATGAACTCGGCTTGCAGGCACTGACGCTAATCGAAGGCGACGTCCCGCGCGATCCGTTCGCCCGCTTCGACGATGACCGCGAGCTGGTCGCGCTCGACCGCTTGTCGCGGACGCTGCATGCGTTCAACTTTTTCGGGCGGCAGCGCACGGGCCTGCTCTTTCTGCGCGTCCACGAGCGCCTGCTAAAAAGCGTGAAGTACGATCACGGGCTGCACTTTTCGTCGGTGCTGCTGGAGTTCGGGATCAACCCGGCGCGCGTGGTGATCGAACTGCCGGCGGCGGCGGTCGCGCACAAGACCTTTCTCGGCTATCTGACCAAGAGCTATCAGCACTACGGCTTCAAGGTGGCGGGAAATCTGCCCAACGCGGGGCAGATCATGGCGGTGTCGGAGATGGCGCGGCTCGACTTCATCAAGATGGATGCCGGGGCCGCGCTGCGCGATTCCGTCGTGAAGCATCTCGTGGCTTACGCGCATCGGCTGAAGATTCCGCTGATCTTCTCGAATGTCTCCGACGAAGCGCAGTTCAACGCGCTTCAGCAGTTCGACGTGCACTTCGTGCAGGGGCCGGTGTTCGACGCGCACGCGGGCGCTGCCCGCTAGCCGTTGTTCTATTCGGCGCGCAGGCGATGCATCGCGTCCTTGAGCGCCGGATAGAGATCGACGTACACGCCGAACCGCTCCTGATACACGCGTTGCCGCCCGGCGTCGGGCGTCGCGCGCTCGACGAGCGTGACCCATCCCCCTTCGGCGGTTTCGCGTGAGATGAGTCCCGCACCGAGCGCCGCGAGCAGGGCCGCGCCCATCGCGGCTTCGACTTCCTGTTCGATCGACACGACCGGATAGCCGGTCACATCCGCGATGATCTGCATCCACAAGTCCGAATGCGCCGCGCCGCCGACGACGATCAGCCGGTCATCCAGCGATTGCGCCCCGCGCCGCCCCGCCTCCATGTTGTGCTTCAGCGCGAACGCGACGCCTTCGAGCACCGCGCGATACAGCGTCGCCCGCGTGTGAAAGAGATTGAGGCCGACGAACGTGCCGCTCGCATGGGCGTCCCAGACCGGGCTGCGCTCGCCCATCAGATACGGCAGAAACACGACGCCATCCGATCCCGCCGCGACCTTCGACGCCGCCTCTTCCAGCAGCCGGTGCGCGTCGCCGTGCGGCGACTGCTTCGCGGCTACGATTTCGGCCTGGCAGAACTGGTCGCGATACCACGCGACGCACGCGCCCGCCGTGCTCGCGCCGCCGAACACGTAGAGATCGCGCTTGCCGTTGTAGACGTGCGGCATGGACACGAGGCCGTGCCGTGCATCGACGCTCTGGTTGATATAGCCCCAGCACATGCTGGTGCCGATCATCGCGACGTGATGCCCCGCCTGCGTGACGCCGGCGGCGAAGGTGGCGACGGCCGCATCGACGCCGCCCGCGACGACCGGCGTGCCGGCGGCGATCCCCAGCTTGCCGGCCCATTCCGGCAAGATTCCGCCCACCACGTCCGACGATTCGACGAGCCGCTCGGGCATCATCGACGCGGGAATGCCGAGCATGTCGAGCGCTTCGTGCGACCACGCGCGGGCGTTCACGTCGTACACACCGCCGATGTTGCCGGCCGAGCTATGGTCCACCGCGAGTTCGCCGGTCAGCCGCTGGATCACGAACGCGTTCGGCGGCAGCAGCCAGCGCGTCCTGCTCCAGACATCCGGCCGATGATTGCGCAGCCACATCATTTTCGTGAAACCGTAGTAACTGTCGACGCCATTGCCCGTGATCGCCGCGAGCCGCGTGACATCGACGTGCTCGCGCACCCAGTCCACTTCGGCCGTCGCGCGCCGGTCCATCCAGATGAGGCACGGATGGAGCGGCTCGATCTGTTCATCGACGGGAATGCCCGAGCCGCCATAAAGGCTGCTCACGCATAGCGATTTGATTTGCCGCGCGTCGACGCCCTGCTCCTTCGCCTTCGCGACGCACGCCGCGATGCACGCGGTCACGGCATCGAACCAGACTTGCGGCCATTGCTCGGCCCAGAGCGGCTTCGGCGTGTCGGGATGGTAGGCGCTCGAATGCTGCGCGACGATCGCGCCTTGCGTATCGACGAGCAGCGCCTTCGTGCTCTGCGTCCCGATGTCGATGCCGATCACATAGTCCATTCGCGTCTCCTATCTTTCTATCGTTATGGTGCGCCTGTGTTTCGAACCGAAGCCGCATGCACCTTCCGTCAATCGAGGCCGCGTTGACTATCCGGGTAATTCCCGATCAGCGACGACGCGCGTTCTGGTGCGGTGCAGCGTCGAAGGCCAGACGCCAGTATTAAGGCATTACGCCGTGCCGCATCGGCGAATCGCGCCGCATCGCAACGACGATGCAGCCGCGCCGCGCCTTGACTTTCGGGATAGCGGATACGATCATTCGACCACCTATCGAGCAAATGTTCAGTCAGCCGTCCACGCAGAACGGGCGCATAGCCAAAGGGAAGAGAAGACATGAGTAGCGAAGCCAGCGTTGCAAAGGCGAGTGCGAACGTGATCCTGCACATCGGGGCGGGATCGTTTCATCGCGCGCATCAGGCGTGGTATCTGCACCGGCTGATCGAATCCGGCGATGCGAGCTGGTCGCTTGCCGTCGGCAACATTCGCGGCGACATGAACGCCGTGCTCGATGCGCTCGCCGCGCAAAACGGCGAGTACACGCTCGAGACCGTGACGCCGCAGGGCGAGCGCGAATACGAACGGGTGAAATCGATCAAGAAGGTCGTGCCGTGGTCCGCCGATCTCGCGCAACTGATCGCGACGGGCGCCGCGCCCGACTGTAGGATCGTGTCGTTCACCGTGACCGAGGGCGGCTATTACCTCGACGAGCACGACCGGCTCGACACGGCCAACGCCGACCTCGCCGCCGATCTGAAGGGCGCAAAAACGACGATCTATGGCGCGCTGGCCGCCATCCTCGATGCGCGCATGAAAAACGGCGCGGGCAAGGTCTCGCTGCAGAACTGCGACAACCTGCGCAGCAACGGCGATCGCTTCAAGGCGGGCATGCTCGAGTTTCTGCAATTGCGCGGCGAAACCGCGCTGCGCGACTGGATGATCGCGAATACGTCGTGTCCGAACTCAATGGTCGATCGCATCACGCCGCGCCCGACGCCCGATGTCGCCGAGCGCGTGAAGGCCGCGACCGGCTTCGACGATCGCGCGCCGGTGATGGGCGAGAAGTTCATCCAGTGGGTGATCGAGGACGAGTTCTGCGCGGGCCGTCCCGCGTGGGAGAAGGTCGGCGCGGAGATGGTCGAATCCGTGCTGCCGTATGAAGAGGCGAAGATCCGCATTCTCAACGCAAGCCATAGCTGCATTGCGTGGGCGGGGACGCTCGTCGGCCTGCAATACATCCACGAAGGCACCCAGGACATGGAAATTCGCGCGCTCGCGGAAGCCTATGTCACCGAGGACGTGATTCCCTGCCTCACGCCGAGCCCGATCGACCTCGCGAAGTATCGCGACGTGGTGCTCGACCGCTTCAGCAATCCGTACATCAAGGACACGAACCAGCGCGTCGCGGCGGACGGGTTCTCGAAGCTGCCGGGTTTTATCGCGCCGACACTGTCGGAATGCTTCGCGCGCAATGTCGATCCGGACGCGACGGCGGTTCTCCCCGCGCTTTTCTTCCGCTTCCTCGAACGGTGGCACGAGAACAGGCTGCCGTATGCGTATCAGGACGGCGTGATGGACCCGGCCGTCGCGCATGGCTACTTCGCGGCGAGCGATCCGGTCAAGGCGTTCGTCGCCGACAAGCTCCTGTGGGGCAGCATGGCGCAGACCGAGAACCTCGAGCGCGTGATGCGCAAGGCGATCGCACGGGTGGATGCGTGGCTCGCGAATCGTCCGTAGGCGTGCTGGCTATGCGCCGCTCCGGTATTGTGCTCATGGCGCGGCGTCGCGCACGGCGTTAAATTCCCTGTTTCTGCCGGATGAGTCCCGGCCTCGACCAAGGCATCGTTCATGTACTTAGGCATCGACCTCGGCACCTCCGAAGTGAAAGTGCTGCTGCTTGCGGGCGACGGCAGCGTCGTCGGCACGGCGGGCACGCCGTTCACCGTATCCCGCCCCAAGCCGCGCTGGTCGGAACAGAACCCGCTCGACTGGTGGGACGGCACGCGCGCCGCGCTTTTCAGGCTGCGCGAGAAGTATCCGGCGGAGTTCGCGCAGGTTCGCGGCATCGGGCTGTCCGGTCAGATGCACGGCGCGGTGCTGCTCGATTCCACTGATCGCGTGCTGCGTCCCGCGATTCTCTGGAACGACATGCGCAGCGACAAGGAGTGCGCCGAGTTGTACGAGCGCGCGCCGCATCTGCACGAGATCGCCGGCAATCTGGCGATGCCGGGCTTTACTGCGCCGAAGCTGCTCTGGGTGAGGCACAACGAGCCGGACATCTTTGCGCAGACCGCGTGCGTGCTGCTGCCGAAGGATTATTTGCGCATGCATTTGACGGGCACGAAGGTGTCCGATCCATCGGATGCAGCGGGGACGTTGTGGCTCGACGTGGCGCGCCGCGACTGGTCCGACGAACTGCTTGCCGCGTGCGGAATGTCGCGCCAGCAGATGCCGTCGCTGGCCGAGGGCAGCGAGCCTTCGGGCACCTTGCTGCCAGAGCTGGCGGCGGAGCTTGGCTTGCGTGATGACGTGATCGTGGCGGCGGGCGGCGGAGACAATGCGGCGAGCGCGGTGGGCATCGGTGCGACTGAACCGGGCGATGGTTTCCTGTCGCTGGGCACATCGGGCGTGCTGTGCGTGGTGGGCGACCGGTTCCGGCCGAATCCGACGTCGGCGGTGCATGCGTTTTGCCATGCGATTCCGGATCGGTGGCATCAGATGAGCGTGGTGTTATCGGCGGCGAGCTGTCTGCGCTGGGTGTGCAAGCTGACGTCCACGGATGAGCCGACTTTGCTCGCTGAAGTGGAGGCTTTGCCGGCGGAGGCTTTAACGACTGCGCCGTTGTTCCTGCCTTACCTGAGCGGCGAGCGGACGCCGCATAACGATCCTTATGCGCAAGGCGTGTTTTTCGGCATGACGCATGCGACGGATCGTGCTTTGCTCGGCTATTCGGTGCTGGAAGGCGTGACGCTCGCGTTGACCGATGGGCTGGATGCCTTGCAGTCCGCCGGAACGCAGACGCGGGCATTGTCGATGTTGGGCGGCGGCGCTCGCAGCGCGTACTGGGGGCAGATGTTCGCCGATGCGTTCAATACGCCTACGCGGACGCATGGCGGCGGGGAAACCGGGGCTGCGCTCGGGGCCGCACGGTTGGGGTGGCTTGCAGCCGGGGGCGATCCTGCGGTCGTGCTTGCGAAGCCTTCCGTCAAGCAGGAGTTCTCGCCGGACGGCGAACGGCATCTCGTCTTGCGGCAGCGGCTTAAAGGGTTTCGTGAGCTTTATCAGCATGTGCGGCCTTTGTTTGATGTTTCTCGGCCTCGGTTAATTTGATTTCTTTCTTTGCTCGTGGCACGGGGGGTGGTCAGTCTTCGCTTTCGTGAAGCTTGGTTTCGTGTCGGTCTATTAGCTCGCCCCTCCCCGGGGCGGGGGTCACTTTCTTTGCCGCTGCAAAGAAAGTAACCAAAGAAAGCAGCTTTTTTTCGAACCGCCCAATCCAATAACTTGCGTGGCCACTCCGTAGAACAGCGGTGGCACTCAGCTTGATAGAGCCTTGAATCACCTTCCGCGCCCGCTGACTACTAACGTCCTCCGAGCCCCTTGGCTCGTTAACACCAACGCAGATCTAAACGCAATGCGCCATCAAGCGCGAACGCTAGCCGCCAAGCGGCGACGACCCTACGCCAGTTCCCCTGCGAGACGTTAGGCAGTTACATTGAACGTCAATCGAGAAAGAAGCTTCTGTCTTTGCTGTGCTTGCTGTGCTTGCTGTGCTTGCTGTGCTTGCTGTGCTTGCTGTGCTTGCTGTGCTTGCTGTGCTTGCTGTGCTTGCTGTGCTTGCTGTGCTTGCTGTGCTTGCTGTGCTTGCTGTGCTCGCTGTCTTTGCTGTCTTGCGCCGCTTATGTCGCGCTTGCTGTGTTTGCTAGTTTTGCTGCGTTTGCGGTGCGTGCTGTCTTTGCTGTAGTGTTTGGAGAGGTGGGAGATTGCGGTTGGTTGTGTGCGAGCGAGGTTTTGTCGAGCCAAGGGGCTCGGAGGACGTTAGTTGTCAGCGGGCGTGGAAGGTGATTCAAGGCTCTTTCAAGCTGAGTGCCACCGATGTTCTACGAAGTGAGCACACAGGTCAGTGCTTCGGGCCAAAAAAGCTGCTTTCTTTGGTTACTTTCTTTGCAGCAGCAAAGAAAGTGACCCCCGCCCCGGGGAGGGGCGCGCTAATAGACCGACACGAATAACCGAAGAAAAACCTCCGCCCCGCAAAGGGGCACCCCACCAGACCGACACGAATAACCGAAGAAAAACCCCCGCCCCGCAAACGGGCACCCCCACAGACCGACACAAATAAAAGCTCAACACCAAAAGAAGAGAACGACGAACCCCAAGTGCCAAAATCCAACGAAAAGCTCGACCTGGCAACCCGCGCAGCGTGGCTGTACTACGTCGCCGGCAACACGCAGAACGAGATCGCCGAGAAGTTACAAATCTCGCGCCCGGTCGCGCAACGCCTCGTGGCCTTCGCCGTAGAAAAAAACCTCATCCGCGTGCGCGTCGATCACCGCATCGCCGATTGCCTGTCGCTCGCGCAACAGCTCTGCGACCGCTACGGCCTCGCGCTGTGCGAAGTCGTCCCCATCGACGGCGACAGCACCGAACAAGTCGACCGCAAGCTCGCCGTCGCCGGAGCGCAAGTCATGGAGCGCTATCTCACCGACGAAGCACCCATCGTCGTCTCCATCGGCAGCGGACGCACGCTCAAAGCAGTCGTCGCGCAAATCGGACAGATCGACCGGCCACAGCATCGCTTCGTGTCGATGGTCGGCGCCATCGCGCAAGACGGATCGTTCAATCGATACGACGTCGCCCAGCAACTCTCCGAAAAAACCGGCGGCAAGCACTTCATGCTGCCCGCGCCGCTCATGGCCGACAGCGAAGCCGAACGCGCGCAATGGGTCAATCACCGGCTCTACCGCATCGTCGACGAACTCGCGCAACAGGCCGATGTGGCCTTCGTCGGCATCGGCAACATCGGCATCAACTGTCCACTGCACGAAGACGGCTTCATCACGCGCGGCGAAGTCGAAGAGATGATGCAAGGCGGCGCGGTCGCCGAATGGCTCGGGCTGCCCATCGACGCCGAAGGCAAGCGCGTCACTTCGACGACAGGCGCACGCGTCACGAGCCTCAAGCTCGATTCGCCGCCGAAGCGTCCGACCATCGGCTTCGCAGGCGGCGAGCGCAAACGCAACGCGCTTATCGCCGCGCTCAAAGGTCAGTGGCTCTCCGGGCTCGTCACCGACGAACTGTGCGCCCGCGCCGCGCTGGACGCCTGACCTCTAAAGTCCGAAGCTCAGAACGCGATCTCGGCTTCGACTGCCTGCCCCGCTTCGAGCGCGATGCCCTCGCCATCGACGACAATCGCGTTCTTCCCGAACGTCAGCTTGCCGCCATGCTGCTCGCTCGCGCGATACGTGCTCATCGTGTCGAGCGGCTCGTGCGGCCACGCGGGATTCGGCGCGCCGGTAAGCTGATCGATCGTCGGTACAGGGCAGCGCGTGCAGAGCTTGACGAGCCGCAGCCGCACATCGCCGCTCGCCGCGCGAATCCGCATGTCGCCGACATAGTCTTCCTCGAACGCATCCAGCCCGCCGACGACCACGTTCGGCCGGAACCGGTCCGTCGATATCGCCGGCGCGCCCTTCTGCATGAGACGCGCGTTGAGATCGTCGAGCGATGCCTGACCGAGCACGAGCAGCGGGAAACCATCGGCGAAGCGCGTTTGCGTGTCGATAGGCGCGGTCCATTTCTCATCGACCGCGCGGCGAGCGTCCGGCCCGAAGCGCGCGAGCTTGGCCGATACGCCGAGAAAATCACCGAGCCATTGCGACGTTTCACGGCCCGTGTCGAGCGCATCGACCGTGTCGCGCCATACCTTCGCCTGCATGCGGTCCGCGCCGTTCAGCGCGCGGACATCGAGCGGCGTGCGCAGGGTCGGCATGCCGGCCGCGCTGAGCGTCAGATGATCGCCGTCGAATGCGGTTCGGATCAACGCCATGCGCGGGTGGGTGCGCTGCGTGATCATGCCACCCGATGCGTCGGTGACCATCCAGTTGCGGTCGTATTCGAGGCCTGTTTCGAGCAGCGTCGCGCGTTGCAGGGCGATGCCCGCGCAGGACTTGACCGGATAGACGAAGAGTTCGTTGATGACGGGCATGGTGGTCGATGGATGAGCGAATCCGAACCGGCATTATCGCGCGTCCATCGACGAAACAACCCGGCTTACGCCGAAGCGCGCATCGGCCTCACTTCCGGATGCTCCTTCAGATAAGCCTCGACCACGTTGCGCTGGAACGCCTGCCCCTCCGCGTCGAACATATGGCAGTGATCCGGCTCGGCGCCGAGCCGCAGCTTCTCGCCGCGCGCATGCTTTTCCAGCGGCGGAATGCGCGAGATGAGGCCATCGGGCGCGACCTGCGTTTCAGCGTAGAGATACGCGGCGTCGCCGAGCGTTTCGACCGTCATCGTCGATGCGGATACGCCATACTCGCTCGATGCCGTCACCGGCTGCAAATGCTCCGGCCGAATGCCGACCGTCACCGCATCGCCCGCCTTTGCATTGCCGGGCAGCACGCCGGCGAGTTGCGTTTCGCCGGTCGCGTACTTCACGAGCACGCCGCCGTCGCGCACCTGCACCACGGTGC
This sequence comes from Caballeronia grimmiae, assembly GCF_022879615.1. Lineage (NCBI taxonomy): Bacteria > Pseudomonadati > Pseudomonadota > Betaproteobacteria > Burkholderiales > Burkholderiaceae > Caballeronia > Caballeronia grimmiae. The sequence continues at coordinate 2,316,829 of NZ_CP084271.1, forward strand.
CCGACAGAAAGTTCATCTTCGGGGAGCCGATGAAACCCGCCACGAACTTGTTCGCCGGCGCGTGATACAGCGTGTTCGGCGTGCCGACCTGTTCGACGTTGCCCGCCGACAGCACGACGATCTTGTCCGCGAGCGTCATCGCTTCCACCTGATCGTGCGTCACGTAGATCATCGTCGTCTTGAGATCGTCGTGAAGGCGCGCGAACTCGAGGCGCATCTTCACGCGCAACGCGGCGTCGAGGTTGGAGAGCGGCTCGTCGAACAGAAAGACCTTCGGCTTGCGCGTGATCGCGCGGCCGATCGCGACGCGCTGGCGCTGGCCGCCCGACAATTGCTTGGGCTTCCTGTCCAGCAGATGATCGATGTGCAGAATCTTCGCGGCCTGCTTCACCGCCGCGTCGATGGCCGGCTTCTTCTCGCCCGCGAGCTTGAGGCCGAAAGCCATGTTGTCGTAGAGCGTCATGTGCGGATAAAGCGCGTACGACTGAAACACCATCGCGATGCCGCGCTTCGCGGGCGGCAGATCGTTCACGCGTGTGCCGTCGATCATCAGTTCGCCGCCGCTGATGTCTTCGAGACCCGCGATCATGCGCATCAGCGTTGACTTGCCGCAGCCCGATGGCCCGACGAACACGACGAACTCGCCGTCATCGATATCGAGGTTGACGCTCTTCATCACCTCGGTGTCTTCGTATCGCTTGTTGATATTGCGCAGGGTCAGGCTAGCCATGATGTTGTCTCTCCATGCATTCTTGGGTCACGCGCGCTATTTCTCCTCGAACGTCGCGTGCTTGAGCCATTGATCGACCAGCGCGGGCAGGCGCGCCATATCGTCGAACACGATTTCAGCGCCCGCGCGCTCGAGCGCACCGATCTGCCCTTCGGTCGCATGCCCGCCGCCGATGAAGCCGAGCACCGGCATGCCCGCCGCCTTCGCCGCCGTCACGCCCGTCACGCTGTCCTCGACGACGAGACAGCGCAGCGGATCGACGCCCATCGCGCGAGCCGCCGCGAGATACACGTCGGGCGCGGGCTTCGGATTCGCCACCATGTCCGCGCAGAAACGCCGCTCGCCGAAAAAGCGCACGAGGCCGGTGCGTTGCAGCACGGTATCGACATACGAAGAAAAGCTATTGCTCGCACAGGCCTTGTTGAGCGGCACCGCAGCGAGCGCCGCTTCGATGCCTTTCACGGGCGGGGCCTGCACCGCTGCCGCTTCGACGGACCGCCGGATCGCGACGACCTGCTCCGGCGTGAGCGTGCGATTCACCGTATCGGCCGCGCTCGCGAGCACCGCTTCGATGCGCAAGCCGAGCAGCGGCATCACCACAGGCTCGACATCGACGCCCGGCCATAACGCCTCCAGCTCGGTCACGAGCATGCGCGCCGCCACGGCTTCGCTGTCGATCAACACGCCGTCGCAATCGCAGATCATCAGGCGATCTTCGAGGTTGGCCGCTTCGAATGAACTTGATGTCACGAGCCCGCCCTCACTTGACCGCGCCGAACGTCAGACCGCGCACCAGCTGCTTCTGCGACAGCCAGCCGACGATCAGGATCGGCGCGACCGCCAGCAGCGAAGCCGCCGAGAGCTTGGCCCAGAACAAGCCTTCCGGACTCGAATACGACGCGATGAACACCGTCAGCGGCGCAGCGTTCGAGCTCGACAAGTTGATGCTCCAGAATGCTTCGTTCCACGACAGGATGATGAGCAGCAGCCCCGTCGATGCAAGCCCCGGCAGCGCCATCGGCATGAGGAGATAGATGATCTCCTGCCACGTCGTCGCGCCGTCGATGCGCCCCGCCTCTAGTATGTCCTTCGGCACTTCGTTGAAATACGTGAACGCCATCCACACCGCGATCGGCAGATTGATCAGCGTGTACACGATGATGAGACCGCTGACCGTATCGAGCAGGCCCGCGTTCTTCCACAGCAGATAGATCGGCACCAGCACGCCGACCGACGGCATCATCTTCGTGGAGAGCATCCACAGCAGCAGCTTCTGCGTTTTTCTCGTGGGAAAGAACGCCATCGCGTACGCGCACGGCACCGCGAGAATCAGGCAGATGACCGTGACGCCCACGGAGATCATCACCGAGTTCAGCGCGAAGCCGAAGTAATTGCTGCGCGCGAACACTTCGCGGAAGCTGTCGAGCGTCGGCGAGAAAATCAGCGACGACGCATACGCCTGCTGCTCGGTCTTGAACGCGGTGATCGTCATCCAGAAGATCGGGAAGAACAGCAGGATGGAGACGATCCACGCGACGACGCCGGGCACGATGCGCTTCACACGGTCCAGCACGGGCACGGAAGGCGCTGTGGTAACGGATTGCGTGCTCATGACTCGTACTCCCCTTTGAGGTTCTTCGCGAGCATGCGAACGAGGAAGAACGCAACGATGTTCGCCAGAATGACCGCCAGAATGCCGCCCGCCGATGCTAGACCCACGTCGAACTGCTGCAGACCCAGCGCGTAGATCAGGTACGAAAGGTTCGTGGTCGCGGTGCCGGGGCCGCCGCCGGTCGTCGTATAGATTTCAGCGAAGATCGAGAGCAGGAAGATGGTTTCCATCATCACGACGACCGCGATCGCGCGCTTCAAATGCGGCAACGTGATGAAGAAGAACATCGAAAACGGGCCTGCGCCGTCGATGCGCGCCGCTTCCTTCTGCTCCTGATCGAGCGATTGAATCGCGGTGAAGAGGATGAGGAACGCGAACGGCAGCCACTGCCACGCGACGATCACGATCACCGCGAAGAGCGGATAGTCCGCGAACCAGTCGATCGGCTGAAGCCCGAGCGATCGCATCAGCGAGGCGACGAGGCCATACACCGGATGCAGGATCATGTTCTTCCAGATCAGCGCCGAGACCGTGGGCATCACGAAGAACGGCGCGATCACGAGCAGCCGCGCGATGCCCTGCCCCACGAACTTGCGGTCGAACAGCACGGCGAGCAGCACGCCGCCGATGACGGTTATCGCCAGCACTGAGATGATCAGCGTCAGCGTATGACCGATGGACGGCCCGAACGCCGGATCGGTGACGAGGAACTCGAAGTTGTCGAAGCCCGCGAATCCTTTGACATCGGGATTGAGCAGGTTGTAGCGCGAGAACGAAAACCAGATCGTCATCGCGAGCGGAATGGCCATCCACAGGAACAGCAATCCGGACGATGGCGTGATGAGCCAGCGGACCGACTTCGCGCGCTTCTTGTCGCGCTCGGCGGCGGACTCCTCGAAGTGATCGGTGATGGCGGGATTAAGTTGACGCATGATCGTGTCACCTCTCGATGATGCCAGCGGGCCGCGCCGCATCGTGCGGCCCGCACACTGCGTGGATTTACTTCTGATACCCGGCTTGCTTGACCGCGCGATCGGCTGCCGCGTTGGCCGCCTTCAGCGCGTTGTCGACGCTCGTCTGCCCGGCGACGACGCCGGCAATCGACTGTCCGACGACAGTGCCGAACGACTGGAACTCGGGAATGCCCACGAACTGGATGCCGCTATACGGCACCTTCTTCAGCGACGAATCGTTCGGGTCCGCGGTTTCGATCGCCTTCAGCACGAAGTCGCCGAACGGCGCGGCCTGCTTGTACTCGGGCCGCGCATAGGTGGACTTGCGTGTGCCCGGCGGCACCGACGCCCAGCCTTCGTCCTTGCCGACCATCTCGATGTATTCCTTCGACGTGGCCCACGCGGCGAACTTCTTCGCGGCATCCTGCTGCTTCGACGTCTTCGGCACCGCAAGCGACCACGACCACAGCCAGTGCGAACCCTTCGGCGTGACCTGCGTCGGCGCGGCGGCGAAACCGATCTTGTCCGCGACTTGCGATTGCGACTTGTTGTAGAGCATGCCTGCCGCGACAGTGGCGTCGATCCACATCGCGCACTTGCCGGACGACATCAGCGTGAGGTTTTCGTTGAAGCCGTTCGAGCTGGCTCCCGGGGGGCCGTCGTTCTTCAGCAGGTCGGCGTAGAAGGAAACTGCCTTGTGCCACTCGGGGGTATCGAGCTGCGCCTTCCATTGCTCGTCGAACCAGCGGCCGCCGAAGGTATTCACCACCGTCGAAACGAACGCCATGTTCTCGCCCCAGCCCGCCTTGCCGCGCAGACAGATGCCGTACTGGCCCTTCGACTTGTCGGTGAGCTTGTCCGCGAACTGCTTGATCTGGTCGTAGGTCGGCTGGTCCGGCATCTTCAGGCCAGCGGCCTGGAAAAGGTCCTTGCGGTAATACGTCATCGAGCTTTCGACATAGAACGGCAGCGCGTAAAGCTGGCCGTTGTACGAGAGGCCGTCGCGGGCCGTCTTCACGACATCGTCGAGATCGTAGTTGGCGGGCAGGCCGGTCATCGGCGAAAGCCAGCCGCGCTTGCCCCACTGCGGCGCTTCATACGTGCCGATGGTCAGTACGTCGAACTGGCCGCTGTTGGTGGTGATGTCGGTCGTTGCGCGCTGGCGCAGCACGTTTTCTTCGAGGATCACCCACTTGAGCTGAATGTCGGGATTCGCTTTCTCGAATGCCGGCGAGAGCTTCTTCAGCTCGATCATGTCCGGATTGTTGAGCGTCGCGATGGTGATGGTCGTCGCGGCTTGTGCGGAAAGCGGCACGAGAGCCGCGGCCGCGAGCGCGGCCGACATCGCCGACAGGGTCAGGAATGCGGTGGTGGCCCGCCGCGCGCGCGGCTGTGCTGGAACGATGCGTTGGGTGCGGTTCATTCGGTTCGTCTCCTTTTTCGTTAGCACGGGCGCAGGGACGGTCATCGAGGGCCGTCTGTCTGCCTTGTGTCGATGCGCGATGCACGTGTGAGTTGAGTGCATTCGCGCGGTTTCATCGTCCGCGACGCCGTTTCAATATAGACGGTGCGCCCGATGCTGCAAGGCGCATGCGCGGATCAACTCATCCAGTTGCCGCCGTCCACGTTCAGGGTCTGGGCGGTGATGTAATCGGAATCGGTCGATGCAAGGAACAGCGCGGCGCCGGTCAGATCGGCGGGCACGCCCATGCGCCCGAGCGGCACTTCCTCGCCGACGATGCGTTTCTTTTCGCCGAGCGGCCGGTTTTCGTAGCGTGCGAAGAGCGCATCGACCTGCTCCCACATCGGGGTGTCGACGACGCCCGGCGCGATGCCGTTCACGTTGATGCGTTCTTTCGCGAGCGCGAGCGCCGCTGATTGCGTGTAGCTGATAACTGCCGCCTTCGTGGCGCAATAGTGGGCGACGAGCGCCTCGCCGCGCCGCCCCGCCTGCGACGACATGTTGATGATCTTGCCGCCCCGTCCCTGCTCGACCATGCGTGCGGCGACAGCCTGCATCAGGAAGAACATGCCTTTTACGTTGACCGCGAACAGGCGGTCGTACACGTCCCAGGATTCGTCGAGGATCGGGCGCATGTCGAAGAGCGCCGCGTTGTTGAACAGTATGTCGATGCCGCCGAAGCGCTCGACGGCGCTCGCCACGATGCGCTCGATGTCCTCCCGGCGCGTGACGTCCGCCCTGAGCGCGAGGACGCGGTCGGACGCGTCGGCGAAGCGCTGCGAGAGTTCCTGCTCGTCCTTGACGTCGACGATGACGAGCTTCGCGCCTTCGTCGAGATAACGCCGCGCGACCGCCTCACCGATTCCGCTCGCCGCGCCTGTGATGACCGCGATCTTGTCTTTCAGTCTCACCGATGTCTCCGGGTCTTCGTTCGGCGCGGTGGTGAGCGAACGCTCTGCGACCGAACAATTGCTCGTTGTGTGATCGAATGATCGGTGCTGGACGAAGCGATGTCAAGGTGGGAAAACGAGGCATCGATGGTGCAGTGCGCCAACTTACGGGTTGCTGCCGCTGCGCGCCTCACGGTTTATCGGCCAACGCGCCGTTCTAGGATTGGTCTCGTTGACGAGCCGTGCGGCGCTCCGCAATGTTCTTCGTTTTCGCGAAACAGGTAACTGGCTCTGCGTGGCAGGCGACCGCGGTATCGAAGACGTCAAGTTTGCGATGGCAACGCGATGCACGCCCGGCGGCGCGGACCTTTCGCGTTGACCGAAACACTGCCCATTCGACAGCACACGGCTGAACACCGGAACATCTGCCGCCCACGACCCAACGAACCGATACGAATGAACACCCGCTTCAAGACGCTACTGTGCGCGATTGCGATACTCGTCCCCGCCCTCACAGCGAACGCTTCTGCGTCAGCTCGGGACACGATTCCCATAAAAACCGTGGAGTCGTCCCATCCGCCCTATGTTGCGAAAATCGCGGGCGGACGACTCATATCCATCGCATTGCAGCCTCGGCAACTGCCTCTGGACATGAGTGCGGCGAACTCCATCAAGTCGGAGACCGGAGACTTCAAGCCAGCGCGTTATTCGTTTCCCGACGCGGCCGTGCCGCAATCCGTGTTGTCCCATATGCCGGCCATCTATCGCTACGATCGCCGTCGCGACGTTCCGATCGTGTCCTCGGGAGGCGACTGGGTCATCGCAGAATATTTCCGGGCTGGCTCGCACGTGCCGGTGTCCCGATTCCAGTTGCTCGGCAAACAAGTGCAACGTCAGGAGCTTCTCGACGGGAGCGGCAAGGCGGTGGAAGTCATCGTGGTCGGATGGGCGCCGCGCACGGCGAACGACGACGAGCAAGCAACCGACCCGTCCGCGCTCGGCGACCATCCGGCATGGATACGCGTGTTCAAGGTCGCGCCGTCCGGAAAGAAGACGCTCGTCGCGCTGGCTTCGCGAAAGACGCGTTTCTCGGTTGCACCTAATACGTACGACGCGCCGAGGGACGATGAACTCGTGTTCGGTTCGCCGAACGGTCACTCGAAATGGCGGACGAAAGCGGAATTTTTCGAGGCGTGTCGTATCGATCTCGACGCCCGGAGCCTGGCTGGAGCTTCGCGTCCGGCGAAAGGACTGCGCACGCCATGAATCGCTGGCGTGGCCATCTCGCGGTCGGTTTCGCGTCGGCGGTCTTGCTCATCGGTCAAGAATCGATTGCCACGGGCCAAGCGGCCGTTCCAGAGCGTGCGAATCCGAACGCGCCGACGACTGAACCCGACCACTTCTATGTCGGAAGACGCGGCGATGCATTCGAGTACGCAAAGATTCCCATCAATAATGTCGACGCGGAATCGCGAGTTCTCGTCTGGTTTCTCGGCGTCCGCAAGGGTGGGCCCGCCGTTCGTTACGAGGACGGCCTGAGCACCGGAACGCTGACGTGCTATGACGACTGCGAGTTCGTGCTGGGCGCCACTACACTGCACGGAAAAGTCACGCATACCGGTCGAATCCGCGTGACGAACGACCCTCTCATCTACGCGATCATGCGAGACGCGCAGGCTGGCCGCCTGTCTCGCCGCTAAACACGCCTCCGCAGTACCGGTGCCAACGGTCGAACGCGTGCACATCCCGTTGATACGTTATATCATCGCGACAATTCAATCGAAACGCCGCAACCCACGGCGACCACGACATGACCGCGTCCATCGAAACCATGCTCGCCCGCGCCGAAGCGCTCGCCGATGAGCGCGGCCTCGCGCTGACGCCGCTGCGTCGCCACGTCTACGAACTCGTGCTGAAGGCGCACAAGCCGATCGGCGCCTACGACCTCATCGACGCGATGGAGCCCAAACGCGGCGCGCGCGTGCCGCCCACGACCGTCTACCGCGCGCTGGACTTCCTCGTCGAAAACGGCCTCGTGCATCGCATCGAGTCGAAGAACGCGTTCGTCGCGTGCTGCGATGCCGGCAAGCCCCATGAAAGCCAGTTCCTCATCTGCGACGAATGCGGCGCGACGCTCGAAATCCAGGGCCGCGAGCTCGCCTCGTCGCTGTCCGCGAATCCGACCGCGCACGGCTTTCAGGTGCGTCATCAGGTCGTCGAACTGAGCGGCCTGTGCAGCGACTGTCAGTTCAAACACCGCGCGCAACACGGCGCGTGACATTCCGCACCCCCACAAGGAAAACGATGAAACTCGCGCATGTCCTGACCTGCATCGCCGTTGCGTTCAGCCTCTGCCACACCGCCGCCGCGCAAACGCCGGCGCAAAACGCACGCGTAGCGATCGTCGCGGCGGAGAATTTTTATGGCGATGTCATCCGCCAGTTGGGCGGCGACCGCGTGGACGTGACGAGCATCCTCAGCAATCCGGACCAGGACCCGCATCTGTTCGAAGCCAGCCCCAAGACCGCGCGCGCGCTTCAGCACGCCGCGCTCGTCGTCTATAACGGCGCGGACTACGATCCGTGGATGGACAAGCTGCTCGGCGCATCGAAGGGCAACGGCAAGCGCACGGTGATCGTCGCGGCGCAGCTCACCGGCAAGAAGCCCGGCGACAATCCGCATCTCTGGTACGACCCGCCGACGATGCCCGCTGTCGCGAAAGCGGTGAGCGCGTATTTGTCGAGCGCGGACCCGGCGCACAAGAGCGATTACGACGCGCGCCTCGCCGCTTTCCTCGATTCGCTGAAGCCCGTCGACGCGCGCATCGCGGTGATGAAGTCGCACTTCAAGGGCGTGCCCGTGACCGCGACCGAACCGGTATTCGGCTATATGGCCGATGCGATCGGCTTCGAGATGCGCAACCAGCGCTTCCAGGCCGCCGAGATGAACGAGACCGAGCCGAGCCCCGCCGACATCGCCGCGTTCGAGAAAGACCTGCGCGAGCGGCGCGTGCACGTGCTCATCTACAACAGCCAGGCGACCGGCGCGCTCACGCGGCGGCTGCTCGATGTCGCGAAGGACGCGCACGTGCCGAGCATCAGCGTCACGGAGACGCTGCCCGCCGGCAAGACGTATCAGCAATGGATGCAGACGCAACTCGACGCCCTCGCGGGCGCGCTGCAAGGATGGCAACGATGACGCACGAGCCACAGGCCGCGCTCGAAGTCGATCGCGTGACGCTCGAACTCGGCGGGCGCGCGATTCTCAACGACGCGAGCTTCACCGTGAACACCGGCGAATTCATCGGCGTGCTCGGGCCGAACGGCGCGGGCAAGACCACGCTGATGCGCGCCCTGCTCGGCCTCGTGCCGGTCGCGTCGGGCGCGATCCGCGTGAACGGCGAAGCGGTGATGCGCGGCAATGCATCCATCGGCTATATGCCGCAGATTCGCAGCGGACTCGCGGGCCGCCGCGTGCTGGGCCGCGATTTCGTCGCGATGGCGGCGGACGGGCATCGCTGGGGCTTGCCGCATCGCAATGCCCGCATTCGCGCCGATGTCGAGCGCGTGCTCGATCTCGTCGACGCGCGGCAACTGGCGGCCCGGCCGCTGTCGGAGCTATCGGGCGGCGAGCGCCAGCGGCTGTTGCTCGCGCAATGTCTGCTCGGCAATCCGCGTCTGTTGCTGCTCGACGAGCCGCTCATCAGCCTCGATCCGCGTCATCAGACCGGCGTCGTCGAACTGGTGCGGCGCGTGCAGCGTGAGCTGAACATCACCGTGCTGTTCTCGGCGCATGAACTGAATCCGCTCCTGAATTCGCTCGATCGCGTGCTGTATCTCGGCAACGGGCGCGCGGCGCTCGGCACTGTCGAAGAGGTCATCACCAGGCCCGTGCTGTCGCGTCTTTACGGTTCGCCCATCGACGTGATGCGCGTGAATGGCCGCATCTTCGTGATGTCCGGCGATGTCGAAATCGACAAGCTCGACCACGCGCACGAGGGAGGCGATGGGCACGAGCATGAACACGATCACGGGCACGATCACGCGCATGGCTCCGCGCACGGTCACGGCAAGAAGGGAAAGCACACGCACAATGTTTGAATACGACTTCATGGTGAATGCATTCGCGGCGTCGGGGATCGTCGCGGTGCTGTCGGGGATCGTCGGCTACTTTCTCGTGATGCGCGGACAGACCTTCGCGGGTCACGCGCTATCGCACGTCGGCTTCACTGGCGCCACAGGCGCGGTGCTGCTCGGCATGCCGCCGATCTGGGGCATGGTCGGCTTCACGCTCGCCGCGGGCGTCGGCATGGGCGCGCTCGGCGAGAAACTGTCGGGCCGCGATGTGGCCATCGGCGTGATTCTTTCTTTATCGCTCGGCTTCGGCCTGCTGTTCCTGCATTTCTTCACCGCGTATGCGACGCAAGCGACCGCGCTGCTGTTCGGCAACGTGCTCGGCGTGAATCACGCGACGCTCGTCCTGCTGGCGGGGCTCGCGGCGGTGAGCCTGCTCGCGCTCGGCGTCATCATGCGGCCGCTGCTGTTTGCGTCGCTGCAGCCGGAGCTGGCGGAGGCGAAAGGCGTATCGCTGCGGCTCGTGTCGGTGCTGTTTCTCGCGATCACGGCGCTCGCGGTGGCGGCGTGCACGCAGATCGTCGGCGTGCTGCTCGTGTTCGCGCTGATGGTCGGGCCGGCCGCTGCCGCGCAAAACGTGACGACGCGCTTGTCGGCCGGACTGGCGCTCGCGGCGCTGTTCGCGCTCGGCCAGGCGTGGATCGGATTGACGCTCGCCTATTACACCGACTGGCCGACGAGCTTCTGGATCACGATGCTCGCAGCGGTGGTGTATGGGGGAAGTTTGCTGAGGCGGCGCGGTCATTGACCGCCGGGAAACCGGTCGTGCCGCGACGGACACGACCGGCTTTTCAGTGCTTCAGCGGCACAACACCCGCGCATGATGCGCGATATGCTCGCCGACGAACGTCGAGATGAAGAAGTACCCGTGGTCATAGCCTTCGTGCCGGCGCACGGTCACGCTATGTCCCGCCTCCCGCGCATTGCGCTCGAATACATCGGGATGAAGCTGCTCGGCGAGGAACTGATCCGCCAGTCCCTGATCGATCAGAATCCCGCCTTCGAAGCGCGAAGCGGCATCGCCTTTTACTAGCTCGCTGGCATCGTATTGCTTCCATGCTTCGCGGTCGTCGCCGAGATAGCCGGTGAACGCCTTCACGCCCCACGGACATTGCGACGGCGCGGCGATCGGCGCGAACGCCGACACGCTGCGATAGATGTCCGGATTGCGCAGCGCAAGCACGAGCGCGCCATGCCCGCCCATCGAATGCCCGAAGATGCCTAGCCGGTCCTCGCGAACGGGCAATTCGGCCAGCACCGCGCGGCGCAAATCCTGCGTCACGTACGAGTACATGCGATACCGCCTGCTCCACGGCTCGCGCGTCGCATCGGCGTAGAAGCCCGCGCCCGCGCCGAAGTCCCACCCATCCTTCTCGCCGGGAATGTCCGCGCCGCGCGGACTTGTATCCGGCGCGATCAGCGCGATGCCATGTTCCGCCGCGTAACGCTGTGCGCCCGCCTTGATCGGAAACGTCTCCTCGGTGCACGTCAGGCCGGCGAGGTAGAACAGCGCCGGCACCTTGGCCGAAGCGGCCTGTGCAGGGAGAAAGACGGAAAAACGCATCGGCAGGCCGATCGCTTCCGACTCATGGCGATAGATGCGCTGCACGCCATCGAAACAACGGTGCTCCTCGATGAGTTCGAGCATGGCGGTCTCCTTCGCTCAATAGATGACGACGGAACGGATCGACTCGCCCTTCTTCATCAGGTCGAAGCCGTCGTTGATCTGATCGAGCTTCAGATGATGCGTGATGAGATCGTCGATATTGATCTTGCCTTCCATGTACCAGTCGACGATCTTCGGCACATCCGTGCGGCCGCGTGCGCCGCCGAACGCCGAACCCTTCCACTCGCGGCCCGTGACGAGCTGGAACGGACGCGTGCTGATTTCTTCGCCCGCCGCCGCCACGCCGATGATGAACGACTGTCCCCAGCCCTTGTGCGTGCATTCGAGCGCCTGACGCATCAGCTTCACGTTGCCGACGCATTCGAACGAATAGTCCGCGCCGCCATCGGTCAGTTGCACGATGTGATCGACGACGTTCTCCACTTCGTTCGGGTTGATGAAGTGCGTCATGCCGAACTTCTTCGCCAGTTCGACGCGGCCCGGATTGATATCGACGCCGATGATCTTGTCCGCGCCGACCATCTTCGCGCCCTGAATCACGTTCAGGCCGATGCCGCCCAGCCCGAACACGACGACGTTCGCGCCCGCTTCCACCTTCGCCGAATACACGACCGCGCCGACGCCCGTCGTCACGCCGCAGCCGATGTAGCAGATCTTGTCGAAGGGCGCATCTTCACGCACCTTCGCCACGGCGATTTCAGGCACCACGATGTAGTTCGAGAACGTCGACGTGCCCATATAGTGAAAGAGCGGCTTGCCGTCGAGCGAGAAGCGCGAGGTCGCATCGGGCATGAGGCCCTTGCCTTGCGTCGCGCGAATCTTCTGGCAGAGATTCGTCTTGCGCGACAAGCAGAACTTGCACTCGCGGCATTCCGGCGTGTAGAGCGGAATCACGTGATCGCCCTTCTTCAGCGTGCCGACGCCCGGCCCGACATCGACGATCACGCCCGCGCCTTCGTGGCCGAGAATCGCCGGGAAAATGCCTTCCGGGTCCGCGCCCGACAGCGTGTAGTAGTCGGTGTGGCAAATGCCCGTCGCTTTCACTTCGATCAGCACTTCGCCCGCACGCGGGCCTTCAAGATCGACTTCCTCGATGGTGAGCGGCTGGCCTGCTTTCCATGCGATGGCGGCTTTGGTCTTCATCGTTCAGTTTCCTCGGTTGCTTGCGTTTGATTGATTCATCGGATGACGTTCAGGACTTCGTAGCATGCGCCCATCGTGTGATAGTCGGTCTTGCCGGCGGGGCTTTTCTCGTCGCTGTACTGGCGATTGTCGCGGCTCAGGATGCGATACCACGCGCCGTACCGATGATCGACGAAATGCGCCCAGCTATAGGCCCACAGACGGTCGTACTCGCGCCAGTAATGCGCGGCGGCATCGGCGTCGCCTTCGCGCTGCATGCGGTCCGCGAGCAGGGCCGCCGCCGCGAGCGACTCAGCCTGCACCCAGAAGTACTTGTCCTCGTCGTAGAACTTGCCTTCGGTGTCGAAGCCATAGACCATGCCGCCATGCTCGCCGTCCCACGACGATGCCAGCGCGCGGTCGAACAGTTCGCGTGCGCGTTGCAGATGCCACGCTTCGGGCCGATGCCGGTCGAGAATCAGCAGCAGCTTCGCCCATTCGGTCTGATGCCCCGGCTGAAAGCCCCACGGCCTGAAGATGTTGCTGCGATCACCCTTGTTGTAGTCCCAGTCGATCGACCAGTCCGGCTTGTAATGCTCCCACACGAGGCCGCCCGCGAGCGCCGCCTGGCGGTTCACCATGTTGTCGGCGAGCAGCGCGGCGCGGTCGAGATAACGCGTCTCGCCGGTCGCCTCGAACGCGGCGAGAAACGCCTCGCACGCATGCATGTTCGCGTTCTGCCCGCGATACTCCGACACCTTCCAGTCGGCGCTCGCCTCGTCCTTGTAGAGACCGTGCTCGGCGTCCCAGAAGCGCGTTTCCATCAGTTGCCAGGTTTCGTCGAGATAGGCGCGCGCTTCGTCGAAGCCCGCTTCGACCGCCTTCGCATACGCGAGCACGACGAACGCGAGGCCGTAGCAATGATTGGTCGCATCGGTGACTTCGCGGCCGTTCAGCGTCCACGCGTAGCCGCCCGTTTGCGGGTTGCGATGAAACTCGCGCAAATAGTCGATGCCATGCCGCACGCCACCGCGATACTCGTCGAGACCGTAATGCTTGTACGCCATCGCGTAGTTGAACACGAAGCGCGTGCTCGACACGAGATGACGCGTCTTGCGGTCATAGATCGTGCCGTCGTTCTTGTAGAAATGATAGAAGCCGCCTGCGGGATCCATGCAGTGCGGGTGATAGAAGATCATCGTGCGCAGCGCGTGATCGAGCAGGAAGTGGCGCGAGCGGAAGTCGGGTTGCGACGGTGCGGATGCGGACATAGCGAAAGATCGATGTTGTCGTGATGCGCCGGATGGCGCTGCCGTGCTCGATGAGACTCGAGGGACGTGAAGCCGAGGCCAAAGTGTAAGGGCTAACGCGCGCGCCGTCAGAACCAGCTTTCGACGCGTCCGTACAGATCGATGAAACGCGCGTGCCTGTCCTGCAGCGCGGCGTCGGCTCGTGGCGAAGCGACGCGCGTCGCCGTGGGCGCAAGCGCTGCGAGTTCCGTCTCGCGCCAATGCCCCGCCGCGATGCCGCCGAGCATCGCCGCGCCGCGCGCCGCCGCGTTCGGGCAATCGACAGCGTGCAGTTCGACGTCGAGCGCATCCGCGAGAAGCTGACGCCAGCGTGCATCGATAGAGCCGCCGCCGGCGAGACGCATCGCGGTCAACGGCGTGCCGCTGCGTCGAATCGCGTCGAGCCCCGCGCGCAATGCGAACGCCACGCCTTCGAACGCGGCGCGCATCAGCGAGCCCCGGGTATCGTCGAGACCGAGGCCCAGCCAGCCGCCGCGCGCCGCCGGGTTCATCCACGGCGAGCGTTCTCCGCTCAGGTACGGCAGAAAGCTGACGGAGGCGCTGGCGTCCGCGGCGAAGGCCTCGTCGTAGGCGGCGGGCCAGCTTGCGTAACCGAGCCAGGCGCGCACCGCTTCCAGCGCGACGCCGACGTTCTGCATCGCAGCCATGCGATACCACGTCCCGGTCGCCCCGCGATACGTATGCAAGCCGCGCATCGACGCCGGCGCTTCCTCGCACATCACGACGATCTGCCCGCCGCTGCCCGTGGTCAGCAGCGCATCGCCATCGCCGATGAGGCCGCTGCCGAGCGCGGCGCAAGGCGTATCGCCCGCGCCGACCGCCATCGGAATACCGGCGCGCAGGCCCAGTTCCGCCGCCGCTTGCGCCGACAACACGCCGCCGTGTCCATGCGATGCCGCCAGCGGCGCGAACCACTCGCGCGGCAAGCCGGCCCGGTCGATGAGCGCCTCGTCCCATTCGCCGGAAGGCGCGGCAAGGGCCGTCGCGCAGGCGTCGGAGGGATCGGTGACGAACGCGCCGCCGAGCCGCACGCGCAGCCAGTCCTTCGGCTGCAACGCCCATCGCATGCTGGCGGCGACTTCCTGTTCGTTGATCGCGAGCCAGCGCAGCAACGGTCCCGCCATGCCCGGCGCGACGGGATTGGGCTGCGGCTCGGGCCACGCGTCGAGCAGGCTGCGTGCGCGCGTGTCGGGCCAGAGCATCGCGGGGCGCAGCGCGCGGCCATCGGATGCCGCTGGGACGACGCCGTGCATCTGCCCGGAAAAGCCGATCGCGCTCACCGCATCGCGTTCGTGCGACGGCAAACGCGCGGCGGCATCGACGAGCGCGGCATGCCACGCATCGGCGGACGTTTCGGCCCAGCCGGGATGCGCGCTCGATACCGCATACGCCGCACTCGATGATGCGACCTCGCGCGCCGCTTCATCGACGATCGCGAGTTTGATCGAACCGGTGCCCAGATCAATGCCAAGAAAACGCATGGAATGACTTCTCCGGTGGTGCTCGAAAAGGGTTAGGGAAAACGAGTGAATCGCGGGTTAACCCCGCCGAAGCGCGCCCAGCGCGAAAAATCCACTATACGAACGCCGTGATGAACATCATAACGACGCTCGCCAGATTGCAGCCTTTCGTCACACGACAGGAATCCTCGCGTGTGCGTCAAACCCCTTGCAGCAAGGGCTGCGACGTGATCTCGACGTCTGCCGCGCGTGTTTTCCATATCGGCTTGCGAACGCGGCGTATAGCGGCGCGTGGTCTTGTTAGGGCTTTTTGACGCACTTACCTTGGAGGCCATTCAAGTGAATAGGCAATCAAGGAGACGACATGGCATCGAGCAACAGCCACGCGAACGCGCAAGCGAAGGTCCATCCGTGCGACGAGCGGCTGCCGACGGGTCAGCTTCTGACACTGGGCATACAGCACGTCCTCGTGATGTACGCAGGCGCCGTCGCCGTGCCGCTGATCCTCGGCGCAGCGATGCATCTCACGAAGGATCAGGTGGCATTCCTGATCAGCGCCGACCTCTTCTCATGCGGCGTCGCGACGCTCATTCAGACGCTCGGCCTGTGGATCTTCGGCATCCGCCTGCCGGTCATCATGGGTTGCACGTTCGCCGCCGTCGGCCCGATGGTCGCGATCGGCACGAATCCGTCGCTCGGCATTCTCGATGTCTTCGGCGCGACGATCGCCGCGGGCGTCATCGGCATCTTTCTCGCGCCGATGATCGGCAAGCTCCTGCGCTTCTTCCCGCCGGTCGTGGTCGGCACGGTGATCGCGGTGATCGGGCTGTCGCTGATGGGCGTCGGCATCAACTGGGCGGCGGGCGGCGTCGGCAATCCGGACTACGGCAATCCGGTCTATCTGCTGCTGTCGTTCATCGTGTTGTCGCTGATCCTGCTTATCAACAAGTTCGCACGCGGTTTCATCGCGAACATCTCGGTGCTGCTCGGAATCGTCGCGGGCTTCGTGATCGCCGCGATGCTCGGCCGCGTCAGCATGGATGGCGTCGCGCATGCGCCGTGGGTCGGCATCGTGATGCCGTTCCACTTCGGCCTGCCGCACTTCGATGCGCTCTCCGTCGCGACGATGGTCATCGTCATGTTCGTGACCTTCATCGAATCGACCGGCATGTTCCTCGCGGTCGGCGATCTGGTCGAGCGTCCGGTCGATCAGAAGGCGCTCGTGCGCGGCCTGCGTGTCGACGGTCTCGGCACGCTGATCGGCGGCGTGTTCAACTCGTTCCCGCATACGTCGTTTTCGCAGAACGTCGGGCTGATCGGCGTGACCGGCGTGAAGAGCCGCTTCGTGTGCGCGACGGGCGGCGTCATTCTCGTGCTGCTCGGCCTCTTCCCGAAGATGGCGCAAGTGGTCGCATCGGTGCCGCCGTTCGTGCTCGGCGGCGCGGGCATCGTCATGTTCGGCATGGTGGCGGCGAACGGCATCAAGGTGCTGTCGAAAGTGGACTTCGCGAAGAATCACCACAACCTGTTCATCGTCGCGGTAAGCGTGGGACTCGGCCTCGTGCCGGTGGTCGCGCCGAAGTTCTTTTCACAACTGCCGCACGCGCTGGAGCCGATCCTTCACAGCGGCATTCTGCTGGCTTCGGTGTCGGCGGTGGTGCTGAACATCGTGTTCAACGGCGTGCGCAAGGAGCGCGATGCGCGCTGCGAGATTCGTCACGCAGGGCATGAGTTCGATGGAACCGCGCGGGCGTCGGAAGCGCAGTAAGGGGAAGTGCTGGCGGGTTGTGGCGTTGAGCGCCGCGGTGATGAGCCGCGGCGCTTTTTCTTTTACGCCGGTGCGTCGGCTGCGCGCGGCGCGTCGCCGGTGCGTTCGATCCACCCGCCGCCCAGCGCGCGATACAACGCGACGAGATTCGCCAGCCGCTGCGTGCGCACGACGATCAACGACTGCTGCGCCGAGTACAAGTCCTGCTGCGCGGTCAGCACGCCGAGATTGCTGTCGACGCCTTGCCGGTAACGCATCGTCGACAGGTCCAGACGACGCTGTTGCGCAGCGGTATCGCGTTCTAGCGCCTGGATTTGCTGATCGTAGGTGCCGCGTGCGGCGAGGCCATCGGCGAGGTCGCGGAAGGCGGATTGAATCGCCTTCTCGTACTGATGAAATTTGACGACGGCAAACCAAATGTGTCGGAGCGCAGGCAAGCGGCCGGGGACAGACGAAAAAAGCCCGGCGCGATGGCCGGGCTTCGACTTACTGATGAGGCGCAGGAATGGAGATCATCCCGCTGCCGCAGGCGACGATGCCGCCTGCGGTGCGCTTGCCGATCCGACATCGGCTGGCGCGTCCGCGGGGCGCGGCTGATCGCCGGTATGCTCGATCCACCCGCCGCCGAGCGCCTGATACAGCGTCACCAGATTGGCGAGCCGTTCGGTGCGCGCGGTGATGAGCGTCTGCTGCACGGAGTACAAGTCCTGCTGCGCGGTCAGCACGCCGAGATAGCTGTCGACGCCTTGCCGGTAACGCATCGTCGACAAGTCGAGACGACGCTGTTGCGCGGCGGTATCGCGTTCCAGCGCCTGGATTTGCTGATCGTAGGTGCCGCGTGCGGCGAGGCCATCGGCGACATCGCGGAAGGCGGATTGAATCGCCTTCTCGTACTGCGCGATCTGGATGTTCTTCTGGATGTTCGCCAGATCGAGATTCGCCTGATTCTGCCCGCCCTGGAAGATCGGCAGCGTGATCGTCGGCGCGAAACTCCACGCAGCGGAACCCGGCTTGAAGAGACCGCCGAGCGTCGGGCTCAGCGTGCCGAAGCTGCCCGTCAGCGAAATGCTCGGGAAGAACGCCGCACGCGCCGCACCGATGTTCGCGTTCGCCGCCAGCAGGTTCTGCTCCGCCTCCATGATGTCCGGACGGCGCGTCAGCAGATCGGACGGCAAGCCGGCCGGAATATCGGTCAGCAAGTCCTGCTCGTTCAGCGGCATGCCGGCCGGCAGATCGTCCGGAAGCGGTTCGCCGAGCAACAGCACGAGCGCGTTCACTGCCTGCGCCCGCGCACGCTGCTGCGCCTGATAGTTCGCCGCTGCCGTCTCGACCACCGTCTGCGACTGGCTCAGATCGAGTTCGGACGCGGTGCCGTTGTCGAACTGCAGCTTGACGATGTTGTACGACTCCTGCGCCGTCTTCAGCGTCTGCTCGGTGACCTGCAGCAAGTCATCCGCTTGCAGCACTTGCAGATACTGCGCGGCAACCTGCGAGATCAGCGAAATCTCGAACGCCTTGCGCGCGTACGCCGTCGAGAAATACTGCGCGAGCGCCTGATCCCGCAGGCTCTGCACGCGGCCGAACAGATCGATCTCCCACGACGCATTCAGGCCGACGGAATACGTGTTCGAGATAGTCCGGTCGAAGAACGACAGATTGCGCGGCGTGCGCTGCTTCGACTGATCCGCTTGCGCGTTGATCGCCGGGAACAGCTCCGAACGCACGATCCGATACTGCGCCTGCGCCGCCTGAATATTCAGTACCGACGCACGCAGATCGCGGTTGTTCTTCAGCGCGATATCGATGAGCCGCTGCAGCCGCGCATCGACGAAAAAGTCACGCCAGCCGATCTCCGCGCCCGCGACGCCCTGCGCAGTGCGCGCACCCTCGCCCGCGCCCGGCTGCGTCGCGTAGACGCCGCCGGTCGGAAACGTCGTCGACACGGGCGCGGCGGGGCGCTCGTACTTCGGCTCCATCGTGCAGCCCGTCGCCAGAATCGCGACGGCCGCCGCCATCAAAGAAAGTCTACGCATGTCAGTGTCCTTCGTTGCCATCGCGCGGATGCTGCTCGTCGGGATGGTGCTGCTGGTAATGCTCCAGCGCGACTTCCGGATTTTCCTTGTCGCCGCTGAACTGCGCGCGGATCACGACGAAGAACATCGGCACCATGAAGATCGCGAGGAAGGTCGCCGTCAGCATCCCGCCGATCACGCCCGTACCAATCGCGTGCTGGCTTGCCGAGCCCGCGCCGTTGCTGATCGCAAGCGGCATCACGCCGAGAATGAACGCGAGCGACGTCATCAGAATCGGACGCAAGCGCAGGCGGGCTGCTTCCATCGCTGCTTCGATCGGGCCCATCTTTTCCGATATCTGCAGCTCCCGCGCAAACTCGACGATCAGAATCGCGTTCTTCGCCGACAAGCCGACGGTGGTCAGCAGGCCGACCTGGAAGAACACGTCGTTCTCCAGCCCGCGCAGCGTCACGGCAAGCAGCGCGCCGATCACGCCGAGCGGCACCACCATGATGACCGAGAACGGAATCGACCAGCTTTCATACAGCGCCGCGAGACACAGGAAGACGACGAGGATCGAGATGCCGTACAGAATCGGCGCCTGCGAACCGGACTGGATTTCCTGATACGACAAGCCCGTCCATTCGAAGCCGATGCCTGCCGGCAGCTTCGCCGCGAGCGCTTCCATCGCCTGCATCGCCTGGCCGGTGGACTTGCCGGGAGCCGCCGCGCCCTGGATTTCGACCGACGAAATACCGTTGTAGCGCTCGAGCTTCGGTGAGCCGTAAGTCCAGTTGCCGGTGGCGAACGCGGAGAACGGCACCATGCCGCCCGATCCGTTGCGAACGTACCAGTCGCTCAGATTTTCCGGCGTCATGCGGAATGGCGCGTCGCCCTGCAGATACACCTTCTTGATCCGGCTATCCGTATCGAGGAAGTTGTTCACGTACGCCGATGCCCACGCGATCGAGAACGTCTGGTCGATCGCTACAGCCGTCACGCCGAGCGCCAGCGCCTTCTCGCGATCGATGTTCACCTTGAACTGCGGCGTATCGTTCAGGCCGTTCGGACGCACCTGCGCAAGCGACGGATCCTTCGCGGCCATGCCCAGCAACTGGTTACGCGCGTTCATCAGCGCTTCATGGCCCACGCCCGCGCGATCCTGCAGTTCGAAGTCGAAGCCCGCTGCCGTGCCGAGTTCGGGAATCGACGGCGGATTGACCGGGAACACCACCGCGTTCTTGTAGCCGGAGAAGCGCCCGAACAGCCGGCCGACCAGCGCCTGCACCTTCTGGTCGCCCTTCTGGCGCTGCGCGTAGTCCTTCATCCGCACGAACACGAGACCCGCGTTCTGGCCACGGCCCGCGAAGCTGAAACCGTTGACCGTGAACGTCGATTCGACGATCGACTTTTCGTCGTTCAGCAGGTAATCCGATACGTCCTTCAGCGCGCGCGCCGTGGTCTCCTGCGTCGAGCCGGCCGGCGTCTGCACGAGCACGAACATCGTGCCCTGGTCTTCATCCGGCAGGAACGACTTGGGCAGCTTCACGAACAGCAAGCCCACCGCGACAATCACGACCAGATAGATCAGCAGCCACCGTCCCGAACGCCTGATGACGTGATAGACGCCCGAATGGTACTTGTCGCGGCTCTTGTCGAAGGTGCGGTTGAACCAGCCGAAGAAGCCCTTCTTCTGTTCGTGATGGCCCTGCGGAATCGGCTTCAGGATCGTCGCGCAAAGCGCCGGCGTCAGAATCAGCGCGGTCAGCACGGAGAGCACCATCGCGGAGACGATCGTCAGCGAGAACTGCCGATAGATCGCGCCGACCGAGCCGCCCGACAGCGCCACCGGCACGAACACCGCCGACAGCACGAGCGCCACGCCCACCAGCGCGCCGGTGATCTGGCCCATCGCCTTGCGAGTCGCCTCGCGTGGCGGCAAGCCCTCCTCCGCCATCACCCGCTCGACGTTCTCCACGACCACGATCGCATCGTCCACCAACAGGCCGATCGCGAGCACGAGACCGAACATCGACAGCGTATTGATCGAGAAGCCCACCGCACCCATGATCGCGAACGTGCCGAGCAGAACGACCGGCACCGCGATGGTCGGAATCAGCGTCGCGCGCAGGTTCTGCAGGAACAGATACATCACGAGGAACACCAGCACGATGCCTTCGATCAGCGTCTTGACCACGTCCTCGATCGACAGCCGCACGAACGGCGTCGTGTCATACGGGTACTTCACGACGAGCCCGTGCGGAAAGTACTTCGACAACTCGTCGATCTTCTGACGCACGGCCTTCGCGGTCGCGAGCGCGTTCGCGCCGGTTGCGAGCTGAATGCCGAAGCCCGCCGCGGGCTGGCCGCTGTACTTCGTGTCGAAGTTGTAGTTCTCGCCGCCCAGCTCGATGCGCGCCACGTCCTTCAGGCGCACTTGCGAGCCGTCCTGATTCACCTTCAGCAGCACATTGCCGAATTGCTCGGGCGTGGAAAGCAGCGTCGCTTCGGTGATGGTCGCCTGCAGCATCTGCCCCGGCACCGACGGCGTGCCGCCCAGCGAACCGCCCGCGACCTGAACGTTCTGCGCCTGCAGCGCGGCCTGGACATCGACCGGCGTGAGGCCGAAATTGTTGAGCTTGTTCGCGTTGAGCCAGATTCGCATCGCGTATTGCGAGCCGAACAGCGTGACCGTGCCGACGCCGTCGAGACGGCTGACCGGATCCTGAATGTGCGACGCCACGTAGTTCGCGAGGTCGTACTTGGACATGCTGCCGTCTTCCGACACGAACGCGAGCACCAGCAGGAAGCTGTTGCTCGACTTCGTGACCTTGGTGCCGAGCTGCTGCACGACTTGCGGCAGAAGCGGCGTCGCGAGCTGCAGCTTGTTCTGCACCTGCACCTGCGCGATGTCCGGATTCGTGCCCGGCGCGAACGTCAGCGTGATGGTCGCGGTGCCGGAGTCGTCCGAAGTCGACGACAGATACAGCAAGTGGTCGAGACCGCTCATCTGCTGCTCGATCACCTGCGTCACGGTGTTTTCGACCGTTTTCGCCGATGCGCCCGGATACGTCGCGCTGATCTGCACGCCCGGCGGCGCGATGGTCGGATACTGCGCGACCGGCAACGTGAAGATGGACGCGACACCCGCGAGCATCAGAACGATGGCGATCACCCACGCGAAAATCGGGCGATCGATGAAGAACTTTGCCATGAGGCGGGCTCCTGGTTGTTACGCGCCCGAGGCAGCAGATGCGGGTTGAGCGGACGACGCGGCTTGTGCGGCTTGCGCATCGCTCGCCTGCGAGGCTCCCCCGGCCGTTGCCGGCAGTTGCGCGGGCACTACCTTCACTTCCGCACCCGGACGGACCTTGTCGACGCCCTGCACGATCACGCGGTCACCCGCCTTGAGGCCGCTTTCGACGACCCAGTTCTGCCCGTAGGTGCCGGACGTGACGAGCTGGCGCAGCGCGACCTTGTTGTCGTCGCCGACGACGAGCGCGGTCGGCGTGCCCTTCTGGTCATGCGTGATGCCGATCTGCGGCACGACGAGCGCGCTCGGATTCACGCCCTCTTCGATGCGCCCGCGCACGAACATGCCCGGCAACAGCACGCGGTCCTTGTTCTGGAAGATCGCGCGGACCGTGACGGAGCCGGTGGTCGGATCGACGGTGACGTCGGTGAATTGCAGCTTGCCCTTCTCCGAATAGATGCGGCCGTCTTCCAGCACGAGCGAGACCTTCGCGGCGTTCGGGCCGCTCGTCGTCAGACGCCCTTCCTGAATCTGGCGACGCAGCTTGAGGCCATCGAGACTCGACTGCGTGAGATCGACGTATGTGGGATCGAGCTGCTGCACGGTGGCCAGCAGCGTCGCCTGGCTCGCCTGCACGTAGGCACCCGGCGTGACCTGCGAGATGCCGACCTGACCCGTCACCGGCGAGACGACGTCGGTGTAGCCGAGGTTGATCTGCGCGGCATCGACGGCGGCCTTGCCGGCTGCCACGTCCGCTGCGGCCTGGCCTTGCGAGGCGACGGCGTTGTCGTAGTCCTGCTTGCTGACGGCGTTCGCGGCGACGAGCACCTTGTAGCGATTCGCCTGCGCGGTCGTCGACGCGAGATTCGCCTGCGCCTTCGCAAGCGACGCCTTCGCATTGTTCAACTGCGCGATGTACGGCGCCGGATCGATCTTGTAGAGCCGCTGACCCGCCTTGACGATGCTACCTTCGGTGAATTCACGGCGCAGCACGACGCCGTCGACGCGCGCCCGCACCTGGGCGACGAGATACGCGCTCGTGCGGCCCGGCAGTTCGGCCGTGACCGGCACGGCGGTCGGCTGGACCGTCACGACGCCGACTTCGGGCGTCTGCGGCGGCGGGGCCGATTGTTTTTGCCCGCACGCCGCCAGCAGCATGGCAGCCGTTGCGGCACTGACGAGGTGATAGGGAACCCTTTCGAAGCGCATGGAGCGACCTCTTTGTAACTGGTAGCGAAAAAAACGCGTGCTTCTCAACAACAAGAAGCAACTCGTCGCCTCAATGCCGACGCGCGCATCTGTGAGCCCTCGGACCGCGACCTTGGCTGAAGCCGCTGGCGCCGCTGGCGGATCTGAACATCGGTAGTGACGAAAGTTGACCGGTAAGCAGTTGCATCGGTCCTGTCGTCGTGTGGGGTGGTATTATAAATACATTCACGAACGAATGTAAAAATCCGCTAATGGGCGGATTACTGCCGTAACAATCATCCGCTGCATCGGGCTCGACGAGCCCAAATGCTTCCTGTCAATCCTTTCGCACTATCCGCCGGCGCGCTGCCGCCAGCGGCTGCTGTCACTACGAACATGGTCAGACGAACCAAGGAAGAAGCGCAGGAGACGCGCAACCGCATTCTGGACGCCGCCGAACGCGTTTTTTATGAAAAAGGCGTATCGCGGACGTCGCTTGCGGACATTGCGCAGGCGGCGGGCGTGACGCGCGGCGCGATCTACTGGCACTTCGCGAACAAGGGCGACCTCTTCAACGCGATGTTCGACCGCAGCTTGCTGCCGCTCGACGAGCTGATCGAAGCGACGCTCGACGGCAAGGAGCCGGACCCGCTCGCGCACATCCGCGAGATTTTCGTCTGGTGCATGCGCAACATCACCGCCGACGAACACCGCCGCCGCGTGTTCGACATCCTGTTTCTGAAATGCGAGTTCGTCGAAGAGATGGGGCCGGTCCGCGAGCGTCATCAGAACAACATGCGCGACGGACGGGAACGCATCGAGCGGGCGCTGCGCAACGCCATCGACAAACAGCAGTTGCCTGCCGCGCTCGACACGCGCCGCGCCACCACGCTGCTGCATGCGCTGTTCACCGGCATCCTGCACGACTCGCTGATGCTGCCGGAAAGCGTCGATCCCGCACAGGATTCGGAAGCGCTGATCGACGCGTGCTTCGACGCGCTGCGTTCGAGTCCCGCTCTATTGATGCCCGCGAGCGCGTGATGCTGCGAGGCTTCGTTCAGCGCTCGCCGAAACGCGCGCGCTGATTCGACGCGTAGATGTTGTCGCGTGCGGGCGGCTCGCCCGTTTCGAGTGCGGCGATCCATTCGTCCGTGGTCAGCACGGCGGCGAATCGCGACTGCATCACCACCGTGAACACGCGATGAATCTCTTCGGCGCTCGCGCGGCCCGCCCGGTTCTCATACGGCACCGCGCCGGTCGCATCGACGAGAAATTCCACCGACAAGCCCGAGTGGACGGCATGACGGACGGTGGAATCGTCGCAATTGTGGGTCATGTAGCCGGCGATCACGATGGTGTCGACGTCGTGCGCCGCGAGCCATTCGGCGAGATCGGTGCCCGCAAACGCGCTCGGCAGCGACTTTTCGACGTAATGCGCGCGCGGGCGTTCGGCCACCGATTCATGCAGCTCCGCCATCGCTGATCCGCGAGCGAAAATCGGCGCGGCGGCGGGCGCGAAGTTCTGCACGACGACGATCGGCACGCCGTGGGCGTCGGCGGCATCCATCGCGCGGCCGATATTGGCGAGCGACACGTTCACATCGGGATATTCGATCGGCAGATTGCCGGTGACGTATTCGTTCTGCACGTCGATGACGACCAGGGCGCGGCGGGGCGTGAGTGGTCCTTGAGCGGTGAAACGGAGACTGTAGCGTCGATTCAAAATCAGCGCCGGTTCGACGGTGCAGCGCGTGTCGGTCGGGCGCAAGGCTGCTGCAGCGAGATCGTAATAAATCGCTCAGCGCCTCGACGATAAGTCATGCCGCGCGGTTTCATCTCCCCTCTTCCGCCGCTGCTGATTCAGACACCCCTCCTCGGAATCAAACATGCCCTCTTGCTGGCCAAGCGGCTTCGCGCCACTTATGGCGACGGTTCTTCTCTTCGGCGCGCTCTTGGCCGAGCTTTGATCCGAATTGGCAAAGCAAGGCGGCAGCGCGCGGCGCATATCGACGTTCGCCAGAATCCTGATCGGGGTTTTTCTGCTACTGGCACTAACGAATGGTGCGTGGAAGCATCATCAGAAAGCCGCGCGCCGAAGGGAGAACGTATCGCTCATCTGCGAGACGTCTGAAGCCGACGGCGGTTTCTGCACAGCCAGATAAAGAATGCGGCTACGCCTTTACCGCGCCTCCGATATGAAACTGCTCGCGGAACGCACTTATTTCGTTGCCGGGAAAACAGAGCTTTACCCGACGCCCGACTTCCTGATCAAAGATTCATCGCAAAGCGACGGCGCAATCGCGCTGCCGCCGACGCCGCTCGATCGGCTCATGGTGCTGTTTCGATAAGAATCGCAGCCGCTTCGAATGAACGGCGCGAACTCGAAGCTGATCGCGTTTCCTATTGCAGCCCCGCCCGCGGCGCAAAGAACACCAGCGCCGCGATACAAACCAGCATCGCTGCCCACGCCCAGCCCGGCAATCCCAACGGATGCGGATCATGCCGATGCTCCCGCTCATGCGCCCCCAACGCATGCGCGCCCAGCCGATGCCGCAGCACGCCGCTCGCGGCGGCATCGCCGGATGCGTGATGCATCGCGCGCGCCGTCGCGCCCGTGCGACGCGAGAACGCCGCCGACATCCCGCCCGGCCGCAAGAACACGTGACGGCGCGTGCGCTCGCCTGCCGCGCGCATCGACGGCAAGCCATGCTTCGCGCGCACGACTTCGCAGAATTCCGCGAAAAAGTCGTCGGCGCATTCGCGCAGCGCATTTTCGATCTGGCGCGGCGGCAAGCCGGCGAGCGGCCCCGTGACCGTCGCCCAGACGGTGTACTCGATCCACGTGGCGCGGCCGTCGTCCTCCGCATTCAGCGCGACGGCAATCTGCCCGCGCAACGAACCGACGCCCTCGCTGCGCGCCTTGAAACTGAGCGTGCGGGCGCAGCCGTCTTCGTCCGCGCGGTCGTGCGAGTGCGAGTGCGGCTCGACGCTGCCGCCCTGCCGCGTGCGCCCCGCCGGATGCGCCCGCACCTCGTACCGCGCCCGCAGCGCGCCGAGCGGTACGACGAGCGTCAGCGCGTATTCGCCGGCCGGCGTGCGTGCAAAGGACTCACAGTTTTCGAGGCTCGCCCGCAGTAACGCGAGGTCGCAGAGCGCCTCCCGGACGTGCGCCGGGTCGAGCGGCACGCGCAACGCTTCCGTGACTTCCATCCGACCCTCCGGGGACGAAAAACGCCTGACGCTGGCTTGCGTTCGCTGTCGATTTCTTTCGCTTGTTTTGGCACGCCGGCGAACGCGCGTCTGTGCGGCGGCTCGCTAAGAAGTCACGTCGATGCGATCGACCCGCGACGGGTAAAACGCCAGATAGCCCTTGATGACAGCCACGGCGTCGAGCGGGTTTTCGTAACTCCAGACGGCGTTTTCGACCGGACCGTCCTCGGTGAGCAGATGGTAGTAGGTGGCATCGCCCTTGAACGGGCAGTGCGATGTGTGAATCGAGCGTTCGAGCCGCGCCATGTTGACGTCGGCGCGCGGAAAATAGTAAACGTTCTCGTGCCCCGTTTCGCTCAGCGTGAGCGCTGCATGCGTGTCGGCGAACGTGACGCCCTGGTGGATCACGCGGCAGCGCCGGGCGTTCGGCAAAATCTCGATGCGGTGCGTCGCTTGCCCGTCGTTCAGATCCGTGCTCATCGTGCTGTCCTCCGCGCTGCGGTTCAGAGAGTCGCGAGGCGCGCCGTGCGCCCCGTCACAGGTCACAAAAAAGTCACGAGGCAGCCGAAGCCGGCTCGTGACTTGATTATGAGACAAACTCCTGCCGCGAGGGAGGGGCAGTCCTGATGCGCGGCTCACCGCATCATTGAATGTTCCAGTGAAACGCCGCCTTGGCCTTGCCTGGCCCGGACACGCTGACGGACTGCTTCTTCTCCTGGTCCTTGTACTTGGCGTAGACGGTGTAATTGCCCGCCGGCAGCTTGACGAGCATGTACGGGCCCATCGATTCCGTACTGAGCACTTCGCCGCCCTTCCCGCCGACGATCCGCACGTGCACGCCCGACAGATAGTCGGCGGTCGGGCCCGTGAAGCGCAGCGACAGCGGCCAGTGCGCCTGTTCGCGCAACAATGCGCGCGATTCGTCGAGACCGACGCCGCCCGACGTGTACGACACTTCCCCTTGTTGCTCGATTTGCGGCAGGCCACCGCCGTTGGCATTGCCCGCGCTGCCGGTTTCGGCCGTGCCGGCGCTCGCGGCATTCACGCCGCTCGCCGCCTGTGCCCATGCTCCGCTCGTGAAGCCAGCACACAGCGCCGTCGCCAGCAGCGTCGCGGCCAGCTTTCCCGTTTTGCTCGTCATCGTCATCGTTATTGGCTCCTTTTCCGATGCCGCCGCGCGCCGGAGCGCCAGCGACGTCACGCCCCGATGCGCAGCTTCAGCGCGATAGGGCACCGCAGCCAGAAAAGCACGCTGCGTGCCCGCCGCGGCCGGCCGTTTAACCCAGATCCACCGGCACGAAGATCTGCGCGTCATCCCGCTGGATCAGCAGCGCGATGCTGTCGCCCGCATGCGAGACCATCGCCTTCAACTGCTGCACGCTGGTGACCGGCTGGCCGTTGACCGCGAGGATCACGTCGCCGGCCTGAATGCCCGCGCTTGCCGCCGCGCCGTTCGCCTGCTGCACGACCAGCCCGCGCGACAGCGACCCTTCCTGCTTCTCTTCCGGCGTGAGCGGCCGCACCGCGACGCCGAGCCGCGCATCCTGCGACGCACCGCCCGATCCGTCACCGCTCGTGTCGGCGCTGGCGGTCTTCGTATCCTTCAGCGCGCCGATCTTCACGTCGATATCCTTCGGGCCCTTGTCGCGCCAGACCTGCACCTTCGCCGACGTGCCCGGCGGCAGCCCCGCGACCTGCGACGGCAGCGACGTCGAGTCCGTCACCGGCACGCCGTTCAGCGCGACGATCACATCGCCCGGCTGGAGGCCCGCCTTCGCAGCCGGCCCGCCCGGTTCCACCGAACTCACGAGCGCGCCCTGCGGCGCCTTCATGCCAAACGAATTGGCGAGCGTCTGGTTCATCGCCTGCACCGTGACGCCGAGGCGCCCGCGATCCACATGGCCCGTCTTGATGAGCGCGTCCTTGACCTTGATCGCTTCATTGATCGGGATAGCGAACGAAAGCCCCTGGAAGCCGCCGGTCTGCGAGTAGATCATCGAGTTGATGCCGATGACTTCGCCTTGCAGATTGAAGAGCGGCCCGCCCGAGTTGCCCGGATTGACCGGCACGTCGGTCTGGATGAACGGCGTGTAGTTCTCGTTCGGCAGCGCGCGCGACTTCGCGCTGATGATGCCCGACGTGACGGTGTTGTCGAAACCATAGGGCGAGCCGATCGCCACGACCCACTGGCCGACCTTGCTGCCGTTCGGATCGCCGATCTTGACAGTCGGCAGGCTTTTCGCGTCGATCTTCAGCACCGCGACATCGGACTGCTTGTCGGCCCCGACGACCTTCGCGCGGAACTCGCGCTTGTCCGTCAGCTTGACGGTCACGACGTTCGCGTTATCGACGACATGCGCGTTCGTGAGGATGTAGCCATCGCTGCTCACGATGAAGCCGGAGCCGAGCCCTTCGCTCGGACGATCCGCGCCTCCGCCGCCTTCGCCGCCGCCCAAGCCGGGGACGTTGCCGTAGAAGCGCTTGAAGAACTGATAGAACGGATCGTCGGGGTCCATCGGCAACTGGTTCGCGCCGCCGCGTCGCGCGGACGTCTGCTTCACCACGTGCTTCGCGCTGATGTTAACGACGGCGGGGCCATAGGTCTCGACGAGGCCCGAGAAATCGGGAACGCCCGTTTTCGCGGCGGCCTCGGCCGGCATCATCGCGGCGGCCTGCGCGGGCGCGATGACCTGCGGCGCGGCAACGTTGTTGTGACCGGCGACATAGCCCGCCGACAAGGCAACGGCGACGGCGGCAGCGACGGCGCTGCGGGTGACGATCTTCGCTTTCATCGTGTGCTCCAGATAACAGGTGCGCTGGGGTAGAGCGGACTCTACGGATGACGGAAGATTACGGGGCGTCGCTTAAACCGTTCTTAAAGTCGCGCAGCGCTGGTCGCGATAGCACGAAAAAGGGCGGCTGCCCTATTGGACAGCCGCCCTTTTCTTCGCGCGAAGTCGCTAGTGAGTACGCTTAAAACTCGTAGCCGACCTGACCGCGCACGCCCGTGTCACCGTGCGGCGTGAACGATGCCGCCGCGTTCACGAGCCAGTGATTGTTCTCGGAACGATAGGTGCCGCCAAGACCGACTGCCGTGTAGCCCTTGTAGTTGGCGACGCCCGCGGCGATCAGCGTATTGCCCGGCTTGTTCGGCGTGAGATTCGGCATGGCCATCGCAGCGGCGACGCCCGCGAACGCTTCGCGCGCGACCGCGTTGACGTTGCTCTGCAGCGCGTTTAACTGGTTCATGTTGGCCGCGTCGGTGCCCCGCACGCCCGCCGCTACGTTCGTCACGCGACGCTCGTTGCCTGCCGAACCGACCGACACCGTGTTGTCCTCGGATGCGACCGAACGGTCGCCGAGCGCGACGGAGTTGGCCGCCGTGGCCTGCGCGCCGTTGCCGATCGCCGTTGCGTTGGCACCGGTTGCGGACGCGGGCGAATCGTTGGCCTGCGAGGCCACGACCGAGCTGCCGCCGATGGAAATGTTCTGCACGCGCTGGTTCAGCGCGTCGACCTCCACGTTGGTCTGATACAGCTGCGAGCCAATGACCGCGTCGGTGCTGTCCGCGGTGAGCGCGCCTGCCCCGACGTTCGTCACGCGACGCTCGTTGCCTGCCGAACCGACCGACACCGTGTTGTCCTCGGATGCAACCGAATGGTCGCCCAGCGCGACGGAGTTCGCCGCCGTAGCCTGCGCGCCGTTGCCAACCGCCGTTGCGTTGGTACCGGTTGCGGACGCGGGCGAATCGTTGGCCTGCGACGCCACCAGCGAGCTGCCGTTAAGCGAAATGTTCTGCACGCGCTGGTTCAGCGCGTCGACTTGCACGTTGGTCTGGTAGAGCTGCGAGCCGTTGACCGCGTCGGTGCTGTTCGCGGCAAGCGCGCCTGCCCCGACACCCGTCACCTGACGTGCGCCTTGCGTGCCGGTCACGTCGACGACGGTGCCGTCGGTGTCCTTTGCCACGGTAATGTTGTGCGTAGCAGGGTCCTGCTTAACAAGAGTTGCGCCGCTGCTCTGCGCGATGCGGCTATCGAGGTTGGACAGCGCGTCGCCGACGTTATTGAACTGCTGGCCGCCGATGTTATACGTCGGAGATGACCAGGTGCCGTTGCTGTTGACGGCTGCTCCGCCGCCGAACGCGTTCGCTGTCGAGCTTGCGAGCGAATAGAGCTGTGAGCCGTTGATAGCTTCCCTGCTGCCTGACGAGACAGCGCCGTCTGCCAGATTGATGATGCCTTTGCCATTCATGTCCACGCGCGCGAGCATCGAGATTCGGTCTGCCGCCATGATCTCGACAGTGCCGCTGCCGAGCTTCATGTAATTCGGCGCGGTTGCGTTACCGTCCGAAATTAGCGCGAAGTCCCTGCCGTCATTGGTGCACCCGTTTGCCGGAGCAACACCGGGATTAAGACCGCCATTCTGAACAACGGTACTCAGTCCCGAGGCCCCGTTGCAGAGGACCAGTTGCCCCGCAGCCATCGCCGCCGTGCTTCCCAACATCATCGCGACCGCCGCGGCCACCACTTTCATGCGACACGCGATCATCGTTCCAACGTTCTTTCGGCAAACATCGCCGCGCCCCTGCCTCGTACTCTTCATTACACCGTCTCCTTTAGAGATGACAAAAGAACGGTGCAGATTAATTCGTGATGCTCATCAAGCGAAGTAGATATTTCCTAAAGTCATTCGCGATGCACGGTTGTTATTATCTTTTAGAAAAATCAAAGAGACTAGCGCCAATATTCGGCGACATTCAATAGCCTGTTAGCAGCGATAAATCGATCAAGCTGCACGCTACCAAGCATTCCCAACTATTTCTTGGCAAGCGATCAAAGCCGCACAACGACCTTCAGCCCGCCCGCCGCCGACTCCGCCAACTCGACGCTTGCCCGGTGCTGGTCCGCGATGCGCCTGACGATCGCGAGCCCGAGCCCGCTTCCCGCGACATCCGTACGCGCCCGATTCGCGCTTTGCCCCACGCGATAGAACCGGTCGAACACGCGCTCCCGTTCATCGGCGGGAATGCCCGGCCCCGTATCCGCGATTTCGACGATGGGCCGACCGTCGCGCACTTTGAGGCAGACGTCCACGCGCCCGCCCCTCGGCGTGTATTTGGTCGCGTTGTCGATCAAATTGTTGAACATCACGCGCAGCGAGTCCGGATCGCCGACGACCGTCGCCGGCTCGCTCGCCTCGATGCCCAGATCGACGCCGCGCTCCTCGGCGACCAGCACGTACGCACGGACGCAGTCGTCGAGCAGCGCGCGCAAATCGACGGCCTTCGCGACGGCCTTGCCATCCGGCTCGGAACGCGCCAGCGCGAGCAGTTGCTCCGCCAGCCGCGTCGCGCGCGCGATACCTTCGTTCAGGTCCGCGAGCGCTTCGCGCCGCGTCGCGTCGTCCTCGGCGCGCGCAACGAGTTGCGCCTGAATCTTCACGGCGGCGAGCGGCGTGCGCAATTCATGCGCGGCATCGGCGACGAAGGCCTTCTGGGTATCGAGCGCTGTCGACAGGCGCGACAGCAGCGCATTCAGCGCCCGCACGAGCGGCCGCACTTCCTGCGGCAGGCGTTGATCGGACAGCGGATCGAGCGCCTCGGGATGACGCGTGTCGAGCGCGCGCGTCACCCGCTGCAACGGCGCGAGCCCTTGCCCGACGATGATCCATATCGCGAGGCCGAGCAGCGGCAACAGCAGCACGAGCGGCCACAGCGTGCGCCACGCGACGCCGGCCGCGACGCGATTGCGTATCGATAGCGGCTGCGCCAGCTGCACGACGTTATCGCCGACGATCGCGCTATACACGCGCCATTCGCCGCGTGCGGTCATTTCGGTGGAAAAGCCAAGCTCGGCATGCGGCGCGAGCGGCACGCGCGGATGCGAGTAGTACATCAGCACGCCGTTGCGATTCCATATCTGGATGACGACGCCTTCATCGCTTTCGCTGCGCGATGTCAGCACCGACGAAAACGGCTCCGACGGCAGCGCCGCCGCGATCTGCTGAAGCTGGTAATCGAAAAGCTCGTTGGCTTCGGCGAGCGCCTGCCGGTAGATCAGCCATCCGGCGAACCCGACGCCGACGATCACGAGCGCAAGCAGCCAGATGAGCAGTTGGCGGCGAATCGACCGCATCAGGCGTCCTTCGCGACCATGTAGCCGAGACCGCGCACATTGCGGATCAGATCGGCGCCGAGCTTCTTTCTAAGCGAATGGATATACACCTCGACGGTGTTGCTGCCGATCTCCTCGCCCCAGCCGTAGATCTTCTCTTCGAGCTGGCTCTTCGAGAGCACCGCGCCGGGCCGCGCCATCAGCGCTTCGAGCAACGCGAACTCGCGCGCCGACAAGGCAACGGGCGCGCCCGCGAGCGTCACTTGATGACCGACCGGATCGAGCGTGAGATTGCCGTGCCGCACGAGCGATTCGCCGCGTCCCGCGTGCCGGCGGATCAGCGCGCGCATGCGGGCGCCGAGTTCGTCGAGATCGAAGGGCTTGACGAGGTAATCGTCGGCGCCGGCGTCGAGGCCCTTCACGCGATCCGCGATCGCATCGCGCGCAGTGACGACCAGCACCGGCAAAGAATTCGCGCGGGCGCGCAGCGTCTTTAGCACGTCGAGGCCGTCGCGCTTCGGCAGGCCCAGGTCGAGCAGCATCAGATCGTAGGCCTCGCCGGCGACGGCCGTGAGCGCCGCCTCGCCGTCCTGCACCCAATCGACCGCGAAGCCGTCCGCGCGCAGCGCCTTGCGCACGCCCTCGGCGATCATCCGGTCATCTTCCACTAGCAGGATACGCATGACATCGTGTGTAAGTAGGGATTCGGTCCATTCTAGCCGCGCGGCCCGGCGGCAGGCTTAAGCGCGACTTAACCGCCGTTCATGCATGGCGGCACGTCCGTACGAATTCCGCAAGCCGGCTTGTCTACAATACCCGCTTCGCCCGGGCGGGCCCCGGCACTTCTATCGCGGCGCCGTCCCCATAACACTCCAAGAACGCAAGCTCGTATGCCGTTTTTTTCTCCGCTTTTCGGTTCATTCTCCGCGCGTCTGTCGACGTTCGCGCTCGCCACGGCGCTTGCCTGTGCAGCGTTGTCCCATTCACCCGATGTCGAGGCGCGCGGCGGCACGAAGTCCGAATCGCAAAGGCATGCGCCGGAGCGCGCAGCGATCGGCGCAGCGAAGGCCAAGGGCGCGAAGAAAGCGGCTCGCATCGCAGCCCCGGCCGGGCCGCTGCCGGCATCGGTAATGGGCGCGCTCGCGCGGGCGCACGTGCCGCTTTCGTCGATGAGCGTGGTCGTGCAGCGCATCGGCGGGGCTACGCCGCTCGTTGCCATCAACGCCGACAGGCCGATGCTCCCGGCATCGACGATGAAGCTCGTCACGACTTACTCGGCGCTCTCGATGCTCGGGCCGGACTATCGGTGGAAGACCACCGCCTACGCGGACGGCGACGTCGATACACAAGGCGTCCTGCACGGCAACCTCTATATACAGGGCACCGGCGACCCGAAGCTCGTGCCCGAAGAACTGATCGACCTCGTCGACCAGATTCGCAAGAGCGGCATTACCGGCATCGACGGCGCGCTCGTGCTCGACAAGCGCTACTTCGACGCCTCCACGCGCGATCTCCCCGCCTTCGACAACGATGATGCCGCGCCCTACAACGTCGGCCCCGATCCGCTGCTTTACGCGTTCAAGTCGCTGTCGTTCACGCTCACGCCGAATGCCGACGGCCAGGTCTCCATCGACGTGCTGCCGCAACTCGCGCAACTGCAGATCGACAACGAACTGCGCGTGACCCGCGGCGCGTGCGCGGGAACGCTGCCTGCGGCGTCGCCGAGCGTGGCGCAGACGCAGGGCGGCTTCGTGCAGGCATCGTTCGTCGGCGACTATCCGTTGCGCTGCGGCTCGCGCACGATCAACGTCGCGGCTCTCGATCACTCGACGTTCTTTGCCGGTGGCTTTCTCGCGTTGTGGAAGCAGGCGGGCGGCACGTTCCAGGGCGCGACGCGCGAGGGCCCGACGCCTTCGACCGCGCGGCTCGTCGGCACGCACCGCAGTCCGGTGCTGTCGGACATCGTTCGCGACATCAACAAGTACAGCAACAACGTGATGGCGCGCAATCTGTTCCTCACGGTCGGCGCGGCGCAACTGAAGCCGCCCGCGACGACCGCGAAATCCGCCCAGGCCATTCAGACGTTCCTGCGCCGCAGCGCCCTGCCGACGAACGGCCTTGCGCTCGACAACGGCTCGGGCCTGTCGCGCGACGAGACCATCGCGGCGTCATCGCTTGCGGACCTCTTGCAGGCGGCGAACGCGAGTCCGGTCGCGCAGGTGTTCGTCGAATCGTTGCCGATCGCGGGTGTCGACGGAACCATGCGCAACCGGCTCGCGAACGCGGGCGCGGGCGGCAACGCGCACATCAAGACCGGCACGTTGCGCGACGTGCGCGCGATCGCCGGCTATGTCGGCGCGGCGGACGGGCAGAGCTACGTGGTCGTCAGCTTCATCAACGATCCCCGCGCGGAAGCGGCCCGCGCCGCTCACGACGCGCTGCTCGAATGGGTCTACGAAGGCCCGGGCAAGGCGGCCGCCGACGAGTAATGCGCGCGACGGACCTCGGCGCGGCCCGGCTGTCAGTCGGGTGAAACCCGCGTGGTCCGCCCATTTCGCGGACCCGCGACCGAAGAATTGTTCTACGAAGTCACGCCCGATGAGGCGCGCGCGGCGTGTACGCTCTAAGACGCGGCGGGGCGAGATGAATCGCATCGCTCGACATCCGCCCTGCTTGCGGCACAATCCGATGCAGCAGCACGAGCGGCACATGCAAGCGCCGCGAGACAAGTACAAAACCGAAGAACGGAGACGAGGTCCATGAAGAAGCATCGTTCCACGCGCGCCGCCCTGGTGCGCTACGCCCGCATCGCCACCGCGAGCGCGGCACTCGCCCTGCTCGCCTCATGCGGCGGCGGTTCAGACGACAACAACTCGACGCCGGCCGGCGGGATCAAGCTGCAGGTCGTATCGTTCGGCGACAGCCTGTCGGACGTCGGCACCTACACGCCGGTCGCGGCGGCGAACTTCGGCGGCGGACGCTTCACGACGAACCCGGGCCAGGTGTGGGTGCAGGACGTCGCCCAGTATTACGGCGACACCCTCACGCCGGCGATGACCGGCGGCTTCGGCACGCCGCCGGCGGCGCAGGCGGGCTTGGGCTACGCGCAGGGCGGCTCGCGCGTGACGAATCCGGTGGGCATCGGCCATCGCGGCACGGACCCGGCGAACTACGCGGGCGCGCTGACGGTGCCGGTCGCGACGCAGGTCACGAACTATCTGACGTCGCATGGCAGCTTCAACGCCGGGCAACTGGTCATCGTCAACGGCGGCGCGAACGACATCCTGTACAACCTGACCGCGGTTCAGGCGGGACAGATGACGCCCGCGCAGGCGTCGGCGGCGATCGGGCAGGCGG
Organism: Caballeronia grimmiae; assembly: GCF_022879615.1. Lineage (NCBI taxonomy): Bacteria > Pseudomonadati > Pseudomonadota > Betaproteobacteria > Burkholderiales > Burkholderiaceae > Caballeronia > Caballeronia grimmiae. The sequence continues at coordinate 2,353,029 of NZ_CP084271.1, forward strand.
CGATCGATCTGGCGGGTATCGTCGGCAAGATCGTGCAGGGCGGCGCGACGCACGTGCTCGTGTCGAATGTGCCGGACATCGGCGCGACGCCGCAGGGCATGATGAGCACCGCGACGACGCGGGCGCTGCTGTCGCAGGCATCGCTCGGCTTCAATCAGGCGCTCGCCGCCGCGCTGACGAAGACGGGGCTGATGTCGAAGGTGATCTTCCTGGATATCGCCGGACCGCTTGCCAACATCACGGCGAACTATCAGCAATACGGTTTCGCGGTGTCGAACACAGGCACGGGCTGCAATCTTCAGGCGATGGCCGCGGCGGCGAAGGCCTATGGCGAGCCGAATCCGAGCGATTTCGCGACGTCGCTTTTCTGCTCGCCGCAGACGCGCACGACGCCGGACGCGGACCAGACGTATATGTACGCGGATACCGTGCATCCGACGACGCATCTGCATGCGCTTTATGCGCAGACGGCGGAGCAGAAGATTGCGGCGGCGGGACTGGGGAAATAAGCTTTTCGGTGGCCCCGCGTTATGCGGGGCTTGACCGTTTATGCATGACTCGCGCTATGAGCGGGGCAAGACTGCAGTTCCCGGCGTCGTCCATAGCGCGACGCCATTTGCGATGTCGAAGAAGTCGCGATTCGGGCGGCTAATGCCGTTCAGCTCGTCGAAGAACGTCACTCCATCCCATAAGTCGACGTGGCCGGTTGCCCTTGTCCGGCCATCCGCATTCAAGCCGAATGTGATGTCGAAACTCATCACTCCAGTTCTGCCGAGAAACTTGTCGCGCGACACGGGCTTGCCTTTTACCTCGACATCGGGCGGACCGTAAAAAGACCTGAGCCAGGCATCGAATTCGCGCGCGCGAAAACCGTAACAGCGGCTATCACCGCCCTTGACCGTCTCCATTCCATGCGCGTGATTAGGAATGACGCCGCCGCTATAGTTGAAGGCTCGGCTCATTCGCAGCGTGCACGTGTCGCCGCTCGCGCCGCCGAGCCATTGTTTATCCGGTGCTGCCTTCGTGTCATCGACTGCCCCGCCAATGGTTTTCTTGAGAAGCAAGACGGTTTGCTTGTACGGGTAATGAGCCGCGAGCTTGTCGAACGGCGGAAGAGGTCGATGGTTCATTGTTCTGTATTCCGTTCGGCAACGATTTCCATGACGAAGATATCGGTCGGCACTCGTACGCCTGTCCGCGGAAACGCTCCCGGTTCTTCTTCGATATGTTCGAGGCCGTCGACTCGCAGTCGATATCCGTGACGCGCGAAAGCCGTGCCGATAGAGGATTGCGTCAGTAACCGAGTCAGCTCGGTTGACAGCACGCTTCCCAATTCACCTTTCAAAGGCTGGCCAGTCGTGAGATTCCAGTTCGCGCCGGGTTGCAACAGCCTTTGCTGTAGCGCTTTGATCAACGCCGTCCGCGTTCCCGCGAATCTCACGTCGAAATGATCCGGTAACGAGCGTTGTTTGATCGACTGGTCGAGCAAGCGATTTATCGCCGCACCCTGATCGGAAAGCGGCATGGCCTCGTTCTTCACCTTGAGAACCAGCAATGTTCCGTCGCCATCGTCGAAGCGCGTCAGGGTTATTTCATTCAAACCCGCGCCGATTGAAACTGACGTTCCAGTTGGAATTTGCGCACGCACAATGGGACTGCAGAACGCACACGCGATCAGCAGAACCCACAGCCGTTGATAGATACGCATTGCAGAATCCGTCTTGGCGTCAAGTCACAGCATTCGCTTTAACGTCGATGAGCGCGGTCACCGTGCCCTGACTGCCGCCAACCCGGTTTTGCACGATGTATTCCTGCTTCATCCTGGCAAACGATAAGCGCACATGCTCCAGGGCCGTTCCACCGCCCGCCACAGGCTCGACATGCGTGACGATCACGTCGCTCAGAGTGATTCGCAAGAACTCGTGCGGCACCCCGCCGGCCTTGCGCATGGTAAGAACCGCTTTTTGAATGTGCTGGCCTCGGAATGCATAGGCGGCGAGGTTCGGGCTTGCGCGGTCGATCTCATGCGTAAAGCTCAAATCATCTACCGTTGCCTTGGCCGCACCGCCGCCCGAACCGCTATGCATACTGGATGCCTGCGTGACGGCCCATCCCCAATGCAGGGCCTCGATTTCATCGGCATGGGTGGCGTCTTGTGACTCACCGGCAATACCGTCTATCTTGATGAAAATATCGGCCACGATTGACGCCCTCTTCTTGTGCTGAGGCCGATACTATTAACACCCGACCTATGTGCTGACGTTGAAAACCATCAATTAAGTCAGTCACACGGAACAGATAGCGTGTCTTGCACTACTGCCAACTAAAAAAAACGCCACTTAAAGCAGGGATCCGGAAATTCACCCTGCATTCAAGCAGCGAAATTGGCTCGCCAATTAACACTTGCATCGCCGAAATAATCGGCACGCCCACCGCTCACCCCCCCTCGAACGCCGCCGCCGCCCTTCCCAACCGGTCGTTCACCGCGATCCATTCGATCGACTCCGGCAACTTCTCCACGAAGATGCGCTCGACATCCGCCCGATCCAGCGCCCGCAGCAAGCCATACAGCGCACGCGCATAGCTCTGCGGATCTTCCGGCGCGGCGATGAAATGCACATGCGGCGCCCGCGCCCACGCGCCCGCGCTCGACGCCCGCGCCACCAGTGCAACCTTCCTTCCATCCGCCGGCTGAAACGCCGCCAGCATCGGCTCGATCGACGCAAACGGCAGCAGCGCGAGCGGCGTCTTCGGCGCGTAATGCGCCTTCAGCGTACCCGATGCACGCGGCGCGGTCGCATCGCTGCCATTGGGCAGACGCGGCGCTTCGCCAATCACATCGGCGATCGCTTGCGGACTCACATGCCCCGGCCTCAGCAATGCCGGAAAGCCGCGCGACAAATCCAGAATCGTCGATTCGATACCCACGTCCGCCGCCCCGCCATCGAGCACATGAACGGCGCCGCCGAATTCATCGCGGACATGCTGCGCGGTCGTCGGACTGACGTGCCCGAACCGGTTCGCCGATGGCCCCGCCACGCCGCCCTGCCTGCCCGTGCCATCACGCCGCGCGTGAAACGCCGACAGCAAACGCTGCGCGACCGGATGCGAAGGACACCGAATGCCCACCGAATCCTGCCCGCCGCTCACCGCCGCCGGAATATGCGATGCGCGCTTCAGGATCAGCGTGAGCGGCCCGGGCCAGAACGCGTCGATGAGTTTCTGCGCATCGGCGGGCAACTCGCGGACCCAGTAGCCCGGATCGGCCTCCGGCGCGAGATGCACGATCACCGGATGATTCGCCGGCCGTCCCTTCGCCGCATAGATACGCGCGATGGCTTCGGGATTCTCGGCGTCGCCGCCGAGACCGTAGACCGTCTCGGTCGGGAACGCGACGAGTTCGCCCGCATCGAGCAAGGCCGCGGCCTCGTCGATCTGCGCGGCGCTCGGATAGATGATGGTCATTGCTTGTGCTGCTTCAAAACTCAGTCCAGCGGAATATGCAGCATTCGGGCACAGTCGCGCGCCGCCGTGCGGGCTTCTTCCAGCGTCGCCGCCGTGAAATTGATGTGCCCCATCTTGCGGCCCGGACGCGCTTCCTCCTTGCCGTACAGATGCAGCCGCGCCGCCGGCATCGCCGCGACGTCGATCCACGCCGGTGCGCGCGCCTTGTCCTTCTTCTCGCCGTCGAACCAGATATCGCCGAGCAGGTTCAGCATCGCGGCCGGCGAATGCTGGCGCGTGTCGCCGAGCGGCATGCCGGTCATCGTGCGGACTTGTTGCTCGAACTGGCTGGTGGCGCAGGCATCGACCGTATAGTGGCCGGAATTGTGCGGACGCGGCGCCATTTCATTGGCGATCAGCGAGCCGTCTTCCAGCACGAAGAACTCGACGCACAGCACGCCGACATAGCCGAGCTTCGCGGCAATCGTCAGCGCCGCGTCCTGTGCCTGCGCGACGAGCGCAGCGGACGCGTCCGGCGCGGGAACGATCGTCTTCGCGAGAATGCCGTTGACGTGCGTGTTCTGCGCAAGCGGGAACACGGCCGACTTGCCGTCGCCGCCGCGCGCGATCAGCACCGACACTTCGTACTTGAGCGGCATGCGCTTTTCGAGCACGCACGGCACGCCCGACAGCGACGCATACGCGGTGCGGACTTCCTGCGCATTGCGCACGCTCATCTGGCCTTTGCCGTCGTAGCCGAGCCGCGCGGTCTTGAGGATGCCCGGCAGCACGGCGGCGATGTCGTCGTCGGCGAGGGCGTCGAGCGCCTCGGGCGATTCGATCACCACATGCGGCGCGACCGGCACGCCTGCCTGCGCGATGAAGCGCTTCTCCGCGACGCGATCCTGCGCAATCGCCACGCAACTCGCAGCGGGGCTGACAAACGTGTAGCTCGCAAGCGTTTCGAGGCTCGCAGCCGGGACGTTCTCGAATTCCGTCGACACCGCCGCGCACAGGCGGCCTAGTTCGGTCAGCGCGGCGCGGTCGTCGTAGGCGGCGCGGATGTGGCGATCCGCGACCGCGCCTGCCGGACTCGTCTCGTCGGGATCGAGCACGGCGACGCGATAGCCCATCGATTGCGCGGCGAAGCAGAACATGCGGCCAAGCTGGCCGCCGCCGACCATGCCGAGCCATGCGCCCGGCAGAATCGGAGAGTTGGGGGAGGATTGTGGGTTCATGTCAGGGCAAAAGATCAGAGCGGCGGCAGCGCCATGTCCCGCGCGGCCTGGTTCTGCTTCACGCGAAAAGCGGCGAGCGCTTCGGCATAACGGGAATCGGTGACGCTCAGAATCGATACCGCGAACAGCGCCGCGTTGGCCGCGCCCGCCTCGCCGATCGCGAATGTCGCGACGGGCACGCCCTTCGGCATCTGCACGATCGAATGCAGCGAATCGACGCCCTTCAGGTACTTGCTCGCCACCGGCACGCCGAGCACGGGCACCGTGGTCTTCGCCGCGAGCATGCCCGGCAGATGCGCCGCGCCGCCCGCACCGGCGATGATCGCCCGCACGCCGCGGTCACGGGCGCGCTCGGCGTAGTCGAACATTTCGTCGGGCATGCGGTGCGCGGACACGACCTTCGCCTCGTACGGCACGCCGAATTCCTGGAGGATCGCCACCGCGTTCTTCATCACGTCCCAGTCGGAACTGGAACCCATCAGCACGCCGACGAGCGGCGCGTCGTGCGCATGCGCTCCGGTCTGCACTTCACTCATATCGCTATGTTCCTTGGCTCTTGATCGAATGCACGCTTACGCGAGCGTCTGCCCCGTGAGGCGTTGCAGCGCTTCCTGATACTTCTCCGATGTCTTCGCGATCACATCGTCGGGCAGCTTCGGCGCGGGCGGCTCCTTCTTCCACGGCTGCGTTTCCAGCCAGTCGCGCACGAACTGCTTGTCGAAGGACGGCGGATTGGTGCCGACCTGATAGCCATCGGCGGGCCAGAAACGCGACGAATCGGCGGTGAGCACTTCGTCCATCAGATACAGCTCGCCCTTGTTGTCGAGGCCGAACTCGAACTTCGTATCCGCGATGATGATGCCGCGCGTCGCCGCGTACTCAGCCGCTTCCTTGTACAACTGGATGGAGATGCGCTTGATCGTCGCCGACAGCTCGGTGCCGATGCGGCGCTCCATGTCATCGTAGGTGATGTTTTCGTCGTGATGGCCCATTTCGGCCTTGGCCGCCGGCGTGAAAATCGGCTCGGGCAGCTTTTCGGCGTTCTGAAGGCCCGGCGGAAGCTGCACGCCGCACACCGCGCCCGTCGCCTGATAGTCCTTCCAGCCGCTGCCCGCGAGATAACCGCGCACCACGGCTTCCACGAGAATCGGTTCCAGGCGCTTCACGACGACCGCGCGGCCCTTCACCTGCTCGACTTCGTCCGCGGCGACGACGCTCGCGGGATCGATGCCCGTATTGTGGTTCGGCACGATGTGGCCGAGCTTCTTGAACCAGAAATCGGCCATCTGGTTCAGCACGCGGCCCTTGTTCGGGATCGGCTCGCCCATGACGACGTCGAATGCGGAAAGGCGGTCGGTCGTCACGATGAGGAGCTTGTCCTGACCGACGGCGTAGTTGTCGCGGACCTTGCCACGGCCGAGCAGCGGCAGCGATTTGATCGTGGATTCGTAGAGCGTGGACATCGTCATGTACCGAAGAGGCGTAAAAAAAGTGAGTCGCCGCTTGCTGTGCGAGCGGCGACTGATGGGGCAAACGGGAAATGCGAACGGGTCCCGTCGCCGGAACCCATTGATTTTACTTTACAAACAGCGTGAGGCTTCGACCCGTTGTCACTTCACGATCTGCGCAAGCTCGCCGGACTTGTACTTCTCGGCGATCTTGTCGAGCGAAATCGGCTTGATCTTGCCCGCCTGGCCTTCGCAGCCGAACTGCATGTAACGCTGGCGGCAGATTTCCTTTGCGGCTTCGCGTGCGGGCTTGAGGTAGTCGCGCGGATCGAACTTCGACGGATTTTCGAACAGATAGCGGCGGATGGCGCCGGTAATCGCGAGACGCAGATCGGTGTCGATGTTCACCTTGCGCACGCCGTGCTTGATGCCTTCCTGAATCTCTTCGACCGGCACGCCGTAGGTTTCCTTCATGTCGCCGCCGAATTCGCGGATTTCCGCCAGCAACTCCTGCGGCACCGACGACGATCCGTGCATCACGAGGTGCGTGTTCGGAATGCGCTGGTGGATTTCCTTGATGCGGTCGATCGCGAGGATATCGCCGGTCGGCTTCTTCGAGAACTTGTACGCACCATGCGACGTGCCGATGGCGATCGCGAGCGCGTCGCATTGCGTGAGCTTGACGAAGTCGGCGGCCTGCTCGACGTCCGTCAGCAACTGTTCGCGCGTCATCGTGCCTTCGGCGCCGTGGCCGTCTTCCTTGTCGCCCTTCATCGTTTCGAGCGAGCCGAGCACGCCCAGCTCCGCTTCGACGGTCACGCCGATCGAATGCGAGAACTCGACCACCTTGCGCGACACCTCGACGTTGTACTCGTAGGACGCGACGGTCTTGCCGTCGGCTTCGAGCGAGCCGTCCATCATCACGCTGGTGAAGCCCGAGCGGATCGCGGCCATGCACACCGCCGGCGACTGGCCGTGATCCTGATGCATCACGACCGGAATATGCGGATACGACTCGACCGCCGCTTCGATCAGATGCCGCAGGAACGCTTCGCCTGCGTACTTACGGGCGCCAGCCGACGCCTGCATGATCACCGGCGCGTTGACTTCGTTCGCGGCCGACATGATCGCCTGCACCTGTTCGAGGTTGTTCACGTTAAATGCCGGGAGGCCGTAGCCGTGTTCGGCCGCGTGATCCAGCAATTGACGCATTGATACGAGAGGCATTGTGGAACTCCATGATGTGAAACGAAAATCCGGCGCGCACGATTCTGCTCTGGGGCAGTTTTTCGGCCTATGGCTGGCAGCGACGGACGCCGGCGGGGCGAGCCGCCGTGCGTCGTCTTGCGCGCTTTGCAATACAGGTGAAACCGCGCGGCGCTTAACCGCGCATCGTTCTCGAAATTACGCGGGGCCGTTAGAAATGATCGCCGACGCGCACGATCTTCAGCGTGTTCGTGCCGCCCGCCTGCCCCATCGGTTCGCCGACGGTGAGCACGACCATATCGCCGCGCGCCGCATAGCCTTTCGACACGACCACTTCGAGCGCCTGATTGAGGGCAGTGTCGCGGTCCATGTTGGTGTCGAGATGCAGCGGCGTGACGTTCCGGTACAGCGACATCGTGCGTTCGCTGCCCACGCGCGGCGTCAGCGCGAAGATCGGAACGTGCGACCAGTGGCGCGACATCCACAGCGCGGTCGAGCCGGACTCGGTCAGCGCCACGACGGCCTTCGCGCCGAGGTGATACGCCGTGAACAGCGCACCCATCGCGATGGACTGGTCGATGCGCGTGAACGTCCGGTCGAGGAAGTCGCGGTCGAGTTGCGACTCTTCGGACTTCTCCGCTTCGACGCACACGGCGGCCATCGTCTCGATGGTCGTGACCGGGTACTTGCCCGCGGCCGTCTCGGCGGAGAGCATCACGGCGTCGGTGCCGTCGAGCACGGCGTTCGCGACGTCCGATACTTCCGCGCGCGTCGGCACGGGCGCGTGGATCATCGATTCCATCATCTGCGTCGCGGTGATCACGAGCTTGTTCGACTCGCGCGCCATGCGGATCATGCGCTTTTGCAGCGCCGGCACCGCCGCGTTGCCGACTTCCACCGCGAGATCGCCGCGCGCGACCATGATGCCGTCGGACGCGTCGAGGATGCCTTGCAGCGCCGGAATGGCTTCGGCGCGCTCGATCTTCGCGATCATCTTCGGCTTGATGCCGTAAGGCGCGCCCGCGATGTTCGCGAGTTGCCGCGCCATTTCCATGTCCGTCGCGTTCTTCGGGAAGGAGACCGCGACAAAATCCGCGCCGAGCGACATCGCCGTCTTGATGTCCTCCATGTCCTTCTCGGTCAGCGCGGGCGCGGTCAGCCCGCCGCCCTGCCGGTTGATGCCCTTGTTGTTCGACAGTTCGCCGCCGACCTTGACGGTCGTATGAATCTCTTCGCCGATCACGCGTGTCACGTCGAGGACGATGAGGCCGTCGTTGAGCAGCAGCGTGTCGCCCGCGCGCAGGTCGCGCGGCAGATCCTTGTAATCGAGGCCGACGCGCTCGTTGTTGCCGAGCTCGCAATTGGCATCGAGGACGAACGGATTGCCCGCAACGAGCATCGTCTTGTTGTTTTCGAACTTGCCGACGCGGATCTTCGGACCTTGCAGGTCCGCCATGATCGCGACCTCGCGGCCCACCTGACGCGCCGCCTCCCGCACCCATTCGGCGCGCTGGCGATGATCGTCGGCGGTGCCGTGCGAGAAGTTGAAGCGAACGACGTCGAGCCCCGCCTGCATCATCTGAAGCAGAATGCCGGGGTTGCTCGAAGCCGGGCCGATGGTGGCAACAATCTTGGTGGCGCGATGCATGGAATTCCTCGTCTCAGTGGGATCGCCCGTGACAACGCTGCGAGCACGTTGCGCCAACGGTGACGTGTTGCTCACCGCTTGCGCGCGCGCGCCGGTCAGTGCCGGCGTCGCTTTATCGATTACTTTCTCGGCCTGCGTGGCCACGCCGCCGATGATGACGACAGGCGGCGCCGGTAATGCGGCCTCGCCTTCGCTTTCGTCCTGACTTTCGTTCTGTTGCTGGCTCTGGCTTTCGTCGGCGGACGGCCCGTCCGTCCGGGCCGCCTCCGCGATGACCAGCGCCGCTTCGGCAGCGGCATCGAGCGCATCGCCCGATGCGCCGCCCGCGATCACGTCCCTGACTTCATCTGCTTGCGCGCCGCCGGCTGCTTGCGCGCCCTGCTTGCCTGCTTTCGCCGGATCGTTTCGGGCGGCCAACGCCTCAAGCCCCGGCGCGGGACTGAAGCACTTCCACCGCGGGCAGCGTCTTGCCTTCGAGGAATTCGAGGAACGCGCCGCCGCCAGTCGAGATGTAGCTGACCTTGTCGTGAATGTCGTACTTCGCGATGGCCGCGAGCGTGTCGCCGCCGCCCGCGATCGAGAAGGCCGACGAATTCGCGATTGCCTGCGCAAGCGTCTTCGTGCCGTTGCCGAACTGGTCGAATTCGAACACTCCGACCGGGCCGTTCCATACGATGGTGCCGGCAGTCGCCAGTTGCGCGGCGAGCGCGTTGGCGGTATCCGGGCCGATGTCGAGGATCAGATCGTCGTCGGCGACATCGGCGACGGGCTTCGTTTCCGCCTTCGCGGTCGCAGCGAATTCCTTCGCGGTCACGACATCGCTCGGAATCGGCACGGAAGCGCCACGCGCGCGCGCCTGCTCGATGATTTCCTTCGCCTCGCCGACGAGGTCCGCTTCCGCCAGCGACTTGCCGATCTTCAGGCCCGACGCGAGCATGAACGTGTTGGCAATTCCGCCGCCGACGATCAGTTGGTCCACCTTCTCCGCCAGCGATTTCAGAATGGTCAGCTTGGTCGACACCTTCGACCCGGCGACGATCGCGACGAGCGGACGCTTCGGGTTGCCGAGCGCCTTGCCGAGCGCGTCGAGTTCGGCGGCGAGCAGCGGCCCGGCGCACGCGACGCTCGCGTACTTCGCGATGCCGTGCGTGGTCGCCTCGGCGCGATGCGCGGTGCCGAACGCGTCGTTCACGTAGATGTCGCAGAGCTTCGCGAGCTTCTGCGCGAGGCCGTCGTCGTTCTTCTTCTCGCCCTTGTTGCAACGGCAGTTTTCGAGCAGCACGACATTGCCCGGCTGCACGTCGACGCCATCGACCCAGTTCGCGACGAGCGGAACATCGCGGCCCAGCAGTTCCGACAGGCGCTTCGCGACCGGCGCGAGCGAATCTTCCGGCTTGAACTGGCCTTCGGTCGGGCGGCCCAGATGGGAAGTAACCATCACGGCGGCGCCCGCTTCGAGCGCGGCCTTGATCGCCGGGACGGAGGCGCGCACGCGCGTGTCTTCGGTGATGTTGCCGGCGTCGTCCTGCGGCACGTTGAGGTCCGCGCGGATGAATACACGCTTGCCAGAGACTTTGCCTTCGGCGATCAGATCGGTGAAACGCAGTACTTTCGTCATGGGAGTCAACGTTAGTCAGAAAAGCGGTTCGGGCGAAGAAGCGGCTGGATGCGGCTGCTTCGGGGACATGCGGCGGGGGACTGGAAAGGTGCGCCCCGCGCGTGGATCAATCTGGGGGCGAAGGCCGCGCAAGTGATATGAGCGCGCGGCTGGAATGCGGAGGGAAGGAGTCGGACGGCGGGCTGCAACGCGTGTGCGCCGGGTTGGCGCGGACGCACGGCTGCGGCGATTCGGCCGGAGGCGGCGAGTTGCACAACCGTTGCGCGGTGACTGCCGGACTCACTTTCGACCTCGCTCTGCGACAGGAAAGACCGTCATTTTAACTGAATGGCCCGTCTGCTCTAGCCCGCAATGCTTGATGATGCGTATTTGGCGCATCCGTCGATGGCGGGCAGCAGCTTTCGGCCGCTCACGCGACGAGCCTCAGCAGCGTGAAAGCGATCATGCCGACGGCGATCGTGCCCATCATGCCGCGCCGCCACAAGTAATACGCGAGTGCGGCGAGCGAGGCCCACATCGCGTGATTCGACAGCGCGACGGAAAGGCCAGCGGGCGTTTCCAGCACGCCCGGCACGACGACGGCCGCGAGCGCGGCCGCTGGCGCGTACCGGAGCACGCGCTGGACGCGCGGCGGCAGCACCGTGCGCTCGCCGCCGAACAAGAAGAATGCGCGCGTCGCCGCGGTGACGAGGCCCATGCCCAGAATTGCCAGCCAGGTCTGCAGCGGGGTCATTGCGCGCGCCTCATGGTGTCGGATTCAGCGTCGGGTGTGGGTGGCGCTTCGGCGTCCGCCGCGGGCAACGCCGCCGGCCTCGAGCGGTCCGCGATGACATCGGCGAGCGTGCCGGCCAGCAGCGCGGCGAGCACCGCGAGCGGCAGGCCCAGCCGATACGGCAGATCGAACGCGAGCAGCGCCACGACGCTCGCGACGGCCACGGCGGCGAGCGTGGAGCGCGTCGCGATGGCCGAAACGATCAGCGGAATCAGCGCGAGCGTGCCCGCCAGTTCGAGTCCCCATTTGGCCGGGATCAGGCTCGCGAGCAGCATGCCGACGACCGACGAGACCTGCCACCACAACCAGCACACGAGCGCGAGTCCCCAGAAGAACGCTTCCTTCCCGGCCCGGTCGGCCGGCGCGAAATTCCGCTTCGAAAACATCAGATAGATGATGTCGCCGTTGAAGTAACCGATCAGCACGCGGCGCCACATCGGCAGATGGGAAAAGTGCGGCGCGAGCCCGGCGCTGAAAATGACGAAGCGCAGGTTCACCATCGCGGCGGTCAGCAGCAGCGTCCAGAGCGGCAGCTTCGCGGCGAAAAGCGGCAGCGCCGCGAGCTGCGACGATCCCGCGTAGACCGCGAACGACATGCCGAGCGCCTGCGGCAGCGTGAGCACCGACTTGCTCATCGCGACGCCGGTGACGAGGCCCCACGAAAACGTGGCGAGGATGGCGGGAGAGAAGGTGCGGACACCTTCGAGAAATGCACGGCGATTCGTGTGGGACAGGCGGTCGAGCATGGACGGATGCGAGGCCAAATTATTGCGATGCCGATGCGCGCCGATACACGGCGAGGCGCCGCCCGATGCGGCTGCAACACAAAGCGCGCGGAAAACGTAAAGCAAGGTGAAGCGGATACTGCGAGCCACCGCCCGTCCCCGATGAGCTGCGCGACGATCCGAAAGAAGAAGCGAAAAGATCGAAGCTGCCATTCACGTTCGCGGTGAAAGGCAAAGTATAGCGGCGCGAAAGGCGCTTTTAGCTCGGTCCAATTGTCAAAAGACGCTAAAATGGCGGTCTTTCACCGCCTTTGCGCCGAGCCTGCGTCTTGCATGCTTTGACAGACAAACAGCAGGCAATCGGCAGTCGACCGGCTAATAACCGGCGCTTGAGCGGCGGACACGGTTCCATCGAAATCACTGAACGAGACAGCTAGGAGAAGCGTATGTCAATGGCCGACCGCGACGGCAAGATCTGGATGGATGGCAAGCTCATCGACTGGCGAGACGCCAACATCCACGTTCTGACCCACACGCTGCACTACGGCATGGGCGTGTTCGAGGGCGTCCGCGCATACAAGACCGCGAGCGGCACGGCCATTTTCCGCCTGCAGGAGCACACCAAGCGTCTGCTCAACTCGGCGAAGATCTTCCAGATGGACGTTCCGTTCGATCACGCCACGCTCGAAGCCGCGCAGCTCGAAGTCGTGCGCGAGAACAAGCTGGAGTCGTGCTACATCCGCCCGATCATCTGGGTCGGCTCGGAGAAGCTCGGCGTGTCCGCGAAGGGCAACACCATCCATGTGGCGATCGCCGCGTGGCCGTGGGGCGCGTACCTCGGCGAAGACGGCCTGGCGAAGGGCATCCGCGTGAAGACGTCGTCGTTCACGCGCCATCACGTGAACGTGTCGATGGTCCGCGCGAAAGCGTCGGGCTGGTACGTAAACTCGATTCTCGCGAATCAGGAAGCCGTGACCGACGGCTACGACGAAGCCCTGCTGCTCGACGTCGACGGCTACGTGTCCGAAGGCTCCGGCGAGAACTTCTTTCTGGTGAACAACGGCAAGCTGTACACGCCGGACCTGTCGTCGTGCCTCGACGGCATCACGCGCGACACGGTGCTCACGCTGGCGCGCGACTTCGGCATTCCGGTAATCGAGAAACGCATCACGCGCGACGAGGTCTATACCTGCGACGAAGCGTTCTTCACCGGCACGGCCGCCGAAGTCACGCCGATCCGCGAACTCGACAACCGCACCATCGGCTCGGGCAAGCGCGGTCCCATCACGGAGAAGCTGCAAAGCGCATTCTTCGACGTGGTCGGCGGGAAGAACGAGAAGTACGCGAGCTGGCTGGCGAAAGTCTGATACAGCGGCGGGCCGCGCGGCCCGCTTGCCGCGAGCAACGAACGACATTGAAAAGAGAGTGCAATGAGCGACCTGAAGGAAATGCCGCTGGTGGAGTTGTCGGCGAAGGACATCCCCGCGTTCTGCCCGAATCCGAAGATGCAACGCTGGAGCACGCATCCGCGCGTGTTTCTGGACGTGTCGCACGGCGAGGCGCGCTGCCCGTATTGCGGCACGCGCTACAAGCTGAAGGACGGCGAAGTCATCAAGGGCCATTGACCGGCCGCTGACGTGCGTCGTCACGAGCGCGGTCCGTCCCGGCGGGCCGCGCGCTCGTGTCTGGACGCGCTTGGCCGTGCGATGCCGGCCGCCCCACATACTAACAAGACTTGCGCGCCTCCCGCATGATCGCGGAGAGCCGCCACTATTTTGAGATCGGATAACGAACGATGCGCCGTGCGCTGGTTATAGCACCGAACTGGATCGGTGACGCATTGATGGCGCAGCCGCTCTTTACGCTTCTGAAGAAGCTGCATCCGCGCATCGTGATCGATGCCGTCGCGCCCTCGTGGGTTGCGCCCGTGCTCGAGCGCATGCCGGAAATTCACGCCGTCTACGCCACCGACCTCGCCCACGGCAAGCTGCAACTGCTGCGCCGCTGGCAGCTCGCGAGCGATTTGCGCGATGTCGGTTACGACGCCGCCTACGTCCTGCCGAACTCGATGAAATCCGCGCTGCTGCCGTGGATGGCGGGCATTCGGCTGCGCATCGGCTACAAGGGCGAGAGCCGCTACGGGTTGCTGAACGTGCGCCACCCGAATCCGCCGAAGACCGATCGTCCGCCGATGACCGTGCACTACGCCGCTCTCGCCTATGCGCCGGGCGCGAAGCTGCCGTTCGTCGACAAGTACGCACAGCCCCGCGAAGCGCAGACGGGCGACGCGCAGATCTTGCCCGTGCCGCGCCTCGAAGCCGACCCGAACGAAGCCGTGCGCGTTTCGGCGCGCTTCAATCTCGATACCCGCGCGCCGCTCGTCGTGTTCTGTCCTGGCGCGGAATATGGTCCCGCGAAACGCTGGCCGCCGGAGCACTTCGCGTCGCTGGCGCAGTTCGTCGCGCAGTCGTTCCCGTATGCGCGCATCGTCGCGCTGGGGTCGAACAAGGATTCCGCTGCCGCGCAGGCCATCGCAGAACGCGCGCAGAACGTGCGCAACCTGTGCGGGCAGACATCGCTCGGAGAAGCGTGCGCGCTGATCGCGCGGGCGAGCGCGGTCGTCACCAACGACTCGGGGCTCATGCACGTCGCGGCAGCGCTCAAGCGGCCGCTCGTCGCGGTTTACGGCTCGACCGATCCGCGCCATACGCCGCCCTTGTCCGACCTCGCAAAGGTACAATGGCTGCATCTTGATTGCAGTCCATGCTTTGCCCGCGAGTGTCCGCTCGGCCATCTGAACTGCCTTCGCGAACTGTCCGCGGAACAGGTTTTCGCCGATTTGCGCGGCATGCTGCTCGCGCATCGTTGACGCGTCGCGCCGCCCTTTCGCGGGCACGGACACGCGATGTCCCCGAACGGGGACATGCCTTGAACCATGACCGATGCGGCGCGCCACCGTTCGATGGCGTCCCGCACCGATACCCAGAGACTCACGCGCCATGCCACGTTTCGCCCGCCTGTTCGAAGCCGCCGCCGACACGCTCAACGCCTACTATCAGGCCGTCGCGGACAACAGCATCGATGCCGTGATGTCGCTCTGGATCGACGAGGAATTCGCCACCTGCATCTGCGCGGACGGCACGCATCTGCACGGCCTCGAAAACATACGCGCGGGCCTCGGCAAGCAGCTCGAAGCGCAGCCGGTCACGATCGAGCCGCTCGATATCCGCGTGTACGACAGCCTCGGCACCGTCGTGTATGCGATTGCGGAAGCGCATCAGCCTGCGGGCACCGCCTCGCCGCACTTGATCTTCACGACCTACGTGATGGTTCACGAGCGCGGCGAATGGCGCATCGCGCACATCCATGCGAGCACGATGCCGATGGAAACCGCCGGCCAGTTCGCCGTGAAGCTGCGTCACGGGAAGGGATCGCTGCACTGAAACACGAAGTATCGAAGAAGGCGTTTGACGGGGGAGGACCATGAAGCGCGATCCGTTGTTGCAACACGATTCGTCGTTCGTGGATAGTGCTCCCGCCGTGGTTGCGAACGTCCTCGATCCCATCGAGGAATGGCTATACAGCGCGCCCCGCTGGCTGCCGACGGCGCATGCGCAGACCATCGTACCGGCGCTCTTCGGCCGCAAGCCCGCGGTCAGCTATCGGCGCGAGCGATGGGACACGCCCGACGGCGATTTCATCGATCTCGACTGGCTCGCGCACACATCGCGCGACGTCGCGTCCACCGCCCCGCTCTTCGTGCTCTTTCACGGCCTCGAAGGCAGTTCCGACTCCCACTACGCCCGCTCGATGATGGCCGCCGCCGAAGCGCGCGGCTGGCATGGCGTCGTGCCGCACTTCCGCAGTTGCAGCGGGCCGCTCAACCTGCTGCCGCGCTTCTATCATCTGGCGGACAGCGCCGAAGCCGACTGGATCCTGCGCCGCTTGCGCGAGCGGCACGCGGGACCGATCGTCGCGGCGGGCGTCTCGCTCGGCGGCAACGTGCTGTTGCGCTGGCTATGCGAGCGCGGCACGGATGCCTCGATCATCAGCGCGGCCGCCGCGATCTCCGCTCCGCTCGATGTCCACGCGGGCGGCCACGCGATCTCGCAAGGCTTCGGCATGGTCTACACGCGCAGCTTCCTGAAGTCGCTGAAGAAGAAGGCGCTCGCGAAACTGGCGCAGCATCCCGGCCTTTACGATCCCAACGCCGTGCTCGCCGCGCGCACGCTTCATGAATTCGACAATGTCGTCACCGCGCCGCTACACGGCTTCCGGGACACCGATCACTACTGGTCGAGTGCGACGACGCGCGCGCATCTGAAGCACATCGAAGTGCCGGCGCTCGTGCTGAATGCACGCAACGATCCGTTCCTGCCCGAGTCGGCGCTGCCGTCGCAGGCGGAAGTGTCGGCATGCGTGACGCTCGATCAGCCAAACCACGGCGGGCATGTCGGCTTCATGACGGGGCCGTTTCCCGGGCGCATCGACTGGCTCTCGCAGCGCGTGTTCGGATATCTCGAGCAGTTCCTTTCTCGCGGATGAATCATGGATGAAATCGTCAAGCAGGCGCTCGCCAAGTGGCCCAACGTTCCGCACTGCACGGGCTGGCTCATGCTCGACAGACGCGGCCAGTGGCGCATGCGCGACGATGCGGCGCAGGCCGCCGGCGCGCTCGGCGACGTGATCCGCCATGAGGCGCTGATCGGCTTCATCAATCGCAATTACGAGCGCGACGCCGAGGGCCAGTGGTTCTTTCAGAACGGGCCGCAGCGCGTATATGTGGAGCTGGGTTATACGCCGTGGATCGTGCGGCTTTCGCTTGCGGATGACGCGCTTCGCCTGACCGATCAGACCGGCGCGCCGTTCGAGCCGGCGCACGCATGGCTCGACGATGCAGGCGGTCTGCTCTTTTCCGACGGTGCATCGCCGGCGCGCATCGCCGCGCTGCACGATCACGATCTCGACCTGTTCGCGAGTCACGCATCCGTCGATGATGCCTCGCACGGCGGCGTGTTCCACTGGCGCGATGCCGTCGACTTGCCCTTGCAGCCGATCGCGCGCGCGGACGTCGAGCGGCGCTTCGGCTTCGTCGCGAGCCCGGCCGCGCGTGCGGCGTCGAAACCCTGATACGTCAGCTTTTCTGATCCTGATCGCGCTCTTCCTTGTAGCGCGTCTCGAAGTCGCGCAGGCGGGCGGAGATCGTGGATAGATCGTAGAAGCTCGCGTTTTTCACATCGCGTGCTTCCTTCAACTGGCGGATCGCGGAAGGCCAGGCGCCGTCGAGCGCGAACTTCTCGGCCATCGCTTCGTGCTGGCGCAACGGATCGTTGAGACCCGCGCTCGCCTGCGCGAGATACAGCCACCAATCGGCGCGGGCGGGCTCGGCCTGCGTCTGCCGGCGCGCGAGCGACTGCGCTTGCGCATAGCGATGTGCGCTGATCAACGCCTGCAGATGAATGTCGATGGCCGCGTGCGAGGCGGGCCAGCGCGTTTGCGCGATCTCCGCGAGCCGGATCGCGTCGTCATACCGGCCCGCGCGACGCGCGATATCGGCGGCGAGCACGTCGAGGCTTGGCGTGCTGCGGGCAGTTTGCCGCGACGTTTGCGCCGTGACGTGCACGGCCGGAAGCGTGGCGCTCCTGTCCGGCGATGCGCGCGCGTCGGCGGGCAATGCGGGCGATGCGGGCGATGCGCTCAGTGCACCGTGCGCGCTGCTGCTGAACAGCGCGCTGGGGAACGCAGCGGGTTGTGCCGTTGCGCCAATGGCCGACGCCGGGCGGTCGGCCTTCGCAGCGTCGAGGCTGAAAGAACGTGGCGCAACGTCGCCCCGTGCAGAGTTCGCCGCCGTTGATGCTCGCGAACCGTCGATGTCCGCAGTCCGCGACGTCGCTCCGGCTACGCTTTTGGCCGTCAAGCGCCCGCGCTGCGGCGGGATCGCATCGCTGGCAGCGGCGCCCGCACTCGCCGGCGGCGCCGGTTCCCGGCGCGTTTCATTCGCCACGGCCGCCTCGCTCGCCTGTTCGCCCTCGAACAGCCGCCGCGCTTTCGCGAGTGCATCGTTGGCGGCGTCGTAATCGCTCGTCAGCGAACGCGCGAGCGCGATGCCATACCAGTTGGCCGCTGGATTGAACGCCGTCTGATCGTCGATTTCGTACTTCAAGCGGCTTGCGACTTCGCGATAGTCGCTTGCGTAGCTGACCTGCAGCACCCGGGCGCGGGCGCGCACGAACGCGTATTCCGGCGACTGACGCGGCTGGCGATACGGCACGCGGCGCGCACGGTCCTCCATGTCGGCGATGCGCTCGATCGTCAGCGGATGCGTGCGCGCGTAGGCCGGCACGCCGTTATCGGCCATCGCCGCGCGGTCGAGCCGGCCGAAGAACGCGGTCATCGCGTAGGGATCGTAGCCGGCTGCGGCGAGCATCTGGAAGCCGACGCGATCCGCTTCGTGCTCGGCGGCGCGCGAGAAGCGCAGTTGATTGTCGACGGCGAACGCCTGCCCGCCCATCGCGATGCCCATGCCGAGGTCGCCGCTGCGCGTCATCACTCCGGCGAGCAGGCCGGCGAGCATCGCGGCAAGCGCCGCATAGCTGCTTTTCTCCTGCGTGCCGAGCATGCGCGCGATGTGGCGCTGAAGCACGTGTCCCATTTCGTGCCCGACGACCGACGCCAGTTCAGACTCGGTCTGCGTCGCGGACACGAGCCCCGTGTTCACGCCGATAAAACCGCCGGGCATCGAGAACGCGTTGATCTGCGGATCGCGGACGGCGAACAGTTCGAAGTCCGGCCGATAGCCGCCGAGATACTGCGTGGCTGCGGCGGCGGACAGTTTGGACGCGATCGAATCGAGGTAATCGCGTATCAGCCAGTCGTCGAGGTAGTCTGGATCGGAGCGCACTTCGCGCATCATCCGCTCGCCGACGCGGCGCTCGGCTTGCGGCGAAAGCGTGCCGCCGGAGCCGTCGCCGAGGTCCGGAAGTTGCACCGATGAAAGCGGCGCGCGCAGGCCGGCCATCGCGCCGGGCCGGTTGGCGAAGCGGCTTTCCGCGCCGCCATAGACGCCGAAGACGCCGTCCGCGACCTGCGGCTCGCCGGGTGCGCTTGTTTCCTCCCGCGGCTGCGCGGCGCTCGCGCCCGCAGGCGACGCCGCCACCTGTGCGAGGGCGACGGACGGCACGGCCTGACTTAGGCACAACGCGAGGATGAGCGCACGGCTCGGACGGTTCAGGTGCATGACCGGCTGAATGACGGAAACACGCTTATCGTATCAAGTGCGCCATGACCGGCGAACCGCCGACTTCGGCGAAAAACGCGCCGGATCACGCTGGTATGATAGGCGCCCGCTCAAAGGAGGACGCGATGTCCGGACTCACACATTTCGATGCCGCCGGCGAGGCGCACATGGTCGATGTCGGCGACAAGGGCGAGACGCGGCGCATTGCAGTGGCGCGCGGCTCGATCGCGATGCTCGACGGCACGCTCGCGCTGATCCGCGAAGGCCGCGCGAAAAAAGGCGACGTGCTCGGCGTGGCGCGCATCGCGGCGATCCAGGGCGCGAAGCGCACCGCCGATCTGATTCCGCTGTGTCATCCGCTTGCGCTGACGCGCGTCGCAGTGGACTTTTCCATCGATGAGAACTTGCCCGGCGTTCACTGCGAAGTGCGGGTCGAGACCGTCGGACGCACGGGCGTGGAGATGGAAGCGCTCACCGCCGTGCAAGTCGGGCTGCTCACGATTTACGACATGTGCAAGGCGGTGGATCGAGGCATGACCATCACCAATGTGAAGGTCATGGAGAAGCATGGGGGGAAGTCGGGGGATTGGGTGGCGAGCGCCTAGCCCGCGCTCAGTCGTCCTCGTCTTCCTCCGGGTCCTGAACCGTCCCCGCCGGCTTGCCATATAGCTTCACCAACTCGGCCTTGAAAGGAGCGAGCGGCGCGCCGATCTCGTCGATCGACCGGTAGACCGCCTCCAGTTGCGTCGGCCAGTCCTTGAGCTGCGTCGCGAAGATCTTGAGGCGCGCCATCGTATCGAGCGCTTCCTCGCGCTGACCGGCCAGCGCCTGCAGCACCGCGTAACGCCGCAGCACCGTCTCCCCCGGCAGCAGCGCGAGCGCCTGCCGATGCGCCGCCAGCTTCGCTTCGATGTTCTGCGCGTTCATCGGCAGCAGCGTCGCGGCGCCGTATTGCCCCCACGCGCCGAACAGGAACGAGGGATCGTCGCGATACTGCTCCGCCGGCCGCGAGCCGTAATAGAGCACTTCGGCGCGGTGATAATCCTGCATCGTCGGGTACAGCGCGACCAGGCCGCCCGCGACGAGCGTCACATATACGCCATACGACAGCGGACGCGCGACCAGTCGCAACGGCCGCGTTTCGAGCAGGCCGATGACCAGCATCGCCGGCATCAAAAAGAACATGTACTGCTGCGGGTACTCGACGAGCGCATGCATCATCAGCACGCCCAACAGCGAGAGCCCGAAAATCCGCGCGGGCGTATGCGGCGCGCGCAGCACGCGGATCAGCCACAGCACGATGCCGGCGACCAGCACGCCCATGCCCAGCAGACCCGTCTTCGCCAGCAAGTCGATGAAGATGTCGTGCGCATTGTTCGCGATCTCGACGCCGCCCAGTTCGCGCACGAGATCGAACTGATAACGGGGAAACTCGCCCCAGCCGACGCCCAGGAGCGGATGCGTCGTGAACATGGTCCAGCCGTACTTCCACAGCGCGAGGCGCGGCGCGATCTGGTTCGCGTCCTGCATGCGCTCCGCCGCCGATTGCGCCAGATCCAGTTGGAACCTCACGTTGGCCCAGCGCACGCCCGCGTTCACCACGAGGAACAACACGCCAAGCGCGATCGGGATGATCCATGCGCGCATGTCGCGTCGATTGCGGCGTGCGGGCGCGTCGAGGTCTTCGGCTGCGGCCGAGCGACCCTGCGCGAACGCCATCCACAATCCCGCTACGACGATCACCGCCGTCTGCAGCCACGGCCCGCGCGACACCGTCAGCGCCAGCCCGAACGAAAACACCGCCGACAGCGGAAGCCACACCGCGACCGGCATGCGCCGCGTCTGCACGAAGTAAAGCGCGCCGGCAAGCGCGAACGCGATGACGGTCGCGAGGTGATTCGCCTGCGCCATGTTGCCGAACATGCGCCGCTCGGTCATCACGTTGTACGCGACGATCAGAGGCGAGAACTTCACTTCCGCATGAAACATCTGCACGGTCTGGCAGAACACCGCAAACAGGCCGCCGACGATCAGCGCCGCCGCGCCGACGCGCAACGCCTTCTCCGACAGCCCCGCCCGCGCCAGCCCGAAGCCCGTATGCACCGCGACGAACGACGCCAGCAAATAGGCGCCGCCGAGCCAGTTCATCGAAGGCTGCGCGACAGGCAGCAGCACCGTCTGCGCGACGAGCACCAGGCCGAACAGCAGCGGCATCAGCGCCACGACCGGCGACGCGAAGGGCACGCGCGGCTCGGACACGGTCACGAGCACGGCGACCGCCGCGCCGAGCGCCAGATAAAGTGCGAGCGCGCTGTACTCGGCGTAGAAGGTTGGAATCGGATACGTGTGGCTGACGACGGCGAACGGAAACGTCAGCGCGGCACACAGAACGGCGAAGCAGAGATAGCGCGCGTACGAGGTGGTTTGGGAAGGCATGAGGGGCTGGGAACGTCGGGAACCGGCGCACTATACAAAACTTTGCCGCCCCTGTGCGCCGCCTGCCCGGAAATGCCACGAAATCACCCGTTTTCGCACGAACTCGCTGTGAAGCGCGGCGGCGAAACCTTCTACGCCGCCGCGCGCGCCGTTCGGCTCGCTCACTCGCTCACTCGCGTGCTCAGGCGCGGCATTCAGGCGGCGCGAGCTTGCCTTGCAGCGTCGGCGCTTCCACCGGCGACGGCCCCGCGCCCGGCGCCGGCAGCGACGACGCCGCCTTGCCGCCCGCGAAACATTCCCAGGTGATCGTGCCCGCCTGCACCGTGCCTCGCGCAAGGGCGACGCGCGCCGTCGGTGTATCGGCGTTATCGGGCGCGGAAGGCACGAGGACCAGCGTGTTCGATCCCGCCGGCGCAACGCGCGTCGTATAGGCGATGGTGATCTGCCCGGTATTGCTGTCGACGTGAATGGACTCCACGTTGCGCGTCGCGGGTGGCGATGCATGGCCGCTCGCCAGATCCGCCCCGCTCGCCGCGTTCTCCGCGACCGCGAGACGCGCCGATGCCGCGAGCGACAAGCCCTCGCCCACGCGGCTGCGCGCCAGATAGTCCTGATACGCGGGAATCGCGTAAGCCGCGACGACGCCGACGATCGCCAGCACGATCATCAACTCGATCAGCGTGAAACCATGCGCCGACGATGCCGCCCGCCTGATCCACTCGTTCCATCCGCGCCGTTCGCGCGGGCTCTTCACGTCCAAAACCATGCTCGTCATTGCTGCTCCCAAAAAGACAAAAAGCGCCGGCTGCGTGAGCAGACCGGACGCTTTCATCCTATTGAGGCAGTCAGTGCGGCGACAGTCGGCCATTCGGCCAACGCTGCGTGGTCAGGTATCGGCCGCGACGCCTTTTCCGTGCGCCAGCGTGCGGCGCTTCATCAGCCAGCCCGCCGCGATGACGGCGAGCGCGCCGCCAAGCCGCGCCGCATAGCCGACCGCGTCCGTGTTCAGTGCCGGCCAGCGGTCGATGAACGGATCGTCGATGATCAGCCCGCCCGCGATCCATCCGAGCAGCCCCGCGCCCAGCAACACGACGACGGGAAAGCGGTCCAGCAGCTTGAGCACCAGCGTGCTGCCCCACACGATGAGCGGAATGCTCACGACCAGCCCGAAAATCACGAGCGTCAGACGATGCTGCGGATCGGCCGCCTCCGCCGCGCCCGCAATCGCGATCACGTTGTCGAGGCTCATCACGGCATCGGCGACGATGATCGTCTTCACCGCCGCCCAGAGCTTGTCGGACGAGCTGATGTGATGTTCGTCGTGACCCGGCTGCATCAGCTTGACGCCGATCCACAGCAGCAACAGTCCGCCGACGAACTTGAGAAACGGCACGTCGAGCAGGACGACGGCGAACGCGATCAGCGCGACGCGCAGCAGGATCGCGCCGAGCGTGCCGAGCACGATGCCCCGCTTGCGCTGCGTGACGGGCAAATCGCGGCACGCGAGCGCGATGACGACGGCGTTATCGCCACCGAGAAGAATATCGATGACGATGATCTGGACGACAGCGCCCCAATGAAGCGTGGAGAAAAATTCGAGCATGGCAAGGCGAAACGGTGACCGAAATAAAAAAGCGGGGAAGCCGACGCTCCCCCGCTTTCTATCCGGCGATGACGAAAGGATTCAGTAAGAGTACCAAACCCTGACGGCTTTTGCCGATCTTCCCTTAGATCACCGACTTCAACAGACGGCCCATTTCCGACGGGTTCTTCGTGACCTTGATGCCGCACGCGTCCATGATTTCGAGCTTGGCGTCCGCCGTGTCCGCACCGCCCGAGATCAGCGCGCCTGCGTGGCCCATGCGCTTGCCCGGAGGCGCCGTCACGCCCGCGATGAAGCCCACGACCGGCTTCTTCATGTTGTCCTTGATCCAGTGTGCGGCGTTCGCTTCATCCGGACCGCCGATCTCGCCGATCATGATGACGGCGTCCGTTTCGGGATCGTCGTTGAACATCTTCATCACGTCGATGTGCTTCAGGCCGTTGATCGGATCGCCGCCGATACCCACCGCCGACGACTGGCCGAGGCCAAGCGCCGTCAGTTGGCCGACCGCTTCATACGTCAGCGTGCCCGAACGCGACACGACGCCAATGCGGCCCTTCCTGTGGATGTGACCCGGCATGATGCCGATCTTCAGCTCGTCCGGCGTGATCGTGCCGGGGCAGTTCGGTCCGAGCAGCAGCGTCTTGCGGTTCTCGCGGCGCATGCGGTCCTTGATTTCGAGCATGTCGCGGACCGGAATGCCTTCCGTGATGCAGATGGCGAGATCCAGATCGGCTTCGACCGCTTCCCAGATCGCCGCGGCAGCGCCCGCGGGCGGCACGTAGATCACCGAAACCGTTGCGCCGGTTTCGGACTTCGCTTCCTTGACGGACGCGTAGATGGGGATGCCTTCGAAGTCTTCGCCGGCGCGCTTGGGGTTCACGCCCGCGACGAACGCTTCGCGCCCGTTCGCGTATTCACGGCAAGCGCGCGTATGGAACTGGCCGGTCTTGCCGGTGATGCCCTGCGTGATGACCTTTGTGTCTTTGTTGATCAGAATCGACATGTAGTGACCTCTGTTCGTCTGGCGTCGCTCAGGCTCGAGGCCGGCGCCGCCATTCGTGTCTGGTGGAACGCTCTGTTAGGCAGGCACGCCGATGCGCTTACTTGCCTTCGGCTGCAGCGACGACCTTCTGCGCAGCTTCTTCCATGCTGTCGGCGGAGATGATCGGCAGGCCGGAGTCCGCCAGCATCTTCTTGCCGAGGTCTTCGTTCGTGCCCTTCATGCGCACGACGAGCGGCACCTTCAGGTCCACCGCCTTCGACGCCGCGATCACGCCTTCCGCGATCACGTCGCAACGCATGATGCCGCCGAAGATGTTGACGAGGATCGCCTTCAGGTTCGGATTCTTCAGCATCAGCTTGAAGGCTTCCGTGACCTTCTCGGTCGTCGCGCCGCCGCCGACGTCCAGGAAGTTCGCCGGCTCGCCGCCGAAGAGCTTGATGGTGTCCATCGTCGCCATTGCGAGGCCCGCGCCGTTCACGAGACAGCCGATATTGCCGTCCAGCGAGATGTAGGCGAGGTCGAACTTCGATGCTTCCACTTCAGCCGGATCTTCTTCGTCCAGATCGCGATACGCGACGATTTCCGGATGACGGAAGAGCGCGTTCGAATCGAAGTTGAACTTGGCGTCGAGCGCGATGACCTTGCCGTCGCCGGTCACGATCAGCGGGTTGATTTCCGCGAGCGATGCGTCGGTTTCGTAGAACGCCTTATAGAGACCTTGCAGGATCGCGCGCGCTTGCGGGATCGATGCGTCGGGGATGCCGATCTTGCGTGCGAGGTCATCGGCGTCTGCGTCCTGCAGGCCGGTCGACGGCTCGACGGCGAACTTGTGCAGCAGTTCCGGCGTCTTTTCCGCGACTTCTTCGATGTCCATGCCGCCTTCGCTCGACGCCATCACGACGATCTTCTGCGAAACGCGATCCAGCACGAGGCCGACATACAGTTCCTTCTTGATGTCCGCGCCTTCTTCGATCAGCAGGCGGTTCACCTTCTGGCCTTCGGGGCCGGTCTGGTGCGTGACGAGCTGCATGCCGAGGATCTGGTTCGCGTACTCGCGGACCTGCTCGATCGACTTCGCGACCTTCACGCCGCCGCCCTTACCGCGGCCGCCGGCGTGGATCTGCGCCTTGACGACCCAAACCGGGCCGCCCAGCTCTTCCGCGGCCTTGACCGCATCGTCCACCGAGAACACGGGTTTGCCGCGCGGGACCGCGACGCCGAACTTCCGCAGGATTTCCTTACCCTGGTACTCGTGAATCTTCATGCGTGATTCCTTCAGTCTGAGAGTTGGAGTGAACTTCGATTTCGAATTGCGTGAATCGCAATTATCTGGATGGTTGTTTGATTACCGGCCGCTCGGATTCGCAATGACGAGCGCGCTACGTTTGCGGACTTTCCTGTTCCGTGTCGAGTGCGTTGTCTTGGCGGGACGGCTCGTAGCCGAACCATTGCGGATAGTATTCGCGCACGGCGGGGCCGTCGAAGCGCAGCGCGTGGCAGCCGCCGAGTTCGAACGGCGGCCGTTTCCGTTGCGCGCCCGCGCGGGCGTCTTCCGGGGCGAAGGGATCGGACATATCGTCGGACCAGACATCGCCGAAGAACGCCTGCATGGCTGCGGTCGGCAGGACGGCGCACAGCTCGGTGAGATGCGTGCAGCCCGCCGTGCCGCCCAGGCGGACGCGGACTTCGCGACGGAAATTACGCAACAGATTGAGCCCGATGAGCGAGCGATAAGCCGAGTTGGATTCTGCGCAAAGACCGGCATAGGGCGCCCAGTCGGACGACGCCTGGGCGTCGACGATGGTGAGCTTGCGGTCGATGGTGATGCGCAGCCAGAGTTCATGGATCGGCAGGCCTTTCGGCCGGACGCCCGCCGCGACCTGGACGTCGCGGGGCTTCTCATCGGTTAAGCAGGCTTCGATGTCCCATAGCTTGTCATCCCGCTCGAACGCTTCCAGCCGAATCGCGCGACGATGGCGCAACTGTCGGGAAACGGGCGGAGAAAGAGGCATGGGGCGAAAGCCGGAACGGGGAAACCGTTGAATTTTAGCATAGCGAGTATTGGGGGCCGTGGATGGCCTGAGGAATCGCTGCGGGCAGTCAGGCGGCCTTTTGCGTGGGTCACCGCGCTGTGTCGCGGCGTGGTATCGCCGCGCTGTATCACCGCGTTGTCAGTCGTCGATGAACTCGTCGGCGCAGTCCTCGTCCCCGCCTTTCAGGATTTTGCCGATGGTGCTGCCGGAGAAGCCGCGCGCCGCGAGGAAGCGCGCCTGCTTGGCGCGCTCGGCGGGCGTCTCGGGCAACACACCGTACTTTCTTTCCCAGACCGCCTGGGCGCGGGCGGTTTCGGTTACCGCGAGCTTTCCCGCTGTTTCGCCGATGAGCGCGTCGCCGACCGCGTGACGCTTGAGTTCATTGATGATGCGGCTGCCGCCCATGCGCGCCGCCCGGCGATGCACGACGCTTTCGACGAAGCGCTCGTTGGACAGCCAGCCGTCGCGTTCGAGGCTGTCGAGCAGCGTTTCGAGGGAATCCGCTTCTTCGACATACGGCCGTAGTTTGCGCGACAGTTCCGCGCGGCTGTACTCGCGGCGTGAGAGATAACCTAGCGCGCGCCCTTTGAGCGAGCGTTGCGGCTGACGGGGATTATTGGCGTTGGGCACCTTGCGCTGGCGTTCGCTGGAGCGGCTGTAGGCGGACTCAAGTTCCACTCCTGCTTGCGGTGCGCATTGTTCGAACGGCTCGGAGTCTTCGAATGCGTCGTCGGCGGGAAGGCGTTGCGGTGACGGTCGATTAGTTGCGCTGCGAGCCTTACGTGGACGCCGAATCGGACGCTCACTAACGGTACCCGTCTCAGCTGCGGGCGCACGAGACGGCGCGCACTGCTCGAATGATTCGAAGGGGTCGGCCTCTTCGAAGGGATCGTCGAATTGGCCGGTGCTGACCGCCGTCGGCTGAACGCGAGGCGGAGGGCTGACCGCCTGTGCGGTGGCTTGCTGCAATAGTGAGCGCGCTTGCTGAAGGCGGGCAGCGCGATCGGGCTGCGCGGGTTGCGCCGAGGCGTGATCGTCGTGACTGCCTCGATCGTCTTGTTCGCGGGTCGCCGATGCCGCGCTCTGCCCGTAAAGCTCGTCACGGTTGATCGAAGCGGACCGCTTGCGCTGATCAATCGCGGCTGCGCTTGAACCCGCAACGTGCTCGTCCGCAGCCTCAGAAACGCGACGCGCCGACGCGAATGACTTCGCGCCGGCGCGTGCTTTCTTGCTCGACATGAATCCGCCGCGCTTTGACGATGCCCCGGTGCGCTCGCTGCTTCGTTCGTAGCGATCGACGGCTTCGGCGCCGTCCTCCGGCTGATCGACACCGCCTGCGGCGTATGAAGAGCGATCGCTCTTCAGTTCACCGCTTGCTTCATCGTTCTCGCCAGCGCGGTTCGAACTTCCAGCACCACCGCGCCCGATCTGAGCGTTGCCAGCCTTCGATCCGAACCGGCGCTTGAGCATCGGCGGCAGGTCGGACGCTTATTCGTCGCCCGACACCGCTGCGCCCGTGGCGACGGCATCAGCCAACGCAGCCACGCCCAGCGATTCGCGGATCTTGTTTTCGATCTCGCGCGCGATGTCAGGATTCTCGCGCAGGAATTCGCGCGCGTTATCCTTGCCCTGCCCGATGCGATCGCCCTTGTAGCTGTACCACGCACCCGCCTTGTCGACCAGCTTGGCCTGCACGCCCAGGTCGATAATCTCGCCCTGACGCGAAATGCCTTCGCCGTACAAAATGTCGAAGATGGCTTCACGGAACGGCGGCGAAACCTTGTTTTTCACCACCTTCACGCGGGTTTCGTTGCCGATCACTTCGTCGTTCTTCTTGATGGAACCGATACGGCGAATGTCGAGGCGCACCGACGAATAGAACTTCAGCGCGTTACCGCCCGTGGTGGTTTCGGGATTGCCGAACATCACGCCGATCTTCATGCGGATCTGGTTGATGAAGATCACGAGGCAGTTCGTGCGCTTGATGGTGCCCGTGAGCTTACGCAGCGCCTGCGACATCAGACGCGCTTGCAGACCGGGCAGCGAGTCGCCCATTTCGCCTTCGATTTCCGCCTTCGGCACGAGCGCCGCGACCGAGTCGATGACGATCATGTCGATGGAACCCGAGCGCACGAGCGCATCCGCGATTTCCAGCGCTTGCTCGCCCGTATCCGGTTGCGAGATCAGCAGTTCCTGAATGTTCACGCCGAGCTTCTGCGCGTATTGCACGTCGAGCGCGTGTTCCGCGTCGATGAACGCGGCCGTGCCGCCGACCTTCTGCATCTCGGCGATCACTTGCAGCGTGAGCGTGGTCTTGCCCGACGATTCCGGACCGTAGATTTCCACCACGCGACCGCGTGGCAAGCCGCCGACGCCGAGCGCGATGTCTAGTCCGAGCGAGCCGGTGGAGACCACCTGAATGTCTTCGACCGCCTCACCTGCGCCGAGCCGCATGATCGACCCTTTGCCGAATTGCTTTTCGATCTGCGACAGCGCGGCGGCCAGCGCCTTGCTCTTTTCCGCAGTCATTCCAGCCGGGCCTTTCTTGCTTTCTTCCATGAATCGTCCTTTGCTATGATGAACGGCGTCTGAGACGCGTGCGCGCAGGCTCGTAGCGATACTTCGCCCCGCTTTTGCACTAACGCAGACACTGTATAAAAAAACAGTAGTTTTTGCAAGCCCGATCGTGCGGCGTGGTGTTTTTCCACGTCGAGCGAACCGTGCAAAAACCGCATAACACCCTGGAGACCGCCGCGCCGGGCGAAATGCGGTGCCGGCAATGCGATGCGCCCCGCGCATCAGGCCCCGACGATGCGAATCCTCATTGCCGAAGACGACAGCATACTCGCGGACGGCCTCGTCCGATCACTCCGCCAATCGGGATACGCCGTTGACCATGTGAAGCATGGCGTCGAGGCTGACACCGCGCTTTCCCTGCAATCTTTCGACCTGCTCATCCTCGATCTGGGCCTGCCGCTGATGCCCGGTCTCGAAGTGCTGCGCCGCCTGCGCGCGCGCAATTCGCAGATGCCGGTCCTGATCCTGACCGCCGCCGACAGCGTCGACGAGCGCGTAAAGGGCCTCGATCTCGGCGCGGACGACTATATGGCGAAACCCTTCGCGCTCAACGAACTGGAAGCGCGCGTGCGGGCGCTCACGCGGCGCGGCGCGGGCGGCGGACCAACGGTCGTCAGGCACGGATCGCTGTCGTTCGATCAGGTCGGGCGCATCGCGCATATCGCGGATCAGGTGATCGACCTGTCGGCGCGCGAGCTCGGCGTGCTCGAAGTGTTGCTTCAGCGCATCGGCCGGCTCGTGTCGAAGGAGCAGCTCGTCAATCATCTTTGCGAGTGGGGCGAAGAAGTGAGCAACAACGCGATCGAGGTCTACGTGCATCGGCTGCGCAAGAAGATCGAGCCGAGCGGCGCGCGGATCATCACGGTGCGCGGACTCGGCTACACGCTCGAAAAAGCCGCGAGCGCGCCCGATGCGAAGGCGCCGGCTGATCCGGCTGCCGCCAGCCAACACTATAAGTAAGCCGCGCATGGCGTCGCCCGCCTCCACCGAACGCGCAGGCGAAGCGCCGCGCCAGCCTTCGCCGGCGGCTATCGACGCGACCGCCGCCGATTCCGACGCCCTGCGCGACGCCCGCTACGCCAATCCGTTCGCCCCGCCCGACGAGCTCGAGCCCGGCAACGAGGCGCATCCGCGCTCGCTGTTCGGCGAGATTCTCGACTGGATGCTCGCGCCGCTTCTGCTTCTCTGGCCGATGAGCATCGCGGTGACGTATCTCGTCGCGAAGTCGATCGCCAACGGTCCGTTCGACCGCGCGCTCGAAGCCGATGCCTATGTGCTCGCCCGCCAGATTCAGCCGGTCAACGGCGTCGCGGAATTGCGGCTGCCCGACGCCACGCGCGATTTCCTGCGCGCCGACAACGTCGACAGCGTGTTCTTTCAGGTGCTCGGCACGCGCGGCGAGCTCGTCGGCGGCGACCGCGACATGCCGCTGCCGCACGAGGACGACCGGCCGCAGCCGGGCATCGTCGAATTTCGCGACGACGTGCTGCGCGGCAACGACATCCGCGTCGCGTACACGACCGTCGATCTGCCCGGCCTCGCGTCGGGACGCGATCCCGAAAGCCGGCAGCCGGTGCTCGTGCAGGTCGCCGAGACGCTCGACAAGCGCAGCCAGCTCGCCAACGACATCATCAAGGGCGTGATTCTTCCGCAGTTCGTGATCCTTCCGCTCGCGATCGTGCTCGTGTGGTTCGGGCTCTCGCGCGGGCTCGCGCCGCTGCACGCTCTGCAGTCGAACATGCGCACGCGCCGCCCCGACGATCTCTCGCCGCTGGAAGCGGGCCGCGCGCCTCCGGAGATTGCGCCGCTCGTCGCGTCGTTCAACGACCTGCTGACGCGGCTCGAACAGAACATGGAGTTTCAGAAACGCTTTATCGCCGATGCCGCTCACCAGATGAAAACGCCGCTCGCCGGCTTGCGGATGCAGGCGGAATTTGCGCTGCGGCAGGATGTATCGACGGAAGTGCAGCGCTCGCTCGAACAGATCGCGACGAGTTCGGAACACGCGGCGCGGCTCGTCACGCAATTGCTGGCGCTCGCGCGCGCGGAGAATCGCGCGACGGGGCAGATCTTCTCTCGCGTCGAACTGACCGCGCTCGCCCGCGCCGCGGTGCGCGACTGGGTTCAGGCGGCGCTCGCGCGGCGCATGGATATCGGATTCGAGGAACCGCCGTTTCCGGTCGATGTGCAAGGCAACGTCGTGATGCTGCGGGAAATGCTGTCGAACCTCATCGACAACGCGATTCGCTACACGCCGCCGGGCGGACGCATCACCGTGCGCGTTCGGACCGACGATCACGAACTGGATCTCGTGCATCTCGAAGTGGAAGACACGGGGCTGGGTATTCCGCCCGCTGAACGCGAGCGCGTCTTCGAGCGCTTTTATCGCATTCTCGGACGCGAGGGCGACGGCAGCGGACTGGGTCTTGCAATCGTCAAGGAGATCGCGACGATGCACGGCGGCACGCTTGCTATCGAGGATCACGTGTATCAGGAAGCGCCGCGGCTCGCCGGCACGCTCATCCGCGTGAGCCTACAGCGGGTTTTTCCTGCCAGGGACAAACCCTGAGCGCAACGGTCGTGCGATTTCGGTTTTCGCGCATGAAGCCAGGAGCTTGCCAGAAGATCGCCGCTCCTTGCACGCGGATCAGAGCGAATTGACTGTTTCCTCGCCTCTGTGGGCGCCGCCTCTCCGCGTCAGAACGCCGTAAGTTTTCGTTCCAATAATCTTTGCACGGCGCTGCCCGTGCGCTTCGGATGGAATCGGATACACACGCAAACAACAGGAGACGATTCATGGCTACGATCGAAGGGCGTGTTTCGCACGCACCGATGACGGCGGAGGAGAAGAAGGTCATCTTCGCCTCGTCGCTCGGGACCGTGTTCGAGTGGTACGACTTCTATCTCGCCGGGTCGCTGGCGATCTACATCAGCAAGACGTTCTTCTCGGGCGTCAATCCGACAGCCGGCTTCATCTTCACGCTGCTCGGCTTCGCGGCCGGCTTCGCCGTGCGCCCGTTCGGCGCGATCGTGTTCGGGCGCCTCGGCGACATGGTTGGCCGCAAGTACACGTTCCTCGTGACGATCGTCATCATGGGTCTGTCGACGTTCCTGATCGGCTTCCTGCCCGGTTACGCGACGATAGGCATCGCGGCTCCGATTATCTTCATCGCGATGCGGCTGCTGCAGGGTCTCGCGCTCGGCGGCGAGTACGGCGGCGCGGCGACTTACGTGGCGGAGCACGCGCCATCGAACAAGCGCGGTGCGTGGACGGCGTGGATTCAGACGACCGCGACGCTCGGCCTCTTCATCTCGCTCGTCGTCATTCTGGCGGTGCGCACGATCACCGGCGAAGAGCAGTTCGGCGCGTGGGCGTGGCGCATTCCGTTCCTCGTGTCGATTCTGCTGCTCGCGGTGTCGGTGTGGATTCGCATGAAGCTGCACGAATCGCCGGTGTTCGAGCGCATCAAGGCGGAAGGCAAGACATCGAAGGCGCCGCTCAAGGAAGCGTTCGGCGAGTGGAAGAACCTGAAGATCGTGTTGCTCGCGCTGTTCGGTCTGACGGCGGGTCAGGCGGTCGTCTGGTATACGGGCCAGTTTTATTCGCTGTTTTTCCTCACGCAGACGCTCAAGGTCGACGGCACCAGCGCGAACATCATGGTGGCCGTGGCGCTTCTGATCGGCACGCCGTTCTTCGTGTTCTTCGGGTCGCTGTCGGATCGCATCGGGCGCAAGCCGATCATCATGGCCGGGTGTCTCATCGCCGCGCTGTCCTTCTTCCCGCTGTTCAAGGCGCTTGCCCATTACACGAACCCCACGCTCGAAACCGCGACGCAGAAGTCGCCGATCGTCGTGATCGCGAATCCGGACGAGTGCTCGTTCCAGTTCAATCCGGTGGGCACCACGAAGTTCACGAGTTCATGCGATATCGCGAAGGGCGCGCTTTCCAAGGCCGGTCTCAACTATCAGAACGTGGCTGCGCCGGCGGGGACGCTTGCGCAGATCAAGGTCGGCGAGACGGTGGTGAATACCTACGACGGCCGGGCAGCCGACGCGAAGGCGCAAGGCGCCACGTTCGACAAGACGCTGGCGGGCACGCTGAAGAGCGCGGGTTATCCGGCGAAGGCCGATCCGGCGCTCATCAACTGGCCGATGGCGATCGTCATCCTCACGATCCTCGTGATCTTCGTGACGATGGTCTACGGCCCGATTGCGGCGATGCTCGTGGAGATGTTCCCGGCGCGGATCCGCTATACGTCGATGTCGCTGCCGTATCACATCGGTAATGGATGGTTCGGCGGCTTCCTGCCGGCCACCGCGTTCGCGATAGTCGCGGCCAAGGGCGATATCTATTCGGGACTGTGGTATCCCATCGTGATTGCGCTCGGGACGTTCGTGATCGGCATGCTGTTCGTGAAGGACACGCGCAAGTCGAATGTCTATCACGAGGACTGAGCTTCGCGTCCCCTCCCCTTGCGCGTGCGAGTTAAGAAATTACGTGCAAGGGGGTTGACAGACGTTTCGTGCCCCACCATAATCTCGTCTCTTTCGGCGAATTAGCTCAGTTGGTTAGAGCGACGGAATCATAATCCGCAGGTCCGGGGTTCGAGTCCCTGATTCGCCACCAGTTGCAAGAAAAAGCCGCTGCTCCCACAAGGACAGCGGCTTTTTTGTCGTCTGCGATCGGCGTTTCAAAGGCGCAGAACACGCATCGTCGGCAAGCTCAATCCGACTTCGCAAACAACGTTCGACGCCGTACATTCATACGAATCCGCCCGACGGATACTTTGCCTGCGCACCGGGGAACAAGCAGTTCGCGCACACGAGAGACCACAACAGGAAGGGCGGCGCTCGATCGAGCCGTGGGTAAAGGATGGGCGCGTGCAGCGCAGGTCTTTGCCAACGTCCCGACGAGCAGCAGACGAAAAGTCATCGCTCCGACAACGAAGCTCAAAGCCGGCGAATCGCCGGCTTTTCTTTTTCCCGCGCCTGTCTCGTGCCGCGTTGCCCCGAATCAGCGATAACGAGCAAACACCGTCCGCGCACATTCATCGCACCAACGACGCTGCGCGACGTCAGCATGCGCATCCCACACATGGCCATACGCGCACTGCCACCTAAGCGGCGTCATCGCGTTCACATAGCCACGCGACAACAACGTCCCGCCGCGCACTTCGGCCAGCGAGCGCGCGCGGTTCGTCTGGCTCTCCCGCCGAGGCCCCGCGCAATTCATGCAGCGAATGTTCTGCGCCAGATCCAGCGATTCATCCCAGCGATGACCGCGCATGCACTCCCATTGCGCGGACGGTTCGTCGTTCGCTTGTCGCGCCGCGCGCTCCCGATACCGCCAGGCCTCGTCGCTCAGCGCCAGGAATATGTTGCCGTCGTGTTTGTCGATCATCGCCCCAGGGCCTCAAACCTCGCTCGCGCTCAATGCCGCCCGCCGCCTTCCGCCTCCGAACGCGACGTCGTCACTACGATGCCGTCCGGCCCGAAGTGCGCGTTGAACATGGCGTCACGATTGACGCCGTCTTCCAGCCAGTGCCAACTCCACACGTGCTCCTGCTTCAACCGGTATGCGGCGACGGTCGTGGGCTTGCCGAGCAGCCTGCGCACCTCGTCCTCGGTCATGCCGGGCCGCACCTTCGCGAAGTTTTCCGCGGTCAGCACCTGCGTCACCGAGACGAACAGCCCGTCCGGATCGAGGTCCACCATGTACGTATTCGTGCCCGCCGGGCCGCGCGGATACTCGAGCCGCTTCGAGCCGTCCGTGAACGTGCGCGTCATTTCCGGCTCGCCCATCTGACTGCGGATCTGCGCCTCGGTCGTGACGCCCGGCTTCAGGTCCTTCAGCAACAGCGTGTCAGGCTTCACCGAGTTAAAGAACGCGCTGAGCTTGTTCATCGCATCTCCGCTTTGTTGCTGATCGCAGCCGGCAAGCAGCGCAATCGTGGCTGCCGCGACGAGCGCGGCAAACGAGAGCTTCTTCATTTGTTTCGACTTCCTTCGTGCGACTCAACCGCCCGCGCCGAGCAACGGCACCGGATCGACGGCAGCGCCGGACTTCCTCACTTCGAAATGCAGCACTGCCGATCCGCCCGGGCCCGTGCCCATGTCCGCGATCGTCGCGCCCTGCTTGACGCTGTCGCCCTCGCGGACCAGCAGCTTGTCGTTGTACGCGTACGCGGTCAGGTAATCGTTGCTATGCCGGACGATGATCATGCGCCCATAGGACCGCAACCCGCTGCCCGCATAGACCACCTTGCCGGACGCCGCCGCCTTCACCGGCTGACCGACCTTCCCGGCGATATCGATGCCCTTGCTGCCGCTCGCCCCGAACTTGCGCACGATCTCGCCCTTGGCCGGCCACGCGAAGGTAGCCTTCGCAGCGGTCGCATGCTCCTCGGTGGTCTTCGCTGGCGGCACTTCGGCGGCCGGCTTCGCGGGCGCCGCAATAAGCGGCGGCAAGTCCTTCCCGCCAGCAGCAGAAGGAGCAGCAGCCGTTGCCGGCCCGGAGCCCGCTGCGCCCGGCGGCGCGACACGCAGAACCTGCCCGACGTTCACCTGCTTGCTTTCCGTCAGCGAGTTCCATGCGGCGAGGTCCGCTGGCTTCTGTTTGAAGAGCCGGCTGATGCCATAAAGCGTGTCGCCCGGCTTCACGCGATAGAACCCCGGCGCGACGGGCGCCGACGATGCCGCCGTCGCGGCGCTATTCGGCGCGCTCGCAACGGCGGGCGGCGTCCTGAGCGTCGTGTTCTCGACGATCGGCGCCGGCGACCTTGGCGTCGACGTGCATCCTGTCAAGCTCGTCACCGCCGCCATGCCTGCCGCGAGCGCGATGCCCGCGACGACCGCCCGATGACGCGGCCCAAAAAGTCCTGTTTGCATCGACACCCACTTTCCCATGCTTTGACTTTATCTCTTGCAAGCTCTTGAATCTTTCCGCGTGAGCCGCCTGGCTAGCACACGGTCAAGCCGATGCCATACACCGACGTGCCGACACAACCAACAACGCCGCACCCCGACATCAGCACGCCGAGCGCGAGGGCCGACATCGCCGTAAGGACGACACGCGCACCACGCGCCTTCAACCATTCGCGCCTGCGCTCGAACGAACACCCGCCAGCATAAAACATTACGATCCCGCTTCGCCTAAGTTAACTAAACCGGACACTTTAGGGCAATGCGTGCGCCGTCATTCGGGATTCTAAATATTTTAACGATTTCGTCCATCCTGCGACGCCTGTGGCGATTTGGCTTGCGCCGCGCTTCCATTGAGGCCGCATGCAGAAGCCTCGCGAAAGCCAGGGATAGGCATATTGGCCTGCAGAGCGCCGTATCGACAATCCTTGACACTCTGCAAAACTATCGCGCTGCACTTTGGGCTACATTCGCCTCGCTCGAACGCAGGACCTTCCTGCCGTCCTGCAATTTCCCTTATTCCTGGAGTGCTCGCGCATGGAACTCTTGCATCACGGATTTTTTGTTGGCATCGTCATCGGCGGTGTCGCCGGCTGGCTGGCCGGGCTCATCATGAACGGCACCGGCTTCGGCGTGTTCATGGACATTCTCGTCGGTATCGTCGGCGGCGTAGTCGGCAACTGGCTGTTCACGAAGATCGGCATCTCGCTGGGCGGCGGCCTGCTCGGTTCGCTGCTGACGGCCGTCATCGGCGCGGTCGTGCTGCTCTTCATCATCCGCCTTTTCAAGCGCGGGTAAAAACCCATCAGGTTTCGACGGGCCGGCGCTCTTGCGTCCGGCCCGCCCGTCACAGCCGTGCTGTTACACCTTCGAGCGGCGGCGGCTCACTTTCCACAACGCGCCCAAAGCGATCGGCACGATCGCCGCGCCGATGCCCACGAGCACGATCACGTTCAGATACTGACGGATGAACGGAATGTTGCCGAAGAAGTAGCCGAGCAACACGAGCAACAGCACCCAGATTGCCGCGCCGAGCACGTTGAAGAGCTGAAAGCGCGTCGCGTTCATCGCCGATGCGCCCGCGACGAACGGCGCGAAGGTCCGCACCACCGGCACGAAACGCGCGATCACGATCGTCTTGCCGCCGTGACGCTCATAGAAGTTATGGGTTTTCTGCAACGCGGCGCGATCCAGAAAGCGTTCGAGCACGGGAATGTTGGTATCGAATACTCTCGGGCCGATGGCCCGCCCTATCCAGTAATTCACCGTATTGCCCGCGATAGCCGCGACGAGCAGCAGCACGATCAGCGCGCCCAGATCCATCTCGTGCGTGGCCGCGAACGCGCCGCCGATGAAAAGCAGCGAGTCGCCCGGCAGGAACGGGAAGACGACGAGTCCGGTCTCGCAAAACACGATCAGGAACAGCACCGCATAAACCCACGCACCGTAGACGTTGATGAAATCACCGAGCGACTTGTCGATGTGAAGAATGAGTCCCAGGAAATGCAGCAGCGTGTCCAAAAGCGTTCCTCGAAGTAATTGGCTGCCAACAGACGAGGACGTCTGCCGGCGGGGAGCAAAGGGGTCGCGCCATGATACCGAAGTGACCGGCGGCGTCCGTTAAAAAGCGAGCATCCAGCCGCCATCCGATGGCGCGTTTGGGCGAGCGGCGCGCGCGGCCGGCAGGTGCGAATCGTTATAATTTGGCCATGGCCGACTCCAACGAACCCTCCGCCGGCGCTTTCGCAGCCGCTTTGACCGTCGATCGCGCGCCCCGTTCGCGCGCCATCGCTCCGCTGCCCGACCAGCTCATCAGCCAGATCGCGGCAGGCGAAGTGGTCGAGCGGCCGGCTTCGGTCGTCAAGGAACTGCTGGAGAATGCGCTCGATGCCGGCGCGCGCACGCTGCGCATCACGCTCGACGAAGGCGGCGTGAAGCGCATCGTGATCACCGATGACGGCTGCGGCATTCCTCCGAACGAGCTTCCCCTCGCGCTGATGCGCCACGCGACGAGCAAAATCCGCTCGCTCGCCGATCTCGAAGCCGTCGCCACGCTGGGTTTTCGTGGCGAGGCCATCGCGTCGATCGCGTCGGTGGCCGAGTTGTTCATTACGAGCCGCACGGAAGATTGCCCGCACGCCACGCGCATCGACGCGCAAACGGGCGCTATTTCGCCCGCTGCGGGCACGGTCGGGACCACGATGGAAGTCCGCGAGCTGTACTTCAGCACGCCCGCCCGCCGCAAGTTCCTGAAGAGCGAACAGACCGAGCTGGGCCATTGTCTGGAGGTGATTCGCCGCATGGCGCTCGCCCGTCCCGATGTGGCCATTTCGGTCATGCATAACGGCAAGGCGGTCGAGCACTGGAACGCGAGCGATCCGCGCACGCGCGTCGCGAAGATACTGGGCGAAGTGTTCGAGACGTCGCATCTGCCGCTCGATGAACGCGCCGGGCCGCTCGCCGTCTACGGATGCGCGGGCCTGCCGACCGCAAGCCGCGGCCGCGCCGACCAGCAGTATTTCTTCGTCAATGGCCGCTTCGTGCGCGACAAGCTGCTCACGCACGCCGTGCGCGCCGCGTACGAGGACGTGCTGCACGGCAATCGCTATCCCGCGTATGTGCTGTTCCTCGATCTGCCGCCGGAATCGGTGGACGTGAACGTGCATCCATCGAAGATCGAAGTGCGTTTCCGCGACTCGCGCTCGATTCACCAGTACGTCTTCCATACGGTGCAACGGGCGCTTGCGCGGCATGCGGGCGCGTCGCCGGAGACTACATCGGGCGGGCATGAAGCGCAGTTGCAGCCGACCGGCGTCGCATCCTTCAGCGCGCGTCCGCTGTCGGCGACGAGCGCGCCGCAGTCGCAATTCCATGCTCAACCGATGCAGCCGCAAAGCGAGAACAGCACGACCTGGCTGCGCCAGTCGCGCATGACGCAAGGCACGCTGCCGGTGGCGCAACCGCTCGCGCTTTACGACGCGCTCTTCGGGCGCAAGGAATCGAACGCCGCGACGACGGCTGCGCCCGAAGCATGGGCCAGCGACGCCGCGCCCGCCTACGCCGCTTTGCCGCAATCGGACGAGCAGCCGCTCGGCTTCGCCATCGGGCAGATTCACGGCATTTACGTGCTTGCGCAGAATGCGCGCGGACTCATCATCGTCGACATGCACGCGGCGCACGAGCGCATCCTCTACGAACAGTTCAAGCACGCGCTGGCCGATCGCGCGATCGCGGTGCAGCCGTTGCTGATTCCCGTATCGATGACGGCTGATCCGGTGGAAATCGGCATCGTCGATGAAGAGCGCGAGACGCTCGATGCGCTCGGCTTCGATCTCGCGGTGCTGTCGCCGACATCGATCGCGATTCGCGCGGTGCCTGCGTTGCTGAAGGACGCAGATCTGCCCTCGCTGGCTCGCGCGGTGCTGGCCGATCTGCATGCATTCGGCGGATCGCGCGTGCTGACCGAGCGCCAGCACGAACTGCTCGGCACGCTTGCCTGCCATCATGCGGTGCGGGCGAATCGCCGGCTCACGCTCGACGAAATGAACGCGCTCTTGCGCCAGATGGAAGCCACCGAGCGCGCCGACCAATGCAATCACGGCCGCCCGACGTGGTATCAGCTCACGCTCGCGGACCTCGACCGCCTCTTCATGCGCGGACAATGAGCGCCGTATCGATAGCCTGTCTGCTCGGCCCGACAGCGTCCGGGAAAACCGCGGCGGCGCTGGCGTTCGCGGCGGCATCGGCACGGCCGGTGGAGATCATCAGTGTCGATTCGGCGCTCGTCTACCGCGAGATGGATATCGGCACCGCCAAGCCTACTGCCGACGAGCGCGCGGCGGCGCGGCATCATCTGATCGACATCATCGATCCGGCCGGCTCGTACTCCGCCGCGCAGTTTCGCGCCGATGCGCTGCGGCTCACGGGCGAGATTGTCGCGCGGGGTCATGTGCCGTTGCTGGTCGGCGGAACGATGTTGTATTACAAGGCGCTCACGCAAGGTCTGAACGATCTGCCATCCGCCGATGCCGGCACCCGCGCCGCCCTCGACGCCGAAGCCGCGCGCGAGGGCTGGCCCGCTTTGCACGCGCGGCTGGCATCGGTCGATCCGCAAACGGCGGCGCGGCTCGCGCCCAACGATTCGCAGCGCATCCAGCGCGCGCTGGAAGTGTTCATGCTGTCCGGCCAGCCGATGTCCGCGCTGCTCGCCGCGCCGCGCGTCGTGGACGATGAGGCGCCGTATCGCTTCGTGCCGATTGCGCTGGAGCCGTCGGACCGGGCGGTGCTGCACGCGCGTATTGCCGCGCGCTTCGATGCGATGCTGGCGGGCGGGTTCATCGACGAAGTGAAGCGCCTGCGGGCGCGCGGCGATCTGGATCTGTCGATGCCGTCGATGCGATGCGTCGGCTATCGGCAGGCCTGGGAGTATCTCGACGGTGCGACGGGCTATGACGAAATGCGGGACAAGGGCATCTTTGCGACGCGTCAGTTGTGCAAGCGGCAGTTGACATGGCTTAGGGGGATGCCGGAGCGGATTGTTGTGGATTGTTGTGCGGGGGATGCGACGGGGCGGGCCGTCACGGCGGTGCGAGGAATCGTCGGGGCGTAGCTCTCAGCCCTGAAGCGCTATCATTGGCCAATGCTTTATTGCCAGGGACGCTTATGCCCAAACCTTCGTCGGCGCTGGAAGCTCACCGTGACGATATTCGCCGAATCGTCGCCGCGAATCGTGCAGGCAATGTTCGCGTTTTTGGGTCTGCGCTCAAGGGTGAGGATACTGAAACGAGCGACCTCGACATCCTGGTCGACGCGCTGCCCGGCGCCACGCTGTTCGACCTTGGCGCAATTCAGGTCGAACTCGAAGAACTGCTGGGTGTGCCGGTAGACGTTTTGACGCCCGAGGACTTGTCGCCGAAGTTCAGGCATGAAGTGCTCGCGGAGGCGCGCGCGGTATGAATGCAAAGCAACGGCAATTGCGTCTGGCCGATTACATCGAGCATATGCTCGATGCGTCGAAAACCGCGCGCAGCTACGTGGCTGGAATAACGAAGACGGAATTCCTCGACGCCAGAATGATTCAGCAGGCGGTCATTTTGAATCTGATCGTCATCGGCGAAGCGGCGGTTCAGATCGAAACGGAATTCCCGGACTATGCGCGAGACAATCCCGCGATTCCCTGGAAGAAACTGCGCGGCATGCGTAATCGCATGACCCACGGCTACTTCGATACGAACCTGGCCATCGTCTGGGAAACCGTACAGACGGCGCTTCCCGAACTCGAGCGCGTCCTGGCAGGCAACGAGAAGTAGCAGCCAAACGAAGGCGAAAAAAAACCCTCGCACTGAGCGAGGGTCTTCGTGACGGTTGAAGCAACGGCCCAATCAAACAACGACCGTCTGCGCCTCCCCTGCCCCGCTTTCCCGCACGACCCCAATCTTCCAGACCTGCTCTCCCGCAGCGGAAAGCAGCCCGGTGGCTGCATCGGCATCCTCGGCTGCGACGATCACCGCCATCCCGATACCGCAATTGAACACGCGATGCATCTCCGCATCCGCCACACCGCCGTGCTTCTGCAGCCAAGCGAACAGCGGCGGCAGCGGCCACGCGCGATGATCCAGCTCCGCGGTCAGCCCTTCGCGCAGCACACGCGGAATGTTCTCGACAAGCCCGCCACCCGTGATATGCGCCATCCCCTTCACGGTGACGCTTTGCATCGCCGAAAGCAGCGGCTTCACATAAATGCGCGTCGGCGCCATCAGCGCATCGGCGAGCGAACGGCCATCGAAATCGGCGTTCAGATCGGGATTCGCGCGCTCGATGATCTTGCGCACGAGCGAGTAACCGTTCGAATGGATGCCGCTCGACGCCAGCCCGAGCACGACATCGCCGGGAACGATCGTGCTGCCGTCGATGATCTTGCTCTTCTCGACCGCGCCCACCGCGAAACCCGCGAGGTCGTACTCGCCGTCCGGATACATACCCGGCATTTCCGCCGTCTCGCCGCCAATCAGCGCGCAACCCGCGAATTCGCAGCCCTGCGCGATGCCCTTCACCACGTCGGCGGCGGTATCGACATCAAGCTTGCCGCACGCGAAATAGTCGAGAAAGAAGAGCGGCTCCGCGCCCTGCACGAGAATGTCGTTCACGCTCATCGCGACCAGATCCTGGCCGACCGTGTCGTGACGGTTCAACTCGAACGCGAGACGCAGCTTCGTGCCTACGCCGTCCGTGCCCGACACCAGCACCGGCTCCTTGAACTTCTTCGGCAATTCGAACAGCGCGCCGAATCCGCCGATGCCGCCCAGCACGCCCTCGCGCAAGGTCTTCTTGGCAAACGGCTTGATGCGGTCGACGAGCGCGTCGCCCGCGTCGATGTCGACGCCCGCGTCGCGGTACGACAAACCTTGAGTCGAATCGGCAGGATTCGAGGCGGATTTCGGTTGATTCATGGGGGGAGCGCAAGAAGGTCGGTAAAATGCGATTTTACCCGATGATGAACCGGCGACGGTCGGCCGGCTGGTTTTCCCGCAGCGCGACTGCACCCTTTTCGAGATTGCGGCCGCAGCAGTAAGCGCCGCACCTGAGCGCGCAATCGACGGCAGCAACAGGCGTCGCGCGAATCGGCCCACGCGCCCGCGCTTTCTCGAGAAAACGCAGCTCTTCGATGCAGCCCGACGACATCCATTCCCCGTGCAACGCCAACTGACGCTCGACCTCGGCACCCCGCCGCCCGCCACCTTCGATAATTTCTTCGCCGCCGGCAACCACGAACTGGTCACGCGGCTGCGCGGACTCGAAGGCGCACTCGCGGCCGGCCCGGTCGCGGACCGCTCGTTCTATCTGTGGGGCGAGCCGGGCAGCGGGCGCAGTCATCTTCTGCATGCGCTCGTCCATGAAGCGAGCGGCCGCGCGCGCTACCTGAGCCCGCAAAGCGCGCTCAACGCATTCGGCTTCGATCCCGAAGTGGCGCTGTACGCCGTCGACGATTGCGACCGCCTCTCCGCCCCGCAGCAAATCGCGCTGTTCAATCTCTTCAACGAATGCCGGGCGCATCCGACAAGCGCGCTCGTCGCCGCCGGAAACGCCGCGCCGATCACGCTCGGCGTGCGCGAAGACTTGCGCACGCGCCTCGGCTGGGGACTCGTCTTCCATCTGATGCCGCTGACCGACGAGGCGAAGGCGGCCGTGCTGAAGCACGCAGCCCACGAGCGCGGCATCGTGCTGGCGGAAGACGTTCCCGCCTATCTGCTCACGCATTTCCGGCGCGACATGCCGAGCCTGATGGCGCTGTTCGACGACCTCGACCGCTTCTCGCTCGAACAGAAACGCGCGGTCACGCGATCGCTCCTGCGCACGATGCTCGCGCAAACCGGGCCGGTGCCGCCGCTTGCCGCCGTCGCGCCGCTGGAATCGCACGAAACGGACGATCCCGGCTCCGCCTGCGCCGCGCCCGACAACGCGGGCAGCCGCTTCAAGTAGAATGCGTCCCCATGAACCTCGCCCTTTTTGATCTCGATCACACGCTCCTGCCCACCGACAGCGACCACGAATGGGGCCGCTTCATGGTAAAACTGGGCATCGTCGATCCGACCGAATTCGCGCGTCAGAACGACGCCTTCTACGCCGATTACAAGGCCGGCGTGCTCGACATCAACGCGTATCTGCATGCGATGCTCGCGCCGCTGTCGAAGTATTCCCGCGAGCAGCTCGCCGACTGGCACGCGCAGTTCATGCACGAGATCATCAATCCGCGCATCGTGCCCGCCGCGGTCACGCTCGTGCGCGAGCACCAGGACAACGGCGATCTCTGCTGTCTCGTCACCGCGACGAATGCGTTCATCACGGCGCCCATCGCGGAAGCGTTCGGCATCGAAACACTGATCGCGTGCGAAGTCGAAACCGTCGACGATCACCCGCACGGCGCGTTCACCGGCCGGCCGCGCGGGACGCCGAGCTATCGCGAAGGCAAGATCGTGCGCGTCGAGGAATGGCTCGCGTCGCTCGGCAAGACGATCGGCGACTTCAAGCGCAGCTATTTCTATAGCGACTCGCACAACGACATCCCGCTTCTCGAGCGCGTCACCGACCCGGTCGCGACCAATCCCGACGACACCTTGCGCGCACACGCGCAAGCCAAAGGCTGGCGCATCCTGAACCTCTTCGATACACGTGATTAAAAAACTCATCCGCAAGCTGTTCGGACAAGAGAGCGCCGAATCCCAGGAAAGCGCTTCGAACGACACGGCAACCGCACAGGCCGAAACGAAGTCCGCCCGCAAGACCGTGCGCGTTCCGCGCAAGAAAGCCGCCGCGCCAGTGAAGCGCGATCCGAGCGTCCCGGTGATCCTTTCGTCGGAGATTCACGGCATCGACCAGTCGCTGATCTCGAAGAACGCGATGCGCGTCACCGATGGCCTGCAGCAAGCGGGGCATCGCGCGTTCATCGTCGGCGGCGCGGTGCGCGATCTGCTGCTCGGCGTCGCGCCGAAGGATTTCGACGTCGCCACCGACGCCACGCCCGACGAAGTGCAGCGGCTCTTCCGGCGCGCGCGCATCATCGGGCGGCGCTTTCAGATCGTGCACGTGCAGTTCGGGCAGGAAATCATCGAAACATCGACGTTCCGCGCGCTCGTCGATACCCCGCCGCCCGCGCCTGCCGCTGAACCGCCGCGGCGCTACCGGCG
Source organism: Caballeronia grimmiae (assembly GCF_022879615.1). NCBI lineage: Bacteria > Pseudomonadati > Pseudomonadota > Betaproteobacteria > Burkholderiales > Burkholderiaceae > Caballeronia > Caballeronia grimmiae. Next base: position 2,397,625 of record NZ_CP084271.1, read on the forward strand.
CGGCGAGCTCGACATGCGCACGCACGCCGTCGATGCGTCCGGCCGCGTGCTGCGCGACAACGTCTGGGGCGAGCAGCACGAAGACGCCACGCGCCGCGACTTCACGATCAACGCGATGTACTACGATCCGGCCACGCAAACCGTGCTGGATTATCACGACGGCATGGCCGATATCCGCGCGCGCCTCTTGCGCATGATCGGCGACCCGGCCACGCGCTATCGCGAAGATCCGGTGCGAATGCTGCGCGTCGTGCGCTTTGCGGCGAAGCTCGGCTTCGAGATCGACGAAGCCACGCGCGCGCCGATCAAGGAACTCGCGGACCTGATGGACAACGTGCCGGCCGCGCGTCTCTTCGACGAAATGCTGAAGCTGCTGCTGTCGGGCCACGCGCTCGCGTGCCTTACGCGCTTGCGTCAGGAAGGCTTGCATCACGGCGTATTGCCCTTGCTCGATGTCGTGCTCGAACAGCCGCATGGCGAGAAGTTCGTCACGCTCGCACTCACCAGCACCGACGAGCGCGTGCGCGCCGGCAAGCCCGTGTCGCCGAGTTTCCTCTTCGCGACACTGCTGTGGCACGACGTGCAGACGCGCTGGCAGAAGTACACCGGCGCGGGCGAATTTCCGGTGCCGGCGCTGCATCGCGCGATGGACGACGTGCTCGAAATGCAGACCGAGAAGCTCGCCATCCACAAGCGCTATTCCGCCGACATGCGCGAAATCTGGGGCTTGCAGCATCGGCTGGAAAAGCGCGGCCGCAGCGCGCTGAAGCTGCTGGAACACCCGCGATTCAGGGCGGGTTATGATTTCTTGCTGCTGCGTTGCGAGTCGGGCGAACTGGATGCCGAAGTCGGACAATGGTGGACCGACTTCATCGAAAGCGACCACGCTCAGCGCGAAACGCTGCTGGCGCAAGGCGGCAAGGACCACAACGCGCCCAAGAAGCGCCGCCGTCGCAGCAATGCGAAGCGCAAGACGGGCGAAGCCTCTGAACTGGGCGTCGCGACCGAGTCGCAAGCGTCGCCTGTGAGCGGCGCCGAACAAACCAGCGCAGAAAGAAGAAACGGCGGAAGGGGCGAAGGCTCAGACAACGAATAAAGCCGGTTTTCGCTACAGTAGCGGCTGAAGGTTTGCACCCGGGCAGCGTGCCTGGGTCTCACCGGCTTATCGCCCAAGACCTACCCGTAGGACGACCGCCATGACGATTGCATATCTGGGCCTCGGAGCGAATCTCGGCGATGCGCGCCAGACCTTGAAAGACGCAGTCGTGTGTCTCGCGCAGCAGCACACGATCACCGTGCTCGCGAAATCAAGCCTGTACCGCACCGCGCCGATCGATTCTTCCGGCGACGATTACTTCAATTGCGTCGTCAAGCTCGAAACGACGCTTCCCGCTCGCGCGCTCCTGCGTCTGTGTCACGCCATCGAGGAACAGTTCGGGCGCGAGCGGCCGTATCGCAACGCGCCGCGCACGCTCGATCTCGATATCCTGCTGTACGGCGCGTCGAGCATCGACGAGATGGATCTCGTGGTGCCGCATCCGCGCATGACGGAGCGCGCTTTCGTGCTGGTGCCGCTCGTCGAGCTCGAACCCGATCTCATCATTCCGCAGCGCGGCCGCGCCGATGCGTTCGTCGCGGCGGTCGCCGATCAACGCATCGAAAGAGTCGCGACGTGTCAGTGCCTCGCGTTCGGCGCTTCTCCCGCCCCCAACAACAAGACCATTTGCCGATGAGCGTTCCGCCACTCACCGTGACCGCGCCGCAACTGCGGCCGCCGCACCGTTACATTGCGATCGAAGGGCCGATTGGCGTCGGCAAGACCACGCTCGCGACGCTGCTCGCCGAACGCTGGTCGATGCGCACGCTGTTCGAGCGCCCGCAGGACAATCCTTTCCTGGAGCGCTTCTATCGCGACACCACGCGGCATGCACTTTCGACGCAACTCAGCTTCGCGCTGCAACGCGTGGCGCAAACGCGCGAAGTCGCGGAGATGCTCACGCACAATACGCCGATGATCGCGGACTTCATCACGCAGAAAAGCGATCTCTTTGCGCGCCTCACGCTGCCCGACGACGAGTTCCAGTTGTACGGCGACATCGCTTCGCGCATCGGCGCGAGCGCGCCCGCGCCGGATCTGGTCGTGTACTTGCAGGCCAGTCCCGAAGTGCTGTTCTCGCGCATCCAGAAGCGCGCGCTGCCGATGGAGCTGCAAATCTCCGATTCGTATCTGCGCGCGCTCACCGATGCCTATAACGACTTCTTCTATCACTATGACGCGACGCCGCTGCTCACGGTCAACGCCGAGCATCTGAACCCGGTCGCGTCGGACGAGGATCTCGCGCTCCTCGTCGAGCGCATCGAGACCATGCGCGGGCGCAAGGAATTCTTTGTCAAAGGCGTGTCGGTCTGAGCTTCGGCTCGATGTCTCGCGCCATCTTCAGCGAAAAAATCATGACGTATCTGCAGGAAACGAGCCGCTCGACGATCACCGTCCCGAAGCTGCAAGCCATGCGCGAGGCGGGCGAACGCATCGTCATGCTGACGTGTTACGACGCGAGCTTCGCCGCGCTGCTGGATCGCGCGGGCGTCGACGTGATGCTGATCGGCGATTCGCTCGGCAACGTGCTGCAAGGGCACAGCACGACGCTGCCCGTCACGCTCGACGACATTGCGTATCACACGGCATCGGTGGCGCGCGGCAACAAGAGCGCGCTGATCGTCGCGGACATGCCGTTCGGCACCATCGGATCGCGCGAGGAGACGTATGCCAACGCCGTCAAGCTGATGCGCGCCGGTGCGCAGATGGTGAAGATCGAAGGCGGCGAATGGCTCGCGGAAACCGTGCGCTTTCTCGTCGAGCGCTCGATTCCGGTATGCGGCCACGTGGGACTCACGCCGCAATCCGTGCATGCGTTCGGCGGCTTCAAGGTACAAGGCAAGACGGATGCCGCCGCCGAACAGATGCGGCGCGACGCCCTGGCGCTGCAAGATGCGGGCGCGCAGTTGCTCGTGATCGAAGCGGTGCCGACGCTGCTCGCACGCGATGTCACCGCGAAGCTCGCGATCCCGACGATCGGGATTGGCGCGGGCATCGATTGTTCGGGTCAGGTGCTGGTGCTGCACGACATGCTGGGCGTTTTTCACGGCAAGCGTCCGCGCTTCGTGAAAGATTTCATGCAAGGCCAGCCGAGCATTTTCGCCGCCGTCGAAGCCTACGTGCACGCGGTCAGGGACGGCAGTTTTCCCGGTCCCGAGCATACGTTCTGATCGGCATCAGGCCGGCGCGGGCCGTAGCGGGTCTGCGCTTTCTCGTACATACTGCACGGGCGAGGTTCTTGCACACTAGCGTTCGAAAACGTCTTTCCGAAAACGAGAACGATCATGTGGCACTCCCTTCCCGACGAATACGTGCGCGCGCAGCTTGCTGTCGGCGCGCTCGTCATGTTCGGCGTGGCGCGGGTCGTCGCGGCGGTGCTCGGGGCGCAGCATGGATGGCGGATATCGGCGGTGACGCGCGCGTTCATTGTGCTGTCGGTCGTATTCTGCCTGCCGCAATTGCTCGACGTGCTGTTGGCCGCGAGTTCCGGGCAGGCCTTCGTCGAGCTGCAAGGCAAAGTGGCTGGCTGCGCGCTGGCGCTGTTTTGCGCGCCGATCGTGAGTCATCGGCTCGGCTATGAATGACACGCTGCGCGTAATGTCACGACGCGAAGCCCGGCACGCTATGTGAGAGCACCGACGCCGTCACGAACACCATCACCATCAGCACGGCTTCAACGCGCATCACGTTGATGACCGTATGCGCGTCCGTCGTCGATGCCGTGCGTTGCAAGCGCGGTAACGCGGACCATCGACTAAGCGCGCCCAACATCAGCGCGCATGCGATCAGCGCGCTCTTCAACAGCAACGCCCTGCCCCAGCCGCTGCCCGTCAGCACGTCGGCCGATCCGCCCGTTCCGCGCCATGCATTGAACACGCCCGTTGCGATGACGAGCGCCACCGCGATCGCCGCCGCGTGTGACATGCGCGACACGATGCGCATCAGCGAAGCCCGCGCCACGGACGTATCGAGCGCCGGCAACACTGCCGCGCCCGCGATCACCACGCCGCCCCACACGCCCGTTGCAAGCAGATGCAGCGTCTGCACGCCTTCGGCAATCGAGAACGCGCCGGCGTCGGCGGCATGACCGACTGCGGCCTTACCCGCCGCCGCGACGATCGCGCCGAGCACGGCCGCCGCGACACGGCCCGCGCCGAACGCTTTGCCCGTTCCGGAGGCGAGTGCAAGCAACACGCCGCCGGCGCACGCCACCGCCCAGCCGACGCCCGCATGCGTCGCCGTCGCGACGAGCCATAGCGACGCGCCGGCGTCGAGGATCGGCGAGCCGCTCATGGCGGCGGATTGCAGCCACAGCGAAGCGATAATGCACGCGACGAAGACGAGCGCCGACACGATGCTCATTCGCAACGCGCGCCGATATCCACGCCGCGCGGGCGACATCGACGCAAACGCACGTTCGCGGCCGAGCCAAACGCGAAGCAGCAATGCGCCGAGCGCCGACGCGAACGCGAGATCGGCGAGCGCGGCGAAAAAGACTTGAAGCAGCCAGAGCGAATCGATGCTCATGAAGCGGCGCGAACGCGAATTGCTGAGTGGGGATGCGGGCGAGTCATCGAGCGATTTTTGGATGAGGGCTCGCGCAGTCTAAACGACCGGCGTGCGCAACACAGCGGCCCCTGAAAACCGATGCGCCTTGAACGTCGACGCGCGGCTTCCTAAGCTCCTCGACAAGCGAGCGGTGAGCAAGCGGCAAGTCACGCGTCCAACTCTTGTCGATAAATAACGATTCAACGCAATGTCAAAGTTCTTGTCTGTCGCGCGGCATATTGTCGCGATTTCGCCGCAGCACGCCCGAAAAGTTGTGTCAAATAGTCACCATCAGGCAACGATGATAGAATTCCGCGTCGCATCAGAGGCTCGTCGAGCCGCTATGGCCGTGGTCCGCCACCCTCCGCCACCGTACGCGTGGCCGTGGTTCGCCACCTTCGCACCGAGCCGCACGAAGCTCGGCAGGTCCCCGAATTTCATGGAGTGTCGCGTGTTTTCAAGACGCATTTTTCGTCCGCTGCTCGCTCTGGCAATGATCGGCAGCGCTGGCGTTCTCAGCGCGGGTCAAGCGCAAGCCCAGGCGCAAAGCCAGCCGATCGCGCCCGACACGATGGCAGCGCGCGTGCAAGGCTGCACCGCATGTCACGGTGTTCACGGCGAAGGCACGGACAATGACTATTTCCCGCGTCTTGCCGGCAAGCCCGCCGATTATCTCTACAACCAGCTCCAGAATTTCCGCGAAGGCCGGCGCAAATACCCGCCGATGAACTACCTCGTCACGTATCTCTCGGACGACTACCTTCATCAGATCGCGACTTACTTCTCGCAGCAGCGTCCGCCGTATCCGCCGCCCGCCAAGACGAACGTGTCGGCGAGCACGCTCGCGCGCGGCTCGCAGCTCGTGCTGAACGGCGATGCATCGAAGAACATTCCCGCGTGCGCGGCGTGTCACGGCAAGGGCCTGACGGGCATGCAGCCCGCCATCCCCGGTCTGGTCGGCCTGCACTCTGACTACATCAGCGCGCAGGTCGGCGCATGGAAGTCCGGCACGCGTCACGCGAAGGCGCCTGACTGCATGCAGCAAATCGCCACGCGCCTGTCCGACGACGACGTGACCGCCGTCGCCGCCTGGCTCTCCACGCAAACCGCACCCGCCAACCCGGTGCCCGCGCCCGCTGGCTCGTTGAAGATGCCGCTCACGTGCGGCAGCGAACCGCAATAAGGCGTCTGGAGCGACAACACAATGAAACGCAAGTCCCTGTTCGCACTCTCCTCGGCTGTCGTGGTGGCAGCCGTCGCAGCCGGCGCCGTCCTCTGGTCGGGCGGCGACAATCTCCACTCGGGCGGCGCCATCGCGGCGACGCCAGGCGACAAGGCCGCGCTCGTCAAGCAAGGCGAGTATCTGGCCCGCGCCGGCGACTGTATCGCCTGCCACACGGTTCGCGGCGGCAAGCAGTTCGCGGGCGGCCTGCCGATGGCCACCCCGTTCGGCACGATGTTCACGCCGAACATCACGCCGGACGACAAGTACGGCATCGGCAAGTGGACCGCCGACGACTTCTATCGCGCGATGCACACCGGCCGCTCGAAGGACGGCAGCCTGCTCTATCCGGGCTTCCCGTTCACGAGCTACACGAAGGTTACGCGCGCCGACTCCGACGCGATCTACGCCTACCTGCGCTCGGTTCCGCCGGTTTCCGAGCCGAGCCGTCCGCATGAACTGCGCTTCCCGTTCAACAACCGCAACCTGCTGATCGGCTGGCGCACGCTGTTCTTCTCGGAAGGCGAGTACAAGCCGGATCCGACCAAGTCAGTCGAATGGAACCGCGGCGCGTATCTGGTCGAAGGTCTGGGTCACTGCGGCATGTGCCACACGTCGATCAACGCGATGGGCGGCCCGGTCAATTCGGCGGCGTTTGCCGGCGGCCTGATCCCGCTGCAGAACTGGTATGCGCCGTCGCTGACGTCGAACAAGGAAGCCGGCCTCGGCGACTGGGACATCAAGGACATCAACGATCTGTTGAAGACCGGCGTGTCGCAGCGCGGCGCGGTGTTCGGCCCGATGGCGGAAGTGGTTCACAACAGCCTGCAGTACATGACCGACGCGGACATCAACGCGATGTCGACGTATCTCAAGTCGATCCCGCAGAAGAAGGAAGCGCCGGAACCGCTGCAGCTCGAAACCTCCGAGAAGTTCGGCGGCGAACTGCTCACGATGGGCAAGAAGGTGTACACCGAGAACTGCGCGAAGTGCCACGCGGAGAATGGTCTCGGCAAGCCGCCGGCTTACCCGCCGCTCGCGAACAATCAGTCGATCCAGATGCCGTCGGCCGTCAACCCGATCCGCATGACGCTCAACGGCGGCTATCCGCCGAGCACGGAAGGCAATCCGATGCCGCACGGCATGCCGCCGTTCGCGCAGTCGCTGTCGGATACGGAAGTCGCGGCAGTCGTGACGTACATCCGTATGTCGTGGGGCAACCACGGCACGCCGGTGTCGCCGCAACAGGTCAGCAACCTGCGTTCGGCGCCGCTCGACTGACATCTTCGCTAGACAGCGTACAATACGTACAGGGCGCGGCCTTATATCGGGGCTGCGCCCTTTGTTTTTTGGTGGATCGGTCATGCATGCAGGGGAACGTTTCAACAGCATCAGCCATCTGATCGGCGCGGTCTTGTCGATAGCGGGACTCGTGACCCTCGTGACGATGGGCGCGCTCGAGGGCGACGCATACAAGGTCGTGAGCTTCGCCGTGTACGGGGCGATGCTCTGCGTGCTCTACCTTATCTCGACGTGGTATCACTGCACGCGCTCGCCGCGGCTGAAAGCGATCCTGCAGAAGTGCGATCACTCGGCTATTTATTTGCTGATCGCCGGCAGTTACACACCGTATACACTGGTGACCTTGCGTGGCCCCTGGGGCTGGTCGCTATTCGGTGTGAGCTGGGGACTTGCTGTCCTCGGCATCACGCAGGAACTCACGCTCGGGCGAAGAACCCGCAGCGTTTCGATGGTGCTCTACGTGTTGATGGGCTGGCTCGCGCTCGTAGCCGTTCATCCGCTCGTGACGACGCTGCCGGCCGCGGGCACCGCATGGCTGGTGGCGGGCGGCGTCATTTATACCGCCGGAATCTGGTTTTTCATCAACGACGAGCGCATCCGGCACGGCCACGGTATCTGGCATCTGTTCGTGCTGGCGGGCAGTCTGTGCCAGTTCGTGAGCGTCGCGCGCTATGTCGCGTGAATCCTGAATCGGCGTATATCACGCATCGCAACGATTGCGATGCAACTTCCAGCCAGCCGGCGTGTCTTGATAGCGCGTCGAAGCATGCGGCACTGCCAGTGCGGTCGATGACCGCAAATCATGGCCTGCCGCCCGATTTTCCCGAGCGTCGCACACGCGCTCAGCCGGCCGAACCTCCGTTCGCCGCTGCAATGTATCGCGTGCGCGCCGTTCGCCATAACGATTTGAACACCCTATATGTCTTTTGATTCACTCGGACTGTCAGAGCCCCTCCTTCGCGCTGTCAACGAATTAGGCTATACCACTCCCACCCCCATTCAGCTTCAGGCCATTCCAGCCGTGCTCAAAGGCGGCGATCTGCTTGCGGGCGCGCAAACCGGCACCGGCAAGACGGCGGGCTTTACGCTGCCGATCCTGCAACGCCTCTCGCAACTCGCCCCCGCTCAGGGCGGCGCAAAGCGCCCGGTGCGCGCGCTGATCCTCACGCCGACGCGCGAACTCGCCGCGCAGGTCGAAGAAAGCGTGCGTGCATACGGCAAATATTTGAAGCTGCGCTCGACCGTGATGTTCGGCGGCGTCGGCATCAATCCGCAGATCGATGCGCTGCGCCGTGGCGTGGATATCGTCGTGGCGACGCCGGGCCGTCTGCTCGATCACATGCAGCAGAAGACCATAGACGTTTCGCAGCTCGAAATTCTCGTGCTGGACGAAGCCGACCGCATGCTCGACATGGGCTTCATCCATGACATCAAGCGCGTGCTCGCGCGTCTGCCGCAGAAGCGCCAGAACCTGTTGTTCTCGGCCACCTTCTCGGACGAAATCAAGGCGCTGGCCGACAGCCTGCTCGATTCGCCCGCGCTGATCGAAGTCGCGCGCCGCAATACGACGGCCGAGCGCATCGAGCAGAAGATTTATCCGGTCGATCGCGAGCGCAAGCGCGAAATGCTCACGCATCTGATCCGCCAGAATGACTGGTTTCAGGTGCTTGTCTTCACGCGCACGAAGCACGGTGCGAATCGTCTCGCCGAGCAATTGACGAAGGACGGCATCAGCGCGCTCGCCATTCACGGCAACAAGAGCCAGTCGGCGCGCACGCGTGCGCTCGCCGAGTTCAAGGCGGAGACACTGCAGGTGCTCGTCGCGACGGATATCGCCGCGCGGGGCATCGACATCGATCAGTTGCCGCACGTCGTCAACTTCGATCTGCCGAACGTGCCGGAAGACTACGTGCACCGTATCGGCCGCACGGGGCGCGCGGGCGCGGACGGCGAAGCGGTGTCGCTCGTGTGTGTCGATGAACTGCAACTGCTGAAGGATATTGAACGCCTCATCAAGCGTCCGATTCCGCAGGAAGTGATTCCGGGCTTCGAGCCCGATCCGAACGCGAAGCCGGAGCCGATCCAGCGCCGCAGCCAGGGACGCGGCGCACCGCGCGATGGCGAACGGCGTGATGGCGGGCGCGGTAATGGGGCATCGCAGGGACAGGGCCGTGACGCGAAGCCGGCAAACGGCGGCGGTGCGGGCGGTCAGGGACAGCGCGAGAACCGCGCGCCGCGCGATGCACGCAGCGCCAACAAGCCGGCAACGGCGGGCAAGCCGGGCAACGGCGGCGGCAATGCGAAGCCCGCGCCGCGTCGCGCTGAAGCCGCGACTGTGGGCCATGCGCCGAATCCTCGCGCCAAAGCCGGTAACCCCGGCGCGCTGCTCGGCGGCAAGCCGCGTAAGGACAACGGCGGCGGCCGGCGCGATGGCATGCGTTCGGGCGATCGCGGGCGCTAAACCGTCAAGGTTCGGGCGAGCCGCCGTGTGGCGGCTCGTTTTGTTTTTGCTTGATCGTGGAAGGTTGCAGATGCGGCTACGTACACGGCGCAGCAAACCGGCACTAACCGCCGGACGTCCGGCCGTTACAGCAATTCACGCGGCGGCGCTCGCCGCCCGCGTCAACCACTCGATCTGCTCCCGCCAACGGGCGCGCACACTGTCGGCATCATCCAATTCGAACGTGATGCCACCCGTCAGCCGCGCGTAATTCACGCGCTGAATCTCTCCGCTTTCAATCGAGCCGACAAAACAGGCAAGCGGCACGCCGTCCAGCGCGACGCGCCGTGCGTCCAGTTGCACTTGATAGAACGCTTCGTCGAAAACGAAAGTCAACGTCGCGCGTGCGCTCGAAGCGATCGCCTGCGCGGTACGCGACGACGGCCACAGCGCAAAGCACAGCGTCCGCGCGTCCGGCGCCAGCAACTCGCCTGCGCTCAGCAGCGCGGTGCGAATGCGGCCGGCGCCATCGACGGCGCAAAGCGACACCGTGAAGCCGTGCGGAGCACTCCTGAGCGTGCCGTCGAAGAGCGCGCGCAACTCGGGCGGCCACTCATCAAAGGCAGTTTGCGCAGAGCGTGACGCCTCGTCCGACATCGCTTCGGCTCAGCGAAAGAAGAACTGCGTGATCTTGGCGAGCGGATAATGCACGCCCGGCTGAATGCGCGCCGGCAGATCGAGCGGCTTCAGCAGCATCTTGATGCACTGATCCGCCGACAAATTGCGCCGCACCAGTGCATTGACGCTCGCGAACAGTTCACGGTTATAGCTCGAATCCTTGACGCGCTCGGGGTATCGGACAGCGAAGACGTGGCGCAGCGCGATCTCCGAATCTTCGCTCTTCAGTTCCATCACGCGGCGAATGAGCGCGCCGAGCACGGCCACGCGGCTATTGCCTTCGATCTTGTTCCACTTCTTGAAGAAGCGGAAAAAATGCTTGTAGTGCCGCACCTCGTCCGTGCGGATGTGATCGGTGATTTCCTTCAGCACCGGCTCGTCGGAACATTCGTTGATTGCCCGATAAAGCGTGGCCGTGCCGGTTTCGATGACGCAGCGCGCCACCATTTCCAGCGCGCGCTTCTTCTCGAACTGTTCGTACGAGCAGGTCAGCGAATATTCGGCGAAGAAGTTCTTGAAAGCCGTGTCCCAGTCGAACTCCGGCCAGACGTGATTGATGTACGTCTTGAGAGCCCGGCCGTGCTGCATTTCCTCCGGCTCCCATTCCCTGTTCAGCCAAGCCGAGACTTCGGGATCGTCCTTGAAATAGGTGCTCAGATTGCTCGTGTAGAGATCCGTCCCGCTCTCGATGAAAGAGCAGGCGCAGAGCAACAGGAGAAGATGTTCGTTCGATGCCGCTTTCTGACGGTCGATCCGGCTGAGATCGATGTCTTCGATTCGCCACGGCATGACGTGGGTGCTGTCTGTGTGCATGTATCGCGCTCCTGGCTGAACTGAACGCGCCACCGGCCGATCAACGACGGCCAGGGTTCAGGCGACGCCGCGAACGTTCAGTCCGAGCGTCCTCTATCAAAAGTTAGCGGCTGTGCTTTTGCATCTTAGCCGTCCTGCAATGAGTTTGCAGACATGGGGGACAGACCCGCCGCGCGCGGCGCGGTTCCGCTCGTGTCTTGCCGTGCGTCAAATTTCTACCAGTCTTGACGTGCTTTTGACAACGAGCGAGGCCGGGGCAGGCAGAGCATGAACCGTGCCGTTGATATCTGTCGCGCAAAATAAAAGGCGGCCGGGGCCGCCTTGTGTCGCTGAACATCATTGCCGATGAAGAACGTCAGGCGGCCCGCCTCGCGCCGCCGCGCATACGCCACGCCACAATCGCGAGCGATACCCCGGACAGCGCCGCCGCCAGAAGCACATAATAGCTCGGCGCGAGTTTGTCGCCGGTCACGTGGATGAAGCCTTCGACGATGGTCGGCGCGAAGCCTCCGAACAGCGTCACGCCGAGCGCATAGCCGATCGACAACCCCGTGGAGCGCACGCGCGTCGGGAAGATTTCGGACATCAGCGCGGGCATCGGTCCGGAATAAGCCGCTTTCAGGATGCCCGCCGCCGCCTGCAGCACGACGAGCGACATCACGGTCGGCGACGCCTGAAGCCACGCGAACATCGGATAGATGGCGAGCCCCATCACGATCGACGTGCCGAGCATGATGCGAATGCGCCCGATCCTGTCGGACAGCGCGCCCATGAGCGGCGAGAAGATGAACTGCAGCGTGCCGTTCAGCACGACGACCGCAAACGACGCCGTCGCGGGCAGATGCAGTTGCTTGACTGCGTACATCGGCATGTAGAGCTGCAGCACATACACGCCGACGGTCGATTGCGCCACGATGCCGACGGCAAGCAGCAGATTGACCCATTGATTCGAGAACGAGACGCCCGGCGCCGCCGCGTTGTTCGCAGGACGCGTGGCGAGAAACTCAGGCGTTTCATCCAGATGCGAGCGGATGTAATACCCGACCGGCCCGATCAGCAGGCCGAACACGAACGGAATGCGCCAGCCCCAGCTCTCCAGTTGCGGCTGAGGCAGCCACGCCGTCAGGACAGAACCGAACGCCGCCGCCATGATCGCCGCGAGGCCCTGGCTTGCAAACTGCCAGCTCGCGTAATAGCCGCGCCGCGTCGCGCTGTGTTCGACCATGAACGCGGTGGCGCTGCCGAACTCCCCGCCGACCGCGAAGCCCTGAATGAGCCGCGCGAGCAGGATCAACAGCGGCGCGGCCAGGCCGATGTGCTGGTACGAAGGCATCACGGCCATCGTCAGCGTGCCAATCGTCATCATGAGGATGGCGAGCGTCAGCGCGGCCTTGCGGCCTTTTCGATCGCCATAGATGCCGAGGACAATCGCGCCGAGCGGACGCATGAGGAACGAGATCCCGAACGTGCCGATGGCGAGCATCGTCGAGAGCCACTCGTCGTGCGACGGAAAGAACGCCTTCGCGATGGTCGCGGCGAAGTATCCATAAACGAGGAAGTCGAACCATTCGAGCGCATTGCCGACCGACGACGAAAAGACGATGCGGCGGACCGTCGCCTTCGAAAGCGGCGTGCCGGCTTTCGGGGTCTTGTGTGCGAATTGATTCAGGGTGTCGCCGGGCTGCTTCATATCGTGTCTCGGTCGCGTTTGCGTCAGGCAAGGGCGTGCGCCGCCGTTCGCCTGCATCGAAGCGGGCGAAGGCGAACGGTTTTCAAATTGAATGCGAGCCGCCTGTCGACGCGGCTCGCGAAGCGCGTCTAGAAGCCGGCGGCGAGTCCGTCGCGCCGGCTGTCGCTCGCGGCGACGTAACCGCGCTCGGGATCGTTACGATCCAGTTTCCAGATGTACTGGCCCGAGCCGAAGTCCATATACGGGTCGTCGACGGACTTGATCGTGTGCCCGAGGCCTTCAAGCGCGCGCGCCGTCTCGAGATCGAGCGTGGCCTCGATGTCGATGGTGAAGTCGCGGTTCACCTTCCAGCGCGGCGCGTCGCACGCCGCCTGCGGCTGCTGGCCGTAGTCCATCATGCGGACGATGGACTGCAGATGCCCTTGCGGCTGCATGTCGCCGCCCATCACGCCGAAGCTCATGACGGCGTCCCGGCGGCCTTCGACTTCCTGGGTGACGAAGGCTGGGATGATGGTGTGGAACGGACGCTTGCCGCCTTCCACGACGTTGGCCGACTTCGGGTCCATCGAGAAACCGCAGCCGCGGTTCTGCAACGAGATGCCGGTATCCGGCACGACTACGCCCGAGCCAAAGCCCATGTAATTCGACTGGATGAAGCTCACCATCATGCCGCGCTCGTCCGCCACCGACATGTAGATGGTGCCGCCCGCCTTGGGCATGCCGAAGTCGAACTGCGTCGCTTTTGCCGGGTCGATCAGCTTCGCGCGCTCGGCGAGATAGGCGTCGTCGAGCATCTGCTCCGGCGTCACGTCCATTGAACGCGGATCGGCGACATAGCGGTACACGTCTGCAAACGCGAGCTTCATCGCCTCGATCTGCAGATGCTGCGATTCGATGCGGTCGACGGTCAGCGCGCTGACATCGAACTTGTCGAGAATGCCGAGGGCGATCAGTGCGGCAATGCCCTGTCCGTTCGGCGGAATCTCGTGCACGGTGTAGCCGCGATAATCCTTGCTGATCGGCTCGACCCAGTCCGCGCGATAGTTGCGCAAGTCGTCCAGCGTCATGGCCGCGCCGCCCTCGCGTGCAAACGCTGCAATGCGCTCGGCGATCTCGCCTTCGTAGAAGGCGCGCGGTCCGTGTTCGGCCAGCGCGCGCAGCGTCTTCGCGTGGCCCGGCATACGCACGAGTTCGCTGACTTCGGGCGCGCGTCCGTGCGGCATGAAAACGTCCGCGAAGCCGGGGAAATCCTTCAGTTCCGGCACCGCCGCCGCCCACTTGTAGGCGACGATGCTCGCCACCGCATGACCGCGCTCCGCGATCTCGATGGCCGGTTCCATCAAATCGGCGAACGGAAGCGATCCAAACTTGGCGTGCAACGCTTCCCACCCCGCGATGACGCCCGGCACCGTCACGGTGTCCCAGCCGCGCTTGGGCTGGCGAGCGAAGCCGTTTTCCTCGCCGTACTTGCGACGGAAGTAATCGACGTTCCACGCCGCCGGCGACACACCCGATGCGTTCAACCCCTGCAGCTTGGCGCCGTCCCAGACGAGCGCGAAGGCATCGCCGCCCAGCCCACACGACACCGGCTCCACGACGGTAATGGCCGCCGCTGCCGCGATGGCCGCATCAACGGCATTTCCGCCTTTCCACAACATGCGCAGACCGGCTTGCGCGGCAAGCGGATGCGACGTCGACACGATATTGCGGGCGAACACCGGCAGGCGCGGCGTGGGATAGGGGTTTTGCCAGTTGAAGCGAGTCATGAATGAAGTCCGAATTACCAGCAGTCTCGCCGGGGATGAAGCCGACGAAAGCATGCAATTAGTTGATCACGCAAGAGAAGCATATTGCATTGCCCGCTTAACTTAAAACAAATTCATTTATTGTATAAATTAATGAGAGAGTGGCATGAATCCGTTCTGTCGTGCCTTTGTGTGCGCTGCGGCATAAAGCTAAAGTCGATTCTTCAAGTCGCCGTGCGCGCCGAACCGCTCGCGCACGCATCAAATGTCAAAGCCAAAATTTTCGTCGGTACGTTTGGCACTCCTCAGACGCTTGCCTACAATCCCAATTCCCGGCACCCGCAGCAATTGCACAGCGAGTCCGCCCGGCAAGTGCAGTTTCCCGTACCACGATTCAAGCAAAAGATCCGGCCTTCAGGCCGGTGGCCAAGCTGTCGGTCGTCATGGAGAACACGATGCTGAGTCCGCACGAATTTGCCACGCTGCTATTGGTTCAGGAAGCGCCTAATCAGGTCGATATGGAACGCGAAGAACTGGACGCACTGCTCGAACGCCAGCTCGTCCAATTGGAACACCTTGCGTCCGGCCGACAACAATGGCGCCTCACCGCAACCGGCGATTCAACCATCAAGGCATTCAAGCGGTTCTCGTAGCACTCGTAGTCATGCTTCGGACGCGGCTCGTGCGCCGCGTCCTGCTCCTAACGCCCTAGCCCGCCCGCAACGTCGGATCCACCGCCGCGCGCCAACTTAGCGCCCGCGCACGCTCGCCCAGAATGAACGTCGCCCACGCGCTCTGCGCTTCCGGCCCCGGACTGGCGACATACGCGCGATGCCGCTCCGCGATGCCCGTCTGAAAAGCACAGAACTGTTCTTTCGATAAGCCGCCCCGCCGCTGGGCGACGTAAGCGTCGTAGAAAGCCGAATAAACGGACTGAGCGTCGGCGCCGTAATCCGTCGGCGCCGCTTCACAAAGCCCCTGCAACGCGTCGAACGACGGAGCGCGCGACGAGCCTTCGAGACTCGGGGTCGATACGCATCCGGCCAGCCCCAACGCGCCGAATAAGGCCAGTGCGCCGTACACCACCCGCTTTCGCATTCCATTCACTCCTGGCTTCGATTCGAGCGCCCAGTATCGAACGATCTTTCCGTTCCTGCCACTGGCCGGATGGCATAGGCAAATTCACGTGCCCAGGCGGCACCGTCGATTTGGCCTATGCCATTCGGCCAGGTTGTCCGCGCCCCGCGTGTCCGATAGATTGCGCATGCGGGCTTCGCACGGCCAATGCAGACGGCTGGCATCCGCTCAACCTCGGAGATGATGACCATGCAGGATCAAATCGTCCTCGCGCTCGATCAGGGTACGACGAGTTCGCGCGCCATGCTGTTCGACAGAAACGGCAACATCGTGTCCATCGCGCAAAAGGAATTCCAGCAGATCTATCCGCAGCCGGGCTGGGTCGAGCACGATCCGCAGGAAATCTGGTCGACGCAGGCGGGCGTCGCGGCGGAAGCGGTCACGCGGGCGGGGCTGAACGCGTCGTCGATTGCGGCGGTGGGCATCACGAACCAGCGCGAAACGACCATCGTGTGGGACCGTGAAACCGGCAGGCCGGTCTATAACGCGATCGTCTGGCAGGACCGGCGCACGGCGGGCATGTGCGACGAACTGAAGGCGCGCGGACTCGAACCCATGGTGCGCGCGAAAACCGGCTTGCCGATCGACGCGTACTTCTCGGCGACCAAGATCCGCTGGATTCTGGACAACGTCGAAGGCGCACGCGACAAGGCGAAGCAGGGGCGGCTCGCGTTCGGCACGGTCGATAGCTGGCTCGTGTGGAACTTCACGCGGCGCGGCATGCATATCACCGACATCACCAACGCATCGCGCACGATGCTCTTCGATATCCACGCGAGACGCTGGGACGACGACTTGCTCGATGCGTTCGACGTTCCGCGCAGCATGTTGCCGGAAGTGCGGGCGTCGTCGGAGGTCTACGGCACGACGCATGGCAGCGTGCTCGCCGCCGAAGTGCCGATTGCATCCATCGCCGGAGACCAGCACGCGGCGCTGTTCGGGCAGATGTGCACCGAAAGCGGCATGGTGAAGAACACCTACGGCACGGGCTGTTTCCTTGTCATGAACACGGGCGAGAAGCCGATAGAGTCGCGCAACAATCTCGCCACGACGATCGCGTGGCAGATCGGCGATCGCGTCGATTACGCGCTCGAAGGCAGCATTTTCATTGCTGGCGCGGTCGTGCAATGGCTGCGCGACGGGCTCGGACTCATCCGCCATGCGAGCGAAGTCGAAACGCTCGCGCGCAGCGTGCCGCATTGCGACGGCGTCTATCTCGTGCCCGCGTTCGCCGGTCTCGGCGCGCCGCACTGGAATGCGCGGGCACGGGGGACGCTGTTCGGCGTCACGCGCGGCACGACGTCGGGCCATATCGCGCGGGCGGCGCTCGAGTCGATCGCCTACCAATCGCTCGACGTGCTTCGGGCCATGGAAGCGGATTCCGGCATGCCGGTCGCCCAGTTGCGCGTCGATGGAGGCGCCTGCGCCAACGACCTGCTGATGCAGTTCCAGGCCGACGTGCTGGGCGTCGACGTCGTGCGTCCGCGCGTCGCCGAGACGACGGCGCTCGGTGCGGCCTATCTCGCGGGCCTGGCGGTCGGGTACTGGAAGGATGTCGGCGAGCTAAAGGCGCAGTGGCAACTGGACAGGCGCTTCTCGCCGTCGATGCCCGCCCCGGACGTCGATGCGTCTCTCGCGGGCTGGCGGCGTGCGGTGAACGCAGCAAAAGCATGGGCGGACGCATGACCGCGCCTGCTCGCCGGCCGTCCGCGGCCAATGCCCTCATTGCCCAGCAGGGCTATAATATCGGGCTAAATTACAAGCAAAAGCGGTGCAGTTTCGGCGAAAACCCGCACATCCTCTTCAATTCTTTTATTACGCCCCCAGGTTAACCACTGCGACCGGCGACCATTCATGACCAAGAAAGTTTATGTAAAGACCTTCGGCTGCCAGATGAACGAGTACGACTCCGACAAAATGGTCGACGTACTCGGCGCGGCGGAAGGACTCGTCAAGACCGACACCCCCGAAGACGCTGACGTCATCCTGTTCAATACGTGCTCCGTGCGCGAGAAGGCCCAGGAGAAGGTCTTCTCGGACCTCGGCCGCGTGCGCGAGTTGAAGGAAGCGAACCCGAACCTGCTGATCGGCGTGGGCGGCTGCGTCGCGAGTCAGGAAGGCGCGTCGATCGTCTCGCGCGCGCCGTACGTGGATCTGGTGTTCGGCCCGCAAACGCTGCATCGCCTGCCGGACATGATCGACAAGCGCCGCGCCACCGGCCGGGCGCAAGTCGACATCTCGTTCCCGGAAATCGAAAAGTTCGACCATCTGCCGCCGGCGCGCGTCGACGGCCCGAGCGCGTTCGTGTCGATCATGGAAGGCTGCAGCAAGTACTGCAGCTATTGCGTCGTGCCGTACACGCGCGGCGAAGAAGTCTCGCGCCCGCTCGACGACGTGCTGACGGAAATCGCCGGCCTGGCCGACCAGGGCGTGCGGGAAGTGACGCTGCTCGGCCAGAACGTCAACGCTTACCGGGGCGCGCTGACCGCCGGATCGAACGAGATCGCGGACTTCGCGACGCTCATCGAGTATGTCGCGGACGTGCCGGGCATCGAGCGCATCCGTTACACGACGTCGCATCCGAAGGAATTCACGCAGCGCCTCATCGACACCTACGCAAAGGTTCCGAAGCTCGTCTCGCACCTGCACTTGCCGGTGCAGCACGGCTCCGACCGCATCCTGATGGCGATGAAGCGCGGCTACACCGTGCTCGAATACAAGTCGGTGATTCGCCGTCTGCGCGCCATCCGTCCGGATCTGTCGTTGTCGACCGATTTCATCGTCGGCTTCCCCGGCGAGACCGAGGACGACTTCGCGAAGATGATGGCGCTTGTCGACGAGATGAGCTACGACACCAGTTTCTCGTTCATCTACAGCCCGCGTCCAGGCACGCCGGCTGCGAACCTGCACGACGACACGCCTCGCGAAGTCAAGCTCAGGCGTTTGCAGCACTTGCAGGCAACGATCGAGGAAAACGTCGTGAGAATCAGCAATGCGATGGTCGGCTCGGTGCAGCGCATTCTCGTCGAAGGCCCGTCGCGCAAGGACCCGAACGAGCTTGCAGGCCGCACGGCGAACAATCGCGTCGTGAATTTCCCGGCGCCCGTCGCGTCGCATGCGCGCCTTATCGGCCAGATGATCGATGTCGAGATCAACCACGCCTATCCGCATTCGCTGCGCGGCGCGCTCGTTCTCGCACCGGAAGCGGCCGCGCCGGAGCTGGCCAATTAATCGAACGTGATCAGAAAGGACACCCACCTCGCCTTGAAGAACGCTCCTCAGCAGCATCTCGAGTTCACCGCTCCGCGCGACGACAACGCCCGGCTCGCCAACCTCTGCGGGCCGCTCGATGAAAATCTGCGGCAGATCGAGCAGGCGCTCGACGTGACGTTGTCGCGCCGTGGCCACAAGATTTCGATTCGTGGCCGTGGTGCAAAGGTCGCACTCGCCGCGCTCGAGAATTTCTACAACCGCGCACGCGACCCGATTTCCGTCGACGATATCCAGCTCGCGCTCGTCGAAGCCCGGCACGCGACGCGTCTGGCGAAGCAGGCTGAAGAGAACGGCGAGGACGACGCCCCGGCCGATCCGCGCTTTCGCGGCGATCCGGATCATCCGTTCGACGAGCCGAGCGCCACGATGGACCTCGACGCCGACGAAGATCACGGCCCGAAGCTCTACACGCGTCGCGCCGATCTGCGCGGCAGAACGCCGGCGCAACGCGACTATCTCCGTCAGATCATCGCGCATGACGTGACCTTCGGCATCGGTCCGGCGGGCACCGGCAAGACGTATCTGGCCGTGGCCTGCGCCGTCGATGCGCTCGAACGCGATCAGGTGAAGCGCATCGTGCTGACGCGCCCGGCCGTAGAAGCGGGCGAGCGGCTCGGCTTTCTGCCGGGCGATCTCGCGCAAAAGGTCGACCCCTACCTGCGTCCGCTTTATGACGCGCTCTACGATCTGCTCGGCTTCGACAAGACTGCGAAGATGTTCGAGCGTCAGATGATCGAGATCGCGCCGCTCGCGTACATGCGCGGCCGCACGCTGAACCACGCGTTCATCATTCTGGACGAGGCGCAGAACACCACGCCCGAGCAAATGAAGATGTTCCTCACGCGCATCGGCTTCGGCTCGAAGGCAGTCGTGACGGGCGACACCACGCAGGTCGACTTGCCGCGCGGGCACAAGAGCGGGCTGATCGAAGCGCAGCACGTGCTGGCGGAAGTGCGCGGCATCGCGATGACGCGTTTCTCGTCGGCGGACGTGGTGCGGCATCCGCTCGTGGCGCGCATCGTCGAGGCCTACGACGCGCAGTCGCAGAAAGACGCCGCCATCGCCGATGCGGCCCGCGCCGCGCAGCAGTCGCAGAAGCCGGAATGATGCCTCGCCTCACGCTGACCCTGCAGTTTCCTGCCGCGAAAACGTATCCGTCGCACAAGGCGATGCTGCCGCGCGCGACGGTCGCGCGCTGGATCAAGGCGTCGCTGTTCGCGGACGCCGAGTTGACCGTGCGTTTCGTCGACGAGGAAGAAGGCCGCATGCTGAATCGCACGTATCGTCAGAAGGATTACGCGACGAACGTGCTGACGTTTGCGTATGCCGAGTCGGAGGACGATCCCGTCGCGGGCGACCTGATTCTGTGCTGTCCGGTCGTCGAGCGTGAAGCCGCCGAACAGGGCAAGCCGCTCGCCGCGCATTACGCGCATCTGGTCGTCCACGGGACCTTGCACGCGCAAGGCTACGATCACGAGGTCGAAAGCGAGGCGCAGGAGATGGAATCCATCGAGACGGATATCATGCAGTCTCTGGGATTCTCCGATCCCTACGTCCCGCTCGCCTGAGCGTCAGCCAGCCCTTCGCCCGCCGCACCGTGAACGACAAAACGCCCGAGCCCACGCCCGATACCGACCTTGTCCCGCACGATCCGGCGCCTACCTGCCCGGACTATCCGCCCGCGCTCGAAGAGACGGCGCTCCTCACCGACGACGAACTCGCGGCTTCCCGCGAGGCCGCGCTCGCTCATTGGGACCGCCGGTCGGATTTATGGCTGTTCGGCTACGGGTCGCTGATCTGGAATCCCGGCTTGCCGACGCTCGAAGCCGTGCGCGGCAAGGTGCACGGCTATCATCGCGGGCTTTATTTGTGGTCGCGAGTGAATCGCGGAACGCCGGAGCAGCCGGGCCTCGTGCTCGCGCTCGATCGCGGCGGCTCCTGCACCGGCATGGCGTTCCGGCTTGCCGGCGCAGACGCGCCCGAGCATCTCGAAGCGCTCTGGCGACGCGAAATGTCCATGGCGTCCTACAGGCCCGCGTGGCTGCCCTGCACGCTGATCGACGGACGGCGCGTCGAGGCGCTCGCGTTCGTGATGCGCCGCGAGGCGGCGTCGTACACGGGCAAGCTCGGCGATCCGGTCATCCGCACGGTGTTCGGCTGCGCGAGCGGCCGCTATGGAACGACGCTCGATTACGTGAGCCGAACGGTCGAGGCGCTGCGCGAGAGCGGCATGCCGGACCGGGCGCTGGAGGCGTTGTTGCGGCGGTGTCATGCCGGGAAGGCCGGCAAGTAGCTGGGCAGACTCTTGTCCGTATGGCCAATGCGTTTCCGACCGACATCGGTTATGCACATTTTTCGGCTAGGATGCTCGAACCATGCGCTACGCGCGCCGCACCACCCAGGCCGCAATTTCCCTTGGTGTATGCTTAACTTTCCGTTAATTCGCGCCCGGGACGTCCCGGGCGCTCCGCTATGAACGAACCCTATCCCAGTCGACGACACTCCGACAAACCGCACGAAAAGCGCTCGCTGCTCGAACGCCTGACCGATTTCATCTCGCACGAGCCCGAGTCACGCGACGAGCTGCTCGAAGTGCTTCAAGACGCCCACGAGCGCAACCTGCTCGACGCCGATTCGCTCTCGATGATCGAAGGCGTCTTTCAGGTGTCCGATCTCTGCGCGCGCGACATCATGATTCCGCGCGCCCAGATGGACGCCATCAACATCGCGGAAACGCCCGCCGAATTCATTCCGTTCGTGCTGGAAAAAGCGCACTCGCGCTATCCGGTGTACGAGGGCAATCGCGACAACATCATCGGCGTGCTGCTCGCAAAAGACCTGCTGCGCTATTACGCCGAAGAAGAATTCGACGTGCGCGGCATGCTGCGCCCCGCCGTGTTCATTCCGGAGTCGAAGCGCCTGAACGTGCTGCTGCACGATTTCCGCGTGAACCGCAATCACATTGCCATCGTCGTCGACGAATACGGCGGCGTCGCGGGCCTCATCACCATCGAGGACGTGCTGGAGCAGATTGTCGGCGACATCGAGGACGAATACGACTTCGACGAGGAAGCCGGCAACATCATGCCGTCGCCGGACGGCAAGTTCCGGGTGCGCGCGCTGACGGGCATCGAGCAGTTCAACGAAGAGTTCGGCACCGATTTCTCCGACGAGGAAGTCGATACCATCGGCGGGCTCGTCACGCATCGTTTCGGGCGCGTGCCGCATCGCGGCGAAAAGGTGCGCATCGACGATTTCGTGTTCGAAATTCTGCGCGGCGACGCCCGGCAGATCCATGTGCTCCTGGTTCGGCGCGTGCCGAATCTCACGCAACAATCCCATTCCGGTGACGACGAGGGCGAGCTGCGCGACTGATCGCGCAGCATGACGCGTCCGCCGCCGCTCGTGGCCCGGACGCGACGCCCCGTCCGCCAAGCCTTTCCCCGCATTCAATGGCCGATTCATCGTTTCGCTTGTTCCCGTGGCGACGCAACGCAGAAGGCGCGTCGACCGCCTCCCGCGCGCTTCCCTTCTGGCATTACCTCGTCGCGGCCGTGCTTGGCGCGGCCAATACGCTTTCCTTCGCGCCGACGCCGCACGGAGGATGGATCGAGGTCGTCATCTTCGCGCTGTTCTTCGCGTGGCTTTCGCGCACGAGCAGTTGGAAGAGCGCGGCGCTGACCGGCTGGGCATTCGGCTTCGGCAACTTCGTGACCGGCGTCTGGTGGCTCTACGTCAGCATGCACATCTACGGCGGCATGGCCGCGCCGCTCGCGGCCGCCGCCGTCGCCCTCTTCTCGCTCTATCTGGCGATGTATCCGGCTGCATCGAGCCTGGTCTGGTCGCTCGTTGCAGGACGCGCCCGCTTCGGCGATGAAGACGCCCGCACCGCCCGCGATATCGACGCCGCCCCCCGCTACGCCCCGACGTGGCACGGCGCGTTCGCGTTCGCGAGCGCGTGGGCGCTCGGCGAATGGCTGCGCGGACTCGTCTTCACCGGCTTTCCGTGGCTCGCGAGCGGCTACGCGCAAGTGGACGGGCCGCTCGCCGGATATGGTCCGATTGCCGGCGTGTACGGTGTCGGCTGGGTGCTGGCGCTGGTCGCGGCGCTCATCGTGCAGGCGATTTTCCACGTGCGACGAACGGGTCGTGGCGCGCGCGCGTTGGTGCCCGCCGTCGTCGCGCTGGCGTTGATCGTCGCGGGCCTGCTGCTGTCGCTCGTCAGATGGACGACGCCCGCGAACGCGCCGCTCGACGTGCGCCTGTTGCAAGGCAACGTGAAGCAGGAGATGAAGTTCGAACAGGCGGGCGTCAACCAGTCGCTGGCGCTGTATCAGCGGCTCATCACCGAGAAGCCCGCCGACCTGATCGTGACGCCCGAAACCGCGCTGCCGGTGCTGGCCGTGCAAGTGCCGCAGGATTTCGCGACCGCGATTCGCAGCTTCGCCGACCGCACGAATTCGTCGATTCTCTTTGGCGCGATCGGCGTCACCGTGCTTCCCGACGGACGCGTGACCGATTTCACCAACAGCCTCTTCGGCATGACACCGGGCGTGAACGATGTTTATCGCTACGACAAGCATCACCTCGTGCCTTTCGGTGAATTTGTGCCGCTCGGCTTTCACTGGTTCGTGAACCTGATGGGCATTCCGCTCGGCGATCTTGCGCGCGGGCCTGTCGCGCAGAAGGCGTTCTTCGTGCACAACCAGCCGATCGCCGTGAACATCTGTTACGAGGACATTTTCGGCGAGGAAATCGCGCATACGATTCGCGAGCAGGAAGCGCCTGCGGGCGTGCTCGTCAATTCGACGAATCTCGCGTGGTTCGGCAATACCATCGCGCTTGATCAGCATCTGCAGATTGCTCGCATGCGGTCGATCGAAACCGGCCGGCCGATGCTGCGCGCGACCAATACCGGCATGACGGCGGTGATCGCGGCCAATGGCGAAGTCGTTTCCAAGCTGCCGACGTTCACAACCGGCGTGCTGGAAGCGCGCGTGCAAGGCACGTCGGGGCGCACGCCTTATGTGACGAGCGGGAATATGACGGTCATCGCGGTGTCGCTGTTGTTGCTGGCTTTGGGGTTCGCGTTTGCGCCGGGGAGAAGGCGAGCGTAATCACGTTCGGGATCAAGTCGTCGATTGCCCGGAATGAAAACGCGCGACTCCGCATTGGCAGAGTCGCGCGTAGTCGACACTGAAGCACGGTGGCACCGAAAATGCAACGCCAAAGCGTTCAGAGAACAGACCTGTGGCTTAGGCTCTGTTCATGTTATGAGCGCCCCGAGCGCTCGTTCAAGATAGAACCAAGGTGCATGAGCTGAAAGCGAGTTCGTCATATTGAGTTTTTGCAACACGACGATGATGCTTCATACGCTGAAGAACGCTGTTTACGGATTTCCGAGCTTAAACGGCTCTGATCCCGAGGAAGAAACAAGCGCTGTCGCGATAGCCTTACACCATTCGTTTCATGACCTTGACGCGGTAGTGATGTCTTCGAACTGGCCGATGTGCATGGCCAACGCATGCTCCCGAGAAAAGCGGTGCTAGTTGTGATGGTCTGATCGGTCGCGCCTTCAGTCACTTCCTTCGGCGACCGCTTCTTCCTTTTCAAACTCGCCTTGCCAAATTCTTTGCGGAAAGTCACGTCAAGGATCGCCTCTGCCCGCGATCGACAGCATCACCCTATGAACAGCTGATTTTCTTCACTCCATCCCGGCCAACGTCTCTAAGCTTGGCTTGAACAACCGGCTCCAGATATTTGCATATCCTTCCGGGTGGCAACATACGAGTCATCTCGATCGCCAATGCAAAAGATGGAATGTAGACACATTTCTTCCACTCCAAACAAACCCTTCGGTAAACTATTCACTAACATCAAGTCAGCGATTCAATGCAACTCCCAGGCAATATATGAGCGTTTTTGAACTGTTCAACGAGAATAGTCGTATTCACTACAGTCGATCTGTCGAGGCCTCCCAAAACGGGGCTTGGCTTTCTGCTATGACGCATGTGGATGCCTGCCTCTCGCAATGCATCGGACTCGAGGAACGCAGTCAAGCCTTGCTACTTAAAGGGAGCATCGCGCAGACGATCAATCGGCACCCGGAAGCAAAAGCGTGCTTCGAAGAAGTGGCGCAAGCCTTCCCGGGTCCCGGACCGTAGACGGCATTGTCTAGTGCGCTCATAGCTTGCGGTGAATTCCAGCGCGCCGCAGTGGTGGCACGTGCGGGACTCGCCTTGCTGCCCGAACAAGATTCGCCTTTTGAAGTAGGACTCACGAATATCCTTGGCGACGCTCTGCGGTTTGACCACAAGTATGAAGAAGCGGCAATTGCTTATCGGCACGTGATCAGCTTAATGCCGCAGCATGGCTCCGCGCATCACCACCTTGGATTTATTCTGCACTTTCAAGATCGGATTGACCGAGCGATCGAACACTACGAGCAAGCGATAAAATTTGATCCGGCGTTTCTCGGAAGCCGCTCGAACTTGGCTTATGCCTTATTGACAGCAGGCCAATTCAAGGAAGCTTGGCCCCATTTCGAGCATCGATGGGCAAGCATGGTGTCCCCGTCCGGGCAGCAAACGGCATTACAACCAGCGCTTCCCGTTCGACGTTGGGGCGGCTCGTTTTCGAAATGCCAGGATCAACATCTGCTCGTCTTCGCGGAGCAAGGATTTGGCGACACGATTCAGTTTTGTCGCTACCTTCCGATGGTTCTGGAACAATTCGCCGAAGTAGGCTTCGTATGTCCCAAACCATTGCAGCGACTGGTCGTTCACTCGTTGGGTACGCACTGGCCAAACTTGGTTTTGCTTGACGACGTGCCGAAGGACTTCTGGAATTGGGATCAATACATCCCTCTTATGTCGATGCCGATGGCGTTCGGGACCGATCTGAAAACCTTACCGGCCAAGACTCCCTACTTGTCGTCAGAACCACGCGCCGCGCAGAGCTTTGCATTCCGCCTGGAAAAGCTCGAACGCTCGACGTTGCCGCGGATAGGACTCGTATGGGCAGGCGGACACGCGGGGCTGGGCGTCGATCAGTGGAGAAGTATCCGCCCGGAACAACTAGCGCCGCTCATCGAATGGCCTCATGCGTGTTGGTTTAGCTTGCAACAACCGGAAAGCGAAGACAAGCGCCTGAGGCCTGACCAACGCGACAGTGTGATCGACTGGATGGACGAAATTAAGGACTTTGCCGACACGGCCGCGCTCATTGCATGTCTGGATCTCGTCATCTCTGTCGATACATCCGTTGCTCATCTGGCGGCCGCGATGGGCAAGCCGGTGTGGCTCCTGAATCGCTTTGGCGGATGCTGGCGCTGGCTGCGCAACCGCGACGACAGCCCGTGGTACCCGACTATGCGAATCTTCACCCAAAAGGAGCGCGGAAATTGGGACGAGGTCTTCGAGCGAGTTCTAGATAATTTGAAGTGCAGCGATTTTCGAAGAGACGCAAGCGTTCGGACAAGCGCAGCGCTTAGCAAGCGGACGTTTCTTCCTACGCCGCGTTTCCAGGTCAGTTGATCGCGAAGCGCAGCGAACGGCTCCTTAATAGATAACCGAAAGAATGCGCCTCGGCCGCACGCGGGGTGCGCCGCATGGACTCGGCGCCGGTCATGCGTGCCCGACACGCCTCGGCAGCCTCATGTGCTAACGACTGGCTTCAGTACTGAAGCGCAACCGCTGCGTACGATAGCGATGCGTCGGACCACCCGGCGATGTAAGGAAGCGCCACCAGCGCTGGCCCATATATTGATCCATACTACAAAACAGGCTACATCCCGATTTCCCGGACGTGATTTACGTTTGAACGCAGGGCACCACCTGAACAGGCCGTCAGCCTTGCCATAGGCTAGAATCGAGGGTTTCAGCACTTCGGCCGAGCCCTAGAGTCGCGTCGTCACGACGATGGCCGCGCCTGGTAAAAGGCAATCATGCTCACCTTTCAGCAAATCATCCTGACGCTGCAGTCCTACTGGAACGACAAGGGCTGCGCGCTGCTTCAGCCCATCGACATGGAAGTCGGGGCGGGCACCTCTCACGTTCACACGTTCCTGCGCGCGATCGGCCCGGAGCCGTGGCGAGCGGCGTATGTCCAGCCGTCGCGCCGCCCGAAGGACGGACGCTACGGCGAAAATCCGAACCGCCTCCAGCATTACTATCAGTATCAGGTCGTGCTGAAGCCTGCGCCGGAGAACATCCTCGATCTGTACCTCGGCTCGCTCGAAGCGCTCGGCTTCGACCTGAAGCAGAACGACGTGCGCTTCGTCGAAGACGACTGGGAGAACCCGACGCTCGGCGCGTGGGGCCTCGGCTGGGAAGTGTGGCTCAACGGCATGGAAGTGACGCAATTCACGTACTTCCAGCAAGTGGGCGGCATCGATTGCAAGCCGGTGCTCGGCGAGATCACGTACGGCCTCGAGCGCCTCGCGATGTATCTGCAAAAGGTCGAGAACGTCTACGACCTCGTCTGGACCGAGTGGGAAGAAGACGGCCCGAACGGGAAGGTGCTGCGTCAGCTCAGCTACGGCGACGTGTATCACCAGAACGAAGTCGAACAATCCACGTACAACTTCGAGCACGCGAACGTCGACTTGCTGTTCCATCTCTTCAAGAGCTACGAAGAAGAAGCGAAGAAGATGATCGACGCAAAGCTCGCGTTGCCCGCCTATGAACTCGTGTTGAAGGCCGGCCACACATTCAACCTGCTGGATGCGCGCGGCGCGATCTCGGTGACGGAGCGCGCGGCGTACATCGGCCGCATTCGTGCGCTGTCGCGTCTCGTCGCGCAGGCTTATTACGATTCGCGCGAAGCACTCGGCTTCCCGATGCTCGGCAATCCGGTCAAGCGCGACCCCGATCTCATCACCGACCAGGAAGAAGCGCAGCGGCCCGCATGGGCGCCGCCAATGAAGGTGGAAAGCTCGCCCACCGGCGCCAACGAACAGGCTTGACGAGGCAAGACAGAACAATGACGCAAACCCATCACGCTTCCCTGCTCGTCGAGCTGCTGACCGAAGAACTGCCGCCGAAGGCGCTCGCGCGTCTCGGCACCGCTTTCGCCGAAGGCGTCGTCGAGCGGCTCGCTGCGCGCGACCTGATCGAAGGCGCGCCGTCGTTCGAGAAATACGCGACACCTCGCCGCCTCGCCGTGCTCATCAAGAACGTGCGCGATGTCGCGCCGGAAAAGCAGGTGCGCGAAAAAGTGCTGCCCGTTTCCGTCGCGCTCGATAAGGAAGGCAAGCCCACGCCGCCGCTCGCGAAGAAGCTCGCGGCGCTCGGCTTCCCCGACTTCCCGCTTGCCGAACTCGAGCGCGCGCAGGACGGCAAGGCCGAATCCTTCTTTCTGCGCTACGCGGCCCCCGGCGCCAAGCTCGCCGATGGCCTGCAAGCCGCGCTCGACGAAACCCTCGGCAAGCTGCCGATTCCGAAGGTGATGACGTATCAGCGTCCCGACGGCACGAATGTGCAGTTCGTCCGTCCGGTGCAGCGCCTCGTCGCCCTGCATGGCCGCGACGTCGTGCCGGTGAGCGCGCTCGGCGTCGATGCGGGCGATACGACCATCGGCCATCGGTTCATGTCGCAAGGCTTCGTGCCGATCGCCCATGCCGATGACTACGCCGAAACGCTGCGAACCAAGGCCCACGTCGTCCCGAACCTCGATGACCGCCGCGAGTCCATTCGCACGCAATTGCAGGCGTTCGCGGGCGAAGATCGTGTCGTGATGCCGGAAGCGCTGCTCGAAGAAGTCAACGCGCTGGTCGAATGGCCGGTCGTGTATCAATGCCGCTTCGACGAGGAATTCCTGCAAGTGCCGCAGGAATGCCTGATCCTCACGATGCAGACGAACCAGAAGTATTTCGCGCTCACCGATCATCACGGCAAGCTGCGCTCGCGCTTTTTGATCGTGTCGAATATCGACACGAAAACGCCGGGCGAGATCATCGAGGGCAACGAGCGCGTGGTGCGCCCGCGCCTCGCCGACGCCAAGTTCTTCTTCACGCAGGACAAGAAGAAGCGCCTCGAAGAGCGCGTGCCGCTGCTCGCCAACGTCGTGTATCACAATAAGCTCGGCTCCGCGCTGCAACGCGTCGAGCGGCTGGAAGCACTCGCGGGCGAAATCGCGCCGATGATCGGCGTCGATGCCGCGCTCACCCGCCGCGCCGCGCGTCTCGCGAAGGCGGACCTGCTCACCGACATGGTCGGCGAATTCCCGGAACTGCAAGGCACGATGGGCACGTACTACGCCCGCCACGACGGCGAACCGGAAGAAGTCGCGCTCGCGTGCTCGGAGCACTATCAGCCGCGCTTCTCCGGCGACGACACGCCGTCGACCGGTGTCGGTTGCGCGGTGGCGCTCGCGGACAAGCTGGAAACCATCGTCGGCATCTGGGGCATCGGCCTCGCGCCGACCGGTGAGAAAGACCCGTTCGCGCTGCGCCGTCATGCGCTCGGCGTGCTGCGCATCCTGCTTGAAAAGAAGCTGCCGATCGATCTGCGCAATCTCGTCGCAGCCGCTCAGCGTCAGTTCGCCGGCATGCCGCAGGTCGCGGATTCGACCGAAGCGGTCTATGCGTTCTTCCTCGACCGTCTACGCGGCCTGCTGCGCGAGCGCGGTTTCGAAGCCAACGACATCGAAGCCGTGCTGAGTCTCAACCCGACGCGCCTCGACGACATCGTCGCGCGCCTCGACGCCGTGCGCGAATTCGCGTCGCTGCCGGAAGCCGCGTCGCTTGCGGCGGCCAACAAGCGCATTTCGAATATCCTGAAGAAGTCGGAGCAAGGCGCGCCCGCATCGGTGAATCCGGACCTGCTCGTGGAAGCGGCTGAGAAGAATCTGTACGCGCAGATCCAGAACGTGACGCCGCGCGTGCAAAGCCAGCTCGCCGCGCGCAACTACACGGAAGCGCTGACGGCGCTCGCCGCATTGCGCGAAAGCGTCGACACGTTTTTCAACGACGTGATGGTGAACGCGGAAGACGCCGCGCTGCGCAACAACCGTCTTGCGCTTCTGCAGGCGCTGCATCAGCAGATGAACTGCGTGGCCGACATCTCCAAGCTCGCGGCCTGAGCCATGAACAGACGACTCGTCATCCTCGATCGCGACGGCGTCATCAACGTCGATTCCGACGCGTTCATCAAGTCGCCGGACGAATGGGTCGCCATTCCCGGCAGTCTCGAAGCCATCGCGCGGCTCAATCAGGCGGGGTATCGCGTGGCGATTGCATCGAACCAGTCGGGCATCGGGCGCGGCTTGTTCGACATGGCCGCGCTCAACGCGATGCATCAGAAGATGAATCGCGCGGCCGCGGCAGTCGGCGGACGCATCGACGCGATCTTCTACTGTCCGCATACCGCCGAAGATCAATGCGATTGCCGCAAGCCGAAGCCGGGGATGCTGCAGCAGATCATCGACCGCTTCGAGATCGATCCGGAAGATACGCCCGTCGTCGGCGACTCCCTGCGTGACCTGCAGGCGGGCGCCGCGCTCGGCTTTCCGGTACATCTCGTGCTGACCGGCAAAGGCGAGAAAACCCTCGCGGAAGGCAAGCTGCCCGCAGGCACCCTGGTTCACACCGATCTGCGCGCCTTCGCGCTCGACTTCCTCGCGCGGCATCAGGACTGATCGCCGGCCCCGTCACGACTTGCTGAGACTTCATGCGCTTCATCCGTTCGTTGCTGTTGATGCTGTACTTCGTCATGTACACGGTGCCGTATGCAATCGCCTGCTTTATCGCGTTTCCGTTCATGCGCGCCGACAAGCGCTACTGGATGGCGGCCGGCTGGTGCAAGTCGACGATCGTCGTGCTGCGTCATCTCGTCGGCATCCGCTATAGGATCGAAGGCGCTGAGAATCTGCCCGATGGCCCCGCCGTGCTCCTGTCGAAGCATCAATCCGCGTGGGAGACGCTGGCCTTTCCCGCGCTGATGCCGCGTCCGCTCTGCTATGTGTTCAAGCGCGAATTGCTGTATGTGCCGTTCTTCGGCTGGGCGCTCGGGCTGCTGAAAATGGTGCACATCGATCGCACGCAAGGCCGCGATGCGTTCGCATCCGTCACGCGCCAGGGCCGCGCACGAATGGACGACGGCGCATGGGTCATCATGTTCCCCGAAGGCACGCGCACGCGGGTCGGCTCGCAGGGCAAGTACAAGACGGGCGGCGCGCGCTTCGCCGTCGCGACGGGCGCGCCTGTCGTGCCGATCGCGCATAACGCCGGGCACGTGTGGCCGCGCAATTCGTTCATCAAGTATCCGGGTATAGTCACGGTGTCGATCGGCAAGCCCATCGATACCACTGGTCTCTCGCCCGAAGAAGTGAATGTGCGCGTCGAGAGCTGGATCGAAACGGAGATGCGCCGTATCGATCCGCTCGCCTACGCCACGTCGAACGCGCAGCCGCAACGGGCGGGCGCTGCGGGCACGGGCCGCTGACGCGGTTCGCCTCCAGAGCTTCGAGCCGGTCGAGCCGCGTGCCCTATTCGTTCTTCTCGTCATTCCTGCGCCGGGAGCGCAAAGCCGAGCCGATGCAGAAGCCTCCCTCGCGACAGCGCCCCGCCGTCGCGCTCGATACCCTGCAACTCGATCTTCCGTTCGAGCATGCGCCCGCGACCGCGCCCGCTCCCGCGCCGCCTTCTCCACGCGGCAACGTCCCGTCTGGCGAACTGTCGAAGCCCAAACCGCTTCCCGAAGGCGTGCGTCAGCGCCGCGTGCTGTTCGGCGCTCAGGCGCTCGACTATCGGCTGAAGCGCTCGGCACGGCGTACCATCGGCTTCTGCATCGATGCAACCGGTCTCACGATCACCGCGCCACGCTGGGTGACGATCGCGGATATCGAAACTGCAATCGGCGACAAGCAAGGCTGGATTTTTCGGAAGCTGGCCGAGTGGCAAACGCGCGTCGAGCAGCGCGCGCTGCCGCGCATCGAATGGCAGGACGGCGCGGAGTTTCCGTTTCTCGGCAAGACGATTCGCGTGTCGCTGAATCCGTCCGCGAGCACGCCTTCCTTCGATGCCGACACCAACGTGCTCGCACTAGCCCTGCCCGCTTTCGCCGATGCGCAGCAGATCAAGGATCGCGTGCAAGGCTGGCTGCAGAGCGAAGCGAAGCGCATCTTCGGTGAGCGGCTCGCGGTATATGCCGAGAAACTGGGCGCGGAATATCGGGCTTACGCGCTGTCATCGGCGGCGACGCGCTGGGGCAGTTGTTCGAGCGATGGCAAGATTCGCCTCAACTGGCGGCTGATTCACTTTCCGCTGTCGATCATCGATTACGTCGTCGCGCACGAACTCGCGCATCTGCGTGAGATGAATCACAGCCCGCGTTTCTGGAAAACGGTGGAGTCCATCTTTCCGGAGTTTCGCGAGGCGCGCCATACGCTCAAGCATCATCCGCCGGATCTGCTGCCTGCGTTGTAAGCCGATGAGCGCCGTCAGCGCGGGTTTGCATCGAACGGTACAATTTTGCACGAACCCGCAATGCCGGCGAGTGCGACGAGTTCAGGAATCGCGCCGCCGCCAACACAACAGGAACCTCATCATGCGACTTCTCCACACGATGCTGCGCGTCGGCGACCTGCAGCGCTCCATCGACTTTTACACCCGGATTCTCGGCATGAAGGTGCTGCGCCAGAGCGAGAACACCGAGTACAAGTACACGCTCGCATTCGTCGGTTATGGCGATGAAAGCGAACACAGCGTGCTCGAGCTCACCTATAACTGGGGCGTCGAAAAGTACGAGATGGGCAACGCTTACGGCCACATCGCGCTGGAAGTGGATAACGCCGCCGAAGCTTGCGATCGCATCCGCAACGCGGGTGGCCGCGTCACGCGCGAAGCCGGCCCGGTGAAGGGCGGCACGACGGTAATCGCCTTCGTGGAAGATCCGGACGGCTACAAGGTCGAACTGATCGAAAAGCATTCGTGATCTGATCGATTGCTGATCGGCAAATGCTTGCGCGCTGGCGATGCGATCGCCGCGCGCATTTTTTTGCTCGCTGAAACACGCGCGCCACGTCACCCTTCGATACGCGCTCGCGTCACTCCAAGCAGATCGGACATTGCGCGGCGTGCAGCCTCCGCGTCGCGTGCGACGATCGCCGAGAAGACCGCTGTATGCTCGGCCAGCGAGGCGTTGAACACTTCGGCGCGCTTGGCGTTCAGGCGCAACTGACCTTCGAGCGTCCGTTCGATGAGCACGCCCAGCGGAACGAGCAACTCGTTGCTGCAAGCGGCCAGCACGCACAAGTGGAACTCGAGATCGGCGCGCACCCACTCGTCGACGTTCTGCGCCTCCACCATCGCGCGATGCGCTCTCTCGAGCTTGCCGAGCGCGTGTGCGTCGTGGTTGCGCGTGGCGAGCGCTGCGGCATACGGCTCGATCATCTCGCGCATTTCCTGGAGCTTGAGTGCGAAGTGCATCGGCGGAGCGACGCGCGAATACCAGTGGAGCATGTCGGCGTCGAGCAGGTTCCAGGCTTCTCTCGGCCTCACACGCGTCCCGATCTTCGGGCGCGACTGAATCATCCCCTTCGATGTCAGCGTGCGCAGCGCCTCGCGCAATACCGTTCGGCTTACGCCGAACCGTTCCATCAGTTCAACTTCCCGCGGGAGAGACGAACCGGGCACGAAATCGCCGCGTAGTATGGCCGTGCCCAGTTCGTACGCCACGCGGCCATGAAGATCGCGGTGAATGATGAACTCCTTCGTCGTGCTATCGATACCCGCGCGATTATCCGCCATTTCGTCGGCTGAAAGAAGGCTGCTTCCGGCCGAAACAATACTATTAATCAGTTCACCGCGCCGAGTTTGAGCTACCATAAGAGCCTCGCCAGGAGACGCTTGCATGAAAATCACAAAACTTGAAACTTTCGTTGTTCCGCCGCGTTGGTGCTTCCTCAAAATCGAGACCGATGAAGGCATCACCGGCTGGGGAGAACCCGTCGTCGAGGGACGCGCGCATACAGTGGCCGCCGCCGTCGACGAACTCTCGGACTATCTGATCGGCAAGGATCCGCGCCATATCGAAGACTTATGGCAGGTGATGTATCGCTCGGGCTTTTATCGCGGCGGCCCTATCGGCATGAGCGCGATTGCAGGCGTCGACCAGGCGCTGTGGGACATTCTCGGCAAGCATCACGGCGTGCCGATTCACGCGCTGCTCGGCGGCCAGGTCCGCGACAAGATCAAGGTGTATTCGTGGATCGGCGGCGACCGTCCGAGCGATGTCGCGAACAATGCGCGTGCGGTTGTCGAACGCGGCTTCAAGGCCGTGAAGATGAACGGCTCCGAAGAACTGCAGATGATCGACACGTTCGACAAGGTTCAGGGCGTGATCGACAACGTGCGCGCGGTGCGCGAGGCGGTCGGACCGAACGTGGGCATCGGCGTCGACTTCCACGGGCGCGTGCACAAGCCGATGGCGAAGGTACTTGCAAGAGAACTCGATCCGTACAAGCTGATGTTCATCGAGGAACCGGTGCTGTCGGAGAACGTCGAGGCGTTACGCGATATCGTCAATCAGACGAGCACGCCGATTGCACTCGGCGAGCGGCTCTATTCGCGCTGGGACTTCAAGCACATTCTGGCGGGCGGTTATGTCGATATCATTCAGCCGGACGCGTCGCATGCGGGCGGGCTGACCGAATGCCGCAAGATCGCGTCGATGGCCGAAGCCTACGATGTCGCGCTCGCACTGCACTGCCCGCTCGGGCCGATCGCGCTCGCGACCTGCCTGCAGATCGACGCCGTCAGCTACAACGCGTTCATCCAGGAACAAAGCCTGGGCATCCACTACAACACGGGCAATGACCTGCTGGATTACATCAGGAATCCGGAAGTCTTCAAGTACGACGACGGCATGGTATCGATTCCGCAAGGGCCCGGGCTTGGGATCGAAGTGAATGAGGAGAAGGTGCGCGAGATGGCGAAGATCGGGCATCGCTGGCGCAATCCGGTGTGGCGTCACGCGGATGGCAGCGTCGCCGAGTGGTAACGCGCCCGGACTAGTGCGTGAGGCGTGCTTTCACCGCGCCGCGCAGCGCGTTGGTGATGAGCATGTCTTCGGCGCGGTCGAGATCGGCTGGCACTAGCCGGCGTTCTTCCGCGCCGAGTTTTTCGATGACCACGGCGCGCATCACGCCCGGCAGCACGCCGGCGTCGATGGGCGGCGTGCACCACGTCCCGTCCAGCTTCACGAAGATGCTAGAACGGCCGCCTTCGGTGAGTTCGCCGCGCTCGTTCGTGAACAGCATGTCGAACGCGCCTTCGGTTTCGGCGGCCTTCCACGCGCGGTCGTAGTCGGCGCGGCGCGTCGTCTTGTGGCGAAGCAGCGTGTCGCGCGATGATTGCGCCACAAAGCCGCGCTCCGACGCGAGCAGCACATTCACGGTTTCCGACGACAACGGCGCAAGCGGTGCGCTGGTCATCGAGATGCGCCCGCGCTTGTCGAGCGCGATGCGCAATCGATACGGCTTGCCTTCATGGAAGCCCGCGCAGTGTCGCGCGACTTCAGCATCGAGCTCACGTTCGTCGAACGCAAAATCGAAATACGCCGCGCTTGCCTTCAGCCGCGCCACATGACGCGCGTAGTGGCGCACGCCTTCGCTGCGCGTCGCGTACGTCGTCTCGAAGAGTTCGCAGCCGGGGTCCGCACCGGTCAGAAAACGCGCCTTCAACAGACACTCGTCGTACTCGTTCGCGGACACGCTATCCAGCACGATGCCCGCGCCAATGCCGAGCACGCCGCGTTCGCCGGTGGCGTCGATGACCAGCGTGCGAATCGCGACCGACAGACAGAAGTCGCCGCCTGCATCGAGCCAGCCGATTGCGCCGGTATAGAGACCGCGCGGCGTGCTTTCGATTTCATCGATGAGCTGCATCGTGCGGTACTTCGGCGCGCCAGTGATGGAGCCGCATGGAAACAGCGCGCGGATGATCGCCGCGAACGGCGTGCCGGGCGCGACGCGCGCTTCGACCGTCGACGTCATCTGCCAAACGGACGCATACGGTTCGACTGAAAACAGCGCGGGTACATGCACCGACCCCGTGACCGCGACGCGCGAGATGTCGTTGCGCAGCAAATCGACGATCATCACGTTTTCCGCGCGGTTCTTCGGATCGTCGTGAAGCGCGGCGGGATCGGTGTCGCGGGGCGCGGTGCCTTTCATCGGGCGGGCGCGCAGTACATCGCCGTGCTTTTCGATGAACAACTCCGGCGAACACGACACAAGCGCGCGTCCGCCGGGCATTGCGATCAACGCGCCATAGCGCACCGGCTGACGCTCGCGCAGCCGTCGATACAAAGCTAGCGGCGTGCCGAACACATCGAACGCGAGCCGGTACGTGAAGTTGATCTGATACGACTCGCCGTCCACCAGCGCCTGCTGAATGGCGGCGATGGCGGCGTCGAACTCGTCGCGCGTGACGCTCGGCTCGATGCCGGCCACGCCTGCCATCGACGGCGCTTCCGAATGGCCGTCTTGCGCGGTCAGCCACGCGCTGGCTTCGTCACGCGACAACGCCGTGCACGCGCGGAACATCAGCACGCGCAGCGCATGATCGCCGCCGCGCCCGATCTCGCCGAACTGCAGATTGCGCCCGAACTCATAGTCTGCGACCACGACCGCATGCAAGCCGCCTTGCAGATCGCGCTCGATGTCGGCGCAGACCGCATCGAGCGAGCGGCCGTCTTCACAGACGTGCTCGTGCGAGAAGTCCGTGTACAAACGACTCGACCGCCTTTCGGCGGTCGCGTCGCAATCGTCGAGCAGCGCGAATGCAGCGCTGCGTGCTTCGATCTTCATGGCCATGCTCGCATGATGCAGGCGCGCGTCAGTGCGAAAGCGCGTCAGTCGAAGAAGCTCTTCACGCGATCGAACCAGCTTTTGCTTTGCGGGCTATGCCGCGCGCCGCCTTCCGTCAGCGACTTCTCGAACTGCTTGAGCAAGTCGCGCTGCTGCTCGGTGAGCTTGACCGGCGTTTCCACCTGCACGTGCACGTAGAGATCGCCTGCGATGCTCGACCGCAATCCCTTGATGCCCTTACCGCGCAGACGGAACGTCTTGCCCGACTGCGTGCCTTCCGGCACCGTGAAGCTCGCGCGGCCCGCGAGTGTCGGCACTTCGATCTCGCCGCCGAGCGCCGCCGTCGTGAACGGAATCGGCATCTGGCAGTGCAGGTCGTCGCCGTCGCGCTCGAACACCGCGTGCTGCTTGATGTGGATCTCCACGTACAAGTCGCCGCTCGGACCGCCGTTGATGCCCGGCTCGCCGTTGCCCGCCGAGCGGATACGCATACCGTCGTCGATGCCGGCCGGAATCTTCACTTCCAGCGTCTTCGTCTCCTTCACCTTGCCCGCGCCGTGGCAGTTCGTGCAGGGATCGGGAACGTAAGTGCCGCTGCCGTGACACTTCGGACACGTCTGCTGGATGCTGAAAAAGCCCTGCGACATCCGCACCTGGCCCTGTCCGTGACAGGTCGGGCAGGTTTCCGGCTTCGTGCCCGGCTTCGCGCCCGAACCGTGACAGACGTTGCAGTTGCTCCAGCTCGGCACGCGAATTTGCGTGTCGTAACCGTGCGCCGCCTGCTCCAGCGTGATTTCCATGCTGTAGCGCAGGTCCGCGCCGCGATACACCTGCGGGCCGCCGCGTCCGCCGCGCGCACCCGCGCCCGCGCCCGCCGCCTGTCCGAAGATGTCGCCGAAGATATCGCCGAAGGCATCGGCAAAACCGCCGAAGCCTTGCGCACCCGCGCCCGCCATGTTCGGATCGACGCCCGCGTGACCGTACTGGTCGTAAGCGGCGCGCTTCTGCTGATCGGAGAGCATCTCGTAGGCTTCCTTCGCCTCCTTGAAGTTCTCTTCCGCTTTCTTGTTGTCCGGATTGCGGTCAGGGTGATACTTCATCGCGAGCTTGCGATACGCCTTCTTGATCTCGTCGTCGCTCGCGTTCTTCGCGACGCCCAGAACGTCGTAGTAATCCCGTTTCGCCATGTCGGTTCCATGCCGTCGCGCTTGGCCGCGACGGTTCCTCTCAGATGCCTCGGGTCAAACGACCCGCGCGTAACCTCTGACGCCCCGCTCTCGTATGCCACTCCTGAGCAGGACGCCCCAAAAAAGCAACGTGCCCGGGGAGCCAAAAAGCTCGCCAGGCGCGTTCCACGTCAGACGCTCGACGCGTCCCGGTCCTGTTCGCGCCGATGCATCGCGCGAAAGACCGCGGGCGCGTGAACGTTGCCATCCACGCGCCCTGCGGCTTAGTCCTTCTTCACTTCCTTGAAGTCGGCGTCGACGACGTCGTCATGCTGCTGGCTCGCACCAGCCGATGCCGACGAAGCCGCTTCCGCGCCGGCAGCACCCGCTGCCGCACCGGCCGCACCTTGCTGCGCCTGCATGTCGGCGTACATCTTTTCGCCGAGCTTCTGCGAAGCCTGAGCCAGCGCCTCGACCTTCGCTTCGATCGTGGCCTTGTCGCTCGAGCTGTTCTTCAGCGCGTCTTCGAGGTCCTTCAGCGCCGCTTCGATCTTTTCCTTCTCCGAAGCGTCGACCTTGTCGCCATACTCGGCAACCGCCTTCTTCGTGCTGTGGACCAGCGCGTCGCCCTGGTTGCGGGCATCGGCCAGTTCGCGCAGCTTGTGATCTTCCTCGGCGTTGGCTTCGGCGTCCTTCACCATCTTGTCGATTTCGGCGTCCGTCAGACCCGAGTTCGCCTTGATGGTGATCTTGTTCTCCTTGCCCGTCGCCTTGTCCTTCGCGCCGACGTGCAGAATGCCGTTCGCGTCGATGTCGAAGGTCACTTCGATCTGCGGCACGCCGCGCGGTGCGGGCGGAATGCCTTCGAGGTTGAATTCGCCGAGCAGCTTGTTGCCCGCGGCCATTTCACGCTCGCCCTGGAACACCTTGATCGTCACGGCGCCCTGGTTGTCGTCCGCCGTCGAATACACTTGCGCGTGCTTCGTCGGGATGGTCGTGTTCTTGTTGATCATCTTCGTCATCACGCCGCCGAGCGTTTCGATGCCGAGCGACAGAGGCGTCACGTCGAGCAGCAGAACGTCCTTGCGGTCGCCCGACAGAACCTGGCCTTGAATCGCGGCGCCCACGGCCACGGCTTCGTCCGGGTTCACGTCACGGCGCGGTTCCTTGCCGAAGAATTCCTTGACCTTCTCCTGCACCTTCGGCATACGCGTCATGCCGCCGACGAGGATCACGTCGTCGATGTCGCCGACCTTCACGCCCGCGTCCTTGATCGCGATGCGGCATGGTTCGATCGTGCGCTCGATCAGTTCTTCGACGAGCGCTTCCAGCTTGGCGCGCGTGAACTTGAGGTTCAAGTGCTTCGGACCCGACGCGTCGGCCGTGATGTACGGCAGGTTGATGTCGGTCTGAGCCGTCGACGACAGTTCGATCTTCGCCTTCTCAGCCGCTTCCTTCAGGCGTTGCAGCGCGAGCACGTCCTTCGACAGGTCGACGCCCTGCTCCTTCTTGAACTCGCCGATGATGTAATCGATGATGCGCTGGTCGAAGTCTTCACCGCCGAGGAACGTGTCGCCGTTGGTCGACAGCACTTCGAACTGCATTTCGCCGTCCACATCCGCGATTTCGATGATCGAGATGTCGAACGTGCCGCCGCCGAGGTCGAACACGGCGATCTTGCGGTCGCCCTTTTCGGCCTTGTCGAGACCGAACGCGAGCGCGGCTGCCGTCGGCTCGTTGATGATGCGCTTGACTTCCAGACCGGCGATGCGGCCCGCGTCCTTGGTTGCCTGACGCTGGCTGTCGTTGAAGTACGCCGGAACCGTGATGACGGCTTCCGTCACCGGCTCGCCGAGGTAGTCTTCAGCGGTCTTCTTCATCTTGCGCAGCACTTCAGCCGACACTTGCGACGGCGCGAGACTCTTGCCGTGCGCTTCGACCCATGCGTCGCCGTTGTCGTGCTTGACGATCTTGTAGGGCATCAGGTTGATGTCCTTCTGCACTTCCTTTTCGTCGAAGCGGCGGCCGATCAGGCGCTTCACCGCGTACAGCGTGTTCCGCGGGTTCGTGACCGACTGACGCTTTGCAGGCGCGCCGACGAGAATCTCGTTGTCATCCATGTACGCGATGATCGACGGCGTGGTGCGCGCGCCTTCCGAGTTCTCGATGACCTTGACCTGATTGCCTTCCATCAGCGCCACGCACGAATTCGTGGTGCCGAGGTCGATGCCGATGATTTTGCCCATTTTTTATACTCTCCTAGCTTTGATCGCTTTGGCGCTGCGGCCGGAACACGCCGGCTTTTGCGGCCGATTCAACGGGCCGAACGCCCAAAATTCATACCTGTACGCAAGATAGGAGCGCCGATTTCGTTTTCAAGACCCTGAATGCGATGCGGTCTATAACTTTTTCGATTTCCTGCCGTTTCTTGCGCCTAACTTCCCGCTGCGGCGACTTTTTCGCGCGCCGCGTTCACTGCCGCCTCGAACTGCGCGATGCCGTGCCAGCCGGTTGCCCGCCCGAGCCGCTTGCCCCGATGAAAGAAGAACCACGTCGGCACGCCATGCAGCAGGAATCGGCGGCCAAGCTCGCGATGCTCGTAGACATTGCTGTGGAACCACTTGAGTCCGAGCGCGCGGATGGCGTCGGGCTGCGCGAGCATCGCTTTCTTGGCGATTTCGCAGTTGAAGCAGTCGAGGCCCCAGAAGAACACCACGGCCAGTTCGTCTCCCGCTGACGCCAGACCGGCGTCGAAGCCGGCAGCGTCGAGTTCCTGCATACCGAATTCGGAGAACGCGGTGGCATCGACGGGAATGTTGGCCATGAGCGAGTCTCGCGGCTGTCTATTTACTTCGGTGCGGCGACGGTCACGAGCGCCGGACGCAGCACGCGGTCCGCGATGATGTAGCCCTTTTGCAGCACGGCCACGACGGTGTTCGGCTCCTGGTCCGCCGGCACCATGGAAATGGCCTGATGGCGATGCGGATCGAACTTCTCGCCGACCGGGTTCAACGCGATGACGCGGCCTTTCTCCAGTGCGCTGGAAAGCTGGCGCAGCGTCAGGTCGACGCCCTCGCGCACTTTCGCGACGTCCGTCGACTGGTCGGCCAGCGCCGCTTCGAGGCTGTCGAGCACCGGCAGCAGATTTTCCGCGAAGTTTTCGATGGCGAACTTGTGAGCCTTGGCCACGTCTTCCTGAGCGCGGCGGCGCACGTTCTCCGTTTCCGCCTTGGCGCGGAGAAATTCTTCCTGCAATGCGGCCACCTTGGCCTGTGCTTCGGCGAGCGCCGCTTCGCTTCCGTTCGGAGCGGCTTGCGTTGCTGCGTCTGCGGCTGCCTGCGTTTCCGGCGCGGCTTGGGTGGTCGCCTGAGTCGGATCGGCGGCCTGGCGCGCGGTTTCGTCGGCGGGCGTCGGGTTCTGGCTCGCTGAATTCTCTTGCGTGTTTTCCATGTCGCTGAATGTTATTTCTGTGAGTGAGTCGGATGAGAAGCGCCGCCATTGCTGCATGGGGCCGCGCTTCGTAGCACTAGCGCCGGAATTTGGGGCGCCAGAAGCATTTTCAAGGCTTCTTACGACGAATTTTGTGCGCTGGACACCACAGCGCGCCGGGCCGGAAACAGCCGGTAACGCACGCCGGTGAGAAACAGATTGAGCGTAGCGATGCCGTCGCCTACACTTCGAAAAGGCATCGCAGGAAGCACGTTTACCCTTATCCTACGATTGCTTCAAACCGCTTACGCCTCGCCCGTTTCCTGACCTCGTCCGGTCGAAAGACCGCTCAGCCCGCATAGCCGGGGGTACCATGAAACTGACCTTTGCTGTCGCGGTGGTCGCCCTGGTACTGACCGCGGGCACGACCACCATATGCTTGTCCGGTGCACTGACCGCCCGTAACACCGAGTACGGAGGCGTTCATGCGACCCTGGAAGAGTTCTTTACTCCGACCCAGAAAACTTATCGATGATGCGGCGATCCCGCTTCGTCGGCCTGCCCTGCATGCCGGCCGCCGGCTCGCGATACGTCTTGCGGCGTTCGGCTTCCGCGAGCCGCTTCGTGCGGCCTTCCTCGGTTTCGGCGTAGAGCGTCTGCGCAACCGGCGCGGGACCGCGCACGTCGCAAAGGCCGAGCACTTCGACCTGCCAGACGATCCGCTCGATATCGATCTCGACGATATCGCCCACGCGCACGTCCTTCGACGGCTTCACGTTCGCGCCGCCGATCCTGACGCGACCCTTTTCCACCGCATCGCTCGCGAGGGAGCGCGTCTTGAAGAAGCGCGCCGCCCATAGCCATTTGTCGATGCGCAAACGCGCGCCGGGTTCCGTCGAAATCTTGTAGTTCATGGCGATTCTCTTGCGATGACCGGGTTCAGGCGGCGACCGTCACCGGTTGCGCGCCCTGCACCGGCCATCCTTGCAGATGTTGTGCCGCAATCTCGCCGAGCGCCTTGATCCATGCCGGCGATGCGTTCAGGCAAGGAATGCGGTGGAACTGTTTGCCGCCCGCCTTCAGAAATTCGTCGCGCACCTCGATGCCGATTTCCTCGATCGTCTCGAGGCAATCCGCCGTGAAGCCCGGGCAAAACACGTCGACGCGCCCGACGCCGGCTGCGCCCAGTTCCGCCAGCGTCGGCGCAGTGTAGGGCTGCAACCATTCCGCGCGGCCGAAGCGCGACTGGAACGTCACGCGGCATTCGACCGGCGTAAGCCCGAGCGCGGCAGCGAGCAGCGAACCGGTCAACTGGCACTGGTCGTGATAAGGGTCGCCGAGGTCCATCGTGCGCTTGGGCACGCCGTGGAAACTGAGCACGAGCTTGTCGCCGGCGGAGAAGTCCGGCTGGCCGTGAACGCGCCAGTATTCGCGCACCTGTTCGGCGAGCGCCGAGATATACGCCGGATGATCCGCGTAATGACGAATCGTCCGGATCTCGGGCTGGTTACGCACGCGCTTGAGCGCCGTGAAGGCGTCGTCGAACGCGGTGGCGGTCGTCGACGACGAGTATTGCGGATACATCGGCACGAGAAGAATGCGGTCCGCGCCTTCGAGCTTCATCTGGTTGAGCATTGCGCCGATGCCCGGCGTGCCGTAGCGCATCGCGTAATCGACGATCACGTGATAGTCGTTCGCCGCAAAAAGCCGCCGCAGCTGTTCGACCTGCTTCTCCGTGTACACGCGCAACGGCGAGCCTTCCGGCAGCCAGACCTGTGCGTACTTCTTCGCCGACGCACGGCTGCGAAACGGCAGGATCGCGCCGCGCAGAATGATCTGCCAGATGAACGACGGAATTTCGACGACGCGCGGGTCCGACAGAAACTGCGCCAGATATTTGCGCACCGCTCGCGGCGTGGGCGCGTCCGGCGTGCCGAGA
This sequence comes from Caballeronia grimmiae, assembly GCF_022879615.1. Lineage (NCBI taxonomy): Bacteria > Pseudomonadati > Pseudomonadota > Betaproteobacteria > Burkholderiales > Burkholderiaceae > Caballeronia > Caballeronia grimmiae. The sequence goes on from NZ_CP084271.1 coordinate 2,440,915, forward strand.
TTGATCAGCAGCACAGCGACGCGATGTGAAGCGCTGGGCTGCGAAGGCAACTCGAGGTCGAAACGCATAGGGCAAGGCGGCCGGAAGGCATCGAAAGGTGAAGGTCATTATAGCGGCGCGTTCCGGCGCGCATCATTGGCCGAATGGCCTAGTGGCGGCGCGCCTCTACGACGCGGCATGATGCACGGAAGTGCCGCGCTGCTGCTCGTGATTGCGGGTTGATGCTGACTACTGCTGACTGAGCGACATCGACAGCAGCCGCGCGGTGATGTCGACGATGGGAATCACGCGGTTGTAGGCCATGCGCGTCGGGCCGATCACGCCGAGTGTGCCGACGATCTTGCCGTTCACTTCGTACGGCGCGGTCACGACGCTCATTTCCTCGATCGGCACGAGGTTCGACTCGCCGCCGATGAAAATTTGCACGCCTTGCGCGTGGCTCGACACATCCAGCAATTGCAGGAGGCTCGTCTTTTGATCGAACAAGTCGAAGAGTTTGCGCAGGCGCGCCATGTCGGAAGACAGGTCCGCCACTTCCAGCAGGTTGCGCTCGCCGGAAATCAGCACCGTTTCGCCGGGATCGGCTTCCGCCGTGCTCGCGACGACCGCCGCCTGCATCAGCGTGGTCATGTCGCCGCGCAACTGGTCGATTTCCTCGCGCAGCCGGCGGCGCACTTCGTCGAAGGACAGGCCCGCAAAATGCGCGTTGATGTAATTGGAGGCTTCGGTGAGTTGCGAGGGCGAGTAGTCGCGCTGCGTGGCCATCATGCGGTTCTGCACGTCGCCCTCGGGCGTCACGATGATCAGCAGAATGCGCTTGTCCGACAGCCGCATGAATTCGATCTGCTTGAACATGTGACTGCGGCGCGGCGTGAGCACCACGCCGGCGAACGACGACAGGCTCGAGAGCACGCTCGCCGCCGCGGCGACGATTTTCTGCGGCTCCTGGCCTTGCAGCCGCGTCTTGACCGCGGTGGTCATCGCTTCGTCCTGCGGCGCCTCGACGGTCAGCATGGTGTCGACGAACAGCCGGTAGCCGCGCGGCGTCGGAATGCGGCCTGCCGACGTATGCGGACTCGCGACGAGCCCCAGGTCTTCCAGGTCCGACATGACGTTGCGGATGGTCGCGGGGCTGAGTTCGAGACCGGAATGCCGTGATAACGTGCGCGAACCGACCGGCTGACCTTCGGCGATGTAGCGCTCGATCAGCGTCTTGAGGAGGGTTTGTGCACGTGGGTCTAGCATGGGCAAATTTTAGCGCAACGTGTCGGGGCGCGACGACCGCCGCCGCCGCTTCGATGTCACGAGCGCAAGCACGCGTGACCCGTTCAATGTCTGTTCCATTCTAACGAGAATCGAACCGTGCGCCGACGTCGCGGCATGTCGTCCGTCGCTGCGGGCGGCCCCGGTTCTTTTCGCCTTCCACCTATGGTGTAATGCCGGCATGGAAATTGGCCAATTCAAGACCGTCGCCCTCGTCGGGCGAACCAATACACCCGGTATCGAGGCGCCGCTGAGATCTCTTGCGGAGCACATTGCGAACCAGGGGTTCGAAGTCGTGTTCGAAGAAGGCACCGCGAAGGACGTGGGCGTGACGGAGTACCCGGCGTTGTCCATCGCGGAGATCGGCGCGCGCGCGGACGTCGCGGTCGTGCTCGGCGGCGACGGCACCATGCTGGGCGTCGGCCGGCAGCTTGCGCCGTACAAGACGCCGCTCATCGGCGTGAATCACGGGCGGCTCGGGTTCATCACGGATATTCCGCTCACCGAGATGCGCGAACGGGTGCCGCAGATGCTCGCCGGCCAGTTCGAACGCGAGGAGCGTACGCTGCTCGAAGCGCGCATCGTGCGCAACGACAAGCCGATCTACCACGCGCTCGCCTTCAACGATGTCGTCGTGAATCGCAGCGGCTTTTCCGGCATGGCCGAGCTGCGCGTCTCCGTCGACGGTCACTTCATGTACAACCAGCGCTCGGACGGGTTGATCGTCGCGACGCCGACCGGCTCCACGGCTTATGCGCTGTCGTCTGCCGGGCCGATACTGCATCCGCAACTGCAAGGCTTCGTGCTGGTGCCGATTGCGCCGCATTCGCTGTCGAACCGGCCGATCGTCCTGCCCGACGATTCGAAGGTCACGATCCAGATCATCGGCGGCCGGGACGTCAACGTGAATTTCGACATGCAGTCGTTCACCGCCGTCGAACTGAACGACGCCATCGAAGTGCGGCGCTCGCGCCATACGGTGCCGGTGCTGCATCCGGTCGGCTACAGCACGTACGCCACGCTGCGCAGGAAACTGCACTGGAACGAGCATCCCTCGCAGGACTCGTCCGTCTGACGCAATCTCGCTGAACCCTCATCCCGAAGCGTCCATGCTCCGTCATCTCTCTATTCGAGACTTCGTTATCGTTGCCGCGCTCGACATCGAATTCGATTCGGGCTTCACGGTTTTTTCGGGTGAAACCGGCGCGGGCAAGTCGATCCTGATCGACGCCCTCGCCCTCACGCTCGGTGCGCGCGCCGACGCGAGCGTCGTGCGAACCGGCGAGGCGCGCGCGGACATCACCGCCGAGTTCGGCACGCACGCGCAAGCCGCGCGCTGGCTGGACGAGCACGCGCTCTCGCAGGATGGCGACACGGTGATGCTGCGTCGCGTCATCGACTCCAGCGGACGCTCGCGGGCGTTCATCAACGGGACGCCGGCGACGCTTGCGCAACTGCGCGAAGTCGGAGAGATGCTCGTCGATATTCACGGCCAGCACGCCCATCAGCTATTGATGCGGCCGGATGCCCAGCGAGAGCTCTTCGACACGCACGCCGGCATCACTGAAACCGCGAATGCAGTGAGCCGCGCCTGGCGGACGTATCGCGAGGCGCAGCAGGCCGTCGACGCCGCGCAGAGCCGCGATCGCGAGCTGCAACTGGAGCGCGAGCGTCTCGCGTGGCAGTTGAGCGAATTCGACAAGCTCGCGCCGCAGCCGGGCGAGTGGGAGGAAGTGAGCGCGGAGCATCATCGGCTGTCGCATTCGGCGAGTCTGATCGACGGCGTGCAGAGCGCCCTCGGCGCGCTTTCAGAATCCGACGAGGCGATGATCTCGCAGCTCGGCGCGATCACGTCGAAATTGCGCAGCCTCGCGGATATCGATCCAGCGTTGAACGACGTGCTGGCATCGCTCGAACCCGCCGAGATTCAGTTGCAGGAAGCGGCTTATTCGCTGTCGCACTATGCGCAGCGTCTGGAGCTCGATCCGGACCGGCTCGCGCAAGTCGAAAGGCGCATGGAGCAATTGCACTCGACGGCGCGCAAGTTCCGCCTGCAGCCGGAAACGCTGCCGGAAGAACACGAAACGCGCCGCCGCCAGTTGGCCGAACTGGACGCCGCAGCCGATCTCGACGCGCTCAACGCCGCAGCGGACAAGGCGAAGGAAGCCTATCTCGCCGAAGCGAAAGTGCTGTCGAAGGCGCGCGCAAAGGCGGCCAAGGCGCTCTCGAAAGCGGTCACGGAAGGCATGCAGGAATTGTCGATGGCGGGCGGCAGCTTCGATGTCGCGCTCGTGCCGCTCGCGGAAGGCGGCGCGAACGGGCTGGAGCAGATCGAATTTCGCGTTGCCGGTCACGCGGGCGTCGCGCTGCGGCCGCTGGCGAAGGTCGCGTCGGGCGGCGAGCTTGCGCGGATCAGCCTGGCGCTCGCGGTGATTGCAAGCACCGCCAGCCCGACGCCGACGCTGATCTTCGACGAAGTGGATACGGGCATCGGCGGCGGCGTGGCGGAAGTGGTCGGTCGGCTGCTGCATCAGCTCGGACGCGATCGTCAGGTGCTGTGCGTCACGCACTTGCCGCAAGTGGCCGCGCGCGGCGATCAGCATTTTCAGGTGGCGAAGTCGTCCGACGATGCGCGCGGCACCGTCAGCACGGTCACGCCGCTCGACAAGGCGAGGCGCATCGAGGAAGTCGCGCGGATGCTCGGCGGCATCGAAATCACCGCGACGACGCGCAAGCACGCGAAGGAGATGTTGGCTGCGTGAGGTGCGAGGCGCGGACGGCACGAATATTCCGCTACCGTCCAGCTCCCCTACTCAGCCACTTCCGCGAACACTCTCGTCCACAACCTCGTCACCGCCTCCCGCTCCTCGCGCACGCTTTCCGGATCGACCCGCGCCTTTTCCATCCCGTCGAGCCGCAGCGTGTGCTGCAGCTTCCGGTATCGCCGATACGCCGCGCCGATCGTTTCCGCCTCGTCGCCGGCGATAAGTCCGCTGCGCGCCGCAATCTTCAGCAGCGTGATATTGCCCGCATTGCGCACAAACTCGCGATGCGTCCGCGCATGCAGCAGCACCCAGTACTGCACGATGAACTCGATATCGACCATGCCGCCACGATCGTGCTTCAGATCGAACAGTTCCGTGCGATTCGGATGCCCCGCCAGCACGCGCTCGCGCATCGCGACGATCTCGCGTGCGAGCGCCGCAGCATCGCGCTCGGTGTCGAGCACGTCGGCGCGAATCGATTCGAACTGCGCGCCGATGTCCGCATCCCCCGCGCTGAAACGCGCCCGCGACAGCGCCTGATGCTCCCACACCCACGCGGTATTAGCCGCATCGCCTTCGCGAATCTGATAGCGGCGGAACGCGTCGAGGCTCGTCACGAGAAAGCCCGACTCGCCATTCGGCCGCAGCCGCAAGTCCACGTCGAAAAGCGTGCCCGCGCCGGTCGACGCCGTGAGCCACGTGATGAGGCGGCGCGCGAACATCGCGTAGATGTCGGCGGCGGCATCGTCGGGGTCGTCGTAGAGAAAGATGATGTCCAGGTCCGACGCGTAGCCGAGTTCCTTGCCGCCCAGCTTCCCGTACGCGATGACCGAAAAGCGCGGCGTCTCGCGATGCCGCTTCGGGAACTGCTTCCACACCGTCTGCACGGTGACGTCGAGCACGGCGTCGGCGAGTTCCGACAGCCGGTCGCTCACGTGCTCGACACTCAGCCGCCCGGCCAGATCGATCAGCAGAATGCGGAACACTTCAGCCTGATGCGCGTGCCGCAGCAAGTCCATCTGATGCTCGGCATCCTCGGCGGCGGTGAGACGCGCCAGCAGCGAGCGTTTGAATTCGGGCCAGTCGAACGGGCTCGCGATGGCTTCGTCGTCGAGCAATTCGTCGAGCAATTGCGGATGCCGGATCAGATAACCGGCCGCCCAGCGCGAACCCGACAGCACCGACAGCACGCGATCCAGCGCCGCCGGATATTCCGTCAACAGCGCGAGATACGCGCCGCGCTTGGCCGTGGCTTCGAGCAGATCGAACAGACGCGCGATGGTGTCGCCACGACGCGCGGGGTCGATCGACTGCACCGCTTCGAGCGCGCGCTGCGCCACGATATCGAAGCGCTCGCGGCTTCTCTCGGGCAAGCCGGCGTAGCGCGATGAATTCCACACGCCGGTCAGCCGCGCGAGTACAGGCGACGGGTCCGCGAAGCCCAGTTCCTTCAGGCGCGAGGCGAGTTCTTCCTGCGCGGAATCGTCGGCGAGGGCGCTGCTCCAGATCCACGATGCGGCTGAATCGTCGGCCACGCCGCAGCCGTTTTCGCCGCTCACTTTGTCGGCGAAGATCGCATCGAACTGCTGTTCGACGAACTCGCGATGCGCATTCAACTTCGTCATCAGCGCCGCGTAATCCGCGAAGCCGAGCGACGACGCGAGCAGCGCGCGCTCGTCGTCGGCGACGGGCATCGCATGCGTCTGCGCGTCGTTGCGATACTGCAGCCGATGCTCGACCGTGCGCAGAAACAGATATGCGTCGGTGAGCCCATCGCGCACGGCGGTCGAGACGAGCCCATGCGCCTCCGCGCGCTCGAGCACCGCGAGCGTCGGCCGGATACGAAAATCGGCAGCCTGTCCGCCGCGAATCAACTGGAACACCTGCGCGCTGAACTCGATTTCGCGAATGCCGCCGCGCCCGAGCTTGATGTCGTCGGCCTTGTCGGGGCGCATCGACGCGCGCCGCCGCGCTTCCTGGCGAATCTGCTGATGCAGCGAGCGAATCGCCGCGATCACGCCGTAATCGAGATAGCGGCGATAGATGAACGGCGTCGCGATGGACTCGAGCTGCTTCGCGAGCCGTTGCGCGGAATCGCTCTCGCGCTCGGAAACGAGCCGCGCCTTGATCCACGCATAACGCTCCCATTCGCGGCCCTGCACGTAGAAATACTCTTCGAGCATGCCGAGGCTGCAGACGAGCGGACCGGAATCGCCATTCGGACGCAGCCGCATGTCCACGCGAAACACGTAGCCATCCTCGGTGAGTTCCGCCAGCGCGCCGATCAGCCGCCGTCCGAGCCGCGTGAAGAACTCCTGCGTCGTCAGCGGGGAGCGCTTGCCGCCCGCCGTTTCGCCGTCCTCTTCGTAGACAAAGATGAGGTCAATATCCGACGACGCATTCAGTTCGCGCCCGCCGAGCTTCCCCATGCCGACGACGCCGAGCGTCAGCCGTTCGCCGTCCGGTCCGCGCGGTTCGCCAAACAGCGCTTCCAGATCCGCCGACAACACCGCAAGCGCGCGTTGAATCGTGACTTCGGCGAGATCCGTCATTGCGCCGGTGACTTCGGCGACATCGGCCGCGCCCGACAGGTCGCGTTCCATCACGGTGCAAAAAACATCGGTGCGCAGCCGGCGCAACGCGGTCTTCAGCGCGGCTTCGTCTAGCGCGCCGCTTTCGCCGCAACGCGTGCAAAGTTCCTCGAAACGCGCTTCGATCCATTCGCGCGTGACGGGCGTCTGCGCCCACTCCGCCACGAGCGTCGGAAGTTCGGGACGCGCCGCATAAACACGCGCCGCATAGTTGGAGTAGCCGGAACTGCGCAGAGTCACATCGGTCATGAATGGTTAGGCTCGCTCGTTGCTTTGGGTCGTTTGCTGCTTGCCGATGCTGTCGCCCGGCTGCACCGCCGGGCCTCGCCGGATTCGCCGCGAGGCTTGCGGGACGCGGCTTTCCGGGCTTTTTCGAGTGCGCGGGCGAAGCCGTCCACGACATACCCTGTGTTACATTGCAGCGTCAAACACGCAAAACTACCATATCGCCGAACAGCCGCAGCATGTCCGACAGCAGACGATCCGTCGACCCGACCGAAGTTGGACAAGCCAAGCCCAGCGGCAACGCCGAGCGCGTCCTGTCGCGTGTCTTAAAAGTCGTCCTCATCGTCGCCGTCGCGATGTACTTCGCGGTGGCGGGCATCTATCTGGGCTTGCGCTATGTGGTGCTGCCGCAGATCGATTCGTTCAGGCTGACCATCGAACAGGCGGTGTCGTCGCGGATTCATGCGCAGCTTCATGTCGGCCGGCTTTCTGCGCGATGGAGCGGCATGCAGCCGACCATCGATATCGATAATCTCCGCATCGACGCCGCCGATGGCTCGCCCGGTCTGGCGGTTCCGCATGCGAGCGCGAGCATCGCGTGGCGGTCGCTGCTGGCGCTGCAACCGAAACTGGCGGACCTCACCGTCGATGGCCCCGACGTCATCATCGCGCGCAAGGCGAACGGTGAGCTGACGGTCGCCGGCGTGCCGGTTCCGGCGCATCGCACCGGCTCCAACGCATTCACCACATGGCTGCTCGGGCAGCAGCGCATCCTGCTGCGCGATGGCACGCTGCGCTGGCGCGACGCCCAGCGCGATGCACCCGAAATCGCGTTCAAGCGTCTGAAGCTCGTGACCCTGAACGACGGCGCGCGTCACCGTCTCGCGCTGACCGCGCCTGCCGATGGCGACGTCCTGCACGGTCCGCTCGACGTTCGCGCGGACTTTCGCCACGAGCCGTTCACCGCGATGGGCGCGCCCGCGAATTGGACCGGCCGCGTTTATGTATCGACGGGCCCCGTCGATCTGCCGATGCTCGCGCGCTACGTAAAGATGCCGTTCGCGGTCTACGATGGCCGCATCGAAAACCGCATCTGGCTGAACTTCGCCCGCGGCCAGTTGCAGACGGCAAACGGCGATCTCACGGGCGGCAACATCGCGCTGCGCGTGCGCGCGACGCAGCCGCGTCTCGATCTGCCGGTGGCGCGCTTCGCGTGGACCATCGACAAGAAGGACACCACGTACACGCTGAACCTCTCCGACCTTCGCGCGGAACTCGGCCAGCCTTCGCTCGAAGACGGCACGACGGTCGCGCGCCTGCTCACGATGCAGACGCTCACGGGCACGTATCGCCCGGCGTCGGTGAACAAGGGGCTGCTGTTTCGCATCGCAGGCGATCAGATCGATCTCGGCATCCTCGCGGAATTCGCGCGCACGCTCCCGCTGCCATCGCGCGTGCTCAACGAACTCGTGCGCTACAACCCGCGCGGGCAGGTCGCCAACTACACGATCTACACCGAACGCGCCGCGCCCAAGACCGAGGAAGAAGCGAAGCAGCAGCGCGAAAAAGGCGATGCGAAGATCGTCCATTACGCGTTCAAGGCCGAGTTGCAGGGCATCAGCGTGCAGGCGCAGGAACCGCCGCCGGGACTCACGATCAACAATCGGCCGCGCGCGGGCATTCCGGGCATCGAGAATCTGTGGGGCGCCGTCGACGCCAACGAGTCGCAAGGCAAAATCGTCATCGACACGAAGAACGCGGCGGTGACGATCCCCGGTGCGTTCGACGATCCCCGTCTCACCTTCGATTCCCTGCAAGGCCGCGCGAACTGGACCGTCGCGGACGCCATCGCGCCGGGCGAACTGCGGCGCGCGTTCACCATTCATCTCGACACGCTGCGCATCCGCAACGCCGACGCCGAAGGCGAAGTCACCGCCGCGTACTGGAACCAGGGTCACGGGCGCGGCAATCTCGACCTCAAGGCGAAGGTCGATTATCTGAAGGCGGCGCGCCTCGTCCGCTATCTTCCGACGAGCCTCAACGAACGCGTGCGCGTTTATCTCGGCCATGCGCTGCAGGCGGGCATCGCGCGCAACGGCACGCTCGAGATTCACGGCGATCTCACGCGCTTCCCGTACGCGAAAGCGCCGGATGCGGGCATCTTCCGCATCGAAGCGCCGTTCACGGGCGGCAAGTTCGATCCCACGCCGTTTCCGCCGCGCAAGCTGCAGAGCGGCCTGCCGAACTTCTGGCCGGCGTTCGAGGGCATCGACGGCACGTTCCGGCTCGCGCAAAACAAGCTCGCCTTCGATATCCATCGCGGGCATTACAAGGGCGTCGCGGTATCGCGCGTGGCGGGACGCATCGACGATACGGGCAATCGCGAAACCAGGCTGCGGATCGACGGCGAAGCGCGCGGGCCGCTCGCCGACATGCTCGACTATGTCGACAACAGCTCGCTCGGCCTGATGGCCAAGCACGCGACACGCAAGCTCGACACGAAAGGCAACGCGGCGCTCGCGCTGACGCTCGGCATTCCGCGCTATCGGCCGCCGCCGCCCGAACCGCCGCTGCGCACCGACTACAAGGGCTCGCTGACTTTCCTGGACAACCAAGTCGCGTACGGCACGCTGCCGCCGCTCACGCATGTGCGCGGCCGGGCGAACTTCGCCGCGAAGACCGTCAACGTCGATGCGCTCAGCGCGCAACTGCTCGGCGGCGACGTGCGCGCGACCGGCGGCGTGCAGCCGAACGGCAATTACGCGTTCGACGTGAACGGGCGCATCGGTCCGGATGCGGCGCAGCGTTTCGACGGACGCATCGCACCGCAAGCAGCGGCGCTGCTCAAGCGTATCGATGGCGCGGCGCCCTACGAACTCCACGTGCGAGGTGCGAAAAACGCGCTGCCGAACATGCGCGCGAGCGCGGATTTGAGCGGCATCGGCATCGATCTGCCCGCGCCGTTCGGCAAGGCGAAAGGCGCGCCGATGCCCTTCTCGCTCAGCTTCCAGCCGGCGCCCGGCGGCGCTCCCGGTCTGCATGATGCGCAACTCGTCTTCGGCCCGCTCGCGGCGCATTACGAGTTGCAGCAGATCGGGCGGGCGCAGGTGAAAGTCGATCCGCAAAACGCCGCCGAGCCGATGAACGTGCGCGCGCAACTCAAGGCCGTGCGCGGCGCGATTGCGCTCAACAAGCCCGCGGACTTGCCAGCCGAGGGCGTGAGCGCCGTCGCGGACATGGACACGCTCGACGCCGACGCGTGGCGCAAAGTCTTCGCCGATACCGCCGCTACCGGTAGCGCCCCTGCGCAGCCGGCAACAAAGCAGGAGCCTCGCGCGAACGCAGACGTCCGCCAATTCATTCCGACGCGCGCCGCCGTTCGCATCGGGACACTGAAGCTGCTCGACCGTCGCTGGAACAACATCGACGTCAACGCGACGGAAGATGCGAGGAAATGGCAGGCGAACATCGCGTCGGATGAAGTATCCGGCAACGTCGCCTTCACGCCTGCCGCGCCGAACGGAAGCCCCGGCGCGATACAGGCGCGGCTCGACAAGGTGGTGATCCCCGAGAAGGCCACGGGCGCGCCCGCCGAGAAGTTCGCGAGCAAGCCGCCGCGCAACATGCCGTCCATCGACGTGATCGTCAACGAACTGGTCTATCGCGGACACGGCCTCGGGCGGCTCGAGGTGGACGCGCACAACGAAGTCATCGCTGACGAGCCGATCTGGACGCTCGACAAGCTCCAGCTTGCCAATCCCGACGCGACGCTCACGGCGAACGCGACGTGGCGCACGCTGCCCGCGCCGGCGACCGCCAGCGGCGATGACTCGAGGCCGCGCCGCACGACGCTCGGCTTTACGCTCGATGTCGCCAATGGCGGACAAGTCCTCGACCGCTTCGGCCTGCCGCATACCGTCAACGGCGGCGCGGGCAAGATCTCGGGACACGCGGCCTGGAACGGCAGCCCGGCGGCCGTCGACATGAACACGCTCGATGGCAAAGTCGGCGTCGATCTTCGTCACGGGCAAATTCTGCGCGCGCCGGGCGCGGCCAAGTTGCTCGGCATCTTCAGCCTGCGCAGTCTCGCCAATCTGTTGACGCTGCATTTCGAGGATGTCGTCGGCAAGGGGCTGCCGTTCGAGAAGATCACCGGCAACGCGCGCATTGAAAACGGCATCAGCCGGACCGACGACCTGCTGATGGTCACGCCGCCCGCCCGCGTGCAGATGCAGGGCGTCGTGAACCTGCCGAAGCAGACGCAGGATTTGCGCGTAAAGGTCGTGCCGACGATCGGCGCGGGTGCGGTCGCCATCGGCGCGGCGGTAATCAATCCGCTGCTCGGTCTGGGCGCGCTCGCCGCCGATCTCGCGCTCTCGAAGTCCATCCAGAAGGCGTTCGCGATGGACTATTCGATCACCGGTACGTTGACGAAGCCCGTCGTCCAGCGTCTGCATGGCGATCAGGGTAAGATCGAACCACCCGCGGCCGTCGCGATTCCGTCAGTCGCTCCATAACGCGGAGCGCACCTTCGTTCCGCCTCGTCCCGCCTCGTCAGATTCACCAACCGGCGCACAACATGAACGAACCATCGAGCGAAAGCGCGGCGCAGCCGTTTCACGTCGCCGCGCTGCAAATGGTGAGCACGCCCGATCGCGACCGCAATCTCGCCGAAGCAGGACGGCTCATCGCCGAAGCGGCGCAAGGCGGCGCGCAACTGGTGCTGCTGCCGGAATACTTCTGCTTCATGGGCTTCAAGGACACGGACAAGCTCGCTATCCGCGAAACGCCCGGCGACGGTCCCATTCAACAGTTTCTTTCCCACGCCGCGCGTGAGCATCGCGTGTGGGTCATCGGCGGGACGCTGCCGTTGAAATCGCCGGAAGCGTCGCGCGTGCTCAACACCACGCTCGTTTTCGATGCGAACGGCAAACAGGCGGCGCGCTACGACAAGATTCACCTGTTCAATTTCGAAAAGGGCGAGGAATCATTCGACGAAGCGCGCACCATCTGCCCCGGCGGCGAAGTGCGGACCTTCGATGCGCCGTTCGGACGCGTCGGCCTGTCCGTCTGCTACGACCTCAGGTTTCCGGAGCTGTACCGGAAGATGGGCGATTGCGCGTTGATCGTCGTGCCGTCCGCGTTCACCTACACGACCGGCAAGGCGCACTGGGAAACGCTGCTGAAGGCGCGGGCGATCGAGAACCAGTGCTATGTGCTCGCCGCAGCGCAAGGCGGCAAGCACGAGAACGGGCGGCGCACGTGGGGACATAGCATGCTGATCGATCCGTGGGGCGAAGTCGTCGCAATGCGCGAGGAAGGCGCGGGCGTCGTCGCGGGCGCGGTCGATCCGGCGCGGATCGCCGAAGTGCGGCAGAGCTTGCCGGCGTATCGGCATCGGGTGATCGGCTGAATGGACTTGAAGACGCGCGTTCTCCCCTGCACATGGCCTCATCGGCGCCGGACAGTAGAATAGTCCGACACAATCGCTCGAACACGCTAAATCACGCTAATCACGCAATAGGCACCGCATGAACATCATCGAACCCGGCATTCGCAACCTCGTCACGGCAAAGGACGTCCTGCTGACGCCCTACGGCCTCGACGAAGGCGTCATCACGCGTACGCTCGCGGAAATCTTCACGCACCGCGTCGATTACGCCGACCTCTATTTCCAGTCCACGCGCAGCGAAGCGTGGAGTCTCGAAGAAGGCATCGTCAAATCGGGCAGTTTCAGCATCGATCAGGGCGTCGGCGTGCGCGCCGTCTCGGGCGAGCGCACGGCTTTCGCCTATTCCGACGATCTTTCGCCCGAATCCATCCGCCAGGCCGCGTACGCGACCCGCGCGATCGCCAAGGCGGGCGGCGGCAAGCACAAGGTAAAGCCGGCGAGCACGCTCACCGGCGTGTCGGGCCGCGATCTGTATCTGCCGGCCGATCCGCTGCATTCGCTCGATGCGAACGCGAAAGTGAAGCTGCTTGAGCGCGTCGAGAAAATGGCGCGCAGCCGCGATCCGCGCATCGTCCAGGTGATGGCGGGCCTCGCCGGCGAATACGACGTGGTGCTCGTCGCCCGCAGCGACGGCGCGCTCGCTGCGGACGTGCGCCCGCTCGTGCGCGTGTCCGTGACGGTGATCGCCGAGCAGAACGGCCGTCGCGAGATCGGCACGGGCGGCGGCGGCGGACGCTTCGACTACGGCTATTTCACCGACGACATCCTGAACAAATATGTCGACGACGCCGTGCACGCGGCGCTCGTCAACCTCGAAGCGCGCCCTGCTCCGGCTGGCGCGATGACCGTGGTGCTCGGTCCGGGCTGGCCGGGCGTGCTGCTGCACGAAGCGGTCGGCCACGGGCTGGAGGGCGATTTCAACCGCAAGGGATCGTCGGCGTTCGCGGGACGCATCGGCGAGCAAGTGGCGGCGAAGGGCGTGACGGTCGTCGATGACGGGACGCTGCCGAATCGGCGCGGCTCGCTCAATATCGACGACGAAGGCAACCCGACGCAATGCACGACGCTGATCGAAGACGGCATCCTGAAGGGCTACATTCAGGATTCGCTGAATGCGCGGCTGATGAAGATGCCGGTGACGGGCAACGCGCGCCGCGAATCGTACGCCGCGCTGCCGATGCCGCGCATGACGAACACCTACATGCTCAACGGCGACAAGGACCCGCAGGAGATTCTCGCTTCGGTGAAGAATGGCCTGTACGCGGTGAATTTCGGCGGCGGGCAGGTGGATATCACCAACGGCAAGTTCGTGTTCTCGGCGTCCGAGGCGTACATGATCGAGGACGGCAAAATCACGTATCCGGTGAAGGGCGCGACGCTGATCGGCAGCGGGCCGGAATCGCTCAAGTACGTGACGATGATCGGCAACGATATGTCGCTTGATAGCGGCGTCGGCGTATGCGGCAAGGAAGGTCAGAGCGTGCCGGTGGGCGTCGGTCAGCCGACGCTGCGCATCGAGAAGATGACGGTGGGCGGCACGGTTTGATGCGTGCGGATTTCCCGCATCGATTTTGTCTCGGGCAGTTGTCCGGGTCGTCTTCGATGCGGATTTCCCGCGTTTTGATGCGCTGCGGCTTGTCAGCGGCGCGCGTTTGAGGTTATAAAGTCAGTCAACCTTTTTTGCGATACACCTTCGACCCGCCATGTCCGCCAAGTTTTATTTTTATTTCTTTTGGCATCTCAAGCCGCTGGCGGATCGAGAGGGGTGAGTCGTAGCTAAAGACACAAACCGAATTCCCGAAAAACCGCCAGCGAGTCTGGCGGTTTTTTTTCGCCGCTTATTTTTGATCGATGCCGTTGGAGAACCGATATGCCCCCGCACAATACCGATGACGTTCGAATTCGCGAGTTGAAAGAGCTCGTCCCGCCCGCGCATTTGATCCGCGAATTTCCGTGCGCGGAGCCGGTGTCCGACCTCATCTTCAATGCGCGGCAATCGATGCATCGCATTCTGCACGGGATGGATGACCGGCTGATCGTCATTATCGGCCCATGCTCGATTCACGATCCGAAGGCGGCGCTGGAATATGCGGGGCGGTTGATCGAGCAGCGGAAGCGGTTTGCGGGCGAGCTGGAAATCGTGATGCGCGTGTATTTCGAAAAACCGCGCACGACGGTGGGCTGGAAGGGGCTGATCAACGATCCGTATATGGATAACAGCTTCAAGATCAACGACGGTTTGCGCAAGGCGCGCGAACTGCTGATGAATATCAACGAGATGGGTTTGCCGGCTGGCACCGAGTATCTCGATATGATCAGCCCGCAATATATCGCCGATCTCATTTCATGGGGCGCGATTGGGGCGCGGACTACGGAATCGCAGGTGCATCGGGAACTGGCTTCGGGGCTTTCTTGTCCGGTCGGATTCAAGAATGGCACGGATGGGAACGTGAAGATCGCCGTCGATGCGATCAAGGCTGCGTCGCAACCGCATCATTTCTTATCGGTCACGAAGGGCGGGCATTCGGCGATTGTTTCCACTGCCGGTAATGAAGATTGCCATATCATTTTGCGCGGCGGGAAATCGCCTAACTTCGATGCGGCTTCGGTCGATGCGGCTTGTAGTGATATCGGAAAGGCTGGGTTGGCTGCGCGGTTGATGATCGATGCTAGTCATGCTAATAGCTCGAAGAAGCATGAGAATCAGATTCCGGTTTGCGAGGATATCGGGCGGCAACTCGCTGCCGGGGATGAGCGGATCGTCGGCGTGATGGTGGAATCGCACCTTGTTGCTGGGCGGCAGGATTTGAAGGAGGGCTGTGAGCTTACCTACGGGCAGAGTGTTACTGATGCTTGTATCGGGTGGGAGGAGAGTGTGGGGGTGCTTGAAGGACTTGCGGCTGCGGTTAAGCAGCGGCGGGTTTTGAGGGGTGGGGGGAATTGAGGAAACCGCATCGTGCGGTCGACATAATCTCGGCCGACCGCACCGCGTAAGATTACTTCACTCTGAGATCCGATGAGTCAATTTTGAACTCATCGGCGATTCCCAATTTCTTCATGATTGCCGGCAGCACTTGGTGGACAAGTCTCATGCCGACTAGTAGCTCGTTCATATAGATATCGGGATGCAGGCGCGACTTGTTGAGTCCCAAACTTTCAGCCTCTGCCATATGGCCGAGGAGATTGTGATCTCCATGAACGATGTCCATTAACTCTGCTTTTAGTGGCACGCCGGCACGAAACGAACGTTCCTTTACCAGCGCGATCCAATCCTCATAATCATTGATCACTTCCCGCCTGAAATCTTGGATCTTAAGGGCGTACTTTTCGTCTACGTCGATTTTGCAAGCCGCCAACGCCATCAAACAACTTTCGATGTTCTCAGCTTCGGTGCCGCTCATATTCAGATCGTCGTCAAACAAAAGATCTTCTATGTATGCAGCATAGAATCCATAAACGTCGTTCAGTGACTTGAATATTTTGTTGATCGTGTTCGTCAGCTCGTTTGCTCTAACTTCATCCCAAAATCGGCCCCCGCGCTCATGGTCTGCATAGTCGCCATCTTCATCATGGCGTTCCTCGTCGTCGGCTTTCTGGTCGTTACCCTTGGCTAATTCACTTCGAACTGGGAAGGGAATCCTTCCGGGAACGATATTCCCATTCGTTGTAGAACTTGTGAAGTCTCCGCAGCCAACCCGCCTAGGTCGTCGTCTAACGGATACGTATCATAGCCCGTCTCAGCCCCACTTTTTACGAAGTCAGCAATAGTACGAATCAGGCTTTCCCATTTTTTCGCTTCATCCAGTGAACCTGCAGCAAATATTAATTCAGGAACCTGCTCACCAATGCCAAGGATCCCTCGGAGCTTTACTTCTTCGTCTCGCGACATAACATCGCCCGTTTTCCATTTACTTATCTGAGCCGGCGATACCCCAAGCATCTGTGCGAGTTCCCTCTGAGTACAGCGCAAGGAACGTAGGGCGAGCTGTATGAGAGCTTCACTTGACATTGTTATTTATGCCTCTCTGATGATCAACGATTCAGAAGATTGAGATCAGAGGTTAGTAAATCACATCTGCGCGAGCAACCGCTCGCCTTCAACACTATTTGACTGAACCTCCGTTAATTTCGCCTATTTCGAGAAAGACGGCAATTCAACGGATATCTGAAATTCAGATAAATGCACTAAGTTTGCATCAAGAGCAATCGCGCGCGAAGAGGTTCGAGCGGCATGCACAACGGGGACTGCTCAATGGCGGCCATCATTACTGTCTCACGTGCTGCCACAACACATCACTCCCCCCATCCGCCCGATTCAACACCCTAGCCACCACAAACAACAAATCCGACAACCGATTAACATACCGTCTCGGCGCCTCATTAACCGCCTCAGCCTCAACATGCCCCAACGCAACAATCGCCCTTTCCACCCGTCGACAAATGGTGCGAGAAACATGCGCCAAAGCAGCCGCTCTCGACCCGCCCGGCAAAATAAACTCCTTGAGCGGCGGCAATGTCCCGTTGTATTCAGCCAACCACCCATCCAGCCGCTCGAGATGCGAATCCGAAATCATCGAATGCCCCGGAATCGACAATTCCCCGCCTAAATCAAACAAATCGTTTTGAATGGACGTCAAAGCATCGCGAATATCGGTCGGCAACGGCTCGCACAACAAAACGCCCAACGACGAATTCAACTCGTCTACATCGCCAATCGCCGCAATACGCGCATCGTCTTTCAAAACGCGTCGGCCATCGCCGAGACCGGTGGTGCCATCGTCGCCAGTGCGCGTGGCGATCTTGCTCAGGCGGTGTCCCATCACTGCTCCTCGATTATCAAAGCGTCAAAACCAGCCGCCCCATTATAGGCACGCCCCTCCTCCGCTCCGTCCTGCGCGTAAAATGAGATAACGCGTCACGGCATCGCGCAGACGGTCCGCGATCGCCGCCAAGAACCGCACAAAAGCCGCAAAAAAGCCCGGAGACAACCCGTGAACCACCCCGCCGAACACGCCGCCATCCAGCACGCGCGCCGCCCCTTCCCCGCCGCGCTCCTCGAATCGCTCAAAGCACACTTCGGCGACCGCGTCTCGACCTCGGAAGCCGTGCGCGAACACCACGGCCGCGACGAATCGCCGTTCGATCCGCACCTGCCCGACGCCGTCGTCTTCGCGCGCAGCACCGAGGAAGTCCAGGCCATCGTCCGCCTGTGCGCGCAGTACGACGTGCCGATCATCCCCTATGGCAACGGATCGTCGCTCGAAGGGCATCTGCTGGCGGTGCAAGGCGGCGTGTCGATCGACCTGTCGGAAATGAACAAGGTCATCTCGATCAACCCCGAAGACCTCACGGCGACCGTCGAACCGGGCATCTCGCGCAAGCAGCTGAACGAAGCGCTGAAAGACACCGGCCTCTTCTTCCCGATCGATCCCGGCGCGGACGCGAGCATCGGCGGCATGTCCGCGACGCGCGCCTCCGGCACGAACGCGGTGCGCTATGGCTCGATGCGCGAAAACGTGCTCGCGCTGACCGTCGTGCTCGCCGATGGCCGCGTCGTCAAGACCGGCACGCGCGCACGCAAATCGTCGGCGGGCTACGACCTGACGCGGCTGTTCGTCGGCTCCGAAGGCACGCTCGGCGTCATCACCGAAATAACCGTGCGGCTCTATCCGCAGCCGGAAGCGATCTCCGCCGCCGTCTGCGCGTTCCCGTCGATGGGCGACGCCGTGCGCGCCGTCATCGAAACCATTCAGATGGGCGTGCCGATTGCACGCGTCGAATTCGTCGATGCGCTCGCCGTGCGGGCAATCAATCGCCATTCGAACCTGAGCCTGCGCGAATCGCCGATGCTGTTCTTCGAATTCCACGGCACCGAAGCCGGCGTCAAGGAACAGGCCCAGACCGTGCAGGACATCACCGCCGAAAACAGCGGCACCGACTTCAACTGGGCGACGCGTCCCGAAGACCGCAGCCGCCTCTGGAATGCGCGCCACAGCGCCTATTTCGCGATGCTGCAACTGAAGCCCGGCTGCCGCGCCGTCACCACCGACGTCTGCGTACCGATTTCGCGGCTCGCGGAATGCGTCGTGGAGACGGAAAAGGATCTGCTCGGCTCGTCGCTGCCGTGCCCGATCGTCGGCCATGTCGGCGACGGCAACTTTCACGTCGCGATGCTGCTCGATCCCGCGAAGCCCGAAGAGCTGGAAGAGGCTGAGCGGCTGAACCGGCGCATCGTCGAACGTGCGCTGAAAGTCGGCGGCACGTGCACGGGGGAGCACGGCGTCGGGCTGCACAAGATGGGCTTCATGATCGACGAGCACGGCGAGGACGGCATCGCGGTCATGCGCTCGATCAAGCAGGCGCTCGATCCGAAGAACTTGATGAATCCGGGCAAGATTTTCAGCTTCACGCAGTAACGCCTCGGCAGCGCGCCCGATGGACGCGGAAGCCCCGAGCGCGCACCATAGGGCGTCGCCGCGTCAGAGACATTCATCGAACAAGCGCCAGCATCACGACCGGCGCCGGGAGGAGACATGAACGCACCCGACGAACTCAAGCCGCCGCTCACGCCGGCCGTATCGCCGAACCTGCCGCACGAGGTTGCGCCGGACCTGTCGCCGGAGCAACTCGCCGAGCGCCAGCGCGAAGTCGTGCAGGCGCTGATGGCCGTGCTGCCGACGCATTGCCTGCTGTTTCGCGACGAAGACACCTCCGTCTACGAATGCGATGGCCTCGCCGCCTATCGCCGCCTGCCGCTCGCGGTCGTGCTGCCGGAAACCGAGGCGCAGGTGCAGCGCGTCGTGCAAATCTGCGCGCGGCTTGCCGTGCCCATCGTTCCGCGCGGCGCAGGCACCGGGCTATCGGGCGGCGCGATGCCGATCCGGCATGGCATCGTGCTGTCGCTGGCGCGGTTTCGCAAAATCGTCGAGGTCGATCCGTACGCGCGCACCGCCACGGTCCAGCCGGGCGTGCGCAATCTCGCGATATCCGAGGCCGCCGCGCCTTTTGGGCTCTATTACGCGCCGGACCCGTCGTCGCAGATCGCGTGCACGATCGGCGGCAACGTCTCCGAGAATTCGGGCGGCGTGCATTGCCTGAAGTACGGCCTCACCGTGCATAACGTGCTGCGCGTGCGCGCCGTGACGATGGAAGGCGATGTCGTCGAATTCGGCTCGCTCGGGCCGGACGCGCCGGGGCTGGATCTGCTGGCCGTGCTGATCGGCAGCGAAGGCATGTTCGCGATCGTCACTGAAATCACCGTCAAGCTGATTCCGAAGCCGCAGACCGCGCAAGTCATCATGGCGAGCTTCGACGACGTCGTGAAAGGCGGCAACGCCGTCGCGGCGATCATCGCGGCGGGCATCATTCCCGCCGGTCTCGAAATGATGGACAAGCCCGCGACGCGCGCGGTCGAAGAGTTCGTCAACGCGGGCTACGACACCGACGCCGCCGCCATCCTGCTCTGCGAATCCGACGGCACCTACGACGAAGTCACCGAGGAAATCGTGCGCATGACGGCCGTGCTGCGCGAGCACGGCGCGACGCGCATCCAGATTTCGCGATCGGAGGCCGAGCGTCTCAAGTTCTGGTCGGGCCGCAAGAACGCGTTCCCCGCCGCCGGCCGGATCTCGCCCGACTACTACTGCATGGACGGCACGGTGCCGCGCCGCGCCATCGGGCCGCTGCTTGCGCGCATCGAAGAGATGGAGAAGAAATACGCGCTGCGCTGCATCAACGTGTTTCATGCGGGCGACGGCAACATGCATCCGCTCATTCTGTTCAACGGCAACGATCTGGACGAGTGGCATCGCGCGGAAGCGTTCGGCTCGGACATCCTGGAGGCATGCGTCGAGCTGGGCGGAACCGTGACGGGCGAGCATGGCGTGGGCATCGAAAAGATCAATTCGATGTGCGTGCAGTTCTCGCCCGAGGAACGCGACGCGTTTCACGCGGTCAAGCGCGCGTTCGATCCGCCGGGGCTGCTCAATCCGGACAAGGGCATCCCGACGCGCGCGCGCTGCGCCGAGTACGGAAAGATGCACATTCGCGGCGGGCTGCTGCCGCATCCCGAACTGCCGCGCTTCTAACCCGCGACGCGCTGCGCTATCCACGTTTGTCCGGGTATGGCTGCGTTAAGCGGCCAGTACAATCGACCGGACAGGCGGCACCGCCACTACAGCAGTCGAAACGAAGAGCGGGACATCCATGGAACAGGACGACATCGTCGCCGGCTGGTCGGAGCGGATCGCCCGGGCCACCGAAGCCGGCACGCCGCTGCGCATCCGGGGCGGCGGGACGAAGGACTGGTACGGCCAGACGCTCCAGGGTGAGATTCTCGACACGCGCGTGCATCGCGGCATCGTCGAGTACGATCCGGCGGAACTCGTCATCACCGCGAAAAGCGGCACACCGCTCGCCGAAGTCGAAGCCGCGCTGCGAGCGCACGGCCAGATGCTGCCGTTCGAGCCGCCGCACTTCGGCCGCAATGCGACGCTCGGCGGCTGCATCGCGGCGGGCATCGCGGGGCCGCGCCGCGCCTGGACCGGCGCGCCGCGCGATTTCGTGCTGGGCGCGGTCGTCATGAACGGACACGGACAAGTGCTGCACTTCGGCGGGCAAGTGGTCAAGAACGTCGCGGGCTATGACGTCTCGCGGCTGATGGCCGGGTCGCTCGGCACGCTCGGCCTGATCCTCGAACTGTCGATAAAGGTGTTGCCGCGCCCCGTCGCCGAAGCCACGCTCAAATTCGACATGCACGCCACCGACGGCGTGCGCAAGCTCAACGAATGGGGCGGCCATCCGTTGCCGATCAACGGCAGCGCGTGGCGCGACGGCACGCTGGCGCTGCGTCTCGCGGGCGCCGAAGCCGCCGTCAAGACCGCGCGCAACACGCTCGGCGGCGAAGTGGTCGATGCCGTCGAGGCCGACCGCTTCTGGATCGCCATGCGCGAGCAGACCGACCCGTTCTTCGCCGTGATCGAGCCGCGCTCGGCGCTGTGGCGTCTCGCGCTGCCGTCGATTGCGGAACCGCTGCATCTGCCGGGCGCGCAGCTGATGGAATGGGGCGGCGCGCAACGCTGGTGGATCACGGACACCGATCCGCAGACGGTTCGCATCAGCGCGAAGCAGGCGGGCGGCCACGCGACGATCTTCCGCGCCGGCTCGGCCTACGACCGTAATGCAGGCGTATTCACGCCGCTGCCTGCGCCGCTGATGAAGATTCATCGCGGACTGAAGGCGGTGTTCGATCCGGCGCGCGTGTTCAACCGCGGGCGGCTGTATCCCGACTTCTAGGCCAACCGAGCGGACCTGAGCGATGCAAACCAATCTCGCCGATTTCATCCGCGGCACGGCCGACGGCGACGAAGCCGACGCCATCCTGCGCAAATGCGTGCACTGCGGCTTCTGCACGGCGACCTGCCCGACGTATCAACTGCTCGGCGACGAACTCGACGGACCGCGCGGGCGCATCTACCTGATGAAGCAGATGTTCGAAGGCGCGCCCGTCACGCGCAGCACGCAGACGCATCTGGACCGCTGCCTGACGTGCCGCAATTGCGAGAGCACGTGTCCTTCGGGCGTGCAGTACGGCAAGCTCGTCGAGATCGGGCGCAAGGTGGTCGAGGAGAAAGTCGAACGGCCGATGCGCCAGCGCCTGCAACGCCGCCTGCTCGCGAGCTTTCTGCCGAACAGCACGCTCTTCACGCCCGCGATGAAGCTCGGGCAGCAGTTTCGCGGCATCCTTCCGCGCACGCTGCGCGCGAAGATACCGGTCGCGCAAAAACCGCTCGCGCAGCCGACGCGCAAGCACGCGCGCAAGATGCTGATGCTCGCCGGATGCGTGCAGCCCGCGATGATGCCGAACGTGAACATCGCGACGGCGCGTGTGTTCGATGCGCTCGGCATCGAGATCGTGACCGCGCCGGATGCCGGCTGCTGCGGCGCGATCCGCCTGCATCTCGGCTATAACGACGACGCGCTCGGCGACGTGCGCAACAACATCGACGCATGGTGGCCGTATGTCGAAAACGGCGTCGAGGCCATCGTGATGAACGCGTCGGGCTGCGGCGCGACGGTAAAGGAGTACGCGCACCTGATGCGCAACGATCCGATGTACGCGGAGAAGGCGCGGCGCATCGTCGATCTGACGCGCGATCTCGCCGAAATCCTGCCGCTGTACGAGGAAGAGCTCGTATCGATCGCGCGGCGGCGGGGCGTGCATACCGTCGCGTTTCATCCACCGTGCACGCTGCAGCACGGGCAGCAGATTCGCGGGCGCGTCGAGGCGTTGCTGACGGCGCTCGGCATCGAAGTGCGCCTGCCCGCGGATAACCACATTTGCTGCGGATCGGCGGGAACATATTCGGTGCTGCAGCCGAAGCTCTCCTACGCGCTGCGCAACCAGAAGCTGGATCGGCTGGAGAAGACGGAACCGCAGATGATCGTGTCGGCGAACGTGGGCTGCATCGCGCATCTGCAAAGCGGCACGTCGACGCCGGTCACGCACTGGATTCAACTTTTGGAGCATCTGCTATACGGCTAGGCGGATTCGTATAATTGCCCGCTTACTGTCCGATTTGCTTCGAAAGCCGCTCACGCATGTCCATCGCACACCATCTCGCAGAAGTCCGGCAACGCATCGCGCAGGCGGCACAAAGCGCATCGCGCGATCCCGCGTCGGTCAGGCTGCTGGCCGTTTCCAAGACCTTCCCCGCCGGCGACGTGCGCGCCGCCTTCGACGCCGGCCAGCGCGCGTTCGGCGAGAACTACGTGCAGGAAGGCGTGACGAAGATCGCGGCGCTGGCCGAGTTGCGCGGCGAGATCGAATGGCATTTCATCGGGCCGCTCCAATCGAACAAGACGAAGCTCGTCGCGGAACAGTTCGACTGGGTGCATTCGATCGACCGCCTGAAGATCGCGGAGCGGCTGTCCGCGCAGCGTCCCGAAGGCGCGGCGGCGCTGAATGTTTGCGTGCAGGTGAATGTGAGCGGCGAGGCGTCGAAGAGCGGCGTCGAACCCGCCGATGCCGCCGCGCTCGCCCATGCGATCGCCGCCCTGCCCGGCTTGCGGCTGCGCGGACTGATGGCGATTCCCGAACCCGCCGATACGCTCGACGCCCAGCGCGCGCCCCACGCCCGCCTGCGCGGACTGATGGACGCCCTGCGCGCCGACGGCCTCGATCTCGACACGCTCTCGATGGGCATGTCCGCCGACCTCGAAGCGGCCGTGATGGAAGGCGCGACGATGGTCCGCATCGGCACCGCGATCTTCGGCGCACGCGATTACACGAACTGATCACCCACTCCTTTTTCTTCTATGAAAATCGCATTCATCGGCGGCGGCAACATGGCCGCGGCGCTCATCGGCGGTCTCGTCAAACGCGGCGTCGCGCCGGCGGACATCTTTGCCATCGACATCAACGACGACGCGCGCGCGCGGACCGCGAAGGAGTTCGGCGTCGCGACAGGCGCGGCCATCGACGCCACGCTCGGCGGATACGACGCCATCGTGCTCGCGGTCAAGCCGCAGGTGCTCAAGAGCGTCGCGGAGGCGCTGGCGCCGCATCTGTCGCAGCAGACCATCATCAGCATCGCGGCGGGGATTCGCGCGACGGACCTCTCGCGCTGGCTCAACGGCCACACGCAGATCGTGCGCACGATGCCGAACACGCCTGCGCTCATCGGCATGGGCGTGACGGGGCTGGCCGCGCTGCCCGGCGTCGGCGAGGCCGCTAAGGCGCTTGCATCGCAAGTTCTCGAAGCGGTGGGCACGACCGTGTGGTTCGACGACGAAGCGAAGCTCGACGCCGTCACCGCGATTTCCGGCAGCGGCCCGGCTTACGTGTTCTATTTCATCGAAGCGATGCAGGAAGCCGCACGCGCGCTCGGCATGGACGAGGAACAGGGCCGCGCACTCGCCGTCGCGACGTTCACCGGCGCGGCGCAGCTTGCGGCGCAATCCGGCGAGCCGGCGAGCGTGCTGCGCGAACGGGTGACATCGAAAGGCGGCACGACGGCGGCGGCGCTGGCTTCCTTCGACGCACAAGGCGTGAAGGATGCGATCGTGCGCGGCGCGCTGGCCGCACAAGCGCGGGCGAAAGAGATGGGAGACGAATTAGGCGCGGCTTAACCGGCGGCGGCGAGCGTCAGCTGAGATAAAGTACTTTGTCGCGCAAGAAACGTGTTGCCGCAGCGGGTCGCGCTCGCTGATCGCGAGCATGTTCGGGGCGACCTCGTAGAAGTCGGCATAAGCCACGTCCGCAAGCAGTTTGCGGATGTCCTGCGCGTCGGTTTTCAGCGTTTCGACGAGGATGACCGGCGCGCATCGTTTCAAGGTTCCTTTAGCGCCTCTTAGCACGTCGAGCTCCATGCCCTCGACATCGAGCTTGAAAAAATCGACGCGTTCGAGTTGCAGGGAATCGATGCTGATCATCGGCACTTTGACGCCGCGTCCGGAAGCGTAAGACACGTTCTGACCGATGCTCAGCGTGTCTTTCATTTCGCGCAGTTCGAGACTGCCGAAACTTCCGGCCGCGTAATAATCGGGCTGCGGAATTTCGATTTCACCGACGCGCTCGCCCAGCGCAGCGAGTTTTGCACGCGCATTCATGCAATTGTTGATCGCGAGATTACCGGCCAGCGCGTAACACACGATTTCCTGTGCCTCGAAACTCAGCACGCGACCCCAGCCGTACATTCGCCGCGCCCGATGTATTGAGCATTTGATGACCGACGCCATACGTGAAACCGTCCTTAACCGCGACATCGTTTCGATTCACGATCATGGTGCCGTGACTCGATGCGGCGAGAACATAAGCAATGGGGCGTTCTGGAAATGACATGATTCAAAGAAGTTGGAAAGTCATCTGGCCAGTGTAGTGTCCAGACGACTGAGTGCAACTTCGATCCAGCGCGACGATTGCCATGTCGGTGCGAGGCCCATTAAGCCCGCGCTGCTGCCCTTACAACTTCTGCACCACGAATTCGATGCCGCATTCGGAGAACGCGGTGCGTGTCTGATCGAATCGCTCCATGCCCCGCAGAAACGCGTGATTCAGGCGCTCGACCTTCTCCACGTTCACTTCGCCGTCGAACTGGCGCAGCATGTCGAGCACGTTGATCGACACCGGCGACCAGCTCGTGCGCTTGAACATCGTGAAGGTATGCTTGTGATCGCCATTGAACGTGGATGGCCACACGCCCTGCTCGTACATGTCCTCGTCCGGCACCGTAATGACGAGATGTCCGCCGGGCTTCACCACGCGCAGCCAGTTCCGCATAGCGATGCGCGGATCGACCATGTGTTCCAGACAGTGTCCCGAATACACGAAATCGAAGGCGCCGTCGGGCACGTTCGCGAGCTGTTGCGCATCGCCCTGCGGCATGTCGTAGACCGTCACGGTCTGGATGCGCGGAAATAGCTGCGCGTAAGCCGCGATGCTGTCGTTCCCCCCGCCGATGTCGATGCCCATCCCCACGAGCCAGCGATTGCTGAAACGCGCGTCCAGCAGCCGGCGGTTGAGCGAGACGCAGGTCGTGCCGGGAACGTCCAGGAAAAGCACGGGCGGCTGCGTGACATCGCCCGGAAGAACCCATGGGCTCAGTCCGTATTCGCCCCATGCGCGCGGCCAAAGAACGGCGTAGCCGGTGTCTTCGGCGAGCCAGTGCAGCAAGTGCGTGGCTCCGAACTCGCCGAGCAATGCGAGGAAGCGCGCTTCCTGATCAAAGCCGTGCGCGACCGAATCGGGCAGCGCGCCGTGCGCCACCTTGAAGTCGCGGCGATAAACCCGCACGTCGTCGATCACGATCAGCGCATTTGCCGCGCGGCCCTTCAATGATGCGAGTTCGTCGATGAGCGGCAGGCGCGTCGCGGACGAGTGGCTTGCGTTGTCATAGCTGCTATCGCCGAAGTCCGCGCCGGGAAATTGGGCGTCGAGAAAAATCAGACAACGCTGCTGCGCGATTGCGCTTTGCACGCTCTCCGATTTCAAAAAATCGGCACTGTCAGACTTCGCGACATATAGCCGCTCATTCTGCTCGGCCTTTCGGTGAAGATCTTCGTGAATCTCGCAGGAAAGCGCGTGACCCATGCCGCTATTTAACGCATGTCGGCAGGAATTCCCAAGACCGTAACCTGTTTCGACAAATTGCGTGATTTTATGTCGAGCAACGAGCGTTGCCACGTTGAACCGCGCGAGAGAACCCATGACTATTACCCTGTATTGAGGTGACTAGCTGTCGCACACAGGCGTTGTCACTACTGTGATTAACGCGACAGGAGCTATGCAATGCCTCGAGACAGCTATCGAAACGATCGGGAAGAGTTAATACATTCGAGAATGCAAATAAACCCGATGTCTTTCGACAGTAACAGAATGGCTATGCGCGCGACAAATTACGCGACCATTTGTATCGTTCGGCGATTCAATTCGAACCCTTATGCGCATTCGAGCGCCGGCTTCGGCAAAGCGAAACCAGCGCCGAATTCATTCAGAATAGGCGATCAGCCTGCGAGCGCGTATTGCAGCGCGATTCCTGCGAACAATGCGCCGCCGAGCCAGTTGTTGTGCTTGAACGCAGCGAAACATGCCATGCGGTCGCGATCGCGGATCAGCACGTAGTGATACACCGCGCAGCCCGCCGCCGCCGCCCAGCCGAGCCAGTACGGCCAGCCGAAATGAAGCGCCACGCCGATCCACACGTACACCGCGAGCGTCGCCGCGTAGCACAGCATGACGGCGAGCACGTCGAATCGGCCGAAGGTGAGCGCGGAAGTGCGAATGCCGATCTTGATGTCGTCGTCGCGATCGACCATCGCGTATTCGGTGTCGTAGGCGACGGACCAGCAGACGTTGGCCGCGAGCATGATCCACGCGAGCATCGGCACCTGATCCTGGACGGCGGAGAACGCCATCGGGATGCCGAAGCCGAACGCGATGCCGAGATACGCCTGCGGTATCGCGAAAAAGCGCTTCGTGAACGGATAGGTCCCCGCGACGAAGAGCGCGAAAACCGAAAGCTGCTTCGTCAGCGTGTTGAGCGGCAGGATCAGCAGGAACGCCACGAGCGACAGCGCCGCCGCGAGCGCCACCGCTTCCCATGCCTCGATCTTGCCGGAGGTGATCGGCCGCTCGGCGGTGCGCTTCACGTAGCGGTCGAAGTCGCGGTCGGCGTAATCGTTGATTGCGCAGCCCGCCGAGCGCATGAGCAGCGTGCCTATCGAAAAGATGACGATCAGCATCAGCGATGGACGGCCATCCGACGCGATCCACAGCGCGTTGAGCGTCGGCCACAACAGCAGCAGGCTGCCGATGGGCTTGTCGAGGCGCACGAGGCGCATATAGAGCGGGAGACGGGCGAGCATGGCGGGCGGCATGAAGTCGATGGGCTATTTTAGACCACCGTCCCGCGTGCGGACTTCGCGTGCTCGACGCCCCAAAAAGCAAAAACCCGTGCTTCGTATCGCACGGGTTTTTGTCAGCATCGACGCAGTGCCGCTTTACGCGAGCATCGAGCGCAGCATCCACGCAGTCTTTTCGTGCGTTTGCATGCGTTGCGTGAGCAGGTCGGCGGTCGGCTCGTCGTTCGCGGCTTCCGTTGCCGGGAAGATTTCGCGTGCGGTGCGCACGACGGCTTCCTGACCTTCCACCAACTGGCGAATCATGTCTTCCGCTTCCGGCACGCCTTCGGCTTCAGGAATCGACGACAGCTTCGCGAACTCACGATAGCTGCCCGGTGCATGCACGCCCAGCGCGCGAATGCGTTCCGCGATGGAATCGACGGCCGTCGCCAGTTCCGTGTACTGCGTCTCGAACATCAGATGCAGCGTGTTGAACATCGGACCCGTGACGTTCCAATGGAAGTTGTGCGTCTTCAGATACAGCGTGTACGTGTCCGCCAGCAGCCGGGACAGGCCGTCAGCAATGCGCTTGCGGTCCTTGTCGCTGATGCCGATATTGACGGCCGGTGCTGGAATGCCATTTTTCTTCGCCATGATGACTCCGTAAGAGAGTGATACGAACGTTATGCAAGCCCTGCCGGCGAACGGATCTCGGACTCCGATCGTTTCGCCGGCCGACGTTTTCGAGCGCTCGACAGTTTATCTTAGAAACGTCTGTGCCTTCCTGTCCTGCAAGGCACGCAAGCGCTGCGAACCGCGTCGTACGGCCGCATCCGCCCGGCGTCTCATGCAAAGACGCCCGCACCCGCGCCATGCAGCGCACTCGCGACGACGAGCCCATAACCGGTCGCGACGATGCCGAACGCAAGCGCCACCCGCACGCCGCGCGATGCCCGGCGGCTCGTCGTTTCGACGCGGTTCACCGCCTGTCCGATGATGTTGATAGCCTGAGCCATGATCTTTCTCCCTGATCTATCGCAGTCGCCGCGCGTCTCGCGTCAGACGGCTGCGGTGTCGTTCTCGTCGATATCGACGCGCTGCCCGAGTGCCGCGAGCGCATCGGCGACGCCTTGCGCATAGGCCGGATCGGCGCGGCGGAAGTGCTGCAGTTGCCGTGCGACGATGCCGTTCGGCACGCCATGAATGTGCCGCGCGATGTTGCCGAACAGGCGCTCGCGTTGCGCATCGTCGAACAGGCGGAACAGCGCGCCCGGCTGCGAGTAATAGTCGCCGTCCTCACGATGGTCGTAGCGATACACATCGCCCGCCGCGAGCGGCGGCTCATTGACGCTCGCATCCTGCGCGAACTCGCCGAAGCGGTTCGGCTCGTAGTTCACCGTGCCGCCGAGGTTGCCATCGACGCGCATCGCGCCATCGCGATGAAACGGATTGCCCATCGGCGCACGCGACGCGTTCACCGGAATCTGATGGTGGTTGATCCCGAGCCGGTAGCGCTGCGTGTCGCCGTACGAGAACAGCCGACCCTGCAACAGGCGATCCGGCGAGAAGCCGATGCCCGGCACCACGTTTGCCGGCGTGAACGCCGCCTGCTCGACCTCCGCGAAATAGTTTTGCGCGTTGCGATTCAGTTCGATCACGCCGACATCGATCAGCGGAAAGTCCGCATGCGGCCACACCTTCGTGATGTCGAACGGGTTGATGCGGTAGTTCGCGGCCTCGGCCTCGGTCATCACCTGAATGCGGAAATTCCAGCGCGGGAAGTTGCCACGGTCGATGTTGTCGACGAGATCGCGCTGCGCGCTTTCGCGATCGTTCGCGATCACGGCGGCGGCTTCCGCATCGGTGTAATTCTCGAGCGGTTGCTGCGACTTGAAATGGAACTTCACGTAGGAACGTTCGTTGTCCGCGTTGAGAAACGAGAACGTGTGCGAGCCGAAACCGTGCATCTGCCGGTAATTCTTCGGAATGCCGCGGTCGCTCATCAAGATAGTCACCTGATGCAGCGATTCCGGATGACGCGACCAGAAGTCCCACGCCGCCACGTTGCTGCGAAGATTCGTGTACGGATCGCGCTTCTGCGTGTGGATGAAATCGGGGAACTTCAACGGATCGCGGATGAAGAACACCGGCGTGTTGTTGCCGACGACGTCCCAGTTGCCTTCTTCCGTGTAGAACTTGATCGAGAAGCCGCGCACGTCGCGCTCGGCGTCGGCGGCTCCCCGTTCGCCCGCGACCGTGGAAAATCGCATGAAGATGGGCGTTTCCTTGCCGACTGCGGAGAAGAGCTTGGCCTTCGTGTAGCGCGAGATGTCGTGCGTCACGCGGAACGTGCCGAACGCGCCGGAGCCTTTGGCGTGCACGCGGCGCTCGGGAATCACTTCACGGTCGAAATGCGCGAGCTTTTCGACGAGCCAGAAATCCTGCAGCGTCACCGGGCCGCGCGGGCCGGCGGTCTGCGAGTTCTGGTTGTCTCCGACAGGTGCGCCGGCGGCGGTCGTGAGTCGTTGGGTCGTCATCGTGATGCTCCTTGATCTATGTTCGCTTGGGATGATGGATGCGTCGCTCACGCGGTGCGGGCGAAGTCGGCGAGGAGGTGAAGCGCGACGCCGCGCCAGTCGGACCATGTGGTCGGCACGCGGGCTGGGGACGGGTTCGAGGTCATCGCTTCTCTCCTGACTGGCTGATGGAGGAAGCATAGCTGAAACTATCGAATAGCTACACTCGATTAATTTTATCTATTCGATAGCTTCGGGTTGGGGCCGAACGGGCGTTCCTAGCAAAGCCTTGCACGTTGACCGCGCAAGGCTTCGACGGCTTACGCCACCGGGTCGGCACCAAAGCGATTGGTACCGAGCGTGCCGCGTGTGCAGTACCAGACCAGCAGGATGAGGCCAACGATCGGCACCAGCGAGAGCAACATCCACCAGCCCGACCGCTCGGTGTCATGCAGACGGCGAGCCGTGACCGCGAGCGCCGGCAACAACGTTCCGAGCGCAATCACGCCTTGCAAGACGGCCGCGAAACTCGTCATGGAGTCCCCGCCGAGAACGCCGATGACGGAAACTGCCACATACACCAGTCCGAGAAACAGACTGAAATACCAATACTCGGCGCGGCGAGCACGGCCGTCGAACGTTGCGTATTTGGAGAAGACGGCGCGGACGGCCTGCGAAAAATTCATGAAAGCTCCGTGGTAAGAGGTCACCGATCTCCGGATTCGGATCGGCTAACCACGGGCGATTCTAGGGTCGTAAGGAGAACGAAAACAGGCTTGAGCCGTTTACTTGACCAAAAGCGACAAACCGGGACGCTTTCGTCGGAAGCGTCCGCTAAACACGGCCGTAGCGTCTGAAATAATCCTAGTGCGGCACGGCGAGACGCGTTAAATCTCGCTAACGAGCGCGACAACCGTTCGTCAATTAACCGCCACCGGCATATCCAGTTTCCTCACGCCCGGCAGGTCACACGCCGCGATTGCATCGCTGATTGCGTCGATGGCGGGCATCCGCGTAAAGCTCTTGCGCCACGCGAGCACGACGCGCCGGTCGGGCACCGGATCGTCGAATGGTACGTAACTGAGCAAGCCAGCGTCGATGCCCGGCGCGTGCGGCTTCACTTCCATCACCGACATGCGCGGCAGCACCGTGATGCCGACGCCGCTCGCGACCATATGGCGAATGGTTTCCAGCGACGAGCCTTCGAACGTCTTCTGAATGCCGTCCGCATTCTGCGAGAAACGCATCAGCTCGGGACAGACGCCGAGAACGTGATCGCGGAAGCAATGGCCGCTGCCAAGAAGCAGCATGGTTTCCTGCTTGAGATCGTCCGCGTCGATCTTGCCGCGGTTCTCCCACGCATGCCCCGACGGCATCGCGACGACGAACGGCTCGTCGTACAGCGCGCGCACCATCAGCCCGGTTTCCGGGAACGGCAGCGCCATGATCGCGACATCGATTTCGCCCTGCTTCAGCAGTTCGATCAGCTTGAGCGTGTAGTTCTCCTGCAGCATCAGCGGCATCTGCGGAACGGCCTTGATCATCTGCTTGACGAGCGTCGGCAGCAGATACGGCCCGATCGTATAGATGACGCCCAGCCGCAGCGGACCGACCAGCGGGTCCTTGCCCTGCTTGGCGATTTCCTTGATGGCGAGCGTCTGTTCGAGCACCCGCTGCGCCTGCGTGACGATCTGCTCGCCGATCGGCGTGACGCTGACCTCGCTCGTGCCGCGCTCGAAAATCTGCACGTTGAGCTCGTCTTCGAGCTTCTTGATTGCCACCGACAGCGTCGGCTGGCTGACGAAGCACGCCTCGGCGGCGCGGCCAAAGTGCCGCTCGCGCGCGACCGCGACGATGTACTTCAATTCAGTGAGCGTCATTGGGGGCCAATGAAAGACTTGGATTCGATAGGTTGAAGTTATACACCTGCGAACGCCGGTTCGCCAACTGGTCTTGCATCGGCGCGCGCGTCCGTCGCCTGTGTAAGGTGTTGCATTCAATAGGGACAGACAACGCGGCGGCGAGTTCTTCGTCAGGCCTTTAAATACTGTTCGCGCGCGCCAAGCCAGCGCGCGAGATGCTGTGTGACGGCGTCCGGGAACGCATCGAGCAAGTGTTGCGCCGCCTCGCGCGCCGGTTCGATCAGCCAGCCGTCGTTTTCGAGGCTGGCGAAGCGCAGCATCGCCTCGCCCGATTGCCGCGCGCCGAGAAACTCGCCGGGACCGCGAATTTCGAGATCGCGCCGGGCGATTTCGAAGCCGTCGGTGGTTTCGCGCATCGTCTGGAGGCGCGCGCGCGCCGTCTGCGACAGCGGATTCGAGTACATCAGCACGCATACCGACGCCGCGCTGCCGCGCCCGACCCGCCCGCGCAACTGATGCAGCTGCGCGAGGCCGAACCGCTCCGCATGCTCGATCACCATCAGCGACGCGTTCGGCACGTCGACGCCCACTTCGATCACCGTCGTCGCGACGAGCAACTGCACGTCGTTGCGCGTGAAGGCGTCCATCACCGCGGCTTTTTCTGCTGGCGCGAGCCGGCCGTGAACCAGTCCGACGCGCAGTTCCGGCAGCGCGGCGACGAGCGTCTCGTAAGTTTCGACCGCCGTTTGCAGTTGCAGCGTTTCGCTTTCTTCGATCAGCGGACAGACCCAATAGACCTGCCGCCCGGTCAGCGCCGCCTCGCGCACGCGGCCGATGATCTCGTCGCGCCGGCCATCGGACACGATCTTGGTAAGAATCGGCGTGCGGCCCGGCGGCAGTTCGTCGATGGTCGATACGTCGAGATCGGCGTAATAAGTCATCGCGAGCGTGCGGGGAATCGGCGTCGCGGACATCATCAGTTGATGCGGCTGGAAGTCGTGCCTGCCGTCGGCCGCGTTGATCGCCTTTGCCCGCAGCGCAAGCCGTTGCGCGACGCCGAAGCGGTGCTGCTCGTCGACGATAACGAGGCCGAGGCGCGCGAACTCCACTGTGTCCTGAATGATCGCGTGGGTGCCGATCACGAGTTGCGCGGTGCCGAGCGCCGCCGCTTCGCTCGCCGCGCGCTTTTCCTTCGCCTTGAGGCTGCCCGCGAGCCACGCCACCGACACGCCGAGCGGCTCGAGCCAACCGCGCAGCTTGCGTGCGTGCTGCTCCGCGAGGATTTCGGTCGGCGCCATCAGCGCGGCCTGATAGCCCGCGTCGATGGCCTGCGCCGCCGCGAGCGCGGCGACGATGGTCTTGCCGCTGCCGACATCGCCCTGAAGAAGACGCTGCATCGGATGCGCGAGCGTCAGTTCGCCTGCGATTTCGGCGCACACGCGCTCCTGCGCGCCCGTCAGGCTGAACGGCAGCGCGCGCAAGAGGCGCACGACGAGGGAACCGGCGTCGTCGGCGGCGCGGCGCGGCATCGCGGGAGCGGCGCGCGTGCGCCGCTCGGCGTGCGCGCGCTTGAGCGACAACTGCTGCGCGAGCAATTCCTCGAATTTGATGCGCGTCCACGCCGGATGCGTCCCGTCGATGAGCGCGGTTTCGTCGGAATCCGCGCGCGGATGATGCAGCGTCTTCACCGCATCGAGCAGGCCCGGCACGTTGAGCGGCGCGAGATGCGCGCGCGCGACCGGCTCAGGCAGCAATTCCGGCAGCGAAACGCGAGCGAGCGCACTGTCGATCGCCTTGCGCAAGTACGCCTGCGAAATGCCCGCCGTGGCCGGATAAACCGGCGTCAGCGCCTGCGGCAGCGGCGTGTCTTCGTCGACAGGACGCACGGCCGGGTGCACCATCTCGAGCCCGAAGAAGCCGCCGCGCACGTCGCCACGCACGCGCAGCCGCGTGCCGATGGCCATCTGCTTGACCTGCGAGCCATAGAAGTTGAGAAAGCGCAGCGTGAGTTCGTCGCCGGCGTCATCGTGAATTTTGACGAGCAACTGGCGACGCGGACGGTAGGCAATCTCATTGTCGAACACGATGCCTTCGGTCTGCGCGTTATCGCCGGGAATGAGTTCGGCAATCGGCGTCAGCGATGTTTCGTCCTCGTAGCGCATCGGCAGATGCAGGACGAGATCGATATCCGACTTGAGCCCGAGCCGCGCGAGCTTGTCCGCCGTCTTGACGACGGGCTTCGGCTTCTTTTCCGCGCTGTCCGCAGCCTTGGCCCGCTTCCTCGCGGGCGGCGCGACGCTTTCTTCCGCATTCGGAAGCACATCGGTCGATGAAGCGAGGCGGCGGTCGGATAAGGGCATCGAATCTCTTCGCAAGTACAATGTGAGGTTTGTTCGGCGCGGATCTGCGTGTTTGCGCCATCGTTCGTGCGACTTCAAGCCATGTTCACGCTTTCCGATTTCGATTTTAATCTGCCGCCCGAGCTGATCGCGCAGAGCGCCCTTGCCGAGCGCAGCGCGAGCCGTCTGCTCGAAGTCGATAACCGCAGTACGCCGGCCACGCTCACCGACCGGCGCTTCTCCGAACTGCCCGATCTCGTCGAGCCCGGCGATCTGCTCGTGTTCAACGATACCAAAGTCCTCAAGGCGCGCTTCTTCGGCCAGAAGGCCAGTGGCGGGCGCGTGGAAGTGCTGGTGGAGCGTCTGACCGGCGCGACGAGCGCGCTCGCGCAAATCCGCGCGAGCAAGAGCCCGGCGGCGGGCAGCACCATCCGGCTCGCCGATGCCTTCGACGTGACGGTCGGCGAGCGTGTCGAACCGTTCTACACGCTGCATTTCCCTGCCGATTGCCTGACGCTCATCGAGCAATACGGGCGCTTGCCGCTGCCGCCTTACATCGAACACGACGCCGACGCCTACGACGAAACGCGGTATCAGACGGTCTATGCGGCCAATCCCGGCGCCGTGGCCGCACCGACGGCGGGCCTGCATTTCGACGACGCCCTCTTCGCCCGGCTCGATGCGCGCGGCGTCGAGCGCGCGACGCTCACGCTGCACGTCGGCGCAGGCACGTTCCAGCCGGTGCGCGTCGAGAACGTCGCGGAGCACAAGATGCACAGCGAATGGTATGCGCTGCCGCAGACGCTCGTCGACCGCATCGCGGCGGTCAAGGCGCGGGGCAATCGCGTGATCGCCGTCGGCACCACGTCGATGCGCGCGCTCGAAGCCGCCGCCCGCGACGCCGCCGCAGCCGGCCGCCCGCTATCCGCGACGAGCGCCGAAACCGACATCTTCATCACGCCGGGTTACGAATTCCGCGTCGTCGACCGGCTCGTGACGAACTTCCATCTGCCGAAGTCGACGCTGATGATGCTCGTCTCCGCTTTCGCCGGCATGGACACGATCCGCGACGCTTACCGCCACGCGATCGAACAGCGATACCGTTTCTTCAGTTACGGCGACGCGATGCTGCTCTCGCGCTCCGCCTGACCATTTCATCAACCTTTGCGCCGGACTGTTCTCCGGTGGCAGGAACCTCAATGACCGAGAATCACACCCCGCCCGATAACGGGCTCAAGTTCGAACTGCTCACGACCGATGGCCAGGCGCGGCGCGGGCGCCTCACGCTCAACCACGGCGTCATCGAAACGCCGATCTTCATGCCGGTCGGCACGTACGGCACGGTCAAGGCGATCCAGCCGCGCGAACTCGAAGAAATTCGCGCGCAGATCATCCTCGGCAACACGTTCCATTTGTGGCTGCGGCCCGGCCTGGAGACCATCGGCGCGCACGGCGGGCTGCATCGCTTCATGGGATGGGACCGCCCGATCCTCACCGATTCCGGCGGCTTCCAGGTCTTTTCGCTCGGCGATCTGCGCAAGATCACCGAAGAAGGCGTCACGTTCGCGTCACCGATCAATGGCGACCGGCTGTTCCTGTCGCCCGAAGTGTCGATGCAGATTCAAAAGGTGCTGAACTCCGACATCGTCATGCAGTTCGACGAATGCACGCCTTATTCGACCAACGGCGTGCCGACTTCGCATCAGGACGCCGCTGATTCCATGCGCATGTCGATGCGCTGGGCGAAGCGCTCCATCGACGAATTCACGCGGCTCGACAACCCGAACGCGCTCTTCGGCATCGTGCAGGGCGGCATGTTCGAGGACCTGCGCGACGAATCGCTGGCGGGGCTGTCGGACATCCCTTTCCACGGATTCGCGATCGGCGGGCTGTCGGTCGGCGAGCCGAAGGAAGACATGATGCGCGTGCTGAACCACATCGGCCCGAAGCTGCCTGCCGACAAGCCGCATTACCTGATGGGCGTCGGTACGCCGGAGGATCTGGTGGCGGGCGTGGCGGCGGGCGTCGACATGTTCGACTGCGTGATGCCGACGCGCAACGCGCGCAACGGCTGGCTCTTCACGCGCTTCGGCGACCTGAAGATCAAGAACGCGACGCACAAGAATTCGATGAAGCCGCTCGACGAAAGCTGCGGCTGCTACACCTGCCAGAACTTCACGCGGGCGTATCTGCATCATTTGCATCGCGTCGGCGAAATTTTGGGCGCGCAACTGAACACCATCCACAACCTGCATTACTACCTGCAGTTGATCGGCGAAGTGCGCGAATCGATCGAAAATCACACTTTCGAGGCGTTCCGCAAAACGTTCGCGGAAAACCGGGCACGGGGCGTCGATTAAGCGGGCGACCGGCAATTCGCCGTCAGGATGCCGCGACGCATTACAATTAGCTTTCCATTGCCGCGAGAACGCCGTGCGGATGCCGTAACGGCTTGATGCCAAAGCGCATTCCGGGGACTTTCGCGGCAAGGGCGAGTGGTAGAATACCGGGCTAATTTCTGACCTAGTTTCTGAACGTATTTTCGACGTATAACGGAGAGACCAACGTGTCGTTCATTTCCAATGCCTTTGCACAAGGCGCAACCGCGGGCAGCGCTGAATCGAGCCTGATGAGCTTCCTGCCGCTGATCCTGATGTTCGCGGTGCTGTACTTCATCATGATCCGTCCGCAGATGAAGCGTCAGAAGGAACATCGCAACATGCTCGCGGCCATGGCCAAGGGCGATGAAGTGGTGACGAACGGCGGCATCGTCGGCAAGGTCACGAAGGTGTCGGACGCGTATGTGGGCCTCGAAATCGCCGAGGGCACGGAAATCACCGTGCAGAAGGCGTCGGTCACGACCATTCTTCCGAAGGGCACGATCAAGTCGCTGTAAGGCCAGTATTTTCGCGTCCGGCGCGGCCTCGCTCCGAGCCATCCGAGTCGACGAGTCAACTTAGCCGGCTCGTTGCGCATAACGCCGGACGCCCTCTCCTCCGAAGCCAACTTTCCGTTCGGCCATCCCCATGAATCGTTATCCCCTCTGGAAGTATGTCGTGATGCTGGTGGCGCTCGTCATCGGCCTCGTGTACACGCTCCCCAACTTCTTCGGCGAAGCGCCCGCGGTGCAGGTGTCGAGCGGCAAGGCAACGGTCAAGCTCGATTCGTCGACGCTCGCCAATGTCGAAGGCGCGCTCGCGGCCAGCAAGATCACCGCGGACGAAATCACGTTCGACAATTCACAGGCCAACGCGAACATTCGCGTGCGCCTGAAGGACACCGACACGCAGCTGCGCGTCAAGGACCTGCTCACGAAAACGCTGAACAGCGACCCGGCCGATCCGCAGTACATCGTCGCGCTGAACCTGCAAAGCGCCTCGCCGCGCTGGCTGACGGCGCTGCACGCGCTGCCGATGTACCTCGGTCTCGACCTGCGCGGCGGCGTGCACTTCCTGCTGCAAGTGGACATGGCCGGCGCGCTGAACAAGAAGCTCGACTCCGACGCAGCCGACGCCCGCACTTACTTGCGTGACCGCAATATCCGCGACGGCGGTGTGAACCGCGTGGGGCAATCGGTGGTGGTGAACTTCTCCGATCAGGCCGTGGCGGAAAACGCGCGCACCCTGCTCACGACGGGCGTTTCCGAACTGCAATGGACGACGCGCCAGGGCGGCGACGGCTTCCAGGTGGTCGGCACGTTCTCGGCCGCGACGCAGCGGGCCGTCGAGGATGGCGCGCTCAAGCAGAACATCACGACGCTGCATAACCGCGTGAACGAACTGGGCGTCGCGGAGCCGGTGATCCAGCAACAGGGCGCGGACCGCATCGTGGTCGAGCTGCCGGGCGTGCAGGACACGGCGAAGGCGAAGGACATCATCGGCCGCACGGCGACGCTCGAAGCGCGTCTCGCGGACCCGGTCAACACGTACATCGGCCCGAACGATCCGGTGCCGCCCGGCGACGAAGCCTTCAAGCAGGGCGACCGCCGCGTGCTGCTGCGCAAGCAGGTGATCTTCACCGGCGATCGCATCATCGACGCGTCGACGGGCTTCGACGATCATCAGCGTCCGTCGGTCAACATCCGCCTCGACTCGGCGGGCGGACGCGCCATTGCGAGCGTGTCGCGCGAGAACATCGGCAAGCCGATGGCGATGGTGCTGTTCGAAAAGGGCAAGGGCGAAGTGCTGACGGTGGCGAACATCCAGTCCGAGCTGGGCGACCGCTTCCAGATCACCGGCCAGCCGACCGCGCAAGCCGCGACCGATCTCGCGCTGCTGCTGCGCGCCGGTTCGCTCGCCGCGCCGATGGACATCATCGAGGAACGCACGGTCGGACCGAGCCTCGGCGCCGACAACATCAAGAAGGGCTTCGATTCGGTCACCTACGGTTTCGCCGCGATCGCCGTCTTCATGATCGTGTACTACATGCTGTTCGGCCTGATCTCGATGCTCTCGCTGTCGGTGAACCTGCTGCTGCTCGTCGCGATTCTCTCGATGCTGCAGGCCACGCTGACGCTGCCGGGCATCGCCGCTATCGCGCTCGCGCTCGGTATGGCGATCGACGCGAACGTGCTGATCAACGAACGTATCCGCGAAGAACTGCGCAACGGCGCGCCGCCGCAGACCGCGATCCAGGAAGGCTTCAAGCACGCCTGGGCGACCATTCTCGACTCGAACGTGACCACGCTGATCGCCGGTCTCGCGCTGCTTGCGTTCGGCTCCGGTCCGGTGCGCGGCTTCGCGGTGGTGCACTGTATCGGCATTCTGACGTCGATGTTCTCGGCCGTGTTCTTCTCGCGCGGTCTCGTGAACCTGTGGTACGGCGGCAAGAAGAAGCTGAAGTCGCTGGCGATCGGTCAGGTGTGGCGTCCGGAAGGCACGGATGGCGACGCTGCGGCAGCCGCTTATCTGGCGGCGCAGCGCGGTGACGATTCCCCTGTCGACGAGGTCATCACGACGGCCACGGGCAAGAAGAAGACCGCTGCGGCCGCGCCGCGCGCCGCGGTCCCGGCGACGCCCGCTCGCTCCGGCAAGCCGACCGTGCGCCGCCGTTCGGGCCCGGGCATCGACCAACAGAAACCGGGCTCGTCCCACTGAGCCCCGGAGTAACGAAACATGGAATTCTTCCGCATTCGCCGTGACTTGCCGCTGAT
Source organism: Caballeronia grimmiae (assembly GCF_022879615.1). Classification (NCBI taxonomy): domain Bacteria; kingdom Pseudomonadati; phylum Pseudomonadota; class Betaproteobacteria; order Burkholderiales; family Burkholderiaceae; genus Caballeronia; species Caballeronia grimmiae. The sequence goes on from NZ_CP084271.1 coordinate 2,480,419, forward strand.
GCAGCGCGCGTTGATCTTCAACGCAATCTCGCTCATCACGTTCCTCGCGGCCGTGTTCTTTCTCGTGCATCGCGGGCTGCACCTGTCGGTGGAGTTCACCGGCGGGACCGTGGTCGAGGTGCAGTATCCGCAAGCCGTGTCGCTCGAACCCGTGCGCGGCACGATGGCCAAGCTCGGTTATGCCGACGCGCAAGTGCAGAATTTCGGCACCTCGCGCGACGTGCTGATCCGCCTGCCGCTCAAGCAAGGGCTGACGTCCGCGCAGCAGAGCGAACAGGTCATGAGCGCGCTGAAGGCCAACGACCCGCAAGTGAGCTTGCAGCGCGTGGAGTTCGTCGGTCCGCAGGTCGGCAAGGAACTCGTCACCAACGGCCTGGCCGCGCTCGCGTGCGTGGTGATCGGCATCGTGATTTACTTGTCGTTCCGCTTCGAATGGAAGTACGCGGTCGCGGGCATCATCGCGAACCTGCACGACGTGGTGATCATTCTCGGCTTCTTCGCCTACTTCCAGTGGGAGTTCTCGCTCTCGGTGCTCGCGGCGGTTCTCGCGGTGCTCGGTTATTCGGTGAACGAGTCGGTGGTTATCTTCGACCGGATTCGCGAGACGTTCCGCAAGCAGCGCAAGATGACGGTGACCGAAGTCATCAACCACGCGATCACGAGCACCATGTCGCGAACCATCATCACCCACGGCTGTACGGAAATGATGGTGCTGTCGATGTTCCTGTTCGGCGGCCCGACCCTGCATTACTTCGCGCTGGCGCTGACGGTCGGTATTCTCTTCGGTATCTATTCGTCGGTGTTCGTGGCCGCCGCGCTCGCAATGTGGTTCGGCGTGAAGCGTGAGGATCTCGTCAAGGACAAGAAAGACAAGTTCGATCCGAACGATCCGAACGCAGGGGCGCAGGTCTGATCCCACGCGTTGGCTATGCATAAAAAAAGCGGCCGGTCCTCACAGACCGGCCGCTTTTTTGTTTGCAGCGGGAGTTACTGCTTGATGCCTTCCGCCTGAATGTGCAGCACCGTCTTCAGGCTGAAACCGTACGACTTGCCATAGTCGATGCCGAAGTCGCCGCGATCGAAGGTCGCCGTGGCTTCCGTGCCGCAGACTTCCTTCTTCACCATCGGGTTGACGAAGCACTTGAAGCTCTCGATCTTCAGATTCAGCGGCTTCGTGACGCCGTGCATCGTCAGCGAGCCGACGACTTCAACCGGCTTGTCGCCGTCGAAGCGGATCGACGTGCCCTTGTAGACCGCCGTCGGGTACTTGGCGGTATCGAAGAATTCCGCTTTTTGCAGATGCTCGTCGAGCTTCGCATTGCCGGTATTGATGGACGCCAGATCGATCGTCACTTCCGCCGTGCCGGTCTTTTCCGCGCGGTCGAGCACTACCGTGCCGCTGCTCTTGTTGAACTTGCCGCGCCACGTCGACACGCCGCCGAAGTGATCCGCCTCGAAGCTCGGATACGTGTGGTTCGGGTCGAGCTGATACGTATCGGCAGCCATCGCGTTAAAGGACAGGCCAGCGGCAAGCGCGCCCGCCGCGATCATCGAAATCTTTTTCAAGTTGTTCTCCTACAGAATGTGCGTTGAATTCGCGTGAAATATCCGCCGCTTACTTCTTGGCGGCGACGATGTGAAACTTGATGACGACCTCGTCCGCGACGACGGACGTGTCCTTCCATTCGCCGGTGCCGATGTCGAACTGGCTGCGCTTGATCGGCAAGGAGCCGTCGAACGTTTCGGTGGCGCCTTGCTGCGTGATCGTGACTGGCACCGTGACCGTCTGGGATTTGCCCTTGATCGTGATCTTGCCCGTCACCTTGTACTGGTTGCCGCCCGCCGGCGCGATCGCGCTGGAAACGAACGTCGCCGTGGGATACGCGGCCGCATCGAACCATTCCTTGCCGCGCACCTGCTTGTTGTACTCGTCGTCGCCGAGGTCGTAGCTGCCCGTGTCGATGGTGATGTTCGCGCTGCCCGCGGTCGGCTTCGCCGGATCGAACGCAATCTGCGCGTTGAACTTGTTGAACTTGCCGTCGGTGGGCACGTTCATCTGCTTCGACGTGGCGACGACCGAACTCTTCGCCATATCCACTTGCGCCGCTGCCGCCGCTGCGACTGCAAGCGACGTCACGGCCACGGCGGCCGCCATCCAACGATTGAGTTTCACTTTCATGTGTGCCTTCTGAACAGTTCTGACGAACAGCGGGTATTGAAAATCAAAAGCATGCCGTTTCCAACAGCCGGCCGGAAACGTCCTGCCAACTGCGAGGAAACAATCGACAACGCTTACTTGACGAAAGGCAGCATGCGCCCGAGCAAGCCGTCACGATCGACGAAGTGATGCTTGAGCGCGGCTAGCACGTGCATGGCGACGAGCACCAGCAGCCCGTAGTTCAGCGCGACGTGCACGATGCGCAGCGTCGCCTTCAGCGCCTTATCGGGGCCGATGATCGTCGGCAGCGGCAGCACGCCGAGATACACGACCTGCAGCCCCGCAGCCGAGCTGTACAGATAGCCTGACGCGGGAATCACCAGCATCAGCACGTAGAGCAGCATGTGCGTGACGTGCGCCGCGCCTTGCTGCCAGCGCGGCGTGCCCGGCGGCAGCGCCGGCGCGCGATGCGTGACGCGCCACGCGAGCCGCAAGGCCGCGAGCACGAACACGGTCACGCCAATCCACTTGTGCCACGAGTAGTACTTGAGCTTCGTCGGCGTGAAGCCGGGGATATCGGTCATGATCCAGCCGAGATAGAAGCCGCCGATAATCAGCAACGCGATGAGCCAATGCAGGCCGATCGCCGTGGGGCTGTATCGTTCGGCGGGCGCCGCCGGCGTGATGCCAACACTGCTTTCCATGGTGCGTGATGTCCTGGGAATGTTCGAATCGCGCATGCTTTCGGGATGTGTCCGATGCACGCGCCGCCATGCTACCGCAACGTCCGTGAATTGCCAGTATGCGCATAAATGGCTGCCGCAAGCAGGCAAAGCCAGGCCCGGCGCGGCTTGCCGGGCGATTCGCCGCGATGCACGCCTTTTATGCAACGAACTATTCTGCCTGTGCAACGGTCCATCGTGGTCGCGCCGCGAACACAACAGAACGACGCAGCGGCCCGTCTTATTCCGTTCATGTCGCGGCGAAAGCCGGTTTGTTACGATCCTGCTACCATCGCCCGCTGGCTCGGTACTTGCTCGTCCGGCTCCGGGCCCGTCTCGCGGCGCATACGAAACACGCATGGAATACGCATGAGAAGGCTCGCCCTCGAACTATGAACGTGAACGAATCGGAACCACTGATCGCGTGTCACGAATGCGACGCGCTCTTCACGAAGCGCGCGCTTCCCGAGCACAGTTCGGCGAACTGTCCGCGTTGCGGCGCGGTGCTCTATCGCGGCGTCGCGCGCAATCTCGACCGCATCTGCGCGACGACGCTCGCCGCGCTCATCACGTTCGTCATCGCGCAGGCGTTTCCCATCGTCGAACTCGATGCGAACGGCATCACGTCGCAGACGACGCTTATCGGCGCAATCGTCGCCCTGTGGAACGAACAGATGCAGGTCGTCGCCGTGCTCGTCTTTTGCGCGACGATCCTCTTTCCGCTATGCGAGCTCGTCGCGCTGCTCTACGTGCTGATACCCGTGCGCGCAGGGTACGTGCCGCCGGGCTTTCATCTCACGTTGCGTGCAATTCAGTTCGTGCGCCCGTGGGGAATGATCGAAGTGTTCATGCTCGGCGTGCTCGTCACGCTCGTGAAGATGCTGAGCGTCGCGCGCGTGATTCCCGAGGCCGCGCTTTTCGCTTTCGGCGCACTGACGCTGATGGTCGCGGTCGTCGTGAGCTTCGATCCGCGCTCGCTGTGGGATATCGCGCGCGAATTGCCGACGCGGCGTGCGCGCAAGCCGCTCGCGTCATCCGTGAGGCACAAGACGTGAACGACAAATCGCTCGACGCAGCCATCGACGAACCGGAAACACCGACACCCACGCTCTATACGACGGCATCGCGCGCGCAGCTCGTCTCGTGTCATTCGTGCGGGCTCGTGCAGCCGCTCGCGCGCACGATCGAAAAGCAGCGATGCACGCGCTGCGACGCCGTCGTGCACCGGCGCAATCCGGACAGCATCGCGCGAACCTGGGCGCTACTCATCAGCGCCGCGATCCTTTATATTCCCGCGAACGTTTTTCCGATGCTGCATACGTCGTCGATCCTCGGCGCCGAGGACGACACCATCATGAGCGGCGTCGCGCTGTTCTGGAACGACGGCGACTATCCGCTTGCCATCGTCATCTTCGTCGCCAGCATTCTGGTGCCGATGCTGAAGCTGCTCTCGCTCGGGTTTCTGCTCGTCACCGTGCAGCGGCGTTCCGTATGGCGTCCGCGCCAGCGCACCACGCTGTATCGCGTAGTGGAAGGCATCGGCCGCTGGTCGATGCTCGATATCTTCGTAGTCACGCTCACCGTCGCACTGGTTCGCTTCAAGTCGGTGGCGGTGATCACGGCGGGACCGGCGGCGCTCGCGTTCGCGTCGGTCGTCGTGTTGACGATGCTCGCCTCCATGCAGTTCGATCCCCGTCTGATATGGGACAACATAGAACCGTCAGGAAAGAAATATGACTAGTGGCCAAGGTCCGGACGGGCCGAAATCGAACGACACGCCCGAACGAGGCAGCGGCGGCGGACTGCCGCCGAATCTTCCTGAACCGGTAATCGAGCCGCGCAGCCGGTGGCTGCCGTCGCTCGTGTGGGTGATCCCGATCGTCGCGGCGCTGATCGGCGTGTTTCTCGTCGTCAAGACGGTATCGAGCCGCGGCCCGACGGTCACGATCAGCTTCGTCAGCGCCGAAGGACTGGAGCCTGGCAAGACCAAGGTCAAGTACAAGGACGTGGACGTCGGCACGGTGAAGACCATCACGTTGTCGAAGGATCATTCACGCGTGCTCGTCGACGTTCAGCTCACCAAGGAAGCCACCGATTTCGCCGTGAAGGACACGCGCTTCTGGGTCGTGCGCCCGCGCGTCGCGGCGAGCGGCGTGACCGGGCTGTCGACGCTGCTGTCCGGTTCCTACATCGGCGTCGATGCCGGCAAGTCGACCGAGGACCAGACCTACTTCGTCGGTCTCGAAACGCCGCCTGCCGTCACCGGTGACCAGAAGGGCCACACGTTCACGCTGCACGGCGAATCGCTCGGATCGCTCGATATCGGCTCGCCGGTCTATTACCGGCGCGTGCAGGTCGGCCAGGTGACGGCGTTTTCGCTCGACAAGGACGGCACCGGCGTGACGATGCAAGTCTTCGTCAACGCGCCTTACGATCAATACGTCGGCGGCAACTCGCGCTGGTGGCATGCAAGCGGCGTCGATTTGCGGCTCGATTCGAGCGGCTTCACGCTCAATACGCAGTCGCTCGCCACGGTCGTGCTCGGCGGCATTGCGTTCCAGACGCCGCCGAACCAGGAGGCCGGCCCGCAGGCGAAGGAGAACGCCACGTTCCGCCTCGCCTCGGATCAGGCCGACGCGATGAGGGACCCGGACGGCGATCCCGTGCGCGTCGTGATGAACTTCAACCAGTCGCTGCGCGGCTTGTCGGTCGGCGCGCCGGTCGATTTCCGCGGCATCGTGCTGGGCCAGGTGACGGGCATCGGCGTGCGATACGACCAGCAGTCGCATTCGTTCATGATGCCGGTGACAATCGACCTCTATCCCGATCGCCTCGGCAGGCGCGCGCGGGCCGCGTTGCCCGAGCAAGGCACGGCGGCGAGCCACGACATGCTCGAACTGCTCGTGAAGCGCGGCCTGCGCGGACAGTTGCGCACCGGCAATTTGCTGACGAGCCAGCTTTACGTGGCGCTCGACTTCTTCCCGAAGGCGCCGCCCGCGAAGGTAAGCGCAAGCAACGATCCGCTCGAACTGCCGACTGTGCCCAACACGCTCGACGAACTGCAGCTGCAGATAGCCGACATCGCGCGCAAGCTCGACAAGATTCCGTTCGACGAGATCGGCAAGAACCTGAACGGCTCGCTGAAGAACGCCAATGCGCTCTTCGATCAGCTCGGCAAGGAAGTCGTGCCGGAAGTGCGCGATACGCTCACGCAGGCGAAGAAGACTTTCGGCGAGGCGCAGTCGACGCTTCAGCAGGATTCGCCGCTTCAGTCCGACGTGCATCAGGCGATGCAGGAACTCACGCGGACGCTTCAATCGCTCAATTCGCTCGCCGATTATCTGGAGCGTCATCCGGAATCGTTGCTGCGCGGCAAACCGGGAGACAAGCCATGAGAATCGGCGCGTTGTTGTTGACTTTGGGCGCGGCGGGCGTGCTCGCGGCATGCTCGTCCTCGCCGTCGAGCCGGTTCTATACGCTCGGCGGCACGGCGGTCGCGCCGGTCGCGGTATCGTCGGCGCCGGCGTCGTTCTATTTCGAGCTCGCGCCTGTGGACGTGCCGCAGCAGGTGGCGCGCAATCAGCTTGTCGTGCAGTCCAGCCCTGCGCAAGTGAGCGTGCTCGAACAGGAGCGCTGGGCCTCGCTTCCCGCCGACGAAGTGCGGCGCGCGCTATCCGGCGATCTTGCCCAGCAATTGAACGCAATCGACGTTTATGGCACGCCGTATCCGGATTCGGCGCGGGTGTATCGCGTAAAGGTGAAGGTGCAGCGGTTCGAATCGTGGCCGGGATCGCAGGCGGTCATCGACGCGGTCTGGAGCGTGCGCGGCGGCGCGTCGCAAACGGTGATGACGTGCCGGACGATCGCGGAAGAGCGCGTCGGCGATGGCTACGATGCGCTCGTCGACGGGCATCGCAAGGCGGTGAACGACATCGCTTCGGCCATTTCGGCAGGCGTGCGAAGCCTCGGATCGGCGCCGGCGGGGTCGTCCGGGTCGTCGTCCTCGAAGCATGCCGCTCCGGCGATTCTGCCGTGCCCGCCATCGGGCGGCGCTACTACTGCCAGCGCGCAGTAAGTAGCCGGCGCGCGGCGGGTTCAGCCGGCTCTGACGCGGGCTTCGTGCCCGCCGCCGGCTTTTCGTCATCCTCCACAACGGTTCGTGCCCACGACGCAGGTCTGGACCATGCAAGCGTGCTCCGGACTGCTTGCCTTCGTCAGCGAAACATCGTTTTCCTATGCTTCTCGTGCAGGGAACGGCGCGATGTTGTCGCCAGACGACACCCCCCGCCCGCTCCATCTCGAAATTGCCATTTGCTCGCGTATGCGCGGTTAAGATCGTCGGTCGGCTGTATCCGAAACAAAACGCGAAGAATAAATGATGAAACTGATCGGTTCGCACACGAGTCCATTCGTCCGCAAAGTGCGGATCGTGATGGCGGAAAAGAAGATCGACTGCGAACTGGTGCTCGAAGACGTCTGGGCATCCGATTCGACAATCCACGACTTCAATCCGCTCGGCAAAGTCCCGTGTCTCATTCTGGACGACGGCGAAGCGGTGTTCGATTCGCGCGTCATCTGCGAATTCGTGGACACGCTGACGCCCGTCGGCAAGCTGCTGCCGCAGGAGCGGCGCGAGCGCACCGAAGTGCGCTGCTGGGAGGCGCTCGCGGACGGCATGCTCGACGCCGCCGTGCTGATCCGTCTCGAAGGCGTGCTGCGCGAGGAGGCGCATCGCAGCCAAGCGTGGATCGCGCGGCAGCGTCACAAGATCGACGACGGCCTGCGCGCGATGGCGCAGGGCCTCGGCTCGAAGCAGTGGTGCGCGGCCAACCGCTTCACGCTGGCGGATATTGCGTGCGGCTGCACGCTCGCCTATCTCGACTTCCGCATGCCGGATCTCAACTGGCGCGAAGCGCATCCGGCGCTCGACAAGTTCTACGCGCGCCTCGCGCAGAGACAGTCGTTCGTCGATACCGCGCCCGCCTGATGAGCGTGCTCCCGCCGCGGGCGGGAGCGGCTTGCATCGTTACTTGCTGAGCGCCGCCTTCAGCGTTGCGCTGGCTTGCGCGATCGCCGCCCGCGTCGCCGGAGTCTGCGCGAGGGCGTTCAGCATCACGAAATCGTGGATCGTGCCGTTGTATCGCGTCGATGTCACCGGCACGCCGGCCTGCGTCAGCTTGCGGGCGTAGGCCTCGCCTTCATCGCGCAGGACGTCGTTTTCATCGGTGATTACGAGCGCCGGCGGCAAGCCCTTCAATTCGTCGATCGTCGCGCGCAGCGGCGACGCGGTGATCTTCTCGCGATCCGCCGCGTTCGGCGCGTAGGCGTCCCAGAACCACTTCATCGCCTCGCGAGTCAGCCACGGGCCGTTGGCGAACTCGTTGTACGAGCCGTCGTCGAAGCGGGCGTCCGTCACCGGATAGAACAACACCTGCGCACGCAAGGCCGGGCCGCCGCGTTCCTTCGCGAGCAGCGTGACGGCCGCCGCCATGTTGCCGCCGACGCTGTCGCCCGCCACCGCCATCCGCGACGCATCCACGTTGAACTCGCGTGCGTGTTCCGCCACGTAGCGGGTCGCGGCGTACGCCTGCTCGATCGGCACCGGGTATTTCGTTTCCGGCGAGCGGTCATAGTCGACGAACACGACCTCCGCCTGCGCGCCGTTCGCGATCTCGCGCACGAGGCGATCGTGCGTGTTCTTGTCGCCGAGCACCCAGCCGCCGCCGTGGAAGTACATGATGACCGGCAGCGCACCCTTCACATGCTCCGGCCGCACGATGCGCAGCGCGATCTTGCCGGTCGGCCCAGCCTGGATGACGCGGTCTTCGATGGCCGCAGCCTGTTTCTTCACCGGCTGCGACTGAGCGCCGGCCAGCACGTTGCGCGCATCGGCGGGGGACAGCGTGTAGATGGGCGGGGCGTTGCTGGCTGCAAGGGCATCGATGAACTGCTGTGTCGCCGGTTCGAGGACAGGCGCGGCATCGGCTGCGGCGTGAGCGAATACGGCGGTGGCAACTGCGCTGGCGATGATGGCGGTCTTGAGCTTTTTCATGAGTGACTCCGGTGGTTGAAGTTCGAGTGACTTGGATCTACTACTAGATAGATGACTCTTCAGACTAATGTGCTGCTTTTACGAGCGAACATGACGTTTCTGATTGCGACTGCGTCGCGCGGGCGACAGCCGGCATTGCTTCACACGCCACTGACGTCTCGCCAAAATCTACCTATCAATAGATAGAATGTCCGACGCTTATACCTGTTTTTGCACAGAGTTATCCACAGGTTTATCTACCGGCGCACGGTATCGGCGACCTCTTCCAGCCGCGCACGCGTCTGAAACAGGCGACAGGCGAGCAAACTTCCCTGGAACGCTGCATACAGCGCCCGGGCCGTTGCTTCCGGCTTGCCGCGTGCGTTCAACGTGCCCTGCGCATCGCCTTCCGCAAGCACCTTCGCGAGCCAGTTCTCGTTGGCCTTGAAAAACGCCTGCACTGCATGGCGAACGCTTTCGGGCAGCGACTCCATATCCGACGCGAGCATGCCGCAGAGACAAATCTGCTTGCCGTCGCCGATGATTCGCCCGAACAGCCGCGTGTAGCGATCGAGCTTCTTCTCGGCGGGAGCGGAACTGTCGATCGCGTAAATCGACGACATGACGTCGGCGCTATACGCGTTCACCGCTTCCAGCGCGAGATCTTCCTTGGTCGGAAAGTAGTAATGGATGCTCGACGTCTTCACGCCGACCAGTTCGGACAAGTCGCGATAGCTGAAGCCGTTGTAGCCGCGCGTCATCATGATGGTCTGTGCGTGGTCCAGCAGTGACTCGCGTACCGTGTTCTTGTCCATGACTTCTTTCCCCTGCTCTCGATGGGTGAAATTTATCTACTAATAGGTAGACAGTCAAGCACTTGTATCGAATAACTTTTTATCGAATTGATAGCCAGCCCCGGCGGTGATGCCGGGGCGATCCGTCAGATTGCGGTCGGGACGGCCGGTACGGACGCGTTCTGAGCGACGCCCGCGGCCGCGCGCTCGATGATCCCGCCGCCCAGGCAGACATCGCCCTGATACAGCACGGCGGACTGACCCGGCGTGACCGCCCATTGCGCGTCGTCGAAGCGCAGCTCGAAGCGGGCGTCATCGGCGGATACAGCGGAAAACCGGCACGCCGCATCCTGCTGCCGATACCGCGTCTTCGCTCCGCAGACCGCGCCGTCGCCGGGTGCGAAGCCCGCGACCCAGCTCGTATTACCGGCGACGAGCGTATGCGACAGCAGCCACGGATGATCGTGGCCCTGCACGACGTAGAGCGTGTTGCTCGCCATGTCCTTGCCGGCGACGAACCACGGCTCGCCGCTGCCGTCCTTCGCGCCGCCGATGCCGATGCCCTTGCGCTGCCCGAACGTGTAGAACGCGAGCCCGATATGCTCCCCGACGATCTTCCCTTCCGCCGTCTTCATCGGCCCGGGCTTCGTCGGCAAGTATCGATTCAGAAACTCGCGGAACGGCCGCTCGCCGATGAAGCAGATCCCGGTCGAGTCCTTCTTCTTCGCATTCGGCAGGCCGATTTGCGCGGCGATCTCGCGAACCTTCGTCTTCGGAATCTCGCCGAGCGGAAACAGCGTCTTCGAAAGCTGCTGCTGGTTCAGCCGATGCAGAAAGTACGACTGGTCTTTCGTCGCATCGGTGGCCTTCATCAACTGGAACAGGCCGTCGTGTTCGCGCACGCGTGCGTAATGGCCGGTCGCGATGGTTTCCGCGCCGAGCGACATCGCGTGGTCGAGAAACGCCTTGAACTTGATCTCGGCGTTGCACAGCACGTCCGGATTCGGCGTGCGGCCGGCGGAGTACTCGCGCAGGAATTCGGCGAACACGCGGTCCTTGTACTCGGCGGCGAAGTTCACCGCTTCCACGTCGATGCCGATTAGATCCGCGACCGACACCACGTCGATCCAGTCCTGGCGCGTCGAGCAGTATTCGCTGTCGTCGTCGTCTTCCCAGTTCTTCATGAACAGGCCGACGACGTCGTAGCCCTGCTCTTTAAGGAGCCATGCCGTGACCGACGAATCCACGCCGCCCGACATGCCCACCACCACTCTTTGCTTGCTCATAGAAATACCGCTTTGTTCCGCGCGAGCGGGTCAGGCGCGCACGACCGGCGCGACCGAATGCGTATGGATGAAATCGAGCGGCACGCGCCGCCCGGACAAGTAATCGTCAACGCACTGCATGACGAGCGGCGTCCGATGCTGCGCAACGGTCGCGCGCAGTTCGTCGGGCGTGAGCCACATCGCGCGGACGATGCCCTTGTCCAGCGCCCTGCCGGCCACTTCGCCCGCGGACTTTCCGCAAAACGTGAAGCGCAGATACGTGACATCGCGCCCCGGCCGCGCAAAGTGCGTCATATACGCGCCGACGAGCGCCTCGGGCTCGAAGCGATGCGCCGTTTCCTCGAGCGTCTCGCGGATCACCGCTTCGACGAGCGTTTCGCCGGCTTCGAGGTGACCGGCCGGTTGGTTGATTCGCAGCCCTGCGGATGTATGTTCCTCGATGACGAGAAAGCGCCCGTCCCGCTCGACGATGGCCGCAACCGTGACGTGTGGAGCCCAAGTATCTGATTTCATGGCCGACATTTTACCGTCCCGGCCCCGAACACGCGCGCGCGGCCTAAGGGTTAGCGCGGTGCCGGATCGCATTTTTGGCGCGCATTCTTCGGTTACAGTGGCACTAGCCGTCGATCCAGCATTTGAAACAAAACTCAGCCTCGATCTTTCCCGCAGCCGGGCCCCAGGGCGCGGGAAGATAAAACAAGACCGGAGGATTCGAAAATGCACATCGGAGTGCCTGCTGAAACGCGGGCGAACGAGGCGCGCGTCGCCGCCACGCCGGAGACGGTGAAAAAACTCGTCGCGCAAGGGCATCGGATTTCGGTGCAGAGCGGCGCGGGCGTGCGGGCCAGCTATATCGATGACGCGTTCGCCTCCGCCGGCGCTGATATCGTCGATGCCGCCACCGCCTTTTCCGCCGAAATCGTTCTCAAGGTTCAATCGCCGGCCGAAGCCGAACTAGGCTTGCTCACGCCGGGCGCCGTGCTGATCGGCATGCTCGATCCCTTCAACACCGAGAACACCGCGCGGCTCGCCACGGCGGGCGTCACGGCGTTCGCGCTCGAAGCCGCGCCGCGCACGACGCGCGCGCAAAGTCTCGACGTGCTGTCGTCGCAGGCGAATATCGCCGGATACAAGGCGGTGCTGATCGCGTGCCACTACTATCAGCGCTTCATGCCGATGCTGATGACCGCCGCCGGCACCGTGAAAGCGGCGCGCGTGCTGGTGCTCGGCGCGGGCGTCGCGGGCTTGCAGGCGATCGCCACCGCGAAGCGCCTGGGCGCGGTCGTCGAAGCGTCGGATGTGCGGCCCGCCGTGACGGAACAGATCGAATCGCTGGGCGCGAAGTTCGTCGACGTGCCCTTCGAAACCGCCGAGGAACGCGAAGCGGCGGAAGGCGTCGGCGGTTATGCGCGGCCGATGCCGCCAAGCTGGCTCGCGCGGCAATCGGCGCAGGTGCATGAACGTGCGAAGGCGGCGGACATCGTCATTTCGACGGCGCTGATTCCCGGCCGCCCCGCGCCGACGCTGCTGTCGGTCGAAACGGTCAAGCACATGAAACCTGGCTCCGTGATCGTCGATCTCGCCGCCGGACGCGGTCCCGAGTTCGAAGGCCGAAAGGGCGGCAACTGCCCGCTCACGGAAGTCGACGAAGTGGTGATGAAGTACGGCGTGCATATCGTCGGCCATACGAATCTCGCGTCGATGGTCGCCGCCGACGCCTCCGCGCTCTACGCGCGAAACCTGCTCGACTTCCTCAAGCTGATCCTCACGAAGGAAGGTACGCTCAACATCGACCTCGCGGACGACATCGTCGCGGCCACGCTTCAGTGCCGCGACGGACAGCCCGCGCGCGCCACCGCCTGAACACGGAGACGAACATGGATGTCATCAATCACACGGTGATCAACCTGATCATCTTCGTGCTGGCGATCTACGTCGGCTATCACGTCGTCTGGAACGTCACGCCGGCGCTGCATACGCCGCTGATGGCCGTGACCAACGCGATCTCCGCGATCGTCATCGTCGGCGCGATGCTTGCCGTCGGGCTGACGGTCGGCGGCGCGGGCAAGTTCTTCGGCACGCTCGCGGTGCTGCTGGCGGCGGTGAACGTGTTCGGCGGCTTCCTCGTCACGAGGCGAATGCTGGAGATGTTCAAGAAGAAGGAGCCGAAGAAGCTCGTCAGCAAGGAGGGCACGTAAATGAGCCTGAACGTCGTCACTCTCCTGTATCTGGTCGCGTCGGTGTGCTTCATTCAGGCGCTCAAGGGCCTGTCGAATCCGAAGACCGCGCGCATCGGCAATACATTCGGCATGGCGGGGATGGCGATCGCCATCGTCACGACGCTCGCGCTGATCGTCAAACAGGCCGCTTTTCTGGAGGCGAATCTCGCGCTCGGGCTTTCGTTGCTGTTCGCGGCGCTGATCATCGGCGGCGGCGCGGGCGCGTATATCGCGGCGAAAGTCGAGATGACGAAGATGCCCGAACTCGTCGCAGCGATGCACTCGCTGATCGGTCTCGCGGCGGTCTGCATTGCGTATGGCGTGGTGTCGGAGCCTTCCGCGTTCGGGCTGGCCGCGCCCGGCGAGCCGATTCCGTATGGCAATCGCGTCGAGCTGTTCATCGGCACGTTCGTCGGCGCGATCACGTTTTCAGGCTCGGTCATCGCGTTCGGCAAGCTGTCGGGCAAGTACAAGTTCCGGCTGTTTCAGGGCGCGCCGGTGGTGTACTCGGGGCAGCATCTGATCAACCTGCTGCTCGCGGTCGCGATGATCGGCTTCGGCATCATCTTCATGGTGACGCAGGCGTGGCTGCCGTTCGTGATCATGACGCTGATCGCGTTCGCGCTGGGCGTGCTGATCATCATTCCGATCGGCGGCGCGGACATGCCGGTGGTCGTGTCGATGCTCAATTCGTACTCAGGCTGGGCGGCGGCGGGCATCGGCTTCTCGCTGAACAATCCGATGCTGATCATCGCGGGATCGCTGGTCGGCTCGTCGGGCGCAATTCTGTCGTACATCATGTGCCGCGCGATGAACCGCTCGTTCTTCAACGTGATCCTGGGCGGATTTGGCGGTGAAGCGGGCAGTGCTGCGGTGGGCGGCGCGCAGGAACAGCGGCCGGTGAAATCCGGTTCCGCCGATGACGCCGCGTTCATGCTCGGCAATGCCGAAAGCGTGGTGATCGTGCCCGGGTACGGGCTGGCGGTGGCGCGCGCGCAGCATGCGCTGAAGGAACTGACGGACAAGCTCGTCGAGAAGGGCATCGATGTCCGGTATGCCATTCATCCTGTCGCCGGGCGGATGCCGGGGCATATGAACGTGCTGCTCGCGGAAGCGGAAGTGCCTTACGAGATGGTGCAGGAGATGGAGGACATCAACAGCGAGTTCGGGCAGACGGATGTCGTGCTCGTGCTCGGCGCGAACGATGTCGTGAATCCTGCGGCGAAGACGGACCCAAAATCGCCGATTGCCGGGATGCCGATTCTGGAGGCGTACAAGGCGAGGACGATCATCGTGAACAAGCGGTCGATGGCGGCGGGATACGCCGGGCTCGATAACGAATTGTTCTATATGGACAAGACGATGATGGTGTTTGGGGATGCTAAGAAGGTTGTCGAGGAGATGATGAAGGCGGTGGAGTAGCGCCGAGGGTCGCCGGGCCGGGGATATCTCCTTCGAGGCCCGGCGACCATGACACAGGCGACTCAGCAGTGTCAGTCCGCTGCTCGCCAATGATCGGGATTGCCTTGGTCCGTTCTTCGAACCCGGGCTACTAATGGCTTGTAGCCTTTCACCTTGGCGACCGCGATGGCTTCGGCTTGGGTCTTATAGTCGTCGGGCGTAAGTCGTTGCTTCGCGGACAGTTCCAGCGCGTAGCCCGTGATAGCTCCTTCGCGATGCTTCGGAAGCGGTTCAACATAAACATTCGGCATGACGTCTCCACTGAGTCAGGCAGGATTGCCGAACAGACTGTGACGAAAGCCGGGCGGAACGGGTACACGATAAATCCGAATCTGATGCTGCATCGGGCGTGGCAATCACGCGTCGTCGATGAAGTCATCTGCCGAATGTCCGCACCGCGCAGGCAGTCATGACGGTGCACACCGTACTCCACCGACCGCCCCGCGTACAATACCGCCTTTGAACCCCGCAGAATTCCCACATGTCTTCCCCTCTTTTCGACTGGTTTGTCCCCTGCCCGCGCGGTCTCGAAGCGCCGCTCGCCGCCGAGCTTGCCGAGATCGGGGAACGCCATGTCAGCAGCGCGCCGCTTTCGGGCGGCGGTCCGCTGAACGTCGGCGCGCAAGTGCCCGGCGGCGTGCATTTCCGGGGCGGCTGGGTCGCGGGCATGGCGGCGAACCTGCATTCGCGTATCGCGAGCCGCGTGTTGCTGAAGATCGCGCACGGCCCGTATCGCAATGAGAACGACATCTACGATCTCACGCATCGGCAGCGCTGGGAGCAATGGTTCACGCCCAGCCAGACGATGCGCGTCGATCTCACCGCGATCAAATCGCCGCTCAAGAGCCTCGAGTTCACGACGCTGCGCGTGAAGGACGCCGTCTGCGACCGCCTGCGCGACATCAGCGGCGCTCGCCCGAGCATCGACACCGCGCAACCGGACGTGCGCGTGTTCGTATTTCTCACGATGAACGAATGCACGCTCTATCTCGACACCTCCGGCGAACCGCTCTTCAAGCGCGGCTGGCGGCTCGACAAGGGCGCGGCGCCACTGCGCGAAAACCTCGCGGCGGGCATCCTGCGCCTCACCGGCTGGACGCCCGGCACGCCCCTCTTTGATCCGATGTGCGGCAGCGGCACGTTCCTAGCCGAAGCCGCGCAAACCGCGCTCAACATCGCACCGGGCAGCGACCGGCGCTTCGGCTTCGAGAAGCTGAAGCCGTTCCATCCGGGCATGTGGCAAAAGCTCAAGACCGCCGCGACAGAAGCACGCCGCGCGACGCGCGCATCGCAGGCACAGCTCGGCATCTTCGGCAGCGACATTTCCGGCGACATGCTCGAAAAGGCTCGCGCGAATCTGAGCCGCGCGGGCGTCGCCGATGTATCGCTCAAGCAGATCGACGCCCGCAACATGACGCCGCCGACCGACGAGCCCGGCATCCTCATCGCGAATCCGCCGTACGGAGAGCGTATCGAAGTGCGTGGACGCGGGCCGCGTGGCGAAGTCCGCGACACGCCCCGTTCGCGCCGCGAGGACGACGACGCCTTTGCCCGCGCCCAACCCGATCCCGCCGATACCGAATTCTTCATCTCGTTCGGCAACGCCCTCAAGCAACGCTTCCCGGGCTGGCGCGCGTACGTGCTCACGTCCGACCGCAAGCTGCCGGGGCTGCTGCGGCTGCGCGAATCGACCAAAACGCCGCTCTTCAACGGCGCGCTCGAATGCCGGCTGTTCCGCTTCGACCTCATTGCGGGAAGCGTGCGCAACCGCCCGGAAGAGTGAGCATGCACCATCATCCGGAGCCGCACCACTAGGCCGAATGGCCTGGTCGCGCGGCTTCGGGCCCGGCGCTACAATCGGGCGCATGAACTCAATGACCGAACACGCCAGCCCGATCGCCGTCGATATCTACCGTGGCCGCCGCGAACGCCTGCTCGCGGCGTTGCGCGCTGAAGGCGGCGGCGTCGCCATCATCGCGACCGCGCCCGAAGTCATGCGCAATCGGGATACGGACTTCCCTTTTCGTCACGACAGCTACTTCTATTACCTGACCGGTTTCACCGAACCCGAAGCGACGCTCGTGCTCGATGCGAGCGCGCAGAACGGCGAACCCGCGTCGATCCTTTTCTGCCGCGAGAAGAACGCCGAGCGGGAAACGTGGGAAGGCTTTCGCTACGGCCCGGAAGCCGCGCGCGATGCATTCGGTCTCGATGCCGCATTCCCCATCGCCGCGCTCGATGAACAGATGGCGCGCCTGATCGCCGACAAGCCCGCGCTCTTTTACGCGCTCGGCACGTCCGAGGAACTGGATGCGCAAGTGCGCAACTGGCTCGCCGCCGTGCGCGCGCAAGGCCGCAGCGGCGTCCGCGCGCCGGCGAGAGCGCAACATGTGCTGCCGCTCATCGACGAAATGCGGCTCGTGAAGGACGCGCACGAAATCGCGATCATGCGGCGCGCCGGGTCGATCTCGGCGGAGGCGCATCGCCGTGCAATGCGCGCCTGCCGCCCCGGCATGCGTGAATATGAAATCGAAGCCGAGCTGCTCTACGCGTTTCGCCGTCACGGCGCGCAAGCGCCCGCGTATGGCTCGATCGTCGCGGCGGGCGCGAACGCGTGCGTGCTCCACTATCCGGCGGGCAACGCGATCGCGCGCGACGGCGACCTCATCCTCATCGACGCCGCGTGCGAACTGGACGGCTACGCGTCCGACATCACCCGCACCTTTCCGGCGAACGGCCGCTTCTCGCCTGCGCAGCGCGAGCTGTACGACATCGTGCTCGCCGCGCAAGCCGCCGCGATCGACGCCACGCGCGCCGGCGTAAGCTTCGACGCGCCGCATCAGGCCGCCGTGAAAGTGCTGTCGCAAGGCTTGCTCGATACGGGCATCGTCGACAAGACGAAGTTCGGCAGCGTCGACGACGTGATCGCGGAGCGCGCCTACATGCGCTTCTATATGCATCGCACGGGGCACTGGATCGGCATGGACGTGCACGACGCGGGCGAATACCGCGACGCCGATGGCCCCCGCGACGAACAAGGCGCGCGGCCCTGGCGCACGCTCGCGGCGGGCAACGTGCTGACCGTCGAACCGGGGCTGTACGTGCGCGCCGCCGAGGACGTACCCGAGCGCTACTGGAACACGGGCATCCGCATCGAGGACGACGCGCTCGTCACGCCCGGCGGCTGCGAACTGCTGACGCGCGAAGTGCCGGTCGCGGCGGACGAAATCGAAGCGCTGATGCGCGAATCCAACGGCAATTGAAGACCAGAACATGAGCGACGCGATCACCGAACCGCATTTCGACTACGACATCGCCATCGTCGGCGCGGGGCCGGTCGGGCTCGCGCTCGCCGGCTGGCTTGCGCGGCGCAGCGCGACCTCGCGGCTGTCGATCGCGCTGATCGACGCGCGCACGCCCGATGCCGCCGCCAACGACCCGCGCTCGCTCGCGCTGTCGCACGGCAGCCGCGTGATGCTGCAGCCGCTCGGCTTTCCCGCCGACGCCACGCCGATTCGCCGCATCCACGTATCGCAGCGCGGGCACTTCGGGCGCACGTTGATCGAGCACGACGAGCACGAGCTGCCGGAACTTGGTTATGTCGTGCGTTACGGGTCGCTCGTCACGGCGCTTGCGAACGCGGTGAAAAAAACCCCGGTCGACTGGATCACCGATACCTCCGCGCTCCCGCCGTTGCAGGACAACGACGGCGTCACGCTGCCGCTGCAATCCGCGAGCGGCGAGCGCACGATCCGCGTTCGCGTGCTGGTCAACGCCGAGGGCGGGCTGTATCAGCAGGCGCCGCGCGAGGCTGCGGCGCCGGTCGACAGGCGCGCGCGCGATTACGGGCAAACGGCGATCGTCGGCACGGTGAGCGTGTCGGACCCGCAAGCGAACGTCGCGTGGGAGCGCTTCACGAACGAAGGCCCGATTGCGCTTCTGCCCTGCGGCGGGCAGCGTCATGCCGACTATTCGCTCGTCTGGTGCGCCCCGCCCGATGAAGCCGCGCGCCGCATGCAACTGGACGATGACGCCTTTCTTGCGGAACTGGGCGTCGCGTTCGGCGGGCGCATGGGGCGATTCACGCGTATCGCCGGGCGCGCGGCGTTTCCGCTCGGGCTGACGGCGCTGCACGCGCTCGTCGACCGGCGCACGGTGGCCATCGGCAATGCAGCGCAGACGCTGCATCCGGTGGCCGGTCAAGGGCTGAATCTGGGTCTGCGCGATGCGCTAGCGCTTTGCGACGCGCTCTCCGCCGATGGTCCGCGTCCGCTTGCGTTGGCGCATTTCGCGCAGCGCCGCGCGCTCGACCGGCGTCTCACCATCGGCGCCACGGATACGCTCGCGCGAATCTTCACCGTCGATTTCGCACCGCTGGCCGCGGTGCGCGGTCTTGCGCTGACTGCGCTCGAGTTTCTGCCGCCGTTGAAGACGGCGCTCGCGCGGCAGATGATGTTCGGGCAACGGCGGTAACGGACGCGGGCGCTCGTGGCGGCGCCTTGTTCTCTCGGCCGGTCCGCCGCAATTGGCGCGCTGGGGCGGCGCACTCGGCGTTCCCTCACCGACCGACCAGCGGCGGACGCCCTTGTCGATACCTCCCGCGCGCGCTTTCTTCTCCTGCGACCGCTCGCGCTTGCATAGAAGCTTTGAAGCCTGGCCGTTGACCGGCAGACGGCAAATGACAGGCGACAGGCGGCAGGCGGCAGGCGGCAGGCGCAGGGGTAGTGTGACCGACACGCTTTCGGCCGAGTCCATCGCCCCCAAGCCCGAACTTATCCCCCTCCCCCTCGCCCGCTTTCATCGAAGATTTAAAGACTTGCACGCGATTGCTCTTAATTTCAGCAGCCGCTTAGCGTTAAAATACGCGTTTCCTTCCGCATCCTTGCATCCGCCTGACGCGAAGCCGGCATCCTTGCCGCGCAATCGCCAGCGCGGAGGCCAAAGCCTCCATGGTCACCATCGGTTCACACGTTCTGCGCAATAACCTGTTCGTCGCTCCGATGGCGGGCGTCACCGACCGCCCGTTCCGCCAGCTCTGCAAACGCATGGGCGCGGGCTACGCGGTGTCGGAGATGGTCGCGTCCAATGCGCAGTTGTGGAAGAGCGAAAAGACCATGCGCCGCGCGAATCACGCGGGCGAAGTCGAGCCCATCTCGGTGCAGATCGCGGGCGCGGACCCGCAGATGCTCGCCGAGGCCGCGCGTCACAACGTCGCCAACGGCGCGCAGATCATCGACATCAACATGGGATGTCCCGCCAAGAAAGTCTGCAATGTCGCCGCCGGCTCGGCGCTCTTGCAGAACGAACCGCTCGTGGCGCGCATCGTCGAGGCGGTGGTTCAGGCGGTCGGCGTCGGCCCGGACGCGGTCCCGGTTACGCTCAAGATCCGCACGGGCTGGAATCGCGAGAACAAGAACGCGCTGACGATCGCGCGGATCGCGCAGGATGCCGGCATCTCCATGCTCACGGTGCACGGCCGCACGCGCGCCGACCTCTACAAGGGCGACGCGGAGTACGAAACCATCGCGGCCGTGAAGGCATCGGTGAAGATTCCGGTCGTCGCGAACGGCGACATCGCCACACCCGAAAGAGCGCGCGACGTGCTCGCCGCGACGGGCGCCGACGCCATCATGATCGGCCGCGCGGCGCAGGGTCGTCCGTGGCTGTTCCGCGAGATCGAGCACTTTCTGAAGACGGGCGAACGCATGCCGATGCCGCGCATCGACGAGATTCAGCAGGTGATGAACGAGCACCTCGAAGATCACTATGCGTTCTACGGGGAATTCACGGGCGTACGGACTGCGCGCAAGCACATCGGCTGGTACACTCGCGGCCTTTCCGGCGCGGGCACCTTCCGCCACCGGATGAATACGCTCGACACGACCAAAGAACAATTGCTCGCTGTGAACGAATTCTTCGACGCGCAAAAGGCGTTGTCGGACCGTCTCATTTACGTCGACGAGGCGCAGGACGCCGAGGACGCGGCCGGGGAAGAATCGTGCGGCGCGCAAGACCACACCGACCGACTAATAGCCGCATGAGCAGACATAACATCGAACAATGCGTCCGCCAGAGCCTGGACAGTTATTTTCAGGACCTGGACGGCTCGAACCCGCACGACGTCTACGACATGGTGATCTCGTGCGTGGAGAAACCGATGCTCGAGGTGGTGCTCGAGCAGGCGGGCGGCAATCAGTCGCTTGCGGCCGAGTATCTCGGCATCAACCGCAACACGCTACGCAAGAAACTCCAGCAGCACGGATTGATTTGATTCATCGGACTGGGGCGCTTGCCTTGGTCCGGCCTGGTTATCCTTTTCGGTTTCAGTGTTCATCATGATCAAGCAAGCGCTCATCTCCGTTTCCGACAAATCCGGCATCGTCGATTTCGCGAAATCGCTGTCGGAACTCGGCGTCAAGATCCTCTCGACCGGCGGCACGGCCAAACTGCTCGCCGACGCGGGCCTGCCCGTGACCGAAGTCGCCGATTACACCGGCTTTCCGGAAATGCTCGATGGGCGCGTGAAGACGCTGCATCCTAAAGTGCACGGCGGCATTCTCGCGCGCCGCGACCTGCCCGAGCACATGGCCGCGCTGGACCAGCACGGCATTCCGACCATCGATCTGCTGGTCGTGAACCTGTATCCGTTCGTGCAGACGGTCTCGAAGGAACAGTGCTCGCTGGAAGACGCGATCGAGAACATCGATATCGGCGGGCCGACCATGCTGCGCTCGGCGGCGAAGAATCATCGCGACGTGACCGTGATCGTCGATCCCGCCGACTACTCCGCCGTGCTCGACGAAATGCGCGCGAACGGCAACAGCGTCGGCTACAGGACCAACTTCCGCCTCGCGACGAAAGTGTTCGCGCACACGGCGCAATACGACGGCGCGATCACGAATTATCTGACGAGCCTCACTGAAGCACTCCAGCACAGCGAGCGCAATACGTATCCGGCCACCTTCAATCTCGCGTTCGAGAAGGTGCAGGACCTGCGTTACGGCGAGAACCCGCATCAAAGCGCGGCGTTCTATTGCGATCTTTCCGTGCCTGCCGGCGCGCTCGCTAACTACGAGCAACTGCAGGGCAAGGAACTGTCGTACAACAACATCGCGGATTCGGACGCGGCCTGGGAATGCGTGAAGACCTTCGACGCACCCGCCTGCGTCATCATCAAGCATGCGAATCCGTGCGGCGTCGCGGTCGGCGCTGACGCACTCGAGGCGTACTCGAAGGCGTTCCAGACCGATCCGACCTCGGCGTTCGGCGGCATCATCGCGTTCAATCGCGAAGTGGACGAAGCGGCGGCGCAGGCCGTCGCCAAGCAGTTCGTCGAAGTGCTGATCGCGCCGTCGTTCAGCGAAGCGGCGCGCGCGGTGTTCGCGGCGAAGCAGAACGTGCGTCTCTTGCAGATCGCGCTGGGCGCGGGTCACAACAGCTTCGACCTGAAGCGCGTCGGCGGCGGCCTGCTGGTGCAATCGCTCGATGCAAAGAACGTGCAGCCGCACGAACTGCGCGTCGTGACGAAGCGCCATCCGACGCCGAAGGAAATGGACGATCTGCTGTTCGCGTGGCGCGTCGCCAAGTACGTGAAGTCGAACGCCATCGTGTTCTGCGGCGGCGGCATGACGCTCGGCGTCGGCGCGGGCCAGATGAGCCGCGTGGATTCGGCGCGCATCGCGGGCATCAAGGCACAGAACGCCGGGTTGTCGCTGAACGGCTCGGCGGTCGCATCGGATGCGTTCTTCCCGTTCCGTGACGGGCTCGACGTGGTGGTCAACGCGGGCGCGACCTGCGTGATCCAGCCGGGCGGCTCGATGCGCGACGACGAAGTGATCGCCGCCGCCGACGAGCACAACGTCGCGATGATCGTCACCGGCACGCGTCACTTCCGCCATTAAACCGGCTCGCTTCATTTACTATTGGCCTGTTTGCGCTGCTGACGGCGCAAACAGGCCATTTTGATTTCCACGAGCCGCATCGCGAACGAATGAGAATCCTAGGCATCGACCCCGGCTTGCGCGTGACGGGCTTCGGCATCATCGACGTGAGCGGGCATTCGCTCAACTACGTGACGAGCGGCGTCATCAAGACCGCCGATGCCGATCTGCCTTCACGCCTGAACACTATTTTCAACGGCATCTCCACGCTCATTCGCCAGCACAATCCCGATCAGGCCGCGATCGAGAAAGTCTTCGTGAACGTCAATCCGCAATCGACGCTTTTGCTCGGACAGGCGCGCGGCGCGGCGATCTGCGGGCTCGTCGCGAGCGGCGTGCCGGTGGCCGAATATACGGCGCTGCAGTTGAAGCAGGCGGTCGTCGGCTATGGCCGCGCGACGAAGGAGCAGATGCAGCAGATGGTCGTGCGGCTGCTCACCCTCTCCGGCGTGCCAAGCACCGACGCCGCCGATGCGCTCGGCATGGCGATCTGTCACGCTCATGGCGGCTCGGGGCTCGCGACGCTGGGCGGCATCGCGCCGTCGCTCGCAAAGAAAGGCTTGCGCGTGCGACGCGGCAGGCTCATCGGCTAAATCTTCTACCCTCAGAAAGAAAACATGATCGGTCGCATTGCCGGCGTTCTGCTCGAAAAAAATCCGCCGCACCTGCTCGTCGACTGCAACGGCGTCGGCTATGAAGTCGATGTGCCGATGAGCACGTTCTACAACCTGCCGAACGCGGGCGAAAAGGTCGTGCTGCTCACGCAGATGATCGTGCGTGAAGACGCGCATCTGCTCTATGGCTTCCTGACGTCGCAGGAACGGGCGACGTTCCGCGAGCTGCTGAAGATCAGCGGCATCGGCGCACGCATGGCGCTGGCCGTGCTCTCGGGCATGAGCGTGCAGGAACTCGCGCAGACCGTGACGACGCAGGACACCGCGCGCCTGACGCGCGTGCCGGGCATCGGCAAGAAAACGGCTGAGCGTTTGCTGCTCGAACTCAAAGGCAAGCTCGGGGCGGATCTCGGCGCGATGGCGAGCGCGGCTTCGCAATCCGATCACGCGTCGGACATTCTGAATGCGCTGCTCGCGCTGGGGTATTCGGAGAAGGAAGCGCTTGCGGCCGTCAAGAACGTGCCGGCGGGAACGGGCGTGTCGGAGGGGATCAAGCTGGCGTTGAAGGCGTTGTCGAAGGGATGACGGTGTGAGATTGCTTGTCACGGCACTCATTACGATCGCGCTCGTCGCGGGCTGCGCATCCGTAGACAAACCGGCGCCATTCCCGGAAGGACTGGAAGTATTCGGCTAGCAGGAAGCCGACGGCGCCGCGCTTCGCGCCTCGTCGCGAGAAACGCACGCTGTACAATCGACCCATGATCGAAACCGACAAACTCGCCGCCGAACGCATCATCGCGGCCACGCCCGTCTCGCCGAACGAAGAAGCCTTCGAACGCGCGCTGCGTCCGCGCCAGCTCGACGAATACGTCGGTCAGGAAAAGGTTCGCGGCCAGCTCGAAATCTTCATCGAAGCGGCCAAGCGCCGCTCGGAAGCGCTCGATCACGTGTTGCTGTTCGGCCCGCCCGGGCTCGGCAAGACAACGCTCGCGCACATCATCGCGCGGGAAATGGGCGTCAATCTGCGGCAGACGTCGGGACCGGTGCTCGAACGCGCGGGGGACCTCGCCGCGCTGCTGACCAACCTCGAAGCCAACGACGTACTCTTCATCGACGAGATTCATCGGCTGTCGCCGGTCGTCGAAGAAATCTTGTACCCGGCGCTCGAGGATTATCAGATCGACATCATGATCGGCGAAGGACCGGCCGCGCGCAGCGTGAAGCTCGACTTGCAGCCTTTCACGCTGGTCGGGGCCACGACGCGCGCGGGCATGCTGACGAATCCGCTGCGCGATCGCTTCGGCATCGTGTCGCGGCTCGAGTTCTATAACGCGAGTGAACTGGCGCGCATCGTGTCGCGTTCGGCGTCGCTGCTGAAGGCGGACATCGTGCCCGAGGGCGCACTCGAGATTGCGCGGCGCTCGCGCGGCACGCCGCGTATCGCCAACCGCCTGCTGCGGCGCGTGCGCGATTATGCGGAAGTGAAGGCGGACGGCAACATCACCGGCGAAGTCGCGGATGCCGCGCTGAAAATGCTCGACGTCGATCCCGTCGGCTTCGACCTGATGGACCGCAAGCTGCTCGAAGCCATCCTGCACAAGTTCGATGGCGGCCCCGTCGGCGTCGACAATCTCGCGGCGGCGATCGGCGAAGAGCGCGACACCATCGAGGACGTGCTCGAACCGTATCTGATCCAGCAAGGTTATTTGCAGCGTACGCCGCGCGGACGCGTCGCGACCCTGCTCGCCTACCGCCACTTCGGCATTGCCGCGCCCGATGCCGGACCGATTCGCGACCTCTGGGACGCGAGCAACGGTTAGCGCATGTCCGATCAGGCGACGCTGATTACGCGCGTGCGGTCGTCGATTGCGCGCGGCGTCACGAGTCTGACGACCGGCGGCGGTCCCAGGCTCGATTACTCGTCGCCGCCCGGCGATCCCGGGCTTTTCGGGCCGGACGCCGTCTGCTGGAAAGTCCACGCCGATTTCACGTCGATGATGGCAGGCGGCATCAGCGCGCTCCTGCTTCAGACGCTGCATCCGCTGGCGCTGGCGGGCGTGTGGGACCACTCGACATTTCGCACGGATATCCTCGGCCGCCTGCGCCGCACGGCGACGTTCGTCGCGGGAACGACGTTCGGCAATCGCGCTGACGCGCTCGCGCTCATCGAACGGGTGAGGACGATTCATCTTGGCGTCACGGGCATTGCGCCGGATGGCCGGCCGTATCGCGCGAACGATCCCGATTTGCTGACCTGGGTGCACGTCGCGGAAGTGTCGAGCTTTCTCGCTGGCTATCTGCGCTACGTGAATCCCGCGCTATCCGAGGCCGATCAGGACCGTTACTTCGATGAAACCGCGACGATCGCGCGAATGCTCGGCGCACGCAATGTGCCGGTCACGCGCGCGCAGATCGAAGCGTATCTGACCGCCATGCGCCCCGAACTGCAAGCCGGCGATCGCACGCAGGAAGTCATTCGCGCGTTGAAGGACGCGCCGACGCCGAGCATTGCGATGAAGCCGGCGAGCAAGCTCGTGTTCAGTGCAGGCGTGGATCTGCTGCCCGGCTGGGCGCAGGAGATGCTCGGACTGTCCGCGCTTGCGCCGGTGAGGCGCCTGATCGCGCGTCCCGGCGTGCGGGCAATGGCCCCCGTCATGCGCTGGGCGCTCGTCAACGGGATTGCGAAGCGAGCGCGGGTAAGAGCCGCGGCGAAGCCGACCTAAGCGCGTTTGCGCAGGTTGTCGTCATCGGTATCGGTGGCCAGATGGCTGATATCGCCCCACGATACGACCGTCGCGCCATCCACCTCGTAATCGACGACATTCACGCTGCAATTGAGCAGCGGCCAGCCGCGCGGCTCCGACAGCGGCAGCTTCATCGCGAACCGGTAGATGCAATCGAGCACGCCGCCATGCGCGACGCATGCGATCCGCCCGCCCGGATGCGCGGCGACGATCGGTTCCATCGCATGAATCACGCGGTGATAAAACACGCGCTGCGATTCGCCGCCCGGCGGCGCAAAGCCCGGATCGCGCGTCTGCCATTCGATGTATTCGGCGGGAAACTTCGTGTTGATCTCGTCGCTGTCGTGGCCCTGGAACGCGCCGTACTGACGCTCGCGCAAGCCTTCCGCGAGCCGCACGGTAAGCCCGAGCGCATCGGCGAATGGCCGCGCCGTCTGCTGGGCGCGAAGCAGATCGCTCGAATAGACCGCATCGAGCCGGCCTTCGTGCGCGAGACGCTCGCCGAGTTGTTCGGCCTGCAGAAAGCCATGCGCGGACAACGGAATGTCGATGTGCCCCTGAATGCGCTTGATGCGGTTCCAGTCGGTTTCGCCGTGGCGGATGAACAAGACCTGAGTCGTCATGGACGCACCTGAAGCCAAAACGTGACGGGGCCGTCATTGACGAGCGACACCTGCATGTCGGCGCCGAATTCTCCCGTCTCGACGATCGGATGCTTCGCCCGCGCCTCGCGCACGAAGTAATCGAAGAGGCGCTTGCCTTCGTCGGGAGGCGCGGCTGGCGTGAAGCTCGGGCGCAAGCCGCTCGATGTGTCGGCGGCGAGCGTGAATTGCGATACCAGCAGCACGCCGCCCGCACGCCCCGCGCCGTCGATGTTCTGCACCGGCAGGTTCATCTTGCCCGCCGCGTCGCTGAAGACGCGATACGCCAGCATCTTCGCGAGCAGCTTGTCGGCGGCGGCTTCGTTGTCGCCGCGCTCGGCGCAGACGAGCGCGAGCAGGCCGGCGTCGATCGCGCCGGTCACACGGTCGCCGACGCGCACGTCCGCGCGCCGCACACGCTGAATGAGGGCGATCATGCCGAAAGCGAAACGCGGGCGAAGCGGCGCTTGCCGACCTGCACGATGAATTCGCCCGCCTCGACCTTGAGGCCCTTGTCGGAGACGGTCGCGCCGTCGATCTTCACGCCGCCCTGCTCGATATTGCGCAGCGCTTCGCTCGTCGACGGCACCAGCCCCGCCTGCTTCAGCAACTGGCCGATGGCGAGCGGCGCGCCCGTGAGCGTGACCGAAGGAATATCGTCCGGCACGCCGCCCTTCGCGCGATGATTGAAGTCCTCGAGCGCGCGCTCGGCGTCCGCCGGGGAGTGAAAGCGCGCGACGATCTCCTGGGCGAGCATCACCTTGAAATCGCGCGGATTGCGGCCGCCTTCCGCTTCCCGCCTGAAGCCCGCGATCTCGTCCATGCTGCGGAACGACAGCAGTTCGAAGTAACGCCACATCAGCACGTCGGAAATGCTCATCAGCTTGCCGAACATGTCCGTCGGCTTCTCGCTGATGCCGACGTAGTTGTTCTTCGACTTCGACATCTTGTCGACGCCATCCAGCCCTTCGAGCAGCGGCATCGTCAGAATGCATTGCTGTTCCTGGCCGTATTGCTTCTGCAATTCGCGGCCGACGAGCAGGTTGAACTTCTGGTCCGTGCCGCCCAGTTCGAGGTCCGCATTGAGCGCGACGGAGTCGTAGCCCTGCATCAGCGGATAGAGGAACTCGTGGATCGAAATGGGTACGCCGCTCTGAAAACGCTTGGTGAAGTCTTCGCGTTCGAGAATGCGCGCGACCGTGTAGCGCGACGCCAGCTTGATCATGCCGTCGGCGCCGAGCGGCATCGACCATTCGCTGTTGTAGCGGATTTCGGTCTTTTCGCGGTCGAGCACGAGCGCAGCCTGCTCGAAATACGTCTTCGCGTTCGTTTCGATCTGCTCGCGCGTCAGCGGCGGGCGCGTCGCGTTGCGGCCGGACGGATCGCCGATCAAGGACGTGAAATCGCCGATCAGGAAGATCACCTGATGCCCCAGGTCCTGCAACTGGCGCATCTTGTTCAGCACGACCGTATGGCCGATGTGGATGTCCGGCGCGGTCGGATCGAGGCCGAGCTTGATGCGCAGCGGCTTGCCCGTCGCGGCGCTTCTCGCGAGCTTCTGCGCGAACTCGTCTTCGATCAGCAGTTCGTCGCAGCCACGCTTGGCGATGGCGAGCGCCGCGCGCACCTCGTCGGTGATCGGAAGCGCCTGCGCGGCGGGCGAGGAAGAAGCGTTGGAGTCAGTGGTCATGCTTGCGGCTTGTGATGTGTAATGGATGCGATGCCTGGCGCGCGTCGAACGCGGCTTGTGGCGATGACATCGCGCGCAAAGGCTTGTTCAGGCACAGGATTTTACGCGATGACGTTGCGCTTCGTGCCGTTTCCGGGCGTTTGCATCGCCGGCGCGCCGTGCGCAAGAGTCTTAACGCGGCCTCTCATTGCGCGGATAATCGCGGCTTGACGGACGCGCATCGACGAGGAGAGCAACGTGGGGAAGAAAGCCGAAGTGATCGAAACCGGCAAGGCGGACGGCGTGTACTTCGGTCTGATGTCCGGCACCAGCATGGACGGCGTCGACGGCGTCGCGGTGCAATTCACCACGGGCAAGCCGCCGGTCGTGCTGGGCGAGGCGCACGTTTCGTTTTCTCAAGGCCTGCGCGACGCCCTCTTCTCGCTCCAGGCCCCCGGCGACAACGAGATCGAACGCGAGGCGCTCGCCGGGAACGCGCTCGCGACGCGTTACGCGGTCTGCTGTCACGAGTTGCAGAGCGTGAGCGGCTTTTCGGCGTCGAAGGTGCGCGCCATCGGCGTGCACGGGCAGACGGTGCGGCATCGGCCGGAGAAAGGGTATACGCGGCAGATCAACAATCCGGCGCTGCTCGCGGAGATGACGAACATCGACGTCATCGCCGATTTCCGCAGCCGCGACGTCGCCGCCGGCGGGCAAGGCGCACCGCTCGTGCCGGCGTTTCATGCGACCGTTTTCGGTGCGAAGAACGAGACGCGCGTCGTCTGCAATCTGGGCGGCATCAGCAATATCACGATTCTCGCGGCGAACGGCGCGGTGCGCGGCTTCGACTGCGGCCCGGCTAACGCGCTGCTCGACGAGTGGGCGCATCGGCATCTGCAGAAAGCGTATGACGATGGCGGCAAATTCGCGGCGAGCGGCGAGGTCAATCGCCCGCTGTTGAACGCGCTGCTGGACGAGCCGTTCTTCGAAGAAGCGCCGCCGAAAAGCACCGGGCGCGACCTGTTCAACCCGGCGTGGCTCGATGCAAAACTCGCAGCGTTTCCGAACCTCTCTCCCGCCGATGTTCAGGCGACGCTCACCGCGCTCACGGCCACGACGGTTGCACGCGAGATCGAACGCCATGCAGCCGATGCCCGTGCGGTCTATGTGTGCGGCGGCGGCGCACGCAATCCGGTGCTGCTGAAGATGCTGCAGCAGGCGCTCGAACGAACCGGCGCATCGGGCGTCCCCGTCATGACCACCGACGCCCTCGGCGTGCCGCCGCATCAGGTCGAAGCGTTCGCGTTCGCGTGGCTGGCGATGCGCTGCGTCGCGCGTGAGCCGGGGAATCTCGCCGCGGTCACGGGCGCGGCTGGCGAGCGCGTGCTCGGGGCGATCTATCCGCATTGAGCGTTCATGCGCCCGGAAACGCAAAACGGAGCCCGAAGGCTCCGTTTTTCATGCTGACCGCCGAATGAGCGATTAGACCGAGAACGACGATCCGCAACCGCACGTCGTCGTCGCGTTCGGATTCTTGATCACGAACTGCGCGCCGTTGAGATCGTCCTTATAGTCGATCTCCGCACCGACGAGATACTGATAGCTCATCGAATCGACGAGCAACTGCACGCCGCTCTTGTCCATCACGGTGTCGTCTTCGTTGACCTCTTCGTCGAACGTGAAGCCGTATTGGAAACCCGAGCATCCGCCGCCTTGCACGAACACGCGCAGCTTCAGATCCGGATTGCCTTCTTCGTCGATCAATTGCTTGACCTTCTCCGCAGCCGCGTCAGTAAAGACGAAGGGCATCGGCATTTCGGTCGTGGGGGTGTCGCTGACAGCGCTCATGCGAATTCTCCAAGTAGCTTCTAGCCACCATTGTAGGGCTGATCTCAAAATCGTGCCGAATGCCCATGAAATCAAGAGGCTATATGCAAGATCGACGCGTCCGCCCCGTCGCGCCAAAGAAAAAGCCGCCGGCACGTAGCGTGCGGGCGGCTTTTGCGGCAGCTTCGCTTCGAAGCCGGAAGTCCCGGCTCCAGGCGATGCCGAAGCGATTAACGCTTCGAGAATTGCTTCCTGCGGCGTGCCTTGTGGAAACCGACCTTCTTACGTTCCACTTCACGCGCGTCGCGGGTGACGAAGCCTGCGTTCGACAGTTGCGACTTCAGCGTTGCGTCGTAGTCCATCAGCGCGCGGGTGATGCCGTGGCGAACTGCGCCTGCCTGACCCGTCTCGCCGCCGCCGTTCACGTTGACCTTGATGTCGAACGTGGTGGCGTGGTTCGTGAGTTCGAGCGGTTGACGCACGATCATCAGCGACGTTTCACGCGAGAAGTAGTCGGCGATGGGCTTGCCATTGACGATGATCTCGCCCTTGCCCGACTTGATGAAGACACGAGCGACGGCGCTCTTGCGGCGGCCCGTACCGTAGTTCCAGTTACCGATCATGTGGGCTCCCCTTAGATCTCGAGCGCTTTAGGCTGTTGAGCCGTATGCGGATGCGTTGCTTCGGCGTAGACCTTCAGCTTCTTGATCATTGCGTAGCCGAGCGGACCCTTCGGCAGCATGCCCTTCACTGCCTTCTCGAGCGCACGGCCCGGGAAGCGCTCTTGCATCTTGCCGAACGTCGTTTCATAGATGCCGCCCGGGTAGCCCGAGTGACGATAGTACTTCTTGTCCGTGGTCTTGTTGCCCGTGACCTTCAGCTTGCCGGCGTTGATGATGATGATGAAATCACCAGTGTCGACGTGCGGAGTAAATTCAGGCTTGTGCTTGCCGCGAAGACGGCGTGCCACTTCGCTGGCGACACGGCCGAGAACCTTATCCGTCGCGTCAATCACGTACCATTCGCGCGTCACCTCTTCGGCTTTTGCGGAAAACGTCTTCATGATCGATCCAAAAATTAATTTGCCCTTTTGCTCTTGCCTTGTTCGGTCCTGCTTATAGGTGCGCTCGACGGCGCGTGCAGGCTCTCCCAGGCCTCTCTCCGCGGGCGTGTGGCGAAGAGAACTTTGAATTATATCGGGAAAAGACGCGACGAGTCAAAGAGTTGGCCGATTCGGCGGTGAAGCGGCCGCGCTTGAGGCGCGAAGGACGAAAAAAAACCCGAGCGTCTGAGGGCTCGGGTTCAATCCACCAAGGAGGAGGTGGAGGAGACACGGTAGATTCGTCGAACTGCGACAACCAATGAGACCGAGTATAGGCACGCTCGTGCGCAGAGGCAAGGAAATTTGCATCATGGAACGTCAACTCACAATGTGAAATGGCGAACTTTGCCGCTCTCTTCGAAGAATCAACGAGTTGAGCGGCTTTGTTTGCCGTGGCGTACTGCAGAAGCCCAATTCGGAACAGGGATTAATTGGAACACAGCGAATGGCGTCTGGCTTTCCGACGCCGTCAACCCGTGATTGCGCGAAGCCGCCAAACGCATGACCCGCTACAATCGAACCTCTGAAAAACGTGTCAAGCGGCGGGAGCCTGAGCATGGAATGCAAAGTGAGCTGGATGGGACAGGACGGCATGGCTTTCGCCGCCGAAACCGGTAGCGGTCACCTCGTCGCGATGGACGGAGCACCCGAAGGCGGCGGCCGCAACCTCGCACCGCGCCCGATGGAAATGGTGCTGCTTGGAACGGGCGGCTGCACCGCCTATGACGTCGTGATGATCCTGAAGAAAAGCCGCCAGGAGATCGAGGGCTGCTCGGTGACGCTGAAGGCCGACCGCGCGAGCGAAGACCCGAAGGTGTTCACCAAGATCCATTTTCATTTCACGGTGACGGGCAAGAACCTGAACCCGGCGACGGTCGAGCGCGCGATCAACCTGTCGCACGACAAGTATTGCTCGGCGTCGATCATGCTCGCGAAGACGGCGGAACTGACGCATTCGTTCGATATCGTCGAACGCTGAGCGGATTGCATCGAAGAAAAAAGCCGGCGTCACGAATATGACGCCGGCTTTTCTTTGAATAACGACAAAGCAGGCCGATAAGCCGGATTCTGTGCACGCGCCGCCCGAAGACGATCGCGCGTGGCAGCCATTCCTCTAGGCGCGCCATTGCTGACGCGCTCAAGCTTCCTACCCGCAGACGAAACGGGGGCCCCGTCCTGCATCGCTAGGATGCGCGCCTGCCTATTTGGAATTGCTCCGGGTGGAGGTTACCGTGCCGGAACGTCTCGCGACGTCCGCGGTGCGCTCTTACCGCACCGTTTCACCCTTACCTGATCTTCGGACTTGCGCCCGAAGCCATCGGCGGTTTGCTTTCTGTTGCCCTGTTCCGCGTGTTGCCACGGATGGCCGTTAGCCATCACCCTGCCCTGTGGAGTCCGGACTTTCCTCGCCCTCGACGCTCGAAAGCGCCGAGGCCGCGGCTGCCTGGCCTGCTTTGTGGAGTCGATTTTAGCACTGGATGCGCGTGCGGCGTCCCGGACGAAAGACGGTTGCGTCGCCGTAGAACTCGGGCGATTCGTTCGCGGGCCACCAGCCGGGCACGCCGAGAACCGGGAGCGGCGCGAACGCGCGGCTGTCGATCGGGCGCGCGAGCAGGCTCATCGACACGCTTTCGTCGAGCATCGCGCGGGCGGTGGATTCGTCGGCGGCGAAGTATTCCGGCGGAACGTCGACGATCCACGCGTGCCCCGTGCACGCCTTGTACGGCGCGACGAGCTTCTCCAGCAGCGCGTGACCGAAGAGGCGCGCCTCGCATCGCGTGCCCCATGACGCTCGCTCGTCGATGAACAGCGTGCGCCAGTCGAAGCGTCGCAGCGCATCGGCGAGTCGGGGGTCGGCGCATGGGAAAAGAACGGCGTTCTCGTCGAAGAGCGTGAGCGCGTCGCGCACGCCGCCGCGCGTCGGGCCGACGCCGAGCGCGTCGATCTGATCGGCCTGGCGCGTATTCAGCGCCGCCTTCGTGCGCGGATACGCAAACCACATCAGCGCGTTGAAGAAGTCGTGCAGATTGTGGCGCGTCGGCACGCGGCCCGTTTCCGCGATATACCCTTCATACGACGCGCCCGGCGGCAGTTCTTCCTGCGCGATGAAGGCGAGCGGCTTGCCGCGGCCGGTGACGAGCGCGGCTTGCGTCGCGTCGCCGTTGAGTTCAGCGAGGTAGCTGGCGTAGCCATCGAGCGCGGCGGACTGCCAGCGCCTGCCGCGCTCTGCGAGCGTCGCAAGCCACGGGCGCGTCCAGTCGATCGAATGAAACGCCACCGTCGCTCACTTCGCGTCGACGAACCGCCAGCCGATGGTCTCCCCGCCGCGCAACGGCACGATCCGCGTGTCGCCGGCATTGAATTCGGCCGGCAACGTCCACGAAGCGCGCTCCAGCGTCACTGTCTCCGCGCTGCGCGGCAGCCCGTAGAAGTCCGCGCCGTGAAAACTCGCGAAGCCTTCGAGCTTGTCGATCGCGCCGGCCTTGTCGAAGGCTTCGGCGTAAAGCTCTAGCGCATGCAGCGCCGTATAGCAACCGGCGCAGCCGCACGCGTGCTCCTTCAGTCCCTTTGGATGCGGCGCGCTGTCCGTGCCGAGGAAAAAGCGCGAATTGCCCGACGTCGCCGCCTCAACCAGCGCCACGCGATGCGTCTCGCGCTTGATCACCGGCAAGCAGAAATAGTGCGGGCGGATGCCGCCGACCAGCATCGCGTTCCGGTTGAACAGCAGGTGATGCGCGGTGATCGTCGCGCCGATGGGCCCTTGCGCGTCGCGCACGTAGTCGGCGGCGTCCTTCGTCGTGATGTGCTCGAAGACGACCTTCAACTCCGGGAAATCGCGGCGCAGCGGCGTCATCACGCGGTCGATGAACACCTTCTCGCGATCAAACACGTCGATATCGCCGTCCGTCACTTCACCGTGGATGAGCAGCGGCATGCCGCTTGCCTGCATCGCTTCGAGCGTTTTCGCGCACTTGGCGAGATCGGTCACGCCCGCGTCGGAATTGGTCGTCGCGCCCGCCGGATACAGCTTCACGCCATGCACGAAGCCGCTTTCGCGCGCCCGATGAATCTCCTCGGGCGGCGTTTTGTCGGTCAGATACAGCGTCATCAGCGGCTCGAAGCGCGCCGCCGCGCCGTCCTTCGGCAGCGCCGCCAGGATGCGCTCACGGTACGCGGCGGCCATGTCC
Source organism: Caballeronia grimmiae (assembly GCF_022879615.1). NCBI lineage: Bacteria > Pseudomonadati > Pseudomonadota > Betaproteobacteria > Burkholderiales > Burkholderiaceae > Caballeronia > Caballeronia grimmiae. Next base: position 2,514,815 of record NZ_CP084271.1, read on the forward strand.
GTCGTCGTGACGGGCGGCTTCAGGTTCGGCATGATGATCGCGCGGCCGAACTGGCGCGCGGTGTGCGGCAGAACGGCGGCGAGCGTCGCGCCGTCGCGCACGTGCAGGTGCCAGTCATCGGGGCGCGCGAGCGTGAGCGATGCGGGTGTCGTGGTCGAAGCGGTCGTGTCGGGCGAAACAGAAGTGGCGGACATGGCGTGATGACGGCGAAGACGTTGAAGGAGATGAGCGGACCGCAAGCAGGATGCGCCGAAACGATGCACCGTGAGCGGCGCGAGCCGGAAAAAATCGCCGTGGAAAACGCACAACGCGCGGCCGGCGCGTGGCGGTTCGATTTTTTCGACAATGGGCTCGGGTGATATGCTTGTCGGACGTATTGTAACAACCGGCCTAACGGCCCTAGCCCGTCTGCCTGAAGCAAATGTGCCAACTTCTCGGAATGAATTGCGCCGAACCGACCGACGTGACGTTCTCGTTCACCGGCTTCGCGGCGCGCGGCGGAGTGACGGACCATCACGGCGACGGCTGGGGCATCGCGTTCTTCGAGGACAAGGCGTGCAGGCTTTTCATCGATCATCAGTCGTCCGCGAGTTCGCCGCTCGCCGAGATGGTGAAGCGCTATCCGATCAAGTCGAAGAACACGATCGCGCATATTCGCAAGGCGACGCAGGGGCATATCCTGCTCGAGAACTGCCACCCGTTCCTGCGTGAACTGTGGGGGCGGCACTGGATCTTCGCGCACAACGGCGATCTCAACGGCCACGCGCCGGAACTGACGGGCGTGTATCAGCCGGTCGGCACGACGGACAGCGAACTCGCTTTCTGCGCGCTGCTGCAGGGCTTGCGCCGTGCGTTTCCAAACTCGCAGCCGCCGCTCGACGAACTCTTCGATGCGCTCGCCACGCTCACGCGCGACATCACGCAATACGGCGTCTTCAATTTCCTGATGTCCAACGGGCAGGCGCTGTTCTCGCACTGTTCGACGCATCTCTACTACCTGGTGCGGAGCTGGCCGTTCTCGACGGCGCATCTGATCGACGCGGACATGTCGATCGACTTCGCAAAATACACGACGCCCGAAGACCGCGTGGCGGTCATCGCCACTTCGCCGCTGACGGACAACGAAGTCTGGACGCGCTTCGCGCCCGGCGACCTCGCGATGTTCCAGAAAGGCGCGCTCGCACGGACGGTCAATATCCCGGTGCCTGAGGCCGTGGCGAAGAAAGCTGCGGAACCGCTCGCCAAGGCATGCGTCGGCTCGGCGTTGAAGATCGAAGAGATGCGGACGACTTCGGCGGTGGAATCGGAACTCGGCATCGAATAAAAAAGCGGCGCGTCCTTTCGAACGCGCCGCCCTTTTTTCTGCCGAAGCCGCACAACGCTCAGTGCAGAATCTTCGCCAGAAAGTCCTTCGCCCGGTCCGACTTCGGATTCGCGAAGAACGCTTCCTTCTGGTCGTCCTCCACGATCAAGCCCTTGTCCATGAAGATCACGCGATGCGCCACCTTCTTGGCGAAGCCCATCTCGTGCGTCACGCACATCATGGTCATGCCTTCCTGCGCGAGTTCGACCATCACGTCGAGCACCTCGTTGATCATCTCGGGATCGAGCGCGGACGTCGGTTCGTCGAAGAGCATCGCGATGGGGTCCATCGACAACGCGCGCGCAATCGCCACGCGCTGCTGCTGACCGCCCGACAACTGCCCCGGATACTTGTCCGCGTGCGCGCGCAGGCCCACGCGGTCGAGCAGCTTCAGACCCTTCTGCGTGGCTTCGTCGTTCGAGCGGCCGAGCACCTTGATCTGCGCGAGCGTCAGGTTCTGCACGATGGACAGATGCGGGAACAGCTCGAAGTGCTGGAACACCATGCCGACCTTCGAGCGCAGCTTCGACAAGTTCGTCTTCTTGTCCGTCAGCGACTGGCCGTTGATCGTGATATCGCCCTTCTGGAACGGCTCGAGTCCGTTCACGGTCTTGATGAGCGTCGACTTGCCCGAACCCGACGGGCCGCACACCACGACGACCTCGCCCTTCTTGACTTCGGTCGTGCAGTCGGTCAACACCTGAAACTGCCCGTACCACTTGGAAACGTTTTTGATGGAGATCATCTTGCGACCTTTTTCTGAAGACTTTTGACGAGGGCCGACGCCAGCACGCAAATCACGAAATAACACGCCCCGGCGAACAGGACCATTTCGACGGTCGTGCCGTCACGGTCACCGATGTTCGTCGCCGTGCGGAAGAAGTCCGCGAGACTGATCACGTAGACGAGCGATGTATCCTGGAACAGCACGATCGCCTGCGTGAGCAACAGCGGCACCATCGCGCGGAACGCCTGCGGCAGCACGACGAGCTTCATCGCCAGGCCATAGTTCATGCCGAGCGCGAACGCCGCATTCACCTGCCCGCGCGGCACCGCCTGAATGCCGGCACGAATGATTTCCGAATAGTACGCGGCTTCGAAGAGCGAGAACGCGACCATCGCCGATGCAAGGCGAATGTCGATATCCGCCGACAGCCCGAGCACGTTCTGCAGCAGTTGCGGCACGATCAGGAAGAACCACAGCAGCACCATCACGAGCGGAATCGAGCGGAACAGCGTGACGTAAGCGCCCGCGAACCATTGCAGCGGCTTGACGCCCGACAGGCGGAACAGCGCGATGACCGTCCCGAGCAGGATGCCGACGACGATCGCCAGCACCGTGATCTGGAACGTGATGACGGCGCCGGTCCACAGCGTCGGCAGCGCGCCCGGAATACCACTCCAGTTGAACTGATGCATTACTTGCCTCCGATGTAGCCAGGCAGCCGCGTCTTCGCTTCGACCCAGCGCATCAACAGCATCACGATGAGGTTGATGAGCATGTAAGCGAGCGTCACCGCGATGAACGATTCATACGTCTGCGCCGTGTAGTCGACGAGCTGCCGCGCCTGCGCGGACAAGTCGAGCAGACCGATGGTCGACGCCACCGCCGAGTTCTTGAAGACGTTCAGGAATTCCGACGTGAGCGGCGGCACGATGATGCGGTAAGCCACCGGCATCAGCACATACCGATACGTCTGCCATTCCGTGAAGCCCATCGCGAGGCCCGCGTTGCGCTGTCCGCGCGGCAGCGCGTTGATGCCCGAGCGCACCTGCTCGCAGACGCGCGCGCCGGTGAAAAGCCCGAGACAGATGATCGACGACGAAAAGAACTGCGCGGAGGGCGGCAGTTGTTTGAACCAGTTGCCGATGGATGCCGGCAGCAACTCCGGTATCACGAGATACCAGATGAAGAACTGTACGATCAGCGGGACGTTGCGGAAAATCGCGACGTAGACGGTGCCGATGCCCGCCAGCGTGCGATTCGGGACCGTGCGCAAGATGCCGAACAACGAACCGACCACCAGCGCGATCACCCAGGCCGCCAGCGACACGGTAATCGTCACCCAGAAGCCGGATATCAGCCAGCCCAGGTAGGTAGTGGGCTCGCCGGTGGAAACCGGACTCAGCAGGATGCCCCAGTTCCAGTGATAAGACATGGACATACTCCAAAAAGAAACGGAAGAAGCAAGGCTCCTTCCGTTTCGTTCGTTCCGCTAGCCGAACCGGTTAGTCGATCGCCTTGTCGTTCGGGCTCTTGTACAGAGCCTTCATGTCGTCGCTTTCCGGGAAGTTCAGGTTGAGGTTCTTCGGCGGAATCGGGCTTTCGAACCACTTCTTGTAGATCTTGTCGGCTTCGCCGGACGTTTCGACCTTCGCGATCGCGTCGTCCACCACCTTCTTGAACTCGGGGTCGTTCTTGCGAATCATGCAGCCGTACGCTTCATGCGATTGCGGCGCGCCGACGATCACGAAATCGTTCGGATTGTTCGACTTCGCGCGCTCGCCGGCGAGCAGTGCGTCGTCCATCATGAACGCGACCGCGCGGCCGGTCGACAGCGTCAGGAACGACTCGCCGTGATCCTTCGCGCTGATGATGTTCATGCCCATGTTCTTGTCCTGATTCATCTTGCGAAGCAGGCGCTCGGACGTCGTGCCGGCGGTCGTCACGACCGTCTTGCCCTTCAGGTCCGCCCAGTCCTTCACGCCGGAGTCCTTCTTGGTCATCAGGCGCGTGCCGATCACGAAGATCGTGTTCGAGAAGGACACTTGCTGCTGACGCTCGGCGTTGTTCGTGGTCGAGCCGCACTCGATGTCCACCGTGCCGTTCTGCACGAGCGGAATACGGTTCTGCGAGGTGATCGGCGTGAGCTTCACCTTCAGGTTCGGCTGGTTCAGCTTCTGCTTGACCGCTTCTACGACCTTCAGCGCGAACTCGTGCGAATAGCCCACGACGTTTTGCTTGTCGTCATAGTACGAGAACGGAATGGACGATTCGCGATGCCCCAGCGAAATCACGCCCGTGTCCTTGATTTTCTTCAGCGTGCCTGCGTCCTGCGCATAAGCGCCCGTGGCGAACATACCAAGCGCAGCGACGAGCAGCGCAGCCTTTTTAAGTTTCATTTGTTCGATCTCCTGTGGCGAAAAACGGGCCAAGTTTAGCAGGGTAATTATTCTGAAAGAATGATTGTTAACCGCTAGTCGTCTGATTTACGAGACGGTTGGGTGCAACTCGGCGCAACTGCATGTAGGCGCGCATATTACGCGAAAAAAATGAAAAAGCGGGAGGCATTCGTGAGAATGCCTCCCGCTCGATTCAAAGCTCGTTTTCACGACCGGTCACGCGGCCCACAGGCCGCGCCGCGCCGCGATTGCAACGGATGCTCCGCCGCACGCGATGCCCGCCGATCAGGGGTACAGGCCGCGCATTTCGCGCGCCATCAGGATGCGCGTACACGCGACGATAAACGCCGCCGTACGTACCGATACCTGTTGTTCACTTGCAACCTGCCACACCGCTGCGAACGCTTCGCGCATGACGCGCTCGAGACGCAGGTTGATTTCGTCTTCGGTCCAGAAGAAGCTGGAGAAGTCCTGCACCCATTCGAAGTACGAGACGGTCACGCCGCCTGCGTTGGCGACCACGTCCGGAATGACGAGCACGCCCTTGTCGTGCAGGATGTCGTCAGCGGCGGTGGTCGTCGGGCCGTTCGCGCCTTCGACGATGATCTTCGTCTTGATCTTCGGCGCATTCTCCTCGGTGATCTGCCCTTCGAGGGCGGCCGGGATCAGGATGTCGCTTTCGATGGTCCAGAACTCGTCGCGCGAGACCGGATCCGCACCCTTGAAGCCGCCGACGCCGCCGGTTTCCGCGACGTGCGCAGCGAGCGCGACGGTATCCATGCCCTTCGAGTTGAACAGCGTGCCGGTGTGATCCTGCACGGCGATGACGCGAGCGCCCGCCTCCTGGAACAGACGCGCCGCAATGCCGCCGACGTTACCGAAACCCTGCACCGCGATACGAGCGCCTTCGATCTCCAGACCGACACGACGCGCCGCTTCCGTGCCGACGACGAACACGCCGCGGCCCGTCGCTTCCTTGCGGCCGAGCGAACCGCCGAGCGAAATTGGCTTGCCGGTGACGACGCCCGTCGCCGTCTGCCCCTGGTTCATGGAGTAGGTGTCCATCATCCACGCCATGATCTGCTCGTTCGTGTTGACGTCCGGCGCGGGAATGTCGGTGTTCGGCCCGATGATGATGCCAATCTCGCTCGTATAACGGCGCGTCACGCGCTCGAGTTCGCCGCGCGACAGCGTGCGCGGATCGACGCGGATACCGCCCTTCGCGCCGCCGTATGGAACGTTGACCGCCGCGTTCTTCACCGACATCCACGCAGACAGCGCCATCACTTCGGAAAGCGTCACGTCCTGGTGATAACGCACGCCGCCCTTGCCCGGACCGCGCGACGTGTTGTGCTGCACGCGATACCCCTCGAAGTGCGCGACCGTGCCGTTATCGAGTTCGATCGGGCAATCGACGATCAAAATGCGCTTCGGGCGCTTGAGCGTTTCGAGCCAGCGAGAGAGGGAACCGAGATAAGGCGCTACGCGATCGACCTGCCGCAGATAATTACCCCAGGGGCCGAGATCGTCGGCATGCAGATACGAGGGGATGGACTGGTCTTGCTTCGGGGAGGACATTGATGCTCCAGCGGTTGTGGAATGCATGCATTGTCGAAAAACGGCGTTTCCAAATCCAATGCCGTTTCCTTATCCCATCATGCATTTTGTGCATAACCTCTAAAAAGCTTACGCAGCGGGCGTTTCCGCCGATGCCTTCAGCAATTCTTCACCGACTGCATCCCATAGCGCGCGCATCAGCGCCTGGCGAGGTTCGTCGCCTTGCGAGGCGAACTTGTCGCGATATAGGCGGATTTCCATCGTCAGCGTGAACTGGCCGGCGGGGGTTCCGCGCGTTCCCCGGTCGAGCCGGATGAGCCGTCCTTCATCGACGGCATCTTCCACCGCGCTATGCGGAAGGAAGGCGATGCCGTGGCCCGCAAGCGCCATCGCCTTGAGGCCCTCGGCCATGTCGGTTTCATAGACCTTGTCGAGATGAAGACGCGCCGGCGCGGTCGCGATGATCACTTCCGTCATGCGCCCGAGATACGCGTTCGGCGTGTACGACAGATACGGCACGGGCGCATCGGCGGTGGCGGGCAGCGTGTAGCGCGCGCGGCCTGCCTTGTTCGCGGCGGAGAACGGGCTGATCGGTTCCACGCCGAGCGTGAGCATGTCGTAGCGTGCGGGATCGAGCGCGACGGGATGACTCGGATGGTGATAACCCATCACGAGATCGCAGCCGCCTTCGACGAGCGACAACACCGCGTCGTGCACGTTGAGCGCGCGCAGCCGCGTGCGGATGCGTCCGAGCCGCGCCTCGATATGCTGCAGCCAGCGTGGAAAGTACGTGAGCGATAAGGTATGCGGCACCGCAAACTCGATGGTCGCCGCCGGCGCGCCGCCCTGTCCGCGCAAGAGCGTGCGCGCTTCGTGGAACTGCGAGAGCATCGCGAGCGCCTGCTCGTAGAAGACTTGTCCGGCTTGCGTGAGCCGCGTCGGATAAACGGAACGATCGATCAGTTCGGTGCCGAGCCACGCTTCGAGCGCCTGAATGCGCCGCGAGAATGCGGGCTGCGTGATGTGCCGAAGCTCGGCCGAGCGGCTAAAGCTGCGCGTCTCCGCGAGCGAGACGAAGTCTTCTAGCCATTTCAGTTCCATGCTGGGTCGCGCCTTGATGTGCTTATGCGGCATTTTAGCGGCCGCGGGCGCTTCATTCGATGGCGCAGACAAGCCGCAGCGCACCATCGGCAGGCACCGGGCACGCGCACGGTGCGGCGTCGCCAAGCTCATGTCCGGCCGCAAACACAAGCCAGGACTTGCGTGACGTCATCCGTGAAAACGTGCATCCGATTGGCATGATGCTTGCAAAAATTCGCGCCGCCGCGAAGGCATCTCTCAAGCGCGCACTTCGCTTCCACCGGAACACGCAATGTCCAATCTGATCGTGTCGCTCAAGAGCGGCAACTGGCGCTCGCTGCTCGCCTGCTTTCTCTACTTCGATACGGGCTTCACCGTCTGGGTGCTGTACGGGCCGCTTGCACCGTTCATCGGCCGCGACGTGACGATGTCCCCCGCGCAGCAGGGCTTTCTCGTCGCGGTGCCGGTGCTCGCCGCCGCGATCCTGCGCGTGACGCTCGGCAATCTCTATCAATCGACCGATGGCCGCCGCGTCGCGCTGATGGGCGTGCTGCTTTCGTCGATACCGTGCATCGTTCTGCCGCTCGTGCCCGGCGTGCCGTCGTATGCGCTGCTGCTGGTGCTTGGCGTGTTCCTCGGAATGGGCGGCGCGAGCTTCGCCGTCGCGTTGCCGATGGCCGGCAGCAACTATCCGCCGAAGGTGCAGGGACTCGTGCTCGGGCTCGCCGCGGCGGGCAATATCGGCGCGGTGCTCGACGGTTTCCTGTTTCCTCATCTAGCCGATGCCTTCGGCTGGAAGCTCTCGACCGCCGCCGCACTGCCGCTGCTCGCGATCACGGCCGTCGCGCTGTATGCGTGGGCGTCGGACGCCGGCGAGAAAACCGGCAGCACGATGCGCGCGCTCGCCAGCTTCGCGGTGACGCTGGCAAGCCTCGTCGTGCTCGTGCTCGCGGTACACGGCGGCGTGTTCGGCGCGGGCCGCGCGGGCGTTCTGCTGCTGCCGGTAATCGGCGCGCTGATCGCGATCGCCGTGTTGCCGCGCCGATATCGTTCGGTGCTGGGCGAGCGCGATACGTGGGTCATCATGCTGATCTACAGCATCACGTTCGGCGGCTTCGTCGGCATGTCTTCGTATGTGACGCTGCTTTTGACGTCGCTCTATCAGATGCCGAAGCTCGAAGCGGGGCTCTTCATGTCGCTGCTCGCGTTTCTAGGCGCAATCGTGCGGCCGTTCGGCGGCTATGTGGCCGATCGCGTGACCGGCGTGCGCGCGCTGCTCGTGCTGCTGGCGGTCATCGCCGCCGCCGACTTCGCATTCGCGATCTGGATGCCGCCCGTGACCGGCGGCCTCGCGTTGCTCGTGTGCCTGTATCTCGCGTTCGGGCTCGGCAACGGCTCGACTTTTCAGCTGGTGCCGCATCGCTGGAAGGGCAAGACGGGCTTGTTGTCGGGGATCGTCGGGGCGGCGGGCGGTATCGGCGGCTTCTATCTGCCGGTGATCATGGGTATCGCAAAGGAAAGCACCGGCAGCTATCAGATGGGCTTCGCGACGTTCGGCGTGCTGGCCACGTGTGCGTTCGGTGCGCTATTCATGGTGCGCGGACAATGGCTGCGCTGGTCGGCGCTGTCGGCGCAAGAGCGTGATGCAGTTTCGCTCAACGGCGCGCACGCGATGGAGTGATGCGCGACGCTCAAGGCCGGCGATCACCGTCGATTGCCGGCCAGCGGGCGAAGGCGAAGACCCACAGCATGATGAGGTTGAGCACCGGAATCAGTCCTGCGAGCAGCCACCAGCCGGAATGCCCGGTGCGCTGAATAATCCGCACATACGGATAGCAGGCCAGGAAGCCAATGCCGATAACGATAAGCCAGTGCCAGATGCTGAGACTTCCCATTCTTTCCTCGCAGATTCGTGTGGCGAAGCGGCGCGCTCGTGCGTCATCGTTCCGCATGCCTAACTAACGGGCAGCGACTATAACAGCTTCGCGCAGCCGCGCTGGATTCGCGACTGCGCGCTTATTATCCGATGTCAACCCGCGCCGCATCCCCCTGCTCGACGACCGGCTCCGCTGCCCTCTGCTGCTGCAACGCCCACATCTGCGCGAACAAGCCGTCTGCCCGCAGCAACTCCGCGTGCGTGCCGCGCTCCACCACGCGTCCGTGATCCATCACGATGATCTGCTGCGCATGCACGACCGTGGACAAGCGATGCGCGATGATCAGCGTCGTCCGCTCGCGTGCGATCGAATCGAGTTCGCGCTGAATCGCGCGCTCGGACTTCGAATCCAGCGCCGACGTGGCTTCGTCGAAGATCAGGATCGGCGGATTCTTGAGCAGCGTCCGCGCGATCGCCACGCGCTGCTTCTCGCCGCCCGACAGCTTCAGCCCGCGCTCGCCGACCGCCGTCTCGTAGCCCGCTGGCAGCCCTTCGATGAAGTCGTGGATATGCGCCGCCCGCGCCGCCGCGATCACTTCGTCACGGCTCGCGGATGGCCGTCCATAAGCGATGTTGTAGTAGATGGAATCGTTGAAGAGCACCGTGTCCTGCGGCACGATGCCGATGGACGCCCGCAGCGAATCCTGCGTGACATCGCGAATATCCTGCCCGTCGATCACGATGCGCCCGCCCGTCTCGCGATCCAGATCGTAGAAGCGGAACAAGAGCCGCCCGAGCGTCGATTTCCCCGATCCGCTATGTCCGACGACAGCGGTCGTCGTACCCGCCGCGATCGTGAAATCGACCTCGTGCAGAATGGGCCGCGCCGCTTCGTACGCGAAGCTCACGCGCTCGAAACGCACCTCGCCACCGGTTACATCGAGCGGCGCCGCATTCGGCGCATCGGGCACTTCGCGGCCCGCGCCGAGCAGGGTGAACATGCGGTCCATGTCGGTCAGCGCCTGCTTCAGTTCGCGATACACCACGCCGAGAAAGTTCAGCGGGATATAGAGCTGCAGCATGAACGTGTTGATCAGCACGAGATCGCCGAGCGTGAGCCGCCCGGCCATCACGCCCTGCGTCGCGCGCCAGAGAATGAATACGAGCCCGGTCCCGATAATCGCCTGCTGCCCGAAGTTGAGCATCGAAAGCGAACGCTGCGACTTGATCGCCGCCGCGCGATAGCGCTGCAGATTCTCGTCGTAACGGCGCGTTTCCCATGCCTCGTTGCCGAAGTACTTCACGGTCTCGTAGTTGAGCAGCGAATCGATTGCGCGCGAGTTGGCCTTCGAATCCAGCTCGTTCATCGTGCGCCGGTAATGCGTGCGCCACTCCGTCACCTTCACCGTGAAGCCGATATACAGGCACAACGCGACGAGCGTAACGATCGCATAATACGCTTCGTATTTCGTCACGAAGAACGCGAGCACCAGACCGACTTCGACCAGCGTCGGCAAGATGCTGTACAGCGAGTACGACACGAGTTGCTGAATGCCGCGCGTGCCGCGTTCGATATCGCGCGACATGCCGCCCGTTTGCCGCTCCAGATGGAAACGCAGCGACAGCGAATGCAAGTGACGAAACACTCTCAGCGCGAGCTGCCGAACCGCGCTCTCCGTCACCTTTGCAAAGAGCAGTTCGCGCAGTTCCGTGAAGAGTGAAGTCGAGAGCCGAACGCCGGCATACGCGACCACCAGCAGTCCGATACCGCCGATCAGCACGATGCCGGGCGCATCGTTGGCGCGGCCGAGCGCGGTGAGATGTTGCACGGACGCCAGGCTATCGACGATGCGCTTCATCACGATCGGCACGCCCAGATTGGCGACTTTGGCGCCGATCAGGCACGTCAGCGCGAACACGACGCGCCATTTATAGGTGGTCAGATAAGGCAGCAGCGAGCGGATGGTCTGCCAGTCGTTGCGCGGACCTTGCGCGACTGGCCCCGGCTCGGAGTTCGAAGAGCGGCGCATGAGTTCGAGTTGTGAAGGCGCGTCACGCGAACATCACGTCACGGCGCGGCGTGCGACGCCTTATGTGGAGCGGGCGCACGCGGTGCGTGCTTCCCGTACAATTTGTCGAAGGCCGCGTCGCTCATGCAGTGCCGATGCGCACGGCCTTTCCCTATACATAAGCATTGTCGCAGAAGGTTCAGGGCCACGCTCGCGCCCGCCTTCGCATCGAGCGACAGCAATCGGACTGCCTTTCATGCCTGAAGAATCGAAACTTCCTCAAAAGCCCGTGACCCTGCGCGTCGTGCCGCAGCCCGCCGATTCCAATATGCACGGCGACGTGTTCGGCGGATGGATCATGGCGCAAGTGGACATTGCCGGTTCGATTCCGGCAAGCCGCCGCGCCAACGGGCGCGTCGCGACCATCGCGGTGAATTCATTTCTGTTCAAGAACCCGGTATTCGTCGGCGATCTGCTGAGCTTTTATACCGACATCGTGAAGACGGGCAATACGTCAATCACCATCTACGTCGAGGTCTATGCGCAGCGCATGAGCCTCGCGGAAGAAGTCGTCAAGGTGACGGAAGCGACGCTGACGTACGTCGCGACCGACGACGATCGCCGGCCGCGTGCGTTGCCGCCGCTGGATTGAAGCCCGTTCACCGTTAGTTCAATAGCACGCCCTGCTGCAACAGCCCCGGAATGGCGTCATGCGGCATCGGGCGCGAGAACAGGAAGCCCTGCATTTCGTCGCAATCGCGCTCGCGCAGAAACTCGTGCTGCGCGGGCGTTTCGACGCCTTCCGCGATCACCTGCAATTCGAGCGAATGCGCGAGCGCGATGATCGCCGAGGTGATGGTTTCATCGTCGCCCGACGAGCCGATATCCGCGACGAACGAGCGGTCGATCTTCAGCCGATGCACCGGAAAGCGCTTCAGATACGACAGGCTCGAATAGCCGGTGCCGAAGTCATCGATCGCAATGCCGATGCCGAGCGCGGATAGCTCCGACAGCATCGCCACCGCGTCTTCGGCGTTGCGCATGATCGCGCTTTCGGTCAGTTCCAGTTCCAGATAGCGCGGCTCGAGTCCCGTCTCTTCCAGCACGGAAGTGACGAGCGTCGCGATGTCGCGCTGCTGAAAATGCCGCGCCGACAGATTCACCGACACCCGCGCGGGCGGCAGACCCGCATCCTGCCACGCCTTGTTCTGCCGGCACGCCTCGCGCAGCACCCATTCCGACAACGGCCCGATCAGCCCGCTCTCTTCCGCGACCGGAATGAACGACGCCGGCGACACGAGCCCCTGTTCGGGATCGTGCCATCGCACGAGCGCCTCGATACCGACGATCGCCCGCGTCGCCATATCGACTTGCGGCTGATAGTGCAGCAGGAACTCGCCGTCGCGCAGCGCGCGCCGCAGCCGCCGCTCCAGATTCATGCGCGCCCCGACGCTCGCGTTCATCTCCGGGTGATAGAACTGATACGTGTTGCGCCCGAGATCCTTCGCGCGATACATCGCGAGATCGGCCTTCTTGAGCACGGTCTCGGCGTCGTCGCCATCTTGCGGGAAGAGACTCGCGCCCATGCTGCAGCCGACGTAAAGCTCGGTTTCGTCGAGCCAGACGGGTTCCGAGATCGCCGCTCGCGTGCGCTCCATCCAGACGATGAGACCCGCTTCGTCGGTGATGTCCGGCAGCACGAACACGAACTCATCGCCGCCGTGGCGCGCGACGGTATCGCTCGATCGCGCCGAGCGCGCGAGCCGTTCGCCGATCACCGCGAGCAGGCGATCGCCGACGCTGTGCCCGAGGCTATCGTTGACGTTCTTGAAGCCGTCGAGGTCCATGAACACGACCGCGATTTTGGTCCCGCGCCGCCGCGCCTGTTCGATCGCCTGTTGCAGCCGGTCGCGCAGCAGGTTGCGGTTGGGCAGCCGCGTGAGCGTGTCGTAGTTCGCCTGATATTCGAGTTGTTCCTGATAGTCCATCAGGTCGGTCACGTCGTTGATGATGCCGATGTGATGCGTCGTCAGCCCTTGCGCGTTCGGCACCGGCGCGACGAAAAGCTGGTTCCAGAAAAGCGCGCCATCCTTGCGATAGTTCCGCACGACGACGCTCGTCTCCATGTCCGCCGAGAGCGCGCGGCGAATCGACTTCAACCCTTCCTGATCCCGGTCCGTGCCATGCAGGAAGCCGCAGTTGCGGCCGATGACCTCGGCGGGATCGTAGCCCGTGATGCGCTTGAACGCCGGATTCGCATACTCGATCACGTTCGCGCCGTTCACGACGCCGGTGATGAGAATCGCGTTCACGCTCGCGTCGAGCGCACGGCTTTGCAGACGCAGCGCGAGTTCGGCGCGCTTGCGCTCCGTTACGTCCTGGTACGAACCGAGCACGCCGATGGTATGCCCTTCGCCATCGAGCAGCGGCAGCAGGCTCGTGACGACCGTATGCAGCGTCTCGCCGACGAGCACGTCGCGCTCGAAGTGCATCTTCGGCACGGTCGTCTCGATGACTTCCTGGTCGTCGGCGCGCACCGTGTCGGCGGCGGCGGACCACGGCAGGTCATCGTCCGTCCTGCCGATGACCTGCTCGTTGTACGCGAGCCCCGCATCGCGGGCAAACGCGTTATTGCAGCCCAGATAACGCGACTCGCGGTCTTTCCAGAATACCCGCTGTGGAATGTTGTCGATGACCGCTTCGAGCATCTCGTTCGAGCGGCGCGCCTCGGCTTCCGCGTTGATGCGGTCGGTCACGTCGTTCGCCAGCATGAACAGCCCCGGCCGGTTCGAATAGGTCAGCGCGTGATGCGAGACGTCGGCGCTGCTCGTCGAGCCATCGCGATGCCGGTAGCGCCACACGCCGCTCGACCGCTGGCCGCGCGTCGCGCGGTCGCCGGCCTCCGCGCCGCCGCGGGCGAGCCGCGCCGCGAAACGGTCGAAGTCGTCGGCGACATGCAGATCGCGCAAGGTCATCTCCATGAACTCGGCTTCGGCGTAGCCGTAATGCTCGACCGCGGCGGGATTCACGGCGATGAAGCGCATCGTCTCCCGATCGACGATCCACATCGGCACCGGATGCGCCTCGAACATGCCGCGGAATCGCTCGTTGCTGCGATTCTTTGCCCGCGCGATGCCGAGCTTTTCACGCGACGAACGCTCGTGGCTCGCGAACAGGTAGATGAGGACGCCGCTGCCGGCGAGCATCGTGAAGGCGAGCAGCAGCATCGCGCCGCCCGAGCCGGTCGCGGAGCGGTCGAGCGCGGCGACGGTCGCCGTATCGATACGCGAACGCACCGCGGCAAGTTGTTCGTCGACGGCCTGCTGGTCCGCGCCGAGCGAGACGAACGCGGCGTCGACCCAGGTACGCGGTTCGTCGGGAAGCGCGCGGCGGGCGCGTTCGTCGGCGAGCGTGGCGTCGGTGCGCATGGTGGCGACGCGCGCGACCAGCGCATCGAACGCGCCGGTGACACCGGGTTCCAGCGCGGTCTGGGCGCGCAGTCCGCTTTCCAGCGCGTCGAGATGCGCTTCACGCGCCTCGTGTTGCGCCATCGGCTCGACGACACCGGTCGCCTCGAATCGGCTCAGTTGCGTGAGCGTTTCGCCGAGCGCGTCGCGATAGGCCGCGAGATCGCGCAGCAGACTCATCGAGCGCAGCGTGCGGGCATTGCCGTCGCGCAAGTCGGCGATTCGCTCGCACGCGACGAACGCATTCGCGCCGAGCGCGGCGAGCACCACGGCGATATTCACGAGCAAACGCCTGGAGAGGAAACGAGTCATGTGCGACGGGCCGATCCTGTTGTTCCGCGATGGACACGCCGATGGCGTGCGCGCGCCCACGCAAAAGCGCGGCGTGAAGCCTGGGCTCACACCGCGAATAGTGGATAACGCAGATAACGGCAGGTTTTCGACGGTCTTTAGCGTCGCCCGAAAAGAAAAATTCCGTCCGCGTTATTCAGCCAGCCCGAACTCCCGCATCGCGGGCAGAAAGTCGTGATTGGCCTTGTCGGTATTGCGCGAGAGCTTGGCAAGCGCATAACGCTGGAACGGATCGAGCGCGGCCCAATGCGAGAGGCTCGGCGCGCTCACACCCGACAGGCTGCTCTGACGGATAACGGTCTCCGGCACTGCGTCGGCGTGCGCCCAAACGGGTTCGGGGTCGCGCGGGATTCTCTCAGGCGCGGCGTTCGCGTGCGTCTTCAGCATCTCTTCGAGCGCGAGATCGAAGTTCTTCTCGACCTCGGCTTCGTCTTCGATCGGAAAGCGCGCGAGCAGCACGCGATCGTCGTAAGGAAGCATCTGCCATTGATCGAGCGTGATGCGCATGCCGAAGCGGTCGAGATTGAAGCGCACCGCAAGCGGAATGAAGCGCAGATTGTCCGAGGATTCGATCTCGAACTTGAAGAGACGGGCGGCGTCGTAAAGTCCCATGGCGATAGCCTCGTTAGTTTGAGGGGCGCGCGCCGGCGCGCATCGCCCGCTTAAGTTATTGTAGGGCCTGGTGTTGGGCTCGAACCGTGCATTGTGTGCCGCTGCGTGCGCCTGTGAACGAGCGCGGGCAGCAAGTCCATAGAGCAAGCCCTATACCCGGACTCTAACGAAGTCCTCGTTCGTGCAGCAACGGAGTGCAAGTCAAGTGAATCAACTCGAAACCGAAGATCAGCCGGGCTATATCGAGCGGCAGGTGCGCAGGCATCGGCGCGGCGAACTCGCCGTTGCAAGCGATAACGTCGGTCAGGAATGGCCCGTTGCGCTGGTGTTCAACGGCATCTCGCACGCGGTGATGATGTGCACGCCGCGCGATCTCGAAGCGTTCGCAATGGGCTTCTCGCTGACCGAGGGCATCGTCGAGCGTGGAAGCGACATTCACGATATCGAAGTCTATTACCGCGACGATGGCCACACGCTGCCGCATGCCGAAGTGCATCTGCAAGTCGTGCAGCAGGCGTTTCTTGCGCTGAAGGACAAGCGCCGCGCGCTGGCGGGCCGCACCGGTTGCGGCGTGTGCGGAATAGAAAGTATCGACTTGCTGGATCTTCAGCCGGAGCGCGTGCCGGATACCGGCTTTCTAACGCGGCTTGCGCCCGATGCGATCGAGCGCGCGGCGCGCGAGTTGCCCGCGCATCAGCGTTTGACGAAGCTGACGGGCGGGCTGCACGCTGCGGCCTGGTGCGACGACACCGGCGCCGTCCGATTGGCGTTCGAAGACGTGGGACGGCATAACGCGCTCGACAAGCTCATCGGCCAGCTCGTGCTGCAGCGCGTTGATACGACGCAGGGCTTCGTGTTCCTGTCGAGCCGCGCAAGCTACGAGCTCGTGCGCAAGTCGGCGCGCGTGGGCGTGCCGATGGTCGTCACCATCTCTGCGCCGACATCGCTGGCCATCGGCATCGCGAAGCAGGCGGGCTTGCGGCTGGTGAGCTTCGCGCGCGAGAACAGCTACGTGGAATACGACGTGGAATGACCGGCTTCACTGGAACTTCGTGAAATCCGCCTTCCGCTTCTCGAAGAACGCCGCAAACGCTTCCCGCGCTTCCGGCGCGACGAGCATCCGCGAAAAGTGCGCCGCTTCCTCGTCCATGCGTGCGGGCACTTCAGCCGACTGCTCGCCTTTCATCAGCGCTTTCGTCGCACGCAGCGAAGCGGCCGGCAGCGCCGCGAGCCGCCGTGCGCGCTCGAACGCGTAGGCATCGAGTTCGGCGGCATCGACCACGCCGTTGACGAAGCCCATGCTCACCGCTTCATCGACGCTGAACGCTTCGCCCAGCAGCAGCTTTTCCGCCGCCCGCTGATATCCTGCGATGCGCGGCAGCAGCAGACTCGACGCCGCCTCCGGACATAACCCAAGCTGCACGAACGGCAGCGAGAATTCCGCGTTCTTCGCGGCATAGACCATGTCGCAATGCAGGAGCATCGTCGTGCCGACACCGACCGCCACGCCCGATACCGCCGCGACGACGGGCTTCGGCATGCCGGACAGCCGCCGCAGGAACTGGAACACGGGCGCGTCCTGCTCCTTCGGCGGGTCGTTGAGAAAGTCTTCGAGATCGTTGCCCGCGCTGAACGCGCCGCCGTTGCCGCGCAGCAGAACGGCGCGCACGTCCGGGTCTTTCTCGGCTTCGTAGAGGCCGTCGGCCATTTCCTGATACATCGCCGCGGTGATCGCGTTCTTCTTGTCGGGACGATTGAGCACGATGCTCAGCACGGCTTGCGCGCGTTCGATGACGATATCCATTCCGCTGTCTCCTTCCGATGGCGGCGTCCGCGAGCATCGCGCCCGCGGACGGTTCAAGGTCAAACGCGCTCGATGATCCCCGCCGCGCCCATGCCGGTGCCGACGCACATCGTCACCATGCCGTACTTCAGGTTGCGGCGGCGCAGCCCGTGAACGACCGTTGCCGAGCGGATTGCGCCGGTCGCGCCGAGCGGATGCCCGAGCGCGATGGCCCCGCCGAGCGGATTCAGCTTCGACGTGTCGAGACCCAGATCGTTGATGACCGCGAGCGATTGCGCCGCGAACGCCTCGTTCAGCTCGATCCAGTCCATATCGTCCTGCTTCAGCCCTGCTGCCTTCAGCGCGGCCGGAATCGCTTCCTTCGGCCCGATGCCCATGATCTCCGGCGGCACGCCGCGCACGGCGAAGCTCACGAAGCGCGCGAGCGGCGTCAGGTTGAACTGCTTCAGGATCTTTTCCGACACGACGATCAACGCGCCCGCGCCATCCGATGTCTGCGAGCTGTTGCCCGCCGTCACGGAGCCTTTGTTCGCGAACACGGCGCGCAGTTTCGCGAGACCTTCGAGCGTCGTGTCGGCGCGCGGGCCTTCGTCGAATGCGATCTCGCGCGCATTCACGCGCACTTCGCCGCTTTCAAGATCGGGGAAGCGCTCGTTGAGCATGTACGGGGCGATTTCATCGGCGAATTCGCCCGACTGCTGCGCGGCCAGCGCACGGCGATGCGACTCCACCGCGAACGCGTCCTGGGCCTCGCGGCTCACCTTCCAGCGTTCGGCCACTTGCTCGGCCGTCAGCCCCATGCCGTAAGCGATGCCGATGTCCTCGCTGCGATCGAAGATATGCGGCGACAGCGACGGCTTGTTGCCCATCATCGGCACCATGCTCATGGATTCGCAGCCGCCCGCGATGATCGCGTCGGCCTCGCCCACGCGGATGCGGTCCGCCGCCATCGCGAGCGCCGTCAGCCCCGATGCGCAGAAGCGGTTCACCGTCACGCCGCCGACCGTCTTCGGCAGCCCGGCGAGCAGCGCGCCCATGCGCGCGACGTTCAAGCCCTGCTCCGCTTCCGGAATCGCGCAGCCGACGATCGCGTCTTCGATCACGTTCGTATCGAGCCCCGGCACTTGCGCGACGGCCGATCTGATCGCGTGGACGAGCAGTTCGTCCGGGCGCGTGTTCCTGAACACGCCGCGCGGCGCCTTGCCGATCGGCGTGCGGCTCGCGGCGACGATGTATGCTTCCTGAAGTTGTTTGCTCATATCAAGCTCCGATGTTCCGCGCGCCTTAGTTGCGAACCGGCTTGCCGGTCTGCAACATGCCCATGATCCGTTCCTGCGTCTTTTGCGTGCCCAGCAGTTCGATGAACGCCCGCCGCTCGAGCGCGAGCAGCCATTCTTCATCCACGAGACTGCCGCCTTCGACGTCCCCGCCACACACCGCTTCAGCGATGCGGCTCGCGATCAGAAAGTCGTGCGCGCTGATGAAGCGTCCATCGCGCATGTTGACGAGCGACGCCTTGATCGTCGCTATCGCCGAGCGGCCCGCCACCGGCACTTGCTTCACGCGCAACGGCGCGCGATAACCCGCGTCCGACAGCGCCCGCGCTTCCTTCTTAGCGATGTCGAGCAATTCGTGCACGTTGAACACGATGGTGTCCGACGGCTTCAGATAGCCCATCGCGCGTGCTTCGAGCGCGGAGCCGGAGACTTTCGCCATCGCCGCGTTCTCGAACGGCTTCTGCAGGAACTTGAGCAGATCGCTCGTTGCGTTGACGGCGCTCGCAGCTTCCGCTGCGCGCAACGCGGCTTCCTTCAGGCCGCCGCCCGCCGGCACGAGACCGACGCCGACTTCCACGAGCCCGATGTAGCTCTCGACATGCGCGACGCGCTTCGCCGAATGCAGCAGCAGTTCGCACCCGCCGCCGAGCGCAATGCCCGATACCGCCGACACCACCGGCACGTTCGCGTACTTCACGCGCAGCATGCCTTGCTGGAACTTCTTCACGAACGGTTCGATGCCTTTCGCGCCGCCCATCATGAAGGCGGGCATGGCTTCTTCGAGATTGGCGCCTGCCGAGAACGCGCCGCCCGGCGTGCCGAGCGTGAGCGACGCCGGCTGCCAGATGACCACGCCGCGGTATTCCTTCTCGGCGAGTTCGATGGCTTGCGTGAGTCCGTCGATGACGCCGGGACCGATGGTGTTCATCTTCGTCTTGAACGAGACGATCACGACATCGCCCTGAGCATCGTCGAGCCAGGCGCGCACGGCGTCGGTTTCGAAGAGCGTCTTGCCGTAGGTCTTGGGATCGGCGCCGGTTTCACCGATGAGCGGTGCGCGGAACACCTGCTTGCTGTAGACGGGCAGCGTCGAGCGCGGCTCGAAGCGCTTCGACTTCGGCGACCACGAGCCTTCGTCGGTATGGACACCGCCTTTCTCCGCGACGGGGCCGTCGAGCACCCACGCGGGCAGCGGTGCGCTGGAGAGTGCCTTGCCGGCGTCGATGTCTTCCTGCACCCACTTCGCGATCTGCTGCCAGCCGGCTGCCTGCCAGCTTTCGAACGGACCCTGGCTCCAGCCGAAGCCCCAGCGGATGGCGAGATCGACGTCGCGCGCGTTGTCCGCGATCGATTCGAGATGCACCGCGATGTAGTGGAACACGTCGCGGAAGATGGCCCAAAGAAATTGCGCCTGCTTGTTGTCCGTCTCGCGCAGCAGCTTGAAGCGTTCGGCGGGCGGGCGCTTGAGAATGTGGCCGATGATCTCGTCCGCCTTCGCGCCGCCATCGACGTATTGCGCTGTTTTCGGGTCGAGGACCTTGATCGCCTTGCCTTCCTTGCGATAGAAGCCTGCGCCGGACTTTTGGCCGAGCGCGCCGTTCTTCACCAGTTCGGCGAGCACGGGCGGCGTCGTATAGACGGGGAAGAACGGATCGTCGGCGAGGTTGTCCTGCATCGTCTTGATGACGTGCGCCATCGTGTCGAGGCCGACGACATCGGCGGTGCGGAAGGTTGCGGATTTCGCGCGGCCTAGGCGTGCGCCGGTGAGATCGTCGACTTCGTCGAAGCGCAGGCCGAACTTTTCCGCTTCGGCGATGACGGCGAGGATCGAGAAGACGCCGACGCGGTTCGCGATGAAGTTCGGCGTGTCCTTGGCGCGCACGACGCCTTTGCCGATGACGCTCGTGAGGAACGTTTCCAGTTGATCGAGGATTTCCGGTTTCGTCGATGCAGTCGGAATGAGTTCGACCAGATGCATGTAGCGCGGCGGATTGAAGAAGTGCACGCCGCAGAAGCGGGATTTCAGTTCTTCATCGAAGCCGTTCGACAGTTCGGTGATCGAGAGGCCGGACGTGTTGCTGGCGAAGATCGCGTGCGGCGCGATGTGCGGCGACACTTTCTTGTAGAGATCGTGCTTCCAGTCCATGCGCTCGGCGATGGCTTCGATGACGAGATCGCATTCTTTCAGTTTCTCGATGTCGTCGTCGTAGTTGGCCGCTTCGATGTATTGGGCGTCGTCTTTGATCCCGAGCGGCGCAGGGGACAGCTTCTTGAGGTTCTCGATTGCCTTCAGCGCGATGCCGTTCTTTGCGCCTTCCTTTGCGGGAAGATCGAACAGCAAGACGGGCACGCGGGCGTTGATCAGATGCGCAGCGATCTGCGCGCCCATCACGCCGGCGCCGAGCACGGCGACTTTGCGGATGTTCAAGGTGCTCACTTGGGTTACCTCTCCGGTTGGGGTTTTTTGCTTTCGCGGCGCGTTGGGGTTCGGTGGATTTGATGCGGTGTTTTGCGTTTCTTTTCAGTAGCCGCCTCCCCGGCGGGGGGGTCACTTTCTTTGCTGCTGCAAAGAAAGTAACCAAAGAAAGCAGCTTTTTCTGAGCTGCCCTAAGCAACAATAATGCAGCCACTTCGTAGAACCTCGGTGGCACTCAGCTTGATAAAGCCTTGAATCACCTTCCACGCCCACTGAGCACATACGTCCTGCGAGCCCTTTGGCTCGTTAACACCCAACGTATTTCACTGCCTCGCCACTCTCGGTTGCTTCTGTACTTTCAATGCCGAGCAGTACGCGGTTTAGAAGTTCGTCGCTCGTGCTGCGCTTCAAAGGTTGCGTCCACGTCAACCGCCCGTTGGTTTTGTCGAGCCAAGGGGCTCGGAGGACGTGGCGCTCAGCGGGCGTGGAAGGTGATTCAAGGCTGCTAATTAATTCGAGTGCCACTGAAGTTCTACGGAGTGGTCACCCATACTGTGCTTCGGGCCTAAAAAAGCTGCTTTCTTTGGTTACTTTCTTTGCAGCGGCAAAGAAAGTGACCCCCGCCCCGGGGAGGGGCGCACTAATAGACCGACACGAATACAAGTTCCAGGAAACGATAAAACCTCAAAACCAAGCCTCATCAAACTCCATCAAAGACTTAGCCCCCGAGCGCGCGGCGCGAATAGTAGAAGCGGTCTCAGGCAGCAGCTTGGCAAAGTAGAACCGCGCAGTAGCCAGCTTGGCAGCATAAAAAGCATCAGACGAGGAACCTGCGCGATCCAGCGCCACCCTCGCCATCCGAGCCCAGAAATAAGAAAACACCAGATGCCCGACAGTCCGCATGTACGGCACGGCAGCAGCCCCGACTTCATCAGGATTCTGCATGGCCTTCATGCCGATCTCCATCGTGAGCTTCTGCACCTTCTCGCCGATATCGGCAAGCGGATTGATGAACTCCTGCATCTCGGGCTTGATGCCCTCTTCTTCGATGAATGCCGCCACGACCTTGCCAAAAGCCTTCATCTTCACGCCCATGTCGCCGAGAATCTTGCGTCCAAGGAGATCGAGCGCCTGAATCGAATTCGTCCCTTCGTAGATCATGTTGATGCGCGCATCGCGCACATACTGCTCCATGCCCCATTCGGAAATGAAGCCGTGCCCGCCGTAAATCTGCACCGCGAGATTGGTGCCTTCGAACGCGTTATCGGTGAGAAACGCCTTGATCACAGGCGTCAGCAGCGCGACGAAATCCGCCGCCTCGCGGCGCACCGATTCATCCTCGTGCGACAGTTCCTTGTCGATATTGAGCGCCGCCCAATACGCGAACGCACGCCCCGCCTCGGCATACGCCTTCTGCGTGAGCAGCATGCGGCGCACGTCCGGATGAACGATGATCGGATCAGCCGCCTTGTCCGGCGCCTTGGGACCGGTGAGCGCGCGCATCTGCAGACGCTCCTTCGCATACGCGAGCGAGTTCTGATACGCGACTTCCGTCAGGCCCAGCCCCTGCATGCCGACGCCCAGACGCGCCGCGTTCATCATCACGAACATGGCGTTCAAGCCCTTGTTCGATTCGCCGACGAGCCAGCCCTTCGCGCCATCCAGGTTCATCACGCACGTGGCGTTGCCGTGGATGCCCATCTTGTGCTCGATCGACCCGCACTTGATGCCGTTGCGCTCGCCGATCGCGCCGTTCGCATCCGGAACGAACTTCGGCACGATGAAGAGCGAGATGCCCTTCGTGCCCATCGGCGCGCCGGGCAGACGCGCAAGCACCAGATGCACGATGTTCTCCGCCATGTCGTGCTCGCCGCTCGAAATGAAGATCTTCGTGCCGGTGAGCGCGTAGGAGCCATCGCCGTTCGGCTCGGCCTTCGTGCGCAGAATGCCGAGATCGGTGCCGCAATGCGGTTCGGTCAGGCACATCGTGCCCGTCCACACGCCTTCGACCAGCTTCGGCAGATACACCGACTTCTGCTCCGGCGTGCCATGCGCGTGCAGGCACTCGTATGCGCCATGCGACAGGCCGGGGTACATCGTCCAGGCCTGATTCGCGGAGTTCAGCATTTCGTACAGCGCATTGTTGACGAACGCAGGCAGGCCCTGCCCGCCGAATTCGGGATCACAGCCGAGCGCGGGCCAGCCCGCCTCGACGTACTGGCGATACGCCTCTTTGAAGCCCGACGGCGTCTTCACGACGCCATCGCCCTCATACGTGCAGCCCTCGCGGTCGCCCGACTGGTTGAGCGGAAACACGACCTCCGAGCAGAACTTGCCGGCTTCCTCGAGCACCTGATTGATGGTGTCCGCATCCAGCTCGGCATGCTTCGGCATGCGCTTCAGTTCGGCTTCAACATTCAGCAATTCGTGCAGCACGAACTGCATGTCGCGAAGGGGGGCGGCATACTGTCCCATGAGTCTCTCCAGTTACTCGAGCTGGTCGTTGCGCGCCGCCGAACCCTTCACGATTCAGCCAGCGCCGCTAACGACTCCCGTGTTGATGCGAAGTCAGATTCGCCGACACACTCGCGCCTCCCAGTGCGCCCGGCTCGATTGCCTGCCGTGCGCCGCCATCGGCGGATATGTTCGACGTCTGATACGAAACGATCGTCTTCTCCAGCGCGTCCCGCGTCAGTTGCACGGCCCCCGGCATATGCAGGAAACGCGCGTCGTGATGCAGGCCGAGCGTGAAGCTGTACAACTCGAAAAGCATCAGTTGCGGATCCGTCTCCGGTTTCAAATGCCCTTCGTCCTTCGCCTGGCGAATCGCCCGCAACAGCGCCTCGCGCCAGGTGGTCACGCTGTTCACGAGCTGCTCGCGCACCGCACTCGCCGCGCGGTCGTCATACTCGACCGCCCCGCTGATGTAGATGCAGCCCGTCGTCACTTCCTCGATGCGCTTCTCCATCCAGCGGCTCATCATCGCCCGCAATCGCGGCAAGCCGCGCGGTTCGCGCAAGCTCGGGAAGAACACTTCGTCCTCGAAACGGCGGTGGTACTCGCGCACCACTTCCACTTGCAAGTCCTCGCGTGAGCCGAAATGCGCAAACACGCCGCTTTTGCTCATTTGCATCCGCTCGGCCAGAAGGCCGATCGTCAACCCTTCCAGCCCGTCCCGGCTTGCCAGATCCAACGCTGCGTCGAGAATCGCGGCCCGCGTCTGTTCGCCTTTTCGCATGATCCCTACCGTCCTCTCGTGACCCGATTGAAAACGAACGGCCGTTCTATTATTGTCGCCGATCGCCGGTGAAACAAGCAATTTATTAGAAAGCCATTTCTAACTCTTAGTCGAAGTCAATGAGACGAATCTCAAACTCGACCTGATGATTGTCGCTTTTTATGCATGGACTGCATGTAAGTGACTGCCCGACTTCCCATTTCGTGGGAGCATACTTGACGCCCGGCATCTATTCTGCCCCGCTCCCTGCCTTTTCTGGTTTTAATCGTATTGGCCGATGGTGATCACTTTCATCATCGCGCGGTAGCTGTTGTAGGCGAGCCAGCTTAAAACGCGTTCGGTCAGCGGGCGCGAAGCGTAACGCTTTTCGTCGATACGGCTGCCTTCATCAAACGCCTGAAGAATGGCGTCGTGCAATCCCGCGATCTCCGGGTGATTGACGAGCACCATGTTCGCTTCGTTGTTCAGGACGAGCGAGAGCGCGTCGAGGTTCGAGGAGCCGATCGTCGCCCAGTCGGCGTCCACGACAGCGACCTTGCCATGAAGCATCGTCTTCTCATATTCGGCGATGCGCACGCCGTGCTTTAGCAGGTTGCCATACAAAAAAGGCGTCGCGTAGTCGAGCGCGACGAATTCCTTGCGCCCGATCACAAGGGAAACGCGCACGCCGCGCTGCGCCGCGTAAACGAGCGCGCGCCGCAGTTTGCGGCCCGGCATGAAGTAGGGATTGGCGAGCAGCACTTCGCGCTCGGCATGGGCGATAGCCCGCAGGTAGGCCTTCTCGATGGCGCGGCGGTTCAGCAGATTGTCGCGCGCAACGAACGCGACGCACGGGCGGTCCACCGCATGGATTTCGCCGAGGCGCGCGCGCTGGCGTGCACGCCTCGCACGGCGCGAGCTCCATCGGCTTTGCGGCGGCTCCGCATCGCAGTCCGCCGTACGCGGCTCGCGCGGCTTGACGCCAAGCCGGATGCGGTCCCATTGAACGTCGAATGCATCGCGCACGTCCTTGACGACGGGCCCCTTCGCTTCCATCGCGAAGTCCCAGCGCGGCTCCTCGAGTCGCGTTCCGTTCTGGTCGAAGTCATCGACGATATTGATGCCGCCGCAAAACGCGTAGGTCCCGTCGATGACCGCGAGCTTGCGATGCGTGCGCGAAAAGCCAAGCGGCCCGAACAGCAGATGCGGGTTATAGATGCGATGATCGACGCCGCTTTCCTTCCATTGCGCAAACATCGGCAGATTGCGTTCGGTGCCGACGCCATCGGTAATCACGCGCACCGTCACGCCGCGCACCGCCGCGCGCACGAGCGCATCGGAAACGGCGCGGCCGCTGTCGTCGTTGGCAAAGATATACGTTTCGAGCGACACGTACTCCTGCGCATGGTCGATCCGCTCGATCAGCGCAGGAAAAAACTGCACGCCGCCTTGAAAAATGCGCACCTCGTTGCCGACGGTGAAGCAAAGCCGTGGCGGACGCCGCCCGGAAAACAGCGCCTGGCGCAACCGTTTGAATTTGCGCCGCGGCCGAACACCGATCATCGGCTATGCGCCGCAAGGCGCTCGGGCAGTTGGAGGATGGCTTCGCGGTTCGACCACGAGAAGCAGCGGTCGGCGGCTTCGCGCAGCGGCAGCCAGAGATGGGACGTGTGTTCGCGCGGCGCGAGTGTCACTTCCAGACAGTGCGGCACACAGAGACTGAACTGGTGTTCGGTGTTGTGCATGACGCCTTCCGCATAGCGATGCCGCCACTGCGGATAGATCTCGTACTGGATGCTGTGATGCCAGTCGAGCAGCGCGGCGTCCGGCACGAGCGTGCTGCCGATGATGATTCCCGTCTCTTCCTGCACTTCGCGCGCGGCAGTCTCGATAAGCGGTTCGTCGATCGTGTCTTTCGAGCCTGTCACGGATTGCCAGAACCCTTTGTGGTCCGCGCGCTCGATGATGAGGACATCGAGGTCGGGCGTATGAATGACGACCAGTACCGATTCGGGGATTTTGGGCGGCTTCTGCATGACGTGAGGAACGCGCTTTCGTTATGTCTTTGGCCCGGAAACTGTAACGCAAAAAACGAAAAAGGCGCGGGCCAAAACGGTCCCGCGCCTTTCTCATTCCGACAAATGCGACGCTTACTGCGCTTTCTGCTCCGGCTGACGCAGACGGATATGCAGTTCGCGCAACTGGCGCTCGTCCACTTCGCTCGGCGCTTGCGTGAGCAGGTCCTGCGCGCGCTGCGTCTTCGGGAAGGCGATGGTGTCGCGGATCGAATCGGCGCCCGACATCAGCGTGACGACACGGTCCAGACCAAACGCGATGCCGCCGTGCGGCGGCGCGCCGTACTGGAGCGCGTCGAGCAGGAAGCCGAACTTGAGGCGCGCTTCTTCCGCGCCGATCTTCAGCGCGCGGAACACCTTGCTCTGCACGTCTTCCTGGAAGATACGCACCGAACCGCCGCCGATTTCCCAGCCGTTCAGCACCATGTCGTACGCCTTGGCGAGGCAGCGGGCAGGATCGGTTTCGAGGTATTCGAGGTGCTCGTCCTTCGGGCTCGTGAACGGATGGTGCGCGGCCACGTAGCGGTTCTCTTCCTCGTCGTACTCGAACATCGGGAAGTCGATCACCCACAGCGGCTTCCAGCCGGTTTCCAGCAGACCGTTCGACTTGCCGAATTCCGAATGACCGATCTTCAGGCGCAACGCACCGAGACTGTCGTTCACGACCTTCGCGCGATCCGCCGCGAAGAAGATGATGTCGCCGTTCTCGGCGCCGGTGCGCTCCATGATCGCGGCGAGCGCGGCGTCATGCAGGTTCTTGACGATCGGGCTTTGCAGGCCGTCGCGGCCCTTGGTCTTGTCGTTGACCTTGATCCACGCCAGGCCCTTCGCGCCGTAGATGCGCACGAATTCCGTGTAGCCGTCGATATCGCCACGCGACAGCTCGCCGCCCTTCGGCACGCGCAGCGCAGCGACGCGGCCGTCCTTGGAGTTCGCCGGCATGCTGAACACCTTGAAGTCGACGTCGCGCACGGCGTCGGTCAGGTCGGCGAATTCGAGCTTCACACGCAGGTCGGGCTTGTCGGAACCGAAGCGGCGCATCGCTTCCGAGTACAGCATTACCGGGAATTGCTCCGGCAGCGCGACATCCATCGTCTCCTTGAAGACGTGGCGGATCATGTTCTCGAACAGATCGCGAATTTCCTGCTCGGTGAGGAACGAGGTTTCGCAGTCGATCTGCGTGAATTCCGGCTGACGGTCGGCGCGCAGGTCTTCGTCGCGGAAGCACTTGGTGATCTGGTAGTAACGGTCGAAGTTCGCGACCATCAACAATTGCTTGAACAATTGCGGCGATTGCGGCAACGCGAAGAACTGGCCCGCGTTCACGCGCGACGGCACGAGGTAGTCGCGCGCGCCTTCCGGCGTGCTCTTCGTGAGCATCGGCGTTTCGATGTCGATGAAACCCTGCTCGTCCAGATACTTGCGCACTTCCATCGCCACGCGATAGCGCAGTCGCAGGTTCTTCTGCATCTGCGGGCGGCGCAGGTCCAGCACGCGATGCGTGAGGCGCGTGGTTTCCGAGAGGTTGTCGTCGTCGAGCTGGAACGGCGGCGTGACCGATGCGTTCAGCACCGTCAGCTCATGGCACAGCACTTCGATCTTGCCGCTCGTGAGGTTCGCGTTGGCCGTGCCTTCCGGACGGTTGCGCACGACGCCCTTCACTTGCACGCAGAATTCGTTGCGCACGCCCTCGGCGACGCTGAACATCTCGGCGCGGTCCGGATCGCAGACGACCTGAACGAGCCCTTCGCGATCGCGCAAGTCGATGAAGATAACGCCCCCGTGATCGCGGCGGCGATGGACCCAGCCGCACAGCGAGACGGTTTGGCCCAGCAGGGCTTCGGTCACCAGACCGCAGTATTCAGATCGCATCGACATGATGTGTGTGTGTTTCGTTGTTCGTTAATCAACGGCTCGCGTGCGGGTCGGCTCTTCGTCGGCTCGATTCCCGGCGCGCGCGCCGGCATTACATCGGCGGCTCGGTGGGGCGGCGCGCGGGCGCAACCGGCGCGAGCGGCGCGCTCGGAGCGGGGGCGACCACGCCCATCGAGACGATGTATTTCAGTGCCGCGTCGACGGTCATGTCCAGTTCGACGACCTCGCTCTTCGGCATCATCAGGAAGAAGCCGGAGGTCGGGTTGGGCGTCGTCGGCACATAGACGCTCACGTGATCTTCCTTCAGATGGTTCAGCACGTCGCCGCCGGGAATGCCGGTCAGAAAGCCGATCGTGTAGGAACCCTTGCGCGGATATTCAATCAGCAGCGCCTTGCGAAACGCATTGCCGCTCGACGAGAGCAGCGTGTCCGACACCTGTTTGACGCTGGTATAAAGCGGGCCGACGACAGGAATATGACGAACGATCGCGTCCCACCACAGTACGAGCTTCTGCCCGATGAAATTTTGCGTGAGCAGGCCGACGATGAAGATGAACGCCAGCGTCAACAATGCGCCCAAGCCCGGCAAGTGGAAACCGAAAACACGCTCGGGCTGCCACGCGGACGGCAACAGCAGCAGCGTCTGGTCCATCGTTCCGATCACGAGGCCGAGCACCCACAGGGTGATGGCAAGCGGCACCAGCACGAGCAGGCCGGTGAGGAACACGGTTTTGAGCGTAGTCTTTTTCGTCGTCACGTTGTAGTCGGTATGGTCGCTGCGAGCGGTTGAGCGGGCTGGGCGTGGGGTGAGCGCGGCGCTCGCGCTTGCTGCGGCTCGTGCGCGTCCCGGAATGCGCGGCGGTCCGAGCCGTCGGCCGCCGCGACTTCAGCCGCGCCGCACGTCTGGCGCTCGGGCGTCAGGCCGCGTCCGACGAGCTGGACGATGCCGGCGCAGCGGCGGCGGGCGTTGTGCTTGCAGGCGTCGACGCATCGGATGACGACGCGGCGCCAGCGTTTGCGCCATCGCTCGCGGCAGCCGTTTCGCCGGCTTTCGCCGTCGCGGCATTCGACGAGCCGCCGTTATTGCCGCCGCGGAAATCGGTGACGTACCAACCCGAACCCTTGAGCTGGAAACCCGCCGCGGTCACTTGCTTGGAAAATGCGTCCTTGCCACAGGCAGGACATTGCGTGAGCGGTGCATCGCTCAGTTTCTGGAGCACGTCTTTTTCGTGGCCGCAGGATGCGCAGCGGTATGCATAAATCGGCATGGCACTCTTCCTACAATGATCTGTCGACGCTTGCAAAGCCTTGAATTATAGCCGCAAACCGCCCCGGGCCCGGATTTTTGGGCGCGTGGAGCCGTGCAGCATCGAGTCAGATGAGGGCGCGGTCGATGGATTTCAAGCGCGCCGCCAGGTCAGCCAGCGTTCGCGGCCGGCAAAGACGGGAAGCGAGCCGCTGACTTCGCGGTCGTCGATGAGTTCGAAATGCGGCGTGAGAAGCGCATCGAGTTCGTCGCGCTCGATGCCGAACGGCGGCCCTTTCGGCGTCGCGCCGATGAAAAAGAAGCCGGCCAGCAGCGCGCCCGGTTGCAACAGCGCCGCCATGCGGCCGGCGTAATCCGCCCAGCGAGCCTTCGGCAGCGCGCATAGAAACGCGCGCTCGTAGATCCAGTCCGGCGCAAACGGCGGCTCATACGAGAAAAAATCGGCCTGCTCAACGATATCCGCCCGCGCGCCCAACTGCCCGCGCGCCGCCGCGACGGCGCTTGCCGAAAAGTCGATCGCACGCACGGTGCAGCCGCGCTCGGCCAAAAACGACGCTTCGTAGGCGCTGCCGCAGCCGGGAATCAGCACCTTGCTGGCGCGAGGCTCGGGCAGCGCAGCCACGAACGACTGAAACGCCTCCGGCACGCCTGCCTGATCCCAGGGCGTGAAGCGTTGGTCGAACCGCTCGTCCCAGAAGCCGGGCGAGTCGGGATCGCGGTGAGTGAAAGTCGGATCGCTCATGGATAGCCTATCCACATTTGTGCGATGACCACGCCCGCGCCCGCCACCGTAATAAGCCCGGCGACCAGCAGCGTCATCAGCAGCCGGTTCGTGCGCTTTTGCTCGGCGAGCAACAGGCGCATCGTGTCTTCGTTGCCGCTTCTCGGCACGTCATGCCGTTCCGCGAGCAGATGATGGATCAGCCGCGGCAGTTGCGGGATCGTCTTGCTCCACTGCGGCGCTTCCATTTGCAGGCGTTCGTACCAGCCGCGCCAGCCGATCTGCGCATTCATCCAGCGTTCGAGGTAAGGCTTCGCGGTTTTCCACAGATCCAGTTCCGGATCGAGCGAACGGCCGAGACCTTCGACGTTGAGCATCGTCTTTTGCAGCAGCACGAGTTGCGGCTGAATTTCGACGTTGAAGCGCCGCGACGTCGAAAAGAGCCGCATCAGCACCTGTCCCAGCGATATGTCTTTCAACGCGCGATCGAAGTACGGCTCGCAGACAGCGCGAATGGCGCTTTCAAGTTCCTCAACGCGCGTGCTCGGCGGCACCCAGCCGGACTCCAGATGCAAGGTGGCGACGCGGTGATAGTCGCGCTTGAAGAACGCGAGGAAGTTCTGCGCGAGGTAGTTCTTGTCGAAGTCCGACAGCGCCCCGACGATGCCGAAATCCAGCGCGATGTAGCGTCCGAAGGTGGCCGGATCGAGACTGACCTGGATGTTGCCCGGGTGCATGTCCGCATGGAAGAAGCCGTCGCGAAACACTTGCGTGAAGAAAATCTCGACGCCCTCGCGCGCAAGCTTCGGAATATCGACGCCCGCGGCGCGCAGCGTCTCGACCTGGCTGATCGGCACGCCCACCATCCGTTCCATCACGAGCACGGTCGGCGCGGAAAGGTCCCAGTACATCTCCGGCACCAGCAGCAGGTCCAGCCCAGCGAAATTGCGCCGCAACTGGCTGCCGTTGGCGGCCTCGCGCATGAGATCGAGTTCGTCGTGCAGATATTTGTCGAACTCCGCGACGACTTCGCGCGGCTTCAGGCGACGGCCATCGGGCCACAGGCGTTCGGCCCAGATCGCAATGTCGCGCAGCAAGGCCAGATCGGAATCGATGACGGGCAGCATGCCGGGCCGCAGCACCTTCACCGCGACGGGCTTGCCCGCGTGCTCCCCGTGCTTGATCTTCGCGAAGTGCACCTGCGCGATCGACGCGCTCGCCACCGGCACACGCTCGAATTCGTCGAAAAGCTGTTCGATCGGCGCGCCGAGCGCCTTCTCGATTAACGACACCGCCTGGTTCGAATCGAACGGCGGCACACGATCCTGCAACTTGGCGAGCTCGTCGGCGATATCGACCGGCAACAGATCGCGCCGCGTCGAGAGCACCTGGCCGAACTTCACGAAGATCGGGCCGAGGCTTTCCAGCGCAAGTCTCAGCCGGATGCCGCGCTCGATGTCGAAGCGGCGGCCGAAGGTGGTGATGCGCATCAGATAGCGCACGCGGCGATCGTTGATGCCGCTCATCACCAGCTCGTCGAGGCCGAAGCGGACGATCGTGAAAAAAATCTTGAGGAAACGCAGAAAACGCATGGTCGGTTGGCTTCAGCTCGTTATTCGTGCGAGTCGCGCACGGACTCGCCGCCGGTCCGCGCTGAGGCGCCGCGGGCCGTGGGTTGTTGCTGGACTGCGTGTTCGATCCTCTCGATGCGCTTCTCGACGCGCGCCAGCGCATCGCGCGCACGCGAAAGCTCGGCGTTGAATGCATCGAGCGCGCTCTTGCGCACGAGTTGCGGGCGTTCGTCGAGCAGATATTCGGCGACCGAATCCAGCACATTGCGGCTCGTGCGCCGCGTCTGCTCCTGCACCGTCCGGGCGATGCGGCCGACGCGATGCGCGGGGGCGTCGCCGATCACGCGCGACAGGTCTTCCTCCGGATCCCACCGCAAATGTTCGGCCAGCTTCGCGAGCGTCGTCGCAAATTCGGCATCGCCTTCGATACGCACGTGCTTCATCACGGCCGCCTGTCCGCCTTGCAGGAATGCGGGAAGCGCGTCGAGCGGCACGGCGATGGTCACGTCGAAGACCGGCGTTTGCGTTTCGGTGATCGCCGCCAGAAGGCCGTCGGCTTGCGCGACGAGCGCAATCGAAACCGGCCCGCACACGAGCTTCACGCACTTGCCGGCATAGGGCTTGACGCGCTCGCGCGCCCACGGCTCACGCACCAGCAAATGATTGACGACCGCCGCGAACGCAGTGGACGCGGTCCTCAAGGCGGGATTCGTGGCGGGACGGGATGATTCGTGTGCGTTCGTCATCGGCTCTGAGATGAAAAAACCCGCGCAAGCGGCAGCTCGCGCGGGTTCTATTCTACGGTTTATAACCGCGCAGGCGGCGCGGTCATGCCGTACGGTGAGGCTTTTTGAAACAATGACGTCAGTTTGCCGCTAACGCACGGGCCGCAGCGCCTTTGGGCGTTGCGGCCCGCCATCGATCAGCTTACCTGCTGAATACCGGCCAGCAGCCAGCCTTCGTTGCCCGCCTTCTGCTTCGACAGGTTCCAGATCTCGACGAACGGTTCAGCCGCCGCCCCTTCCGACTCGCGGATCAGGCCGTGGAAGCGCACGCTCGCGAGGTATTCGCCTGCGCGGTCTTCGACGCCGAGCAGGTCGGCGTTCAGCTGCACGACGTCCGTGCGGTTCGGCGTGCTGCCGCGTGCATCGACGTCCAGCTTTACTTCGGCGAACATTTCGGGCGTCGTGAATTCGCGGATATCGTTGACGTTGCCGCGATCCCACGCGTCCTGCAGGCGCACGAAGTACACCTTCGCGTTACGGATGAACGCTTCGGTATCGAAGCCTGCCGGAACTTCCGGCTGCACGGCGGCCGTCGCCGGGGCATCGATCGCATTGCTGCCGAAACCGCCCGCCTGCGGCTGCAACGTGCGCGCCGGCTCCTGGTTCAGCCCGGTGCGTGCGGTCGTGTTGCCATAAGGCGAAGCGGAACCCGCGCCTGCGTAGGCCGGCGTGGCGTTGTTGCCCTGCCGCTTGCGCATGATGAAGCGGAACAGCATGACGGCCGCCAGCACGATCAACGCGATCATGATCATGTTCGCCATGGCGCCGGCGAAGGCTTCACCGAGGCCAAAGTGCGACAGCAGCGCCGCGATGCCGAGACCTGCCGCCAGACCGGCGATAGGCCCAAGCCAGCGATTACGCGCGGGCTGCGCTGCCGCCGGCGCGGCGGGCGCGGGTTGCGCGCGCTGCGGCTGCGCGGCCTGGCCCTGTTGCATCGACTGCGACGGCGGCGTGGCCTGATGTTGCTGCGTCGCCGTGGCGGACTGCCGGCCCATGCTGCGGCCGCTACCCATGCGCTTGGCTTCCGCCGTTTCCGCGAAGATTGCGCCGGCCGCAATAACGCCAGCCAGCGCCACGATTCCGGCCTTCCTGAAGAAGACGTTCAGGAAGCCCCGCGTTTGGGGTGAGCGCGAATCGGACATTTCTAATCCTTAAGTTGAGTGGAACATCAAAATTTTGTCCCGACGTGTAACGCTACCACGCCACCTGACAAATTGTAATATTCGACTCGATCCAAACCGGCTTGTTCCATCATTGTTTTCAAAGTTTCCTGGTCCGGGTGCATGCGAATCGACTCCGCCAGATACCGATAGCTGTCAGCGTCTTTCGCAACTTTCTCGCCCAGCCACGGCAACACCTTGAAACTAAACAGGTCGTACGGTTTCTTGAGCGGCTCCCACACTTTGGAAAATTCCAGCACCAGCAACCGGCCGCCCGGCTTCAGAACCCGCTGCATTTCGGCAAGCGCCCGATCCTTGTGCGTCATGTTGCGCAAACCGAAGGCAACTGTAATCACATTGAAATAATTGTCGGGAAACGGAATCTTCTCCGCGTCGCAAAGCAGCGTCGGCGTGATGACGCCTTTGTCCACGAGCCTGTCGCGGCCCACACGCAGCATCGATTCGTTGATGTCCGTGTGCCAGACCTCGCCGGTTTCGCCCGCCTGCTTCGCGAAGGCCATCGCCAGGTCGCCGGTTCCGCCCGCGATGTCCAGCACCTTGTAACCCGCCCGCACCTTCGCCTGCCCGATCGTGAAGTGCTTCCAGACGCGGTGCAGCCCGCCGGACATCAGGTCGTTCATCAGGTCGTAATTGCTCGCGACGGAGTGAAACACGCCCGCCACCTTTTTCGCCTTGTCCTGCTCCTCGACCGTGTCATATCCGAAGTGGGTCTTGCTCATCGCGCTCGTTCCTCGCCTGTTGTTCGTTATATGCCGTGCAATCGTCGCGCCGGCCATGCGGCGTTATGCCGCGAATCGTTCGTTCAGTGACAGTGGCCGCCCGACGCCTTCGCCGCCATCGGCGCGTCGCGGTCCATACCGGCGGCTTCCAGCTTCGCCAGATAGTCGCGCCACAGGGCGTCCTGCCGCGTCGCGAGATCGTAAAGAATGTCCCACGAATAAATGCCGGTGTTATGGCCGTCCGAGAAATTGAGCTGCAGCGCGTAATGGCCGACCGGCTCCACGCCGATGATGCCCACCTCGCGCTTGCCCGTCTGCAGGGTCTCTTGGCCCGGCCCGTGGCCCTGTACTTCGGCGGACGGAGAATAGACGCGCAGCAGTTCGAACGGCACGCGATACGACTCGCCGTCGCCGTATTGCAGTTCGAGCACGCGGGATTTCGAATGCAGAACGACGCCGGTGGGAATCGGCGTCGTCGATGTCAGTCCGCTCATGATGAGCCTTGTCTTTTGAGATTAATGGTGGCCGAACGCCTGATTCAGCTCGTTGCGGATGGCTTCGCGCAAGAGCGTCGCCTGCGCGCGGCGTTTGGATAGCTGCGCCTCGGAGACCGTGCGCTGACGCGGCGCCCAGATGGGAAGCGGGAAACGGGAATCGTTGGAAAAGCGAGGGATGACGTGCCAGTGAACGTGCGGCACCTGATTGCCGAGGCTCGCCAGATTGATCTTCTCGGGCACGAGCACGCGGCGCATTACGCGTTCGACGCCGTTGACGGCAGTCATCACGCGCATGCGGTCCGCGTCCGGCAGATCGGACATTTCGGCGACGTGCGCGCCCCAGACGACCCGGCACAGGCCCGGCCAGTCGGGTTCATCGGCGAGGACGACGCGCAATGCGTCGTCCGCCCACAGCACTTCGCCGCCGTCTTCACGGCAAAACACACAGTCCATCGCGACCCTCTAACGAAATCGAACTTCGATTCCGCTATTACACCAGCACGCGCTCGATACCGCCATTGTTCGCGCGCTCGACGTACTGCTCCATCCAGTTCTCGCCGAGTGTCTTGCGCGCGATTTCCACGACGATATAGTCCGCCTCGATGTTCGCGTCCTCGTTGTAACGCGAAAGCCCTTGCAGGCAGGACGGGCAGCTCGTCAGGATTTTCACGTCCGTGCCACTGGTCTGCGCGCCATCTCCCGCCGACAACACCGAGCCCGGCGCTGCGCCGGCCGTGCCCGCGGATGCGTTCATCGGATTGATCGCGTTCGAACCGGCAACGGCTGCGATCGGAATGCCTCGCAGTTGCGCCGCGCCCTTGCGGATTTCCTCTTCCTTGCGGAAGCGCACTTGCGTCGAAATGTCCGGGCGCGTGACCGCCAGCGTGCCCGACTCGCCGCAGCAGCGATCGTTCTTCTGGATCTTGTAGCCGTCGTTCTCCGAGCCCATCAGTTCGTTGACGAGCTTCACCGGGTCCATCGTCTTGATCGGCGAGTGACACGGGTCGTGATACATGTAGCGCGTGCCCTTCACGCCTTCGAGCTTGATGTTCTTCTCGAGCAGGAATTCGTGAATGTCGATGATCCGGCAGCCAGGGAAGATCTTCTCGAATTCATAGCCCGCGAGCTGGTCGTAGCACGTTCCGCACGACACGACCACGGTCTTGATATCGAGATAGTTCAGCGTATTGGCCACGCGATGGAACAGCACGCGGTTATCCGTGACGATCTTCTCGGCCTTGTCGTACTGACCCGCGCCGCGCTGCGGATAGCCGCAGCACAGATAGCCCGGCGGCAGCACGGTCTGCACGCCCGCTTCCCACAGCATCGCCTGAGTGGCGAGGCCGACTTGCGAGAACAGACGCTCGGAGCCGCAGCCGGGGAAATAGAACACGGCTTCCGAATCGACAGTCGTCGTCTTCGGATTGCGGATGATCGGAACGATCTTGTTGTCCTCGATATCCAGCAGCGCGCGCGCCGTCTTCTTCGGCAGGTTGCCCGGCATCTTCTTGTTCACGAAGTGAATCACCTGCGTGACGGCGGTCGGCTTGCCGACCGTCGCGGGCGGCTTGGCCGTCTGCTTCTTTGCGAACCGCTTGAAGAGGTCGTTGCCGAGACGCTGCGCCTTGTAGCCGACGCCCATCATCGCGGTGCGCGCGAGGTTGATGGTTTGCGGATTCGTCGCGTTGAGGAAGAACATGCCCGCCGCGTTGCCCGCGTTGAACTTCTTCTTGCCCATCTTGCGCAGCAGGTTGCGCATGTTCATCGACACATCGCCGAAGTCGATCTTCACCGGGCACGGTGTCGCGCACTTGTGGCAGACCGTGCAGTGATCGGCTACGTCGTTGAACTCGTCCCAGTGCTTGATCGACACGCCGCGGCGCGTCTGCTCTTCGTACAGGAACGCTTCGACGAGCAGCGAGGTCGCGAGAATCTTGTTGCGCGGGCTGTACAGGAGGTTCGCGCGCGGCACGTGCGTCGCGCAGACCGGCTTGCACTTGCCGCAGCGCAGGCAGTCCTTGATGGAATCGGAGATTGCGCCGATATCCGACTGCTGCATGATGATCGATTCATAGCCCATCAGCCCGAACGACGGCGTGTAGGCGTTGCGCAGGTCCGCGCCTTCGAGCAACTTGCCGGCGTTGAAGCGCCCTTGCGGATCGACACGCCGCTTGTATGCGCGGAATTCGCCGATCTCGTCTTCGGTCAGGAACTCCAGCTTCGTGATGCCGATGCCGTGTTCGCCCGAGATCACGCCATCGAGCGAACGCGCCAGCTTCATGATGCGCGCAACCGCGCGATGCGCGTCCTGCAGCATCTCGTAGTTGTCCGAGTTCACCGGGATGTTCGTGTGGACGTTGCCGTCGCCCGCGTGCATGTGCAGCGCGACGAACACGCGGCCGCGCAACACCTGCTTGTGGATGGCCTGCGCTTCGTCGAGGATCGGCTTGAACTCGCCGCCGTTGAAAATCTGGCGCAGTTCCGCGCGAATCTCCTGCTTCCACGAGACGCGCAGCGTGCGGTCCTGCGCGAGATGGAACACGTTGGCGTCCGGCTGCACGTCCACGCGATCGGCGAACTTCTCCGCGAGCGCCTCGTAGCCCAGCCCGACGAGATAGTGCTGCGCCTCGCGCAACGGCATGTCGAGCTTTTCGCCGACGAAGTTCCAGCGGTTGCGCACGCGCTTGAGCAGATCGAGCGCCTGCTGCACGCGGTCTTCGAGCAGTTCGGCACTCGGGATTTCGTTGGCGTCGTCGCTCTTGCCGAGCGGCAGCTTGCCGTTGCGGAAGAAGGTTTCGAGCGCGTCGAGCAATTGCAGCTTGTTCTTGATCGACAGTTCGATGTTGATGCGCTCGATGCCGTCCGTGTACTCGCCCATCCGATTGAGCGGGATCACGACGTCTTCGTTGATCTTGAACGCGTTCGTGTGCTTCGCGATGGCGGCCGTGCGCGAGCGGTCGAGCCAGAAACGCTTGCGCGCCTCGGCGCTCACTGCCACGAAGCCTTCGCCGCTCTTGCCGTTCGCCATGCGGACGACTTCCGACGTGGCCTGCGCGACGGCATCGGCATCGTCGCCGACGATATCGCCGATCAGGACCATCTTCGGGAACGCGTTGCGCTTGCTCTTAGTCGCGTAGCCGACCGCGCGCAGATAGCGCTCGTCGAGATGCTCCAGACCGGCGAGGATCGCGCCGCCCTGCTTCGACGTTTCGAACAGATAGTCCTTGATTTCGACGATGCTCGGAATTGCGTCGCGCGCCTGCCCGAAGAATTCGAGGCAGACGGTGCGCGTGTGCGCGGGCATCTTGTGCAGAATCCAGCGCGCGGACGTGATGAGCCCGTCGCAGCCTTCCTTCTGCACGCCCGGCAGGCCGGACAGGAATTTGTCGGTCACGTCCTTGCCGAGCCCTTCCTTGCGGAACGTGCGGCCCGCGATATCGAGGTTCTCCGTGCGGATCAGCTTTTCGCCCGGCGCGCGACTCCCGTCGAACCAGTCGAGGCGGAAGCGCGCGACATCCACGTCGTGAATCTTCCCGATGTTATGGCCAAGCCGCGTGACTTCGAGCCAGTTGCCTTCGGGATCGACCATGCGCCACCACGCGAGATTGTCGAGCGCCGTGCCCCACAGCACCGCCTTCTTGCCGCCCGCGTTCATCGCCACGTTGCCGCCGACGCAGGACGCATCGAGCGAGGTCGGATCGACGGCGAACACGAAGCCCGCCTGCTCGGCCGCTTCCGTGACGCGCCGCGTGACGACGCCCGCGCCGGAGAAAATCGTCGCGACCTTGCGATCCACGCCCGGCAGGTCGGTCATCTCGACCGGCCCAAGCTGTTCGAGCTTCTCCGTGTTGATGACCGCCGAGAACGGCGTGAGCGGAATCGCGCCGCCCGTGTAGCCGGTGCCGCCTCCACGCGGAATCACGGTGAGACCGAGTTCGAAGCACGCCTTGATGAGCCCGGCGATTTCGGCTTCGGTGTCCGGCGTCAGCACGACGAACGGATATTCCACGCGCCAGTCGGTCGCGTCGGTCACGTGCGAGACGCGCGACAAGCCATCGAAGCGGATGTTGTCCTTCTGCGTTTGCTTGCCCAGCACGCGCGACGCGCGGCGGCGCAAGTCCGCCATGCGGTCGAATTCGGCGGCGAAGTCGTCGACGGCGCGGCGCGCGGCCGCGACCAGCAGTTGCACGCGTTCGGCGCGCTCGCGGCTGCCGGCTTCGGCGCTGTGCTCGGACAAGTCGGCGCTGCGCCGCTTTTCGATTTCCGCGAGCCGGTGATTCAGCGCCTCGACGAGCATCGCGCGGCGCTTCGGGTTGTCGAGCAGGTCGTCCTGCAGATACGGATTGCGGCGCACGGCCCAGATATCGCCGAGCACTTCGTACAGCATGCGCGCCGAGCGGCCGGTGCGGCGTTCCGCGCGCAGCTCGTCGAGCGCGGCCCAGGCTTCATCGCCAAGCAGCCGCATGACGATTTCGCGATCGGAAAACGACGTGTAGTTATACGGAATCTCACGCAGACGGGGCTCGATATCGAGCGCCAAGGCGGCATGGGCGCCGTTCGGATCGAAGGCTTGAGGTGCGTTCATGGTCGACGGTTCGGTGTATCGGCGCGTGTGCTTCGGAAAGCGGAGACGCCGACGATGCGCGTGGGGCGCAGATTTTCGAATGAGACTTTTCTTGCGAAGGCGGGTGAATGGCCGATATATGGCGGCATGCCGGTGACGGCTACCCTCACGACGACGCCTTCGATGTGCCCAAGATCAGCGCCACGATCGCGTGTGGCGCGCGTGTCGCTCGGACGCGGCGTGACGCTCGCGGGCGACGCGTGCCGACATATCGATCCGAAGCTGCCAGTGCATCTGCCGATCCTGATTGCTGATTTGTAAAAGGAAATTCTAACCCATCGCGAAAAAGGCCGTTTGCCGGCGCTAGCAGCCGAAAGACGTCTTTGCGCGTCTTTTTTCGACGCAAAATCGCGCATTTGCGCGCTTTTCGCCGTCCGTCCGGCCGGTCGGTCGCGCCCGTAACCGGGAAAGCGTCCCTTTGCGGCTATCATTGATGTTTTCGCCCTGAAAAACCGCAGCTTCGGCCTGCCTGACGATTTCCCGCATGAAACATCCCGACTACCTGAAGAAAGTGCTGACCGCGCGCGTCTACGATGTCGCGCGAGAAAGCGAGCTCGAGCCCGCCCGCAATCTGTCGGCGCGGCTGCGCAATTCCGTCTATCTGAAGCGCGAGGACAACCAGCCGGTTTTCTCGTTCAAGATTCGCGGCGCCTATAACAAGATGGCGAATCTTCCCGCCGACGTGCTGTCGCGCGGCGTGATTACGGCTTCGGCGGGCAACCATGCGCAGGGCGTGGCGCTGTCGGCGGCGCGGCTCGGCTGCCGGGCGGTCATTGCCGTGCCGACGACCACGCCGCAGGTGAAGATCGACGCGATCCGCGCTCACGGCGGCCCGACGGTCGAAGTCGTGCTGGCGGGCGAATCGTATAGCGACGCCTATGCGCGCGCCGTCGAGTTGCAGGAAGAACGCGGCCTGACCTTCGTGCATCCGTTCGACGATCCCGACGTGATCGCCGGGCAAGGCACCGTCGCGATGGAAATCCTGCGCCAGCATCAGGGCCCGATTCACG
The DNA here is from genome assembly GCF_022879615.1 of Caballeronia grimmiae. Taxonomy (NCBI): domain Bacteria; kingdom Pseudomonadati; phylum Pseudomonadota; class Betaproteobacteria; order Burkholderiales; family Burkholderiaceae; genus Caballeronia; species Caballeronia grimmiae. The sequence goes on from NZ_CP084271.1 coordinate 2,555,292, forward strand.
CGATCTTCGTGCCGATCGGCGGCGGCGGGCTGGCGGCGGGCGTCGCGGCGTATGTGAAATCGGTGCGCCCGGAAATCCGGGTGATCGGCGTGCAGACGGAAGATTCCTGCGCGATGGCGCGCTCGATCAAGGCGGGCGAACGCGTGACGCTCACCGAGGTCGGCCTGTTCTCGGACGGCACGGCGGTGAAGCTCGTCGGGGAAGAAACGTTCCGTCTGTGCAGCGAACTGCTCGACGAAGTGCTGACCGTCGACACGGACGCGCTCTGCGCCGCGATCAAGGACGTCTTTCAGGATACGCGTAGCGTGCTGGAGCCGGCCGGATCGCTGGCGGTGGCGGGCGCGAAGCTGTATGCGGAGCGCGAGGGCATCGAAGGAAAGACGCTGATCGCCGTGACCTCGGGCGCGAACATGAATTTCGACCGCATGCGGTTCGTCGCGGAGCGCGCGGAAGTCGGCGAGGCGCGCGAAGCGGTGTTCGCCGTGACGATTCCCGAAGAGCGCGGCAGCTTCAGGCGATTCTGCGAGTTGGTCGGCGACCGCAGCGTGACCGAGTTCAACTACCGCATCGCGGATGCGCGCGCCGCGCATATCTTCGTCGGCGTGCAGATCAAGTCGCGCGTCGAGACGGCGCAGATGATGTCGTCGTTCGTCGAGCATGGCTTCGCGACCGTCGACCTGTCGCACGACGAACTCTCGAAGCAGCACATCCGCTACATGGTCGGCGGCCACTCGCCGCTCGCGCAGGACGAACGGCTACTGCGTTTCGAATTCCCCGAGCGGCCGGGCGCGCTGATGAAGTTCCTTTCGTCGATGGCGCCGGACTGGAACATCAGCCTCTTCCATTATCGGAACCAGGGCGCGGATTACAGCTCGATTCTGGTCGGCATTCAGGTGCCGCAGTCGGACAACGCCGAGTTCGAGCGCTTCCTCGCGACGCTTGGCTATCCGTGGTGGGACGAGGGCGCGAATCCGGTGTACAAGCTGTTTCTCGCCTGAGCGCGCCAGCCGATGGCCTTCACGCTCGAAGACAAGCTCGTCGTCGCGATTTCGTCGCGTGCTCTCTTCGACTTCGAAGAAGAGAACCGCGTCTATGAGACGGGCGATCTGCCCCGTTACGAGGCGCTGCAACGCACGCGGCTGGACACGCCCGCGAAACCGGGTGTCGCGTTCGGGCTGATTCGCAAGCTGCTCGCATTGAACGCGCAAGAGCAGCGTGTCGAAGTGGTGATCCTCTCGCGGAGCGATCCGATCAGCGGCCTGCGCGCGTTTCATTCGTGCCGCGAGCATGGCCTGACGATCGAGCGCGGCGTGTTCACGCGCGGCCGCTCGCCGTTCGCGTACTTGAAACCGCTGCGGGCGTCGCTATTTCTGTCGGCGAATCCCGACGATGTACGCGACGCGCTCGCGGCTGGATTTCCGGCTGCACGCGTGTTGCCCGAAACGCCGCGTGCCGCGAGCCGTTATGCTGACGAGATCCGCATTGCGTTCGACGGCGACGCCGTGCTCTTTTCCGACGAAGCCGAGCGCGTATTTCAGACCGATGGTTTATCGGCGTTCGTCGGCCATGAGATCGACAAGAAGGATTTGCCGCTGCCGGGCGGGCCGCTGAAGCCGCTGCTGGCGGCGCTGAACAAGCTGCAACGCATCGCCGACGACAACGAGAAGGCGTCGTCGATGCACATCCGCACCGCGCTCGTCACGGCGCGCTCCGCTCCCGCGCACGAACGCGCGATCCGGACGCTGATGGCGTGGGACATCGAAATCGACGAAGCGATGTTCCTGGGCGGACTCGACAAGGGCGAATTCCTGCGCGAATTCGAACCCGACTTTTTCTTCGACGACCAAATCCGCCACTGCGAATCGGCTCGCGTCGTGACTGCGACCGGGCACGTTCTCAGCGGCATAGCGAACGCATCATGACACCCGACCAATCTCCGCTCGGCAAGGCCGTCAACTACACCGAACAATACGATTCTTCGCTGCTTTTTCCGATCGATCGCAAGCGTGCGCGCGATGGGATCGGCGTTCCGGCGCGCCTGCCCTTTTTCGGCACCGATATCTGGAACGCCTACGAATTGTCGTGGCTGAACCGTAATGGCAAGCCGCAAATTGCCGTGGCGACGTTCTTCGTGCCGGCGGAATCGCCAAATATCGTGGAGTCGAAGTCGTTCAAGCTTTATCTCGGCTCGTTCGCGCAGACGCGATTCGATTCCATCGATGAGGTGCGCGCCGCCATCAAGCGCGATGTCTCCGCGATTTGCGGCGCGACGGTTTCAGTGCTGCTCACGCCGCCCGCGGATTTCGGCAAGCTCTCGATGGAAGAGTTCGATGGTTTGTCGCTGGATCGGCTCGATCTGGATTGCGAAGTCTATTCGCCGGATGCATCGCTGCTGAAGGCATCGCATGACGAAGCGCCGGTCGACGAGACGCTGTTCTCCAATCTGCTGAAATCGAATTGCCCGGTGACGGGACAGCCCGACTGGGGAAGCGTGCAGATTCGCTATTACGGCGGACAGATCGACCACGCGGGGTTGCTGCGGTATATCGTTTCGTATCGCGAGCATACGGGGTTTCATGAGCAATGCGTGGAGCGCATTTTCATGGACATCATGCGGGAGTGTAAGCCGGAGAGGCTCGCGGTTTATGCGCGGTATACGCGTCGCGGAGGGTTGGATATCAACCCGTTTCGGACGAATTTCAATTTGCCGATGCCGGATAACGCGCGGCTGGCGAGGCAGTGATTACTGGATGAGAGCAGGAGCACGCAGGCGCGTTTCTACTCTCATTGACTGGGATGTGGCGAAGCTTGCGCGGACAAGGCATTCGCTGACAGGTGTCGATTAAAGATTTCGACCGCAAGTCACAGCGATAAAAGCAGCCTCGCCTCACCGAGACAAAGCCGCCCGCACAATCCATTTACGCACCAGGCTTCTTATAAGCCACGCAATCGACCTCGACCTTGCAATCGATCACCATCGACGACACGACACACGCCCGTGCCGGCGGATTCGCACCGAAATACTCTTTGAACACCTTATTGAACGAAGCAAAGTCGCGCGGATCGTCCAGCCATACGCCGCAGCGCACGACATGCTCCGTGCCGTATCCCGCTTCTTCGAGAATCGCGATCACGTTCTGAATCGCCTTGTGCGATTGCTCGACGATGCCGCCATTGATCACTTCGCCGTCCTGCATCGGCGTCTGGCCCGACACGAAGAGCCAGCCATCGGCTTCGACCGCGCGTGCGAACGGCATATGCGCGCCGCCTTGTCCCTTGCCGCCTTCCACGCCATAACGCTTCATCTTTCCACTCCTTCTTAACGCAACAGATTCTCAAAAGGCGCCGGCCGCATCCAGTCTGGATGCCGCGCCCCGCGCCACGAAACGTCCCGCGCGCGCACCCGTCACGGCCTGCTCGCGATACGTCAATACCCCATTCACCCACACCGCGTCGATGCCGTCGGCCGCCTGCTGCGGCTTTGCGAACGTCGCGGCATCACGCACGCGCTCGGGATCGAACACGACCAGATCCGCGTGATAACCCACCTTCACTTCGCCACGCTCGCTCAGGCCGAAGCGTCGCGCCGACAAGCTCGTCATCTTGCGCACCGCTTCTTCGAGCGATATCAATGCCGTATCGCGCGCATAGTGGCCGAGCACGCGCGGAAACGCGCCCCACAAGCGCGGATGCGGCAGCGGATCGTTCGGCAAGCCATCGGAGCCGATCATCGTCGCGGGATGCGACAGGATGCGCCTCACGTCGTCCTCCGACATGTTGTGATACACCGCGCCCGCCGGTTGCAGGCGCTTCGCCGCTTCCTGCTGGCTCACGTTCCACTCGGCCGCCACCTCGCGAATCAGCTTGCCCGCCATCTCCGGATGCGGCTCCGACCACGTAATCGTGATGTCGATATCGCCCGTCACTTGCTTGAGGTCGAGCGTCGACGAACTGCGGTTGTACGGATAGCAATCGCAGCCGACCGGCTGACCGTCGCGCACCGTCTCCAGCGAGCGGAGCACTTCAACGCTGCGCCCCCAGTTCGACGGCCCCGCGCACTTCAGATGCGAAATCACCACCGGCACGCTCGCATGACGGCCGACGCCGTACGCTTCGTCCATTGCGTCGAGGATCGCGTCGAATTCGGTCCGCATGTGCGTCGTGTACAGCGCGCCCGCTTTGCCGAGCGGCTCCGCCAGCGCCTGCACTTCCTCGGGCGGCGCATTGAACGCCGAGCCGTACGCGAGCCCGCTCGACAGCCCCAGTGCGCCGTTATCCAGCGCCTCTTCGAGCTGCGCGCGCATGCCGGCGATTTCATCGGCGGTTGCGGCGCGATCGAGCCGGTCCATGTGATTGTTGCGCAGCGCCGTATGGCCGATCAGCGCGCCGACGTTCACGGACGGACGCGCGCCGTTCACGGCATCGACATATGCGGCGAAGGTCGGATACTGAAACGCGGATGCATCGCCGAGCAGGTTCATCGGGTCGGGCGGCTCGCCCTTCAGGGTCACCGGAGACGCGCTGATCCCGCAATTGCCGACGATCACCGTCGTCACGCCCTGCGTGATCTTCGGCATCATCTGCGGCGAGCGGATGACGTGCGTGTCGTCGTGCGTGTGAACGTCGATGAAACCGGGCGCGAGCACCTTGCCGCGCGCGTCGAAGACCTCGTCGGCGGTCCAGGCCGACAAACCGCCCGGCTCGGCCATCGCCACGATGCGTCCGTCGCGCACCGCGACATCGCATTCGACGGCGGGCGCGCCCGTGCCGTCGATCACGCGCGCGCCGACGATCAGCGTGTCGGCCTTCTCCATGATCGCCATGATCAGTCTCCCAAAGGTTGACGCTCGCCGCCGCCGCGATGCGCGTCGAGCGCGTGCTTCATGCGGCGCAGCAGTTCGCGGCTGCGGTCGGCCTGTTTGACGGCCAGTTCCGTGACGAGCAGATCGAGCGCCATCATCATCGCGTAACGTGACGACGACGGCTTGTAGATGAAATCCGTTTCTATCGCGATGACCGGAATCAGCCAGTCCGCAAGCGCGCCGAGCGGCGAGGCCGGCGCGGTCAGCGCGATCACGCGCGCCCCGTACTCGCGTGCGAGCCGGCAGCTTTCGAGCATTTCGGGCGTCTGCCCGGTTACGGACAGCGCGACGACCACCTGCTCTTTCGACAGCGTCGCGGCTACCATGCGTTGCAGCAGCCCATCCTGATACGACGCCACCGGACGCCCGAGCCGCACGAGGCGAAAGCGCATTTCGTCGGCGAGCGCGGTGGAGCCGCCGCCCATGCCGAACACATAAATCATCGACGCGGCGGCGAGCGCGTCGGCGGCTTCACCGATCGGCGCGGAACGCAGCGCACCCTGGTTTTGCGCGAGCGTCGCCTGCACTTCGTCGAAGATGCGCGCAGCGAGCGACGCGGGCTCGGCGTCGCCCTGGTCGGTGTCGATCTTCAGGAAACGCTGGCCGACCGCCGCCGCCTGTGCGAGCCGCAGCTTCAGTTCGCGCACGTCGTTGCAGCCGACAGCCTTCGCGAAGCGCGTCACCGTCGCGATGCTGACCTCGGCCTTATCCGCGAGGGCACCGATGCTGGCCCGCGACGCTCCAGTGAGATCGTCGAGGATCAGCGCCGCGACCTTGCGTTCGGCGCTGCGCAACTCCGGCGCGCGTTCGGCAATGCGCGCGACGATATCGAAACTGAGCGGGTCGGCGTGGCCGTTCATCGTGGGGTCGGGTTTACGCTGTGCGCGTGTTACTAAATAACAATTCCATCGCCGATGCTACTTTGGGTACCATAGTGCCGTCAACCGCAGCGTCATTAAGCATCGACAGAAATGCAACCAAACGCACGATGGAGCAGCAGCACATGAAAGTTACAAACTATCAGAACGCGACAATCGACCCGTTCGGCAAAGGCCTCGGCATGGTGCCGGGCACCGGCATCCAGTTGAAGGATGCGGGCCGCCTGCAATGGAACCTGCTCGACGAAGAGGTGAGTTTGCCGGCCGCCGTGCTGTACGCGGAACGCATCGAGCACAATCTGAAGTGGATGCAGGCGTTCGTCGGCGAGTACGGCGTAAAGCTCGCGCCGCACGGCAAGACGACGATGGCGCCGCAACTCTTTCGCCGTCAGCTCGACACCGGTGCATGGGGTATTACGCTCGCGACGGCGCATCAGGTGCGCGCGGCGTATCGCGGCGGCGTGCATCGCGTATTGATGGCAAATCAGCTCGTCGGCAAGCGCAACATGGGCATGATCGCGGAGTTGCTGACCGATCCGGACTTCGAGTTCTTTTGCCTGGTCGATTCAGCCGATGGCGTCGATCAGCTCGGCGCGTTCTTCAGCGATGTCCGCAAGAAACTGAACGTGCTGATCGAGCTTGGCGTGCCGGGCGGGCGCACCGGCGTGCGCGACGATGCGCAACGCGAAGCCGTGCTCGCGGCGATCGCGCGCTGGCCGGGCACGATCGAACTCGCGGGCGTGGAACTGTACGAAGGCGTGTTGCAGGACGAGTCGAAGGTTCGCGAGTTCCTGAAGAGCGCCGTCGATATCACTCGCACGCTGAGCGCGGAAGGCCGCATTGCGCGGAAGCCGGCGATTCTATCAGGCGCGGGTTCGGCGTGGTACGACGTCGTCGCCGATGAATTCGCGAAGGCGAACAGCGACGCGATCGAAGTCGTGCTGCGCCCCGGCTGCTACCTGACGCACGACGTCGGCATCTACAAGAAAGCGCAAAACGAAATCTTCGCGCGCAATCCGATTGCGAAGAAGATGGGCCAGGGCCTGAAGCCCGCGCTGCAATTGTGGGCCTACGTGCAGTCCATTCCGGAACCGGATCGCGCGATTATCGGGCTCGGCAAGCGCGATTCCGCGTTCGACGCGGGCATGCCGGAGCCGGCGAAGCATTATCGTCCGGGCAACGAGGCGCCGCGCGATGTATCGGCGGACGAAGGCTGGGAAGTGTTCGGCCTGATGGATCAGCACGCGTATCTGCGCATCAAGCCGGGCGACGACGTGGAAGTGGGCGACATGATCGCGTTCGACATTTCGCACCCGTGCCTCACGTTCGACAAGTGGCGTCAGGTGCTCGTCGTCGACGCGAAGTATCGCGTGACCGAGGTTATCGAGACGTTCTTCTAAGCCTTATCTTCGATGCTCGCCGCCGCGTTCGATGCGGCCACGTCCTGAATGCGCGCTTCGAGCATGTGAAGCGCGCTGGACAACGCTTCGATCGCGTCGTCGGGCATCGCGGCCATCGTGTCGTGCAGGAAGGCGTTGCGGCGCGGCAGACCTTGTTCCGTCGCCGTGCGGCCCTCGTCCGTCAGCGCGACGTTCGATACGCGATTGTCCCGCGCATCGACGCTGCGCACGACCCAGCCGAGCGCCTCCAGCGCCTTCAACTGGCGCGTCAGCGCGCCCGGATCGACGCGTAGTCGCTCGACCAGCATCTTCTGCGACACCACGCCGGCGTGCTCGTGCAGCGCGAGGAGGATTCGCCAGCGCGGCATCGGCTGGCCCACCGCCGACTCGAACGCCGACATGAACGCGCGATACGTGCGTCCAAACTGTTGCACCACGGCGATACGATCCTGTTCGTTCATGCTCGTGCCTTCCTCGATCTTCATTCGGCGAGAATGACCGGTTCTTGCGGCCCTTTCAAGCGCACCGGCGGCACGCGGCGCGATTGCCACACCGACAGCACCGCGACCACCGCCGCCACCGCGAGACCGATGTGGATCGCCGCGACGAGCGCCTCGCGCGCCGCTTCGAGCAGCATCGCGCCGTCATGGCCGGCTGCAGTCAGTTGAGCGAGCACGGTGCGCTGACCATCGAGATTGATGAGAATTTGCGGATCGGACAGATCGGCGAGCCACTGCGTCGCGCGATCCTTTGCAAGCGCAAGCTCGACGCCGCTCGCATACAGATGACTGACGAGCGTGCCGGTCAGCGCCGTGCCGATCATGCCGCCGATCATGCGCAGCGATTGCAGCAGCGCCGTCGCAATGCCGAGATGCTGGCGTCCCGCGGTCTGCTGTGCGAATACGGTGAGATTCGGCATGACGAAGCCGAGCCCGAGGCCACCGAGCAGCATGAAGACGAGGAGCAGCGCGCGAGGCATCGCGTGCGTAGCCACGACCACGCCGAGGCACGACACGACGAGCAGGCTGAAGCCGATGTAAAGCATCGGATTCGCATTCGACAGCCGCGTCACGATGCGTCCGTTCAGAATACTGCCGATCGTGATGAACACGACGAGCGGCGTAATCATCAAGCCCGCGTCCTTCGGCGACATGCCGAATCCACCCTGAAACAGCAGCGGCGCGTAGAAGAGCAGCGAAAACATGGTGAAGCCGCCCATCACCGCGAGCGTGAACAGCGCGGCGAGGCTCGGGTTGCGGAACATCTCGACCGGCAGGATCGCGTAGCTGCACCGCGTTTCCCATTTCCACAGCGCGTACGCCGCCACCACGCTTGCTGCGAGCAGGGACAGCGTTTCGACGCCGAGGCCGTGTTTCGGCAGCAATTCGACGAACAGTTGCAACGCGCCGAGCGCCACGGCGATCAACACGGCGCCGGGCCAGTCGAGCCGCATCTTTCCTTCGTGCGCCACGTGCCGGAGATGCGGAAGAAAACGCCACACGAAGAACAGCGACAGCACGCCTACCGGCAAATTGACGTAGAAGACGGAGCGCCAGCCGGTGTACTGCGTGAGGAAACCGCCGAGCGACGGCCCCACGGCATTCGCGATGCCGAAAGCCGAACTCATCAGCACTTGCCAGCGCAGGCGCACGACATTGTCCGGAAAGAGATCGGCGATGCACGCGAACGCAGTGCCGACCAGCATCCCCCCGCCGATACCCTGCAAGCCGCGCGCGAGCACGAGGAACATCATGCTGTTGGCGAGCCCGCACAACACGGACGCAACCGTGAACACGACGATCGAAGCGATCACGAACGGCTTGCGGCCGTAGTAATCGCCGAGCCGCCCGAAGATCGGCACGGTGATGACGGATGTCAGAAGATAGGAGGTCGCGACCCACGCGTAGAGGTCGAAGCCCCTAAGCTCGGCGACGATGGTCGGCAGCGCAGTGCCGACGACCGTCTGGTCGAGCGCGACGAGCATCGTGACGAACGAGATGCCGAGCATCGCCATGAGCGATTCGCGGAACGGCAAGACCTGCCCGCTCGAATGATGCGCGGCTGTATGAACGGCCATTTTTTGCAAGCGCAATTGTTGACTAGTCAACGGAAAGTGAATCATAGCACGCTGTTGCGCTCTAAGCTTCGTGGTCAACTTCTCATTTCTATACAAGAAACATCGCATGGAACCGACGCCGATCATCACATCGCCGCTTACGGCCGAGGACTTCGCCGCCCTCTCCCGCGCCAAGGAAGCACTCGAAAGTCCGTCGCTGACGATGAAGCTCGCGAGCGTCATCGGCGCGCCGATCGAAAAACTCATGGGCCGCCTGCCCAACGCGGCTCAGGAAAAAATCGACGAGGCGACCCAGCTCGCACTCAAGAAATGCCTGCAGATCGCGTTGCGCACGCTCGGCAAGGGCGCGTCGGCCGGCTCGCTGCTCGCGCCGCCGCCCGACAAACCGAGCAACCTGCTCCACAAGCTCGCCGTCGCGACGACCGGCGCGGCGGGCGGCGCGTTCGGGCTGTTCGCGTTGCCGGTGGAGTTGCCGGTCACGACGACGCTGATGTTCCGCTCTATCTGCGACATTGCGCGAAGCGAAGGCGAAGACGTGCATCGTGTCGACACGCAGTTGCAATGCCTGATGGTGCTCGGCATGGGCGGCACGCGCAAAGACGACGACAACGCCGACCTCGGCTATTTCATCGTGCGCGGGGCGCTCGCGCAGTCCGTATCGCGCGCAACGACCGAGATTTCGGCGAAAGGGCTCGCGGGGCACGGTTCCACCGCGCTGCTCAAATTCCTGCAGACGATCGCATCGCGTTTCTCAGTGCAGGTCAGCGAGCAGGTCGCCGCGAAGTCCGTTCCGGCGATCGGCGCGGTGCTCGGCGCGATGGTGAACACCGTTTTCATCGACCACTTTCAGCAGATGGCGCACGGCCACTTCACCGTTCGGCGGCTCGAGCGCCAGTATGGGACGGCGGCGGTCGAGCGCGCGTATCAGACCATCGAGGTCATGGGCGGGCGGTGAGTGCGCGCGGATGCCGATGTCACTGCGTCGATGAACTGGGCCGCCTGTGACAACGCCTCGCGCGCTTCGGGCATGAAAGGCGCCCATATCTGGAAGATGTGCGGCACGCCGCGCCAGATTCGAAGATCGACGCGTACGCCCGCGGCGCGCGCTTTGTCCGCGACGCGCGTCGAGTCGTCGAGCAAAAGTTCTGTGTCGGCGGCGTGGATCATCAGCGGTGGCAAGCCTTCGAACGTGCCGAACAGCGGAGAGGCGTAGGGGTGCCTGGCGTCGGCATCGCCTAAATACTGCGCTGCGACTTTCGCGAACACCGCCGCATGGAACATGGGATCGCGGCCCTCGTTCGTCCGCATCGATGCGCCGCTGCAGGTCAGGTCCGTCCACGGTGAGAACAGCACGGCGCCGGCCGGCAGGGCATCGCCGGCATCGCGCAGGGCGAGCAGTGTCGCGAGCGCAAGGCCGCCGCCGGCTGAATCGCCCACGATGACGATCGATTGCTGCGCAACGCCATTCGCAATCAGTGCGCGGTAAGCGGCGACGGCGTCATCGACTGCCGCCGGAAAGCGATGTTCGGGCGCGAGGCGGTAGTCCAGCGAGAAGACGTTCGCGTGCGCGCGCACGGCAAGGCCGTAGCTGATCGCGCGATGGCTCTGCGGCGAGCAGAAGTAATAGCCGCCGCCGTGCAGGTAGAGAATCGTGCTGCGCGGTTCGGCTGTACGGAGCCATTCGCCGTCGGCGCGTATCTCCAGATGGTGGCTCTTGGCACGCCCGGCGACCATATTCGCCGCGATGTGTACACCCGCGCGCGATCGACGTCGAGCGTCGGTCTGGCCGTCTCAGGACGCATGCGGCGCCGCACCGCCCAGCACGCCAGCGCACTTTGCCAGCTCATCTCAGTTCAACGGCATCACCTGACCGCGAAGCTCGCCGGTTGGGTTTTCCTGTGTGTGAATGTTGAAGTACCACTGGCCCGCCATGAGGTCGGTCACCTGCGGCTCGGTGAGCGTCGCCTGGCCTTTCATCGGGCTGGACAATGCGCGCTTATCGACGGGCACCTGGACTTTCGCGTTCTGGCCGACCGGCGCGGGGCCGTGGAAATGAGCCATCGTGACCGGGCCGGATAGCTCGGCGTAGGTGGCGGTCCAGGTGAGCTGGCGGGTCTGCGTGTCGAATGTGGCGTCGAGCAAGCCGTGGCCTTTGCTCACGCGCGGCGGGACTTCGCTCGAAGGTTGAAGGTTCGCTTTTAGCGCGACGACATCGGCATGCGCGACGGCCGATGCCGTCAGCGCCAGAACGATGGCTGCGGTCCGAAGGAAATGTGGCCTGCATGTCGAGAGCATTTTTCATCCTCCGTTTCTTTGCGCCGGACGCGCCGATGCGGGCGTCGGCTGCATCGTCATGGTAGTGCATCCGGATTTCGGACGCTGCTCGCGATGGTTGCGCTGGTGCGCTGGCTACAAACGCAGAAAGGGCGCCTCACGGCGCCCTTTCCTTGCTACTCAACTACAGAACTGCGTACTGCTCAGCCCGCTTTAGAAGCGGTGACGGATACCCGTCGTCACGAGAACCTGACGGCTGCTCGAGGAGTTCGGCACGCCGCTGATGCCAGCGTTCGGGTAGACGCCCTTGTCCGGGCTGCTCGCGATCTGGACAACGCCTTCTGCATAGATGTCCGTGCGCTTCGACAGCGCGTAGTCCGTCTGCAGACCGAACTGGTGGACGCGGGCATGCGAGCTCTCGCCGCCGCCAATGTTCGAACGCGCGGTCGTGAACGTGTAGGCAGCACCCATCGACAGGGCCGGCGTCAACGCATAGCGGCCATTGACTTCATAGTTGTTGGTGATGGACGAACCGTCAACCAGGTTCACGTCTTGACGAACCTGCGTCCAGACGCCGCCGAACGTCAATGCGCCGACCGAGTAGCTTGCGCCAGCACCAAAGGTGCGCTGACGCAGGTCATCCACCACGTTGCCGTTCGTGTCCAGGTATGCATAGTCGGTGATTGCGCCGACGGTGTTGCTGCCGATGCCGTTGCCTTGCATGTACGCTGCGCCGACCTTCAGGCCGCCGTTCGCATAGCCAGCGCCGAGGCTGTAAGCACGGTTTGCCGCAAAGCTGCCTGCCGCGTTCGAGAAGCCGTACATACCGCCGAACGAGAAGCCAGCGTAGTTAGCGCTCGTGAACTTGATCGAGTTGTTGACGCGGAAGTCGTTGCCGTCGAGGTTGTCCGTGTTGCCCGGGTGTGCGAAGTACGTGCCACCCCACGTGCCGGTCGCGCTCAGCGGGCTCAGGTAGTCCACCACGGAGTCGCTTTGGCGACCCAGCGTGACCGTGCCTGCGTTCGTCGACAGACCAACGTACGCTTGACGGCTGAACTCACGGCTATCCACCGAACGGCCGTTGGAAACGTCGAAGCCGTTTTCCAACGTGAACACCGCAGCCATGCCGCCGCCGAGATCTTCCTTGCCACGCAGGCCCCAACGGCTCATCTGGACGTTGCCACCCGTCACGCCCCAGGAGTTCGTCTTGTAGTAATCGGCGCTAGCCGGAGCCTGCACATTATTCACATACGTGAAGCCGGCATCGACCAGACCATACAGCGTAACGCTGCTCTGCGCGCTCGCGGCAGTTGCGAACGATGCGGCGACGGCCGCTACAATCAGAGTCTTTTTCATGTGTGTTCCTTTGGAAGAGTCATATGACTCGATAGGGTTGCTCGCGGCGTCTCGGCATGTTCGGGACCACATCCCGCCGTATGCCATCCACCGATATTCGGCAGCCCAAAGTGTATGGCTCCCCTTTTTGCCGCCACCACCCCAAAGGAACACAAAAATCTTTTCGAACAATTCGAAAAATCGAATTTCAATATGAGTTAACGCTTAGGCATCTTGCACTTACCGCAGTACCAAAATGTTGCCGCAACCGGTCTTACCCCTCCTTAGTTGCGGACACGCGACAGTGGTCTCATAGCCACATGCTGCAATAGTCAGAGTCCTCCGATTACGTTGTCCTTCACACCCGCATAACATCGCGCACGCGAAAGCGGCGCTTATCTTCCGCTCGCTCCGATCAAGGAAACAAGCACCTGTCCATCGCTCGAGGTTTTCTGCGTCATGAATCAGCTCCAGGCGATGCGCGTCTTTCTCAAAGTCTCCGAAACCGAATCCTTCGGTCGCGCGGCTGCGGCGCTCGATCTCTCCAACGCGGTCGTCACTCGCTACGTCTCACTGCTCGAAACTCATCTGAACACGCGCCTGCTGAATCGCACCACGCGCAGCGTGTCGCTGACCGAAGCCGGACGAGCCTATGCCGACGGCTGTCGCGCAGTGATCGAACAGGTCGAGACGATCGAGGCAACAGTGGCGAACAGTTCTATCGATCCGTCCGGAACACTCAAGCTCGTTGCGTCCGCTTCGTTTTCATTGTTCGAATTGACGCCGATGCTGCGCGCTTTTCGCGATCGCTATCCGAGCGTCAAGCTGCGCCTCACACTGTTGCACCGCCCGGTCGATCTCGTCGATGAAGGTTTCGATGCCGGCATCGTCGTGCCGCATCTCGTGAACAGCGGCACGCTCATCAACCGCCCGTTGTTCAAGGTGGCGGCGGCGCTCGTTGCATCGCCGGAATATTTGCAAAGGCGCGGCATGCCCACGCGGCCCGCCATGTTGACGAAGCACGAGTTCCTCGCACCATCGACGGACATTCACGGTTCGACGTGGACGTTCATCGGATCGTCAGGAGTCCACGAAGACGTATCGCTCGATCCGGCGTACATGGTGAACAGTTCGCCCATGCTGCGCCAGGCGGCGGTGTCGGGGATGGGAATCGCCGTGCTGCCGGAAAGCTACGTCGCGCAGGACATCGAAACGGGCGCGCTCGTGCGCGTCTTGCCAGACTATTCGATCAAGGACGCGGACAAGCAGGTGTCCATCGTCTATCCGGGCCGGCGGTATGTCTCCGCGAAGACGCGCTCCTTCGTGGATCTCGCGCTCGCGTATTTCCGCGATCGCGCGCCCGCCGAAGCGGGCCACGTCGCGACTTCGGACTGAACCTCGAGCAGCGCGCAGTGGGTTTGAATCGCGTCAGGTGATCGACGCCCCTTGCGCCTCGATACGTCCAAGCAGTTCCTTGCATCGCGTGATCAGTGCGCGGCCTTCGCTTCGCCTGACTTCGCGGCTTTTCTCTGGCAGATCACGACGGTACGCCTCGAGTGCATCGAGCAATGGCCGATATTGCAGGACGCTCACCGCCCCCACCACGCGATGATGCCAGTCGCGCAAATGGTCGACGGTGCCGTGGTCTAGCAGTTCTTCGAGCGCCGACAAATCGTCGCGGAAAGATGAAACGAACGCATCGAGCAACGCCTTGACGGTCGCTTCGCTGCCCCACAGTTGCGCCATGCCGCTGATATCGAGCGCTTCGACAGCTTCGCTCGGTGGCGCGTGCGTGTCGTGCCTTCGCGCCTGGTGTCTTTGCCCCGGCCGCTCCGACGCCTTCCAGCGGTTCAGGTGTTCGCGTAGCGTCGCGAGGCGGGTGGGCTTGATCAGGCAATCGTCCATGCCGGCTTCGCGGCACTTCGTCGACTCGCCAGAGCAGGTGCTCGCGGTGATGGCAAGAATCGGCAAGCGACGCGGCGTGCCTTTCTCTTTAGCCCGCACGCGCCGCGCGAGTTCATAACCCGTCATGTTCGGCATATGGCAATCGGTGATGAGAAAGCCGTATCGCGTCGTCTCGAGAGCCGCGAGCGCCTCGACGCCGTCGTGCACCACATCGCACGCGAAGCCGAGCAAGGAAAGCTGATGCCGGATCAACTCCTGATTCACCGGATGATCTTCCGCCACGAGCACGAGCCGGCCGCTGCGCAACGCCTGCTCGCGGTTGGGCGCTTCCAGCTTGGCAGGCTGCCCGAGCGTCGCGTTGACCGCGACTTGCGGCATGCCTGTCAGCGCAGCGACGCACGCCGCGCCCAGCCCCCGCCACGAAAGCGGATTCACGCTCACGCGAACGTCGTCTTCGAGCACGCGATAACCCGTAGGCTTCGGCTTCTCCGTCACATGAATCACCCGCAGGCCCATCGGCAGGCGAACATTGCGCGTGTCGCTGAGAAAGACGAGATCGACGCCGTCGAATGTGCCCGGCGAATGCAGGCGCGGATGATCGGGCTCGATTCGCTCCAGATTCAGCCCGAGCGCCTGGCCGAAGTTGAGCAACGCCCTAGCGACGGAGTCGTCGTCGACGGCAACGATGCCGCGCCTGCCGCGCAATCCTTCCATTTGATACTGCTGCGTTTCGACGGGCATCGTGAGACGCACCGTCATCGACGTGCCGACGCCCACTTCGCTGTGCAGCTTCAGTGTCCCGCCCATCAACGCGACGAGCCTGTTGCAGATCGTCAGCCCGAGCCCCGTGCCGCCGAAGCGCCGCGTGATCGACGTCTCTGCCTGCACGAACGGCTCGAACAGCTTGTGCTGCGCCGCGGGATCGATGCCGATGCCGGTATCCGTCACACGCACTTCGATGACTTGCTCGGACACGGAACGTTCGACCGCGCGAACCTGCAGCGCGACCTCGCCCCTGATGGTGAACTTGATGGCGTTGCTCATCAGATTGAAGAGAATCTGACGCAGCCGCACGCTGTCGCTGCGAAGGCTGGCCGCCACGTCCGGAGCGACATCGACACGCACGCGCAGGCCCTTCTCGTGAGCGCGTCCCGCGAGCAGTCCGACGGCGTTGTCCACCAGTTCGCGCAAGTCGATCGGTGTCGATTCGATGGTGAGTCGACCTGCCTCGATCTTCGTGTAGTCGAGCAGGTCATCGAGAATTTGCAGCAATGCGCTCGCCGAATCCTGAATCATGCCGAGCATCTGCGACTGGTCCGGATTCAGCGGCGTGTTTTCGAACACTTCGACGAGTCCGAGCACGCCATTCATCGGCGTGCGGATTTCATGGCTCATCATGGCGAGAAAATCGTCTTTCGCGCGTGATGCTGCTTCCGCCGCGTCTCTTGCGCGCGCGAGTTCTTCGGCGCGTGCATGGTCGACGGTCGCATCGGCCCAGTAGCCGCTCCAGACCACCGCGCCGGCCTCGTCTTCCTGACGCGCGACGAGGTCGGCGCGTATCCATCGCGTCCCGCCTTCCACGTTGACGCGGAATTGAGTATGAACGGGTCGCAGCGTGCGCGACGACGTTTCGATTTCCGCGAGCAGACGCGCGCTGTCTTCGACGTGAACATGATGCAGCACGCTGATCGGACCGTCGGCGAGCGCTGCAAGGTCGATCCCGAGCAACTGCCGGGTATCGCCATTGAGATACGGCAGACTGTATCGCCCGTTGCTTTCGCGGCGCAACTGAAAAACAACGGCCGGCAGCGACCGCGTGACATCGTGAAGCCGTTGTTCGGTGCGCCGTGCGCGCATCTCGGCATCGCGGATATCGGTGATGTCGATCATCGTTCCGACGATGCCCGCCCGGTCGCCATTGGACGCGCAGAACGCCCCGGTCCAGAACAGGCCGTAGCGCGAGCGGCCGCGATTATCGATGAATTCCGCCTCCACCTCATGCCGTTCGCCCGTGTGAAGCGTTGCGATACAAATATCGTTCAGCAGGCGGCTGTTGACGTCGCCCCACGCGGCCGCTTCCATGCTCGTCCGGCCGATGATGTCCTCGCGCCGCACGCCGAGCGCCTCTTCGAACGCGCGGTTGACGGCGATGTAGCGATTGTTCATGTCCTTCGCGACGAGCGGATAGGGCACGACTTCCATCATCGTCTGCTGAAAGCTGAGCTGAGTCGCGAGTCGCTGCTCGGTCAGGATGCGCCGGTTCACCTCGCGCTGTAGCAGGACGAACGCGCGCAGCGTCACGCCGAACACCGCCACCACACCAATGAGCGCGGGCAGCAGGCGGAGCGCGCTGATGTCCCATCCGCAAACCGGCGTTGGAGTATCGAGATTTGCCGCCATGCACGCCGGCGACGAGAGAACAAGCAGCAGGAACCAATGACGCGTGAGCAACGATTTCAATTCGACTCTCTCAGGAAGACGCGTTCCCCTGCGGCAGGGGACAGCGGCGCGCAGCCGCGCCGGCGATCTTCAGCGGGCGAATGCGGCATGTGCGCTCACGGCGAGGCGTCGAGGTTCGTCTCGACGGCGTCGCATGAGTCTGAGCGTCGATGCATCAGAGGAAAATCGGACACTTCTCAAATACGACTTAAGCCGCTCTGAAAAGCGGGATCGTCAGGTGTCAGACGAGGCCGACCTGCCGCAGAAATTCGATGAGTTCGGTTTCCGTTTCGAGGCCGAGCTTGCGCATGCCGCTGCGCTTTTGCGTGGCGATCGTCTTGCTGCTTCTGCCGAAACGCTTGGCGATGTCATGGATGAGAAGGCCGCTCGCATAGAGCCGGAAGACTTCCCATTCGCGCCGGCTCAACACGCCTGCCCGCGCGGGCGAGCTGTGGGGAAGATGGCTGACTGCTTCGGCGACGCAAGGCGAAAGAAAACGGCCGCCGTTTCGGATGGCCGAGACGGCCTCAGTCAGGCATTCGATCGGGTCCCGCTTGTCGATGATTCCGTCGATTCCCAATTGAAGCAGGCCGGCCAGCATGCGGCTGTGGGAAATCATCGTGACTACGATGATTTTCGGACGCCTTTCCTGCCACGACAAACGCCTGAGAAATGCGATGGAACTGCTTTCGCCATCCATACCGCGCATGCCGATGTCGCAGAAAACGTAGTCGCAAGAAGTGGTGTCGAGAGCTTCGGCGAGTTGAAGCGTGTCTTCCGCCGTAGCGATGACTTCAATTGCGCCGTCTCGTTCGAGAAACGTTTCGATTCCCTTTACTACTGCGGGATGATCGTCCGCAACGATGGCCCGAAGTGGTGCTTTTACTGTCATATTGTTATTGATTATGTTTTGTGACCGAGGAAGTCGAAGCCCTCGATTGACCGTGCTGCCTCCACAATGCCGGTCTTACTGCGATCTTATCTCTCTGCGCCCCGTTTAAATAAGATCGCTGTCTGCGATGAAACGATACAAATCTGCATCCGTTGCAAGATCCAGTTTTCGCATGGCCGCGCATTTTTGCGCGCTGATGGTCTTCACACTGCGATCCAGATCTTTCGCGATTTCCGTGACATTCGCACCGCGCGCATAACGCTCGATGACTTCCAGTTCTCGCCCCGTCAGCCGTTGGCGAATAAAGCGCGCGCGACTCTCGACGTTGGCAACGGCCAGCGTCCGGCGAATGGCGGGGCCGAGATACGTTTCGTTCGCGATGGCCGAGACGATCGCCACGTACAAGAGATCCAGCCGGTCCTCTTTGCTGAGGAACGCATGCGCTCCGGCGTCGAGTGCCTCTTTAACCAGCGCAGCGTTATCAGTCCGCGACAACACCACGATGCGAACATTCGGATAAGTGTCCGCAATGTGCTGGATCAGCTTAATGCCGTCGCCATGGCGCCCGCCCGGCATGTAGAAGTCGATAACTGCGACGTCGCATTCGTTATTAGCGAGTGCGTCGTCGAGTTCCGTTGAATTCGAGCTCCGGCTAACGACTTCGACATTAGGAAAGTTTGCAGCGAACCGTTCGATTGCCAAGACAACCAGCGGATGGTCATCCGCGATCGCCAGCCTTGTTATTCTTTCGCTCGAAAAGACTTCGTTACCATTCCCGAATTCCATCGCCTCATACCCCAACGCGTTGTGCCAACTCATATCTGATTCGGATTTCCGAAAGATAATCATCGGATATCCATACGTCAAAATACATAAGATGCATCCGAAATTAAAATAACGGGCCGTAAACTCAGCCAAGTCCCCGCGCTCTTACAAAAGCAAACAAACCGGGGTCATTTCTTACACCCAGCTTATTCATTGCATCGCGTTTTTGACGGCTGATCGTCCGGACATCGCGCTCGAGTTCGTTCGCGATTTCCGTGATCGACCGGCCTTTTGCGAAAAGTGTCACCACCTCAATCTCTCTAGGCGAAAGTCGTGGCGGCTCCGGACAGAAATCGGTTTCACTGCCCGCTTCAGCCAGTGCCGCGACGAAAGAGGCGCTTACATAACGACGGCCGACTCTCGTATGCCGCACGGCCGCAGGAACGAGTTCAATCGGCTCGGCCTTATTGACCAGCCCCATAGCGCCTGCGTTCAAAATGGATCGGAGAATTGCGACATTACTGACGCTCGTCAACACAACGATGATTACGTGTGGCCAATCCTGCCTGACCTTTCGGATGAGCCGCAAGCCATCGTTGGCAATCAGCCCGGGCTCGGGCATGGCAAAATCGGTGACCAATACGTCACAGGATGTCTTTGCGAGTTCATCGAGCAAACCGTTCACGTTCGTCGCTTCGCCGACGACCTTCAGTCCGTCATCGGCGTCGAAGAGCGCCTTCATCCCAAGAAGTACGAAGGGATGGTCGTCAGCCAACACTATACGAAGCTTCAAAGATCCCCCGGCATTACCGTTATTTTTTGCGAATATCTCGCGACATATCATGCCGCGAGAATCGTTTTAATCCGGGAGCGCTTCCTATTGCTTTGCGGTTACTGGACCGCACGCAAACCGCATTACTTCATCAAGTATTCGATGACTTCAAACAAGCAAACGCCCGCGCAGCCGGAATATGTTTTCAACATAAGACGCTAATAATGCGCAAGCCATAGGACAAGTCCCATTAGATTAATAATATTTTTTCTTGTCTAATGGCAGCTTATTTGCAACCGATGAATATCGGTTAGGGTGCAGAGAACTGAAATATGTTTGATGCAGGTCAAAATAAAAAATGGGCCTTCAGCCAGCAGCCGAAGACCCATTCTTGCTGTTCAGCAGATGCCTGCTTTAGAACGGGATATCGTCGTCCATGTCGTCGAAGCCGCCGCCTGCTGGGGCGCTAGGACGGCTCGCGCCGCCACCTGCACCGCCTGCACGCGCGCCTGCGCCTCCGCCGGACGCAGCACGTCCGCCGCCGCCCGAACGTTCCATCGGCGCGCTGCGGCTGTATCCGCCGTCATCGCCACCGCCGCCCGCGCCGCCGCGCCCGCCGAGCATTTGCATCTGGTCTGCGACGATTTCGGTCGAGTACTTCTCTTGCCCGGCTTGATCCGTCCATTTCCGCGTGCGAATGCGTCCCTCGATATAAACCGACGAACCCTTCTTCAGATATTCGTTGACGATTTCCGCGAGACGCCCAAAGAACGCAACGCGATGCCACTCCGTGAGTTCCTTCATTTCGCCGGACGACTTGTCCTTATAACGATCGGTCGTTGCGAGGCGAATGTTCGCCACGGCGTCGCCGCTCGGGAGGTAGCGCGTTTCCGGGTCGGCGCCCAGATTGCCTACGAGAATGACCTTGTTGACAGATGCCATGATTTCTCCGGTTGATTCCTTGCCACTGTCAGCGATACGACGCTTTTCGGGCCGATCTTTTATCGGCTGATTTTAGAAAAGCACTGCGCTGACTCAATTCGAATGATTAAAACTTCTTCTAAGCCGCACGCCCGGCCTTTCGCGGCGGCGGCTTCATCCACGCCGCCACGACGAGCCAAGCCAGCACCAGCGCCGAACACGCGAAGAACACCGCGCTCGACCCGTCCACCTTCAGCAGCCAGCCGCCGATGACGCCGCCCAGCGCCAGCCCGATTGACTGCGTCGTGTTGTAAACGCCCGCGGCCGCTCCCTTGCGCGTGCCCGGCGCGAGCTTCGACACGAGCGACGGCTGCGACGCCTCGAGCACATTGAAGCCGAGGAAGTACACGAACAGAATGGCGGCCACGGACCATAGCGTATGGGGAGCAGCGCCCAATAACAACTGTCCTAACAGGATAAGCCCGATCGCACCCAGCATGACGGCTTTCATTTTTCCGCGCTTCTCGGCGGCGATGATTGCGGGCACCATCATCACGAAAGCGAGCCCCATCACGGGCAGGTAGATCTTCCAGTGCGACGCCACCGGCAGGCCGCCCGCCTCGAGAATGCGCGGCACGACGAGAAAGAGCGCGGTCTGCGTCGCGTGCAGCACCAGCACGCCGAAATTCAGGCGCAGCAACTCCACGTTGCGCAGCACTTCGGCAAAAGGCGCCTTGACGTGCACCGGGGGCATCGGCGGATCGGGGACGACCCACAGCACCACGCCGACCGCGAGGATCGACAGCACGCCGATCACCGTGAACAGTCCGCTCATTCCGACCCAGTGAAACACGATCGGCGCACCGACGATCGCCACCGCGAACGAGACGCCGATGCTGCCGCCGACCATCGCCATGGCCTTGGTGCGATTTTCCTCGTGCGTCAGGTCCGCGATGAACGCGATCACCGCCGACGACACCGCGCCCATCCCCTGGATCACGCGCCCGACGATGATCCACGTCATCGAGTGCCCGATGGCGGCGATGAAGCTGCCGAGCGCAAACACCAGCAGCCCGAAGGCGATCACCGGCTTGCGGCCGAACTTGTCAGAGATCCAGCCGTAGAAGATATAGAGCATCGACTGGGTGACGCCGTAAGCGCCCAGCGCGATGCCGACGAGCAGCACGTTGTCGCCGCCGGGGATCGTTTTCGCGTAGATGGAAAACACCGGCATGATCATGAAGAGGCCGAGCATGCGCAGCGCGAAGATGGCAGCGAGCGACACGGTCGCGCGCAGCTCCGGCGCGCTCAGACGTGTGGACGTGGCAGACGGATTGGACATCAGAAACGGGAAATGGATGAGAGTCGCGTCTAGCCCGGCCGGCTGGACGCCAGGCGCGGCCGCCTTGTTCTTGCTCGAAACGGCACCACATGCGACGGACGGCTCGTGGCGCGCCGGCTTTGTGGCGCCTGTCTTCGGCACCCGCGCACGGGCGCCGCGCCCTGCAAAAGTCGTTATAGTAGCAGGTTTGGCCCTTCTCCTTTCCCGCTCGCAGCTGGAACAAACTCGTGGAAGAAATTCGCATTCGTGGGGCTCGCACCCACAATTTGAAGAACGTCAGTCTCGACTTGCCGCGTCACAAGCTGATCGTGATTACGGGGTTGTCCGGGTCGGGCAAGTCGTCGCTCGCCTTCGATACGCTTTACGCCGAAGGTCAGCGCCGCTACGTCGAAAGTCTTTCCGCCTACGCGCGCCAATTCCTGCAGTTGATGGAAAAGCCGGACGTCGATCTGATCGAAGGTTTGTCGCCGGCCATTTCCATCGAGCAGAAGGCCACGTCGCATAATCCGCGTTCGACGGTCGGCACCGTCACGGAAATCCACGATTATTTGCGTCTGCTGTTTGCGCGTGTCGGCACGCCGTATTGCCCGGATCACCTGATTCCGCTCGAAGCGCAAAGCGTCTCTCAAATGGTCGATGCCGCACTCGCGCTGCCCGAGGAATCCAAGCTGATGATCCTGGCGCCCGTGGTCGCCGACCGCAAGGGCGAGCACGCCGAGCTTTTCGAGGAGATGCAGGCGCAGGGCTTTATCCGCTTTCGCATTCGGTCGGGCGGCGGCACGGCGAACGAAGGCGTCGCGAAAATCTATGAAGTCGATTCGCTGCCGAAGCTCAAGAAGAACGACAAGCACACGATCGACGTCGTCATCGACCGCCTGAAAGTGCGCCCGGACATGAAGCAGCGCCTCGCGGAGTCGTTCGAAACGGCGCTGCGTCTCGCGGACGGCCGCGCGATCGCGCTCGAGATGGACACGGATCGCGAGAAGCTCTTCAGCTCGAAGTTCGCGTGCCCGATCTGCTCGTATTCGCTGCCCGAACTCGAGCCGCGCCTGTTCTCGTTCAACAATCCGATGGGCGCGTGCCCCGAATGCGACGGCCTCGGCCAGATCACGTTCTTCGATCCGAAGCGCGTGGTGGCGCATCCGTCGCTGTCGCTGGCGGCGGGCGCCGTGAAGGGCTGGGACCGCCGCAATCAGTTCTATTTTCAAATGCTGCAGAGCCTTGCGGCGTTTTACGAGTTCGACATCGACGCCCCGTTCGAAGAGTTGCCGGAGAAAGTGCGCAAGACGCTGCTCTACGGCTCGGGCAAACAGTCGATTCCGTTCTCGTACATCAATGAGCGCGGGCGAGCGTCGGTTCGGGAGCATGCGTTCGAAGGCATCATTCCGAATCTCGAGCGGCGGTATCGCGAGACGGATTCCGCCGCCGTGCGCGAAGAACTCGCGAAGTATCAGAACAATCAGCCGTGCCCTGCGTGCGACGGCACGCGCTTGCGGCGCGAGGCGCGCTTCGTGAAGATCGGCACGGGCGAGCACGCACGCGGCATCTATGAAGTCAGCGGCTGGCCGTTGCGCGACACGCTCGGCTACTTCGAGTCACTGCGGCTCGAAGGCTCGAAGGCCGAGATCGCCGACAAAGTGGTGAAGGAAATCGTCGCGCGGCTCTCGTTTCTGAATAACGTCGGACTGGACTACCTGTCGCTGGAGCGCAGCGCCGAAACGCTTTCGGGCGGCGAGGCGCAGCGCATCCGGCTTGCTTCGCAGATCGGCTCTGGACTCACCGGCGTGATGTACGTGCTCGATGAGCCGTCGATCGGCCTGCATCAGCGCGACAACGACCGTCTGATCGACACGCTGAAGCATCTGCGCGATATCGGCAATTCGGTGATCGTCGTCGAGCACGACGAGGACATGATCCGCATGGCGGATTACGTCGTCGACATGGGGCCGGGCGCGGGCGAGCACGGCGGCGTGATCGTCGCTCAGGGCACGCCGAACCAGGTGCAGAAAGACCCGAACTCGATCACGGGGCAGTATTTGTCGGGCAAGCGCACGATCAGCTACCCGGAAAAGCGCAATACGCCGGACGAGCGGCGGCTGCGCATCGTCGAGGCGTACGGCAATAATCTGAAGCGCGTGACGCTCGATCTGCCCGTCGGGTTGCTGACGTGCGTGACGGGCGTGTCGGGCTCGGGGAAATCGACGCTCATCAACGACACGCTCCAGCACGCGGTCGCGCAGCATCTTTACGGCTCGTCGACGGAGCCGGCGCCATACGAATCGATCGAAGGTCTGGAGCATTTCGACAAGGTGATCGCCGTCGATCAATCGCCGATCGGCCGCACGCCTCGCTCGAATCCGGCCACCTATACCGGCCTCTTCACACCGATCCGCGAACTCTTCGCCGGCGTGCCGGCCGCGAAGGAACGCGGCTACGAGGCGGGCCGCTTTTCGTTCAACGTCAAGGGCGGACGCTGCGAAGCGTGCCAGGGCGACGGCGTCCTCAAGGTGGAAATGCACTTCCTGCCGGACGTCTACGTGCCTTGCGACGTGTGCCACGGCAAGCGCTACAACCGCGAGACGCTGGACATCCAGTACAAAGGCAAGAACATCAGCGAAGTGCTGGACCTGACGGTAGAAGCCGCGCACGAGTTCTTCAAGCCGGTGCCCGTGGTCGCGCGCAAGCTCAAGACGCTGCTCGACGTCGGTCTGGGCTACATCCGGCTCGGCCAGTCGGCGACCACGTTGTCGGGCGGCGAGGCGCAGCGCGTCAAGCTCTCGCTGGAACTGAGCAAGCGCGACACCGGTCGGACACTCTATATCCTCGACGAACCGACCACCGGGCTGCACTTCCACGACATCGCGCTGCTGCTCGAAGTGATTCACCGGCTGCGCGATCAGGGCAACACAGTGGTCATCATCGAGCATAATCTCGACGTGATCAAAACCGCTGACTGGGTCATCGACCTCGGTCCGGAAGGCGGCGCGGGCGGCGGGCAGATCATCGCGCAGGGGACGCCGGAGCAGGTCGCGAAGACGAAGGCGAGCTTTACCGGAAGGTATCTCGCGCCCTTGCTGCAGCGTCCGAAATCGGCGGCGTGACGCCGGCGCGGGCGCGGTGACAAGACAAAAGCCGCGCGCCGCGGTACGGACAACCGTTGTAACCAGCAGCGAAAGGGAACGCAGTCATGGGGAAGCGCAACGAAGCGGCCAACGAGGAGCGACGCGTACGGGACCTGCCCGCGCGCCCCGTCAGGCTGACGAGCGACATGAGCATGCCGAAACTCTCGGCGGTCGAGATCGGCAGCTATCTCGTGGCGTTTCTCGCGATGTTCTCCGTGCTCCATCTCAAACTGCTGGGCGCGCTCCTCGCGGGCATGCTCGTGTTCCAGCTCGTCCACATGATCGCGCCGGTCATCGAGCGTCATGTGATGAGCAAGGGCGCGCGCCTCATTGCGGTGGTGCTGATATCGGCGATCATCATCGGCGGGCTGACGGGCGCGACCATCGCGACGATCGAGCACTTCGAACGCGACGTCCCGAGCATGCAGAAACTGCTCGACCAGTTGATGACGATCACCTCCCATGCGCGGCTGCGCGTGCCGAACTGGATCGCCACCTACTTGCCCGTCGATGCCGGCCAGATGAAGGAACGCGCCGCTGACCTGATGCACCGCCACGCCGAGCAACTGCAGCAGGGCGGCCGCGAGATGGCGCGCGGCTTCGGGCATATCCTGATTGGCATGATCATCGGCGCGATCGTCGCGGTGGGCGTGCCGAAGCAATCGCATCGGCTGCCGCTTTCGACGGCGCTCGTCACGCGCGTTCAGCGTTTTTCAGATGCGTTCCGGCGCATCGTTTTTGCGCAAATCAAGATTTCCGCGATCAACGCGGTTTTTACCGCGCTTTATCTTCTCGTCGCACTGCCGCTATTTCACGAACGCCTGCCGCTTTCAAAGACGCTCGTGTTGATCACGTTCATCGTCGGCTTGCTGCCGGTAATCGGCAATTTGATATCGAATACGATCATCGTCGGCATCTCGCTGTCCGTGTCGTTCGGGACAGCGGTCGCATCGCTCGCCTTTCTCATCGTCATTCACAAGCTCGAATACTTTCTGAACGCGCGCATTATCGGCGGCCAGATCGAAGCGCGCGCGTGGGAATTGCTTCTCGCGATGCTGGCGATGGAAGCCGCATTCGGCCTGCCAGGCGTGATCGCCGCGCCTATTTTCTATGCGTATATCAAGCGCGAGCTGATTTATCTGCGGCTCGTCTGATTCTTTGCCGCGACTGAAAGACTAAAAGACAAAGCCCGCTGAGTCGAATGACCAGCGGGCTTTTTCGTGTTCGGCCAGAAACCGGCGCTTTAACGAAACACGACGGTTTTACTTCCGTTCAGCACGATGCGATGCTCCACATGCCACTTCACCGCGCGCGCGAGCGTCACGCACTCGACGTCGCGGCCGATCGCCGTCAGTTGGTCCGGCGTCATGCTGTGGTCCACCCGCTCCACTTCCTGCTCGATGATCGGGCCTTCGTCCAGATCGGTCGTCACGTAATGCGCGGTTGCGCCGATCAGCTTCACGCCGCGATCGAACGCCTGATAGTACGGCTTCGCGCCCTTGAAACTCGGCAGGAAGGAATGGTGAATGTTGATCGCGCGGCCGGCGAGTTTGTCGCACATCTCGGGCGACAGAATCTGCATATAGCGCGCGAGCACGACGAGATCCGTTTCGTGCTGATCGATGATCTCCATCACGCGCGATTCCTGCGCCGCCTTTCCTTCTGGCGTCGCGTTCATCAGCGGCAAATGATGGAAAGGAATGTCGTAGCTTGCGGCGAGCTGATAAAAATCCTTGTGATTCGACACGATCGCCGGAATCTCGATCGGCAATTGACCGGTGCGATAGCGGAACAGCAAGTCGTTCAGGCAATGGCCGATCTTCGACACCATGATGACCACGCGCGGCTTCACCGATGCATCGTGCAATTCCCATTGCATGCCGAATTCATCGGCGAGCGCGGTGAACGAGCGGCGCAGCGCGTCCACGCCCGGATCGCCGCCCACTTCCTGAAAATGCACCCGCATGAAGAACTCGCCGGTGCGGCTGTCGCCGAATTGCGCGGAATCGAGAATGTTCGCGCCGAGATCGAACAGGAAACCAGAGACGGCATGCACGATTCCCGGACGATCCGGGCACGACAACTTCAGGATGAAACTATGTTCGGTCGACATGAACCGGTCACTCCTTCCTCATTCGTTGATGCTTGATTTCACACTTGGGGCGGCGCGTAAATCGCGTCGAGACCTTCGCAGGCGTCCGCGTCGATCCATTGATGACGCAGTAGGCAATCGAGCGTCGCGAGGCTCGCATCGACGGTGAGCGCGCCTTCTTCGATCCACCGCGCGACATCCTCGATCCGCGCAAGCCGATGCTCGCCCACCTCGCCATCCTGATTGCGCGGGACAAAGCTCTCCGGCAACACGACGTCGTACACGAAAAGCTGCTCTGCCTGCGTGCCCTCGGGAATGGATTGCAGCACATGGAAGATACCGCCCGGCGTGGCCGTCGACGCCAGTTCCGCGGGCATCCCCGCCTCTTCCCAGCATTCCTTCACGAGCGTCGGCTCGACGCCCATTCCCCAGCCGATGCCGCCCGCGACCACGTTGTCGAGCATGCCGGGGTCAGCCGCCTTCGTGTCGCTGCGGCGCGCGATCCACAACTGCGGCGCACTGTCCCGATATTTTACGATGCCGTTCAGATGCACCGCGTAGGTCATCGTGCCGAAAAAGCGCGATGCCGCGCGCTCGATGAACGCGAGCGGCGCGGCGTCGAAGTGATTGCGGATCGCGAACGTCTCGTCGCGCCAGCCGGGAATTTTGCCGTCGGCGCGGAGCGCGGCGATGACCGTTGCGAGCGCCGCCGTGCGCGTGTCCACGTTGGTGAGCGTCGGATGCAGCCGCACGGTCTGTTCGTCGATCACGAATGTTTCCGGCCAGCGCGCGAGCAGCTCGGCGTCCGTGCGGCGAATCCAGCCGACGCGCTCATCGCCGATCAGAAACGGCGCATGCGCCGAAGCGTCGAAGCGGCGGGCCGCGATGATCGAAGGCAAGCTCATGTGTCAGTCCTTGAACGCGACGCGAACGCCCAGCGCGATGAACGTGACGCCCGCGAGCCGATCGAGCCACGCGCCGACGCGCGGACGGCGCTTGAGCCACGCGCCGATCATTCCCGCGCCGATGCCGAACACCGAGAACACGACGACGGTTTGCAGCATGAACAGGCCGCCCAGTTCGAACATTTGCAGCATCACGCTTTGCGCGCCGTGCGGATCGACGAATTGCGGCAGGAACACGATGAAGAACAGCGTGACCTTCGGATTTAGCAGATTGCCGATCACGCTCTGGCGGAACACGGTCGAAAGCGGCTGGCTCGGGCGCTCGTGCGCCGTCGCGAGTCCGTGGCTTCTGAGCGCCTTGATGCCGATCCACACCAGATACGCGGCGCCGGCGAGCTTCACCGCCTGGAACGCGACCGGCGACGAACGCAGCAGCGCGGCGACGCCGAGCGCGGCAAGCGTCGTGTGAAAGATCACGCCGCACGCAAAGCCGAGCGCGGCGACGACGCCCGCGAGCCGCCCTTGCGAGATGCCGCGTGCGAGCACCTGCAGGTTGTCCGGCCCCGGCGCGACGGTGATCGCAACGGATGCCGCGAGAAACAGCAGGAAGTGCGACATCTCAATGCCCTCCGAATTCGCAGACGGTGTAGAGCGGCACGCCGCCGTCGCGCAGCAGTTTCGAGCCGCCGAGATCGGGCAGGTCGATGATCGCCGCCGCTTCGACGACTTCCGCGCCGAGCCGCTCGAGCAGGATCTTGCCGGCCATCATCGTGCCGCCGGTCGCGACGAGATCATCGACGATCACGACGCGATCGCCCGGCTTGCAGGCATCCTCGTGAATCTCGACCGTC
Source organism: Caballeronia grimmiae (assembly GCF_022879615.1). Lineage (NCBI taxonomy): Bacteria > Pseudomonadati > Pseudomonadota > Betaproteobacteria > Burkholderiales > Burkholderiaceae > Caballeronia > Caballeronia grimmiae. Next base: position 2,584,124 of record NZ_CP084271.1, read on the forward strand.
GCGCTGCCGTACTCCAGCTCATACGACTGCGACAGCGTGCGGTACGGCAGCTTGCCCTTCTTGCGGATCGGCACGAAGCCGAGACTCAGCTCGTACGCGAGAATCGGCCCGATGATGAAGCCGCGCGCATCCATGCCGGCGATCACGTTCACGTCGGCGTCGATGTACCGCTGCACGAACAGGTCGATCAGCGTGCGCAGCGCCTTCCGGTCTTGCAGCACCGGCGTGATGTCGCGGAACTGCACGCCGGGCTGCGGCCAGTTTTCGACGGTGCGCACGCGTTCCTTGATGAAGCGCGCGGCGTCGGACGGGGCGCTCGAAGGGATATGAGACATGACTTCTCCGGGATAGCCGCGCTGTGAGGCCGCGCGCCGCCTGAATCAGGATGAGATTACGCCGCCCGGCGATTCCGCGAGAGCCGTTCCTCGGCTTGCGCGAGCACTTCGGGCAGCCCGCGCAGAACGACGATATCGTTCGCGCGCAACTTCGTTTCGGGGTCGGGTTCGACGCCCCGGATGCCGTGACGCCGGATCGCGGTCACCTCGACACCATTGCCGACGAGCCCGAGATCGTCGAGCGAGTGCCCGACGGCGTCCGATTTTTCGTCGATGGGTACGGATTGTAGCCGCACCTGCTCGTGGCCATCGTCGTCTTCGAAGTCGTCCGCGCCGTGGAAGTAGCCGCGCAGCAGGCTGTAGCGCGCGTCGCGCATTTCCTCGACGCGGCGCACCACGCGGCGCATCGGCACGCCCATCAGCACGAGCGTGTGCGATGCGAGCATCAGGCTGCCTTCGACGATCTCCGGAATCACTTCGGTTGCGCCCGCGGCGGTCAGCTTTTCGAGATCGGCGTCGTCGACGGTTCGCACGATGACGGGCAGCGTCGGTGCAAGTTCGTGGATGTTGTGCAGCACGCGCATCGCGGACGGCGTGTTCGCATACGTGATGGCGACCGCCGCCGCGCGGTTCAGGCCCGCCGCGCCGAGCGATTCGCGCCGCCCGGCATCGCCGAACACGACCGATTCGCCCGCCGCCGCCGCCGCCGCGACGCGATCCGGGTCCAGGTCGAGCGCCACGTAAGCGATGCCTTCCTGCTCCAGCATGCGCGCGAGGTTTTGTCCCGCGCGGCCGTATCCGCAGATGATCACGTGGCCGCTCTGCTTCAGGCTTTGCGTCGCGATCTTCGTCATTTGCAGCGATTGCAGCATCCATTCCGTCGACGACAGCCGCAGCACGATCCGGTCTGCGTTCTGGATGATGAAGGGCGCCGCGAGCATGGAAAGCAGCATCGCGGAAAGCAGCGCCTGAAGGATGATCGGATCGACGAGATGCGAATCGAGGATCAAATTCAGCAGCACAAAGCCGAATTCGCCCGCCTGCGCGAGCCCGAGGCCCGTACGCATCGCAACGCCGGGCGGCGAGCCGAACAGCCGAGCAAGCCCGGTGACGATCACGGCCTTCAGCAGAATCGGCACGAAGAAAAACGCGAGCACGAGGAACGGATGCTCCCAGATCACGCGCGGGTTGAGCAGCATGCCGGTCGTCACGAAGAACAGGCCGAGCAGCACGTCGCGGAACGGCTTGATGTCCTCTTCCACCTGATGCCGGTACGGCGTTTCCGCGATCAGCATCCCCGCGATGAACGCGCCGAGCGCGAGCGACAGCCCGAACTTGTCCGTGATGAACGCCGCGCCGAGCGTGACCAGCAGCAGGTTCAGCATGAAGAGTTCTTGCGAGCGGCGGCGCGCCACCAGGTCGAACCAGCGCGTCATGAACTTCTGGCCCAGGAACAGCAGCACCGTCAACGCGACGACGATCTTCACCGCCGCGATGCCGAGCCACATCGCAAGCTGGGACGAATTGCCGTTGCCGAACGCCGCGATGATGATGAGCAGCGGCACCACCGCCAGATCCTGAAACAGCAGTACGCCGAAGATGTTGCGGCCATGCTCCGATTCGAGTTCCAGCCGTTCGGCCAGCAGCTTGCTCACGATCGCAGTCGAAGACATCGACAGTGCGCCGCCGAGCGCGAAGCTCGCCTGCCACGACATGCTGACCCAGAAGTGGGCGATCCAGCCGAACAGCAGCGCGAGCACGACGGTCGCGGCGACCTGGCTCGCGCCGAGGCCGAACACGATGCGCCGCATCGTCCGCAGTTTGGCGAGCGAGAATTCGAGACCAATGGAGAACATCAGGAACACCACGCCGAATTCGGCGAGATGCTGGGCCTGCTCGGTGTCCGGCGCGATGCCGGCCGCATGCGGACCTACGATGATGCCAACCGCCAGATAACCGAGCATTGGCGGCAGATTGAAGAAGCGAAAGATCACGACGCCCGCCACCGAACACAGCAGCAACAGCAGCGTCAATTCCAGCGGAGAGGTCATCCGTCCAGCGTCCTCGTTCGTCAGGTTTCCGAAACGCGTCGAAGACGCATCCGGCGTCTTGAAAAAGCCCCTGGCGCCAGGGAGTTTCGCGGGCGAACGCCACGCCCCATGCGGCGCGGCGAAGAAACGCCTTTGGTATACTCAGCGAATGATAGCGAAAATCAATGGCGACCGGGCGCTGGCGCTGGCTCGCAACGTAATCCAGATCGAAGCCGACGCAGTTCGCGGGCTTTCAGACCTTCTCGACCACAATTTCACGAACGCTGTCGAAGTGTTGCTCGGCTGCCGTGGGCGCGTGGTGGTGTCGGGCATCGGCAAGTCGGGACATGTCGCGCGCAAGTTCGCGGCGACGCTCGCGAGCACCGGCACGCCGGCGTTCTTCGTGCATCCCGCCGAAGCGAGCCACGGCGATCTGGGCATGGTCACCGCCGACGACATCTTCATCGCGCTGTCGAACTCGGGCGAAACGGAAGAGCTCGTCGCCATCCTGCCGCTCATCAAGCGCCTCGGCGCGAAACTCATCGCCATTACGGGACGCCCCGAATCCAGCCTCGCGCAACTGGCGGACATGCATCTGAACGCGCGCGTCGAAAAGGAAGCGTGCCCGCTGAATCTCGCGCCCACCGCGAGCACCACGGCCGCGATGGCGCTCGGCGACGCGCTCGCCGTCGCCGTGCTCGACGCACGCGGCTTCGGCCCCGACGACTTCGCCCGCTCGCATCCCGGCGGCGCGCTCGGCCGGCGTCTGCTGACCTACGTGCGCGACGTGATGCGCGTGGGCGATGAAGTGCCCGTCGTGCCGCTCGACGCGACCGTATCGGACGCGCTGTTTCAGATCACCGACAAGCGCATGGGCATGACGGCCGTGGTCAACGAAAACCGTCACGTCGAAGGCATTTTCACGGATGGCGACCTGCGCCGCATCCTTCAGCGCGACGGCGATTTCCGCTCGATGAAACTCGCCGACGTGATGACGCGCAATCCGCGCACCATCGGACCGGACCATCTCGCCGTCGAAGCCGTGGAACTGATGGAGCGCTATCGCATCAATCAAATGCTGGTCGTCGACGAGAACGCGACGCTGATCGGCGCACTGAACATGCACGACCTCTTCTCCAAGAAGGTAATTTGATGGCGCAGAAGCCTTCCCCCGCCGCCGGGCGCGCGAGCCGCATCCGGCTCATGGCGTTCGATATCGACGGCGTCTTCACCGACGGCAGCCTGTACTTCAGCGCCGACGGCGACACGATGAAGTCGTTCAATTCGCTCGACGGCTACGGCCTGAAGCAACTGGAGCGCATCGGCGTGCAGACGGCGATCATCACCGGCCGGCAGTCGGGCATCGTCGCGGCGCGCGCGAAGGAACTGGGCATCACGCATCTGTATCAGGGCGTCGAAGACAAGACGGCCGCGCTCGATGAATTGCTCGCGAAGACCGGCATTTCGGCCGCCGACGCCGGCTATATGGGCGACGATTGGCCCGATCTCGCGGTAATGAGCCGTTGCGGCTTCGCGGCCGCGCCGGCGAACGCGCACGCCGAAGTCATTCAGCGCGTGCACTTCGTTGCGACGCATCGCGGCGGCCACGGCGCCGTGCGCGAAGTCTGCGATGCGATCCTTCGCGCGCAAGGCCGCTACGACGACTTGCTCGCCGCGGCGCTCGGAGCCTGACGCGATGCCTCAGACCCGACGCCTCGCCTCGCTCCTGCCGCTCCTCGCGATGGCGGCGCTCGCGGGCATCACCTACTGGCTCCTGCAGGCGACGCTTCCTTCCGCACCGCAGGCGCCCGAGCAGGCCAAGCGCCACACGCCCGACTATTTCGCGGAGAACTTCTCCGTCTCCGAACTCGATACGACCGGCACGACGCAATATCGCCTCACCGCGAAGTCGATGCTGCACTACGAGGACGACGAAATCAGCGAGCTGACGCTGCCCGCCATGCGTATGTTCCAGCCGCAGAAGCCGACCGTGACCGCCACGGCGGAGCGCGGCACGGTGAACGGCGACGTGTCCATCGTCGATCTTTACGACAACGCGCGCATCCTCCGCGCCGCCGGTTTCGGCGATCCGCAGATGCAGGCGGATTCGCAGCATTTTCGCGTGCTGGTGAACGACGATGTCATCGAAACGGAAAAGCCGGTTAAACTTCAGCGCGGTCCGTCGGTGATGACCGCCAACGGCATGAACTACAACAACGTCACCCGGGAAATGAAGCTCTTCGGTAACGTGCGCGGCGCCATCGCCGCCTCGGATATCAACGGCGGCGCTTCCAAGTAATCCCATCCCGGGCATTCCATCCGAACTGTGACTGCATGAATCAAAGCTTCCCTCATCCCGATGGCGGCCCCGTGCGCGCAACGCTCGCGCACCGCGCTGCACGCGCCAAGCGGGTGATGCGAGCCGCGCTGTGCGCCGCCGTCGCCACGCTCGTCGCGCTGCCGCTCGCGGGTTACGCACCGGCCGCGCATGCCGAAAAGGCCGACCGCGACAAGCCGCTCAACATCGAAGCGGACAATATGTCCTACGACGATCTGAACCAGAAGAACGTCTTCACCGGTCATGTCGTCGCGACGAAAGGCACGATCATCATCCGCGCCGATCGCGTCGAGGTGACGCAAGACCCGCAGGGCTATCAATACGCGACCGGCACATCGAGCGGCAATTCGCTCTCGTACTTCCGTCAGAAGCGCGACAACGTCAACGAGTACATCGAAGGCAATGCCGTGCGTATCGACTACGACGGCAAGAACGACTTCACCAAGCTCACGACGCGCGCCGTCGTGCGCCGCCTGCAGGGCCTGACGACGGTTCAGGACGAAGTGCGCGGCAGCGTCATCACTTACGACGGCCAGAAGGACTTCTATACGGCATCCGCCGGCAAGGACGTCGCCGGCCCCGGCAATCCGAGCGGCCGCGTGCGCGCGATGCTCGCGCCGCGTTCGGGCGGCGCCGCGCCGCTCAACGGCTCGCCTGCCACCCTCGCCCCGTCGACCACCATTCAAGGAACGCCGCAGCAGTGAACGCCTCCGCCACGCCTCAAGCCAAGCCGGACGGCAAGTCGAGCTCGCTCGCCGTCCGCAATCTGAAGAAGCGTTACGGCTCGCGCACGGTGGTCAAGGACGTGTCGCTCGACGTGAAGAGCGGCGAAGTCGTCGGTCTGCTCGGTCCGAACGGCGCGGGCAAGACCACGTCGTTCTATATGATCGTCGGCCTCGTGCCGCTCGATGCCGGCGAAATCGACCTCGACGGCAACTCCATCAGCCTGCTGCCGATTCATCAGCGCGCGCATCTCGGGCTGTCGTATCTGCCGCAGGAAGCGTCGGTGTTCAGGAAGCTGACCGTCGAGCAGAACATTCGCGCGGTGCTCGAACTGCAGACGGACACATCGGGCAAGCGGCTGGCGAAAGACGTCATCACGCAGCGTGCCGAAGCGCTTCTCGACGAACTGCAGATTGCGCATCTGCGTGAGAATCCGGCGCTGTCGCTGTCGGGTGGCGAACGGCGTCGCGTGGAAATTGCCCGCGCGCTCGCGACGAATCCGAGCTTCATCCTTCTCGATGAGCCGTTCGCGGGCGTCGACCCGATCGCCGTGCTGGAGATTCAGAAGATCGTGAAGTTCCTGAAGCAGCGCAACATCGGCGTGCTCATCACGGACCACAACGTGCGCGAAACGCTCGGCATCTGCGACCACGCGTACATCATCAGCGACGGCTCGGTGCTCGCGGCCGGCGCACCGAGCGAGATTATCGAGAACGAGAGCGTGCGCCGCGTGTATCTCGGGGAGCATTTCCGCATGTAACGCCCGTCCGGCGATGCGGATGATCGACTGGTCAGCGCGCCGCATCGCAACGAGAGTAGCAAAACTTACGTGCCGCCCGCCGAGGCGGCACGCGCTTTTTTGGATTCGCTGCGAGGTTTCGCGCGCGTGGCAAACTCTCTACAATGAAATAAAACTTTGCCATGAAAGCCAGCCTCCAACTCCGCCTATCGCAGCATCTTGCGCTTACCCCGCAACTGCAGCAGTCCATCCGGCTGCTGCAGCTGTCGACGCTCGAATTGCAGCAGGAAGTGGCCATGGCCGTCGCGCAGAACCCGCTGCTGGAAAACGAGGACGACTGGATCGCAAGCCCGCTGCGCGTCGCCGCCGATGGCTCGCTCATCACGTCGCCGGCTCCCAGCGGCGCCTCGTCCGAGCCGATGACGAGCAACGGCTCGAGCTCGAGTTCATCGAGTTCCGAACGTTCGGAAAACAGCGAGCCGCAGGGCGTCGACGAATACAACGGCATGAGTTCGGACGGCGGCACGGATTCCAGTTCGTGGAATCTCGAAGACTATGGCCGCTCGAACAACGCATCGGACGACGACGATCTCCCGCCGCTGCAAATTCACGAATCCACGACCACGCTGCGCGATCATCTGACCGCGCAACTTCGCATGACGCAGGCGAATCAGCGTGACCGCGCGCTGATCACGTTCCTGATCGAATCGCTGGACGAGGACGGTTACCTTACGGCTTCGCTCGACGAGATCCAGGCGGACTTGCCCGACGAACTCGAAGTCGATGTCGACGAACTCAGCGCGGCACTGGCGTTGCTACAGAGCTTCGACCCGCCGGGTGTCGGCGGGCGGTCGGCGTCGGAATGCCTGAAACTGCAGTTGCTGCGGCTCGATGCGTCGCCTACGCGAACGCTGGCGCTGGATATCGTCACGAATCATCTGGAGTTGCTTGCTGCGCGCGACTTCACGCGCCTGCGCAAGCAACTCAAGGCAAGCGACGACGCGCTGCGGGACGCGCACTTGCTGATCAAGTCGCTGGAGCCGTTTCCGGGCGCCGCGTACGGGAAAAGCGAAGCGGACTACGTGGTGCCCGACATTCTCGTGCGCAAGACGTCGGGCGGCTGGACGGCGGAGCTGAATCCGGAAATCGTGCCGAAGCTGCGGATCAACCATCTGTACGCGAACATTTTGCGGAACAATCGCGGCGATCCGGGCAGCGGTTCGCTGCGTCAGCAACTGCAGGAAGCACGCTGGCTGATCAAGAACATCCAGCAGCGTTTCGAGACGATTCTTCGTGTCGCACAGGCCATTGTCGAACGTCAGAAGAACTTCTTCGCACATGGCGAAATCGCCATGCGGCCCTTGGTTTTAAGGGAAATTGCTGATACGCTGGGCTTGCACGAATCAACGGTTTCGCGCGTGACCAGCGGGAAGTACATGCTCACCCCATTCGGGACGCTTGAATTTAAGTACTTCTTTGGATCGCACGTTTCAACCGACACAGGGGGTGCGGCGTCGTCAACGGCGATCCGGGCCCTCATCAAGCAACTGATAGGAGCGGAAGACCCCAAAACTCCTCTTTCAGACAGCCGCATTGCCGAACTGCTGGCGGAACAGGGTTTCGTGGTTGCGCGGCGCACCGTTGCGAAGTACCGCGAAGCCCTCAGAATCCCCGCAGTGAATCTGCGCAAGTCTCTTTGATCCCGTCTCTGTGATCCGCCGCATATCGTGGCGGATTTTTACCGGCCGTATCGCGCGAGCGAGTACGAGCCGGCCGGTGCGGTCCGCTCCTTGCGCGTCGTCAGACAGCACACGGACGGGCGCCCCGCCGACCGGTATCGGGCAAGCCGCCGTGATTCAACGGCCATTAGCTTGGAGAGCAACTATGAATCTGAAGATCAGTGGACACCACCTCGAATTGACGCCTGCGTTGCGCGAGTTCGTGATCACGAAGCTGGACAGAGTGCTCCGTCATTTCGATCAAGTGATGGATGCCAACGTTGTCCTCTCGGTCGACACTCATAGTAGGGAAAAGGACAAGCGCAACAAGGCGGAAATCAACCTTCACCTGAAGGGCAAGGACATCTTCATCGAGAGTTGTGACGCTGATATGTACGCGGCGATCGACCTGATGGTCGACAAGCTGGACCGGCAAGTCATCCGGCACAAGGACAAGATTCAGGGCCACGCCCATGAAGCCGTGAAGTACCGTGAGGAAGTGCATCAAAGCGAAGCGCCGTCGCCCTGAGCGCAAAGCACGCGAATCCGCGAGCGCCGGGAGGCGCGGAACCGGCAGGCCCGCCCTTCAAACGGCGGGCGTGATTTGAAGAGTTCCTCGAATCGCCGGAGCGCGCGGGCGGAGCTGCAAGCCATCAAAGCCGCCAATTGGCGGCTTTTTGTTGCACTTTGCGTGGCAGCGTGGCACAAAGCATTGATTTTCCGCACTTTGTGCTGCACATTTCAATGCAGCGATACGTCATGGCGCGGCGCACCATCGCGCTATGGCCTGTTCTATAATGGCCCGGTTAATTTCGGCTTGCCGAACAGAACGCTGCAGGGAACGCCGCCAAGCGCACCTTTTGTTTCATCATCGCCGTGAGCGCTTTCAGACAGCAGCCACGATGAGGAGCTATCAGGCCACGCATCAGCCTGCCAACATGAATCGTTTAGCCAAATTTCTTCCCATCGAGAACGTGGTTCTCGGACTGTCCGTTACAAGCAAGAAGCGCGTATTCGAGCAAGCGGGCCTGATCTTCGAGAACCAGAACGGCATCGCCCGTAGTACCGTTACCGACAACCTCTTCGCTCGTGAACGCCTCGGCTCGACCGGCCTGGGCGAAGGCGTCGCCATTCCGCATGGCCGCATCAAAGGGCTGAAGCAGCCGCTCGCCGCCTTCGTGCGTCTGGCGGAGCCGGTGGCGTTCGAATCGCCGGACGGCCAGCCGGTGTCGCTTCTGATCTTCCTGCTCGTGCCCGAACAGGCCACGCAGCAGCATTTGGAAATCCTCTCGGAGATCGCGCAACTGCTCTCCGACGGTGAGGCGCGCGAGCGTCTGCACAAGGAAGAAAATCGTGAGGCGCTGTATCAGGTCCTCACGCAATGGCAGCCCTGATCGGGCACACACTGGCAAACAACGCATCCGGCGCACGCCCCGCGCCGCTCGTTGCGCACGGGCGTCTCGCGCAGGCGGTGCTTCTGCGGCACAATCGGTCAAAAGCAGCGCCATGCGGCGAATCGGTGCAAACCGTTCCGACACGCGAAGGCTGCTCCCGGCTTCCAACGGAGTCCCGGCCTCATGGATACGTCCAGCATCAACGCCCAAAGTATTTTCGACGACAACGCCGCCGCTCTGAAGCTTAGCTGGCTGACCGGGCATGAAGGCTGGGAACGCGGCTTCTCGAGCGAGACCGTCGCGAACGCGACATCGAGCGCCGACCTCGTCGGCCACTTGAACCTGATTCACCCGAACCGCATTCAGGTGCTCGGCGACGCCGAAATCAACTACTACCAGCGCCAGTCCGACGAAGACCGCTCGCGCCACATGGCCGAGCTGATCGCGCTGGAGCCGCCGTTTCTGGTCGTCGCGGGCGAAGTGGGCGCGCCGCCGGAACTCGTGCTTCGCTGCACGCGGTCGTCGACGCCGCTCTTCACGACGCGCATGTCGGCGGCGGCGGTCATCGACAGCCTGCGCGCCTATATGTCGCGCATTCTCGCGCCGCGTGCGACGCTGCACGGCGTGTTCATCGACATCCTCGGCATGGGCGTGCTCCTCACCGGCGATTCCGGCCTCGGCAAGAGCGAGCTTGGTCTCGAACTGATCAGCCGCGGCCACGGTCTGGTTGCCGACGACGCCGTCGATTTCGTGCGGCTTGGCCCGGATTTCGTCGAAGGACGCTGCCCGCCCCTGCTGCAGAACCTGCTGGAAGTGCGTGGCCTCGGCCTGCTCGATATCAAGACGATCTTCGGCGAAACCGCCGTGCGCCGGAAGATGAAGCTGAAGCTGATCGTGCAGCTCGTGCGTCGTCCGGACGGCGAATTCCAGCGCTTGCCGCTCGAGAGCCAGACGGTCGACGTGCTCGGGCTGCCGATCAGCAAAGTGACGATTCAAGTCGCGGCAGGCCGCAACCTTGCTGTGCTGGTCGAGGCGGCCGTGCGCAATACCATCCTGCAACTGCGCGGTATCGATACCTTGCGCGACTTCATGGATCGGCAACGGCTCGCAATGCAGGACCCGGACAGCCAGTTTCCCGGCAAACTGATCTGACCCGCGCGGCCCGGATGGAGCCGCGCCGGATACGGATATATGCCGGTGCTAAGATAAAGCGAACGAGCACAATCCCATGCGTATCATCCTGATCACAGGCATTTCCGGCTCCGGCAAGTCCGTCGCCCTGAACGCGCTCGAAGACGGCGGCTACTACTGCGTCGACAACCTGCCTCCGCGCTTTCTGCCCGAACTCGCCGCGTATCTCGCAAGCGAAGGACAGCAACGGCTCGCCGTCGCGATCGACGCCCGCTCGAGTCTCTCGCTGGACGAAGTGCCGGCGATCATCAACAATCTTTCGAGCGCCTACGACCTGCGCGTGCTGTTCCTCAACGCGAGCACGCAGTCGCTGATTCAGCGCTTTTCGGAGACGCGCCGCCGTCATCCGCTGTCCGGGCCGCCGGTGCACGATGCGAGCGTCGGCGTGTTGAATTCGCTCGGCGAAGCGATCGAACGCGAGCGAGAACTGGTCGCGGGCCTCGCCGAATACGGCCATCACATCGACACCAGCAACCTGCGCGCGAACGTGCTGCGCGCATGGGTGAAACGCTTCGTCGAAACGGACGCCGCCGATCTCACGCTGATGTTCGAATCGTTCGGATTCAAGCGCGGCGTGCCGCTCGACGCCGATCTTCTCTTCGACGTGCGCACGCTGCCGAATCCCTACTACGACCGCGAGTTGCGCCCGTTCACGGGCCGCGATCAGCAGATCATCGACTATCTGTCCGCGCAGCCGCTGGTGGGCGAGATGATCGACGACATCGGCGGATTCGTCGGTAAGTGGCTGCCCCGTTTTCGCGACGACAACCGCAGCTATCTGACGGTCGCGATCGGCTGCACGGGCGGGCAGCATCGTTCGGTGTACATCGCGGAGGCGCTTGCCGCGCGCTTTCGCGAGCAGGCAAACGTGATCGTGCGGCATCGTGATGCGCCCATCCCCGTGGACGAGAGCGCGACGCACATGCAAAACTGATCGCGCTTGCGGTCACCCTGGAGGGGCGCGATGTCCTCGAATCCCGTTCTAGCCGACTTGCCGCTGTTTCCGCTACACACCGTCCTGTTTCCCGGCGGCCTGCTGCCGCTCAAGATCTTCGAGGCGCGTTATCTCGACATGGCGCGCGCCTGTCTGCGCGAAGGCACGCCGTTCGGCGTATGTCTGCTTAAGAGCGGGCATGAAGTCGCCTCGCCGGGCGATCCTTCGGTGCCCGAAACCGTCGGGTGCCTCGCGGAAATCACCGAATGCGACGTCGATACCTTCGGGCTGCTGCTCGTGCAGGCTCGCGGAACGGAGCGCTTCCAGCTGATCACGCATCGCGTCGAGCCTAGCAATCTGCTCGTCGGCACGGCGGAGCTATACGGGGAAGACCGGCCGCTGCAAGGCGCCGAGGCGCTCGCCAAGTTCGGCGCGTGCGCGGAAGTGCTGGAGCGGATCATCGAGACGATCAAGACGCGCGAGCCGCAGAACCTGCCGTTCGTCGAACCTTTCCTCTTCGACGACCCCACGTGGGTATCGAATCGCCTCGCCGAAATCCTGCCGATTCCGATGCGCGCCCGGCAAAAGCTGATGGAGTTGCTTGATGCCGGCGCGCGCATCGACGTGGTGCATCACTACATGCAGCATCATCAACTGCTTTAGATCAGCGAGCCGGTCAGCGCGTCGAGCAGCTTGCGCACGGGCGCGGGAACGCCGAACGAATCGATGCGGGATAACGGCGCCCAGACCGTAGCCGCGTCCATCGCTTGCGCCAGCGCGCCGCTCGCTTGCCCGAGCCGAGGCTCGATCTGCAACTTGAAGTGCGTGAACGTGTGCGACAGCGGAGCGAGGCGCTCCAGATGCGCTTCGCCCCCGAAGTTCTGCGCGACGGCCACGAGCGCCGCTTCGTCGGGCGCTTCGGGCAGGCTCCACAAGCCGCCCCAGATGCCCGTCGGCGGACGCTTCTCGAGCAGGATCGAATCGCCGTCCTTCAGCACCAGCATCCACGTATTGCGCGTCGGGACCGCCTTCTTCGGCCGCGCAGCCGGCAACTCGCGCTGCCTTCCCTCGACGTTCGCGACGCAATCCGGCGCGAACGGACATCGTGCGCAATCCGGCTTGCCGCGCACGCAGAGCGTCGCGCCCAGATCCATCAGCCCTTGCGTGTAGGCGGTCACGTCTTCCTTTTCGGCGGCGTCGGGCAACAGCGATTCCGCCAGCGTCCACATCGCGTTTTCGACACGCTTCTCGCCGGGAAAGCCGTCCACGCCGAACACGCGCGCAAGCACGCGCTTCACATTGCCATCGAGGATCGTCGCACGCGCACCGAATGCGAACGATGCGATCGCCGCAGCCGTCGACCGGCCGATGCCCGGCAGTTCCGCAAGCGCATCGACGGTCTCCGGGAACGCGCCGCCATGCTCATGGGCGACGACCTGCGCGCATCGATGCAGATTGCGCGCGCGCGAGTAATAGCCGAGGCCGGCCCACAGCGCCATGACGTCGTCGATGGGCGCATCGGCGAGCGTGGTCACGGTCGGAAAGCGTTCGAGAAAGCGGGCGTAGTACGGGATGACCGTGGAAACCTGCGTCTGCTGCAGCATGATTTCCGAGAGCCAGATGCGATACGCGTCGCGCGTGTTCTGCCACGGCAAGTCATGCCGGCCGTGAATGCGTTGCCACGCGATCAGACGGGCGGAGAAATCTTTGAGTGCGAGCATGGAAGTTAGCGTTGGCAGCGCGGACAGAAGTACGTCGACCGCTGCCCTTGAACGATTTGCCTGATCGCCGTGCCGCATACGTGGCACGGCAGGCCCGCGCGATCATAGACGAAGTAGTCGAGCTGGAAGTATCCCGACTCGCCGTTGCTGCCGACAAAATCGCGCAGCGTGCTGCCGCCTTTCTCGATGGCCGCGGCGAGCGTCGCACGGACCGCGTCGGCGAGCAGATCGTAGCGCACGAGCGAGATGCGCCCGGCTGCGGTCGTCGGCCGGATGCCCGCGCGAAACAGGCTCTCCGATGCATAGATGTTCCCGACGCCCACGACGATATCCCCGGCCAGCAGCGCCTGTTTCACCGATACCTTGCGCCCGCGCGTCGCCCGGAACAGGACCGCGCCCGAGAACTCCGGCGAGAACGGCTCGACGCCGAGACTCGCGAGCAGCGGATGATCGAGCACGTCGCCGTCGCTGCGCGGATGCCACAGGATCGCGCCGAAGCGGCGGGGATCGCGAAAGCGCAGGATGAAGTCGTCGAAGATCAGATCGACGTGATCGTGCTTCGCCGCATCCGGCGGGCGCGGCACGTTGCGCAGCACACGCAGCGTCCCGGTCATCCCGAGATGCACGATGAGCCAGCCTTCCGCCGTTTCGAACAGCAGATACTTGCCGCGCCGCTCGACCTTGTCGATCTTCAACGCTGCGAGCGTCTTCGCAAGATGAGGCGGGATGGGCCAGCGCAGCGCCGGCGTGCGCACGTCGACGTGCTCGACGCGCCTTCCGGCGACGTAGGGTTCGATTCCCCGGCGGGTGACTTCGACTTCCGGCAGTTCGGGCATTTTCCTGGAGAGAGACTTGCTGGGGCGAGTGTGCCGGTATTTTAGCCACCGCGTTACAATCGACTGAAACATCGTCTGGATTTCCATGAACTCGTTCGTCATGAAGCTGTTTACGAAGCGTCAAACCGGCTTGGCGCAATCGTTCGCCATGCCAATGTCGCGCGTCGCCGGTGCGGTGATGCTCGCCATGGCCGCACTCGCGTTCGCGCCTGCTCATGCGCAGTCGCCCAACGCGACGCCCGTTCCGAGCGACGACGATGCCGCCGCCCAGACCGCCGCCGACGCGCTGACCGCGCCGGTCAGCGGCTCCGAGCAGCAAGACCTGCCGAACGTCGCGATGTCCAGCCAGATCGTGTTTCAGGTGCTGGCGGCCGAAGTCGCATTGCAGCGCGGGCAGCCTGCGCCCGCTTATCAGACGTATCTCTCGCTCGCCCGCGACACGCACGATCCCCGCTTCGCGCAGCGCGCGACGGAAATCGCCATCGCCGCGCAAAGTCCCAACGATGCGCTCACGTCCGCGCAAGTCTGGCAGCAGTTCGCGCCGCATTCGGAGCGCGCGGCGCAACTGAGCGCGTCGCTTCTGATCGTGTCGGGCAAGCCGGACGACGCGAAGCCTACGCTTCAGCGCGAACTCGCGAAGGTATCGCCTGAGCAGCGCGGCGAAGCCATCCTCTCGCTGCAGAGCTTGCTCTCACGAGGCCCGAATCGCGTCGGCGGACTCAATGTGCTGAAGGATCTGATCGCAAACGATCTGGACCGTCCCGAAGCGCAACTCGCGCTTGCTCGCCAGCAATTGCTCGCGGACGATCAGCCGGGCGCGAAGGCATCGCTCGAAAAGGCGTTGCAGCTTCGGCCGGACTATCTGCCCGCGGCGCTGACGCTTGCGCGCATGGGACCGCAGGAGCGTGCCGAGGGCATCGCTTCGTTCGAGAAGTATCTCGACAAGAACCCGAAGTCGCATGATGCGCGGCTCGCGCTGGCGCAGTTGTATCTGTCGTCCGACCGGCTCGACGACGCGCAGAAGCAGTTCGAAATCATGCGCAAGAACGATTCGAAAGACCTGACGCCGTTGATGGCGCTGGCCCTCATCAACATTCAGAAGAAGCAGTTCGATAAGGCCAAGGACTATCTGAATCAATACGCGAAGGGCGCCGAAAACACGCCGGGCGGCGATCCGGGACAGGCGTACATCTATCTCGCGCAACTTTCGCTGGAACAGAAGGACGAAGCGGCCGCGAGCCAATGGCTCGACAAGATTCCGCGCACGAGTCAGCAGTACTTGCCCGCGCAGGTGACGCGCGCGCAATTACTCGCCAAGCAAGGCAAGGTGGACGAAGCGCGTGCGCTGATCGGCAGCCTGCAAAGCTCGGATCCGCGCGAACTCGCACTGCTCGCCCGTACGGATTCTGCGCTTCTGTTCGAAGCGCATCGCTACAAGGAAGCCGAGGAGAATCTGGCGAAGGCCGTCGCCGCGTTTCCCGACGATCCCGACCTCGTCTACGACTACGCGATGGCCGCGGAGAAGAACGGCCATTTCGACGTGATGGAAACGCAATTGCGCACGCTGATGCGCACGCAGCCGGCGAATCCGCAGGCATACAACGCACTTGGGTACTCGCTGGTGGATCGCAATCAGCGGCTCGATGAAGCGGTGCAGTTGATCGAGAAAGCTGCCGCGCTTGCGCCCAACGACGCGTTCATCATGGACAGTCTGGGCTGGGCGCGTTTCCGCCAAGGCAACTCGGCCGAAGCCGAGAAAATCCTCAAGAATGCTTACGATCTCCAGCCGAATGCCGAAATCGGCGCGCACCTCGGTGAAGTGCAATGGAGGTCTGGTCAGCAAGACCAGGCGCGCGCCACGTGGCGTCAGGCGCAAAAGCTCGAGCCGGATAACGACACGCTCGTTAAAACGCTAAAACGACTCCAGGTGAACGACCTTTGATGGCATTCGATTTCTTCGCCGGCTCGCGCGGTCATACGGCGCGCCGCGTCGCGCTCGGCTTTGCGGCGACGGCCGCGTTCGTCTTGTCCGGCTGTGCGATTCAGCCGCGCTTGCCAAGCACATCGGCTGCATCGACGTCACTCACGACGCAGACGAGCCGTGCGTATCACGGACGCTTCGCGGTGCAGTACAACGACCAGAACGGCGTTCAGCGCAACGCCTACGGCAACTTCGACTGGCAGGAAACAGGCGATACGGTCACGCTCCAGCTGCGCAATCCGCTCGGGCAGACAATGGCGATCGTGACGTCGTCGCCGTCACTGGCCACGCTCGAATTGCCGAATCGTCAGCCGGTCAATGCGGACAACGTATCCGACCTGATGCAGAACACGCTCGGGTTCGCGCTGCCTGTCGAAGGCTTGCGTTACTGGCTGCAGCCATCCGCTGCACCGACATCGCGCGCCGAAACGACGCTCGATGCCGAATCGTCCAATGGTCGTCCTAAGGAAATCAGGCAGGACGGCTGGACAATCGACTATCTCGCCTATGCCGACGCGCCCGCTGCGGGCGTCAAGCGCCTGAATCTCACGCGCAACGAGCCCCCGCTCGACATCAAGCTCGTGATCGACCAATAACACGCTATCCGCCGCTTTTCGCATGTCTTCGAACGAATCGATCCGTGACTGCCTCGCGCCCGCGAAGCTGAACCTGTTCCTTCACATCACAGGCCGGCGTCCGGATGGCTATCATTCGCTGCAGACGGTCTTCCAGTTGCTCGACTGGGGCGATCTGCTGCACTTCAGCCGCCGCGATGATGGCCTCATCGTACGCAAGACGGACGTTCCCGGCGTCGCGCAGGATGACGATCTCGTCGTGCGGGCCGCGCGATTGCTCCAGAAACATGTGGGCAGCCGTTACGGTGTCGAGATCGAGATCGACAAGCGCCTGCCGATGGGCGCAGGCCTGGGCGGGGGGAGTTCCGACGCTGCGACAACTCTTTTGGCGTTGAATCGTCTTTGGGGAGTTGACCTTTCGCGTGAAACTCTGCAGAATCTCGCCCTGCAACTCGGCGCGGACGTGCCGTTTTTTGTCTTCGGGCAAAATGCATTTGCTGAAGGAGTTGGTGAGGCGCTTCAGGCGGTGAAACTGCCCGTACGTTTCTTCCTGGTAGTCACTCCTGATGTTCACGTTCCGACCGCGGCGATTTTTTCGGAAAAGGCCTTGACAAGGAACACCGAAGTCGCCAAAATTACGGACTTTCTTGCACAGCAAAGGTCAGACACAAACTGGCCAGACAGCTTCGGTCGAAACGACATGCAGGCTGTAGTTGCAGGGAAGTACGCGGAAGTTGCCAAGGTGCTCGAGTGGTTTTCCAATCTCGCACCGGCGCGAATGACAGGGTCTGGAGCAAGCGTGTTTGCTGCTTTTGCCAGTCAAGCCGAAGCAGAGATGGCGCAAGCCAAACTGCCGGCAAGCTGGAAGAGCGTCGTAACAGGCAGTCTGGATTCTCATCCTCTCTTCGCTTTCGCGTCATAGGTTTTGTTTTGTCGGGTATGTCCTACACTTCCCGGCAAGATTCAAGTTGAGTGTAGGGGAGTCGCCAAGTTGGTCAAGGCACCGGATTTTGATTCCGGCATGCGAGGGTTCGAGTCCTTCCTCCCCTGCCATTCTTTCTCTAGCATTTCCTCTCGCCTCCAGCCGCAGACAGGTGCACGATGAGCAGTGACGGCCTGATGGTTTTTACTGGCAACGCAAATCCCGCGCTTGCTCAGGAAGTCGTCAAAATCCTTGGAATTCCTCTCGGCAAAGCGATGGTCAGCCGTTTCTCCGACGGCGAGATCATGGTGGAGATACAGGAAAACGTTCGAGGCAAAGACGTATTCGTTCTTCAGTCCACCTGCGCACCGGCGAACGATAACCTGATGGAACTCATGATCATGGTCGATGCGCTCAAGCGCGCATCAGCAGGCCGGATCACCGCAGCCATCCCCTACTTCGGTTATGCACGTCAGGATCGCCGTCCGCGTTCAGCGCGCGTGGCAATCTCGGCGAAGGTCGTGGCGAACATGCTGGAAATCGCCGGCGTCGATCGCGTCATCACGATGGACCTTCACGCCGACCAGATTCAAGGCTTCTTCGACATTCCCGTCGACAACATCTACGCTACCCCGGTTCTTCTTGGCGACCTGCGCAAGCAGAATCACGATCACCTGCTGGTAGTGTCGCCGGACGTCGGCGGCGTGGTGCGCGCGCGTGCGCTCGCCAAGCAGATGAACACCGACCTCGCGATCATCGACAAGCGCCGTCCGAAGGCGAATGTCGCCGAGGTGATGAACGTCATCGGTGAAGTGGAAGGCCGCACCTGCGTGATCATGGACGACATGGTCGATACCGCCGGCACGCTCTGTAAGGCAGCGCAAGTGCTGAAGGATCGCGGCGCAAAGCAGGTTTTCGCCTACGCAACGCATCCGGTTCTTTCGGGCGGCGCGGCGGAGCGCATCACGGCATCGCAACTCGACGAACTCGTCGTGACCGATACCATCCCGCTGTCCGCGGAATCGCTGGCGTGCCCGAAGATTCGGCCGCTGTCGAGCGCGGGCCTGCTCGCGGAGACTTTCTCCCGAATCCGGCGCGGCGACTCGGTCATGTCGCTTTTCGCCGAAGGCTAAAAAGTATTGGCAAGGAACGCGAGGCTCGAGCTTCGCGTTTTTGCATGATCGGCGCGAACGGACGAAGGTTCGCGCCGTTTGTATTGGGACCGCACAATCGATGGTCCCTGTTTCCCTGCCTGGTCGCGGGCAGATCAAGGAGTCACACATGAAAGTCGTCGCTTTTGAGCGTAGCAAGCAAGGTACGGGTGCGAGCCGCCGCCTGCGTAACTCGGGCAAGACCCCGGGTATCGTGTACGGTGGTGCAGCGGACGTTCAACTGGTCGAACTCGACCACAACGCCCTGTGGCACGCCCTGAAGAAGGAAGTGTTCCATTCGTCGATTCTCGACCTGGAAGTCGCAGGCAGCACGCAACAAGTTCTGCTGCGTGATGTGCAATATCACCCGTTCAAGCAGCTCGTGCTGCACGTGGACTTCCAGCGCGTCGACGCGACGAAGAAGCTGCACACCAAGGTGCCGCTGCACTTCATGAATCAAGAGACGAACCCGGCTGTGAAGCTGGCGGGCGCTGTTATCTCGCACGTCGCGACGGAACTGGAAGTGGAATGCCTGCCGGGCGATCTGCCGGAGTTCCTGGAAGTCGATCTGGCCAAGATCGAAGCGGGCCAGACGATGCACGCGAAGGACATCGCACTGCCGAAGGGCGTTGCGCTGACCGCGCACGTCGAAGTTGAAAACCCGGTGGTGGCATCGGCGACCGTTCCGGCTGCGAAGCAAGCTGATGCAGCCGCTGACGCTGCTGGCGAAACGCCCGCTGCCTAAGGCATAGCGGCTTCGCAAGCACGCTGTAGTATCCTCTCGATCCGTTTCTGATGAACGGTCGACGTGACCCGCCGGTGTGCAAGCCCCGGCGGGTTTTTTTCGCACTATACGAAGCGGGCGTGCGGCTCGCGATGATCCGACATGATCAAGCTGATCGTTGGCCTCGGCAATCCGGGCGCCGAATACACCGCGACACGCCATAACGCGGGCTTCTGGTTCGTCGATCAACTGGCGCGCGACGCCGGCGCGACGTTGCGCGACGAGCGGCGTTTCCACGGCCATTACGGCAAGGGACGTTTGCACGGCCACGAGATTCATCTGCTGGAGCCGCAGACGTTCATGAACCGCTCCGGGCAATCGGTGGTTGCCGTCGCGCAGTTCTTCAAGATTCTGCCGGACGAGATCCTCGTCGCGCACGACGAACTCGATCTCCCGCCCGGCACCGTCAAGATGAAGCTCGGCGGCGGCAGCGGCGGCCATAACGGGCTGAAGGACATCTCCGCGCACCTGTCGTCGCAGCAATACTGGCGCTTGCGGATCGGCATCGGGCATCCGCGCGATCTGATTCCAGAAGGCGCGCGGGCGGGCGCCAAGCCGGATGTCGCGAACTTCGTGCTGAAGCCGCCGCGACGCGAGGAGCAGGATGTCATCGATCGGTCGATCGAGCGCGCGCTGGCCGTCATGCCCTTCGTCGTCGCGGGCGAAACCGAACGCGCGATGATGAACCTGCATCGCAATGCCTGACACACGAACCTGGAGCCGACCGTGAGCCGTTTCTGGAGCGATATCGTTCACCGCCTGACGCCCTACGTACCGGGCGAACAGCCCGCGCTGGCGCATCCGATCAAGCTGAACACGAACGAGAACCCGTATCCGCCGTCGCCGCGGGTCGTCGATGCGATTCGCCGCGAACTGGGAAGCGACGGCGCATCGCTGCGCAAGTATCCGGACCCCACAGCCCGCGCGCTGCGCGAAGCGGTCGCGGCGCATCACGGCTTGCGGGTCGAGCAGGTTTTCGCGGGCAACGGTTCCGATGAAGTCCTCGCGCACGCTTTCCAGGCGCTGCTGAAGCACGACAAGCCGATTCGCTTTGCCGACATCACCTACAGCTTTTATCCGGTGTACGCGAAGCTGTACGGAATCGAGTACGAGACGATTCCGCTCGATGACGACTTCGCCATCGACATCCGCGGTTATCGCGCGCCGAACGGCGGCGTGCTGCTGCCGAATCCGAATGCACCGACGGGGCGCGCTTTGCCGCTCGCGGACATCGAAGCGCTGCTGAAGGCGAATCCGGATTCGCCTGTGATCATCGATGAAGCGTATGTGGATTTTGGCGCGGAATCGGCGGTGTCGCTGGTCGACACGTACCCGAATCTGCTCGTCGTGCAGACGACGTCGAAATCGCGCTCGCTCGCGGGCATGCGCGTTGGCTTCGCATTCGGCGATGCAGCGTTGATCGACGCCCTGACGCGTGTGAAGGACAGCTTCAATTCATATCCGCTCGACCGCCTCGCACAAGCGGCGGCGCTCGCGTCATATGAGGATCAGGCGTGGTTCGAAGAGAGCTGCGCGAAGGTCGTGGCGAGCCGTGAACGGCTCATCGCGCGATTGGCGTCGTTGGGATTCGAGTCGGTGCCGTCGGCGGCCAACTTCGTGTTCACGAAGCATCCGGCCCACGATGCGGCTGCGCTCGCCGCCGCGCTCAAGCAGCAAGAAATCTTCGTGCGCCACTTCGCGATGCCGCGCATCGATCTGCATCTGCGCATTTCCATCGGCACGGACGCCGAATGCGATGCGCTCGTCGCGGCTTTGACGGCGATTATCGGCGGTTGAGCGGCTGAGCGCTTGCGGAAGGGCTTACGCGCCCTTCGCCGCCATCAGCGCGTGATACTTCGTCAGCAATTGCTCGGGCGTTTCCGCGTGCGCGGGGTCCCGCGGTATGCACTCCACCGGGCAGACTTGCTGGCATTGAGGCTCGTCGAAATGGCCGACGCATTCGGTGCACTTGTTCGGATCGATCACGTAGATGTCCGGTCCCATCGAAATGGCGTCGTTCGGACACTCGGGCTCGCAGACGTCGCAGTTGATGCACTCGTCGGTAATGATCAGGGACATTGCTGCTACCGGCTTTTCGTTTAAAAACAATGAATTATAGCGCCGGTGCGAATTCGGCGGTGGGTCGGTGTGCTTCTTCGATAGCGCCGTTGGCTAACCGTTCACAGCCGAGAGCAATTTTAAACATCGCGCGCGAACACGCTTCGACTTCCTCTTACAGAACGCGCTCCGCTCGTTAGCCCGTTTAGTTCGATCTCGCTGATTCTCTTATTCGCGGCAATTTCTTAAAGGCCGGTGCGCGCGGCTGCACTTCTCCTCACAAACCAGAGCGCCATTTTCACCGCATACAGGACGATGAGCGCGCCGAGGAAATCGCCGATGAACATGACGAAGAATCCCTCGAAGAGATGCTGCGGCTCTCCACGCAACGCAAACCAGATGTGATGCAAGAGCGGATTAGCGATCGAATAAGCCAGCGCAAGCATAAGCAGGCGCTGCGCCGTTAGATTCGACAGTGAAGCCTTCAATCCGTACCACTCTCTCGCCAGCCGATACACGGCATAAGGCGCCACCGCCGCAATTATTCCGCCAGCGAATGCGCGAACCGGATCGTGAGGGAAGAAATAGAAAAAGCTGACGAGCCAGCTTGCCAGCAGCAAGCCCACGGCGCCATCGCCGCCTAGCAGAAGGGTGCTAAGAAGCCTGACGCCGGATGGCAGATAAACCCAGTTGATACCGCGCACGAATTCCGTATGCGTGAAGATCTCCTGATTCACCCAGAGGGCCAATACAAATATTAGCGCTGTGCCCAGCACCGCGAAGACATGCAAACGCAGGTTGGACATGGTTGAATGTCGACCACTGGTTGTTTGCGACAGTGCATCATGGTTTGGGCGGTCATTACTGTCCGAGCAACCACACTGAATGACGCGCCCCGCCGATACCACGTACCTTTTCTTCGACTTGCCGATGCTTTGCGCGGCCAGCCTTCAATGCCCTCGAAGAGCGAGCGGAGTTCCGCGCGGCATATAACGGCGCAAAGTCAGTTCAACTCGACCGCAACACTTCACGCCCGCATCGAACCGCAGCTCATGCTCACGGCGTCGTCGGATTGTTTTGCAACGCATCGGCGACCTTGTCCATCAGCCGCTTTTCCACCGATGGAAACACGAACTTGCTGACATCGCCGCCAAGCTGCGCGATCTCGCGCACGATGGTGCCGGAAATGAACTGGTACTGATCGGACGGCGTCATGAACATCGTCTCGACGTCCGGCAGCAGATAGCGGTTCATCCCGGCCATCTGGAACTCGTATTCGAAGTCGGAGACGGCGCGCAGCCCTCGCACGATCACGCGCGCGTTGTTCTTGCGCACGAAGTCCTTGAGGAGTCCGGTGAAGCTGCTCACTTGTACGTTCGGATAGTGGCCGAGCACGTCGTGGGCGATGTCCAGCCGCTCCTGCAGCGTGAAAAACGGCTTCTTCGCGCGGCTGTCGGCCACGCCGACGACCAGCGTATCGAAAATGCTCGATGCGCGCCGCACGATGTCTTCATGCCCGCGCGTCAGCGGGTCGAACGTTCCCGGGTACACGGCGACAACCATGAGCTTCTCCTCTTGTATTTACCTTTGGGCCGCTGGCTGCGACCGTTATTCTCCGCGCTTCCCCGATCGATGCCGGCACCGGCAGGCGCCACTGCTCCCCGCGCTGCGCCGGATCGACGAAGGCGCATTATTCCTCATTTTGGCGACGCAGCAAATGATAGCGGACCGCTCCCGCCTTGCCCTCGCGAACGACGCTCCAGCCGGCCAACGCGTCGATGCTGCCCGGTTCCAGCGTCTCGCCGCATTCGACGTAAATCGCCCCATCGGGCGCAGCGAGCGGCGCGGCGAGTTCGAGCGCCCGCGAAAGCAGCGCTTCGTCGCCGAACGGTGGATCGAGGAAGATCACATCGAACGAACCGGGCGCGAGACGGGCCGCGAGCCGCAGCGCATCGGCTTCGGCTATTTCGATGTTGCGCGCATCGAGCCGCGCCTGGTTCGCCTTCAACTGCGCGGCGGCGCGTCCGCTACGCTCGACCATCAGCACACGCGCCGCGCCGCGCGACGCCGCTTCGAATCCCAGCGCGCCGCTGCCGGCGAAGAGATCGAGGCAGCGTTGTCCGCTCAGGTCCTGCCCGAGCCAGTTGAACAGCGTCTCACGCACGCGGTCGGGCGTAGGGCGCAACCCGTCGAGATCGAGCACGGGCAGCGGCGTGCGTTTCCAGTTTCCGCCGATGATGCGGATCGTATGCGGCTTGCTGCCTCGCGACGGCGCGCGATTGGGGGCGGCGAATGCGGATGAGCGTGGAGCGGAGGAACGGGGCATGAGAAGAAGTGGTGATATCGGCGCGCGCCGCCCGGCATTGACCGCGCGGCGCGTAATGAAAGCCAACGTTACCACAGCCGGATAGCGCACAAGCGCATCAGGCCACGCCTGATAAAATAGCCGGCTTCCATCTTCCTGCGCGGGCCGTCGCGCGCGGCGTTCGTTCGAATGCACGCGAGGCCGTCGAATGACGCGCGCTTCATCGTCACAGACCCATGTTCAGCTTCTTCAAACGATTCAAAAAGCCGGCTGACGAGCCGCTCGATACGTCCGCAGAGGAAACAGCGGAAGCGGCGGACGAAGAAGCGTCCGCGCCCGTCATCGAAGCGGAGCTGGACCGCGAACCCGCGGTGGACGCCGCGATTCCGGCCGACGCGCCGCTCGCCGCCGACCCGGAACCCGCCGAGGAGACCGCGACCTCTGTCGCGCCTGTTTCTCCCGCCGCCGGTGAAGCGCCGAAGCCCTATTGGCAAGGCCGCACCCAGTCGCAATGGGTGCGCGGCCCCGAGACCGACGAGGCGAGCGAGGAAATCGTCCCGCCGCCGGAGCCGGATGCCGCCGCGAAGAAATCCTGGATGTCGCGGTTGAAGCACGGCCTGTCCAAAACAAGTTCGAGCCTGACGGGCATTTTCGTCGGCGCGAAGATCGACGAAGACCTTTACGAAGAGCTCGAAACCGCGCTCCTGATGTCCGACGCCGGCGTCGATGCCACGGAGTTCCTGCTTGAATCGCTGCGCGAGAAAGTGCGCACGGAGCGCCTGACGGACGCATCGCAGGTGAAGGCCGCCTTGCGTGCGCTGCTCGTCGACCTCTTGCGTCCGCTCGAAAAGTCGCTGATGCTCGGCCGCGCGCAGCCGCTCGTGATGATGATCGCGGGCGTCAACGGCGTCGGCAAGACGACGAGCATCGGCAAGCTGGCGAAGCATCTTCAGAGCTTCAATCAATCCGTGCTGCTCGCGGCCGGCGACACCTTCCGCGCCGCCGCCCGCGAACAGCTGACGGTCTGGGGCGAGCGCAACAACGTCATGGTCATCGCACAGGAAAGCGGCGATGCGGCCGCGGTCATCTTCGACGCCGTCGGCGCGGCGCGCGCTCGCAAGATCGACGTGATGATGGCCGACACCGCCGGCCGTCTGCCGACGCAATTGCATCTGATGGAAGAACTGCGCAAGGTGCGCCGCGTGATCGCGAAGGCGATGCCGGATGCGCCGCACGAAGTGTTGCTGGTCATCGACGCCAACACGGGACAAAACGCGCTCGCGCAAGTGAAGGCGTTCGACGATGCGCTCGGGCTGACCGGTCTCATCGTGACGAAGCTGGACGGCACGGCGAAGGGCGGCATTCTCGCGGCCATCGCGCGGCAGCGTCCGATTCCGGTCTACTTCATCGGCGTCGGCGAGAAGGTGGAAGACTTGCAGCCGTTCAGCGCGAACGAATTCGCCGACGCGCTGCTCGGCTAAGGTTCCTGGTCAAGCATCCAAGAAAAAGGGCGTTCGCAAGAACGCCCTTTTTGCTTGACGCGAAGACCTGCTCAACGCGACAGCGCCAGCGCCGCCGCGATCCACCACATCACGCAGCCCACGATCACATCCAGCACGCGCCACGAGACGTCCTTGCGAAACCACGGCTCCAGCAAGCGCGCACCGAAGCCGAGCGCGGTGAACCACACGATCGACGAACACATCGCGCCCGCCGCGAACCACGCATTCGCAGGCCAGCCATGTTGCGCGCCGATCCCGCCGAGCAACACCACCGTATCGAGATAAACGTGCGGATTCAGCAGCGACAACGCGAGCACCGTCGATGCCGCGCCGAGCGCCGTCTGGGCTTCGCCATCGGATGCGTCGAGATGTCCCGGCCCGCGCCACGCCGCCAGAAAAGCGCGCAGGCCGTATAAGCACAGGAACACCGCGCCCGCCCAGCGAATGACTTCCAGCAGAACCGGCGCACGCGCGATCAGCGCGCCCATTCCGCCGACGCCGAGCGCGATCAGCAAGACATCGATGCTCGCGCAGATCGCCACGACGATGCCGACGTGCCGCCGCTTCAAGCCTTGCCGCAACACGAAGGCGTTCTGCGCGCCGATCGCCATGATGAGGCTCGCGCCGAGTCCCGCGCCCGACAGATAGCTCGGGAGCGCCCCTGCCGCCACCGCAGCCGTCATTCGGCGTCGGGCTGCTGCGCGGGGGCCGCGCGTTCGAAGGCGTCGAGCTGATTCGCGTTGTCGGCGATGCGCTCGATCGTCGGATACGGCGCGAGGTCGATGCCGAAGCGGCGGGCGTTGAAGACCTGCGGCACGATGCAAAGGTCGGCGATGGTCGGCGTGTCGCCGAAGGTCAGCTTGCCGACGCGCTTGTCACCCGCGAGTCGCTTTTCGAGCGATGCGAAGCCCGTCTCCACCCAGTACCGATACCACGCGTCCTTTGTTTCATCGGGCACTTTCACCTGATGCTTCAGGTACTTGAGCACGCGCAGATTGTCGAGCGGATGAATCTCGCACGCGACCTGCATCGCGACCGAGCGAACGAACGCGCGATCCGACGGACCGCGCGGCAGAAGCGGCGGCTCGGGATGCGTCTCGTCGAGATATTCGATGATCGCGAGCGATTGCGTCAGCACGTCGTCGCCGTCGACGAGCGTCGGCACGATGCCATCGGGATTCAGCGCGCGGTATTCCGGCTTCAATTGCTGGCCGCCGTCGCGCAGCAGGTGAACGGCCTCGTAGTCGTATCCGAGGCCCTTCAGATTCAACGCGATGCGCACGCGATACGCCGCCGAACTGCGAAAGTAACTGTAGAGCTTCATACGACGCGCACGGAGAATTCGCCGATGCCCTCGACGCCGCCCTTCAACAGATCGCCCTTTACGACCGCGCCGACGCCTTCGGGCGTGCCGGTGAAAATGAGATCGCCGGGGAAGAGTTCGAAGAGCGTCGACAGATACGCCACCGTCTCGCCGACCGACCAGATCAGTTGCGAGATGTCCGAGCGCTGCTTTTCTTCACCGTTGACCGTCAGCCAGATCGCGCTCTTCTCCAGATGCCCGACCTTCGATACCGGATGGATGGGGCCGAGCGGCGCGGAGTGATCGAAACCCTTCGCGGTATCCCACGGACGGCCGAGCTTCTTCGCTTCGGCTTGCAGATCGCGGCGCGTCATGTCGAGACCGAGCGCATAGCCATAGACGTAGTCGAGCGCCTTGTCGGCGGGAATGTTCTTGCCCTGTTTGCCGATGGCCGCGACCAGTTCCATCTCGAAGTGCAGGTTCTTCGTCTGCGACGGATACGGGAATTCGCCCGTGCCGCCCGGCGCGACATAGAGCACCGCATCGGCGGGCTTGCTGAAGAAGAACGGCGGCTCGCGGTCCGGGTCGTGACCCATTTCGCGCGCATGCGCTTCGTAGTTGCGTCCGACGCAGTAGATGCGGCGCACGGGAAACTGCTCGTCCAGTCCGGCGACCGGCACCGTCACTGCGGGCGCCGGGGGAAACACGTAGCTCATCCTGTTCTCCTGTCGAGAACGAAGCGGAAATGCCATGCGCCGCCCCGGTCTCATGCAACTCGGTTGCTGTTATTCGATGCTGGCCCGAGAAAGCGCGGCCTGCGAGAAGAACGAGTGTAACGCGCGCCGGATAATCGTGGCGAGCCTTGACTGGCGTGAGTCCGCGAGCTTTCGCCGGCCCTTCGGCAATCCTTCGGAATGCCGCGCAAGGCCGTCCATCCCGCCGGCTTCGCGCCGCCGGGACGGTCGCCAATGCTTGCCAGCGACGCTCAAATGCGATACGAGTGTCCTTTCCGGACCTTCAACCTAGCGACGGCGACGCTCACGACCCCG
Organism: Caballeronia grimmiae; assembly: GCF_022879615.1. Classification (NCBI taxonomy): domain Bacteria; kingdom Pseudomonadati; phylum Pseudomonadota; class Betaproteobacteria; order Burkholderiales; family Burkholderiaceae; genus Caballeronia; species Caballeronia grimmiae. The sequence continues at coordinate 2,611,713 of NZ_CP084271.1, forward strand.
GAACTGAACGCCCGTTTGCGCATGCTTCCGATGAACGACACCCAAGCCTCCCCTTTCGCCTGCGCACGCTACATCAAGGAAATCGGCCGCGGGCCGAACGGCGCACGCGCGCTGTCCCGCGACGACACCTACACGCTCTACGAAGCCATGCTCGATGGCCGCGTCTCCGATCTCGAACTCGGCGCGGTGCTGCTTGCTTATCGCGTGAAGGGCGAGACCGCCGCCGAGCTTGCCGCGATGCTCGCGGCGGCGCATCGGTCGTTCGAGCCGCTGCATGTGCAGGAGGGCCGCGATCACGCCCGCCCGGTATCGATTCCGAGCTACAACGGCGCGCGCAAGCAACCGAATCTGACGCCGCTGCTCGCGCTTCTGCTTGCCCGCGAAGGCGTGCCGGTGCTGGTGCACGGCGTCGTCGACGATCCCGGCCGCGTGACGAGCGCCGCGATCTTCGCCGAGCTGGGCATTCCGCACGCGGCATCGCCGGATGAGATCGAGGATAGTCTCGCATCCCGCCGGCTCGCTTTCGCGCCGGTCACCTCGCTCGCGCCGAAGCTTGCGCGCCTGCTCGCGCTCAGGCGCATCATGGGCGTGCGCAACTCGACGCATACGCTCGTCAAGATTCTCCAGCCGTTCGCGGAGCCGGGCTTGCGCCTCGTGAACTACACGCATCCGGAATACCGCGACAGCCTGACCGATCTTTTCACCGATCATCCCGATGCCGCGCAGGGCGGCGCACTGCTTGCGCGCGGCACCGAAGGCGAAGCGGTGGCGGATACACGCCGGCAAGTGCAAGTCGACTGGTTCCACGACGGCCGCGTCGAGACGCTGCTGTCGCCCGAGCGTTCTCAAGCGGACGCGCCCGCCGTCGAGATGCCCGAATCGCTCGATGCCGCGACCACCGCGCGCTGGATCGAGGACGTGATGCGCGGCGACGTGGCCGTGCCGCCGGCGGTCTTGCGTCAGGTTGAAGTCATCGCGGATATCGTGCGCAGGCCGGTTTAGGCCTCCGCAAAAAAGTCAGCAGCCGTTTGACACATTCTTCTACGCTGGTTTAAAGTGAGCCGATGAGCTTCACCCAGCCCTCCTCCCTCCGAATTATTTCGGGCCGCCTAGCGCGGCCCCTATCGCTACGTCTAGCGTAAGTCGCCAGACGTAGCGCCGTGCGTCGCCAGGCGCGCGGTCCTGCCAGCAGTTCCCGCAGTTCCTTTCCTTACCACCTGTAGTCGTCAGCTTTTCGTTCGCACATCCCGCGAAACGAGAACGCGAGGGTCAAATGCACGCTACTTCGCGCACGTTCACGTTGGTCGCAGGCGTCACCATCGCCGGTGCGCAATGGGACCGTGTGCGCGGCTTCGCAACATGTGCATCGCGCCGCAGCCGGCCAGCCGCCGGCCGCGGTTCCTCTCGCAGGCGCTACGCAGACTGTTCCAAGAGAGATCGACGACCATGATGCCGAACCCCGCCGAGAAATACCGCCCGTTCCCGCAAGTCCGTCTGAATGGCCGCCGCTGGCCAAATCGCACGATCGAGAAAGCGCCCATCTGGATGAGCACCGATCTGCGCGACGGCAACCAGTCGCTGATCGAGCCGATGAGCATCGCCGCGAAGCTCGAGTTCTTCGACATGCTGGTGGCAACGGGTTTCAAGGAAATCGAGGTGGGGTTCCCGTCGGCGTCGCAAACGGACTTCGATTTCGTGCGTAAGCTGATCGACGAAAAGCGCATTCCCGACGACGTGACCATCGAAGTGCTCGTGCAGTCGCGCCGCGAACTGATCCAGCGCACATTCGAGGCAGTCGAAGGGGCGAGCAAGGTCATCGTGCATCTCTATAACGCGATCGCGCCGTCATTCCGGCGCATCGTGTTCAATCAGTCGAAGGATGAAGTGAAGGCGCTGGCCGTCGAAGGCACGCGCATCATCAAGGAATGTGCGGCGGCGCGGCCCGGCACGCACTGGACCTACCAGTATTCGCCCGAGACGTTCAGCATGACGGAGCTGCCCTTCGCACGCGAAGTCTGCGACGCCGTCGCGCAAATGTGGCGTCCGACGCGCGAACACAAGATGATCGTGAATCTGCCGGCGACGGTCGAATCCGCGACGCCCAACGTCTTCGCCGACCAGGTCGAGTGGATGGACCGCAACATGGGCTATCGCGACTGCATCGTCTTGTCGGTGCATCCGCATAACGATCGCGGCACGGCGGTCGCCGCAGCGGAACTGGCGATCCTCGCGGGCGCGGACCGCGTCGAAGGCTGTCTGTTCGGCAACGGCGAGCGCACGGGCAACGTCGACCTCGTCACGCTCGCGCTGAATCTCTACACGCAGGGCATCGATCCGGGCCTCGATTTCTCGGACATCGACGCCGTGCGGCGCGTCGTCGAGCGATGCAATCAGTTGCCGGTGCATCCGCGCCATCCGTATGCCGGCGATCTCGTCTTCACCGCGTTCTCGGGCTCGCATCAGGACGCAATCCGCAAGGGCTTCGCGCAGCGCGTGCCGGGCAGCGTGTGGGAAGTGCCGTATCTGCCGATCGACCCGGCCGATCTCGGCCGCAGCTACGACGCGGTGATTCGGGTCAATAGCCAGTCCGGCAAAGGCGGCGCGACCTACTTGCTCGAACGCGGCCTGGGCTTTACGCCGCCGCGCCGCGTGCAGATCGAGTTCAGCCATGCCGTGCAGGCCGTCGCGGACGAATCGGGCGAGGAAATCAGCGGCGACGCGATCTGCGCCCTTTTCAAGCGCGAATACTTCGATGCGGGCGGCGCGGTATCGCGCGTGGATGCGGCGACGGCGTCGGTTTGCGGCGAGCGCATCGCGATGCCGCCCGTGTCCGGCGCGGCGAGCGAGGAGCATTACGCGCAGGCGGTTGCGTCGTCACTGGGCGTCGAGGCAAGTGTGAACTGGTTCGAATCGACGAAGACAACGAGCGGCGATACGGCCGTGTTCGTCGGCTGCCGCGTCGCGGATGAGCCGACGCGCTTCGGCGTCGCGGTGCATGCGAATCCGGCGCTCGCCGTCGTCGATGCCGTCATCAGCGCGGTGAACCGGTCGCGGCGGATCGTGAAGGATGCGCGGCGGGACGAGCCGGTGGAGGCATGACCGGCGCGGCGCGCGCGGCTATTCGAGGGCCACGCGCGTCGCCTGAAGCGCGAGCATCAGCCATTGACCGTCGGTCTGAACGTGAATCGCGGTATAGGCGACGGGAAAGAGCAGCGCGCCGTTCTTCGATTCCATCTCGATCAGCGCCCGGCCCGACACGAGGCAACTGTCGCGGCCGGCTGCGACCACGTCCTGCGACTGAATTTCGATCTGGCGGTAGCGGCGGCGGCCCGCGGTGATTGCGTCGATGAACTGACGCTTGGTCTCGCGCTTGCCGTTCGTGTGCACGTAGCTGGCGTTCTCGGCGAGCAGCGCCTCCAGCGTCGCGCCGTCGCCTTCGACCATCGCGCGAAAGCGGTCGCGCTCCAGGCCGCGGATGACCTCGAAGGTTTTTGCGGGCATCTGTCGATTCCCCTCGCCAAGGAACCGATGCGCCGGCGCCTCGTCAAAAGTTGTATTGCAGATAAATCTGGCTGAAATTTATACCAGGATTCGGCTCTTTGATACCGGCGTTCGACACATGCTGGAAGCGGAAACCGGCCTGATAGTTCTGCTTCGCACCGAAGATCGCGCCGACGCCGACCATATCGGCGAACTGGAACGCCGACGATACCGTGAAATATGGCGTGATGCGCGTGTGCGAAAGCAGCCTCACGCCGACACCCGCCTCGATGAACGGACGGATATAGCCGGAGCTTTTCACGAATCGCAGAACGGGCGTCACGCCGATTTCCCAGATGTTCGGATTGACCGCGTAGTCCAGGGTCGAATGCCAGTATCCGACGTGGCCCTCGCCGAGCAGCGTGAAGTGAAAGCCGCCGATCTCCCACCAGGTCAGGCCCGGATCCCAGACCACGCCGAGGTCCGCCTTCCGGATATCGCGGTCGGACACCCCGCCCGTGATCTGCAGGCCGAACCGGTCGGCATGCGCCGCCGCCGAAACGAGACCGAGCGAAAGCGCGAGCGCGCCGCGACAAAACACACTGCGCCAGAGATCTTTGCTTTTCTGCATGAGCGCCCCATATAAGGGTTGAGTTTCATGTCCGCATGACGGGATCGGCAGATTGTATGTGGATTGATAAAAATTTGCACAAAGCCACATTGGCGATTCATTTATTTGAACAAAGCCTTTCACAGGCGAATAAATGCGGTAATTAAGTAGCCGCTAGAGATCGAATCGGTAATTTCGACTTTTCCGCCGGCCCTGCGCCACTATCGAACTCACAAAGTTGATAGCTTTGTGGGAACTCTCACGTTGTTCCCCCCTCTAACACTTAGCACTCGTTGGAACGGAGTGCTAATATCGTGGCTGACTTGCCGCCGCCGTTCTGGCTGTGGGCAAGTCATTTGAAAAGGAGCTTATGAGCGTGACCAATGCGATGACCCTTCCGAATGTAGTGGGCTCGGCGCCTGCCAAGGCATCTTCGGCAGGCGCGCTGACGTACGCACAGTCGTCGATGCTGACCGGCCAGATCGGCAACATCGATTCATACATACAAGCAGTGAACCGCATTCCGATGCTTTCGCAAGCGGAGGAACGTCAGTACGCAACCGAATTTCGCGAGCACGGCAATCTCGACGCGGCGCGGCAGCTCGTGCTTTCGCACCTGCGTCTCGTGGTGTCCATCGCCCGGAACTATCTGGGCTACGGCTTGCCGCATGCTGATTTGATTCAGGAAGGCAATATCGGTCTGATGAAGGCCGTTAAGCGCTTCGACCCAGAGCAAAACGTGCGCCTCGTGTCGTACGCGATGCACTGGATCAAGGCCGAGATTCACGAATACATCCTGCGCAACTGGCGCATGGTGAAAGTCGCGACGACCAAGGCGCAGCGCAAGCTGTTCTTCAACCTGCGCAGTCACAAGACCGGGCACGCGGCGTTCACGCCGGGCGAGATCGAAGGTCTCGCGAGCGAGCTGAACGTGAAGCGCGAGGAAGTCGCGGAGATGGAAACGCGTCTGTCGGGCGGCGATATCGCGCTCGAAGGCCAGGTCGATGACGGCGAGGAAGCGTTCGCGCCGATCGCCTATCTGGCGGACTCGCATAACGAACCGACGAACGTCATCGCCGCGCGCCAGTTCGACAAGCTGCAAAGCGATGGTCTGTCGACCGCGCTGGAGTCGCTGGACGACCGTAGCCGCCGCATCATCAAGGCGCGCTGGCTGGACGTGCAGGACGACGGATCGGGCGGCAAGACGCTGCACGAACTGGCCGACGAATTCGGCGTGTCGGCGGAGCGCATTCGCCAGATCGAAGCCAGCGCGATGAAGAAGATGCGCTCGGCGCTGCACGATTACGCGTAACGCCGCGTAGAGGCTGTAGCGGAAGATCGAAGCCCGCTGTCGAAAGACAGCGGGCTTTTTTTTCCACGCCCGCTTTGCAGTGCCGCTGGTCAAAAAAAAAACGGCGCTCCCGAAGGAGCGCCGTTTCTCGAAACAACAGCTTGCCGAATCAGGCCGGCATCGGTGCAGCGCCGCCGCCGTTATCCGACAGACGCGTGCTCAGCTGTGCGGCATATCGCTGCGCCGCCGCGCCCACGACGATGTGGAACGTATCCGCCGACACCCACGCGACATCCAGTTGCGACAGACGCTGACGATCCACCGACGACGGATCGCGCACGACGACACGCAGGCGCGTCTGCGCGACGGCATCGAGCGAAACGACGTTCGTCGCACCGCCGAACACCGCGATCCAGCGCAGCGGGTCCGGATCGAGCGGACCGGCGGTGTGGTCAGCCACGCTTGCAGCGGCGACAGGCTGCGCCGGGGCCGACGAGGCCGGCGTCGCACCGCGCGTCGAGGAATGCTCGAGTTCGCCACGAATTTCGTCCGCGATCAGGTCCGCTTCCGGTCCGATGATGACCTGCACGTTGGTCTTGCCGCGCTTCAGCACGCCGCGCGCGCCGATGGACTTCAACTGCGGCTCGGACACGGCTTCCGCATCCACCACCGACAGACGCAGCCGCGTCGTGCAGGCGTCGACGAGCGTCAGGTTCGACGCGCCGCCCAGTGCCGCGATGTACTTGCCTGCACGCGTGCTGGCCGCAGCCGGCACGGTCTCACCCGGAACGAAGCCGCCGACCGGGGTGGCATCGGTTTGGGCGTCGGTCGTGGCGGGTTCGCGGCCCGGCGTCGCCATGTTGAACTTGCGGATGAAGAAGCGGAACAGCCCGTAATACACGATGCCGTACACGAGGCCGAGCGGAATCGCCATCCAGCCGCGCTGCGACAAACCGTAGTTCAGCACGTAGTCGATCGCGCCCGCCGAGAACGTGAAGCCGAGGTGAATGCCGAGCGCCGAGCAGATTGCCAGCGACAGACCGGTCAGCACCGCGTGGATGCCGTAGAGCACCGGCGCGAGGAACATGAAGCTGTATTCGATCGGCTCGGTCACGCCCGTGAGGAACGCGGTGAGCGCCATCGAGAACAGCAGGCCGCCGACGACCGCGCGGCGCTCCTTCGGCGCTTCGTGGAACATCGCGAGACACGCGGCGGGCAGGCCGAACATCATGATCGGGAAGAAGCCGGTCATGAAGCCGCCCGCGCTCTTGTCGCCCGCAAAGAAGCGATGCAGGTCGCCGTGCACCACCGCGCCGCCATCGGCAGGCGTGTAGGAGCCGAACACGAACCACGCGAGCGAATTGATGATGTGATGCAGCCCCGTCGCGAGCAGAATGCGATTCAGCACGCCGAAAACGAAGGTGCCGAGCGCGCCTGCCGTCGTGAGCCAGTTGCCGGCTGTATCGATGCCGAGCTGCACCGGCTTCCAGACGAAGCCGAAGAGAATGCCGAGAAAGAGGCACGCGACCCCCGTGGCGATCGGCACGAAACGCTTGCCGCCGAAGAACGCCAGATACTCGGGGAGCTTGATGTCCTTGAAGCGGTTGTACATGTATCCCGCGACCATCCCCGCGATGATCCCCGACAACACGCCCATGTTGAGCTTGGCGTCGATGTCCTTCATGACGGCCGTTTCGATCAGATAACCGATCGCGCCGGCGAGACCCGCCGTGCCGTTGTTGTCCTTCGCGAAGCCGACTGCGACGCCGATGGCGAACAGAAGCGGCAGATTCGAAAAGATGGCGTCGCCGGCGTCGGCGATCATCTTGATGTTGAAGACGTCGGGCTGGCCAAGACGCAGCAGCAGGCCGGCCACCGGTAATACGGCAATCGGCAGCATCAGCGCGCGGCCTAGGCGCTGCATCTTTGCAAACGGGTTAGCGTCCATCGGGTTCTCCAAAAATATAGGTCTTGTCGGTGCTGCTCGGGGTTGTACGACAGTCGGTGCCGTTTAGTCCTGCGGCCAGATTTCGCGGCTGGCCGCTCTTACTGCCTGAGCCGATTGGAGCGCGAGCACGTCTTCCGCGCGCTGACGGCAAAGCTGGTAGTCGAGATTGCGCACGCGCGCCTTGATGCCCGGCACGGCGGACGGATCGACCGACAATTCCGTCACGCCCAGGCCGACGAGCAGCGGCACCGCGAGCGGATCGCCGCCGAGCGCGCCGCACACGCCGACCCACTTGCCATGCTTCTCCGCGCCCTGCACCGCCGCCTTGATGAGCCGCAGCACGGCCGGATGCAGGCCGTCGGACTGTGCGGCGAGATCGGGCTGGCAGCGGTCCATCGCGAGCGTGTACTGCGTCAGATCGTTGGTGCCGATCGAGAAGAAATCGGCGTATTTCGCAAGTTGATCGGCGAGCATCGCAGCCGACGGCACTTCGATCATCACGCCCACTTCGATCGCATCCGTGCGGCCCGCTTCGCGCGCCAGTTCGTCGATGCGCGCGCGCAGCCGCTGCAATTCGCCGGCGTCGGTGACCATCGGCAGAAGAATGCGGACCGTGCCCGCCGGCTTGACGGCGAGCAGACCGCGCAACTGGTCGTCGAGCAGATCGGGGCGCACCCGCGCGAGACGGATGCCGCGCAAGCCCAGCGCCGGGTTCTCTTCGGGCGGCAGCGTCAGATAGTCCACTTCCTTGTCCGCGCCGACATCGAGCGTGCGGATGATGGCCGAGCGCCCGGCGAGCGCATCGACGATGTCCTGATAGCTCGACGCGTGCTCCGTGACCGTCGGCGCAGCGTGGCGGTGGATGAACAGGAGTTCCGTGCGCAGCAGCCCGACCGCGTCCGCGCCGTTCTCGACGGCGGCCTTCGCGTCGTCGAGCGTGGCGATATTCGCGGCGATTTCGATGTGACGCCCATCGCGCGTCGATGCCGCCTCCTGCGACATCTTGCGATTCGCCTCGCGCACACTCGCGAGCCGTTCGCGCTCATGACGCGCGCGTTCGACATCGAGCGCGGTCGGCGCATGTTCGAAGCGTCCCGCCGATGCGTCCACGACCACTTGCGTGTCTTCCGGAATCGCGTGAAGCGCATCGCCAATCGCGACGAGCGCCGGAATGCCCATCTGACGCGCGATGATCGCCGCGTGCGACGTCGCACCGCCGCGCGACATCACGAGCGCGGTGACACGCGTCCGGTCGATCGACGACAGGTCGGACGGCGTGAATTCGGTGGCCGCGAGCACGGCTTCGTCGGGCAGCGCGCGCGCCGCCGTATTCGTGAGGCCGAGTGCGCGCAGCACGCGCTTTTCGATGTCGCGCAGGTCGGCGGCGCGTTCGGCGAGCAGCGCGTCGTTCACGTTGTTGAGCAACGCGATTTGCGCGCGGATCGACTCGCGCCACGCGAAGCCCGCGCTCTTGCCGAGACTGATCAGATCGCGGGCGGCGTCGACGAGCGTCGGGTCTTCCAGCAGCACGCGATGCACCGCGAAAATGCCCGCTTCACCGACCGCGCCGCGTTGCGAGGCGGTCCGCACGGTGTCCTCGAGCTCCGTGTCCACTTGTGCGATCGCGCGGTCGAGCGCCCGGCTTTCGGCCGCCGAAGGTCCGCTCGCTTTTTCCTCCGGCACGATCTCCTGATCGTCCCAGCGCACGAGTTTTCCGACCGCGATGCCAGGCGCGGCGCACACGCCGGCCAGCATGTTCGGCGGCAGCGGTTGCGCGGAAGCACGAGCCGCAACCGGCGCGGGCGATTTCTCGCGCGCCGGCGTCTCTTCGACTTCGCCTTGAGCGGCGCGCAACAGCTCTGTCGCGACGGCATCGACCGCTTCCTGCGCCTGCGCGCCCATGCCGACGAGCTCGATGGTCGCGCCTTCGCCTGCGCCCAGACCGAGCAGGCCGACGACGCTTTCCACCGACGCCTTGCGGCCCTGGTAACGCACTTCGACCTTGGCGTCGATGCCGCGCGCCGCTTCCCGCGCCCGCGCCGCCGGACGCGCGTGCAAGCCGCCCGCGTGCGCCAGCGTGACGCTGCGCCGCGCTTCATTGACGACGTTCGACGACGACAGCGCCGCCTGCGCCGCCGCGCCTTCCTTCGCGCGCAGCACGAGCATGCGCTCGCCCGCCTTCACCACGCCGCGGCCGGCGCGCTGAATGACATCGAATGCATCGCCGTTGGCGATCGCGATGACGGAAACGAGGCTGGGTGCGTGCTGCGCGACGAAATCGGCGTCGAATTCGATCAGCGGCTGGCCCGCGCGCACCGACGCGCCCTGCTCGACCTTCGGCGTGAAGCCCTTGCCGCCCAGTTCGACCGTATCGATGCCGATGTGCACGAGGATTTCCGCGCCCTGCGTGGTGCGCAGCGTGACCGCGTGATGGGTGCGCGCAAGATGGGTGACCGTGCCATCGCAAGGCGAAACGAGCACGTGATCGAGCGGGTCGATGCCGATGCCGTCGCCGAACATGCCCTCGGCGAATACGGGGTCGGGCACGTCGGCGAGCGGGACGACGGGGCCGGTGAACGGAGCGAGCAGAACGACGTCGCTCGGGTTATCGGCGGTGGAGGAATTCAGCAAAGACTGCTCGGCACGGCGCATCGTCTTTCTCACTCAATGGGTTTCGGTGACTTTGTTCAGGTGGCGCGGCGCGTCGGGATTGCGCCCGCGTGCGGCGGCCAGACCGGCGGCCATCACATAGAACGAAAGAATTGCGGCGATCGGATCGAGCGCCGGGTGATCGGTTGCGACGAGCGGCAGTTCCGCGTCGGCCACGTCGCTCGGCGCGGCGAGCAGCACGCGGGCGCCGCGTGCGCGCATGTCGGCGGCAAGCTGGATCAGGCCAGCCTGCTCCGGTCCGCGCGGCGCGAAGACGAGCAACGGATAGTCCCGATCGATGATCTCCATCGGGCCATGACGCACTTCGGCGCTCGAGAACGCTTCCGCCTGAATGCCCGACGTCTCCTTCAGCTTCAACGCCGCTTCCTGCGCGATGGCAAGGCCAAGCCCGCGCCCGATCACGATCATGCGATCGACGTTCTTCAGTTCGTCGACGGCGCGCGTCCAGTCGAGCTTGCCCGCCGCGCGCAGCGCGTCCGGCAGCGACTTCAGCGCGTTGAGCAATTCGACATCGCGCTGAACGTGCGCGATCACGATTGCCGACAGCGAGAGCATCGCGATATAGCTCTTGGTCGCCGCGACGGACAGTTCCGGTCCGGCGAGCAGCGGCAAGTACCATTCGCACGCGGTTTCGAGCGGCGAACCCGGCACGTTGACGGCCGCAACGGTGAACGCGCCCGCATCGCGCAGCGCCTGCATGGTGCCGACGAGATCGGGGCTCTTGCCCGATTGCGAGAAGGCGACGGCAAGCTGACCGGACACGCGCAGCGGCGCTTGCTGGAGCGTGGCGACGGACATCGGCAGCGAGGCGACGGGCACGCCGATGCGGCTCATCGTCAGGCTTGCGAAATAACTGGCGGCGTGGTCCGAACTGCCGCGAGCGACGGTCAACGCGACATGACGCGGCTGCTCCGCGAGTTTCACGGCCAGCGCTTCGATGCGCGAGGTATCGGCGAGCTGAGCCGCGACGACATCCGCGGACTCCAGCGCCTCATTGAGCATATTCGACAAGCGATTCTCCTTCGACATACGTGGCGGTCAGCGCAAAGTCCCGGTCGAGCACGACGAGATCGGCCCATGCGCCACGCGCGATGCGGCCGCGATCTTCGAGCCCGAGATAATCGGCGGGAAAGCGTGACAAGCGGTTGGAAACGTCCGCGAGCGGAATGCCCAGCGAGACGAGATTACGGAGCGCCTGATCCATCGTCAGGGTGCTGCCTGCGAGCGTGCCGTCCGCGAGGCGCACGCCGCCCATGCATTTGGTCACGTGCTGGCTGCCGAGGCGATATTCGCCGTCCGGCATGCCGGCCGCCGACGTGCTGTCGGTGACGACGTAAAGACGCGGGATCGCGCGCATCGCGGCGCGGATCGCACCGGGATGGACGTGCAGCAGGTCGGGGATCAGTTCGGCGTACTCCGCATGCGCGAGCGCCGCGCCGACCATCCCGGGATCGCGATGATGCAGCGGGGACATCGCGTTGAACAGATGCGTGAAGCCGCGCGCGCCGTGTTTGAGCGCGTTGACGGCGTCGTCGTAAGTGCCGAGCGAATGACCCAGTTGCACGCGCACGCCGCGCGCAGCCATCTCGGCGATCACTTCCATATGCCCCGAAATCTCCGGCGCAATGGTCACGACACGGATCGGCGCGAGTTCGAGAAATTTGAGCACTTCGTCGCGCACCGCGACGGCGGCCGCGTCCGGCTGCGCGCCCAGCTTGCCGGGATTGATGTACGGTCCTTCCAGATGCACGCCCAGCACGCGCGCACCGTTCGCGGCGCGATATTTGGCGCGTTCGCCCAGGCTGGCGACGACGTCCATCAGTTCGTCGCGCGGCGCGGTCATCGTCGTGGCCAAAAGGCTCGTCGTGCCGTGCTTCGCGTGCTCGCGGGCGACGGTATCGGCTGCGTCGCCGCCCTCCATGATGTCGCGGCCACCTCCGCCATGCACGTGAAGATCGATGAAGCCGGGCAGTATGAACGGCGCGTCATTGATCGACGGATCGGCGATATGACCTTCGAGCGCCGTGACACGGCCGTTTTCGAAACGCACGGAGCCGTGGATCCATCCGTCGTTCGTCAGTATGTTTCCTTTCAGCATGAAGTTCTCTGGAAGTGCGCAATGCGTGATGAGGTTCCGGGCCGTTCGCGCCATGCTGCGAGCAGGTTGACTCGCGCGTACTTCAATAAGCGCGAGCGTGCGGACGGCGTCATTAGGTCCTCTTGTTGTCTTCGTTACTCTCTTCGGAATCCGTGCGAATCGCGCGATGCAGGCTTTGGCCGGCCCGGGGAGGCCGCTGCCGCTGCGACGCGGGTTCATTGCCGCCGAGCAGCGGTCACTGAAAAGGCAGCGCCGTGCGCCTTTTGCTGCTCGCGCAACGCCTGAATTCAGGGCGTTGCGTCAAATGCGAATGGGAACCGCAGGCTTTTGTGCATCACATTGGATGGTTTCCGCCGCGAACGGTGAAAGCCCACATCTTTAAGTGGAGCCCATTATATAACCAACATAATACCAGTCAATGTCTGCCAAATAGCCGTACGCACCGCTGGAATCCTGCTCATAATCAATAAGTTACAGATTGATCCGCGTGTGCTTTCGGAGAATAATTGCCATGAGGACTTACCCGCATAAACCTGGCTGGTCTGCTCGATTGTCGATTGCACTAGAATTCGGGCATGCGCGCATTCGCACGATCGTGCTTTCTTTGGCACAATGTGGGCATTAGTTCGGAATCGCAATTAATTAATCAAAACCAGATTTCTGAGAGAGCGAAGGCAGATGGGCTGTTTTGATCCGAGTCGGGGTGTTGAAGCCGTCAGGCGCTTCAACCGGTTTTACGCGCGCCACGCGGGCGCTTTCCATGAACGGCTTCACAAGAGCCATTTTTCGCTCACCGAGGTGCGCATTCTTCACGAGCTTGCGCACGATCGCGCGCACACCGCCGCCGATCTTTCGCGCAATCTCGGGCTGGATACGGGCTACCTCAGCCGTCTCATCTCGAACTTCCAGAAGATGGGGCTCGTGGTGCGGCGCAAGAACGAGTCGGACAGGCGCGCGCACCTCCTGTTCATGACAACCGAGGCCAAAGCCAAAGTCGATGAACTCGACCTTCACGTGTCCACGGAAACGGCCTCGCTTCTCAACCGGCTGGCCCCCGGCGAGATCGAGCAGTTGTCGTCGGCGATGGCGGATATCGAACGGCTGCTGTCGCCCTCTTCCGCCGACGTCGTCACGCGCCTGCGCAGTCCGCGGTGCGGCGATTTCGGCTGGATGATCGAGCGTCACGCGCTGCTCGACGTATCCGAAGGGGCGTGCCTCCTGAACGAGACTCACGCGGCCGACGTCATCGCACGCTTTTTGCACGCCATGCAGACGAACAAGCCGGGCATCGCGTGCTGGGTGGCTGAGCAGCAAGGCGCCGCTCGCGTCGGTGCGGCGGTGTTGAACGCGGCGTCGGAAAGTCAGGCGCGCATTGAACTGCTGTTCGTCGAGCCGGGCGCACGGCGTTGCGGTCTGGGCGAAAGCCTCGTCGCGGCATGCGCGAACTTTGCGCAGGGCGCGGGCTACGAAAGCGTCGTCTGCGAAATCGACGATGCGCGCGAGGATCTGTGCGCCCTCTTCATGCGCAGCGGCTTCAAGCTGCGTCAGGATGAAACAGGCGTTGTCTGGGAGCGCGAGCTGCGGCGGATTTACGCCGAATGACGGACTGATCCGCGCAATAAAAAACGGCGTCCGTTGGACGCCGTAGAAACAAGAGGACTGCAGTTCGTTAGAACGAAGGCACGACAGAACCTTTGAACTCGTTCTTGAGGAACTGGCGCACGTCCTCGGACTGATACGCGGCGACCAGCTTCTTCACCCAGGGCTGGTCCTTGTCCTTCGCGCGGACCGCAATCAGGTTCGCATACGGGCTATGCACGTCTTCGAGCGCAATCGCGTCCTTCGTCGGCTGCAGGCCGGCGGCAAGCGCGAAGTTCGTGTTGATCGCGGCGGCGTCGACATCGGCGAGCGTGCGGGGCAGTTGCGCTGCATCGAGTTCGACCAGTTTGATCTTCTTCGGATTCTCGGCAACGTCGAGCGCAGTTGCGCTGTTGCCGTTCGCGCCGGCGCCGGCCTTCAGCTTGATGACGCCCTGCGACTGCAACAACAGAAGCGCGCGATTCTCGTTGGACGGATCGTTCGGCACCGCGACCTTCGCGCCTTGCGGCAGGTCCTTCAGCGACTTCAGCTTCTTCGAATACACGCCGAGCGGCGAAATGTACGTCAGCCCCGCGTTGACGATCTTGTATCCGCGCTGCTTGACCTGGCTATCGAGATACGGCTGATGCTGGAAGCTGTTGGCGTCGAGATCGCCGGCATCGAGCGCGGCGTTCGGTTGAACATAGTCGTTGAACTCGATCAACTTCACGTTCAGACCTTCGCGCTTGGCGACTTTCTGCACGACTTGCCAGATTTGTGCGTCGGGGCCGCTGATCGTGCCGACCTTGATGACCTTGTCGTCGGCATGGGCCGAGAAGCTCGTGACGAACGCCGCGGACGCCACGAAGGCGGCCACAGCTTTAAGCAAATTTCTGCGCTGCATGGTGTTCCTGTTTCGAATGCAAAATGACTGCGGGAGTGCTGTACCGGCTGTCGCACAAGGCGCGCGGCCGATGCGCGAATCTTCGCACAGCGTTGGCGGCTGCGGAAATACGGTTTGCTTATGTCCATATCCGCTGGCGGTGCGCCGTACAATCGAATGCACACAAACTTCGCCGAGGCTGCATCAGCATGTACGTGATCAATCTGCGATACACCGGCGCGCTCGCTGAAATCGACGATGCGCTCGAAGAACATCGGGCGTTTCTCGAACGCTATTTCGCCGCTGGCGTGTTCGTGATGGCGGGGCCGAAGGTGCCGCGCGACGGCGGCGTGATTATCGCGACGGGCGTAGATCGTGATCGGCTCGACGCGATCTTTGCCGAGGACCCGTTTGCCCGTCAGCAACTCGCACACTACGACATCACCGAGTTCAAGGCGACGCGTCTCGCGCCGGGGCTGAACCTGCCCGAGCCCTCGACGCCATGAAAAAAGCGGCCCACGGGCCGCTTCATGTTTCGCTTGCTGCCTGGCCGATCAGTCGATCAGCAGCTTGAGATCATGCACCCAGGGCTCCACGCCCTGCCCATCGCGTGCGAAAAGACGCAGCTTGCCGTCCTTGTCGAACACGTAGCTCGCGGCGGTGTGATCCATCGTGTAATCGGCAGGCGTCTTGCCCGCTGCCTTCCCGTAGTACACGCGAAAATCCTTGGCAACTTTCTGAAGCTGCGCGTCATCGGGGCGCAAGCCGATGTACGACGTGTTGAACGCCTTCACGTATTGCCCGAGCAAGTCCGGTGTGTCGCGTGCGGGATCGACCGTGACCATCAGCACTTGCACGTCTTTCGATTTGTCGCCGAGTTGCTGCATCGCCTGGGAAAGCTCCGCGAGCGTCGTCGGGCAGACATCGGGGCAATGCGTGTAGCCGAAGAACAGCACGACCGCCTTACCCTTGAAGTCCGCGAGCGTGCGCGTCTTGCCGGCGGTGTCGGGCAATGAGAAGTCGCTGCCGAACTGCTTGTTGCCGGTGATATCGAGGTTCTTGAAATCGGGCGCCTTGTCGCACGCGCACAGCAGCGCCGCGCATGCGAACAATGCGAAAAGGCGGCGAACAGCGGCCATCATGCGCCGATCACCGTGCGAACGTAGTGGTCGATCAGCAGGGCGGCGAAGAGCAGCGACAGATAGACGATCGAATAACGGAAAGCGCGGCGCGCGAGCGCGTCCGAATAAGCGCGATACAGCTTCCACGCATAGCCGAGGAAGATCGCGCCCAGCACGATCGCGCTCGCCAGATAGACGACGCCGCTCATGCCGGAGACGAAAGGCATCAGCGTGACGGCGAACAGCACGATGGTGTACAGAAAGATGTTCAGCAGCGTGTACTTTTCGCCGTGAGTTACGGGAAGCATCGGCAGGCCGGCGTTCTCGTAGTCCTTGCGGCGATACAGCGCGAGCGCCCAGAAATGCGGCGGCGTCCACACGAAGATGATCAGCACGAGAATCCAGGCGTCGCCGGGCACCGCGCCCGTTACGGCGGCCCATCCGAGCGCCGGCGGCATCGCGCCGGACGCGCCGCCGATCACGATGTTCTGCGGCGTGTAAGGCTTGAGCAGCAGCGTATAGATGACCGCGTAGCCGACGAAAGTCGCGACCGTAAGCCACATCGTCAGCGGATTGGTGAACCTGTAAAGCGTCCACATGCCGATGCCGCCGAGCACCGCCGAGAACATCAGAATCTGCGTGCTGGTGATCTGTCCGCGCGCCGACGGACGCCATGCGGTGCGACGCATCTTCGCATCGACTTTCTGCTCGACGAGGCAATTGATGGCGAATGCGCCAGCCGCGAGCAGCCAGATGCCGACCGCGCCGCCGATGAGTTTGGTCCACGGCACCATGCCGGGCGTCGACAGGAACATGCCGATGACCGCGCAGAAGACGGCCAGTTGCGTCACGCGCGGCTTGGTCAGCGCGATGTACTGCGAGACGCGGCTGCCGAGGGGGGAATTGAGTGTGGTGCTATCCATGGACATGGGCCATCACGCTGAAACGACGTCGCGCGCGGGAAGCGCGGCGCGGCCGGGACGGCTGGAAGAGATTCGAAAGTTTAGCATGACGAGCAGCAGCAACAGGACCGCCGCGCCGCCGTTATGAGCGACGGCCACCGGCAGCGGCCATTGCAGCACGATGTTCGACATGCCCGTCAGAAACTGAATGACGATCACGGCCAGCACGCCGTTCGCCGGCTTGCGCAGCGACTCGAAGCGGCGCAGCTTCGCGGCCAGCCACAGCAAATACAGCACGACGACGACCGCGAACGTGCGATGCGTCCAGTGAATCGCGACGAGCGCATCCTGCGAGATGACATCGCCTTCGCCGGTCATGCCGAGCGCGCGCCACAGGTGAAAACCGTGTTCGAAGTTCATCGGCGGAATCCATTGCCCGTTGCAGAGCGGAAAGTCGGTGCAGGCCAGCACAGCATAGTTCGTGCTCACCCAGCCGCCGAGCGCGATCTGTACGACCAGCAGCGCGAGTCCGAACACGGCGGCGGGCATCCAGCGCGCGGCGGTCGAATCGAGCGACGGAACCGGCGTCATGCGCGCCGCCAGCCAGCCGAGCACGCCCAGAAGCGCGAGGCCGAGCAGCAGGTGCGTCGTGACGATCACCGGCTGAAGCTTAAGCGTGACGGTCCACGCGCCGAATGCGCCTTGCAGGCAGATCAGCAGCAGAATGCCGGTCGGCCACCACGGCGAAACGTGCAGCGGACGGCGCTTGATGCGCGCGGTCCACGCGATGATCACCTGAGCGATGATCAGCACGCCGATCGCCATCGCGAAATAGCGATGCAACATCTCGATCCACGCCTTCACCATGCTGACGGGTCCGGTCGGCATGGCCTGATAGGCGGCGGAAATCTGTGCGTGCGCGATGAACGGCGACGACGTGCCGTAACAGCCCGGCCAGTCCGGGCAGCCGAGGCCGGAATCGGTCAGGCGCGTGAAGCCGCCGAACATGATCAGGTCGAGCGTCAGAAAAGTGGTGAGCCAGACGAGCTTTTTGAACTTGTCGTCATCGGCCTTCACCCAGACATAGGACAGCGGCAACAGCGCAATGCACAAGCCGATCAGTCCCAGTTGCAACACGAAACTCATAGTCCACCCTCAACCGATACGCGACCACTTCAACAGCTTCGCCACATCCGCGTTGATCTTCTTCGGATCGGGGTCCTTCGGGAAGCGCATCATCAAATTACCGTTCGGATCGACGAGAAAGATGTGATCCGTCAGCTTCGCGCCGTCCGCGACCGGCAGCCACTCGCCGACGGCGCGTGGATCGGCGATCAGCATGCGCGTGTCCGGCTGCGGATACGCCGTCTTGATGACGTCGGCGACGGGCTTGTCGTCCGTGCGCAGCCAGACGTTGACCACGCGGTCACGCTCCGCCGATTGCAGCACGCGCACTTGTCGCATGTAGTAGAGGCGCTTCACGCACTGTTCGTCGCAATCGCCGCTATTGACGGTGATCATCAGCCACTTGCCTTCGAGCGACTTGAACGGAAGCGTCTGGCCTTTTTCGTCCGTGACGACGAGTTGCGACGGAATCGGGCGCTGCGGATCGATGAGCTTGCCGTAGCTCGACGTGCCGCCTGCCGGCTTGAAGACGTAGTACATCAGGTACGACGCGATCACCGGCGCCGCGCAAACAAGCGCGAGCAGCACGAGCATCCAGCGGCCGTTGGTCCAGGAGCCCTTGGAGGGCGTGCGTTGCCGCGTGGGCGGCGTGTCTGCGGCGGTCGTGGGGCGTTGGGAAGGCATCGTTCGTATCGAAATGAATTCAGGCGTGATTTGCGGCTTCGTCGTCGTCGCGGGGATTGCGCGGTGCGTCGGTCTTCTTGGCGGCGCGGCGTGCGGCATACAGGCCGAAGCCCACGGCGGCGACGGCCATGCCCCACCACTGGAGCATGTAGCCGTAGTTGCGCTCGACGCCCAGCGTCGGCGCGGGCCAGTCGCGCACGAGCCGGTCGTGGGTGTCGTTCGTTTGCTGGATCACGAACGGCTGCAGCGCAAATCCCGTCTCGGCGGCGAACGCGGGAATGCTCAGGTTTTGCCGGATCTGCTGATGCGCCGCGGATCCACCCTTGCCCAGCTCGAACGCCTGCGACGGATTGGCGCGCGCAACGCCCTGAATATCGACGACGCCCTGCGGCGTCTCATAGCGTTCGATGCCAGTGCGATCGGCCAGATTGCGCGGCAGCCATCCGCGATTGACGAGCACGTAGCCGCCGCCCTCGAGTTTAAGCGGCATCACGACATAAAAGCCGGGCTGGTCGTTATACGGACGATTGTCCAGATACACGACGCGCTCGGGCATGAACTCGCCGCGCGCTTCCACGCGATGGAACTCGACCGATTTCAGCGGCATCGGATCGACGCCCACACGCTCTGCCGGCGCGTTCTCGAACGCGACGATACGCGCGTTGAGCGCCTCCTTCTGAAGCGCGCGATCGCGCTGCCAGAAGCCGAGACGCACGGTCACCGCCACGACGATAAGAATCAGGACCGTGGGCCAGAAACGGATTTTCATGCGCGACACGACCGCAGTGAAGCGTTGCGCGCCGCGCGGCGCGATGCGTCGAGTGAGATAATGAGATGACTCGTTTCCATACTGCTCAATGCGTTATCCGGGCAACTTGAGCAACATTGCCGGCTGGTTTCATGCACATTATCGTCGCCATCGCTTTCATTCTCATCCTCGGCAGCCTCGGTTCGGCGCTGTATTTCATGATGACCGACCGCGGCAAGACCAAGCGGATGGTGTGGTCGCTCGCCATGCGCGTCGGGCTGTCCATTTCCTTGTTCCTGTTCATCCTCTTCGCACACTGGATGGGCTGGATTCAATCGACGGGCATTCCCCTCGGACGATAACCCGCCGCAAAGGTTCTCCAACACAGGACCGATTGTCGCGGCGCGCGAATCTCTCGCGCGTTCCGTTTCCGTTTCCTCCCGCGCCGCAAAGCAAAACGCCGCCCCCGAAACCTGAGGGCGGCGCGAAATCACGGCTCGACTGCGGTTAGCGGGCGCACGAAGCCGCCCGCTGGAAACGCGCTTACAGCCAGTACACGACGACGTACAGCCCGAGCCAGACGACGTCGACAAAGTGCCAGTACCACGCGGCGCCTTCGAATGCGAAGTGGTGCTCCGCCGTGAAGTGTCCGCGCATCATGCGCACCAGCACGACCGCGAGCATCGTGCCGCCCAGGAACACGTGGAAGCCGTGGAAGCCGGTCAGCAGGAAGAACGTCGAGCCGTACACGCCGGACGCCAGCGTCAGGTTCAGTTCGTTGTACGCGTGGAAGTATTCGTAGCCCTGGCAGAACAGGAAGATCACGCCGAGCAGCACCGTCGCGGCGAGCCAGCCGATCGCCTTCCTGCGATGATCCTCACGCAGCGCATGGTGCGCCACCGTCAGCGTCGCGCCGGAAGTGAGCAGCAGCGCGGTGTTGATGGTCGGCAGCGGCCACGGCACCATCGCGCGGAAGTGCGGGACCAGCGCGGCAGGGCCATTGTTCGGCCACACGGCGGAGAAGTCCGGCCAGATCAGCTTGTAGTCGAGGCTGCCGAGTTCGTGCAATGCGATGGCTCGTGCATAGAACAGCGCACCGAAGAACGCACCGAAGAACATCACTTCGGAGAAGATGAACCAGCTCATGCTCCAGCGATACGACACGTCCACGCGCTTGCCGTACATGCCTCCTTCCGATTCGGAAATCGCGTCGCCGAACCAGTGCCACAGCACGAACAGCAGGAACAGCAGGCCGATCAGCGTCGTGAACGGCGCGAACGAATGACCGTTGATCCACGCCGCCAGCGAGGACAGCATCACCAGCAAGCCGCACGCAGCCAGAATCGGATGCCGTGACGGATGCGGCACGAAATAGTACGGGCTCTCGTTTTGACCGCTCATTGTTGATTCTCCACTTCGATCCAGTTGCTTGAATTTTTTGATGCCGCATCGCCGCGCTCACGCGCCGCGCGCTCGTCCGACTACCCGACCACCGCCCGCACGATCACCAGCAACAGCACGATGAACAGCACAGCACCGATCACGCCGGCCGCGATCAGATGCAACGGGTTCAACTGCGCCGCATCGTTTTCCAGGTCGGCCCGGCGCCGCACGCCGAAGAACGACCAGAACACCGCCTTCAGCAGCTTCACGAACCCGCCTTTGCGCGGCGTTGGGGAACTCATGGCGCTCACGTTCCCTTCGCGACCGACTTCGGCGCGTCCAGTTCGAAGAACGTGTAGGACAACGTGATCGTCTTCACGTCTTTCGGCAGCTTCGGATCGACGACGAACACCACCGGCATGCGCTTCGTCTCGTTCGGTGCGAGCGTCTGCTGAGTGAAGCAGAAGCATTCGATCTTCTTGAAATACTCGGTGGCCTGCTTCGGCGCATAACTCGGAATGGCTTGCGCCTTCACGGTACGGCTTTGTTCGTTGGTCACCTGATACATCACCGTCATCACTTCGCCTGGATGGATGTCCAGGCTCGACTGCTCCGGCTTGAACTGCAGCGGGCCGCGTGCGTTCGCATCCAGCTCGATGGAAACCGTGCGGCTCGCATCGACCTGCGTGTTCTTCGCCTCGCGCGCGCCGACGTCCCGCTGCACGAGATTGTTGATGCCGGTGATCTGGCAAATCGCGCGATACATCGGCACCAGCGCAAAGCCGAAGCCGAACATCATCGCGGCGACGACGAAGAGCTTGAAAAGCATCGACCGGTTGAACGAGCGGTCGACGCGCGAATCATCCTGCTGAGTGGACACGTTATCCTCGCGACAACAGGTATTGCCTGACGACGATACCCAGAAAAAAGACGGCGGCGATCAACACCATGACGAGGCCGAGCCGCTTGTTGCCCGCGCGGATTTCCTCGGGCGTGCGTCTTTTTTGTGGATTCGGGGCCATGCTTTCCTGAACTGACTGGCTGCAAGGCTTCGCTTCGAAGCCTTGCAGCACGATAAAACGGCTTACTTACTCGACCGTCGGCGGGTTCTCGAACGTATGGAACGGCGCCGGGCTCGGCACGGTCCATTCGAGGCCTTGCGCGCCGTCCCACGGCTTGTCGCCGGCCTTCTCGTGCTCGCCGCCGCCGCGGTACGTCGGCAGCGCGACCGCGAACAGGAAGTAGACCTGTGCGAGACCGAAACCGAACGCGCCGATCGTCGCGATCTGGTTGAAGTCCGTGAACTGCGCCGGGTAGTCCGCATAGCGGCGCGGCATGCCCGCGAGACCCAGGAAGTGCATCGGGAAGAACGTGACGTTGAAGGTGATCATCGACGCCCAGAAGTGAATCTTCCCGCGCATCTCGTTGTACATCCAGCCCGTCCACTTCGGCGACCAGTAGTACCAGCCCGAGAACAGCGCGAACAGCGAACCCGCCACTAGCACGTAGTGGAAGTGCGCGACCACGTAGTAGGTGCCGTGCATCTGGATATCGAGCGGCGCCATCGACAGGATCAGGCCCGTGAAGCCGCCCATCGTGAACACGAACAGGAAGCCGATCGCGAAGAGCATCGGGGTTTCGAAGGTCAGCGCACCGCGCCACATCGTCGCGACCCAGTTGAAGACCTTCACGCCCGTCGGCACGGCGATCAGCATCGTCGCGTACATGAAGAAGAGCTGGCCCGTCACCGGCATCCCGGTGGCGAACATGTGGTGCGCCCACACCATGAACGAGAGAATCGCGATCGATGCGGTTGCGTACACCATCGAGCTATAGCCGAACAGCGGCTTGCGCGAGAACGCCGGGATCACCTGCGACACGATCCCGAACGCCGGCAAGATCATGATGTACACCTCGGGGTGACCGAAGAACCAGAAGATGTGCTGGTACATGACCGGATCGCCGCCGCCCGCCGCGTTGAAGAACGACGTGCCGAAGTGACGGTCGAACAGCACCATCGTGATCGCGCCCGCCAGAACCGGCATCACGGCAATCAGCAGGTACGCGGTGATGAGCCACGTCCACGCGAACATCGGCATCTTCATCAGCGTCATGCCCGGCGCGCGCATGTTCAGAATCGTCACGACGATGTTGATGCCGCCCATGATCGACGACGCGCCCATGATGTGCACCGCGAAAATCGCGAAGTCCATGCCGGGGCCCATCTGCGTCGACAGCGGCGCGTAGAGCGTCCAGCCCGCGGCGGTCGCGCCGCCCGGTACGAAGAACGAGCCGACCAGCAGCACGGCGGCAACCGGCAGCAGCCAGAAGCTGAAGTTGTTCATCCGCGCGAACGCCATGTCCGATGCGCCGATCTGCAGCGGCACCATCCAGTTCGCGAAACCGACGAACGCCGGCATGATCGCGCCGAACACCATGATGAGGCCGTGCATGGTGGTGAGCTGGTTGAAGAACTCGGGGCGCATGATCTGCAGGCCCGGCTCGAACAGCTCGGCACGGATGCCGAGCGCCATCACGCCTCCGGAGAGGAACATGATGAACGAGAACAGCAGGTACAGCGTACCGATGTCCTTGTGGTTGGTGGCCCATAGCCACCTGCGCCAACCATGCGGCACCTCGTGCGCATGGTCGTCGTGCGCGTGGTCGTGACCCGCGGCTACATCGTGTCCGATGCTAGACATGACAATCATCTCCTAAAGCGAATACTCGTGGCACTTGGCTTCTCGACGCTTCTCCGTTGCCCAGGGCGAAGGAGAAGCGCGTGCGAGACATGTCAAGCAGCCGGACTGATTTCCACGCGGCGTGCTTCCTTCGCATCCGTGCCGCCCGTGACGGACTCGGGCTTCTTCAACACGATACGTTCTTCTGCCACGCCTGCCGCCTTCAGCGCATCGCGAACGGCTTGCGCGCGCTTCTTTGCGAGATCGGCGTTGAGGTCCGCGCCGCCGGTGGCATCCGTGAAGCCCGACAGCGCGATCTTCGCGTCCGGATGGGCCTTCGCGTACGCTGCCGCGGTCTGGACTGCATTGTTTGCGTCAGCGGGCAGCGTGCTCTTGCCCGTTTCGAAGTAGATGCTGGCCGGCAAGGCTGCAGCCTGAGCCGCTGGCGCGGCTTCGGCCGGCGCGCTCGCCTCCGCAGCTGCCGGAGCCGCAGCGCTCGCGGCTTCAGGCGCGGGTGCCGCTGCCGCTGCCGTCGTGCCGCCGCCTTCGGGCATCTTGCCGTTGCGGGCGTCGGCCACTTGCTTCGGCTGCAGCATGTCGCCTGCGTGGTTGCTCCACGAGTTGCGCTCGTAGGTCACGACCGATGCGATTTCGACGTCGTTCAGCGTGGTTTGCCACGGCGGCATGGCGCCCTTGCCGTGCAGCACGATGTTCACGTGCTCGGCGACCGGACCGTTCGCGATCTTGCTGCCGTCGATGGCCGGGAACTGGCCCGCGCCCTTGCCGGTCGGCTGGTGGCAGACCGCGCAGTTCGAAGCGTAGACCTGCGCGCCGCGCGTCTTCAGCTCGTCCATCGTGTAGGTCTTGTTGGGATCATCGGTGGAAGAAGCCATTTTCTTCTTCTGCGCATCGACCCACTTCGTGTAGTCGTCGGCGGACAGCACGTTGACGACGACCGGCATGTACGCGTGCTCCTTGCCGCACAGTTCCGTACAGAAGCCGCGATACACGCCCACCTTCTCCGCCTTGAACCACGTGTCGCGCACGAAGCCGGGAATCGCGTCCTGCTTCACGCCGAACGCCGGCACGTACCACGAGTGGACGACGTCGTTCGCGGTGGTGATGATGCGGATTTTCTTGTCGACCGGGACGACGAGCGGGTTATCGACTTCCTGCAGATAGAGATCGGAGATCGGCTCCTGGCCGTTCACCTGGCTGCGCGGCGTGGACAGCGTCGACAGGAAACTGATGCCTTCGCCCGGCCCCTTCACGTAGTCGTAGCCCCACTTCCACTGATAGCCGGTGACCTTCACTGTGAGGTCGGCGTTGGTCGTGTCCTTCATCGCGACGACGGCTTTCGTAGCCGGCAGCGCCATCAGAATGACGATGATGAACGGCACGATCGTCCAGATGATTTCGACCGTGGTGCTTTCGTGGAAATGCGCCGGCTTGAAACCCTTCGACTTGCGATGCTTCACGACCGAATAGAACATCACCCCGAACACGCCGAGGAAAATGACGGTACAGATGATGAGCATGAAGATATGGAGGCCGTAGAGCTCCTCGGCGATCTTCGTCACAGGCTGCTGGAAGTTGATTTCGTTCACAGCGGGACCGCCAGGACTGTCGTTGACCGCCAGGGCCACGCCGGCGTTCAGCAGTGCGCCTGCCGCCAGCACGCCCGCGAGGGCTCGCTTGATTGTTTTCATAGCATCCTTACCCAAAATTTCCATTCAAACCCTCGACCCCGTGGGCATCGCGCCTGGTTGCCCGTTCCTCTTCAGGCAAGGCGTCTCAGTGACGCCTGCAACTCGGCAGCAAACTGCCTGCGACGATGCTGTGCAAGGTGCAGTCCGATCTTCACCGATTGACCGCGCGACACGATCGTAAGCGGCTCTCTCGGCGTCGCACCCGCTTCGACCCGCACCCAGCGCGGGTTGAACTCGAACTGCGTCAGTACTTCGGCGTTCATCTGCTCGATCAACAACCGGTTTCGATACAGCCGGATTCTTTCGTAATCGACGGCGTGCCGCGCGTAAATTACGAACGCGACGGCCACGACCATCAACTCGACTCCGGTGAACGGCAGCACCAGCCAGGCGCCATTCAGAAAAAGCGGTGTCGCGATTGCCAGCGAAAACAGCGCAAGCGACAAATAGAAGCACACGAACTGACGCGGCGACACCGAGCAGTTGCGTTTCATCAGCCAGTCTTTCACGACCGGCTCGGACTCCGTCAGCGTTTGACTCGCCTGCATCGCCGCCTCCATCCATCCGCACGCAATGCCATACATTTGCTCGGATTTCGCCCAAATTTGTGTCAGTCCGGGCGACAAACTGACGCATTATAGGCGGGTTGGGTGGCATCCACAAGCAAGGGTCGTAGCGTCGCAAAGCCAAGCGGCACAAGCCTCTGCGCCCAATTGACGCAGTTCTTCACATGTCTTTTGCACGCTGATCCTTGACATAACAAGCGCCCTATTTACGGCAATCGCCGTGCCGTTCACCAGGTGCTCGACGGCTCCCTAGCGGCCGCGTTTCGGCCCCCGCCCTATATCTTCCAGCCGAACGATGCCATGTCCGTCCGCCGTCGTTCGCGGCACCGCTTTCCACGCGTGACCATAGATGACCTCGAAGGTCAGCGGAATCGTGCCGTCATCGCGGCGCAGCGCCTCGAGCGCCCGGTGAACCGCGCCACGCAAGGCTGCACCGGCAGCGCCGCCGGACTGTTCGGCATCCGCGCGCTCGAACGGATATGCGCCCCAGCGCGTCACATCCGCGAGCAGCGACTCGGGCGAACGATAGGTGATCGTCAGCACTTCCTGATCCATGACCGGAATCTCGAAACCGCTTTCGACGAGCATGTCGCCAAGATCGTGCATGTCGACAAAATCGATCGTGTGCGGCATCGGCGCGAGGCCCAGCGTGCGCTCGGCTTCGCGATACGCGGCGGCGAGTTCACGCAAGGTATCGGGACCGAAGGTGCTGAACATCAGCAGGCCGTTGACTTTCAGCACACGCTGCCATTCGGGCAACACGGCGTCCGGGCGCGAATGCCAGTGCAGCGCGAGGTTCGACCACAGCAGTTCGAATGCGCCGCCCGCGAACGGCAGCGCCGAGAAATCGGCCTGCGCCAGTTGCGGGCCACGCGCGCCGAAGGCCCGGGCGAGCGTCGATGGCAAGAAACGTCGCCAGCCTGCGCCGTTCTCCGCTTCCGCCGCTTCAGCGGCGCGGGCGCGCGCGAGCATCGCGGAAGAGATATCGACGCCGAGCACCGACGCCTCGGGAAAACGCTCCCTCAGACGCCCCAGATCCGAACCGGCGCCGCAGGCCGCATCGAGGACGCGCATCGGCGTAACCTTGATGTACTCCAGACGCTCGCGCATGCGATCCGCGATCTCACGCGGCAGGAACGCGACTTCGTCGAACGCGGCGGCGCGACGGTCGAAAATCGCGCGCAAACGACGCGGATCATAGGCCGGTCGGCTAGTTTTGGGGGACGTGGAGGACATGACGATCAGTTCGCGAAGAGTGCGAAGTATACTCGGTCGTCTCGAAATAGGCCCATGCGATGGCGGCTTCGGCCCCGTCGCGCGGCTTCCGACGCGCACGCCACCATGAAACTCGTCAGCCATTTACCGCCGTTCTCCGCGTTCGCCGCAGCGCGTGCACGCGCGCTGGCGACGATCGCGCGCAAGGCGCTCGACATCGCGCTGCCGAGTCAGTGCGCGTTATGCGGCAATGTGTCGCAGCAACTTCTGTGTGCCGGATGCGACGAGCATAACTGGAACGAGCCGCGCATCCGGTGCGCGACCTGTGCGATGCCGCTCGCGCCGTCGTATGTCAGGCGGGATCGCGAAGACGTGCGGCTGCACTGCGCAGCATGTCTCGACGATCCGCCCGCGTTCAACGACACCCTCGCGCTCGCCGACTACCGCGCGCCGCTCGACACGCTCGCCGTCGAACTGAAGTTTCGCGCACGTCTTGCTGCGGGCGCGGAGTTCGCGCGTCATCTGCACGCGATGTTCGAAGACAGCGGCCTGCCGCCGCCCGATGTCATCGCGCCGGTGCCGTTGTCGCGCAAGCGGCTCGTCTCGCGCGGCTACAACCAGGCGTGGGCGATCGCCCGCCCGCTGGCGCGACGCCTCGCCGTTCGCGCCGATGCCGCGCTCATCGTCCGCGTCGTTCATACTGCGGCCCAATCGAAACTGGATGTCGATACGCGCAGGCGCAATGTCGCGCGCGCGTTCGTCGTCCGAAGCGATGTGCGCGGCAAGCATGTCGGCGTCGTCGACGATGTGATGACGTCCGGCGCCACGCTCGACGCCCTCGCCCGCACGCTCAAGCTCGCGGGCGCGCGCCGCGTCACCAACTTCGTCGCGCTGCGCACGCCGAAAGATTGATCAACTCAGCCGGAATCCTGCAATCCATGTTCAACGTCGTACTCGTCGAGCCCGAAATCCCGCCGAACACCGGCAACGTCATCCGTCTCTGCGCCAACACGGGCGCGCGGCTGCATCTGATCGAACCGCTCGGCTTTCCGCTCGACGACGCGAAGCTGCGCCGCGCCGGACTCGATTACCACGAGTACGCCGAAATGAATGTGCACGCGAACTGGGATGCGTTCATCGCGAAGGAATCGCCCGATGCGGCGCGCATGTTCGCGTTCACGACACGCGGCTCGACGCCCTTCTTCGACCACGCGTTCAAGCCGGGCGACTGGTTCGTGTTCGGCGCGGAAACGCGCGGCCTCGCGCCCGAATTGCTCGACCGCTTTCCGAATCAGCAGCGCGTGCGTCTGCCGATGCGTCCGGGCAACCGGAGCCTGAATCTGTCGAACACGGTGGCGATCGTGACGTTCGAAGCGTGGCGTCAGGCGGGCTTCGAAGGCGGCGCTTGAGCCGCCAGTTCGGCGAGATAGAGTGCGAGCATGGCGTCCTGAAAACAGGCGAAGACGACGCGCTCGACCGAGGGCGTGTGCGGCAGCGTGTCGATGACCGTCGATACCGCGATCCGCACCGCCTGCTCCACCGGAAAGCGATAGATGCCGCAACTGATCGCCGGAAACGCAATCGACTTGCAGTGCGCTTCGTTTGCGAGCTCGAGCGAGCGTCGATAGCAACGCGCGAGCAGTTCAGCCTCGTTGCGCTTGCCGCCGCTCCACCGCGGCCCGACCGCATGAATGACGTGCCGGGCCGGCAGGTCGTATCCGCCGGTGATCTTCGCGTCGCCGGTTTCGCAGCCGCCTAGCGTTTCGCACTCGCGCAGCAGGCCGCGCCCGGCTCTGCGATGAATCGCGCCATCGACACCGCCGCCGCCCAGCAGCGACTTGTTCGCCGCATTGACGATGGCGTCGACTTCGAGCGTGGTGATATCCGCGACTACGGCTTCGAGTTGAACCATGACGCGCTCCGGGAAAACGTGGCGCTATTCGGCCTTCGCGTCGCGGTTCAGCAGGGCCTGGACGGCGTCGCGCGGCGCGACGTTATCGAAGAGCACGCGGCATACCGCGTGCGTGATCGGCATCTCGATGCCACGCGACTGCGCCAGCGACAACACCGCACGCGCGCAGCGCACGCCCTCCGCCACATGACCGAGCGCGGCGAGAATCTCGTCAAGCGTGCGGCCGCTCGCGAGTTGCATGCCGACCGTGCGGTTGCGCGACAGGTCGCCGGTGGCGGTCAGGATCAGATCGCCGAGGCCCGTGAGTCCGGTGAACGTCTCGGCGCGGCCGCCCAGCGCCACGCCCAGGCGCGACATCTCCGCGAGCCCGCGCGTGATGAGCGCCGCGCGGGCGTTGAGGCCGAGGCCAAGGCCATCGGAGATGCCGGTAGCGATCGCGAGCACGTTCTTCACCGCGCCGCCCACTTCGACGCCGGTCACGTCGTCGCCAGTGTAGATGCGCATTGCGCCGTGATGGAACGCGGCGACCGTGCGTGCGCACAAATCCGCCGACGGACTCGCCACGGTCAGCGCGACCGGCAAGCCTTGCCCCACTTCGCGCGCGAAGCTCGGCCCCGAGAGCGTGCCGTTGCTCGCGTGGCCGGGAAGCTCCGCGGCGACGACTTCGTTCGGCAGACATTGCGTGTCCGCTTCGAAGCCTTTGCAAAGCCAGACGATATGCGCCGGAACGACGTTCGCCTGACGCATCGCGCGGCACAGCGCGCGCAAGCCGGCAACCGGCGTCGCAACGACGCACAGCGCATCCGGCGCGGCGGCGTGCTTCAGCGCAATGCCAAAGTCCGCTTCGAACGCGAGCGACGCAGGCAAGCGCACGCCCGCGAGATAGCGCGTGTTTTCGTGATTTTGGGAAAGAGAATCGATGAGCGCGCGATCGCGCGCCCACAGCATCGTGTCGTGCCGCGTCGCAAGGTGGCCCGCCAGTGCGGTGCCCCATGCGCCGGCGCCGAGAACGGCTACTTTCATGCTCGGCTCCGGTCGGCAGAGTCAGGACAAGGCGATGACGCTCAGTGCGCCGCGCCGTTCCCCGCGCCTTCCTGCGCGCTCGCGAGTTGCGCGAGACGTTGCTCGTACAGCGCCTGGAAGTTGATTTCCGCGAGGTGGATCGGCGGGAAACCGGCGCGAGTGATCGCGTCGGCGATGTTCGAGCGCAAGTACGGGAACAGGATGGTCGGGCATGCGATGCCGACGAGCGGGTCGACCTGCTCGGCAGGAATGTTACGGATATCGAAGATACCGGCCTGCTTCGCTTCGATCAGGAAGGCGACCTTGTCGGCGACCTTCGCCGTGACCGTGCCCGTCACCAGCACTTCGAAGACGCTTTCCGCGAGGCGGTCGGCCTTCACGTCGACTTCGACGTCAACCGACGGCATTTCCTGTTCGAGGAAGATGGCGGGCGAGTTCGGCTGCTCGAGCGACATGTCCTTCAGGTAAATGCGCTGGATGTTGAAAAACGGCTGGTTGTTCTCGTCGGACATAGTAATTCCCTAGGTAAATCGGTTGCCCGGCGCGTGACCGGGCAGCGTGTGGTGTGTCAGGCCGACTCGAGCAGCGGCACGAGACCGCCCTTGCGGTCGAGCGCCGAAAGATCGTCATAGCCGCCGACATGCGTGTCGCCGATATAAACCTGCGGCACGGTGCGGCGTCCGGTGCGCTGCATCATTTCCTCGCGGCGGCCCGGTTCACGATCGATCAGCACTTTCTCGATGCTTTCGACCCCGCGGGACTTTAAAAGACGTTCGGCCATCTGGCAATACGGGCACACTTGGGTGCTGTACATGATGACTTTCTTCACTTGACGGCTCCTTGTTTTACGACCGGCATACCTGCCTTTTGCCAGGCATCTACCCCGCCTTGCAAGACATGGACCTCAGCGTAGCCCGCTTCCGACACCGTGCGGCTGGCGCGCTGCGATTGCTGTCCGGTCTGACAAACGAGCACGACCGGATTGCTCTTATTCTTCGCGATCTGGCCGATCTTTGCTTGGAGCTCCGCCGCGTCGATATTGCGGGCCGACGGCAGATGGCCTTTCGCGAATTCCGCGGGAGGGCGGATATCGACGACGACGGCGTTGCGACGGTTGATCAGCGTCGTGGCTTCGGCCGCGGAAATTCCGCCGCGTCCGCGACGCGTGATGGCGGGCCACAGGAGCAGCGCGCCGGAGATGAGCGCAATGACGATAAGTGCGATATTCGTGTAATCAGTGAAAAACTTCACGTCTAGGGCCGCCGAAAGATAGTGGAGAAGGGAGAAAGGAAAATGAGGGCAATCCCGTCATTATAAAATAACCGTTTCCCGCGATGGCCCAGGCCATCCGGCCGATGGCGGCACTCCACGCGCGATGGCAGGATGACGGAGTGCGAATCGGCGCAAGCGCTTTCTCAACTGACCGACCTATCAAACATGTATAAGCTAGTGCTCATCCGCCACGGCGAATCGACGTGGAACAAGGAAAACCGGTTCACCGGCTGGGTCGATGTCGACCTGACCGAGCAGGGCAACCGCGAAGCGCGTCAGGCCGGCGTGCTGCTGCGGGAAGCCGGCTTCGCGTTCGACATCGCGTACACGTCGGTGCTCAAGCGCGCGATCCGCACGCTGTGGCACGTTCAGGACGAAATGGACCTGATGTATATCCCGGTCGTCCATTCGTGGCGCCTGAACGAGCGCCACTACGGCGCGCTCGCCGGGCTGAACAAGGCGGAAACGGCGAAGAAGTATGGCGACGAACAGGTTCTCGTCTGGCGCCGCAGCTACGACACGCCGCCGCCCGCGCTCGATCCTTCCGACGAACGCGCGCCCTTCAACGATCCGCGCTACGCGAAGGTTCCGCGTGAGCAGTTGCCGCTCACCGAATGCCTGAAAGACACGGTGGCGCGCGTGCTGCCGGTGTGGAACGAGTCCATCGCGCCGGCCATCAAGGCGGGCAAGCAGGTGCTGATTGCCGCGCACGGCAATTCCATGCGCGCGCTCGTGAAGTATCTGGACGAGATTTCGGACGCGGACATCGTCGGGCTGAACATTCCGAACGGCGTGCCGCTCGTCTATGAACTCGACGAAAACCTGAAGCCGATCAAGCACTACTATCTCGGCGACGCCGACGCCATCGCCGCCGCGCAGGCAGCGGTCGCGAAGCAGGGCAAGGCGGGCTGACGCTTTCGGCTTCGCAAGATTTGTCCATCCACGGGCGCTTCGTCGGAAGCGCCCGTGGCGCATTGCTGTCGCCCGGCTGTACCCTGGGCATTTAAGTTGCGTTTAAGTCGTCTTTGGAGGGGAGCGGGTATACTGGCCCGTCACCCACGATGCTGCTCATTCGATTCCGAACGCACTCTCTATGCGAAAGAACCTGAAAAATTTCGGCCTGATCGCCGTAGGCGTTGCCGCCGGCGCGCTCGCCACCTTGCAGATCTCCGCGTCCGCTCAGCAAGCCGCATCGTCACCGCTGCCGCTCGATCAATTGCGGCTCTTCGCCGAAGTGTTCGGGCAAATCAAGCACGAGTACGTCGAACCCGTCGATGACAAGAAGCTCCTCACCGCCGCCATCAAGGGCATGGTGTCGAGCCTCGACCCGCACTCGTCCTACCTCGACAAGACCGATTACGAAGAGCTTCAGGAGCAGACGAAGGGCCGCTTCGCGGGCCTGGGTATCGAAATTTCGTCCGAAGACGGGCTGATCAAGGTCATTTCGCCGATCGAAGACACGCCTGCATTCCGCGCGGGCATTCGTCCGGGCGACCTCATCACGCGCATCAACGACAAGCCGGTGCGCGGCATGACGCTCGACAAGGCCGTCAAGCAGATGCGCGGCGAGCCGGGCACCAAGGTCACGCTGACCATTTTCCGCAAGAGCGACGACCGCACGTTCCCGCTGACCGTCACGCGCGCCGTCATTCGCGTGCAGTCGGTGAAGATGAAGGTGCCGGAGCCGGGCTACGGGTATATCCGCATCACGAGTTTCCAGGAACGCACGGTGCCGGATCTGGCGGCGAGGCTGCAAGACCTCGCGCGCCAGCAGCCGAACCTGAAGGGCCTCGTGCTCGACCTGCGCAATAACGGCGGCGGTCTGCTTCAGAGCGCGGTCGGCGTCGCGGGCGCGTTCCTGCCGGATAACGCCATCGTCGTATCGACGAACGGGCAAATCGCGGACGCCAAGCAGACGTTCCGGGATACTTACGACAACTACCGTCTGCCGTCCTTCGATCAGGACCCGTTGAAGACGGTGCCGGAAGTCTTCAAGAAGGTGCCGATGGTCGTGCTGACGAACGCCTATTCAGCGTCGGCTTCGGAGATCGTCGCGGGTGCGCTGCAGGATCATCATCGCGCGCTGATCGTCGGCAAGACGACGTTCGGCAAGGGCTCGGTGCAGACCGTTCGCCCGATGACCGCCGACACCGCGCTGCGCCTGACCACGGCGTACTACTACACGCCGAGCGGCAAGTCGATCCAAAACCAGGGCGTGCGCCCGGACGTGCCGGTGGACCAGTACGCGGACGGCGATCCCGACGACGCGCTCGTGACGCGCGAAGTGGACTATTCCAATCACCTCGCGAACACGCAGGACCCCAACGAGAAGAAGGAGCAGGACCAGCGCGAGCAGGATCGTCTGGAGCAACTGCGCCTGCTCGAAGAGCAGAACGACAAGAAGACGCCGGAGCAGCGCCGCAAGGATCGCGAACGCAAGCCGGTCGAATTCGGCAGCACCGACGACTTCATGCTCCAGCAGGCGCTGAACAAGCTCGAAGGCAAGCAGGTCGTCGAATCGAAGTCGTTCGCCGAGCGCAAGCTCGCGCAGAACAAGCCGCCGCGTTCGGCGTCCGCGCCGGTCGTTGCACAGCCGGCAGCGCCCGCCGCGCCGGGCTCGTCGCCGGCTTCGGGCACCGCGCCGGCTTCGTCGCCGACCGCGCAGCAGTCGAGGTAAGCATGCAGCAAGGCTTCGCGGCATCGCGCCGCGAAGCCGCTTCCCCTCCCCGCGCGCTTAGAATGTGACGTTCAAGCGCGCCGTCTTTTTCGGCGTTCCCCTCGCAGCAATATCGGCGCATCCACGCGCTCGCTCGATGAACGACGACCAACTCCTCCGCTATTCCCGCCACATTCTCGTCGATGAAATCGGTATCGAAGCGCAGCAGCGTTTTCTCGATGCGCGGGCGATCATCGTCGGTGCGGGCGGCCTGGGCGCGCCCGCCGCCATGTATCTCGCGGCTGCGGGTGTCGGAAGGCTGACGCTCGTCGACGCCGATACCGTCGATCTCACGAACTTGCAGCGGCAGATCGTGCACGCGACGCGCTCGGTCGGCCAAGCGAAGGTCGAATCCGCGCGGCAGACGCTGAACGCGCTGAACCCGGACGTGCGAATCGACGCGATCAACGCCCGCGCCGACGCCGCCTGGCTCGATGCGAACGTGCCCGGCGCGAGCGTCGTGCTCGATTGCAGCGACAACTTTGCGACGCGCCACGCGATCAACGCGGCGTGCGTCGCGCATGGCGTGCCGCTCGTCTCCGGCGCGGCGCTGCGCTTCGACGGGCAGATCAGCACCTTCGATTTCCGCTCGGCCGCATCGCCCTGTTATGCCTGCGTTTTCCCGCCGGATCAGGCGTTCGAGGAAGTCGCGTGCTCGACGATGGGCGTGTTCTCGCCGACGGTCGGCATCATCGGCGCGATGCAGGCGGCCGAGGCGTTGCGCGTGATCGGCGGTTTCGGGGAGACGCTCGCGGGCCGGCTCATGATGCTCGACTCGCTGCACATGGAATGGAACACGATGAAGATCGCGCGGCAGCCGGATTGCCCGGTCTGCGGCGCGCGTCACGCCGGCTAGCGCTCAGGCTTTTTGCAGCCGGGCCAGCGCGGCCTGCAACTCGTTCGGCTCGAAGGACGCGAGCACGTCCGCGACGGGCTTTTCCAGCGCCTTGAGGTTCGAGCGTAAGATTTCCTGCTTCACGACGAGCAACTGGCTCGGATGCATCGAGAATTCCGTCAGCCCGAGCCCGAGCAACAGGCGCGTGACCGACGGATCGCCCGCCATTTCCCCGCACACCGAAACCGGCACGCCCGCGCGCTTCGCCTCGCGCAGCGTCAAAGCGATCAGATGCAGCACCGCCGGATGCAGCGGATCGTAGAGATGCGCGACGGAGTTGTCCGCGCGGTCGATTGCGAGCGTGTACTGGATCAGGTCGTTGGTCCCGATCGACAGGAAATCCAGCCGGCTCAGGAATAACTGCACCGCGATGGCCGCCGCGGGAATCTCGATCATCGCGCCGATCTGCACCTGCCGGTCATACGCGATGCCCGCGTCGTCCAGCTGGCGCTTCGCCTCGCGGATCAGATCGAGCGTCTGATCGATTTCCTGCGCGTGCGCAAGCATCGGAATCAGAATCTTGGTCGGACCGAATGCGGACGCGCGCAGAATCGCGCGGAGTTGCGTCATGAACATCTGCGGTTCGGAGAGGCTCCAGCGGATCGCGCGCAAGCCGAGCGCCGGATTCGGCGCGGTCTCGTAACCGTCGCCGGCGCTCATCGAATCGAGCGGCTTGTCGGCGCCGACGTCGATCGTGCGGATCGTCACCGGCTTGCCGTTCATCAGTTCGACCGCCCGCTTGTACGCCTCGAACTGCTCCTCTTCTTCCGGCAGCCGGTCCTTGTGATTCATGAACAGGAATTCGGTGCGGAACAGGCCGACGCCCATCGCGCCGGCTTCGACGGCCACTTGGGCATCGTCGGGCAGTTCGATGTTCGCGCACAGCTCGATCTTAGTGCCGCACAGCGTCTGCGTCGGCGAGAACTTCAGGCGCTGCAGCTTGCGCTGTTCGAGCAGCTTTTCGCTCTGCCGATACGAATATTCTTCGAGGACGATCGGCGCGGGATCGACGATCACGATGCCATGATCGCCATCGACGATGATGAGATCGTTCTGACGAATTAGCACGCTCGCCTGCTGCACGCCGACGGACGCCGGAATGCCAAGACTGCGCGCGACGATCGCCGTATGCGACGTGCGGCCGCCGAGATCGGTGACGAAGCCCTTGAACGCCTGCGTCTTGAACTGGAGCATGTCGGCGGGCGCGATGTCGTGCGCGACGACGATCATCTCGTTGTGGCCGTTGCTCGCGGCCGTATGCACGACGAGCGACGCGGCGGTCGGCGCACCTGCGAGCGCCTTCAGCAGACGTTCGACGACCTGCTCGACGTCGGCCTTGCGTTCGCGCAGGTATTCGTCCTCGATTTCATCGAAAAAACTGCCGAGGATGTCGAGCTGTTCGGTCAGCGCCCACTCGACGTTATAGCGGCGCGTGCGAATGAGGTCGATGGTTTCCTGCACGAGCATGGCGTCGTTCAGGATCATCATGTGGACGTTGATGAACGCGCCCATTTCGCTGGGCGCATCGGCGGCGAGGTCTTCGCGCAGCGCATCGAGTTCGGCGGCGACAGCGGCTTGCGCTGTCAGGAATCGTTCGATTTCAGCGTCGATCTGATCGGCTTCGATCAGGTAATGCGCGACATCCAGCGCGGCGGGCGCGATCAGATACGCTCGCCCGATGGCGATGCCTCGTGAGACGGGAATTCCATGCAGCGTGAAAGACACGCGCACCTCCTCTATTTGTGATGTATCCGCGGTCTCTCAGAATCCGCGGGGGCGCTGGCCGCCGAAGCCATTATAAGTTCGAAGTATTCCAAAGTCCCTGCACGGACTGCCGCGTGGAAGCCGTGCCGGTTGCAGACTGCTCCGTCCTTGGCAGAAGCGCCGAGGCGCAAAAAAGCCGCGTCGATGCGCGGCTCTTGATGGTCGATGCAGAAATGATGGACTTATTGCCCTTCGCCGAACTTGTCCGCGATCAAGGCGAGAATCGCTTGCATGGCGTCGGCTTCATCCGGGCCTTCGGTTTCGATCGTCACCGTGCTGCCGATGCCCGCCGCCAGCATCATCACGCCCATGATGCTCTTTGCGTTGATCCGGCGGCCATTGCGGCTCATCCAGATTTCGCACTGAAAACTCCCCGCGAGTTGCGTGAGCTTGGCCGAAGCGCGCGCATGGAGCCCCAGCTTGTTCACGATCGTTGTTTCTTGTTGCAGCATGATGCTCCGGAACGCTAGTGGATGAATGAAGCGGCGTCAGTGACTGGCGGCTTTGGCGGCAGCCAGATCGGCGCTTGCCGAGCAGGCAGGATCGGGCGAACCGGCGACTTTCGTCGCGATTGCGCAGGGGTTGAGCGGCGTGGACGCGTCCAGTTCCTGAATGCCCTTCGAGCCGCCTTGGAGGATCTTTTCCGACAGCGTGTCGAGCGGCGTCGCGCGGTAACAGACGGCGCGCACGAGCATCGGCAGATTGACGCCCGAGAGAATGCGCACGTCGGCATCCGCCAGGCTCGCCGCGATGTTGGCTGGCGTCGCGCCGAAAACGTCCGTCAGCACGATCGCGCCGTTGCCTTCCCTCAGACGATCGATCTCGGAGCGCGCGAACGCGCGGACTTCGACGGGATCGCAGTCGGGCATCACGTCGATGACGCCGATGCGCGCGGGCAAGCCGCCGTAAATGTGCGCGACGCACTCGCGAAGCGCGGTAGCGAGCGGTGCATGCGCGATGATCAGAATGCCAGCCATATCGGGATTGCTGCCTCTGTGAACGAAACGTCAGAGTTCGCTCGAAAGCGCGCGAGCGTCGCGTGGTGCAAGTGGTATATGCGTCCGGGCGGTCGGGAAATCAACGGTCGACCGCGCTGCTGAAATGTGATCCAGCCCCAGATGCAAGCCGCCGGGAAGTTGATTGTAACAGTGCCGGCGGCGCACGTTTTGCACTGCGCCAGACGCGCAGCAGCGCCCCGCGTCAGCCGACCGCGCGCTCCAGCGCGTCGATGAACATGCCCGCCACGTCGAAGCCGGTCTGATCCATGATTTCGCGGAAGCAGGTCGGGCTCGTGACGTTCACTTCGGTGAGATAGTCGCCGATCGCATCCAGCCCGACGAGCAGCAGCCCGCGCGCCTGTAGCACCGGCCCGAGCGCCTCCGCGATTTCGCGATCGTGCGCCGAAAGTGGTTGCGCGCGGCCGAGTCCGCCCGCCGCGAGATTGCCGCGCACTTCGCCGCCTTGCGGAATGCGCGC
This sequence comes from Caballeronia grimmiae, assembly GCF_022879615.1. Lineage (NCBI taxonomy): Bacteria > Pseudomonadati > Pseudomonadota > Betaproteobacteria > Burkholderiales > Burkholderiaceae > Caballeronia > Caballeronia grimmiae. The sequence goes on from NZ_CP084271.1 coordinate 2,649,463, forward strand.
GAGGGAATACGGCACCGGCTCGCCGCCGATCAACAAGATGCGCTTGTCGCCGTCCGAAATCTGCGGGATGAACTTCTGCGCCATGACCATGCGCGCGCCGTCCTCGCTCAGCATCTCGATGATCGAACCGAGGTTCATGCCGTCCGCCTTCACGCGGAACACGCCCATGCCGCCCATGCCATCGAGCGGCTTCAGAATGACGTCGCCGTGTTCGGCATGGAATGCGCGCAGGCGTGCGGAATCGCGCGTGACGAGCGTCGGCGCCACGTATTGCGGCCATTCCGCGATCGCGAGCTTTTCCGAGTGATCGCGGATTGCCTGCGGCTTGTTGAACACGCGCGCACCTTGCCGTTCCGCCATTTCCAGCAGCCACGTCGCGTTCACGTATTCCAGGTCGAACGGCGGATCCTTGCGCATCAGCACCGCGTCGAACTTCGCGAGCGATACGTTCTCCGGCTCTTGCGCCGAGTACCACGGAGAGCGGTCGCTATCGGCTTCATCGCCGACGATCGCAATGCGGCGCACGCTCGCCTCCACCGCGCCGCCCGTCCACGCAAGCTGATGCGGCTCGCAGGCATAGAGCACGTGGCCGCGGCGCGCGGCTTCGGCCATCATCGCGTAGGTCGAATCCTTGTAGATCCTGAAGCGATCGAGCGGGTCGGCGATAAAGAGGATGTCCATGTGTATTCGCTTGATTGACGCGGCCTGCGAGCTTACCGCAAGCCGCGCAATTAGACCTGAATGGCTTCCGGATCGGTCTTTTCGAGTTCCACCGATGCCGCGAGCAGCCCGAGCCGCGCGACCACGCCATACATGTAGAAGCGGTTCGGCGGCGCCGCGCCGGGCTTCGCGTGCGTATCGGGCAGCGCGGTGTGCTCGAAGCCGAGCGGCACGAAGTGCATGCCAGGCGCGTTGAGGTTCTGATCGCGCTCACGCGATTCATGCACGCGATAGAAGCCGCCGACCACGTACCGGTCGATCATGTACACCACCGGCTCCGCGACCGCATTGCCGACGCGCTCGAACGTATGCACGCCCTCCTGCACGATCACGTCGTGGACTTGCAGCCCTTCCTTCGCGTCGTTCATCTTGACGCGCTCGCGCTTCGTGAGCGCGGCGACTTCGCTCGCGTCGTGCACGGTCATCACGCCCTTGCCGTAGGTGCCGGCATCCGCCTTGATGACGACATACGGCTTCTCGCTGATGCCGTACTCGCGATACTTCTTCGCGATCTTCTTGATGACGCCGTCGATGGCGTCCGCGAGCGCTTCCTCGCCCGTGCGCGCTTCGTAGTCCACGCCTTCGACGTGCGCGAAGTACGGATTCACCATCCACGGGTCGATCTCGACCATCTTCGCGAACTTCTTCGCGACGTCGTCGTAGCAGGAGAAATGCGTCGACTTGCGGCGCACGGCCCAGCCGGCATGCAGCGGCGGAAGCAGATACTGCTCGTGCAGATTCTCCAGCACCGGCGGAATGCCCGCCGAGAGATCGTTGTTGAGCAGAATCGAACAGGGATCGAAATTCTTGAGGCCGAGACGCCGCGGCGTGCGCTCGAGCGGTTCCAGCACGATCTTCTGGCCATCGGCGAGCGGAATCGTCACCGGGCCGTGGATGTTTTCATCGAGCGTGCCGAAGCGGACGTTCAGGCCCGCCTGCCGCATGATGGTCGCGAGCCGCGCGACGTTCTCGAGATAGAACGCATTGCGCGTATGCCGCTCGGGAATCACGAGCAGATTTTTCGCGTCGGGGCAGATCTTTTCGATGGACGCCATGGCCGCCTGCACGGCCAGCGGCAGCACTTCCTGCGGCAGATTGTTGAAACCGCCCGGGAACAGATTCGTATCGACGGGCGCGAGCTTGAACCCCGCGTTACGCAGATCGACGGAACAATAAAACGGCGGCGTGTGCTCCTGCCATTCAAGACGAAACCACCGCTCGATGGCAGGCGTGGCCTCCAGTATTTTCCGCTCGAGATCGAGCAGAGGACCATTCAACGCCGTAACTAAATGCGGAACCATTGATTTCTCGCGGACAGCTTTGCATGGGACCGGCATCGCGCGTCAACACGAAAGCGCCGGCCGACAGAGACGAAAGATTGTAGAGCAATTGCTTTGCCTAATTGGGGATGGGCCGCCAATTACCAAGGTTTCCCGGCCATGCGGCAAGCATTTCGGAGTCGTGCGCCGCTGGACGAAGAATGCGGCCGGTCGCATGGCAAAAAAAACCCGCCATCGAAGGCGGGCCAAGTCGCTGCGCTCGTTCTTTTCATCGCGCCGGAGCGTGCCGGTCGCGATGATGTCTTCAGTGCGTCATTCGACGTGCTCGCCATGCAAGGTGACGTCGAGGCCTTCGCGTTCCTGTTCTTCGGTGACGCGCAAGCCCATGACCATGTCGATGACCTTCAGCAGGATGAAGCTGACGACGCCCGAGTAGATCAGCGTGACGATCACGCCTTTTGCCTGCACGAGCAGGCTGCCGTCGAAACCGCCGATGTCCTTCACCGCGAACACGCCGGTCAGAAGCGCACCGATGATCCCGCCGACGCCGTGCACGCCGAACGCGTCGAGCGAGTCGTCGTAGTTGAACTTGTGCTTGAGCCAGGTGGCCGACCAGAAGCAGACCACGCCCGCGACGATGCCGATCACGATCGCGCCCGTCACGCCGACGAAGCCCGAAGCCGGCGTCACCGCGACCAGACCCGCGACCGCGCCCGAAATGATGCCGAGCACCGACGGCTTGCCCTTCGTGATCCACTCCGCGAACATCCAGCCGAACGCGGCGAACGCGGTGGCGATCTGCGTCGTCAGCATCGCGAAGCCGGCACGGCCGTCAGCCGCCACCGCCGAACCCGCGTTGAAGCCGAACCAGCCCACCCACAGCATCGACGCGCCGATCAGCGAGAGCACCAGGTTGTGCGGCGCCATCACTTCGCGGCCATAGCCGACGCGCTTGCCGAGGACGATACAGCACATCAGGCCCGCGATACCCGCGTTGATGTGGACCACCGTGCCGCCGGCGAAGTCCAGCACGCCCGCCGATGCCAGCCAGCCGGTCGGCTCCCAGACCATGTGGGCGATCGGCGAGTAGACGAGCAGCGACCACAGCGCCATGAAGACGAGCATCGCGGAAAACTTCATGCGGTCGGCGAATGCACCGGTGATGAGCGCCGGCGTGATGATCGCGAACGTCAGCTGGAACGCGAAGTAGACGGACTCCGGAATGGTCGAGGCGAGATGGCTGACGGTGAGCGTCGTCGCCTTGTCGCCCTTGACGTAGGCCAGGCCGTGCAGGAACACGCGCGAGAAGCCGCCGAGGAACGAGCCGCCCGGCGTGAACGCGATGCTGTAGCCGACGACCGTCCAGAGAATCGTGACCAGGCAGCAGATGGCGAAGCTCTGCATCACGGTGGCGAGGACGTTCTTCTTGCGGACCATGCCGGCGTAGAAGAGCGCGAGGCCCGGAATCGTCATGAACAGCACGAGTGCGACGGAGGTCAGCATCCACGCGGTGTCGCCGGAGCTGATCTTCGATGAATCGACCATGAACGGTTCGGTCGGCGCGGCGGGTGCTGCCTCGGATGCTGCCTGTGCAGCGGATGCCGCTTCCGCCGACGAAGCCATCGCCGTATTGGCGCTGGCCGGCGCGCTCGCAGCCGACGCGGCGTCCGTTGCGGGCGCCGACGCGGCGGCCGGAGCCGACGCGTCCTGAGCGAGAGCGGTGCCGGCGGTCGCACTGGCAAGCGCCGTCGCCACCAACAATGACATCAAAAAGTTACGCATTCTTCTGGTTCCTTTTATCGCCGATTTTTCTTAGAGCGCGTCCGCGCCGGTCTCGCCGGTACGAATGCGAATGACCTGCTCGATCGCGGTCACGAAGATCTTCCCGTCGCCAATCTTGCCCGTGCGCGCGGCACGCTCGACGGCTTCGATCGCCTGGTCGACGATGTCGTCCGACACGGCCGCCTCGATCTTCACCTTCGGCAGAAAGTCGACGACGTATTCCGCGCCTCGATACAACTCCGTATGCCCCTTCTGGCGGCCGAAGCCTTTCACCTCGGTCACGGTGATCCCCGACACGCCGATTGCCGATAACGCTTCACGCGCTTCGTCCAGCTTGAACGGCTTGATGATTGCGGTAATGAGCTTCATGTATCCCTCGCTGTGGTTTCCTGATCTTTCCGCGTGCCGTTCGGTGAAAAAGCGTGCAGAAAAGGTCGCGCCGTTTATGCAACTCCGATGCCATGCTAATAACGACGCGGGTTTGCGCGATTTCGACAGGAAACGGGCGTTGCCTCTGCCGAATGGCTAAAGCGGCAGTTACGCGCTGGCGGAGGGGCAGGTTCATTGCTAGAGTGGTCCCGAAGTCCCCGTAATAAGGGCAGGGACGGCGAAGAAGGCTGGGCGCCGGCGCTAAAATCGCGTCGCCTTCGGGACTGCCCCGCCGTGCGTCGCCGCATTGCGTCGACGCACCAATATCGACCATTCGAAAGCGCGGGGCACTGACCTAACGATGAATGCACGTTATTTGTGCACAAGGGAGAAAACGATGAAGCAGCCCAACGACGTATTCAACGACCTTCAGCAGAAAATGAGCGAACTGTTTCGCAATTCGCCGGCGAAGGACGTCGAAAAAAACATGAAGGCGATGCTCCAGCAGGGCTTCTCCAAGCTCGACCTCGTCACGCGCGAGGAATTCGACACGCAGACGCAAGTGCTCGTCCGCACCCGCGCGCGTCTTGAAGAGCTGGAAAAGCGCGTCGCGCAACTGGAACAGCGGACCGTGAGCGGCGGCACTTCGCAGGACTGACACGCCCGCCCTTTTTCTCGTATCCGGCCGGCGAGCCGTGAAGTCCTAGTCTCATTGCCGGCGCGGCTTTTCGGTCGCGCCGTATCGGGTGAAATCATGTCGCTTGCCGTGGTACGCAGCCGCGCGCCCGCGCCTGGGCGCGCGCCGGAAGTCGTCGTCGAAGTCCATTTGGCCAACGGGTTGCCGTCGTTCTCGATCGTCGGCCTTCCCGATCTCGAAGTCCGCGAAAGCCGCGAGCGCGTGCGCGCCGCGCTTCAGAACTGCGGCTTCGACTTTCCCGTCAGCCGCATCACCGTCAATCTCGCGCCCGCCGATCTTCCGAAAGAGTCGGGCCGCTTCGACTTGCCGATCGCGCTCGGCATTCTCGCCGCGAGCGGGCAGATTCCGGCTGAATCGCTGGCGCATCGCGAGTTCGCGGGAGAGTTATCGCTGACGGGCGCGCTGCGGCCGATGCGCGGCGCTTTCGCGATGGTTTGCGGCGCGGCCCGCCAATATGCGAGTTCCGATTCGCGCGTACCCGATATCTACCTTCCACTCGCAAGTGCTGCCGAAGCCGCGCTGGTGCCGGGCATCGGCGTGTACGGTGCGGACGATCTTCGCGCGCTGTGCGCTCATCTCAACGGCGTGCCCGACGCGCGCCTTAGTCCGGTGCAGGCCGCGACGCTTTCAGATGCGACCGCCGTTTCATCCCCCGATCTGGCGGACGTGATCGGCCATCCCGGTGCGCGGCGGGCGCTCGAAGTCGCGGCGGCGGGCGGGCATCATCTGCTAATGGTCGGACCGCCCGGCGCGGGAAAGTCGATGCTCGCCACGCGTCTTCCCGGCCTCCTCCCACCGATGACCGACGACGAAGCCCTGACTTCCGCCGCCATCCTCTCGGCGAGTTCGATCGGCTTCACGCCCGCGCAGTGGCGTCAGCGGCCGTTCCGCGCGCCGCATCATTCGTCGAGTTCCGTCGCGCTCGTCGGCGGACGCAATCCGCCGCAGCCGGGCGAAATCACGCTGGCGCATCTGGGGGTCCTGTTCCTCGACGAATTGCCCGAATTCGACCGCAAAGTCCTCGAAACGCTTCGCGAGCCACTGGAGGCCGGGCGCATCACCATTTCGCGCGCAGCTCAACAGGCGGATTTTCCGGCCGCATGTCAGCTCGTCGCGGCGATGAACCCGTGCCCGTGCGGCTGGCGCGGCGATCCGGGCGGGCGTTGCCGCTGCTCGCCGGAAATCGCCGCCCGGTATCTGCGCAAGCTTTCCGGTCCGCTGATGGATCGCATCGATATTCAGATCGAGTTGCCCGCGTTGTCGCCGGCGGAGTTGTCGGCGCGCACCGCAAAGCGCGGCGAGTCCAGTGCGCAAGTCGCGGCGCGCGTCGCCATGGCGCGCGACATTCAGTTGCGGCGGCAGGGCAAGACGAACCGCGAACTGGACGGACGCGAGGCCGACGATGTCTGCCGCCCCGATGCAACGGGCGAATCGCTGTTGCGATCGGCGGGCGAGCGATTCGGCTGGTCGGCGCGCGCCTACTATCGCGTGCTCAAGGTCGTGCGCACGATCGCCGACCTCGCGGGGACCGACACGCCGGATGCGTCGCATGTCGCGGAGGCGGTGCAGTATCGACGTGCGGTGTCGATCGCCTGACTTGGGACCGCGAAAGAATGCTTGTCAAGACTTGACTTATGCACACGAAGGCGATCCGCACCGGCGCGTGACCGACTCCCACCGCCTCGGCATGCGCAATTCACAGACCATTGATTTTATTGAATTAATTAACTTGCCGAGAACGAGGGCAAAGTAAGCGCAACCGCGCGACTCGGGCTTTTGATGCCTCCAGCGCACTCTTTTCCACAAAGTTATCCACAGATATTGTGGATAGTGAAAAAAGCCCTGACAAATCCGTGGATTACGCGCCGTTGCTTCGAAGGAACTTTCAGTGCGCGATGTTGCCAACGCGCCCTTTTAACTCGGCGTTAACTTAATTCGAGGCATTCCTCTAAAAAAGTTTAAAGGACGTAAAGAACTGGTCGGCCTGCTCGGCTGGCGGCGTCTTGTCCGCGACGATGGCCAGTTGATAGACATGCGCACCGCGCGCGACGAAGCGTGCCTGAATCGTCCGCGCCTCGCGCTTATCACCGCTTTGGCCCGTTACCCGCATCTCGCTGCCCAGCACGCGGCCACCGGCGGCAAGCTCTATCTGCGTCGCGCGAGCGTCCGGCCGCGCGTTCACGTTCCGCGCAAGGCCCTGTTCGAGATAGTCGAGCGCCGCGCGCTGGAGTTGCGGATCGGCGCTCGGCAGGACGACCGTGCCGACGGCGAACACTGCGTCGTTGGCTTCGGCGGTTTGCATGCGCATCGTCATCGACTGGCCCGCGATTTCGACTTTGCGCTCCGCCGCGCGGGGCTTGGCGGGCAGCGTCACTTCGTAGCCGTCGTCGTTGTTCTGAATCGTTCGCCAGTCGTACGAAGGCGTGCAGGCGACGAGCGCAGCGCAAGCCAGCGACGCGCACATCGCCGCAACCGGCGATGCAAGACCTGCGGCAAAACGGCGCACATTCGCCGCGATGGAAGTTGAAACTCGCTTCATATCGATCGATGCCAGGAAAAGCATCATTATCGCGCCGCAGCGTCGCCCCTCGTGGCTGCTGGCGCGAGCCGTCGACTGTGACGCCTCATGGGGCGATTGGCGTAGAATGCTTGGCACGTTTCTTTGCGATTGCGCCCATCGCGGCGCTCGAGTCCGCAATTCGAGGTTCCACATGTCCCAAACCACCGAAGCCACTTCCGCACGCGCGAAGAGTCCGTTGCGTTACATCGTGATGGCGCTGATTGCCGGCGTGATCGCGTGCACTGGCTATTTCGCGTTCGGCGGCCAGCAGCGCGTACCCGATGCCACGTTCACGCTGCTGTCGGGTCAAAAAATCTCGACCTCGGCCGACCTGAAAGGGAAGGTCTATCTCGTCAATTTCTGGGCGACGAGCTGCGAGACCTGCATGAAGGAAATGCCCGACATGATCAACACGTACAACAAGTTCAAGGGGCGCGGCCTGGAATTCGTCGCCGTCGCGATGAGCTACGACGCCCCGATGTACGTCAGCAACTACGCGCAAACGCGCAATCTGCCGTTCAAGGTCGCCATGGACGACGGCAGCGCCGCCAAGCAGTTCGGCAACGTGCAGCTCACGCCGACGACCTTCGTCATCGACAAGAACGGCAAGATCCTGAAGCGCTATGTCGGCGAACCGACGTTCGCGGAACTCGACGCGCTGCTGGACAAGGCGCTCGGCTCGGCAGCCTGAGCCTCATCGCACGATGAACAACGCCCGCTTCGGCGGGCGTTGTCGTTTGTATGGCGTCTAGCGGTCGGAATCGCCCTTTGCCGCGAGACCGTACCGCTTGATCTTCTCGTAAAGCGTCGCCTTGCCGACCTGCAAGCGATCCGCCGCCACCGCGACCGCGCCGCCGCACTGTTCCAGCGTTTCCCCGATGACCGCGCGTTCGAACTGCTCGGTGCGCTCCTTGAGCGATTGCGTCGTCGAATCCGCCGATGCGCCGATATCGTCGATCACGCCGAGCACCATCCGGTCCGCCGCGTTGCGCAGTTCGCGCACGTTGCCGGGCCAGTCGCGCTGCATCAGTTCGGCGCGCTGGCGGTCGGTGATGAGCGGCGCGGGCCGCTCGTAGCGCACGGCGGCATCGAGCAGAAAGTGTTCGAAAAGCGGCACGATGTCTTCGCGGCGCTCGTTGAGCGGCGGCAGCGTGATCGTCACGACATTGAGCCGATACAGCAGATCGCGCCGGAACGAGCCCTGGGCGACGTGTTCGTTCATGTCGCCCTTCGCCGCCGCCACGACGCGCAGATTCGCCCGCACCGGCTGATTCGAGCCGAGCCGTTCGAGCACGCCGTCCTGCAACACGCGCAGCAGTTTCACCTGTAGCGAAAGCGGCATGCTTTCGATTTCATCGAGAAACAGCGTGCCGCCCGACGCGTGCTCCAGCTTGCCGATGCGCCGCTTCTGCGCGCCGGTGAAGGCGCCCGCTTCGAAGCCGAACATCTCGGATTCGAACATCGGCTCCGGCAGCGCGCCGCAATTCACTGCGATAAAAGGCTTGTCGCGACGCGGCGACAAATCGTGCAGGCTGCGCGCGATCAGTTCCTTGCCCGCGCCCGTATCGCCGTTGATGAGCACGGACGCATCCGTCGGCGCGACGTTCGCGATCAGCCGGCGCACCTGCTCGATCGCCGGGCTGCGTCCGATGATGCGCGGCGCCACGCTGCTCTGCTCCGCCAGTTCGCGGCGCAACGCCTGATTTTCGAGCACGAGCTTGCGGCGCTCCAGCGCGCGCCGCACCGCTTCCACGAGCCGCTCGGACGCGAACGGCTTCTCGATGAAGTCGTACGCGCCGTCGCGCATCGCCTGGACGGCCATCGAAATATCGCCGTGACCGGTCACGAGCAGCACGGGCACCTCCGGCGCGCGCTCGCGGCACTGCGCGAGCAGATCGAGACCGCTTGCGCCGGGCAGCCGGATATCGCTGACGATCACGCCGGGAAAATTCGCGTCGATGGCGCGCGCGGCCGATTCGACGCTCCCGTGGCCCGTCACGTCGAAGCCCGCGAGTTGCAAGCTCTGGACGCTCGCGCGCCGCACGAGTTCGTCGTCTTCGATGAAGATCACCTGCAAGCCGGTGGTCATGGTCTGGCCTCGATTCAGTTTTCTATGCACGACGCAGCGTCAACACGAATTCTGCGCCGTGCGAGCGATCGGCGTCGGCCTGCGTGCCGCCTTCCGGGCCATCCGCGACGATCGGCGCGACGACGTTGCGCGCGACGAGCGTGCCGCCGTAATCCCGCGCGATCGCCGATGAAATCGCGAGCCCGAGGCCGAGTCCGTGACCCGTCTCCTTCGTCGTGAAGAACGGTTCGAACAGATGCGGCAACGCATCGGCGGGAATGCCGGGACCGTTGTCGCGCACGATGATCTCGACCGCGTCCGGCCGCGCGTCCAGTTCGATGACGATGCGCGGGGCATCGCAGGAAGCGACGGCGTCGAGCGCATTGCCGATCAGGTTGATGAGCACCTGCTCCAGCCGCAAATCCTCGCAGCGCACGTGAATGGCCGCGCCCTCGCCTTCGAGTTCGGGCGCGACGTCCAGCGTGACGTTCTTCAGACGCGGACCGAGCATCGCGAAGACATTGCGCAGCGCGCGGGCCACGTCCGTGCGCGCGTTCTTCGGGCGCGCCTTCGCGACGAACAGCTTCAACTGATTCGTGATCTTGCCCATGCGCTCGGTCAGCGAGGCAATCGCTTCGAGGTTTTCGCGCGCCGCCGCCTGATCGCCGCGATCGATCAGCACGCGCGTATTGTCGGAAAAACTGCGCAGCGCCGCGAGCGGCTGATTGAGTTCATGCGTGATGCCGGCGGCCATCTGTCCGAGCGCGGCGAGCTTGCTGGCCTGAATCAGTTCGTCGTGAGCGGCGCGCAGATCCTGTTCGGCGCGCGTGCGCTCGTTCACTTCCTTCGTCAGTTGCGCGTTCGCCTGCGACAAATCCGCGGTGCGCTCCGCGACGCGCTGATTCAATTCCGCATACGCCGTCTGCAGCATCTCGCGGCTGCGGATCATCTCGCGCACGCGCGCGCGGCGCATGCGCCAGTAGAACGCCAGCAAGCACAGCGACAGAAACACGAGCGCGGTCACGACAACCGCCGTCTGCGCGGCGCTTTCGATGGGATCGAGCGGCGCCATCGTGATCAATTGCCAGTCCGGTTCGCCGATGGAGCGTCGCGTCGCGAGGAAGCTCGGCGCGTTCAGCCCGCCGCCGACGCGCACGATCTGCGCGCCGCCTTCGAGCGTCTCGACGACGGACATCGGCAGCGGCGTGATCGGCTGCTGCGCGTACTGGCGCGTCGAATAGACCGACGCCTCGACGCTCTGCGGCAGCGGCCGCACCGTGTGATATTTCCAAGACGGCACCGACGACAGAAAGATCACGCCGTGATCGTCGGTGACGAGCAGCGGTTCCGACGCATCCGCGCCCTGCAGCCATTCGAGGTTCAGCTTGACGACGGCCACGCCGATCAGTTCGTGCGAGCCTTCCCGATACACCGGCTGCGAGATGTAATAGCCCGGCTCCAGCGAAATCGTGCCGAGTCCGAAGAAACGTCCGACGCCGCCTTTCATGGCATCGACGAAATACGGCCGGAAGTGATATTCCACGCCGACGAAGCTGTCGGGCCCGCGCCAGTTGCTCGCTGCGACGCAAAAGCCATCGGCGCGGATCAGATAGGTCGCGGTCGCGTGCGAGCGGCGATTGAGGTCTTCGAGATAGCGGTTCGCCCGATCGACGTTGCGCGCATCGGGCGCGGCCAGCACGTCCTGCACGAACGGGTGGCGTGAAAGAAGATACGGAAGGTATTCGTAGCGGTCGAGCGTGCTCTTGAGCGTGCTCGTCGTGCGGTCGACGCGGGCGGCCGCATTGCGCCGCAACTCGTCGATACCGCGCTGCCATGCGATATGCCACGTGAGCGCGCAGCACGCCGTGAGCAGCGCAAGCAGCGCGAAGAACACGAGGATGCGGCGCGTCACTTGAACAGATTCCCGCGAGTGAGAATCCGTCATTGTGGCATACGCGTTTTCGGGGTACGCCGGGCCTGACGCGTGCGGCGAAGCATTCGCCGATCGATGCTTCGCCGCGCGTTGCATGGCTTTACCGGCGCGGATCGCTTAGACGGTTTCCGCTTCGGTGTCGTCGCCGCCGCGACTCAGCGCGGCGCGCAGCTTGTTGCGGTCGAGCTCGCGCTCCCACGCCGACACCACGACCGTCGCCACGCCATTGCCGACGATATTGGTCAGCGCGCGGCATTCGCTCATGAAGCGGTCGATGCCGAGAATCAGCACCATGCCGGACAGCGGAATGGTCGGCACCACGGCCAGCGTCGCCGCCAGCGTGATAAAGCCCGCGCCCGTCACGCCGCTTGCGCCCTTCGAGGTCAGCATCGTGACCGCGAGAAGCGTCAACTGCTGGCCCCAGGACAGGTCCGTATTCGTCGCCTGCGCGATGAACAGCACGGCCATCGTCATGTAGATGTTGGTGCCGTCGAGGTTGAACGAATAGCCGGTCGGCACCACGAGACCCACGACCGAACGCGAGCAGCCGAGCTTTTCGAGCTTGAGCATCAGTTGCGGCAGCGCGGCTTCGGACGAACTCGTGCCGAGCACGATCAGCATCTCTTCCTTGATGTACGCGATGAAGCGCAGCACCGAGAACCCGACCATCCGCGCGATGGTGCCCAGCACCACGATGACGAACACGATCGACGTCAGATAGAACGTGCCGATGAGCTTGAGCATCGGCACGAGCGAGCCGATGCCGTACTTGCCGATGGTGAACGCCATCGCGCCGAACGCACCGATCGGCGCGAGCTTCGTGATGATGCCGACCATGCCGAACAGCACGCCCGACAGACCTTCGATGAACGTCGTGACCACCTTGCCGCGCTCGCCGAGATGCGCGAGCACTGAGCCGAACAGCAGCGCGATCAGCAGGATCTGCAGGATTTCGCCTTGCGAGAACGCCGACACGAGCGTGTCCGGAATGAGGTGCATGAAGAAGTCGACCGTGGTCTGGCCGTGCGCCTTCGCGGCGTAGGTATCGATCGCCTTGTGGTCGAGCGTGGCCGGATCGACGTTGAAGCCGACACCCGGTTTCAGCACGTGCGTGGCGATCAGGCCGAGAACCAGCGCGAACGTCGACACGACCTCGAAGTACAGCAGCGCCTTGCCGCCCACGCGCCCGACTTTCTTCATGTCCTCCATCCCGGCGATGCCGGTGACGACGGTGCAGAAGATGATCGGTCCGATGACCATCTTGATGAGCTTGATGAAGGCGTCACCGAGCGGTTTCATGTCGGTGGCGAGCGAGGGATAGAAATGCCCGAGCAAGATGCCGATGGCGATGGCAGCGAGCACCTGCACGTACAAGACTTTATAGAAAGGTTTCTTCACGATGGTTCCAGACAAGATCAGGCAGTTGGCAAAAGAGCGCCAGCGGCGAGCCGCGAAGAGCGGGCAAAGCGTCGTTGCGCGGGGAAGCCGCGCACGCCGGATCGCGTCGCGTAAGCGAGAGCCGCTACGTCGACGGATTTATGGACGGCTGGATGCGAAAGGGGTCATCGGCGTGTCTCCTTGACTTTTATGAGCGGCTTGGCGGGCCGTGCCTTTCTCATTGCAAGGGCGATGCCAGCTTCGTTTTTCGCCTAAGTGCTTGTCGCGCCGAGGTTTTTTGCAAGGAGCATGCGCAGACAGTCCCGGTTTCCGGAAATCCGGAACGCGGGCGTCCGAGGCTCTGGACAATTCGAACGCCCGAAAAAAAACCCACGTCACCGTGGGTTTTCTTTGCTGCCCGAAGCACACGCTCTCTTTAAACGACTCCAGCGCCGTGCGCCTGAACGTCCGCGTGATAGCTCGACCGCACCATCGCGCCGACCGCCGCGTGCGTGAAGCCCATCTTGTACGCTTCTTCCTCGTACATCTTGAACGTGTCCGGATGCACGTAAGCCCGCACCGGCAAATGGTGCTCGGACGGCTGCAAGTACTGGCCGATCGTCAGCATATCGACGTCGTGCGCCCGCAGATCGCGCATCACCTGAAGAATCTCTTCCTCGGTTTCGCCGAGACCGACCATCAGGCCCGACTTCGTCGCGACTTCGGGATGCAGCGCCTTGAAATCCTTCAGCAGCTTCAGCGAGTGGTGATAATCCGAGCCCGGACGCGCTTCCTTATAGAGACGCGGCACCGTTTCGAGGTTGTGATTCATCACGTCGGGCGGAGCGGCGGTCAGAATGTTGATCGCGCGATCCAGACGGCCGCGGAAATCCGGCGTCAGAATCTCGATGCGCGTTTCCGGCGAATGCTCGCGCACCTGCCGGATGCACTCGACGAAATGCGCCGCGCCGCCATCGCGCAGATCGTCACGGTCGACGCTCGTAATCACCACGTATTTCAGCTTCAGCGCGCCGATGGTGCGCGCGAGGTTGATCGGCTCTTCGGCATCGAGCGGATCGGGGCGGCCGTGACCGACATCGCAGAACGGGCAGCGGCGCGTGCACTTGTCGCCCATGATCATGAACGTGGCCGTGCCCTTGCCGAAACATTCGCCGATGTTCGGGCAGCTCGCCTCTTCGCACACCGTATGCAGGTTGTGCTCGCGCAGAATCTGCTTGATCTCGTAAAACCGCGAATTGCCCGTCGCCGTGCGCACGCGAATCCAGTCCGGCTTCTTGAGCTTCTCGATCGGCACGACCTTGATCGGAATGCGCGATGTCTTCGCCTGCGCCTTCTGCTTCGCGGTTGCGTCGTAATCAGCGGTGGTGGAAACAGGCGCCGATGAAGCGGTGTCGCCGGCCAGGTTTGCGGTTGCGTCAGTCATTCGGTTGGTCCGGTAGATGCAGCGAAACGGCTCGCGCCGTCTTGCGGTTGAGCGGCGGCGCCCTGTGAGCCGTCTATCTGAAGCGCCAGTCTTTCGGCAAGCGTGAGTGCCACGTCGTGCCAGTCGGCGGTGACGCCGAGCGTCGCCATGTCGACCGTTTCGAGTCCCGCGTAGCCGCACGGGTTGATCGCGAGGAACGGTCGCAGATCCATCTTTACGTTCAGGCTGACGCCGTGATAGCTGCAGCCATTGCGGATCTTGAGCCCGAGCGCGGCGATCTTCGCGCCCTCATGCGCTTGATGCAGACGAACGTTCGCGCCTTGCCGCGCCTGCTCCGGCGACGGCGTCGCGACGTAAATGCCGGGCGCGCTAGCCTTGCGGTCGGTCGCGAGATTATACGTCGCGAGCGTTTCGATGACGGCCTCTTCGATGCGCCGCACCAGCTCGCGCACCATCAGCTTGCGGCGGCGCAAATCGAACAGCAGGTAAGCGACGATCTGCCCCGGCCCGTGATAGGTGATCTGCCCGCCGCGATCCACCTTGACGAGCGGAATGCCGCTGTCGGCCAGCAAGAGGTGCGCGGGATCGCCCGCGAGGCCGAGCGTGAACACTTGAGGATGTTCGACGAGCCAGATTTCATCGGGCGTGTCCGGCGTGCGGGCGTCGGTGAACGCGCGCATAGCGTCGAAACTTTCGCCGTACGGCTCGACGCCGCGCCAGCGCAGCCTGACGTCGTGCAGGACGCCGGCGGTATCTGGGGAAGGCTCGGGGGAGAGGGCAAGCGGCGTGGCGGACATGGTTCCGGTAGTTTACCGAAATCGCTCCATGCCCGCCCGTGCTGGAAGGAAACGCGCGCTCAGACGGTGCGCCAGCCGGCGCGCGCACGCTGCGTGAGGCGCTCGATCGCGCTCGACAGCCAACGGATCGCGCGTTCGTCGCGGCGCGGCATCATCGTGAAGACGATGCACGCCGGCTTGTCGCCCTCCACCGATAGCCACAAGCGTTCGCGGCTGCGCAGCTTGAGGCGATCGCCGGGCGCGAGCCAGTAATCCTCGATGTCGTCGCTGCGCGTCGCCCAGACCCGGGCGCCATGAACGGTGAGCCGCGTGCTGCGCGCGATGCGCATCGGCACCGTTTCGCCCGGCTTGATTTCAAAGGTGATGCTTGTCGATATTTCTCGCATGATCCACTCCGCCAAGGGAACGTTTCGATGACTACAATCCTAGGCGTAGCAAGGCATCCGACAAAACGATCAATTTTCACCGCTATGTGAGCCGAATTGACAAACCCCTCGACATCGATCCACATGGACCTGCGCCAGTTGCCCGCGTTGAACGCGCTGCGCGCCTTCGAAGCCGCCGCGCGTCACGAGAGCTTCTCGCGCGCCGCCGACGAACTTTTCGTCACGCACGGCGCGGTCAGCCATCAGATTCGCGCGCTGGAAGCGGAACTGGCCGTCACGCTGTTTGCCCGCGACGGCAAGCGCGTGCGGCTGACCGACCGTGGCCGCCAGTACGCGGCGGATGTGCGCGCGGCCCTCGTCGCGATGGCCGAATCGACGCGACGCATCCGCGCGGGCGATCGCGACCGGCGGCTGGTCGTATCGACGATTCCGTCATTCTCCGCGCGCTGGCTCACGTCGCGCGTGGGCGGGTTCATCGAGAGGCATCCGGAATTCGATCTCGAATTGCTGTCGACCAGTTCGCTCACCGATTTCAACCGCGACGACGTCGATCTGGCCATCCGCTTCGGTTTCGGCAAATACGCCGGCGTGCACGCCGAACCCTTGCTCGACGAAGTGTTCTTCCCGGCCTGCTCGCCGCGTTTCAACGGCGGCCAGTTGCCTCGCGCACCCGCAGATTTGCCGAATTTCCAGCTCCTTCGTTCGAGCGACGAACTCTGGCGCCCGTGGTTCGACGCAGCCGGTCTCCCCGACGTGCCCGAGCCGAAGCGCGGCGTCTTATACGAGGATTCGTCGAATTTGCTGCAGGCGGCCATCGATGGCCAGGGGATTGCGCTCGTGCGGCGCTCGCTCGCGATGCAGGAAATCATCGCGGGAAGGCTGGTGCGGCTTTTCAACGTCGATGGTCCGAGCCCGTGGACCTATTTCTTCGTCTGCCTGCCCGAGTTGCTGACTACGGCCCGCGTTCAGGCGTTTCGTGAATGGATTTTCGCGGAAGCGGAACAGTTCCGCCTGCTCTACGAGCGCACCCCCGCCGTGTGCGATGCGCCCGCAGGCAATCTCAGAGCACTACCTTGACCATCGGATGACCGGTGAGCGCGCGATAGATGTCGTCCAGATGCGCGCGATTCTGCGCGCGCACGGTGCACGTGAGCCCGGTGTAATTGCCGCCCGACGACGGCCGTGTTTCGACGCGCGTCACGTCGAACTCGCCGTCGAACTCGCGGATAACCGTGACGATGGTGTCCTGAAATTCAGGGTGCGACTTGCCCATCACCTTGATCGGGAAATCGCACGGAAAATTGAAGAGGTCGTCGGTGCTGGAAGGTTGTTTGGTGGAATCGGACATGGCTTTCTCCTTAACCTGCGCGGCTCGCCTGATTCGCGAATTCCCGCGCCTTCGCCCGCTGGTAGGCATCGTATAGCGCAGCATAGACCGGGCCGGGACGGCCGTCGCCGACGCGCTTTCCATCGAGCGTCGTAATCGGCATCACTTCCTTCGTCGCCGAACTGATCATGACTTCATCGGCGGCGCGCAGCTCGGCCTCGGTGACGTCGCGTTCCTCGAACGGAATGCCCGCCTCGGCCGCCAGTTCCTCGATCAGCCCGTAGCGAATGCCTTCGAGAATGCGCGGTCCGCGCGGCGCGCCCAGCAGCGTGCCGCCTGCAACAATCCACACATTTGAGGATGATCCTTCCGTAAGCAAGCCGTCGCGCAACTGGATGGTTTCGAGCGCGTCGTGTTCCGCCGCGTGTTGCGCCATCAGCACGTTGCCGAGCAGCGATATCGATTTGATGTCGCAATGCAGCCAGCGTTTGTCCTCGGCGGTCACGGCCACCGCGCCTTGCGCGCGGCTCGCGTCGCTCGGATAGGCGACCTGACTCAGCATCACGAACACGGTCGGCGTGATGCCCGCCGGAAAGGCGTGCCCGCGCTTCGCCGCAACGCCGCGCGTGACCTGAATATAGACGAGCGCATCGCCGGGGCCGGCGTTCGCCTCGATCGCGCGATGAATCAGCGCGCGCCAGCCGGCATCGTCGAAAGGATTGTCGATGCGAATCTTGCCGAGACTGCGATTCAAGCGCGCAAGATGCTGCGCGAGCCGGAACGGCAGACGCGCACCGCCGGCCTGCGCGTAGAGCGGCACGACTTCATAGACGCCGTCGCCGAAGATGAACCCGCGATCCAGCACCGGAATGCGCGCTTCGGAAAGCGGCCCCCATTCGCCGTTCAGATAGACCGTCGGGTCGAATACATCGGCGTGGTTCGGATTCATCGTTGCCGCTCCGTTCGGAAACAAACGCGTATTACTTCCGCTTCTGCCACATCAGCAGCGCGGAATCCCACAGGCGGCCAAAGAGGCCCGCTTCCGGCACTTCCTGCAGCGCGACGAGCGGGAACTGCGCGACTTCCTTGCCATCGGCCATCATCCGGACGGTGCCGACCTGCTGGCCCTTCTTCACCGGCGCGATGATCACATCGTTGCGCGTGATCGTCGGCTTCACCTTGTCGCCGAGACCCTTCGGCACGGTGATGTACTGATCCGTCGATACCCCCGCCTGCACGTTGTCCGCCGCGCCCTTGTACACGCGCGGCGATTCGACCACCTGATTCGCCTTGAAGAGACGCAGCGCGTCATACGCGGTGTAGCCGTAGCTCAGCATCTTCAGGCTGTCCTGCACGCGCGCCGATTCCTTCGGCTCGCCCATCATCACGGCGACGAGGCGGCGGCTCGCGTCCGGCGTGCCGACGAGCGGGCGCTTGGCCGTCGCGATCAGGCAGTAGCCAGCGGCTTTCGTGTGGCCGGTCTTCAGGCCGTCGACGCTGGAGTCGAGCCACAACAGGCGGTTGCGGTTCGGCTGCTTGATCTTGTTATACGTGAACTCCCGCTCCGAGAAGATGCTGTAGTACTCGGGGAAGTCGCGGATCAGGCGCGTCGACAGCACGGCGAGATCGCCTGCCGTGGTGTAGTGCTGCGGATCGGGCATGCCGTTCACGTCGGCATAGTGCGTGTGCTTCATGCCGATGCGCTGCGCGGCGCCGTTCATCAGATTGACGAAGTTAGCCTCGCTGCCGCCGACCAGTTCCGCCAGCGCGATGGCCGCGTCATTGCCCGACTGGATGATCATGCCGTACACGAGGTCATGCACCGTGACGGGCTTGTTCGCCTCGATGAACATGCGCGACTCGTCCGTCCGCACGCGGCGCACGGCCTCGCTCGGCATCACGGTCTGATCCATGTTGATCTTCTTCGCTTTCAGCGCGTCGAAGACGAGATAAGCGGTCATCAGCTTGGTCAGCGATGCCGGTTCGACGCGCTCGTCGGGATTGCCCGATGCAAGCACCTGATTGCTGGTGGCGTCGACGAGCACCCACGAGCGGGCCGTCACCGCGGGCGGCGGCACTTGCGCAAATGCGCTCGCGGCGGCGAACACCGCCGGCAACACGATGGCGGCCTTCAGTGCGCGAAGCCTTACAGAAGCAGCAGGAGCGGAAACAGAAACGGACGGGACAGAAAAGCCGGAAGGGAAAAAGCGCATAGGATCGGTCGGCAGAAAGTGCGTCGGCGCTTCGCCTGGAATGATCCAGGGCGGCGAAGCGCGGGTTGAACAGGCAGACCGTCGATGCCGGTCGGCGCTTCGCCTGATTGTCCGGGGGCCGGACAACCGGCACTTGCGGTGCCGCAGCGAAGAGCGCTCATTCGACAGACAGCCGCGCCATCGGTTCTCAAACGTTTGTTTTCGAAACGTCGCGTTGGCCGGCATGGGAGCCGGAGCTCAGGCGTCGGGCTTTTCGCCGGAACCGATTCGCTCTCGCTTTGCGGCAAGCAAAACGCAAGCTGAACGCGAACGGGCGGCGAAAAAATTCTGCGCCATTATACGCGCGGCTCAGAGCGCCTTTGCGGCCAATCTGCCCGTGATTCGCCCGAATTTGCGCTTTTCAGGCGATGCCTATGCACGTTTCCAAGGTCGATTCACGCGAGGCGTTACCGCCATGCGTCGACGATCACGCGCTTCAGGATATGCAGCTTGCGGTGAAAGAAGTGTTCGCCGCCGGGAATCACGACGACCGGCAATTCCTGCGGACGCGCCCAGTCGTAGACGGATGCGATCGGCACGGTGTCGTCCACTTCGCCGTGAATCACGAGCGTGTTCTCGGGCGCCGGAGCCACCTCCCAGCGGCTCGCCGCCGTGCCGACAAACACCATGCGCTCGATCGCCTGCCCTTCGTCCATCATGCGTTTGGCGACATGCGACAGCACGAAGGTGCCGAACGAAAAGCCCGCGAGCACGATAGGCACATCGCTTTGCCCGGGCTGCGCGCGCATGTGAGCGATGACCGTCAGCAGGTCTTCGCGCTCGCCGATGCCGTTGTCGTGCTCGCCTTCCGTCTGCCCGACGCCGCGGAAATTGGAGCGATAGGTCGTGTACCCGAGCTGAACGAAGGTCCGCGCGAGCGTCTGCGCCACCTTGTTGTCCATCGTGCCGCCGAAGAGCGGATGGGGATGCGCGACGAGCGCAATGCCTCGCGGCGCGGCGTCGGTCCGGTCGAGCGCGACCTCGATCTTGCCGGCCGGCCCGTCGATCAGGAATTTTTCTGTTTGCGCGTTCATGCGGCGAGGCGTTCGTTAAACCGGTTGGTCGATGAGAAGACGCTCGACGATCTTCCCGTTGGCGAGATGCGAATCGACGATTTCGTCGATGTCCGTTTCATCGACATACGTGTACCACGTGCCCTCCGGATACACGACCACGACCGGTCCCAGCTCGCAGCGGTCGAGGCAGCCCGCCTTGTTGATCCGCACCTTGCCCTCCCCCGCGAGCCCGAGCTTCTTCACGCGCTTTTTCGCGTGCTCCTGCATCTCCTGCGCGTTGCAATTCGCGCAGCTCGGCCGCGTGGCGTCGGCGTCGCGCTGATTGAGGCAGAAGAACACGTGGTACTTGTAGAAAGAGTCCATGAGTATCGGGCGCGCCGGGCGAATGAGTGTCGGTCGATTATAGCGAGCGATGTTGCGGCCTGCCGTCAGCGCTCGTTGCCCGCGCCGCCCGCGTTGGCCACGCGCCGCCGCGTGAACCACGCCCGTTCCGCCGCCGACGCGAGCCAGCCGAGCGCCGCATACGGCCACACCCACGCGAGCCAGTGCAGCAGCCCGTTGAAGTGCAGATACCGCCCCTGCCGCCAGTCGGCGAGCACGATGTCGAAGTACGGATTCACCGGCAGCACATTGACGAGCGCGAGCCCGACGACGAGCGCCCCGCCTGCCAGCGCCGCCCGCAGCGCACGCGGCAGCGCGACCGACAGCACGCCCGCCGCCGCGCCGATGCCGATGCCTTCGAGCGCGCCATCGGTGGCCCAGTCGAATGTCAGGCCCGCGTGCGATTGCAGGAACGACGCGCCCGCTTTCGCGAACAGCGTCGCGACGATCAGGCCGAGCATCAGCCGGATGCGCGGCGCGCGTTCGCGCGTGAGCAGCGTCACGAGCACGAGCGCCGCAAAGAGATTCGACGACGTGATGAGCGCTTCCCATGAATCGTCGGGCAGCAGCCCGCCGAGCCGGTCCGGCCAGCTTTCGATGTCCCATGACGCGGGCGTCCAGGCGAGGATCGCGTCCTGCATCGCCGGATCGAGGTTCTCCCACAGCACGCGCGGCAGGTCGCCGCCGCCGAAGAGATACGGCGCGGGGAACATCGCCGCGAACGGCCACAACGCCGACAGCCCGATGACATACGCGCCATGCCGCTCGAACCACGTGAAGCGGATCCGCCTCAGCAAGCCCCGATCGAGCAGCGCGCTGGTCGCGGGCGCAACGAGCACGCCGCCCACGAGCGCGCCGAGCGCATTCGCGGCGAGATCGAGATTCGACGACACGCGCGTCGGCAGATAGGTCTGGATGGACTCCATCACACCCGACAGCAAGCCGCCGCCGATAAACGCCGCGCACACCGCCGCCGCCCCCCGCCAGCGCGGATACAGCGCGAGCACGATCAGCGCGCCGAGCGGCATGTAGCCCAGCACGTTCGTGACGACGTCGAACGCGGTCACATATTGCGGCAGCGGATCGGTGAGAAACGCGAGCGGCCCGATGCCGAGCGATCGCCAGCCAGAAAACGGATAGAGCGAGCCGTACACGACGAGCGCCGCATACGCGATGAGCGCCTGCCGCGAAAACGCCGACGGGCGGCGCTGCCATTGCTTGATCGTCATGAGCCGCCCGAGCGCCTCCGTTCGAGCGACGTTGCGTGCGAGCGTGCGGGCGAAGTTGCGCGATGTGTCGATGTCATCGTGACGCGGCGAGCGGCTGCGCATCGAGCCACGCGCTCAGTTGTGCGATCAGATCGTCCGATGCCGCCGCGAGCGCCCGCGCCCCGCCGGGTGCGTCCGCAGTCGGCGCGGGCGCGCTCGCGGCGAACGCCCGCTGCGCGACCACGCGGCCCTGCTGCGTGAGCGTCGCGCGCACCGACACCGCGCCGTGGCTCCGCTCAGGCGCATCAAAGACCTGCTCGAAGCCGGTCAGTTCGACTTCCAGCAGCGCCGCGCGCACCGTATCGGCGCCCGTCAGCACCGGGCCGCGCGCCGCCAGCGCCGCGCGCACGCGCTGCGTCAGGAGTTGCGCGGGCGGCATCGTCCAATGGCTGTTGGCATAGGTGCCTGTGCGTTGCGCGTCGGCATAGCTCATCCGGTAGACGAACGCGTCGGTTTCCAGGCTGCGCGGCGCGCCGACGGCGAGCACCTTGACGGGCGGCAGCGCTTTCGTTTCCGTCGATGTTGGCGGTGCGCCGAGGTCATAGCGCGCGTCGGGCGCGACCGTCGCGTTCGACGCGCAGCCCGCCAGCATCGCCATGAACACGAGCGCGAGCGACGTTCGGTTCAACTGTGTATGTCCCATGAGATTCCTTTTCAACGCGCCGGATTCGCCGGCCAGACGAAGCCCGGCTCGCCCGGCCCCGGCGGCATCGACGGCGCACCGAACAATACGCTGCGCGGGCTCGCGCTGAACGTATCGGCGGCGCGGTCGACGGAACGCGCGGCGCTGCCCAGATCCTCGGTGAACGAATAGAGCCGCGGCAGCGCCTCGAAGCCCACGCGCGCCGTCATCTCGCGCAGCGATTCGTTCATGTCGGCGAGCGACGTCGCCGCCTGTTGCGCCGCGTTGCCCGCCTTGTTCAGATTCGTCACGAACGGGCCGTTTTCGCGGCTCAGATTCTGGACGAACGCATTCGTCGATGCCAGCGTGCGGTCGAGCTGTTGCAGCGTCTGCGGCAGGCGCGCCGTGGCGGGCCCGGCCTGATTCGCCAGCGAGGCAATGCCATCCGCCGCGCCCTGCAGACTCTTCGCGGTGTCCATGAGCTGATTGCGCACGTCGTCGGAGAGGAATTTATCCGCATCGTCGGACAGGCGCTCGAAGCGGCGCAAAATCACTTCGCCGCGTTCCTGCAACTGCTCGAAGAGGCCGGGGCGCATCGGCACTTCGGCGACGTGCTGCGGCGACGAAGCGAGCGCTCTCGTGTCCTTGCCGGTGTCGTCGAGTTGCACGAACGCGATGCCCGTCACGCCCTGAAAGCCGAGCGTCGCGAAGGTGGAATGCGTCATCGGCGCGTTCTGGTCGACGAGAATGCGGATGCGAATTTGCCCCGGATGCGACTTGTCGAAGCGGATCGACTCTACCTTGCCGACGCCGAGACCGCGATAACGCACGGAGGCATCGGTGAAAAGACCCGTCACGTTGGTCCGCGCGATCAGGTCGTACGGCACGCGCACGGTGCGATCGACGTTGAAGAAGAACGCCGCGAACGCGATCGCCAGCACGAGCACGATGGTGAACAGCCCGGTCCAGAACGCGTGTGATTTGTTTTCCATCGGCGGGTTCCTTCTTTCTGTGGGCGTGGCGTCGGCTATCTGACGATGGTCGAGGCGTCGTCGAGCGCGACGGCGGGCAGCTTCGCGCGGCGCTCGGGCGGCAGTGCGGCAAGCGCGCGGCGTCCGCGCCGCCCCAGAAAATACTCGCGGATGAACGGATGATCCACCGCCACCGCCTCTTCGACGGGCGCCGCGACGAGCACGCGCCGGTCGGCCAGCACGGCGACGCGCGTGGACAGCGCGACCATCGTATCGAGATCGTGCGTGACCATCACGACCGTGAGGCCGAGCGCGCGGTGCAGCGTTGCGATGAGATCGACGAATTCGTCCGATGCCTTCGGGTCGAGGCCCGCGGTCGGCTCGTCGAGGAACAGCAGTTCGGGTTCCAGCGCAATCGCCCGCGCGATGCCGACGCGCTTCACCATGCCGCCCGACAGCGCCGACGGCATCTTGCTCGCGTGCTTGCACGACAGCCCGACCATTTCGAGCTTGAGCATCACGAACTCGCGGATCAGATCTTCGGGAATCTTGCCGAGTTCGCGAAACGGCTGCGCGATGTTGTCGTACACCGTCAGCGACGAGAACAGCGCGCCTTGCTGAAACAGCATGCCGGAGCGCGTGCGCAGCATCTTGGCGGTCTCTTCGTCCATGCGCGCCCACTCTTCGCCGAGCACGCGAATGGTGCCCGATGTCGGCGATTCGAGTCCCAGAATCTGCCGGACGAGCGTGGTCTTGCCGGAACCCGAGCCGCCGAGCAGCGCCACGATCTCGCCGCGCCGCACGTCGAGATTCAGGTGCTCGTGAATCACGGTCCTGCCGTAGCGTTTCGTGACATCGCGCACTTCGATGACCGGCTCCGCGATGACGGGCGGCGGCTGATGGCGCACAGCGGTGGCGAGCGTCGTCGACATGTGCGTTTATAGCCCCACGTTCTGGAAGAGGATCGCGAACACGGCGTCCGCGAGAATGACCACGGTGATCGACGTGACCACGGAAGTCGTCGTGCCTTCGCCGAGACTTTGCGAATTCGCCTTGATGCGAAAGCCGAAGTGACAGGCGGCGAGCGCGATCAGCATGCCGAACACGACGCCCTTGCCGAGCCCGATCCACAGATTCGCGATCGGCACGACGGACGGCAGCGAGCGGACGAAGAACGATATGTCGATGGACAGCACGAGCTTGGCCGCGAGCGCGCCGCCGACGAGCGCGATGATGTTCGTCCACATGACGAGCAGCGGCATGGCGATGCCGAGCGCGAGCACGCGCGGCAGGACGAGCCGCAGACCGTGCGGGATGCCCATGACCTGCATCGCGTCGAGTTCCTCGGTGACGCGCATCACGCCGATCTGCGCGGTGATCGCGGAGCCGGAGCGCCCGGCGACGAGAATCGCGGAGAGCACCGGCCCGAGTTCGCGTATCACCGACAGGCCAAGGATGTTCACGATGTACTGATTCGCGCCGAACATGCGCAACTGCTGCGCCGACAGATAACTGAGAACGATGCCGATCAGGAACGCGACGAGCGCCGTGATGGCGAGCGCCTGCGCGCCGGCGCTATAGATGTTCGCGGAGATCTCCGTCCACGGCGTGCGATTTGGACGCCGCACGATGGCGAAGAGATCGATGAGAAAGGTGCCGAACATCGCCAGGCCGCCGTACACGTGATCGAGGAAGCCGAAGATCAGTTGTCCGAGCCGTGTCACGGGGCCGGTGCGGTCGACGGGTTCGGGTTCCTCGCGTTCGGCGTCGAGCAGTGCGACGCGCTCGAAGATTTCGCGCTGGGTGTCCGACAGCGCGATGGTGGCGGGCATCTTGCGGCCCCAGATGCGCCATAGCGCCTGACCGCCGACGTGATCGAGGCGCTCGACGGAGAGCAGGTCCCACTGGCCGATGGCTTCCCGCCCGATGGCGCGCAGCCGCCGCGTGACGCCGCTTTTGGCTCGATCACGCGCAAGCGCGAGCGCGGTCCATTGGCCCGAGAGCCGGACCACCTTGCCTTGCTGACCGGCTTCCACTCGAAGGCGGGGCGGCGTGTCGAAGTTCAAGGGTGTTGGGGCGGGATGGGAGGGAGAGGACATTGTAACGAAGGTTGTCCTGGGGCGGTCCGCCGCAGCACGCCTCGGCGCATCGCTGACGAGCGAAGGCTTTGGCCATCGGCCGCCACGCTGCGCAAAAGACGCTTCGTCTCGCGTTCGCGCGACCCCGGCGAGGAAGGGCATCGGCATACCGCCCCGCTACAATACCCTGCATGAACCCCTCCGCTTCCTTCGCCCCCGACGCCCCGTGGCGCATCGATCGCAGCCGGCTCGCGACGCTCGCCCCGCGTCCCGCGCATGACTGGGACATCGAAATCGTCGATGAAACCGGCTCCACGAACGCCGATCTCATCGAACGCCTGCGCGCCCAGCCCCGCGACAACGCGCCGGCCGATCCGCCCGCGCCCGTCGTCCGCGTCGCATATTCGCAGACGTCCGGCCGGGGCCGGCGGGGCCGCGCCTGGCTCGCGGAGCCGGGCAACGCGCTGCTGATGTCGGTCGGCTATGTGCTGCGGCGGCCTATCGAAGGGCTATCGGGGCTGAGTCTGGCGATCGGCGTCGCGGTGCTCGATGCGCTCGCGCGCCTACCGCTCTCGCCGTCCGCGCGGCCCGCCCTCAAGTGGCCGAACGACGTGCTGCTCGACGATGGCAAGCTCGCCGGCATCCTCATCGAAACCGCATGGACGGGGCCGGGCGCGACGGCCGTGGTGATCGGCATCGGCATCAATCTGCATGGCGCGGAGCACCTCGCCGCTCAGGTCGATGACGCGAATCGCCAGGCCGCGTCCGCCGTTCCCGGCACGGCGCCCGCCTCGCTCGCCCGCGCGTGGCCGGGCGCGAATCTCACCGACACGCTCGCCGCGCTGCTCAACGCGCTAGATGCCGCCCTGCCGCGCTTCGAAGCCGAAGGCTTCAAGCCGTTCCGCCAGCGCTGGACAGACGCGCACGCCTACGCCGGCCGCGAAGTCGTACTGCTCGATCAAGGGCAGGAAATCACGCGCGGCGTGGCATCGGGCGTGGACGACAGCGGCCACTTGCTGATCGACGCACCCGAAGGACCGCGCGCCGTCGCCACGGGGGAACTGAGCTTGCGCCTCGCGAAGGAACGTCCGTGAGCGACGCGCGGATACTGCTGATCGACGCGGGCAACAGCCGCATCAAGTGGTCGCTCGCCGATGAAACCGGCGCGCCCATCGCGAGCGGCGCGTTGGAGCACGAGCGGGAAGCATCGCAATCCGACGACCCGGCGCTTGCCGCGTGGTCATCGCTACCCGATCCCGCTAACGCGTGGATTTCGAACGTGGCGGGCGCATCGGTGCAGGACCGGATCGAACGTCTTATTGACGCGCGCTGGCCCGCGTTGCCGCGCACCGTCGTCCGGGCGAAGCCGCGTCAATGCGGCGTGACCAACGGCTATGCGGAGCCGGAAAAGCTCGGCAGCGATCGCTGGGCCGGCCTGATCGGCGCGCGCGCGGCCTATCCGGGGGAGAACGTACTGATTGCCACGTTCGGCACCGCGACGACGCTCGAAGCCTTGCGCGCCGACGGCGTCTTCACGGGCGGACTGATCGCGCCGGGCTGGTCGCTGATGATGCAGTCGCTCGGCAGCCGCACCGCGCAATTGCCGACGCTCGACGCGGCGGGCGCAAAACGCGCGCTGAACGCCGCCGTCGAAAAGCCGCACGCCCTCTTCGCGATCGATACGGCCGCCGCGTTATCGTCCGGTTGCCTGCTGGCGCAAGCGAGTTTGATCGAGCGAGCATGGCGCGATCTGCGCAACGACTGGCAGGCGGACGTCCGTCTCGTGCTGAGCGGCGGCGCCGCCGATGAAATCGCGGGCGCGCTCGACGCGCCCTACACTCGCCATGATTCCCTGGTGCTGTCGGGACTCGCGCTCATCGCGCGGGAAACGGCGGCGCTTCACTCATCCTGATTCTAATCGACTAACGGAGCCCAAGAATGCTGCGCTGGCTCATCGCCATCCTGACCCTGGCCAACCTTGTAATGTTTGCGCTCGTACACGGCACCTTCGGCCCGCTGCCGGCGGCCGGCGCGCGCGAGCCGCAACACCTGATGCAGCAGGTCCGGCCTGAAACGCTAACCATGCATCCGCTCCATCCCGAAGAAGCTGCCGATCAGCCGCAAGTCGGCGGTCCCGCGCCCTCTGTCAAAGTGCAAACTGCGCCGCTCAGCCAGTAGACCGGCAGAGCGGCATCGCGTCAGGACTGCGCGCGCACTTTCTTGAGCAGCGCGGTCGTCGAGCGGTCATGCTCGAAAGCGATCGCCATCGCCTTGCCGCCCCACCCGCGCACCAGCGCCGATTCCGCGAGCTTGTCCATGTCGTAATCGCCGCCTTTCACGAGCACATCGGGATGCACGGCGCCGATGAGTTGCAGCGGCGTCGGCTCTTCAAATTTCACCACCCAGTCCACGCTTTCAAGCGCCGCCAGCAGCGCCATGCGATCGTCTTCGCGATTGATCGGGCGATCTTCGCCCTTGCCGAGCATCCGCACGGAGGCATCGCTGTTGACGCCGACGATCAGCGTCGCGCCGAGCGCCTTCGCATCGGCGAGATAGGTCACGTGTCCGCGATGC
Source organism: Caballeronia grimmiae (assembly GCF_022879615.1). NCBI lineage: Bacteria > Pseudomonadati > Pseudomonadota > Betaproteobacteria > Burkholderiales > Burkholderiaceae > Caballeronia > Caballeronia grimmiae. The sequence continues at coordinate 2,677,365 of NZ_CP084271.1, forward strand.
AGGATATCGAACACGCCATTGGTGAATACGACCGGCCCGGCGAGCGTCGGACGGAGCGCGGCGAGCGCGTCGCGCGTGGTGATCTTGCGTTCGAAAATGGCGGGCATGGCGATGCTCGATGCAGTGGTTCAAGAGCGCGCATTGTGCCACGGCGGCTCGAGGCTTCCGGGCGCTGCGCTGAACCTTCGGGATGCAAAAAAAGCGGCCCGTCAGTTGGAGCCTGACGGGCCGCTTGCTCAAAAACTTGTTCCGGCGATCAGGCCGGCTGCTGCGCGGCCGCGCCGCCTGACGCCGCTTGCAGACGCTGCACCACTTCCTTGCGATAGCGGTTCAACTCCTGCGCGGTGACGAACGAGCGCTCGAAGAGGATCGACAGGTTGTGCAGAATGCGTTCGACGACCTTCTTCTCCCAGCTATCGTCGAAGCGGATCTGGTCGTCGAGCCAGCGCTCGAGCCATTCCGGATCGGGCAGGCGCGATTGCACGGTATCGCGCGGGAAAAGCGCCTGATTCACGTGCAGGTTCGTCGGATGCAGCGGCTTTTCCGTGCGGCGCGCGGACGCCATCAGCACGCCGATTTTCGCGAACGCGGCGCGCGCCGAATCGCCCGCATTGGCGAGCGCCTTCTTCATGTAGCGCAGATACGCGCCGCCATGACGGGCTTCGTCGCGCGAGATCGTTTCGTAAATGTGCTTGATGACCGGCTCGGTATGCCATTCCGCTGCCCGGCGATACCAGTGGTTCAGGCGAATCTCGCCGCAGAAATGCAGCATCAGGGTTTCGAGCGGCGGCGCCGGATCGAATTCGAAACGCACGGCGTGCAGTTCTTCTTCCGTCGGCACCATTTCGGGCTTGAAGCGGCGCAGGTACTCCATCAACACCAGCGAATGCTTCTGCTCTTCGAAAAACCACACGCTCATGAAAGCGGAGAAGTCGCTGTCGTGATGGTTGTCACGCAAGAACATTTCCGTTGCAGGAAGCGCGGACCATTCGGTGATCGCGTTCATCTTGATGGTCTTGGCCTGCTCGTCGGAGAGCAGCGACGCATCGAATTTGTCCCATGGAATGTCCTTCTCCATATCCCAACGGACGGATTCGAGCGACTTATAAAGTTCCGGATAAAGCATGGTGTTCATAGTCACCCCTGATGCCACTTATGCGACGTTATATCTATATGACTCTCGGCCCGGGCGCGCACCTAAACATTGCGCGCGAGCAACCAAGCTTTCAATTTTACGCGGGATTCGAGCGCTCACAGACGAAAACCGACAACAAAGCGCCATATTTAGCGCGGCGGCAACGCAATAAGCCGCGCATGAGCTTCACGCGTCATGTGCTGATGCGCGCTGTATGCGTCTTTGTCTACCGTGGGTGATGAGCGAAACCTGTGCCTGAGGTAGGACCGGCCTTCGTGGCGCCGCCGTGCCGCGCAGTTTCCAGCGTGGCCTACGCTTGTGACAGCGGCATGTTGCGCCGGTTCGCGCCGGCCGTGGCTAACGCGCCGCCGATGCCGTTCTCGCCGATGCCGTCTGTTTGCAAGCCCGTGTCAGTTCGCCGTCTGCGGCTGCTCCGGCAAGCCGGTCGATGATAGCACGGCCGTCGAGCGCCAGGCCGCCACGGATTCGGCGATTGCGGTCAGGCCGGGCAACTGATCGATGCCCTCGTGAATCTTGCGGCGCAGCGCCGGACTGCTGCCTCCTACCCAGATCCGCACGTGCGACGGCAGCATGCTGCGCAGCTCCGTCAGCACATTGCCGATGACCTGCGCCGGCAGCACCGACGTGAACGACAGCGCGACGATATCGATATCGTGCGCGGTCACCGCGCTGGCGATATCGTGCAGGGGCGTCTGTAGCCCAAGCTGAATGCACGTGCATTCCGACAGCGTCAGCATCGCCTCGGCCATCAGGATGCCGAGACCGTGACCTTCTCCGGAGAGCGTCGTCAGCAGCACGCGCGGACGGCCTCCGCGTGAGCGCATCGCGTCGGAAAGCGGACGCATGAGGCTGCGCAGCGTAACCTGCAGCGCCTCGCTGAAGAGATGCTCGTGATAGACCTGCAACGTCCCCGCGGCCCACGCATTGCCGACGCGCGCCGAAAGCGGCGCGGCCACGTCGAGAACGAAGCGCTCGAGGCCGTCGCGCGTCGCGCGCTTGAGCAATCCGAAGCGAAAGTCCTCGTAAGCACCGTTGCGCAGCAACGCGACCATCTGGTCCAGCTCCACATCCGGCGCGTCCTGGCCGATCCCGGATGCTTGCGCGAGTTGTTGCAGTTGCTCGACCGGCTGCGCGAGCACCTTGCTCGGCCGATGCCCCGCGTCGAGCAGGCGCTTCACAAGCCGCAGCTTCGACACCTGCTCCTGCGGGTACAGCCGTTCGCCGCCCGGCGAGCGCAGCGGTTGCGGGAATCCGTAGCGGCGCTCCCACACGCGCAGCGTGTCCTTGGTCAGCCCGATTTCCTGCGCGATGGCGCCAATGCCGATGCCCGTCAGCCCGCTTTCGAAACCGTGCGATTGCAGCGATCCCGATAGAGCGTCGTTCTGGGCGGTGTCGCCGGCATCCTCGCCGGAAACGGGGTCTTCGTTAGATGGGTTTGTCATGGACAGAGTGAACATGGATCACACATATCCGCTATGCACGCAGCGTGCCTGATATGCGGGGTGGACAAAGCGCGAGTAAGCGGCCACTTAATGATGGACAGAAAGTGACCGTTCGCACTGCGCTCGATTCCGGCTCTGCCTGACCGCACGCAAAGAAAACGCCCGGTGACCTTTCAGCCGCCGGGCGTCACGCCGATTCATTTCCCAGCCGGCCCGGTCAGGCGGACAGCCGCATCTCACTCGCCTTTCTTTCGCGGCGGCGCTTTTTTTGCAGCCGCCTTTTTGGCTGCGGCGGCATCGGACTTGGGTTCGCCGGCATCGGCCGCATCGCCGGATGCGGGACTCTGCGCCGTCGTTTCCGCCGACGCGTCCTGCTGGCCCGCCGCGCCTGTCATGCCGGGCTGAAGCATCGCGAGATGGGCGAGCTGATTGAACTGCGATTGCAGCACGTTCCACCAGCCGCTGGGATCGAAGCCCGGCGGCACGCTGCCAGCCGGCTGCGCCGCGTCGTCGGTGGCGGACGGCTGCGGACTGCTTTCCTGCTTCGGCTCCTCGGGCTTCGCCGCGCCGCCCATCGGCCAGCGGCCCGCCGCTTTCTGCGTGTCCGCCGCCGCGTTCTTCGCGCTTTCCATCGACGTCTGCGCGAACGCGCCGAACGAGCGCAGCGTGGCGAGCGTGGCGCGCTGCACTTCGAGCGCCTGAATCGCCGATTGCAGCATGTTGAGATTGAGCTTGAGCCATTGCTCGACCGCGCGCATGTCGGTCACGCGCTTGTCGAGTTCCTCGATGTTGGTGAGCGGCGCGAGCATGTCGGACATCATCGACAGCGACGGTCCTACGCCCTGGCCGCCGCCCGGCATCGCGGCGGCGAACGGGTTGAGCCGCATCATTTCCCACATCTTGCCCATCATGTCGGCCTGGCCGAATCCGGGGAAACCGGGAATCGAAAACGGCGGGGTGCCGCCAGTGTTATCGGTCATTCGACTCTCTCCATGATTGGTTGATTTACGCAATTGCGCGAGGTCATTAAAACGGCGCGCCGCCGGGAAAATCCGGCGCGCGGCGCTCGCGCAGCGAACGCATGCCTTCGTGCACGTCCGGCCCGGCGAAACCCATGAATTCGAGCGCGAGCGATGTATCGAAGGTCGGCCCCGCCATGCGCAGCCAGTTGTTCAATGCGTACTTGGTCCAGCGTATCGCGGTCTGCGATCCTTGCGCGAGCCGGTTCGCGACTTCGATTGCCTTCGGCATCAGTTCGCTTTCTTCCACCGCGAGCGATACCAGCCCGATGCGCTCCGCCTCCTCGCCGCTCACCGGCTCGCATAGAAGCAGATAGTACTTGGCCTTCGCCATCCCGCACAGCAGCGGCCACACGATCGCCGCATGATCGCCGGCGGCGACGCCGAGCCGCGTGTGTCCGTCGATGATGCGCGCCGACTTCGACGCAATCGAGATATCCGCGAGCAGCCCCGCGACGAGCCCCGCGCCGACCGCCGGGCCGTGCATCGCGGAGACGATCGGCTTGTTGCAGTTGATGACGTTGTAGACGAGATCGCGCGCCTCGCGCCAGACCCGCGCGCGCACCTCGAAGTCGTTCGCCATCTCCTCGACGAGCGCGAGATCGCCGCCCGCCGAGAAACCCTTGCCTTCGCCGCGAATCAGCGCGACGCGCGTCTCGGGATCGCGATCGATGTCGCGCCAGATATCCGCCAGTTCGCGGTGCATGTTGGCGTCGGCGGTGGAGAGGCCGCTCTTGTTCGCGCCCGCGCCGGGCATCACCACTTCGAGCACGCCGTGCGCGTGACGGCGCAATTGCAGCGACGTATAGGCGGAGTACAGGGAAAGATCGCTCATGTCGATGGGTTTCAAGTGCAGGTGGCGTTAGCGCGGCTGATACACCCACTTGCTGTCGCGTATCTCGACCATCACGCGGGCGCGCTGATCGAGGCCGATGTGATCGTTGGGCGTCATGTTGACGACGCCATTGGTATCCGCGAAGTTCTTCGTGCCTTCGAGCGCATCGCGCAGTGCGTTGCGGAACGCCGGCGTGCCGGGTACGCCCGCTTTCAGCGCGATGGGCGCGGCGCGTTCGAGCAGCATCCCCGCATCCCACGTGTAGGAGCCGAACGCCGACACCGTTCCCGCGCCCTGCTTCGCCTCATACAGTTTGATATAGCTCAGCGCGAGCCGTTTGGCCGGATGATCGTCGGGCAACTGCGCGGCGACCAGCACCGGGCTCGTCGGCAGGAAGGTGCCGTTGCAATCCGCGCCACACACGCGCAGGAAGTCGCGGTTGCCTACGCCGTGATTGTGATAGACGAGGCCCTTGTAGCCGCGTTGCGCGAGCGTCTTCGGCGGCAGCGCGGCAGGCGTGCCGGCCGCGCCGACCACCACCGCATCCGGCTTCGCGGCAAGAATCTTGAGGATTTGCCCGGTCACGCTCGGGTCCGTGCGGTTGAAGCGCTCGTTCGCCACCACGTTGATCTTGTGAAGCTGTGCGAACTTCGCGACTTCCGCGTAGAAGGTTTCGCCGAGGGCGTCGGCCTGGCCGATGTACGCCAGCGTCTTCACGCCGTGATTGCTCGCGTGCTCGGCGATCGCGGACGCCATCATCGCGTCGGTCTGCGGCGTCTTGAAGACCCAGCGGCGCTTGTCGTCCACCGGTTCGATGATCTTCGATGACGACGCCAGCGAGATCATCGGCGTCTGTCCTTGCGCGACGACATCGATCATCGCGAGCGAGTTCGGCGTGATCGACGAGCCGATGATCGCATCGACCTGATCTTCGGTGATGAGCTTCTTCGTCGTCTGGACGGCTTGCGTGGTGTCGGAGGCGTCGTCGAGCACGATATAGTCGACGGGCCTGCCGCCCATTTCCTTCGGCAGGAGCGCCACCGTATCGCGGGCGGGAATGCCGAGCGACGCGGCCGGCCCCGTCAGCGACAGCACGAGGCCGATCTTCACATGCGGCGTCTGCGCGAACGATGCTGTCGCCAGAACCAACGATACTGCCGCCGCCATCCACTTTCCACCGCGCATCGACATCTCCTTTGTACGTGTTGTTGTCGTCGTGCGGCACGGGCGCCGCAACGCCCGGCAAGTGTACGGTGACGCGCGCCGTCGACGCATCGGGCGAAACCCGTTGCGCCCTCGTGCTAGCTCAGTGCGCGCTCAGTGCTCCAGTTGCACGACGGCCTGATCGATCGCGCCGAAGACCGACTTGCCGGCCTCGTCGAAGATTTCGATACGCACGCTGTCGCCGAACTGCATGAAGCCGGTCTGCGCCGCGCCGTGCTCGATGGTTTCGAGACACCGCTTCTCGGCGATGCAGCAGTAGCCGCGCGTCGCGTCCTTGTTCGAGATGGTGCCCGAGCCGACGATCGACCCCGCGCGCAGATTGCGCGTCTTTGCTGCATGCGCGATCAGCTGGCCGAAGTGAAACACCATGTCGACGCCGCATTCCGGCTGGCCGACCTTCTTGCCGTTCCAGTGCACGATCATCGGGCGATGCACGCGGCCTTCGCGCCATGCGTCGCCAAGTTCGTCGGGCGTCACGGCCACCGGCGAAAACGCGGTCGCGGGCTTGCTCTGGAAGAAGCCGAAGCCCTTCGCCAGTTCCGCAGGGATGAGATTGCGCAGCGATACATCGTTGACGAGCATCAGCAGACGCACGCTTCGCAAGGCTTCGTCGGGCGTGGGGGCCATTCCGACATCCGAGGTGATCACGGCCACTTCCGCCTCGAAGTCGATCCCATAGGACTCGGACGCGCACACGATATCGTCGGTCGCCCCGAGAAAATCGTCGCTGCCGCCCTGATACATCAATGGATCGGTCCAGAACTCGGGCGGCATCTCCGCGCCCCGCGCGCGCCGCACGAGCTCGACGTGGTTCACGTACGACGAGCCATCGGCCCACTGGAAGGCGCGCGGCAACGGCGCCATGCACGACTTCGGATCGAACGAAAAAGAATGACGGGCGCGGCCCTGGTTCAGCGTGTCGTATAGCTCGATCAGTTGCGGCGCGTAAAAGGTCCAGTCGTCGAGTGCGCGTTGCAGCGTCGTGACGATCCCGTCGGGGATGACTGCCGTGCGCAAATCGCGCGAAACGACGACGAGCTGGCCGTCGCGCGTGCCGTCCTTCAGCGTGGCGAGTTTCATAAAGCGGAGTCGGTGCGTGAGATGACGTTAAGGGAAATCTATTTTACGATGGTGAATCGCCAGCCATCCGGCCGATTTCGACGCTTTCCATGCCTTCGACCCTTTCCGCCACCACCGACGACGACGACATCGACGCTTCCGAAGAGAAAGCGCGTTCGGGCATTCAGTCGATCGAAGTCGGCTTCCGCCTGCTCGACGTGCTAACCCGCGAGCCACGCGCGATGATGTTGCGCGACCTCGCACAGCGCGCGGGCATGAGCCCGGCGAAGGCGCATCGCTATCTCGTGAGCTTCGTGCGGCTCGGCGTCGTATCGCAGGATCCGGTGTCGGGACGTTATGAACTCGGCGGCTTCGCGCTGCAGATGGGACTGGCGCGCCTTGCTCGCGTGGATGGCGTGAGGCTCGCGCGCATCGCACTGGCCGAGCTTCGCGACCGGCTGGATCAGACGGTGGGCATCGCCGTGTGGGGCAATCAGGGGCCGACCGTCGTGCACTGGATGGAATCGAGCTATCCGGCGAAGGCATCGCTGAAACTGGGCGATGTCATGCCGCTCCTCTCATCCGCGACCGGCCTGCTGTTCGCCGCCTATCTGCCGCGCAGCAAGACGCAGGCGATGCTCGACCGCGAACTCGCTGCCAGCAAGCAGACAATCGCCGATATCGAGCCGCTTCTCGCCGATGTCCGCGAGCACGGCGCGGCGCGTGTCGAAGGCATGCTGCTGCCGACCATCCACGCGTTTTGCACGCCGGTCTTCGATTCGACCGGCGATCTCGCGCTCGGGCTGATTGCGCTCGGTCACGAAGGCGCGTTCGATACGCGCTGGGGCGGCGAAATCGATGCCGCGCTCCGCGAATGCGCGCGCGGCCTGTCGTATGAACTGGGGTATCGCGCCAGCGACGCCCCGGCGCACTGAGGAACATCGAATCAGCGGCGCTTGTCATAACCCATTCTCCCGTTCTGCCACGCGCGCTCGCCTTTCTCTCCCCGTTTCGATGCCCTTGCCTGACTTTCGCCGTCCTCGTCCCGCGCCGGGCGGGCAGTCTTCTGCCGCCTCTCCGACCGCCGCGCCCCGCCGCTGGCCGCGATGGGTGCTGGCCGCGCTCGTCGTCGCCGGCTTGCATGCCGGCGGGTTACGCTGGCTGGAGCGCGCGAAGCAGCCGGCCAATCCGCCGCCGACGGAGAGGCCGCCCATGCAAGTGGAATTGCTGACGCCGAAGCCCGTCGCGCCGCCTGCGCCTGCCACGCCAGCCACGCCCGCGAAGCCGCTTGCCCCGCCGCCGAAGGCCGCACATCCTGCGCCGCGACCGCATCCGGCGCCTGCGCCCGCTGTGAGCGCCGCGACGCCCGAGCCTGGCGCGCTGGCCGCTGCATCGCCGGAAGTCACGGCTTCGAGCGCCGAGGCGGCAAGCGCGTCGGCGTCGGCGTCGGCGTCGGCGTCGGCGTCGGCGTCGGCGTCGGCATCGGCGTCGGCATCGGCATCGGCATCGGCGTCGGCATCCGCGTCGCAAGCGCCCGCAGCCGCATCGGGCGACAAGATCAACGTCCCGCCAACCGGAGAATTGCGCTACGACACGCTCGTCAACGGCGTGATGAATCAGACCGGCACGATCCACTGGACCAACGACGGCCAGCGCTACGAGATGGTCGTCTCGATTCCGCTGCCGTTCGTCGGGCCGTTCGTGTATTCGAGCAAGGGCCATATCGATGCGTTCGGCATCGCCCCGGAACAGTATTCGGAGCAACGCGGCCGCCGCGCCGCCGATATCGCCATCTTCAACCGCGATACCAAGCAGATCGTCTACACGCGCACGCCGAACAGCCAGCCGCTCGCCGACGGCGCGCAGGACCGCTTCAGCGTCGTCATGCAGTTGACGAGTCTCGTGCGCGGCGCACCCGACGTGTACAAGCCCGGCGTCACCCGCCAGTTCAACGTCGCGGATAACGACAGCAGCGAAATCTGGCCGATGGAAACCGTCGGCGACGAAACGGTGCAAGCGCGCGACGGATACGTGACCGCGCGGCATTTCATGCGCCTGCCGCGCCGCGAAGGCGACCGCCGCAAGCTCGATGTATGGCTCGCTCCCGCCCTTGGCTGGCTGCCCGTGCGGATTCTGCAAACGGAGCCGAACGGCTTGGAGGTCGAAATGCTGTGGGCCGGCAAGCTCCAGACGCCGACCGCTGCCGTCGAGCCGGAGGCTCCGGGCACGCCGGATGCATCTGAGGAAACCGCGCCCGCCCCGAATCCCGAAATCCGGCCCTGAGGCGGCGCGTCGAAGCACGCATCCACACGCGGACAAGCACTTTCACCGGAGCCGATATGCAGTTGAACATCAATGGCATCGACACGCGGTACGTACTCGACAACGAAGGCGGCGGCCCCTGGCTAACGTTCATCCACCAGCTCGCGGGCGATTTGTCGGTCTGGGACCAGATGGCCGGTTATTTCCGCGACAGTTACACCGTGTTGCGTTACGACCTGCGCGGCCACGGGTACACGGCGGTGTCGCCGGGTGCATTCACCATCGACGATCTTGCCGACGATCTCTCCGAACTGCTCGACCGGCTCGGCGCGCCGTCGACGCATGTCGTCGGCTTGTCGATTGGCGGAATGGTCGCGCAGAAGTTCGCAATCAACCATGCGGACAAAGTGGATTCGCTGACGGTCGTCGGCGCGCCCGCCTACATTCGTGAGGAAGCGCGGCCGACGTTCCTGCAACGCGCGGCGTCCGTGCGCGAAAGCGGAATAGCCGGTATCGTGGAACCAACGCTCGAGCGCTGGTTCACTGCGGAGTTCCGCAAGGCGCATCCGGAAGTCATCGAGCAGATTGCGGAGACGATAACCAACACGCCCGCTGAGGGTTTTGCGCGTGCAGCCGAGGCGCTGAGCCGTTTCGATGCGCGCGCCGAGCTTGCGTCCATAGCGAAACGCACGCTCGTCGTGGCCGGTGACCAGGACAATGGCACGCCGCATGCTGAATCCCGAGTGATCGCCGACACTGTGCCGGGCGCGCAATTCGAGTTACTGAATGCGGCACATCTGTCTCCGGTCGAGGTGTCACAGCGTTTTTGCGCATTGCTGGATGCGTTCTTGCGCGGACCCGCCTGAGCTTGTATCACAAGAAATAGCCTCGATAAAACCGGCATCACGTCGAGGCCACCCCTTGAATTCCCACCCCGTCGCTCCACTTAGGATGCAGGTTTGCCAGGAGCAAAAGGAATAAGGAGTGTCGCCATGCAAATGATCTACAACAGCCCTAACTATTGCGTCGTCGAATTTCCGCCGCAGGACAACCATCTTGCGATGATGTCGGGCGGTTACGAAATCGTCGACAAGAACACGCAACGGGAGATCTTCATCGACGGTGCGCTCGCCGAAAAGTTTCGCGAGCACGTGCAAAAGCTGATCGAGGAAGAACCATCGCTCGAGGATGTCGATGAATTTCTCGGCCAGTTCGACATCTTGATGACGCAACCAGTCGTGCTCCACTGATCCGCCGCCCAGGCGCTTCGTGCGCCGGGCGCCGCCACTGCTTGCCGGCGATCGGGCAAGCCATGCAGCAAGGCAAACAAGCGACACGCCAGAAAGACCCCGTCCCTCATCGGCGGGGTTCTTTTTTCGTGCGTCGTGCACGCGCCGCCGGACGTCCCGCGCAGAGCGACTGCCCTTCGCTGCGGCTACAATGACGGACTATTTCATCATCCGGTACAGGGCCTGTCCGTCATGAACCAGAACGCCAATCCGAGTCCGTCGGGCGTGAAATCGCCCAAGCGCGAATACACGCGCGGCGCCGCGCTGCCCGCGCTTTTGCAACGGCGCATCCTCATTCTCGATGGCGCGATGGGCACCATGATCCAGCGCTACAAGCTCGATGAAGCCGCTTATCGCGGCGAGCGCTTCAAGGATTACGACCGCGATATCAAAGGCAACAACGAGTTGCTGTCGATCACGCAGCCGCAGATCATCCGCGAGATTCACGACAAGTATCTCGCTGCGGGCGCGGACATCATCGAGACGAACACCTTCGGCGCGACGCGCGTGGCGCAGGCCGATTACGGCATGGAAGAACTCGCGGCCGAAATGAACCTCGCATCGGCGAAGCTCGGCCGCGAAGCCTGCGATGCCTTCTCGACGCCCGACAAGCCGCGCTTCGTCGCCGGCGCGATCGGACCGACGCCGAAGACCGCGAGCATTTCTCCGGACGTCAACGATCCGGGCGCGCGCAACGTCACCTTCGACGAGCTGCGCAATACCTATTACGAGCAGGCCAAGGCGCTGCTCGATGCGGGCTGCGATCTGTTCCTCGTGGAAACCATTTTCGACACGCTGAACGCCAAGGCCGCGCTCTTCGCACTCGATGAACTGTTCGAGGACACCGGCGAACTCGTGCCGATCATGATTTCAGGCACCGTCACGGATGCATCGGGGCGCATTCTTTCGGGGCAAACGGTCGAGGCGTTCTGGAACTCGCTGCGTCATGCGAAGCCGCTCACGTTCGGGCTGAACTGCGCTTTGGGCGCGGCGCTGATGCGTCCGTACATCGCGGAACTGGCGAAGCTGTGCGACACCTTCGTGTCGTGCTATCCGAATGCGGGCCTGCCGAACCCGATGAGCGATACCGGCTTCGACGAGACGCCGGACGTGACGTCGGGATTGCTGAAGGAATTCGCCGAAGCCGGTCTGGTGAATCTGGCGGGCGGGTGCTGCGGGACGACGCCGGAGCATATCGCGGAGATTGCGAAGGCGCTGGCGGACGTGAAGCCGCGCCCCTTTCCCGCCCAGTACCGCGACGCCGCCTGACATCAAAGAGACAAGACAATGACCGATCACACGATGCGTCTTTCCGGCCTCGAGCCGTTCAACGTCACCGACGGTTCGCTTTTCATCAACGTCGGCGAGCGCACGAACGTGACAGGCTCGAAGGCGTTCGCGCGCATGATCCTGAACGGCCAGTTCGACGAAGCCCTTGCCGTCGCGCGCCAGCAGGTCGAGAACGGCGCGCAGGTTATCGACGTCAACATGGACGAGGCCATGCTCGATTCGAAAGCCGCCATGGTGCGCTTTCTGAATCTCATCGCATCGGAGCCTGACATCGCCCGCGTGCCGATCATGATCGACTCGTCGAAGTTCGAGGTGATCGAAGCGGGCCTCAAGTGCGTGCAAGGCAAGGCCATCGTCAATTCCATCTCGCTGAAGGAAGGCGAAGACGCGTTCCGCCATCACGCGAATCTGATCCGCCGCTACGGCGCGGCCGCCGTCGTAATGGCCTTCGACGAGCAAGGCCAGGCCGATACCTTCGAGCGCAAGACGCAAATCTGCAAGCGCTGCTACGAGATTCTCGTGAACGAAGTCGGCTTCGCGCCCGAAGACATCATCTTCGATCCGAACATCTTCGCCATCGCGACGGGCATCGAAGAGCACAACAACTACGCGGTCGATTTCATTAACGCGACGCGCTGGATCAAGCAGAACCTGCCGTACGCGAAGGTCAGCGGCGGCGTATCGAACGTGTCGTTCTCGTTTCGCGGCAACGATCCGGTGCGCGAAGCCATCCATACGGTGTTCCTGTATCACGCGATCCAGGCCGGCATGGACATGGGCATCGTCAACGCCGGACAGCTCGGCGTGTATGCCGATCTGGACGCCGAACTGCGCGAGCGGGTCGAAGACGTCGTGCTCAACCGCCGCGAAGACGCGACCGATCGTCTGCTCGAGATCGCCGACAAGTTCAAGACCGGCGCGGCGAAGAAGGAAGAGAACCTCGAATGGCGCAATCAGCCGGTCGAGCAGCGTCTCTCGCATGCGCTCGTGCACGGCATCACGAATTTCATCGTCGAAGATACCGAGGAAGTGCGCGCGAAGATCGAGCAGGCTGGCGGCCGCCCGATCAACGTGATCGAAGGTCCGCTGATGGACGGCATGAACATCGTCGGCGACCTGTTCGGCGCGGGCAAGATGTTCCTGCCGCAAGTCGTGAAGTCGGCGCGCGTGATGAAGCAGGCGGTAGCGCACCTGATCCCGTTCATCGAAGAAGAGAAGAAGCGCATGGCAGATGCCGGCGCGGACGTGCGCTCGAAGGGAAAGATCGTCATCGCGACCGTCAAGGGCGATGTGCACGACATCGGCAAGAACATCGTGTCGGTGGTGCTCCAGTGCAATAACTTCGAAGTGGTCAACATGGGCGTGATGGTGCCCTGCGCGACCATCCTGCAAAAGGCGAAGGAGGAAGGCGCGGACATCATCGGCCTGTCGGGGCTCATCACGCCGAGCCTCGAAGAGATGGCCTACGTCGCGTCCGAGATGCAGCGCGACGAATACTTCCGCGGCAAGCAGACGCCGCTTCTGATCGGCGGAGCGACGACCTCGCGCGTGCATACCGCCGTCAAGATCGCGCCGCACTACGAGGGGCCGGTGGTCTATGTGCCGGATGCGTCGCGTTCGGTGTCGGTCGCGTCGAGCCTGTTGTCGGACGAGGGGGCTGCGCGCTATCTCGACGAACTCAAGAGCGACTACGAACGCATCCGCTATCAGCACGCGAACAAGAAGGCGCAGCCGATGGTCACCTACGCCGAGGCGCGTGCGAACAAGACGAAGATCGACTGGACCGCGTACACGCCTAAGAAGCCGAGCTTCATCGGGCGGCGCGTGTTTCGCAATTACGACCTCGCGGAATTGGCGAAGTACATCGACTGGGCGCCGTTCTTCCAGACGTGGGATCTGGCCGGCCCGTATCCCGCGATTCTCAACGACGAGATCGTCGGCGAATCGGCGCGGCGCGTGTTCTCGGACGGCAAGTCGATGCTCTCGCGCATCATCCAGGGCCGCTGGCTGACGGCGAACGGCGTCGTCATGCTGCTGCCGGCCAACACCGTCAACGACGACGACATCGAAATCTACACGGACGAATCGCGCTCGCAAGTGGCGATGACGTGGCGCAATCTGCGGCAGCAAAGCGTGCGTCCGGTCGTCGATGGCGTGATGCGTCCGAATCGCTCGCTGGCCGACTTCATCGCGCCGAAGGATTCGGGCGTGAAGGATTACATTGGCCTGTTCGCGGTCACGGCCGGGCTCGGCGTCGACAAGAAGGAACAGCAGTTTGAAGCCGATCACGACGACTACAGCGCGATCATGCTGAAAGCCCTCGCCGACCGTTTCGCGGAAGCATTCGCCGAAGCGCTGCATGCGCGCGTGCGTCGCGAACTGTGGGGCTATGCCTCGGACGAAACGCTGGACAACGAAGCGCTGATCGCGGAGAAGTACGTCGGCATCCGGCCCGCGCCGGGTTATCCGGCGTGCCCGGATCACCTCGTCAAGCGCGATATGTTCGAAGTGCTTCAGGCGGATGAACTCGGCATGAGCGTCACCGAATCGCTGGCGATGTTGCCGGCCGCCAGCGTGTCGGGCTTCTACCTCGCGCATCCGGACAGCACGTACTTCTCGGTCGGCAAGATCGGTGACGATCAGGTGCAGAGTTTCGCCGAGCGCATGGCGATATCGTCGTCGGATGCGGAACGGGCGCTCGCTCCGCTTCGTTGATTGCGCCCACGCAACATATTCCCCGCGTGATAGCCGGAAACAGGCAGGCTTTCGGCGGGAACATTTTGATTTCCGTAGACTGGTAGCCGCGATAGGCCGTCACGACGACGGCCACGCATTCTTTCGTCACGGAGAAAGTCGCATGAAGAAGATGACGTCCGCCGTAGCCGTTTCGATCGCTGCGGCTGTGTTCGCTGCGTCGGGTTCGGCTGCCTTTGCACAGGCAAGCAGCACCGAGGCTTCGTCCTACTCGCCGCCGCAAACGGAGCACAAGAAGAAGCCCAAGAAGCCGAAGAAGCCCACGACGGCCAAGCCGGCGCCGGCAGAAGGCGGCCAGTCGCAGTAAGCGCACGCTTCATAGCAGAAAAAAAACCCGCATCGTTCGTTGCCGATGCGGGTTTTTTTCGCGCTGCTGACGATGCGAGTCAGGCGTCACACGCCCCAGAGAATGTCCTTGTTCTCTTTCTGCGCAAGCCGAAGCATGTCCAGAAACGGATACGCGCGCTGCGCGAGTCCGATGGGAATCTCATGCGGATCGTGGCCCGCCTCGCCTTCATGGAAATGCCCGTCGTGTTCGGCGCGCTCTCGCTTGTCGGTCACGATGGCCACTTCGAGCTTCTGAATGGCGACGGGCAGTTCGGCCGGCGTAATGACGCCCCGCTCCGACAGAGGCTTGCCGATGATGCCAAGCAAATACTCCGCGAGGTTATCGAGCATCATGACATCGGGTGCAGCCATGGTCTTGAATGTAATCAGCATGGGAAGGTCCTTTCCTTTTGTTGGATGACAGCCGGCTTTCTATGCAAATCCTGTTGCAAGCGCCGACGAGCCTGTTCTTCGCTGACAGCCACCCTCTTTAGACAGTTTAGCATTTGCTAAACTCCCGGTTTAGCAATGTCTCACGCCCGAATCGCGCGTGGTTTCGCGTCGTTTCGCGTGGTTCTTCACCAGGCGGTTGGCTCCGAAGCCGCGTCGCATGGCGTCTCGCTTCGCCTTCATCCTTCGCATCCGCACCCGCTTCACCGGATCACATTCAGCATGCTGCCCGCACACAAAGAAATCCTGGAAACGCTCATCTCCGACGCGGTCAAGCAGGTCGCGCAATCCACGCAAGGCGCGACTGAAGCCGCCTTCATCGCACCTGCGATCGTCCTCGAAAGGCCAAAGGTTGCCGCGCATGGCGACGTGGCGTCGAATGTCGCGATGCAACTCGCGAAGCCGCTGCGCGCGAATCCGCGTCAACTCGCGCAGCAGATCGTCGATGCCCTGCTCGCGCATCCGGACGCGAAGGGGCTGGTCGAGAGTGCCGAAGTCGCGGGTCCGGGCTTCATCAATCTGCGTCTCGCCGCGAGGGCGAAGCAAGACGTGATCCCGGCGGTGCTCAACGATGCCGCCGCCTTCGGCCGCTCGACGCGCGACGCGGGCAGGCACGTGCTCGTCGAATTCGTGTCGGCGAATCCGACCGGACCGCTGCACGTCGGCCACGGCCGTCAGGCCGCGCTCGGCGACGCGCTGTCGAACCTGCTCGCGACGCAAGGCTACGACGTGCATCGCGAGTTCTACTACAACGACGCCGGCGTGCAGATCGGCAACCTCGCGATTTCGACGCAGGCGCGCGCGCGCGGCTTCAAGCCCGGCGACGCCGAGTGGCCCGAAGCAGCGTACAACGGCGAATACATCGCCGACATCGCGCGTGACTACATGGCGGGCGCAACGGTCGCAGCGAAGGACGGCGAGCCGGTCAAGGGCCGAGGCGACGTCGACGATCTCGAAGCCATCCGCACGTTCGCGGTCGCTTATCTGCGTCACGAACAGGACATGGACCTGACCGCTTTCGGCGTGAAGTTCGATCAGTTCTATCTGGAGTCGTCGCTGTACAAGGAGGGCCGCGTCGAAGAGACGGTGCAGGCGCTGATCGATGCCGGCAAGACCTACGAGCAGGACGGCGCGCTGTGGCTGCGCACCACCGACGACGGCGACGACAAGGACCGCGTCATGCGCAAGTCCGACGGCACGTACACCTACTTCGTGCCGGACGTCGCGTATCACGTCACGAAGTGGCGGCGCGGCTTCACCAAGGTGATCAACATTCAGGGCTCGGACCATCACGGTACGATCGCTCGCGTGCGCGCCGGCTTGCAGGGACTCGGCATCGGCATCCCGAAGGGTTATCCCGATTACGTGCTGCACAAGATGGTGACCGTCATGCGCGACGGGCAGGAAGTGAAGATCTCGAAGCGCGCGGGCAGTTATGTCACCGTGCGCGATCTGATCGAATGGTCGGGCGGCATGACGCCGGGCAGCGAAGCCGCGCCCGATCAACTCGACGAAGACACGATCCGCCGCGGCCGCGACGCCGTGCGCTTCTTCCTGATCTCGCGCAAGGCGGACACCGAATTCGTGTTCGACATCGATCTCGCGCTGAAGCAGAACGACGAGAACCCGGTGTACTACGTGCAATACGCGCACGCGCGCATCTGCACGATTCTGAGCGACTGGAAGGACCGCTACGCCGGCGACATCGCGCAAGCGGCGAAGGCGGACCTGTCGCCGCTCGCGAGCGATCGCGCGATGGCGCTGCTCAACAAGCTCGCCGAGTATCCCGAGATGCTCGCGCACGCCGCCGACGAACTCGCGCCGCACGCCGTCGCGTTCTATCTGCGCGATCTCGCTGGCGAATTTCACTCGTTCTACAATGCCGAGCGCGTGCTGGTCGACGAAGAGAAAGAGCGCACGGCCCGCATCGCGCTGCTCGCGGCCACGCGCCAGGTGCTCGAAAACGGTCTCGCGACCATCGGCGTGTCCGCACCGCAGAAGATGTAAGCGCATCTCCGCTCCTGTCGCGCGCCCTGTAACTTTGTGACTACAGGGCGTGCGCGGACGCGAGCATGGCGCGGGCGCGCGTGACGCGACCGCTATAATCGTCGGCCAACTCGAAGACTTTTTTGCAGGTTATTCATACGATGGCAACACCACGCCGCACGTCGAAGCAGTCGCAATCGAAGCAAACGGGGGGAACCTTTCTCGGGATCGTGCTGGGTCTGATCGTCGGACTCGCGATCGCCGTGATCGTCGCGCTGTACATCACTCGCGCGCCGACGCCGTTCGTGGCGAAGGTCGCGCCGCCGGCCTCGGAAACCTCGTCCGCGCCCGCTGCGCAGCCGTACGACCCGAACCGTCCGCTGCAAGGCAAGACGCCCGGCCAGCCGGTGCCGCAAGCCGCGCAACCGACGCCGCCGAACACCGCGCCCGGCCAGAGCAACAATCAGACGCAGTCGTCGGGCATGCTCGACGAACCGCAGATCGTCGAAGTCCCGCCGACCATCGGCTCGACGGCTTCCGCGCCGAAGAGCGGCAGCGCGGCCATCGCGAAAAAGCCCGAAGCGGCGCCGGGCACGAACGGTTCGACGAGTTTGCCGACGGCCGCCACGCCGCCGAAGGCCGGCAGCGCCCCGCCCGCCACCGCGAAGACCACGCCGCCCGCTCCCGGCGATGTGAACACCGGCTACTTCCTGCAAGTCGGCGCATACAAGACGCAATCCGATGCCGAACAGCAGCGTGCGCGTCTCGGCTTCCAGGGCTTCGAATCGAAGGTGACGCAGCGTGATGCGGGCGGTGTGACGTACTATCGCGTGCGTATTGGTCCGTTCGCGAAGTTCGAGGACATGAACACGGCGCGTCAGCGCCTGTCCGATGCGGGCGTCGATACCGCCGTGATCCGCTTCTCGAAGCAATAAGCTCGTACATGCATGACCTCGCCCGCGCAGCCGCACGAAAGCTGCGCGGGCGAGACCAAGAGCGGCGTGCAGCCTTAAGCCTGGTTTAAGCGTCGTATGTCCCACTTATGGGCCTTTTACGCGGCTGCTACGTTGCCATCACCTGCTCCTTCGCTCTCTTTCCGATCATGAAAAAACTGTTCAGCGCCCTCGCCCTTTCCCTCGGCATCGCCGCCGCGTCGTTGAGCGTCGCGGACGTGGCATCCGCCGCTCCTGCCGCAGGCAAGGACTACACGGTGTTGCAGGCGCCGCAGCCGGCTGGCGCCGAAGCGGGCAAGATCGAAGTTATCGAGTTCTTCTGGTACGGCTGCCCGCACTGCAACGAATTCGAGCCGTATCTCGAAGCGTGGGAAAAGAAGCAGGGTCCGGATGTCGTGTTCAAGCGCGTGCCGGTGGCGTTCCGTGACGACTTCATTCCGCATTCGAAGATGTATCACGCGCTCGTGGCGCTCGGTGTCGCGGAGAAGGTCACGCCGGCCGTCTTCAATGAAATTCACGTGAAGAAGAACTACCTGCTGACGCCGCAGGCGCAGGCCGACTTCCTCGCGACGCAAGGCGTCGACAAGAAGAAGTACATGGATGCGTACAACTCGTTCTCGACGCAAAGCGACATCAAGCGCGACGCCAAGCTGCAGCAGGACTACAAGATCGACGGCGTGCCGACGGTCATCGTGCAGGGCAAGTACGTCACGGGCCCGGCGCAGACGAACAGCCTGGAAGGCACGACGCAGGTGATGGACTTCCTCGTCCAGCAAGTCCGCGCCAAGAAAATGTAACTACGCAGAAGCCGGTATGAACGCAGGTTCCTTGAAGGTTTTCATTACCGGCGCGTCGAGTGGAATCGGCCAGGCGCTGGCCGAAGAATACGTGAAACGCGGGGCCGTGATCGGCCTCGTCGCCCGGCGCGCAGACGCACTTGCGGCATTCGCCGCGCGCCATCCCGCAGCATCCCTCTCCCTCTACCCCGCCGATGTCCGCGATCCGGAAGCGATCGCCGATGCCGCGCGCCGCTTCATCGCGGAGCACGGCACGCCGGATATCGTGATCGCGAACGCGGGCATCAGCCAGGGCGCGCTGACCGGACACGGCGAACTCGAGACGTTTCGCGCGGTGATGGACGTGAACTACTTCGGGATGGTCGCGACGTTCGAGCCGTTCGTCGCGTCGATGACGGCGGCGCGGCGCGGCACGCTCGTCGGCATTGCGAGCGTCGCCGGCGTGCGCGGGCTGCCGGGCTCGGGCGCTTATAGCGCGTCGAAATCGGCGGCGGCGAAGTATCTGGAATCGTTGCGCGTGGAACTGAGGCCGCAGGGCGTTGCGGTCGTCACCATCGCGCCGGGCTACGTGCGCACGGAGATGACGGCGCGCAACCCGTATTCGATGCCGTTTCTGATGGACGCCGATCGCTTCGCCGCGAAAACCGCCGATGCGATCGCCCGCAAGGTGCGTTACGCGACGTTTCCGTGGCAGATGCGCATCGTCGGCATGCTGCTGCATGTGCTGCCGCGCTGGCTTTACGACGCGGTTTTCGAGCGCGCGCCCCGCAAACCGCGCGGGAATCAGTCGGCTCAGTAACCGGTTCAATGCTCGACCGGGCGAAAAAAATCCGGCCTGACGGCCGGATTTTTTTCGTCCGCTGCACGGGGCGGGCTAATTCGACACCGCCCGCGCGGAGGCTCAGAACGCCACGTATGGCGGACTGTTCGGCAGGTCGTATCCGACGTAGACGTGTCGCCCGAAGAAGAACGGCAAGCCGAAGTCGAAGTATCCGGTCATTCCGAGATGACCCGCGAGGCTGTTGAACGCATACTTGCCGCCGCCCGAAGTCAGGGTGCGCGCGCTCACGACGCTGAACGGCACCGTCGCCGTGTTGCCTTCGCTTCCCTTCACCGTCGCCGAAAGCGACTGCTCCGAACTCGGGCAATAGAACACGCTCGAACTGGAACACAGCGGGAAGTTGTCCTGGAAGAACAGGCCGTTCGATCCCGAATCGAAGAACGTCTGCAGCGTCGCGCCCTTGTACGTGCCGGTGAGGTCGCCGAACGTATCGGTGCCGAGCTTCGTCACGCCGGTCAGCGCGTTGTTGCTCTGCGTGCCGATACCGAAGACCAGCGTGCCGGTCGCGCTCGCCGCACCGGTATCCGGCACCGGCGGCAACTGGAGAATCACGCCGTTGTTGTCGACGGGAAACTTCGTGACCGGATTGGTGACTTGCTGCACCACCGGAACTGTCGTGCCCGTGCAGTTCGTGCCGTTCGCGCACGAGAAATACATGCTGTTCTGGGCGGTGGTTGCGCAGTTCGTGCCGCAATCGTAGGTTGCCGGCCCGATGCCCAGAATGCCGTTCGCGCCGATATCGGCAGTGGAGTTCTCGTCGTTGCCGGACGGACAGCCGTTCAAGCCCGTCGGCGCCGCCGATGCATCGAGATCGCCGATGATCTGCACCGGCACCGCGCTCGCCAACTCTGTGCCCATGCGCACGTCGGCCTGACGCACCGTGCCCCACGTATAGCCGTCGGCGAAACCGGCGCATTCGGCCAGTTGCCCGCCGTTCGCCGCGTTGATCTTCGGCAGGCTGCCGATGACCGACTGCGCCGCCGAGTTCAGGATGCGCAGGCCGAACGAGGCCGTATCGAGCTGGATGTGGTCAATGGTCTGGCAAACATTGGTGCCGGGCGCGCACACCGTCACGGAGACGTTCGGGATGTTGACGAACTTGGCAACGCCCGCGTCGACCGTGATCGGCACCGCGTTCGTGCCGTTCGCGGCGGTGGGCTGTGCGTTCGCCGTGCTGGACGAGCCGCCGCCCGAACCGCCCGACGAGCCGCCGCTCGAGCTGGAATGATCGTCACCGCCGCCGCCGCATGCGGCAAGCGTCAGCGCGAGAAACAGCGCGCTGAACCAGCGGACTGCATTGCCGGTGCGCAAGGAGGAAGCCGCGCCGGGGCCGAGTGTCGTTCTACGCATGTCGGATTCTCCGGTCGCTTACTGAATGTCGCTGGCGGACACGCCGGCGGGCAAAGACTGCGGGAGGTACGCGCTTCCCACGAACGCACCCATATGGCCGCCGGAGTTCACGACGAGACCGGAGTCCTGGACGCTCACCGGGCCACGTCCGCCGCGTGCAGTGCGCTGCGCGAGCAGGCCCTGCTGATACTGCGGGAAGTAGCTGCCGAGCAGCGTCGCGAGGTCGGGCATGCGCGGCCCGCGCCAGGCGATGCCGAACACCGCGCCCGCCGACGACACGTATTCGTTGACGACCGTTCCGCTCGCGAGCGTGGTCGTGCGGACGGTGTAATCGGATGCGGCCGATGCGCCCGATGCGGCGGCATGAACGACCGCCTTCGCGGTGGTCGCGCCTTGCGGCGCGCTCAGCGGGTCGCCGCCGAGTCCCGCGTGCGCGGGCACGACGGCGCATACGCCGACTACCCCCGCGATCAAGGCCAACGACGCCTTGAGATGCCCATGACGAGCCTGCTTCAGTGCCTTCACTGGGCCTCCTGTCTGTTCCTGTGAATGTGTGCCTCGCGCGGCCCCTCGGGGCGGCGCGGCCATGACGTTTCGGCGACGTTTCCGCCGCTTTTCTGCGCACCGGTGATGGACGCTGTAGCCATCAGTATGCCAAACCCGCGAGACTGGCTTCCGGGCGGGTGTAGAACGGCGGCTCAGAGTGGAATCGTAAGGCCAGGAAAAGTTCCGTGTCGATCGATCGTTTGCGAAAAGCAACCATCGACGGAACGAGCAGACGCGACAAAGCGGAACGCATCGAACGATGCGCTCCGCTTGGCTCCGGCTACAGCCGGCAGGAAGTCTCAGAAGCCGAGGCTGGCGAGCAGATCGTCGACTTGCGACTGATCCTGCACGACGTCGCTGCGTCCCTGCGGATTGATTTGCGGGCCGTTCAGCAGCGATTCCGGGTTGCCGGCGCTCGCCGACACCAGCGCCGCCGCCGATGCCGCGAACTGCTCCCGGCGCTCCGGCGCGATGTTTTCCAGCAGAACGCCGAGCAATTGCTGCTCGATCAGATGCACGACATCCGTGATCTTCTTGATGACCTGTCCCGTCAAATCCTGGAAATCCTGCGCGAGCATGATCTCCAGCAGTTGCGCGTTGGTGGCCTGAGTCTTTTCCGGCACGCCTTGCAGAAAACTGCGCGTCTGCGCGAGCAGCTCGGCCGCCTCGCCCTGCGCGAGCGGCGCGCCGTACCATTGCGCCCAGCGCGCATCGAGCGCCTGCGCTTCGGCCTGCATCGCCTCCTGCATCGGCTTGGCGAGTTCGATCGCATTCAGCGCGCGGTCCGCCGCCTGCTCGGTCATCGTCGCGACGTACTTCAGGCGATCGCGGGCGTCCGGCACGGCTTCCGCCGCCGCTTCGAGCTGCTTGTCGAGCCCAAGCTCGCGCATCGAGTCGCGCAGCGTGCGCGTCAACTGGCCGATGCGCGCGAGAATGCGGTCGCTCGACTGATCGCCGTCACTCTCGACACTCGCCGCAGCGAATTCAGTGGTCAGATCGTTCACGATCAGCTCCCCGTTTTGGCCATCTTCTCGAGAATCTTGCTGAGCTTCTCGTCGAGCGTGGCCGCCGTGAACGGCTTCACCACATAACCATTCGCGCCCGCCTGCGCCGCCGCGATGATGTTCTCCTTCTTCGATTCCGCCGTGACCATCAGCACCGGCAGATGCGACAGCGCCGCGTCGGCGCGAATCTGCTGCAGCATCGAGAGGCCGTCGAGGTTCGGCATGTTCCAGTCGGAGATCACGAAGTCGAAACCGCCGCCGCGCAGACGCGCGAGGCCCGCTGCGCCGTCTTCCGCTTCGTCGACGTTCGAATAGCCGAGTTCTTTCAGCAGATTGCGCACGATACGGCGCATCGTCGGAAAGTCATCGACGACGAGGATCTTCATGTTCTTGTCCATCACTACTCCCTTGTGTTCTTCAACGCGGCGACGCCGCACATTCAATCGAAAAATCAGACGCGCTGTACGCGGTCGCCCATCGATGCCAGCCGCGCCATCACGCGGCGGCTCATTTCAGAAAGCGGCGCGATATCGCTCGCACCGCCCATTGCAATTGCTTCGCGCGGCATGCCGAACACCACGCAACTCGCTTCGTCCTGTGCGAGCGTGTACGCGCCCGCCTGCTGCATCTCCAGCAAGCCCGCCGCGCCGTCGCGGCCCATGCCGGTCAGGATCACGCCGATCGCGTTCTTGCCCGCGTGCTGCGCCGCCGAGCGGAACAGCACATCCACCGACGGCCGATGGCGGTTCACCGGCGCTGCATCCGAAAGATGCGCGACGTAGTTCGCCCCGCTTCGCGCGAGCACCAGATGCGCGTGGCCCGGCGCGATATACGCATGGCCCGGCAACACCCGCTCGCCGTGCTCCGCTTCCTTCACCGTGATGCGGCACAGCCCGTTCAGGCGCTGCGCGAACGACTTCGTGAATCCCGGCGGCATGTGCTGCGCGATCATCACGGCGGGCGCATCGGGCGGCAGCGGCACGAGCACTTCGCGAATCGCCTCGGTGCCACCCGTCGATGCGCCGACGATCACGAGCTTTTCCGTCGAAACGAGCGGATTGTTCAGATGCGGCGTTACCTTCGGCGCGGCATGCGCCGATGCGGCGGCCACGTGCGTCATCTGCCGCACGCGCGCGCGGGACGCCGTGCGCACCTTGTCGGCAAGCTTTTCGGCGTAGTCGAGCATGCCGTCGCGGATGCCGACCTTCGGCTTGGTCACGAAATCGACCGCGCCGAGTTCCAGCGCGCGCAGCGTGATTTCATTGCCGCGCTCCGTCAGCGACGACACCATCACGACCGGCATCGGCCGCAGGCGCATCAGCTTTTCGAGGAAGTCGAGGCCGTCCATGCGCGGCATTTCGACGTCGAGCGTCAGCACATCGGGGTTGTGCAGCTTGATCAGTTCACGCGCGACGAGCGGATCGGGTGCGGTCGCGCAGACGTGCATGTCCGGCTGCGCGTTGATGATCTCGGTCATCAGGCTGCGCACGAGCGCCGAATCGTCGACGCACAGCACCTTGATTTTTGGGGTGTTCGGCGTGCTGCTCATGCTTCCTCCGTCGTCTTGATGCCGCGCAGCGCGCCCGGCGCGCCGAACAGTTCCACGCGCGGCTTGCGCAGCGTGGCGCTCGCCGCACCTGCTGCGCCGGCGCCAAACAGCTCGACACGCGGCTTCGCGTTCGCCGGGGCCGGAGCCGCCGCCTTCGCACGATCGACATTGAACAGTTCGACACGCGCCCGCGCCCGCGCGAGCCGGTCGGCGCGCTCTTCCGGCGTGCGCGTGACGAGCGCCTGCTCGCGTTCGACGACGACCGGATCGTGCTGCGTCTTCAGCTTCTTGACCATCACCTGTCCGGTGCGCGGCATGAATGCGACCTTGCGCGGATACATGCCCTGCAAGTCTTCCGCGACGATGCGGATTTTCTCCAGCGCGAGATAGCGGCGCACGAATTCCGAATTGCGATCGCCGATGTTGATCGTCGTCATGCCCGCGAGCACCGCGCCGCCGCCGAACACTTTCGCTTCGAAACGCTCACGGCGTCCGCCGCGCTTGATGAGCTCGTTGATGAGCACTTCCATCGCGTACGCGCCGTAGCGCATCGAATCCGAAGAAGCATGCGACGGGTCCGAGCCGTCGTCGGGCAGCATGAAGTGATTCATCCCGCCGATACCCGCCGTGCGATCGTTGATGCACGCCGCCACGCACGAGCCGAGCACGGTCACGAGCACCATGTCTTCGCTCGTCATGTAGAACTCGTTCGGCAGCAGCTTCACGCCCGGCTTCTTGAAATGATTGTCGAAATAGAGATTCGACGCGATCGGCAGTCCGCTCATGCCGGCTCTCCCGCGAGCGCGCGAGCGGACTTCGCCGCGCCGGCCGGCTTCATGTCGCGCGTCAGTTCGTAGACGGTCTGTCCGCGCAGCCTGAACGCCTGCGACACATACGTGAAGTTCTCCGAATGTCCGGCGAACAGCAGCCCGCCCGATTTCATCAGCGGCTCGAAGCGCGAGAGCACCTGGCCCTGCGTCGGCTTGTCGAAATAGATCATCACGTTGCGGCAGAAGATCGCGTCGAACGGGCCTTTCACGTCGTAGCGCGCGTCGGTCAGGTTGACGCGGCCGAACTGCACCATTGCGCGCAATTCGGGGCGCACCTTGACGAGGCCCGCTTGCGCGCCCTTGCCCTTCAGGAAGAAGCGCTTGAGGCGCTCCACCGGCATCCCCTTGACCTGATCGAGCGAGTACACGCCCGCGTCGGCCTTGGCGAGCACCTGGCTGTCGATATCGCTCGCGTACACCGTGCAGTGGCGCGCGGCCTGTTCGCCGAGCGCTTCGACGAGCGTCATCGCGATCGAATACGGCTCCTCGCCCGTCGATGCCGCCGAGCACCATACCGACACCGGCTGCTGACGGCGCTTGACGAAGTCCGCGAGAATCGGGAAGTGATGCGACTCGCGGAAAAACGCGGTCAGGTTGGTCGTCAGCGCGTTGACGAAGGCTTCCCACTCGGCGCTGTCGTCATTCGATTCGAGGCGGTCCAGATATTCCTTGAAGGTATCCAGGCCGCATGCGCGCAGGCGTCGCGCGAGCCGGCTGTAGGCCATGTCGCGCTTGTGATCCGACAGGGAGATGCCCGCGCGGCGGTGAATCAGCTCGCGGATGCGGGCGAAGTCCGTTACCGTGAATTCGAAGTCGCGCTCGACTTCCGGACCGCGTATGCCCCCGGCGAGTTCGACGCGTGCCTTGTGTGCGTTCGGCGTTGCCATGATGATGTCTCGTGCTTTACTGGCGTCGTCATTGACGCTTGCTTGAGGCTTGCTCGACGCTCGCCTCTTTACCGCGCGCCGGGGTCATTCGCTTGCTGGCTGTCCAGCGTTGATGCCTTAGAAGGTTTCCCAGTCGCCGTCATCGGCGGTGGTGGCCTTCGCGCGCGGCGCGATTGCAGCCGGTGCGCTTGCCCGCGGCGCGGCTTTCGCGACGCTCGCGGGCTTGCTTGCTTCGCGGCTCTTATCCTTGATAACGGCCGTATCCGGCGCGACGTTAGGCTCTGCTGAAACTTTTGCGGCGACCGGCGCTTTCACCGGCTTTGCGGCCACGACGGGCGCGGACGCCGCCGACACCGGCTCCACGCGCGTTTCCTTCGTGCCCTTGATGGCAGCCGATGCCAGCCGCGACGCCGCCACCGATGCGCTCGGACGCGCCGGCGCCGGCGCCGCCGCGCCGTCGATGCGCCATTGCCCGACGACGCCTTTCAGCTGCCGCGTCTGCTCTTCGAGCGATGCCGCCGCAGCCGCCGCCTGTTCGACCAGCGCCGCGTTCTGCTGCGTCACGCTATCCATCTGCGTGACCGCGCGATTGACCTGCTCGATGCCGTCGGACTGCTCCTCCGACGCCGCGCTGATCTCGCCCATGATGTCGGTCACGCGGCGCACGGCCTGCACGATCTCGCCCATCGTCTCGCCGGCGCGCGTGACCAGTTCCGATCCGCTTTGCACCTTGTCGGCCGAATCGCCGATGAGCGCCTTGATTTCCTTCGCTGCCGCCGCGCTGCGTTGCGCGAGCGAACGCACTTCTCCCGCGACGACCGCGAATCCGCGTCCTTCCTCTCCGGCCCGCGCCGCTTCCACCGCCGCGTTCAACGCGAGGATGTTGGTCTGGAACGCGATGCCCTCGATCACGCCGATGATGTCCACGACCTTGTTCGAACTGGAGGCGATCGCGTTCATCGTATCGACGACCTGTTCGACGACCTGGCCGCCGCGCGACGCGATATCCGATGCGTTCACCGCAAGCTGGCTCGCCTGACGCGCGTTGTCCGCGTTCTGCTTCACCGTGCTCGTGAGCTCTTCCATGCTCGACGCGGTTTCCTGCAGCGACGCGGCCTGCTCTTCCGTGCGCTGCGACAAATCCGTGTTGCCGCTGGCGATTTCATGCGCGCCGACATCGATGGATTCCGCGCCGCGATGCACCGCGCCGACCATGGTCGTCAGGTTCGCGCGCATGTGCTCGATGCCCGCGAACAGACGGCCGATTTCGTTCTGGCTGTCCGAATGCGCGGGCTTCGTCAGATCGCCGCGCGACATGCGCTCGAAATGCTCGACGGCTTCGTTGATCGGCCGCACGATGAGTCCGCCCAGCGCGTAGCGCGTGCCGAAGAGGATCAGCACCGACAGGCCGAGCAGCCCGCCGATGACGCCGATCAGCGTCGAGTTCTGCGCCGACGCGCTCGACTGCGACTGCTCCGCATGCTTCTGCTGGAACAGCACCGCGGCTGTCACCGCCTGATCGAACGCGACGAACATCGGGCTGATCTTCGTGTCGGCGATCGCGTGATACGCGGCCATGTCGTTCGCGCGGATCGCGGCAAACTCCGGTTCGACGCCGCTCTTCACCAGCGTGTCGTGCTGCGCGACGAGCGCATCGAGCGTCTCTTTCGGCAGCATCGGCTTGTTCGTGTTCAGGTAGAGCTTCCAGTTCTCATCGCTCTTATCGAGCAGATACTGGCCGCGGTCCAGCGCCTTCTTCGCTTCGGCTTCGTTGCCCGCTTCGGTGAGCGAACGCACGCGGTCCAGCGTGATGCGCGCGCGCAGCAGATACGACGACGTTTCCGACAACGCGCGCATCGCAACCATGTCCTCATGCGCGAGCGACGCGAGCGAGGCGCTCGCGGAACTCAGGCCGACGAGCGACAGCGCGCCGATGACGGCCGCGCAACCGACGAACAACAGACCGACGAGCGTGAGCGTCGTGCGGATCGACAACTTCTTGAGCATGGATTCCTTCCTTGGCCGGCGACGCGTGCGGGCGCTTTCTTAGGCGGCGACGGAGTCGATCAACTCCATTTCGCGGCTGGTCATGAGCTTTTCGATATCCATCAGGATCAGCATGCGGCCGTCCACCGTGCCGAGGCCGGTGAGATATTCCG
The DNA here is from genome assembly GCF_022879615.1 of Caballeronia grimmiae. Lineage (NCBI taxonomy): Bacteria > Pseudomonadati > Pseudomonadota > Betaproteobacteria > Burkholderiales > Burkholderiaceae > Caballeronia > Caballeronia grimmiae. Next base: position 2,705,374 of record NZ_CP084271.1, read on the forward strand.
AAGTGAGCGTCGCGCCGAATTCCGGGGCGGGCATCACTTGCTCCTGCGTAAGCGTGAGCACGTCGGACACGCCATCGACCACCATGCCGACCACGCGATGCGCGACGTTCAGGATGATGACGACGGTCTGGTTGTCGTACTCGACGCGGCCCAGGTTGAACTTGATGCGCATGTCAACGATCGGCACGATGATGCCGCGCAGGTTGATCACGCCCTTGATGAACGCCGGCGCATTCGCGATGCGCGTGACGCTGTCGTAGCCGCGAATCTCCTGCACCTTCAGGATGTCGATGCCGTATTCCTCCGCGCCCAGCGTGAAGACGAGGAATTCCTGCCCTGCTGCTTCGGCGTGCTGCGCATCGCGGCGCGAAAGCGCGGCTTGAGTCGATTGGATGTCTGCCATGGGAATCCCCAAAGTCGGTCGTTGGTTTAGTGGGTATGCGAGTGCTGCGCCCGCGATTCGCGATTGAGCGCGGCTACGTCGACGATCAGCGCGACGCTGCCATCGCCCAGAATGGTTGCGGCGGAAATGCCGTGCACCTTGCGGTAATTCGTTTCGAGGTTCTTCACGACGACTTGCTGCTGGCCGACGAGTTCGTCGATCAGCATGGCCATGCGCCGCCCTTCGGTTTGCAGGATCGTGACGATGCCCTGCGTCGGCTCGGTGCGCGCGCCTTCGACGTCGAACACGGAATGCAGCGCGACGAGCGGCAGGTATTCACCGCGCACGCGCACCACGCGTTCACCGTTGGCGACCGTGTAGATGTCCTCGGCGACGGGCTGCAGCGACTCCATCACGAAGTTCAGCGGCAGAATGAAGATCTCGTTGCCGACCTTCACCGACATGCCGTCGAGAATCGCGAGCGTGAGCGGCAGCACGATCTTCGTGGTGGTGCCCGCGCCCTGACGCGACATGATTTCGACGTGGCCGCCCATCGACTGGATGTTGCGCTTCACCACGTCCATGCCGACGCCGCGGCCGGAAATATCGGTGACTTGCTCCGCCGTCGAAAAGCCCGGCATGAAGATGAGCTGCCACACTTCTTCGTCGCTCATCGATTCGCTGACCTGCATGCCCTGCTTCTGCGCCTTCGCGAGAATCTTGTCGCGGCGCAGGCCGGCGCCGTCGTCGCTGACTTCAATGACGATGTTGCCGCCGTGATGCGCCGCCGACAGCACGAGCTGCCCGGTCGCGGGCTTGCCCGCCGCGCGGCGCGCTTCCACGGTCTCGATGCCGTGATCGAGCGAATTGCGCACGAGGTGCGTGAGCGGATCGATGATGCGCTCGATCAGGCTCTTGTCCAGTTCGGTCGCCTGACCGAACGTGACGAGTTCGACGTCCTTGCCGAGCTTGCCCGCGATATCGCGCACGAGGCGCGGGAAGCGGCTGAATACGTAGTCCATCGGCATCATGCGGATGGACATGACGGCCTCTTGCAGATCGCGCGCGTTGCGCTCGAGCTGCGCCATGCCGTTGAAAAGACGGTCGTGCAAGGCGGGATCGAATGCGCTCGTGGTTTCCGCGAGCATTGCCTGCGTGATGACGAGCTCGCCCACCAGATTGATGAGCTGATCGACCTTTTCCACGCCGACGCGAATCGAGCTGCCTTCCGCCGATGCCGCCGCGGCCGGGCGCGCCTTTTTCTCGGCGTCGCCCGTTGCGGTCTTCTGTTTTTCATTCGATGACGGGATGGCGGCGGCCACGTTCACCGCCGCCTTCGCCGTGTCCTCGTCCTTCTGCCGAGCCGCGGATGCGGGCGCGTCCTGCGCCTGCGATACAACCGGCTTAGCCTGCGGCGTCTGTTGCTCCGGCGCCGGAGCCGCGCCTTGTTGCGCCTTGCCCCGGCCGATCGTGATCTGCGATTCATCGATCACGAAGCAGCAAACAGCCACGATATCGTCGGCGGAGACGTCCGAATCGAGCCAAAGCACGAGTTCGGCGTCCGTCTTTTTCTCTCCGACGATGCTGCCCAGGTTCCCCAGCTCCTCGGTTAAGGTCGCCAGGTCCTTCTCGCCCACCCCCCGTAGCGTAATTTTCAGGTGGGGTCCTGCTTCCGCAGCCGACGCATCGGCTGCGGTTCCTGCGTTCTTTGCTTCAGTCGCACCGTCGGCGATTTCAAATGCGCCATCCCAGTTGCCGTCGTCTTCGATGGCTTCGGCGGCCTGCGAGAGCACGTGCACAGGCGGCGCGTTCGGGCCTTCGTAGGCCGGCGCCGCTGCGGCTGCGGCTGGCTTGATCACCGCCGGCGTCGCCGGCTCCGCGACCGCGACGGCCTGCTGGGCCGCGTCTTCGTTCTTGAGCCGTTCGAGCTTCGCGCAGATGGCTGCGGCGGCGGCTGCATCCGGTTCCTCGCTCGCGCGATACGCGGCGAGCTGATCGGAAAGGACGTCCTTCGTCGCGAGGAACGTGTCGATCATGTCGGGGCGCAGGACCAGCTCGTTGTTGCGTGCGCGATCCAGCAGCGATTCGAGGATGTGCGTCGTTTCCGTCAGCGCCGTGAAGCCGAAGGTCGCCGCGCCGCCCTTAATCGAATGCGCCGCACGGAAGATCGCCGCGAGGTCTTCGGGATCGGGATTCGCGATATCCAGAACGAGCAGCAGTTGCTCCATCTGCGCGAGCAGTTCATCGGCTTCGTCGAAGAAGGTTTGATAGAACTGGGTAATGTCGAGTGTCATGCTTGTATCACCGCGAGAATGCTGTTGTGTTCCGTAATGCGTCGCCGCGTCCGTGCGTCAGTGCTGCGCCTGCTCTTGCGAGTCCGCGATCGCCGCGACCACTTCGGTCAGCAGGTCCGGATCGAGCGGCTTTTCGATCCAGCCGGTCGCGCCCGCCGCCCGCGCCGCGTCCTTGAACGGCTCGCCGTCTTCGGTCGTGAGGACGAGGATCGGCGTGGCCTTGTAGGCCGGATTCGCCCGCAATTCGACGATCAGGTCGAGCCCGCTCTTGCTGGGCATGTGATGGTCCGTGAGCACCAGATCGAAGCGCTCGGCGAGCGCCCATTCGAGTCCTTCGTTACCGTCCGACGCCACGGTCACCTCGTAGCCCGCTGTCGTCAGCGTGGCCGAGAGGATTTGCCGCATGGCGGCGGAATCGTCGATTGCCAGAATGTTCTTGATCATGTGTGTGTCTCGCGGTCTTGCCCTGATGTCGGCCAAAACGTGTGCAGTCTTGAGCGTTTTTTTGACGCGATGCCGCTTAATTTGCGAGCCTGTTGAAAAGCGGCGCGGCGTCCGCTCTCGCGGGGGCGTTGTCGAACACCGCGCCGCGCGTGCCGTCCTCGCGCAGCATTGCTGCTTCGGATCGCTGATTGAGCACGATCACGCTGATGCGCCGGTTCTCGGGATCGAGTGGATTCTGTTTGTTGAGGTTCTGCGTCGACGCGAGGCCGAGCACGCGCAGCACTTTCGCTTCGTCCATGCCGCCCGCGATCAACTCGCGCCGCGACGCGTTCGCGCGGTCCGCCGACAGTTCCCAGTTGCTATAGCCCTTCTCGCCGCCGGCGTACTTCACGGCGTCGGTGTGCCCCTGCACGACGATCCGGTTCGGCACGTCGTTGAGCGTGCGGCCTATCTCGCGCAGGATGTCGCGCATGTAGGGCTGCACCGTATCGCTGGAGAGGGCGAACATCGGGCGCTTCTGCGTATCGACGATTTCGATGCGCAAACCCTGTTGCGTCGACTCGATGCGAATCTGCTGCTTGAACTGCTGCAGCGTGGGATTCGCTTCGATCGCCGCCATCAGCTTGACTTGCAGGTCGTGCAGGCGCACTTGCTCGCGCCGCTCGAGTTCGGTTGTCGCTTGCCTGAGCGCTTCCTCGTCGACTTCGTTGCGCGGGGTGCGCGCGTCGGTCATGCGGGTGGTGCCGGGGTCGGGGCTCGAAATGTCGCGTCCGCCGCCGGTGATGATGCTGGAATCCATGCCGACCGTTTTCCCGCCGACCATCGCGGCTTTCAGCGGCATGTTGAAGTATTCGGCGATGCCGCGGCGCTGCACCGGCGAGGTGGACGACAGCAGCCACATCAGCAGGAAGAACGCCATCATCGCGGTCATGAAGTCGGCATACGCGAGCTTCCACGCGCCGCCGTGATGCCCTTTAGCGCCCTTGCCGACGACACGCTTGATGAAGATCGGCCGATCCTTTTCGCTGCTCATGTCGTCACTTCGCCTTCACGCGGCGCACGTGTTCTTCGAGTTCCGAGAACGACGGGCGCTCGGTCGAGAACAGCACCTTGCGGCCGAACTCGACCGCGATCGCGGGCGCATAACCGTTGAGGCTCGCGAGGATCGTCACCTTGATGCACTGGAACATCTTCGTCTGCTCGGCGACACGCTGCTCCGCGATGTTCGCGAGCGGCGCGATGAAGCCGTACGAAAGCAGAATGCCGAGGAACGTGCCGACGAGCGCCTGCGCGATCATCTCGCCGAGCACCGCGGGCGGCTGGTCCGCGGACGCCATCGTGTGCACGACGCCCATCACCGCGGCGACGATGCCGAACGCGGGCATCGCATCGCCCACTTTCGAAAGCGCCTGCGCGGGCGCTTCGCCTTCGGCGTGATGCGTTTCGATCTCCTCGTCCATGAGGCTTTCGATCTCGAACGCGTTCATGTTGCCGCCGACCATCAGGCGCAGATAGTCCGTCATGAATTCGACGATGTGATGGTCCGCGAGAATCTTCGGGTACTGGCTGAAAATCGGGCTCTTGTTGGGATCGTCGATGTCGGCTTCGAGCGTCAGCGTACCTTCCTTGCGCGCCTTGGCGAGCAGCACGTAGAGCAGGCCCATCAGTTCCATGTACACGTCCTTGTTGTACTTGGAGCCCTTGAAAAGCGTGGGGATGACGAGCAGCGTCGCCTTGATCGTCTTGATTCCGTTGCCGAGGATGAACGCGCCGATGCCCGCGCCCCCGATCATCAATATTTCGACCGGCTGCACGAGCGCGCCAAGGTGGCCGCCTTCGAGCGCGTAACCGCCGAAAACGGACAGCAAGGTCACGAGCGTTCCAACAAAGATCAGCACGGGCAAGTCCTCGGGTTTATTGCGGATGACCGGCGTGAGCGCGCGGTTAAGGATGTTTACGGCATGCGGGGAGAAAACTTTTAGGCGGGCGCCGCGAGGGGCTTGCGGCGCAATGGCGCAATGGCTTAATAGCGCAATCGCTTGCTAGCGCGCGTCGTCTTGCGGTCGACGCGGCGAAGCGTTCAGACGATCTGCGCGACCGGGACGTCGGCGGCCTGCGTGATGGCCGCCGACGTGCCCTTGTCCGCGAGCGAGGAAAGAATCGTGTGATCGTCGAACCGGAAGCGGCACAGCAGATGGCTCGATGAAGCCACCCTCAGCGCCTGCGTCGGCGTCAGCGCAGACACGACCTCCGCGACGCGCTCGGACAGTCCGAGGCGGAACATCGCCGCAACGCGGTCTTCTTGCAGCAAGCGCTGCGCGAGAAGCAGGTACGACAGATTCACCTCGCGGATTTCCGCGAGCACGCCTGTAATCGTGGCCGTCATCTTTCCCCCGAGTCGATTCGTGGCTGGTCAGGCCAAGCGGGAAACGTTTGCTCGAATGCGCCAAAAAAACGGCGCATTCGGCCCCGCATATGTCGGCTGATTGTCGCCCGGTGCGGTATGCGTGCCTATCGGATGAACGCACCGACTCGCCGACGGAAATTCGCCCGCGATCGTGTAGGAAAAAGTCGTACACGCGCGTGATGCCTGCTGGTCGGCAGAGGCTTTATCGGCTGAAAGCGGCGCGACTTTAGGAGCGATGCCGAAGGAACAATTTTTGCTTTAAAACGATTCACCGCGCTGAATGCGCGTCGGACGATTCCGACCGTTTTCGCCCCGGTGCAATTTCTCACTTCGTAACAGCCGTTGTTTCGCGCTGTAACAACGTTAAGCGATTGAAAATTGACGTGTAATGCGGCTCTCGATCCCGATAATGAACGTAAGGGATAACCCGGTCGACAGCCGGAACCGACCTTGGGCGGCCTGAGCGACGAACTCGCTGCACGCGCGCTGCCCGTCCGAATGGCATGCGTCGATCGTTCAACCGGCTTCACCGCATGTTCACACGAATGCTTTGCACAGGGCCGGAGTCACGCCAGAAACGCCGCTCCGCCGCTGAATTGCAAGGACCGCACAGGCGTCGAACCGCCACTCGCGGACCACACTGGAGAACCACGTTATGCGAATCGCACAAATTGCACCGTTGCACGAAGCAGTTCCTCCGAAGTTTTACGGCGGCACTGAGCGCGTGGTGTCTTACCTGACGGATGCACTCGTCGATCTCGGCCACGATGTAACCTTGTTTGCAAGCGGCGATTCGCAAACCCGTGCGACTCTCGAAGCGGCCTGGCCGCGCGCGCTGCGGCTCGATCCGACCATCCGCGATCCGCTCGCCCCGCACATGCTGCTGCTGGAAACGGTTCGCCGCCGCGCGCATGAGTTCGACGTGCTGCACTTCCACCTCGACTACATGCCGTTCCCGCTGTTTTCGCAAATGGATACGCCGTTCGTCACGACGCTGCACGGCCGTCTCGATCTGCCCGAACTGCAACCGATGTTCAACACGTTCACCGACGCGAACGTCATCTCGATTTCGAATAACCAGCGTGGCCCGCTGCCGCAGGCGAACTGGCTGAACACGGTCTACCACGGGCTGCCCGACGATCTGCTCACGCCGCAGCCGCAGAAGAAGCCGGAATATCTCGCGTTCCTCGGCCGCATCTGCCCGGAAAAGCGCGCGGATCTCGCCATCAAGATTGCGGCGCAAAGCGGTCTTCCGCTGAAAATCGCGGCGAAGGTCGACAAGGCCGACCAGGACTACTTCAAGTCGACGATCGAGCCGCTGCTGTCGCAGGCGCACGTCGAATTCGTCGGCGAAATCAACGAGGCGCAGAAGCCGGAGTTCCTTTCGGGCGCAAAGGCGCTGCTATTCCCGATCGACTGGAACGAGCCTTTCGGCCTCGTGATGATCGAATCGATGGCGTGCGGCACGCCGGTCATCGCGTTCAATCGCGGATCGGTGCCGGAAGTGATCGATCATGGCGTGACCGGCTTCATCTGCGAAGACGTTCAGGGCGCGGTGGGCGCACTGCATCGGATCGACGAACTGTCGCGCACCGAAATCCGCGCGCAATTCGAACGCCGGTTCAGCGCAAAGACGATGGCGCAAAACTATGTCGACACCTACACGTCGATGCTCCAGGCCGCGAAGCGCCCGGTGCTGCGTCAGGTTGCAGTGGGCTAATACCTTCCCTTCTCGCTGCCGCTTTGGAATGCCGCCCAATCGGGCGGCATTTTCTTTTTGTGTCGCCAAAGCTGCGCGCCCCGTGAAACGCGCAACGATCGACCATTTTTGACAGTTCAGGAAATGAGCCGCGCTTAAACTGCGCTCCGCAGAAGCAAACGGCTTTCTTGCGTCAAATCAACGATCTTCATCTTTTCTCGGGGCTGGATCATGCAATTGTCGAAGCGTCTCGGCGCTGAAGTTTTCGGTACCTTCTGGCTCGTGCTGGGCGGTTGTGGCAGCGCGGTTCTGGCCGCCGGATATCCCGGGCTGGGCATCGGGTTTGTCGGCGTTTCGCTCGCCTTCGGTCTCACCGTGCTGACGATGGCCTATGCCATCGGCCACGTGTCCGGCTGTCACCTGAACCCGGCGGTGAGCATCGGGCTCACGGTCGCGGGACGCTTTCCGGTGCGCGATCTCGCACCGTACATCATCGCGCAGGTGGTCGGCGCGACGCTCGGCGCCTTCGTGCTCAAGCTGATCGCAACCGGCGCGCCGGGCTTCGACCTTTTCGCAAGCGGCTTTGCCGCGAACGGTTTCGGCGAGCACTCGCCGGGCCATTACACGATGATCGCGGCGCTCGTCTGCGAAGTCGTGATGACGTTCTTCTTCCTGTTCGTGATCCTCGGCGCCACCGATGACCGTGCGCCGAAAGGCTTTGCACCGATCGCCATCGGCCTGTGCCTGACGCTCATCCACCTGATCTCGATTCCGGTCACGAACACGTCGGTGAACCCGGCGCGCTCGACGGGCCAGGCGTTCTTCGTCGGCGGCTGGGCGCTTGATCAGCTCTGGCTGTTCTGGATTGCGCCGATCGTTGGCGCGGCCATCGCGGGCATCGTTTATCCGCTGCTGACTTCCGAATCGGAAGCGCGCAAGGTCGCTGCCGTCGCACAGTAAGCGGCTTTACGCAGCAAAAGAAACGGGCGCCTGGTGCGCCCGTTTTGTTTTTCGCGCCGCGTGCGCGCGGCGTGCATTAAAAACGCGCGACAGATGTAATGGCGCATTACGCAATCCGCTTAATAACGTCACTGCACGGATCGCGCTTCTCCGCAAAACGCCCGCCATATAAGGCTTTCCGGGCTTCACCACCGACAGCATCGCCCTTACGCGCGGCTTGCACCCCGTAACAAGTCGTCGAAGCGTGTAAGACAGCGGGCGCTTACATTGGACTCATGCGACACACGTCGCCTTCCAGGAGAAACACCATGAAGCGCATCGTCATTCAAACGCTTGTCGCGACCGGCCTTGTGGCAGGCGCCATCGGAGCGGCTCAGGCTCATACCGATCTGCACGTCGGCGTTTCGCTCGGCTCGCCGGTTTATGCGGCCCCGGCCTCGGTCTATGTGCGTCCTGCTGCGCCGGTGTATCGCTCGCCGGCGTGGCGGCATGAGGAGCCGCGCTGGCGCGGTAACTACGGCCGCTATGGCCACGACAACGGACGCTGGAACCGCGCGCGCTGGGATCATGGCCGCTCGGACAACTGGGGGCATCGCGGCTAATCGCGCGAGGCCGGAAGCGAGGCGGCGCGATGCCGCCCGCCTCCCGCAATATCAGCGCGGCGAAGCGATTTCGTCGCGAATATCGAACAGCTTGCGCAGTTGATGCGCGACGCCCGCCTCGAAGTTGTTGCCGATGCGCGGCACGTTCGGCAAGCGCGTGATGAGGTCCGGGTTGGCGTTGTTCATCATGAACGGATGCCCGGCCGTTTCCAGCAGGTCGATGTCGTTCATGTTGTCGCCGAACGCGACGCAATGCGCGGGATCGATATCCAGCCGCTCGAGCACGTAGCGCAGCGCGCGGCCTTTCGATACATCCGACGTCATCACTTCCAGGCAGTCCGGCAGCGAGTACGTGACGTACAGCGAATCGCCGAATTCCCGCTTCAGGTTTTCAGCCGTGTACGCGAGATCCGCCGGTTCGCCGATATAGAGCACTTTCGCGATGTTCTCGCCGTCGTGCTCGCAGAGATCCATCACTTCGTACTTGAAGCCCGAGTCCTGATGGAAGACGAGCAGTTCCGGCGCGTGGCGGTCGATAAGCCAGGCGTCGTCGGCGAACAGGTTGACGATCACGCGTCCGTGCTCGCCCACGACGTCCGGCTGCACCAGACGGCGCACGAACGCCGGTGCGAGATCGCGCGAGTAGATATCTTCGTCGCCGGGGGCGTGCACGCGCGCCCCGTTCGACGTAATCAGGTACGCGTCGACGCCGAGCAGGTCGCGAATGCCGGCGACATCGCGATAATGCCGCCCCGTCGCGATAATGATCGGTACGCCGCGCGACGCGAGCGTGCGCAGCGTGTGGGCGGTGAAGGGATCGAGCTGGTGGTCGCTGTTGAGGAGCGTACCGTCGAGATCAGTTGCGATGACCGAATACATGGCTGCCCTGTTTGAGCGCGAAGCTGCCTATTTTATCGCGGCGCGGTCGCCTGTCCGCGTAACCGCGCCCGGCGACGCCGACGCGCGCCGCGCCAGTTCCAGCGCTCCGGCGGCGGAATCGGCGCGTGGCTCGCGCAGACGTTCGCGCACGGACGCCGGCACGAAGGGTTCGTACGGCGCGGCCAGTCCGCCGCATAGCGCAACCGGCAGCACGCCCGCCGGATCGAGCGCGGCGACGAGCAGTTCGATCTCGCGCCCCGCCTGTTCCAGCAATGCAGCGGCAGCCGGATGACCGCTATTTTGGAAGACGCTCGGCGCGAGCGTCGCATACGCCGTCTGATTCGACGCGCATAGCCAGACGACGAGGCTGTCGCGGTCCGTTGCGCCCGTCAGCGCGAGCAGCGCGCGAGACCATGCGTCGGCGGGCGCGCGGCCGTCCAGGACGCGCTGCAAGTGGACGACCGCGCGCAGGCCGAGCCATGCGCCGCTGGCTTCGTCGCCGCTCGGAAAGCCGTAGCCCCCGGCGATGCGGCACACACCATCCGCGTCCAGCGACGCCGCGATGCTGCCCGTCCCCAGCGCGACGACGACACCCGGCTCGCCCCCGTGCGCTCCGATGACGGTCGTGTACGCGTCGCTTTCGACGCTCAGCGCCTGAATCGGCGGCGCCATGTCGAGGAACGCCGCAAGCCATTCCGCGTTGTTGACGCCCGCGAGCCCGCAGCCGAGCGCGCACGCCCGCCAGTCGAAGGGCAGCGCGGCGGCCTGGAACGCGCGTTCGCACGCATCGCCGATGGCTTGCCACGCCCGCTCGACACCGAGCCCCAGCCCCGACGGGCCGCCGCTCGCGCGGGCCAGTTCGACGCCGTTCGCATGGGCGAGAATCACGCGCGTGCCGCTTCCGCCGCCGTCGATGCCGAGCAGAAAGCCGTTGAAATTCGAAGTCGTGAAAGTGTTCATGGCCGCAAGGATAACGGCGCAAACGCGGCACGCCAATTAGCCGAATGGCAGAGGGTGGACGACGGCGGCGTTCCGCTATGCTGGCGCATTCGAAATCGAGGATTCCCAATGACCGACACCGAACCGATCCGCTGCGCCTGGGCCACGACGCCGGCGATGGCGCACTACCACGACACCGAATGGGGCGTCCCGTCGCGCGACGACCGTCACCTCTTCGAAATGCTCGTGCTGGAAGGTGCGCAGGCCGGCCTTTCCTGGTCGACCATCCTCAACAAACGGGACGGCTACCGCACGCTTTTCGCGGGCTTCGACATCGGCAAGGTCGCGCACTTCACCGAGGCCAATGTCGAGCGGATCGTCGGCGACGCGCGGATCGTTCGCAATCGCGCGAAGATCCAGTCCGCCGTCCTCAATGCGCGCGCCGTGCAGCGCATTCAGGCCGAGCACGGCTCGTTCGCTGCGTTCGTCTGGTCGTTCGTCAACGGCCAAACGATCGACACCCCGCGCGATGCGAATAATCCGACGCCGGCATCCACGCCCGAATCCGACGCCCTGAGCCGCGCGCTCAAGGCATATGGCTGCAAGTTCGTCGGCACCACCATTTGCTACGCCTTCATGCAGGCGACCGGCATGGTCAACGATCACGCCGCCGACTGCGTATCCCGCGCCACCCCCAAGACGAAACGCAAAGCGGCAGCGAAAGCGGGAGTTTAAGCAGCCTCCGATGCCATAGATTTTTGCTTTTTGGCAACATGCAAGCCGCGTAACCGTGCTGATGCGGGAAAGTCCCGATACCCGGGGATTTATTGCACTGAAGCACGGCGCAAGCCGCTTGCAATCAAGCGGTCTGCCTTCTTCTGCGGCGCTGCACGATCGTGCGTGCCGTGTAAAAATGGCGTTCTCGCGTGCGCTGCCGCACCTTTTTACCGAGCCGAACCGTTATAACTGACGGTGTGCGGATCGTTCACTGAGTGGAGAGATCCGCCGCGAGTACAGGACGCTGTCAGTCGTCAGTGTCCATAGGCCGGGAAAACCATCCTGCTCGAAGCAGTAGCCGGACGGCGAATTCCGCCGCCGGACGCCGCAAGTGCAGGTTGCTCGTAACTCAACGCATGGCCGCTGCGCAGGGGCGCAGGGGAGAAAGATCATGAAAAGCTTGAACTTCCTGACGCATCAGGAGATTTTCAACAACGCGGTAGAGCATCTTTTCGCGCAGGGGCAGGCAGCTTTGCTGCCCCACGGCGGCGGCGCTTACCGCGGATACTGCGGCGGCTGCCCGGTCGGCACCTACATCAAGCCGCGCGACTACGTCACGGCAATGGAAGGCGTTCCCATCCGCTACCTCGCCAAGCCGCCGGAAGCGGTGCCGGCCTACATGGACGTCGGCATCGTGGCGCTCAAGCGTGCGCTGCTGCGCGCGCGCATCAACGTCTTCGATCCCAATACCGTCGAACTTCTTTCCTGCCTGCAGAACGTGCACGACGTGTTCGGCAAATGGGAATGGCGCGAGCGCCTCGCGTCGATCGCGCGGCAATTCGGTCTGTCGGCCGAGCTTCTGAAAACCGCTGCATAAGCGTACGGGTGCCGTATGTTGAGCCCAATCAGAATGCTGAGTCCGCAAGACATCTACGAACGCGTCGCCGCGCATTTGCTCGCGCAGCGGGCGGTATCGGAAGATGACAACGGCTCTTGCCGCCTGCGCAGCCCGCAGGGTCACAAGTGCGCGATCGGCTCGCTCGTCCGCGACGAAGTCTACGAGGCCGGCCTCGAAGGCGTCGGCATCTCGTACTATCGGCACGCGCAGGACGGCGAGCTGCTGCGCGCGCTGTATGCATCGAATGTGAATGCGTACGATCCGAACGTCATCGATCTGCTGATTGAACTTGAGCAGATTCACGACGACGCGAGCGTCGAAGAATGGCCGCATCTTCTCGCCACGCTGGGCAAGCGGCACGCGTTCGTCTAACGCGCTGAATCAAGCGCAAGACGCCGCACAAACGAAACGGCGGTGCGCCCTCTCGGGTCGCACCGCCGTTTTGCCTTCCGGGGCCAGGCTACACGCTCCGGCCCAGGCGATGACGCTTTAGTGCATCTTCTTCGGCAGCATCTGGCTACGCAGGCGCTTGCGCAGACGCGAAACAGCCGCAGCCTTTTTGCGCTTGCGCGCGGTGGTCGGCTTTTCGTAGGACTGGCGCTCACGCAGTTCTGCGATCAGGCCGTTCTTTTCGATCGTGCGGCGGAAGCGACGAATCGCGACATCGAACGGCTCGTTTTCTTTGAGGACGATAGTGGTCATGTAAATCCTGTTTGCTAAACGTATTTTCAAGTGCGCAACGGAAATCCGCCGCGCGCCGGCACTCCGATCGTCCGCCGGGCATGACGCACCTTGAAGGTGCGACGGGCGGACACGAGCAAAGCGGCCACGGAGGCCGGAAAAGAGAGAGTTGAGATTCGACCGCGAGAGCGGCATGCGTGTTCGCGAGAGAAACCTGAACGCGCAATTCTGAGCCGTTCGCCGCCAGCTTTTGACGTTGTCATATTTAGCGGCGAAGGCAAGAAACCGGGCACATTTCTCGATTCGGGCGCGATGTTACCAGAACATCGCGCCCCTGCCAACTCTTCAAGACACGCCAAGCCTTTGATGCAACAGATCTATTTCTGCCAGGCGCTGGCTTCGTCGAGGATTTTCAGGTCTTCGGCGGAAAGCTGGAGTTGCGTCGCGGCGGCAAGGCTTTCGAGTTGCTTCACCGATGTCGCGCTGGCGATCGGCGCGGTCACGCTCGGCCGCGCGATGACCCACGCCAGCGCGACCGTCGCGGGCGTCGTGCTGTTGCGCGTCGCCACTTCGACGAGCGCATCGACGATATTCAGCCCGCGATCGTTCAGATACTTCTCGACGCGCGAGCCGCGCGCCGCCTGCGTCGTGTCGTCTTTCGAGCGGTACTTGCCCGACAGAAAGCCGCTCGCCAGGCTGAAATACGTGACGACCGCAATCTTGTGCTTCTCCACGACGGGCTCGAGATCGGTCTCATAGCCTTCGCGGTCATAGAGGTTGTACTCCGGCTGAAGAATCTGGTACGCCGGCAATCCCGATTCCTTCGAGACCCGCAGCGCTTCTTCCAGCCGCTCGCCCTTGTAGTTCGACGCGCCGATCACCCGCACCTTCCCCGCCGCGATGAGCTTCTGATATGCGTCGAGCGTCTCGTCGAGCGGCGTCTTGTCGTCGTCGAGATGGGAAAAGTAGACGTCGATGTAATCGGTTTTCAGGCGGCGCAGCGAATCGTCGACGGCAGCCGCGATGTTCGCCGCCGACAGCCCGGCGCGCGTACCGAGCATGCCGACCTTGGTCGCGAGCACGATCTTGTGGCGCTTGCCGCTTTCCTTGAACCACTTGCCGATGATCGCTTCGGACTCGCCGCCCTGATGCCCGTCCACCCATGCGGAATACACGTCTGCCGTGTCGACGAAGTTGAGGCCGTGATCGACGAAGGCGTCGAGGATGGAGAACGACGTGCGCTCGTCGGCCGTCCAGCCGAACACGTTGCCGCCGAACACGAGCGGCGCGACCTTGAGATCCGATGTGCCGATGCTGCGGGTTTGCATGGGTCCACTCTCCGTTGGAAAAAATGCGTCAGCCGATGATACATGCGGCCCTCGCCGCCTGCAGGCGCGCGCCCTCAGCCGGCAAACGTAAAACTAAAAGGAAAACTGAGGGGAAAAGCGCCCCCTTTTCGAGACTTTCGTTTGCGGGGCTTCACCTAACATCGCTTCAGTCCGAAAAAGTCTTTTGAAGCCCACTGGGCCCTGAACATGAGCAATTTGCTGATCTACTCGATGGCCGAGTTCGCGCCGGTCACCCTTCCCATTCTCGATATCTGCGCACCCCGCAAGATCGCGGAGATCGGGCTGGAATTCGGCGGCAACACCCGCATTTTGTCCGACTGGGCGCAAGCCCACGGCGCCACCCTGACCTGCATCGATCCTATGCCGCGCCCCGAAGCGACCGCGTGGATCGAAAGCACGGCGCATATCGAATTGCAGCGCGGGATAAGCCATGACGCCATCCCGCTCATCGCGGATGTCGACGCATGGTTCATCGACGGCGATCACAACTGGTACACCGTCTTCAACGAACTGCGGCTGATCGAAGAACGCTCGCACGCCGACGGCAAGCCGGTGCTCGCCTTCATGCACGACGTCTGCTGGCCCGCCGGCCGCCGCGATCAGTACTACAACCCGCACGCGATTCCCGAGCAGTTTCGTCAGCCGTACAGCTACGGCAACGGCGTGACGCTCGGCAATCCGGGCAAGGTGCGCGGCGGCTTCGGCTCGCCGGAAGGCTCGTTCGCCTATGCCGATCAGGAAGGCGGCCCGCGCAATGGCGTGATGACCGCGCTGGAAGATTTCATCGAGCAGTCCGACACCGGCTATGTGTACGCGGTGATTCCGCTCGTGTTCGGCCTCGCCGTGCTGATCGAGCGCACGCATCCGTGCATCGAGGCGATCGCGCAAATCCTCGCTCCGTATCACAACAACCCGCTGCTGGCGCGCGTCGAAGAGAACCGCCTCGCGAACTATCTCACCGTGATCGCCGCACACGCGCGCTGATCCGTCCAACATTCCGACGCCCGCAAGCGCAAGAGGAGCATCCTGAACATGACCGACCGCAACATACCGGCCGCAGACCTGATGGCGGCCTGGTCCGCAAAGCTCGACGGTCGCAAGATCGCCACCTTCGACTGTTTCGACACGATCTTCTGGCGCGGCGTGGCCGAACCGAGCGACGTCTATTACGCGCTCGCCGAGGATCCGTTGTTCGTCGCCCATCGCATTGGCGCTCGGGTGCGCTCGCAGGCCGAAGCCACCGCGCGCACCAACCGCTCGTTCAAGAACGGCACGATCGAAGCCTCGCTCGAAGAAATCTATGCGGTATGCGCGCCGCAGGCCGATGAATCCATCGTGCGCGAACTGGCCGAACGCGAAGTGCAGAAGGAGATCGAGATCGGCTTCGCTTTCGAGCCGGTTCTCGCGCTAATGCGCGAAGCGAAGGCGCGCGGCCTGGCCGTGGCTATCGTCAGCGATACTTACTACAGCGAGGCGCAACTGCGCCGCATCCTGTTCGCGACCGCGCCCGAGCTCGAAACGCTGCTCGATCACGTCTTCTGCTCGTCCGAATTCGGTTTCGGCAAGTCGAGCGGCCTGTGGCCCAGGCTCATGGCCAAGCTGGGCGTGAGCGCATCGGAGATTTTGCATACCGGCGACAACCCGGTGGCCGACTACGCCGCGCCGATGTCGCTTGGAATCGGCTGCGTGCATTTTCTGCAGCGCGACGAAGAAACCGTGAAGGCCGAACGCCAGCGGCTCATGGCGGCGCGCCTGCTGTTTCCCGCGATCCGCGCGACGCAAGCGGCCCCGAGCCTCTATCACGGCCTCAAGGCGCAGCAACTCACGCGCACGCAGGAACCGGACGAACGCGTCGGTTACTGGGCGCTGGGTCCGATCCTCTACAGCTTCGCGCGCTTCATTCTCGATGAGCGCCGCGAGCTGAACGCGACCGGCAAGCCGCACAAGTTCGCGTTCCTCATGCGCGACGGCCATCTGCTGAGGCTCGCGTGCCGGGTCATGTCGAACGAGGAAATGAGCGATCCGGTCTATCTGAGCCGCTTCACCGCCGTGGCCGTCTCGTTCGATAGCGGCGAGAGCATCCAGCGCTATGCGGGCAAGCACGCAAGCTCGCACCCGCTGCACGTCATCTGCGACCAGATGTTGATGCCGCCCGCGCTCAAGAAGAAAGTGCTCGCACGCGCGACCAAGGCGAAGGCCCCGGCGCAGGAGTTCCGCAAGCTGCTGGCCGAGCGCGCGACGGAAAAGACCATCGTGAGCCAGTCGAACGCGCTGCGCCTGCGGCTGTTCCGCCATCTTCAGCAGACCGTCGGCCTCGAGCGCGGCGATACGCTCGTGCTCGCGGACCTCGGCTATTACGGGACCATTCAGCACGCCATCCGCGACGTCTTCAAGCGGCATTTCGACGTGGACGTGATCGGCCGATACTTCGCCTCGCTCGATTCGCCGGGATCGCATCTCGACCGCAAGGCGCTGATCGATTCGAGCTGGACCGATGAGAACGTCGTCGAAACGCTGATCGCGCATATCGGCGATTTCGAGCAGATGTGCGCCATCAACTCCGGCAGCGTGATCGCCTACGAGGAGGACGGCACGCCGATTCTCGCCGGCCTCAAGAAGGGCAACATGCAGCTCGACACGACGCACACGATCCAGCAAGCGTGCTTGCAGTTCATCCGCGACGTGGAGGCGACGCCCGCCATCCATCTGCCGAAGCTCACGCGCGAGCGGCTGCGCGTGACCGCGGCGATCGAACTCGCGCGGCTCGTCTATCTGCCCGAGCACGACGAAATCGCGCGCAGCGCCAAGTCGCTTTTCGAACTGAACGTCGGCACGGATATCGCGTTCGACGTGGCCAACGTCGACGCCGGCATCAAGGGGCTGCGCCAGCGCGGACCGTTCTATATGCGCAGCATCGGCAAGGGTTTCCGCACCGGCTATCCGTCGGAGATGCGCTATGCGGGCATCGACCAGGCGATCTTTTTGATGTCGATTCGCCGTCACCGGCTCAACTTCACCGTCGACGATACGTCCTACCGGCGGCTCGATGTACCCGCGCTCTTCGTGCGGGGCAATGAGAGCGCAACTCAGAACGTCTCGGCGCGTGCGACTTACGACGGTTTCTATTCCGTCGTGCTGCCGCGTTCCCAGTTCGATACCGCGTTGATGATCGGGCGTGAACTGAGCTGGATGCAGCTTGAATCGGCGACGACTTTCTCAGCAGAGTTTCTGGATTCGAGCGCCGAATTCGATCGCCAGCGCGCGCTCGAAGCAGGCAGCGAGATCATTCTCGACGGCATGGAAGAACGTGAACCCGGCATTTATCAGGTTTCACCGAACGGACTGATTTATTTGCCGGCGGCAAAGGAACAATCTCAGCAAGTGGTACGGCTGATTTTCCGTCCGCTCGCTAAAGCCGCCGTCGCGCAAATGGCGCACGCCTTGTAGTTTTTATTTGCCGATCAGATCCGGTAAAGCCCAGCAGGAAGGCCGAAAGGCCCATCCCGCAAGGCTTTCCGGCCGATCGAAAACACCGGGTGCATAAGCCCTAAAGTTTTTTTCGGGCAGCCCGATAACCTAGGTAAGGCGGTCAGCGTAAGTTCTAAAACAGCGCGACGCCGTAACTGATGTAGGCGCTAAAGTCGCCATACTTTAAAGAGGGAAAACAAGCCATGTTGAACATCAATACCAACACGCTGTCGCAAGCTACGCAAAAGAACCTGGCCGGTTCGCAAAGCGCCCTGTCGTCGGCAATCAACCGCCTTTCGTCGGGCAAGCGCATCAACAGCGCAGCTGACGATGCAGCAGGTCTCGCGATTTCGACGAACATGACGTCGTACGTCAACGCGCTGAACCAAGGCGTGTCGAACGCAAACAACGCAATCTCGATGATCCAGACGGCGTCGGGCGGCCTCAGCTCCACGACGGACAACTTGCAACGTGTCCGCCAGCTGGCAGTTCAGGCTGCTGACGGCTCGCTCTCCGACACGCAGCGCGGCTACCTCCAGACGGAAGTGACCCAGCGTCTCGGCGAACTGGATCGCGTTGCGAACCAGACGACGTTCAACGGCCAGGCCATGCTGTCGGGCTCGGTTTCGTCGGTGTCGTTCCAGATCGGCGCAGTGGCGAACCAGACGCTGAGCGTCGACTTCGGCAGCGTCTCGATGGGCTCGACCGGCCTGTTCGGTTCGGTGAGCGTCGACATCTCGACGGCAAGCGGCGCTCAAGACGTGATCGGCTATGTCGACACCGCGCTCGACACGGTCAACACGCTGCAATCGACGCTGGGCGCTGAGCAGAACCGCTTCACGTCGGCTGTCACCAGCCTCCAATCGCAGTCGACCAACCTGACCGCGGCACAGTCGGCCATCACCGACGCGGACTTCGCGCAAGAAACGGCGAACCTGTCGAAGGCTCAAGTGCTGCAGCAAGCCGGTATCTCGGTTCTGGCGCAAGCGAACTCGATGCCGCAGCAAGTGCTGAAGCTCCTCGGCTAAGGCGCACTCACTCACCCCGCCGCGGTTTGGCGGGGTTCAGTGCTCGACTGGGAGGCTTGCCTCCCAGCTTTCGTTAGCGGCGCACGGAGATGTTCGCCGCGCCGCTCACGAAAGCTCGCAACCTGATAGGCAGTCCGTCCGGAGCATCCGATGACCACCACCACCTCGTCCACGAGTTCGTCCAACATCAGCGCCACGCTCGCTGCTGCCGCGCAGTCCATCATCAGCGGCGCGACAAATTCGTCGCTGGATGTCTCCACGCTCGTCGGCTCGCTCGTCACCGCCAAAACGACGGCGCAGGCCACTCAGATCGCGAACAAGACATCGAGCGACAACACGCTGTTGTCCGCCGTCTCGCAGATCAAGTCCGCGCTGTCCTCGCTGCAATCGTCGCTTTCCGGTCTGTCCGACGGCACGGCGCTCGCGGCGTACACGGCGACGGCAAGCGGCAGCGGACTGACCGCCACCGCCGGCACGAGCGCGGTCGCCGGTTCGTACGAGATCAAGGTCAACAACGTGGCGAGCGCGCAAAAGATCTCGTCGACGGCGCACGCGGCCACCGACACGTTCGGCACCGGCACGCTCACGCTCAGTCTCGGATCGACTTCGATGAACGTCGCGCTCGACGGCACGAACACGCTGGCGAGCATCGCATCGTCGATCAACTCGGCCAACGACAACCCTGGCATCAGCGCGACCATCGTGACCGGCACCGACGGCCAGCACCTCGTGCTCGCCTCGAAGACCACGGGCGCATCGAACACGATCTCGGTGACCGCGGGCGCGGGCGTCGATTCATCGCTTTCGTACAGCGCGGGCAGCAGCAACTACACGGAAACGTCGCAGGCAAAGGACGCATCGCTGACGGTCGACGGCACCGCCGTCACGAGTTCGACGAACACGCTCACGACGGCCATCGGCGGCGTGACGCTCAATCTCGCCTCCGCTGCGGCCGGCAGCACGCAAACGCTGACCGTGGCTTCCGACACGACCAAGGAAAAGAGCACGATCAAGTCGTTCGTCGATGCCTACAACTCGTTCGTGAGCCAGGCAGCCGCGCTGTCCACCTTCGACTCGACGAAAGCGGCTGGCTCGCAAGGCGGCGTCCTGCTCGGCGATTCGATGCTGCAGACGATCCGGAGCACGCTCGCGAATATCGTCACGAGCGGCGTCGCGTCCACCTCCGGATCGACGTCGGTCACGACGAACCTGGCTTCGATCGGCATCGACCTTCAGGACGACGGCACGCTGTCCATCGACGATTCGAAGCTCTCGACCGCGCTGTCGAACAGCCCGACTCGCGTGCAGCAGTTGTTCAGCCAGACGAACGGCATCGGCAAGCAACTCAGCTCGAAGATCACGACGTTCCTGCAGACGGGCGGCATCATCGACACGCGCACGACGGCGCTCAACGCGGACCTGAAGAGCCTGACCGATCAGACGGCCAAGCTCCAGACCTACGCCGATAGCCTGACCACGCAATACAACTCGCAGTTCACGGCGCTCAACACGCTGATGGCGACGATGCAGAACAACACGGCGTATCTGACGCAGCTTTTCGGCGGCACGAACAGCGCGGGCGCGCTGGCAACGAACAAGTAACAGGCGACGCACGGAGACGGATGTGAGCCAACACGAATTGCTGACGAACGCAGTGGCGCTCACGCGCGCGATGGGCGCGGCCGCTGCCGCTGGCGACTGGATGGAAGCGGCGCGCGTGGCCGAACTGCGCTCGCCGATCATCATGCAGTTGCAGAACGATCACGAGCCTGCAACGCTTCAGGCGGCCCGCGACATCCAGGCGCTCGACGCCTCGTTGATGCAGACGGCGGACGCCGCGCGCGTCTCGCTGGGCAAGGGCTTCAGCGAAGCCTCCGCGCGCATCGACGCGGCAAGCCGTTATCAACAGGCCGCGCGCCTCTAAAGTTTCCCCGCTCAACGCCGTTAAACAAACAACAACAAGAACAACGCGCCGATGTCCGACGCGCTGCATGAACATCGATGCCCGCCTCGCGCGGGCATTTTTCTTTGGCCGGGCGTCAGCGTCCGAGCGTCAACGTCAGATAGGCGGCATACAGCACGCCATTGCCCAGCAGCGCCCACAGCGCGACGCCATTGCCGCGCGCATGAAAGCGCAGCCACGCCGCCGCCGCGAGCGTGATCAGCACGCCGGTCAACACTTCGACTCGCGGCTCCCACGGCGTCAGCATGATGCCAATACCCGGCAGCAACGTGCCCTGAAACACCATCGCGCCGGTGATGTTGCCGAACGCGAGCGTGTCCTTCCCGCGTCGTGCCCACAGAATGCTGTTCACCTTTTCCGGCAGCTCCGTCGCGATCGGAATGATGATGAGCGACAGCAGCAGCGCCGATATCCCCAGCGCCTGAGACACGCCCTCGACGCCGTGAATGAAGCCCTTCGCGCCGCCGACGAGCAGCACGATGCCGGCGAGAAACTGCAGCATGATCGAGCCGATGTTCGTCTTGAGGCCCAGACGCGAGATGAAGAGCGTCTCGGGCGCTTCGGTGCCGTGCCCGCTTTCGACGAGATTGCCGGATGCCCGGAACGTCGCGATCACGTAGATGATGTACAACACGACGAGCCCGCCCGCGAACAGCGCGCGCACTTGCCACGCATGATGCGGCACGAACATCGCGCCTGCCGCGATCAAAAACGCCACGAGAAAGAAATTGAGGTCACGCGTGAAGCCGCTGCGCTCCGGCATGATGACTCCGCGCAAGCCGCGCGACTTCAGGATGGCGAGCGTCATCAGGCAGGTGGAAAGCGTCGCGAGCATCAGCGGCGCACCGAGGATCGCGCCGACGCCGATCTCTTCGTTGACCGTGCGGCTGGCGGTGCCGCCGAGAAGCGCGATGATCGGCACAGTCGTTTCCGGCAATGCCGTGCCGACCGCCGCGAACAGCGATCCGGTGACGCCTTCGGAGATGCCGAGCCGCTCGCCGAGATGCTCGAGCGCGTTGGTGAACAACTCGGATGCGATCAGGATGATCGCCAGCATGAGCGCGAGTTCGATGAAGAGCATCGTCATGCGGCACCCCGCATCGAACGATAAAGAGCGGACGCCGCGCCAACGCGAATGGCAGCGCGAGAGGGAGACGAATATTGTGATTGTGGGGACACGACGATGATTCCACGGCCGGACGTCAGCGAACCATGATGCGCCACGCCCGTCCGACCAGGAACGACATAGCGCATCAATGGTCTCGCCAAACCGGACCGGTCGAACGCGCCACGGCAGCAGAGCCGAGGATGTTGACGCGTTCTCCTTCGAAGGACGAAGGAAGGCTACTCCCCAAAGACGGGGGCAGTTTAGCGTGATGCACACGGTTCGGCAAGCCGACCCGCTCCACGCGAGGCATAACGGTATGCGCAATGCTTCGTTGTAGGCGATCGCGCCGTTGGATAAGCTGTCGCGCGGGCGCGCCGCTTGCACGCGTCGACGGCCCGGCATGATCCGAGCAACAAGAAAACCGATGTGTGACCGAGAGTCACGGGAGAATCCATGCGCCTCAACCGCTTCAAAGTCCGCTCCACCGCCGCGCTCGCCGCCGTCCTCATGGCCGCGCCGATGCTCGCGATGTCGAAGCCGCTCACCGTCTGCACGGAATCGAGCCCCGATGGCTTCGATGTCGTCCAGTTCAATTCGCTCGTGACGACGAACGCATCGGCGGACGTCGTCTTCAATACGCTGGTCTCGTACGACGAGGCCGCGAAAAAAGTCGCGCCATCGCTTGCGCAGAAGTGGGACGTATCGAGCGACGGCCTCACGTACACGTTCCATCTGCGGCCGAACGTCCAGTTCCAGACAACCGACTACTTCAAGCCGACGCGCACGCTCAATGCGGATGACGTCGTCTTCACGTTCGAGCGCATGCTGTCGGACAGCAACCCGTGGCACAAGGTGGCGGGCGCAAGCGGCTTTCCGCACGCGCAGTCGATGGGCCTCGTGAAGCTCATCAAGGCCGTGACGAAGGTCGACGATCAGACCGTGAAGTTCGAGCTGAACGAGCCGAACGCGACGTTCGTGCCGATTCTCACGATGGGCTTCGCTTCGATCTATTCGGCCGAGTACGCCGGCCAGTTGCTGAAGGCGGACAAGCAGCTGGACATCAACAGCAAGCCCATCGGCACCGGCCCGTTCGTGCTCAAGAGCTATACGAAGGACGCGGTGATCCGCTACGACGTGAACCCGTCGTACTGGGGACCGAAGCCGAAGGTCGATCGGCTCATCTATGCAATCACGCCCGATGCCTCGGTGCGTGCGCAGAAGATCAAGGCGGGCGAATGCCAGATCGCGCTATCGCCGAAGCCGCAGGACGTGCTCGATGCGAAGAAGGACAAGGCCCTCAAGGTCAGCGAGACGCCCGCGTTCATGACCGCTTTCGTCGCGCTGAATACGCAGAAGAAGCCGCTCGACAACCCGAAGGTGCGTCAGGCGCTGAACATGGCGTTCGACCGCACGACGTACATGAAGACCGTGTTCGACAACACCGCATCGCCGGCGGTGAATCCGTATCCGCCGAACACGTGGAGCTATGACAAGAGCGTGCAGGCGTATCCGTACTCGGCGGATCGTGCGAAGAAGCTGCTCGCCGATGCGGGCTTGCCGAACGGCTTCGAGACGACGATCTGGGTGCGTCCGAATGGCAGCGTGCTGAATCCGAATCCGAAGGCGGGCGCGGAGCTCCTGCAGGCCGACCTCGCGAAGATCGGCGTGAAGGCGCAGGTGAAGGTGATCGAATGGGGAGAGCTGATCAAGGAAGCGAAGCAGGGCCAGCACGACATGCTCTTCATGGGCTGGGCCGGCGACAACGGCGACCCGGATAACTTCCTGTCGCCGCTCTTTAGTTGCAATGCGGTGAAGTCGGGCATCAACTTCGCGCGCTTCTGCGATGCTCAACTCGACAAGCTGATCGCGGATGGCAAGGCGACGCCCGATGTCGCGAAACGCACGAAGTCGTATATCGACGCGCAGAAGATCATCCACGATCAGGCGCTGTGGATTCCGCTCGTTTATCCGACGGCGGCGGCGCTTACCCGCGCGAATGTCAGCGGGTATAACGTGAGCCCGTTCGGACGACAGAACTTCGGGGCAGTTGCCGTGCAGTAACCGGTCTCAGGCCGGCGTGAACCGCAGCACGCCATCCTCGCCGGCCTGACGTTTCAACGCGCCTTCGAGCCAAAGCAGATTCAGGTGCGCAAGCGCTTCACCGAGCGCGAACGTCATCTGGTGAATATCGAGCGGGCGCTTGAACATGACCGGCACGATGTCGGCGGCGCTGCAGGGTTTCTCGGCGCACGCCTCGCGCACTTCAGCCAGCCGCGCACGATGATGCTCCCTCAGTTGCCCGATGCGCGTCTGCACGCCGCGAAACGGCTTGCCGTGCGAGGGCAGCGCGAGGACATCGGCGGGCATGGATTCATAGCGTTCGAGCGACTCGAGATACAGTGCGAGCGGGTTGCTTTCCGGCTCGATCGCGAACACGGACACGTTCGTCGAGATGCGGGGCAACACCATGTCGCCGGAGATGAGCAGCTTGTCCGACGCGCAATACAACGCGCTATGTTCGGGCGAATGACCATAGCCCGTCACCACTTCCCATTCACGCGCGCCAATGCGCAAGCGATCGCCATCGCGGATACGGCGAAACTCGCCCGGCATCGAAGGCACGAGCGTCGGGTAATAGCTGTCGCGCTTTCTCAACGCATCGAGCGATGCTTCATCGGTCAGTCCGTGCGTCGCGAAATGCCGCGCCGCGCGTTCGCCGCCCGCGTTGGAGCCATCGCCCGCGGCCATCACGCGGCCCATCGCGTATTCGCCGAGCGACATCCACAGCCGCACGTTCCAGCGTTGCTTGTCGCCGCCATTGCAGACCCAGTCGGCGAGGCCGAGGTGATCGGGATGGCAATGCGTGACGATCACGCGCAGCACGGGCAGGCCGTCGAGCACGGTATCGAAGACACGCTCCCAGTTCGCGCGGACGCCGTCGTTCGCAATGCCGCAATCCACCACCGTCCAGCCTTGCACGCCGTCGATCTCATCGCGCAACAGCCACAGATTGATGTGATCGAGCGCGAACGGCAGCGGCATGCGCAGCCAGTAGACGCCGGGGGCCACTTCCTTCACGCCGCCCGGCTCGGGCAATTCTTCGGCGAATACATAATCGAGCTGATGTTCGAGTGCGTTCATCGGCGATGCCTCTGGGGTTTGCGCCGCATTGCAATCCGGCGAAGTTGACGATAACGTAAACGTCATTCTATCGTCGGACGCCCGTTCGCGCGTCGCGCTTTCCAGATGACTCAGCCCACGCATTACACGATCACTGAACTGGCGCGCGAGTTCGACGTCACGCCGCGCGCCATTCGCTTCTACGAAGATCAGGGCCTGCTCGCGCCGCGACGCGAAGGCGCGAACGGCCTGCGCCGCGTGTATTCGCCGCGCGACCGCACGCGCCTGAAACTCACGCTGCGCGGCAAGCGGCTCGGCTTCACGCTGTCGGAGATTCGCACGCTGCTCGATCTCTACGATTCGCCGACCGGCACGACCGCGCAACTGCGCGCGTTCATCGACACCATCGCCGCGCATCGTGAAATGCTGCAGCGTCAGCTCGAAGACCTGAACACCACGCTGTCCGAACTCAC
The DNA here is from genome assembly GCF_022879615.1 of Caballeronia grimmiae. Classification (NCBI taxonomy): domain Bacteria; kingdom Pseudomonadati; phylum Pseudomonadota; class Betaproteobacteria; order Burkholderiales; family Burkholderiaceae; genus Caballeronia; species Caballeronia grimmiae. The sequence continues at coordinate 2,730,785 of NZ_CP084271.1, forward strand.
CGCTTATGAAGAGCAAGGCCGCGCGCTGCTCGCGGCCGGCATCGACAAGCGGGCGCGGCGGTCGAAAGCCGCCTGATGCGAGCCGACATGAACCACTTTCCCAAGCTGCTCTCGTCGCAAATCGGCTTCGATGTCGCGCAGACGCTGCTCGAAGGTTTCGACCGGCATTACCGCGTTTTTCGCGAAGCCGCCGTCAAGGCGAAGACGCTGTTCGAGCAAGGCGACTGGCATGCCCTCTCGCAGCTTGCGCGCGAGCGCATCACGTCGTATGACGAGCGTGTCGACGAATGCGTGATGCGTCTTGAAGACGAATACGATGCCGAGAACATCGACGACGAGGTATGGCAGCAAATCAAGCTGCATTACATCGGCTTGTTGACGACGCATCGTCAGCCGGAGTGCGCCGAGACTTTCTTCAACTCGGTGTGCTGCAAAATTCTGCATCGCTCGTACTTCAACAACGATTTCATCTTCGTGCGGCCAGCGATCTCGACCGAATACATCGAGAACGACGAGCCCGCCGCCAAGCCGACGTATCGCGCGTATTACCCGGACAAGGACGGGCTCGCAGCCACGCTCGAACGCATCGTCACGAACTTCCAGTTGCAGCCGCCATTCGAAGACCTCACGCGCGACGTGCAATGCGTGATGCAATCGTTGAAAGACGCTTTCGGCGACTTCGCGCCCGCGCCGAATTTCCAGATTCACGTACTGTCGTCGCTATTCTTTCGCAACAAGGCGGCATATATCATCGGCCGCATCATTCATGGCGATTCGCTGCTGCCCTTCGCCATCGCCGTCCGCCACACGAAGCCCGGCCTGCTCGCGCTCGACACCGTGCTGCTCGAGCGTCAGCAATTGCTCATCATCTTCAGCTTCTCGCATTCGTATTTTCTCGTCGACATGGAAGTGCCGTCGGCGTACGTGCAGTTTCTGGGCAGCATCATGCCGGCGAAGCCGAACGCGGAAATCTACACATCGCTCGGTCTGCAGAAGCAGGGCAAGAACCTGTTCTATCGCGACTTGCTGCATCACCTGAAACATTCGAGCGATCAGTTCATCATCGCGCCGGGCATCAAGGGGCTCGTGATGATCGTGTTCACGCTGCCGTCGTTTCCCTACGTGTTCAAGCTCATCAAGGATGCGTTCCCGCCGCCCAAGGACACCACGCGCGCGAAAATCGAGGACAAGTACCTGCTCGTGAAGCGCCACGACCGGCTGGGCCGCATGGCCGATACGCTCGAGTATTCGAGCGTCGCGCTGCCGCTCGCGCGGCTGGATCATTCGCTGATCCGCGAACTGGAGAACGAAGCGCCATCGATGATCGAATACGAAGGCGACAAGCTGGTCATTCGCCACGTCTATATCGAGCGTCGCATGGTCCCGTTGAATCTCTTTCTGCAGAACGGCAATGCGGATGACATCGATCACGGCATCAAGGAATTCGGCGATGCGATCAAGCAGTTGATTCAGGCGAACATTTTTCCCGGCGATATGCTGTACAAGAACTTCGGCGTGACGCGGCACGGTCGCGTCGTGTTTTACGATTACGACGAGATCGAGTACCTGACCGATTGCAACGTGCGCCGCGTGCCGCCGCCGCGCAACGAGGAAGAGGAACTGTCGGGCGAGCCGTGGTATACCGTCGGGCCGCACGACATCTTTCCCGAAACGTACGGCACGTTCCTGCTCGGCGATCCGCGCGTGCGTGAAGCCTTCATGCGCCATCACGCGGATTTCTTCGACCCGGCGCTCTGGCAGCGTCACAAGGAGCAATTGCTGCAAGGCGAACTCGCCGATTTTTTCCCCTACGACGGAGCCATCCGATTCTGCGTCCGTTATCCGGACCGGTTCGAGAAGGCCTCCGCGCGCGCCGCCTGAAGTGCAAGGTGCGGCGCATTCTTGAAACATGCAACACAGCAAACGAACATGACTGACCGAAACAACGAAGCCGCTCATCCCCTCGCCCATCTCTTCGACAACAACCAGAGCTGGGTCACGCGCAAGCTCGCCGAGGACGCGGATTTCTTCGAGCGGCTCGCGCATCAGCAGGCGCCGGAATATCTGTGGATCGGCTGCTCCGATTCGCGCGTGCCGGCGAACCAGATCATCGGCTTGCCGCCGGGCGAAGTGTTCGTGCATCGGAATATCGCGAACGTGGTCGTGCACTCGGACCTCAACGCGCTGTCGGTGATCCAGTTCGCCGTCGATCTGCTGAAGGTGAAGCACATCATGGTCGTCGGCCATTACGGCTGCTCGGGCGTGGGCGCGGCGCTCGTCGGACGGCGCGTCGGTCTCGCGGACAACTGGCTGCGTCACGTCGAGGACGTGCGCGAGAAGCACGCCGCGCTGCTCGACGAATGGCCGATGGGCGAAGCGCGGCATCGCCGGCTCGTGGAACTGAACACGATCGAGCAGACGCTGAACGTGTGCCGCACGACCGTCGTCGGCGATGCCTGGGCGCGCGGTCAGGAACTGACGATTCACGGCTGGACCTACGGCGTTCACGATGGCCGTCTGCGCAACATGGGCATGATGATCAGTTCGCAGGAAGCCGTGGACGCGACGTATCAATCGTGCCTCGCCGCGTTGACGCGCGACGGCGCACACGCAGCGGAGAACGACGTGATCGCGTCCGATGCGGCGCGGCTCGGCGATGTTCCCGCCGTCATTCAGGGCGTCATCAAGGAGCTAAAACATGAGTGAGACACAACGCGATGCGGTCGTCATCGTCTCGGCTGCGCGCACGCCGATGGCCGCGTTTCAGGGCGATTTCGCCGCATTGACCGCGCCGCAACTCGGCGCGGCGGCGATCCGCGCGGCGGTCGAACGCGCGGGCCTGACGCCGGAGCGGATCGACGAAGCGATCATGGGCTGCGTGCTGCCTGCAGGCCAGGGCCAGGCGCCCGCGCGTCAGGCGGCGCTCGGCGCGGGCTTGCCGCTGTCCACCGGCTGCACGACGATCAACAAGATGTGCGGCTCCGGCATGCGCGCCGCGATGTTCGCGCACGACATGCTGCTTGCAGGCTCGGCGGAAGTCATCGTCGCGGGCGGCATGGAAAGCATGACGAACGCGCCCTATCTGCTGCCGAAAGCGCGCGGCGGCATGCGCATGGGGCACGGCCAGGTGATGGATCACATGTTCCTCGACGGCCTCGAAGACGCCTACGAAAAGGGCCGTCTGATGGGCACGTTCGCGGAACAGTGCGCGTCGTCGTATGCGTTCTCGCGCGAATCGCAGGATGCGTTCGCGGTGGAATCGCTGCGCCGCGCGAAACGCGCGAACGAGGATGGATCGTTCGAATGGGAAATCGCGCCGGTCACCGTGCAGGACAAAAAAGGCGAATCGCGAATTGCGCGCGACGAACAGCCGTTCAAGGCGAACATCGAGAAGATTGCGTCGCTGAAGCCGGCGTTCGCGAAGGACGGCACCGTGACGGCGGCGAATTCGTCGTCGATATCGGATGGCGCGGCGGCGCTGGTGATGATGCGCGAATCGACCGCGGAACGCCTCGGCGTGACGCCGATTGCGCGCGTCGCCGGGCACAGTACGTTCGCGCAGCAGCCGGCGCTGTTCACGACCGCGCCCGTCGGCGCAATCGCCCGACTCTTCGACAAGAACGGCTGGCGCGCGGGCGATGTCGACCTGTACGAAATCAACGAGGCATTCGCCGTCGTGACGATGGCCGCCATGCGCGAACACGACCTGCCTCACGACAAGGTGAACGTGAACGGCGGCGCGTGCGCGCTGGGGCATCCGATCGGCGCTTCGGGCGCGCGCATTCTCGTCACGCTGATCGGCGCGTTGCGCTCGCGCGGGTTGAAGCGCGGCGTCGCCTCTTTGTGCATCGGCGGCGGGGAAGCGACGGCAATGGGCGTCGAACTCATCTGAAGCCAACAGGAACGACGACATGAGAACCGCTCTGATCATCGGCGCATCGCGCGGCATCGGCCACGAGTTCGCGCGCGAGTACTGCCGCGACGGCTGGCGCGTGCTCGCCACCGCCCGCGACAAAGCCGCGCTGTCGTCACTCGACGCGCTCGGCGCGCAGACCTTCTCGCTCGATGTCACGCAGCCGGAGCAGATCGCCGCGCTCGGGTGGCAACTCGAAGAGGAGCGGCTCGACGTCGCGATCATCGTGTCGGGCGTGTACGGCCCGCGCACGGAAGGCGTCGAAGCGCCGAGCAACGAGGACTTCGACGATGTGATGCACACCAACGTGCGCGGACCGATGCAGCTCATCCCGCTGTTGCTGCCGCTCACCGATGCCGCGCATGGCGTGCTCGCGGTCGTGTCGAGCAAGATGGGCAGCGTCAGCGAGACGAACGGCGCGACCGGCTGGCTGTATCGCGCGAGCAAGGCGGCGCTCAATTCCGCGATCAAGGTGGCGTCGATCGAATCGCGGCATTCAGCGTGCATCGCGCTGCATCCCGGCTGGGTGCGCACGGAGATGGGCGGACCGTCGGCGGCAATCGACGTGGCGCGCAGCGTCACCGGCATGCGCGCCGTGATCGCGGCAGCGCGTGCGTTGCGCGACGACTTCAACGGCCGCTTCATTCAGTACGACGGCACGCAACTCGACTGGTAATCCGACTCGAAAGGGAACGCAAAGAATGACCTATCACGTGCATGGCGTCTCGGCATCCGGCAACTGCTACAAGGTGCGTCTCGCGCTCGAACAACTGAAGCTGCCGTACGTCTGGCATGAAGTCGACATGATGCACGGCGCAACCCGCACGGATGCGTTCCGCAAGCTGAATCCGAACGGCAAGGTGCCGGTGCTGTGCATCGACGAGACGACGACGCTCTCCGAATCCGACGCCATTCTCTGCTATCTCGCCGACGGCACATCGCTCATGCCGGACGATCGCCTGCAACGCGCGCAAGTGCTGCAATGGATGTTCTTCGAGCAGTACAGCCACGAGCCGTATGTGGCGGTCGCGCGCTTCATCCGCCAGTTCCTGAAGCAGCCCGACGATCCGCGTCTGCCCGAGAAGACCGCCGGTTCGTATCGCGCGCTCGACGTGATGGAGCAGCATCTCGCGACGCGCACTTTTCTCGTCGGCGAGCGTTATACGGTCGCGGATATCGCGCTTTTCGCGTACACGCATGTCGCCGACGAAGCCGGTCTCGACCTGTCGCGCTATCCGGGCATCCGCGCGTGGCTCGATCGCGTGCGCGCCCAGCCGGGGCACGTCGCGATGCCGGGAGTCGACGCTTGAAGCCGGTGGAGTGTCCTTGCGGCGGGGCATCGCCGGCGGCGAAGCCGAATGCGCGCGCGCCGCGTTATGCCGAGTGCTGCGGGCGTTTCATCGACGGTCAGGCGGCGCCCGCCAACGCGATGGAACTGATGCGCTCACGCTACACCGCCTACGTGCTCGGCGACACGTCCTATCTGCGCGCCACATGGGACGACACCACCTGCCCGCCCGATCTCGATGCCTCCGGCACCAGCACGCGCTGGCTTGGCTTGCAGATCAAACGCCATTCGCTGATCGACGCGGATCACGAGGAGGTCGAGTTCGTGGCGCGCTACAAGGTGGACGGGCGCGCGCATCGGCTGCACGAGGCGAGCCGGTTCAGGCGAGATGCTAGCGGCCGCTGGATTTATATCGACGGTGAACAAAAAGAAAAGTAAATGCTTTCTTAATACAACCGCCGATAAAGACGGTATTAATTTCCTTAAAAATCCCTTCCAGATTAAGCTGTTACGGGGTTTCCTTTATTGTGCAGTGCAATTTTGAACGGGTAATCTCTCTTTGCGCCAGCGCATTGTCAGTTCCGCGCTTGGCAGAGAGCGGCGCCCCGTTTCAACGCCTATTCGAAGCCATTCGTCGTGCCTCGCCGAGGCAGGACTCCCGAAACCAGTAATCGATACTGCTCCCCGCGAGCAGCGCGACAGGTTTGTGACTTCGATCAGCGCAGTGTCCGGGCCACGCCGCATCAACATCGATGGGATGCAGTCGGAGTTCACGGATGGCGATCACAAACTGGTTGGTCGGATGCAGCATGGTGTGCTCGCTGGCGACGGCGTTCGTCACGTCCGCCGCCCGCGCCGAACCGATCGGCGGCGTGCGTCAGTCCGAGGGGCTGTCGGCCCCGGTCTTCGGCAAGATTCCCGATGCGCTCGATCCCAGCCTGCCTGTCGTCGCCAACGGTCTGAACGAGACTGTCATCGGCGTGCCGGAAGACGACATCGCGCTCGAAACCACTGTCTTCAAACCGGACGGCGCGGGCCCGTTCCCGATGATCGTCTTCAATCACGGCAAGCTCCCCGGCAACGCGCACGCGCAGCCGCGCAATCGCCCCATCGCGCTCGCGCGTGAGTTCGTGCGTCACGGCTATGTCGTCGTCGTGCCGAATCGTCGCGGCTTCGCGGGTTCGGGCGGCGACTACACGGGCCACGGCTGCAACGTCGAGGCAAACGGCTTCGGGCAGGCGCGCGACGTCGCCGCGACCGTCGCCTACATGAGCCAGCAGCCGTACGTGGACAAGACGCATATCGTCGTGGCCGGCACGTCGCACGGCGGCCTGACCACGATGGCCTACGGCGCACGCGATGCCATCGCCGCGCCGGGCGTGCGCGGCCTCATCAACTTCTCGGGCGGGCTGCGTCAGGACGAATGCGCGGGCTGGCAGAAAAATCTCGTCAGTGCCTTCGGCGCCTACGGCGAACACGTGCGCCTGCCGTCGCTGTGGCTCTATGGCGACAACGACTCGGTCTGGCAAGGCGACCTCTCCGCGCAGATGTACAGCGCGTTCGTCGCGCACGGCGCGCATGCCGACATGCTGGACTTCGGTTCCTACAAGAGCGACGCCCACCGGCTCGTCGGCGATCGCGATGGCGTGCTGGTCTGGTGGCCGCGCGTGAAGGCGTTCCTCGCCCAAATCGGCATGCCGACGTCGGTGCAGTATCAGGTTGCCGAGCCGCGTGCGCCGCAGGCTTCCGGCTATGCGAATCTCGATGCGGTGCAGTCCGTGCCGTTCGTCGACGAGAACGGGCGCGCCGGGTATCGCAATTTCCTGAACCAGTATTCGAGCCGCGCGTTCGCCGTATCCGATTCGGGCGCGTGGTCGTGGGCCGAAGGCGGCGACGATCCGATGTCCGTCGCCATCGCGGGATGCCAGAAGCAAAGCGCCGATCCGTGCAGGCTCTACGCGGTCGATGACGCCGTCGTGTGGAAGGGTGCCGGAGCGGAAACGCAGACCGCATCGCGCTGAACGCTCGGCACTCAGGCTTCAAACAGACGCCGGCCCGCGCGCCGGCGTTTTTGCATCTTGCGCCGCGATCTTTCGCGTACGCATCAGGATCGGCGAAGATGCGCGCGATAACGCGTTGCCGCTCATTTGATGGGCACGTCCGCTCGCCGCAAATGTCCGTCGAAAAGGGAAGCGCGCGCTCATTTTCGGGATAATTGGAGCGCGCGATGTCTCGCGCGTTTCCTCGAAATGCGCAGGCCCTACGGCCTGACCGATGTACCGGCTCGCGTCACGCGCGGGCCTGGGAGCCGTTTTTGAACACAGAAGCGAATCAAGACTGGGTCGCGCGCTCGCTCGCCGCGGTGTGGCATCCGTGTACCCAGATGAAGCACCACGAGCGCGTGCCGCTCGTGCCGATCGCGCGCGGCAAGGGCGCGTGGCTCTACGACCACGAGGGCAACCGCTACCTCGACGCCATTAGTTCGTGGTGGGTCAACCTCTTCGGCCACGCGAACGGCGATATCAACCGCGCGCTGAAGGATCAGCTCGACACGCTCGAGCACGCGATGCTCGCGGGCTGCACGCATGCGCCTGCCGTCGAACTCTCTGAGCGTCTTTCCGCGCTCACGCAGCACACGCTCGGCCACGCGTTCTTCGCGTCCGACGGCGCGTCGGCGGTAGAAATCGCGCTGAAGATGAGCTTTCACTATTGGCGCAATCGCGGGCAAAGCGAGAAGCGCGAGTTCGCGTGTCTCGCGAACAGCTATCACGGCGAGACCATCGGCGCGCTCGGCGTGACGGATGTCGCGCTTTTCAAGGACGCCTACGATCCGCTGATCCGTCACGCGCATGTGGTCGCATCGCCGGCTGCGGCGGGCGTCGACGAAGCCATCGCTGCGATGCGCGCGCTCTTCGAAGCACGGGCGGCGCAGCTTGCCGCCGTGATCGTCGAGCCGCTCGTGCAATGCGCGGCGGGCATGGCGATGTACGACGCGTCGTATCTCACACGCCTGCGCGCGCTCTGCGACGAATACCGCGTGCACCTGATCGCCGATGAAATCGCGGTCGGCTGCGGGCGCACGGGCACGTTCTTCGCGTGCGAGCAGGCGGCCGTGTGGCCGGACTTCGTGTGCCTGTCGAAGGGCATCAGCGGCGGTTACTTGCCGCTTTCGATCGTCCTCACGCGCGACGACATCTACGCCGCCTTTTACGACGACGACGTGACGCGCGGCTTCCTGCATTCGCATTCGTACACGGGCAACCCGCTCGCATGCCGCGCGGCGCTGGCGACGCTCGATCTGTTCGACAGCGCGAACGTGCTTGCGGAGAACCGGCGCAAATCCGCGTTGCTGGGCGAAGCCCTGCAGCCGCTTGCGAAGCATGATCGCGTGCGCAATCTGCGCGAGCGCGGGACGATTTTCGCGTTCGATGTCGATATCGACGACAAGACGTTCTCGCGCCGCTTCTTCGCCAACGCGTTGCAGCGCGAACTGCTGATGCGCCCGATCGGCAAGACCGTGTACATGATGCCGCCGTACATCCTGACGGACGACGAACTCGCGCTGCTTGCCGCACGCACGCGCGAAACGCTCGACGCGACACTCGGGGAGGCCGCATGACGCGCTCGTCCGACGCGCTCTTCGATGCGCTGAAACAAGGTCTCGCCGATATCGACGCACGCGGCCTGCGCCGTCGCCGCCGCACCATCGACGGAGCGAATTCCGCGCACATGACCGTCGATGGCCGCGCGATGATCGGCTTCGCAAGCAACGACTATCTCGGCCTCGCCGCCCACGAAGCGATCCGCGCGGCGCTGGCGGAAGGCGCGTCGCGGTATGGCGCGGGCAGCGGCGGATCGCATCTGCTCGGCGGCCATTCCCGCGCGCACGCGCAGCTCGAAGACGATCTGGCCGCGTTCTCGGGCGGCTTCGTCGACGATCCGCGCGCGCTCTACTTCAGCACCGGCTACATGGCGAACCTTGCCGTGCTGACGACGCTCGCCGGTCGCGGCACGCTCGTCTTCTCGGATGCGCTGAACCACGCGTCGCTGATCGACGGCGTGAGGCTTTCCCGCGCGCAGACGCAGATTTATCCGCATGCGGACATCGACGCGCTCGACGCCATGCTCGACGCGTCGCGCGATGAAACCGCGACCAAGCTGATCGTCACCGATTCGGTGTTCAGCATGGACGGCGATATCGCGCCGCTCGCGCGCCTCGTCGACGTGGCGGAGAAGTATGGCGCGTGGCTCGTCGTCGACGACGCGCACGGCTTCGGCGTGCTCGGACCGCAAGGACGCGGCGCGCTTAGCGCTTGTGCGCTGCGCTCGCCGCACCTCGTCTATGTCGGCACGCTCGGCAAGGCGGCGGGAGTCGCGGGCGCGTTCGTGTGCGCGGACGCGACCGTGATCGAATGGCTCGTGCAGCGCGCGCGGCCCTATATTTTCACGACGGCGTCGCCGCCGGCGGTCGCGCATGCGGTATCGGCGAGCGTCAGGATCATTGCCAGCGACGAAGGCGATCAGCGGCGCGCGCATCTGGCTTCGCTCATCGAAACGACGCGCGCGATGCTGAAACGTACGCGCTGGCTGCCGGTCGAATCGCGGACTGCGGTGCAGCCGCTCGTCATCGGCGGCAACGATGAAACCGTCGCGCTCGCCGCCGCGCTCGATGCGCAAGGGCTGTGGGTGCCGGCGATCCGTCCGCCGACGGTGCCTTCGGGCACGTCGCGTCTGCGCATTTCGCTCTCGGCCGCGCATTCCGATGATGACCTCGCACGCCTCGATCACGCTCTGACTACGCTATGACCGCTTTATCCTTATTCGTTGCCGGAACCGATACGGAGATCGGCAAGACCTTCGTTTCTGCCGCGCTGTTGCACGGCTTTGCTCGTGCGGGCCTGCGCGCCGCCGCGATGAAGCCGATCGCCTCGGGCGCGGCCGAACGCGATGGCGTGCTGCATAACGACGACGCCGATCAGCTCGACGCCGCCGCCAACGTCGCGCTGCCGCCCGGGATTCGCACGCCGTTCATGATGCGCGAGCCGATTGCGCCGCACATCGCGGCGGCGCGTGAAGGTATCGCGCTGGATATCGGGCGCATCGTGGAGGCGCATCGCTTCGCGGTGACGCAGGCGGATATCGTCGTGGTGGAAGGCGTCGGCGGCTTTCGCGTGCCGCTCGACGATACGCACGACACCGCCGATCTCGCCGTCGCGCTGAACGTGCCGGTCGTGCTCGTCGTCGGCATGCGGCTCGGCTGCATCAGCCATGCGCTGCTGACCGTGGAAGCGATTGCATCGCGCGGGCTGACGCTCGCGGGCTGGGTCGCGAACCGCGTCGATCCGGACATGCTGTATCCCGACGAAAACATTCGGACGCTTGAACAACTCATCGATGCGCCGCTCATCGGCGTCATTCCTCATCTCGCACCGGCCGATGCGTCGCGCGCCGCCGATCATCTCGACGCGCGCCTTCTGCTCGACCGGCTCCAACTCAAGGACTGAACTCATATGACGCAGACCATTACTGCCGAAGCCGCAACGCCTGTCAACGTGCCGACGCCCGCGCGCTGGCGCGTCGCGGATGTCGTCGCGCTCTACGACTTGCCGTTCAACGATTTGGTGTATCGCGCGCAGACGGTGCATCGCGAGCATTTCGATCCGAACGCGGTGCAGTTGTCCACGTTGTTGTCGATCAAGACGGGCGGCTGCGAGGAGGATTGCGCGTACTGTCCGCAGTCGGTGCATCACGAAACGGGCGTGAAGGCCGACAAGCTGATGGAAGTCGATGCGGTGCTGAAGGCCGCCGAGACCGCGAAGGCCAACGGCGCGACGCGCTTTTGCATGGGCGCGGCGTGGCGCAATCCGAAGGATCGGCATCTCGAGCCGATCAAGCAAATGATTCGCGGCGTCAAGGCGATGGGCATGGAAACGTGCGTGACGCTCGGCATGCTGGAAGCGCATCAGGCGCACAGCCTGCGCGATGCGGGGCTGGACTACTACAACCACAACCTCGATACGTCGCCGGAGTTTTACGGCCAGATCATCTCGACGCGCACGTATCAGGACCGGCTCGATACGCTCGAGCATGTGCGCGATGCGGGCATCAACGTGTGTTGCGGGGGGATCGTCGGGATGGGCGAATCGCGTCGCGAGCGCGCGGGGCTGATCTCGCAACTGGCGAACATGGAGCCGTATCCGGAGTCGGTGCCGATCAACAATCTCGTGCAGGTGGCGGGCACGCCGCTGACCGGCACGGAGGCGCTCGACCCGTTCGAATTCGTGCGGACGATCGCGGTCGCGCGTATCACAATGCCGAAGGCGATGGTGCGGCTGTCCGCAGGGCGCGAGCAGATGGATGAGGCGTTGCAGGCGCTGTGTTTTGCGGCGGGCGCGAATTCGATTTTCTATGGCGATCAGTTGCTCACGACGAGCAATCCGCAGGCGGAAGCGGACAGGAAGCTGATCGAGCGTCTGGGGATGCGGGCAGAGGCGGCGGGGAACGTGAGCGCCGGATAAGTGGTGCGGGGCTTGCATCCAATATGCGAGCCCCGCAAGGATCACTTCCGGTCCACCACCACCTGATCGAACGTCCCGCCATCGGCGAAATGCGTCTGCTGCGCCCTCTGCCAGCTCCCGAACATCTCATCGACGGTAAAGGTTTTCAGCGGCTTGAACTCGCTCGCATGCTTCGCGAGCACTTCCGCGTTACGCGGACGCAAGTGATGCCGCGCGATGATCTCCTGAGCCTGCGGCGTATAGAGGAAGTCGAGATATGCCTGCGCCTCCTTGCGCGTGCCGCGCTTGTCCACCACCTTGTCGACGATGGATACCGGCGGCTCCGCCAGCAAGCTCGCCGACGGATACACCGCATCGAAATCCTTCGCGCCCGCGCCGCTCTCAATCAGGCCGACTTCGTTCTCGAACGTCACCAGCACGTCGCCGATGCCGCGCTGCGTGAACGTCGTCGTCGCGCCGCGTCCTCCGGTATCGAGCACGGGCACGTTCCTGAAAATGGCTTTCTCGAAGTCCTGCGCCTGTGCATCGGTCGCGCCCTGCCGCTTCTTGTATCCCCACGCGGCGAGATACGTATAGCGGCCATTGCCCGAGGTCTTCGGATTCGCGATGATCGCCTGCACGCCGGGCCGCGCCAGATCGCTCCAGTCCTTGATGTTCTTCGGGTTGCCCTTGCGCACGAGGAAGACCATCGTCGTCGTGTAGGGCGAACTGCCGTTCGGCAGACGCGTGCGCCAGTTCGCGGGCACGAGCTGGCCGCGCTCGGCGAGCAGATCGATATCGTTCGGCTGGTTCATCGTGACGACATCGGCCTGAAGACCCTGCATCACCGATAACGCCTGCGCGCTCGATGCCCCATGCGACTGCCGCACCGACACCGTCTCGCCCGTGCGCTTCCTGTAATCGGCGACGAAGGCCGCGTCGATATCCTTGTACAGTTCGCGCGTCACGTCGTAGGACACGTTGAGCAAGGTGGTCTCCGCGTGCGCGATGCCCGCCGCCATGCACCACACCGCGCCCGCCGCGAGCGCGAGCTTCCTGAATGCCGCCATGTGACTCCCCGAAAGAACGGTTGCAATAAAGACGCGAAAGGCCGCGCGAAGGCGGCCATCGAGTGTATCGGACGGTGGGCGGCGCACGTCATCCATACGCGTGTTCGCGCAGGAACTGATCTTCCGCGCCGAATTCCGCAGGCGGCGCCCAGTGCGCGAGCGTATCGACGAGATACTTCGCGTGCGGCCACGGCCCATAGCCCGCCGACGTGTTGATGTGCCCGGCATCGCCCAGATTGACGAACGCGCTGCCCAGTTGACGGGCGAGATCGCGTGCGTCGTCGAGCGGCATCCACGGATCGGTTTCGCTGCCGACGAGGATCGACGGCACCGCAAGCCGCATCGGCTCGAAGCGGCCGGCGAGGCGGAACTTCGCCGGACTCGCGGGCGCGACGAACAGCACGCCGACGACCTTCGTCCCCAGGCTTCCACGCAGCAGCGCATGCGCCGTCGCGAGACAGCCGAAGCTGTGCGCGGCCAGCACGACAGGCCGGCGCATTTCATCGAGCCGCATTTCCACCGCGCTCGCCCACGTGTCGAGATGCGGCGCATCCCAATCCGCCTGCTCGACGCGCGCCGCCTCCACGTACTGCCGCTCCAGCCAGCTCTGCCAATGCGCGCCCTCGCTGCCATGCAGCCCCGGCACGGTGACGAGCATCGGCCGCCTGAAGGGTTCGTCGATCGTGTTCATGCCTGTTCCGCCCGCAGCGTTCTGTCCATGCGCCATTGTCCCGTGATGCATCTCATGCGCGAACGATTCAATCGTCATTTCCATATGCGCGATGCGAACGCCGCCTGTATCCGCACGTAGAATGTCCCAAAACATCACACGGAGGCCGTATGTCCGATCTGCCCGACGAATCCGCCGACCGCTTCGAGCACGCGGATCATTCGAGAACGCAGCGCACGCTGCAACCGTTCCATCTCGCCTTTCCCGTCACGAGCCTCGATAACGCGCGCGCGTTCTACGGCGAACTGCTCGGCTGCCCGGAAGGCCGCAGCTCGCCCGACTGGGTCGACTTCGATTTCTTCGGTCATCAACTGGTCGCGCAACTTTCGCCGGACGAGGCGCGGCCGGCCGCGCGGAACGCCGTCGATGGCGACGACGTTCCCGTGCGCCATTTCGGCGTCGTGCTCGCGATGAGCGACTGGCACGCGCTCGCCGAGCGTCTGAAGGGCGTCGGGACGAAGTTCATCATCGAGCCGCATGTCCGCTTCAAGGGCCAACCCGGCGAGCAGGCGACCATGTTCTTCCTCGACCCGTGCGGCAACGCGCTGGAGTTCAAGGCGTTCAACGACATCGGCCAGCTCTTTGCCAAATGAGCCGCATGAAAATCATCTTCTACGAACAGAACACTGACATCGACGCCTGGCTGCGCGGCTTCGCCCGCGAGTTGCCCGACGCCGACCTTCGCGCATGGGAACCGGGCGATACCGCGCCCGCCGACTACGCGATCGTCTGGCGCGCGCCGCGCGAGTTGTTCGCGAACCGGCCGGATCTCAAGGCCGTGTTCAATCTCGGCGCGGGCGTCGACGCCATCCTCGATGTCGAGCGCAAGGAACCCGGCACGCTGCCGCCCAACGCGACGCTCGTGCGTCTGGAAGACACCGGAATGGCGCAACAGATGGTCGAATACGCGACCTATACGGTGCTGCGCTACATGCGCCGCTTCGACGAATACGAAGCGCTGCAACGCGAAGGCCGCTGGGAAAAGCTCACGCAACACGCGCGCAAGGATTTCACGGTCGGCGTGCTGGGCCTCGGCGTGCTCGGCGCGGAAGTGGCGCAGGGTCTACGGCGGCTAGGCGTGTCCGTGCGAGGCTATAGCCGCACGGCGAAGGACATCGAAGGCGTCGCGGTGTACGCGGGCCGCGATCAGCTCGACGCGTTTCTCGACGGCACGCGCGTCATCATCAATCTGCTGCCGCATACGCCGGACACGGAAGGAATCCTGAACGCGCGCGCGTTCGGCAAGCTCGCGCGCGGCGCCTATCTGGTGAACGTGGCGCGCGGCCCGCATCTCGTCGATGCCGATCTCATCGATGCACTCGACAGCGGCCAGCTCGCCGGCGCGATGCTCGATGTGTTCCATGTCGAACCGCTGCCGAAGGAGCATCCGTTCTGGCGGCATCCGCGCATCGGCGTGACGCCGCACATAGCGGCGGAAACGCTGCGCGAAGAGAGCATCGTGCAGATCGCCGCGAAGATTCGAGCCCTGGCACGCGGCGAGACGATAAGCGGCGTGGTGGATTTCAAGCGCGGCTATTGAGCGCAAGCCAGAAACATTCGAAGGAGACAAGCATGATTCCATCCAGAGTAAAGATCGTCGAAGTCGGGCCGCGCGATGGCCTGCAAAACGAGAAGACGTTCGTGCCCACGGAAACGAAAATCGAGCTGGTGAACCGCCTCGCGCGCGCGGGCATCGTCAACGTGGAATCGACCTCGTTCGTATCGCCGAAATGGGTGCCGCAAATGGCCGACGCCGCCGCGCTGCTCGCCGGCATCGAGCGCAGGCCGGGCACGATCTACTCCGTGCTCACGCCGAACATGCGGGGCTTCGAAGGCGCGCTCGAAGCGAAGGCCGACGAGATCGTGATCTTCGGCGCGGCGAGCGAAGCGTTCTCGCAGAAGAACATCAATTGCAGCATCGCGGAAAGCATCGCGCGATTCGAGCCGGTCGCCAAAGCGGCGAAAGACGCGGGCATGCGTCTGCGCGCCAGCATTTCGTGCGCGCTCGGCTGCCCGTATCAGGGCGAAGTGAGCGTCGAATCCGTGGTCGATGTCGTCGAGCGCATGAAGGCGCTCGGCTGCGATGAAATCGACATCGCCGATACCATCGGCGTCGCCACGCCCACGCGCACGCGCGAAGTGATCGCGGCGGCGTCGAAGGTGTTTCCGCGCGAACGGCTCTCCGGGCATTTTCACGATACCTACGGCCAGGCCATCGGCAACATCTATGCGGCGCTGCTGGAAGGCATCGAGATTTTTCATGCGTCGGTCGCGGGGCTCGGCGGCTGTCCGTATGCAAAAGGCGCGACCGGCAACGTCGCGACCGAGGACGTCGTGTATCTGATGAACGGACTCGGGATCGAAACCGGCGTGAATCTGGACGAACTCGTGGACATCGGCGACTTCATTTCGCGAGCGATCGGCAAGCCGAGCGCATCGCGTGCGGGCAAGGCGCTGCTCGCGAAGAAGGGCGGCGTGGAAGCATGTGCGTGAAAGGACAACAACGATGATCGAACCGACAGAACTCGACGCCCTGCCCGATTCCGCGCGCCGCGTGGCGCTGCTGCTGAAGGAACGCGGCCATCCGCATCCGGTCGTCATGCTGCCCGAGACCGGCAAGACATCGGCGGAAGCGGCGGCCGGCCTCGGCTGCGCCATCGCACAGATCGCCAAGTCCATTCTCTTCCGACGCCGCGAAGACGACGCGCCCGTGCTGGTGATCGCGAGCGGCGCGAATCGTGTGGATGAGAAGAAGGTCGCCGCGCGCGTGGGCGCACTGGCCCGCGCGGACGCGAAGTTCGTGCGCGAGAAAACGGGTTATGCGATCGGCGGCGTCTGCCCGATCGGTCACGCGGTCGAGCCGGTCACGCTGATCGACGAAGACCTTCTCGCGCTCGAAAGTCTGTGGGCCGCGGCCGGCCATCCGCATGCGGTGTTCAATCTGTCGCCGCGCGAGCTGGTCGAACTGACGGGCGCGCCGGTCGTCGATGTCGCATTGCGCGAGACGGCGTCGTCATGAACGGCGTGGCGTCGCCTTGCGTCGATGTCTGCCGCATGAACGCGGAGACCGGCTTTTGCGATGGCTGCTTTCGCACCATCGACGAGATCGCCGCGTGGTCCGCGTATGACGACGACGCAAAGCACGCCGTGCTCGATCGCGTCGAAAGCCGCCGGCAGGGTGCGCGTGTCGTGATGATCGGCGAATCGTTCGAAGCGACGCTTTCGCTGCCGCCCGATTCGATCCGCCATTTCGCGACGCTCGTCGACGATCGCAATCCGCTGCATCACGACGAAGCCTACGCGCGGGCGAGCCGCTTCGGCGCGCTGATCGCGTCAGGCACGCAGCCGACCGCGCATCTGATGGCGATGATCGCCACGCATTTCTCCCGATACGCGCAGCCGCTGGGGCTAGAATTCGGCATCAGGCTGACGCGCGCGGTGAAAGCGAACGATGTCATCACGATGCGCTGGCAGGTCATCGAAGCGAAGTGGAAAGCGAGCTTGCGCGGCGATCTCGTTAAACTCGCGGGCGGTGCGCTGAATCAGGCGGGCGACACAGTGATGAAGGCGACGGCGACCATCGTCGTGATGCCGGCATGAAGACGCTGCCCGACTCGATGACCGTATTCGAGCGCGGCTGGCTCTCGTCGAACAACGTGCTGTTCACGAGCGACGACAGCACCGCGCTCGTCGATACGGGCTACGGCTCGCACGCGCCGCAAACACTCGCGCTGGTGCAACGGAAGCTGGGCGCGCGCAAGCTCGGTCTGATCGTGAACACGCATCTGCATTCGGATCACTGCGGCGGCAACGCGCTGCTTCAGGCGGCCTACGGCTGCGGCACGCTGATTCCATCGGGCGAAGCCGAAGCGGTTCGCGACTGGAACCGCGACGCGCTGACTTTCGACGCGACGGGGCAGAACTGCGAGCGCTTCGGCTTCACGGGCGTCATCGAAAACGGCGCGACGCTTGTGCTCGGCGGCCTGCCGTGGTCCGTGCTCGGCGCGCCCGGCCACGACCCGCATTCACTGATGCTCTACTGCGCCGATGCGCGCGTGCTCATCAGCGCCGACGCATTGTGGGAAAACGGCTTTGGCGTGATTTTTCCGGAACTGGAGGGCGAGAGCGGCTTCGCGCAAGAACGTGCGGTGCTCGATCTGATCGCGCGGCTCGATATCGACATCGTGATTCCCGGCCACGGCGCCCCGTTCAGCGATGTCGCGCGTGCGCTCGATGTCGCGTCGTCGCGGCTCGACTACCTGCAAGCCGATCCCGCGCGCAACGCAAAGAACGCGCTGAAGGTGCTGCTCGTCTTCAAGCTGATGGAAGTGCGCGCGATGAGCTTCGACGCGCTTCTCGCGATGACCTCGAACGCCCGCGTCATGCGCGCCGCCGCGGATGCGCTCGCCGCGCCCGGCGAGCGGCGTGCGTTGATCGAGAAAGTCGTCGGGGAACTGGCGAAGGCGGGCGCGGTGACGGTCAGCGCCGGTATCGTATCGGCGAGTTGAAGCACAAAAAAAAGAAAGCCGCTTGTCAGCTACGGCAAGCGGCGAACATAGACGTGATCAACGTCGAGACCATGCTAACCCGACGCTATTACGCGTGCATCGGTGCTTTCCCTACAGAAGTTTAACGGTCAGCTAAAGACCGGATGACTGCCCGTCTTCTTTACCGGTTTCACCTCACGACGCGTCCGCTTTGAAGAACGCAAGCATCTCGTCGATCAGCATGTTGGGCTGTTCCTCGGGGATGTAATGGCCGCACGGCAACGCCTGGCCGCTCACATCGCGGGCGACGCGCCGCCATTCTTCGAGCGCGTCGAAGCATCGTTCGATCACGCCTTCCTTGCCCCACAAAACGCGCAGCGGACACGCGACCCTCGCGCCGCGTTCGAGGTCGGCGCGATCGTGCTCCAGGTCGATGCTCGCCGACGCGCGATAGTCCTCGCACATCGCGTAGATGGCGCCGGGCTGCGCCAGGGCATCGCGATACGCCTGCAACGCATGCGGTGCGAACGGGGCGAGGCCGGCGTGACGATTGCCCATCACGCGATCGATATACGCATTCGGATTGCCGCCGATCAGCAACTCCGGCAGCGGCGACGGCTGGATCAGCAAGAACCAGTGAAAGTAGGCGGTTGCGAACTCACGGTCGGTCGCTTCGTACATGGCGAGCGTCGGCGCGATGTCGAGCAGCATCAGGCGATCGACGGCGTCGGGAAAGTCCATCGCCATGCGATGCGCGACTCTTGCGCCGCGATCGTGCGCACAGACGAGGAATCGCTCGAAGCCGAAGTGACGCATCACCGCGATCTGATCGGCGGCCATTGCGCGCTTCGAATACGGCGTGTGATGCTCGTCGCTCTCGGGCTTGCCCGATGCGCCATAACCGCGCAGATCCGTCGCGATGACGGTGAAGTGGCGCGCGAGAACATCGGCGCACTTGTGCCAGATCTCGTGCGTTTGCGGATGGCCGTGCAGCAGCAGAAGCGGCGGACCGTCGCCGCCCTTCATGCCTGCAATGGCGACGCCCGCATCGGCGCCTTCGATCCGGAACGGCTCGTAATCGGCGAAAGACATGGTGTGTTCTTGTTGTGAGGTTCGACTCATTGTAGGCGTGGCGTCAGAACTGCTTCACGTCGATGGCCGCCTTTGCCCCGAAACCGAAGAAGTCCTCGGAATTTGCGGATCGCTCGGAGACGCGTCGTGCCTATAATCGAACGATCGTTCTCAGGCGGCGTCCCGGTGCATGCTTATAAGCGCCGCTTCGAGGGCCGCAAGAACACCAATCTGGAGACTCGCGCATGGCACTTCCAGCCGTCCTGCAGAACCTCGCGTTGCCGGTCATCGGCTCGCCGATGTTCATCGTCAGTTATCCCGAACTCGTGCTCGCGCAATGCAAGGCGGGCATCGTCGGATCGTTTCCCGCGTTGAATGCGCGGCCGGCCGAATTGCTCGACGAATGGCTCACGCAAATTCAGGCGTCGCTCGCGGAATACCGGGCGGCGAATCCCGATGCCGTCATCGGGCCGGTCGCGGTGAATCAGATCGTGCATCAGTCGAACGCGCGGCTCGAACACGACATGCGCGTGTGCGTCGAGCATAAGGTGCCGATCTTCATCACGAGCCTGCGTGCGCCCGTCAAGGAGATGATCGACTCGGTGCATTCCTACGGCGGAATCGTGCTGCACGACGTCATCAATCTGCGTCACGCACAGAAGGCGCTGGAAGCCGGCGTCGACGGACTGATTCTCGTCGCGGCGGGCGCGGGCGGGCACGCGGGCACGACTTCGCCGTTTGCGCTCGTCGGCGAAGTGCGGCGCATGTTCGACGGGCCGATCGTGCTGTCGGGTTCCATCGCCAATGGCGGATCGATTCTCGCGGCTCAGGCGATGGGCGCGGACCTCGCCTACATGGGCACGCGCTTCATCGCGACCCGCGAGGCGCACGCACTCGAAAGCTACAAGCAGGCGATCGTCGATGCGAACGCGTCCGATATCGTCTATACGAACCTGTTCACGGGCGTGCACGGCAATTACATCCGCCAGAGCATCGTGAATGCGGGGCTGGACCCGGACGCGCTCCCCGAGTCCGATAAGACCGCGATGAACTTCGGCGACGGTTCGAGCAAGACAAAAGCGTGGAAGGACATCTGGGGCGCGGGCCAGGGCGTCGGCCTGATGAACGATGTGCCGAGCGTGGCCGAACTGGTCGCGCGGCTCAAGCGCGAATACGACGACACGAAAGCGCGCCTCGCGATTCGCTGACGCGTTCGTCGTCCGGACAAAAAAACACCGCGTACTCGACGCGGTGTTTTCGTTTGTGCCCGGCGTGCTTCAGAACTTCGCGCGGACGCCGACGCCGAAGGTATCGCCCGACGAGATGCCCGAGTATTTGTCGTTCAGGTAGGCCGCATAGACATCGGTGCGCTTCGAGAGCGGATAGTCGTAACCGACGGCCCAGCTCTTGTGCGTCTGGTCGAGGCCGCCGTTGCTGCGCGAGTACGCGTACGACGCCATCACCGTGCCCGGGCCGACCGGCACCGTCACACCGCCCTGCCCCGTGTTGACGTGGAACGAAGTCGGCTCGATGTCGTTCTTCGTGTACATGTACTGGGCGAAGAACTTGACGTACTTCATGTCGTACGACGCGCCCAGTTGCGCGACGCTCTGGCTCTTGAAGCCCGGCGTGACGAACGCATTTGACGTGGGCAGGTCGCCCGGCGTCGCATTGAAGTTGACGTACTGATACACGCCGGTCGCCGCAAACGGGCCGTGGAAGTACAGGAACTGTGCGCTCCACTTCTTCGAGCGGCCATCGCCCGCGTTGTTGCCGAACGCGTACATCGCGCTGCCCGACAGGCCGTTGAAGTCCGGCGTCGTGTACTGGACGGCGTTGTTCCAGCCGGAATCGCCCGTCACGCCCTGATCCGTCGTGTAGGTCGGGAACGTGCCCTGGCCGAGGAACACGTGCGACACCATCGGCGAGAAGACGTACGAGTCGACGAACGGGTTGAAGAGAATCGTCGAGACGAAGAGCTGCGTAGTCAGGCGGCCCGCGGTGAACGTGCCGATCGGACCTTGAATGCCGACGTACGAGTTGCGGGCGAAGAACGTGTCGCCGTCGAAGCGGCCATAACGGCCGTTCTGCGCGCGGAAGAAGCTCTCGAGGGTGAAGATCGCCTTGTAGCCGCCGCCCAGGTCTTCCGCACCCTTCATGCCCCAGTAGGACGTCGACATGCCGCCGCCGCTCACGTTCCAGGCGCGGTCGCTGCCCGGAAACTTCGTTGCGCCGACCCATTCGTCGACCTGGCCGTAGAGCGATACGCTCGATTGCGCGTGAGCGGCGCCTGCCGCGAAAAAGCCGATCATCGCTGCGACGACGGTCGCCTTGACCGTTGCTTTTACCGTTTTCTGCGTCGCACGGTTGACGGTTGGCTTCATGAACTCTCCTGTCTTTGTCAAAAATTAAAAGCGTGGCGAGCGAGGGACGTTAATCGCCATCGTCTGACCGGCGTGATGGGCTTCTGAGCGAGGGCGTCGCGTGGGGAGCGGCACCATCTTTACGGACCATTTATCCGGTCAAAAATGTTTCTGGTTATCGCGGGTATAGCGGTTTCGTTACTCCGTGGCGCATTCGTCGATGGCGCCGCCGGCTCGCATTCACAGTCACGCGTTACAGCGACGTGTTTTGCCGCACCGGAGCATTGAACCGGCGGGCCTGAGAACGCGATGAAAGGAGTTTGGAAACTACTGGATGCACGCAATCAGCCGCAGGCCGCATTGTCCGTGCGCGCAAAAAGGAGGGGAATGTCTGGGAGGAATTGTGACGCGTCACTGTGGCGAGATTACGTCACCGTGACACGCGCGCTGGACGCGCCAATAATTTTTGGATAACTGCGCTTGAGCCGTAATCGACGCATGGCGGCCATCGCCGCCTGTGCCGCCGTGATCAGTTACGGAAGTTGGAAGTGGCCGGGGCACGGCCATCGTCGGATGGGCGGCCTTGCGAGCGCGGCACGCTGCGCTCCTGGTTGTAGCGCGTGATGTCCGCGCGTATCGACCCTGCGGCACGGAACGGCGCGGCCTGCTCGGCTTGAGGAACCGGGCGCACTTCGGCGCTGACTGGCGTGAGCCCGTCCTTTGCGGACACCGGCGTGTAGCGAAGCGACTGACGGTTGGCGGGCGTATCCGCATAGGTGGCCGGCGACACCCACTCGACGCGCGGACCGGCGAGCGCGAACGAACCCGCAACCGCCAGCGCAGCGAGCGCGGAGGAAGCCAGAAGCCGAGTGGTTTTGCGAATGCCAGTGAGCGCCATGTCGAAACTGCCTGCATCCAACACGAGTCTTCGACCGCGCATCGGCCATAAAGCACGATCCGATCACGCGGGACGCCGGCCGCCGTTGGAGCACGCGAGACACGCATCGAGCGATGCACGGTCTCGTCGACCGGAGTATCCACAATTTATTTCGCCCGGTCGTAGCCGTCGAGCCAAAAAGTGTTAGGCCGTCTCGATGGTTGTAACACCATGTTACGTCAGAGTTTTTTCACTTCGCCGTACTGAACGCTTTGCTCCTTTCTTAGGATGATACGACACGACATCCGCGCACCGCGACGGCCCGAATGTTGCTGGGGACCGTTCGCACTGAATCTACGTCCAGGAGTTTCATGCGAAAACAGAATCAATCGATCGATGAAATGAATTTGCCAATTCAATCGACTGCGGGCCAAAATCATGGTTTTCCCGGACGCGACGCGGGTTACGGCTGCATGCGCCGCCCGGCGATCGCCCGAGTGTGAGAATTCCTGATGGCACGGCCAAAATATCTTCCTGACAATTTCACGCTGGCGCTGATCGGCACCGTCACGATCGCAAGCCTGCTGCCGTGCCGCGGCAGCGCCGCCGTCGCGTTCAACTGGATTACGAACGTCGCCATCGGGCTACTGTTTTTCCTGCATGGCGCGAAGCTGTCGCGTGAAGCCATCGTCGCCGGCGCGATGCATTGGCGGCTTCACCTGATCGTGCTGCTCAGCACCTTCGTCATGTTCCCGCTGCTCGGCCTTGCGCTGCGGCCCGTGCTGAGTCCGCTCGTCACGCCCGCGCTGTATGGCGGCATCCTGTTCCTGTGCACTTTGCCTTCGACGGTGCAGTCGTCGATCGCTTTCACGTCGATGGCCAAGGGCAACGTGCCCGCCGCCGTGTGCAGCGCATCGGCGTCGAGCCTGCTCGGCATCTTCATCACGCCCGCGCTGGTCGGCCTGCTGGTGACCGATCACGGCGGGGCAACCGGTTCGCCGTGGCACACGGTGGGCAATATCGTGCTGCAACTGCTGGTGCCGTTCGTTGCCGGTCAATTGCTGCGCCCGGCCATCGGCAAATGGGTGGACCGCAACAAGGCCATGCTCAAGTTCGTCGATCAGGGATCGATTCTGCTCGTCGTCTATGTCGCGTTCAGCGAAGCGGTGAACGAAGGCATCTGGCATTCGATCCCGTTGTCGGCGCTGGGCGGTCTCGTCGTGGTGAACATCGTGCTGCTCGCGGTCGCGCTGCTGATCACCGCGTTCGCGGCGAAGCGCCTGGGCTTCAGCCGCGCCGATCAGATCACCATCATCTTCTGCGGCTCGAAAAAGAGCCTTGCCTCGGGCATTCCGATGGCGAAGGTCATCTTCGCCACGCACGCGGTCGGCGCCGTGGTCCTGCCGCTGATGCTGTTCCATCAAATTCAGCTGATGGTCTGCGCGGTGCTCGCGCAACGCTGGGGCTCGCGTAAGACGATGGCCGAACCGGGGCGCAACAGCAAGCAAGTCGGCGCGCCCGCGCGCCGCTGAACCAGGCAGCATTTCCCTTTCCTCCGCTCCAACGAGGCCGCCGTGTGCGGCCTTTTCTCATTTGAGCGCTTCGGTATTGCGCCGTCGATTCGGCCAAACGGCATAGGCAAAAAAACCTGCTTATCGGCAGCGTTCTGCGCGATCGCCTGACGCCGTCCGACGCTTTGGCTTATGTCTTCCGGCCGAATGTCGCTCGGGAACAACCCTTGCCACACTTGACTTCATCCACGCGGACGACCGCGCTCAATCGAACATAGCTCTGGAGGGTGCCTCGCATCATGCCGATTGCCTCGTCGACCGAACATCGCGCGACATCATTCGCGCGGCGCGCCTTTGCCTGCGATCGCCCCGACCGGCGTCATCCCGGCAGAAACGCGGGCGATCGATCGTACTCGACGCTCATTGCGGCATCCCGCCTGGATCTGCCCGTCCCCGCGCGTTCCGCCACCGCAGTCGGGAGCGCGCCATGCCACGTGTAACGACACGCCATTCGATCGCGCGCCGCGCGGACGATAGCGCGACGGAGCGCGTCCTGTCCGGCAGCGGCACGCCCGAAGCGACGTGGCAAGGCTGGCCGCGTCTTGCCGCGCTGCCCGAAGTCGCGCCTGCGGAACTGGTGCCGTCCGGAGGACGAGCCGTCGTCATCGCACCGCATCCGGATTACGAAGTGCTCGGTATCGGCGGACTGCTTGCACTGCTGTCGAAACTCAGCCGAAGCGTGCTGATCGTCGCGGTCACGGACGGCACCGCGAGTCATCCGCATTCCACTCAATGGTCGCCGGAAAGGCTCGCAGCCGCGCGTCCACTCGAAACGCGGGAGGCGCTGCAGCGGCTCAAGCTGCGGCAGGTTCAGGTCGCGCGGCTCGGCCTGCAAGACGGCGCCGCGGAACAAATCGAGCCGGGGTTGCTAGGCGGTCTCTCGAAGTGTCTTCAGTCCGATGACATCGTGTTCGCGCCCTGGCGCTGCGACGGCCATCCCGACCACGAAGCGGCTGGGCGCGCGGCCTGTCTCGCGGCGGATGCGCTCGGCCTGCCGTTCGTCGAAGTGCCGCTGTGCGCATGGCACTGGGCGTCGCCCGACGACGCGCGCGTGCCGTGGAGCCGCGCCCGCCGTATCGTGCTGGACGATGCGACGCACGCCCGCAAGCTGCTGGCGGTGCAGGCATTCAGGAGCCAGCTGGAACCCGACGCGACGGCGGGGCGCGCGCCGGTACTCGAAGCGCATACATTGGCGCGCCTGACGCGGCCGTTCGAAGTCGTGCTTATCTAGACCGCACGGCGCTGTTTCCCCGGTTTTACTAAACAAGACAGATTCTTTCAAACCCATTCAGGACGGGCGTTTACTGGTTTTCTCTAGTCCACGGATTGCGCGTTTTCGCGATCTTTTACTATACAATCCGGCGAATCAAGCGAACCCTTCGCGTGCGATAAACAGCGCGCTTCGGCTCCAGGACAGAGAACACCACGATGGCCACTACCATCCGCGACGTCGCCCGCGCGGCAAGCGTTTCGATCGGGACGGTTTCGCGCGCGCTCAAAAATCAGCCGGGCTTGTCGGAGGCCACGCGCGTGCGCGTCGTCGAAGTGGCGCAGCGGCTCGGTTACGACTCCGCGCAACTGCGCACTCGCATTCGGCGCGTCATGTTTCTGCTGCATCGTCAGCACAATAACTTCGCGGTCAGCCCGTTCTTCTCGCAAGTGCTGCACGGCTTTGAGGAGGCGTGCCGCGAGCGTCGCCTCGTGCCGTCCGTGCTTACGGCCGGTCCGACGCAGGATCTCGCGCAGCAAATGCGGCTGCACGCACCGGACGCCATCGCGGTGGCGGGCTTTGTCGAGCCTGAACTGCTCGGGCATTTGCAGACGCTTGCGCGGCCCATCGTGCTGATCGACCTGTGCGCGCCGGGCTTCCGCTCGGTGAACATCGACAACGCGAACGGCGCGTCGCTGGCGATGGCGCATCTCTTCGCGACGGGCCGCAGGCGCATCGCGTTCATCGGCGGATCGCTCGCCCATCACAGCATCGCGCAGCGGGCGCTCGGCTATCGCAAGGCGTATTTCGATGCCGGCCTTCTATTCGACCCGACGCTCGAAATCAACGCGCAAGCCGGGCTGCCCGCCGATCTCGCCGCCGCCGACGCGATGGAGCGCCTCATCGCCGACGCGCGCGCGCGATCGAATCCGTTGCCCGACGCTGTTTTCGCCTATAACGATGCAGCGGCCCTCGCCGCGATGCGCGTCTGTCTCGCGCGCGGTCTGCGCGTGCCGGAAGACATCGCGTTCGTCGGTTTCGACGACATTCCCGCCGCCGCGCACAGCACGCCGCCGCTCTCGACGGTGGCCGTCGACAAGGAGGCGCTCGGGCGACGGGGCGTGGAGTTGCTGCTCGAAGATCATCCGAACCCGCTGGCCCAGACCGATTCGCTGATGAGCGTCGAATTCATCGCTCGCGCCAGTTCGCGCCAGAAAGAGGACATCCGCACGCCATGAATTTGACCGCCTCTCCCGCCATCACCGCTGCAAGCGAGCCGGCAGCCGATCAGCGCATCGACTTCCGCAGCCGCGACTTCCTGCTCTCGCACGTGCGCGACACGCTCGCGTTCTACGCGCCCGTCGCCCGCGATCCGTCCGGCGGCTTCTTTCACTTCTTCAAGGACGACGGCACGGTCTACGACCGCACGACGCGCCACCTCGTCAGCAGCACGCGCTTCGTCTTTAACTACGCGATGGCGTACCGGCATTTCGGCGACGCCGGTTATCTGGACGACGCGCGCCACGCCTTGCGCTTCCTGCGCGACGCGCACTGGGACGCCGAACGCGAAGGCTACGACTGGGAGATCGAGTGGCGCGACGGCCAGAAGCGCACGCTCGACGGCACGCGCCATTGCTACGGCCTGGCCTTCGTGCTGCTCGCGTGCGCGCATGCGGCGATGGCGGGCATCGACGAAGCCAGGCCGATGATCGACGAAGCTTTCGCGCTGATGGAGCGCCGCTTCTGGGACGCGAGCGCGGGCCTCTACGCCGACGAAGCCACGCCTGACTGGCAGCTTTCGGACTATCGCGGCCAGAACGCGAACATGCACGCAACCGAAGCGCTGCTCGCCGCTTTCGAAGCGACCGGTCACGTGCTCTATCTGGATCGCGCGGAGAAAATCGCGGGCAACATCACGCTGCGGCAGGCGCGGCTGTCTAACGGGCTCGTGTGGGAGCACTTCCATCGCGACTGGTCCGTGGACTGGCATTACAACGAATCGGACAGTTCGAACATCTTTCGTCCGTGGGGTTTTCAGCCGGGGCACCAAACGGAGTGGGCGAAGCTGCTGCTGATCCTCGAGCGGCATCGTGCGCTGCCGTGGCTCGCGCCGCGCGCCATCGAACTGTTCGATGCGGGTTTTTCGCGCGCGTGGGACGACCGTCACGGCGGCCTTTACTACGGCTTCGGCCCCGACGACAGCATCTGCGATCACGACAAGTACTTCTGGGTGCAGGCCGAAAGTTTCGCGGCCGCCGCGCTGCTCGGCGCGCGCACCGGCAGCGAACGCTTCTGGGACTGTTACGACGAACTGTGGCGCTATAGCTGGGCGCACTTCGTCGATCATCGGTACGGCGCGTGGTATCGCATCCTCACGTGCGACAACCGCAAGTACAGCGACGAGAAAAGTCCCGCCGGCAAGACCGACTACCACACGATGGGCGCGTGCTACGAAGTGCTGAACGCGCTCGGCTCCCCGAACAACGCACGGTGACAACGATGCCGACCGATCAAACCTCTTTCCCGCAATTCGTCTCCGCCGGCGACATCCTCACGGACATGATCCGCACGGGCGAATCGAGCTGGCTGTCGCGTCCGGGCGGCGCGGGCTGGAACGTCGCGCGCGCGGTCGCGCGGCTCGGCCTGCCGACGGCGTGCGCCGGGTCGCTGGGCGTCGATAACTTCTCCGACGATCTGTGGGAAGCGAGCGCCGCCGCCGGGCTCGACATGCGCTTCATGCAGCGCGTGGAACGGCCGCCGCTCCTTGCCATCGTCCACAAGACGCAGCCGCCGACCTATTACTTCATGGGCGAGAACGGCGCGGACCTCGCCTTCGATCCTTCGAAGCTGCCGCAAGGCTGGATGGAGCGCGTGAAGTGGGCGCATTTCGGCTGCATCAGTCTGGTGCGCCAGCCGCTCGGCCGCACGCTCGCGAGGCTCGCCGCGCAACTGCGCGAGCACGGCGTGAAGATCAGTTTCGATCCGAACTACCGCAACCTGATGGAGCACGGCTACGAGCCGATCCTGCGCGAGATGGCGGCGCTGGCCGATCTGATCAAGGTATCCGACGAAGACCTGCACATGCTTTTTCGCGGCCTGTCCGAAAACGACGCGCTCGCCCGAATCCGCGCGATGAATCCGCAGGCGACCGTGCTCGTCACGCGCGGCTCGTCGGAAGCGACGCTCTATGCGGGCGATCAAAGCTACAGCGCCCGGCCGCCCGCCGTGGAAGTTGCCGACACGGTCGGCGCCGGCGATGCGTCCATCGGCGGTCTGCTTTACAGCCTGATGTCCCGCCACGGCGGCTGGCCGGATCACCTGAAATTCGCGCTCGCCGCGGGCGCGGCGGCGTGCCGTCACTCGGGCGCGCATTCGCCGACGCTTCCGGAAGTCGAGGAACTGCTGCAACGCTAGCGCCACGCGGCCGTCATACGCTTCGCATAACTGCGTGCTAGCATGAATTCGATAGTGACGTTCCGGCCTCGAGGCGAATCGATCATGGAAGACACCACGTACACGAAGGGCATCTATACGGCGACGATCGGCGTGCGCGCCATCGATGGCGGCAAGTTTCAGGGCCTCGTTTCGCTCGCCCGCGACGACGGCGAAGCGGCCGACGCGACGCTCTACGAAGTCGAAGCCGCATCGGAGAACGAACACGAGGCGCTCGACGAAGCGCGGGCGCTGGCGCATCGCATCCTCGGGGAAATCGAACTGTAGAACTGCACGGTCAGTGCTGCAGGCGGAAGGCATCGGAGGAGCATCATGGCGGAACAGGTCTTCCTTTACGGCGTCTATTCGATTCACGTGAGACCCATCGAGCTGCAGGGCCCGAAATGGGACGCCGAGTACGAGATTCGCCATCTGGACCACGCCGTGAAGGCGTGGACGACCGTCGGCGGCGACGATGGCCTCTTCAATCCCGCCGATGCCGTCAAGCTGGCGCACGAGCGCGCAATCGCCGACATCGAAGCCGGCGCGGGCATCCCGAAGCCGCGTGCGTTTCCCTAATCCGCCGCTTTCGCGTGCGGCTTGAGGCCGAGCCGCTCCGCCTCCAGCCGATCGATTTTCGCGGCGCGCTCGTAGCCGTCGCGGGCGATCGCCCGTTCGACGTAATCGAACAGCACGCCCTGCGGCTCGATGATCCGCGCGAGAAAGCCGATCTGCAGTGTGCTCGCGAGAAGCAGGTCCGCCGCCGTGAACTGCTCGCCGAGCAGCCATTCCCCTTCTTCGAGCGCACTTTCGATCGCATGCTCGACGCGCGCCAGATCGCCCCATCCGAAGCTCACCGTATTGCCCTGTGCGCCGGTCATGCGCTCGGCCATCGCGGGTTCGAGGCATGAGCCGGTGAAGAACATCCATTGCAGGAAACGGCCGCGCGCCGGATCGGCAAGCGGCACGCCTAGCTGCGATTGCGGATAACGGTCCGCGAGATACAGCAGCACCGCGCCGGATTCCGCCACGCGCACGGCGCCGTCTTCGAGCGCGGGCAGCTTCGCCATCGGGTTGACGCGGCAGAACGCGCTGTCGTTCTGCGCGCCCGCACGGATATTCACGCGCACGAGTTCATACGGCACGCGCATTTCTTCGAGCATCCACAGCGCGCGAAAGGCGCGCGTCTTCGGCCAGTAGAAGAGCTTCATCGCCGTCCTTTTCCGTCATCGGTCGAGCCGGTCAGGTTAGTCCCAAACGGTGCGGGCACGCATACGAACCGGCTCCGGGTTTACATGTAGCGCCGCCGTTTCGAGAAGAATTTCCTCGCTTATCTCGAAAATCATCTCGTTACGTTTCCATGCGTGCGAGATTGAAGCGAGTGCGCAAAAACATTTCGATATCGTCGGCCAAGAATGGCGTATCGCCTCTATCCCAAAAAAGAGACCCGCCCATGACCGCACGCGTCCCCGCCGATGCTCTCTCCACGCCTCACGTCCCCGCGCTTTCCGACTACCAACTGAGCGACAACCTGAGCGCCACGAGCGGGCGCATTTTTCTGACGGGAACGCAGGCGCTCGTGCGCCTCGTGCTGATGCAGCGCGCCCTCGACCGCGCCGCGAATCTCAACACGGCGGGCTTCGTTAGCGGCTATCGCGGCTCGCCGCTCGGCATGGTCGATCAGCAGTTGTGGAAAGCGAAGAAACTGCTCGCGTCGCATGACGTGCGCTTCCTTCCCGCGATCAACGAGGAACTCGGCGGCACCGCCGTGCTCGGCACGCAGCGCGTGGAGAGCGATCCGGAACGCACGGTCGATGGCGTCTTCGCGATGTGGTACGGCAAGGGGCCGGGCGTCGACCGCGCCGGCGATGCGCTGAAGCACGGCAACGCGTACGGCTCGTCGCCGCATGGCGGCGTGCTCGTCGTCGCGGGCGATGACCACGGCTGCGTGTCGTCGTCGATGCCGCATCAAAGCGATCAGGCGATGATCGCGTGGCACATGCCGGTGGTGAATCCGTCGAACATCGCGGACATGCTTGAATTCGGGCTTTACGGCTGGGCGCTGTCGCGCTTCTCCGGCGCGTGGGTCGGCTTCAAGGCGATTTCCGAGACGGTCGAATCCGGCTCGACGGTCGATCTCGACGCAGTGCAGACCGTCTGGAAAGCGCCCGACGATTTCGCCGCGCCCGCCGGCGGCCTGCATAACCGCTGGCCCGACCTGCCGAGCCTGACCATCGAAGCGCGGCTGCACGCCAAGCTCGACGCGGTGCGCCATTTCGCGCGAACGAACAGCATCGACAAGTGGATCGCGCCGAGTCCACGTGCGAACGTCGGCATCGTGACGTGCGGCAAGGCGCATCTGGATCTGATGGAAGCGCTGCGCCGCCTCGAACTCACCGTCGACGATCTCGACGCCGCCGGCGTGCGCATCTACAAGGTCGGGCTGTCGTTTCCGCTCGAAACGACGCGGCTCGACGCGTTCGTCGACGGGCTTTCGGAAGTGCTCGTGATCGAAGAGAAAGGCCCGGTCATCGAGCAACAGATCAAGGATCACCTCTACAACCGCGCGTCGGGCGCGCGGCCTGCCGTCATCGGCAAGGCGACGCAGGACGGCGCGCCACTGCTTTCCGCGCTCGGCGAGTTGCGGCCGTCGCGCGTGCTGCCCGTGTTCGCGCAATGGCTCGCGCGCCACAAGCCCGCGCTCGATCGCCGCGAAAAAGTGGTCGATCTCGTCGCGCCGCAAATCCTCTCGAATATCGCCGATGCCGTGAAGCGCACGCCCTATTTCTGCTCGGGCTGCCCGCACAACACGTCGACGAAAGTGCCGGAAGGGTCGGTCGCGCAGGCGGGCATCGGCTGTCACTTCATGGCGTCGTGGATGGAGCGCGACACGACCGGCCTCATTCAGATGGGCGGCGAAGGCGTCGACTGGGCGTCGCACGCGATGTTCACGAAGACCCCGCACGTCTTCCAGAACCTCGGCGACGGCACCTATTTCCATTCGGGCATTCTCGCGATCCGTCAGGCCGTGGCCGCGAAAGCGAACATCACGTACAAGATTCTTTATAACGATGCCGTCGCGATGACGGGCGGCCAGCCGGTCGACGGCAGCATCTCCGTGCCGCAGATCGCGCGGCAAGTGGAAGCGGAAGGCATTGCGCTGCTCGTCGTGGTCAGCGACGAACCCGAGAAGTATGACGGCCATCACGATCAGTTTCCGAACGGCACGACGTTCCATCACCGCAGCGAACTGGATGCCGTCCAGCGCCGTCTGCGCGACACGCCCGGCGTGACCGTGCTCATCTACGATCAAACCTGCGCCGCCGAGAAGCGCCGCCGCCGCAAGAAAGGCGAGTTTCCCGATCCGGACAAGCGGCTCTTCATCAACGAAGCCGTCTGCGAAGGCTGCGGCGATTGCGGCGTGCAATCGAACTGTCTTTCCGTCGAACCGGTGGAAACGGAACTGGGCAGGAAGCGGCGCATCGATCAGTCGTCCTGCAACAAGGACTATTCGTGCGTGAACGGCTTTTGCCCGAGCTTCGTCACGCTCGAAGGCGCCAGGCTGAAGAAGGCCGAAGGCCATGCGTTCGATCCCGCCGAACTGGCTCGCCGCGTCGATGCGCTGCCGATGCCGCACGCCCATCTCGATCAAGCGCCCTACGATATTCTGGTGACGGGCGTCGGCGGCACGGGCGTCGTGACCGTCGGCGCGCTGATCAGCATGGCGGCGCATCTGGAGGGCAAGAGCGCGTCCGTGCTCGATTTCATGGGCTTCGCGCAGAAAGGCGGATCGGTGCTGTCGTTCGTGCGCTTCGCCGCGACCGATGCGCTGCTGAATCAGGTTCGCATCGACACGCAGCAGGCCGACCTGCTGCTCGCCTGCGATATGGTCGTCGGCGCGAGCCCCGAAGCGTTGCAGACGGTGCGGCACGACCGCACGAAGATCGTCGTGAACACGCACGCGATCCCGAACGCGACCTTCGTGCAGAACCCCGACGCTAATCTTCACGCCGATGCGCTCATCGACAAGATGCGCCACGCCGCCGGACCCAACGCCGCCGACGCGCTGCGCACCTGCGATGCGCAATCGCTCGCGGCGCGCTTTCTCGGCGATACCATCGGCGCGAACATTCTGATGCTCGGCTTCGCGTGGCAGCTCGGACTCGTGCCGGTGTCGCACGGCGCGTTGATGCGCGCGCTGGAACTGAACAACGTCGCGGTATCGGCGAACAAGCTGGCGTTCGCGATCGGCCGGCTCGCGGCAGTGGACATGAACGCGCTCGATTCGCTGGCGGCGTCCGCGCAGCCGAAGCGCGTCGCGATGGACCGGATGCCGCTCGCGGACCTCATCCGCGATCGCGAGGAACGGCTGCTGGCGTATGGCGGTGCGAAGTACGTGAAGCGGTATCGTTCGTTGGTCGACAAGGCATCCGCGAATGCAGACGTGCAGCGCGCCGTCGCGATCACGTTCTACAAGCTGCTCGCGGTGAAGGACGAGTACGAAGTCGCGCGCCTGCACGCGGACCCGGCGTTCCGCGCCGCGCTCGCTGCGCAATTCGAAGGTACGGCCGGCGACGACTACACGGTGAAGTTCAACCTCGCGCCGCCGGTTCTGTCACGGGGCGGCGTGCCGAAGAAGAAAACCTTCGGCCAGTGGATGTGGCCCGTGTTCGGCGGATTGTCGAAGATGCGGGCGCTGCGCGGCACGGCGCTCGATCCGTTCGGCAAGACGCTGGAACGCCGCATGGAACGGCAGTTGGCGAACGACTACGAAATCACGATGCAACGCGCGCTCGCGACACTCGACGCCCACGACGCGAAAGACGTGCAGGCACTTGCTGCACTATTCGAGCGCGTGCGCGGCTACGGTCACGTCAAGCTCGCGAATCTCGCGATGGTCAAGCGCAGCGAGCGCGATATCGTCGCGCGCCTCGGCATCGAAGCGGCGACGGGCGATGCGGTGCGCGCCGCCATCGACACGATGAAGGGCGCATCGTCGCTGAAGGGGATTCCCGTCGTCGTCGCGAAGTGATCAGTCGTCCTCGGGCAGCCAGTCTATGTCGCCGCACAGAACGCAGCGCTTGCCGCCCGAGCGCGTTTCGACGGAAAGCGTGACGCACGGCATCGCTTCGTTGATCGACAGATACGGCTTCGTCACGTGCACGCGCTCGGGATCGCCGAGCGCCGCGCGAAAGTAAGGACGGCGCAGCCAGTTCGCGCCCTGCGCGTCGACGAGCGGCAGAAAGCGCGCTTCGTGCGCCGCGCGGTCCGCGCGCAGCACGACGTTGCGGCCCGACTGCCGGCCGTTTTGATCGAGCAGGAAGCAGCGTGCGGCGTTATCGAGCGCCAGAAAATTCCAGCAGACTTCATCAAGTGGCTCGCCCGCCGCAAGCCGCTCCGCCGCGCGTTCGAATGCGCGGACGTAGGGCTGAAGCCGGGTCGCGTCGCGCCGCTCGCGCGCTTCGGTTTGCAGCCGATACCGCTCGGTGAGATCGCTGATGATGGTCTGCGCGTGCGCGCCATCGGCGAGACCGGGATGCGGCCGCGCGAAGAAGAAGCCCTGAACGAAGTCCGCGCCGCTCGCGAGCGCAAGCTGCGCTTCGTGCTCGGTTTCGACACCTTCGATCAGCACGAGCTTGCCTGCTTCGTGCAGCAGCGAGACGATGCCCGACAGCACCGCCTCCATGTTGCGCCGCTGCTTGACCGTGCGTTTGGAAAGCGGCGCATGCACGTTGTGTCCGGCGTGCGAGAGCATCACGCGATCCAGCTTGACGATATCCGGATCGAGCTGCCAGATGCGTTCGATGTTCGTATGACCCGCGCCGAAATCATCGAGTGC
Organism: Caballeronia grimmiae; assembly: GCF_022879615.1. Lineage (NCBI taxonomy): Bacteria > Pseudomonadati > Pseudomonadota > Betaproteobacteria > Burkholderiales > Burkholderiaceae > Caballeronia > Caballeronia grimmiae. The sequence continues at coordinate 2,765,133 of NZ_CP084271.1, forward strand.
GATGAGAAAGCCGTGATCGCGGAACTGTTGCACCGCCTGCGCGAGACGCTCGATATCCTCGGCGCTCTGCTCCAGCACTTCGAGCACGACGCGCCGCGGCTCGATATGCAGGCGCTTCAGGTTAGCCAGCAGCGCCGCCGCGTGATACGGCTCGGTCAGCGCGCCGGGATGCACGTTGAGAAAGAGCCATTCGGTTTCCGCGCCGAGCATCTTGAAGTTTTCGAGATGCAGCGCCTGCGCGAGCCGGTCGATCTGCAACGCTTCGCCGACGCGCGCCGCCTGTCCGAAGACATCGACGGGCGATACCGGGCGATCCAGCGCATCGTGCGCGCGCAGCAGCCCTTCATAGCCGACCGCGCGCATGTGCGACAGGCTCAAGACCGGCTGGAACACGCTCGACAGTGTCCACTCGCCGTGCTCGACGGAATAGCGGTCGAGTCCCGACATCACGCCCAGCTCGAAGCTGCGCGGGGAGATCGTCGTCTTTTCGGGGTTGGCGATCACCATGTCGATGCCCCTGCCATAACCCGCGCAACCGCGATCCATCGCACTGGCCCCGCGCCAGTCCCGCTCGATGTGTCTTTCATGAACAGCCCTCGGTAATGAAGCCCGGAGTCTTAAGTAGCCCGGAGTCTTGGGGTCTGTCGATAAAGCAATGTCCATGCGCGCGACGCCATCGTATTTGTCGGCGTTTTTCGCTTCCCATGCACCGTCAGCAGGCGAATCCCGCACTTCGACGCACCGCACCGGTGCGCCTCGCAAAATGCCGTCGCCGGCGCGAACGGCTACACTTTTGCGTCACCCTGTCTTTAGAAAGGAAACCGGACGCCGCGCGCATCCGGCATTTCCCATCGCCTGCATGGAAATCGTCTTTACCGTCCTCATCCTGCTGATGATCGTCGCGCTGTCGGGCGTCGGCCTGTCGCTGCTGCCCGTCAAGCTGCCGCTTCCGCTGATTCAGATCGCCATCGGCGCGATGCTCGCGTGGCCCGGCTTCGGGCTGCACGTCACGTTCGATCCCGAACTGTTCATGCTGCTGTTCATTCCGCCGCTGCTGTTCGCGGACGGCTGGCGCATTCCGAAGCGTGAGCTGTACCTGCAGCGCCGCGCGATCCTGATGCTCGCGCTCGGGCTCGTGTTCATCACCGTGGGCGCGCTCGGCTATTTCCTCCACTGGATGATTCCGGAGATGCCGCTGCCCGTCGCGTTCGCGCTCGCAGCCGTGCTCTCGCCAACCGATGCGGTTGCGCTGACGGGCATCGCCGGGCGCAATCGCATTCCGGCGAACCTGATGCATATCCTCGAAGGCGAAGCGTTGATGAACGACGCATCGGGTCTCGTCGCGCTGAAGTTCGCCATCGCCGCCGCGCTCACCGGCATGTTCTCGCTGCGCGAGGCGGCGGTGAGCTTCGTGTTGATCGCGGTGGGCGGGCTCGTGATCGGCGCGGCGATCAGCTATGCCGTCACCGAAATCCCGGCGCGCATCCTCAAGTTCTCCGACGATGACGACCCCGCCGCCGGCGTCATCCTCACCGTGCTGATCCCGTTCGCCGCCTATGTGATCGCCGAGCGCGCGGGCTGCTCGGGGATTCTCGCGGCGGTATCGGCGGGCATGATGATGAACATCCAGAGTCTGCGCGCCAGCATTCCGAGCGCAGTGCGCGTGCGCATGACGAGCACGTGGACGATGATCGAATTCGTTTTCAACGGCATGGTGTTCCTGCTGCTCGGGCTGCAGTTGCCGCACATCATCGGACAGGCGCTGGTCGAGGCGCATCACGACGGCAACGCACGCGTCGGGCTGCTGATCGGCTACGTGCTCGCGACCGTCATCGCGCTCTATGCGCTGCGCTTCCTGTGGGTGTATTGCCTGCGCTGGTTCGCGAGCCGCAGCGCGGCGAAGTCGGGACTCGAAAGCGCCGCGCCCGGCATCCGCACGCTCGGGATGACGACCATCGGCGGCGTGCGCGGCGCGGTGACGCTCGCGGGCGTGCTGTCCCTGCCCGTCACGCTCGATAACGGCGCACCGCTCGCCGGGCGCGATCTCGCGATTTTCATCGCGTCGTCGGTGATTCTGGTGTCGTTGCTCGTGGCGGTCGTCGGCTTGCCGGTCATGCTGCGCGGGACGAAGCGAGAGCGCAATCCGCACGCCGCCGAGGAACGCATGGCGCGCCTGCGCGCGGCGCAAGCGGCGATCCGCGCCATCGACAATACGCACGACGTGCTCATCGGAGAAATGGACGAAGCGGCGTCCGCCCGTTGCGCCGATACGACCGCGCGTGTGATGAGCATATACCGGCGCCGGCTCGCATCGCTCGGCGACGACGAAGCGCCGCGCGCGGCGGCGAAACGAAGCGAAATGGTGGAAACGCGGCTGAAGATGGCGGCGCTGCGTGCCGAGCGTGCGGAGCTGCTGCGTTTGCGCTCGGAACAGGCGATCAACGACGAAACGCTGAACAAGCTGATGCGGGAGCTCGATCTGTCCGAGACGGCGATCGTGAACCGCAAACGCGGAATGGCGGGGTGATTCGCCGGAAGCCCGAGCGGTTCGGGCTTCCTTGTCGTCATCGGCTTAAACGACGCCCGAGCCGCGACGGCGCAACAGCGCGTAGAAGATGATCGCGCCGAACGTCGCCGTCCCGATGCCGCCGAGCGCGAAGCCGCCCAGCTTGAGCGTGAAGTCGCCCGCGCCGAGCACGAGCGTGACAGCCGCGACTATCAGATTGCGGTTATCCGAGAAATCCACCTTGTTGACGACCCAGATGCGCGCGCCCGTCACCGCGATCAGACCGAACACGACGATCGACACGCCGCCGAGCACCGGCCCCGGGATGGTCTGAATGACCGCGCCGAACTTCGGCGAGAAGCCGAGCACGATGGCGAACAGCGCCGCGATCACGAAAACGAGCGTCGAATAGATCTTCGTGACCGCCATCACGCCGATGTTCTCCGCGTAAGTCGTCACGCCCGTGCCGCCCGCGAAGCCGGACACGATGGTCGCGAGGCCATCGCCGATGAACGCGCGGCCGATGTACTTGTCGAGGCTGCGTCCGGTCATCGCGCCGACGGCCTTGATGTGGCCGAGATTTTCCGCAACCAGAATGATCGCGATGGGCGCGAGCAGGATCATCGCCTGGGCATCGAAAACCGGTGCCGTGAAATGCGGCAGGCCGAACCAGGCGGCGTTGGAAACGATCGAGAAGTCGATCGGCTTGCCCATGCCCATGCCGTTCGTCAGCACCGCATAGACGATGTACGCAATCGCGAGGCCGATCAGAATCAGCAGCCGCTGCGCCATGCCCCGCGCGAACACCGCGACGCCGCCCACGCACAGCACGGTGACGAGCGCCATCCACGAATCGAAGTTGCTGCCGCTCACGCCCTTGACCGCGATCGGCGCGAGATTCAGTCCGATCACGCAGACGATCGATCCGGTGACGACCGGCGGCATCAGCGTTTCGATCCATTTCGTGCCGACCGCCGCAACGATCAGCCCGATGATCGCGTAAGCCACGCCGCACGCGATGATCCCGCCGAGCGCGACCGCGATATTCATGTTCGGCCCGTGTCCGCCGTAGCCGGTAATCGCGATCACCAGCCCGATGAACGCAAAGCTCGAACCGAGATAACTCGGCACGCGCCCGCCGACGAGCACGAAAAACAGCAGCGTGCCGATGCCCGACATGAAGATGCACAGATTCGGATCGAAGCCCATGAGCAGCGGCGCGAGGACGGTCGAGCCGAACATCGCGACGACGTGCTGCACGCCCATCGCGATCATTTGCGGCCAGGGCAGCCGTTCGTCGGGCGCGACGACGCGGCCGCCTTGCGCATCCGGCTGGACCGGCCAGCGCGGGAAATATGAATCGGACATGGCAACGCTCCTTCTCGGCGATCTTGGACAGGCGCGAGTGTACGGAGTGGGTCGGGCAGTGGCAAGCGAAGCGAAATTACGCGCCGCTTACGGGACGATCGGGGATTTTGAGGTGGGTTCGGCGGGGAGCGCGTGCTCTCGTTCCGAGCCGGCGCGCCATCTAGCTGACTAGAAGCAGGCAGTTAGGAACCGTCTTAGTTTTAGGAAAAGTCGTATGTAATGGTTCGAGCGCGCCGCGTATGCTGACCGTGTGCGTATCCCCATGTATATGCACGAAGTCGTTGCAACTCTCCGATTACCGCCCTCGTTCCCCGGCTTGGGCGGTTTTTTTTGCGCCGCGCTTTCTCGCGCGGCGCCCGTCAGCAAAATCGCTTACTGACGCACCGGCTTCTTGGCCAGCTTGCGCTGCAACGTCCGCCGATGCATGTTGAGCGCGCGTGCCGTCGCTGAAATATTGCCGTTGTTCTCCGCGAGCGCCCGCTGAATGTGCTCCCATTCCAGCCGCGCGACCGACAGCAGCGTCGGATTCTCGATCGCTTCCTCGGCCGTCTGCTCGCTCGCTTCTTCATGCAGCGCCGCCAGAATCGATTCGACGTTCGCCGGCTTCGCGAGGTAATTGTCGGCGCCGTCCTTCACCGCCTGAACCGCTGTCGCGATGCTCGCGTATCCCGTCAGCACGAGAATGCGCGCGTCCGGTTGCAGGTCGCGCAGCGGCGCGACGAGCCGCAGGCCGGAATCGTTGCCGAGATGAAGATCGACGGTGATCTGCCCGAACTTGTGCTGATTGGCGAGCTTCACCGCTTCGTCGGCGTTGTGCGCCTGATGCGGGGTGTAGCCGCGCCGTGTCAGACCGCGCGCCAGGATGCCCGCGAAAACCTCGTCGTCGTCGATGATCAGGAAGTTGGTGTCGCTCATTTTGGTTTCTCCTTGTTGACCGCAACCGGCGCTTCAGCGCTTGTGCGGTCCCTTGCAATGTTTCAATTTCCGCAAGCGGTTCACGTCGCGCCGCTGGATTCCGTCCGCGCGGCCTGGCCCGATCCCGCGACCGCCCCGCGATCCGGCAGCCGCAGCACGGCGCGCGTGCCGCGTGGCTCGTCCGCGACCAGTTCGATCGACCCGTCGAGCCGCGCCGCCGCCGCAAACGCCAGATAGAGTCCGACGCCATGACCGCCCTGCGTGCTGTCGACGGGGCCCGCGCCCAGCGAAGCGCGCAGCGCGGCCGGAATGCCGGGACCGCGATCGCACACTTCGAAGCGCACGACGCGCGCGCCGTCGACCTTCTCGGCCACCGCTTGCAGCGACACGAACTCGTTGCTCGCACGCGCGGCGTTGTCGAGAAGAATGGTGAGAATCTGGCCGACGGCGACGGCATCGTCGATCGACACGCCCGCTGGCGTCTCGCCGACCTGTCTGAACTTCACGTGCGGATGACGCAGCCGCCATTGCTCGATGAAGCTCGCGAGCCATTCGTCGAGCGCCTGCCGGCTCGATGGCCCGCTCGCGCGGCTGCGCAGACGCGCGAGCGCCGACGTGCACAGCCCCATCTGCTGCTCGAGCAGTTCGAAATCGGCGGCATACGGAGCGAGGTTGCCGTCGTGCGCGGCGGCGTCGCGAAGTTCTTCGGAAAGCATCGCGATAGTGGAAAGCGGCGTGCCCATCTCATGCGCGACGGTCGCCGCCTGCACGCCGAGCGCGACCGCGCGTTCGTCGCGCAGATGGCGTTGCTGGGCATCGGCGAGCGCGGCGTCGCGCAAGCGCAATCCGCGTGACATGCGGGCCACGAACCAGCCGATCAGCCCGACGCTCACCATGAAGTTGACCCACAGGCCGGTGCGGAAATAGTCGAAGAGATTGGCCGGATTCTCGATGTTGAGCGGCACGTAGTTGTAGCTCAGCAGCGCGTAGCACGCGACGGCGAAGAGCGCGAGGCAGGTCATCATCGTCCACGGCAGGATGGCCGCGGCGATCGCGAGCGACGGCAAATACAGCGTCACGAACGGATTCGTTGCGCCGCCGGAGAGAAAGAGCAGCGCGGAGAGCGCGCCGAGATCCACGCACATCTGGCCGAACAACTCGAGATTCGTCTCGGGCCGCGCCCGCGTCACGCGCAGCCACGTCAGCCCGTTGAAAAGCATTTCGAGCATGATGACGAGCAGCATTGCGGGCAACGGGAGCTTCGCGCCGTAGAAAATCTGCACGACGGCGATGGTCGACAACTGGCCGATGATCGCGAGCGAGCGGAGCCAGAAAAGATGGCCCAGGTTGACGCGTCCGGTATTGGTTATGCGGTGCATGTTCCGTCGATTGCGTGCCGCGCAGCGCAAGCGCCTGCCGGCGTTTCGTGTTCCATGCGGCATTATCCCGCTTGCGCGCACCCCCAAACCGCCGATGGCGCGATTTGTCGCACTTTGCGCGGCGCAGGGGCGGCTAATCGGAGTCAGCGGCGCGCGTCTTTTCGATCAGCGCAAGGAGGCACGCGCGGCACAGGCAAGGCTCGCCGGGCCGCAGGCGATCGAGCGGCAGCGCGGGGAGCGCCGCGCACCAGCAGGCGGCGTCGCCCGCGAGCGAACCGCATCGGAACGGCGCGCCGCATCGTGCGCAGACGAGCGCGCCGTCGACAGCCGGTTCGCGTGTGGATTCGATGTTCGTCATGATGACGTGTTGATGACAGCCAGAAACATCACCGATGATTGCACGCCGGACGCCGTGCCGGAAAGCGTGGCGGCGTCGCCGGAAAACCATCCTGTTGCGCTGCGTCAGTCCTGTACAATTCGGCGTGTTTAAACGCTCTTCGCCTCGACTGCCGCCATGTCCGACCTTCCCGACCTCACGCAGATCGCGCCTACCCTGAAGGCTGAAATTCTGGCCGAGGCGCTGCCTTACATCCGTCAGTATCACGGCAAGACGGTCGTGATCAAATACGGCGGCAATGCAATGACCGAGGAGCGCCTCAAGCAAGGCTTCGCGCGCGACGTAATTCTGCTGAAACTGGTCGGCATCAATCCGGTCATCGTCCACGGCGGCGGCCCGCAAATCGATCAGGCGCTCAAGAAGATCGGCAAGCAAGGCACGTTCATCCAGGGCATGCGCGTCACCGACGAAGAGACGATGGAAGTCGTCGAATGGGTGCTCGGCGGCGAAGTGCAGCAGGACATCGTCACGCTCATCAATCATTTCGGCGGCCAGGCGGTCGGGCTGACCGGCAAGGACGGCGGCCTGATCCACGCGCGCAAGCTGATGATGCCGGACCGCGACAACCCCGGCCAGTTCATCGACATCGGGCAAGTGGGCGAAGTGGAATCGATCAATCCGGCTGTCGTGAAGGCGCTGCAGGACGACGCGTTCATTCCCGTCATCTCGCCGATCGGCTTCGGTGAAGACGGCCTGTCGTACAACATCAACGCGGATCTGGTCGCGGGCAAGCTGGCCGTCGTGCTGAACGCGGAAAAGCTCGTCATGATGACGAACATTCCCGGCGTGATGGACAAGGAAGGCAACCTGCTGACCGACCTCTCCGCGCGCGAAATCGACGCCCTCTTCGCCGACGGCACGATCTCCGGCGGCATGCTGCCGAAGATTTCGTCGGCGCTCGATGCCGCAAAGAGCGGCGTGCGCTCGGTGCACATCATCGACGGGCGCATCGAGCATTCGGTGCTGCTCGAGATTCTGACCGAGCAGCCGTTCGGCACGATGATCCGCTCGCACTGAGCCCCGCGCTTATTTATCGACGCTACCGACGCCCGCTGCCACGCGGGCGTTTCTTTTGATGCCACCGACAATGCGCCCCCATTCGCGCCGCCCGTCCCTCCGCCGTCCCGCCAAAACGCGCGGCCCCGTCTGGCTCTTCGACCTCGACAACACGCTGCATCACGCGTCGCATCAGGTCTTCCCGGCGATCAATCGCGCGATGACGCAGTACATCATCGATCGCGTCGGCGTGGATATCGACGAGGCGAACCGGCTGCGCGTCGGCTATACGGTGCGTTACGGCGCGGCGCTGCTCGGGCTCGTGAAGCATCACGGCGTCGATCCCGCCGACTTCCTGCACGTCGTCCATACGTTCTCCGATCTTCCGTCGATGCTGCGCGCCGAACGCGGCATCAAGCGCATGCTGCACGCATTGCCGGGCCGCAAGATCGTGCTGACCAACGGGCCGTCCGTGTATGCCCGGGCGGTGCTCGCGGAACTGGGCATCGAGAAGCTGTTCGAGCGCGTGATCGCCATCGAGGACATGCGTGAAGGCGACCGCTGGCGCGCCAAGCCGGATGCACCGATGCTTCGCCAGGCGATGCGCCGCGCGCACGTGCGCCTGGCCGACGCCATTCTCGTCGAGGATACGCGCGGGCATCTCAAGAGCTATCGGCGGCTCGGCATTCGGACGGTCTGGATCGTCGGGCACCTGCCGGCGGCGCGAACGTCGAGCGGCGCGGTGTCCGTTCGCATGCCGGGCGCGGGGCGGCCGCATTACGTGGATCGCACGGTGCAGTCGGTTCGCGCGCTGGCGCTCGGCCTGCGCGGACGGGCGCTCGGGCGGCCTGCTGCGAAGCCGTAAAGCCGGTGCCCTAGGCGGTTCATTCGAGGTCCGAACGGGCATCGCGCGTGCCGCCGCCATTGACGGCTTTATGACATTTTCCGCTATACTCACCGCTCATCTGAATTGAACAACGCGCCGATTTGCTGACTCGATTGCGGGCGCGCGAACCCAGGGCCAAAGCCCGGCGGTTCACTATAAATGCGGCTAAAGAGGTCGTCAGCCGCGCCCATGTTCCGCGCACAGCCGAGACCGTTTAGCCGCTTCGTCAAAGGCGGAATGAATGGAATCGATCGGCATCGTCAGTCCCCAATCCTTGCACTTCACCGAGCCGCTCGTCTTGCAGAGCGGCAGTTCGCTCGGCGACTACGAACTCGTCGTGGAAACGTATGGCGAGCTCAACGCCGCCCGCTCGAACGCGGTGCTCGTGTGCCACGCGCTCAACGCATCGCATCATGTTGCGGGCGTTTATGCGGACGATCCGAAGAACGTCGGCTGGTGGGACAACATGGTCGGCCCCGGCAAGCCACTCGATACGAATCGCTTCTTCGTGATCGGCGTGAACAACTTCGGCTCATGCTTCGGCTCGACCGGTCCGATGAGCATCGACCGAACAACCGGCAAGCCCTACGGCAAGAGCTTTCCCGTCGTGACCGTCGAAGACTGGGTGCATGCGCAGGCGCGCGTGGCCGACCGCTTCGGCATCGAACGATTCGCCGCCGTCATGGGCGGCAGTCTCGGCGGCATGCAGGCGCTCGCGTGGAGCATCATGTATCCGGAGCGGCTCGGGCACTGCATCGTGATTGCATCGACGCCGAAGCTGTCGGCGCAGAACATCGCGTTCAACGAAACGGCGCGCTCGGCGATTCTCTCCGATCCCGACTTCCACGGCGGCGACTATTACGCGCATGGCGTGAAGCCGCGCCGCGGCCTGCGCGTCGCGCGGATGATCGGCCACATCACGTATCTCTCGGACGACGACATGGCCGTCAAGTTCGGCCGCGCGCTGCGCCGTGCCGAAGGCGCGCTCGATGCGTATAACTTCAACTTCGACGTGGAGTTCGAAGTGGAGTCGTATCTGCGCTATCAGGCCGACAAGTTCGCCGAATACTTCGATGCCAACACCTACCTGCTCATCACCCGCGCGCTCGATTACTTCGATCCCGCCAAGTCCCACGACGGCGATCTGACCCGAACGCTCGCCAGCACGAAGGCGAAGTATCTGATCGCGAGCTTCACGACCGACTGGCGCTTCGCGCCCGCGCGCTCGCGCGAGATCGTTAAGGCGCTGCTCGACAACAAGCGCACGGTGAGCTACGCGGAAATCGACGCGCCGCACGGCCACGACGCCTTCCTTCTCGACGACGCGCGTTATCACAACCTGATGCGCGCCTACTACGAACGCATTGCCACGGAGGTCGGCGCATGAACCAGAACACTCTCGATTCTCTCGCGCTGCGCTCGGACTTTCGCGCCATCGCGCGCTGGGTGGAGCCGCGCTCGACCGTGCTCGATCTCGGCTGCGGCGACGGCTCGCTGCTCTCGCTGCTCGGCGAAGAGCTGGAAGTGCACGGCTACGGCATCGAGATCAACGACGCCGGCGTGCTCGCGTGTGCACAGAAAGGCGTGAACGTGATCCAGCAGAATCTCGAGGACGGCTTGCGCCTCTTCGAAGACGACAGCTTCGATTTCGCGATCCTCTCGCAGACGCTGCAGACGATTCACCAGACCGCCGCGATCCTGCGGGAAACGGTGCGCGTCGGGCGCGAGTGCATCGTCTCGTTTCCGAACTTCGGCTACTGGCCGCATCGGCTGGCGGTCATTCAGGGGCGCATGCCGGTGTCGAAAGCACTGCCGTATCAATGGCATAACACGCCGAACGTGCGTGTGTTGACCATCAAGGATTTCGAGGCGCTCGCGCCCGAAGTGGGCATCGAGATTCGGGACCGGGTGGTGCTGCACGGCGGGCAGTCCATCCGTTGGGGCGCGAACTGGCGTGGTAGTCTTGCGGTCTATCGCGTGAAGCGCCGGTGATTCGTCCCGGCTTCATCGCATCGACAACGCCTTCTCATCATCGACATGCCCGACACGCCACACGAGGCGCCCGCTCTTACTGCTCACGAAGATCATCCCGGCTGGCGCGCGTTCCTGAACACGCGCATTCTGATTTGCGTCGTTCTCGGCTTCACGTCCGGCCTGCCGCTCTTCACGCTCGTCAACCTGATCCAGGCGTGGCTCACGACCGAGCACATCAACGTCAAGCAGATCGGCCTGTTCGCCCTGATCGGACTTCCCTACACGTGGAAGTTCGTCTGGGCGCCGCTGATGGACCGCTATGTTCCGCACCTGCCGTTCTGGCGGCCGGGCCGGCGGCGCGGCTGGATGCTGTTCATGCAGGTGCTCGTGGCGCTCGCGATCGGCGCGTTCGGCTTCTTTTCGCCTGCGCAGAACCTTTGGATGGTGGCGGGCATCGCCCTGTTGCTCGCGATCTTCAGCGCGAGTCAGGATATCGCCATCGACGCGTACCGGCGCGAATTGCTCGCCGATACCGAGCAAGGTCTCGGCAACGCGGTCCACGTCAACGCGTACAAGGTCGCGGGCCTCGTGCCGGGCTCGCTGGCGCTGATTCTCGCGGGCTTCCTGCCTTGGAAGACGGTTTTCATCGTCACGGCGCTGTTCATGCTGCCCGGCATCATCATGACGTTGTGCATCAAGGAACCGGAGATTCACGGCGCGCCGCCGAAGAACCTGCGCGACGCGATCATCGAGCCGTTCCATGAGTTCGTGACGCGCGATGGCTGGCGCAACGCGCTACTCGTGCTCAGCTTCATCTTCCTCTACAAGCTCGGCGACACCATGGCGACCGCGCTCGCCACCAAGTTCTTCCTCGATGTCGGCTTCACGATGAAGCAGATCGGCGTGATCGCGAAGACGGTCGCGTTCTGGACGAGCATCGCGGGCGGGATCGTCGGCGGCGTGTTTCTCGTCAAAATCGGCATTGCGCGCGGGCTATGGATTTTCGGCGTGCTGCAGATCGTCGCGACCATCGGGTTCGCATGGCTCGCGAAGATCGGGCCTTCGCCGCTCGCGCTCGGCGTGCTGTATGGCTTCGAGACGTTCGCGACGGGCCTGACACTCTCGACGTTCACCGCCTATATCGCGAGCACGACCGACCCGCGCTACACCGCGACGCAGTTCGCGCTCTTCACGAGCCTCGCGGCGGTGCCGCGCACCGTGGCGGCGTCGGCGAGCGGGTTCATCGTCGCGCAGACGGGCTGGTTCGAGTACTTCCTCGTCTGCGTCGCGCTGTCGATTCCGGGCATGTTACTGTTGCCGTTGATCGCGCCCTGGAGATCAAAACGATGACGGTGCGGAGATTCGCCAATCGTGCGCTGACCGGCGTGCTGGCTGCGGCGTCGCTCACGTCGCTTGCGTCGCTGACACCGCTCGTCGCGCGGGCCCAGGACGAGGATCGCGCGCCGCCCGCCTACACCGCACCGAACAGCCAGGTCCGCTTCGGCGACACGGCGCTGTTTCGCAACCTGATTCCCCCCGCGACGCTCGAGTCGCAGTCCGCCGACGAATACGCGCAGATCATCCACGAGGCGGAGCGCAACAAGTTGCTGCTCGGCAATGACAACCCGCTCGCGAAGCGCGTGCACGATATCGTGAATCACGAGGTCCCGTTCGCCTTGAAGTGGAACGACCGCTCCAAGGCGTGGAAGTGGGAAACGCACGTTGTGAAGTCGAACGAAATTCGGATGTACTGTCTGCCGGGCGGGAAGATCGTCGTGTATAGCGGATTGATCGAGAAGCTGCGCCTGAACGACAACGAAATCGGCATGATGATCGGCCACGAGATTGCTCACGCGCTGCGCGAACATGCGCGCGAGCGGCTCGGACGGCAGCAGGCCGCGCAACTGACCGCGGGCACGATGCCGCAGCTTTTCGGCTTCGCGGATGTCGGCTCGACGCCGCTCGGCATCGGCGATCAATTGCTCGCCATGCGCTACTCCCCCGCCGATGAAACCGAAGCCGATGTGATCGGCAGCGAGATCGCGTCGCGCGCAGGCTACGATCCGCGCGCCGCCGTCACGCTATGGAACAAGGTCGATTCGGCCACGCGCCGCGCGGACAACGGCTTCATCTGGATGCATCCGTATGGCCCGGATCGCCGGCAGGATCTGCTGAAACGCATGCCCGACATGATGCCGCTCTACGCGAAGGCGATCGGCAAGAACATCGATCAGTTGCCGACTTATGCGGGCATGGGCCGGTTCAAGAAGACGGGCCGCTAGCGCGCTTATTTCTTCGCGAGTTTCCAGTCGTAATCGACGGTCAGCGGCGCGTGATCGCTGAACTTGATATCGCGGAACACGGAAGTGCTCTTTGCGGTGGCGGCGACTTCCTTCGTCGCGATCTGATAATCGATACGCCACCCGACGTTCTTCGCATACGCCTGACCGCGATTGCTCCACCACGTGTACTGCTCGGGGCGCGTGTCGAGCGTGCGGAAAACATCGACGTAGCCGACTTCATCGAATAGTTTCGTGAGCCACTCGCGCTCTTCGGGCAGGCAACCGGAGTTCTTCTGATTGCTCTTCCAGTTCTTGATGTCGATTTCCTTGTGCACGATGTTCACGTCGCCGCACACGATGACTTCGCGCTCCTTCGACAGTTCCGCCAGATGCGGCATGAACTCGTCCATGAAACGATACTTCGCCTGCTGCCGCTCTTCACCGCTCGAACCGGATGGCACGTACACCGAAACAACGGACAGCTTGCCGAAGCGCGCTTCCACGTAGCGGCCTTCGGGATCGAATTCTTCGCTGCCGAAACCGATGATCACATCGTCCGGTTCATGGCGCGTGTAGACGCCCGCGCCGCTGTAGCCCTTCTTGACCGCGTGCTGAAAGTAGCCCTGAAAGCCGTGCGGCGCGAGAAACTCCGGTGTCAGATCGTCCTGCGAGCATTTGATTTCCTGCACGCAGACGACATTGGATTTTTGCTCGCCGAACCAGTCGAAGAAGCCTTTCTTGGCGGCCGAACGAATGCCGTTCAGATTAGCGGTGATGACGCGAAACATATGCTTCCTTGTTATTGATGTCCTGATTATTCGACTTTGATGCCCTTCAGCGATTCCTTCGCCGGCGGGAATTCCAGCTTCATGCCCTGCATGGTACGCAGAAGCAGTTCGGCAACCATCACATTGCGATGCGTCTTTGAATTGCCGGGAATGACGTACCACGGCGCATAGTCCGTCGATGTCGCACCGAGCGCGACGGCATACGCGTGCTGGTAATGGTCCCAGAGCTTGCGCGCCTCCAGATCGGAGAGATCGAATTTCCAGTGCTTCGTCGGATCGTCGATGCGCGCTTGCAGGCGCTCGCGCTGTTCGTCCTTCGAAATATGCAGGAAGCATTTGACGATGGTCGTGCCCGTGTCCGCCATCAGCGCCTCGAAATCGCGGATATGGCGATAGCGCCGCTCGCATTCGTCGGCGTCGATTTGCTTCAGCACGCGCGGCACGAGGACGTCCTCGTAGTGACTGCGATTGAAGATGGCGAATTCGCCGGCCATCGGCGCTTGTGCGTGGACACGCCAGAGGAAGTCGTGCGCGGCCTCGCGTTCGGACGGCGCGCGAAACGGCACGATGCGCAGGCCGAGCGGATCGACGTCGTGGAAAACCGCGCGGACCGTGCCGTCCTTGCCGCTCGTGTCCATGCCTTGCAGAACGAGCAGCACCCGTTGATGCCGCTGCGCGTGCAATCGCTCCTGGAGGTCGTCGAGTTGCGCGCCGATTTCGGCCAGACGCGCGCGGTCGCCGTCTTTGGTGCCGGTGGAGAAGGGCTTCGCAGAGGGATCGACGGATGCTAGATCGAATGGCTTGAGCTTCTTGCCGCCGTCGAAGAACGGGACGCGAAAGTCGTCGAGGTCGGTGTATTTCGCCATGTCTCTGCTCGCCTTTTCAGTGGTATGGGATGGCCTGGCGTCGCAGAAAGCGCGCCAGGTTTCGCCCACGCACCTGAGCAAGCGTCCGCCGATAGTCGGAGGAAAGAAGCATCCGCACCGGGGAAATTGTAGCAGTGACATTTTGTCGATGCTTGCGGGCAGCGCTTCGGCTTGTCGTAGCCTTTCCGCCATTCCAATTCAGATAACGATAAGGATGGCAGACGATGAAGGATCTTATGGGGCGGGATGATCGTTCACGCGTACCGACGCGTCTGCACGCGAAGACGGTAGCCGGTCGCTACGCCTTAGCTGGCCTTGTGTATCGTCCAGTGCATGGTGATTCGATTTCTGGTCGCCACTCAAAGACCTTGATGCCGCGGCAAGACAGCGGCGGTCAGTGGCATCTCGAACTCGGCGATCGGCGTATCGAACGGCACTATTAGCTGCAGTGATCACGTTCGACAATATCGATAAGGATGACAAATTAATCGTCACTGAACTCTTGCGATACCCTACAGCAGCGCCCAGCCCTCCCGGGCCCAAGCGCTGCACCAACCTCACCTCCAGCGTGCCGCCAAAACCGCTCCCTCACACGTTCACGACAACTTCTTCTTCAAAAGCTCGTTAACCTGCTGCGGATTCGCCTTGCCCTTGGTCGCCTTCATCGCTTGGCCGATCAGCGCATTGAACGCCTTCTCCTTGCCCGCGCGGAACTCATCCACGGATTTCTGATTCGCGGCGAGCACTTCGTCGATGATTGCCTCGAGCGCGCCCGTATCGGAAATCTGCTTCAGCCCCTTCGCCTCGATGATCCGGTCCGCCGCGCCCTCGTCCGTCGCCTTCTCTTCCCAGATCGACTGGAAGATGTCCTTCGCGATCTTGTTCGAGATCGTGCCGTCCGCGATACGCTGCAGGATCAACGCCAGTTGCGCAGCCGACACCGGCGACTCGCTGATATCGAGCGATTCGCGGTTCAGCTGCGCGGAGACATCGCCCATCAGCCAGTTCGCCGCGATCTTCGCCTGATTCGCACCCGCCCGCGCGACCACGGCCTCGAAGTAAGCCGCCATCGCCTTCGACGAAGTCAGCACGCCCGCGTCGTACGGCGTCAGGCCATACGTTTCGACGAAACGCTTCTGCATGTCGGCGGGCAGTTCGGGCATATCGCCCTTCACGCTGTCGATCCACGCCGATTCGATGACGAGCGGCATCAGATCGGGATCGGGGAAATAGCGGTAATCGTGCGCGTCTTCCTTGCTGCGCATCGAGCGCGTTTCGCGCTTGTCCGGATCGTACAGACGCGTTTCCTGCACGACGGTGCCGCCATCTTCGATCAGCTCGATCTGGCGGCGCACTTCGTACTGAATCGCCTCTTCGAGAAAGCGGAACGAGTTCAGGTTCTTGATTTCGGCGCGCGTGCCGAACTCCTTCTGGCCGACAGGGCGCACCGACACGTTCGCATCGCAGCGGAACGAGCCTTCCTGCATGTTGCCGTCACAGATGCCGAGCCACACGACCAGCCCATGCAGCGCCTTTGCATACGCGACCGCTTCGGCCGCGCTGCGCATTTCCGGCTCGGTGACGATCTCGAGCAGCGGCGTGCCCGCACGATTCAGGTCGATGCCCGTCATCCCCGCGAAGTCTTCGTGCAGCGATTTCCCGGCGTCCTCTTCGAGGTG
The DNA here is from genome assembly GCF_022879615.1 of Caballeronia grimmiae. NCBI lineage: Bacteria > Pseudomonadati > Pseudomonadota > Betaproteobacteria > Burkholderiales > Burkholderiaceae > Caballeronia > Caballeronia grimmiae. The sequence continues at coordinate 2,781,169 of NZ_CP084271.1, forward strand.
CGCGCGCGTCAGGTTGACGGTCTTCTCGTACGCTTCCTTGCCAGCCTTCTCGTTCGCCGGAACCTGAATCGTGATCTGACCGCCCTGCACGACCGGAATCTCGTACTGGCTGATCTGATAGCCCTTCGGCAGGTCAGGATAGAAGTAGTTCTTGCGCGCAAAGATGCTGCGCGGCGCGATGTGCGCGCCGATCGCAAGGCCGAAACGGATCGCACGCTCGACCGCGCCCCGGTTCATCACGGGCAGCACGCCGGGCAACGCGAGATCGACGGGGCATGCCTGCGTGTTCGGCGCCGCGCCGAACTGCGTCGGTGCGCCGGAAAAAATCTTGGAGACGGTGGACAACTGCGCGTGCGTTTCCAGACCGATGACGACTTCCCACTGCATGTTCACACTCCCGATGCCGATGGTGCCTTGCGGTGCCAGTCGGTCGCGCGCTGGAACGCGTCGGCGACCTGGAGCATCCGGGCTTCGTTGAAATAGTTGCCGATAATCTGCAAGCCGACCGGGCGATTCGCGTTCGCGCCCGCGCCGAAGCCACACGGCACACTCATGCCAGGCAGGCCCGCGAGGCTGACCGACAGCGTGTAGATGTCGGCGAGATACATTTGCACGGGATCGTCGGTCTTCTCGCCGAGGTTCCACGCGACCGACGGCGCCACCGGTCCCATGATGACGTCGCACTGCCTGAACGCTTCCTGAAAGTCGCCCGCGATGATGCGGCGAATTTTCTGCGCCTGCAGATAGTAAGCGTCGTAGTAGCCGTGCGAGAGCACGTAGGTGCCGACGAGAATCCGGCGCTTCACTTCCGGCCCGAAGCCTTCGGCGCGCGACTTCTTGTACATGTCTAGCAGATCGGTGTAGTGCGCGGCGCGATGCCCGTAACGCACGCCGTCGAAGCGCGACAGATTCGACGATGCCTCTGCCGGCGCGATGACGTAGTACACCGGGATCGAAAGCTCGGTCTTCGGCAGCGATACTTCGACGAGCGTCGCGCCGAGCGTTTCGTACGCCTTCAGCGCGGCTTCGATGCTGGCGCGCACGTCGTCGGCGAGGCCCGCGCCGAAGTATTCCTTCGGCAGCCCGATGCGCAGGCCGGCGAGCGGCTTCGCCGCGTCATCGCTCCAGTTCTTGCCGAGATAGCGCGTGTAGTCTTCGTTCTCGCGTTGCAGGCTGGTCGAGTCGCGCTCGTCGAAGCCGGCCATCGCATTGAGCAGGACAGCGCAGTCGGCGGCGCTTTGCGCCATCGGACCGCCCTGATCCAGAGACGACGCGAACGCGATCATCCCGTAGCGGGACACGCGTCCATACGTCGGCTTGATGCCGGTGATGCCGGTGAACGACGCCGGCTGGCGGATGGAGCCGCCCGTGTCCGTGCCCGTCGCGGCGGGCGCGAGACGCGCGGCCACCGCCGCCGCCGATCCCCCCGACGAACCGCCCGGCACCGCGCTCGCATCCCACGGATTTTTCACCGCGCCGAAGTATGAATTCTCATTGGACGAACCCATCGCGAATTCGTCCATATTGGTCTTGCCGAGGCACACCATGCCGGCGCGCTTGAGGCGATCGACAACGGTCGCATCGAACGGGCTCGCGTAGTTCTCCAGCATGTGGGAGCCCGCCGTGGACGTCCAGCCGCGCGTGACGAACACGTCCTTGTGCGCGATCGGCAGGCCGGTCAGCGCACCCGCGCTCCCTTGCGCGATGAGCGCGTCCGCGGCACGCGCCTGTTCGAGCGTGAGTTCGCGATCGACGCCGATAAACGCGTTGAGGTCCTTCGCGGCCTCGATGCGTTGCAGATACGACTGGGCCAGCTCGACGGCGGAGATTTCCTTCGAGTCGAGCGCGGCGCGCAGTTCGGTCAAGCTTTTCTGATGCATTGCAGTTCCCTGATGAGCGCGGCGGCGTCGAGCCGCGCGCAATATCGATGTTCGACGCGCGTTCCAGCAATGCTTATTCGATTACCTTCGGCACCAGATACAGCCCGTCTTGCACCGCGGGCGCGGAACGCTGGAACTCTTCGCGATCGACTGGCTCTGAGACTGCGTCGTCGCGCAATCGCAGCGCGACTTCCTCGATCGCGTCGATGGGATGCGCGAGCGGCTCGATGCCGGCGGTATCCACGGCCTGCATTTGTTCGACGAGCCCGAAGAAGTCGTTGAGCCGCGCAAGCGTCGGTTCGGCCTCGTCGTCGGGCAATTCGAGCCGCGCCAGATGCGCGATGCGTTTTACGTCGGTCAGGGTCAGAGACATGGGATCACCGGAGAAAAACATGAACAACTCACACGCCGAAAACGTTCGCTGCAACAGACAGTTACAGTCCGGGCGGAAAGCCATCGAAACGGGGCCAAGGATGGCAAAAAGTGCCGTCCTTTTCCTATAGAAACCCCCAAATTATAAGGTATCATTACACGTTCGACTCACATCCGGATCGACCTGTCAGCGGCTTTCTCCTTGCTTCAATGCTTTGCGAGAAACGTTTGCGTGACACGTTCAATTCCGCGGTAGATTTCTGCTCGGATTTGTCCTCACGGCGGGCCTTATCGCCGTCCCGGCAAACCGTTATTTTTTCCGCTGCCGTCCCCGGCGCTCCTAGCGAGGCACGGCTACCCAGCGAGACAGGATTTTTGAATGTTCGGCTTTTTGCGCAGCTATTTTTCCAACGACTTGGCGATTGACCTTGGTACCGCCAACACGCTGATTTACATGCGCGGCAAAGGCATCGTCCTCGACGAGCCGTCAGTCGTCTCCATCCGCCAGGAAGGCGGCCCGAACGGCAAGAAGACCATTCAGGCTGTCGGCAAGGAAGCAAAGCAGATGCTCGGCAAGGTGCCGGGCAACATCGAAGCCATCCGCCCGATGAAAGACGGCGTCATCGCCGACTTCACCGTCACGGAGCAGATGATCAAGCAGTTCATCAAGACTGCACACGAATCGCGCATGTTCTCGCCGTCGCCGCGCATCATCATCTGCGTGCCGTGCGGCTCGACTCAGGTCGAACGCCGCGCCATCAAGGAAGCGGCACACGGCGCGGGTGCATCGCAGGTCTATCTGATCGAAGAGCCGATGGCCGCTGCAATCGGCGCGGGCCTGCCGGTCTCGGAAGCAACGGGCTCGATGGTCGTCGACATCGGCGGCGGCACGACCGAAGTCGGCGTCATCTCGCTGGGCGGCATCGTGTACAAGGGTTCGGTGCGCGTCGGCGGCGACAAGTTCGACGAAGCCATCGTCAACTACATCCGCCGCAACTACGGCATGCTGATCGGCGAGCAAACGGCCGAAGCCATCAAGAAGGAAATCGGCTCCGCGTTCCCCGGCTCCGAAGTGAAGGAAATGGAAGTCAAGGGCCGCAACCTGTCCGAAGGCATTCCGCGCAGCTTCACCATTTCGAGCAACGAAATCCTCGAAGCGCTGACCGATCCGCTGAACCAGATCGTGTCGTCGGTGAAGATCGCGCTGGAACAGACGCCGCCGGAACTTGGCGCGGACATCGCGGAACGCGGGATGATGCTGACTGGCGGCGGCGCACTGCTGCGCGACCTCGACCGCTTGCTCGCGGAAGAAACCGGCCTGCCGGTGCTCGTCGCTGAAGATCCGCTGACTTGCGTCGTGCGCGGCTCGGGCATGGCGCTGGAGCGCATGGACAAGCTGGGCAGCATCTTCTCCTACGAGTGACCTTTGTCTTCAGCGTCCTTGAATCAACGCGACGCTGAGACGACACTCACAACATCCGCGTAACGCAACGCGCGCACGGCCCGGCATCCGCCCGGGCCGTTGTCGAAATAGCGCAGGGCAGGTCCCGCCACCAGCGACAAAGCCTGCAGCATCGATCCACCCCGCTCACGCCCTCGGCGCCGACCATGGAATACAGTCCGCCGCCACTGTTCAAGCAAGGCCCTTCCGCGCTCGCGCGCCTGATCTTTTTCGTGGTGCTGGCCATTGCACTGCTCGTGTCGGATGCCCGCTTCAGTACGCTCGAGATCGTGCGCGGGATGTTAGGCGCCGGGCTCTACCCGTTGCAGCGAGCGGCGCTCGTGCCACGGGACATCTTCATGGGCGCGGCCGATCTTGCCGTGACCAGCGCAAGCCTGCGCAGCGAAAATCGCAAGCTCGCTGACAAGAATCTCGAACTGTCCGTGAAGGCCGGCGATGCGTCGCAATTGACGATCGAGAACGCGCATCTGCGAGCGCTCCTGAACCTGCAGGGCCGCGCGACGACGCAAACCACGCCCGCCGAAATTCAATACGACACCCGCGATCCTTTCACGCAGAAGGTCGTGATCGGCAAAGGTTCGCAGCATGGCATTCAGGACGGCGCTCCGGTCGTCGATGAAGAAGGCGTCATCGGTCAGGTCACACGCGTCTTTCCGCTGCAATCCGAAGTCTCGCTTCTCACCGACAAGGACCAGGCCGTTCCCGTGCAGATCGCGCGCACGGGTCTGCGCAGCGTCATCTATGGCACACCGAAGGGCGACACGCTCGATCTGCGTTTCGTGCCGATCAGCGCGGACGTGCAAGTCGGCGATCAACTCGTGACGAGCGGACTCGACGGCGTTTATCCGCCGGGGCTCGCGGTCGCCAAGGTGCTGCGCGTCGACAAGCAGGCGGATACGGCATTCGCACGCGTAGTATGTGTGCCGGTCGCCGCGGTGCGCGGCGCCCGCCAGTTGCTCGTCTTGCACTACAACTTGAACGTGCCCCCGAATCCGGTGGAAGTCGAAGCTGCGGCGGCCGCAAAGGAAGCGAAGGAAAACAAGGGCAAAAAGAAGTCCGCGCCTAAGGCGGCAGCGGCAGCAGGGACGAGCGGCGCATCGGCGGCCGTGGCGGCCTCATCGGCGGCAGCGGCGGCGGCAAGCGGCGCGTCCGCAGCGGCCCCGGCTGCAACGCCCGCAGCGAAACCCGCTGCACCCAAGCCCGCATCCGGTGCTGCGGCGCCACAACGCAACAGAAAGGCGCACGCGCCGAAGCCCGCTTCATCGGGAGCCGCGCGATGAATCGCCCGCAATACATCCTTCAGCCGGTCAATCCGTACTTCATCACGTTCAGCCTCGCTGCGGCGTTCCTGCTGAATCTGGTGCCCTGGGGCCGCCTCGTCGGCGTGCCTGACTTCGTCGCGCTCGTGCTGCTGTTCTGGAACGTCCAGCAGCCGCGCAAGGTTGGAATGGGCATCGCGTTTCTGCTCGGCATCCTGATGGACGTCCACAGCGCGAACCTGCTCGGCGAGCACGCGCTGGCGTACACGCTGCTCTCCTACGGCGCGATCACCATTCACCGGCGCGTGTTGTGGATGTCGCTGCCCGTGCAGATGCTCGTCGTCGCGCCGCTGCTCGTCGGCGCGCATCTCGTGCCGTTCGTGATCCGCCTGATGACGGGCGCCGCGTTTCCCGGCTGGAGCTATCTGATCAACGGATTCGTCGAAGCGCTGCTCTGGCCGATCGCGAGTTTCCTGCTGCTGATGCCGCAACGGCGTGCAGCCGATCCCGACGACACGCGCCCCATCTGAGCGTCACCGCGCGTCGAGCGGCGCATGAACGCCCGCGCGCGGACTACACTTGAATCGCGATACATCGCGAAAACCTCGCGAAACCTGCATGACCGAAATCAAGAACACCGAGCAACAGTTGTCGAAGTTCCGCCTGCGCGTCGCGGCGGCGGGGCTGTTCGTGTTCGTCTGCTTCGGGCTGATCGGCCTGCGCTTTCTCTATCTGCAAGTCTGGCACTTCAGCAAGTATTCGCTGCAGGCGAACGAAAACCGCATCTCCGTTGCGCCGATCGTGCCGAACCGCGGCATCATCACCGATCGCAACGGCATCGTGCTTGCGAAGAACTATTCGGCGTACACGCTCGAAATCACGCCGTCGAAGATCAACGGCACGCTCGATGAAGTCATCGACAACATCTCGCAAGTCGTTCCCGTCGATTCGCGCGACCGCCGGCGTTTCAAGAAGCTGCTCGAAGACTCGAAGAATTTCGAGAGCCTGCCGATCCGCACGCGCCTGACCGACGAGGAAGTCGCCCGTTTCACCGCGCAACGCTTCCGCTTTCCGGGCGTCGAAGTTCGCGCGCGCCTGTTCCGCCAATATCCGCTCGGGACGACGGCGGCGCACGTGATCGGCTACATCGGCCGCATTTCACAACGCGACCAGGAACGCATCGACGACGCCAGCGACGCCAACGACGCCGCCTCGGATCACTACGATCCGCGTCTGGACGCGAACAACTACAAGGGCACGGATTACGTCGGCAAGATCGGCGTCGAGCAAAGTTACGAGACGGAGCTGCACGGCCTGACCGGCTTCGAGGAAGTGGAAGTCACGGCGGGCGGGCGTCCGGTGCGAACGATGTCGCGCACGCAGGCGACGCCGGGCAACAACCTCGTGCTGTCGCTCGATATCGGTTTGCAGCAGGTCGCCGAGCAGGCGTTCGCGGGCAAGCGCGGCGCGCTCGTCGCGATCGAGCCGTCGACCGGCGACGTCCTCGCGTTCGTCTCCGCTCCGAGCTTCGATCCGAATTCCTTCGTCGACGGCATCGACCAGCAGACGTGGGACGCGCTCAACAATTCGCCGGATCATCCGCTGCTGAATCGTCCGTTGCACGGCACGTATCCGCCGGGCTCCACCTATAAGCCGTTCATGGCGCTCGCGGCGCTGACCCTCCACAAGCGCACGCCAGGCTGGGGCTTTCAGGATCCGGGCTACTTCACGTTCGGCGGCCACACTTTCCGCAACGACGTACGTTCGGGCCAGGGCTGGGTCGACATGAACCGCGCGATCGTCGTGTCGAACGACACGTACTTCTACATGCTGGCGCGCGATCTCGGCGTGAACGCGATGGCCGGCTTCATGAAACCGTGGGGCTTCGGGCAGATTACCGGCATCGATATCGCGGGCGAGGCGCGCGGCATCCTGCCGTCGACGGAATGGAAGCGCAAGGCGTACAAGAAGCCGGAGCAGCAGCGCTGGTATGAAGGCGAAACGATCAGCCTCGGCATCGGTCAGGGTTATAACTCGTTCACGATCCTGCAACTCGCGCACGCCACGTCGACGCTCGCAAACAACGGCATCGTGATGAAGCCGCACCTGGTGCGCGACATCGAAAATCCCCTGACCAAGGCGGAGCGGACGGTGGTGCGCGACCCGAGCGACAAGATTCCGGTGCGCCAGCAAGACGTCGATTTCATCAAGCGCGCGATGGAAGGCGTGATCACCAACGGCACCGCGGCCAAGGTGTTCGCCGGCGCGCCTTATCTTGCGGCGGGCAAGACCGGCACTGCGCAGGTTTACTCCTTGCAAGGGGCGAACTACAGGGGCCACGCGACCGCCGAACACCTGCGCGACCACGCGCTGTTCATCGCGTTTGCACCCGCCGAGCAGCCTAAGATCGCGCTCGCGCTGATCGTCGAAAACGGCGGCTGGGGCGCGGAATCAGCCGGCCCAATCGCGCGCAAGGTGCTCGACTATTACTTGATCGACCGCATGAAGCCGGGTGCCGAAGCGGCCGCCGTGGCCGCCGCCGCGTCCGCGACGGAAGATGCGGGACTGCCCGTGATCGGCGGCACGCAACCGCCGGCTGCGGCCGCGTTGCCGGCATCGGTCGCGAATCAGTCGCCGGCGTTTTCGCCTTCGGCGGCGTCTAATCCCGCCGTCGCCAAGGCGGCTTCCGCTCCGGCGATTGCGGCGTCTTCGCCGTCCGCCGCGAAGCCCAAAGCGGCGTCGGCGCCATCGGCTGCGCTGCCTGCGTCGTCGGCGACGCCTGCGCCCGCTCGCAAGCGCGGACAGAAGAACGCGCCGGCCGAACCCGCACCGACGATGGCGCGCGGTCCCGGAAACGACGGCGTGCGCACTTTTGTGCCGACCGGCGGCATCGACGAATAAAGGAAATCGGCATGCAACTGCATATGCAATTCGACAAGCACGCGTGGATCGAGCGTGCGAAGCGCATGTTCGCGGGCTTCGATCGTCCGCTCGCGCTGATCGTTTTTCTGCTGCTGTGCGTCGGTATCGTCACGCTGTACAGCGCGAGTCTCGACATGCCGGGACGCGTGGAAGACCAGCTGCGCAACATCATGCTGACGTTCGGCCTGATGTGGGTGCTCGCGAATATTCCGCCGCCCACGCTGATGCGCTTCGCCGTGCCGCTTTACACCGTCGGCGTGGCGCTGCTGGTGGCCGTCGCAGCGTTCGGGCTGACGCGCAAGGGCGCGAAACGCTGGCTCAACGTCGGTGTCGTGATTCAGCCTTCCGAGATCATGAAAATCGCGATGCCGCTGATGCTCGCGTGGTACTACCAGCGGCGCGAGGGCAATATTCGCTGGTGGGATTACATCGTCGGCTTTCTGATTCTGATGCTGCCCGTCGGCCTCATCGCGAAGCAGCCGGACCTCGGCACGGCGGTGCTCGTGTTCGCGGCGGGCGTGTTCGTCATCTACTTCGCGGGGCTGAGTTTCAAGCTGATCGTGCCGGTGCTCGCGGCTGCGGTGATCGTAGTGGCGAGCATCGCGGTGTTTCAGGACCGCATCTGCCAGCCGGAAGTCAACTGGCCGATGCTGCACGATTATCAGAAGCATCGCGTCTGCACGCTGCTCGATCCGACGTCCGATCCGCTCGGCAAAGGCTTCCACACGATTCAGGCGGTCATCGCCATCGGCTCCGGCGGCACGCTCGGCAAGGGCTGGCTGAAGGGCACGCAGGCGCACCTCGAATTCATTCCCGAGAAGCACACGGACTTCATCTTCGCCGTGTTTTCGGAGGAGTTCGGCCTTGCGGGCGGACTCGTGCTGCTCTTTCTCTATATGGCGCTGATTGCGCGCGGGCTGTTTATCGCGGCGAACGGCGCAACCTTTTTCGGTCGGTTATTGGCCGGATCGCTGACGCTCGCATTCTTCACGTACGCGTTCGTCAATATCGGCATGGTGAGCGGGATTTTGCCGGTCGTCGGCGTGCCGCTGCCGTTCATGAGTTATGGCGGCACCGCGCTGACCACGCTCGGCGTCGCGGTTGGGCTCATCATGAGCGTCGCGCGACAGAAGCGCTTGATGCAGGGCTGACCGAGCCGCTCGAAAGCCGCTTACTGCGGCTTCTGCCGCTCCAGTTCCGCGCTCAATTGCTGATATTTCAGCTTGGCCGCCGGATCGCCCTGAGCGGCCGCCGCCGCGTAGTACGCACGCGCGACGTTGAGATTGCGTTCGACGCCGTCGCCGCCGCGCTCGTAGAACGAGCCGGCGACGTACTGCGCCGTCATGTCGCCGCCCTGCGCGGCTTTCTTGTACCAGGCGAACGCCTGCGTGTTATCGCGCGCGGTGCCGCGTCCATCGAGAAACTGGTTTGCCAGCGCGAGTTCGGCCTGCACGTGTCCCTGACTCGCGGCGCGCAGGAACCATCGGTGCGCCTCGGCCGGGTCTTTCTCGACGAACTCACCGTCGTCGTACATCTTGCCGTAGACGTATTGCGCGTGTGTCATGTTGGCGTCCGCCGCGCGACGCAGCCACTTCTTGCCTTCGTCGACATCGGCGGGGCCGCCTTCCCCATTGAGCAGCATCATCGCGTAATTGAATTCGGCGAGGCGGCTGCCCTTCTCCGCCGCCCGGCGAAACTCCGAGCGCGCGGCGACGAAATTCCCCGCGTTGTAGTCCGCCACAGCGTTCTGCGTTGCGAGGTCCGTCGCCTTCGGCGCGCCTTGCGCGTGCGCGCCGCTGCATACCAGACATAGCGCCGCCGATGCCGCCGCCACGCCGCCACGCCATCCGCGCTTCATGCTCTTGCCTCCTGCAACGCCTGCCGTGTCGCCTTCAGCAGCCACATGACATCCGCTGCGATCGACACGAGCTTGATGCCCGCCTGCGCGTATTGCCGCGCGCTCGCCACGTCCAGCGCAAAAATGCCGCTGGCGATACCGGCGCGCTTCGCCGCATCCGCGATCCGTTCGATGGCCGCGTGCACGTCCGGATGCTTCGCGTCGCCGAGATGGCCGAGACTCGCGGCCAGATCCGCCGGGCCGATGAACAGGCAATCGACGCCCGGCGTCGCGGCAATCTCATCGACGGCTTCGAGCGCCGCCACCGATTCGATCTGCACGATCGTCGCCACTTGCGCGTTCGCGCCGGCCACGTAGTCGCGCCGCATACCGTATGCCGCCGCGCGCACCGCGCCCGCGACGCCGCGCAGACCGTCGAGCTGCGCCTCGGTCGGATATTGCGTGAGCCGCACGGCGCGCGCGGCATCGTCGGCCGATTGCACGTTCGGGAACATCAGCGTGCGCGCGCCTGCATCGAGCACGCGCTTGACGAGCCAGCCTTCGGCGAACGGCACGCGCACGATCGGCTCGGTCGGCAGATGCGCCGCCGCGATCGCGCGAAGCTGCTCGACGACGTCGCGGCTATCGTTGGGCGAATGCTCCATGTCGATGCACAGCCAGTCGAAGCCGGCGTGCGCGAGCGCTTCGGCGGCATCGGCGCTGCAAAGCGACAGCCACAGGCCGAACAGCGGACCGGGTTCGCTCAGGCGTTGCTTGAGGGGATTGGTGAAGGTACTCATCGCGCGGCTCCGTGTGAGGCGCGTGCGCGCGATGCGAGGAACGACTGGAAGGATGACGGCATGCTCGCGCTCCATTTCTTGTCGACCGGCGTGGGCCGGATGCAGGAGGATGCGGTCGCCTGCGTGGGCGACTCACCGCGCGATCATACCGTGTTCGCGTGCTTACTCGCGTTCGACGTCCGCCCAGCAATTAGGCGTCTCGTAGAGGCGCAGGCGCTTGAGCTTCAGATTGACGCCGTAATGCGCGTCGTACACATCGGCCAGGATGCGGAACGCCACGGCCGCCATATTTTCGACGGTCGGAATGCGGTCGAAGACCACGGTCTTGTGATCCGCCAGCGACTGCAGGAATTCGCGCACTTTCGCGTCGCCTTCATAGACGATGAACGCGTGATCCCACTTGTTGACGAGGTGCTCCATCGCCAGCGACTTCACGTCGGCGAAGTCCATCACCATGCCGCGATCGGGCGCGCCTTCGACATCGACGAGGTCGCCTCGCAACGTGATCTCGAGCACATAACGATGCCCATGCAGGTTGCGGCACTGGCTGCGGTGGTCGGGGATGCGGTGGCCCGCATCGAATTCGAGTTTTCGGGTAATCGTCTGCACGTCGGCTCGATCGTCTATCAGGGGATATTCAGATATTTGTGCGTCTGCATCGACAGGCGCCATTTCGGATGCCGCTTGCACCAGTCGACCGCGAGCTTCGTGTTGATGTCGCGGGACGGGCCGTCCATCGGCTGCACGAGGAAATACTCGAAGTCGAGCTTCTCGTACTCGGCGAGGCGCTGGTTGTCCTGCGGCACCACCACTTTCAACTCGTTGCCCTTGGTGACGACGAGCGGCGCGTCCGCCTTCGGGCTCACGCAAATCCAGTCGATGCTGTCGAGCACCGGCATCGAACCGTTGGTTTCGATCGCCATTTCGAAGCCGGCTTCGTGCAGCGCGTCGACGAATTGCTGATCGATTTGCAGCATCGGCTCGCCGCCCGTGCAGACGACGAACTTGTGCGCCTGGCCTTCGGGCCAAAGCGAGGCGATCATCGCGACGAGTTCCGCCGGCGTCCGGTATTTGCCGCCGTTCTCGCCATCGGTGCCGACGAAATCCGTATCGCAGAAGCGGCAGACCGCGTCCGCGCGGTCTTCCTCGCGTCCGGACCAGAGGTTGCAGCCGGCGAAGCGGCAGAACACAGCGGGGCGTCCGGCATTGGCGCCTTCGCCCTGCAGCGTGTAGAAAATTTCCTTTACTGCGTACGTCATGACTGCTTAAACCGGTTCGGTGGTGACTTGCTCGCCCGCGCGATACGCCTCGTATCCACGCTTGCGCAGTTTGCATGCCGGGCACTGGCCGCAGCCGTAGCCCCATTCGTGCAGTTCGGCGCGCTCGCCGACATAGCAGGTATGCGTTTCGACGCGGATCAGTTCGACGAGCGTCGCACCGCCCAGCGTTTCCGCGAGACGCCATGTATCGGCTTTATCGAGCCACATAAGCGGCGTTTCGAGCGCATAGCGCGTTTCCATGCCGAGGTTCAGCGCGACTTGCAGCGCTTTCATCGTGTCGTCGCGGCAATCGGGATAGCCGGAAAAATCCGTCTCGCACATGCCGCCGACGAGCACCTTCAGCCCGCGCCGATACGCGACCGCCGCCGCGATCGTCATGAACAGCAGATTGCGCCCCGGCACGAAGGTGTTCGGCAAGCCGTTCGCAGTCGACTGAATCTCGATCTCGCGGGTCATCGCGGTATCGCTGATCGCGCCGAGCACGGACAAGTCGATCATGTGATCTTCGCCCAGACGGCCGGCCCAATGCGGAAACTTGCTCACGACCTCCGCGCGGAATCCGCTGCGGCACTCCAGTTCGACGCGATGCCGCTGGCCGTAATCGAAGCCGAGCGTCTCGACGGTCCGATAGCGTTCGAGCGCCCAGGCGAGGCACGTGGCCGAATCCTGGCCACCGGAAAACAGCACGAGGGCGCTGTCCTTCGCGTCTATCCGAGTCACCGTGAAAACTCCGTGTATGAGATGAGCGTGGCGCGTCGCGCGGGCGGCACGGCCGGCATCCGCAATGTGAGAATCCAGTATAGGCCGGCGGGCTTTTGTCGAACGCGCGCGCCCTTTATGACTCCGATAAGCGGATCGGCGGAAGATTCGCCGCCCGTTTGCGCGGCGTTCGAGCGCGATTCGGAGCATCGAAAAGAAAAGGACTTGCGGTCCGAGGACGAGGCAAGTCCTTAATTCGGCGCGAATTTTAGCATGGCGGCATATTGTTCGCCGAGCTGCGGACGCGTGATGCCAATGCACTCGCGACCGGCCAACTAGCTAAATCTACGCACCCGCAAATGAAAAAGCCCGAGAGCGATGAACTCTCGGGCTTCTTGCATTCTGGTGGCCTGGGACGGAATCGAACCATCGACACGCGGATTTTCAATCCGCTGCTCTACCAACTGAGCTACCGGGCCAACGAAGAGGTGAAACTATAGCAAAGCGCCGCGTGTTGCTCAAGCCCTTTTCCCAAGATTTTGTTTCTTTCATCGGAATCGGCTTGTCTGCACGGCTCAAACCTCGTTCTTGTTCTTTCCGAGATCGACGCCCAGCTGCTTGAGCTTGCGATACAAATGCGTGCGCTCCAGCCCCGTCTTTTCCGCGACGCGCGTCATGCTGCCGTTCTCGCGCGCAAGGTGATATTCGAAGTACGCGCGCTCGAACGCATCGCGCGCATCGCGCAGCGGGATATCGAACGAGATCGATGCCGTCTGCCCCGCCTGACCCGGCGCCGCGCCGCCCGCGCCGGCATCGCCGGACGATGCGTTCAGCGCGGAAGCGCTCGGCAACGCAGCCGCGATCGGCACGTTCGACACGCCCGCGTTCATCGCCGGCTTCAGCGCAGCGGCGGCGGCCGGCGCGGCCGTGCCATGCGCCAGCCCTTGCTCGACCGCCTTCAGCAGCTTCTGCAGCGCGATGGGCTTTTCCAGAAAGTTGAGCGCGCCGATCTTCGTCGCCTCGACCGCCGTGTCGATGGTCGCGTGACCCGACATCATGATGACCGGCATCGTGAGCTTGCCCTGCGCCGCCCACTCCTTCAGAAGCGTGACGCCGTCGGTGTCGGGCATCCAGATGTCGAGCAGGACGAGGTCGGGCGTCTGCTGGAGGCGGTACTCGCGCGCGTGCTGCGCGTTCTCGGCCACGTCCACCACGTGGCCCTCGTCGCTCAGGATCTCGGAGAGCAGTTCCCGGATCCCCATTTCATCGTCTACCACCAGGATGGTTGCCATTTAAGCTGCCCTTGTCTGCACTGTTGCTTTTGTCGTTCCGTGTTTCGCGGCGGTCGCGGATGAAGGCGTCGCACCATCGGCGGCGGTTTCGTCCGCGAGTTGAAGGAACAGAATCGAGACTTGCGCGCCTTCCACGACGTCGCCCGTCCTGGACCGGTTTCGAATGTCGATGCGCGCGCCGTGCTCGTCGACGATCTTCTTCACCGTTGCAAGTCCCAGACCCGTGCCCTTCGCCTTCGTCGTCACGTAAGGCTCGAAAGCGCGCGACAGAATGCGCGCCGGAAAGCCCGCGCCGTTATCGGATACCGTGAGCCGAACCGCAACGCGCGCATGCCCCGACGCATCCGGTTCGCCATATTCTACTGTCCTCGTTTCAAGCAGCACGCGCGGCTCGGGTACGTCGGCGACGGCGTCCTGCGCGTTCTGCAGCAGGTTATGGATGACCTGACGAATCTGCGTCGCGTCGCCGCGTATGACCGGCAGTTTCGCGAGATCGACCTTGATCGGGCTCTTGCCTTCCTCGATGCCGTATAGCGTCAGCACTTCGCCGACCAGATCGTTCAACTGCAGGGTCGCGAGCACCGCAGGCGGCGTGCGCGCGTACTCGCGGAAGTCGTCGACCATGCGCTTCATCGCCTGAACCTGATTGACGATGGTCGTCGATGCGCGCTTGAGCACGTCCGCGTCCTGCGGCGCGAGCTTGTCCGCGAGCTTCATTTGCAGGCGCTCGGCGGAAAGCTGAATGGGCGTGAGCGGATTCTTGATCTCGTGCGCGAGACGCCGCGCCACTTCGCCCCATGCGACGGAACGCTGCGCGGAGATGACGTCCGAGATATCGTCGAACACGACGACATAGCCGGTCGTTTCGGCGTCTTCAGTATCGCTTTCGGTGCTCACCAGCAATTGCGTGCCGCGCACGAGCAAGGTCAGCGGATCGTTCTCGCCCGGCACCGTCACCGCGACCTGCTGCTGCCAGTGCCCGCGATCCCCCGCCGGATGACCGCTGCCGACCGCCGCCGCATCGCGCTCGGCGAACGCTTTCTTCACCATCGCGCCGAAATCGGCGAGCACGTCGATGCTGTCGAGCGGCTGATTGATGAGCGAGCCGAACGGCTGACGGAAGATGCGCGCCGCGCCGCGATTGGCCGTCGTCAGCCGGAATTGCCGGTCGAATACGAAGACGCCCGCCGTCAGATTCGCGAGAATGCTTTCGAGATACGCCTTCGAATGTTCCAGCGCGATGCGGTTGTTCTCGACCGCCGCCCGCGCTTCGGATAGCTGGCGCGTCATCGCGTTGAAAGACTGCGTGAGAAAGCCCAGCTCGTCGCGCGAATTGATCTCGCGTTTAGGCGTGTAATCGCCTTCGGCCACTTCCTTCGTGCCCTGCGCGAGCAGGAACAACGGCCGCGCAAGCTGATTGCCGAGCGCGAGCGCAAGCATCATCGCGATGAACGTCGCCAGGAAGAGCGCGAGCGTCAGCGTGCCGATATACATCTTCCGCAAGCCGGTGCGCCCAAGCCGCTTCTCCTGATACTCGCGATACGCGCGCTGCACCGCATCCGCATTGCGCGCGAGCTCCTGGCTCACGGGCTGTTCGATCTGCAGGAAGCGATCGACGTGCTGGAATTCCGTGGTGGTCGTCGGGTCGGGAATCTTCGTGATGACGCGAAGACGAAGCGCGCCCTTCGGCCCGTTCGATGAGGGATCGCCGTCTATCTCCCCTTCTATCGCGCCGAACGGACGATCCTGCGCCGCCTTCAGCATTGCGCCGTTGGGTTCGTTCGTCGGCAGCAGCGCATAGATGTTGCCCGAAGCCTGCGCGATGGTCCGCAAGCCGGGCACGCGCAGCGACCCGCCGCCCGCGTTGAGGTCCTCTCGATTGTATTGATCGCGCGGACGCTCGAACACGACGGCATCCTGCACGCCGTATTGATCGCGCAGACGCAGAAGCGAGAGCGTGAGGCTCGACGGATCGGCGCTCGCCAGCTGATCGCTCATCTGACGGCCGCGGTTCTTGAAATCGGCGAGCGAAGTTTCGAGCATGCCGCGCCCGAGCGTCAGGCCGGACGTGAGCGCGGTCTCGACGTTCACATCGAACCAGGATTCGATGCTTCGCGACACGAACTGATACGACACGACGTAGATGATCGCGCCCGGCAGCACGCCGACGAGCGCGAAGATGAGCGCGAGTTTGGCAAGCAGACGCGTGCCGAAGCGCCCCTGCCTCACGCGCGACACGATGATCAGCGTCAGGCCGATGACGATCAGCATGAACACGCAGGCGACCACCACGTTCGCGGCATATAGCCAGCCGTAGTAGCGGTCGAAGAACTCCGTATTCGCGCTCGCGAGCGCGAGCATCACGAGCAGCAGAACCGCCGTGAGCGCAACTGTTGATACCAGCAGCCGAACGACAAGACTCTTCATGTCCGTGCGGCCGCGTCGAAATCTATTTCGCACGTTCCGCCGCCGTAAAAGTGAATCGCTTCCAGTCCGAGGAAAGGTTCCAGTCGCGGTTATTGACCGCGTCGATCTGGAACGGCTTGGGCATCAGCGCGATGTCGAGCTGCATCCGCACCGATGCGTTATACGTTTCTCCGCTATGCACCTGATTGCGGTCGATCACATGCCACGACGTGACATGCTTGATGACCGCCAACGCTTCGTTCAGCGATGCAAAGCGCAACTGCAGGCCGCCCGTCGACACGCGGTATTCGTTCGTCAGCGGTTGATACGACAGGCGGATGCTTTGCGACACGTTGACCGGCTCTTCGTCGAACCAGTACCAGCGCGGCCGCGACAGCGCGAAGTCGATGGTGAAGTAGAGCGGCACGCTGCGATTCACGGCTTCTTCGAGACTGCTGTTGAGATCGAAGTCGAAATGCGCATCGAGACTCCAGCCGGTATTGTCCGCCTGCAACGACGCGCGCTGCACGGAGATCGTTTCGGCGAGCGCGGGTTGCACTGCGGCGAAGCTCAGCCAGAGCGCCAGCGCAGTCCAGATGACGGCCGCGAGCCGAAGCGGAAAAATGCGTTTTATCGTCACCGTTTCTGAAAGCGCGCGTAGAAGAATCCGTCGTGGTCCGCGATGACGTCCGCGTTCCGGTTCGATGGCGTGCTTCCGCCCTCTGCATCGCCCGGACCGTGGCGTTCGATGGATGTTTCGTCCGGTGACGCTTGCACCGCACTCGCGCTCGCGCGCGCCGCCGTCGGCAGCAGTTGCCCCGGCGCGTCCAATCGTACCGCATCTTCATGGGTCGCTTCAAACCAGCGGGCCTGCTCTTCGCCCTCCTCTGGAAAGATCGAGCACGTCACGTAAAGCAGTTCGCCGCCCTTCGCGACGAGCGGCCAGAGCGCCGAAAGAATACGTCTTTGTTCGTCGACGAGCGCCGGGATATCCGATGCCCTGCGCAGCCAGCGAATGTCGGGATGGCGCCGCACGATGCCCGACGCCGAGCACGGCACGTCCGCGAGAATGCGATCGAAGGGCGCACCGTCGAACCACGGCGAAGGGTCGCCGGCATCGCCGACGCGAACATCGGCCGAGAGTTTCAGGCGCTCAAGATTCTGTCCGATGCGGCTCGCGCGATCGGCGTCGCTTTCGAGCGCGACGAGATCGACTTGCGCGAGTTCGAGGATGTGACCGGTCTTGCCGCCGGGCGCGGCGCACGCGTCGAGCACGCGCATGCCGTCACGGGCGTCGAGCCATTGGGCCGCGAGTTGCGCGCCCGCGTCCTGCACGGACACTTCGCCCTGCGCGAAGCCGGGAATGCGATCGACGGGCATCGGCGTTTTCAGGCGCACCGCGTGCAGGCCGGCCGCTTGCGCGTCGATGTGCTCGGACTTCAGGCGATCGAGGTAAGCATCGACAGTCGTGTGCCGCGCGTTCACGCGCAGCGTGAGCGGGCCTTGCACGTTGCCCGCTTCCAGAATGTGCTCCCACGCCTGCGGCTGGGCGCGCCGGACAGCGTCGATCCACCATTGCGGATAGTTCCACCGCGCGACGGGGCTCTTGATCGCCTCGTCGATGAGCGCGTCGCGTTCGCGCAGGAAGTTACGCAGCACCGCGTTCACGAGTCCCTTGGCGAACGCGAATTCGCGACGCGCGGCGATTGCGCTCACGGCCTGATCGACGACGGTGAACGGCGCGTACGCGGCGTGCGCCTGGTCGTCGGTGAGCAGCGCCAAGGCGCACGTCAGAACGTTGCCGACGTGCGGCGGCGGCGCCTTGCGGACGAGCTTATGCAGCAGCGCATCGGCCAGCGCCAGGCGGCGCATCGTGCGATACGCGATGTCCTGAATCGCGCCGCGCGCCCCCGGATGCTTGCCCGACGCGACGACCGTCTGGATCGCAGCGGGCAGAGCCGACCCCGCGCGCACGGCGCCGACGGCCTGCGCCGCGCAATCGAGCGCGAACGCGAGCGAATCGGGCGCGAGATGCGGCGCACTCATGCGGGACGGCCCGCGCGGCGGCTGAGGCGCGGCGTCGTGCCGCCGGGAAGGCTTGTCGGTCATGTAGGGTGGGTTAGGCTTGCGCAAACGAGGATTGTAACGTGCGAGGAAACGGGCTCCGGTCGTGCGGGCAACGGGGACGGGCATCACGGACGGACGCCAGACAAAAAAAGCCGCCCCGATCACTCGGGACGGCCTTTCGAACCGCCGTTCGGTGGATTACATCCGGCCGGTGCGCGCCATCTCCATCAACCGCGCGACGCGCTCTTCGGTCGCCGGGTGCGTCGAGAACCAGTTCGCGATGCTTCCGCCCGACAGCGGGTTCATGATCATCATCTGCGCCGTGGCCGGGTGCGCTTCGGCTGCCGGGAACGGCACCCCCGACGCATACGCGTGGATCTTTTCCAGCGCGCTCGCGAGCGCCTGCGGATCGCCCGAAATCTGCGCGCCGCCGCGGTCCGCTTCGAATTCGCGGGCGCGGGAAATCGCCATCTGGATCAACGCACCGGCGATCGGCGCGAGAATCGCCACCGCGATGCTCGCGATCGGGTTCGAAGGACGGCCTTCTTCATCGCGTCCGCCAAAGAACATCGCGAAGTTGGCGAGCGCGGAGATTGCGCCGGCCATCGTCGCCGAGATCGTCGAGATGAGAATGTCGCGATGCTTCACGTGCGCCAGTTCGTGCGCCATCACGCCGCGCAATTCGCGCTCGGACAGCACGCGCAGAATGCCGGTGGTCGCCGCCACCGCCGCGTGCTCGGGATTACGCCCCGTGGCGAACGCGTTCGGCGCGTCTTCGTTGATCAGATAGACGCGCGGCATCGGCAATTGAGCGCGCGTGGCGAGCTCGCGCACCATGCGATAAAACTGCGGCGCAGTGGTTTCGTCGACTTCCTGCGCGTTGTACATGCGCAGAACCATCTTGTCCGAGAACCAGTACGAGAAAAAATTCATCCCGAGCGCGATGAGCAGCGCGATCATCATGCCCTTCGATCCGCCGATCATGCCGCCGATCACGACGAAAAGGGCCGTGATCGCTGCCATCAGCATCGCGGTTTTGACCCAGTTGAACATATGCGGAGCTCCTTCTCCCTAATACGATGCGCAATTTGCGCGGTGGGCCCGGTTAGTCGACCGGGCTAGCCATTGTAAGCAAAATGTTAGATAGGGTCATGCGCGAATAATTCAACTATCTGTGCGATGTCGCCAGTTTGATGCCGAGGCCGACGAACGCACCGCCGACGCCGCGATCCAGCCACCGCTTCACGCCCGGCTTACCGGAGAACCGCTCGGTGACGCTGCCCGCGATCCACGCGACGAAGCTGTTCCAGACCGTGCTCATCGCGATGAACACGAGGCCGAGCGTGAGAAACGCGAGCGTCTTGTGCTGGCTGTCGGCGGCGACGAACTGCGGGAAGAAGGAGACGAAGAACAGCACCACCTTCGGATTCAGCACATTGGTGACGAAGCCCTGCGTGAAGAGTTGCCGAAGCGACTTGGGCGCGGACTTCGCGCTGGCCTGGGCATTCGAGGCGTCGCTCGTGTCCTCGTGCTTAGTGAAGATGAGCCGCACGCCCAGATAGATCAGATAAATCGCGCCCGCGACCTTGACGACGGTGAACGCCGTCGCCGATGCCGCGAGAATCGCCGTCAGCCCGAACGCGCAAGCGAGCGTATGCACGATGCAGCCCGCCGAGATGCCGAGGGCGGAGACGATGCCCGCGCCCCGGCCCTGCGCGACGCTGCGTCCGACGATGTAAGCGGTATCTGGTCCCGGCGTGACGTTGAGCAGGAAGACGGCGACGAGAAAGAAGGCGAAACCGGTGATGCCAAGCATGAGAAGCCTCCAGACGGGCTTGTGACCGATCTCTTTATTCTAAGCCGCGCTTGTCGCCGTGAACGGTGAACCGCTGTCCTTTCGACAAAGGCGCGCCGGCGAGGAATTCGCGCACCGGCAGACGCTTGCCGCCCGGCTTCTGCAACTGCGTGAGCCTGAGCGCGCCGTCGCTGCACGCGACGACGACTCCTTCCGGCGATACGTCCACGATTACGCCCGGCTCACCCGTCACGCCGCTCAACGGCTGGGCCGCCCAGATCTTGATGGCGGCATCGCCGAGCGTTCCGACCGCACCCGGGAACGGATCGAAGGCGCGCACTTGCCGGACGAGCGCCTCCGCCGGCCGTCGCCAGTCGAGCGCCGCTTCGTGCTTGGCGATCTTTTCGGCATACGTCGTGCCGTCGTCGGGCTGGGGTATCGACGGAAGCGAGCCGTCGCGTTCGAGGTCGCGCAATGCCGCGACGATCAGATTCGCGCCCATTTCAGCGAGCCTGTCGTGCAGCGTGGCGGTGGTGTCGTCGGGATCGATGTTGGTGCGCGCTTCGCGGATCATCGCGCCGGTGTCGAGGCCGGCGTCCATCTGCATCAGCGTAATGCCGGTTTCGGTGTCGCCTGCTTCGATTGCGCGGTGAATCGGCGCGGCTCCGCGCCAGCGCGGCAGCAACGAAGCGTGAATGTTGATCGCGCCGCGCGGCGGGATGTCGAGCACTTCCTGCGGAAGAATCAGCCCGTAAGCGGCCACGACCATGACATCGTGCGGCGTGGCGCGAAGCAGGTCGATGGCGTTGGCCGCTTCCTGCGGATACTTGCCCGCGCGCCGCAGCGATGTCGGCTGTGCGACCGCCAATCCGTGTTCGAGCGCGAAGCGTTTGACCGGGCTCGCGGTCAGCTTCATGCCGCGTCCGGCGGGCCGGTCCGGCTGGGTCAGGACGAGCGGAACCTGAAAGCCGGCCGCATGAATGGCGGCGAGCGCGGCGGCGGCGAATTCAGGCGTGCCGGCGAAAACGACGCGCAGCGATTGAGTCATCGATGAAAGCTACCTTCAGGCGTGCCTGCAAAAAACGTGATTCCGGTGCGCCTCAGAGCGCCTTTTCCAGCTTCTTCATCTTGCCGCGAATGCGCGTCTGCTTGAGCGACGACAGATATTCGACGAACACGTGCCCCGCCAGGTGATCCATCTCGTGCTGGATGCAGACAGCGAGCAGATCGTCGCAATCCAGTTCGAAGGTCTCGCCCTTTTCGTTCAGCGCCTTGACGCGAACCTTGTCGGGACGCTCGACGAAATCGTAAATGCCCGGGACCGACAGGCAGCCCTCTTCCCACTCTTTCTTGACTTCACTCGCCCAGACGATTTCCGGGTTGATGAACACCATCAGCTGGTCGTGCGTGTCCGACACGTCGATGACGATCACGCGCTCGTGCACGTCCACTTGCGTCGCCGCGAGGCCGACGCCGGGCGCGGCATACATGGTCTCGGCCATGTCCGCGACGAGCTTTCGAATGCGGTCGTCCACCACGGCGACAGGCTTCGCCACCTTGTTCAGCCGCTTGTCCGGGTAGTTAAGTATGTTGAGCAGAGCCATGATTCGGATTGTCTACGCGCGCCGCGACGCGTGTGAAGTCGGCCATTCGGCCAGGTTGCGGATGGGTGGCGGCATGCCGAAGATATGCGGGCGAACCCAAGGGATTCAACGCCGCCGGCAAGCGGCCAGACAGCGTCGCTACGGGCCGCAAGCGCGGCCGGGCGACGATTCTTAATATGTACGGGATCAAAAATCTTAACATGACGACCGCCACCCTGCCGACCGATACCGCAGCTCCCGAAACCGCCGCGCCGCCGTCCGATGCCGATGGCGAAGAACTGCGCGCGTGGTTGCGCCTCGCGCATGCGAAGGGCCTGCGTCCGCTGGCGTTGCGCGCGCTGCTCGGCGCGTTCGGCGGGCCGCTGGAAGTGCTGTCGGAAAGTTTCGCCTCGATCGCACAGGTCGCTGACGAAAACGCGGCGAAAGCCGTCGTCGCGCCGCCCGGCGATATCGAAGGCGTCTCTTTCGATGACTATATTGAACGAGTGCGCGAATGGGCGTCCGAGCCCGGCAACCGGATACTCACGCTCGCCGACACGGACTATCCGCAAGCCCTGCTGACCATGCCCGATCCGCCGCCGCTGCTCTACGCGATAGGCCGGCTCGACGTGCTCCAGGCGCGCGCCGTGGCGATCGTCGGCAGCCGGCACGCTTCGCCGCAAGGCGCGGAAGACGCGCGCCGCTTCGCGCGGTCGCTGTCGGACGCGGGGCTGGCGGTCGTGTCGGGGATGGCGCTCGGCATCGACGCCGCCGCGCATCGCGGGGCGCTCGACGGTCGCGGGGGAACGATCGCCGTCATCGGGACGGGCGCGGATCTCGTCTATCCGGCGCAGAACCATACGCTCGCGCATGAGATCGCCCGCGACGGCGCGATCGTGTCGGAATGGCCGCTCGGCACGCCCGCGCGGTCGGCAAACTTTCCGCAGCGCAACCGGCTGATCGCGGGGTTGTCGGGCGGCGTGCTGATCGTTGAAGCGGCGATGCGCTCGGGATCGCTGATCACCGCGCGGCTGGCCAACGAAATGGGGCGGGACGTCTTTGCGATTCCGGGGTCGATTCACGCGCCGCTGTCGCAGGGATGCCATCGCCTCATCAAGCAAGGGGCGAAGCTCGTCGAGACGCCCGAAGACGTGCTCGAAGAATTCGGCTTCCCGACAGCGCGCAGACGCGGGAGCAATCGCACGGCGAACCCGCAGCCCGGGCCGGCCAGCGCGTCGTGGGCGTCGGCGCGGCTGCCCGAGGCTCCGTCCGCCGACGCCGAACGCGTGCTCGCCGCGCTCGGTCACGCGCCGGCGACGCTTGAAATTCTCGCTGCGCGGACCGATCTGCACGGGGCCGCGATTCAGGCGGCGCTGCTTCAGCTCGAACTGGCGGGCGTGGCGACCGCGCTGCCTGGCGGCCGCTACGCCGCGCTCGAACGCTCGTGAAGTCGCCTCGTGCTACATTCGCGGGAAATTAGCCCGTCACGCCCTGCCCCACGAAGGATTCTGCAAACGCCATGTCCGCGCTCAATCTCGACACCGATGCCGATCAGATCGCCGAGCGCGTCGCCGAGCCCGGCACGCTGTTCGTGGCATGCCTGTGCGCTGAGTGGTGCGGAACGTGCCGGGAGTATCGCGAAGGATTCGACAGGCTCGCCGCCGCGCATCCGGACATCTGCTTCGCGTGGATCGATATCGAGAATCATGCGGACCGTTTCGACGACCTCGATGTTGAAAATTTCCCGACCATTCTGATCGAAGATTCGATCACGACGCGCTTCTTTGGCACGGTGCTGCCGCAAGTGTCGATCGTCGAGCGGATGCTCACCGACCTGACCGCGCTGCCCAACATGGCAGGCGCGCCGAAGCTGCGCCCGGCGCTTGCTACGGCGTAGACAAAACCGGGGCATTACGGGCGTCGAAACGGTCGGAAACCGCCGGTTCGCCGCGCGTCCTAATCGCAGCCGCGGCGCGCATCGCGCAAAGCCTGTGCTATAAAGCGGTCGTTATGCGGTCCAAACGGGGCCGCTGCCAGACCACAACCATATTGAGTCATGTCCAAAGCCCTGATCATCGCTGAGAAGCCTTCCGTCGCGAACGACATCGCGCGCGCGCTGGGCGGCTTCACGAAGCATGACGAGTACTACGAGAGCGACGAGTACGTTCTCTCGTCCGCGGTCGGCCACCTGCTCGAAATCGCCGCGCCCGAGGAATACGACGTCAAGCGCGGTAAATGGAGCTTCGCGAATCTGCCCGTCATTCCGCCGCATTTCGACCTGAACCCGATCGCGAAGAGCGAATCGCGGCTGAAGGTCCTGACGAAGCTGCTGAAACGCAAGGACATCGACCGGCTCATCAACGCATGCGACGCGGGGCGTGAGGGCGAGCTGATTTTCCGCCTGATCGCACAGCACGCGAAGGCGAAGCAGCCCGTTCAGCGCCTCTGGCTCCAGTCGATGACGCCCGCCGCCATCCGCGAAGGCTTCGCGCATCTGCGCAGCGACGCCGACATGCAGCCGCTCGCCGACGCCGCCCGCTGCCGCTCCGAAGCGGACTGGCTCGTCGGCATCAACGGCACGCGTGCAATGACCGCGTTCAACAGCAAGGGCGGCGGTTTCTTCCTGACGACCGTCGGCCGCGTTCAGACGCCAACGTTGTCGATCGTCGTCGAACGCGAAGAAAAGATTCGCCGCTTCGTGCCGCGCGACTATTGGGAAGTGCGCGCCGAGTTCGTGGCCGCGAAGGGCATCTACGAGGGCCGCTGGTACGACCCGAAATTCAAGCGCGTCGAGAACGATCCGGAGCAGCGCGACTCGCGCCTCTGGAGTCTCGCGGCGGCGGAATCGGTGGTGGCGGCGTGCCGGGGCAAGTCCGGCACCGTCACCGAGGAATCCAAGCCGTCCACGCAACTGTCGCCGCTGCTCTTCGACCTGACGAGCCTGCAGCGCGAAGCGAACAGCCGCTTTGGCTTCTCGGCGAAGAACACGCTCGGCCTGGCGCAGGCGCTGTACGAAAAGCACAAAGTGCTGACTTACCCCCGTACGGATTCCCGTGCGCTGCCGGAAGACTATCTCGGCACGGTCAAGGACACGCTGACCATGCTGAAGGAGAGCAACAACTACCTGCCGTTTGCGAAGCAGGTGCTCGACAAGGGCTGGGTCAAGCCGAACAAGCGCATCTTCGACAATTCGAAGATCAGCGATCACTTCGCCATCATCCCGACGCTGCAGGCGCCGAAGGCGCTGTCGGAGCCGGAGCAGAAGCTGTATGACCTCGTCGTCAAGCGCTTCCTGTCGGTGTTCTTCCCGGCTGCAGAATATCTGGTGACGACACGCATCACCGAAGTCGCGGGGCATCACTTCAAGACCGAAGGCAAGGTGCTGGTCGAACCGGGCTGGCTCCAGGTCTATGGCCGCGAAGCTGCGGGCGAAGACGGCAACCTCGTGCCGGTGCAGAAGGGCGAGAAGGTCGACGTCGACAAGGTCGCCGCGCAGGCGCTCGTGACCAAGCCGCCCGCGCGCTACAACGAAGCGTCGCTGCTGTCGGCGATGGAAGGTGCGGGCAAGCTCGTCGAAGACGAAGAACTGCGCGACGCGATGGCCGCGAAGGGTCTCGGTACGCCGGCGACGCGCGCCGCGATCATCGAAGGGTTGCTCGGCGAGAAGTACATGGTCCGCGAGGGCCGCGAACTGATCCCGACGGCCAAGGCGTTCCAGTTGATGACGCTGCTGCGCGGCCTGGGCGTCGAGGAACTGACAGCGCCGGAATTGACCGGCCAGTGGGAACACAAGCTGTCGCAGATGGAACGCGGCAACCTGCATCGCGATGCGTTCATGCAGGAAATCGCGCGCATGACGCAGACCATCGTGAAGCGCGCGAAAGAGTACGACTCCGACACTATTCCCGGCGATTACGCGACGCTCGAAACGCCGTGCCCGAATTGCGGCGCACAGGTGAAGGAGAACTATCGCCGGTTCGCGTGTACGAAGTGCGAGTTCTCGATCTCGAAGATTCCGGGCGGACGTCAGTTCGAGATTCCGGAAGTGGAAGAACTGCTGCGCGAAAAAACCATCGGGCCGCTTTCGGGTTTCCGCAGCAAGATGGGGCGTCCGTTCTCGGCCATCCTGAAGCTCTCCTTCGACGACGAAATCAAGAACTTCAAGCTCGAATTCGACTTCGGCCAGGACACCGGCGGCGAAGATGGCGAACCGCCCGACTTCTCGGAGCAGACGCCGGTCGGCGCGTGTCCGAAATGCCAGTCGCGGGTGTTCGAGCACGGCATGAGCTATGTCTGCGAGAACTCCGTCGCGAATCCGAAGACGTGCGATTTCCGCTCGGGCAAGGTCATCCTGCAACAGGAAATCGGACGCGAGCAGATGGAAAAGCTGCTGAACGGCGGCCGCACGGACTTGCTGACGAACTTCAAGTCGTCGCGGACCGGGCGCAATTTCAAGGCGTTCCTCGTCAAGCAGCCGGACGGCAAGATCGGCTTCGAATTCGAAAAGAAGGAAGCCAAGCCGGGCGCGAAGACGGCGGCCAAGCGCGGCGCGGCTGCCGAGCCGCAGACCGATAACGCCGACGAAGGCGATAGCGACGTCGCCGTAGCCGCAAAGACGACGCGCGCCAAAGCCGCGACGAAGACCGTCGCGGCGAAGAAAGCGCCAGCGAAGAAGGCCGCCGTCAAGAAGACTGCGGCGCGAAAGGCGGGATAACTCGCTCCGGCGCGCTAAACGCCGACATGAGGAAGCATCAGGCCCGCGAAGCGATTCGCGGGCTTTTTTATGCCAGCAGAAGGCGACGCTCGCTAAAAAGCAAATGTATGGTCAGCCTAGTTTCTGCAACCTCGATCTGTGACCTAAGATAAAAGGGCTTGCGCAAATGTATCCGGGCTCGAAATGGGCGCGGATCAGAGCGCCCGGCCCTCGATGAGAAGCCGCACCCAACTGTCCTTAAAAAGCCCTCAGTCTGCAGGACTGGATTGTTTTTCAGGTTTTCAGTCGGGGCCGTGAGCCGTTTATCTTCATCACGGGTCAGTGGTCGCAAAAGCAGGCGGAAAGCTCTCAGGCGATGG
This sequence comes from Caballeronia grimmiae, assembly GCF_022879615.1. NCBI lineage: Bacteria > Pseudomonadati > Pseudomonadota > Betaproteobacteria > Burkholderiales > Burkholderiaceae > Caballeronia > Caballeronia grimmiae. The sequence continues at coordinate 2,807,896 of NZ_CP084271.1, forward strand.
CCGGTTGTGCCCGGTACACGCCACCCTTGGCCAGAATCGCCCAAACGATTCTGGCCATTTTGTTGGCGAGTGCGCAGGCAACGACATTGCTGTGACGACGTAGCAGCAACGCTTGCAGCCAGCGACCCAGCGCATCGGTTCGTCTATCGGCATAACGCATCACCGCGCGCGCGCCTTGCACGAGCAGGCAGCGCAACTGCTTGTTGCCGCGCTTCGAGATGCCCAGCAGGGTCGCTCGGCCGCCAGTCGAATGTTGGCGCGGAACCAGCCCCAAAGACGCCGCGAAGTCTCGGCCACATTTGAACGCGCGTGCGTCGCCGGCCATGGCGAGCAAGCTGCTGGCGGTGATCGGGCCGATTCCAGGAATGGTGAGCAGGCGTTGGCCGGCTTCGTCTTCGCTCGTCTGCCGCTTGATCTGGGTCTCCAACTCGGCGATCTCGCCACCCAACTGTGCGTAACGTTGATGCAGGCGAAGCAACAAGGCCACCAGCACGGGCGGCAGTGCATGCACAGGATCATCGAGTAGGACCGGCAAGCGCGTGATGGCCAGTGCGCCGACAGGCAGATCGATCCCGAATTCGAGCAGGAAAGCGTGGATTTGATTGCTGGTTGCCGTGCGTTCAGCGACAAGCGATTCGCGCACGCGATGCAGCGCAAGCAGAGTCTGTTGCTCGGCGGTCTTGATTGCGACAAAACGCATGGAAGGACGCGAGGCAGCTTCGCAGATCGCTTCAGCATCGGCAAAGTCGGTCTTGTTGCCTTTGACGAATGGCCTGACGAACTGCGGTGCGATCAAGCGAACCTGATGTCCATATGACTGACATTTGCGTGCCAGCCAATGCGCGCCCGCGCAAGCTTCCATTGCCAAGACGGCGACCGGACAGGTCGCCAGGCACCCGTAGAGTTGCTTGCGCGTCATCTTCTTGCGCCAAACCTGCGTGCCGCGTGCGTCCTGCGCATGCAAAAAGAAGCAGTGCTTGCCCAGATCAATGCCGATAAGCGTAGTGTTCGCCATGATGGCCTCCAAAAAAGGAAATGGCCCGATCAGCGTATGCCAATCGGGCCATCTCGGTCAGGCTGACCATCTCATTAAGCCCGGGAAACGAAATCTCCCGGGCCTTCTCATGCTGCCAGTCCAACAGAACTCAGAACGGCGATGCCGCCGGCACGCGCCCTCTCGTTCGCGACGGCTTCGACAGCTTCGGCCCCAGTTCGCCATCGATCGAACGCGAGCGCGGCGCGGGCGGCGGCGCTTGCGGTTCATCGGCGGATTCGTAGTGCGGCTGCGCGCCAGCCGCGACAGGCTTGCCCATGCCGTCGCGGATCCATTGTTCGCCCAGCTGATGATTCGGCGTCTGGCTGAAGTGCTCGACGAGGTGATCGATGAACGTCCGCACCTTCGCCGGCAAATGCCGCCGGCTCGGATACGCGACGTTGATCTCGACCTGCGGCAACTGATAGTCGCTCAGCAGGCGCACGAGCTGGCCGCGCTTCGTATCGTTGCCGATCAGATAGCTCGGCAGAATCGCGATGCCCATGCCCAGCAGCGCAAACTGCCGCAGCATCTCCGTATTGTTCGCGATGATCACGTTCGACGGCCGCACGCGCACTTCGCCCTCGGGGCCGGTAAACACGCGTTCGTCGCCCCAATACTCGGACGGTAGGCTAAGGCACGGATGTTCAAGCAGATGCTCGGGACGCGTCGGCGTGCCACGCTTTTCCAGATACGCCGGCGTCGCGCAGACGGTCATGCAGCCGGTCGTCAGCCGCCGCGTGACGACGCTCGCGCTCTTCACCTGCCGCGCGATGACGATGCCGACATCGAACCCTTCCTCCACCAGATCGACCTGGCGGTCCACGAGCGTCACATCGGGGATGACTTTCGGATAGCGCTGCGCGTACGTCTGCAATACCGGCGCGAGATTGTGCAGCCCGAACACGACCGGCGCGACGATGCGCAGCGAGCCGAGCGGCTCGTGATTGCGCGCGACGACCATTTGTTCGACGTCTTCGAGTTCATCGAGAATCTGGCGCGCACGTTCGAGATAAACCTGGCCCGACTCCGTGAGCGACAGACTGCGCGTGGTGCGATTGAGCAGGCGCGTGCCGAGGCGGCCTTCGAGATCCGCGACGTGCCGCGTCGCGACCGCGTTCGAGATATCCATCGCGCTCGCGGCTCTGGCAAAACTGCCGAGATCGGCCACGCGGACGAACACTCTCATCGACTGCAAATGATCCATGGGACAACTCCTGCCGCCAGGCGGCTATCAATTCTGCTGCAAGGCAATTCAGAATTATCCTAGGACTGAGGAAATCGTGCAGAAGTTGCGGTTGGCGGTTGCCTTTTCGAAAAAATTCGTGGGCGAAGGGCGGCCGGCGGGGAAAGAGACACTCCCCCGCCTGCACCTTTTTGAACTTCGCCCGGCGATGTCGACCGCTGGGCGATGTCAAGCGACCGAAAATCAGGCCGCGAGCCGCTTCTCCATTCCGGCCTTGGCTTCCGGCAGCGCGTCCGGCAGCCCTTGCTGCAGACGGGTGAACAGCTCGTCGTGCAGCGCGAGTTCGTCGCGCCACGCGGCGTCGTTAACCGAGATGACCTGCTCGAACTGGTCGCGCGTGAAGTTCAGCCCGCCCCAATCGATGTCCTCGTAACGCGGCGAAATGCCGAACGCGTGTTCCTCGCCGCTCGCCGTGCCTTCGATACGACCGACCATCCAGTTCAGCACGCGCATGTTTTCGCCAAAGCCCGGCCACACGAACTTGCCGTCGTCGCCCTTGCGGAACCAGTTCACGCAGAAGAACTTCGGCGCCTTCGCGTTGAGCGCTTCGAGGCGTTCGCCGATCTTCAGCCAGTGGCCGAAATAGTCGCTCATGTTGTAGCCGCAGAACGGCAGCATCGCGAACGGATCGCGGCGCACGACGCCTTGTTGCCCCGCAGCGGCGGCCGTGGTTTCGGAGCCCATCGTCGCGGCCATGTAGACGCCTTCCTTCCAGTCGCGCGCCTCGGTGACGAGCGGCACGGTCGTCGAACGGCGTCCGCCGAAGATGAACGCATCGATTGGCACGCCCGCCGGGTTCTCCCAGTCCGGATCGATCGACGGACATTGCGATGCCGGCGCCGTGAAACGCGCGTTAGGATGCGCGGCCTTCGCGCCGGTCTCCTTCGCGAGCTCGGGCGTCCAGTCGCGGCCCTGCCAGTCGATCAGATGCGCGGGCGGCGCGTCCGTCATGCCTTCCCACCAGACGTCGCCGTCGTCGGTCAGCGCGACGTTCGTGAAAATCACGTTCTCCTTGAGCGTCGCCATCGCGTTGAAGTTGGTCTTCTCGCTCGTGCCCGGCGCGACGCCGAAGTAGCCGGCTTCCGGGTTGATCGCGTACAGCCGGCCGTCCTTGCCGGGCTTGATCCACGCGATGTCGTCACCGATCGTCGTCACCTTCCAGCCGTTCAGGTCTTGCGGCGGGATCAGCATCGCGAAGTTGGTCTTGCCGCACGCCGACGGGAACGCCGCCGCGACGTGGTGCTTGCGCCCCTCGGGCGACGTGACGCCGAGAATCAGCATGTGTTCGGCGAGCCAGCCTTCGTCGCGGCCCATGGTCGACGCAATGCGCAGCGCGAAACACTTCTTGCCGAGCAGCGCGTTGCCGCCGTAGCCTGAGCCGAAGCTCCAGATTTCCCGCGTCTTGGGAAAATGCACGATGTACTTCGTGTCGTTGCACGGCCACGGCACGTCCTTGCGGCCATCGGCGAGCGGCGCGCCGACCGAATGCACGCAGGGCACGAACTCGCCTTCCTCGCCGAGGACGTCGTACACCTCGCGGCCCATGCGCGTCATGATCCGCATGTTCGTGACGACGTACGGGCTATCCGACAATTCCACGCCGATATGCGCGATCGGCGACCCGAGCGGGCCCATCGAGAACGGCACGACGTACATCGTGCGGCCGCGCATCGCGCCGTCGAAGAGGCCGTCGAGCGTCGAGCGCATTTCCTGCGGGTCGATCCAGTTGTTCGTGGGGCCGGCATCTTCCGGGCGCTCCGAGCAGATAAACGTTCTGTCTTCGACGCGCGCGACATCCGAGGGATCGGAGCAAGCCAGAAAGGAGTTGGGGCGTTTGGCGGGATTGAGCTTTTTCATCGTGCCGGCGGCGACCATCTGTTCGCAGAGCCGGTCGTATTCGGCTTGCGTGCCGTCGCACCAGACGACGCGATCGGGTTTTGTCAGCGCGGCGACGCGTTGAACCCATTGGATCAATCGTCGGTGCCGGACATAGGCCGGCGCCTGGACGTCGACGACGTTGTTTTTATTTTCTTCGGCTACTGCGGGCTGGTTCATCGAGTTGTCTCCGTTTCTGCAATGAAAACCGTGAGCCCTGACGCTGCATGCGAGAGGCATTGCGACCGGAACCGCCGTGCATTTTCAAAAGATATTCGTCGCACGAAAGACGGTTCCCTTTGCCGATTGCGGCGTCATCGGGCCTGATCCCTGCGACGTAGCGCCAGGCGGCTTGCGTCGCTAAGGAACAAACTGTTAAAAAGAGATACTAAGCGGCCTGTCCCCTTGCGGATTACCGTGTTTTCCGCAATGGCGCCGCATTTTTTTGTTTCTCGAGCGGGTTATTTGCTCGGAAACGAGGAAATCAAGCTTAACACCGCCATGCAGCCCTGCTTTGATGCTGCGCAGTGAGATTACAGTTCCTGCGATTTAGTGCGGCTTTCTTGGTAATTACCCGAAGTTAATCCGCTCTATTTCGCAAGCCGGACCAAAAATGCAGCATGTTCGATGCCTACAAAAAGCCAATCAATGCCCATGAAAATCGCCATTCTCGACGACTACCAGGACGCCGTAAGGAAGCTCGACTGCTTCCATCTTCTCGATGATCACGAAGTGAAAGTCTTTAATAACACGGTGCGTGGACTCGGACAGTTGGCTAGCAGACTGTCGGAAGTCGATGCGCTCGTGCTGATCCGCGAACGCACGCGCATCAGTTCGCAACTCCTCGATAAATGCCCGAAACTGCGCATGATCAGCCAGACGGGCCGGGCAGGCGGCGGTCATATCGATATCGATGCATGTACGGAACGCGGCATCGCCGTGCTGGAAGGCACCGGATCGCCGGTCGCGCCGGCCGAACTGACGTGGGCGCTGATCATGGCGGCGCAGCGTCGCATTCCGCAATACGTCGCGAACCTGAAGCAGGGCGCGTGGCAGCAGTCGGGGCTGAAGACGTCGGCGCTGCCGCCGAACTTCGGCCTCGGGCAAGTGCTGCGCGGGCAGACGCTCGGCATCTGGGGTTACGGCAAGATCGGCCAGCTGGTGGCGGGCTACGGCAAGGCGTTCGGCATGAACGTGCTCGTGCACGGCCGCGAGCACTCGCTGGCGGCGGCGCGCGAGGATGGCTTCGCCGTTGCGGAAACCCGCGAGGCGCTCTTCGAGCAGAGCGACGTGCTCACCGTGCATTTGCGTATGAACGACGAGACGTGCGGCATCGTCCGGACGGAAGATCTGATGCGCATGAAGCCGACTGCGCTGTTCGTCAACACGAGCCGCGCCGAGCTGCTCGAAGAGAACGCGCTGCTGAACTCGCTCCATCACAACCGGCCGGGGATGGTCGCGGTCGATGTCTACGAGAGCGAGCCGATCCTGCAGGGCTACGGCCTGTTGCGCATGGAAAACGTGATCTGCACGCCGCACATCGGCTATGTGGAGCGCGAGAGCTACGAGCTTTACTTCAGCGCGGCGTTCAGCAACATCCTCGCCTTCGATGCCGGCGATACGTCGAGCGTGTCGAATCCCGAAGCGCTGCAGCACGCGCGCCGCCGCTGAGCGGTCGATGCGTCAGGCCGTCGAGACGTCGATCGACGGCTCGCAGCGCACCGGAAAATTCACCGAGTTCGCGATGAAGCAGAAGCGGTGCGCCTCTTCGTGCAGGCGCGTCGCGAGCGCAGTGTCGCCGCCCGCGCCGATGGTCACGCGCGGGCGCAGCAGCACATCGGCGAAACGGCCGCTACCGTTCGCGTCCTCCTGCATGATGCCGATGGCCCCGTCGACATAGCCGGTCACGACGATCTTGTTGACCGCGCACAAGTGCAGATACCAAAGCATGTGACACGACGACAGCGACGCCACGAACAGTTCCTCCGGATTGTGGCGCGTGGGATCGCCGCGAAAAGCGGGATCGCTCGATGCCTCGATCGCGGCCTTGCCCGCGACGCGCACGACGTGGTCGCGCGAGTAGGCGTCGTAGGCGGAGGTGCCGGAACCGCGATTGCCCGTCCATGCGACGGTGAGTTCGTAAGTGTGCTGCTTCGGCATGGCGCGCTCCTTTTGCCTGGCTAGGCAATGTGCGATGCGGCATCCATCAGATGCGGAAGGCGCTCGAGAAAGTCTTCGCCGTCCGCGCGGCCCAGGTCATAAGCATGCTGCATCTGGGACGGGCTCGTATAGTCCCAGCTCGATATCGGCACCTTGCGCGACGGCTGCACGTAGATGCGCCGCTGCTCGCCGTGCGGCACGACGAACGTGCGCTCGCGCGGATAAAGCCGCGTGACCATGACGAGCACCGTCCCCGCCGATGCATCGAGCGCGGAGACCGGCACGTTGTCGACCATGCCGCCATCGAGCACGGGGCGGCCGTTGCGTCGGAGGATCGGCGTGAAAGGCGGCGTACTCGACGATTGCAGGATCAGATCCGCGAGGTCTTCGATGCTCGCGCATTCCTGCGCCGTCACGAACTCGGGATGGAAGCCGAGCGCCTGACCGAGCGTCGGGTGCAGCGTCTTGCGCACGTACTTCTCGATGTTGTACGCGATCAGCCCGGCTGCGACGGCGCTGCGCGCGCCGAGCCAGCGCGGCAGATGCGACACGCCGATGCGAATCTCCGGCGCGGAAGCGAGTTCATGGAAACGCTCCGCGAAGATGTCGAGCAGTGCCTGCCGATAGATGCGGTAATGCGGGAAGACGGACTGCCCGCGCAGCAGGTTGCCCCAGTAGGCGTTCTTCGTGTTGCCGCGCAGGGCTTGCGCGTAGTAGTTCATGACCCAGCGCGCGTCGTTGGTGTAGAGCATGCACGCGGTGGCCGCGCCCGCCGAGATGCCCGCGATGATGCGCGGCTTAAGCCTCAATTCCGGCTGGATGACGTCCCAAAAACCGGCTTGCCACCAGCAGCGGTTGCCGCCGCCGGCGAATACGACCTGATCGAACATTTATTTGCTGACGAGTGCGTAGGTTGTCGTGGCGTGGGCGGCGAGTTCGCCGTTGGCGTCGTGCATGTCGATTTCGCCGAACACGAGATTGCGGCCCCGGCGCATGACGCGCGCCGTGACCAGCACGTCGCCGGTTTTGACCGGACGCATGAACGTGGTGTTGAGCGAGACGGTGGTCATTGGCGAGAAGCCGCCCATGGTGTGCGAGATGGCGACGACCATCGCGGTATCGGCGGCAGCCATGAAGACCTGACCGCAAATGACGCCGCCCGCGTGCCGCAAATGATCCGAGTACGGCAGACGCAAGGTGACGCGATCATCGCCGATGGATTCGGGCGCGAGCGACAACTCACGGACCCACGGCGCGAGGATGTCGTTGAGCAACGCGCGGATGGCGGCTTCGTCCATTTCTTTGGGCTTTGTGCGGTTGGGGGACGCGTCATGATACCGGCTTGGGGCTTTTGCCCTGCGGTCCGCGCGGCGTTCGTGAGCGTAAATTTTTTGCGATAGACGCTTGCGCTTTTCGAAATACTCCCGCTATAATTTCGCTTCTGTTGGGGGCGTTAGCTCAGTTGGTAGAGCAGCGGACTCTTAATCCGTAGGTCGAGTGTTCGAGTCACTCACGCCCCACCAAAGAATTCAAAGGGTTACAAGCACATTGCTTGTAACCCTTTTTCTTTTCCCAGCTCCATGTAACCGCTGTGTAACCCAATTTGGTCAACACGCGTCAATACAGGGCACAGGGCGCGCCCCATTAAGTTGTGAGCGCCACGAATGGCCTGGTTTTGCCAACGAGCGCCACGCTTGCTTGTGCGGCAGAACTTCAAGCTGACCAGCTTGGACCCGCAACTTGCTCAGCTTAGACGGCTACACGTTCTTGCGCCCCACGCTGCGACAGCAATCCATTCCCCACGATTTCTCGCACAAACCAGTCAGTCCGGCCGCAACCGTCATGCGCCATCAAGCGATTTTCTCCCGGCAGTGGGGTGCAAATACCCCACCACCCCACTCTTGCGCGCCGACTAGCAACCCACCTGATGATTTCAATACCGTGAAGCGACGCCATGAAAAGCGAAACGCACACGCGAACCTGACTATCAAAACTGCCGCTGGAGAAATGACTATGCTGACGCAAGAAAAACAGAACGACCCGAGCGCCTCTTTCATGCAAACGATGATGAGCCTCTTTTTTACTGATGAGGTCACACCGTATTCCGGTCGAAAAGAAGTCGAAGCGCTCCCGCCGATGGAGACTATGGTGCTCGGGTTGATGTGCCTGGAACGGACGTACAACAGCCAACATTTTAATAGTCACCTTCGCTTTACATACCGCTCGTTCAGCAAACGGGAGTGCGACATCCTCGCGGAAGTCGGCATCCTGGGCCTGGTAAAGCGCGGATACCTGCGGCCTGCTTCTAAACGAGCTGAACGGGCCATCAACGAGCGAAACGACGGAGTTTGGGGCCTCGGAAACGTGCCGTTCGTCGTGACGGCGAAGGGTGCTCGCCGCATCGGCTACTTGGTCGCCAACCTCCGTGGCGGCCTCTACAAGGATGTCGTGATGGAATTGCAGTACGAATCGCGCGAAGCCGCAAAAGGCTGGCGAGCCGATGCACCCGCCTAATCGGCCACTTCCAAACGACTCCATGGACCTGAGTATGATTGCCCCTCCTCGCCGCCGACATCGGCGTTGAGCCGCCGGAACAACCGATTCTCTGATTCTCGTTGGCACTACACGACCGGACAGAAATATGCGCACATCCAACAGACCGGCGTCCATGATGCCGGAATTCGAAACCCTAGAAGAATTCTCGGTTGCGTCGGAAGTCAGCGAAGCCACGGTCACCGTGAAGCTGCGTCGTATCCTTAACCACAAGCCGACCCGGTTCAGTCCCGCGCCATACTGTCTCGACCTGACGGTCGGGAGCATTTGTCGTCAGCATTACGGCATTGATGAGCTGCGTGCCCGCGAGGCCGCTGCTCGGTTCTTGCTGACGCATATTAAAGGGGTTGCTCCGTCGCTGCATTGAACGCCGCTTGCTCGCGAGAAAGCCGCCACGCGAGCAGTGGCTCCCCAAACGGGCCGCCCCATGCCCAACGACCTGAGTCGAAAGGCCACGGAAACGGCGGGTTCCGTGGCCGCCTAACCAGACTGACCAGCTTGACCGGGATTTCTCTCAGTCCAAGTGGTCGAGCAGTTGCATCAGGTCAGCCGGATGCTTCATCAAGTGATAGCTCCAGCGACCGAATTGACCCTCGCGATTGACGGCCTCGCACCACCGCTTGGCTGCCGCTTCTTTTACGAGGGCGTCGTCAATCACCTGCCCCTTGATTTCGACCACCAGCTTTTCACCGGACGCCAGCTCGACGATGAAATCGGGCAAGTAGCTCCGCTTGTTGCCGTCTTTCCGATACGGAACGATGAAGCCGAGATGGTCGTTCTTGACCCAAGCTCGGACCCGCTGGTGCGTATCGAGGCAATAGGCCGCGCTCTGCTCCCACTTCTTGGTATCCGCCACCATCGCGTTCAAGTGGCTGCGGGTGACAGGCCATAGGTCGCGGCCAGTGGCGAACTCAACAAAGCGTGTCGAACGCATACCCGCTGCGCCTGCCGGGATATTAGGCCGCTCCTGAGCCTGTCCGCTCTCATCGACGGCCTGCACGTTGTCAATGATGCAGCCGACCGCTTTGCTGAAATACGGGTTCAACGCTACATCCTGAGGCGCGCGGTTTCCCTTGCAGACGAGCTTGGTCGCAAGGAACTGCTGCGCATAAGCCAGTAACTGCGGGAAGAGGCGATGCGTAGGAATACTATCGCCTTTTTCTTTCTGCCACTGTTGAACGAGTGTGCTTGCAAGGGTGAAGGCGACCTGCTGTACGCGAACACGTGCTCGCCAGGCTTCCAACGTCACCAGTTCCGCTGCACCCGGCCCATACGCGGCAAGGCGGCCATCAGCCCCTGCTAGCCCCATCATGAGCGTTGTGTCCGGCACCTCAAGCGGGTCCAGCGTAAGCGTGGGAACCTTGGCCCAATCCAACGAAATTCGAGTGATGCCGGGGTCAGTGTAGCCTTCGACCACGGGGAACGTGATTTCAAATTCTGCCTTGGCTGGGTCAGCGTATATCTGATTCGACGGCGGCGTTGGAGGTGGTGCGCCATCGCCTTCCACCTTGAATGGAATCAGCTCGAACGGGACGCCGAACACCTTGGCAGTCTCTTCCCGGAAGAAACCAGTGGCCTCGTCAATGGCGTATGACGTGCGGCGCAGGGCACGCCCGACGACCTGCTCGCATAGCAGTTGGGAGCCGAACGGTCGCAGGCCAACGACGTGGGTCACTGTGTTGCAGTCCCAGCCCTCCGACAGCATGGCCACACTGATGATGCACCGCACGTCGCGTCCAGGCGGAATGCTGGCGTCTATTGTCATTAAGCCGCTGTCTTCATCGTCCAACGCCTTGCGGTTGTGTTTCTCGACGAGTGCTTCGTATTCCTCGGGGATATGGCCACCAGGCCAGACAGTTTTGCCGACAGTGTCCAGCACAAAACGCAAGCGCCGAGCTTCGTCGCTACCGCTCGCACCTGAGGCGATGTCCTCCGCTATCTTGCTATCCACGCGAATGGTATTTTCCTGGCCGGGCGAGTTGCGGAACTCAATCGGCGACTGGCCGTAGTCCGGCTTACCATTGGCCAGCCACTCATACAATTCCCTGGCCAGCGCTGTATCGCGACATACAACAATAAAGACAGGCGGCACATCGGTTTTGCGGAATCCCTCTTTGAATTGGGCTTTCCACATATCCAGTGTCTTGCGCCATTCGTCGGCGAGCTGCGTGACGGGCGTAGTCGCATAGCGCATCACCATGTCCGGTGTGAGCTTCGCCTTGCCGCCGCCGTCTTGTTCGATGCGCTCTTGGACCCAGCGCCACACGTTGAAGTAGGCGGGCGTCTCGCCACCAGTGATGTCCTGGGTTGGCAACTGCGGGATTTTTACCAGTCCCGCTTCAATGCCCTCCAGCAAGCTGAAGTCGGATACCACCCAAGGGAAGGGCTTGCCCACTTCGTTGCCGGAGCCTTGGATGAAGAACGGGGTGGCAGACAGGTCTACGCAGAGGCGCACGCCGTTCTTTGGTCCATTCAATGCCTTGTTGATGCGGTCCAGGCCTTCAATCCAGACGGTGGCCTCGCGTGCATCGGCCTCAGCGGTTTCCTCGTCAAGTGCGTAATCATCGTCGAGTTCAGCCTTGCCGCGCCGGTAGGCGTGGTGGGCCTCGTCATTCATCACCATGATGGCGGAACCGCGCCCTTTGCGATTGCCTAGCACCCGGCGCAGGAATGCAGTGTCGCTCTCGTAGTATTTGGTTTCCTTGACCTCGAAAGCCGTCAGAACACCGTGGCGGTCTTTAATCTCACCGATGATTTCAAAAGCACCCGTCACCGCCTGCTGCCGGATGTCGGCCTCAGTCAGTTGGTCTTTGCCACCCAACTTGACCGTGCGACGCTTTTCTACAGGCGTGCCCCGCTTTACCACCTTGGCTGACGTACCGTTGACGTCGGAAAGCTCGCGGCGTTCGAGGTTGTGCCAGTTAGTGACGAACACTTCGCCCCGACGTAGCTCGGGCATGCGATGCAATGGGACCAGCTCACGAGTGCGATAGAGACTGATTTCGTCCAGACTAGGGTCGAGTTCGTGCAGCCGGTCGCGGACCGTGACGTTCGGGCAGACGATAAGCACCGTGTCCGAGTAATTCGGATTGGTGGAATCTGCCACCTTGTTAAGAATCGACCACGCGGCCAGCATGCCCATGACCGTGCTCTTGCCCGACCCAGTGCACATCTTAACCGCGTAGCGGATGAATGCCTTGTACCCGGCTGCCCTGGCATCGTCGCCGGGCTCATCGGTGGGAATGCGGACGCCTTGTTTGAGGTCGTCCGGCCCTTCTACGATAAGGATTACAGTTTCGACCGCCTCAAGCTGGGCGAAGAAAAGTCGCTGCTTGCGGTCGGTCGAGCGCCACAGAGCTATCAGCTCCCTGGTGACTTTCGTCGCGCCGCTGTATTCACGAGCACGCCATTCCTTGAGGCGCTGACGGATGAGGTTAGGTATATCGAGCAGGTACTCATTGCCTTTTGCATCCTGGTCGAAGAGGACGGTTTGCTTCTTGGCCTTCTTTCCACGGCCGGCATGCTCTGGAACTCGGAAGAAGTAGCTGGCAGGGCGACGGCCTTCGCGTTTTTGTGGTTGCTTCCCTTCCTCGATGTGCCAGTGTAACTTCGGCTCCTCGAATGGCGAATTGATGATGGGTGCTTCGACGGCGTTGATTTGGGACATTGCTCGCTTCCTTAGGCAATGTGTTCAATAACGCGCATCAGCTCGTTACCACGCTCGTCAATCACCTTGACTGCGATACGGCGACGCTCGCCGAGCACAAACGGCTCGCTCGTGGTTCCTGCCAAATGTGCCCACACCGATTCATCGAAATCAGCCTTCAGAGATTTCTGCAGATTGTCCCAAGCGCCGGTCTTGGGGAAGAAAACCTGGGTGGCATAAAAGGAGCCCGACGGGTCGTAGTCGGTGTCCAGCATCCAGCACGGCAGATTTTCTCCTTCCACCGAATCTTGTTTCATGTTGGCGGGATTGAAGATGTCTAGACCCATCACATTCACCTGATAGAGCGCTTCGCCCACGCTGTTCTTCTGCGAGAGTTTGGTCAGCTTCACGTCTGGCAGGCCGGTCACCGAGAAGATTTCCGATGCGCGGGTGGTCTTGAGCAGGTCGCTCATTGCCACGTCCGGCGTCACAGCCACGTAGGTGCAATGAATTCGTAACTTGGGTGCGCCGTCCTTGTTGCGCTCTTCGATGAGTTCACGCGCCTTTGCCTGAATGGCGAAGGCGAAAAAATACAGTTGGTCGTAACGCAGGAAGTGGGCTTCGCGCGCAGCCTCGAATACCATATCAGCCGAGATAGCGCCGGATTCGGGGCCAAAGACTATGGCGATACGCTTACCGTCTGCGTCAGTGGCCTCTGCGTGCAGGATGTCACTGTCGCTGGTGCGACGAATCTGCTCCAGCACCAGCTCCCGGTTGCCCGGCAGGCGCACGGTCTTGGACTGGCGTAGCACCTGGGTCATACGTTCGATGTGGGTAGCTGCGTCGCTATACCCGCCGACAGTTTCGCTGACGGGCTGCCCTGCATTTTCGCCCTTTACCCCGGTCGTGCTGTCCGGCGTCTCTACTGCCTGCGCCGGAGCAATGGTCGCTTCGACCACAAAGGGACCGGCAACCCGCACCACGTCCTTGCGCTCTTCCGGCTTGTCTACTAATACGACCGTTGCCGGCGGTTCCCCATTCGCAATTGACTTCAACGTGATGTGCGGGACAAGTCCCCCCACCTCCTCACCCTTGCGGTTTTGCTTGCGCTGATAGGCGAAGCCACCTGCTGGGCCGAGTTTCGGCTCCTTTAAGTCGTAGTAAGGGAACGTGGCGGTCAACAGGCGTTGGCGAGCCAAGGCCAAGGGCACCCTAGAAGTGTCGCAGGTAATCCAGCGGCGGCCCCACTGCTCGGCAACATAAGCCGTCGTGCCGGAGCCGCAAGTCGGGTCAAACACAAGGTCGCCTGGTTCCGTGGTCATTAGAATGCAGCGCTGAATTACCTTGGTCGTGGTCTGGACCACGTAAAGCTGCTTACCAACAAATCCACCAGACTGAGTGTCCTCCCAAACATTGGACAAACGTTCGGGCGCGTCAGCCCAATATAGCTTGTATGCCAATCCATTACCGGATTCAATAATCCGTCCTTGCCTAGCTAGCTCTTCCATCCCTTCTAAGTGGGTCTTCCAATGATTATTGGCGGGAGGAAGGTATGACTTCCCATTAAATTTGAATAGTTGCGGCTGATTTGTCGCACCCGACGAGACAATCGGGCCGTGACGAAATATTTTCGCCCCGTCAGGAAGAGCAATTTCTCTGCGTCGCTCTTCGGGCGTCATTCGACGATATGACCCATCAGGAAGCTCCAGCCAAACGTAGTTTGGTTCGTCCGCAGGAGGGATATGCGAAATCTGAATCTGCTTATTGAATTTTACTTTCGTAATATCCTTGGCGTACCAAAGCAGAAAGTCAGAGACCGACCCTAGACGTTCCGCACTTTGACCGCCGGTTTTTCTAAAAATGATGAGGCCGCAGTAATTATCTTTATCAAATACGTCGTCCAAGACCTCGCGGACGTGGTGCAGATTGTCGTCAGAAATCTGAACAAATATGCTGCCGCTGTCCGCCAACAATTCTTTTGCTAACAAAAGACGGTCACGCAAATAAGTCGGATACGAATGCAGCCCTAATTCCCACGTATCCCGATATGCTTTAACCATTTCCGGTTCACGCGTCATCGCTTCATCGACACCATGCTTCACCTCGCGTTTGCGCACGAAGGGCTGGAAGTTCGAACCAAACTTGACGCCGTAGGGCGGGTCGATAAACACCATCTGCACTTGCCCGCCCACGCCCTCGAATTCCAGCATCGAATTCATGACTTGGAGGCTATCGCCCAGAATCATACGATTCTGCCATGGCCCTTTGTGTTCATAGGCGTCCAGCCGGTCGGTCACGTCCAACTGGGGGTCGCCGAAAAGGTCGAGATTGGTACCTTTGGCCTTGCGGCTCTTGATGCCGTCCAAGATGGCTTTGGTCGAATGCCGCTCGTGTACAAACAGTGGAGTGGTCGGCACGCTAAGTTGATGCCGCTCAGCTTTCCCCGCCCAGTTCAGAAAGGGCTTTGAGAGAGTGCGCAACAGTGAAGCGCACCGGGTTTTCCGGAGACCTCAACTCCTGAGAGAATGAGGAAATGGAAAGCATCGACAAAGCAAAACGCAAGACTGCGCCGAAGTATCCGACCGAGGTTCGCGAGCGCGCGGTTCGCATGGTGTTCGAGCACCGTTCGGAATACGCTACGCAGTGGGAAGCGATCCAGTCGATCGCCGCGAAGATGGGCTGTTCGCGCGAGACTCTTAGAAATTGGGTCCGTCAGGCTGAGAGTGATCGTGGTGTGCGAGCAGGCCCCTCGAAGCAAGAGCAAGATCGAATTCGCGAGCTTGAACGAGAGGTCCGGGAACTGCGCCAGGCGAACGAGATCCTGCGCAAGGCCTCGGCGTATTTCGCACAGGCGGAGCTCGACCGCCGACCGAAGTGATGATCGCTTTCATCGACGATCACCGATCGGTCTACGGGGTCGAGCCGATCTGCAGAGTATTGCCGATCGCCCCGTCGACTTACTACCTGTACGCCTCCCGCCGCGCCGATCCTCGTCGGCTACCAGCGCGGCAGCAGCGTGATGCTTTGTTGTGTCAGCATATCCGTCGCGTTTGGGAAGAGAACTTTCGAGTGTACGGTGCGCGTAAGATCTGGCGACAGTTGCTGCGCGAAGGTTTCAGAATTGCGCGTTGCACCGTTGAACGGTTGATGAGGCGGCTAGGTCTGCAGGGTGTACGGCGGGGTAAGTCGATGCGAACCACCGTCAGCGATAAAAACGCACCTTGTCCGCTTGATCATGTTCAGCGTCAGTTCAAGGCGTCAAAGCCCAACGCACTGTGGGTGTCCGACTTTACCCTTGTCGCGACCTGGCAAGGCTTCGCGTATGTTGCCTTCATCGTTGACGTGTTCGCGCGACGCATCGTGGGTTGGAGAGTGTCAAGTTCAGCGCGCACCGATTTCGTACTGGATGCGCTGGAGCAGGCCCTACATGAGCGCCGACCAGCCGAAGGTAACCGTTTGGTACATCATTCGGACCGCGGGTCGCAATACGTTTCTATTCGGTACACGGACCGGCTAGCTGAAGCAGGGATTGAACCGTCAGTTGGAAGCGTAGGCGATTCATACGATAACGCACTCGCCGAAACGATTAACGGCCTCTACAAGGCAGAAGTCATTCATCGCCGCGGCCCGTGGCGCAATGTGCAAGCCGTCGAACTGGCGACACTTAGTTGGGTGGACTGGTTCAATCACCGACGTCTGCTTGAACCTATCGGCAACATCCCACCGGCCGAGGCGGAAGCTCGTTACTATGAGCAACTCGCTGGAATGCCGATGGCTGCTTAACTCCAGCAAAACGGTCTCCGAGGTTCCCGGTGCGCTTCACAGGCCCGCCGCCGCCTGGAGAGACTGCACCTGAACTCCGCCTCCTTTCCAGACTTGCGGAGACTGAAAGACCGCCGCCTCGCCCTCCTCCGCGCAGCGGGCAACCAGGCCATCAGCCACTCGCCGAGTTCGCGTTCGCGGTTCTCGTCCCACGACAGTGCCGGGTCAAGACTGGAGTCGTAGCTGTAGACCCGGTTCGGCCTCTTGACGCTGAACTGGTCCTGAACACCTACGTCAGGACGTTGCACCGCTTCTTGTTTATGCTGGTATTGGGCTGACGTGTCGCTCACCGGGGCTCCTTTTTGCCATCGCTGGTCATCTGACTAACCTCAGATGATAGCGCCTCGGCGTGGAGCGGTCATTCATTCGCCGAGGCGCAGTTCAGCGGTACAGCCAGGCAGGCTTAAATACCATCGCCCATCCAGCCATAATCGTTTGACAACCAGGGGTTATGGTGCGTGTGGATGTCGGTGCCGTATGGGCTGCCGCCGACGTCGACGCCGCCGTAACAGTCACCGGTCATCGGCAGACCGGTTGCGGGGTTAATCGGGGGATGTGACATGATTGCTCTCCTATTGAGCAGTAGGTAAATGCCCCGCCGAAATCAGCGGGGCGGAAGAAATCAGTCGTCGCTCGGGAGCATGAAAGTCACGACTGGCTCACCGTTATCTCCCGGTCCAATGACCATCAGCAGCGTTATCGGAGTGCGACACACCTCATCCCCACCGCGCGGCACGCGATGGTGCTGAAAAGGCATGCGGTTTCCCGTGTGATGGCGAGCCAGGGTAATGGCAGCCCACAGTAGGTCGTTCAAGCGCGCGGTCTCGTCTTGGTGGATTTGTCGGGCGCTGTCTTCGTCTGACCATGCAACCACCTCTGCCCAGACCGCAGCCGTGATTGCGACCGGGACTTTGAAGCCCGCTTCGTTCGCTTCTGCTGTCGCGTCCATCAACGTGCCATCCCCGATTGCCTGCGCGCGCGTATACACGGAAATGACCTCACCAAAAATGTCTTTCAGACCGTCTCGTTTTTCCATAATGCGTTCTCCAAACTGACCGGGTTCCAAGATTCCGAGCCCCCTCACGTTCCCGGATGCGGCGTGGGGTTGGTGCTGCCGTTTTGCTACCGTCCGTCCTGAGTTCGTCGCCCTGGCGTGCCGGGACACCAGGCGAGAAGGCTGGATGGCAAGGGCACGCCCAGAAGCCGCAGCCCCGCAGGGGACCGGGTGAGGACGTGCGCGGAGCGCTGGAGGCCCTTGCCATGCAGACCGCCTGGGGTACGGTCGCCGGTTGGGTGGCGGCGAAATCAGGAAGGACGGTGCAAGCACCAACCTGACGACGCAGACGCTGTCGCGGCCACAGGCCGCGACCTATGCGCGCTAGCCGCGTGTGGCCTGCAAGCCAGAGGCGCGCAGTCGGAGCGAGAAAGCGCGAAGACGTAGAGGAGCCGCGACGTGACCGAAGGGCATGGCGTGGGGCAAGGGCGTCCAGCCCGCTGCCCAGGTCAGCGCACCGGCCCCCAGGCTGGTCGATGGGCTGCTGGGGGGAGCCGTCGCTCGCTCGTGTCCCCAGACACGAGAGGTCGGCCTACCGACCGGCAGAGCGATGGGGGGCAGCATGCCCCGCGCCCCGAGCAGCGCGCGGGTAAGGAGGCTGAGTCAAGCACAGCGCAGACCAAAGCCGGCGTCGCGTCCAGCGGCAACGGGCAGGCCCCTTACCCGCGCGCAGCGTGGGGCGCCCGCCGTTTAGGACATGCGCTACGTTCAGTAGCGAAAATGCCCGGCAAAACGTCCAGTTTTGTGAAAAGGGCATGGTGGCTCGCCGCGATAGCGGCTTCGTCTTCCGTGTTCGCCCTCCGCCGTCTGGGAGGTCGAACACGGGTATGCAACGTCCTGGCGCTATACGAAATATCGACACCTTTTTTGGAGATACTTCGTGAAGGCCCGCGACGGACGCATCATCGCCAGGGAGCAGGAGCAACGACTGTTAATTTCGCTCAACAGATTTGGGTTCTTGAGAACCCGGGATTGCGCTGCCTTGAGGGCGGTCTGGTCCAGCGGCGCGACCAGCGAGCCAAGGCTGGAAGCGCCGGTCGCCACGGCGTCGGATGTGCGAATGGCACAACGCACGCTGAGACGGCTTTTCGATGCCCGGCAGGTACTGCGCGGACAGGGACCGGACGGCAGTGTGATTTACTCGCTGTCAGAGGCGGGGGCGCGCCGGTTGCAACACGCGGGGATTACGGCATCAACAGGAAAGGACCTCGTGCGGGCGTTTAGCTCTGCTTATTTCCGGCACCGCACGATTGCAAATATGGTTGCCATTCGCGCGCTCCGGGATGGCTACAAGGTATCGACGGAGCGCGAGCTCTCGCAAGGCAAGGGCCTCGGTGGCGTCGAGGGCATCGCGGGGAAGAAACCGGACGTTCTGTTGCGTGGGGCAGATGGCAAGCTGTGGCTCGTTGAAATCGAGCGTTCGAGAAAAAACGCGAAAGAATATGCCAGGTTGCTGAAATGGCTCGATTGCGTTGCCGCCGATGTGACCAGTATCGCGGGCTCGAAGCTGCTGGGCAATGGCTTGAAATGGGGCAAAGTCATCTTCGTCTGCACGCGTCCATTCCGTGCGAAGCTCACGCGTGACCTAGTTGCAAAGGGCTGGAAAAAAAGTGCGCTCGATGCGCTCATCACTTTCTCAACGGAGCTATACAGATTCGAGGACATCGTCTTTTCCTGACGACGGGGCAGCGAACCCGGTCCACGCGTCAGCGAGGCCATGAACGGTGATGTACCTGCGGAGCAGACCGTACCGCTTGTACTCGTGAACTCCTTGGCCACGGCTTCTTAATTCGGAAGCGGTAGTCGTGCGGAATGCACGTTGCTGAAAGCATCGCGGTCGCCGCATGAAAAAGAGGATTGGGCATTGCCCCAGCCGAAGGCATTCGGAGGGGGCATTGCTTTTTGTGCGTCAGTTTCGGCTGAAACCCGGTCACCCTGGTCATCACGGTCAGGATGGCTTTCGCCTAGTCGTCGCTCTGAAACCTTGGCTTACCGGGCCTGGTTTGCGTCATCACGCGCGTCCGCAATCAGCAGACAGGCCACACGCCACCGGCGGGGCGTGTGCCCAGCCCGCTGATTGGCTGGCGCGGTAAGAAGAATGGGGTAAGCCTGCACGGACTACGCCCCATGAATGTGCCATTCAGAATGCGACTCGGGCGAAACTGATACAGGCATCGCCCGGAGATGCATTCCGGCCGGTTCAGTGGGCAAGCGACTCGGTCACTTGAATTCCGACTTGTACCGAACCTCTTCTAGTACGGTCGCCGCTCGAAAATCTTCCTGGTCGCTGGAAAGCAAGTCATTCCACGACTCCTCAATGTATCTCGCAGCGGCGGTTTGCTGGCCGGCGAAAGAGGCACCTTGCGCCTCCATCTTCGCGACTAGCGCGAACAGTACCGCAGACGACTCAGGAGACATGAACCCCCTAACGGCGAATGCGAGGGGCACCGAAGTTCGGCGAATCAACATAAGCACGCCGTTCGTGAACAGCCTTTCTTTGTCGTCGTTTTTCAGCCAAGACGGTTGATTCAAAGGCTTTCCCTGCGCGACTTCCCTATCTATCTGACTAGCAGATTGTCGGTAGTCAGCGCTGTGGACCTGAGCTTTGCCCTTGAGCATGAAGAAGATGATTACGCACAAGAAGATAATGATTACGATGGCCATGTCTTTATTCTGGAAGAATTTTTAAAGTTATTGGTATCTCTCAGCGCGACGCCTTACCTCACCCCGACCAATAATTGAAAGCATTGTAACCATAAAAAGCGGCAGCCGTCGCGTCGCGACCTTGGCCGACCGTCGGCGTCCGCAGCACACTGAACATCGATTCTGGAGTTAACCCGGTCGGTCTGGTCAGTACGGTCAATGCCAGGTCCCGTACGGCTCTCTCTTGGTTTTCAGACGAAGCATAGGCTAGGCTTACCCGGGCCTGTCTGCTGATTAGCAGGCGCGGTAAGAAGAATGGGTAAGCCTGCACGGGCTACGCCCGTGATTGCATCTGGCAACGCGATGGTTTGCTGCCGGTCACTGCTTTCCTGGCTGCCACCGCCCGCGCGAAGCGGGCGAATGAATACATCGACGCGCATACTCGCCGCTTTCAAAGAGAGAATCGCAAGGTGCTTTCATTCGTTGATGGAAAGGCGGGCAGCCAGGATGTGATGCTCATGGCGAGATACCGCACCAATTACGACATCCAACCACCGGCAAGACGGCCGAGGCGCAATCCCGTTTTTTCCCGTTCTGTTCCTATTTCGGAAGTTGCTGGGTCCCGCTTTTTCCCGCTCCGTATATACGATACGGGCGGGAACGGGACAGACTCCGGGGCAGGCGGAAACTGCTCTATTTACGCCAAAGCCAGCCGTCGCAGGAACCATATATTCCGCAATCGACAAGGCCGACCACCGCAGCCCTGGCACGCTCGTTTCGCTTGCGTAGTTCGCAGTTCAGGCGCGATGCCACCAGCCGAATAGCAGCCTCGATTTCAAGGCAAGGATGGCTCGAAGGTGCGTCGCCTTTCCCGAAGTCGCGCGACTCGCGCAGCGGCTCCGCTAGCGTATCGAATGCGATACGCTGATTAACTCCCTTCGGAAGCTTCACGCATCGAACTGCTTCGGCTTGGTCGTTTGCTTCGACGACGCACGACGCAACTGGCGTACCGTGCTCGTCATCGCCGAGCACCACCTCGCGCAACATGAAGGCGTGGCGTTCGCCGTCGGCATCGTCCTTGCTCTTCGCGACACCCCACTCGCGTCGAACACCATTGCGCGCGACTTCGATGGCGGCGTCAAGCGCGGCGTACAGACTACTATGACCGCGCAAACCCTTCGCATCGTTTTTGCCGGTATGGTGGACGAGCAACACCATACCGCCGAGCCGACGCTGCATGTCTTTGCACGCCTCAATGAGATGCCCCATGTCCACACTTGAATTCTCATCCGCGCCCGGTGCAGCGCGGTTCAACGTGTCGATGACGACCAATCCGTTGCGACCACCTCCGGCCAGCACGGCCTCACACATGTCGGTTACGTCTCCCTGCTTGCGCAGGTCGAACGACTGCGCAACGAAGTGCAGACGGCTCGGCAGCTTGCGCCGCCGGTCAATGCGCCACGCGTTGGTACGCTTGCCGAGACCTGCCTCGCCCTCAAGGCACACATAAGTTACGGGAGCCGCGGCCACGCGCCGCCCGAACCAGTCCGCACCGTCCGCGATGGCGGCGCACATATCGAGCACCAGGAACGACTTGCCGGAACCTGATGGTCCATAGAGCGCACCGAAGCCGGAAGCGGGCAAAACGCCTTGAACCATCCAGCGAAGCGGCGGTGCGTCCAGCAGGTCGTTCGCCGATAACAACCGATAGCGCATCGGCGGGGTTCTGGCATCGCGTAAGAGGTCCGCTAGGGCCTCAGTGCCGTGCTCTGCCTCGTAGTCGTTTGCATCGTAGTTCTCCGGCTTGTCGACTGGCAGCTCGACCCACGCGCATTTCATCTCACGGGCGATGGCTTCGGCATCCGCTTCCTTGCATCGGTCCGGTACGATGACGATACGTGCCGCTGGGAACCGCTTGCGCAACAGCTTCGCAACGGACCGGGTACGGACTGCGCCGAACGTGACCACGGCAGCCGCGTGAATATTGGCCTTGGCGCATGCCCATGCCTGACTGAGGCCTTCGCACACGAACAGTATGCCGTCTGCCGGTATTTCGCCGACAATGAACAGGCCATCGTGGAACGATGTCCCCGGTGCGTTGAGCTTCTTTCCCGCGCCTGATGCGGGAATGAACTGGACCGTGCAGAGCATGCCGTCGAACGAGCGGACTGGAACCGCTAGCCAACCGGCAACGCGTTGCCCGTCGATGGTCAGTGTGTCATTCGCCGGGACCACGCGCAGGCCATCCGGCGTCCCGTGCTTCGTCACGATGTAGGGATGGTCAGCGCTAGCTGGCGGATAGCCGTCGAACGTTGCAACGAGGTCAGTGCGCGGCTTCTGGGTAGCATCGGAACCGTTCGTCATTGCACGACCTCCCCGCTGAGGAGTGCCTGAATGTCCGACACGCGCCATGCCAGACGACCGTTGATACGGACGGGGCGAATGGGGCCGTTCTCAAGACAGGCCCACTTGCGCAGGGTTTGCGGCTTACGGTTCAGCGCGGCGGCGGCCACGTCGGTCGGGATGACAGCCTGGATGCTGCCTTGGGTAAAACGGGGCGAATTGTGGTTGTTTGCGTTCATGTCAACGACTGCATCTTGCCGTGCTCAGCGGGGCTCGAATGTCTGTTGATAACGCGCCGAATTCGTTTCAACATTCATCCGAGCATTCCGCTGTGTGCGGCGGTTTTCTTCGGCGTTGACGAACTATCAAGTGGGGATACAGTGGGGTCGCAAGACTGGGGTGGTGGGGTATTTGCGCGGCACTACCTACCGGCGAATTTGTTTCGGTTCGCTATTACAAGCCGATTGCTTTTGCTGGCTGCCTTCCAGGCATCGTCAAACGGAGAGTCGCCTCCTCCGAACAGGTCGGGATGCTCAGACTTGCACAGGTCACGAAGCGCCTTTTTGCCGCCATTATTAGGGATTTGCTGGCGCGGATACCCCAGTTTGTCGGCCATTTCCTCGATGGCTCGAATCTGTTGTTCCCGCTTTGTCGTACCGCCATCGTGCTCGCACGGGTTTCTCGGTGCCGAATCCGCAGGCTGTATTTGCTGGCCAGAGAGCGGGGTGGTAGCTGGCTTGCCAGCCGGTTGGGCATCGGGTGCTTCGAGCGGCCAAACATAGCCATGCTGCGCGCACCAAGCGCTGATGTCGGCGTGCGAAAGCATCTGCTTGCGAGCTACCTTCGTCACCGCGATGGCATCGTGGTCAATCGCATCGGTCAGCGCTTCATCCCATTTGACAAACACGTCGTCATATTGCGGGGGCCAGAGGTCGGCGTCTTTTGTACCCGCAATGAGAATTTTTGCGGCCCTGCTGCGAGACAACCAAGCCTGCCGGTCATAGGCAAGTATCCAGGTAGGGATATGCCTCCCGTCGGGAAAAACCCGCCCCTTGGAACCTTCGTCATCAGGGCGCGAAACGGCAACGTCATTACGGGCGAGGAATGGATAAATGTCTGATGCATAGAAACCAAAGCGCTCGAATGTCGGTCGAGCTTCGTTGTTGGGCATGTCGTCGGCATCGAACAGCGTGCCTTGCCTTGCAAACACATTGAGTTGCTGCAAGAGATGCAGGCGGGCTCCCATGTCCAGCGGAAGTATGATGCCCGATTCGTCGCGGCGACGGATGTGGTTGATGCCCGTCGGGTCGCTTTCTAGGCGCGACACCAGGTAGCGAGCGGCCTCGTTATCGGATTCTTTTTCAGCTTGCCCAATTTGCGGTAACAGCTCCCATAGACTGATAAATCGACCGCCGCCATCGGGGCGGCTAACAGCTTCACTCACTCTGTACCCTCGCACGAAACTTCGTAGTGGCAGGTCACGCCTGCCGTTGTGAGGGGCGTTTTTCGGCCCCTCGGTCAAATGCGACCGCCGCCTATTCTAACGGCGTGAGTTCGGCGGTTTCATCGGCGAATGCGGTTTGTGTCGAATGTTCCGGCTCGAAGTCGATACCTGCTTGTTCAAGCATCCACGCCTCAATCTGGTCATGCCACTTGCGTAGTAGGTCTAGCGAGCGGCGGCGATAATGTTTTTCGACAATCGCACTCGGCTTGTGTCCTTGGATTTGCGCCACGATACCCACAGGCACCTCACACCACTCGGCCAGCGTGCCGAACGAACGGCGCAGCCCGTGTACCGAGACATGCGGCAAACTAACGTCGTTGAGCGCCTGGTTATGCGCCGTGCGAGGCTCCACCAGCCTACCTTTCGCTGCATTCGGACTTGAGAATACCCATTCGTTACGGCGGGGCAACTTCTTCAGCAAGGACGCGAGGTAAGGTGTCAGCGGAATAGTCCGCCCCGTCTCCTGCTCTACCTTGTCGCCAATGACTAGCCTGCGCCACTGAAAGTTCACATCAGTCCAGCGAAGGCCTGCCATTTCCTCCCGACGTGCACCGGTTAGCAGCAGGGCTTGCAGGTACGCCGAAATAACTGGATTGCCAATCTGGCGGACAGCGGCAAACCACACCGGCAATTGCTCGCGTTCCAAACAGTCCCCATCCTTCGCCTGCGAGCGCGGCACCGCCTCCTTCACACTGCGCGCTGAGTAGGCATCGGTCGGGATAGTGCCCCGGTAGTCCGGTACCTCCCCGGCCCAGCGGATAAAGGCCCGCAGCAGGCGAAACGCAAGCGCCGCCGAAGTCGCGCGGGATTCAGATTCAACCGCCAACCACTCAGTCACACGTTCAGCAGTCAGCGCGGACAGCTTCAACGGCATCAAGACGGCAAGCGGTCCGGCTACCGTCTGCCCCCCACCGCGCTTTCTATCTGCGCCTCCAAGCGCGGCAAGACGTACATGGTCGGCATAGCTGCGGTCACTCCAGTTGGTCTTGCGAGCCTCTAGGTAAACCGCCCACGCCTCGCCCACGGTCACATCCTGTCGCCGGGCTTCAGCCTTCCGAGCCTCACGAGCTGCGCGCTGCTCGGCTGCTTCCTCTCGCGGGTCCTTTCCTGCGTCAACGAGGCGTTGCAGGCGACGCCCCTCATCTCGCGCATCGTCAATACTCCAGTCTTTCGGTGAGCCAATCGTGACGCGGACCGTGCCTCCGTTTAGCTTGCCTTGGTAGATATAGGACAGCCCGCCCGCTGCCGTTGCGCGTAGCCCCAACCCGGACGCCCCGCTATCCCAAATGAACGCTTGAGACTTGCCAGCGGGACAGCTATGCCCGCTAACACGCCCTGCCGTGAAATTGACCTTTGCCATCGTTACCGTCGTGTGGATGCTGGGTTACATAGTTTTCATGTAACCGCTATGTAACCAAATTATGGCAATTTCAGTCAATATATATCTACAGACCTATGTAACCAAAACCATCGAAACCCTTTATTCACGGGGCACCCGCGGATTTTCATGAACTGCGGTCAACGCTCAGGAACATCGACTTGCTCGGACTCTTAATCCGTAGGTCGAGTGTTCGAGTCACTCACGCCCCACCAAAGAATTCGAAAGGCCGGTTCAGCGAAAGCTAACCGGCCTTTTCTTTTCTGCTGCGCGTCTCGACACTTCGACTGCGCGAAACCGTCCCGCTCGACGGCACATCGTGCCCGGGACTTTGTTTATCGGCGCCCCACGCCAAGATTTCCAGGCCCGTCCTAGCCTGCTCGCCCCTCGAATCGCGCTTGGCAATCGCTTGCTGCGCCGTCCCGCCGAAACAACAAAGTCGACCAACCGTGCGACATCAATTCCCATCGACACGAAGCCACGCTGGACCTGCGCTCGTGCAACGAACTCTGGAAGGGAACGGCGACGGCGCATGGCATTGAAACGTGCTTCAACGCCGGCATTCTCGTTCAATGCATCGCGAAGCAGATCACGAATACGCTGAGCGACAAATTCTTTGATGACGCCGGCCGCACGAGCCAGCGACTGCTCGCGACAGGCGGCAAGACCATGCTGCCGCACTGCCCGCCCTCGTCCAACTTCGACGCCGACCAAACCGCCGGCAGGTGCCCACCGCCCCCTTCCCTCAAACCACCTCCGCTCCCCTCTTCTCCAACAATTCCCGCAGCACGGACCGATGGCATCGCGCCTCGTTTTCGCAGTAACACCCGACCGACAGATTCGTCGTATGCGACAGCGCGGCCAGCAAATCCAGCGATTTGCTCGCGTCCGGCTCCGCCATCGCCGCCTTGAACTTCTTCACGAAGTCGCGCCAGTCCTTGTCGCTTTCCGCATGCAGCGCCTTGGCCACCAACTCCGGCGACGGCGACAGATTCGGATACCACACGTCATAGAAATCGCGGCTTGCGAACTCGGACTTCGGCACGCCGCGCGGCGGACGGCGGACCGTGCCAATACGCAAGCCTTCGTCGTCGGCGCGCGGTGAGCCGAGCCGCACGATTCGAATCGCCATACCTCGTCTCCTTCGAATTTTCTTGGGCACAGCATACCCGCCACCGATCCCACGAAACCACTGGGGCCCGACCGCCGATTTATCTCAATCACGCTAAATTCGTAAAAAGTCGCGCCAAAAAAGGGCACGACGCCCAAATGATGGGCATTCTCCTCGACTCCGCTAAAATATCGGGTTTTCCCGAAGGAAGGCGCACGCGAGCGCCGAAAGGAGACTTACCGCAATGTCGTTGTTCCGCAAGAAAAACATCGAGCACATGCTGGCTGGCGCGCACAGCACCTCTCTCAAGAAAACGCTCGGTGCGCTCGATCTGACCTTCCTCGGCATCGGAGCGATCATCGGCACCGGCATCTTCGTGCTCACCGGCACGGGCGCCGTGCAAGCCGGTCCGGCGCTCATGGTGTCGTTCCTCGTCGCAGCGATCGCCTGCTGTTTCGCCGCCCTCGCCTACGCCGAGTTCTCATCGACCATTCCCGTCGCCGGCTCCATCTATACCTACTCGTACGCGACGCTCGGCGAACTCGCGGCGTGGATCATCGGCTGGGATCTGATGCTGGAGTACGGGCTCGCCACGTCCGCAGTGTCAGTCGGATGGTCGGGCTATCTGCAATCGCTGCTTTCCGGGTTCGGCATCAGCCTGCCGACCGCGCTGACCGCCGCGCCCGGCGCGTTGCCCGGCCACGTCACGTACTTCAACCTGCCCGCGTTCCTCGTGATGATGGTCATCACGTGGCTGCTGTCGATCGGCGTGAAGGAATCGACGCGGATCAACAACATCATGGTCGCGATCAAGGTGACGGTCGTCCTGCTGGTGATCGCGGTCGGCGTGTTCCACGTCACGCCGGCGAACTGGCATCCGTTCATGCCGAATGGCTGGTCGGGCGTGTTCGGCGCGGCGGCGGTGATGTTCTTCGCGTTCATCGGCTTCGACTCGGTGTCGTCGGCGGCGGAAGAGGTGAAGAATCCGAAGCGCGATCTGCCCATCGGCATCATTTCGTCGCTGGCCGTCTGCGCGGTGCTGTACGTGGCGGTGGCGGCGGTCGTGACCGGCATCGTGCCTGCGGCGCAGTTCGCGAGCATCTCGCATCCGGTGTCGTACGCGCTGCAAGTGGCCGGACAAAACTGGGTCGCGGGTTTCATCGATCTCGGCGCGGTGCTCGGCATGCTCACCGTCATTCTGGTGATGAGCTACGGCCAGACGCGCATCATCTACGCGATGTCGCGCGACGGCCTGTTGCCCGCGAAGCTGTCGAGCGTGCATCCGCGTTACGCGACGCCGTTCTTCACGACGTGGCTCGTCGGCATCTTCTTCGGGCTGATCGGCGCGCTGGTGCCGCTCAACGTGCTGGCCGAGCTGATCAACATCGGCACGCTCGCGGCATTCTCGATGGTCTCCATCGCCGTGCTGATCCTGCGCCGCACGCATCCCGACCTGCCGCGTGCGTTCCGCTGCCCGGGCGTGCCGGTGGTGCCGATTCTCGCGGTGGCGTCGTGCCTGTTCCTGATGTTCAATCTGGCAAAGGCGACGTGGATCGCGTTCGTCGTGTGGCTGCTGATCGGCCTGGTGATCTACTTCGTCTACTCGCGCCATCGTTCGGCGCTGGGCCGCGCGGCCGAGCGCGCGCCGGCGCCGAAGCGAGAAACCGTGACGCACTGAACGGCCCGCACTCTCGATCAACAACGCCGCCCCACGGGGCGGCGTTTTGCATTTCAGGGCGCCGGCCCCGCAATGAAACCGGCGATTGCACGGGCGTGCGCCTAATAGCGAGGCCCGTCGATTTGTGCTTTACTCGCCGTGACACACAACACGAATTCCCAGCTGGACGCTTAGCCCAAGCCAGGTTCAGGACGTGATGAGGTGCATGGCGCGAGCGGCGTGAGGCGGGTCCATCCCCCGGCAATATCGTGCATGGGACCGGAAAGGCGCAAACGAGCGCCCACTCCGGCCAATAAGGAGACAGCAATGCCGCTCAGCATCAGTCTGACGGTCAACGGGAAACCGGTGACCGCAAACGTCGAACCGCATCTTCTGCTCGTCCAGTTTCTCCGCGAAAATCTCAGGCTCACCGGCACGCACGTCGGCTGCGACACGGCGCAGTGCGGCGCATGCACCGTGCATCTCGACGGCCGCGCGATCAAGTCCTGCAACATCCTCGCCGCTCAGGCCGATGGCCTCGAAGTGACGACCATCGAAGGCATGTCGAAAGACGGCCAGCTTCATCCGATGCAGGCGGCGTTCAAGGAATGTCACGGCCTGCAATGCGGCTTCTGCACGCCGGGCATGGTGATGACCGCGAGCGCGCTCGCCGCCGATTCGCCCAATCTCTCCGAAGACGAAGTGCGCGAACAGCTCGACGGCAATCTGTGCCGCTGCACCGGCTATCACAACATCGTGAAAGCGGTCCTCGAAGGCGCACAAAACATGAAGGCGCGCGCCTGACGCGACGTCCCTTTCTGACCGATGAATCGCGCCTGGACAGGAGACCGCGATGAACGCACCTGAACAACAGAAACTGATCGGCGCTGGCGTCAAGCGCAAGGAAGACTATCGCTTCCTGACGGGCGCCGGCCAGTACACCGACGACGTCGTCCTGCCGCAGCAAAGCTACGGCGTCTTCCTTCGATCGCCGCACGCGCACGCGCGCATCCGCTCGATCGACATCGACGCGGCGAAGGCGTCGCCCGGCGTCATCGCCATTTTTACGGGCAAAGACCTCGCGGCTGACAACGTCGGCGGCCTGCCGTGCGGATGGCTCATCCACAGCACCGATGGCTCGCCGATGCACGAGCCGCCGCATCCCGTCATCGCGCACGACAAGGCGCTGCACGTGGGCGATCAAGTCGCGCTCGTCGTCGCGGAATCGCTGAAGGAAGCGAAAGACGCGGTCGAGCTGATCGCCGTGGACTACGAAGAATTGCCCGCCGTGGTCGATACCGCGAGCGCCGCCGATCCCGGCAAGCCGCTCGTCCACGACGCCGTGCCGGGCAACGTCTGCTACAACTGGGGTCACGGCGACAAGGCGCGCACCGACGCCGCTTTCGCGCAGGCCGCGCACGTGACGACGCTCGATATCGTCAATCAGCGCCTCGTGCCGAACGCCATCGAGCCGCGCGCCGTCAACGCGAGCTACTCGAAGCACGACGACAGCTACACGGTGTACGTCGCGAATCAGAATCCGCACGTCGAACGATTGCTGATGGCGGCGTTCGTGCTGTCGCTGCCGGAATCGAAGCTGCGCGTCATCGCGCCGGATGTCGGCGGCGGCTTCGGCTCCAAGATCTTTCTTTATCCTGAGGACGTCGCGCTGACGTGGGCATCGAAGAAAGTGGGGCGTCCCATCAAGTGGGCAGCGGAGCGTTCCGAAGCCTTTCTTTCCGACGCCCACGGCCGCGATCACGTCACCAAGGCCGAACTCGCGCTCGACAAGGACGGCAAGTTTCTCGGGATGCGCGTTCACACGACCGCCAACATGGGCGCGTATCTGTCGACGTTCGCGTCGTCAATTCCGACCATCCTCTACGCGACGCTCCTCGCCGGCCAGTACGCGACGCCCGCGATCTACGCCGAAGTCAAAGCGGTGTTCACGAACACCGTTCCCGTCGATGCCTATCGCGGCGCGGGCCGTCCCGAAGCGACGTATGTCGTGGAACGGCTCGTCGAGACGGCGGCGCGCGAGATGAACATCGATCCGGTGGAATTGCGCCGCCGCAACTTCATCCGCGAATTTCCGTACGCGACGCCGGTCGGTCTCACCTACGACACCGGCGATTACGACGCCATCCTCGACCGCGCGCTGGAACTGGCCGATGTCGCCGGTTTCGAGAAGCGCCGCGAGGAATCGAAGCAGCAGGGCAAGCTGCGCGGCATCGGCTATTCGTGCTACATCGAGGCGTGCGGGCTTGCGCCGTCGAATGTCGCGGGTGCGCTCGGCGCGCGCGCGGGCCTGTTCGAAGCAGGCGAAGTCCGCGTGCATCCGACCGGCTCCGTCACCGTATTCACCGGCTCGCACAGTCACGGACAGGGACACGAAACCACTTTCGCGCAGGTCGTGGCCGACCGGCTCGGGATCGCGATTGAAAACGTCGAGATCATTCATGGCGACACGGGGCGCATTCCGTTCGGCATGGGCACGTATGGATCGCGGTCGCTGGCGGTCGGCGGTTCGGCCATCGTGAAGGCGCTCGACAAGATCGAAGCCAAGGCGAAGAAGATCGCCGCGCATCTGCTCGAAGCATCGCCGCAGGACGTCGAATTTAACAACGGCGTGTTCCGTGTCGCGGGCACGGACAGAACGAAGACGTTCGCGGACGTATCGCTCGCCGCCTATGTGCCGCACAACTTCCCGCTCGAAACGATGGAGCCGGGCCTCAACGAGAACGCGTTCTACGATCCGACCAACTTCACGTATCCGTCCGGCGCGTATGTCTGCGAAGTGGAGGTCGATCGCGACACCGGCGAGACGCGCATCCAGAAGTTCACCGCCGTCGACGACTTCGGCAACGTGATCAATCCGATGATCGTCGAAGGACAAGTGCACGGCGGGCTCGGCCAGGGCATCGGACAGGCGATGCTCGAACGTTGCGTGTACGACAAGGACAGCGGCCAGTTGCTTTCCGGCTCCTTCATGGACTACGCGATGCCGCACGCCATCGACTTGCCGAGCTTCAATGTGGAGACCGCGAAGGGCACGCCCTGCACGCATAACCCGCTCGGCGTGAAGGGCTGCGGTGAAGCAGGCGCAATCGGCTCGCCGCCCGCCGTCATCAACGCGATTCTCGATGCGCTCGCGCCGCTCGGCGTGAAGGACTTGCAAATGCCCGCCACGCCGCATCGCGTATGGACCGCGATGCACGCCGCTCAACCCGCTTGAGGATGACCGCCATGTACACCTTCGACTATCAACGGCCGAACGAAGCGCAAGCAGCGGTCGCCGCACTTTCCGCCGACAGCGACGCCAAGTTCCTCGCGGGCGGCCAGAGCCTGTTGCCGACCATGCGCCTGCGGCTTGCGCAGCCGTCGGCGCTCGTCGATGTCACGCGCATCGCGTCGATGAAAACCGTCACGCTCGAGGCCGGCAAGCTGACCATCGGCGGGGCGATGTGCCACGCGCAAGTCGCGTCGAACGCGGATGTGAAGCAGGCGCTGCCGGGCCTGGCCGATCTGGCGAGCCGCATCGGCGACAGACAGGTTCGCGAACGCGGGACCATCGGCGGTTCCCTCGCCAACGACGATCCCGCCGCGTGTTATCCGTCAGCCGTGCTCGGGCTGAACGCGACGATCGTGACGGACCGCCGCCGCATCGCCGCCGACGACTTCTTCATCGGCATGTACGAGACCGCGCTCGAACCGGACGAACTGATCACCGCCGTCGAGTTTCCGCTGGCCGAGCGCGCGGGCTACGAGAAGTTTCGCAATCCCGCGTCGCACTTCGCGCTCGTCGGCGTGTTCGTCGCGAAGCATGCGGACGGTGTGCGCGTCGGCGTGACGGGCGCGGCGCCGTCCGCGTTCCGGGCGAAGGAGCTGGAAGCGGCGTTGTCGAAGGACTTCTCGGTGGCGTCGGCGCGCAGCGTGACCCTTTCCGCCGATGGCCTCAACGACGACATGCACGCGAGCGCGGCGTATCGCGCGCATCTGATTCCGGTGCTGGCGGGCCGCGCGATCGAACGCGCGATGTCGTTCGGAACGTGATGCAGAGCGAGCCCGATTCGATCGACGACACGCTCGCGCGCCTGCGCGAGCATCAATACTTCGCGAGCCGCGAGCTTGCGACGGCCCTCTTTCTCGCGCTGAAGATGCAGCGGCCGCTGTTCCTCGAAGGCGAACCGGGCGTCGGCAAGACGGAACTCGCGAAGGCGGCGGCGGGCATCTGCGGCACGACGCTTCTGCGCCTGCAATGCTACGAAGGGCTCGACACGGCCAGCGCGCTCTACGAGTGGGACTATCCGCGGCAGATCATGGCGCTGCGGCTCGCGGAGGCGTCGGGCGACACGCCGTCGAACGATTCGCTGTATCGCGGCGAGTTTCTGCTGAAGCGTCCGCTGTTGCAGGCGCTGCTGCCCGATCCCGATAACGCCGCCGCGCGCCGCGTGCTGCTGATCGATGAAATCGACCGCGCCGACGAGCCGTTCGAAGCGTTTCTGCTCGAACTGCTGTCGGACTTTCAGGTGTCGATTCCGGAGTACGGCACGGTGCGCGCGGCAAGGCCACCGCTCGTTGTGATGACGTCGAACCGCACGCGTGAAGTCCACGACGCGCTGAAACGGCGTTGCCTGTATCAGTGGATCGGCTATCCGGAGCGCGATGTCGAACTGGCGATCGTCGCGGCGCGCGCCCCGGAAGCGAGCCGCGCGTTGCAGGCGCGGGCCGTCGCGTTCGTCCACGAATTGCGGACGATGGACCTGTTCAAGGCGCCGGGCGTCGCGGAGACCATCGACTGGTGCCGGGCGCTCGCGGCGCTGTCGGTGTCGGAACTGGATCCGCAATCGGTGCAGGACACGCTCGGCGTGCTGCTCAAGTATCAGGACGATCTCGCGCGCATGGACGCAGCGACGCTCGCGCAGTGCTTGTCGACGGCCGCGAAGGCGTGACGATGGAGACGCTCTCGCGCAACGTCGTTCATTTCGTGCGGCTGCTGCGGGGCGCGGGGCTCGGCATGTCGCCGGCGCAAGCGGTCGATGCAATCGACGCGCTGCGGTTCATCGACTTGCGCCGTCGCGACGACGTGCGCGCGACGCTCGCGTGCCTTCTGGTCCACGCGAGCGACGAGCGCGATATCTTTGATGCCGCCTTCGATCTTTTCTGGCGCGATCCCGACTGGGAAGGCAAGCTGCGCGCGCTGTTGCTGCCGAAGGTGGAAAGCGGCGCGCCGCCGCCCAAGCGCAATAACCGTCTCGCCGATGCGCTGGCGGCGCGCTCCGAGGCGAAGCGTCCGCCAGCGTCCGAAGCGGAGCCCGAACAGACTCATGCGCGCATGAGCTTCAGTGCGCAAGAACGCCTGAGCCATCGCGATTTCGACACCCTCACCGCCGACGAATGGCGTGCGCTGCGGCATCGGATTCGCGCGCATCGTGTGCCGCTCGCGACGGAGCCGACGCGCAGGCTCAAGGCGGCATCACGCGGCACGCACGCCGATCTGCGCGCGAGTGCGCGTCAGGCTGTTCGCGCGGGCGGCGACTGGACGGCGTGGAAGTATCGCGCGGTGGTGGAGCGCCGGCCGCCGCTCGTTCTGCTGCTCGACATTTCCGGTTCGATGAGCGCGTATTCCCGCGCCGTGCTGTACTTCTGCCATGCGCTGCTGCAATCGCGCGAGCGTCTGCAAGTGTTCCTGTTCGGCACGCGCCTGACGAACGCGACGCGTGCGCTGCGCGAGCGCGATCCCGATGTCGCGATTACGACGCTCGGCGAGCAGGTCGCGGACTGGTCGGGCGGCACGCGCATCGGCGCGGCGCTGGCGGAGTTCAACCGGCGATGGGCGCGCCGCGTGCTGGCGGGCCGCGCGACGGTGTTGCTCGTCACCGATGGACTGGACCACGAAGCGATCGACGTGCTCGATGCGGAGATGGCGCGGCTCAGGCGCTTCGCGCATCGGCTGGTGTGGCTTAATCCGCTTCTGCGATACACCGGCTTCACGCCCCGCGCGCGAGGCGTGCGCGCGATCCTGCCGCACGTCGATGCGATGCTCGCGGCTCATAACCTCGACAGCCTCGCCGCTGTCGGACGGGAACTGACCGCGCTATCCGCGCGCGGCGCCCGCACGCATGGAGAACACACGCGATGGAACTGACCGAAACTCACGTGTTGCCGGTGCCGCAGACGCGCGCGTGGGAAGCGCTCAACGACACGGCGATACTGAAGGCCTGCATCCCCGGGTGCGACAGCATCGAAGCGGACGGTGAAAATGCCTATGCCGTCGGGATGACTGCCGCCGTCGGCCCCGTCAAGGCACGCTTCAAGGGACGCATGCAACTGACGGACATCGACGCGCCGCACACCTACACGATCGTGTTCGAGGGGCAGGGCGGCGCGGCGGGCTTCAGCAAGGGCAACGCGAAAGTGAACCTCGAGCCGGGCGACGAAGCCGACACGACGAAGCTGACCTACAGCGCGAACGCGCAAGTGGGCGGCAAGCTCGCGCAAATCGGCTCGCGCCTCGTGGATGGCGCAGCGCGTAAGATTGCAGCTGAATTCTTCAAGCGATTCGGCGCGCAGCTTCAGGGCGGGCAGGAATCGAACGAAGTACAGGATGCATCCGCCGCTGAGGAAGCCGGCGGAGAGAAGGAAGAGAAAGGGAAGAAATCATGGACAGCGTGGATCTCGAAGTCCTGAAACACAGCGCGCAATGGCTCGAACAGGGCAAGCGCGTGCTGCTCGTCACGGTCGTTAAAACGTGGGGTTCGTCGCCGCGGCCGGAGGGCGCGATGCTCGCGGTGCGCGACGATGGACACGTCGTCGGCTCGGTATCGGGCGGCTGTATCGAGGACGATCTGATCGAGCGCGTGCGGCAAGGCGGCATCGAACAGACGAAGCCGGAAGCGGTGAAGTACGGCATTAGCGCGGAAGAAGCGCATCGCTTCGGGCTGCCGTGCGGCGGCACGATTCAACTCGTGCTGGAACCGCTCACGCGCGAAAGCGGTATCGCGGAACTGTGCGAGGCGGTGGAGAGCGGGCGGCTCGTCGCGCGCACGCTGGACATGGCGACGGGCGTGGCGCGGCTCGAACCCGCGCGCGCCACCGATGGCGTCGCGTTCGACGGAGCGACGCTGCTGACCATCCACGGTCCGCGTTATCGCATGCTGGTGATCGGCGCGGGGCAGTTGTCGCGCTATCTGTGCAGCATCGCGGTCGGCCTGGACTACCACGTGACGGTGTGCGATCCGCGCGTCGAGTACACGGACGAATGGGACGTACCGGGCACGATCATCGTGCGGACCATGCCCGACGACACGGTGATGGACATGAAGCTCGACGAGCGCTCTGCGGTCATCGCGCTGACGCACGATCCGAAGCTCGACGATCTCGCCTTGATGGAAGCGCTGAAGACGCCCGCGTTCTACGTGGGCGCGCTGGGGTCGCGTCGCAATAACGCAGCGCGGCGGGAGCGCCTGAAGGAATTCGATCTCAACGACGCCGAACTCGCGCGGCTGCACGGGCCGGTCGGCATTTATATCGGCAGCAGGACGCCGCCGGAAATCGCCGTGTCGATCCTCGCGGAAGTCACCGCTGCGAAGAACGGCGTGTCGCTGCCTGAACTGCTGCGCGTCGAGGGCGCAAAGGCGGCGCGCGAAGTCGCCGGAACCGGCGAAGCCTGGGGCGTTTGATTACAAAGGCCTGGGGGTTCCGACTAACGAATAGTCGCAGCCCGCATCACTATGCGGTGTGGATGCGCGGCGACGGCATCCTGACCACGGGGATTCGCCCCGTGCTCGTCGATGCATCCACCGGCGCGCTCACCGATTCGCGCGAACTGCCGTGGTATCTGAAGGTGCTGCTTGGCTCGCAGCCACTGCATTTCGGCGACTTCGGCGGCATGCCGCTCAAGATCTTTTGGGCCGCCTTCGATGTGTTGACCGTGGTCGTGCTCGGAAGCGGCCTCTATCTGTGGCTGACGCGGCATAACGCGAGAAAGCGCCGCGCGTCGGCGGCGCGCTGACTTACATCAAGCCGCACACGATCATCGCGATGAGCGAGACGGTGACGATCGCCGCGCCGGCCGTCTTGCGCTTGTTCAGTTCGGTCCAAACCAGCACGCCGGTCAACGAGAGCAGGATCAAGCTGCCGGCGAGCGTATCGATAAGCAACACCCAGCCGACGCTCAAGCCGACGCCCTTGTGCAGGTTCGTCATCATCGCGAGGAAGGTGTTTTCGGTCCGCTTCACCGACACGAAGTTGTTGCCGACCCAGTACTCCGCCATCACGCTGCTGCCCGGCGTCGAGACCATCGCCGACCATTGCTCGGGCTGCATCGTGCTCTTGTCGCCCCAGCCAACGGGGTGCGCCGGCTCGCGGCGCGTGCGGCCGAGGTTGCCGTCGATCTTCAGTTCCTGCTTGACCCACACGCCCATGTCGCGCGGCGACTTGAACCCGCCCGCCGGCAACGCAAGCTGCATCTGCGATACCTGCGGCTCGCCGGTCGAGATGCGCATCGGCGGCGCGCGGTGATTCAGCAGAAAACCGGTCACGCCGAAAAGCAGGCCGAGAATCGCGCCCCACAGACCGACCCAGCCGTGTACCTTGCGTAGCCACTTAAGAAACGTCGAGCGGCGCGAGCGGTTCTTGCGTACGACTTGCTCGGCTTCATCGATCAGGCGTTGATGCGGGCGATATTGGGCCGAGCCGCTCGTCGGCTGGGGATTGAGGGTATCAGGCGCGTTCAAGCGTCTCTCCGAATCGGACGGTTCCTAGGCAAAGCCGCGCCCCGATCGCGCATCAGAAGCGGCGATCGACCATAGACGGGCAAATGAGAATTGTTATCATTACACGCATACACGCGTGGCACAATCCTTTGCGATTGCCTGACGACCGGCTTTATTTACGAAAAATTTCAGACGGGCCACAGCGGGCCTTCCTGCATCGCGCCGACCTGCTCGCGCAGTTCGAGGATGCGGTCTTCCCAGTAACGCTGCGTGTTGAACCACGGGAATGCAGCGGGAAAAGCCGGATCGTTCCAGCGCCGCGCAAGCCAGGCGGCGTAATGAATCAGGCGTAGCGTCCGCAGCGCTTCGATCAGATGCAGTTCGCGCTGATCGAACTCCCGGAAGTCTTCATAGCCCGCGAGCAGGTCGGCGAGCGCGCTCGATGCTTCCGCGCGTCCGGCGGGCAGCAGCAGCCAGAGATCCTGGATCGCGGGGCCCATGCGGCTGTCGTCGAAATCGACGAAATGCGGGCCCGCGTCGGTCCACAGCACATTGCTCGGATGACAATCGCCGTGCATGCGCAATTGGCCGAAATCTCCGGCGCGCTCGAAACAGTGCGCGACGCCTTCCAGCGCCATCGATACGACGCGCTCGTAGGCCTCGCGAACATCGTCGGGGACGAAGCGATGCGTCAACAAGAACTCGCGCGGCTCGTAGCCGAACGTCTGGATGTCGAGCGTCGGACGCTCGCGATACGGCTCGATCGCGCCGACCGCGTGAATGCGCCCGATGAAGCGCCCGAGCCATTCCAGCGTGTCGCGGCGGTCGAGGTCGGGCGCGCGCCCGCCGCGCCGCTCGAAGACGGAGAAGCGAAAGCCGTCGAACTCGTGCAGCGTCGTGCCTTTGACGACGCGCGCCGGCACCGCCGGAATCTCACGCGCGACGAGGCTCGCGACGAATGCATGCTCTTCGAGGATGGCTTCGTTCGACCATCGATTCGGCCGATAAAACTTCGCGATCACCGGCGCGCCGTCTTCGACGCCGACCTGATACACGCGGTTCTCGTAGCTGTTGAGCGGCAACAGGCGGCCGTCGGTGCGCGCGCCGGCGGGCATCAGCAGACCATCGACGGCGTCGAGCACGCGCTCGGGCGTGAGGCCGGCGAAGGGAGGGGCGTCTTCGGCGGACGCGTCGGCGGAGTCGGAATGAAGTGAGTTCATCCCGACATTGTGCCGCGCCTTCCAGCGGCCGGCACGCGACGATTCGTCAGCCGACGCGCGGCATCCTCAATGGACGACCGTGTTCGACGGGCGCACGACATCGCCCGTATCGATCAGGTCTTCGAGAAAGAACGGCTCGGTATTGAGCAACTGAGTGACGCCGGGTTCGCCTGCGTACCAGGCGACCATCGCCATGTCGCCAAGAATGCGCATGACGATGCCGCGCGCGCCCTGAGGCACGGCAATATGCACGGAGCGGACAATCGAACCGATTTGCATGATGAATCCCCGTTTACGTGCCGGCGATCAACAGATGATACGCCGGCCAAGTGTTGCACCCGCACAGGCTTTCAACGGCTCGTGCACCGACAATCGCCGCGTCTTTGTTGCGTGAAGCGCGACTTGCGCGGCTTTCATGAACGATTGTGCGCTTACTTTAGCGCATGGCGGCGCGCGAATGCGATGCTCTTCACCGTGAATTGTTGCCTGACGCAGATACCGCAAGCGTCAGTCCTGTGGTGCGGCATGCCGAATGCACCGCTGCATCCGGCAAACCCTAGGGAACGGCGTATCGTTACGCGTTTGATGTTTTAAGCGGAGACTTACCCGTGAGTGCCCCAGCCGACGACGCAACGGCCTACCTCGAACGCGGCTCGCGCGCTTACTGGCGCGCGTCGCTCGCGCTGCTCTTCGCCGGCTACGCGACGTTCTCGCTGCTCTACTGCGTGCAGCCGCTGCTCCCCGAATTCACGCGATCGTTCGGCGTCACTCCGGCGGTGAGCGCGCTGGCGGTTTCCGTCAGTACAGCGGCGCTCGCTATCGCGATCTTCATCGCCGGATTCGTGTCCGAAAGCTGGAGCCGGCATCGGCTCATGACGCTGTCGCTGCTTGCGTCGTCCGTGCTCACGGTGATCGCCGCCTTGCTGCCGAACTGGCACGCGCTATTGATCGTGCGCGCGCTCGAAGGCTTCGCGCTCGGCGGCGTCCCGGCCGTCGCGATGGCCTATCTCGCGGAGGAAGTGCATCCCGAAGGGCTCGGCCTCGCGATGGGCCTTTATGTCGGCGGGACCGCGATCGGCGGCATGGCCGGGCGCGTGATCAGCGGCGTGCTTGCGGACTTTTTCGGCTGGCGCGTGGCGATCGGCGGCATCGGCCTGCTTGGGCTGCTCGCGACGCTCGCGTTTCGCTCGCTCCTGCCGCCGTCGCGGCGATTCAAGCCACGGCGCGGCGTCGGGTTTCATCATCATCGGCGCTCGCTTGCGGGGCATTTGCGGCATCGCGGATTGCCGTTTCTGTTTCTCACCGGCTTCGTGCTGATGGGCAGTTTCGTCACGCTC
Source organism: Caballeronia grimmiae (assembly GCF_022879615.1). Taxonomy (NCBI): domain Bacteria; kingdom Pseudomonadati; phylum Pseudomonadota; class Betaproteobacteria; order Burkholderiales; family Burkholderiaceae; genus Caballeronia; species Caballeronia grimmiae. Next base: position 2,847,195 of record NZ_CP084271.1, read on the forward strand.
TATAACTACGTCGGGTATCGGCTGCTTGGCGCGCCGTTCAGCCTGAATCAGACGGAGATCGGCGCGATCTTCACCGTCTATTTGACGGGCGTGGTCGCGTCGCCCTGGTCCGGCAAAATGGCCGATGTCTTCGGACGCGGCCGCGTGCTGATGGCGAGCGTGCTGCTGATGATGATCGGTATCGCGCTGACGGTGTCGACGTCGCTGCCGGTGATCATCGGCGGTATCGCGTGTCTGACGTTCGGCTTCTTCGCCGGGCACTCGGTGGCGAGCGGCTGGGTCGGACGGCTCGCCGCGCAGGCCAAAGGACAGGCCGCGGCACTCTATCTCCTCGCGTATTACCTCGGATCGAGCCTGATCGGATCGTACGGCGGGCACTTCTGGACCGCGTTCGGATGGCCCGGCGTCGCGGGGCTGATTGGCGCGCTGCTGGTGATCGGGCTGGCGGCCGCCGCTTATCTGAATGGACGCGAGCGCGCTGCGCAAGCCGAATGAAATCTTAGGAAACCTAGGGTTTTTCCGCGGCTGCTTAATTGTGCCCCCGCGCGGGCCTTGTGGCGCAAGGCCGCACGCGCTGAGCTTCGCGTCCGGCCCCCCCTCGCCCGCCGACGAGCCGTCTCCCGCAGCCTATACTCGAATCGTCGATGCGACGCTTGTTCGAAGCGCATCGAGACCGAAAAAGCAGGACGATGGGAGACGCACCATGACGTATTTCACGATCGGCGATTTCATTCTGGTCATCCCGATGGCGCTCGCGGGCGCGCTGTTTCTCGGGGCCATTCCATGCGCTTCGCACTTCAAGAACAACGTGCTCCGAGCGTTCGGCGCGCTCGTCGGCGTGCTCGTCGCGTTTCTGCTCGTCGAGGGATTACCGGCGCTCATATGACGATGACGTCGCCACCGCGACGTCATCGAGCGCAAGCGGTTCTTACAGATGTTCGCCGAGGAACACCAGCGTGCGTCCGTGAGCGAACGCGGATGCCTTCGCGTTATACGACGCGCGCTCGCCGCAGTTGAAGCCGTGATCGGCGCCGGGGTACACATGCACTTCGGCATCCGCGCGGCCCGCGAAGCGCTGACGCACGGCGTCGACGGCATCGGCGGGAATATGGGCGTCGAGTTCGCCGTAGTGGAACTGGATCGGCGCCTTGACCTGATCGGCCTTGTCGAGCTGATTCTGGATGCCGCCGCCGTAGTAAGCCACCGCCACGTCCACCGAGCCTTCCGCCGCGGCCAGATACGCCAGGCGTCCACCGAAGCAGTAGCCGATCGCAGCCACTTTGCCGCTCACCTCCGGCAGCGCGCGCAACGCCCTGGCGGCTGCGCCGACATCGGCGACGGCTGAGTCGAGATTGGTCTTCTGCAGCAGTTCCATCGCCTTGTCGCGATCCGCGCCTTCATAGCCGAGTTCGACGCGCGGCTGCGTGCGCCAGAAAACATCGGGCGCGAGCGCGATATAACCATCGGCTGCATATTGATCCGCGACGCTGCGAATGTGCGAATTCACGCCGAAGATCTCCTGCAGGATGATGACGGCAGGTCCGGTCCCGGTCTTCGGCAGCGCGAGATAGCCCTGGAAGCTGCCGCCGTCGGCGGGAATGTCGATCCATCGGGAAGTCACGGTAACGGTCACGTCGAAGCTCCTTGTTTGCTTGATGAGAAACGCAGGCGAGTGAGTGTGCCAGCTTTCCCTTTCAGTCGCCTGAGCGTGCCCTGGCATACGCTTTGACACGCTGGCCCATTTTTAGAGGCTCATACCTAAACGCATCGTGAAAACGGCCTTTTAAAACTGGCTAATGGCGATAGGGCGGCGGATTATCGGCGCATGAGCAGCGAACTTGAAGAACGCGTGAAGCCGGGCCGCGCGATGCCCCGGAAACCCGCGCTGACAGTGCTTTCGAGCGAGATCGCCACCACAAAGTCGCGGGCTTCTCAACTAGCCGTTAATCGGTAGTCACACCACTATCTTAAAAAACTTCCCTAAATTAATTTGACAACCCTACACTTGCGCGCAGTGCGGATGGCGGCCGCCACGAACGGCCTGCCAGAAGGACTTGCCAAGTGCATGACGATGCATCCGGCGTGGTCGTCCACGGGACTGAGCGATCGTAATGAAAGACGGGGCACAGGGCGATTACGTTGTCGTTGTTTTGGACCGAAACTGGAGACTTACATGAACACCAAGCTTCACAAAGTGTTGCCGATCAGCGCCGCAGCCGTGCTGTTCGCTACGTTGGCAACGTCCGCAGCAGCCGACCAGGTCGTCAAGATCGGTCACGTCGCACCGCTGACCGGCGGTATCGCTCACCTGGGCAAGGACAACGAAAACGGCGCGCGGATGGCAGTCGAAGAGATCAACGCAAAGGGTCTCACCATCGGCGGACAGAAGATCACGCTGCAACTGGACCCGCAAGACGATGCAGCCGACCCGCGTACCGCTACGCAAGTCGCGCAGAAGCTCGTCGATGACAAGGTCGTCGCGGTCGTCGGTCACCTGAACTCCGGCACGTCCATCCCGGCATCGAAGATTTATAGCGACGCGGGCATCGTCCAGATCTCCCCGTCGGCAACGAACCCGGCCTACACGCAGCAAGGCTTCAAGACGACGTATCGCGTCGTCGCGACCGATGCGCAGCAAGGCCCGGCGCTCGCCAACTACGCGGCGAAGAGCCTGAAGGTGAAGACGGTCGCCGTGGTCGACGATTCGACCGCCTACGGCCAGGGTCTCGCGAACGAGTTCGAGAAGACCGCGAAGTCGCTGGGCCTGAAGGTCGTGTCGCATGACGCGACGAACGACAAGGCCGTCGACTTCCGCGCCATTCTCACGAAGATCAAGGGCGAAAACCCCGACGCCGTGATGTACGGCGGCATGGACGCGACCGGCGGCCCGTTCGCCAAGCAGGCGAAGCAGCTCGGCCTGCGCGCGAAGGTGCTCGCGGGTGACGGCGTCTGCACGGAAAAGCTGGCTGACCTGGCCGGCGATGCAACCGACAATGTCGTGTGCTCGGAAGCAGGCATGGCGCTCGAGAAGATGGAAGGCGGTCAGGCTTTCGCGGCCAAGTTCCAGAAGCGCTTTGGCCAGCCGATCCAGATCTACGCGCCGTTCACGTATGACGCGGTGTACATCATCGTCGACGCGATGAAGCGCGCCAACTCGGCTGACCCGGCGAAGATTCTCGCTGCGATGCCGAACACGGACTACAAGGGCGTGATCGGCCAGACGAGCTTCGACTCGAAGGGCGACCTGAAGCACGGCGTGATCTCGCTGTACGACTACAAGAAGGGCAAGAAGACGCTGCTCGACGTGGTCAAGATGTAATCACGGCAGGACACTCGTCCTGAAGAACGCGCGGACCCGAAAGGTCCGCGCGTTTTTTATATCTTCAGCCGCCTGAGGATGCGCGGGCCGATCAGCGCGACCGCCGCGCAACACGCGGCGACGATGCACAGCCCGATCGGCAGCGAACTGACCTGCGCCACGCCGCCGATCAGCACCGGCCCCAGCAGCAAGCCGAAATACGCGAGCCCGGCGACCTGCGCGAGGCCTTCTGCCGCCGTCACGCCTTCGACGCGCGCAGCCGCCGCGAACAGCACGGGCATCATGTTCGCGAGACCGAGGCCCATCAGCGTGAAGCCGGTCATCGTGACGATGGCGTTCGGAAAGACGAGCGCCATCACCATGCCGATGAACGCGAGCCCCGCGCTGCTGAAGACGAGTTGCGGCGCGCCGAAACGCGCGCGCACCGCATCGCCGCCGAAGCGCCCGGCCGCCATGCCGCCCGAGAACGCAGCGTAGGCGGCGCTGGAAAGCGAATGTGTGGCGAGCACGACATCGCGCATATAGACGGTCGCCCAGTCATACATCGCGCCTTCCGCGATCAATGCGATCAGCGCGAGCCCGCCCAGCGCCCACAACGCGCCCGAGCGCCAGCGGTTCGACGACGACGCCTTCGCGTGGTCTTCGTGATGCTGCACGTGAGGCAGCACCGAGGGCATCGACGCGAGCAAGACGACGACGCTGGCCCCCGACGCCAGCGCGAGATGCGCCGCCGGCGCGAAGCCATGCGCAATCAGCGCGCCGCCGATCGCCGCGCCCGCCATCCCGCCGATGCTGAACATCCCGTGCAGCGACGACATGATCGGCCGCGCGAGCGCTTCTTCGACGGCGCTCGCTTCGGCGTTCATCGCGACGTCGAGCGTCGCCATGCCGCAGCCGAACACGGCGAGCACGATCAGCAGCATCCAGAAACTCGGCACGACGAGAATCAGCGCGCCGCACACGGTCATCGTGACGCCGCTCGCCATGCAGGCCGTGCGCGTGCCGGCGCGGGCGATCCATGACGCGGTGGTGAGCATCGCGAAGATCGAACCGCCCGCGACGGCGAACAGCGCAAGCGACAGCATGCCCGGGCTGAGCGCGAACTTGTCGCGCACGGTGGGAACGTGCACGCCCCAAGACGCGTACATCAGTCCGGCGATGAAGAAGACGGCCATCGTCGCGTAACGGGCGCGCTGGCGCGTCGCGGGAGGCAGGCTGCGATGCAGCGCGAGCGACGGATTGGACTCGCGGGCGGAAGAAGCGGTAGTCGAGTCGGACACAGGAATGCCGTTGGAAAAGGAGGCGAGGTGCCGGGGTTGCAATGGCGCGACGCCGGAGAACCGGACACGATGCCGTCCGGCGCGCAAGCTTACGATTCTATCGAACGGCCAGGAGACACGCTCGCGGGCGGTGCATTACCATTTTCGGAAGCTCATTTCGGAAGCCATCGCATGCACATCCCGCCGCAAGCGCCGCTGCACCTGATTCATCGCGTATCGGAAGGCACGCTCGCCACTCATTCACGCGAGCCGAGCGGCTTTCCCTACCCGACCGCGCTGCCGTTCGCGCCGACCGCGCGCCATGCGCCGATGCTGCTCATCAGCCGTCTGGCCGAGCACACCCGCAATCTTCACGCCGATGCCCGCGCCGGTTTTCTCGTCGCCCACGCAACGGATGGTCATGTGCTGGAAGGCCAGCGGCTAACCTTGCTCGGCACGTTCGCGCCGGCGGCGGAAAGCGAGCACGAAGAACTGGCGCAGCGCTATCTGCGATATCACCCGGACGCCGGCCGATATCTTCAGCTGGGCGATTTCGCGTTTTGGGTAATGCAGCCGGAGCGAATGCGCTTCATTGGCGGTTTCGGCGCGATGGGCTGGCTCGATGGCGATGACATCGATCCGCTCGAGCCGATTGCCGCCGCCGAGGAGTCGTCGCTATGCGCTTTTTTCGATGCTTATGCGAGCCGCCCCACTAATCTCGAATTGTTAGGGATTGATCGCTACGGCTGCGATTTGCTTCGTGATGGCATCCGCAATCGTTTCACCTACGATAAACCCAGGCTCACAACGGAAGATTTAAAGGCAGCAGTTATCGATTGCTTCGAGCGTCAGACGTGAACACGGGGACGGAATATGCCCTTTGGGTGCGATGTAAGGCCGGCGGGAATGCGGTTGGCTAACAAGTTGCCATTTGATGGGAATTTTCTTGACCCGCGACTATGGGTACTTTCATTCCATGACATCAGAAGAGTCCGTCAAAGTCCCAGAATTCAAGCATCAGCGATAGCTCGAAAGCCGCGCAATCCGGCAAATGTTACGAGCCAATACATCTAAACGCATTAATGTCAATGCGACGCTCCGTCATAATCGGTTCTGTGTTAATCTCCGCATCAACCCGAGGCTATACTGATAACTGACAGAGCGAGCGCCTGACTCGCAAGACAGCACACCACTCAAGGAATTGCCATGCCTTCATACAAGGAACTCCTCGCACAACGCGAGTCTCTCGAACGTCAGATCGAAGAAGCAAAGTCGCGCGAATACGCCGAAGTGCTTAATGAGATAAAGCAGAAGATGGCTGATTATGGCATCACGCTTCAGGAATTGGCCGGGGGTCGCGGCGGCAAATCGACCAAGGCATCGTCGCGTGGCCGTTCGGGTGTCGCGCCTAAATATCGCGACCCGGAAAGCGGCAGCACGTGGTCCGGCCGTGGCAAGCCGCCGAAGTGGATCGCGGGCCAGGATCGCGATACTTTCCTGATCGGCAAATAAGCCGCGTCAGACGTAAAGAACTAGAAAAGGTCGCGCAATGCGCGACCTTTTTCTTTGCGACCCCGGAATCCGTCGTTAGCTGCATGGGTAAGCTCCACGTTATAAGCTGCTGATTCGTAACGAGCGCGGGGTCGGAGGCGGCGCGATGCACCGCGCCGCGCTGGTAAAATCAAACCTCGATGACACGAGGTGGATTACATGTCACTTTCAGTGGCGGATGCGGCGGAAAAGCAGGCGGTTGCCGTCCGGACTACGTGGACAAGTATCCTGCTTAATAGCGGCTTGACCGCAGGCCAGCTAGTCGTGGGTGTAATTGCGCACTCGCAGGCGTTGATTGCCGACGGCGTGCATTCCCTGGCCGATATCGTGTCGGATTTTGTCGTGCTGATTGCGAACCGGAAGGCCGCTGCCGTTCCGGATATCGATCACAACTACGGTCACAGCCGGTATGAAACCGTCGCTTCCCTTTTCCTCGGTGGATTGCTGATTGTCGTTGGCGCGGGAATGTTATGGCGCGCCGGAACGCGCATCATGCATCTTCACGATATTCCGCCAGTCCACGCGAGCGCGCTGGCGGTGGCCATTATCGTGCTGCTTTCGAAGGAAGCGCTTTTCCGATATATGCTCCGGGCCGCTGAACGCGTCCGTTCCGCAATGCTCGTCGCGAATGCGTGGCACGCCCGTTCGGATGCGGCTTCTTCGCTCGTGGTTGCGCTCGGCATCATCGGCAGTCTCGCCGGTTTTCGCATTCTCGATCCTATTGCGGCGGCGCTCGTCGGTTTCATGATCGGCAAAATGGGCTGGAGCTTTGCCTGGGATGCGCTGCAAGATCTCTCGGATCGCGCACTTGATGAAGCCACCACCGCCGATTTACGCAGCATGTTGCTCGATACGCCCGGCGTTCGTGATGTGCATGACCTGCGCACCCGCAAAATGGGCGACCTCGCGATCGTCGATGCGCATATTCTCGTCGATCCGCTCATTACCGTTTCGGAAGGCCATTTCATTGCAGAATCCGCGAGGGCGCATATTCTCCTGGACCCCCGCGTGATCGATGCGCTTATTCACGTCGATCCCGAAAGCGATGCCGCGAATCCGCTGCCCGGCAAATATCCGCTGCGCTCGGCCGTCGCGGAGGCGGTGCGTGCGGCATTCGCCGTACCGGGCTTATCCGTCGATGCACTCAATCTGCATTACCTGAAGCGCGGCTTCGATGTCGAAATCCTGTTGCCGCCTGCCAAGTCGGGCGACACGGAATCGCGGCTCGCGAGCGTCGACCTCGACGCGCTCAGGCAGACCTTGGGCGCACGCGAGATTCGCGTGGCTCAGTCGATGACGCGGGCCGCGCAGAGAACGGCTAAACACGCCGCCGATTAACGCGCCCGCATCGAATCAGAGCGGCAGTTGCGTATCGAACTTGATTTCCCGCAACACGACGCTCGTGCGAACCTGCGCCACCGCCGGAATCTTGAAAATGCGGTCGTGCAGAAAAGCGTCGTACGCCTTGATATCGGGCGCGACTATCTTGAGGATGTAATCCGATTCGCCGGTCGTGCTGTAGCACTCCGTCACTTCTGGGCACGTGGCGATTTCGCGTTCGAATTGTTCGACGCCGCCTTCCGTATGCCGCGTCAGGTGAATATGCGCGAGCGCGCAGACATGCAGGCCGAGTTTCTCGCGATCTAGCAGCGCGGTATAACGCTGGATGACGCCAGACTGCTCCATGTCCTTGATTCGTCGCCAGCAAGGCGTACTGGACAGGCCGACCTGATCGGAAATTTCCTGAACGGAGCGCCGGGCGTCTAGTTGCAGAAGACGCAGGATTTTTTGTGAGAATGTATCGAGAGTCAACTGCGCCTCCGTTCGGTCGCGATTTGACTCTCATAGTAGAGGCGCCAGAAAAGAAAGGCAATGCAACGCCAGTGCAATGAGGTAGTTTCCCCTACTCACTGACTAGACGGCGCGTTTTTACCTTTCGCATTATCGCCTGCCGGCGACGTCGCATTTTCGTCGGTATTCTGCGACGTTCTCGCTGCCGCCGCCTCTTGCGATGCCCGCAATTCCGCCAGCATATTGCAGAACAACGCGCCTTGCTCGATGGCGTCATCAAGCGCGACGTGCGTGTGCGGCAATTCATCGAACCAGTGCTTTGGCAGGCGCGGCTTGATGGCCTTGCGATATGGCAGGCCCGTCATGGCGAACGCGAGCGTCTTGATATCCAGCGCGGACCACGAGAACGGGCATCGCTCGGCAAAGCGCATCATGTACCAGAACATATAGGTAAAGTCGAAGCCCGCCGGATACGCGACGAACACCGGCTTGCCCGGCAACGCCTCGACCCATTCCACATAGTTGACGAGCGCGGCCTCCGGCTTTTGCAGGTCGACGCGGCATGCCGCCCACGCTTCGGGCTGCGTTTTCCACCAGGCGGCCTGCACGGGATGCGGCGCGGCGCCTTCCAGCGTTTCGAGATTCGCGGAGAACGTAGCGATGAGCTGCTTGTCCGCCGTGTAGGCCGCTGATGCAAAACTCAGCATCGAATGCGGCCCGGGGATGGGACCGTCGGCTTCGACATCGGTGCTGACATAGATTTCGGGGATCGCGTTCATGCTGCGACTCCATCGCGGACGAACGGGTTGCTGCGACGCTCTTCTCCGAAAGTCGACGCCGGACCGTGACCGGGCACGAACGTGACATCGTCGCCGAGCGGCCAGAGCTTCTCGCGGATCGAGCGGATCAATTCCGCGTGATTGCCGCGCGGAAAGTCCGTGCGGCCGATTGAGCCCGAGAACAGCACGTCCCCGACGAAGGCCAGCCGATGCGCGCGACTGAAAAACACGACGTGCCCCGGCGTATGTCCGGGACAGAAGTAGACCTCCATCTCTTCATCGCCGAAGCGAACGGTGTCGCCGTCCTCGAGCCAGCGTTCGGGCGTGAACGGTTCGGCATTCGAGAATCCGAACCGTTGCGTCTGAGCGGGCAACTGATCGATCCAGAACGCGTCTTCCTTGTGCGGCCCTTCTATCTGTATTCCGTAGTGATCTGCCAGCGCCTTGGCCCCGCCGCAATGATCCAGATGGCCGTGCGTCAGCAGGATCTTCTCGACAGTGACGCCCTGCTGCTCCACTTCCGCGATGATCCGCTCGATGTCCCCACCCGGATCGACGACAGCGGCGCGCTGCGTCGCTTCACAGATGACGATGGAGCAGTTCTGCTGAAATGGCGTCACGGGAACGAGAATGACTTTCATGGGTCTGTCGATGAGGCTGACGCGCGTGTAAAAACGCTCATTGTACCGGGGGCGAGAGACCGTCGACGAAGGCGCGCGTAAACTCGCTAACCAGCCAAAAATACGGAAATTCTTACGCTCATAGTCAGAATCAATGACGATTGCCACAGTCCGGCGGACTGAACCCCGATTTTTTTGTATAATGCCTTCACTTGTGCATGGTTTCATCATGCCGTCAACGGGTGATCGCTGAAACGCCAGTGCGTTTTTTACAATCACCATCAGTACGCTGTTAGGGGCCAAAAGCCTCGCAACTGCAACTCAACGCACCTTCTCGTAGGTGCACACGTCTTGTCCAGCCGGGCGCCGCGCGTCTGTCAGATGGCCTTTGCGCCGTCACGCTGGATGGGGCCTACGCCGCCGTTCCTGCGCTGTCTCGTGTGAGACGCGCACGAGTGTGATGCCACGTTCGATGGCGGCATGTGGGGTCTGGTCAGGCTGCCGGGGACAGGTTGCGCCAGACGTGAACGATAACCGGGCGTTTGCGGCGAACTTGCGCCGCATCCGGGCATCAGTCCGCCGTTCGCTCGATCGAACGGCGCGCTGTCATGCACGGCGAAGCCTATGGCTGCCTTGCGCGCGCTCAACAGTGCGGCGCGGCGGCCGCTTACCGTTGGAACACGTCTATGGATGTTCGATACATTCGACATATTGCAAGCCTGTTAGCCGTTGGCGTGCTGGCCGGTTGCGCCGCGCCGGGATCGGGCGATGTTGCCTCGTCGACGCCCGCTTCGTCTTATCATCAGACGGCAGGCTCTTTCAGCACGAGCAATGCCCGCTCTGCCGATACGCCCCTCGCCTTCGACTCCAGGCTGAACGCACTGCCGGCGCAGGATGCCGACAAGGGCCGTTCGCTGGCGGACGCCGAGCCGATCACGGCCGGACCGGACGTCGGCAGTTTCGAGCAAAAGGGCAAGGCTTCGTGGTATGGCCGGCTGTTCCACGGCCGCAAGACCGCGAGCGGCGAGAAGTTCAACATGAACGCGATGACCGCCGCGCACCGCACGCTGCCGCTGGCGTCGTGGGTGCGGGTGACGAACGAGTCGAATCACAAGACCGTCGTCGTCAAGATCAACGATCGCGGTCCGTACGTGGGCAATCGCGTGATCGATTTGTCGTATGCGGCCGCGTCGGCGCTCGGCATGCGCGGCGTCGGAACGCAGAAGGTAAAGATTGAAGGACTTACGCAGCAAGAGGCGCGCGCCGCCCGCGAACAGTCCCAATCGCTCGCCGACGACAGCGTGAACTGAACGTTCACCGTCCGTTCGATACAGCAAAGGGCCGTCCATCGACGGCCCTTTGCTTTTCTACTCTTCTTCCTGCTGTTTGCTAAGCCGCAACGCGCGATCGTAGAGCATGTTGCGCGACGCTCCGGTCAGCGTCGACGCAATGCGCGCCGCGCTCTTCACCGATAGTTCTTCCAGCAACGTGGCGAGCAGCGCATCGTGCGCGTCGTCCGCTTCTTCGAGTTCCGGCGCGCCTTCGACGACGAGCACGAATTCGCCGCGCTGACGGTTCGCATCGCCTTCGAGCCACGTTGGCCCTTCGGCCAGGGTGCAGCGATGCAGGCTCTCATGTAACTTCGTCAACTCGCGTGCGATGAGCAGTTGCCGGTCGCCGCCGAGCACTTCTGCGAGCGCGCGCGTCGTTTCGACGATGCGATGCGGCGCTTCATAGAACACCAGCGCCATCCGATGATTCGCGAGCGTCCGAAGCTGCGCCGCGCGTTGCTTCGGCTTGGCGGGCAGAAAGCCGACGAACGTGAAGCCAGCGACCCACGCACCGGCCGCGCTCAATGCGGTGACGACCGCGCTTGCGCCCGGCAGTGGAATGACCGGGAAGCCGGCTGCGCGAACGGCATCGACGAGGCGCGCGCCCGGATCTGAGATGCCGGGCGTGCCCGCATCCGACACGCACGCGAGACGCTCGCCGCTGCGCAAATGCTCGATGACGCGCTCGGCCGCGCTGCGCTCGTTGTGCTCGTGCACTGCGATCAGCGGCTTCGCGATGCCGTAGCGCGCGAGCAGTTGCGCGGTGTTGCGCGTGTCTTCGGCCGCGATGCGATCGACGAGACCGAGCACGTGCAGTGCGCGCACGGTGATGTCGGCGGCATTGCCGATCGGCGTTGCGACGACATAGAGCGCGCCCGTCGGATATTGCTGCCCGTCGGCTAATTCGGAGATCTGAAGCATGTGCGCGGACGTGCAGGGTAAAGGACCACATTCTGCCACGCGCGCGGGCAACAACTTTAGCGGGAAGCTCATGTCCAAAATGCTCGGCGATGCGTTCGAAGCACGCGCGCTCGAATATCTGCAACGGCAGCGCATGCGCCTCGTTGCGCGCAATGTGCGATGCCGCGGCGGTGAGATCGATCTCGTGATGCTCGATGAACGCGGCGCGCTGATCTTCGTCGAAGTGCGTGCGCGCAAGAGCGCGCGCTTCGCGGATGCGGCGGCGAGCGTCGGCATGACGAAGCGCACGCGGCTCGTGCGCGCCGCGCAGCACTATCTGACGACGTGGCACGGCGCGCTGCCGGCCTGCCGCTTCGATGTCGTCGCTTTCGATGCGGGCCGTATCCGCTGGCTTCGCGACGCCTTTCGCGCCGACGAGTCCTGAGCCACGGTCGGCCGCATGGTGCATGCGGTAAACTGCGCACACTCGATGCGGGCGCGCGCCTCGCGTCCTCGTCCCATGCAACGAACGCCGCATCGCGGCCGATTAACCGAGAGTCGATGTCAGTCGAACGCATCCAACAGCAATTCCGCGACAGCGCCGCGCTCACACTCGAAGCACTGGATTCGCTCGCGGTTCCGATCGCGGCCGCGGTCGATACGCTCTTCAGCGCGCTCGCCAACGGTTCGAAGATCCTCGTCTGCGGCAATGGCGGTTCGGCTGCCGACGCACAACGCTTCGCCTCGTCTCTGATCGGCCGGTTCGAGCGTGAGCGTCCGGGCTTGCCGGCTATCGCGCTGACGACCGATTCATCGATACTGACCGCCATCGGCAACGACTATGCGTTCGAGCAGATCTTCTCGAACCAGGTGCGCGCGCTCGGCCAGGCGGGCGACGTGTTGCTGGCAATTAGCACATCGGGCAATTCGGTCAACGTGCTTGCTGCAGTTCAGGAAGCACATGAGCGAGAGATGATCGTGATCGCGCTGACCGGCAACGGCGGCGGCGTGATGTCCGAGGTGCTCGTCGATACCGACATTCATATGTGCGTGCCGTCCGAGCGGACCGCGCGCATCCAGGAAATCCATCTGCTGACCATCCATTGCCTGTGCGACGGCATCGACGCGATGCTGCTGGGCGAAGACTGAATTTCAAAAGGGGAACGGATTTGATGAAGAAGACACGCGTCAAGGCGGCGCTGGCCAATGCCACGCTGATGGTGAGCCTGTTGTCCGGCGTCGCGCTGACGCTGCAAGGCTGTGCACTCGCTGTCGTCGGGGCGGCTGCGGGCGGCACGCTCATCGCCACGGATCGCCGTACGCTGGGCGCGCAGACCGAAGATCGCGAGATTCAGGTGAAGGCGCTTTCGCGCATAAAGGACAACGTGTCGGATCAGGCGCACGTCAACGTAACGGTGTTCAATCGTCGCGTGCTGCTGACCGGTGAAGTGCCCGACGACGCATCGAAGCAGCGCGCCGAAGCCGTCGTGCGCGATATCAACAACGTGGGCGGCATCGTCAATGAGCTGGCGGTGCAGCCGGCGAGCTCGTACTCGTCGCGCGCCAACGATTCGTACCTCGAGGGCCGCGTGAAGACGGCGATGGTCGGCGAGAAAGATCTGTCGGCGAACTACTACAAGGTAGTGTGCGAGCGCAGCGTCGTTTATCTGATGGGCCTCGTCACACAGGATGAAGGCGCGCATGGCGCCGATGTTACCGCGCGCGTGCCGGGCGTCGAGCAGGTCGTGAAGGTGTTCCAGTACATCAAACCGGATGAAGCGAAGGCGCTCGAAGCGGCGGCTGCATCGGGCGCGAGCGCGCCTGCTGCAACGTCGTCTTCAAGCGATGCGACGGTGGGTACGGTGCCGGATTCGTCGGTGACGGCGCGGCCGCTGGATCAGCAGTCGCCCGCGCCGGTCAAGAACTCGGACGTGCATCCGGGCGGTTCTTCGAGCAAGTGATAGGTGTCGATGATGTTTGAAGCAAGGGTTGCAAGCGGCGCGCTCGTCGTGGCGTTGTCGTGTTTGGGCGTGTCGATGTCGATGTCGATGTCGATGTCGGCGTTCGCGGCGGATCAGCCCGGGCCGACGGCGAATGCGATCGCCATTGCGCGCAGCAATGCGTGCATGGGCTGTCATGCGGTGGATCGCAAGCTGGTGGGGCCATCGTTTCAGCAGGTCGCGCAAAAGTACAAGGGCGATGCGCAGGCGTCTGCGAAGCTGGCGAAGAAGGTGAAGGACGGCGGCGCGGGCGTGTGGGGTTCGATTCCGATGCCCTCGCATCCCGCGATGAACGACGGGGATGTGAAGGCCGTCGTTGCGTGGGTGCTGGCAGGGGCGCCGCAGAAGTAACGTGGTTCTGTGGGCCTTCGGGCCTTTGGGCGCTTGATTGGCGCGCAGAGGGCTGTGGTACAATTTCGCTTCGTTGGGGGGGTAGCTCAGCTGGGAGAGCGTCGCGTTCGCAATGCGAAGGTCGGGAGTTCGATCCTCCTCCTCTCCACCACGAATCAAAAGGGCTTGGCTTCGCGCCAGGCCCTCTCCATTTGCGGCCTCCCATCATCGCGCGAGGGCAACATGCACTTCACCATCCGCGAAATCGATCACGTCGTGATCCGCTGCATCGATCTCGACAACATGATCCGCTTCTACCAATCCGCCCTTCATTGCCCCATCGAGAAAGAGCAGCGCGATATCGGCCTCGTGCAGATGCGCGCCGGCCGTTCGCTCATCGACCTACTCGCTGAAGGCGCATCAATCGATCGCCCTGAAAACGGCCAGCCCGGCGCCGGCCGCAACATGGATCACTTGTGCCTGCGCGTCGAGCCGTTCGACGCCAACGCCCTGCGCGCTCACTTCGAGCAACACGGCGCGCGCATCGGCGAACAAGCGCGGCGCTACGGCGCCGAAGGCTTCGGCCCGTCGCTCTACGTGTTCGATCCCGAAGGCAATATGATCGAGCTAAAAGGACCGCCCGAAGCCTGACTTCACGCTTCCGGCGCTTTCAGCACATTCCAGCGGATAGCAACCGGATCGACCGTCGCGCTTCCCAACGATGCCTCTCCGTCCTGCACCATGAGCTGGAGCCGCATCGTCCGTTCGGCCAGCTTGCCAAGCGCGTCAGCGACGCCATCCGCGAGCGACCACACCGTCACGTTGCGCAGGCGCTCAACCTTGCCCTTCACGCCTTGCCACCAGATATCCGCGGTCTTGCCCGCATAGGCGATGATCACCACGCGCTCCGAGCGCCCGCTCGCCTTCGCGATGCGCCTTTCGTCCGGTTGACCGGCTTCGATCCACAACTGAATCTGGCTCGTGAGATCCTTCTGCCAGAGATCGGGCTCATCGGTATCGGAGAGGCCCTTGCAGAATTCGAGCCGCTCGCTGGCGAACAGGCCGAACGCCGCGACACGCACCATCATGCGTTCGTCAGTCTCGGACGGATGACGCGCGATGGTCAGGGAATGATCGCCGTAATAGTGGCGATCCATGTCGGCGATCTGAAGATCGGCCTTATAGATAGTGGATTTGAGAGCCATGCAGCAATGACGCCAATGCTTTCGCCCGGCGAATGAGTTGAGTGGGAGCGGCACGGCGGAGCGAGGCACCGCACATCGGACGCAAGCGAGTCCGACATTGTGCGGCGAAACGATGCGGAAATGGAAGCCCGAGCGACCGGCATCGGGCGCGACGCGACAGCCGGCGAGATTCGAGATCGCCGGCTAATCGGTGATTGAATTAGAACCGCTTATTGATCGATGAACCGATCCGCGGTCCACATGCCTTGAGTATCGTTATTCGCGGCATTGACGAATTCAACGTCATGGCCGACGACGCGCAAAACCCGGAAATGCGAATTAACCGGAGTCGATATGCACTCGTAGCCTTCGAAGAACTGCTGCATCTGTTGATGTTCGCCGGCTCTCGCGTGCTTGTCGGCTGAATCGAATTTGTCTTTGGACAGGCAGCCATATGAATCAGGCCGGAATTTGAACGTCTGTTGAGCCTGAACCACGCTGTCCTGGGCTTGCACAGTGGAAACGACAGCAAACAAGCCCATCGCG
The DNA here is from genome assembly GCF_022879615.1 of Caballeronia grimmiae. NCBI lineage: Bacteria > Pseudomonadati > Pseudomonadota > Betaproteobacteria > Burkholderiales > Burkholderiaceae > Caballeronia > Caballeronia grimmiae. The sequence continues at coordinate 2,862,805 of NZ_CP084271.1, forward strand.
ACGAAGAGAGCATTGGCGCATTTCTTCATGTACTCGGCCTCCAAACGAAACCATCGACATTAGCTACGTATTTAAAAGCGGAATGACCGCAAAACGGATGCTAGACGAGCGCGCGAAACTTGCAAGCACATGTTGTGTGCGAGCGCAACACGGCGGAATGTCGCATGTCTTACTTGGTTATTCGCTGTTGGGACTTCGAATAACCGAATGCCATTAAATGCTGGGTGCCGAAAGAAACTGACTTCGAATGACTGCTTTCTGTGGCATTTTCCCCTGCAGGCGGTTTTGTGCGCCGCACTTAACTTAACCGCTTGAGCGCAACGACTCAGCTAACCGAGCGCCCGCACGTGCGCAAGCTGGCCGAACGGCCTATTGCCATGAGCCGCCGTTCGTGGATAAATCGACTCTGCTAGCAGGAGACTTCAGGAGAAAACATGACTTTCGCTCAATGGCTGCCGTTCGCCATCGCATCGGCGATTCTGGTGGCGATTCCCGGACCGACCGTACTGCTCGTCGTATCGTACGCGCTCGGTCACGGCCGCAAATATGCGCTCGCGACGACGATCGGCGTCGCGCTCGGCGATCTCACCGCGATGACCGCGTCGATGCTCGGGCTCGGCGTGCTGCTCGCGGCATCGGCTGAGCTGTTTACGGCCGTCAAATGGATCGGCGCGGCGTATCTGATCTATCTCGGCTTCAAGCTGTGGCGTGCACCGGCCGTCGATCCGGATGCCGTCACGACCGGCAACGACCTGCACACCGGGCGCATCATGGCGCACGCCTACGCCGTGACCACGCTCAACCCGAAGAGCATCATCTTCTTCGTCGCGTTCGTGCCGCAATTCATCGATCCGCATGCGGCCAGCGTCTCGCAAATCGCTATCTTCGAAGCGACGTTCGTGGGTCTCGCCGCCGCCAACGCACTGGGTTACGCGCTTCTCGCATCGGGCGCGCGGCGCGCCATCCGCAAGCCGTCCGTCCAGCGCGCGGTCAACCGGACCGGCGGCGCCTTGCTGATGGGCGCGGGCGTCTTTGCAGCCGCATGGAAGAAAGCCGCATGAATCAAGTCGACGACTGGGCCGCGAGCGCCCGGCAACTTTACTTTGCCCTGCTCGGCGACTGGAATCGCCAGGACGCCGCAAGCATGGCCGCGCGCTTCACGGAGCGCGGCAGCCTGATCGGCTTCGATGGCAGCGCAATCGACGGGCGCGCGTGCATCGAGGCGCATCTCGCGCCGATCTTCGCCGCGCATCCGACGCCGGTCTTCGTCGCGAAAGTGCGTGAGGTGAGGCGTCTGGCTGCGGGCCAGACGCTGCTGCTGCGCGCCGTCGCCGGAATGTGGCCGCGTGGGGCAACCTCGCTCGATAACCGGCTGAACGCAGTGCAGACGCTCGTGCTGTCACTTTGCGACGGCGCGTATCGCATCGAGATGTTCCAGAACACGCCAGCCGCCTTCCACGGACGGCCGGACGAGGTCGAGAAGCTCAGCGCGGAACTGCGCGCGCTTGGGAAGCCCGAAGGCGCGTAATCATTTGCCGATGCAAAACCGGCTGAAAATAACGCCCAGCAGATCGTCCGATGTGAATTCGCCGGTGATCGCGTTGAGGCTGTCTTGCGCGAGACGCAGTTCTTCGGCGAAAAGGTCCAATACCTGCGACTGCTGATTCGCGTGGCCGGCGGCGAGCGCCAAGTGATCGCGCGCCTCGCGCAGCGCAATCAAATGGCGTTCGCGCGCAAGGTAGACGCTTTCCGCGCCCGCTTGCCAGCCCGCGATCTTCAGCAACTCGGCTCGCAACAGCGCGATGCCGTCACCAGTCTTCGCCGACAGGTTGACTTCGCGAGCGTGGTCGTCGCCCTCGCTTACGCCGGCGGGCGTGCCTTCGAGGTCCGTCTTGTTCCACACGCGCACGACCGGCACGCCTTGCGGAAATCGCGCGGCGATCACCTTGTCTTCGGGCGTGATCGCGGCGCGCGCATCGAGCAGATGAAGCACGACGTCGGCGCGTTCGATTTCCCCCCACGTCCGCTCGATGCCGATACGCTCCACTTCGTCCTCGGTTTCGCGCAATCCGGCCGTGTCGATGATGTGCAGCGGAATACCTTCGACCTGGATGGTCTGCGCGACCTTGTCGCGCGTCGTGCCCGCGATCGGCGTGACGATGGCCAGTTCCGCGCCCGCTAGCGCATTCAAAAGGGACGATTTGCCGACGTTCGGCTGTCCTGCGAGCACCACCGACATGCCTTCGCGCAACAGCGCGCCCTGCCGTGCTTCGCTCAACACGACGTCCAGTCGCTGCCGGATGTGCGCGAGCTTGCCGCGTGCGTCGGCGGCTTCCAGGAAGTCGATTTCCTCTTCGGGGAAGTCGAGCGTGGCTTCGACCAGCATCCGCAGTGTGATGACGTCTTCCACGAGCGCGTGAATCTCGCGCGAGAACGCGCCCTCGAGCGACCGGCCGGCCGAGCGTGCAGCCGCTTCGGTGCTCGCTTCGATCAGATCGGCGACGGCTTCGGCCTGCGCCAGATCGAGCTTGTCGTTCAAGAAAGCGCGGCGGGTGAATTCGCCCGGCTCGGCGAGCCGAAGTCCGAAGCCGCGGCCCGCTTCGATCGCGCGCTGCAGCACGAGCTGCAACACGATCGGACCGCCGTGGCCCTGCAACTCCAGCACGTGCTCGCCGGTGTATGAGTGCGGCGCCGGAAAGTACAACGCGATGCCGCGATCGAGCGCTTCTCCGTTCCCGTCGATGAACGGCACATAGCTGGCGTGACGCGGCGCGAGTGCCTGTCCGCATAGCGCGAGCATCGCTTGCTGCGCGGCAGCTTCCCCCGCCCGCCCGAACGACAGCCGCACGACGCCGATCCCTCCACGCCCCGGTGCGGTGGCGATTGCGACGATGGGGTCGGTGTCGTTGCTCAACATAGTGGCTTGCCGGACGTGATGGTGGACTGCGGGCATTGTATCGCGCGGGTTCGCCCTCCTCGTCTTAGGATGATTCTTGCATTATCTTAAACGAGATACGTGTTTGGTTCGGAATGGAGCGAATTGAGCGGTCCGATAGAAGCTGAGCGGTACGTCCTACGCGGCTTACCGCTCGCTTATGCCTGCTTCCAGGCAACCTTCGTCAGAGCGTGCATAAGATAAAAACCGTCCGAGCTTCGCCATATATCGCCCGCATGGTTGACTACATGGCAGCGATTGCCTTGCACAATCGAAAGCATGCCTACCCCACAAGAAAAAGCCGATTTCTCGGAACGACTCAAGTTCTCGATGGCTCGCTCACCCGAGAGAATGCGCGGCGCCACTGATCTCTCCAACAAGTTCAATTTGCGCTTTCAGGGCGACCCGGTTTCGCCGCAGACCGCGCACAAGTGGCTGACCGGACGTTCGATTCCCACGGTCGATAAGTTGCAGACGCTCGCAGATTGGCTGAAAGTCGACCTGCACTGGCTGCACTACGGCCCGCCGCCCAGCGGCAGCACGCAAACGACGCCGAAGCCGCTTGCACGCGACGAAAAATATCCGGCATCGGAGGAGACGCTGGAGCTGGCATCGAAGATCGAGGCGCTATCGCCGCATCATCGGTATCTGCTCGAGGAACTCATCGACCAGTTTTATGGGGCGATGAAGCGGTAGCTTTCGTCGGCTGCGATAGATCTCTGACCCGCAGACGCAAAAACGCCCGGCCAGGCCGGGCGTTTTTGCGTTCGAATCAAAGCAGAATCAGGCTGCCTTCTTCTTGCGCTGACCCATCATCCGCGTGATGTAGTACTGCTGCGCGATCGACAGCACGTTGTTCACCACGTAGTACAGCACGAGACCCGCCGGGAAGAAGAAGAACATGACCGAGAAGGCGATCGGCATGAACATCATCATCTTGGCCTGCACGGGGTCCGGCGGCGTCGGGTTCAGCTTCGTCTGAAGGAACATCGAGACGGCCATCAGCACCGGCAAGATGAAATACGGGTCTTGCTGCGACAGATCGTGAATCCAGCCGATCCACGGCGCGCCGCGCATTTCCACCGACGACAGCAGCACCCAGTACAGCGAAATGAACACCGGAATCTGCACGACCACCGGCAGGCAGCCGCCGAACGGATTCACCTTCTCCGTCTTGTACAGCTCCATCAGTTGCGCGTTCATCTTCTGCGGATCGCTCTTGAAGCGTTCGCGAATCTGCTGCATGCGCGGCGTGATTTCCTTCATGCGCGCCATCGACTTGTAGCTCGCCGCCGACAGCGGGAAGAACACCGCCTTGATCAGCACCGTCAGCAGCACGATCGCCCAGCCCCAGTTGCCGACGTAGCTGTGAATCTTCTCCAGCAGCCAGAACAGCGGCTTGGCGATGATCGTCACCATGCCGTAGTCCTTCACCAGCTCCAGTCCCGGCGCGATGCCTTCCAGCATGCGCTCTTCCTCCGGACCGGCGAAGAGGCGGGCATCGACGTTCACGCTCTGTCCCGGCGCGATCGTCGGCACCGGCTGCTGCACGCCGACGCGGTACAGCACCGGATCGATCTTCTGCACGTAGATGTCGCGCTGCACGCCTTCCTTCGGAATCCACGCGGACGCGAAGTAATGCTGCACCATCGCGATCCAGCCATTGTTCGCGGACGGCACGAAGTCGGCCTTGTTCTTGTCGATGTCCGAGAAATCGATCTTCTGGAAGTGCTTCGCTTCCGTATAGACCGCCGGCCCGATGAACGTGTGCGAGAAGCGCGGCGTTTCCACCGGCGTGTTGTCGCGCACCAGTTCCATGTACAGCTTCGGCGTGACCGGCGTGCTGCCGACGTTCTCGATCTTCGTATCGACGTTGATCACATAGCTTCCGCGCGTGAACGTGTAGGTCTTTACGACCTTCACGCCACCCTTCACCGGCGATTCAAACGCGAGCGTCAGCGTCTTGGCGTCGCCCGACAGCGAGGTCTGGCCGGGCACCGGCGTGAAGACATCGTTGTGATTCGGGAAGTCGCCGCCGAGCAGGCCCGTGCGCGCGAGATACGTGTGGTTCGGCGTGTGATCGAACAGCGTGATGTAGAGGTCGGGCTGCTTGCCGTCGCCTTCCTTCAGGAGCGACAGCTTCGACAGCGTGCCGCCGCGCGTGTCGATCTCACCCGAGTACACGTCGGTCGTGAACTTGACCAGTTGCGATGCCGCCGTGGCGGGCGGCGTTGCCGTTCCAGGAGCGGCGCCGGCCGGCGCGTTGGGCAGTTCGGACGGCTGCGTGCCCGGCGTGGCCGAGCCCGGTGCCGGATTGCTGGCGGTCTTGGCCGGCTGCGTCGCGCTCGGGAAGAACATCGACGGGCGCCCGTGGTCGCGCTGCCAGTTGTCGAACAGCATGACAACTGACACGAAGAAGATGACCCATAGGACGGTGCGTTTGATATCCATGCGTTGTCTCAGTGTCGATCGATAAGCGCCTCAGGCGCCGTTTAGTGGTGAATGCTTTTTTTGAGCGGCTTCCGCCGCCGGTTCCCGAGCCGCGGGGCCAGCCGGTGGCGGATCGTGCGGGTCGGGATAGTCGTTGCGTCCGGCGGGCGGCGGCACGAGATCGATGCCGCCTGCCGAGAAAGGATGGCAGCGGCAAAGCCTTCTCGCGGCCAGATACGTGCCACGCGCGGCGCCATGATACTGGATTGCCTCGCGCGCGTAGTCGGAACAGGAAGGGTAAAAGCGGCACCGGTTGCCGAGCAGAGGGCTCACAGCAACCTTGTAGAAGCGCAACAACGCGATGAGTGCCGTTTGCATAAGCTTCGCGCCGCGCATCATGTCCGCCGTGAGGGCCGGACCTGACGAAGCCTGCGCTTCATGACCCCAAAGGGCCGGATGAGTCGTCGACGGCTGGCGCGCTCGGCGGCCCCGCCACGGATTCCGCCGCACGGCGCGCGGCTTCGCGCACGGCACGGTCGAACAATGCTTCCAGTTCCCCGCGGCATAACGCATGAAGCGGCAGCGAACTGGCGCTCGGCATCGCCTTGCGGTCGATCTTCGCGTGCAGCCGCACGAGAATGTCGAATCCGCGTAGCTGTTCGCGTCGCAGACGAAACGCCTCGCGCGCGAGCCGCTTGATCAGGTTACGCGTGACGGCGCGCGGCGCCTGCTTCTTGCCGATGACGAGACCCAGCCGCGCCTCGCCGCCCGTGGGCTTGCCGTACAGAACGAAGTGCGGCGAGCGCCGCCAGGGGCGCAAACAAAAAACGGATGAGAACTCATCCGTTTTCAGCAGCCTTGCGGCCTTGGGGAACGCGGCGTGCGCCGGCAACTGAACGATGTCCTGTTTCAAGACTTCTGTGCGGCGCTCGGCATGCGGCTCGCCATCCTGCGCTGCGTCCGGTTCCGGACGCGACCCGGCTGCGAGCAGCACCGTCTCTATTAGACTGCCAGGCGCTTGCGGCCCTTCGCGCGGCGAGCGTTGATGACCTTGCGGCCGCCAGCGGTCTTCATGCGAACGCGGAAGCCATGGGTGCGCTTGCGGCGCGTCACGGAAGGTTGGTAAGTACGTTTCATGGTGCTCTCACTTGAGTTGATTGACCGCGCGGGCTTGGCTCCAGTGTGGTCACTGCAAGCGCGATGGCCGGAGGTTCCAGGAATTCTGTTTTCGCGGAACCCGCTATTTAAACCGTTTTCCTATTGACCGTCAATACTTTAGCGCCGATTAACGCCCCATCGACCGTCTCGAACGGCTTCCGGTCGCGCTGATTTGACCCTGTGGATAACTCGCGCGTCGTGCTGGTTTGGCGTTAGAATCTCGCCTTACTCCCAAATATCCGCCCGCTGCTTCGGCCCGCCGTTCGCCCGCAAACCCTTGCGGCGTAAGCCTCCGGAGCATGCCTGCTTGGCCGTGCCGGGACTTGCCGCAATCTTGGGCAAGCATGGCCGCAGGTGCGCGCAGCAACCATAACGACCGCATTCGATGAACGATTTCTGGGAACATTGTTCCGCATTGCTGGAGCGCGAGCTCACGCCCCAGCAGTACGTCACGTGGATCAAGCCGCTAACCCCGGTCGACTTCGATGCCGACGCGAGCACCCTGCGCATCGCCGCTCCCAACCGCTTCAAGCTCGACTGGGTGAAGAGCCAGTTCTCGGGCCGCATCGCCGATGCGGCGCGCGAGTTCTTCAGCGCACCCATCGACGTCCAGTTCGTTCTCGATCCGAAAGCCACCGCGCGCAGTGCGATCGGCGGCGGCCCGAATGCGGCGCCGCGTCCGAGCGTGGCCGCGCCCCGTCCGCCGGCGCCGTCCGCGCCATCGCCAGCCCAGCAGGCGCCGACCGTCGTCGCGCACGCGAACGCCGCCGCGCACGTCAATGCGCTCGCGGCCGAGGCCGCGCAGCAGGCGCAGTCGATGCACGAAGACCAGGCCGACCTCGACCTCCCAAGCCTCGACGCCAACGAAGCCGCCGCTGGCCGGCGCACGTGGCGGCCGGGCGGCGCGGCATCGGCGGGCAGTGAAAACGATTCCGCGTTCGAGCGCTCGAAGCTCAATCCGGTGCTCACGTTCGACAACTTCGTGACCGGTAAGGCGAACCAGCTTGCGCGCGCGGCGGCCATTCAG